>NZ_JQHS01000017.1 GCF_004015795.1 Falsirhodobacter deserti | reverse complement strand
CGTGGCCGGCCAGCGCAAGAAGATGATGCATCTCGACTATGTTTACTCCTCCACCTGCCCGTGTTCGCTGGAACTGTCCGAACATGCCCGCCAAACGCGGGGGCAGCTTGCCACGCCCCATTCGCAGCGGTCCGTCGCGCGCCTGTCGGTGGAAATGACGGGCGACCGGCTGTGGTTCGAGGATCTGATCGCGCTGGCCCGCACCGCCGTGCCGACCGAAACGCAGGTCATGGTCAAGCGCGAGGATGAACAGGCCTTTGCCGAACTGAACGCCGCCAACCCGATCTTCGTGGAAGACGCCGCCCGGTCCTTCTGCGCCGTGCTGCAGGCCGATCCGCGCGTACGCGATTTCCGCATCATCGCCAGCCATCAGGAATCGCTCCACTCCCACGACGCCGTTTCGGTCCTGACCGAGGGGCAGACCTTCGCACAGCAAAGCATCGACCCGAAGATGCTTGCAACGCTGGTCCACAGTGGCTGAACGGGCGCAAAAACAAACGGGGCT
>NZ_JQHS01000016.1 GCF_004015795.1 Falsirhodobacter deserti | reverse complement strand
TCACCGTTTTAAGGCGGACGAGGCGTATCGGATCGGCGAGGGGCTGAGCCCTGTTGGCGCGTATCTATCGATCCCCGAGATCATCCGCGTGGCGAAGATGTGCGGGGCGGATGCGATTCATCCCGGTTATGGCCTTTTGTCGGAGAACCCTGACTTCGTGGAGGCGTGCGATGCGGCGGGCATCGCCTTTATCGGGCCGAAGGCGGACACCATGCGTGCCCTGGGCGACAAGGCCAGCGCGCGCCGGGTGGCGATCGAGGCGGGGGTGCCCGTGATTCCGGCCACGGGGGTCCTGGGCGAGGATTGGGACGCGATCCGGGCCGAGGCGGCGCAGATCGGCTATCCGCTGATGCTGAAGGCCAGCTGGGGCGGGGGCGGTCGCGGGATGCGGCCCATCCATTCCGAGGCGGAGCTGGTGGAAAAGGTGCGCGAGGGCCGGCGCGAGGCGGAGGCGGCCTTTGGCAATGGCGAGGGGTATCTGGAAAAGATGATCCAGCGCGCCCGCCACGTGGAGGTGCAGATCCT
>NZ_ML137222.1:14864-106094 GCF_004015795.1 Falsirhodobacter deserti | reverse complement strand
GACGACCAGAAGAGGGTGGAACAGATCTTCCTGGCCGCGGGCGCGAGGCAGGAGCCGTATCGGGCCGAGTACCGTCTGCGGACCGTGAGCGGATCCTGGGCTTGGGTCGTCGATGTCGGGCAGCCGCGCTTTGATGCGGATGGGAACTTCCAGGGCTATGTCGGTTCTGCCATGGACATCACCGAACGCAAGAGAGTGGAGTCCGCCCTGCATGAGAGCGAGGAGCACTATCGGTACTCGGTAGAGTTGAACCCTCAGATCCCGTGGATCGCAGATTCACAGGGCAACATCTTGGAGGTTTCCAACCGCTGGTGCGCCATGACGGGGATCTCCCTAGATCAGACGCTCGGGCAGAGTTGGACCGGTGCGCTTCATCCTGACGATATTGCAAAGGCAGTCGGTCTTTGGAGGACGGCCTTGTCGAGCGGGACGCCGGTGGACGCGGAGTATCGTCTGCGGATCGCCGACGGAAGCTATCGGTGGGTGAGGGCGCGCGCCGCGCCTCGGCACGATGCCTCTGGTGCGATCCTGCGCTGGTACGGCACGGTTGAGGATATCCATGATCACAAGCAGGCAAGCTTGGCCCTGCAGGAGCGCGAGCGGCAGCTTCAGACCGTGTTCAACCAGGCGCTGGTCGGCATCATGCACCGCGACCTGAACAACCGGACGATCATGATCAACCAGCGCTACTGCGAGATACTGGGCCGGACCCCGGAGGAGCTCGAGGGTGTGCCCATGATCCGGTTCATGCATCCCGAGGACGCCAATTCGCAAGCTCCACTGCTTCAGCAACATGAGGCCAGCGGTGAGCCGCTCCACCTGGAGAGACGCTATCTACGCCCGGATGGCTCCGTCGTCTGGTGCAACGTCAACATCTCCTACGTGCGCGACGAGGCAGGTGCACTTGCCGGGATGATCACGGTGGCGGAGGACATCACCGCCCACAAGCTGGCGGAGGAGCGCGCTCAAGAGGCCCACAGCCTTCTGCAGGAAGTGATCGACAGCGTGGACGACCTGATCTTCGTCAAGGATCGGAGCGGGCTCTTCCTGGCGGCAAACCTGAAGTTCGGCGGGGCCACAGTCATCGGGAAATACGATCATGACTTGTTCGACCCGGCGCTGGCCGAAAAATATCGTTCGGATGACCTTCGGGTCCTTGCAAGCGGCCGCAAACTGAGCGTTGAGGAGGATGTTCCCGGGGAGACTGTTCGACACTATCATACGGTCAAGGCGCCATGGCGCAAGAACGGCGACATCATCGGCGTCATCGGCATCGCCCGAGACATCACGGAGCGGAAGGTAGTCGAAGAGCGCCTGCGGTGGGCGGCCCATCACGATGAGCTGACAGGTTTGCCGAATCGTCGCATGTTCCAGAAGAAGATCCAGCGCGCTTATGAAAAAGCCAATGCCACGCAGCGCCGGGTCGGCCTTCTGTCGTTGGATGTGGATCACTTCAAGCAGATCAACGACAAGTTCGGGCACGACGTGGGCGACGCTTTCCTGAAAGGCTTTTCGGACCGTCTGCGTCAGGTCGTCGGCACCAAAGGTGTGACGGCCCGGCTGGGCGGGGACGAGTTTGCAGTTCTTCTGCCTGATGTCGGGGGCGAGGATGATGTCAGGGCCATGGCCCAAGCCATCCTGGCGCACATGCACGAGCCGCTCTCGGATCAGGGCAATGCCCTGGATTGCCGCACCAGCATCGGCGGCGCGCTTGCCGCCTGCGGGACGGAGGAAGACCCGGAGGAGTTGCGCAAACGCTCCGATCTTGCCCTTTACGCCAGCAAGGCGGCCGGACGTGGCATCTTCACCATGTTCCGCCCGGCAATGCGGGAAGATCAGCAGATCGTTGCCTCTGCCCTTCGGGTGGCGGGGCAGGCGGTCGCCTTTGACTGGATCACGCCCCACTACCAGCCAAAGGTCGATCTGCGCTCCGGCCGCCTGAGCGGCTTCGAGGCCTTGCTGCGTTGGCATCATCCTCTCAACGGCATCCAGCCGCCCCAGATGATCGCGCCGGCCTTTGACAACACCGACCTTGGCATCAGCATCGGCGTCCGCATCCGGTCCTGCGTGTACCAGCACCTCCGCAGCTGGCTAGATACTGGAACCGAGATCGGCCGGATTGCGATCAACGCCTCCTCGGCAGAGTTCCGGCGCGACGACTATGCCGAGAAGGTGCTTGACGAGCTGGATCGTGCCGGGATCCCGACGCGGTGTCTTGAGGTTGAAGTGACCGAAGGCGTGTTCCTTGGCTATGGAGCCGACTTCGTAAGACGCGCCTTGTGCAAGCTCAGCGCCTCGGGCGTGACCATCGCTCTGGATGACTTTGGCACGGGCTATGCGTCTTTGTCGCACCTGAAGCAGTTCCCCGTCGACGTTCTCAAGATCGACCGGTCCTTCGTGATGGACATGGAAGCGGATGCCAGCGATGCCGCCGTCGTCAAAGCGGTTCTGAGCCTCGGGCAGAACCTCGATGTCCAGGTGGTCGCCGAAGGCGTGGAAACGGCCAGACAGGCGGCCCTCCTCCGCCAACTGGGCTGCAGCACCGCCCAAGGCTATCACTTTGGCCGACCCATGGACGTCACTGATGTAACGCGCTTCATCTCCTCGTGGGATGGCAGCAAGGTCTAGTGAAGCCGTCATTCCGTCGGCAGCTGCGGCATCAGCGTGTTGCTTTGTAGCTGCGCAAGCACGCAGGAATAGCTCGGCTTCCTGGCGCCGCCCCCAGCGGGCGACTACGTTGCGCCGGGCAAGAAGGCCGTTTAACGGATGATCCGAGTAAGAGACCAGACAGGGGAAGCAGCTTGGACCGAGTGGCAGAAGCGCTGAACAGCGATGATGACCGGAATCGACTTCTGCTGGAGGCGATTACTGATTACGCGATCTATATGCTGGACGCCGATGGACGCGTGTCGAGCTGGAATCCCGGGGCGCGACGTTTCAAGGGCTACACCGAGCCGGAAATCCTTGGGCATCACTTTTCCCGTTTCTATACCGACGAGGACAAGGCGAGAGGCGTGCCGGAGCGCGCGCTTCGGACCGCCGCCCAAGAGGGACGCTTCGAAAATGAAGGGTGGCGCGTTCGGAAGGACGGATCGCGATTCTGGGCGCATGTTATCATCGACCCGATCCTTTCGCCCTCGGGGGACCTTCTTGGTTTCGCGAAAATAACCCGCGACCTGACAGAGAAGCGGGCGGCGGAGGAGGCCCTGCACCGAAGCCAGGAGCAGTTCCGTATTCTCGTTCAGGGGGTCACGGATTATGCGATCTACATGCTCGACCCCACAGGACAGGTGGCAAGCTGGAACGCCGGCGCCCGCCGCATCAAGGGCTACGCACCCGAAGAGATCATCGGTCAGCACTTTTCCCGCTTCTATACCGACGAGGACCGGCAGGATGGCTTGCCGCAGCGCGCGCTTGAAACGGCGGAACGCGAAGGCCGGTTCGAACATGAAGGGTGGCGCGTGCGGAAGGACGGGACCCGCTTCTGGGCCAGCGCCGTGGTCGATGCGATATGGGATGATGACGGGCACCTGATCGGCTTTGCCAAGGTGACGCGTGACATCACCGAGAAGATGGAGGCGCAGCGCGCATTGGAGCAGGCGCAGGAGGAATTGCTCCAGTCGCGCAAAATGGAAGCGTTGGGCCAGCTTGCCGGAGGGGTTGCGCACGATTTCAACAACCTTCTTGCGGCGATCTCCAGCAGCCTCGAACTGCTCCAGAAGCGATTGCCGGACGATCCCCGCGCCGCACGGCTCCTTGAAACCGCACTCCAAGGCGTGCGCCGGGGCGCCTCGCTGACCTCTCGCCTGTTGGCCTTTTCGCGCCAGCAACCGCTTGAGCCGCAGGCGGTGGATCTCACGACCCTCGTCCGAGGCATGAGTGACCTTCTGAGCCTTTCCCTCGGCAGCGCCATAGCCATCGAGACCCATGCGCCCCTTGCGTTGCCTCCGGCGATGGTGGACCCTGCCCAGCTTGAGCTTGCGCTGCTGAATGTGGCTGCCAATGCACGGGATGCCATGCCGGAGGGCGGCATTCTCACCATCACCTTTTCAAGTGCAGAGGTATCTGCGGGCCAGGTGCCGGGCTTGGCAGGCGGCTCTTATGTGTGCGTCATTCTGTCTGACACGGGAACGGGCATGGACGCGGAAACGCTTCGCCGGGCGGCCGATCCCTTCTTCACGACCAAAGAGGTTGGCAGGGGAACAGGATTGGGGCTCTCCCTGGTTCATGGCCTGCTTGAGGAGTCGGGCGGCCGGCTTGTCCTGAGCAGCCGCGTGAACGAAGGCACGAAGGCTGAGCTTTGGCTTCCCGTGGCCCAACATCAGCGCCTGCCGGAAGAAAGTCCGGCGGCAGCTTGCGAAAAACCTCTTACCGTGCTGGCGGTGGATGATGACAGGCTGGTTCTGATGAACACGGCGTTCATGCTCGAGGATCTCGGGTATCGCGTTATCGAGGCTCATAGCGGAACAGAAGCCCTGAAGGTGTTGAAGGACCAGCATGTGGATCTTCTTATCACCGATCAGCTCATGCCGCGGATGAGCGGGATCGAGCTTGCCACGTCGGCACGACAGCTGCGCCCCGATCTTCCGGTGATACTCGCGACGGGGTACACGGATCTGGAAACCGACCTTGGACTGCCTCTGCTCAACAAGCCGTTCAGCCTTGATCAGCTGCAGACGCTCGTTTGCAAGACAATGCAGGGGTGAGGAGTGGATATGCCGCACAGCACGAACGCGCCAGTACGGGTTGACGTCATTCAATATTAATGACCAGCGCCTGCGTGCTGCCGGTTCATTTCGAAGCAGGCCCCGGGGGGCCTGCTCAGTCGGCAATCATCAACGGTGTGTTGTGGTGTTGGTATGGTCGCGGCGGCGGCCTGACAGGCCCGCAAGCCCCAGCAGGCCGAGGAGGCCGAGCAATCCCCAGTCGAAACCCTCTTCCTGCTCGACCGCGGCCGGGGCCGGGGCGGCCTGTTGGGCAAAGACGGGGCTGCTAGCCACCAGGGCGAAAGCGACGGCAGAAGTACAAAGTATCTTGGACATCCCGATTTCCTTGTTGCAACGCCAGCCTTCTTGGCCCGGCACTAAGCCAACAAGCTACAGGCAAGGAGGTTCCCTCACGGGTTGCCGATATGGTGCGTCAGCGTTCAGTAGCCGATCGCCACCATCCGGCCTGCAGAGACTACATGTGCAAATGCCCTTGGCCGTGCTGTCGCGAGGCGAGAGGCATCTGGGTTGCAAGCTTCGACACCATCCTGACCACGCTTGCCGAAGATGCCGATATTTCGACCGTGATCGGCGGGCTGAACGACGATGGTATTGACCGACCGAGCTGATCGCCACCAGCAACCCCTATGCCGGCGAAGCCCCCGAAGCGCCGTCCGGAGGCGATTTTGCCGGAACGCGCGTGGGGAACCAGTACGACACGTCGTCCTACCTCACCGCCACGCCAGAGACGGGCATCTCGACCGCCGCCTATATCGGGAACATGGGCGCACTGATCGGTATCTGGACATCGCCGGAAACTGATCTGGCGCAGCCGACTTCGCCGTTGCAGCCGGGCCGATCCGGGCCGATTCGGGTCGGTCCGCAAAGCCCACGATGGAAGGCTCCTTCCGGTGACGGATCCTCAGTGCCGTAGGGTCACGCGGTGTAACGCAACCGCCAATCAGGTTCGCGGCAGAGAAACTATTGGCGACGCTGCATGGACGTGCCACCCTGAGGTGCAGATATCCAGCCGGTGACAATGATCGCTTGCCCGCGTCGAGGGTTTGAGATCGAGACAGAAGGAGGATTTGTCATGGATGAAGAACGCATGCAGAGGGTTCGGGACCGGGCGCACGCTCTTTGGGAGCAAGCCGGTTGTCCGGATGGCCAGGACATGGACCATTGGTCGCAGGCCGAGCGGGAGATCGCCGCTGAGGATGATGCAGAGCCCTCCGTGCCGACCAAAAAGGGCGCTGGACGTGGCGGACGCAAGCCGACGGCAACTGCGGAAGAGGTAGCAAAGAAACCGAAAGCGAAGCGAGGACCCAAGCCGAAGGTGGTTGCTGAAGGCTCTGGCGCTGTCAGCTAGGCGACCTCGCAGGATGTGTCACTCATGACGCACCCATCGGAAGATGTCGCCATTGGGCACGTTGAACGCCTCTCCGCCGGCGCGCTCGCTTGTCGCCGCCGGTTCGCGAAGCGCCGCCTCTTGCGTCATGGTTGGGCGGCATGTGCGGCGGATCGCGTTCGCGTGCCGGAGTCAGGACCTTCGCCTCACGGCGTATCCCGCAGATCTTGAAGCGCTGCTAGAGGAGCACCCGCTGAGGGGGCGCGCTCGCCGCCTCCGGCCCGTCCAGCAGGTCGCCGAGTATGGCGGCATTGCGTGACGCCTCGGTGGCAAGATCGGGATCCGGCGCGAGAGATGCCTAGAACAGGTTGTGTCGGCCGCGGCGCGCATTGCAGCCGCCGTGGCCTCCGCATTCGTCAGGTCGGTCTGAAGCGGCGCGGGTGCGTGCTCAGCCGCCTGCGCGACAGGCTGCGGACCTGCCACCCGTTGCCGTCCAGTTCATGCATCAGCGCGTTGCCGATGATCCGGCCTCGCCCGCGACCGGCGGCGTGGTTACCACCCTATCCCGATCTTTCCGAAATGCCCGCCGCTCATCTCGAAGCGGAAGGCATCCGCAAGCTGTTCGAGTGGGAAGCGGCGGTCCACGATCGGCCGGATGCCACTTGCGTCAAGCGCTCGAACGAAGTCCTGCTGCTCGCGCCGGCTGCCGACGATCAGGCCCTGAAGCCGCGCCTGCCTGCCCATGAGGGCGGCGGTCGGAACTTCGCCCATGCCACCGGTCAGCACGCCGATCAGCGAGATGTGCCCACCCACGCGCACTGCCTCGATCGACTGGGCCAGCGTGCCGGGGCCGCCGACCTCCACCACATGGTCCACCCCGCGCCCATCCGTCCAGTCGCGGACGATGCGGCCCCAGTCCGGCTGCTCGCGATAGTTGACGAGGAAATCGGCACCAAGATCGCGCGCACGCTCCAGCTTTTCGCCCGAGGACGAGGTGATCGCCACCGTGGCACCCATCAGCTTTGCGATCTGGAGTGCCCAGATGGAGACGCCGCCGGTGCCGAGCAGCAGCACCGTGTCGCCAGCCTTCAGCTTGCCGTCAACGACAAGCGCCCGCCATGCCGTCAGGCCCGCGGTCGTGATCGTCGCCGCCTCGACGGCATCATAGCCCAAGGGCGCCCGCGTGAAGGCGGTGGCGGGAAGCACCACATGTTCCTGTGCGAAGCCGTCGATGCCGTCGCCCGGGGTGCGGCTGAAGTCGCCGGTCGTGGGCGCGCCATCCTGCCAATCGGGAAAGAAGCACGACACCACCATGTCGCCGGGCGCAAACTCGGTCACGCCCGATCCGACGCTCTCGACCACCCCTGCTCCGTCGGCAAGAAGGATGCGGCCGTCCTCTGACGGCATGTGCCCGATCGCGACCCCCAGATCATGGAAGTTCAGCGAGCTGCCATGCAGCGCCACCCGAATCTCGCCCGGGCCGGGCTCTCCGGGATCCGGTCGGTTCTCCAGAACCAGCCGGTCGAGACCAGCCGGCAGTCGCAATGCCATTGCCTTCATTTACAGCTCCTCATCTTTCAGTGTCGCAAACATCGGTCACGGAGAAAGCCTGCTGTTGTCAATCACGAAGCGGCACTTCACGTCGCGCTGCATGCGGTCACAGGTTTCATCGATGTTTTCGATACGGATCATCTCGATGTCGGGGATATATCCCGTCTCCGGCGAATGGACCACGGCCTTCGGAGGCACCAAGACGCCAACGGCGCTCCTTGGTCGTCTTGGGCGGGTCACGACAGCTTCCGCTTCAAGGCCAGCAGTGAAGCCGCCGCCCGCAAGCAGAAGGTACCGGGGATGTCTTGACCCGGCCGTGACCCGCTTCGCACAATCTGATGGTGGGCCGGTTTCCCGTAAAAGAAATGGGTCAAGCGTCAGCGGAATCAACAGGTTTCGATACGTTGTCCGGTGGCGTCAAACAGGTGCCACTTGTTGCCAATGGGTGCGATACGGACCGTGTCGCCGGTCTTACGCAAACTCTGGCCTGTTTCCTGCACGAGGAAGGGAATGCCATCCGGCAGTGTGCCATGAATATAGCTGCTGGCACCGTGCTGTTCGGCGAGTGTGACCGTCAGGATCCAGCCTTCCCCCTCGTCGCTGGTCTGGACATGTTCGGGCCGAAGGCCCAGCGTCACCTTCTCGCCGATGCGGACGGGCAATGAACCCGCTAGCGGAAGTGCCTGACCCTGAGCCGTGGCGAAGACGATGCCTTCAGAGTCCACGTGCCGTATCGTTCCCTCGATCAGGTTCATGCGCGGAGAGCCGATAAAACCGGCCACAAACGAATTCGCAGGTTTGTTACAGAGATCAAGCGGAGGGCCTTACTGTTCGACATGCCCCCCCTGAGCACGACGATCTTGTCGGCCATCGTCATGGCCTCAACCTGGTCATGGGTGACGTAGATCATCGTGTTTCCAAGACGGCGCTGCAGCTGCGTGATCTCCATCCGCATTGCAACGCGCAGTTCGGCATCGAGGTTGGACAGCGGTTCGTCGAACAGGAAGATCTTGGGATCGCGCGTGATCGCACGGCCGATTGCCACCCGCTGGCGCTGTCCGCCGGACAACTGTCGCGGCTGACGATCCAGAAGCTTTTCGATCTGCAGAAGGTGGGCTGCCTTTTCGACCCGCTCGTTGATCTCCGCCTTCGACATCCGGATGTTTTCCAATCCGAAGGACAAGTTCTTCCGGACGGTCATGTGCGGGTAAAGTGCATAGGACTGAAAGACCATGGCCACCCCGCGATCCGCGGCAGCCACATGCGTCACGCTGCGATCATTGATGCGGATTTCGCCTGATGTCGTGTCTTCCAGTCCGGCGATCATGCGCAGCAACGTGGATTTGCCGCAGCCCGAGGGCCCGACCAACACCACGAACTCGCCGTCATTCACCTCCAGATTGACATCGGGAATGATATTGAGGGCGCCGTAGGACTTTTTCAGGTTCTTCAGAACAAGCTGTGCCATTGTTCAATGTCTCACTTGATGCCGGTCGAGGCGATGCCGGTGGTGATGTACCGTTGCAGGAAGATGAAAACCAAGGCGAGAGGAAGGGCGGTGATCGTTGTCATGGCCAGCAGCATGTCATAGCGGATTCCATATTGTGTCTGGAACGAGGTAAGGGCCAGCTGCAGCGTGTAAGCCTCGCGCTTGTTGAGAATGAGGAGCGGCAACAGGAAGTCGTTCCAGCGCGACAGGATCGAGAAGATCGCAACGACCGCCAGCGCCGGAGTGGAGAGGGGCAGGATGATGCGCCAGAAGATCCGCCATTCGCTGGCATGGTCCATGCGCGCCGCTTCCAGCAATTCGTCCGGGATCGTCAGCATGTACTGCCGAAGCAGGAACACACCGGTCGGTGTGGCCACAGTCGGCAGGATCACGCCCCACGGATTGGCGATGAGGCCCATTTCCGCCACGATCAGATAGATCGGGACCAGGATAACCGAGGCCGGGATCATCAGCATCGACAAGATGCCAAACAACGCGATGCCGCTGCCCCTGAACCTGTATTTCGACAATGCGAAGGCAGCCATCGAGTTTATGATGACAGTGATCACCGTCGCGACGATCGTGATGAACAGGCTGTTGTAGACGTACCGTCCGATCTGGTTTTCCGAGCCGGACAGAAGGTTGGTGTAGTTCTCCACCGCGAAGTGCAGCGATTTTACGGGGGCAAGGGCGTCCGCGGCTATCTGGAGACGACCGGCTGAAGGATCTTCCGGATCGATCATCTGCGCGATCTTTCCGACGCGCCGGATCAGGGCAACACGCTCGGTGGTTCCATCTTCCATCACCACGTCAAACAGGGTGAGGGGGGTGTCGAAACCCTGCACCTCTGCAGTCTGTGTGGCATAGGGCAGAATAGTGGGAGGAAACTCCTGAAGGTTCGCGCTGGTCTTGAACGAAGACAGCACCACCCACACCACGGGCAGGAAGAAGATCACGAACCCAAGCAACAGGAAGCCATAGGTCAGCCAGTCGGCAAGGTCGAACCGGTTGCGGCCGCGGCGAAGCTTGAAGATGTGCAAGATGCTTGGCCGGGACTCCAACTTTGCGATGTCAGCCATTGTTCGACTTCCTTGAAAGCAGCATCTGGACCGCCGTGAAGAGGATGAGCACGAGGCCGAGCAACAGCGATGCCGACGCCGCAAGTCCGAAGTTGCGGGGTTGGACAGCAAAACCCACCTCGTAGATGTATTGCACGATCAGCATGGTCGCAGATCCCGGACCGCCACCCGTCAGCACGTACAGTTCGTCGAAGGTCTGCACCGACCGGATGATGCACAGGACGAACACGACCAACATGATCGGCTTCAGAAGGGGCAGCGTGATCGCGGTGAAAGTCCGCCAGTTCGAGGCGGAATCCATCTTTGCCGCTTCGTAGACATCTTTCGGGATGGCTTGCAGACCGGCCAGGATGATGACCGTGTAAAACCCCATATGCGCCCAGATCGTTACGAATATGGCCCAGAAGAACGCCGACTGCGGATCGGCCAGCCAGTTGGAGCCTGGCAGCCCCGCCCATGAAAGGATCCCGTTCAGGGCACCATTCCGTTGCAGGATCCATTGCCACGTATATGCGACGACCACGGGTGACAGCATCACGGGAAAGAAGAATACCCCCCGAAAGAAACCGCGGCCCGGCAGCGACCGGTTGAGGCAGAGCGCTGCGATCGTGGAAACTGTAACCATGCCCACGACTTGGATCGGCACGAAGATCATGGAGTTCTGAACCGCGCGCCAGAACAGGTCGGCCTTGCAGGATGCGGGGTCCAGATAGTTCTGGCATGCAAGCAGGATATCGTAGTTCGCAGTGCCTACAAAAGGCCGCTCGGCAGGGTAAAGCCGGTCGCTGCCTGTCAGCGAAAACACGATGTTTATGAAGACGGGCAGCAGGCAGAACAGCAGCACGGCCACGAGGTTAGGCAGCAGGAAGACCCACGGCATTCGCTTGATGCCCACCAGCCGCTGAAGGCCAGCCATCAACGGCTCCATCGCGCGTGCGGGTAAGGTGATGATCTGGTGGCCGATCTCGGCCACGTCCAATCGCGCGGGCATGTCCATCTTCTCCTTCCAGTGGTGGTCGGCGCGAAGCGCCTTAGCCCTCGGCGGCCTGAATGGCGGTCTCGACATCCTGCTTGATGCGCATCAGCGCATCCTCGACGTCCAGTTCGTCGTTGAGCACTTGGCTGATCCGCGTCGTCATCGCGTTCATCATGGCGCGCTGATAGCTCCAGCCCTGAAATCGATAGGCCGTGTCTGCCATCTTCGGAACCTGTGCGAGAAAGACATCCAGTGCCTCCTGCGTCTTTTCCGAGGCATCAGGATAGTCCAGCCCCTGCTGGATCAGCGTTTGCGACGTCGGCAATTCCTTTGCATGAATGTCGATCTTCGCGATCTGCTCGGGCTGGGCCAGATAGGTCAGGAATCTTCCAGTAAGCTCGGGGTTGTCCGAGGTGTTGAAACCCGCAAGTGCACTGCCCCCCGGCATCGCCGTGCAAGAGGACGGACCGCAAGGGGTGGGCACAACGCGCCAGTCGAACAGGTCATCCACCTCCGCGTCCATCTGGCCAATGGTCCAGGAGCCGCCGAAATAAAAGACCGTCTCGGCGTTCACGAAATCGGAGAACAGTTCGCGATGGGCCGACCCGCCAACCGCGCCCCATAGGTCCATCGGCATGGTCCCGTCTTCATGCCATTGCACGAACTGCTCGATCGCGGCCTTCAGGCCCTCATCGACAACAGGACGACCATCAGCGTCGACAAGCTGCGCACCATAGCTGATCGCAAGGCTGGCGAAGCGGTGGCCGGACCGGTCGAACTCCATCGGGAAGGGCACGCCGGTCGCGTCTGCTACCTTGCGTGTTGCGGCGGCCCAGTCCTCCCAGCTTGCGCCCTCGGCGGGCATATCGACCTCCGCCTGCTCGAACAGGGTGGCGTTCACATAGGCCCCGTTGACGGTCATCGACAGCGGAATGCCGTTGATGGCGGCACTGTCCGGGTCCTTGCCCCGCAGCCACGCCAGAAGAGGCTCGTAGTCGGCACGCAGGGCCGCCGCGTCCTCGGCATAAGGGCTGAGATCAAGGTAATAGCGGGTCAGTCCACTCATGTCGGTGATGATGGCTGCGTCCGGTCCGCTGCCGGATTCAAGCTGGATCGGCAGGCTTTCCAGGATTGTCTGGTAGTTCACCGTCTCCAGAATCACCTTGTCGCCGGGGTTCGCTGCCTCAAAGCTTTCGACAACAGGCCCAAGGGCCGCGCAGCCGACAGCGATGTCCTGACAATAAACGGTGATTTCGCCCCCAAAGGCACCCGTTGCGCCAGCTGCAAGCACGACAGCTCCCCCTGTCGTTCTCCAGATCTGTTTCATCGAACCCTCCCAAGTTGCGATTACAGTCATCCCTCATAAGCAGTGGTAAGGCCAGACGTGTCAATAAGTAACTTAATACAACCCTGATTTGCCTGATCGGGAGAGTATTCGTTGACGAACTTCGAATCTGGTAATACCAGTAACAGGTGCAGCGCACTTGGAAGGCCCGCAACCGGAGAGATGACTTCGAAATGCGCGTGCTTCGGCAACGAAAGGATGAAGCGGTGAAGATATCCGGCAGACATCTCGCGTTTGAGGGAGAGCAGCGGCTCTACCAGATCGTGGCACGGCGCCTCATGGGTATGATCGACGAACACCGTGACGACCCCGATTGGCGCATCCCGTCAGAGCGGGAGCTTGCCGAACAGCTTGAGGTGAGCCGACCGGTGATCCGCGAGGCGGTGATCGCCCTGGAGGTCATGGGCCATGTTGCCGTGAGGGGCAGGGCCGGCATGACCGTGCTGCCAAGACCGGCGGAGGAGGACAAGGGTCTGCACCGTCCTGAGAGTCATGAGGACGTTCTTCAGCTTCTGGAGGCGCGGCGTGCGCTGGAATCCGGCATCGCGCGCCTTGCAGCCGAGCAAACGCAAGCCTTCGGACTTGACATGCTGCGCGAGGACCTGGCCCGAATGGCGACGCAAGAGGCCGCGCCTTTCGCCGAAACGATGCGCGGTGCGCAGATTTCGCTGGCGCGGATGACGGGGAACGCCATCCTTCTGAGGATGGAGGAAGCCCTGCAGGACGCCTGGGCCGCCTCCCCGATCCTTGAAAGTCTGAAGGACCGGCTTTACGGGCCGGCGCTGCGTCCTTTGTGGATTGGCGACCACCACGCGCTGTTGGCGGCGCTGGAGATGGCGCAACCGGCGACGGCTTGCAAGGTTGCCGATCGTCATGTCGCGCATCTGCGCAAGGAGATCGAGACCCTCGTCCATTTCGGTGACCAGCCGGATGGCGCGGAACCCCTTCACGATGACCCTCGGGAAGCGGAACTGGCCCCGCACCGCGCCGCATCTGATTTCGGTCCGACCACGATGCCGGCCAAAGATGCCGCGCATCGATGATGATGGCTTCCGAAGGACATGAGGTGGCAGACATGACGCTGAACCACGCCGATTTCAAAGCAGAACCATTCACCCTTGACCGCCATACGGTCCTCTCCGCGCCCCAAGGATTGCCAAAGCCGGTGCAAGGCGCGCTTGGGATGTTCGCGCGGGATTTCCTCAAGGTTTTCGGCAGCGCATTGACCATCGGCGCATCCGACACCGCGCAGATTCTTGTACGATACGACGACAGCGACCTTCTCGAGGCGCCGGAAACCTTTTCCGTCACCTTCGTTGACGGCACGCTGGTGCTGACCGGCAAGGACGATCTTGGCATCATCTATGGGCTGCTACACTTGTCCCGGACGGTGCTGGGGTTCGATCCGTTCTGGTTCTGGACGGGAATCGAGCCGGGCCGGCAAGATCGGATCAGGATCGAGCCGGCGGACTATGTATCCTCCCCCCACCGCGTTCCCTTCCGGGGCTGGTTCGTGAATGACGAAGTCTGCCTCATTGGCTGGACCGACAAGTATCCTCCCCCCGCGGAGGTGTGGGAACCGGTCTTTGAAACGTTGCTCCGTCTTGGCGGGAATCTTGTGATACCTGGCACGGATCTTCCCCGGAACGGTGTGCAGACGCGCGTTGCGGCCGACATGGGCCTGTATCTGACGCACCACCACGCCGAACCTCTCGGCTCCGAGATGTTCTTCCGGGCCCATCCCGAGGCGGAGGCAAGTTTCGATTGCAACGGACCGATGTTCGAGGCGCTTTGGCAAGAAGCCATCGAGCGTCAGAGGGACGACAAGATCGTCTGGACCTTGGGGTTCCGGGGGCAGGGGGATTGCCCGTTCTGGGAACAGGATCCGGCTTATGACACGCCGGAGCGGCAGGGAGAATTGATCAGTCGCGTCATCCGTCGGCAGCATGAGATGCTTCAGGCCATGATCCCCGGAGCGCCTTGCCTGACCTATGTATATGGCGAAATCGCGGAACTGTACCGCGCCGGGCACATCGAATTCCCGCCCGGTGTTGCGAAGATCTGGTCCGACAACGGCTATGGCCGTATGGTCTCGCGCCGCCAGCACAATCACAGCTTGCGCGTTCCCTCGCTGCCGGGGCCGGAGGAGGACGGACCGCACGGCATCTACTATCACGCGACGTTCCATGATCTTCAGGCGTCCAGCCACCTGACGATGCTGCCCGTGGCCACAGGGCTTCTTGTCGATGAACTGCAGGCTGCCTTCGATGCGGGTGCGGATGATATCCTTCTGGTGAACTGTGGCAACATACGCCCCCACATCTATACCCTCGAAATCATCGCACGGCTTTGGCGGGGCGAGGAGGCCGATGCCGAGACGGCGCCGATTGATTTCGCGAGCAATCATTTTCCTGCCGCCCCGAAGGAAGTGGCCGCCTCTCTGCGCCGGCATATTGATGCGGCCATCGCCTATGGCCCCTTCAAGGATGACCGGGCGGGAGATGAATTCTATCATCACCCCGCCCGATCGCTTGTCGGTCATGTCATGCGCGGCGAAACCGGCCGATCGGCAAATGATCTGCTTTGGGCGACCGGCGACGTCCCTTTCCGCAAGCAGGTTACATGGTTCGAGGCCTTGGCTGCGCCCGCTGCGGAACGCTATGCGGCACTGGAACGGGTCTGCGAGGAGGTTGAATCCCTGCTGCCCGGGGAGCAGGCACGCTTCTTTCGGGATCTTCTTTCTTTCCAGACGCGCTTTCACCGGACGGGCGCGGAGGGATTGACCTGTCTGTGCCGTAGCATCACGTCGTTTCTGGATGGAAAGCATCCACAGGCGTTTGTATGGGCTTCCCGCGCATTGTGGGCCTATGAGCAGAGTCTGGCGGCCATGACGGCCAGCGAGCACGGGAAATGGAAGAACTTCTTCCGCGCGGACTGGCTGACCAATGTCAGGATCACGATCTACACCGTTCAGGCGCTGAGGATGTTCTATCGGATGTTTGGCGACAATCCGGACTATTTCCTCTGGCACAAGGAGTATCTGATGCCGGACAGCGAGAAGAAGATCTATCTTGAGAATACCCACCGCAACCCGCCTACGGACGACGATCTTGCCCGAAGGCTGGGGGCGCATTTCGGGATCTAGGTGTTCTGCACAACCTCGCGCGTCTTCTGGAGGATGACGTCCAGCAGTCGCGCAACGTGTTTGTCCTCACGCCTTTCTGGCAGGATATAGATGCCCACAGGGCGCCAAGCCGGTTCTTCTCCCGGGCGCATGGGAACCATGCGGATGCCCTTGCGTGCGAATTCAGGTGCCATGAGATCCGTATGGGCCAGCACCGCATTTGTGGTGCGTACATAGTCCAGACACGCTTCCAGGGAATTCGAAGTGAACGCACGACCAGCATATTCGGGCTGGCGGGCGTCCGCATGTCCTTGCGGATGATCAAGCAGAAGACGTTGCTGGCGCGCCTCCGGGGGAAAGGCAAGCGTTGAGGGGTATTCCAGAACCTCTGCCTGGGTTCGGGGGCGCTCCAGCAGCGGATGGTCCTGACGCACAAAATGCCCGTCACGAACGAGGCCCACCTGAAGAAAGTCCGGCTGAACGCTTTGCACCAGGTTTTCGATCCGATGGCCGATGAACATCGAAATGTCGCCGGCCAACAACTGGTCCATGCAGCGCAATGCGTTTCCCACGCTGACGTTCACGGGGCCGGTCACGGATCGACGGCTGTAATCCGCAACTAGATCCTTCAGGAAGAGCGCCCACCAGGAATAGCCGGTTCCGATGCTGAGCCCCTCTTCGCGGTGAATCCGCTGCCGCTCGATGGAGTCGACGGCATTGCGGTAAAGTCGGTGCATGACGGTAACGTTCTGATACAGGGTCCTCCCGTAATCCGTCAGCGTCACCCCGCGGGAAGATCGCTCGAACAAGTCCACGCCGAACTGCTGCTCAAGCTTCTTGATGTTGAAGGTCAGGGTCGGTTGCGTGACGTTCAGCGAGGCCGCCGCTCCGCTGAACGTGCCTTCGTCCGCGATCGCCAAAAACTGGACCAGCACTTTGTCCATGAGTCCCCTCCATAGATTTGATCTATGGATACTTGCTTAAATCGTATTTTTCCGATGACCAAGCGAATGGTAGCTTCATTTTCACCGGCAGTGCGACGATCGAGGGCCTGCTGTTGATGACATCTATGGGGCAGGCAGGAGAGGGAAATGACAGCACCGAAATTTCGCATAGTCGAAGCCGGCGCGGCGATACGTCCTTCCACCAGCGGCACTTCAGCAGGGCCGGCCGCCTATGCCTTCGTGAACATCGAGATGGAGGGAGGCGGGATTGCCACTGGCCGCGGCTGCGGCCATCTGCGTTCGCAACCCGATCCATGCCTCGGCAATACCTCGATCCACCCTCTCGCCCGAGTGGCAGAGGCTTACGTTTCCTTCAAGCACCGCGATACGGCATTCGGACATCACGTGGATCGGACCCGCTCGTTGATGTCGGGTCGGTTTCATGAAAATCGCCCCGCGCTTTGGATATCCCTCGGATGCCGGATTTTCGATGCAGCTGTGCTGGATGCGCTTCTTCTTTTTCATGGGCTTAATTTCTCGCGGGGCATGCAGCTCAACATCAGTGGCATCACGGCCAGCGGAGCCAGAGCCCTGGATGTCGTTGCGGGCGTGCATCAACCAAGGATGGCAACGCGGGCATCCTCTATGCTGATGCTGAAGGCCCTTGCTCGACATCCGAACGGACTTGCTCCTCAGAGGGAGGCCGTGGTGCAGCACAATGCGGTAGAGCTGTGGGCCGGTGGCCATGAGAATGAACATGCGCTGGATGTTCTTCCCATTTCCAGTTCATCCCGCGCCCCGGCTGACGGTACCGATCTTGATATCTATGGCACCCTCCTCGGTGCACCCATGACAGAATGTCTGGCCGCGTGCGGAGTCCGCATGGACAGTCTGGCCGCCAAGCAAGACGAAGCATTAAGGTCGTATCTGAACACTCCGGCAGGATCTGAGCGTCACCAGCAAGGTAGGGGCAGCGTGAAAGCTTCACTTTCGGCTCCCGGGTTTGGCAGCCAAGGCGTTCCCACTCCGGCTGATCTTGAGTGGTGCTAACTCTATGAAATTGCACATCAGTCTGGGCGAAGCTTTTCGTGGCCAATAACGACAGGAGGGGTTTGCGACGGCAAAATGCGGATGCCACTCGCCATCAGCCAATCGCCTTTGGGTTGCAATGAAATGATATACTGTGTTTTATGAAATCACATTCCGTTTTCGTAAGGGTTGGAGCGCGTGAGCGGATGTCGCGACTTAGGGAGGAGTCTCGCATGAAACTTTCAAGGATGCGGAAGGCATTGGCGGCAGCCATGGTTTGCATGACCGCCAGTGTTGCAAGTGCCCAGGATCTGAGACCGGAGTTCGTTCTGACCGCCTCGCATGCGCGGGCGTCGGAAGATCTGTCCGGGATCTGGACCTATGGTCTTGATCTTTATCGTACCGGTCTGACCGACATCAACGGATGGGTGGCGAAATCACGGATGCAGCGTTTCCGCGACATCGACGTGGAGGCCGAAGAAGCGAAGGGCGGCACGACGCTGCTGGAATTCGACATGGACCGCGGCCCGCAGATGGACATCCCGGGTGCGTGGAATGCGGTGGAGCCGGAGCTGCGATATTACAACGGGCTGGTCTGGTTCCAACCCAAGTTCACCCCGCAGGCGCGGGAAGGAGAGCGGGCGTTCCTGCGCTTCGGGGCGGTCAACTACAAGGCCTACATCTATCTGAATGGTGAAGAGGTCGGGCGCCACGAAGGCGGATACACACCGTTCAGCCTGGAGGTCACTGATCTGCTGCGCGAGGGGGAAAACCGTCTGGTCGTGGGCGTCGATTCCGAACATGATGCCCAGAGCATCCCGACGCCGATCACCGACTGGGATCTTTATGGCGGGATCACGCGCCCTGTCGAACTGGTCTATACTCCCGAAACCTTCATCGACGACGCCACCGCAAACTTGACGACCGAGGAGCGTATCAAGGGTTATATCGATCTGCGCGGCCCCGAACTGGCAGGCCAGGATGTCGAGATGTCGATCCCGGAGCTGGACCTGACCGCCACCGCCACGACGGATGATGCCGGCATGGCCACCTTCGACGTCGCGGTGCCGGAAGATCTGGAACTCTGGTCACCCGAGACCCCGAAGCTTTACGATGTCGAATTCCGCGCGGGCGAGGACACGCTTGTTGACCGCATCGGGTTCCGCACCGTCGAAGTGAACGGCGCGGACATCCTGCTGAACGGAGAGCCAATTTTCCTCAAGGGCATTTCCATGCACGAGGAGGAGTTCGGGACGAATCCCGCCCGCAGGATCACCGAACAGGCGGCGCGCGCCCTGCTGGGCGAGGTGAAGGACGGGTTGGGCGGCAACTATGTGCGCCTGTCGCATTACCCCCATTCGGACGTAACCGTCCGGCTGGCCGACGAGATGGGCCTTCTGGTCTGGAGCGAAATTCCCGTCTACTGGACCGCCGACTGGGAGAACCCCGACGTTCTGAGAAAAGCGCAGACGATGCAGGCCGAGATGATCTATCGCGACCGCAACCGCGCCTCGGTCATCATTTGGAGCGTGGGGAACGAGACACCGGTCGACGACGCCCGCACGGCCTTCCACAACAGCCTGGCCGACACGGCACGCGAGCTGGACCCGGATCGCCTGATTTCTGCTGCGCTTCTCGTCAAGCGCACGGATGACGAGAATGGCACCACGCTCAGCATCAACGACCCACTTCTGGACAAGCTTGATGTGCTGGCGGTCAACTTCTATGGCGGCTGGTATGGCGAGGACACGCTGGACGATGTGGCGAAGATGAAGTGGGATACGCCGCTGGATCAACCGCTCCTCTTCTCGGAATTCGGCGCAGACGCCGTGGCGGGTTTCCATGACGCCAGCGTGTCGAAGAAGTTCTCGGAGGAGTATCAGGCCGCCTTCTATGAAAGCACTCTGGCGATGGCCAGCGGCCTGCCGAACCTGCGCGGAATGTCTCCATGGATCCTAAAGGACTTCCAGTCGCCGCGGCGGGAGCATCCCGTGTACCAGAACGGATGGAACCGAAAGGGGCTTCTGTCCGAGACCGGGCAGAAGAAGATGGCTTATGACGTTCTGGCAGATTTCTACCGAGATCATTGACGCCATCGCTAGACTGTTTCCCTGTTCAGAACCAACCGGTTTTGAACAGGGGTGGGGAGGGTGCTCTGAACCGTGGTGGCCGGCACATCCATTCGGGTAATCCTCCCCGTTTCAACGAGGTTTGGCCGTAGAACTCATGCAGCCATTTTCAGTTTCTGTGCGGGTGTTATGCCGCCGATGCCCAAGTTGGGTCGCTTGTTATTGCAAGTCCTTAACCAGTCGGTGGCGATGCTCTGTGCCTCTGCAATGGTTTCAAAGATGTTGAGGTCCAGCCATTTGTGCCGGACGGTGCGGTTATAGCGTTCCACATAAACGTTCTGCTGCGGCTTTCCTGGCTGGGTGTGGTTCAGGGCAATACCCTGCTTGGCCGCCCAGATCGCCGACGTTGAGCTGATATATTCCGGGCCGTTGTCGACCCTTATCGCGATGGGCTTGCCGCGCCGTTCGATGATCTGGTTCAGGGAACGCACGACCCGTTCTGCGGGCAACGAGAGGTCGACCTCGATGCCCAGGCCTTCGCGGTTGAAGTCATCCAGGACGTTCAGCAGCCGGAACTGGCGACCATCGGCGGGACGATCGGCCATGAAGTCCATGGACCAGACAAGGTTCGGCGCTTCCGGAACGGTAAGCAGGTCCGGCTTGTCCCGTTTGATCCGCCGCCTTGGCTTGATCCGCAGGTTCAACTCCAGCTCGCAGTAGATCCGGCGGACCCGCTTGTGGTTCCAGGCATGCCCGCGGACATTGCGCAGATACAGAAAAGCACAAACCAAAGCCCCATGTCGGGTGCACCTTGGTCAGCCCTTCGAGGAGATCCGAGCGGAAACATGTCTCGCTGACGCCGAACGTCCGGCAGGCCAGCGCGATCCTGATCCCCTTGGTCGCCACCGCCGTCGCGGCCAACTCTCGGCGCTGAGCTGGCCGCGTCACTTTTTTCACGCGCCCCCTTGAG
The DNA here is from genome assembly GCF_004015795.1 of Falsirhodobacter deserti. GTDB lineage: Bacteria > Pseudomonadota > Alphaproteobacteria > Rhodobacterales > Rhodobacteraceae > Falsirhodobacter > Falsirhodobacter deserti. The sequence goes on along the minus strand of NZ_ML137222.1, from coordinate 85,464 downwards.
CAGGTGGGGTTGCATGCCGAGATCCGCGAACATGCGCTTCAATCGCCGGTTCTCCTCCTCAAGCGCCTTCATCTGGCTCATCATGGACGCATCCATGCCGCCATACCTCGCCCGCCATTTGTAGAAGCTTGCGCTGCTGATTCCATGCTCGCGGCATAGCTCGGGCACAGCCACGCCACCCTCCGTCTGGCGAAGCAACGCCATGATCTGCGGCTCCGTAAATCGGGTCTTCCTCATTCGAATCTTCTCGGCTTACACTACGAGAAAATTCTGCGGCCGCATTACCTTAACCACGGGGGGTACCCACGCCAGTCTACACCTCTTCGGGGAGCCTTTCGATGTAGACTGGCGCGGTAGTGTGCGGGGAGGGCACCCTGCCGTTACACGCCGGAGCGGAGAATGTTCCCGGCTATGGTATTGCGGGTTCGAACAGCGGCTCCCTTGCTGTTTCCGCCCTTGTAGACTCCATGCGCAAAGCGCGCTGTAGGTGCCCAGCTCTGCCGGTGGCCCGCACATGTTCGCCGCGACACTGGTCTGATCGCATAATCATGCCATGTAACTGTGTCGCTTCTTATGGGTCGGACAACTAGTCAGACCAACGGGCCATGATCAGGAGGATCTGCCATGAACCACAGGAAATTTGGTCGCACGGGCCGGTCCGTGTCGGAAATCGGCTTTGGTGCATGGGCCATAGGCGGGTCATGGGGAGATGTGTCGGAAGCGGACGCTCGTGACGCTCTGCATGCCGCCCTAGACGCCGGAACCGACTTCATCGACACCGCCGACGTTTATGGCGATGGCAGGTCCGAACGTATCATTGCCGAGGTGCTGAAGGAACGAGGTGGCCCGCGGCCCTTTGTGGCCACGAAGGCGGGCCGTCGCCTGTCGCCACATCTGGCAGAAGGCTACACGAAGGACGCGCTGACGGATTTTGTCGAACGCTCGCTTCGTAATCTCGAAACGGACTGCCTGGACCTTGTGCAGCTGCATTGTCCGCCGACGGAGGTGTTCTATCGCCCGGAAGTGTTCGACGCGCTGGACGATCTGGTCACGTCCGGCAAGATCCGCAACTACGGCGTGTCGGTCGAGAAGGTGGAGGAAGGGCTGAAGGCGATCGAATATCCGGGCGTCGCCTCGGTCCAGATCATCTACAACATCTTCCGGCAAAGACCGGCGGACCTGTTGTTTCGGGAAGCCAAGGCGAAGGGCGTGGCGCTAATCGTGCGAGTTCCCTTGGCCTCCGGCCTCCTGACCGGAAAGATGAGCGCGGCGACGGAGTTCGCGGCCGATGATCATCGGGCGTTCAACCGCAACGGCGAGGCCTTCGACAAGGGCGAGACTTTCGCGGGCGTGCCCTACGACCTTGCGCTGGAGGTCGTGGAGGACATCCGCAGGCTGGTGCCCGCGGACGTGCCACTTGCCCGGTTCGCGCTGCGCTGGATCCTGATGGAGGATGCGGTGAGCGTGGTCATCCCGGGTGCCAAGACGGCGGCGCAGTCATCGGCAAACAGCTCCGCCAGCGATCTTGCCGCGCTGCCCGCAGAGGTGATGACGGAGCTTCGCAACATCTATCAGACGCGGATCGCGCCACATGTGCACCATCGCTGGTGAAGAGGGATCCCGGTCGTCGTGATGCCGGCAATGCTGCGCCTATGGGCTGATCACGACACACGGCGTTTTTCAAGAAAGAGCGGCCACGCTGCCCTGCTGGGCGCTCTCCTCGCACCTGCAGGCACAAGATCATGCTTCGGGGCGACCATGTTGAACAGAGTGAGGTCAGGCAGGTGGTCCGACACCTCCCACCGGTCCTGATGTTGGAGTAGCTACAGCAGGTGGTCATGACAGGGTTATGCGCATGCCATCCCGGAACACCGTCGCCGTCTGTAGCTTCAAAATCCCTCCAGCACGATCTTGCCGCGCGCCGTGCCGCTTTCTATCAGGGCGTGGGCCGTCTTCAGGTTCTCTGCGTTGATCGGCGAGAACGTCTGGGTCAGGGTGGTGCGGATGCGGCCGGCATCGACCAGCCTTGCCACCTGCTCCAGCAGCTTGCCCTGTTCGCCCATGTCCGGCGTGCCGAAGATCGCGCGGGTGAACATCAGCTCCCAGTGGACCGACACCGCCTTGCGCTTGAAGCCCAGGACATCCAGCGTATCGGGGTCGTCGATCAGGCCAAAGCGGCCCTGCGGCGCGATCAGCGCCTGGATCGCAGCGAGGTGCTTATCGCTGTGGGTGGTAGAAAAGACAAAGGCCGGCGCGCCGAGGCCGAGCGCCTCCACCTGTGCCGCCAGATCGCCGTGGTGGTCGAGGACGTGGTGGGCGCCCAGTTCGCGCACCCAGTCCTGCGTCTCGGGGCGCGAAGCGGTGGCGATGACGGTCAGGTCGGTCAGCGCACGCACCAGTTGGATCGCGATGGAGCCGACGCCGCCAGCGCCGCCGATGATCAGCACTGCATTGGCCGCCCCAGGTACCTGGCGGCGGATGTCCAGGCGGTCGAACAGCATCTCCCATGCTGTGATGGCCGTCAGCGGCAGCGCTGCGGCTTCGGCGTCCGACAGGGTGCGGGGCTTGTGCCCGACGATGCGCGCATCGACCAGGTGGAACTGGCTGTTCGCGCCGGGCCGCGTGATGGAGCCGGCATAGAACACCTCATCCCCGAGGGCGAACCCCTGCACCTCGGACCCCACCTCCACCACGCGGCCAACGGCGTCCCAGCCCAGCACCTTCCATTCACCCTCAGGCGGGGTCGCGCTGCTGCGAACTTTGGTGTCCACCGGGTTGACAGAGACGGCGGCCACCTCGACCAGCAGATCGTGGCCCGTGGCGGTCGGGCGCGGCAGGTCGAGGTCCTGCAGGGCGTCCTCGCGGTCGATGGGTCCGGGAATCGTGTAGCCGATGGCTTTCATGAGGCGCTCCTGACTGCGGTCGTTCTGAAGCAAAGGTAGGGCCACCTTCAGAAAGGCCAAAGACCAAAGGCCCGAGTGCCTTCGAATCCCTGAGCCTTGCAGACGTGGCGCAACTGGAGAGTCGGTGCAGACACCCCAACAATGACTGACCTTACAGCACGATCGGAAGCAACGTCTCGAGCGCGAGCAGCCGCCTTCGGTAATCCGACGGAAAGCTGCCGCATCCGACCGCAGGAAGTTTGGAAGCCGGGGCCCTATTGCGACGCGGTTCAATCTTTCCGGTCCGGCCTCTCTGCAGCGCTGTGCTGGTATCGCAAGGCCAGTCGGTGGCCGAGGCGGTGCGGTCGATCGGCGTGACGCAGTTCGCCTACTATCCATGACGTTTGCTGATGGGTGGCCCAAGCCGCCTATCCCACTGGCAGATATCGCAACGGTTGAAATGACGGGTAGTAAGAAGCCGTGCGGCATGAATTTACCGTCCCGAACATGACGGTGGCTGCCAAGGCGACGGCGGGGAGGAAGACTTTGGGACATCTGTCATAGCGGGTTGCGACACGACGCCAGTCCTTGAGCCTGCCGAACATGATCTCGATCCGGTTGCGGCGTTTGTAACGACGCTTGTCGTAAGTGATGGTCTTTCCGCGCGACTTTCGGCCTGGAATGATCGTCGACCCGCGCCAACACCCGTTCATGTGTGGCGATGAAGCGCAGAATCCGGTCCATCGCCAGCGCGGGCGCGGCGGGGGCAAGCTCGGAGGTGATCGTGCCGGTCAGGCTGCGTAAGTCGTCGCGGAACGCGCGGGCCTTGTCCCATTCGATGAAGCTCTTCGCCCGCTCAAGCCCTGAAAGCCGCCGGTCGATGACCTTGACGATGGCACCCGGGCCCTCAGCCACGGACATCGCCGCCTTGAACTGACGGCGGAAGCCAGCGTTGCGTTCGGCTTCTTCCAGAACCAGCTGCGCAAGCTGTCGGCGCCAAGGTCCTTCAGCTTCTCGGTCGAAAGTGAGGGTTTGCGAGGCATGGTGGAGAACTCGGAGGCTTGAGGATCACGCCCGACTGTGCCGCCTCTGCGGGGGGGGGTGACAAGACTTCGCGCCGCATTTCAAAACGTGCTGCGCGGCTCGACTTGATGCCAATGGGCGTTGACCGGCAAGGTTGCTGCGCGCCTTTCGATCTCGGGCAGCGCCTCGGGGCTGAAGTCCCAGGCGTCGACGCCGACGTTGACGCTGTTGCGGGAGCCAAGCCAGTGCTGATGGACGTGGCCAAAGAGCTGCAAGCCGTTCCTCCGTGCGCCAGGCGAGGTGGTCATCGGGTAATGACACAGGTAGAGATGTCGCCCGTCAACGACGATATCGGCAGCGTCTGCCATCAGCCAAGATTTCCAATGGCATTTATTTGGCCAACCAGTGCTCGTCGAGACGGGCATAATGGCTTCTTATTGGCCGCCGTTTCAACGGTGGGTAAGAGATGGCGTCGTGAGGATTAAAACGGCGTTTCCGGCTCAGAAAGCCCAGAACCATCCTTATGTGATGTTGTAAACGCCTATGGCGAGGCGGACATCACGGCTGAAATGAACGCGATAGCCAATCAGCGCGCTTTTCTGCCGCAGGGTTTCTCCATCGGATATAGCGCGACTGGAACTGTCCTCAGGCGATGATCGCTGGCGGTGATGCATGGTATAGCGTTCTTGCGGGCATCCTGCCGCGCCCGTGTCAGCAGATCATCGATGCCGTCAGGGCGGGCGATCACGCGGAAGCGGAGCGCATCAACATCGCGCTTCAGCCGATCTGTCGCCTGTTCCGCGACCACACAAGCTTCAGTGTCGTTCATGAAATGGCCGGTCCGCTTGCAGGCCTCACGTTGGAGTCGCCCCGCCCCGTCCGGTCCTGCCGGTCAGCGCGGCGGCAAAGGATGAGATTGCAATCGCGCTGCGCGTTGCCGGAAGACATGTTGGCTTGAGGGGCCCGGCACGATCCCAGCACGAGCTTGAGCGCAACGGCATTGACACCAACGAGACGGGTCAAGACAGGCCAGACCTCATGAAAAGCGGCGATGATCGGCCTTAGGGCTGAGCGCTATGCTGCACTGATTGGCCGGTCAGCCACGCGATATATTCGTGCTTATCATCTCCCGCACCATCGCGAGGAACGCCGCGAAGCCGGAGCTTCGCGGCGATGGGCGACGCGGAATGGCAGGCCGAACTGAACCTGAACCTTCTTTCCGCTGTGCGCCTTGATCATGCGTTCATGCCGGGAATGATCGCGCAGGGCGCGGGCGTGGTGATCCACGTGACCTCCATCCAGCGCCTGATGCCGCTGCCTGATTCGACCACGGGTTATGCCGCCGCGAAGGCCGCGCTGTCAGTCTACAGCAAGAGCCTGTCCAAAGAGGTCTCGCCCAAGGGTGTGCGTGTGCTGCGCGTTGCGCCGGGCTGGATCGAGACCGAGGCGTCGGCCAGGCTGGCCGAGCGACTGGCGGCTGAAGCTGGCACCGATCTTGAAGGCGGCAAGCGCATGATCATGGACGCGCTCGGCGGCATCCCGATCGGCCGCCCTTCGACCCCCGGCGAAATCGCCAGCCTGATCGCTTTCCTGGCCTCGGACCGCGCCGGAACGATCACCGGCACCGAAAATGTGATCGACGGGGGAACCGTGCCCACGGCCTGATGCAGGATATCGAACGGCTTGTTTACCCGCCGATGGAGGTTCGCGCCGCAGTCAGTTCAGCAGTGTCGGGGCAACAGCTGGGCTGCGGCAGCGAGCGCACATCATCGGCGTTCAGAGCCCAATGCGGACCTCTAGGTGACCGCCAGTTCCACCGGCCATCGGTTTCAGCAGCATCCCGGTCGAAGGCGTAGTCGAACTGGTCACGGGGATACCGCCGGCACGCAAGGCCTTTCGGCCGATCTATAAAAGACTAGGTTCTGCCTAGACGGCTCATACTCTATGCTTCCGCTATCGCCGCACAAGGACTGCCGAACATGGACAATGCCCTCCTCGCCTCCCTCTCAGGTCTCCCTTCCTTCCTTCTTTACATGGGGATCGCCATCGGCCTCTTCTTGGCCTTCATGAAGATCTACACGATGGTGACGCCCCATGACGAGCACACGCTGATCCGCGCCAACAACGCCGCCGCGTCCATTTCCTATGGCGGCGCCATGATCGGCTTCGTGCTGCCGATCGCCTCCGCAGTCCGGAACTCCATCAGCCTGCTCGATGTCCTGGTCTGGGGCGTTGTGGCCGGCGTCCTGCAGATCCTCTGCTTCCTGGTCTTCCGGCTCTTTCACAGCGATATCGTGACCCGGATCGAACAAGGTCATACCGCGGCCGCAATGCATCTCGCGGCGGTAAGTCTCTCGGTGGGCCTTCTCAATGCTGCGGCCATGACTTACTGACGCTCGTCTCGATCAGCAGCTTCAGATCAGCCCTTCAAGGCGCCGAAGACGGTCCAGCACCTGCTGCTTGCGCGCCAACGTACATGACAGACCGGACCGCGATAGCCAAGAGGTTGCGCCCGCATGGAGCAGACGTCGTCAACCTCATGCTCCGCCGGTTCGTCGGGCTCGGTATTGGTGACGCTGTCTGGCCGATGTTGATGAAGATCGAGTTGCCCGAGGTCTGCATCCGGCCAGCTTTGCCTGGCAACAGGCTATCTATGCTTCGAACTTGCCCAGTGGCCAGAAGCAGATCTTAGATTTTGCTGCGCTGACCTAGTTGCGGGTGACGTGTCACCACCGCGCTTGCAAACAGCAGCTCATGGGATGTGCCGGCTGCTCCCCCAGCCGTCGTGGAGTCCTTGCGAGGATCCGCGCTGACCTTCGACTATGCCCTCTGGCAGGGTGCGCGAACTGGTCATCTCGATTGCCGGTTCGTGGCCTCGGCATCGGGCGCCGCCTGCTGCAGACGGTGATCGACGCCGCGCGACAGGCCGGGGCCATCCGGCCCGAATGGCAGACGCCGCGGTGGAACACCGCGGCGATCCGCTTCTACCAGCAGAGCGCCGCGGAACTGCTGGAGAAGGAACGCTTCCGGCTGCCCTTGTGACGAGCCGAACTGGATTTGTTCCAGCGGCCATGGGCTATGCAGCATCGGGACTCAGAGCCCAACGCCGCCGTTCGGCGGTAGCTTCCCAATGCACATTCAGCAGACCGTTTCAGCAAGTTGGCGCTCGGACCTTGGGTGTTCCGATACCGCTCTGGCCTGAGCGGACAAGACGGCGCCGGAGCTGGACCGCTTGCCATCCGGGCCACTTTTTGCCGCAGTTGCAGGTTAGTTTTAGCCTTGACGGACCTTTCGATTTGCATACCGCTGATCACGCTTTGCTTTTTGGGCCGCATCGTCTGCAAGGAGGCGGGCAATACGGCTTTTGTCAGCAGCCTCGCGTGCGTCGGACTCCGCAGTTTCAGCGGCGGCGGCCGCAGCTGCACGCGCGCCAGCCTCTTCTTCAGCCCTAAGTTTCTCGTTGCGCCTCTCCTGATCGCGAACAGCTCGGCGCGCGTCTCTTGCCTCGGCAACAGCAACGCGCTCTGCTTCTCGTATTTCGCGGGTCGGCGCAGCAGCCGTTTTGGCGGCCCGATAAGTCTCTAGAAGAGCGGCTTTGGCACGAGCGGCCATAGCGCGGCGCTCGGAAAGGCCAGCGTTGTCGTTGTTCATCAAGTTCTGTTCCTGTCGGTGAACTGGGGTTGCGGACCAGAGTTATCTGGTCGCTTTCTTCGACGCTTGAAAGACCAGCAGAGGAAGCCCTTGCATAACTTCCAGCGTGATTCCGGTTAACGTCACGTTCTTGTAGAAGTTATGCGGCATCTTGCAGCCGCCAACTGTCGGAAGAATTCCTTCCACTCAAGCGCGTGCGGCACATGGGTGTCCTTTTCAGGGCCAACGTTCAGCACTTCGCCCTTCCACTTCTTGGCCATTCTGGCTCCGTCTCCAATGAAAAAAGGCGCGGCTAAAGCCGCGCCTTCCGAAATAAGCAGAGAATGTAGTCAGGCGAGGGCAAGGTTCACTGCGGACTCGCGACCGTTGCGGTCGCTTTCCAGGTCAAACGTCACGGCCTGCCCGTCATTCAACTGATGAATGCCCGCGCGCTCCATGGCGGAGATATGCACGAACACATCCTTGGTGCCATGTGCCGGTGCGATGAAGCCGAAGCCTTTGTCGGAATTGAACCATTTCACGGTGCCATTGGCCATCGTGTTTCTCCTTGATTTATACTGCCCGCAAAACGCGGCAGTCCGGCTCAGTGTCATCAGAAGTTCGACTGAAGCCGCGAGGAGACAGAAGTTCAAAATCAAAATCTTTGCCTTCGCTTGTTACAGGATCTCAACTTGAAAGGCAATGGCATGCTTGCTCCGTCATAAAACTACCCGCGTGGCCCATGCCGGTGGGCCGCCCCTCCAGATATAAATGATGCCGCTGCGCCTCGATCGGAAGATGTTCACCGGCACGACCTTGATGTTCTTCGCCATCATCAACTCGCTGAAGCTCGTCTCCTACACGGCATTTTTAAGAATTCGACCCGTCCGAAGGTCATGCTGCCGCTTGCGGCCGGCGCAACATGGCTTGGCGCTGAACGGTGCGCCGCATGCACGCCGGGGACTTCTATCCCTTCACCCATGCCTCGTCAGCGCTGGTCGGGATGAAGCTGGACCGGGGCTGCGTGGCCGGACTCTAGATGTAGATCCGGTAGAGCTTCTTCCGGTTCACCACAGCCCAGCCGTCCAGCCGCGGCAGGATGTGCAGATGCCGGGTCAGGCGGTGGCGAGAGGAGTTCCACCGCCTGATCGTTGCCGGTTGGGATCAGCCTTACGTTTTCGTGACCTTTGCAAGCTTCGTCTGCCAAACCGGGCTGATCGTAAACCCCGTTATGTTTGCGCGGACCGCCACCGAGTCCACCACTTGGGAAATTGGCTGGATCGCTGGGATGCGCTCGGCATAAAGCCGGCTGATCTCCGCATAGTCGGCCGCCTGATCGTTCGCATCCAGAAGCGCCGCCTCGATACGGTCGTTGAGGTCAATATCTTGATAGGACACGCGCCAGCTTTGCAGCCCGGTCAGGCGTGCTTCGTCGCTGTTGTCCGGGTTATAGACAAGGCTGCGCAAATCCCCGTCTGGAGGCGAGATTTGCCCCCCGCTGCGCCCTACGATCAGGTCGAAGTTCCGCTCGCGCATCGGGCCATAGACCTGCTCGCCGCTGCCAGTCAGGATCTGCACACGCACCCCGCCAAGGGCCAGGTTGCCCTGAAGCGCTGCGGCAAGGCTGTCAAACGGAGTCTCCGCCAGTGCCCGCAGGGTCAGGTCAAGGCCGTTGGGATAGCCTGCCTTCGCAAGAAGGGCCTTCGCGGCTTCCGGATCCGGGCGTATATCGGGAGACAGATCCTCCCCGCCAAGCCCCTGCTGGATCGGCCCCAGATGCTTCACCCCGTAATAGGGCATGATGCTTGCGTTGATTCCGTCATAGTCGATCAGCCGGATGATCGCCTCACGCACCTCGGGTTTGGCGAGATGCTCGTTCTTCAGAGACATCGCGAGGTAGTAAAGACCATTGCCCGTCTGCTGAACGATCCGCACATCCTCCTCACTCTCCAGCGCCTTCAGATCCGCCGCCCCCAAGGAATACGCGATGTCGAGATCGCCATGACTGAGTTGCAGCCGCTGGCTCTGGCTTTCAGGGATGTGCCGCATGATGATGCGCGTCATGGCGGGGGCGTCATCCCAGTAAAAATCGTTTCGCTCCAGCACCGCCAGCTCGCCGGGACGCCACATTTGAAGGGCAAACGCACCGCTGCCCGCAACATTGGTGGTCAGCCAGCCTGAGGCCAAGTCACCATCTACCTCGTGCTGCAGGGCAAGGGCACGATCGATGACACTGCCAGTCCCGGCCATCGCCAATGTCATCAGGATGATCTGCGGGTCGGTGGGCTCAGGGAAGGTGATTTCAACCGTGCGGTCATCAAGGGCGCGGATGTGATCGGCGGCATTCTCGCTCGTAAAGCCGCGCAGACGCAGGTTCGTCGCCTGCGCGAGGTTCAGCTTGAGGCACCTGTGCAGCGACCAGACGGCATCTGCGGCCGTTATGGGGTTCCCGGACGAAAATCTCGCCTCACGCAGGGTCAGGCGCACCGACATCCGGTCCTCGGCCACCTCCCATCCTTCGGCCAAGGCGGGCACGACCTTGCGGCGATTGGTGTCGTCGATCCCTACAAGGCTGTCATAAAGGTTCGCGATGATCTGCACGCGTTCCTTGCTGGATGATCCGGCAGGGTCCAGCGTCAGCACATTGGCCAGCGAAAAGCCGATCACCAGCTGGTCCTTTGGCGTATCAGCGGCAAGCCGCAGGGGCAAAGACGAGGCCAGTGTGATACCGGCTGCCCCCAGAAGCAGACTGCGTCGTTTCATGTCTTCCCTCCCATTGACGCGGGGCTCCTCCTCCCCGCGGGCCGTCAGGCCGGATTGGCGTCGATGTAGTCGAAGTTGATGTCCTCCCCGATGCCCGGTGCCTGGGACAGGTGCACGAAGCCCTCGGCATCCATCGGATCGGGGATCGCGTTCAGGTATTCGGGGCAGGCGTCGTAATCGAGGAACGGGTGCAGCAGCCCCCGTTCATACCACCGGCAGTTCTTCGCGACGGCAGACAGGACGAGGTTCTCCGGTCCGTGTCCGTGCACCTCGCAGTTCATGCCGAAGCTTTCAGCAAGGTGCATGGTCTTCAGGGCGGGGGTGATGCCACCCACATCCTCCACACCGGTCCTCAGGATGTCGCACGCCCCGGCCTTGATCCATTCTGCGCGATGCATGTGCTTTCCGCCCATGCTTTCTGGGCCGATCACCGGGATCTTGAGTTCGTTTGTCAGCCAGACGTAAGACGACATGGACTGCTCGTCCATCACCTCCTCGATCCAGGTGAAGTTCAGCGATTCAAGACCTTTTCCCAGTTCATACGCCTCTTCCCGCGAGTACCAGTGATAGGCATCCAGCATCAACGGGAACCGTGGGCCAACTGCCTCCCGCACGGCGGCGCAGGCCTTTAGGTCCATCTCGATGTTGGGCGACCAGCTGACCGGTGGCATCCAGGTGTGAAGCTTGATCGCCTGATAGCCACGCTTCACCAGCCATTCGGCAAAGCGGCCATAATCCTCGGGCGTGGCGAGGCCGCCTTCAAGTTCATCACCGCACATGATGGAGCCATAGGTGGGCACCTTGTCCCGATATGCGCCGATCATCTTGTACACGGGCAGCCCCGCGAGCTTTCCAGCCAGATCCCACAGCGCACAATCGACTACCGCCAGCGTCCTGTCGGACAACTGGCCGCCGCTGCCCCGCTGCCAATGGGCCAGTCCCTGCCACATGCGTTCACGCGCATGCGCATCCTCGCCCAAGACAACGGGTTTGACGAAGCGCTCAATCAGGTAGGGACGTATCTGCTCGGTGCTGCCGAAGGCATGACCTTCGGTTCCGTCCTCGGCGGTCAGGGTCAACAGGGACTTGCGAACCTTCCGTGCCGGGCCGGGGTGGGCATGGCCATCGCTGTCCATTTCCTCGTGCGTCGTGAACCAGAAGGTGCGCACGCGGACATCTTTTATCTTCAAGAACTTTTCCTCCCGCGATAGGATGCCTGCAGTCGTGGTGCATCGTCTCTCCTGTAAGACAGGATGGGCCGATGCGGCAGACAGGTCAATGAGAAAGATGCGTGGGGCTACCAGATGACACAGAGCACAAGTCGTGTGGCGCAGATTGCGACCCTGCTGCGGGACGAAATCACAAGTGGTTCGCTTCCGGTAGGCGCACGTCTGCCAAGTGAAAGTGATCTTGCGCGTGAGCATGCGGCCAGTCGCGCAGTGATCCGCGAGGCGATTGCCACTCTACGCGCCGATGGGCTTGTCGTTGCGCGCCGGGGCGTCGGTGTTTTCGTTTGTGAACCTGATCCCACACCGGCTCGGTTCATGAGCTTGTCGCTCAGCCGGATGTCTTCGATCATCGAGGTGCTGGAACTGCGGCTGGCCTGCGAAACGGAAGCTGCGGCGCTCGCGGCCGCCCGTCGATCTGCAACACAGCTGGAACGCATTCTCGACGCTTACCGGTTGGTAAATCTGTGCCTAGATGAGGGGAAGCCTACGCACGAGACGGATTTCGACCTGCATCTGGCCATCGCAGAAGCGGCCCAGAACCCGTTCTTCCCCGAACTTTTGCTGATGATCCGCCCGGGCTTCATGACTCGTCCGTCGGAAGTTCCCATTCCCCGGAACACTCATCTGCGCGATGAACACGGGGCCATCGTCAGCGCGATCCTCAAGGGTGATGAGACGGCGGCCCGTTCCGCGATGCGCTCCCATCTTTCGGGCAGCCTGAGCCGGTTCAAGAGCTTCCTGGAGAGTCGATTGCAGCCCGAACTCCATTGATCAAGGAACAGGAAGCCGGGATGGCGACGGCGGAGGTGTGCCGTCGTCATGGCCTCATCCCGGCAACGTTCTACAAGCTGAAGGCCAAGTATGGCGGCATGGATCTGTCCGACGCAAAGGCTGAAGGCACCGGAGGACGAGAACGGCAAGCTGAAGCGCCTGCTGGCAGATGCCATGCTCGACAACATCATGCTCAAGGATCTTCCGGGAAAGCCTTGATGACGCCGAAGGTGCGGCGGGACGCGGTGCTCAGGACATGCAGACCCGGCAGGTGAAGGCCTTCTCTGAAGGCGATGCCGATCAAGACAGAGCGGCGGGATGCAGAACCCTTCGGCGATTGCCCCGACCTCGGAGAGTGTCCGAGCTTCTGTGTATTCGTGATGTGGTCCATGCTTCCTGAGAGGAGCAAGGCTGATGACGATTTCGAACGAATTGCTGGACGAGCTGCTGAAGGGCTGCAAGCGGCCTGACGATCTGCTTGGCGAGGCCGGGCTGATGAAGGAGCTGAAGAACCGTCTGATGGAACGGATGCTCGGGGCCGAACTGACCGCGCATCTGGGCTATGAGGCCGGTGCCGAGGCCCCGCCGGAACAATCCAACCGCCGCAACGGGATTTCAACCAAGCGGGTCAAGGGTTCGGATGGCGAGGTGCCGCTGTCGGTTCCGCGCGACCGGGATGGCAGCTTTGAGCCTGAGCTGGTGAAGAAGGGTCAGACCCGGATCGACGGGGTGGATGACAAGATCATCGGGCTCTATGCCGCCGGTTTGTCGGTGCGCGACATCCAGTCCCATCTTGAGGATCTGTATGGCCTGCGGGTCTCGCCCGACCTGATCAGCCGCGTGACCGATGCAGTTCTGGACGAGGTGCGCGAGTGGCAGCACCGGGCGCTGGACCGGATGTATCCGATCGTCATTTTCGACGCGCTCAGGGTCAAGATCCGCGATGCCGACAGTCGGATGGTCAAGAACAAGGCGGTCTACATCGCCCTGGGTGTCACCAGGGATGGGGAGCGCGAGGTCCTCGGACTCTGGATCGCCGACAACGAGGGCGCCAAGTTCTGGCTGTCGGTGATGAACGAACTGCGCAGCCGGGGGGTTCAGGACATCCTGATCGCGGTCGTGGACGGCCTGAAGGGCTTCCCGCAAGCCATCACAGCGGCCTTCCCGGATACCACAGTTCAGACCTGCATCGTTCACCTGATCCGGCATTCGATGAACTTCTGCAGCTGGAAGGACCGCAAGGCCGTGGCCGCCGATCTGCGCCCGATCTACCAGGCCCCGACGGCGGAGGAGGCCGCCCGACAGTTGGACGGGTTCGAGGAGAAATGGGCCGGGAAATACCCCTCCATTGCCCCGGCCTGGCGCCGGGCCTGGGCCGAGGTGATCCCGTTCTTTGCCTTCAGCGCAGCGATCCGGAAGATCATCTACACCACCAACGCCGTGGAGTCGCTGAACCGGGTGCTGCGGAAGACGCGGAAGACCAAGGGCTCATTCCCCACCGAGGAGGCCGCGACCAAGCTGATCTACCTGGCCATCCGCAACTGCGAGAAGGGCGGTCGTGCGGTTCGGGAATGGGTTGCGGCCCGCAATCAGCGGGCCATAATGTTCGCCGGGCGCTTCGACGCCTGACTGTATCTGAAAACCGTATGGGCCCCGTCAGATACACAGAGTTTCAGACACTCCCCGACCTCGCAAGGGAAGGTCACGCTCGAAGTGGGTCTTTCCTTGACTATCCACGATGCAGAGCGCGCAACTGCGCAGCAACCTATCCAGTCCGGCAAACTATTCCATACCTCACTCCCTTCCATTGGATCATCTGATCTTAACAGAATCTCGACCTCCGCAGAGGGGCAGCCCGATTACGCATGCTATGGGCTCTTCTCTACGTCCAACGTCTCGCTGACGCATGATCCGGCCGGGCTGCGATGGCGGATGTCTCCGCCCGCCCGGATCATGCTACTGGGCCACCCTTGTCGCGTTTGATGTGAAACCCACAGTCTGGTGCGGGCTATTCCAACTGCAGCTTCTGCCATGAAGCCGAACGCCTCGTCCACGCCAGCGGTCGCAGGACAGGCGTTTATCATGCAGCGGTTCTCGAAGTCTTTCGGGGCTCTGGCTCGCAATCGCTCGCTCCGCCACCCATATCAGATATACCCAGCAGGTATCATCCTGCCGGCGCCATGGAGGACCCATCCAATGGGATCCGATACCAAGAAGCCGAGCATCCACCTTGCCGAACATGAAGATCCGGCGCTCCGCGTTCCGCGGGACGATCAACGCACAGAAGAAGCCGCCGCTTCGTCGATGATGATCGGCCTTGCGCATGGACGACTGGACGATGAGGGTTCCCCTCCTCGCGCCGCTCCCCCGTTAGCGCTGTGATCGTCGATCTGCCGGACCTGCCGGCAAACAGGAACCGGAACCTCGACCGCATGCCCTTGACGAATGGCAGTTCCGTGTCGGGTCAGAGCGCGCCCTTGCCGGATCTGTTCGATAGCCCACAGGCGCAAGTCAGGCCCCTGTCGCCTGCGATCGAAGGGGATCATCCCCTGAACGACAAGGTGGCTGCCGTCGCATCGAGGCTGTCGATCTGGGGCGCCTTCCTGACTTGAGAGTCCGTGGCGGAGCGGCGGGACATCCCGCCGGTCCCGCTCGTCCAACCACAATGAGGAGAGCCCGATGAAACTTCCGAAGCCAGCCATCCAAATGGCTCAGAGCCTGTGCAACTCGCTGCGCACCAGTCGCGCAAATCTGAAGAGCGAAGAAGCCCCGTCGGATCCTCAGCCCCTGTCGACGAGACGGAGCGCTTGGACTGACTTCGTGCGCAAGGCTGCATTGAAGATAAAGTGAAACCACGTTGCCGTTTCGCGCGCGCATGAGAAGCGGCGGGTCATCCGCGCCCCCTTCCGCGGCGGTGGTCGAAATGTGCGCCTGATCCCTGTCTAATACGGGTGGCTCAGGACGTGATCATGCGAAGAAGGTTCTCGCCTTGCGGCGTGCGCCCTTGGGTCAACAAGAACGTGTTCAGGTCCGTCTCGCTGGCTTGTCCACCTGAGCTGGGGGCCGGCTCATGACGGACAATCCGGCGATCCCCATTCTGTATCAGCAGCCAGCGATCCCCGTTGGAGCTGGTATAGATTTCCGTGGCTGCAGGACGCTCCCGGCCTCCGCCCCCTGATGTGTCAATGCTGCGCACGTCGACCTGGACGTCCATGCGCTGGAAGGCGTCCTTTGGACCGATATAGCTTCCCGACACCGGAATGGCCTGGGCAATGCCCCGGGCTACAGTGGTTGGAATGAGGTTGCCCCCTCCCATCGTGCCATTGGTCGGGTCAAACGCGATCCAGCCGGGACCCGGCACGAAGATTTCCCCCCACGCATGTGTGGCGCCTGCGCCCACCGCTCGAACATCATTCGGCCACAGATAGCCAGACACGAGGCGAGCGCCGAAACCAAGCGCGCGCGCCCCCTCGACCAGAAGAACCGCAAGATCACGGCAGGACCCCCGACCGCGGGACAGGGTCTGTTCCGGTGGCTGAGTGCCTTCGTCGTCACGGCTTTCGTACCGGATCTGGTGGTGCACCCCGAGGTTCAGATCCTTCAGCAGAGACAGCGTGTCCGTTGGCGAGGCCGCAATGAAGCTGCGGGCCCACCGGTCCACCTTCGCAGGCTCGGCCGGATAATGTTGGACGGTAAGCGCACCAAGATCCGTCCAATCCTCGTCCGCATATCGAAATGGGTAAGACAGGGCCGAGGCGTCGATGTCGAAAACCGGCCATGCCGGCGCGTCAAGTCCAACCTCCGCGGTACTCTCGATGGTCAGAAGATCCGCGTTCTTCAGAAAGCGAGCCGTGGCAACCTCGTTGCCGAAGACATCCCTCGACCATGTCACTTCCGCGTCGGGGGAGCACCGGACATGATGGGAAAGAAGCTTCAGCTCACGGCTTTCACGTGGCCGAAGCATCAAGCGGTGCGGCAGCAACTGCACAAACGCCCGGTAATGATAGGTCGTCCTATGGACAATGCTCAACGTCGTCATCATCAGCTTCCTTTTCTTTACCGAGTTCTCACCTCCGGCAGGAGGGACATGCGTCTCCTCCCTTCGTCGGCACCGCTCCCGAAGCACGCCCCTGCCTCCACCACCCGCTTTGCTCCGGATCATCGCCTGCCAGCTAGCATAAGGATGGGCTCCTTCTATGGCTGCGGAGCAAGGCAAACCGACGCCTCGTTATTTTGCGTGCAAAGCGAGATCGGGATCGCGCAGGCCACCTTGAGAAGAGGTGGCATCAACCTTATATAGGATAAGCCGTCCGGTATCATCTGGCCGGCGTTATGGAGGACCCCTCATGGGATCCGTCGCTAAAACCAAAATCATCGACACCGCCAACGCCCGTGTATCGATCGAGCCGCGCTCGATCTTCAACGCGTCCTATGGCTCGCCGGACAGTGGCCCTCCACACCGGCACGGCAAAGTCAAAGCCGTCGCCGAGGCCCCTGCGCGAAAAGACCCCCAGAACAAGAGCGAAAAGATGTGGGGCGACTTGCTGAGATAGTCGCGCCCTGATCCGGCCCCTCTTGCGTGGGCAGGCCAGTGCAGGCGTGTGAGCCGCACCTGCCTTGGGGGCTCGGATCAAGCGCTCCCTTTGTCGCCGGTCTTATCCGGGCTGTCTGACACCCGCGCCTGACGGCCATTCCGGCTCATCCTCGGTCGGCAACTCGCAGCGATTGTGGATGTCCGTTGCGGCAACCGCTGCATGTCCCATCCCGACCACGATCTGGCTCAGATCCCGCACCACGTCCCCCGCGGCATAAAGCCCCGCCACGCTGGTCCGGTTGTGATCATCCACGATCAGCGCCCCGGCCCCGTCATGCTCCGCGCCCAGGGCGACGGCCAGATCAGACCGGATCTTCATCCCCAGGGCTGAATAAAGCACGTCGAACCGGTGCTCCTTCCCGCTTCTGGTGCGCATCGCGGAAATCCGGCGGCCATCCTGATCCAGCGTTGCAATCGGTTCCTCGACCAGCCTGATTCCGTACTCCCTCACACGTTCCCGCGCGGCCTGATCAAGGTCCATCCCCTGCCCCAGCGTCAACAGCGTCACGTCGCGGGAATAGGTGCGGGCCACGAACATGGCCTCGCCCACCCCCCGGTCGCCATAGCCGATGACCGCAATCTTCCGGTTCATCGCCTCATACCCGTCGCAGATCGGACAGTAGCGTACCAAGCCGCGCCGGACGGCGTCAGGCAGGTCCGGCAAGTCAGGCTCGATGTCCACAGCACCGGTCGCCAGCAGCACCCGGCGCGCCCGGACCTCGCGCTCCTCGCCTTCGTCGCAGCGGACCGAGGCTGCGAAGCCGTCCGGCCGCTTGCGCAGTCGGGTGACGCGCCCCCCCAGGATGCGGACGCCATACTGTTCCACATTGGCGCGCTGCCGCGCGAGGATTTCCGGTCCGGCAATGCCTTCGGCGAACAGCGGGATATTGTGACTTGTGGGGATCCAGGAGGCTCTGGAGCGCCCACTGTCCACCACGAGAAAGCGCCGGTTGAAACGTGCCAAATAAAGCGCCGCCGTAAGCCCGGCGGGCCCGCCCCCGACGATCAGGCAATCTAAACTTTCATGGTCCCGTATCGTCATTCGTGCACCTTGTAATGCCGACCTCCCGGTCCAGAGACATTCTATAGGGCAACGACCGGGACCGTCGATGAATGAATGGTCCTGCACCGCCTCTCAAGCCGCCGGCTGGAGCGCGCCGGCCGCAAGTTCGAACTGATGTGGCTGACGAGGTGACTTGTTCCTGACCACAAGACCATCGCCGATTTCCGGCGCGACAACGGATCCAGCATCCGCCGAACCTGCGCGCAGTTCGTGGAGCTATGCCGCCGCATCGGCGTGCTAACGGGCGTGTGCGTCGCCATCGACGGAAACAAGTTGCGGGTCAGTGGATCGGACCTTTTGAGCCGATGACGGTCCGTCACGGGACGTCGAGCATCCGTTCGGCACCATCAACGCCCGGATGGCGCAACCTACTTCATGACCCGCAGGCTGAAGAATGTGAAAAAGGAGATTGGGCTGAATGTCGCCAGCAAATCAGCGGATGGTGGCACCGATCGGAATCGGCGGGCCAGTGACGAATTGAAAAGATCCATCATCCCACGTTCTGTGCGACCGGTCGCATGGTCGAGGATTTCAAACGACCTAGGTTTCAAGCTGTCCGCGATGGGTTCCAGCACAGCCTGAGCCCAAAGCAGACGGTCGCAATCGCCCGCCCCGCTGCGCAAGATGAATGCTTCGCGCGCCGGACGATTGCTCAACCCACGCCGACCGGTACGAATGACCAGGTGGCTCAGGTCGCCGCTGGATGGAAGCTCACCCCCAGATCAAAGATCCATCAGCCAACCCCGGTCATTGTCATTCAAACCAATGAAGGCGGCTTTATCTGCGTCATCCGCCAGCGAAAGGTTATCAAGAGCATCTACTTTACGCGAAGGTTTCCAATTTACGTCCGACTGGCGGAAGTCCAGCTGGTCTTCATCAATTGCCGTATCAAGCACGCCGCCCGAACCTCCGGTTGCGGCTTGACCCATAAACTGTGCGGTCGCACCCTGAGCATCGAGATGCGCCCCGTTCATTGCAAGTCGCAGCTGCTCCGGCGGTGCTCCATTCAGCATCTGCTCCAATGTCACCACTTGACCGTCTGAAAACTCGAACTCTTCCACGTCAAGAAGGAAATCGTTGCTGTCTTTACTGCTCAGCCGGTGGCCTCGACCATCAACAGTGATTTCGAAATCAGCCATCACACCCGCAAGCAGCACGCGATCCAGGCCCTCACCGCCATCTATGGTATTATTGCCGGCGCCGCCGGAAAGGGTATCATTGCCCGCTCCGCCTAGTATCTGGTCGTCACCAAGGCCTCCAAAAAGAAGGTCATCTCCTTTGCCTCCGGAAAGATAATCATTTCCGGCGCCTCCTATGACGTGATCATTGAAATCCCGACCGTAGAACTTGTCATTGCCCGCCGTAAGATTCAGTTCTCCGCCACGGGCGATCACCGATCCCAGCTTCAGTGCTGTTTCCATCGCTGTCGCGGACACCAATGCCTCATGCTTGCCGGTCGTATTTTCCTGCTGAGTCCAATAGTTGGCTTGCAGGATACGACCTTTCACCTCGGCCGACTTGCCGCTCTCGTTTACCACATAATGGCTCTCGGAACCCAATTCACGCCCGAGGATGCTCCACGTATTCACACCGTTTACAACTACGCCGGACGCGGCGCCGCCTGCCACCTGAACTGCCGCACCGGCCGCATCATGATATTTGCCTGTCGGCGCAACATCAACGACCGCAGAGTCATCCGGGCCGGGTTTAGCTTCATCTTCAGAACCCGGTGCTTCTGGCTGTGGCCCGGGTTGCGGCTGTGGTTTCGGATCCGGATCATGACCGGGATCGGGCGCCTGCACGGGGGGCGGCTGGTTCAGCATCTCCTTGATCGTCAGGACTTCGCCGTTGGAGAAAGCAATTTCCTCCACATCGATCAGCCGGTCCTCGCCATCCGGGCCGACAAGACGATAACCATGCTTATCTGCCGCAAGGGTATAGTCCGACTTGGTGCCGGAAACGACCACCCGATCATGCCCTCGCCCGCCATGGATGCCATCATTGCCGGCTCCACCGATGAGGATATCATTGCCCTTCCCACCGATCAGGTAGTCGATCTTGCTTGTGCCTGTCAGGGTTTCCCCACGTGATTTGGCCTGAAGGATCACCCCTTGCTGATACGTCTCACCCGGATCCGCGTCAGTCCACCACGCCTCCGTAGCTTCGTTCAGCTTCTTCAGGGCCTTGGATCGCGGATTGGCGTCGGACGTACTGGTGTGGATCCCCCAGGATCCCCATCTGGAGGCGGTTCCCATTTCTCCGAACTGCATGAAAGGCCCGTCGCCAACCTCTTTCCAGACGGCCCACAGATCCTTGTAAAGACCAGCCATCTCCTTGCTTCGGACGAAGTCGGTCATGAAGGACGTCAAGCGCGCAACCTGCTTATCCGTCAGATCATTGACCGCGAATGAATGATGAACATGCTGCCCACCTTCATAAGCCACCAGCTTAAGACCAGCCGCTTCGACGGTGGCTTTCTGCGCAGCCAGTTTCCTGGCGGTCTCAGGAATGGACTCAGGGTAGTCCGGATCAGAAAGCTTCTTTGCCAGCCAGGCACTGGCCTTTACTTTCGGCTTCTCCAGAACATCCATCAGTTCCTTGCGCAATTCGGCGTTCCGCATGGTCGCGCCGCCAAAATACGTCGTGACAGCGAATTCATCGAACACGCTCTTTGGGTCGACCCATCCGTCCGGGTCAGCAGCCTTCCATTTGTCCGCCCGTAGCATTTCATCGGTAAGCCACGTATTTACGGTGTGCCCGGAAAGCACATGAACCAGCCGTCCGTCTTCTTCCGCGAATACCTTGTCCCAGATCTGGGCAACCTCGGTGGCACGCTTGGTATAATACTGGTGGGGCGCGCTTCCGTTGCCATCACCCCACTCGGCCTTTGCCTTATCGCGCAGCCAATGGAATTGCTGGAACGACGCATTCCACGCCTCGTTCGAGTATTCGATCCGCGCCGTCAGAGCCGGATCAAGGTTGTCGCGGACATAGGTTGCAAAGGCCTCCACATAGGCATCGGATGCTGTATGAGGGATAGTGAACCATGGATCGGCCCCAACCTCGTTTGCAAGGGTCACCATGTGTTCGATCGGAACACCATCACCCTTGCTTACGCCGAGCAATGTTCCGGCTTCGCGCCGGTCTTCCCAATCCACAACCTGCGCATTGTTCGTGTTGCCCCAATCCATGAATCGAAGCGCCCTGGCGTCTGCGATAAGATCAAGCCAATCCGGGTTGAAAGTGGCACCCGCCTCGTAAAGCGGCACATGCTTCTTCGCCACGATGGCGATGTCGCGAAGATAATCTCCCGATCCCTCGGGATCCGTTTCCGTGATGTTCATATAGAATGTGCCGCCTGACACGTTCTCGAACACGATGCGTCCGGGCTCGGAACTTACAACCCGCGCATCTCCGGTCAGCTTGATCGTACCCTCACCGTCGTAAGTCAGCACATATTTTCCGGCATTTTCTTTGGCAGTACCAGGCCGCCCGCCCCATTGCCAAAGCGTGCCGATGGACGAAAGCCCCTCCGGCACAGCCGTAGGCCATCCGTTTTCGTCGAGGTATCCGCCGTTGACCAGATCCTTGGTGGTCATACCACCCCAGGTATCAGGCCGGTGGCCAATCCAGCTTCGCGCGACTTCCATTATGTTCAAGAACTGTGCGCTTGAGCTGTAATCCGTCGGCGTAACCAGATTGAACGCAAGCGAAGGATTATCGATAGCTTCTTTCTTGAATTTCTTCTTTGCAGGCATCGAATAAAAGTTCCCGTTCTTGTAGTATCTTAAAGGCTCGGTAGAAGCCGCTAGGCTCAGGACCCATCGAATTGATGGTTTGTTTCAGTCGCGCCAAAGGAGGCCTGTTGATGAGCAACCCTTGAATTGCCCCACTCTTCTCGGCCCTGCCACGTCACATCATCTGCCGCCGTTTGATGTCGAAGGAGTGACAGTACCCCGTGCTCTCCCCTTGGACCGAACCGCCGGAAGCTGGATCTTGCCGACTGCCTTACGATGACAGGCTGGCTGCGCCATCGGGATAACGGGTCACGCTCGGTTGTGTCCGATCACGCCAATGGGCGGGTCCCCGTTGTGGGGCCGCCGCCGATCTCCCAGCTTTTTGCGGGTGTCGGCAAGGCTCATTAACCAATCGGCAGTCAGGAATCCAGCCCTAAGCCTCGTCTGGAACGGCTTGATGATCCCCAAGCGCTGTTGATCCTGACAGGCGACTGAAGAAGCCGGCTCGCGAGGGGTATGCGGAACGTGATTCACCCGGCGCAGTGGTGGCGAGGGTGATGATGTGGCAATGTCAGGGAAGCGGCATGCAAGGCGGATTGGCGGTCATCAGCGACATCCACGGCCATGTGGATGCCCTTCGGGCGGTCCTGCAGGACGTCCTGGCGCAGGGTATCGACAGGAGAGGCACAAAGCATCGCCCCCGACCGGCTATGGACTTCCAATAACAAGCGACCCAACATGGGCATCGGCGGCATAACACCCGCACAGAAACTGAAAATGGCGGCATGAGTTCTTCGGCCAAACCCCGTTGAAACCGGGAGGATTCCCGAGGGACCGGCAGGGGGCAGGTCAATTTTCTCGGTGATTTCGGGAGGAGGGCCTTCTTGCCACCCAGCCACGGCGCAACCGGCGCCGCAGGAGGAGAGATCCATCCAGATGCCGGTGCGGCATCCAGAGTACTTCACTAACAAGTCCTCCACCTCTGAACTGCCCTAGTCCCTCAGCGCGTTGCTCCACGCAATGATGCAGCGGAGCACTCCCTGCTGCTTGGAGTTGCCACTGCGAGGAGGGAGCCAGATCAGGCTGCCTGAACCACTTGGTTCCGGCCGGTCCGCTTTGCCTCGTAAAGAGCCTCGTCCGCTCGCTTCAGCCATGCCTCGGCGGTTTCGCCGTCGCGACGTTCTGCCACACCGAGGCTGATGGTAATCCGCTGGTTCTCAAGGGCTGCAAGTGGGTCTTGCATGACGGCTCTGCGAAGACGTTCCGCCATTACCGTGGCCTTATTGGCGGAGGCTTCCGGCAGCAGCAGGGCAAACTCTTCCCCTCCCACCCGGCCAACGCAATCGCCGCTGCGTATGCACGCCATCAAGCGACCAACAACTTCCCGCAACACTTCGTCGCCTGCTGGATGACCGAAGGTGTCATTGATCGATTTGAAATGATCGACATCCAGAAGGATCAGGCTCCCAGACCGATCGCCACTAACCATGTCGGCCATCTGATCTTCGAAGTTCCGGCGCGTCATGGCCCCTGTCAGCGCGTCACGAGTGGCAGCCTGACGCAACTCCATCTGCGAGACGACGACCTTCGAAAAATTCACCAGAACCGCTTTGTCGGCCTCCGTGAAGACGCGAGGCTCAGTCCCGAGTATGCAAAGCGCCCCGATGTTGTAGCCGTCTGGGGTGGTCAGAGGCGCGCCCAGATAGCTGCGAATATGCGTCGCGCTGGTAACGAAAGGATTGTCGATGAAGCGGGGGTCATCCAAGGCAGACTCAACCGACAGCGGTTCAAGCCCACGAATCGTATGCATGCAAAATGAATCGTCGCGCGCACACTCCATTGGCGCCATGCCTACGGCCGCCTTCATCCACTGACGATCCGCATCGATCAGTGTCACGGCCGCATAGGGTACCGAGAAGATAGATTTCACCAATGCTACGATATCATCGAAATCTTTTTCCGGATCCGTATCGAGAATGCCGTAACGACGCAGCGCCGCCAAGCGTCCTGGCTCGTCGTCGAGCTTGAAGCGGAAAGTGTCACTCATAGACGTGCCTCGATCACTTTCAGCAGATCAGATTCGTAGGTTTTCAGCAAGGTTGCAACGGCACTTCTGATAGTCTCGCTGTCCATGCCTGCCGCTTCCAGCGACCTGGCCAGTTTCACGAGATTGTCGCAGTGACGCTCAAACACTGCTTTCAGGTCATTTGGAAGAGGGTCGGCGACTGACAATGCACGGGCAACCTCTTCCTCAACGACTTCTAGAGATGGCTTTTCCATGGCTTGCCCTTCTGCCGACATACTCCTCAACCTAAAGAAGCCCGGATACTGGGCAAGCGTTATCGGTCGTGCCCGCTTTCCGCTAGTGCGAAATCTCAGAACCTCCTGGCCTCGGACACCGTCATCCCGGAATACTTCGCTTTCCAGGCGTAGAACGTGCCCTCCGACATGCCATGCTTGCGGCACAGATCGGCGCATTTCGCCCCGGCCTCGTGCTCCTGCAGGATGCCGATGATCTGTTCCTCGGTCAGTCGTGCCTTCTTCATCGTCTGTCCTCTCGTTGGAAAGGACCCTGGTGATCGCCATCGCGATTATCTGCCTTCGAAACATGATGCGCTTAGAGAACACTCCTTAAGGAAATGCGCGATCCAAACAGGAACGTGTTGTAAATCGTCATGAACGTGTGAAGAACCTGAAGATCAGCAAAATCATCCGAATTGCTTAGGCGGTCGTTCGGGCGGTACTCGAACGGATAGCCACATGCCTCTTCCCTTGCTCCTCCTTCGGTGCCTTACGGCAGTTCTCCTTGGAGTGTCGCTCTCCGCCTGCGACATCGTCAACGTTGGCGACCGTCTCCTGAATCCGGCTGACAGAAGGAGTACTGAATATAGGATGCTTCCTCCTTCTATGGGCTGGGCTTTTATTGCGGGGCAGTTGACAGTGATGCAGCGCAGTATCGGCAATGAGGTGGAGCAGGTGATTTCCTTGCCCAACGCGACCGCCATCCCGGGCGATAACCAGATGATCCTTCGCGCGAGCCGTCGCTGGGGCGAAGGGGCCGGACGGTTGCGGATCGAAGCGCTGCGCGCCCGGATCAACGGCTTTCCCACGCCCTTCGAGACCGTCGATCCCGGTGTCATGATCACTGAAACCGACAGCCTTGGGGCTTATTCCTACGCCTTGGAGACGTTCGGTGACATCAACTGCGTGCTGGCCGTTCGCAAAGTGGACGGGACCGAACGCCTGATCCCCGCCAAGCGCAACGCACTGGAAGCGGTGCTGCGCAACTGCGTCGTCGGCTCCGTCGAGGAGGCAGTTAATCCCATCCGCGACACCAGCTTCGCATATTCAGGCCTCACCGGCCCGCGCGAGGCATCCGGATCCCGGCTGCTGTCGCCGCTTTCCGCTCCCCTTTAAGGTCCTAGGGCTGCAAGTTTCAGCAGCCAATCACGGAGATGCCCGTCATGCGCTCTAGCCCGTTCTTCGCGGTTCTTCTTCTG
Organism: Falsirhodobacter deserti; assembly: GCF_004015795.1. Lineage (GTDB taxonomy): Bacteria > Pseudomonadota > Alphaproteobacteria > Rhodobacterales > Rhodobacteraceae > Falsirhodobacter > Falsirhodobacter deserti. The sequence goes on along the minus strand of NZ_ML137222.1, from coordinate 60,272 downwards.
GTGGTCTGGGCGTTGCTGTTCGCAGCGATCCTTGCGCTAGCGCTGGCGCCGACATCTCTTCTGGCACAGATCACCCTATCGTGCATGGCGGTGGTGATCATTGTGGTGCTGAAGCCCTTCGCGCGGCGCGGCTGGCCCCGCTTCCTGCTGCTGGCCACGGGCAGCGTGATCGTTATCCGGTACTGGGTGTGGCGGCTGACAAGCACCTTGCCCGATGCCGGTCTCACGCCGTCCTTCGTAATCGCGATCATGCTGTTCGCCGTAGAAACCTATTCGATCATCATCTTCTTCCTCAACGCCTTTCTGGTGGCCGATCCGACCCGGCGCGAGATCCCGCCCCGGATCGAGAACCGTGCCGACCTGCCAACCGTGGATGTGCTCGTGCCGTCCTACAATGAGCCGACGGACATGCTGGCCATCACGCTGTCGGCCGCGCGAAACATGATCTATCCTGGCGACAAGCGCCGGATCGTGCTGTGCGATGACGGCGGGACGGACCAGAAGTGCAATCAGGACGACGCCGATGCCGCCGCCGCAGCGCGCGCACGACGGGCCGAGCTTCAGGCCCTCTGCGCCGAGTTGGGCGTCATCTATTCCACCCGGGCCCGTAACGAACATGCCAAGGCAGGAAACATGTCGGCCGCGCTTTCGCGGCTGGATGGAGAGCTCGTGGTGGTCTTCGACGCCGACCACGTCCCGTCGCGCGACTTCCTGGCGCGTACCGTCGGCTATTTCCGCGCCGATCCCCGCCTGTTTCTCGTGCAGACGCCGCATTACTTCATCAACAAGGACCCGATCGAGCGAAACCTCGGCTTCCACGTCGCCGCCCCGCCGGAGAACGAGATGTTCTACGGCCTCATCCACCGCGGGCTGGACCGCTGGGGCGGAGCGTTCTTTTGCGGTTCGGCGGCCGTCCTGCGCCGCGCCGCGCTGGACGACGTCGGTGGCTTTGCGGGCGATACAATCACGGAGGATGCCGAAACCGCACTGGAGATCCATTCCCGCGGGTGGAGGAGCCTCTATCTCAATCGTGCGATGATCGCAGGATTGCAACCCGAGACCTTCGCCAGCTTCATCCAGCAGCGCGGGCGATGGGCAACCGGCATGATGCAGATGCTCCTGCTGAAAAACCCGCTGATGCGGTCCGGCTTGGGCTTGAAGCAGCGGCTGTGCTATCTGAACTCCATGAGCTTCTGGCTCTTCCCCATCATCCGCATGGCCTATCTGCTGGCTCCCCTCGCCTATCTGATCTTCGGTGTGGAGATTTTCGTGGGCACGGCGCAGGACGCTCTTGCGTTCAGCCTGACCTACCTGCTGGTCAGCTTCCTCACCCAGAATGCCATCTTCTCGCGGTTCCGCTGGCCCCTGGTGTCCGAGATATATGAGGTCGCGCAGGCCCCTTATCTGCTGAAGGCGATCATCCGCACCATCATCCGCCCACGCGATGCGCGCTTCAATGTCACCGACAAGAGCGAGACGCTCGCATCGAACTACATCTCGCCCATTCACCGTCCGCTGCTGATCCTGTTCGCTCTGATGACGTTCGGTGTCGTTCTGGCGGTGGGACGGTGGATCGCATTCCCGGGCGACCGCCAGGTGCTTGCGGTCGTGGGGGCATGGGCACTTTTCAACTTTATCCTCGTGTCCTTGTCGCTGCGCGCGACGTGCGAGAAGCAGCAACGCCGGGCGTCCCCCCGGGTTGAGATGCACAGCCCGGCAGAGGTACGGCTTGCCACAGGCGAGCTGGTGTCCGGGATCATCATCGACGCGTCAACCACAGGGGCTCAGATCCTCGTGCCGCGCCAACCTGACAGGCTGCCCTATGGGAAGGGCGACGAAATTATCTTTACCCCCCGTTTCCCCGAGGAGTCGCATCTAGAAAGCGAGATCCGAGGCATCGTCCGTTCCACCTCCGACAGCGGTCGGCAGGTCGCGCTGCGCCTGCTGTTCCCGCCGGACCAACCCATGCGCGCCCGCGAAACCGTGGCCCTGCTGATCTTTGGCAACAGCGAAACCTGGGAGCGGCGACGAGATGCCACACGCAACGGCGTCGGGCTGATCTGGGGGCTTGGCTACATACTGGCGCTCGCAGCGCGGTCGTTACCTCGAACGATCCGCGACTATGCCGCTGAACCGTGGCGCAAGCACGAGGCGGAACGCAAGGACATGAGCCTGCAACCGGCGCATCTGGTCGCGTTCGGCAGCGATTTCCTTGAAGATGACATGCGCAAGGACAGCCCCGCGCGTGCGGAGGTGCACGCATGACCCGTTTCTGTTTTGGCATCGTGCTGGCATCGCTTCTTTTCTCGGAGCCATTGCTGGCGCAGGACGCTCTCGGTGCCGGAGGCAATGGGCAGATCCTGCTGCCCGATATGCCAGCGTCTGCGCCCTCCGCCAAGCTGGCCGATCCCCCGGCGACGCTGCCTGCCCCTTCCACAGGCCCGCTGCCCGAGATCGGCTCCCTCGCGCGCAACACCGTGACAGGCACGGCGCAAGCGCGAACGTGGAACATCGGCCTGCGTGCCCCGGCCGCCGTGCCCGGCGACCGTATCGCGATGGGACCAAGCTTCGCCGAGCCGGGCGTCCTGCGCCTGACCGGAGAGGCTGCTGAGATCATGCTGGCCCTTCCTCTACCGGCCGAGGCCTCGCCGCCCGCGTCCTTCCGTCTGGTCCTGCGCAGCAGCGTCAACAATCTGCCGGAACGTTCGTCGGTGACGGTGAGCGTCAATGGGCAGGAGGCGGGAACATGGCCACTGTCCAGCATCGGCGACTGGGGCCGGATCGACGTGCCTGGAACGGCACTGCGGAGCGGAGATAACGCGATTGGCCTGTCGCTGCGCCAACAGCACCGCATTTTTTGCGGGCCGGAGGCCAGCTTCGACGTCTGGACCGAAATTGACCTTCCCGGCAGCGGCGTGACCGTACCCGCAGAGATGGTTCCCCTCGATGCCGCCAACTTTCGCGCTCGGCTGACAAGCACTGTCCAGCGCGGGCAATCCATCGACGTGAGGATGCCCGAGGGCGTGGCGACGGAAAGCCTGGCCGCAGTGATGACCGCGATCGGCCGCGTCATGCCCGAGGGCGGAACGACGCAGGTCCGCTCTCCCTATCACCCGGTGGATGGCGCCGCCCGGCGCGTCGGCGTGTCGATACGTGAAGGTACGGGTGCCCCCGCGGGCGCCACGTTCCTGCGCAGTCCCCAAGGCGCGCTGGTCATGGAAGTTACCGACGGGCCGGGCTTGGCCGATGTGCTGGCCGCCACGCTCCCCCCTCTTCCCGACGAGGAGGAGCGCTCGAATCTGGAACCTGGCACGACCACAAGCTTCAAGGCTCTGGGTGCTTCGCAGATCGTACGGAACACCCGTTACGCGTCGGCCGAAGTTCCCTTCACTCTGCCCGCCGACTGGATGAACCTGTCCTCACAGCGGGGCATGCTGACCCTCGATTACGGATACGGGGAAGATCTGCCGCAAGGTTCCATCCTCCTGGTCAAGGTCAACGGGGAAACGACTGTGCTCCTGCCCTTGGACGTGAACGGCGGAAAGCTGCAGCCACCCCTGCCCGTGCGGTTTCCTGCGCATCTGCTGCACGGCGGCAAAAATGCCATCACTTTCGAAATGATCGTGCCGGGCGAGCCGCCTACGCTGCCATGCCCGGCACGCGAAACGGACATGTTGGTCGTGTTGAACTCCAGCACGCTGAACGTGCCGCCCAGCCCGCCGATGACCTTTGGCTCTTTCAGCGACACACTGCGTGCCATCGGACCCGCCGACGTGACGACGGTAGGATCGGATGCCAGCTTTCTAACGACATTCATCGCGCAGCTGGCGCTGACCCCGGTGGCCGAGGGGCAGGGGCGGCTTGCGCTGGCACGGCTGCCGCAGGACTCCGGCGCCATGGGGCCCGGCCTGCCACTGACGCGTGAACAGATCGCCCAGCTGTTTCAAACTCAGACCGACGTTCTCCCGCATGAGGACGACGCGCCCCGGTTCTTCCGGCTGGACCGGGGCGACGACAGCGAAAGCCCCGCCCGCACTTCGGAGCCGGAGCGGCCGAGCCAGATCGCGGCCTGGACCGCTCGCCTGCACGGTCTCGCCTCGCCCGAAGGGGAGCGACTGTCCGACTGGATACTGAACCGGCCGGGGACGGCCGTCCTGATGGCTCCGCAGGAAGAGGGAGGCACGTGGACACTTGTGGCTGACAACTCGATCGCACCCGAGGTGCTCGCACAAAGCTTCGACACCTTCCGCCGCACCGAAGCGGCGCAAGGCGCGCGCGTGGCCCTGCGCGGGACGGACGGGACCTGGCAGGTGTGGCCGCCAAACCCCCGACCGCATGTTACAGGTCCCATTTCGTTCCGCGAGATCTTCGTGGTCATCGGGAACTTCGCGTCCTGGGCGCCGGGCTATTACGCGCTCATTCTCCTGACACTGGCGCTGCTCTCCACAATTCCAGCGTTCATCTATGTCATCATCACGAGGAAGGGACGGACAGTATGAACCGGCGCGAATGTATGGCGGGGATGGGGGCGATCGCTCTTCTCTCGACGGCGCGGGCATCGGCACATGGGGCACCAGCGACACTTGCGCCGCTGCTTCCGTCATGGACGGCCTGGAAGGCGGCCTATCTTCAACCCGACGGGCGTATCGTGGATGCCTTTTCGGAAGGAGCAAGCCATTCGGAAAGCCAAGGCTACGGGCTTTACCTTTCGGTGCTCTTCGATGACGCCGAGGCGTTCCGCGCCATCTACGGCTGGACCGAGGGCAACCTGGCGCTGCGCAACGATGGCCTTCTGGCCTGGCGGTGGCGGCCGGATACGGTGCCCAACGTCCCGGACATGAACAACGCGTCGGACGGCGACATCTTCTATGCCTGGGCGCTGATGAAGGGGGCGGACCAGTTCGACATGCCCGACTGCCGGGGCCGCGCCGCCACGATCGTTGCGGGTATCGTACGCGCCTGCCTGCCCCCCGTCCCCGCCTTTTCAGGGCAGCGGCTGCTGCTTCCGGGGGCCGATGGCTTCGTGAGGACCGACGGAACGATCTACAACCCGTCCTACTGGATGCCGCAACTGATGTCGGAACTGGCCATGTTCTTCGGCGCGCCGGGCCTTCAGCGCGCGGTCGATGACGGGCTGGCACGGCTCTCGGAACTTGCGGCGACGGGCTTGGCACCGGACTGGATGTTGGCGACGCCGCAGGGTTGGGCGGCCCCGCCGGCGGGCTTCTCCGCAAATGCCGGATACGAGGCGATGCGCGTGCCGCTTTACCTCTGCCTCAGCGGGCTGTCCGCGCATCCGATGGTCGCCCGGTTTCACGACGCCTATGTCACCACGGGCACCCAAGGCGTGGGAACGGCGACGGTGTTCGACGTCCAGACCGGCGCGGCGTTGGAACGCAGCCCCGACATGGGCTATGCCGCCCTTGCAGGGCTGACGGCATGTGGCGCCGCGCAGGATGCTGCGTTGTCCATTCCGCTTTTCACAACCGATCAGCCCTATTATCCGGCCACCCTGCACCTGTTCGTGCTGATCGCCCAGCTCCAGAGGTTCCCGCAATGCCAACCCATCTGAACATCCTGCGGCGGCACGTCTGGGCGTTGTCTGTCGTGGCACTCGCCGCCGCTTCCCCCGTTCTGGGGCAAAGTGCAAATGAACTTGCGGCCCTGCGGTATTATATTCAGCAGAACAACCAGCCCGCGATCGAGGCTGAGATCCGCCGCCTGCGCAGCGCGTTCCCGGACTGGCAACCTCCGGCGGACCTCAACGCGCTGAACACTTCTGCCGACCCGGGCGCGGAAACCGACCGGATTTACCAGCTGATCGCGGCCGGTGACGTGGAGGGGGCGCAGCGGGCGCTGGATGCGGCGCGCACGACCCATACCGACTGGACCCCGCCGGCCGACATGCTGGCGCTTCTGGACACTGCCACGGCACAGCGGCAGTTCGATGCGGCCGTCTCCACGGATCCGGCCCGCGCGGTGCAGATCGCCCGCACGACGCCGGCGCTGACCCAGTGCGACCGGATCAACAACGTCTGGCGTCTGGCCGAGGCGCAGGAGCGTGCGGGCGAGCCTGATCAGGCGCGGGGCGCGTACGAGGCCATCCTGACCGCCTGCCCCCGCTATCAGGATATCGTCGGCACACTGGAAAAGGCCGACTCCGTCACGACACCGGACCAACTGGCCCAGATGTTCGCGACAGCGACGGCGCGCTTCCCCGCCAATGCCGCCGATCTGGCGGGGCTGAAGGACCGGCTGGACGCAGGGCGCGGGGCTGGCACAGCCACCGCCGCACCGCCGCGGAGCGCGCCCTCCACGCCTCCCTCCGCGAGCGCGCCCGCACGGGCGCCGCAGCAGGTCCGGCCGGCGGCTCCGCAGGGCGGGATAGCCGCTCCGGCCTCGCAATGGGACCGCCTGCCGCCGTCGGGCGACGGTCGGATCACGGCTATGCGTGCGGCAACGGCCGCAGGCGACTGGGGGCGTTGCATCGCACTGACGCCCGAGCCTCGATCGTTGGACCTGCTGAACGAACGCGGTTGGTGCAGCCTGAACCTGAAGCGGCCAATGGAAGCGCTGGCTTCCTTTTCTGCCGTGGCCAAGGGCCGTGTTCCGGCCGAGGTGGCACGGGATGCGCGCTATGGCATGGCCATGTCCTACCTGAACATGAATATGTCGAACGACGCGGCCAAGATCAGCGCAGCGACGAACTTCACCCGCCAGCAACGGGTGGAGGTGGAGCACGAGATCCTGGTTCAGCGCGGGGTCGAGGCCTACCGCGTGAAGGATTACAGCCGCGCCATCGGCTATCTGGACGCAGCCGAAGGCATCAACGGCCTCAATCGCGGCCTGGGTGTGCTGCGGGCTTACGCCTACCTGAACTCGGGCGATCGCAGCAAAGCGCTTCAGTTGTTCACGCAAATGCACAGTCAGATGGCGGGCGACGACACGCGCCGCGGCATGGCTGCGTCGCGGACGGACTAACAAGCATGAAGGTTGATGCAGCCATGCGCGTTCCCTCTTCCATACTGGGGGTTCATGCTGAGGGTGCGCCACCAGCTTGAAGCATCTGCCGGATCCGTTTGAAGGGAGTTCAGGTCGTGGATTTCGATGTGCCAGACAACGAAGCGCAGCGCCTTGTCGCGCTGGAGAGGTACGACTCCGTAGATCCGGCTCCCAACACCGCGCTTGATCGCCTTGCGGGTCTTGCGGCGCAGGTTTTCAAAGGCCCGTTTGCCATGATCTCGCTCATCGGGCGGCAAAAGCAGTTGCTGAAGGCGAAGGTGGGGGTCGACATTTGCGAGGTCAGGCGCGAGACATCCTTCTGCCCGCACACCATCGTTCGAAACGTGACCGAACGACAGGGGAACGAGGATCGCCTGTTTCGGATTGCCTCTCTCGGTGCGCTGACGGGCCTGCCGAACCGGACACCTTGGGACGACGCGCTGTCGGATTCCGTTTCCACTGTAGACGGGCTGATGCTTCTGGATCTGGACGGCTTCAACGCGCTGAACGGCACGCCGGGTCATTCGGCCGGGGACGCGGTGCTGCGCGCGGTGGCTTCGCGCCTGCGCGAAACATCCCGCGACGCCGTCATGATCGCCCGTCCTGGCGGGGATGAATTCACGGTGCTGCTGCATGGGCAGAACGAGCGTGTGGCGGTCAAGGTGGCGCAGCCAATCATCAAGGCGCTTAGTACCCCGACCATACATGACAGCACCGCCATGGAGCTGAGCCTGAGCGTCGGCATCTGGATCCATCCGCTGCGCAGTTCCCATTCCACGGATGTGATGAATGCGGCCGATGTTGCGCTGTACCGTGCGAAATCGTCGGGGCGCGGTGCCTCCTTTGCCTTCACGACGGCGCTGGAGGACGGAGCTCGGCTGCGCCGCACCTTTGAGGAGGAGCTGCGCAAGGCGTTTGACAACGGCGAGTTCGAACAGGTCTACCAGCCCCAGTTCACGACCGTCGGGCGCCGTCTCGCGGGAGCTGAGGCTTTGCTGCGCTGGCACGATCCCACACGGGGCCCGCTGACACCTGCCTCATTCATCGACGGGCTGAACAAGATGCCGCTGTCGCTCGTGATGGGAGAGTGGATCCTCAGCGCTGCCTGCACCGAAGCCGCTGCTTGGGCTGCGATCCACCCTGACTTCCGAATGTCGGTGAACCGCTTCTCGACGCAATCTCGCGCAGGACTCCTCCTGCCCGCCCTGCGCCGGGCGCCCGGCACTGCGCGACACCGCCCTGTCTCCGAGCGCGCTGGAGATGGAGATCGTAGAGAACATCCTGACGGCGCAAGATGGTCCAATGGTCAAGACGCTGCACGACCTGCGCAACATGGGCGTGGGGCTGGCTTTCGACAACTATGGAACCGGTTTCGCGTCGCGCAGCCTGCTGAAGCGGCATCCGGCCCCGCGGTTCAAGATCTATCAGGGCTTCTTGCGCAACGTGCACTGCAACGACGAAAACTCTGCCGTGGTGCAAGTCATCCTTTATCCGGCGCGAGTGTCCGGAATGGAAGCCATCGCCGAGAGCATCGGAACCGAGGAGCAGCTTGCCTTTCTGGCCGAGCGTGGCTGTCCCCAGGTCCAGAGTTATCTGTTCGGTTGCCCGGTTCCGGCACCCCAGTTCTTCAAGACAAACATTTCAGGTGCGACGAGACGTACAAACGAGGAAAAAGCGTGATGATCTTTCGGATGTTTGCGGTATGCGCTGCGATCGCACTTGCTGGATGCGGCGGTGGCGGGGGTAATGGAAACGGCGGCAACCCAGAGCCGGCAACTCCCGGCAAAACCATCGACACGCCAGCATTTGCAACATATCAGACCGACCACAACGGGCGCAACCGGATCCGCCGAGACAACTCCACGCCTCAGGATCAGGCAATCCTTGCCAAGTTCGAGGATGCCGACCCCACCGGCCCCGCCGGCTATCGTAATCTGCTGGACCTGACGGACACGATTTATGACGATGTCATGACCATCGAAGTCATTGCGAAGGTGGCATCGGACGGTGGCATGGCTCCAGCAGAACGCATCCTGCGCCTGACAGTGGACCAGACACCCTTCACCGCCGCGCGTGCGGGTGCCCCGGTATCGGCAGACGGTAAATACTACCTTCGCGGCGCGAACTTCGTCTGGGCGTCGCTGGACGGCGCACCGCTGCTGACGGGGGCCAACAGCGACGGCCTCGTGAACATGGAGTTGGACTTCGGTAAGGAAACCGCTTCGCTGAGACTGGAAACGGGCGTAGGCACCGGATCCGACGTCCGCACCGAAATGACGGCGACCGATCTGCCCTTCAACATCCGCACGGGGGCCTACGGCGGCGATGTAACGCTGACAGTCTGGGATCCTACGGGCACCGACATCCTTTCGGCTGCGGGAAGCCTGCGTGGCGCGGTAGGCGGCACGCCCGAATTTGCGGGCGGACGGCACCAGATGACCACTGGCGGGCTCTACACGATCTCCGGAAAGGATCCGGTGACGGGGCGGCAGGTCGATGCCAACGGCGTGTTCTTCGGCGCGGATCCCAACGCCGGTGAATAGCCTTCGCATCCTGATCACGATCTTCCTGATCGGTGTTGCCCCCATGGCCGCATCTGGAGACGAACTGGACCGATACGAGACGAGCCTCGGCGGATCGGAGCGGCTCCGCCTTTTCGCTCTGACGAACATCTTCGACAGGTACGCGGCGGATCCTGCGGTGCGCGACGGGCTGCGCACTGAGTTGGCGCGCCAAGGCTACTACTATGACGGGACGGGATCGCGCGTGCTCCGGCAGGATATGTGGATCGCGCCCATCCTGGCCTTTGACGGCAACATCAACGGTGGCACGCTGAACGACCGCTTCCGTTTTGCCGGGCTGGAGTTCCACGCAGATCCGCGAATCAAGGCGAAGCCCGGATGGGTAGGCGGGGCAAGCGTTGGCGCCAGAACGCGCTTCGCTCTGGGCAACGGCAGCTTGCTGGACCTGCAGGGCGAAGGCAAAATGTCGTGGTCCCCGCGCTACGACATCGGACGAAGTTCCGCCCAGATCTCTGCGTGCCTGCTCAACAACCTTCGCGGGTGGACCTTTCTCGACCTCTGTCATCGCTTGCGCGAAAACAAACGCAAGTTAGGGCGCAGCACAGAAGCCTCCACGAGCGCACGCCTGTCTTCGCTGGGGCAAGTCGGGAATAGCTATCACGAGGCATGGCTTCAAGTTGAACGGCTCAGCTACGGGGCGTCAGAACAGGGAGTTGCGATCGTAGGCCTGCGCTCGATTTTCGACCGCATAATGCCCTACGGCTCTGTCTCGTTCGCCCAAAGCATTCCGAATGAAATGGCATTCCGGTCGCGCATCGAACTGGGAGTCCAGCTTCCCAGGAACGGCCGCATAATCGACCTGTTCCTATGGACACAGAGCGCAGATGGCGACCGGTTTCTTGGTGCCGTGCGCGAAGACCAGACCCATGGTGTCGGCGTGTCCGTCCAAAGCACTACAGGCCCCAGAATCACGGTGAGCTTCGTGCGAAACAGTTCTACCGCAGATTTCTATGACCACTCGCAGCTTGAGGCCGAGATACGCCTGCGCGATGTGCGGTGGTGAGCATTCCCGCGCTGATGTTCCAGCCCAGATCCAGTGCCCCCAGATTGGGGCCAGGACCCATTGATCTTGCTTGTCGGGCGTGTTTCAGGCTCCGCAAGCAGACCGATCGATGAGCATTCTTTTCTGGCTGACGGATGCGCAGATGGCGCGGCCTTAGCCCTTCTTTCCTCAGGGTCAGGATGCATTGCTTTCCGTAGTGCTGCGTGATTCACCGCTTCGAAAACGGAGCGGTGACAGGATCTTTTCTTGCTGAGCGACGCACAGATGGCGCGTCTGAAACCCTTCTTTCCAAAGTCGCACGGAAAGTCCCGGGTGGATGACAGGCGCTTGCTGAGCGGGATTATCTTTATCAACCGGAATGGCTTACGCTGGCGAGACGCCCCGAAAGCCTATGGGCCGCACAAGACGCTCTACAGCCGTTGGAAGCGATGGAGCGAGAAAGGCGTCTCTGCACGGATGATGAGGGGCCTGGCCGCAGAGCACCGAGAGAGGAAGACCGTGATGATCGATGCGAGCTATCTGAAGGCACACCGCACCGCGACCAGCATGGCCGCGAAAAAGGGGGGCGTGGCCGCCTGATCGGTCGAACCAAGGGTGGGATGAACACCAAACTGCATGCCATCTGCGACAGCCAAGGGCGGCCGATCGACCTGTTCGTCACCGCCGGCCAAGTCAGCGACTACAACGGCGCACGGGCGCTGCTTTGCAGCCTTCCAAAGGTCGGCTGGCTGCTCGGGGACCGCGGCTATGACGCCGATTGGTTCCGGGAAGCGTTGCAGGACAAAGGGATACGCGCCTGCATCCCCGGACGAAAGCAACGCAAGACACCCGTCAGATACGACAAGCGCCGATACAAACGCCGCAACCGCATCGAGATCATGTTCGGCAGGCTGAAGGACTGGAGGCGCGTGGCAACACGCTATGACCGCTGTCCAGAAGTTTTCCTCTCAGCCATCGCCCTCGCTGCAACCGTCATCTACTGGTTATGAATCCTGACCCTAATCATTTGATTTCGCATAAGGAGTTAGAAATCTTTGGCGGGCCGAAGCCGATGAAACAGAGAACTACGTCTACGCTATAGCCCTCTTAAACTGAAACAAGGATGGATGGCACGACTGGGGTGTTCGACGGACGGTCTTCCTGAGCGAGATGGACACCCGCAATAACCCCTTGACCTTGGTCTGAGCGGCGCGGCTGCCGTGCGGAGCGCCGGCTTTTCGGTCCCCGGAGCGACCAGAGAGGTGATTTCGTGGTGTTTTGCCGTTTTTGGGCGGATTCATCCCATAATCATGCGACGCTCATGGAAGATCAAGCGGTTCATGTAGTAGGCGATGTTGGCGAGCGTCAGTTTCGCCTCGGCCCGGGCGATGCCGATCGTGCGGATGAAGAGGCCGAACCGGACCTTCTGATGTGCGAAGACATCCTCGACGGCGACGCGGATCGATGACTTCCTCGCGTTCGCGCGAGCGGTCGCCTCCGGCATCGGCTTGCCTGCGGGCTTGCGACGATGGATGCGGCTCGTCAGCATCCGTTCCGCCAGCCACTTCTCGTTCTTCTGGCTGCGATAGGCGCTGCCCGCCCAGACCTCCGAGCCGGTGTTCTCCCGGCTCACCAGGTGTTTGAGTTGCCGTCCGTCGGGCGCCGATGCCGACGTCACGGCCGCCTCGCGGATGAAGCCGAAGCGCTGGTCAATGCTGATGTGGCTCTTGTAGCCGAAGACCGGCGTCGCGATCATCGGCAGCGGCGTTCCGTCGGGACGATACCGCACCTTGCCGCCGATCTTCAGGGTCCATCGGGCATCCACGTCCTTCTGGGCCGCCTTGGCCGGCTCGTCGGGCCAAATCTCGCGGGCGGATTTGCCCTCCTTGATCGCCTCCTTCTCGCTCTCGGTGTTGCGTTGCTTGGGCGCCGGAACCAGCGAGGCGTCGACGATCTGGCCAGACATGGGGATGTAGCCCTTCTTCTGGAGTTGCCAGTCGAAGGCCTTCATCACCCGCTTCAGCGTTCCCGTCTCGGTCAGCCTTTTGCGAAAGTGCCGGATCGTGTTCTCGTCGGGCGTCGGCGCGCCGAGATCGAAACCGAGGAACCGCATCCAGGAGAGCCGGTCCCGGATCATGAACTCCATGCGTGCGTCGCTGAGATTGTGTTGCGCCTGCAGGATCAGCGCCTTGAACATAGACACTGGATCGAACGGCGGCCGACCACCTTTCGCTCCGTCGCCGTATCCCAGCCCATCGACCAGCCAGCCGCGGAGATACTAGAAGTCCACACTCGCCGCGAGCGTCTCCAGCGGATCACCGTTCTTGCTCAGGCGCTCCAGATGCTCCGACAACCCGAATAGAGACCGCTGCTCCATCGTCCCGCCTCCAAATCATGACGGGCAGATTGAATCACGAAATCAACAAGCTCGGTAGGTTCTTGCGGGTGTCCAGCTTTCGCAGAAAACCAGCCGACAATCGGCACATCTATAGTCCCATTGAATGATACAAAACCTATTGAATTTCATCCAAGAGCAGCCTAACGCAGAGCAATTACTCTGATTTAGGCTGCTCTTATGCGAAAACCCAATCCAGCAAGCCAGGCAGCTCAGCGTGCCCAGCTTATCCACGCCGCAAAGCGTTGCTTCTCCCGGTCCGGTTTTGACGGCACCAGCACGGACGCCGTGCGGCTGGAAGCCAAGACGAGCTCGGGCAAGCTGTTTCACTATTTTCCGAACAAGCAGGCGCTGATCCACGCCGTCGTGGCCGACAATGCGTCCGGTACAATCGAATGGCTGAATGCGCTGAAGGGCCAGCAGGATGCGGGTCTGGCGCTCCGGCAGCTCCTGTCAGATGTGGTGGCCGCGGCCGCCGATCCTGAAATCCGCCGCCTGATTCTCGAAATATCCGCTGCCACGGCGCGTGACGCGACCATCGCAAAGCTGAGCGCCGAGGCCGACAGGGCGATGATCGAGGCGCTTTCTGCGCTGATCGACCGGCAGGATCGGCCGTTCGCGGTACCACGCGACGAGATGATCGCACTGCTGTCCACCTGGATTGACGGCGTTTTCAGCCGCGCGGCCGCCGACCCCTTCTTCGATCCGGAGATGATGACGGCAAGTATGCACAGTCTGCTCGCCATGCTGCAGAACCACCCCAAAGGCCACAACGATGTCTGAGCGCATAGACGCCATCGACGCCGTGCGCGGCTTTGCGCTGGCCGGAATTCTCGTCGTCAACAGCATGGCCTTCGCCTCGACCTGGTATGGCACCGGCCTGCCTTCACCTGATGCGAGTGCTCTCGACATGTTTATCGAGGGCGTCGTTTCGGCGCTGTTCGAGCTCAAATTCTATCTGCTGTTCTCGTTCCTGTTCGGTTACTCCGTGACCTTGCAGATGCAATCGGCGGAGCGCGCCGGAACCAGCTTCCTGCCGCGCATTATACGCCGCCAGGCCGGCCTGTTCGCGATGGGTGCGCTGCATGCGGTTTTCCTCTTCCACGGCGATATTCTCACCACCTATGCGGCTCTGGGGCTGATCCTTCTGGCCCTTCGCAGGCGCAGCGACCGGTTTCTGATCGTGCTGGCGGTGGCTCTGATTGCAGCGACAGCGCTGTTATGGGCCGGGCTCGCCGTGTGGCAGGCAGGCCTGCCGTCGCTCGACCAGACGGATATGGCTCGGGACATGATCCGCGCGGAGGCCGAGAACTGGCGTGGTACGGCCGCCGATATCATTGCGGCCCACATCCGCGTGCTGGGGGATTTCCTTCCCTTGTTGCTGCTTCTGCAGGCACCGACGGCTCTGGCCATGTTTTTGCTGGGTTATGTCGCCGGCCGGAGGGAAGTCTTCGCGCATCTCGAAGCTGTCCGGCGAAACTGGTCAGGACGCGTGATGCAGCTCGGCCTTTTTGTCGGCCTGCCCGGCGCTCTCGCCTATGCCGCAGGCGCAACGCTGGCGCCGGGAACATATTTCGAAACCGCGGGGCTGGCTTTATCCATCGTCACGGCGCCGCTGCTTTCCGCCGCCATGGTTCTCGGCTTTCTGCACGTCGTGCTACGCCCCGCCGCCGGTGGGCCATACGCTCTGGTGGCCTCTGCGGGACGTATGGCACTCACCAATTATCTCATGCAGTCGCTGCTGCTTGCGCTGGTGTTCCACGGTTATGGACTTGGCCTGATCAATCGGCTTTCGCTGACGCAAGTGCTGCTGGTGGACGTGGTAATCATTGGTCTGCAATTGGTTCTGAGCAAGGTCTGGTTGTCTCACTTCCGCTACGGGCCGCTGGAATGGCTGCTTAGGGCGGTTACCCGGCTTTCTTTCAGCTCTAGCGAACGTATGCATTAAAAAGCTGCGGGTCAGTAACGTCACTCGATGACCCGCAGATATCGCGCCATACCGGTGAAGGCCGGGATCAGAGATGTCGTGTAAGACACGTTAGGAGATGGCAGCTGTTAGATACTCGAAGTCGACGATCAACGTCTGGAATGAGGTAGGTAGCTGCTGTTCAATGACCTTCAAGACTTACCCGCTGTAGCGTAAAATCGGAGGTTTCCTATCTCACCCGGTGAATGCGGTGATCGGCGGCAATATCGCACTATAGCGGACAATCGGCGGGGTATGGCGGGCCGAAGCTGACGAAACGGAGAACTACACCTACGCTATAGCCCTCTAAATTGAGGCGCTAGCGAATGGCCTTCGATGGGGTGGGAAGCTTGGCCGGGCATGCTTCCTGCTGCTGCATCGGGGCAGCAGCCCGTCATCTGGTTTACGGCCCTCGTCGGCAACACAACTATATTTGCGGCAGCGAGGCTAGCCGCTCAGCAGCCAAATCTAGATTGTCGATGTTCTGCGCCACGAGTTCAGTAGGTAGCATGCCATCTGCGACAGCCAAGGGCGGCCGATCGACCTGTTCGTAACCGCCGGCCAGGTGAGCGACTACACCGGCGCACGGGCGCTCCTCGGCAGCCTGCCAAAGGTCGATTGGCTGCTCGGGGATCTCGGCTACGACGCCGATTGGTTCCGGGAAGCAGTGCAGAACGAAGGGATACGCGCCCGTATCCCTGGTAGAAGGCAACGCAAGACACCCGTCAGATACGACAAGCGTCGATACAAACGCCGCAACCGCATCGGGATCATGTTCGGCAGGCTCAAGGACTGGAGGCGCGTGGCAACCCGCTATGACCGCTGTCCAAAGGTCTTCCTCTCAGCCATCGCCCTCGCCGCAACCGTCATCTACTGGTTATAAATCCTGACCCTAGGCGCAAGACGCCGGGCCGCGGCCATCCAGCACTGAGGCCGGGCGGTCACGCGCCCGCCAGAAGTTCGGCATAGACGCCGCCATTCGCCGCCAGCGCTGCATGGGTGCCGGTCTCGACCACCCGCCCGTGCTGCATCACGACGATCAGGTCGGCCCCACGGATGGTCGAGAGCCGGTGTGCGATGGTGATGGTCGTGCGACCCTTCGACAGCCCCTCCAGCGCCTGGGACATCGCTCGTTCGGTTCGGGTATCGAGCGCGCTCGTCGCTTCGTCCAGAAGCAGGATCGGCGGATCGCGAAGGATGGTGCGAGCCAGCGCCAGGCGTTGCTTCTCGCCACCCGAGAACCGGAAACCGCCTTCGCCAACAAGGGTGTCATAGCCATCGGGCAGCGCGGCAACGTGGTCGTGGATCTGCGCCACCTTTGCGGCCGCGATCATCTCGGCCTCGGTCGCATCCGGTCGGGCGAAGCGCAGGTTCTCGGCAACAGAGGCGTTCAGCAGATACGGCTCCTGCGAGACCACCCCGAGCATCTGTGAGAGTGTGTCGAAGCTGAGATCGCGCAGATCCACCCCGTCGAAGCGGATCGCGCCGCTATCGACATCGTAAAGCCGCGCCAGCAGGTAGCCGAGCGTGGTCTTGCCGGAACCCGTGGGTCCGACGATTGCGACATGGCTGCCCGCGGGGATCGTCAGGCTGACGTCCTGAACCGCGGGGTCTTGCCCCTCCGCATAGGCAAAACGAACATGGTCGAGCTTGACCTCGCCGCGCATCTCGGCACGGGGGATGGTGACAGGGGCCGCGCACTCGGTGATCTCGACCGGCTTGTCGAGATACTCGAAGACGCGGGCGAAAAGCGCGCGGGTCTTGCGCGTGTCGCGGCCGACCTCGAGCAACTGCTCGAAAGGCCAAAGGAGCTGCTCCTGAAGTGCGATCATCGCGACGAGCGTGCCGATGGTGGCGGGATTGCCCGTCTGCATCAACAGCCCGCCCGCCAGCAGCGTCAGGGCGGGCAGCGTCGCAAGTGCAAAGCCGATAAGCGACCATTGCCATTCACCTGCCGTATGCGAACGGACCTCCAGCTGCGCCAGATCGCCCGAGATGCGGGCGAAGTGCTGGGTCAGAAAGGTGCTGCGCCCCATGGTCCGGGCAAGGATGATGCCGGGGGCCGACAGCGTCTCCTCAACTGCCGCCGACATGTCCGCGGCGCGCGCCTGTTGCTGGTAGGTCAGCGCTTCGCGCAGGCGCGCGACCTTGGCACTGATCAGTACGGTCACCGGCACGATCAGCAGGACGAAGAGCGCCAGCCGCCAGTCGAGGATGAGGATCGCCACCGCCGTCATCGCCACCGCACTGAGCGAGCGGCCAAGCTCGTTCGCGGTTTCGGTCATCAGGGATTGCAGCCCGGCAATGTCGCCCGCGATCCGGGACTGAACCTCGCCGGAGCGGGTGCCGGTGAAAAACCGCAACGACAGCATCTGCAGATGCGCGTAGAGCCGCACGCGCAGATCGTGCAGGATCGCCTGCCCGATACGGGTGCTCAGCACGATCTGGAGCGCGCCGATCCCGGCCGAGGCCAGCGCCGCCGCGATCATGCCGCCCGCAAGCCAGACCAGCAGCGACAGATCCTGCTTTGGCAGGGCGACGTCGATGATCGCGCGCAGAAGGAACGGCCCGGCCAGCCCGATGGCCGAGGCAAGGACCATCAGCGCCAGAACCCCCGCAATGCGCGCCCGATAGGGGACGAAGAGTTGCAGGACACGCCGCATCGACACATGCCGCGCAGCCAGTTCGCCGTAGGCGTCAGGATCGTCAGTCATCGGTCTCTCCCAAGGGAAGGGGCTTCTTCGGCAGGCGGATTTCCACGATCAGCCCTGTTGGCTCATGCGGCAGGATCCGGGCCTCGCCGCCATGGGCGCGTGCGATGGCGCGCACGATGGGCAGGCCAAGGCCCGAGCCGCCGAGGCTGCGCCCGCGCGAGGCGTCCGCCCGCCAGAACCGGTCAAAGGCGCGGGTCCGGTCCCCTGCGGAGAGGCCCGGCCCGGTGTCGGAACAGCGAAAGAACGCCTCGCCGCCTTCCACACCTGTCTCGACATGCACGCGGCTTTGCGGCGCGTAACTGCGGCAATTCTCCAGCATCGCCACGCAGGCCTGACGCAGCCGCGCTCGATCCGCCACGGTCCGGGCCGGGGCCAGCGCTCGGGTCACATTGATCCCCTCGGCGGCAAGCTCCGCCTCCAGCCCGTTCAGCGCGGCACCGACCTCTTCGGCCAGATCGAGGCTTGCATGGGCGAGGTCCAGCTGGCCGGCATTGCCGAGCGCAAGCGTGCGCAACTCCTCGACGATCACCGAGAGCTGATCGACATGTGCGATCAGCCGGCCGAAGGTCTCGGGTGTCGGATCGAAGACCCCATCCGACAGGCCCTGCAGGCGACCGCGCAGGATGGTCAGCGGTGTGCGTAATTCGTGCGCGATGGCAGAGTTGGAATAGCCGAGCTCCGTCTCGGCCCGCTCCAGACGTTCGGCCATGGTGTTGAAATCCGACAGCAGGTCCGCGGCTTCCTGAAAGCTGCCGGCCGGCAGGTGGGCCCGGGCGGAAAAATCGCCGGTGGCGATCCGGCGCGCGGCTGCCGCCACCGATTTCAACGGCTCGACGATCCGCCGGGCCAGGCGCCATCCGATCCCCGAGGCCGTCAGCAACCCGAAGGCCAATAGGAACAGGACCATGACGGTGTCGGCCGTCCGCCAGATTGCCTCCTCCTCGAGATCGGGATAAAGCCAGTCGTAGATGAACAGGAAATAGGCCATCAGCCCCAGAGAGACGACAAGCGCCGCGATCAGCGTCAGCGCGACCATCGTCTTGGTGATCCGTGCGTTCAGATTACCGGACATGGGGCGCGTCCAGACGGTAGCCGATCCCACGCACACCCTCGAGCATGCCATCCGCGCCCGCCGCCGCGAGCTTGCGGCGCAGGTTGCTGACGTGGCTGTCGACGGTGCGGTCGAGCGCCGACCCTTCGGGCAGACAGGCATCCACCAGGTCGGCCCGGCTGAAGGCCCGGCCCTGAGAGCGCGCCATATGGACGAGAATGCGGAATTCCGTGGGCGTCAGGTCGAGCGAGAGAGAACCGGCGTCGCCGTCGAGCGTGGCGCGGTGGGCGTCAGGATCGACCGTCAGGGGGCCCACGCGCAACAGGCTGTCCCGCGCCCGCCCCATCGTGCGGCGCAGCACGGCGCGGGCGCGGGCCACCACCTCATGCGGGTTGAAGGGTTTGACGACATAGTCGTCGGCCCCGATCCGTAGCGCCTGCAGCTTGTCGAGATCCTCGGCAAGCGCCGTGACCATGATGACCGGCGTCTCGCCGCGGCGCCGGATCGCGGCCAGCACCTCGTAGCCGTCCTGCCCCGGCAGCTTGATGTCCAGCACCACCAGGTCGGGCCGCAGGCGCTGGTGATGCGCAAGGCCCGTGGTGCCGTCGCGGGCGCAGATCACGCGAAAGCCCTCGCGTGCCAAGTAGCTCTCCAGGATCTCGGCGATCTCGGGCTCGTCCTCGACGATCAGGATGAGGGCATCGGTCATGCGGCAACCTCTTGGAGCGTGTCACGTGCCGGCGCCGGAACGAGGCGGCTGACAGCGACATAAAGCACGGGCACGAAGAACACGGCCAGAACCGTGGCCGAGATCATGCCGCCGAAGACGCCCGTGCCGATCGCGTTCTGGATTTCGGACGCGGCGCCCTTCGCGGTCACAAGCGGAACGACGCCAAGGATGAAGGCCAGCGAGGTCATCAGAATTGGCCGCAACCGAAGGCGCGCAGCCTGCAGGATCGCGCGATGGAGCCCGATCCCACGCTCGCGCATGTGACGGGCGTACTCCACCATCAGGATCGCGTTCTTGGCCGAAAGACCGATGATGGTCACCAGCCCCACCTTGAAGAACACGTCGTTGTCCGCGCCGCGCAGCAGCACGGCAGTCACGGCGCCGAGAATACCCAAAGGCACCACGAGCATCACCGCGAAGGGCACCGACCAGCTTTCATAGAGCGCCGCCAGCACGAGAAAGACGATAAGCATAGAGGCCGCCATCAGCATGGGCGCCTGGTTGGCCGACTGCTTTTCCTGCAGCGACTGCCCGGTCCACTCCACGGCAAACCCCTGCGGCAGCGCCTTGGCCAGACGCTCCATCTCGGCCATGGCCGCACCGCTCGACACGCCGTTCGCCGCCTCGCCCGAGATCCGCGCGGCCGGATAGCCGTTGTTGCGGTCCAGCTGCGAGGGCCTGGGTTCCCAGACCGGGGTGATGACCTCCGACAGCGGCACCATGCTGCCTTCGGCATTGCGCACCTCGAGCCGCAGCACGTCCTCGACATGCATCCGCGCCGCGGCCTCGGCCTGCACGATCACCTGTTGCATCCGCCCCCGATAGGGGAAGTCGTTCACGTAGGTTGACCCCACTGCGGTCCCGATCGTGTCGCTGATCACGTCGAACCCCAGCCCGAGCGCCGTTGCTTTCTCGCGGTCAATCCTGAGCGCGATGCTCATGCCGTCAGGCAGACCCTCACTCATCACACCTGACAGCAGCGGGCTGGCCTCGGCCGCGGCGATCAGCTGGTCTTCCGCCGCTTTCAGCGCAGCAGGGCCTGCATTGGCTCGGTCTTCAAGCCGCAGCGAAAAGCCCGATGTCGTGCCCAGCGACTCGATCGCCGGCGGTTTCATGATCATGGCCGTCCCTTCGGGTATATCCGCCATCGCCGCCTCGGCCGCGGCGATCTCTTCGTCCACGCTGGTCGTGCGCTTATCCCAGTCTTTCATGCTGGTGAAGGCCTGCGCTGCATTCGGCCCCGAACCCGAGAACCCGAACCCGAGGATCACCGTGTTCTCGACGATGTTGGAACGGGTTGCGATATGCGCCTCGTAGGCGGCGATCACGTCGCGGGTGCGCTCTGCTGTGGCGCCTGCGGGCAGTTCGAACATGGCCATGAAGTTACCCTGGTCCTCTTCGGGGACGAAAGAGGTCGGGATCCGCGTGTAGGCAACGCCCAGGACCGCGATCAGCGCGAGATAGAGCACGAACATCCGCCCGCCACGGCGCAGGGTCCAGGCGACCCAGCCAGTGTAGGTTTTCGTCAGCGTGTCGAACTTGCGGTTGAACCAGCCGAAAACGCCACGGGCCTTGCGATGGTCCGTCACCGGGTGCAGCAGCGTGGCGCAGAGTGCAGGCGTCAGCGTCAGGGCGAGGACGGAGGACAGAAGGATCGACACAGCCATCGACAGCGTGAACTGTTTGTAGATCGCACCGACGGATCCGCTGGCCAGCCCCATCGGGATGAAGACGGCGGTCAGGACCAGCGTAGTGCCGACAATCGCCCCGGTGATCTCGCGCATCGCCTGCTGCGTCGCCTCTTTCGGCGACAGGCCCTGCCGAGACATGATCCGTTCCACGGATTCAACCACGATGATGGCGTCGTCGACGATGATGCCGATGGCCAGCACCATGCCGAACATGGTCAGCACGTTGATGGAGTATCCCGCCAGCCACATCACCGCGAAGGTGCCGAGAAGGGCGATAGGCGCGACGATGGTCGGGATCAACGTGTAGCGAAGGTTCTGCAGGAACAGCAGCATCACCGCGAAAACCAGCACCATCGCCTCGATCAGCGTGTGGATCACCTTCGAGATCGATACCTTCACGAAGGGCGCGGTGTTGTAGGAGATCGAGACCTCCAAGTCCTCGGGCATGGCAAACCGCAGCTCTTCCAGCCGTTTCTCAATGGCGGCGGAGGTGCGGACGGCATTGGCGCCGGGCGACATCTGGACAGCGGCGGCCGCCGCCGCCTTGCCGTTGCTGCTGACGCTGAAGGCCGTGGTCTGCGCACCCAGTGTCAGCCGTGCGACATCGCCCAGCACGAGGCGCCCGCCGTCGGACTTGGCGCGCAGGGGGATTGCGGCAAAGGCTTCGGGCGAGGTCAACTGGCCTTGAATCGCCAGAGGGGTCGAAGTCCGGGTGCCCGGCACCGTCGGGTCATCGCCCACCCGGCCGGGCGCGGCCTGCGCGTTCTCGCGCGCGATGGCCGCGGTGACATCGGACATGGTCAGACCGTAGGCCGCGAGCTTCGCCGGATCGACCCAGACCCGCAGCGCGCGATCCGATCCGAACTGCTGCACGCGCCCGACACCGGGTATGCGCTTCAGTTCTTCGCCGAGGTTGCGATTGAGATACTCGCCCAGGCTCAACTCGTCCGTCACACCGGTCTTGGACCTGAGCGTGATGACCATCAGGAAGCCCGAATCCGCCGCCTCGACCCCCAGGCCCGCGCGCCGCACAGGGTCGGGCAGCAGGGCCTCGGCGTTCTTCAGCCTGTTCTGCACCTCGACCTGCGCCATCTCGACATTGGTTCCAGGAGTGAACGTGACCGAGATGGTTGCCCCGCCCGTCGCGTCGACGCTGGATTCGTAGTAGAGAACGTTCTTGACGCTGGAGAGCTCCTTCTCGATCGGCCGCACCACACTGTTGCTGACGGTCTGCGCGTCGGCCCCCGGATAGCTCGTGAAGATGCTGACGCTGGGCGGCGCGATTTCGGGGAACCGTGCCACCGGCAGGTGCGGGATCGCGACAATCCCCGCAAGCGCGATGAAGATCGCAATCACCCAGGCAAAGACCGGGCGCAGGATGAAGAACTGGGCCATTTTGTTCGCTTTTCAGAATTGGGCGTCTGACGGGGAGGCATCGGCGGGGCGAGAAACAGCCGCGACCGTCACGCCCTCGGGCACGCGGTCCTGCCCACGCACCACTGCGATCTCTCCCGGAGTCAGGCCGGAGGTGACGATGACGCGGTTGCCGACGCGCTCGCCCAAGGTCACATCGCGGCGGGTGGCTTCGCCCCCGGGGGAGACGACGACAAGCTGCGCCCCCCCGTCTGCGGTGCGCAGAACCGCGTCCTCCGGCACCAGCAGGGCATCGGGCACCACCCCTCGCGGAAGCTTCGCGCGGACGAACATGCCCGGCAGCAGGGCAAGCTTTGGGTTTGCGGCCTCGATACGGACGCTGACAAACCCCGTGGCCGGATCAACGATGACATCCGAGGATTTCAAAGCGCCCACAAGCGGTGCTGCCGTGCCACGATCGTTTTCTATCGTCACCGGCCCCAGCCCCTCTTCGGTGGCCATCAGGACCGAGTCCAGATCGTCGACCGGCAAGCGCAGGTCAACATAGACGGTCTCCAGGTCCTGCACCACCGCGAGAGCCTTCTCGCCGCCAACCGTGACCAGCTCCCCGACATCCGCGATGCCCGCCGCGACATAGCCGCCGATCGGGGAGCGCAGCGTCGCGAAATCAAGGTCGAGGCGCCTGCGCTCCACCAAGGCGCGCGCTTCCGCAACACCGGCCATCGCAAGCCGCAGATCGTTGTGGGCGGTATCGTTGCCCTGCGCGCTGACGGCGTTCTTGGCGAGCAAGGAATCCGAGCGTTCGACGGCACGGCGGGCATGGTCCGTGGCGCTTTCCGCCCGCTTCAGCGCAGCCTCCGCCACGGCAAGCTCGGCCTGCAGCGACGCCGGGTCGATGCGAAACAGCACGTCCCCGGCAGAGACATGGGTGCCTTCCTCGACGTGGCGCTCCAGGATGAGGCCACCGACCTGCGGACGAATCTCCACCCGCCGCCGGGCCGAGATGCGGCCGGAATATTCGCTCTCAAGCACGACCCGCTCTGGCTTCAGTGTCACGACGGTCAACAGGGCCGCGGTTTCCACCGTGGTCTCCTCAGATGCGGCGTCGGGGCGGCTCCCGAACTGGAACAGCGTCAGCGTCACGGCCATCAGCCCGAGGAAGCAGAGAATCAAGAAATTTCGGCGTGTCATGGTGCGTCCCGTCGATTTCACACCGAGGGCAGATGGCATCCGCCGGTGGAAGAACCGCCGAGATATCGTGGAGATATCGTGGAGATCACACCGCGTATGACAAGTTCGAAAGGGCAGAAGCTGCACGCCCTTCCGGAAACCAAAGGACTGGTGGGAGGATCTGGCCACCTGCCCGCGGGATCGCTGCACAACGCGCCGCAGTCACTTTTGGCTCATCGCCGCGCAGCAGACTGGCTGCTGGCGGACCGTGGATATGATGCGGACTGGTTTCGCGACGCCCTGAAAAACAAGGGGATCAGGCCCTGCATTCCAGGCCGAAGTCGCGCCGAAAGACCATCACTCACGACAAGCGTCGTTACAAACGCCGCAACCAAATCGAGATCATGTTCGGCCGACTGATGGATTGGCGCAGGGCTGCAACCCGTTACGACCGGTGCCCCGGGGCGTCCTTCTCCGCCGTCGCTTTCGCCGCTGCCGTCATGTTCTGGCTATGACCCGAGAACGGTTCCTGACCCTAAAGAACCCCATAAAAACGCAATCCGTTCGTTTCCATGATGCGGGTCAACTCTTCAGGGCCGAAGCGGCTTGCCAACATCTCTTTCGCTGCATTGACAACTTGTTCATGCGTCGCGGCCAGGGTGCAAACGGGCCAGTCTGATCCGAAAACCAGCCTGTCCGGACCGAACGCATCTGCGACTTGATCGACGAAGGGGCGCAGGCGGTCCACCGTCCAATCCTCGCCCGCTTCTGTCACAAGGCCAGAGATCTTGCAGTGCAGGCCCGGCACGCTGGCAAGCTCCCTGATGCCCTTCAGCCAGCCTTCATCAAGCGGCCCTGTCATGTCGGGCTTTGCGATATGATCAAGGATCGCGTGAAGCCCGGGCGCCGCGCGAACCGCCTCCACCATCGCGGGAAGATGGCGCGGAAAGATCAGGATGTCGAAGGGGATGCGGCGGCGCGCCACCTCGGCAAGATTGGTGCGAAACAGCGGATCATGAATCCGTTCGGGATCATGTTCCTGAAGCATGGGACGCAGCCCGACCCATTTCGGCTGCCGGGAATAGTGATCGAACCGGGCCGGGAAATTCGCCGCGAACATGTCGATCCAGCCCACCACCCCCGCAACGAAGTCGGTTCGTGCCGCGATATCAAGAAGAAAGTCGGTTTCTGCCTCGGTCTCGGCGGCTTGAACAAGGATGGTCCGTTCGATCCCCGCCTTCCGCATCAACGGTTGCAGATCCTCCGGCCCGTAATCCCGATAAAGCGTGGCAGAGTCAGGGCTCATCCACCCGTAATCACCACGGGCGACAGTCCAGAAATGCTGATGTGCGTCAAGCATGGCCTTACGTCCGCAGGACGCCCTTCTTCAGAATGATGTTTGCATAAAGGCGGCGTTCGCCCGTCGCGATGACGGCATAGGCCGACTTGGCCCGATCATAGAAGGCGAAGCGATCGATCAGCTCCAGCTCCACCTCGCGGCCTTCGGCTTTGTTCATCGCAGCCTCGAAATCGGCATAGATTGCGGGGCGACCGTCCGGCGCGTCCATCGCGGCCGAGGGTGCGGGCACGAAATCGTCCAGCGGCAACACCGACAGCACCGCATCGACCACGTCGGTCGCACTGACCGGCAGGCGGACCAGGCGTTGGGCCACAGCGGCCGCGGGGAAGTTGGCGTCGGTGATCACCAGCTCATCCCCGTGGCCCATGTCGGACAGGATCGCCAGCAGCTCGCCGGTCAGCAGGGGGTTGATCGTCTTCAGCATCGTTGTCTCCTACAGGTCAAGGGCACGGTCGAGGTCGGACCAGATCGCCTCGGGCAGATCGGTGTCGAACCATTCGACGTTCTGGCGCAGCTGGGTGGCCGTCTTCGCGCCGATCACGACGCAGGTGACGGCGGGATGGCGCATCGGAAAGCGGATGGCTGCAGCGGCCAGCGGAACGTCATATCCGTCGCAGACGGCGCGCAGCGCCTCCACCTTGGCCACGATCGCGGGATCGGCATCGGCATAGTTGAACTTCCTGCGCCCGCCCTTGGGCGCCGCCAGAATGCCAGAGTTGTAGACGCCCGCCACCACCAGGGCGACGCCCCGTCGTTGCGCCAGCGGCAGGAAGCTGTCCGCGGCATCGCGGTCCAGCAGCGAGTAGCGGCCCGCCAGCATCGAACAGTCCAGATCCGTCTCCTCAAGCGCATCGCGAATGACTTCCCATTCGTTCACGCCAAGGCCAAAGCCCTTGATGTCGCCGGCGGCCTTCAGTTCCTGCAGGGCCCGGAAGCCGCCGCCTTTGGTCAGTGCATTCCAGTGATGGTCGTGAAGATCGCCATGCGTCACCCGCCCGATGTCATGAACAAACAGCAGGTCGATCCGGTCCATGCCCAGCCTCTGCTGGCTGTCGTCGAAGCTGCGCATCACGCCGTCATAGCTGTAATCGAAGACCTCGCGGAACGGCAGCCCGTTCCACCAGCCGGGATCAAGCGGGTTCTTCGGCGGCGCAGGCGGCAGCTTGCGGCCGGCGCGTTCGGTGGTCATCAGCCGACCAACCTTGGTGGACAGGACATGGCTGCCGTCACGCTCGCGCAGGGTGTGCCCGACCAGATGTTCGGACCGGGTCAGGCCATACATCGGCGCCGTGTCGAAATAGCGGATACCAAGATCCCATGCGGTTTCCAGCATCTCCAGCGCTTGCGCGGCGGGAACGTCGGCGTAAAGCCCGCCCAACGGGGCCGATCCGATGCCAAGGGCTGTCACCTCCAGCCCGGTGGTGCCAACGGTGCGGCGGGTCGTCGCTTTCATCATGTGTCCTTTCATGCTTTGCGGCGGGTGCGGGCGAAGACAACAAGGCCGACGCCGATCAGCAGCAGGCTGCCGCGCACGATCTGCCGTTCGCTGTCGGTCCAGCCCAGCAGGGCCGCGCCGTTCAGAAGGCCGATCAGGAAAATCGTGGCGGTCAGGGTGCCGATGACGTTCGGCTTGCCCAGCTTCAGCGCCATGCCGCCCAGCAGAACCGCCGTCAGCCCGTCAAGAAAGTAGGACGTTCCCAGATAAGGTTGCCCGGACGACAGGTTCGCCGCAAGCAGCACCCCCGCGAAGGAGGAAACGACACCCGACAGCACAAACAGCAGGAACAGCATCCGGTTGACCGGAACGCCCGCCTCCACGACGGCGGCGCGGTTCTGTTCCATCGCATAGATGTAGTGGCCAAAGACCAGCCGCTCCTGCACGAACCAGCTTGCGGCGTAAAGCGCGCCGACGATGACGGCGATCAGGGGCAGCACGCCCACCCGAAGTCCCAGAAGATCGCCCACGAATCCTGTATGCGACAAAGCAATGGACGTGCCCTGCCCGATCGCCGCCGCCACGGAAGCGGCAAGCGCCCCGGTGGCGATCGTGATGACCAGCGCAGGCAGCCGCAGCACGGCAACCAGCGTTGCATTCAGCAGCCCGAAGACGACCCCCGCCCCCAGCCCGCCCAGAACCGCAACGCCCCAGCCTGCCCCGTCCACAACAAGCCCCGCTACGACCATGTTCGACAGCGCAGCGACCGACATGAAGCTGACGTCGATCTCTCCTGCCGCGATCAGCCATGTCAGGCCAAGAAACATCAGCCCGGCAATGGAGGCCGACATCAGCATCCCGTGGATGTTGCCCGGCGTCACGAAGGTGGGCCGCAGGATGGCGAAGGTCACGAAGACCACGAGGACCAGAAGAAAGAAGGCGTAGCGCATCAGCACTTCCCTGCTGTTGTGGCCCTGCCGGATGCGGGGCGCAGTGGATATGATGTCGGTCATGCGGATGCCCCTTTCCGGCGGACCGCGCCCCGCAGCAAAGCCGAGACGCGCGGATCAAAGATGGCGATGGCCGTGATCAGCACCGTGCTGACGATGGCATCGGAGTAGTAGTAGGGGATCGCCAGAAGCGTGAAGCCGTTAAGCATCATCGACATCAGCAGCGTTCCCGCCAATGTCGCCCCGATCGAAGGGCGTCCGAACAGCGCAGCCCCCAGATAGACGGCGGCGAAGGCCGGCATCAGAAGCTGGTTGCCTGCCGTCACGTTCGCCGCGCCGGACGAGGCGACCAGAAGCGTGATCGCAAGACACGCCATCATACCCGACAACGCAAAGGCCAGAACGATCAGCAGGCGCGTCGGCACACCGGAAAAGCGTGCTGAGACGGGATTCTCGCCCGTGGCGTAAAAGCCGGCCCCCAGACGGGACGCGTGCAACAGGATCGCCCCCATCAGGGCCGTTCCCATCAGGATGGCGAACGGCATGTCCAGCCCCAGGATCTTGCGGTCGTTCAGGTCAAGAATGCCCGACATGAAGAAGTTCTGCGAGATGGAGGTTCCGTTGGAATAGAAATAGGAAAACCCGATGGCGAGGCCGCCCGTGGCGATTGTTGTCACGATGTCGGGCAGCCCCAGCCGCGCGATGGCGAAGCCGTTCACAAGCCCGAAGGCAAGGCCCACCGCCAGCCCGCCGCCGATGGCAACCGGCAGGGGCATCCCCGCGGCGATCAGCCAGCCCAGCGTCATCGCCCCCATGGAAGCGACGCCCGGAAAGCTCAGATCGAAATGGCGCACGACGATGACGAAGGTCAGGCCAAGCGCGGCCAGCCCCTGCACCGACATGTGGCGCATCAGCGACCGCAGGTTCCCGCCCGAGGCGAAGGCCGCCGATTGCGACCAGAAGGCCAGTCCGATCAGCGCCACCAGCGCCGCAAAGGCCAGAAGCCGCATCCCAAGTTGCCGCGTGATCATGCTGCAATCCCCCCCATGATGCCTGCATGCAGCAGGTGGTCGCGCGACATGTCACGGTCGGCGCCGCCGACGGGCGCGCCCTTGTAAAGGGCCAGCGTGCGATCGGCGACGCCATGAACCTCGTCGCAATCCGAAGAAATGACGATCACGGCGGCGTCCTGCGAAATCTCTCGCATCAACGCATAGATCTTGGAGCGGGCGCCGATATCGACCCCGACCGTCGGCTCCACGAAGATGTAAACCTTGGCCTGGCGGTAAAGGCCCTTGGCAATCACCACCTTCTGCTGGTTGCCGCCGGAAAAGCCGCGCAGGGACCGGTCCAGCCGCATCGGCTGAAGATCGACCTTTTCGGCAAGGGCCCGTGCGTTGCGGCGGTTCGCACCAAAGCGCAGAAGCCCACCGAACGACGCGCGGCCAAGGTTTGCGACAGTGGTGTTGAAGATCACGTTCTCGTTCAAAGTCAGGCCTTCTGTCCGCCGGTCGCCGGGGACAAGGAAGATCCCCGATCGCAGCGCCTGCGCAGGTGACCGCAGGCTTACAGGCCGCCCGTGCAGCCGCATTTCGCCCCGATCAGGGCGGAACACGCCGAACAGCGCCTTCGACAGCTCGTCCACGCCCGACCCGACAAGGCCGAAGATGCCAAGGATTTCCCCCTTGCGGGCGGTGAAGGTCACGTCGCGGAACATCCCGTCGCAGGACAGGCCCGAAACCTCCAGCACTGCATCGCCATTGATGCGCGAACAACGGGGCGGAAAGGTCAGCCCGCCGCCCGTGCCCAGCATCAGGTTCGGGATCGACATTCCGGTCGTCCGCGCCTCGGTGACGGTGTGGCAGGCGACGTTCCGTCCACCCCGGAACACGGTGAAGCGGTCAGCGATCTCGTAAACCTCTTCCAGCCGGTGGGTGATGTAGATGATGGCGATACCCGCCGCCTTCAGCATCCGCATCATCGAGAAGAGGGACGCCTTTTCCCGCTCTGTCAGGGTTGATGTCGGCTCGTCCAGGATCAGGATGCGGGCGTTCTCAAGGCGCAGCGCGTGAAGGATCGCCACGATCTCGCGGTCCACGGCGGGCATGTCGGCCACACGGCGGGACAGGTCCACGTCGATGGGAAAGCGCGCCAGAAGCGCGTTGGCGCGGGTGGCCAGATCACTGCGGTCGATGCGGGAAAACAGGCCGCGCCGCGAGGATTCATGGCCAAGAAAGATGTTTTCAGCACCCGACAGATCGCCAACCAGTTCAGGGTGCTGCTGAACGACGGCAATGCCTGCCTCGATCGCGGCACGCGGGCTGCCCAGGTCAAACACCTTTCCACCGATCGTGATCCGGCCTTCATCTTTCGTGTAAACGCCCGACAGGATTTTGATGAGCGTCGATTTTCCGGCCCCGTTCACCCCCAGAAGCGCGTGGATTTCCCCCGCGATCAGGTCGAAGCCGACATTGTCCAGTGCCTTGACGTCCCCGAAGCGCTTCTCGATGCCGCGCATGTCGAGGACCGTGCGGGTGCCTTCAGCCATCCCCTGCCCTTCCCGTGATGCAGATAAGTCGGCGGCGGGCTGCCCCGCCGCCACGCGCGTCAAAGAACGCGGCTCCAGCCAAGCTTGGCAGCCTCGCCCGGCACGTCATAGGTGTCGGGAATGGTGTCGAGCGGGTCCAGCGACTCCTTCGTCACGGCATAGGAAGGCGTGATGACAAAGCGCGGCGCCTGACGGCCGGCGGCCACTTCCTGCGCATAGAAGGCGTTCATATACGCCATCTCGTAGAAGCTTTGCGCCATGGTGATCTTGAACGGCGATCCGGCCTTGATGTATTCGAACGACTGCTGGCCACCATCGATGCCGGTGATGATCGTGTCGCGCCCGGCTGCCCGGATTGCCAGCGTACCTTCCGAAGCCGCACCGTCCCATGCGCACCAGATGGCGTCCAGTTCGGGATTGGCGGTCAGGATCTGGTCCACCACCTGCCGGGGCGTTGTCGATCCGCCAAGCGCGAAGGCGATCTCGGACACGATCTCGATGTCCGGATGGCGGGTGAACACGGATTTCGCGCCAAGCGTCCGCTGGTCCCAGCTTTCGTTCGAGGGCAGCGATACCAGCGCGACCTTCCCTTTGCCCCCCAGCGTTTCAACGATGTATTCGGCCGGATAGGCGCCAAGGCCGAAGTTGTTGGACATCGCGGTGGAGGTCACGGTCGTACCCGGCACATAGCTGTCGCCGATGAAGATCGGGATGCCCGAAGCAACGGCCTGCTGCACGGCCGGCGAGATGGCGGCCGAGTCCGCCGGCGTGATGAAGATCGCCGTGGGTTTCGCCTCGATGAAGGCAAGGATCTGGTCCGCCTGCTTCTTCACGTCATAGTTCGCATCGGCGATGGTCAGCGAACCGCCCAACCGCTCCACCGCGTCCTTGTAGCCGTTGACGATATGGCGGCCGGATTCCCAGACCGTCCACCCGAGCGAGGCGCAGAAGGTCTTTTCCGCGTTCTGCGCCCAGGAAAAGTCGGGCCGCAGCAGCGTGGCGGCCACGGTGGCGGCGGCGCCCGCCGACAACAATCCGCGGCGCGTCAGCTGGACACCGCGATGGCTGCTTACCAGCCGGGGCGTATCGGATTCCAAAGTCATGTATTCCTCCCTCTGTCGGGCCCCTCCGGCCCATGCTCCCAAACCGCCGGGGGCTCCTCTTCCCCGGCGCGGCCGTCAGGCCGATTCCTTCAAAATCGCAAGATACTCCTCCTGCGTGGCCACCCGCGGATTGGTGGCATGACAGTGATCCTTCAGGGCCGCGTGCGACACCTGTTCCATCATGGCATCCGTCACGCCCATGGCCCGCAGGCCGGAAGGCATGCCGATGCGCGTGTTCATTGCGGCGATCACCGCATCCGGCTGTCCGCCCATGCGCGACGCCAGTTCATCCCACTTCGCCCCGATGACCGGGCGATTGAAACGCAGCACCGCCGGCATCAGGACCGCGTTCAGCGTGCCGTGATGCAGGTTCAGTTCGCGGATCGCGCCAAGCGGATGGGTCAGCGCATGCACCGCCCCCAGCCCTTTCTGGAACGCCATTGCGCCTTCCAGCGCGCAGGTCATCATGTCGCGCCGCGCTGCCGCATCCTGCCCGTTGGCCATCGCGGCTTCCAGTGACCGCATCCCGCAATCCAGACCGTGCAGCGCGATCGCCTCGGCCGGCGGGTTGAACGCAGGCGCCATGTAGGTTTCCAGGCAATGGGAAATCGCATCCATCCCGGTTGCGGCTGTCAACCCGCGCGGCAGCCCGTAGGTCAGTTCGGGATCGCACAGCGCAATCGTCGGCAGCATATGCCCCGAGATGATGCCCAGCTTGCGTCCTTCGGCGGTTATGATGACGGCAGCGCGCCCGACTTCAGATCCGGTGCCCGAAGTTGTGGGCACGGCGATCATCGGGCAGATGTTGCCATGAATGCGTCCGACGCCACCCGACACGGCCGTGTACTGCTCCAGCGGGCCATCATGGCCCGTCAGCAGCCGCACCGCCTTTGCCAGATCCAGCGAGGAGCCGCCGCCCAACCCAACAACCCCGTCGCAGCCTTCCGCGACATAAAGGGCATGGGCCGAGGTAACAGCCTCTTCGGTCGGGTTCGCAGGGGTGTCGGCAAAAACGACAGCCTCCGGTATCTGCGCCGTCACACGATCCACCAGACCCGTGGCGACAAGGCCGCGATCCGTCGCGATCAGGGGTCGCCGCACGCCGAGCCCGGCCAGAAACTCCGGCAGGCGCGAAATCTCGCCCTCTCCGAATTCGATCCGCGTCAGGTAGTTTATGGTGCTCAAGACAACTCCTCCAAAGCAGCGGAACGCCTGATCCCGCCCTGCCCCTTCTTGTGGCAACCGGTCTGCGACCTCCTCCGTCATCAGCCCAGCGATATATGAGTCATTTAGCGCACCGACATATGAGTCTGTCAAGCGCCTCCAAAAACCGTTTGCGAAACCCCGCAAATACGCGCTATTTCTGAGTAGAGAGGAGCCATGACATGCAGAATCGCGCACCACAAAAAGCCGAGCAAGTATATGAGATGCTGCGCCGCGCCATCATCATGCTCGATCTGGCGCCGGGTCAGGCCGTTGTGGAAAAGAACATCTGCGCCGAGCTTTCGATTTCCCGCACCCCTGTGCGCGAGGCGGTCCAGCGGCTTGCCGATGAAGGGCTGGTCAACGTCATCTCCCACTCCGGCACCTATGTCAGCCCGATCTCGTTCGAGGTGGCGGAGGAAGGATTCGTGATCCGCCGCGCGCTGGAAATCGAAAGCGTGCGCAGGGCCGCGGCCGTCGCCGAAAACCCCGGGGCCGAGCTGGATCCGATCATCGACCGGATGCGCAGGCTGATCGCAGCGGATCAGCTGCACGAATACCTTGACGAGGATGACGCCTTTCACGCGGCCATCGCGCGGCTGAGCCGGATGCCCCGCATCTGGCGTTTCATCACGCTGGCCAAGGTGCATCTGGACCGGATGCGCCAGATGTCGGCCCCGGTTCCTGGCCATCTTGCCGTGGTCACCGAACAGCACGCAGCCATTGCCGCCGCCATTGCCTCAGGCAAGCCCGACCAGGCCGAACTTGCCATGCGCATCCACCTCGAATCCTCGTTCGACGTGATGGCGAAGCTTCACCATGAAAGGACAGGCGAACTCCTGTCCGAGGATTCCTGATGCCAGACACAGCCAACTACGTCTCGCCCCTGATAAGGCTGAACGCGGCCGACAACGTCGCTGTCGCACGCGAGCGGATCGACCCCGCGGAAATGCCCGATGTCGACGGCGTGCGGCCGCGCGCGAAAATCCCACGCGGCCACAAGATGGCATTGGCCCCGATCGAGCGGGGACAGCCGGTGACGAAATACGGGCAGACCATCGGTTTCGCGACCGCCGATATCGCGCCGGGCGATCACGTCCACACGCAGAACCTGACAGTCGGTGAATTCACGCGCGATTACGCCATGTGCGTGGATGCCACGCCCCCCGCGATGGTGGCAGAGGCGGAGCGTGCGACATTTCTTGGCTATCGCCGGCCGGATAGGCGCTTTGGAACGCGCAACTACATCGCGATCATCTCCTCGGTGAACTGTTCGGCCACGGTTTCAAAGGCGGTGGCGCAGCATTTTGCAACGCGCGCCCCCTTTCCCGGCGTGGACGGCGTCATCGCGCTTACCCATGGCGGCGGCTGTGCCTTCAACACGAAGGCGGAAGGGTATGACTACCTTGCCCGCACCATCTCGGGCTATGCCACGCATCCGAATGTGGGCGGCGTGCTGATGATCGGTCTTGGCTGCGAAACGAACCAGATCCCCGCCCTTCTGCAGCGCGAAGGGCTGGCGGAATCGGATCGTCTGCGGTCGATGACGATCCAGACGGTTGGCGGCACGCGCCGCACGGTGGAAGCCGGCATCCGCGCGGTGGAAGAGATGATGCCGCTGGTCGGCGCCGCGAGGCGTGAACCGCTGCCCGCCAGCGGCCTGACGCTGGCGCTGGAATGCGGAGGATCGGACGGTTATTCCGGGATCTCGGCCAACCCGGGCCTTGGCTTTGCCGCCGATCTTCTGGTGCGTCATGGCGGCACCGTGATCCTGAGCGAGACGCCGGAAATCTATGGCGCCGAACACCTGCTGACCCGCCGCGCCGCCTCGCCCGAGGTTGCGCAGAAGCTGCTGGAGCGGATCGAGTGGTGGCGCGACTACACCACCCGCAACAATGCCGAGATGGACAACAACCCCTCGCATGGGAACAAGGCGGGCGGGCTTACGACGATCCTTGAAAAATCGTTGGGGGCAGTGGCCAAGGGTGGCATGTCGCGGCTGAACGCGGTTTATGAATACGCGGAAAAGGTGACGGAGCATGGCCTCGTCTTCATGGACACGCCCGGATATGACCCCGTGGCCGTCACGGGGCAGGTCGCGGGCGGCGCCAATCTGATCGCCTTCACCACCGGGCGCGGCTCCGTTTCCGGCTTCAAGCCGGCGCCATCGCTGAAACTGGCCAGCAACTCCGAAATGTACCGCCACATGGCCGAAGACATGGACATGGATTGCGGCACGGTCGTGACGGGCGCGGAAACCATCGAAGAACTTGGCGAAAGGCTGTTCCAGCTGATGCTGGACACGGCCTCGGGCCAGCCGACGCGCAGCGAGGAGCTGGGCTATGGCGACAACGAATTCGTGCCGTGGCAGGTCGGCGCGATCATGTGACGGCCAGGCGGGCGGGCAGAGGAGGCCCACCGCCGAGCAGAGGGAGGAAGACGATGAATGCGATCGACAACCACTATGACGTGGTGATCGTGGGGGCCGGCGTGGGCGGGGGCGCGATGGCGAACCGGCTTGCGGCGGGCGGGGCGCGCGTCCTGATGATCGAACGCGGCAACTACCTTCCGCGCGAGGCCGACAACTGGTCGGTCAAGGCGGTTTTTCACGATCGCAAATACACCGCGAAAGAGACCTGGCGCGACAAGGACGGCAAGCCGTTTCACCCCTCCACCTTCTATTACGTCGGGGGCAACTCGAAGTTTTTCGGCGCGGCGACGGTTCGGTTCCGCAAGGAAGATTTCGAGGTGCTGGAGCATGAGGACGGCATCGCCCCCGCCTGGCCGTGGAGCTATGAGGAGTTTGCGCCCTTTTACGACGAGGCAGAACGCCTGATGGGCACACATGGCACGGCGGGCGCGGACCCGATCGAGCCGCCCCGCTCCGGCCCGTTCCCCCACCCCACCATCGGGCACGAGCCCGAGATCGAGGCCATCGCAGAAAAGTTGCGTGCCAAGGGTCTGCGCCCCTTTCCGCTGCCCATCGCGATCGACCGGCACGAAGGCGGCGCCTGCATCCGCTGTGCCACCTGCGACGGCTTTGCCTGCAAGCTTGGCGCCAAGAACGATGCCGAGGTGCGGCTGATCCGTCCCGCCATCGCCACGAACCGGGTCGATCTGGTGCTGGACACGAAGGTGCTGCGCCTGCTGACCGATCCGACCGGCAAGCGCATCACCGCGATCGAAGTTGAACAGGATGGCCAGATCCGCACCATCGGCGGTGATCTCTTCATCTCCTCGGCCGGGGCGATCAACTCTGCCGTGCTGCTGCTGCGGTCTGCCAACGATCAGCACAAGGGCGGGATCGGCAACAACAGTTCGGACCTTCTGGGCCGCAACTACATGGCCCACAACAACACCGCGATGATGGCCGTGCACCCGTTCCGCAAGAATGGCGTGACCTTCCAGAAGTCGATGGCCGTCAACGATTTCTATCTTGCCAATAACCACCGCCCCTATCCGCTGGGCAATGTGCAGGGATTGGGCAAGCTTCAGGGCGGGATGCTGACGGCAAACATGAAGATCATCCCGGAATGGATGATGAACCTGTTCGCCAAGCGCTCCGTCGACTGGTGGATCATGTCCGAGGATCTGCCCGACCGGAACAACCGCGTCCTGCTGGACCCGGATGGCACCGTCCGCATCCAGTACACTCCCAACAACGAAAAGGCGCATAACGAGCTGGTTCGCAAATGGGGCCAGATCATGCGCTCCGTCGGGTATCCGCTGATCATCACGCAGCGCATGGACATCACCGTGTCCATGCACCAATGCGGCACCGCCGTCTTCGGGCGCGATCCGGCCACCTCGGTTCTGGACCCGTTCTGCAAGGTCTGGGACGTCGACAACCTTTATGTCGTGGACGCCTCGTTCCTGCCGTCCTCCACCGGTTTCAACCCGTCGCTGACCATCGTGGCGCAGGCCGTGCGGGTGGCCGAACACCTCCTTGGCAACACCCTCAGCGCTGCCGCCTGACTTACGGGACCCATGCATATGACCAAAGACATCTTCGACCTTTCGGGCCGCGTGGCCATTGTCACCGGCGCATCGCGGGGGATCGGCGAAACGCTGGCAAAGGGGCTTGCCGCGCGCGGCGCGGCCGTGATCGTGAACTATCAGTCCGCCGCCGACCGCGCGGCCCGCGTGGTGGCCGCGATCGAGGCGGCCGGCGGGCGTGCCCTTGCCGTCCAGGCCGATGTTTCGGTGGAGGCTGATGCCGACCGGCTTGTGGCGGAAACGGTGGCCGCGTTCGGCCGCGTTGACATCCTGATCAACAATGCGGGCATCGTCCTGCCCTCCCCTGCCGAAGACACGCCGCTGGAAGACTGGCGCCGCACCATGGCCGTGAACCTTGACGGGGTATTCCTGATGTCACGCGCGGCGGGGCGGCAGATGATCGCGCAGAAGGGGGGCTCCATCATCTCGGTCGGGTCGATGTCGGGGCGGATCGTGAACTGGCCGTTCCGCCACGCGGCCTACAACGTGTCGAAGGCAGGCGTGCACATGCTGACCAAGGCGCTGGCCACCGAATGGGCCGAACACAACATCCGCGTCAATGCCATCGCCCCCGGCTATATCCGAACAGAACTGACGGACGAGGTGCTGCGCGAACATCCCGATGTGGTGGCGAACCACTGGGCCAAGGGCGCGGTTCAGAACCGCATCGGCGGGACGGACGAACTTGTGGGCGCGACAGTCTACCTCGCCTCGGATGCGGCAAGCTTCACCACGGGCGAAATCATCACCATCGACGGCGGCCTGACGCTGCGCTGAAGGAAAAACGATATGACACAACGCGGATACGGCGGGCCTCTCCGTTATGTTCAGGGGCCGGGGGTTTTGGCGGATGTCGGGCTTTATGCGGCCGGGCTTGGCCCGAAGGCGCTTTTGCTGATGGATGCTTTCGTGGAGCGGACCTATGGCGACGCGCTGCGCGCCTCTCTTGCCGCGCATGGCGTGGAAACGGTGGCCACGGTCTTCGGCGGCGAATCCACCGAGGACGAGGTCGCACGCTGTGCCGGATTGGCGAAGGGGTGTGCGACGGTGATCGGCGTGGGCGGCGGCAAGACGCTGGACACCGGAAAGATCGCTGCGCGCGATGCCGGCGCCCGGATCCTCACCGTTCCCACCATCGCCTCAACCGACAGCCCCACAAGTTCCATCGGTGTGATCTATTCTGCGGAAGGCGTTTATGACCGGGTGGAACGGTGCTATCGCAATCCGGACATGGTGCTGGTGGACAGCGACGTGATCCTGCGCGCGCCCGTCCGCTTTCTTGCTGCCGGAATGGGCGACGCCCTTTCCACCTGGTACGAGGCGCGGTCGAACTTCGAAAGCCGGTCGAAGAACTACATCGCCGATGGCTATGCGGTTACGGCTGCCGGTGCCGCCATTGCGCGCAGCTGTCACGATGTGCTGATGCGCGACGGGCTTGCCGCGTATCTTGCCGCCAAGGCGGGCTGCCTTACCGATGCGGTGGAGAATGTGATCGAGGCGAACACCCTTCTTTCTGGTCTGGGGTTCGAAAATTGCGGGGTTTCGGGCGCACATGGAATTCACGACGCCCTGACGATCCTGGAACCCACCCATCACTTCTTCCATGGTGAAAAGGTGGCCTTCGGCGTGCTGTGCCTGCTGGTGCTGGAGAACCGCCCTTCGGCCGAGTTCGAGGAGGCTGCCCGCTTCTGCCACACCATCGGCCTTCCCGTCCGGCTGGCCGATCTTGGACTGTCAGAAGTGTCGGATAGTGACCTGCTGCGTGTGGGCGAGGAGGCGATGCGACCCACCAACGTGATCCACTCTGTCCACCGTGACCTGACGGCCCGCGGCATCGCAGGTGCGATCAGGACGGCAGATGCCATGGCTGTTGCGCTGCTTGGCCCGCATTCACGCCGGCAGCGGGCGGAAGGCAGCGCCAGCGCGCCGGGACGTGCCTAGCCGTCAAGGGCAGCCAGAAGATCCTGCCGCCCGTGAAGCACGCGAACGATGGTGATCGGATCGGCGCCCACATAAAGGATCAGGTGCGACCCGTGCGGGTGGATGCGCAGCGGGGGTGTAAACTCCCGCCGCAAAGGCGCCATGGAGGGGAAGTCCGCGATCAGCGCGAACGTTCCCGTCAGCGCCGTGACATAAGTGTCGGCCTGTGCCTGCCCCCAGCGATCCGCGCTTTCCGCCCAGATCTGGGCCAGATCGGCATGGCCTTTCGGCGTCAGAAGATAATCAGCCACGGCGCTCGGACAGGAAGGACGACAGATCGAACGGCGTTGCAGGGCCGCTCTGCAACCCGTCTGTCAGCGCTGCCTGCACCTCGGCCAGTGCCGCCTGGCGCAATTGGTCCCGCCGAATCAGGTCGCGCACATAATCACTGGAGTTGGAGAATCGACCCGTGCGGGCGCGCGACTCAACCCAGGCTTTCATCGGTTCGGGAAGTGAAACGTTCATCGTGGACATGGCAGATCCCCTTCAGCTGGCCATAATGTATGGCAATCTTTGCCATATCGCAAGAAGTCACCGGGCTGATAACCGCTTCGTGAAAAACGTCTTGCCCGAATCTCGATTCCAGTCCACTCATTTACGCCAAGAATCATATAAAACGACTAGAACCGTAACACACGGCTTGGACATGAGGGTTGAATGAGGCGGCAGGAACGGATCGACGTTCTCGTGGGTGAACACGCACAGCGGCTTTCCGAGCGGCTTCAGGCCCATCGTGAACAGCTTTTTCCACCCAATGCCACCAAGAACGTGCGCAAGTTCACCAGTGGCGAGGTGGCTGATCTTCTGGGCATCAAGGACGCCTATCTGCGCAAGCTGCATCTGGATGGTCGCGGCCCCTCGCCCGAAACGCGTGCCGGCGGACGCCGGTATTACAGCCTTCAGGATGTGCAGGATCTGCGCCATCTTCTGGAAAAGGGCACGAAGACTCCCGGCACCTATCTGCCGGGGCGGCGCGATGGCGACCATCTTCAGGTCATCACTGTCATCAACTTCAAAGGCGGGTCGGGCAAAACGACGACCGCAGCGCATCTTGCGCAGAAACTGGCGCTGGACGGATACCGTGTTCTGGCGGTGGATCTTGACCCGCAGGCCAGTTTTTCGGCCCTGCACGGATTCCAGCCCGAATTCGACCTGATCGACGGCGGCACGCTTTACGACGCGATCCGCTATGATGATCCGGTGCCCCTGCGGGACGTGATCCGGCAAAGCTACTTCCCCGGGCTCGACATCATTCCCGGCAACCTCGACCTCATGGAGTTCGAGCATGAAACCCCCCGGGCCCTGTCCGAACGGAACGCTCAGTTCTTCTTTACCCGCGTGGGCGACAAGCTGGCAGAGGTGCAGGATGATTACGACGTCGTCGTGATCGATTGCCCACCACAGCTGGGGTTTCTGACGATGTCCGCACTTTCTGCCGCCACGGCGGTTCTTGTTACCGTTCATCCGCAGATGCTGGACGTGATGTCCATGTGTCAGTTCCTGCTGATGACGTCCAATCTTCTTGGTGTCGTGGCCGAGGCGGGTGGCAACATGAGCTATGACTGGTTGCGCTATGTCGTGACCCGATATGAACCGGGCGACGGGCCGCAGAACCAGATGGTCAGCTTCATGCGTTCGATGTTCGGGGAACACGTGCTGAACCATCCGGTTCTGAAATCCACCGCCATTTCGGATGCTGGCATCACAAAGCAAACGCTCTATGAGGTGGAACGGAACCAGTTTACCCGCTCCACCTATGAACGCGCGATCGAAAGCCTGAACGCAGTGAACGGTGAGATCGGAGCGCTGATCCAGCAGGCCTGGGGCCGGAAAGGGGTGGCATAATGGCGCGGAAAGATCTTCTGAAAGGGCTGCTTTCCCCTTCGCCAGGCGCACCCGTCCCTTCGGCACAGCCCCGCGCAACGAAGGGTGCGATCGGCGCCGTCAGCCAGTCCATCGCTGATCTGCGCAACCGTTCGGTGATCGAGGTGCCTTCCGACATGATCGACCATGCAGGCCTGCGCGACCGTCTGGATGACGATCCCGAGGGCATCGCGCTTCTGGCCGAATCCATGCGGGAATACGGGCAGCAGGTTCCGGTCCTGTTGCGCCATTCGCCTAACAGTGAAGGCCGATACGAAATCGTTTATGGCCGCCGCCGCGTGGCCGCGATGAAGCTGCTTGGCCGGCCGGTGAAGGCGATGGTCCGCCATCTGAACGACCGTGACCTTGTGATCGCACAAGGGCAGGAAAACACCGCCCGCAAGGATCTGTCGTTCATCGAGAAGGCGAATTTCGCGCGGCACATGCGCGACAGCGGATACGACCGCAAGGTGATCTGCGACGCCCTTCAAATCGACAAGACATTGATTTCGCGGATGTTAACCATCGCCGATGCCGTCCCCCCTGCCCTGCTGACAGCGATCGGCGCGGCGCCTGGCATCGGCCGCGACCGTTGGATGAAATTGACAAGCCGCATTGCCAGCCGCAACGTGGGAGCGCTTGTCGCTGCGGCAGTTGGGAACACCTCGGACGCGCGGTTCGAGGCTGTCTTGGCCAATGTTACCGCCGCATCCAAGCCACCGGCACGACAGGTCCTGCCCGGCGCGAACGGTCCACTGGGCCAAGTCAGCCGCAGCGCAAGATCGACGACACTCACCATCGCCCGAGACACCGCTGCCGGCTTCGATGACTGGCTCGTGGCGAATATGGAAGCAATTCACCATGACTGGCTTGCCAGTCGTGACGAATAAACGGCAACAACAAGGAGGCACGAAAAGGGAAAGCAAAAGAAAAGCCCCCCAGGACATGACATCCCGAGAGGCCGTTTCGTCGATCTAAGCACTCGTACGTAACGCCAGAAGTTGACAGCTGTCAACACCCGTCAGTCCGGACGGCCTGAAATTTGCATCCTCGTGAACGCGAATGAAGCACATTTCCACGACGCCCTTCGGGCGGCGGACGGTTTCTGCTGGCCAGATGCAGACCGATGCCGCAGCACACCGCGCACTGGCCGAGGCGCCCTGCCCTGCCACACCCATTGACAAGTGGTCTTTGCTGAACGCGCTTGCAGCGGCGCGCCGCGCCTTTGGTGTCAGCGATCGAGATTTGGCGGTTCTGCAGGCGCTGGTCTCATTCCACCCGCCCCGCGACCTGTCGGTGGATGAACCGACAATCGTCTTCCCCTCCAATGCCCGCCTGTCTGAGCGGTTGCACGGGATGCCGGAAAGCACGTTGCGTCGGCATATTGCGGCGCTGGTCAGTGCCGGCCTGATCATGCGCCACGACAGCCCCAATGGAAAACGCTTCGCCCGCCGGGACGCGACTGGCAGTATCTGCCGCGCCTTCGGCTTCGACCTGCGCCCGCTTTTGGCCCGCGCAAACGAGATCACTGAAGCCGCAGAAGCCGCACATCGCGAGGCCGCAGAATTGAAGCAGATGCGCGAGACAATCATCCTTCACCTTCGCGATATTTCGCAGCTGCGTGGTGCCACCGCTGAAGCCGCGGACCTGCATCGCCGCCTTCGCCGGAAGCTGTCACTGGACGAGGTTAAGGCGTTAGCACATGACGTGGCGACTCTCGCGACGAAGGTGCTGCCCCCTCAGCCGCAAGCAGAGATCCTGAGCGCCAATGACAGCCAAAATGAGCGGCACATACAGGATTCAAACAAAACTCCATCTGAATCTGAACAGTACGTAGAAACGGATGAATGCCATGATCTGGCCGCTGTTCTGTCTGCATGTTCCAATAGTAGCGACTACGCACCAGCTCCGATAACCGATTGGCCTAGGCTGGTTGCTACGGCAGACAGGGTTTACCCGATGATGGGAATCGCTTCGAACGTTTGGCGGGATGCAAAACGCTATATGGGAGTAACTGACGCAGCCATTACGGTCTTGTGCATCCTCCAAAGATTCGAGCACATATCTTGCCCCGGAGC
This sequence comes from Falsirhodobacter deserti, assembly GCF_004015795.1. Taxonomy (GTDB): domain Bacteria; phylum Pseudomonadota; class Alphaproteobacteria; order Rhodobacterales; family Rhodobacteraceae; genus Falsirhodobacter; species Falsirhodobacter deserti. The sequence goes on along the minus strand of NZ_ML137222.1, from coordinate 18,099 downwards.
TTACCTGAGAAGTCTTGTGAAGAAGGCCTCGATCGGCAGCTTCAGAACCGAACCGATGATCAAGGCGCTTCTCAGGGGAGCGCAAGCTGGCTGAAAGTTGACAGCTGTCAACCCCGCCTCATCGTAAATGATCTGGAGCAATGGGCGAGTACCAGAAACGCCTTTCATGCGAATCTAACTATCGCGGGGCTTTGGCGAACGGACAACAAATGGATAGTCAATTCGACGTATCACCTAGTAGGATCGCAACCTGCCCGAGTGGTAGAGCCGCCAACACCAAATGCTATCCATTTGTGAATGAATGCGTGTAGCGGCTTCGGCGCGCTGCGCCCGTCACCTTCCAGAGCTGGAAGGTGTAGCCGAGAAAGTCTTAACTACCTCCGCAGCAGACGGTCGCCCGAGCCTCAATACATATCTGCATGATGAGGGCATCGACCAGCGAACAAACCAGAAGATGGTCCCCCGAGACGTAAGTCGTCTTTAGGAGATAGAACTTCATCCCCTCTTGAGGCACATCCAACTTCCGCAGCCAGCCTTGGACATGCAGCACGCAAACACTAGCTTAGCATCCGGATCAACGGTCCTCCTACCACTTTAGGCGTGTTGCCAGATGTACGAAGCGTGTAGCGCGTCGCTGCAGGTTTCCTGCAGATCACCGGATCTGCTTCTTGTATCCCTGCAGGATGTCACCGCATTCAACCGTGGTCGCCGATCCATCCCCGGTCTCAGACACGGCGGGTAAGACGGTCTTTGTCATTGCACACTATCTCGCATATGGACCCGGTCCTCGTTCTGAACTAGGGCGCGGGTCGCCAAAATCGGCACCCACAACAAACTTCTGGCGTAAAGCGGCATTTGCACCCGTTTTGACCAGGAGCCTTGCACCCTCAACCCGCCCGACAACGTGACGTTCCGGGTCGGCTCCACGCTGTGCCCGGTCGCAATCAGCCCTTGGTCTCTACTGAAAGCGGCGAGAGGATGCTTTCCATTCAGCAGGTGGTATTGACCTGCCCCCCGGAAGGTCCCTCGGTTTGATGTAGAGCTTGCTTCATCACGAAGGAGCAGACGACATGAGGAAAAGCCGCTTCACCGAGGCGCAGATCATCGGAATGCTACAAGGAGTAGGAAGCCCGGATGGCGACGGCGGAGGTGTGCCGGGGTCATGGGCTCAGCCGGGCGACGTTCTACAAGCTGAAGGCCAAGTATGGCGGCATGGATATGTCCGATGCGCAAAGGCTGAAGGCACTGGAGGACGAGAACGGCAGGCTGAAACGCCTGCTGGCGGATGCTATGCTCGACAACATCATGCTCAAGGATCTTCCGGGAAAGCCCTGACGACACCGAAGGTGCGGCGGGAGGCGGTGCTCAGGGCGATGCGGGATCATGACATCTCGCGACGTCGGACCTGCGTTCTGGTCGGTGTCGATCCGAGGACGGTGCGACGCGCAGCATCCGCCCGACAATCCGGAGATCCGCAAGGCCATGCGCGAGATCGCGGCTGTGCGCCGCTGGTTCGGCTATCGGCAGATCGGTCTGCTGCTGGAGCGTAAGGGCATGCTGATGAACCAGAAGAACCTGTATCGGCTCTATCGCGAGGAAGGACTTTCGGTCGAACAGCGACGGGGCCGCAAGCGTGCAGGCCGATGCCGGCGGCCCTGATGCCGAACCAGCGCTGGTGGCTGGACTTCGTGGCGGACACGTTCGGAGCCCCGCGCAGGTTCCGGATCCTGACGGTGATCGACGATTGCTGCCGCGAGAACCTGTGCCTGGTCGAAGACACCAGCATCCCGGGCGCGAGGGTGGCCCGAGAGTTGAATGCGCTGGTCAGGATCCATGGCGAGCCGGCCTGCATCGTCAGCGACAACGTCCTATGCCGGGAGCGATTTGCCGTTTTGAGCATCAGATCACGGGGCATCCGAGCGACCGGATGCCTTTTGAATAGTTGCCCAGGCGGGCTCCGCCGTCAAGAAGTGGTCTCTTCCATATCAAATACAGGGTCGGCCACGATGCCGCCCTCACCGTCCTTAAGACGAGATCCTAAATCCCAAGCGGAAGGCCCGAACATTATCTACGAGGTCAGGAGGCTGCCTCCACGGCTCTACAGAGAGGGGTCCTTCCGCCTGGGCTCGTCCCCTCGAAGAAGGGACGATAGGGTTCGCCGGATTTGATCACGGCGTGAATGGTGCGTGCCATCTTCGCAGCGATGGCAGTATAGGCTTTGCGGCGCAGATCGGGATTGTGGCGATCCTGCGCTATGTAGCGCTCGAACTTGTCGCGGAAGCTGTTGGCGGGCTTCAGCACGGCGGCCTGACTGGCCAGCCAGAGTGTGCGACGCAGGCGGGCATTGCCATACTTCGAGATTTTGCTTCGTCCGCGGAATACGCCGGATTGCACGGTCGCGAGGTCCATACCGCAGAACTTCAGAAACTGGCGGTGATGACGAAAGCGGCGCAGATCACCGGCTTCGGCCAGAACAGCCAGCGCATTGACAGGCCCGATCCCGGGTATCGTGCGCAGCAGCTGATAATCTGGATGGTCGGCCAGCAGCTCTGCCGCACGATCCTCGATGGCGTTGCGCTGCTGAACAAGGCTGCGTCCTTGCGCTAGAACGAGGCGGAACATCCGGATTGCATCTGAATCTGGAGCGACAGGCAGACCCACGGAAGTCTTTGACGTCTCGTAGATATCCGCTAGAAGCGCCGCCTTGCCAACGCGGCGACCAATTACCGGCCAGGCAGCCTCTATGAAAGCATCCTTGTCCATGGCGGTGATCATGTAGGGAGACGGAAAAGCCTCAAGGAACGCCAAAAACCAGTCACCACGAGAACTGCGGTGGAACCGGTCCGCCTCTGGAAAATACAGGGGCAGGTAATGGGTCAGGAGACGATGCCACAGTTCGGTCTTCGACCGCGCAACCATCTCGTAGGTCTTCGATAGTTCCTGAATGTCGCATGTGCCAGCAACCAACGGGTCGTGAAAGACTTGCACCGCACCGATCTCCAGCATACGCAGGATGACCTGCGCATCCTTGGGATCGTTCTTGTCCCAGCTGTTGTGCAGCGCTTCCCGCGTGCGGGCGAGAGCGACGGAAGACACGAGCTTCAGCTCGAACCCCGCGGCCCCGAGGGCGAACATCAGCGCCCGGTGATAGTTGCCTGTCGCCTCGAAACCGACGGTGACAGGCAGACCGTATTCTATCAAAGCCGCGATGAGACGACGATAATCATCGGCGGTG
>NZ_ML137222.1:0-14854 GCF_004015795.1 Falsirhodobacter deserti | reverse complement strand
AGGAGACGATGCCACAGTTCGGTCTTCGACCGCGCAACCATCTCGTAGGTCTTCGATAGTTCCTGAATGTCGCATGTGCCAGCAACCAACGGGTCGTGAAAGACTTGCACCGCACCGATCTCCAGCATACGCAGGATGACCTGCGCATCCTTGGGATCGTTCTTGTCCCAGCTGTTGTGCAGCGCTTCCCGCGTGCGGGCGAGAGCGACGGAAGACACGAGCTTCAGCTCGAACCCCGCGGCCCCGAGGGCGAACATCAGCGCCCGGTGATAGTTGCCTGTCGCCTCGAAACCGACGGTGACAGGCAGACCGTATTCTATCAAAGCCGCGATAAGACGACGATAATCATCGGCGGTGTTCAAGACAGTCATCCGGCGGCGGCGCGACTTGCCGGGCGTAGCAATCAGCACCTCGTGCCGGTGTTTGGAAATGTCGATGCCTACCAGAACGCGGGCATCCAGAGTATGCTTAACCTTGGCCATGGCCGGTCTCCTCTGTGGTGTGGTTCGCAAAACCACCATAGAGACCTGAGCGCCGGTTATGGCCGCCTGCTGCGCATTTTGGAGGCTGCGCAAGCGGCCATAACCTTCAACGGCCGATCATTCCCAACATGCTACGGCACGGAGTTCACCAGCAGGGCCATCGTGAAGTGGGCCGAGCAGAACGACATTGCTTGGCACTACATCGATCCCGGCAAGCCCCAGCAGAACGCCTTCATCGAAAGCTTTAACGGCAGCCTGCCCGACGAGTTGTTGAACGAGGAGATCTTCGACAACCTGGATGATGCCCGCCGCAAGATCGCCCTTTGGCGCTACGACTGCAACGCCGTCAGGCCGCATTCTTCGCTCGGCAACCTGACGCCCTTCGAAGCGCGCGGGACGCTTGAGCTACCTGATGGCTCCGCGCCCGGCGCGCTTGCCCTGAAACCACCCGCCGACTATCAATCTCGAACCGGCAGACTCTCAGTATGACCGAGGGACCAACGGGGGCAGGTCAGTATCAAGAAGCTTACATCAAAGGTGTTTGGACGCTTAGCTATACTGTATAGCATTCTCCTGCTGCTTTCCGGCAGCTGGGTGAACATCAAGAAACGCTATGTTGCTTTGATTCCGACGAAGAACCGTTCTTCGCCTAAGGCCATGGCCGCCACCCTTGGCGGCGGGGTAGGGCAGGCAATTTCGCATCTGGAATGCACCGGCTCTTTTGATGACAAGATGATCGTCTTCATATCAAACAGGCTGGCCGATCAGGATTTGCGTGCCAACCGATAGGGATCGGAACGCCTGCGGCAACTCATCGACAACATGGGGGGTACGGCACGGATGTTGATTATGGCGATTGGCTCAAGCCAGCGTCAGGCAAGACATCTTGATGACCGTAGTCGCTGATGACAGGTTGCTCCTCCCCGCCGAGGTTCCCTTTGTCCCCATTGGCGCAGCGGCTCTTGCCAGGGTTCAGCGAACAATCGGACCACGCACCACTGCCTTTTCGAAGGTGCTGGTCTTGGCATGCAAGGATGCGGGCCAAACAGCGGGCAAGGTTCTGCGAGCGTCCGCCTGATAAAGAAAAGGAACGGCGAGCAACCCGCCGTTCCTGCGCTTGAGTGATCTGCCCTGCAGGCTGGTTCGCTTAGGATGTAGCCCCGACGCCGTTCGCCTCGGCCCACCTATCGCGGTAATGGTCGCGGTAGAGTGCCTTGGCAAGCGACACGCACATCACCACCATCACGAAGGCGAAGGGCAGGGCGCCGATGATCATCGCGTTCTGCAGGACAACCAGGCCGCCGCCACCCGCGACGATCAGCGCCCCGATGACGGCGGTAAGCAGCACGCCCCACACGATCCGGTGGCGCGAGTCCGTGTCCTCCTCGCCGCCGGCCATGATCGTGTTGATCACCAGAAGCCCCGAGTCAGCCGAGGTGACAAGGAAGGTCAGGATCAGCACGGCGCACATAACGGCGACGATGCTGTAAAGCTGCTCTCCCACGATCAGCTGAAGCGTCGCGAAAAGCTTGTTGGTCGAGGAGGCATCGATGATCGCGCCTTGTGCCACGCCCGACAGTTCCAGATCCACCGAGGTACCGCCGAGGATCGCCATCCAGGCAAAGGACACCAGCGACGGCATCACGACCGCGCCGATCACGAATTCCCGGATCGTCCGCCCACGCGAGATGCGCGCGAGGAACAGACCCACGAAGGGCGAGAACGCAATCCACCATGCCCAATAGAAGGTCGTGGCGCCGGTCTGCCATTCACCCGCTTCGGTGCTTGTGGAGAAGGCCTGAACCGACAGCGCGGGGAAGTGCAGGAGGTAATCGGTAAGGGCCTGGCCATAGGTCGTCATGGCGAAAGCGAACGAGCCGAACACCACGAAAACCAGCAGCAGCAGTGTCGACAACACGAGGTTCACGTTTGACAGGTACTTTACGCCGCGCCCCACGCCCGATACGGCCGACAGCGTCGACAGAAGCATTACCACCACCAGTGCCACGATCAGCCCGACCGCCGACGGCATTGGGGGGCCGCCATCCTGACCCGGCCGCATCATCCACTCCATCCCGGTGATCGAGTAAAAGCCATTCACAAGCTGGCTGATGCCAAACCCGATCGTGACGGCAATGCCAAGGATCGTGGCGACCACGCCCAGAATATCGACGATATGGCCGAACGAACCGTTCAGATGCCGACCGAACAGCGGGGTCAGCGCGGTGCGGATCGTCAGCGGCATGTCACGCGTATAGGCATAGTAAGCAAGGCAAAGCCCCGTCACGACATAGATGCCCCAGGCGTGCAGCCCGTAATGCATGAAGGTATAGCGATAGGCGGATTGAACGGCGTCGGCCGAATAGGCTGCCGCACTGCCGTTGATGACGTCGGGGTTCTGGCCCCAGTTGTTCATCGGCTCGGCCGTGGCATAAACCATCAGGCCCACGCCCAGACCCGCGCCGAACATCATCGCGAACCAGGAAAAGGTGGAAAATTCGGGCTTTTCATCTTCCTTGCCGAGCTTGCGCCGCCCCGAGGACGGGATCACTGCCACGATCAGCAGGAACCATGCGAACACGCCCACGGCGACGATATAGAAGAAGTTGAACACACCGAGGATTTCAGCGTTCACGAGCGACAGGATCGCATCGGCACTGCCGGGTCGAAGCAAGGCCCAGACGGTCAGCAGTGCGAAAACGATCTTTGCAGTCAGCGCGATTGGAAGGGAATATCCTTGGTAAAAGCCTGTATCGGCTGTCTGGATCTCTAGGTCGGTAAAGGGAGGCTTCAATTCAGTCATGCATACGTTCCGAAAGGACCTTTCATGTCGTTGCAGCAATGGTTGTCAGCGGAGATGATGTCGTGACCTTTAGAAGCGCAGGCTGCCGTGCCCTGACGGCAAGCAGCGCGCAACAAAAAGGGGCCGCGCCAGGCGGCGCGCCATGAGACTGCGGATGTCATACTGATTCCCGCGTCGTTCCGTCAGTGACGATCCAAGAAGGACCGTCCATGATGAGGTCAACGAACATGAGGGACTTATAGCGGTATCTGCCGGAATATCAACCGCCAGCGGCAGTTAAGGGCCGCAGCCGGAGTTCGCACAAGGCAAAGCTGACCGTCCGGCACGCATTTTGCGGGTGTTGCCTTGGTTCCGCGGGCGCATCTGTCAGAGGTTGCGGGGTGGGTTGGTGATGCGACACGCCGCCATTGATCGGATATCCAAGGCAGAGCGGCGGGACCTTGTTCTCAGACAACTGGGCGAACGCTTCGAAGGGGGAAGTCCGGGGGCAGGGCAGGGCGCGGATCAACGAGCACATCAGAACGCGCTCTCCCCTGTCGGGGTGGAGCGCGACAGGCAGATGCTTGATCCTGAACGGGACGCAACGGGTGAGGCCACATGAAAATTGCGCTGAACAATTGTCCAGCGCACAATCGCTAACCACTTGCCTCACCCGTCAGCGCCTATCAACGCGCTTCTTTGAACATGGTTCCGAGTTTCCGCCGGTATGTGAGTTTTTCTGATGCAGCGGGCACCTGAACCTGCCGCGCCGCAGCGGGTAAAACAGTTCTACGAAGCGCGGTTTCAACCATCGGATCTTTTGGCCGGTTAGCTTCCACCGCTTAAAGCGGAAACACCATCCTGACGACTGAACATCAAACCATGTATATATGGGTTCATCGGCAAGGAGCGCTCTGTTCTTCGCGCCGATGGGGAGGCCTCCATCGGGGTCAAGTCGGCGCGCGGGGCTTCATCGGACAGATGCCGGCGGGACCGGGTGAGGAACCAGGAGGCCCTCTTCTGGAAAAGCATGTTCTTCGATCGCAGGACGCCCCCTGTAGCTCAGGATCCCTCTGACGTCCGGCCGCTACGACGTGTCACACTTATCAACCGCGCCTGTGGCAGCTGCGAATGCCGATTTCAGATCGTCAGGGCCGTAGGGTTTGGACAAGGTTGGCACTGTCTTCAGCACCTCGGGATGCTCGGCGTCTCCGTACCCGGTTGCGAAGATGAAAGGCACTCCGCGCCTGCTCAGCTCATCCGCTACGCCGTAGCTTCGCTCGCCCCTGATGTTGACATCAAGAACTGCGAAATCCGGTGTGTGGGTGTCAAGAAGGCGAAGGGCCTCCGCGATGGTGGTTGCAAGCCGCACGTCCTTCGAGCCAAGTTCAAGAAGCATGTCCTCGAGCGCGAATGCGATGAGCGGCTCATCTTCCAATATCAGGACTGAGGGTCTGTCCGTCATCTTAAACCTTCGGGAGTGGTGCGTCGATTACGCAATGAAGGCCATCGGATGGGAATTCAAGGACAACTTTGCCTTGCAGTTCGGCAGCAAGCCCCCGCTCGATCATGCGTGTTCCGAACCCCTTGCGTGTTGGACCGATCACGGCCGGTCCGCCCTTTTCCTTCCAATCCAGTCGAAGGCGGGGCCGGTCGCTGTCCTTGCTGACCTTCCAGGTCACCGTGATCGTTCCCGCATCGCTGGACAGGGCGCCGTACTTGATGGCGTTCGTGCTGAGTTCGTGGACCGCCATGGCCAGCGAAACAGCGGTCTGGGGCTGAACGACCACTTCCGGCCCCTCGAACGTCACCTGCGCCGAGGCCGCTCCTGCCGTTGCCCGGACGGAGCTCGACAGGATCTCCGACAGGTGGGCTTTTTCCCAGTGCCGCCGGGTGAGGAGGTTATGTGCCGCGGCAAGTGCACTCAGCCGCGCACGGAAGGTTACCAGCGCCGAATCCGACGACACTTCACCCCTGAACGACTGCTGGGCCAGACTTTGCACGATCGCCAGCGTGTTCTTTACGCGGTGATTAAGCTCGTTGATCAGCAATTGCTGCTGCTCTTCGGCCCTGCGTCTCTGCTTGATTTCCAGTTGGGCATCGCGGTAAAGGCGCGCATTGTCCACGGCGATTGCCGCCTGACCCGCGATGCCAAGCATCAATTGCTCGTGGTGTTCGGTGAACCGGCCTGGTTCAGGATGGCCGAAGAACAGCCCGCCGATAACCTCGCCAGAGCGGGATGTAACGGGCACGGCAAGGTAGCTGCGGACCGGAAGGTGCCCCTGCGGCATGCCGTGATGCGGCGTGTTCTTGCCGTAGCGGGGGTCGTTAAGGATGTCGTCCGATCGCACGATCCCGGCGCCATCGAAGGTCGGCTGGAACACTGCCGTCGCACGCGGCAACCCGAAGCTTTCGAACTGGGCCTGGTCGGCACCGGACAACGCATAAAGCATGAGCGCTTCACCGGCGTCATCATGCAAGGTGTAGAAGAAGGCCCCGAACTGCGCACCAGCCAGCGCAACCCCCGCATCGGTCACAGTCTGTACGACACGTCCCAGATCAAGTTCGGCCGCGACAGCCGCGCCCGTGCGGTTCAGGGTTTCCAGAATACGCTTCTGCTCCTGCAGCGCCTCCTCCCGGGCTTTCTCCTCGGAGATGTTACGCGCTTCGATCACGGTACCAATCGGGCGGCCCTCATCGTCCAGCAGCGGGCTTGCCGTGAAGCCCACGGGGTAGAAAGAACCGTCCGGCGCGATGAACAACTCCTCGCCGCTCATCTGGGCTCGCGTCGGGAAGGCCCGGTCGATGGGACACTCCTCGATCGGATAATGCGATCCGTCAGGCTTCTTGTGGTGAATCACGTCGTGCAGCGGGCGCCCCTGCAACTGCTCGGCGCGATAGCCGGTCAGTTTTTCGGCTGCCGCATTGGCATAAACGCAGTGCTGTTGGTGATCGATCAGAAACACGGCTTCGCGCGTGTTGTTCAGAATGGCGTCGAGCCTTCTGGATGTTTCCCGCAGCGCAGTCTGCGCATGCATCGTGCTGGTGATATCACGCGAAACACAAAGGACCTTCTCGGGCCGCCCCTCGGCGTCGTTCATCGGGGTGACAACCACGTCCCACCAGCGTGCGCTTCCCTTGAAAGTGGGGGAAAAGCCCTGAAAACGCCCGGTAACGCCACGCTTTGCCTCTTCCACGGCAGTGAGGGCACTGTCCTTTTCTGCGCCCTTCCACAGCTCTGGCCAAAAAGCGCCGCGGACCAACTGAAAGTCATCCACCTCCATGGCGCACATTCCGCCTTCCGACATGAACTCAAGCCGGCCTTCAAGATCAAGAACCTCGATACAGTCGCCCGAACTTGCAAGGACGCGGCGGGTAAACTCCTCGCTGGTGTGGAGGGCGGTTTCCGTGCGGCGGCGTTCCTCTATGTCAAGCAAGACGCCGGGAAAGCTTAATGATGTCCCGTCCGCTCCCTTGTCGACGCGCCCGTTCGCCTCGATCCAGTGATATTCGCCATCCCCGCGGCTTACGCGGTATTGGTGGACGTAAGGGCCACCCCGCTCGATCGCGGCCTCGATCGCGGTGATCAATCCTTGCCTGTCATCCGGATGGACGGTCGCGATCACCTGCTCAAGGCTGAGGCCGCTGCGGCCCAGGTTGGGGTCCGTCCCAAAAACCTTGGCGAACGGCTCATCGACCGTGAAGCTGTCGGAGGGGAGATCCCAGAACCAGGTTCCGATGATCGCGCCCGCCGCGAGAGCGAGCCGCACCCGATCCGCATCCGCCCTGGCACGTGCCTCGCTTTCACGTAGCTTACGTTCCGCGTTAACCTGTCCCGTAATCTCCTGGCAGGCGCAAAAGAAGCCGTCGATCGTGCCCGTTTCTCCTCGCACGGGCGTATATGAAAACGCGAAATGGGTCTCCTCACGAAACCCTCTGCGTTCCATCCAAAGCTCGATATCGTCCATCTGCACAGGCTCACCGCGATAGGCCTGTTCGACGTTCGGCAGAAGATCGTCCCTGATCTCCTGCCAGACATCCAGAAAGTTTTGCCCCATCGCCGCCGGATGCTTGTCCGCAAGGATTGCACTGTACGCGTCGTTATACAGAAGCGTTTCCTGCGCCCCCCAAACAACGAACATCGGCTGGCTTGAGTTGAGCATGACGCCAACCAAGGTCTGGAGCGCCACCGGCCAGTCGGCTGGCGAACCAAGCGGAAGCGGCGTTTGAAGGCACGCGCGCAGAAGCGTTCCGGCTTCGCCGCCACCTTGCAAGAAGGGCGGCCACGAAGTCTGTTCGCATGCGGATGCATACGAGGTTTGTCTTAAACCGCTCATATAAAGGGGAGTCCCGCTTTCGTTGGTGCCCGAATCTTCAGGTTTGTACAGAACAGGCCGTGCTTGCGCCACCACATCCAGTGCGGCGGCTGGTTAATCTGCCGGTTTCGGATGTGCCGCGCATGATCGCCAAGATTCGTGATGCTCGCGCGCTTTTCGCTGAAACCTGTATCTGCTGACGCTGACGATCCTTGAGAGCGGCATCTTTCCAACCTTGGCGGTTGCCTTCCCGTAGCACGCGGAGATCATTGTGGCCGGGTTCGGCTGCAACCGGACGTTCGGGCGACGGCTTGGTGAAGGCACTGCGCCGTTTCCGCTGATTGGGGTGGCCTTGGGAGGTTTCCTCTTTGCCACGCTCGCCTTGTCCATCACGCCAACGTTCTGGTCCGTGCTCACCTTCGGTGTGCGGGGCTATTCGGGCTAAGCGGCAGCGCCGTTTCCACCATGTTCAGCCTTGGCCTTGTTGTGGCGGATAGGCAGGATGTCAATCGGCCTCCAAAAGGAACCCCCTATCGGCGTGCAAAAGGGACCCCATTGGGGTGTGGTAGCTGGCCCGATGCGGCGTAGCTTCCATATCGCGCAGCCGTGTCGGGCCAGCGGGTCACCGGGTGTCACGCACGGGTCTTGAAGCGCCAGCTTTCGTTGCCGGTCTCGACGATGTCGCAATGGTGGGTGATACGATCGAGCAGTGCGGTTGTCATCTTTGCGTCGCCGAAGACGGCGGGCCATTCCCCGAAGGCGAGATTGGTGGTCACGATGATCGAGGTTCGCTCGTAGAGGCGACTGACGAGGTGGAACAGGAGCTGGCCGCCGGTCTGGGCAAAAGGAAGGTAGCCGAGTTCATCGAGGACGAGGAAGTCGAGCCGACCGAGGATGTCGGCGGTGTGGCCTTGTCGATCATCGCGGGCCTCGGCATCGAGCTTGTTGACGAGGTCGACGACATTGAAGAAGCGGCCACGGGCGCCGTTGCGGATACAGGCGCGGACGATGCTGACGGCGAGATGGGTCTTGCCGGTTCCGGTGCCGCCGATCAGCACCACGTTGCGCTGCTGCTCGAGGAAGTCGCCTGAGGTGAGGTCCCGGACCAAGGTCTCGTTGACCGGCGTGCCCTCGAACTGGAACTCGTCAATCTCCTTGGCCAGCGGCAGCTTCGCCACCGTCATCTGATACCTGATTGAGCGGGCCCGCTTCTCGCTGATCTCGGCCTGGAGCAGGTCACCGATCACCCGTTGGGGTTCGTGCTGGCGCTTCACCGCAGTGGTGAGGATCTCGTCATAGGCAGCCTTCATGCCGTAGAGCTTGAGTTGGCCCATCGTGTCGAGGATCTGCGATCTTTGCATGGTCGGTGCTCCTGAGGGTATCGTATCGGGCGCAGTCGGCGACGGGTTCGTGGGCCAGCTTCAGCGCTTCCGGGGTGGCGATCGGTGCGGGCGGCTTGGGTTCGCGGCGGCGGGCGAGGATGTTGAGAATGACATCGGCGGAATGGACACCTTCGCCGAGCGCTTCGGTGCAGGCAGCTTCGACGGCGTCCGTACCGTCGCTCAGCAAGGCGGCGAGAATCTCGACCATCTGGCGATCCCCGCCCGGGATCCGTTCCAGTTTCCGCCGGACACGGCGCATGGCGGGCGGCAAATCCCAGTCCTTGAACGGTGCCCCGTTCCGTAGTGCGCCGGGCTTGCGCGCAAGCACAGGGAGGTAGTGCAGCGGGTCGTAGACGGCATGATCCCGTCCGAAGGCGCGGGCATGTCTGCCGACCACCTGACCATCCTGCCAGAACTCGACCCGATCAGCGTAGGCGCGGATCTCGACCGGGCGCCCGACGGCGCGGGCGTCCACCGAGTAGCGGTTACGGTCGAACCGCACGAGGCAGGTCTTGGAGACCGAGGCGGGCACGGCATGGAAGCCGTCGAAAGGGCCGACATAGGGCACCAGGCGCGGACGCTCGGCCTCGAAGACCTCCCAGGTAGTCTTGTCCCGGATCTCGGTATGGGGATTGGCCTTTGCCCAGGCGATGCAGCGGTCCTGAAGCCAGGCGTTGAGTTCGGCATAGCTCCTGAACTTCGGCCTGGGCACGAAGAACCGCCGCCGGATCACCCCGACCTGGTTCTCGACCTGGCCCTTCTCCCAGCCGGAGGCCGGGGTGCAGGCGACTGGTTCGAAGAGGTAGTGCCCGCTCATCTGCTGGAACCGGCGGTTGTAGGCCCGGTTCTTACCGACGAAGATCGTGTCCACCGCGGTCTTCATGTTGTCGTAGATGCCCCGTGTGCAGGTGCCGCCGAAGAAGGCGAACGCCTTGTCGTGGGCGTCGAACACCATCTCCCGGGTCTCGCGGGGATAGGCTCGGACGAAGACCATCCTGCTGTGGCACAGCCGGACGTGGGCCACCTTGATCGTGGTGGTCACCCCGTCGATGATCGCGACCTCGTGGCTCCAGTCGAACTGGAAGGCTTCCCCGGGATCGAAGCTGAGCGGCACGTAGGCTGCGGCGGAGGCCTCGGCCTCCGATTGCGACCAGCTCGCGGCGTAGCGCCGGACAGCATCATAGCCGCCTTCGTAGCCCAGGGCCCGGAGCTCCTCGAAGATCCGGATGCGGGTCAGACGCTCACGCTTCGGACGACGGGCATTCTCGACGAGCAGGCGGTCAAGTTCATCGCGCCACGGCCCGATCTTCGGCTGGGGCTGCACGGTGCGCTCGTAGCTGAACTCGGTGGCCCCGGAGCGGATTACCTTCCGGACCGTCTTCCGCGACACGCCCAACTCGCGGCAGATCTCCTTGATTGGCTTGCCATCCTGAAAATGCCAACGCCGGATCTTCGCGATCGTCTCCACAACCAACATCCCAAAAGCCGCTCCCGATTTGCCTCGGAAGCACGATGGACCACCGCATCAGGGGGGTCCCTTTTGGAAGCCGATCACCCCAATACGGGGTCCTTTTTGCATGCCGGTTCACACTCGACCCGCTGTCGCGCGAACGGATGCAGGATGAACTGCTGCGGCAGGCGGGCGGGGCCTTCATCGTGGTGACCCACTCGGTCGAGGAGGCGCTGGTGCTTGGCGACCGGATCCTCCTGATGGCGTCCGACCGGAGCATGAGGACGATCACGCCGCGTCTTTCGGGTGTCGGGGGAGGGCGGCGCCGCGACCCTGCCTTCTATACGCGGCTGGCCACACTTTCGGACGATCTTCGCGCCGCCGCAATGTGAAGGCGGCGCGGTGTCCGCGCCGCCCCAAGGTCATTCCAGTGTGTAGGCGATAACCGAGTCCCCCGGCGTGGTGCCGAGTGAGCCGTGCCCGCCCGCCGCGATGACGACATACTGTTTGCCGTCCTCGCCGCGATAGGTCATCGGCGTCGCCTGACCGCCTGCGGGAAGGGCCGTCTGCCACAGCGTCTCGCCCGTCCGCATGTCATAGCCGCGGATGATGTCGTCAAGCGCGGCACCCGTGAAGGCGACGCCGCCCGCCGTGGTCAGCGTGCCGCCATGGGCCAGCATCCCCATCTCGAACGGGATCGGGAACTTGATGCCCGCGATCTTCTGGCCCGCCACGGTGCCGTTGCGATATTTCCAAGCGGTCGTGCCATCGGCAAGGTTCACGCCGACGCGCACGCCCCATGGCGGGGTGTTGCACGGAACGCCCAGAGCCGAGCGCATGTGCTTGATCTGCACCGCATAGGGTCCGCCAAGGTTCTCGTTCCCCGGGCGCGATTCACCGCCCGCGCCGCCGGCCGAGAACATGCGCTTGTCCAGCTCGCCTTCGGGGCGGGGGAACAGCTTGTAGGTATAGCCGAGATATTGCGGTGTCGCGATCATCCAGTGGTTGACCGGATCGACGGCGATGGAGCCCCAGTTGAACACGCCGATGTTGCCCGGCCACACGATGGATCCGGTGGTGGTGGGCGGCGTGAACGGGTTGCCGTCATAGCGGTTCGACCGGAAGGCGAGGCGGCACTGGATCTGGTCGAAGGGGGTGGTGCCCCACATGTCCGCCTCGGTCAGGGGTGCCGGCGTGAAGTTCACGGACGACATCGGCTGGGTCGGCGACAGATCCTCGTTCGGGATGTCCGTCTCGGTGGAGACTTCCATTTCGGATACGGGAAGAACCGGTTCACCCGTGCGGCGGTCGAGCACCCAGATGTTTCCGACCTTCGTGGGCACGAGGATCGAGGGAACCATCTCCCCCTCGCGCGGCAGCGTGATCAGCACCGGCTGCGAGGGAAGGTCGCGGTCCCACAGGTCATGCCGCGTGGTCTGGAACCGCCAGACCATCTGGCCCGTCGCCAGATCAAGGGCTGCCAGCGCGTCGACCAGATCCTCGTCCTCGGCCGAGCGGGTGATGCCGACCTGGTCCGGGGAGCGGTTGCCGAACGGGATGTAAACCAGCCCCAGCCCCTCGTCGGCCGAGAACTGCGTCCAGGCCACTGCAGAGTTCGCGACGTATTCTTCGCCAGGGGCCAGCGGGGTCGTGTCGTCGGGAGCGCCCGCATCGAACTTCCACACGATGGAGCCCGTGCGCACGTCGAATGCGCGGATCACGCCCGAAGGGTTGTTCTCGTAGTAGTTGTCGGCGATGGCGCTGCCCAGCACGATCAGGTCGGCCGTCACCAGCGGGGCCGAGGTTTGCTGGTAGGTCGCGCGCTTCAGGTTCGGCATCTGCGCCTTGAGGTCGACGAAGCCGTTGTCGCCGAAGGTGGTGCAGAGCGCGCCCGTATCGGCGTTCATGGCGTAAAGCCGTGCATCAACCGAAGCGGCGATGATGCGGCGCGGGCATTCGGCCACGGCGGCGGCCACCGCCTGCTCCTGGATCGGATCGCCGCCCATCGGCGCGGTATAGCCCGTGGAGTCGTTGTAAGACACGCCGCGGCAGGTCTGGTGCTGATATTGCGGATCGCGCGCCATCTGCGGGTCATAGGACCAGACAAGCTCCCCCGTCTCGGGGCGCAGGGCCTGCACGATGTTGTGCGGCGTGCAGAAATAGAGCAGGCCGTTCACCTTGATCGGCGTCGCCTCAAAGGTGTATTCGCCCGAATCCTCGTCGGCCTTGCGCAGATCGCCCGTGTGATGTTCCCACGCGACCTTGAGGTTCTTGACGTTGCCGGTGTTGATGTCGCTCAGGGCGGAATAACGCTGGCCCAGGTTCGTGCCGCCATAGGCGACCCAGTCATCGGCGGGATATGGCACGCCGCTGGGGTCGACGGTGGCATCTGCGGCATCAGCCACGGGCGTCAGCTCTCCCTGCTTCTGCACCGGATCGACGAACCAAGCCGCGGCGCCCAGCACGGCGATGATCGCCACAACGGCACGCAGGAAGAGGGGACCGTTCGACAGGCTGAGCGACCAGCGTTTCTCAGGGGCATCGCGCAGCTTGTTCACCACGAAGGGAAGGGCGAGCAGCAGCCCGAGGAACACGATCAGCGCCCCGCGCGGGATCCACTGCCACTTGTCGAACCCCACTTCATAGAGCGTCCAGATGAACGACAAGGCGAGCGTCAGCGCATAGATCCAGAGCCCGCTTTGCCGGCGCCGCATCAGCTGGAAGCCTGAGGCGAGAAGCCCGAGGGCCATGATCACGTAAAAGACGCTGCCTCCCGCAAGGGCAAGGTGGCCCCCATAATACAGGATCGCGGCGCCCAGCAGCGCGGACAACAGTCCGCCGAGCTGAGGTATCATCTTGAAATCTCCTTCGACTGTCCTGGCGGCACGTCCCTGAACGGTGACTGCGACATATCGGCACGCCGCCTGTTGTCCCCGAGTAATGGCAGTGCTGTTGACATACAACAGTATACTGACACGCATATGCAGCCCGTGTGACGCTTGTCACACAACTTGCCGTCGCATGGATTTCCTGCCGCGTTACGCTGGCCCCCAGCCAAGGGCGGCCTGGTGAATGGTGATGTTTATCATGAGATTGCCCTTTACGCTGCGTGGCTGCCTTTCGGCGCAATGGCGGATGCCTTGCCTATCACGCGCTGACCTTAGCCGGCTGCTGCGCACTGGTTCGCGGGATGTTCACAGATCGGCGCGGTCTCGATCCGCAGGGCGTGTGGGGTGCTGTGGTTTGACTGTTCGAGCTGCCACTACACATCCCGCTGCACCGATGCGGCACAGTCGACGCTGCGGATCCGTGCGATCGGCGGGACGCGGTATGGCTACCGTCGCGACAGCGGCAGCAATGCCTGAGCGCACACCGGTTCATGCACCTTGCGGTTGCGCCAGAAAAGCTGGAAGATTGGCGTCGACACTGAAAAGGATACGCGGCCCCAAGCGCACTGCACTTTCCCGTCGGCGTTACGAGCCCGCCGCCATGACCAAGGCCGGAAAGTCCAGCTTCCGGGGAACCGAAAACAGTAGGCAGGGCAGCCTGGGGTGGGTTCCAGTCGCTACTGGAGGAAACAACCCGCGAAAGATCACTGGAGCGCGCTGGCCATGTGGCCAGTCTTCAGAGACAAGTAGTTTTGCGGCTTCCGCATCTATAGACCTCCGGATGAGCGGGCGTCGGGCCCGCCCAAGTTGACATCGGGGCCAAGTACTTGTGACAGTAGACACCAAATCGAGCGCCCATGTCAGAAAGAACAAGAGGGAATGGCCAGCAACATGACAGCCGATTGTCCTGACCGGCTTGGGCCTTCTCCAGCAGCCGAGGATACTGCACAAACTCAATCTGCCGGGCGCGAAGCTTCATCAGCTGACATTCCCTTCGAGATTTTGGAAAGCCTGATAAATGGCGTACCTGAACCGCTTGTGGTGAAGGACAGACACTCCCGCATCATCCTGATGAACGACGCGATGTGTGCACTTTTGGGGCGCGGCCGCGATGAGGTGCTGGGGCGGACAGACCCCGATTTCGTTCCCGAGGAGCAGGCACGGGGCTTCCGTGCGGACGATCAACATGTTCTGACGACCGGCGAGGAACGCGACGTTGAAGAGGAACTGACGTCGGCCAATGGCTGCGTACAGCTTCTGAGAACCCGCAAGCGCCGGGTTTGGCTTCCTGGACCGACCGGCCCGGAACCCTTTCTTGTCGCGACCGCAATGGACATCACCGAGAGCCGGCGGGCCGAGATAGCGCTGCGGGAGAGCGAGGCGCGCTTCAGGATGATGGCGGATGGCGCGCCCGTGATGATCTGGATGAGTGACGCTAGCGGCGCCGGCATCTTCTGCAACAAGATGTGGCTTGCGCTGACAGGGCTGGGAGATGAGGACGCCCTTGGTGACGGATGGCTGAAGGCCATTCATCCTGACGACCAGAAGAGGGTG
>NZ_ML137221.1:151542-161438 GCF_004015795.1 Falsirhodobacter deserti | reverse complement strand
ATCACGCAGCACTACGGAAAGCAATGCATCCTGACCCTAGGAACCGCAGCGGCCTCGCGGGCATGCCGGCGGACACGTCAATCCGGTTCTCGGTTCTGGCGACAGTGGCCGAGGCGCTTTGCCACAGTCCTGAACGCAGCTCAGAGGACAATGTGGTTCAACCCTTCCACCAGGCACATAAGCGCCATGGACTGCCCATAACCGGTCGGCTGGATCGGAATGTCGCGATAGAATTGCAGATCATGCCCCATACGCGTGCCGTATGACACCTGCTGCACCACTCCATTGTCGTCGATGTTGCACATCACCGCCTCCAACGCCTTCAGCCCTCCGTCGCGCCAGCGGTTGTCGCCGAGGCCAAGACGATGGCCCTTCAGCAGCGCATAGCCAATAGCCGCCGTGGCCGAAATCTCCTCGTAGGAGGTCTGGTCATCAACCAGCGTGCGCCAGGCGCCGCTCTCGCACTGATAGGTCAGCAGTGTCTCCAGCTGCGAGCGCACGATCCACAGCAGGAAGCGGCGATCCCCCTCACGCAGATCGGCGAGATCCAGAAGATCAAGTACCCCTGCTGAAATCCAGCTGTTGCCGCGGGCCCAGCGGGCGCGGGCGAAGTTGTGGTTGCCGTCAAAGGTCCAGCCGTGGAACCATAGGCCTGTTTCCCGCTCTGCCAGATAATGCGTGTGGATGAGGAATTGGAATACCGCCTCCTGCACCAGATCGTCGCGGCCGGCGGATTGACCATAGCTGGCAAGGAACAGCGCGAGCATGAAAAGCGTGTCGTCCCACAGCTCGCCCTCGTTCACCTTGTCGGACACGTCGTGCTGGAAACCGCCCGATGCGGTGCGCGGCGCGGTGGCCACCAGCCGATCGGCCCAATCCTTCAACGCAGGCTCCCACCTTGGATCCCGCGTTTCCGACCACAACAGCGACAGGGCCAGCATCGGCGCGGTGGTGTTGACGTTCTGCGCCGGCAGGCCGCGGGCGAACTGCTTGTCATACCATGCCTCAAGCGTGGCGCGCGCCTCCTCGTCACCGGTCTGGAGCCAAAGCTGAGCGATCCCGTAAAGCCCCACGCCCTGCGGCCATTCCCAGCTGTCGAAACTGACATAGTCGCCAGCCGTGCCGTCGAGGTTCGGCTCCGAGAACCGCCCCTCGTCGCGCAGGTTGCGCAGGCCGGTCACGATGCGAGAGATCTGCTGCCGGATCTGGTCCGGCAGGGCGGTGGTCTCATGTGTCATCGGGAGTCTCGTTCCTGTGTCTTATTCGGTGGCGAGGATACGGTTCAGCGTGTCGCCGAAGGCCGGATCAGCTCGGTATCCATCCAGAAGCGGCATGACCTTCTCCCGGAACGGCGCCTGGTCGGGGGTGACGATGGTTACGCCCATCTCCTGCGCTTCTGCGGTGGCATCGCTGATGGCGTGATTCCACAGTTCGCGGAACGACTGGGTCGCGTGAACGGCCGCGTCCTTCACGACCACCTTCTGCTCATCTGTCAGCCTTCCCCAAGCGGCATCTGAGATGACGAGGAAGTCCGGAATGCGCAGGTGTTCATCTTGGGAATAGAACTTCGCCACCTCCCCATGCCGACCGATGGTCAGGGCGGTGATGTTGTTCTCGGCACCGTCGATCACGCCCTGCTGCAGTGCAGTATAGATTTCGCCGTAGGCCATGGGCGTCGGTGTGCCGCCCATCATCTCCACCATGCGGATGGAACTGTTGGAGTTCAGGACTCGGATCTTCAATCCTCGCAGATCGTCCGGCATGTTGATCGGTGTCGACTTGGTGTAGAAGGACCGCGCGCCACTGTCGAAGAAGGTCAGGCCGCGAAAGCCGCTGTCGGCAGTCGCCTCATACACTTCGTCCGCGATGGGGCCTTCCATGACCCGATAGAAATGGTCCTCGCCCTTGAAGATATAGGGAAGCGTGAAGGCCTTGAAGATCGGATCGAAATTCTCCAGTTCGCCGGCGCTGACGCGGGTGATGTCCACCGCGCCCTGTTGAAGCTGCTCGAGCACCTCGCGTTCGGATCCCAGAACACCATTCAGGAACAGCCGGATCGAAACTTCTCCATCGGTCTTTTCCTCGACCTCCTCAGCGAATTGCTTCAGGGCCGTGCTGGTCGGATGGTCCTCGGACAGAGCATTGGCCAGACGCAGCCGCGTCTTGGCGTCGGCAGTGCCCGCCACCAAAGCGACGGCAGCCGTAAGAGCTAGAGTCATGTTGCGAAACGTCATGTCAGATCCTCCCGATTGATGTCTCGCCCCCTCCCCGGGGCGCCTGCGCCATTCGCGCGCCAATCACGGAAAATAATGAGGGGCATGCAACGAGATTTCTACCTGAAAGTTTTTTGCAGCTTCAATCTGCTGATGAAATTAATTTTCATGTTGCAGAAGCGGTGTTCACAACCCACCCTTCGGCCTAATGCAGCCACCGGGGGAGCGGTGCTGCGCGATCGACCTCGGAGGAGGAGGCCGGACATGCTCATGCTAAAGACGATCCTGGAGCGCGCGCTTCTGGCAGTGATCTCCTTGCTGCTCACGGGTATGGTGTGCCTGATGCTGTGGCAGGTCTTCACCCGTTACATTCTGGCAACGCCGGCCATCTACACTGAGGAGACCCTGCGCTTCACCATGATCTGGATGGCCCTTCTCGGCACTGCCTATTGCTTCGGGGCGCAGCGGCACCTGTCGCTGGAATTCATGATGCATATGACTTCGGGATGGGTGCAGAAGGGCCTTGCCGTGCTGAATGGCCTGATCTCCATCGCCTTTGCCGCCTATACTATGCTGCTGGGCGGGTGGCAGGCCAGCACACAGGCGATGTCGCAACTTTCCCCCATCATGCAGGTGCCAATCGGCTACGTCTATCTGGCGGTGCCGGTGGCGGCCGTTCTCATCATCGCACTGGTGCTGATGAACATCCTCCTGATCCTGACCGGCAGGATGAGTCCGATCTACGTTCCCGAGGAGACCGGCTGAGATGGACATGCTCATCGACTACATGCTGGATCCGGTCGGTGCGACGATCGTCCTTTTCGTGCTGTTCTTCGGGCTGCTGACGCTCGGCACGCCCATCTCTGTCGCGATAGGAGTGTCGTCCATCCTCGTGGGCCTCGTCTATCTTCCCGCCGACGTGATCAACTTCATCGGCGCGCAGAAGATGTTCTCGGGGATCGACAGCTTCACCCTGCTGGCGATTCCGTTCTTCGTGCTGGCGGGCAACATCATGAACAAGGGCGGCATCGCGATCCGCCTAATCAATCTGGCGAAACTTCTTGGTGCGCGGCTTCCCGGATCTCTGGCCCACACGAACGTCATCGCGAACATGCTGTTCGGGGCCATCTCGGGCTCGTCCATCGCGGCGGCGGCGGCGGTCGGCGGCACCATGGCGCCGCTGCAACGCAAGGAGGGGTATGATCCCCGCTTCTCCACAGCCGTCAACATCGCCTCGGCACCGACGGGCATCCTGATCCCGCCCTCGGGGCCGCTGATCCTGTTCTCGCTGGTCTCGGGCGGCACCTCCGTGTCTGCCCTGTTCATGGGCGGCTACATCCCCGGCATCCTGATGGGGCTGTCGGTGATGCTGGTCGTCGCCGTCATCGCCCACCGTCGCGGCTACAAATCAGAGGCGCGGACAACCCTTTCGCAGAAGGCGCAAACGACGCTGGCCGCCCTGCCCGCGCTTCTGATGATGGTTGTGGTGATCGGTGGCATCGCCATCGGTGCGTTCACCGCGACCGAGGGGGCGGCCGTCGCGGTACTGTATTCTTTCGTGCTGTCGCTGATCTACCGTATGGCAACACCGCGGGAGTACCTTGAGGCGCTCGCCTCGTCAGCCGTGACCAGCTGCTCCATCCTATTTCTGATCGCAGCTTCAGGGGTTATGTCCTATGTCATGACCATCGCTGGCATCCCGGATATCATCGCCGACGCGATCTTGTCCTTCGAGAATCCGCTGATTGTGCTGCTGATCATGAACATCAGCCTTCTGATCATCGGCTTCTTCATGGACCTGACGCCCGCCGTTCTGATCTTCACGCCAATTTTCCTGCCGATCGCAACGGAAGTCGGCATGGACCCGGTGCATCTCGGTATCATGATGATCTTCAACCTCGGCGTCGGATCGCTGACGCCGCCGGTCGGCACCGTTCTCTTCGTCGGCTGCGCCGTATCGGGGCTCAGGATCGAGCAGGTGATCCGCCCGCTGCTGCCCTTCTTCTTTGCCACGGTCGCGGCACTGGCGCTGGTCACCTATGTTCCCGCGCTGACGCTGGCCCTGCCGCGCTGGCTTGGACTGATGTGAAAGGAACATTATGAACGCGTTTTCCCTCAACGGTCGGCGCGCGCTGGTCACCAGCGCCAATACCGGCATCGGCCAAGCGATCGCGGTGGCGCTGGCTCGCGCCGGGGCGGACGTGACCTGTGCAGGGCGCCGCACCTGCGACGACACAGTGGCCCTCATCGGCGGCACAGCTCGCTAGATCACACTGGATTTTGCGGATCCGATGGCTGCCACCGGCACCTTCGACGGCGCGGGCTACGACCTCCTGTTCAACAACGCCAGCATCATCCGGCGCGAGGACTCGGTCGATTTCTCGGAAGCCGACTGGGACGCCGTGATGGACGTGATGGACGTGATGGACGTGAACCTAAGGGCCGTGTTCTTCACCTGCCAAGCCTTCGCGCGCGCAGTCATGGCGCAAGGCGGCAGGGGTAAGATCTTCAACATTGCCTCGCTGCTGTCGTTTCAGGGCGGCATCCGCGTACCCTCCTATACGGCGTCCAAGCATGGCGTCGCGGGGTGACGAAACTTCTGGCCAATAAATGGGCGGCCAAGGGCATCAACGTGAACGCCATCGCGTCGGGCTACATTGCAACCAACAATATCGAAGCGCTGCGCGAGGATCCCGAGCGGTCGAAGGCCATCTTGGACCGCATCCCGCCCGGCCGTTGGGGCCGACCCGAGGACATCGCCGAAACCGCCGTTTATCTGGCGGCTCCGGCCTCGGATTATGTCTCGGGTGCGGTGCTGAACGTTGATGGCGGATGGCTGGCGCGTTAAGGGGCCGGCCCCGCGCTGGCGCGGTGGACGATCTCACAAGCAAGTTCGATGCGCCGGGCAGGAAGACTGACGCGCGCGCGGCGCAGCCGTGCCGTTTCCACCAGTAGGTCCAATGACAGAGCCCCGACCGCTTCCATTGGGATGCGGACCGAGGTGAGCGCGGGGGACATATATTGCCCCTGCGGCAGCCCGTCGATACCCACAACGGAGACATCGCCGGGCACGGACAATCCCGCAGCCTGCACGGCCACGATCGCTCCCGTCGCCAACACGTCACCCGCCGCCACAACGGCGGTGAAGTCCGGCCCGTCCCGCAGGACGGCCTCCATCCGTGTCTGTGCGGCCTCGGCGGTCCAGTCATCCACATCGACCACCAGCGCCGGATCGCAGGCCTCGCCCAAGGCGTCCTGCCAGCCTTCCAGCCTGCGCCGGATGGTCCGGCGGCCGGGGCGGTTCAGGAACAGGATGCGCCGGTGTCCCAGACGCATCAGGTGCCGCGTGGCCAGCATGGCCGCAGACCGGTTGCAGGGTGTCACGGAACTGAGCCACATCTCGGGATCATCCCCGTTCACCAGCACCGTCGGCACTTCCAGCGCCCGCACCAGGTTCAGCGTCGCATCGTCCAGCGTCACCAGCATCAGGCCCACCACATCCTCGGCCATAGCCGCCTCGCGCAGCGCCTCGATCCCCAGCTCCGCACGAAAGATGTGGGTGTCCAGCGTGATGTCCTGGCTTGCTGCCCTCTCCCGCAGGCCTTCCAGAACGTAGGTGGTGAACTGGTTGCGCTGGAAGTCGATCATCGCCTCCTGCGACGCGACAAGCAGCGCCCGCTTGCCCGATACGTTTCCGGGCAGGGCATAGTTCATCTCGATCGCCGTGGCGCGGATGCGGTTGGCCAGATTGTCGCGCACATAGCCGTTCCCGCTCAGCGCGCGCGATACGGTGGCGGTGGAAATCCCCAAGCGGTTCGCGATGTCGCTGATCCGTGTGCGCCCGCTGCCCGTCATGGTACCATCCCGCTCATGCTGCAATTTATTTACATATTGCACGAATTTTTTCTGAATGGAAGATCGTGACCGAGGGGAGAGGAGGCTGCGGCCAGGATTCCGCATCGGGGGATGCGGGTTCCACTCCTTCCGCATGTGTGAGAGGAGACCACAGATGGCCATGCTGCAACGCTACGGTGCCGGCCCGGAACAGATCGACGCGATGAACACGGATGCCCTGCGCGACGCGTTTATGGTAGAAGGCATGTTCATTCCCGGAACGATCGCCTTCGCCTACACGCATTTTGACCGGATGATCGTGGGCGGCGCGGTTCCGACCGAGGCTCCGCTGTCCTTCGGCGACGGCGCAGATGTCGGCACGCCCCTCTTCTTTGACGCGCGGGAAATGGGCATTGCGAATCTGGGCGGCGCCGGCTGGATCGAGGTGGACGGCACGCGTCATGCTCTCGCCAACCGCGATGTCCTCTATGTCGGGCGCGGCACCCGATCGGTCACCCTCGGCAGCGACATTGCCCGCGCCCCGGCCCGCTTCTACATGAACTCCGTCCCGGCGGGCGCGGATGTCCCCACCCGGCTGATCACCAAAACCGAATCCAAGGTTCTAACGCTGGGCGATGCCGCAAAATGCAACGTCCGCAACCTTGCCATGTATATCCACCCAGAGGTCGCGCCCTCCTGCCTGCTGCTGATGGGGATCACCGATCCGGCCCATGGCTCCGTCTGGAACACGATGCCGCCGCACCTGCACGAACGGCGGATGGAGGCTTACTGCTATTTCGACCTGTCGGCCGAGGATCGGGTCGTGCACCTGATGGGCCGCCCCGACAACACCCGCCACCTGATCGTGGGCAACAGCGATGTCGTCCTGTCGCCCGCATGGTCCATCCATATGGGTGCGGGCACTGGACCCTATGCTTTCGTCTGGGGCATGACCGGTGAAAACCAGGCTTATGGTGACGTAAATCCTGTCGCGATCGCGGAGCTTCGCTGATGCTGACCACCGGCGCCCCTATCCCCTACTGGCAAGTCACCCGTCTGGATGAGGCGGAATACGACGCTCCCGAACAGCCCATGGAAGGAAAGATGGATTCCACCTTCTTCCTGACCAAGGACAAGAACTTCATCCCCCACACCTACCCCTGCCGCACCGCCTATATCGCGGAACGGCGCGGGATCGCGCTGGAACCGGCGGAAGCGCCCGACTGGACGGCGGCGCGCAACCTGCTGCCCGCAGGCTCGCCCTTCCTCGACCTGTCGGGCTTCTGGTTCCGCGCCACCAAGATCCGGGGTTGGGCCCGCACCGCAATCGAGTCCAGGGCCGCCGGCACCGCGCGCCTGCGCATCGGCATCTGCGGCGCGGCCCGCGTTCTGGTCAACGGCGAGGAGGCGGCATGGCTGTCGCCCGCCAAGCGCAACGTGCTGGAGGAGGTGGAGTTTGACGCTGCCCTGCGCGAGGGGCACAACGAAATCGCGGTGCAGTTCGAGGATCTGTGCGAACGCGACGCGGTGATCCGCGTGGCCCTGACATGGCTGAGCGGCCCGGAGGCTGAAGCCGGCAACACCTTCCCCGCGCCCGCCGAAGTGGTGCAAAGTGTCAAGGCTGCCACCGACGCCATGCATCTTGATCGCAAGATGTATGACGGGCAGGATATCTGGCTGGTGCTGCCCATCCCCTTCCCGCATAACGTCACCGGCCATATCCGCGTTTCGGGCCACTTCATGTCGCACGATCATGATGGTCTGGAGCTGACCGTTCCCGCTGGTGCGGATCGGGTGCGGCTTTGTGCCTCGGGCGACCTCCCGGCCGATTATCGGTACTTCGACATGCGCTTCCTGTGCGGCGGGTTCGCCACAGAAGCCCGTCTTGGTGCAGAGGTGACATGGCGCAGCGCCACCGGCGCCGCCCCCGACGCGTCGGCCGAGCGCATCGAAGAGGCGCTGCTCTGGATCGCGCGCCACGCCGAAACGGACACGGAAACCGCGCTGGCCTGTGCCGCCGTGGGCGACGGTCCCGCGCTGAAGCGGGCCGAGGACATCATCACCACCGCCCTGCCCGGCATCGAGCGGTGCTTCGACTGCGCGGACTTTGCCCTTGTCCCGCTGCTCTGGACGCGCATCCGCTATGTTGACCGACTGAACCCGCAACTGGTGGACCGCATCGATGCGGCCATCCTCGACTTCCGCTACTGGATGGACGAGCCGGGCAATGACGTGCAGTGGTATTTCTCCGAGAACCACGCGCTGCTGTTCCACACCTCCGCCTATCTGGCCGGGCGGCTGATGGAAGGACACACCTTCCGCCGCTCGGGGCGAGACGGGGCGGCGCAAAGCCGCGTGGGCTATGAACGCCTCGTTGAGTGGTTCGACCACTTCGAGGCGGCCGAAATGGCGGAGTTCAACTCCGCCACCTATTTCCCGATCGACCTGAAGGGCATGACTGCGCTGTTTGCGCTGGCTCATGACCCTAACATCCGCGACCGCGCGGGCCGCGCCATTGCGCGCCTTGTGACGATGGTAGCACATTCCGCCCATCACGGCGTCATCACGGGGGCGCAAGGGCGCAGCTACGAACACTCTCTGTGTGTGGCCGATACGCTGGAGCTGACGGGACTCGCACGCCTCCTGTGGGGCAAGGGGCAGTTCGGGGCACATGTGAATTGCCTTGCGCAGATGGCACTAGCACTGCGCGATCACGGTCTGGCACTGCCCGATCTGGCCGTGATCGCAAATTGGGACCGCACGGATGCCGCGCAGGAGTGGGCGTTCTGGCAGGGCGAGAACGCCTTCTGCCGCCTGTATCACTACAAAACCTCCGAAACTGCCATGGGCAGCGCCGCGCTCTATCGCTGGAACGACTGGGGCTATCAGGAAACGCTGATCCAAGCGCGGATCGGCCGCGAACCCGCCGCATCCCTGTTCATCAACCTCCCGGGAGAAATCGTGCAGTCCGGCTTTGGGCGTCCGTCCTTCTGGGGCGGGTCGGCCAGCGTGCCGCGCGTGCAGCAGTATCGCGACCTTGCCATCGTCATCTTCGACGGCGAAGCGCCGCAGCCCGATTTCACCCACGCGTGGTTCCCGACCCCCGTGTTCGACGAGTGGGCCGTTAGCGGGCATCGTGCTGCGGCGCGTTCGGGGAGCGGAGCGATGGCAGTCTCGACCTCGGGTCCATTGCACCTGATGGAGACGGGCGGCTCGGCAGGACACGAGTTGCGGCTGGCTGGCCGTCAAGGCATCTGGGCAATCCGCTTGGGCCATTCCGAGGATTTGCGATCCTTCGAGCGCCGCCATACGCTGGAAGTGTCTGAAGCAACAGATGGGACCTTCCGCATCACGGATGCCGATTACGGGATGGTGGAGTTTCGCCGCGATGGCAGGGTCTTGGCCGAAGGCCGCCTGCTGGACCCGATGAACTGGACGCTCGAGGGGGAACGGGTCGACATCCCGCTGTGAACCGTGCGGGGGCTTCGGTCGCCATCCGGGGCGAAGACTGTGACAGGGCAAGGGACAGATGACGCATAAGATATGCTAAGCTATTGGTTGGAAATGCATCGCGACTGACCTTAGGGTCAGGATGCATTGCTTTCCGTAGTGCTGCGTGATTCACGGCTTCGAAAACGGAGCGGTGACAGGATCTTTTCTGGCTGAACGACGCACAGATGGCACGTCTGGAGCCCTTCTTTCCGAAGCCGCACGGCGAACCCCGGGTTGATGACAAGCGTGTGCTGAGCGGGATTATCTTCATCAACCGCAACGGGTTGCGCTGGCGAGACGCCCCGAAAGCCTATGGGCCGCACAAGACGCTCTACAGCCGTTGGAAGCGATGGAGCG
>NZ_ML137221.1:0-151532 GCF_004015795.1 Falsirhodobacter deserti | reverse complement strand
GAAAGGCGTCTCCGCACGGATGATGAGGGGCCTGGCCGCAGAGCACCGAGAGAGGAAGACCGTGATGATCGATGCGAGCTATCTGAAGGCACACCGCACCGCGACCAGCATGGCCGCGAAAAAGGGGGGCGTGGCCGCCTGATCGGTCGAACCAAGGGTGGGATGAACACCAAACTGCATGCCATCTGCGACAGCCAAGGGCGGCCGATCGACCTGTTCGTAACCGCCGGCCAGGTGAGCGACTACACCGGCGCACGGGCGCTCCTCGGCAGCCTGCCAAAGGTCGATTGGCTGCTCGGGGATCTCGGCTACGACGCCGATTGGTTCCGGGAAGCAGTGCAGAACGAAGGGATACGCGCCCGTATCCCTGGTAGAAGGCAACGCAAGGCACCCGTCAGATACGACAAGCGCCGATACAAACGCCGCAACCGCATCGAGATCATGTTCGGCAGGCTCAAGGACTGGAGGCGCGTGGCAACCCGCTATGACCGCTGTCCAAAGGTCTTCCTCTCAGCCATCCCGCTCGCCGCAACCGTCATTACTGGTTATGAATCCTGACCCTAATGCTGGATAATCCCGCGGCCGACGCGGGGACAAATGAGTCAGCGCGGAACGCCACCCTCGTACTCTGCCCAGTTGGCAATGACTTCCTGCGCGAAGGCGTTGCCCACGCGAAACGCATTTTCGGTAGCGGGACCGAAGCCACCTGACTTCGTCGCCAGCGATTCTGCCGTTCCCTGCCCTTCATGTGCACGATCAAAGTTGGAAGCGGTGCGCAGAACAGCAATCCGGTCAAAATCCAGAAGGCCGGCTTGCGCGCCACGTTCCAGCGCGGCAAGGGTTGCATTGTCTTCCATCTGGCTCATGCAGTATTTCGCAGCGCCATCGGTCAGAAGGGCCACGTGATCCGCCACTTCCACGGCCGTGATCTCGCCATGCCAGTACGTATCTGCGGAAACCGAGGCACATAAGCTGACGCCCGGTGCCGCTTTCGCCGCCTCCTGGTTGTACATCGCGCGATACGCGGCGGCATCCTCACTGTCGGCAAGCTCCACGTTCTTCGTGGCGGTGTACGCTGCTTCCACCAGTGCGGGATTGAGGTGGTACACCTCGGTCCCGGCGCTCCAGCCCGGTTTTTCACCCGGCGCCTTTGCCCCCAGTTCCACGATCTGGCTTGTCCACCCCTGGGGCGCTTCGCGGTTGTCGATAAAATGGACCAAGCCTGCATCCACGACATAATCGGCCCATGCCGCCGAACCCAGCGTGCCCCGCGAGGGATCGACGCCCGCAATCCCCGCGATGATGAAATAGGTGTTGCTGAGATCGAACGCGTCCGAAAGCACCAGCGCCATGGTAGAGGCCGCGGCGTTGGCATAACCCATCGTCGTGGTCATCTGGCAAAGGTCCGCGTTGCAGGCAACTTCGGCAGCGCTTTCCGGCAGGCCGCGGACCGCGATACGCTTGGACAGATCAAGGTTTTGCTGCCACGGCTTTGCCTCGGCGTCGAACATCGCGATGACCATGACCTTGGGCGCGACGGGTTCGGCAAAGGCTGCAACAGGCAGCAACGCAGTGGTCAGGGCAAGGCCGAGGGGCCTGATGTGCATGGGAATCTCCAATCTGCGGACAGGCCTAGTAACGACGAAGTGACAGGCCCGACAATCGTAAATTGCCCCGCGCCGCCGCCTTCGATACGGTCGAAGAAGCACAACGAAGGTTTTCCCATGACCCTGAATGTCCTGTTTTCCGCCCCCGACATGCTTTGGGACCAGTATCGAGAGGTTCTGCCGCGCGCGATCGCCGCCGCGGGCATCGAGGCCAAGGTGACACGAAGTGCCGACCCCGCCATGGTGGATTATATCGTTTACGCGCCCAATCCCAACCTGACGGACTTTGCGCCCTTCACGAAGGCGAAGGCCGTCCTTAGCCTGTTTGCGGGGGTGGACCGGATCGTGGGCAACACGACGCTGACGCAACCGTTGTGCCGGCTGGTTGATCCTGCGCTGGCCGAAGGGATGGTGGAGTGGGTGACGGGGCAGGTTTTGCGGCATCACCTGCATCTGGATCGCAACATCGGCGCTGCGCCCCACTGGGTTCAGGACGCGCCCCCGCTGGCCCGCCACCGCAAGGTCACGATGCTGGGACTGGGAGAGCTTGGTATGGCCTGCGCCAACATGCTCCGTGTCCTGAACTTCGACGTGCGCGGGTGGAGCCGCAGCCCCAAATCCGCCCCCTTCCCCACCTTCCATAGCACGGAGGGATTGCGGGATGCACTTTTCGATACGGACATCGTGATCACGTTGCTGCCCGACACGCCCGACACGCGGAACATCCTGAATGCGCAAAGCCTTCAATGGCCCGCTGATGGCGCCGTTGTCATCAATCCCGGACGGGGCCCCTTGATCGACGATGAGGCGCTGCTGGCCGCGCTGGATGCTGGGAAGATCGCTCATGCGACGCTGGACGTCTTTTGGAAGGAACCACTGCCGCATGACCATCCTTACTGGACGCATCCCGGGGTGACTGTGTCACCACATATCGCCTCGGTGTCGCGGCCCTCTTCAGCGTCTGAGATCGTGGCAGAAAACATCCGTCGCAGCGAGAGTGGCGAGCCGCTGCTGTTCCGCGTTGATCGGGCGAGAGGCTATTGAAAGGACGCTCATGAAACGTGCCATAGTTACCGGCGGGGCCGGACTGATCGGTCGGGAAATTTGCCGCCACCTTCTGAATGAAGGGTGGGAGGTTGCAAGCTTTGACCTGCAGGAGGGCCCCGAAGGGCGCCACGTTCACTGCGACCTCTCGGATGAAGCCTCCGTCGTGAGTGCCTTCGCGGATCTTGAGTGGGACGGGTTGGACCTTCTGGTGAACAATGGCGGCAAGGTGGGGCCGATCGACCTGTCACTGGCAAAAGCCTCGCTTGAGGATTGGAACGGGCTCATCGCCAGCCAGCTGACAGGCGCGTTCCTGATGTCCCGCGCTGCCCTGCCCCTTATGCGAAAGAACGGCTCCATCATCATGATGGCTTCCACCCGTGCGTTGATGGCCGAAGGCGGCGACTTCGCTTATGCTGCCGCCAAGGGTGGCATGATTGGACTGACGCAGGCACTGGCGATTCAACTTGGGCCGAAGGTGCGGGTGAATGCGATTGCCCCGGGTTGGATCACGGATGCGCAGGATCTGTCGCACGAAGATCAGGCGCAACATCCGGTCGGTCGCGTGGGCCGTCCCAGCGATATCGCCGAAGCGGTAGTGTATCTCGCCTCGGCAGGTTTCATCACGGGGCAGACCGTAACAGTCGACGGCGGCATGACACGAAAGATGATCTATGCAGATTGAAGGACATCCTGTACGATCCTATCTAGACACCTAGCTAGACAGGTGAGGCAGATGTGGACACTTCAAGACGCAAAGAACCGGTTCAGTGCTGTGGTTGATGCGGCCCTTTCCGGTACGCCGCAGGAGGTGACGCGCCGCGGCAAGCCTGCGGTCGTTGTCCTTTCGACGCAGGAATATCGCCGGCTGATCGCCGATGCACGAGGGCAGCGTCCTGCTTTTGCCAATCACCTGCTGTCTTTTCCTGCCGCCGAAATTCCACGGGGGAAGACGAAACCGCGTGACGTCAGCTTCTGATGTTCATTCTGGACACCAACGTAATCTCGGCCGCGCGGCGGCCCGAGCGAGCACCCCATATCGCAGCCTGGTTGGCCCGCCAGCCCGAGGACCGGCTGTTCCTTTCCGTGATCACTCTTGGAGAGATCGCCCGGGGCATCGGCTTGCAGCAACCCCGCAATCCGGAATTCGCCCATGATCTGCGAGTATGGCTCGACAGGACGCTGACCCTGTTTTCTGACCGCATACTGCCCTTCACGGCCGAGGATGCACGCCTTTGGGGCCAGCTTTCTGCTCGTATCGGACATGATGGCGCCGATCTGATGATCGCCGCCACCGCGCTGGTGCATGATGCAACGGTCGTGACGGGCAATGTGGACGACTTCGCACCTACTGGATGCCGGACAGAGAACCCGTTTACCTGACTGCGCCCCGAGAGAGGAACCCCGCTTTAGGCCGAGCGATCAAGACAGAAGCTATGTTCGAGGGCGAACTCGCAGCGAAGGCCGCTTTCCCTAAGACTGGCCTCGCATTTTCTGCCCGGAACCTTGGGTGTTCGAAGCGGCTCTGCCGCGAACAACGCCGGTGGGTGGACAGGAGGATCGTCGCCACCACTCCTGACCGGCACGAGGCACTGGCCGCGCACTTTCGCTATGATCTCTCGGTAATCCTCCCCATCTTAACGGGTTTGGGCGTAGAATTCCCGCAGCCATCTTCAGTTTCTGTGCGGGTGTGATGCCGCCGATGCCCATGTTGGGTCGCTCGTTGTTGTAAGTCCATAGCCAGTCTGTGGCGATGCTCTGTGCCTCCGCGATGGTGTCAAAGATGTAGAGGTCCAGCCATTCATGGCGGACGGTGCGGTTGTAGCGCTCGACATAGGCGTTCTGCTGCGGCTTGCCGGGTTGAATGTGGTTCAGGGCGATACCCTGCTTTGCTGCCCAGATCGCCAAGGTCGCGCTGATGTATCCCGGGCCGTTTTCGACCCTGATGGCCATGAGCTTGCCGCGCCACTCGATGATTTGGTTCAGGGAACGCACGACCCGTTCTGCGGGTAACGAGAAGTCGATTTATATACCAGACCCTCACGATTGAAGTCGTCCAGAACGTTCAGCAGCCGGAACTGGCGGCCATCGGCAGACGATCCGCCAAAAAATCCATCGCCCACACTAGGTTCGGTGCTTGCGGGACGGCGAGCACGTCCGGCTTATCCCGTTTGATCCGCCGCCTTGGCTTGATCCGAAGGTTCAATTCCAGCTCGCAGTAGATCCGACGCACCCGCTTGTGGTTCCAGACATGCCCGCGGACATTACGCAGATACAGGAAGCACAGGCCGAAACCCCAGGTTCGGTGCGCCTTGGTCAGGCCCTCGAGAAGATCCGCGATGATCTCGTTCTCGGCACAGCGCCTCGGGCTGTAGCGAAAGCAGGTCTCGCTGACACCGAACGTTCGGCAGGCCAGCGCAATGCTGACCCCCTTCTTCGCCACCGCCCTCGCGGCCAACTCGCGGCGTTGAGCTGGCCGCGTCACGTTTTTCCAAGAGCTTTCTTGAGCAGATCCGCCTGCATGCTGAGGTCCGCAAACATGCGCTTGAGCCGCCGGTTCTCGTCTTCCAATGCCTTCATCTGGCTCATCATGGAGGCATCCATGCCGCCATACTTCGCGCGCCATTTGTAAAAGCTCGCGCTGCTGATCCCATCCTCGCGACACAGCTCCGGCACAGCGACGACGCCCTCGGCCTGGCGCAGCACCGCCATGATCTGCGGCTCGGTAAATCGGGTCTTCCTCATTCGAATCTCCTCGGCTCACGCTACGAGAAAATTCTACTGCCGCATCCCCTTAACCACGGGGAGGATCACCTCTCCACGCGGCGTCTGAATGTAGGCGACGAGGATATGCACTTCTACACCCTCTATCGCGTTCATCCAACCGTGATGTCCGCCTCGCCCTAGGCGTTTGCGACAGCACCGGAAGCGGCATGACGCACGCGGCGGCAGCCCCTACCGTTCCGGTCCCAGTAGCTGCTCCAACTCCAAAAGGGCCGCCTCAACCAAGGCGGCATCCACGCGGTCACCCTTCAGCCGTATGAACCATCCATCCTTGTCCCGCCCTGACCGGAGGGCCACACCTGTGGGCAAAGCCGACTTGCGTCCCGCTTCCGGTGGGCGGGTCCGAGGTCGGCCCCCGCGCCCCTGTCTCGGCTGAACGGGTCCGAGATTATCAAGCGCTGCTTCCAGCAGTTCCCACTCGTTCTGCGCATTCTCCGGCGTTGCCTCGGCCAGCGCCACACGCAGCGTTCCCTCGTGTCCATCCCGCAAGGCGGCGGCCAACCGAAGACCATCCTTTTCCCGCAACGCATCGGGAAATAACAGCATATCGCCCAGCTCCTCGAAGATCAGTGCGAAGGATCGTATCTTGGACCGTTTTCCTTTCGAGGCAACTGGAAAAAGCGCATCTACAGCCGCTTCGACATTCGCAAAAGCCCCCTGCTGCGCTGCAATGACCGCGATTCGCCCACGTTCAAAATGCGACAGCCCCGCACGGACCTCATTCTCCTCCACCATCGCGGCGAAGGTGCCGCCCATTGCATCAGGCTGGCGCACAATCGCACGTATTGTGTCATACTGCGCCTGCCCCGTAAGCCCGCGAAGGTTCTGTACGGCCCGCAAGCGACGGTAGCCCGAAAGCAGCCCGTATCGCGGCTCCTGCCCTGTATCAGGCAACTCGAACACTTCGATCGGCAGGCGCAGCCCCTGCGCAGCGATCGACAGCTGAAGTTCCTTCATTGCCTCGGGGTCGAGGCTCATCCGGTCACGAACAACCGCTTCCGCTTCGATGCGTGCTAAAGGCAGCTCCCTCAGAACCAGGCCACGTTCTTCCGCCTCGCGCAAGCGTGCAGCTTCTGCACGATCGCGTGCAGCTTCTGTGCGGACCTCTGCATTCCGCGGATCGTGTGCGCGCGCCGTGTCAGCTGCCACCTGTGCAATCGGCGCCGCCAGAGGGCTGCGCGAGGTGGTTTCGCGGCGAAACTCCGCCTCCATGCGCGCCAGATCCTCGGAGGTGGGTGCCTCAAGTTTCCTGCGTTTCGCCATGCGCTTATCCCTCCTTCTCTGTCTCGGCCAGCTTCAGATCACGCCACCACGTACCAAGGATTACCTCTTTCACCTCAGCCCAGGTTCGATCAAATGTTTCGCGCCCACGAACATAGGTATCACGGTTGAAATTTCGGTAATCGGTTTCGTAGATGCCGGATACCTGCTCTCCGGCCTGTCCCACCATGGCAGTCATCTCCTGCCTGAAGGTGGTCATGAAATCGCCGAAGTAAGCCTGCACAACGTTGGCCAGATCCGTCTGTTGTGCAGGGTCGAAGCGGGTGATGAGGGCGCGAACAGCATCCCATTGGAAACCGATCTCCGGCAGGCCAGCCTCTCGTCTGGCACGATTCTCGCCTTCTTCTATCGAGGCGAATGTAGAATAGATCATATCGAAGAACCGACCGGTGGAGTCGAACTCTAGGAAGGATGCACCCAGCGGAACCAGAAGGATATCGGCAGCGGCCAGCGCATTGATCGTAAGATACCCAAGTGCAGGCGGGGTATCCAAAAGGATGATATCATACTCATCCAAGATACCGGCCTCGGACAAAGCGTTACCGAGGCTGTCCCACAGTGCCCAACCCCTTAGCTGCATCCGCCACACCGGGATCTGAAATTCGGCCCAGTAAAGGTTCAGTTGCGCGCCGATCAGGTCGATATTTGGCCAGTGGGTTTTCTGGATCAGGTTTCGCGGCGAAACCTGAAGCGCCTCTTTGAGCGTTTCGTCCAGAGGCAGCTCCTGCTGACCAGCAGCGGCTCGGATACGGTTCTCTTGCTCCAGATGTAGTGCGAAATCCCGTGCGAGGAGGGGGAACGCCGTCTGCCATTCATCAGCAACCTTCCCGCCCATGATAGAGGTCATGGAGCCTTGGCTGTCCAGATCAATGACCAGCACGCGGTAACCATCAAGCGCAGCCGACATGGCAAGGTGAGCACAGGTGGAGGTTTTGCCGACACCGCCCTTGAAGTTGGCCACGGCAAGAACCTTTGCAGGCAATCCTTCTGGACGCCAGGTCTTGTATTCCCGCCAACCTGCACCCTCCGTGGCGAAGTGCTCTCGCAGAACAAGGACCTCTTCTAAAGTGAACCGTTTGGCCGCTCCTTCACCGATGCCTTGGGGCAGATCCGGATGGGCCTTGAGCACGCGTCGCAAATGGGCAACGTTCACCGGGATCAGATATTTACAAATCTCCCAAGTGGAAAACTTGCGCAGGCGCTTCTTGCCGTCCGGGGCGTAGCCGCGACGGGACAAGTCATCGCGGCCGCGCATGGCGAATGCAGCCGCTTTTGCAAATCGGGCGGTATCGATGGGTTCGGCAAGACGGGCGGCAGCGGCGGCGGGATCGATTCCGAAATAGGGCGGTAAGTCGGCTCTGTTGCTCATCCTCATTCCTTGTGTGCGATGTTTTCCACGATGTTGGGCGATTTATCGCACATCCTAGGTGTGGTGGGAATGACAGAGTTACGAATGACAAACAAATGGTTTCGCAGCGAAACCACCCAGCGTGTTAAGAATCTTTTAGAAGATATTTAGAGTCTTTGGCTACGGGATGATCAACGAAAACAGTATATTGCGAGATAATAGGTGCCCGAATTCAGGATGAAGGGTGCCTTGATACGGGCAGTTCAGTGTCCAGATGCAGGGGTACGGGTGCCGATTCTCGGGAATTCCAGCAGTGGAATGGTGTTTCTGCCTGTCTAGGACTGCTGCGCACCCAACCTTCGCGCTGGTTCCGATGGACTTTCCTGTAAGCGGATACCTATGTGATCGACTTCCACTCATGGCCGTACCGCAAACGGGTACCAAAGAAGGTCCCTGCGCTGTTGTTGCGGACAGGTACCTGAACTCGTATCTTGAGCTCTAAAGCGGGTGTACTGCCGATTCGGGCGGCGGGTTTCCGTGGGGGGATGATGACCAAACCATTCGAGGATATTCCAAGGGAGCGGTTGACCGGGGCCCTTCGGCGAGGCGCAGTGAAGAAACACGTCGCGGCCATCCACGTCTCCGG
Organism: Falsirhodobacter deserti; assembly: GCF_004015795.1. GTDB lineage: Bacteria > Pseudomonadota > Alphaproteobacteria > Rhodobacterales > Rhodobacteraceae > Falsirhodobacter > Falsirhodobacter deserti. The sequence continues at coordinate 142,822 of NZ_ML137221.1, read as the reverse complement.
CAAGCTGACATTGCTGCAGCGTCGCTTGTCTAACGTGTTGCTTCTGAATGCGTATGACACCCTGATGTCGCAGCCCGTCCACCGTATCGACGCGCGTACGCTGTGCCTGATGATAGGCTATAACTCCAATGACATGGAGACGTTGAAAGCCTCTTTGCGAGGACTGGCAGAGACGGTGGCCGAGTGGGATATGCTGGATGAGCGAGGGCAACAGGAATGGGGTGTGTCCAGCCTCTTGTCCTATGCCAAGCTGAAGGGGGGCGTCTGCGAATATGCGTATTCACCTGCGCTGGCAGAGAAGCTTCACGACCCGAAGGTCTTCGCACTGATCAACATGAACATTCAGCGGCGTTTCACCAGTGGCCATGCCCTCGCGCTGTATGAGAATTGCTATCGTTTCGTGCGTACAGGAAGCACCGGGTGGTGGAGCCTTGATATCTTTCGCCGCCTTATGGGAGTGGCTGACAGTGCATATTACGAGGTGTTCAAGCATCTGAATGCCAAGATTATCAAGCCGGCGGTGGCAGAGGTGAACCGGTCCTCGAATATCATCGTCACACCAGAAACGCGGAAGATGGGACGGACGGTTACCGACATCCGGTTCCGGATCGAGGAGAACCCGCAGCTTGCCATCCTTGATCTCGATGACGGGGAAGGGGCTCGCCGCTCGGCGGTGTACGAGCGGTTGCGCAAGCTTGGCGCGTCTGACCGTTTGGCGCGGCAGTGGATTGCCGAACACGGTGAGGCGCATGTTGGCGGCAAGTTGGATTACGTGGCTGGGCAGGAGGGCGTGCGCAATCCTGTGCGCTATCTTTCCGCAGCTCTGAAGGGTGATTACTCGAACGAGATCGCACCAGTGGCACCGGCACTGACTGCCCGCGCATCACGACTGCGCCGGATACAGGAACTGGTGGCCGCGCGTACACCAACGCAGCGAGACGCTGACCGCAGGCTCTTTCTCGGCCGGCTTACCGGCGCGCTACGAGATGATTTCGAAAGGCACGGCTGGATGAGTGCGTTAAATGCCGCTGCTATTCAGGCCTTTTGGGAGGATCTGCATCCTGGAGCCTTCGACGAGGTTTCGCTGCGAAACCTCTAACTGTCGCATGCGGTCGAAGCGGCCCCGGTCTTCCCTGCGCCGTTGGAAGGTCAGGGGGCTTGCATCTGAGATAAACAGAACGGCTTGCGGTTCCCAATAAAAGATCGGCCGCTTAGGGATCGCGCGTGTCGCGATCCCTAAGCCCAGTGCGTCCCTCGTATGTGGACGATTTGAAAGAGAAGCGCTCCGGCGAGTGGCGAACAGAGCAGGGTTCGGGTGCGGCGGCGATTGGGTCGCCACCGCCTTGCCCGCGCCCCAAGGGGGGTCAGCTGATTGGCGTCAGCGTCAGGTCAAGTTTCACCGCCGGTTCCTGGTCCGTCACAGCTTCGCAAACCAGGTTGTCCCCCTCGATCCGCCCTGTGATCTTGTGGCGGGCACGTGCGGCGCCGGTGATGGAGGTGATGGGCGTTCCTTCGGTATGCCGGCCCACTTCCAAATCGGCTTCGAACTTTTCCCCGTCGGTGCTGTAGGTTCCGCGATAGAACATGGCGGAATCTCCGCCGTGAAGCTTGCCGTTAGCCAGATAGGCGACGCCGTCGCCCTGGTCCTTGTCGGTAACGAAATGCGCGTGGAAGAAGCCTTCAATCATGGGATCGTCCTTTTCATGTGGCACTGAAGTGGAGCTAGCGCGGCAGGCGGGCACGTCACATCCGCTGGTTCAGATCAGAAAAATCCAGATGGTTCCGCCGCACATCAGGATCATGATCAGCGCGGTAAAAAGGATAAGATGCAGATCCTCGCGCGTCTGGCCCTCAGCCGGATGTACAGGAAGAAACGAAGATGCACGGCGATCTTGATCAGGGCTGCCGCGACCGCGATCCAAAGAGCGGTGTGGCGCGGCAAAAGCTGAAATCCCATCAGCGCCAGGATCAACGACAGCACATAGCCGATGACATAGCTGCGGCGTCCGCGGTGCTTCTCGCTCATGCAAGGCCTCCGACGTAAACGATGGTGAAAATGCCGATCCACACGATGTCAAGGAAGTGCCACAGGATGCCAAGGCGCAGCAGAGTGATATTCACTGCGTCATCAGCGACATAGCGGGCAAGCTGCCCAGAAGCGCCAGCATTCTAGGCACGCCGCAGCCACGTGGAGCCTGTGCAGAGGGACAAGAGCAAAAAGGCAGACAGAAAGCCGCTGGTCTGCGGCGTGCCTTTCGTGGTTACGAAATCGCGCCCCTCCAGCACAGAAACGTCAGCGCAAATGTAAACCAGATGATCATGCGACGCTGATACGGATCATGCTGCAGCGCAAACTGCGCCATGCGCATCGTCACGCTGGATGTCAGAAGCAGCATTGTTATTCTAGAGAATGAAGCGGGGTCGGGGCAGGTTCCGGATCGGCGCCGCAGGCGAAGCCTCAGGATAAGGCGGCAGGTGCGGGGACCGTACGCGGGTTGACCTGCAGAAGCGGCTGGGGCAGGTGGCAGCATGACCGTCCGGCTGCGCCCCCATCATCTTCTTTGCGTGCTTACCTTTATCGGCAAGGGGTATTCCCACGCTTTCGTTGCCAACATGGAATGCATCGCCAAACGTCTGGCAGAGGGGGAGGAGGTGGAGATCGTGGAGGGTCCCGACGATATTTGTGCCCCGCTGCTGCACGATCCCGCGCCTCATTGCCGTGGCGAAAGTGTGGGGGATCGGGATGCTCAGGCCGCTGCCGATATGGCAAAACTTCTTGGGCATCCGGTGCGGCCGGGCGTGCGACTGCCATTGGATTCCGGCCGGTGGCGTCCCGCTTTCGCAGCCATGACAACCAGGGCTGCGTGCGCGGGTTGCGAATGGCAAGATCTCTGCACCTCTATCGCAGAAGGCGGGTTCTTGCAGGCGCAGATCTGACGCGCCTGCCGCGCCATCATTCGGGTTGCGCCTCGTCCCCCTCGGCGGTGACCGCAATGCTGAACTCGCCCCCTGTGCCGCTGAAGGGTTCAACGACTACGCAATAATCGCCAGCCTCGAAGGGTTCGCGAATTCGGCTGTCGCTGCCTTCCACATCCGGATGGTCGTCATTTTCCCACAGGCGGGCCCCGTTCAGGTCATAGATGGACAGAACGGTGTCGAAACTCGCACTGGTTGCATCGACCTGAAGCGTGGCCGGTTCCGCAAGCGTCAGGCGGAAGCTGCCAAGCGAGGATGCCGGATCGATGGCGCCTTGCGCGGAAGGCGCCTCGCCGGGGCGCAGCGCATCTGCCAGAACAGGGCTGCGTCGGGGATCGGCACAGGTTGCGGCGATGGCGTCGGCCTTTTCATCTGCCGGATCGGGCGGCAACCCCTCATACCCGATCAGCACAACCATCGCATCTGTCACGGGTTCGGCTGCGATCGCACGCATCTGGGTGCAATAGGTTCCCGGCTGCAACGAGGCGGACACGCGCGCATCAAGGTTGCCCGCACCGTCATCGTCCCAGTCCATGATCTGACCGCCAGCGCCGAACAGTACCAGAACCGGATCACTGCCACGGCCCATGGTTTCAAGGGTAACGTCGACCGGCTCCGTCACTTCGAACTCCACATATGCGGGTTCGGATCGCTTCGGCCGCAGGATTTCCGAAATATCGGAGAAGCCCGGAGCGATGGTCTGGCCCAGCTGTTGCGTCAGCGCGACAGGCTGACCGCAGGCGCCGTCCTGCGCGAATGCTGGTGCGGAAATGGCTGCAAACGCGGCCATTGATGCCGCAAGTCGTCTGATCATGTCGTCGCTCCTTCGTCTTGTGCAGCGACATTGCCCCACGGCTCAGTAAAGGGGAACAGGATTGTCAGTCTTCGGCATGAACCTGTCCGCTGCCGTGGCGGGCGCGGCGAAGACATTCCAGCTTCTCACGCGGGCTGACGCCCACCACTCGCTTGAACATGCGCGAGAAGTAGTAAGGGTCTGAATACCCGACAGCGGCGGCCGTCGCGGATACGTTCAGCCCGGCTTCAAGCAGGTGCATGGCCCGTTCCATGCGCTGCACTTCCCAGTATTTGCGAGGGGTGCGGCCCACACGCTTCTGGAACTCCCTCAGGAAATAATCTCGGTTGTAGGGTGCGGCGGCGATCGCTGTTTCAACGATTCCGGGGTCCAGCGGATGGGCGGAAATAGTGGTAACCGCCTTCATCACGGCAAGGTTCAGCCCATCAGCGCCACCTGAAGGATACGGCGTGTGCTCCTGCCATGACACAAAGGCATCCTCGACATAACGGATGAGGAGATACATGAACATGTGGTGTTGTTGCAGGGTAACCGATCCGGGCGGTGCACTGGCACGATAGTGCCGCAGCATCGGTTCCAGCAGGTGCCAGCGCGAAAGCCTCACCTTCGGGCGCAGAACCATCTGCTTCAGGAAATCGTGTTCGTTATAGATGTTCAGCGTGAAGTGCTGGGCAATCCCCCGATAAAGGCCAGGCCCATCGGTGCGGCCTGTAAAACGCGTCTCCGGCGGGATCAACATCGCTTCACCAGGTCTCAGAACCAGCGTTTCTTCCCCGATCCGGTAACGTCCGGCACCTTCAAGGCAGATCACAAGGTCATGGGCCGCATTCGTCTTGTCGATCCGCCACGTGGAGGAATGCTCCATCCGGATGGTCGAACGTGCAAGCGTCAGCGACAGTACGCCGGGCGGAACGGAGCCGAGAATTCCGCCTTCAAGTTCGTCCATCTTTTTCCTCTGCTTTGTGAATTCTAACTTGTAGGTCGAGGTGTCCTAATAATCATACAACCCGCTTCCGCGGGCCGATTCAAGAGGGAGGGGATCGGGGCAGGCAGCCGGTCCGGACGTGGTGGAGGCCACGCCGGCCAGCATATGACCCGGTCGGAGGAGCTTGATTTGACGGAAACATCTGCCGGCCGCGTTAGCGGCCAGGCCGTATCTGCCCCGCGGCCGAAAGGTCGCGGCAGCATCGGCCTTTTATATCTCGCGCCCTATATCGTGGGGCTGGTGGTCTTCACGGCCATCCCGTTCTTCGCGTCGCTGTATCTCAGCTTCACGGATTACGACCTGATGTCGGCCCCGCGCTGGACGGGGCTGGAGAATTATGTGGAGTTGTTCACATCGGACCGAACGTTCCGCCGTTCGCTCTATGTGACGCTTCTTTACGTGTTCATCACCGTGCCGCTGAAACTCGCCTTCGCGCTGTTCATCGCGTACATCCTGAACTACCGCCTGCGGTTCATCAATTTCTTCCGCACCGCGTTCTATGTGCCGTCGATCCTTGGCGGGTCGATCGCGATCGCGGTGCTGTGGCGTTACATCTTTGCCACCAACGGGCTGGTGAACATGGGGCTGGGGGCCGTGGGGATCGACCCGGTCAACTGGTTCGGCGATCCGGTAAACGCGCTGTTCACGATCACGCTGCTGCGCTGCTGGCAGTTCGGATCGGCCATGGTGATCTTCCTTGCCGCGCTGCAATCCATCGACAAGTCGCTGTACGAAGCGGCAGCCATCGACGGTGCATCGAAGTGGACCAGCTTCGTGCATATCACCCTGCCGCTGCTGACGCCGGTGATCTTTTTCAACCTGATCATGCAGATGGTTCAGGCATTCCAGGAGTTCAACGGCCCCTATATCATCACCGGCGGCGGGCCATTGAAATCCACATACCTGCTGCCCCTTTACATCTATGACGAGGCGTTCCGGCGGTTCGACATGGGCTATGCCTCGGCCATCGCATGGGTTCTGTTCGTCATCATCATGGTTCTGACGCTGATCGCCTTCTGGTCGTCCAAGAAGTGGGTGTTCTATGCCGGCGACAAGAGGAGCTGAGGCGATGACCGACCTTACGCATTTGAACGCGCTGCAGACTCGCCGCCGCGTCCGCAACCAGAAGATCTCGGCCGGGATGCGTTATGTCATCCTGTTCGCCGTGGGGCTGGTGATGCTGTATCCGCTGATCTGGCTGGTGGGGGCCAGCTTCAAGACCAATTCCGAGATTTTCTCCAGCCCCGGCTTCATTCCGGCCGAACCCACGCTGGAAGGATACCGGCAGGGGTGGGAGACCTCGACCCCCTTCACCTTCGGGCGGTTCTTCTGGAACTCGTTCCTGATCATCCTGCCCAAGACGATTGGGACGGCCATTTCCTGCACGCTGGTCGCCTATGGTTTTGCCCGCTTCGACTTTCCGTTCAAGAAGATCCTGTTCGGATCGGTCATCGCGATCCTGCTGCTGCCCAACGTGGTGACGCGCATCCCGCAATACATCCTGTTCCGCGATCTGGGCTGGCTGGACAGCTTCCTGCCGCTTTGGGTGCCGTCGGCAATGGCAGGGGATGCGTTCTTCGTCTTCATGCTGGTGCAGTTCCTGCGGTCCATCCCGCCTGACATGGAGGAAGCGGCGCGGGTGGATGGGTGCAACAGCCTCCAGACGCTGATCTATATCGTGGTGCCGATGCTGGCGCCTGCGCTGATCTCGGTCTGCCTGTTCCAGTTCATGTGGACGATGAACGATTTCCTGGGGCCGCTGATCTATCTGTCCTCGGTCGACAAGTATCCTGTCAGCCTTGCGCTGAAGCTGTCGATCGACACCACCGAGGCTTTCGAATGGAACCGCATCCTTGCGATGTCGGTGCTGACGATCACCCCTGCGCTGATCGTGTTCTTCGTGGCCCAACGTTACTTCATCGAGGGGATCTCTGCCGGGGGGGTCAAGGGTTAACATGGCACGCGTTCAACTGAACAATCTGGAAAAAGTCTATGGCGGCGGGTTCAAGGCGGTGCACGGCATCAATCTTGATATCGAGGACGGGGAATTCATGGTCCTTGTCGGTCCGTCCGGCTGCGCCAAGTCGACGACGCTTCGCATGGTTGCCGGGCTGGAGGAGATCACCGGGGGCGAGATCCGCATCGGGGAGCAGGTGGTCAACACACTGCCGCCCGGCAAGCGATCCATCGCGATGGTGTTCCAGAACTATGCGCTTTACCCGCATATGAAGGTCCGCAAGAACCTTGGCTTCGGACTGAAGATCGCAGGGCGGCCAAAAGCCGAGATTGACGCTGCCATTGACGACGTGGCCCGCATCCTGGAAATCGAGCCTTTGCTGGATCGGCTGCCGAAACAACTTTCGGGCGGGCAGGCGCAACGGGTCGCCCTTGGCCGCGCACTGATCAAGAAGCCGGGCGTGTTCCTGTTCGACGAACCGCTATCGAACCTTGATGCCAAGCTGCGCGCGTCCATGCGCGTGCGCATCACCGAGCTGCACAAGCGGCTGAAGGAACGGGGCCTGTCCTCCACCGTCATCTACGTCACGCACGATCAGACCGAGGCGATGACGATGGGCGATCGCATCTGCGTGATGCAGGCGGGGCATATCCTGCAGGTGGCAACCCCGCGCGATCTTTATACGCATCCGGCGAACCTGTTCGTCGCCAGCTTCATCGGCAGCCCAGAAATGAACCTGATCGACGGATCGATGTCGGACGGGATGATCCGCATCGGGCAGCAATCGGTGCCGGTGCCGGCGGCGCTGGACGCGCGGTTGACGGCCCAGCCCGAGGCGGTCGTGCTTGGCATCCGCCCGCAGCATCTGCGTCTGGTGACCGACGGTGCCCCCGCGCTGGAAGCAAAGATGACAGGGGCCGAGTTCATGGGCCACGAGGTCAACATCCACGCACTTCTGGACGGCAAGCAGGTGGTCGCGGTGACCAGCCCCGCCGAGTACGAGGCCGCAAGCCGCGCGGGTGACCGCATCCGCCTGCGCCCTGATCCCGAGGCGCTGCACGTTTTCGACAAGGCAAGCGGGCGCAATATCACCCGTCCTGCCGTGATGCACTGATACCTGAACACTGGGGAGGAGATTCGGGATGAAGGCACTTATGACAAGCGCGGCCCTTGCCGCACTGATGGCCAGCGGCGCACAGGCCGCCGATCTGCGGATGTCATGGTGGGGCGGTGACAGCCGCCACGTCATGACGCAGGAGGCGCTGCGCGTTTGCGGCGAAAAGCACGGCCACACCATCAAGGCCGAATTCACCGGTTTTGACGGATACCTCGAGAAGCTGACAACGCAGATGGCCGGGGGAACCGAGGCCGATATCGTGCAGGTGAATTGGCCGTGGATGCCGCTGTTTTCGCGCAACGGCACCGGGTTTGCGGATATACGCGAATTCAGCGATCAGATCGACCTGTCGCAATGGACGGAAGAACAACTCGCCTCAGGCGAGATGGCGGGCATCCTGAACGGCTTGCCCGTTTCCACCAGCGGGCGGGTCTTCTTCTTCAACACGACCACATTCGAAGAAGCGGGCGTGCCCCTGCCCACCACCTGGGAGGAGCTGTTCGAAGCCTCGGCCCAGCTGAAGGAAAAGCTTGGGCAGGACTACTTCGCCTTCAACGGCGTGAAGGAAACGGCGCAGCTTCTGGTGTCGCTGCAGGTGACCCAGATGACCGGAAAGGATCTGGTCGATCCTGAAACCAACCGCGTCGCCTGGACGGTGGATGAACTGGCCGAAGGTCTGGCATGGTATGGCCGCATGGTAGAGGAAGGCGTGCTTCAGGGCCACGAGCAAGAGGCGGGGCAGGGCAACGTCAACCTGTTCGAAAAGCCCGATTGGGCGTCTGGAAAGATTGCTGGCTCTTATGAATGGGACAGCACCTGGTCCAAGTTCGCCGATCCGATGATTGACGATCAGGTTCTGGTGCCCGCCAAGATGCTGGTGCGTCAGGATGCGGTAACGGAAGGCGTTTACCGCAAGCCGTCGATGCTGTTTGCGATCTCCAAGAACTCCGCCAATCCCGAGGCTGCTGCCGAAATCATCAACTGCATGCTGAACGAGCCGGAGGGCATCGACGCGCTTGGCGACAGCCGCGGCATCCCGGCCTCGGCCGTGGCAGAGGCACGACTGGCAGAGGCAGGTGCCTTCGATCCGAAGATGAAGGAGGCCCATGACATCCTCATGGCAGCCGAAGGGCCGGTCGTGTCCCCGTTCAACGAACATCCGACGCTGCGCGGCGCCTTCCTCGATACGATGGAGGAATACGGGTATGGCATGCTGGATGAGGAAGAAGCCGCGGAGATCATCATCGACGAGGCGAACCGCGTGCTGAAGGGCTTCGACAGCTGATCCCTTGCCCCGCCGCGCGACAGGTGCGGCGGGGCGATCAACCTTTCCGGAACGACATTCCCATGACCCTTATCCGTCTTGCCGCGCGATCTGCGCGATCGATCGCACTTGTCCTGCCGCTGGCGGGTGCCCGCTACCATCTTCCCGCATCTACGCCATGGATGCTGGAGGCGGAGGGACAGCCGCCGCGCAGCGGAACCACCAATCGCGTCGTCACGGCCATTCATGATCTGGAGCCTGATACGGAATACAAGGTGACGTTGGGGGAACATTCCGCCCGCTTCCGCACCCTTGTCTGCGCGGCGCGTCTGGTTCCCGATCTTCTTCCCGATCTGGCCGAGGGCGATGCGGAAGGCGCTGTGCACAACGCCGCGCTGTTGCAGATGGTGGTGGACGGTTTGCCCGAAGGCGGCACGCTGCATCTTCCGCCCGGGCTGTGGCGGACGATGCCGGTTCGACTGAAATCAAACATGACGCTGTCGCTGGCCGAGGGTGCCGTTCTGACTGCGCCAATGGTGCGGGATGGCTGGCCCGTGCTGCCCGCAAGGGATGAGAACGGGGCGATGCTTGGATCGTGGGAGGGGCTGCCCGATACGTGTTTCGCTGCCACCGTTCATGCCATCGGCGCGACGGGCCTGATCATCGAAGGCCCCGGCTGGATCGACGGCGCGGGCGATCGCGGCGACTGGTGGTCATGGCCAAAGGAAACGCGGGAGGGCGCACGCCGCCCGCGCGGGCTGCACCTGATCGGCTGCCGCGATGTGACGTTGCTTGGCTTCGGCATCCGTAACGCACCCAGCTGGACGATCCACCCGCAAGGGTGCCATGGCGTAACCGCCGCTGCCCTGCAAATCGAAGCCCCTTCTGACAGCCCGAACACCGACGGGTTCAACCCTGAAAGCTGCACCAACGTGGTGATGGAGGGGATCCGCTTTTCTGTCGGGGATGATTGCATCGCCATCAAGGCAGGGAAGCGCAGCGATACCGGCGAAAGCGACCATCTTGCCGAAACGCGTGGCGTTGCGATCCGCCACTGCCTGATGGAAAAGGGCCATGGCGGCGTCGTCATCGGCTCTGAAATGTCGGGCGGCGTGCATGATGTGACGGTGGAAGATTGCGAGATGATCGGCACCGACCGCGGCCTGCGCTTGAAGACCCGGCGGGGCAGGGGAGGCACGGTTTCTGGCATCCGCTTTGCGCGTGTGCGGATGGATGGCGTGCAGACCGTTTTTTCGGCCAACGCTTTTTATCACTGTGACCATGACGGCCATGCGGACTGGGTGCAGAACCGCGCCTCCGCCGCCTTCGATAGCGGCACCCCCACCATATCCGGCATTCTGGTGGAGGATGTGGAGGTGGAGCGGCTTTCGCATGCGGCGGGCGTCTTTCTAGGCTTGCCCGAAGCGCCCATCCGCGATGTCGTGATCCGCAATCTGAAGCTGGGCAGCATGGATCCGGCGGCGCAAGCTGCCCCGCCCGTCATGGCCGATGCCGTGCGGCCAATGCGGCACGAGCTCATCCTTGCCGAGAATGCCGACGTCAGTTGCGATGACCGAACGCTTCTGTCGCAGCGCCCCATAAGCCTGAACGCTCGCCAGGCCGCTCCCGCCCCGTCACGTCCGCCGCTGGATGAATGGATGGAGGCATATGCCCGGGACCACATCCTGTATAAGGGCGGCAGCTGGTGCTATGAGGATGGCTGCATCTATCGCGGGCTGGACCTGCTGGCCGAAGCGACAGGTCAGGCGCGCTGGCACGACCAGCTGATGCGCCTTGCGGCTTCGCAAGTGGCCGAGGATGGCACCTTGGCAGGCTATGGTCCGCAAGATTGCAACATCGACAACATCATGGCGGGCCGTGTCCTGCATCCGCTTCATCGCCGTACGGGGCAGGAACGGTTCCTTATGGCCGCGCAACGGCTGCGTGGCCAACTTGATATCCATCCGCGGATTCCGGCGGGGAACTATTGGCACAAGAAGGTCTATCCACACCAGGTCTGGCTGGACGGGTTGTACATGGCCCTGCCGTTCCAGATCGAGCATGGTCTGGCGACCGAGGACGACGCCGCGGTGGCCGATGCCGTGGCACAGTTCAACAGTGCGCTGGATCTGACGGGGCGAAGCGACGGGCTTTACGCCCACGGCTATGACGATGCGCGGCAGATGGGATGGGCCGATCCGCACACGGGGCAATCCTCCGCCGTGTGGGCGCGGGCGGTCGGCTGGTTGGCGATGGCGCTGGTTGATGCGCTGGTGTTGCTTCCGAAGGATGAAGATGCCGCCGCGCTGCGCGACAGGACGGCAGCCCTGCTGGACCGCGTGATGCAAGAGGCGCGGCCGTCAGGACTTTGGCAGCAAGTGCTGATGGCACCGGATCTGGAGGGGAACTACGAAGAAACCTCCGCCTCGGCCATGTTTGCCTATGCTTTGCTGCGTGCGGCGCGGCACGGGATAGCACCGGATACGGCGCGGCAGGCGGGTCTGCGGGCGTTTAGGGCGCTGACAGACCGCATCCAGCCAGATGCCAGCGGTCGGGCCCGGCTTCAAACGATCTGCCGTGTGGCGGGTCTGGGCCGGTGGGCAGGCCGCGACCGCGACGGCACCCCCGGCTATTATCTGACGGAGGAGATCGTGGCTGATGATGCCAAGGGTGTTGGCCCGTTCATGATGGCCGCCGCCGAAGCACATCTGGCAGGGGCCGCGCTGCAGGATACCCGGCAGGCAGCCCTGTCCTGATCGTCACCAACCGCCCCGACAAGTTGTTCGGGGCGGTGCCTTCTCATCAGGCATCGGCGGGCAGGGGGAATACCCGGTCATAGATCCAGTTGAATATGAAGGCATAGATCACGTAGAAGACCACCGCCGCCAGATCCAGGACCAGCGCGGCCCAAAGCCCGATTTCAAGATACCAGGCGATGAACGGGAGGGCGACCACAAGCAGCCCCAGTTCGAACAGCACCGTGTGCAGAACGCGGATGGTCATCGTTTTATGGACCGTTCCGCGTATCCGCTTCATCGCGTGATCGAAGCCAAGATTATAGACGTAGTTCCAAAGCGTCGCCACGGTTGAACCGACAACGGCGACAACACCCATATCCTGCGGATGCAGGCCGAACCCTATGGCGCCAAGTGGAATGATAAGGGCAAGGCCGATCAGCTCGAAGCTGATAGCATGACGAATACGGTCCCGCGATTTGCGCATGATGATCCCCATCTGTTACCGGGCCGTCCCGAATGGTGCCCCGATGGGGGGAGGTCGTCCTCTCTGCCGCGGCAACTTAGGGCTGCCGATCGTGGAAGTCCACCATTCCTCCCGATCCGGTTACACCCGCATCCCTTGCGAAAAGGGCTTAGCCTCGCTTCACAACAAGAGGCGGACGGGCGCGATTACCTGTTGCCCGTGCGCTTTGCAGGGGGCACCAGCCTGGCGCACGGGCACATGTTCGCGGTATCTCACTGCGCCTTCAGCGCGCGAGCCAACCGCCGTCGACCGGTAGCACCACACCATTCACATAGTCCGAAGCGGCAGAAGCGAGGAAAACCGCTGCGCCACCCATATCCGAAGGCTGCCCCCATCGCGCTGCGGGAATGCGGCCAAGAATGTCGGCGTTGCGCTTTTCATCCTCTCGAAGGGCGGTCGTGTTGTTTGTTTCGATATAGCCGGGGGCAATGGCGTTCACGTTCACGCCTTTGGCCGCCCATTCGCATGCCAGAAGCCGCGTCAGCCCTGCCACCCCGCTTTTTGCCGCGGTATAGGCAGGGATGCGGATGCCGCCCTGAAACGAAAGAAGCGATGCGATGTTGATGATCTTGCCGCTGCCCTGCGCGATCATGGCGCGCCCTGCGGCCTGCGACAGGAAGAACAGCGATTTCAGGTTCGTGTCGATCACGGCGTCCCAGTCGGCCTCGCTGTAATCAACGGCGTCGGCACGGCGGATGATGCCGGCATTGTTCACAAGGATATCGATCCGGCCCATCTTGGCGATCACCTCGTCCACGATCCCGGCAAGGGGTTCGGTGCTGGACAGGTCGGCGCGGATATCGTGATGGCGCGTGCCTTCGGGCAGCAGCGACCGCGTCTCTTCAGGGGAACTGCGGCCCACGGTCACCAGGCTGGCACCCGCATTGGCAAGCGCCACGGCGATGCCTTGCCCGATGCCCGTGTTGGCACCGGTCACCACGGCCACCCGGCCAGTCAGGTCGAATAGGTTCATCAGCTCGTTTCCTTTCGGTCGTCCAAGAAAAAGTCGGGATTGGTGGTATCCAGACGCTGCACCTCTGTCAGCATCTGGCCGATATGCAGGTTCATGGAACTGGTGGCCGCTGCCACGTCGCGGGCGGCCAAGCCGTCGCGAATAGCGCGATGTTCCTCGATCACTCGATCAAGCCGGCCTGCCTGCGGCAAGGTGGTCAGGCGATACCGGTCGATCTGGGCCCGTACCGCGTCGATCATCGCCATAATCGTGTGACGGCCCGACACTTCGGCAATGATCCGGTGAAATTCACCATCAAGCTGGTCGAAGGCATCAAGATCGTCGGCTGTTCCTGCTGCTTCCATCGACAGCAGATTGCCGTCCAGCGCCGCCATGAAGTTGCCGTCGATGCGCGGAACGGCCTCCTCGATCATCACCAGTTCCAGCGCACGGCGGATCATGATGCTTTCGCACAGCGCTTGCACGGGAATGCGGGCCACGAATGTCCCGACCTGCGGATAGATGATGACCAGCCCTTCATCTGCCAGCCGCAGCAGAGCCTCGCGCAGGGGTGTGCGGCTTACGCCGAAATGCGCAAGAAGGTCACGCTCCGGCAGTGGATCGTTCGGCTTGCGACGCATCGCCACGATGTCGTTGAAAAGCTCTCGGTGGATCAGGTCAGCGGTTCGCGGTTGCGCCGCGCGAAGGCGTGTCATGCCGGTGGCCCGGCGGGGCCGTCTTTGCCGCGGTGCGTCTTCCATTTGGGCTATCCTCACATTGCGCGCATACTAGTATGTTTGTAAGCGATGCACAACTGCAGGATGATGCCGCGCGACATCATCGCGCAGGCTGCCTGCCTCAATTCGTGAAGGCGTCTATCAGGTTGACGACCGCCAGGATCTTCCGGGTCGTCGGGTCCACTCGATAGACGCGGTCCCCGTCCCGGTAATACCGCCAATCATCCCGCGGCTCGAGGTTGTAGCGGCGCGGATCGCGGATGACGATATAATCGCCGTTGCGCAGGATATCCCCGACCCCTTTCCCGTGGCGTGCCTGCCCCGGCGGCACGCAGGGCGGGTTCTTCTTGGCAAGCCCGGGCGGGCAATCACGCCCGCCGTTCTGGTGGTTGCCATGGTTCCCGTTGCCGCGCCCGCCACCCGGATCGGCAAGAACGGGCGTTCCGGCCAAGGCTGCGATCGCCGCCACCAAGGTCAATGTTGATCTGATCTTCATCTCGTGCACTCCTGGAATGGTATCAGGATATAGCGCTTTCTGCAGAAAGGTTGAGATGGCGTTTGCTTCATCGGCAGCAGCCTGCTGGTGGGACTTCCCCCTGTGCCGCATCTGCGGCAAGATAATGGGGTGCCGACGCGGGCACGATACGGTAACGAGGGGAACCTGAAATCCCGTCGCCGCGTCATACCGGCGCCGCAACCAACCGGAGACTGCTTATGCAGGACATCGTCGCCACGCCGTCCTTACTGTTCCTTATTGGCACGGGCGTTGCAATTCTGCTGCTGCTGTTCTGCTCGGCGATCTTTTCGGGGTCGGAAACCGCGCTTACCACGGCCAGCCGCGGCAAGTTGCACAACATGGCAGGACGGGGCGACAAGGCTGCGGGACGGGCGCTTGACCTGACCGAGGACAAGGAGCGCCTTATCGGCGCAATCCTGCTGGGAAACAACCTCGTCAATATTCTTGCCACCTCGCTGGCCACCATGTTCTTCACGGTGGTGCTGGGCGATGGCGGCGTGGCTGCGGCGACGCTGGTGATGACGGCACTTGTTCTGATCTTTTCGGAAGTACTGCCGAAAACCTACGCCATTGCCAACGCGGAACCGCTGGCGCGCCGGGTTTCGGGGTTCATGCGAATTGTGGTCATGGTCGCCTCGCCCGTTGTTGCGGTGGTGCAGGTGATTGTGCGGCAGATCCTGCGCCTGATGGGTGTGCGCCCCGAAGATGCACGCCCGTTCGCGGCCCATGAGGAGATCGCCGACGCCATCACCCTGCACCATTTCGAAGGAGGAATGGAAAAAGCGGACCGCGACCGGCTGTTCGGCGCGCTGGATCTGGCGCATCGCTCGGTCGAGGAGGTGATGACCCATCGCCGCGACGTGCAGATGATCGACATCGCCAAGCCTTCGCTGGAGGTGATCGCAGAGGCGTTGGCATCTCCCCACACCCGGCTGCCGATCTATCACACCGATGCCGACCAGATCATCGGCATTCTGCACGCCAAGGACCTTGCACGGGCGGTGCAGAAGGCCGTTCTGGAAGGCGGGGTGGAGGCGCTGCAGGCACTGGATATCGCCTCCATCGCGATGGAAGCCCAGTATGTGCTGGAGGTGACGCATCTTGATGACCAGATGCATACTTTCCTGCGCCAGAAAACCCATGCCGCGATCGTGCTGGACGAATACGGCGCGGTGCGTGGCCTGATCACCCTTGAAGATATCATGGAAGAGATCGTGGGCGACATAACCGACGAACACGATCCCGCGCCCGCCGCGCAATACGCAACCAACGAGGACGGCTCCATCGATGTGGAAGGGGATGTCACCATCCGGGCGCTGAACCGCAGCCTGAACTGGAACCTGCCCGAGGAAGACGCGGTGACGCTGGCAGGTCTGGTCATCAACAAGGCGCATGATATCCCCCATGCGGGTGAGGCATTCATCATCGCCGGCTATCGCTTCGAAGTGCTGGAGCGCGAGGCCAATCGCTTGGTCAGATTGCGCATCCGGACCGAGTGACGGGCAAAGGGGGGCACTGGGCCTTCCTTTCATATGGTCGATCAAACCCGCACCATCAGCGGCATGGCTGTATGCAGCCCCGGCGCTCAGCCGTCGCGGACCGGAGTATCGGTGAAAGCCAGCGAAGGCGCTGTCGATTGCGCCAGATCTTCCGCACCGGAGGAAGCCGGTTTTCCCTTCGTTGCGGTCAGGCGGCGGCGCCAGGTGATCTGCCACTGCATAGTTGAAGTGGATTTCCTCGATCGTATCCGGCTGCGTCAGGATCAGAAGGTCATTGGTGCCCTTCTTCTGCGGATGATCCGAATGGTGGCGGCAGGTATGGCCGGTGAAATCTCGGCCAGATCGAGGGTTTCGTTCTGCGTCCACACCGCACGGTCAACGTTCAGGATGCGTTCCCGCGCCATGCGCTGAAGGAGAGGCTGGAAACTGGAAGCTGCGATAGGCCCAGGGCGAAATGCTGAGGTTATGCAGCCGCGCAGGTTTCCGACGCGTAGATTGGAAGCTGCCGATGCAGCGCTAGGTCCGGCAGGATGACGATATCGCAGAGGACGGCCCGATGACTCCGCTTCAGATCGCTTCGATCATCCTTGTGCTGGCGGCAGTCTCCGGCAGCATCAACTATTTCGTGTTCCGCCTGCCGCCCTCGATCGGGATCATGGTGACGGCGCTGCTTGGCTCCATCGCGATTCTGGCGGTGGACAGCTGGATGCCCGGTCTGCAGCTGGTACAGCAGGTGCGCGATCTTGTGACGTCAATGGAGTTTTCCGGTTCCTTGCTGGACGGAATGCTCGGGCTTTTGCTGTTCGCCGGCGCGCTTCATGTCCCGCTGGAGCATCTCAAGCGCGAGGCGCTGCCGGTGCTGCTGATGGCGACACTTGGCATTGCCATCTCCGCGGCTATCGTGGGCACCGGCTTTTCCTGGATCACGGGGATGCCGCTGCTGGTGGCGCTGGTTTTCGGGGCCCTGATCTCTCCCACCGATCCAGTGGCGGTGCTGGGGATCTTGCAGGACGCCAAGATACGGCAAAGCCTTGAAACCAAGATTGCCGGAGAGTCGCTTTTCAACGACGGCGTCGGCTATGTGGTGTTTTTGCTGCTGGTGGGGCTGGCTTTTCCCTCCGAAGGCGGGCATGGCGCAGGCACGTTCCATCTTGCCGCCGCCGCCGAACTTTTCCTGCGCGAGGCTGCGGGCGGCGCGCTTCTGGGCGCAGTGCTGGGCTGGGGCGTATTCCAGATCATGCGGCGAATGAACGATTACCCGCTGGAGGTGATGATCACGCTGGCGCTCGCCTTCGGCGGCTATGAACTGGCACTGGCGCTGGAGGTTTCGGCCCCGATCATGGCGGTGGTAGCCGGTCTGATGATCGGCAGCGTGGGCCGGCGGGATGCCATGTCAGAGGAAACGCGCACCTATGTCGACGGATTCTGGCGGCTGATCGACGATATCCTGAACGCGACCCTGTTCCTTATGATCGGGATGGAGATCTTCCAGTTGACCGTGTCATCGGACATGTGGATTGCGCTGCCGGCTACCATCGGACTTGCACTGGTGGCCCGGCTTCTTGCGGTGGCACTGCCGATCCTCATGCTGCGCCCCATCCGCAAGGAGGGGCGCGACGTGATCCCTCTGATGACATGGGGCGGGCTGAAGGGCGGCATTTCCATCGCGCTGGCACTGTCATTGCCCGACAGCGAATGGAAGGCATTGATCCTTGCAGCCACCTATGCGGTTGTCGTCTTCTCGATCCTCGTGCAGGGACTGACGCTGGGGCGCGTCGCCCGCTGGTTGAACCGAAGGGATGAAGGACAGGCCTAGTCCTTCAGTATCCGGACGAGTTCCGCGCCGATTTCGGCCACGGCGGCGTTGCGCGTGTTCAGGTCGGCATCGGTTTGCGCGATGTAGATGGCAAGGAAAGCGGGCGCGCCACCTGGCGGGGTGATCATCGCCACGATGCTGCGGCTGTTATCACCGGCACCTGACTTGTCGGCGATGTCCCATCCTTCGGGGATCGAGGGGCGAAGAAGCGGACCCGTCACGCCGCCCGGCTGCATCCAGCCAACCAGCCGTTCCTGCGAGGCAGGTTGCAACGCATCTCCCTGCGCCAGCCGCTGAAGCGTGGCGATCATGGCGGCGGGGGTGGTGGTGTCGCGCAGCTCTCCGGTGTCGTAGCTGTTCAACTCGGGTTCCATCCGGTCCAGACGGGTCACATCGTCACCGATCCCGCGCAGGAATTCCGTCAGTGCGCCCACGCCGCCCGCCCGCCTGATCAGCAGGTTTGCAGCGGTGTTGTCGCTGCGATCCAGCGCCGCAAAACACAGATCGCTTACCGTCAGCTGTTCCCCCACATGTTCGCGGGTGACAGGGGCATAGGAAAGGATATCGCCTTCCGTGATCGTGACGCCTTCCTCCAGCTCAAGCTGGTCCTGATCGGCAAGCGCCAGAATCCCGCCGCAGATCGGAACCTTGACCGTGCTGTTCAGGGGAAACCGTTCATCCTCGCGGTAGCCCCAGCTTTGGCCCGACCCGCTGTCATGCAGGGCCACGCCGATGCGGGCGGAAAGCTGCGTTTCCCACCGGGTGATGGTGGCGGGAAGCGGATCCGGCGCTGCATGCAAAGCGGGGGCGGCCAGAAGCGTTGCTGCGGCGGCGTCGGCAAGCCGCCGCAGAAAAAGGGGTAGGGACACCATCAGCTGTTTCCTGTCTGGATGAAGAAATCTTGTGTCGTTTGTCGTAAAGCAGTCGATATGGTGGAGGGAGACGACAAAGCCTCAGGATCGGCACAAGATAAACTCATGGCAGATCGGCCCGACATTCCGTTGAACGCCCTGCGCGCTTTCGAAGTGGCTGCGCGGCAAGGAAGCTTCACCCGCGCGGCGGTGGAACTGCGCGTGACGCAGGCCGCCGTCAGTCACCAGATCGCACGGTTGGAGGAGTTGATCGGCGCAACACTGTTCCTGAGAACCCCCGCCGGGCTGACCCTGACGGAAGAAGCGCAGATCATCTTCCCCGTGCTGGAGCGCAGCCTGAACGACATCGGCCGGGCCCTTGATCGTGTTTCCGGCCAGCGCCAGGTGGAAGTTCTGAACCTTGGCGTCGTGACAACCTTTGCCGCAGGATGGTTGATCCCGCGCCTCGCCTCGTTCGAGAGGCAGTTCCCCGAGATTGTCCTGCGCATTTCAACCCACAATAACCGCGTGGAGATTGCCCGCGAGGGGCTGGATCTGGCTGTCCGCTTCGGAAACGGGCGCTGGCCCGGCCTGGAGGCGCTGCCGATCATGCCAGTGCCCATGTCACCGCTTTGCACGCCGGAGGTTGCGGCGCAACTGACCGGCCCGGAGGACCTGCCCAAGCAAAGGCTGCTTCGCAGCTATCGCAGCGACGAATGGACCCAATGGTTCGGCGAGGCAGGGGTGGCTGGTCCTGCACCGACCGGCCCGGTTTTTGACAGTTCCATTGCGATGGCGGATCTGGCGGCGCGCGGGCACGGCATCGCCCTTCTTCCCCTGCCGATGTTCGAGGCCGATCTCGCCTCAGCGCGCCTTGTGCAACCTTTCGACACGACCGTGACGCTTGGCGGCTATTGGCTGACCATCCCCGCGGATCGTAACCTCAATCCTGCGATGAGGGCGCTTCTTGACTGGATGCGGAAGGAGGCGGGCCGTCCCGCTGGTCTTGCGCGCCAAGCGCCATAAGTGGCCGCAGGAAGGCCGCGGCGCTTCCCGCGTCATGCGCCCCAGTGCCACCGCAACTGGTGACGCAGTGTCAGTGCGTCGTCAGCCGCAGGTCACGCATCAGATCCGGATCAAGGACATAGATCTCCTCCGGCGGGGTTCTGAGGGCATAGGACATCACGCGCAGGTCCACCCCCATTTCCGTCAGGAAGTCCATCACGCTTGCCTGCCCACGCTGCACGTCCTTCACGGCCATGAAAGCGGGCAGGATCGTGTTCTCGCCGAAATAATGCTGGTGAACGCCGACGATGCCGCCCTTGGCCACAATGCGTTCCACGCCGCCTGCCAGCATGTAGGGGCAGGCAGACATGCAGACAGAACCTTCGGCCACTTCGGTCGTATATCCGGCAGAGCGGATGGTCCGTCCGATGGCCATACCGTCCGGAACCGATCCGCCGGAACTGTCCAGCGAGACACTGGTTTCGGCAAGCCGGTTCTGATCCAGCCATGACACGAACCTGTCGGCATCACCGGGTGCGATCTGGCCGGTGACGCGGATCGCCCCGTCCTCGGCAGTGAATACCAGCGACTTCGACATCGGCCGCATCGCTGGCGTTCCGGGCGCGGCGGGGCGCAGGTCGGGGCGATAGGGCCGGACGCTGGGGCCTTCGGCCGGCGGGGCGAAAAGCCCCGGCGCGGCAGTGTCCGGCGCTCCCAGCAGGTCCAGGGCCACGATCGCCCCCGCCAGCGCCACCTGGGCGAAAAGGACTGCCCGGATCGCCTTCCGCGGCGATGACAGAACCGACATCTTCAGGCCTCCGGCCGCGTAAGTGCCGGGCGCGGCTCCTCGGGCGGGGGCTGGCGCAACAATTCGGCGGCAGCAAGCGCCGCCCGCAGTTCGCCCACCGTCATCCGGTCATCGGTATGGCCTTCGCCGCGCCCGCTGCGGATCGCGGCCTGAACGACCATCATCGTGAAAACAAGAATGGCCGGAAGCAGGTCTATGGCGATGGCACCCGCCCATGCCGGAATGAAGTTGCCCGCATAGGCGATCACGGCATCGGCGGCGGACATCGGGGCATAAACGGCCTCGTCCGGTTGGGGCAGGGCCAACACCTCGTTCGCGGCCGTCAGCAGGGTGGTGGCCCGCTGTTCCACAAGCGACAGGACCGAGGTGATGGTGCTGGATTGGCCGGCCCGCATTTCGGCCGTGGTGCCATCCAGTTCCGGCAGAACGACAGCCTCCGACAGGTCGGACGCGGCGCGGGCAACCAGCGGTGCCGGGTTCAACTGGCGAAGTTGCGTGATAAGCCCCGACAGTTCGACCGCGTCGGCTGAAAAGCGGACGGTCCGATCCTCCAATGCGCCGGGTTGCGTAGACAGGCCCCGCATGCGCGACAGGATGGCATTGCCTTGGCCGAAGGCAGCCTTGATCGGTGTTTCCACGGCTGCGATCTGGTCTTCAAGCGCCTGAAGCTCGGCGCTTTTCTGGGTCAGAACTCTGAAAACTGCGCCGCGACCGGAAAAGCCTGACAGCGATCCGCTCGCCTCCTGCTCGGACAGGTCCTGAAAGCTTTGCCGAACCCGTGCCACGTCCCGCGACAGTGACTGGCCTGCCACTGCATTGGCATGGGCCCGTTCCAGTGAGGCCTGATAATCCTGCACCGTGGTGGCCATGTGCGTTTCCACCGCCGCCCCGCCTGCAAGCGCCGCAGCGTTCAGCCATGCCGACATCGCGATGATCGCGCAGCAGCCAAGCGCCATCGTCAGAAGCAGCCCCACCCGCGAGGCGGCGGAACGCACCGCCGGCAGCAGCCGCAGCATATAGGACCAGAACACGAAGATCGCGACCGACACGGCAACGGAATAGGCAAGTGCGGCGAAGGTTGTCCAAAGGCCCGGATCGTCAAGCAGCGTTCGCACCCCGATATAGGTGTATATCCCCGAGGCAGCCGCCAGAACGCCAAGCGCCGTGGAGGTGAAGGTATCAAGCCAGTCAAGATGCCGCTCCAGTTCCCGCGCATAGCGGTCGCCGGATCGTTGTGCCGAAGGGGAAGGGTCGCCCATGCGCTCTCCGCGATGTGAGGGTGGTTGTCCGAATTAAGGACACGGGTGCCGCTTTGTCACCTTTGCATCCCCTCACGGTTTCGGCATCTGACGCTGGAGGGCGCACCCGCAAGTGCCGGAACAAGTGCTTGGGGCAAGCGTTGCTGCAGGGCACATCAACCCACAGCAAGAACCGGGGCAGGCCTTTGTCAGAAAAAGATGGCTTCGACATGAACAGCGTTCAGGCGCGCGCACTCAGCTTCGGCATTCAGCCCGAATATGAAGGCATGGGCGGCACGATGCATACCGCTCCCCGCGAAACGCTGGAGGCCTTGCTGGATGTGCTGGGTGGCAATGCTGCCCCATCCGCGCCCGTTCATGAACTTCGGGCGCCCGAGGGTGTGCGCTGTTATCTGCCGCCGGATGCGCCGCGCGTCTGGGGCGTGGCGGTGCAGCTTTACCAGCTTCGCTCCGGGCGCAACTGGGGCATAGGCGATTTTGCTGATCTGGAAAGGCTGGCGGAAATCCTCGGGGCTGCAGGGGCGGACTTCATCGGCCTCAATCCGCTGCACGCGTTGTTCCTGTCCGACCCGTCGCTTCGCAGCCCGTTCTCGCCGTCGAACCGCCGCTTTCTCAACCCGTTATACCTTGCAGTGGACCGGATGACGGGATTTCGGCCGGATATGGTCGCCCCCCAGACCCTTGCCGATCTGCGCGAAGCGGAGCTGGTGGATTATCCCGCCGTCACGGCCGTGAAGATGCAGGTGCTGCGCCAGCTCTGGGCCGAGGCGGGATCACCCGATGCGCCGCAGTCGTTCCATCATCAGGACCGCGAGGATCTGGAACGTCACGCGGTGTTTGAAGCGCTTTCGGAAACCATGGTGGAGCGCGGTCATGGGGCCGGCTGGCAATGCTGGCCCCCCCAGTACCGCGACGTGAACAGCCCCGCCGTCGCGGAATTTGCCCGCACCGATCAATCCGCATGTGTTTTCCATCGCTGGCTGCAATACGAGGCGGACCGCCAACTGAACGCTGCACGCACGGCTTGTCATGCGGCCGGAATGGGCATTGGCCTTTACCTTGATTTTGCAGTGGGGGAAGCGGCCGGAGGGTCCGGCAGCTGGGGCGACCGCGATGTCATGTCTTCGGTCAGGATCGGTGCGCCGCCCGATTACTTCAACGAGAATGGGCAGGATTGGGGCCTTGCGCCGCTGTCACCCCTGCGCATGGCCGATAGCCGTGCGGCGCCTTACCAGGCGCTGATGCAAGGCGCGACAGAGCGGGCAGGCGCGTTGCGGATCGATCATGCAATGGGCCTTTGGCAGTTGTTCCTGATCCCGGACGGTGCCGGCCCCGCAGAGGGAACCTATGTCCGTTATCCGATCGCACATATGCTGCGGGCCTTGGCCGATGCGTCCCATGCCAACAAGACGATCGTCATCGGCGAGGATCTGGGCAACGTGCCGCCCGGTTTTCGCGATGTCATGGCAGAAGCCGGCATCCTGTCCTATCGCATCTTCATGTTCGAGCGGAACGAGGACGGATTTATCCCGCCCGAAGATTACCCGCCGCTTGCCCTTGCCTGCCTGTCCACCCACGACCTTCCGACTTTTCAAGGCTGGTGGATGGGTGATGACATCAGGCTGCGCGCCTCGTTCGGCTTCATCAGCGACGCGGCGGCACATGATCAATCCACTGCCCGCGAAACAGAGCGCGCGGAGTTGCTGCAAGACCTGAAAAAGGGCGGCCTCCTAGCTGAAGATGACGTTCCCGCCACCGCCACACAGGCCGCGCCAGAGGCAGTGGTCGCTGCGGTGCACCGGCATCTTGCCCGCACTCCGTCCCTTCTGTTCGCGGCGCGGCTGGAGGACATGGTGGGCGAAACCAAGCCCGTCAACGTACCCAGCACCTTGGACGAATATCCGAACTGGCGCCTCAAGCTTGGCACCACACTGGAGGATATCGGGAACGTTCCCTTGTTCCAGTCAATCGCCCGCGGGTTGCGCAAGGAGCGGCCGAAGGCCGGCGGTTGAAGGGCCAGCTGGGCCTTGAGACGACGGCGCGGCCTCGAAGCTGCGCCGCATCTCGTCACTCCGGGGAAAGAACGATCACTGCAAGCGGGGGCAGAGTGAGGCTCAGCGAAGAGTTCCGCCCGTGCCAAGGCACATCCTCTGCCTCGATCACGGCGTGGTTGCCGACGTTCGATCCGCCATAGCGGTCGCTGTCAGTGTTCAGAACCTCGCGCCATTTTCCACCTTGCGGCACGCCGATCCGGTAATCGAAGTGCACTTGCGGGGTCAGATTGCACACCACGACCACAGGCGGCGCGTCCGTATCTGCCTTGCGCAGATAGACGAGCACGCTTTGGACCGTATCGCTGGTATCAATCCACTCGAATCCCGCCGGATCGCAATCCATGCGGTGAAGGGCCGGCCGGTCGCGATACAGGCGGTTCAGATCCGCGATCAGGGTTTGCATGCCCCGATGCAGCGGATCGTCCAGAAGGTGCCAGTCCAGTGACTGATCGTGGTTCCATTCCCGATCCTGCGCAAACTCGCCGCCCATGAACAGCAGCTTCTTGCCGGGATGGGTCCACATGAACGCGAAATATGCGCGCAGGTTCGCGAATTTCTGCCACCTGTCCCCGGCCATCTGCCGGATGAGGGAGCCCTTGCCATGCACCACCTCGTCATGGCTCAGCGGCAGCACGAAATCTTCGGAGAAGGCATAGACGAGCCCGAAGGTCAGGCTGCCCTGATGGTACCGCCGATGGATCGGGTCCTGCCGGAAATAGCCCAGCGTGTCATGCATCCAGCCCATGTTCCACTTGAACCCGAAGCCGAGGCCACCGTCCTGAACCGGTCGGCTGACCTTCGGAAAAGCGGTCGATTCCTCAGCGATGGTGATGGCACCGGGATAATCCTCGCACACCCGTTCGTTCACGTCGCGCAGGAAGGCGATGGCTTCAAGATTCTCGTTTCCGCCAAACTCGTTGGGGATCCATTCGCCGGCTTCGCGCGAATAGTCGAGGTACAGCATCGAGGCGACCGCATCCACGCGCAGCGCGTCGACGTGGAACTTGTCCAGCCAGTAAAGCGCGCTCGATTGCAGGAAGTTGGCAACCTCGCGCCGCCCGAAGTTGTAGATCAGCGTGTTCCAGTCGCGGTGGAAGCCCTGCCTTGGATCGGCATGTTCATAAAGCGCGGTGCCGTCGAACCTGCTCAGCCCATGCGCGTCCGAAGGAAAATGCGCCGGGACCCAATCGATGATGACGCCAATGCCGGCCATGTGCAGCTTGTCCACCAACCGCGCAAATGCCTCGGCCGAACCGTAACGGCTGGTGGGGGCAAACAGGCCGATTGGCTGGTAGCCCCACGATCCGGTGAAAGGATGCTCCGACACGGGCAGGAATTCCACATGCGTGAAGCCCATCTCGGTCAGATAGGGAACAAGCAGATCGGCGATCGCGTCATAGTCCAGTATCTCGCCCGCACCGCCCCGTCGCCATGATCCGAGGTGAACCTCGTAGATGGATATCGGGGCCGTCCTGTCCTGCCGCTGTGCCCGTTCAGCCAGCCACCCTGCATCCTGCCAACGGTGTTCCGGCTGCGACGCTATCACGGACGCCGTCCCCGGCGCGCTTTCATGGGAGAAGCCGACAGGATCGGCCTTCAGGGGCATCCGCTCCCCATGGGCGCTGATGATCTCGTACTTGTAGATTTCGCCGGGCACGAGACCGGGGATGAACAACTCCCAGATCCCCGGCCCAAGACGCTTGCGCATCGGGTGGCGCCTGCCATCCCATGCGTTGAAATGACCGACAACGCTGACGCGCCGCGCATTAGGGGCCCAAACGGCAAAAGCCACGCCCTCGACCCCCTGATGCACCGCAGGATGTGCCCCCATCCGTTCATAAAGCTTCCGGTGGCGCCCTTCGGCCAGAAGGTATTCGTCCATTTCCCCCATCACCGGATCGAAACGATAAGGGTCGTCCACCTCCCAGACATGATCGCCGGATCGCATCTCCAGCCGGTATTCGCGGTCGGCAATGGGGCCGGCGAAGAAGCCCTCGGGATGAACACGCTCCAACGCGGTCCGACCCCGTGCGTCAAGAACCGTCACTTCCGATGCTTGGGGCGCGAACACCCGCACCTCGCCGTCGTGGGGGCCCAGGATGCTGAACGGGTCATGGTGCCTGCCGCGCAGGATGGCCTCGATCTCCGTCGATGAAACACTTGTCATTCTGCGTCCCGTCCCAGCAAATCAAGAATTCCCTTCAGCGGAATGCCAACCCATGCAGGCCTGTTGCCCAGTTCGTATCCGGCTTCATAAACCGCCTTGTGGAGCAGGAAGAAGTCCAGCAGCGTTTTGCGGGCCGCGGCATCCGCCGGAAGGCTCGCCACCTCTCGGGAGTGTTCGGCATAGGCTGTCTGGAATTCCCGCATCGCCGTCTGGCGCCAGGTTTCCACGCGTTCCAGTTCGCGCTCCGCACCCTGCCCAAAACTTTGGCGCTGCCGCGCGATGACGGTCATCGCGGCATAGTCGAAGGAGCGGAGCATGCCCGCGACATCCCGCAGGGGCGACGATTTCGCCCGCCGCTCGGCAAGCGTACGTGCGGGTTCACCCTCAAAGTCGATGATCGCGACGTCGTTCTGCGCCAGAAGCACTTGGCCCAGATGATAATCCCCATGGATGCGCGACAGCTTGAACGCCGGGTCCATCTGCGTGATCGCGTGCAGCTTGGCGAAAAGTTCGTCCTGCGCCGCAAGCAGCGTTTCGGCAAGCGGGGCGGCGTCTTCGGGGAAGGCTGCCTGTTTCAGCCGCGACATCAGCGCTTCGGCTTCGGCCTGCGCATCCTGAGCCCACTTGCCCAATTGATCCTGTGTCAGATCCTCTGTCTTGAAGGAAGGATCGTCGGTTTCCGTCGCCAGCGCCTTGTGCAGTTCGGCCGTGCGTTGCCCCAGCAGAGACCCGATGCTGAGCGGGAAGTCGAAGGCCGCTGCCTCAGGCCTCACTTCCGAGGTGGAGGACCACCCCTCCTGTTCGTGCAGCTCCAGCATCAACGCGTCGATGATCCCTGTCCATGCGTCGCCTCTGTTCGGAACAAAGGCGAAGGCGGCGGCCAGTGTCGTGGTGTCATGCACCACCTCGCCCAAGTAGCGGGGCGTGTGTTCGTATCCCGCCACTTCAGTCAGGAAGCGTGCGACCTCCACATCCGGCTGATCCCCGGCGCGGATGCGGCGATAAAGCTTCAGGATGATCTTGTCGCTGAAGGCGATGGACAGGTTGGACTGTTCGGCACCAAGCTGCCGTGGGTCTCCCGGCTCCTCGATCGCGCGCAGGGCGTCGCTGCCCTTGAACCGCAGTTTCCCGTCCGACCGCTCTTCCTTGAGGCCGTCCAGCAGCAGTTGCGGAAGACGTTCGTCATAGGCCCCGTCGATCAGGGCTCCCACGCGGGCCGTGTGGCGGATCTTGGCCAGCGTATAGGAAAGCTTCGGTGCGCCGGGGCGAAGGTTCTCATCCCCCCACCGCGCCGAGATCGGCAGAAGATAGCTTTGCTCCTCGTCCCCGACGGTCACCTCAAGCGAGACAAGCTCATGCTCCCCCCCCTCAAGGCTGCCCAGTGGGGTCATCCGCACTGCGCCAATCGCCTCGTCCTTTGCCGCGAACCAGCGCTGCAGGGGCAGCCATTGCGGCAGAACGTCCTTGCGGAACTGCGTCCCCTCGCGCCCGCCAAGGGCCGTTTCCACCCGGCCATCGCGCGCGGTCAGCGTCATGAATTCAGGCAGGATGCCCGGCATCGCCTCGTGCCAAGACGGCGTTTCCCCTTCATCGCTGAGGGCAAACCAGTAGAAGCCATAAGCGGGCAGCGTCAGCATGTAGGGCAGATCGCCGATTGGGGGGAAGGCGGACCGCCCCGTAAGCTCGATCGGGACGGTGCCGCGATGGCGGCTCAGGTCCAGTTCCACCGCTTGTGCGCTGTCGGCCAGGTTTGCCACGCACAGATAGGCCTTGCCCTCATGCTCGCGCAGATAGGCAAGGATCTTGCGGTTGCGTGGATACAGCAGCACCATCGTCCCGCGCCCGAAGGCGGGATGCTGGCGGCGCACCGTGATCATCCGGCGCATCCAGTTCAGCAGGGACGACGGATCGTCCGCCTGTGCCTCCACGTTGATGACCTGATGGCCATAAACAGCATCGATGATCGTCGGAAGGTAAAGTTGTTGCGGCTTGGCGCGCGAAAATCCGGCATTGCGGTCGCCCGACCACTGCATCGGCGTGCGCACCCCGTCCCGATCCCCGAGATAGTAGTTGTCGCCCATCCCGATCTCGTCCCCGTAATAGATGATCGGGGTCCCCGGCATGGACAGCAGCATCGAATTCATCAACTCGATCTTGCGGCGGTTGTTCTGCATCAGGGGCGCCAGCCGGCGGCGGATGCCAAGGTTGATCCGCGCCCGCGTTTCGGCCGCATAGGTCTGCCAGAGATAATCGCGCTCCTCGGACGTCACCATTTCCAGCGTCAGCTCGTCATGGTTGCGCAGGAAGATGCCCCATTGGCATAGTTCGGGAATCTCGGGCGTTTGGCGGATGATGTCCGTGATCGGATGGCGGTCGGCCTGCGCCAGTGCCATGTACATGCGCGGCATCAGCGGGAAGTGAAAGCCCATGTGGCATTCGTCGCCGTCGCCGAAATAAGGGCGTGTGTCCTCGGGCCACTGGTTCGCCTCGGCCAGAAGCATCCGGTCGGGGAAATGCGCGTCCAGATCGGCGCGGATCTTCTTCAGGACGTCATGGGTTTCGGAAAGGTTCTCGTTGTTGGTGCCGTCGCGTTCCACCAGATAGGGGATCGCGTCCAGCCGCAGCCCGTCCACGCCCATGTCCAGCCACATGCGCATGACCTTCAGCACTTCCTCCAACACGCGGGGATTGTCGAAGTTGAGGTCTGGCTGGTGGGAATAGAAGCGATGCCAGTAGAACTGGCCCGCAACCGGATCCCAAGTCCAGTTGGACTTTTCGGTGTCCAGGAAGATGATCCGCGTTTCAGGCCATTTTTCGTCGCTGTCAGACCAAACATACCAGTCGCGGGCGGCCGAGCCGCGCTTGGCCTTGCGTGCTCGCTGGAACCACGGATGCTGATCCGAGGTGTGGTTGATCACCAGCTCGGTGATGACTCGGATGCCGCGCTTGTGTGCCTCGGCGACAAAGGCCTTGAAGTCCTTCATCGAGCCATAGGACGGGTTGATGGAGCGGTAGTCGGAGATGTCGTATCCGTCATCGCGCAGCGGCGAGGGGTAGAAGGGCAGCAGCCAGATCGCCGTCACCCCCAGTTCCTGCACATAGTCCAGCCGCTGCATCAGCCCCGCGAAATCACCGATGCCGTCGCCGTTCGAATCCTGGAACGCCTTGATGTGCAGCTGGTAGATAACAGCGTCCTTGTACCAGTCGGCCTGATCGCGATCGACCCCGCCGGTGCGGACGGCAAAGTTCGCGCTGTCTCGTTTCTTCGCGGATATCTCCATCAGCGCGGCACTCCCGGGGCGAAAATCTGCCAAATGGCGTAAGGACGGGTCTGGGGCTCAAGTTCCAGCCACTGATATTTGCCGTGCCAGGTGAAGCTGTTGCCGTGGATCAGGTCACGCACCTCCACCGACGCTTCATCCGGCAGGCCGAACTTCCACATCGGAACCTCGAACCGGAAGCTCTGCGTGTTGTGCGGATCGAGGTTGACGTGGATCAGGACAAAGTCGTTCCCCCTCTGCTTGCCATAGGCGAGGATGTTGTCATTGTCCGCTTCATAGAAGTGCAGGTTCGTGAACTCCTGCAGCGCCGGATGGGATTGGCGCAGGCGGTTCATAAGCCGGATGTCGTCCTGGATGTGGCCGGGTTGATCCATGTCCCACGCGCGGATCTCGTATTTCTCGGAGTTGAGGTATTCCTCCTTGCCCGGAACTGCTGCCGCCTCGCAAATCTCGTATCCGTTATAAACGCCATAGTTTCCGCCCAGCGTGGCCGCCAGAACCAGCCGCGTGCGAAAGCCCGGCCGCCCGCTGGTTTGCAGGAACTTCGGGTTGATGTCGGGCGTGTTCACGAAGAAGTTCGGCCGCATGTATTCGCGGCACTCCTCCTGCGTCAGCTCGGTCAGATACTCGGTGATCTCCTGCTTCTCGTTGCGCCAGGTGAAGTAGGAGTAGGACTGCGAATAGCCGACCTTGGCCAGCCGCTTCATCACCTTCGGGCGCGTGAATGCTTCGGCAAGAAAGATCACGCCGGGATCCTTTGCGCGCACTTCGGCAATCATCCATTCCCAGAACGGGAAGGGCTTGGTGTGCGGGTTATCCACGCGGAAGATGCGGACGCCGTGTTCCACCCAGAACAGGACCACGTCGCGCAGCGTATACCAAAGCGAGGGCAGGGCATCGCGATAGAAGTGGACGTTGACGATGTCCTCGTACTTCTTGGGCGGGTTCTCGGCGAACTTGATCGATCCATCGGGCCGCCAGTCGAACCATTCGGGATGCTCCTTGATCCAAGGATGATCGGGAGAGCACTGGATCGCGAAGTCCAGCGCAATCTCCAGCCCATGGTCTTTCGCGGCATCGACCAGGCGGCGGAAGTCGTCAAAGGTGCCAAGCTCGGGGTGGATCGCATCGTGCCCTCCCTCGGCAGAGCCGATGGCATAGGGACTGCCCGGATCGCCTTCCTCGGCTCGCAGGCTGTTGTTGCGCCCTTTGCGGTTGGTCTTGCCGATGGGGTGGATGGGCGGGAAATACAGCACGTCAAAGCCAAGATCGCGGATATAGGGCAGCCGCGGGATCACGTCGGCGAAGGTGCCGTGCCGGTTTACGTCGCCCGACTGCGATCGCGGCATGATCTCGTACCATGCGCTGAAGGCGGCGGCCTTGCGATCTGCGAAAACCGGCAGCATCTTGTAACGGGTAAGGCTGTCGCGCAGGTCGTTCCGCTGCATCACCTCGGCGATGGCGGGATCCTTCAGCCGGGCGAAACGGGCAGCCTGAACATCGGCATCATCACCTGCGCCGGCCTGCTGCGCATCATCGTGCAAAAGCTTTTCAAGGACGGCGCGATCCTCAGACGACGCGGCGCCTTGGGCCAGCGTTTTCTCGATGATCCGGCGGCCTTCCTCCAACTCCAGCCCGATCATCTGGCCGACGGCCTGCTTCTTGATGACCTCTTTCCGCCAGGCAGCAAACAGGTCCCGCCAAGCGATGATGCTGCATTCGTACCAGCCATTTTCCGGCAGGGTAAGAGTTCCGCCCCATCGGTCGTTCTCCACCGGTAGCATGGGCACCTCAGCAAGTTCCGTCCCGCCTTTCGGCCGCCAGACAAGGGCCGCCGCGATGGTGTCATGGCCGTCGCAGAAGATATCGGCGGCAACCTCGAACGGCTGACCGGCAACGGCCTTCGCTTCGAACCGGCCGCCGTCGATCTCGATCGAGACGGCCTCGATAGCGATCCGCTCGCTTGCCAGCGCGGCAAGGACGGGATCGTGGGTCACCACAGCTATTGTTTTCTGCTCGGCCGTCTTGACAGCTTTTTGCGGCGGGCGCCGCCGCTTCTCTTGCTTCAGTTCCGGTTTCGCCACGCGGAGCCTCCTCGCTGAGTCTGTCAGCAACATCGCCCGACTTGAAAAGGTTCCGGCGTCTTCACGATGATGCCCTGTTCGAAACGGCTGGCGATCGGCCCGCTCAACGGCTAGCCGCTATGCACTATAGCATTTTTGTTGACAGGCCGCAGGATGCAACGAACACTTCCTTATCCGAAAGGCGGGAGGGCGTTTCGGGTTTCGGGGGCATCTGGATCTGGGAGGACCAATGAACTGCGCATCAACGTCTGGCGACGGCCGAACCTTTAACTGTTTCACCACAACCAGTGGGGGAAAACAGGCATGATATCAAACAAGACGCTCTTGCTCGCCACTGCCGTCGCAGCTGCGGGCTTTGCGGCGACCGCGCCGGCGCAGGAAGCTTGCCCTGACATCTCGTTGGAAGAACCGGCAGGTGTGCGGCTTGACCCCGTGACACGATCCGATGAAGCCAAGGCCTGTCTGGTCACCGGACGCATGGCCGAGCATCAAGGGCAGGACGGCAATTCCTATGCGATCCGGTTCGAGATTGCCCTTCCCGATGCGTGGAACGGCAATTTCGTGCACCAGTTCAACGGCGGCGCGGATGGGAACGTTGTTCCTGCACGCGGTGGATTCAACGTGGCACATCCCGATCAAACCGCATTGGCACGGGGGTTCGCCGTTGTTTCGAGCGATGCCGGCCACGATATGGACGCCCATCCCGATCAGGGGCTGCAGGGTCCGTCCCAGTTCGGCTTCGATGCGACGGCGCGGGCGGATTACGGTCATGCCGCAGTAGCCAAGCTGGACCCTGTGGCAAGACGGATCGTCGAGGCGGCATACGGGGCGCCTATCCGGTATTCCTATGGTATCGGCCGATCCAACGGGGGGCGGCATGCCATGGTGGCCGCCTCTCGCCTCCCCGAGGCGTTTGACGGTTTTCTTGTGGGCTATCCCGGGTTCAACCTGCCCAAGGCGGCGATCCAGCACGCATGGGATGCACAGATCTTCCACGGGTTGACCGGCGATATCCGCACCGCCTTTTCGCAACAGGAACTGGATGTTCTTTCGTCCGGGGTGCTTGATCAATGCGACCGTCTGGATCGATTGGAAGATGGCATGATCTTTGCCTTTCAGACGTGTCAGGCTGTCTTCGATCCCGACCGTCTGGCTTGCGAAGGGGATGGGTGCCTGCCGCCGGCGAAGGTGGATGCGCTGAAGCGGATGATGGCAGGCCCCCACACCACCGGCGGCGCGCCCCTTTATTCCGGATGGTACTGGGACAGTGGCATGAACAGCGCCAACTGGCGGCAATGGAAGCTTGAAGGGCCTGAGGGGGCGATGGACCGGATGCCCCGGATCGTGGCGATGGGGTCGCCCACGCTGGCACAGGTTTTCAGCACGCCTCCGGTAACGCTTGGCACCACGGCGCAGGACATGCTTGATCATCTTCTGGGGTATGACTTCGATCGCGATCCGGCCCTTCTTGCCGCGACAACCGAAGACTTTCCGGAATCGTCCCTTGACGCGATGATCCCGCCTGACCTGAGCTTTGCCGGCTTCCGCGAGGCGGGCGGAAAGATGATCGTCTATCATGGGATAAGCGATCCGGTCTTTTCGGCGCAGGATACGGTCAGCTGGTACCGCGATGCGCCGCGGGCGGACAGCTATTCCCGGCTGTACCTGGTGCCCGGCATGCCGCACGGCCATGATCCGAATGCAGCGTCCGACTTCGATCTGCTTTCGGCGCTGGTCAACTGGGTGGAGCATGGGGTGGCCCCCGGGGCCGTCGAAGCACGCACGCGGCCCGAGGAAGGCGCGGGAGTGTCCCGCCTCCTTTGCCCATATCCGACGACGGCCATCTATGTCGCCGGCGATCCCGCACTTGCCACCAGCTTTTCCTGCCAGACTGAAGGAGCACTTTGATGAAGAACGTCATGCAACGCCGCAGCTTGCTGGCCTTTGCAGCGGCAGCGCCTATCGTGACCGCACTGCCTGCCGCGGCGCAGCAGACCGCCACCTCCGAAAAGGTACCGTTTGTCACTCCCGAACTGGAATTCGTTTATGAGGCGGTGGTGGATATCGCGGAAGGCGTAGACCTTGGGGCGGGTCCGGTGGGCGAACGCCGGATGGTGCCCATTACCGGCGGCACGTTTGAAGGACCGAAATTGCGCGGCACCGTATTGGCAGGCGGCGTGGACCGGCAACTGGTTCGCCCTGACGGGGTGCGCCTTCTGGATGCGTTCTATGAAATGCAGACCGATGATGGGATTTATCTGACGGTGCGAAACCGGATGGCATCCGTGCCCGACAGAACCCGCTTTTCCCATCTTGTGATCACGGCACCCGAAGGCCGGCATTCCTGGTTGAATGATCGCGTCTTCATCGGCACCATCGGCTCGTTACGACCTGACCGGGCGGCGGTCGTGATCCGCGTCTTCACGCCGGTCTGACCATTCAGGGCAGGGTGTTCCGCACAGGCCAGCGGGGGTGCGCTAGAAACGGATGCGATCCGCGCCCGCTGGGCTGAGTGGGAGGGCGGCCAATCCGGCCCTTCCACGCCCGAATTCAACCTTTCAGGTGGTGTGGAAGGGTTCAATGCCCATCTGGCAAAGCGGATCGCAGAACAGTTGCGCACGACGATCCAGATCGACAAACAGTTCTCGGACCTGATTCCGCATCGCGGTTAACAAGGGTTCCGCCTCTCACGAATACATTCAGAACAATGCTGCGGAAGATGGCCTGACCGTCACATCCGATGGCGCTGCAGCGGACGCGCTGGAGCGGTCCTGACCAGCCGGCGGATGCCTCGCTTACAAGCTCCACCGTTGCGGCCCGGGCGGTGCAGAAGCACCAGCGGCTGCAGATGGGGGCGTAAATCGGCACAGGTCTGGTTTGGGCGGTGCCCTTCCGCAAGGACGATGCAGCCAACCGCAAAAAGGTGGATGCGGTGCTTGG
Organism: Falsirhodobacter deserti; assembly: GCF_004015795.1. Classification (GTDB taxonomy): domain Bacteria; phylum Pseudomonadota; class Alphaproteobacteria; order Rhodobacterales; family Rhodobacteraceae; genus Falsirhodobacter; species Falsirhodobacter deserti. Next base: position 108,478 of record NZ_ML137221.1, on the reverse strand, counting down.
ATGTTTGTAGATAGACGGCTCCCTCGCCGGCCTGTCGCAGAAGTGGCTTGGGGTCACGCCTGCCGAAGATACACCTTTCGTCACGCCCGTGGCCGGATATGACACACCGGGTTCGGCGAAACGCTGAGCAACATCAACCTGACGGTTGCGAGGGGGAGCTGGTCTTCGTGGTTGGCCCCGCCTGATCCGGCAAATCGGCGATGCTGTGCTGCTCCAACCGTCCGGAGGAGCCCACCTTCGGTTGGATCGCAATCGACGGCAAGAACATCATGAACGCCCTGTCGAGCGACCTGAACCATCTGCGCCTGCAGACCCGCATTGTGTCTCAGGGCTTCCACTTTCACCCCAGAGGACCGTGGTGCGGAACGTCATGCCGGCGCAGGTGAAAGCGCTGTCCTCCGCGGCGACTGTCTTCGCGCGCTTTCTGCGGATATGCTGATAGCCATGAGCGTTAACAGGAGGTCCGGTCGATCTATTGCCCCATGTGGCCGTTTTTCCGGTGGAGGTTCAGCAGCGCAGTACCGGCCTGATGATGCGCAGCATCACAGCACATCAGGCCGGCGGCAATCTGATCATCCCCCGTGCCGGAGTGCCGCACGGTGCTTGGCGCGCTGTAACGGCCGCGCGCCCATCGTCAGTGGTTGTGGCGCGGCATGTTCGTGCTGATGCGCCGGAACTCTTCGGCCCCTTCGATCGTCCCGCCATCGACAAGCTGCGTGGCCGTGGCGCGATAGATCTTCTGCCATGGCGTGGCGGAAGCGGGCACTGCCGGAAGGCCATCGGCCTTGCGCCGCTCGATCTCTGCCGCCTCCACCAGCATGTTGCACTGGCCCTTGTTCAGGTCGATCCGGACAATGTCGCCCGTGCGCAGCCAGGCAAGCCCGCCGCCCGCCGCACTTTCGGGCGAGGCGTTCAGGATGGAAGGGCTGTCGGCCGTGCCGGACTGGCGGCCATCGCCAATGGTTGGCAGGCTGCGGATGCCGCGCTTCAGAAGCCGGTCCGGCGGCTGCATGTTCACCACCTCGGCTGATCCGGGCCAGCCAAGCGGGCCCGCGCCGCGGATCACGAGGATGGACCGTTCGTCGATATCCAGCGACGGGTCGTTGATGCGATCATGATAATCGGCCGAGCCGTCGAAGACGAAGGCCGTTCCCTCGAAAACGCCCTCGCGCCCCGGCTCGGACAGGTAGCGGGCCCGGAACTCGTCCGAGATCACGCTGGTCTTCATGATCGCGAAGTCGAACAGGTTGCCGCGCAGCACAAGAAAGCCTGCACGCTCCATCATGGGAGCGTCGAAGGCCTTGATCACCTCTCGGTCCGTGCTTTCGCGGCCCTGCAGGTTTTCGGCGATCGTTCGGCCCGTCACAGTGGGGCAACCGCCATCAAGCCGCCCCGCCTGCAGCAGTTCCCACATGATCGCGGGCACGCCGCCGGCGCGGTGGAAGCGTTCGCCAAGATAGGCGCCTGCGGGTTGAACATTGGCCAGAAGCGGGATGTCATAGCCGTGGGCCTGCCAATCCTCGGGGAACAGTTCGGCCCCCGCATGCTTGGCCATGGCCATCAGATGCGGTTGCGCGTTGGTCGATCCCCCGATGGCGGAGTTGACGCGAATCGCGTTCAGGAACGCCGCCCGCGTCAGGATGTGCGACGGGCGGATATCCTCATGCACCAGCTCCACCGCGCGGCGCCCTGTGCGATAGGCGATCTGCCCCCGTTCGCGATAGGCGGCGGGGATGGCCGCGCAGCCGGTCAGCGACATGCCAAGCGCTTCAGCGATCGCGTTCATGGTGGAGGCCGTGCCCATCGTGTTGCAATGCCCGATGGAGGGCGCGGAATCGAGCGCGGTTTGCAGGAACTCGTCCCGCGTGATCTCTCCGGCGGCATGGCGGCGGCGCGACTGCCAGATGACCGTGCCGGACCCCGCGAGCTTGCCTTCGTGCCAGCCGTCCAGCATCGGCCCGCCCGACAGTACAATCGCGGGGATGTCCACCGTCGCCGCCGCCATGATGGCCGAAGGCGTGGTCTTGTCGCAGCCCGTCGTCAGCACGACCCCGTCGAAGGGATAGCCGTAAAGAAGCTCCACCAGCCCCAGATAGGCGAGGTTGCGGTCCAGTGCGGCGGTGGGGCGCTTGCAGTTCTCGAACAGCGGATGCGACGGAAACTCGATCGGGATACCGCCCGCATCGCGGATCCCGTCGCGCACGCGCTTGGCAAGGTCCAGGTGGTGGCGGTTGCAAGGGTTCAGGTCGCTGCCGGATTGAGCGATCCCGATGATCGGCTTGCCGGACCGAAGTTCCTCGGGCGTGGTGCCATAGTTCATGAACCGCTCTAGGTACAGGGCGGTCATGTCGGCGTGGTCAGGGTTGTCGAACCAGTCCTGCGAGCGCAGTCGGCGGGGGGCGTCTTGTGTCATCTGGTTTCCTTGCTGTCAGGGGCAGGATTCATCGCTTCAAGATGCATCAGCAACCCGCTGTGATCGGTTTCGCCATGGCCCGTGGCCACGAAGTCTCGGAACGCCGCGTGTATGTTCTCAGTCGATGGCAGTGAAAGCCCTGCCGTCCGGGCCAGATCGGCCACCGCCTCCAAGTCCTTCAGTTGCAGGCGCGCAGGGCCGCCGGGCGCAAAATCGCGGTCGATCATGCGCCCGCCATGCAGATCGAGGATGCGGCTTTCTGCGAAGCCCCCCCGGATCGCCTCGCGGAACTTCGCGCGGTCGGCCCCGCCGGCGGATACCAGCATCATCGCCTCGGCGACGGCACCGATGGTGATGGCAACGATCTGCTGGTTGGCCAGCTTGCAGACCTGTCCTGCGCCGGACGGGCCGACATGGGTCAGGCGGCCAAGTGGGGCCAGAATATCGGCAACCTTTTCGACCACGTCGGCACGTCCGCCCGCCATCAGGGCGAGCGTGCCGTTTTGCGCGCCCACCACGCCGCCGGAAACGGGGCAATCGACATGACCAATGCCCAGACCTTCCAGTCGCTGCGCATGATCGCGGGCCATGTGCGGCGCGATGGAGGACGTGTCGATCACCACCGCGCCCGGTGCCATCGCCTCGGCCACGCCGCGGATGAACAGAACATCGGCCACGGCGGCGCCATCCGACAGCATGGTGAACACAATCGATGCGCCCCGCGCCGCCTGCGCGGGATCGGGCGCAACAACAGCCCCAACCGCGGCCAGAGCCTCCGCCTTTTCAGCGGCGCGATTCCAGACCGTCACCCGATGCCCCGCCGCCAGCAGGCGCCGGGCCATGGGGGCGCCCATCAGGCCGGTTCCAAGAAACGCGATGTTCATGGGGTGCCGCCCAACTCGTCCTCGATATGGACGCGGATGATGTCGTCGAAGCTGTTCTCGGCGGTGAAGCCGAGTTCGCGCGCGCGCCTCGCCTCGAATCCCGGTGCCCAGCCTTCGCACATGCGGATGATGGCGGGGTCAGGCTCTCGCCGGATCAGCGCCACGGCCTTGTCGCCTGCGACGCGGCGCAGTGCCTCGATCTGGTCGGCCACGGTGGCACTGAGGCCGGGCATCGACAGGTTCCGCCGTGGGCCCACGCGGGACAGGTCCATCGTGGCGGCGTGGATCATGAACCCCACGGCCGACCGGGGCGAGGTGTGCCAGTGCCGGATCGTGTCCGGAACCGGCAGCACGGCCTCTTGCCCCGCAAGCGGTTCGCGCAGGATGTTGGAAAAGAAACCGGACGCCGCCTTGTTCGGCTTGCCAGGACGGATGCAGATGGTGGGCAGCCGGATGCCGATGCCGTCAAAGAAGCCCCTGCGGGTATAGTCGGACAGAAGCAGCTCGCAGATCGCCTTTTGCGTGCCGTAGCTGGTCAGGGGCGTGGTGTGGAAATCGTCGGGGATCGGGAAGGGCAGAGGCGCCCCCACCACCGCGATGGAGGAGGCGAAGACGACGCGCGGAAAATACCCGTCCGTATCGTGTGCCAGCCGGACCGCCTCGAACAAATCGCGGGTACCGTCGAGGTTGATGCGGTAGCCTTTTTCAAAGTCCGCCTCCGCCTCGCCGGAAACAATGGCGGCGAAATGGAAGATCACGTCGGGCCGCCCCGACACCAGCCGTGCCGCCGTGCCGGGGGTCGACAGATCTGCCGCGATGCAGTCGGCCGTGCCGGTGAAACCTTCCGGCACCTCGGGCGCGACCACATCCACCAGCGTCAGCGTAGCGACTGGCGAACTTCCCAGCGTGCCGTCGCGCGCGAGGCGCTGCGTCAGCTTGCGGCCAAGCATTCCGGCGGCACCTATGATCAGGATGTGCATGAAGATCCTCCTCCCTCAAATCTCCGGTCGCATTCCGGCGCGGACAGGTTAGTATGATTGTCGGACAACCTGCAAACCCTAAGACACGGATGGTGCCATGACGATCCACTCCGAAACTTTGCAACACGACCCGGCGCTGTCAGGGCGGTTGATCGACATGCTCGGCGCGGATCTGGTGCTGACGGGCGAAGCCACCGCATCCTATTGTCGCGACTGGCACGGGGATGTGCAAAGCAGCGCAGTTGCGGTTCTTCGCCCCCGAAGCACCGCCGAGGTGCAGGCCTGCGTTCGCGCCGCCGCTGCGCTGGAACTGGAAATCGTTCCGCAGGGCGGGAATACGGGGCTGGTGCTGGGCGCGCTGCCCGATGCACCTGCAAAGCAGGTCGTTCTTAGCCTGGAGCGTATGTCGCGCATTCGCGATCTGGATGTCGACAACTTTTCTGCCGTGATCGAGGCGGGCGCGGTGCTGGAACAGGTAAGGGAAGCCGTCGCCGCCAAAGGTCTGTATTTTCCCCTGTCACTGGGCGCGCAAGGCAGCTGCCAGATCGGCGGGAATGTTTCCACCAACGCGGGCGGCGTGAACGTCCTGCGTTATGGAATGACGCGCGAACTGGTGCTGGGGCTCGAGGTGGTTCTGCCTGATGGCAGCGTGTTCGACGGGCTGTCGCGGCTGCGCAAGGATAACCGCGGGATAGACCTGAAGCAGCTGTTCATCGGGGCGGAAGGAACGCTGGGCATTGTCACGGCGGTGTCCGTGAAGCTTCTGCCTGCGCCCGATCAGGTTGCCACGGCGCTGGTGGCCCTGCCGCGGCTGGAGGATGTGATCGCGCTTTATCGACGCGCTCGCCGCGACTGCTGCGACCTGATGTCGGCGTTCGAGTTCATGCCTCCGCTGGCGATGGTTCTTGCGCGCGAAGCGATGCCGGATCTGCCGATCCCGCTGGAGGGGCATCCAGCCTACGCTTTGATCGAGATATCGGGATCGGGCTTGGTAAATATCGACGATCTGATGGGGCGGTTTCTGGAGGCCGCCTTCGAGAGCGGGCTGGCTCTCGACGGGGTGGTCGCCCAGTCCCACGCGCAGGCCCGCAACCTGTGGGCGATCCGCGAGGGTATGAATCTGGGGCAGGCTGAAAGGGGACGGCATCTACGCACCGACATATCGGTCCCGCTGTCGCGGCTGGCCGATTTCGTGGCCGAGGCGGAGGCCGCGATCACCCGGCGGATGCCCGGCTGCATCTGCGTGTCCTATGGCCATGTGGGGGACGGGAACGTGCACCTGAACGTGCTGCCCGATTATTCCCAAGGCGCCGGGCAGGTGGAGCCGCAGATCCTGATGGCCAAGAAGATCGTGAACGAGGTTCTGGACCGCTATGACGGGTCGATCAGCGCCGAACACGGCATCGGGCGGCTGAAGAAGTCCGACTTCGAACAGCGTTTGCCGCCGGTGCATCGTGCGCTTCTGACCTCGGTTCGCAGGGCATTCGATCCCGATGGGCGGCTGAATCCGGGTTGCCAGTTCGATCTGCCCTGATCACACACGGCCCAGACGAAAAGGAGCAGGGACAATGAGCGCCGACTTCACCCAAATCATCCGCAGCGAGCATTTGCCCGCCCGTATCGCGGCGCAGTTCACGCAGCAGATCCAGAAGGGTGTTCTCAAGCCGGGGGACAAGCTGCCCACGGAGCACACATTGTCCAAGACCTTCGGCGTCAGCCGCACCGTCATCCGCGAGGCGATCGCCCAGTTGCGCAACGAAGGCATGATCGAAACGCGGCAGGGCGTCGGCGCCTTCGTGATCGACAGGCCCACGCGCCACATCCGGCTGGACGATGGCGTACAGATGGACAAGGAGGCGTTTCGCCACCTGTTCCAGCTGCGCATCCCGCTGGAGATCGAGGCGGCCGGGCTTGCGGCAACTAACCACCGCCCGGCGCATCTGCAGCAGATGGACGAGGCGCTGGTGCGCATGACGGCCACGGGCGACGGGGCGGGTGATGGCATCGTGGCGGATCTGGACTTTCATCGAACAATCGCGGCCGCGACCGGCAACGATTATTTCGTGCAGTTCCTCGGGGCGATATCGGACCGCATCATCCATACCATCGTTGCGTCGCGCAAGCGCATCAGCCTTCATGCGCTTGTGGCAGTTATCACGCAGGAACATACCGAACTTCGTGATGCCATTGCCGCAGGGGACGCCATTCGCGCCCGGACGGCGATGCGCCACCATATGGAAAAATCAGCAGAGCGGGTGGCGCTGGAGCTGGAGTTTCATTCCTGACCTTCCAGTGCATATTCCGGTGGACAGGCCGGCGATCCCCCGCTTAGGATCATGTAATACTGTTGTCTGACATCGTCAGGCGGCGCGGTGCTGGAGGGCGCCGTTACATGAAGGGAGGGGAAAGGTGGCTTCACAGCAACCTTTGCAGGCATCGGTGCTTTTGCCCGATGATGCCGATTGCGCCATGCTGCTGGGTCGGGTCTGGTCCGATGCACAGGGCGGGCCGTGTCCCGTGCTTGTGCGCGGCGGGCATCTGTTCGACCTGACGGGAATCGCGGCGACGATATCAGGCCTGCTGGAACGCAGTGATCTGCATCAGGCACTCGCCAACACCGATCTGCCGGATCTGGGCGCGCTGGACGCATTTCTTGATGGAAGCGCCGGCCGCCTTCTTGCGCCGGTGGATCTGCAGGCGATCAAGGCGGCCGGCGTGACCTTTGCTGACAGCATGTTGGAGCGCGTGATCGAGGAGCAGGCCCGCGGAGACAGCTCCCGCGCACAAGAGGTTCGCGCCCGGCTGGCCCCCGTGATCGGGGAAAACCTGCGCGGCGTGCAGGCCGGTTCGGAAAAGGCGGGGCGGGTGAAGGCTTTGCTTCAGGAAATGGGCATGTGGTCCCAATATCTGGAGGTGGGGATCGGCCCCGATGCCGAGATTTTCACCAAGGCGCAGCCGATGTCGGCCGTGGGCTGCGGTGACAAGGTCGGCATCCATCCCATGTCGGAATGGAACAACCCCGAGCCGGAGGTGGTGCTGGTGATCCGCTCTGACGGCACCATCCTCGGCGCGACGCTGGGAAATGACGTCAACCTGCGCGACGTGGAGGGGCGGTCGGCCCTGCTGCTGGGAAAGGCGAAGGACAACAACGCCTCTTGCGCGCTTGGGCCGTTCATCCGCCTGTTCGACGAAGATTTCACGCCAGGGGATCTGGAAAACACGGTTGTCTCGCTTCGGGTGGAGGGGGAGGACGGCTTCGTGATGACGGGCGAAAGCCCGATGCAGGCCATCAGCCGCACGCCTGCCGATCTGGCAGGGCAGCTGCTGAACCGTTCGCACCAGTATCCCGACGGCGCAGTGCTGTTTATGGGCACGATGTTCGCGCCCGTGAAGGACCGGCGCGGCGAAGGGCAGGGCTTCACGCACGAGATCGGGGACCGGGTGGAGATCGCGTCCCCACGACTTGGCCGGCTGATCAACTGGGTGGACCGCACGGATCGTTGCCCCGAATGGCAATTCGGCACCTTGGCGCTGATGCGCAACCTGTTCGAACGCGGCCTTGGCGAAAGGATCTGAGATGCAGGTGCTGGTGCGGCTCTTCTTCCGGTTCCTTGACATCCTGCTTGGCCTGCTTCTTGCAGCGATGGCGCTGATGGTCTTCGTCAACGTGGTCATGCGCTACACGATGAACTCCGGCATCGCGGTTTCGGACGAACTTGCACGCTTCGCCTTTGTCTGGCTGACGTTCATCGGCGCGGTCGTGGGTTACCACCATCGGCTGCATATCGGCATGGAAACAGTGGTGTCCCAGTTCAAACGGCGCGGGCGGTTGGTGTTGATGGGGCTTTCGGACCTTCTGATTCTTGGCTGCGCCATCGTGCTGACCGTTGGCACGTGGAAGCAACTTCCCATCAACGCAAGCATGAGCGCGCCTGTCACCGGCCTTTCGATGGCATGGGTTTACGGCATCGGCCTTTTCACCGGCGCCGGCATCATCGTCATCACGCTGGAGCGGCTGTTCCGCCTTGTCACCGGCAGGATGACCGAGGCTGAGATACGTGCCTTCGGAGGCGAGATGGATCCCCATGACCACACGGCAGAGGAGCGCATGAAATGACCCTTCTGGTCTTCATCGTCTCGCTTCTGGGATCCATGGCCATCGGGGTGCCGGTCGCCTTTGCGCTGATTTTCTGCGGCATCGTGCTGATGTCCTACATGGACATGTTCAACACGCAGATCATCGCCCAGAACATGCTGATCGGCGCGGATACGTTCACGCTGCTGGCAATCCCCTTCTTCATTCTGGCGGGGGAGTTGATGAACGCGGGCGGCCTGTCCAAGCGCATCATTGACTTCGCCATCAGCTGCGTGGGGCACATCCGCGGCGGCCTTGGCCTTGTGGCGATCATCGCAGCCGTCATCATGGCCTCGATCTCGGGCTCGGCTGCGGCGGATACGGCGGCACTGGCCGCGATCCTTATCCCGATGATGGCGCGTGCCGGCTATAACGTGCCCCGATCTGCCGGGCTGATCGCGGCAGGGGGCGTGATCGCGCCCGTGATCCCGCCGTCGATGGCCTTCATCATCTTCGGTGTTGCGGCCAACGTGTCGATCTCAAAGCTGTTCATGGCGGGCATCGTGCCGGGCGTGCTGATGGGGATCGTGCTTGTCATCACCTGGATGATCGTGGCGCGGAACGACAAGGTGGAAACCCTGCCGCGCGCCAGCTGGTCTGACCGCCGCCGCACCTCGGCCCGTGCGATATGGGCGCTTGGCATGCCGGTGATCATTCTGGGCGGCATCAAGATGGGCGTCGTGACCCCGACCGAGGCTGCCGTGATCGCCGCTTTCTATGCAATGTTCGTCGGTATGGTGATCTACCGCGAGCTTAAGATTTCTGACCTTCCCGGCGTGCTGATCGCGGCGGGGCGGACGACGGCAGTGATCATGTTCCTTGTCTGCGCGGCACTGGTTTCGGCTTGGCTTATCACCGCAGCCAACATCCCGGCGGGCATCGCGAACATCATCCAGCCGTTGATGGACAACCCCAAGCTGCTGATGCTGGCGATCATGGTGCTGATCCTGATCGTGGGCACCGCGCTGGACCTGACGCCGACGATCCTGATCCTGACACCGGTCCTGATGCCGATCATCACGCAGGCGGGCATCGATCCGGTCTATTTCGGGGTGCTGTTCATCATGAACTGCTGCATCGGGCTGCTGACGCCGCCCGTGGGGGTGGTGCTGAATGTGGTCAGCAGTGTCGGGCGCGTGCCGCTTGGCAAGGTGATCACGGGGGTTTGGCCGTTCCTGATCGCGCAGATCCTCGTGGTGCTGCTGCTGATCGCCTTTCCCGCGATCGTCATCATTCCCGCAAACTGGTTTTACTGAGGCGCTATCCAGATACTGGAGGAAAACATGCTACGTTCCACACTGAAAGCCGTCCTTTGCGTCACCACTCTCATGACTGCGGCAAGTCCCGCATTGGCCGAATACCGTGACCGCACGTTCCGCGTGTCGAACGGCATCAACGAAGATCACCCCGTCAACACCGGCATGAAGGCAATGCAGGCCTGCCTGGATGAAAAGACCGGCGGCAAGATGAAGATGCAAGGGTTCTGGGGCGGCGCACTTGGCGGCGACCTTCAGGCCACGCAGGCTGTCCGCAGCGGCCTGCAAGAGGCGGTGGTCACCTCGTCCTCGCCGCTGGTCGGGATGGTGCCGGCCCTTGGCGTGTTCGACCTGCCCTTCCTGTTCCGCAGCCCCGAAGAAGCCTATGCCGTGATGGACGGACCGTTCGGCGAAATGCTGAACGAGAAGCTCGATGCGGTGGGGCTGGTCAACCTCGGCTATTGGGAAAACGGCTTCCGCAACATGTCGAATTCGCAACGACCCATCACGCAGTGGGAGGATTTCGAGGGGATGAAGGTTCGTGTCATGCAGAACAACATCTTCCTCGATACCTTCTCGAACTTCGGGGCCAATGCGACGCCCATGTCGTTCGGCGAGGTGTTCTCGGCGCTGGAAACAAAGGCGATCGATGCGCAGGAAAACCCCTACGTCACGATCGACACCTCCAAGTTCTATGAGGTGCAGAACTATATCAGCGAAACGAAGCACGCCTATACACCGTTCCTGTTTCTGTTCTCCAAGGCGATCTTCAACACTTACACCCCCGAGGAACAGCAGGCGCTGCGCGAATGCACCATCGTGGGCCGCGATGTGGAACGGGAGGCAATCCAGGAGCTGAACAAGCAGTCCCTTGAAAAAATGGAAGCCGCCGGTCTGAAGTTCAACACCATCGCCCCCGAGGAGCAGGAGGAGATGCTGGAGAAGTCGCAGGTCGTTTACGAAAAGCACAAGGATGCGATCGGCGCAGACGTGGTCGATCAGGTCCAGCAGATCCTTTCGGAAATCCGCGGAACGAACTGATCGGAAGATCTCCCGGTGCCGGAAGCGGCGCCGGGGGTTGTGCGGGGGCTGAGGGGATGCGGAACAGGATGAGCGGCAATGCGGCCGGCGCGTTGCTTATGCTGCTGGGAATGGCGGCTTTCGCGATGAATGACGCCTTGGGCAAGTGGCTTGTGGCCGATTACAGCGTGGCGCAGGTGATCCTTCTGCGCTCGCTTGCAGCGCTTGTGTTGATGATGCCTTTCCTGATGCGCGGGGGGCGCGCGTTGGCCCGCATCCGTTCGGCCCCCCGTCCGGGACTGCAGGCCCTGCGCGCGCTTTGCGCCACGGCAGAGGTATTCTGCTTCTATCTGGCTGTCTTTTACATGCCGCTGGCCGACGTGATGGCCTTCTGGATGGCCTCGCCCATATATGTCGTTGCCGTATCGCCGCTGTTGCTGGGCGAGCGTGTCAGCCCGCGCACATGGGGCGCGGTGGCCCTCGGCTTTGCCGGTGTTCTGATCCTGCTGGCACCCTCGTTGCAGATATTCACGGTTGGGGCGATCTTTGCGGTGCTGGGCACCATTGCCTTTGCCGCCATGATGATGCTGGGCCGGTCCCTGCGCGCAACGCCCGATCGTGATCTTGTGCTGTTCCAACTTCTTGCAGCAGCCGGTGCGGGATTGCTTTTGGCCCCGTTCGACTGGCAGCCGGTGCGCACGGGGGTTGATCTGGGGCTTCTGTTTCTCCTGGGCATGGTGGCGACAGCGGCGCATATGCTGGTCACACGCGCGCTGAAGATGGCCGACGCATCCGTGGTGGCGCCGTTGCAATACACGCTTCTTGTCTGGGGGGCGCTGTTCGGGTTTTTCATCTTTGGCGATGTGCCAACCCTTCCGATGTTGCTGGGCGGGGCGCTGATCGTGGGCTCAGGCCTTGCGGTCATGCGCCGGCCAGCCCCACCCGAGGTGGAGAGGACGGCAACCTAGCGGGCTGTTCTTGCGCCCCGATCAGGGGGTCTTGCGCGGGAACAGCTGCAGGCGTTCCGATTGCGCGATAAGCGCGTCAATGCAGGCCTGAACCTTGGGGTTCGCGCGGCGTTCGGGAAGAACGTGAATTCCCATGACTGCGGTGCGCGGATTGTCATCGGGATGGACCTGAACCGGAACAAGGCCTTCCTTCACGAAATGACTGCTCAGCACGGTGCTGTGGATCAGAACGGCCTCGGTGGTGCGCACGAAGTCTATGCATGCCTCCAGGGAATTGGAGGTGAAGACATGTCCGAAGCGGCTCGCATCCCCTTCGGTGCCGCCTGCGATCAGCCGTTTCTGGCGGGCATCGGGCGGATAGGCCATTGTCGTGGGGAAGGCGCGGATGTCGGCCTCGTGGTGCGCACCATCCTGAAGTGGGTGTCCCCGCCGAACGAAGTACCCGTCCTGCGCCATGCCAAGGGGAATGAAGTCCACTTTCAGGCCTTCCTTCAGCCGGTCGATTCGGTGCCCGATGAACAACGAGATGTCGCCGGCAAGAAGTTGGTCCATGCAGCGCATCATGTTGCCGATGCTGACATTGATCGGGGCTTGGGGATGGGCGCGGTGATGGTCGATGACATAGTCGCGCAGGATAAGGATCCACGTCGAATATCCGGTGCCGATGCTGATCCCTTCCTCATCCTCGGCCTTCTGGCTGGCGATGGTGGCCAGCGCATTGGAATAAAGACGCCCCATGAACAGCGCGCTGCTGTACAGCGTTTCGCCATAGCGGGTCAGCTGCACCCCGCGGGGCGAACGTTCAAACAGTGTCACGCCCAGCGTCTGTTCCAGCCGCTTCAGGTTGTAGCTTAGCGGGGGCTGAGAGACATGCAGCACCTCCGCTGCCGCGACAAGAGAGCCGGCCTCTGCCATTGCCACGAACTGCTCCAGAACCTTGTCCATCGTCACCCTCCACCCGGATGATTTACTATCAACATTCTTTATGGCTGGGCCAAAACATTATATTTGTCAGGCTGCGGCCAGTGCGTAGACTGATCTGAAGTGAACGGTACCGCGAGGGAGGCGCGTTCACGAACCACCGGCGTGGGAGTGCCGGAACAGAACGTGCGGAACCGGCCTGCGGCAAAGACCCGAGGCGGAAAACCGTATCGCATTGGGAGGGAAACCTATGACAACGCCCTTGATGGGTCGGCGCCGGTTCATCGGTGCCGGGATGCTTGCGGCTGGCCTGCCGCTGTTGATCGGCCGCGCCGCACTGGCGCAGCAAAGTGCCATACGCATGATCTGGTGGGGCGGCGATGAGCGGGCGCGCCGCACGGAGGCGGCCGTTGCGCTGTTCCGCGAGAAGCATCCGGAGATTTCCATTCAGACCGAATCCATGGGCTGGGACGATTACTGGGCGCGTCTTGCCACGCAGGTTGCAGGTGGGAACGCACCCGATTTCATCCAGATGGATTATCGGTATATGTTCGAATACGCCCGGCGGGGCGCGCTTCTGCCGTTGAACCAGTTCCTTGGTAACGAACTGAAGATCGCCGATTTCGGCGAGGCTAACCTTGCCAGCTGCTCCATGGACGGAAAGCTATATGGCGGCAATGTGGGCGTGAATGCCTATACCCTGCTGCTGGACGGCGCGGCGTGGGACGAAGCTGGCGTGGAGATGCCGGCATACGGCATGACGTGGGACGGTTTCGCCGAAAAATGCGCGGCCTTCACCGAAGCCAACCAGCGGCCCCGAGTTTTCGCCACTGCCGATGGAAGCTGCCAGGAAGCGCTGTTCGAGGCGTGGCTGCGCGCACAGGGCAAGGCGCTTTATACGCCCGAAGGTACGCTTGGTTTCAACGCCGAGGATGCAGGCCGCTGGTTCGCCTATTGGGCCGAAATGCGCGATGCGGGATATTGTGTGCCCGCGGATGTGCAGGCGCTCTACAAATTCTCGCCGGAAACATCGCCCATTGTGCAACGACGCTCTGCCACCGACTTTGGCCATTCCAACCAGTTCGTCGCCTTCCAGATGCTGGTGGACGCGGAACTGTCGCTGACCAGTACGCCCGTTCTGCCCGACGGCCAGCCCCCGCAATATTTCAAGCCTTCGCAGATGTTCTCCATCTCCTCCAAGGCGAAAGACCCGGCGGCCACAGCGCGCCTGATCAACTTCCTGATCGCAGAGCCGGAGGGGGCGAAACTGCTGGGGCTGGATCGTGGCGTTCCCGCATCGGCCGCAATCCGTGATGTCATCGCATCAGATCTGGACGAGCCCGGCCGCAAGGTGGTCCGGTTCATCTCTGACATGACGCCGCAGATTGGCATGCTGCCCCCCTCACCGCCGCAGGGTGCCGGAGAGGTGAATGACACCATCATCCGCATCAGCCAGGAGGTCGGGTTCAAGGCGGTGACTCCTGAACAGGGCGGTGCCAACCTGGTGGACGAAGCGACCTCCATTCTTGGGCGGGCCTGAGGTCATGGCGGAACAGACGCTGAGCCGCCCTGCGGCGGCCCGGATGCGGGCCTCGCCCTCCCGTTTGGGCGCTGCCATGCGGCGCAACGGTGCGGGATACTTATTCCTCGCACCGTGGCTTCTGGGCTTCTTCCTTCTGACGCTTGGGCCGGCGCTTGCTTCGCTGTATCTGTCCTTCACCGATTTCGACCTGCTGACCACGCCGGAATTCATCGGGGCCCAGAACTATGTCCGCATGGTCACGCAGGATCCGAAATTCGCGGCCTCGATGAAGGTCACGCTGCTTTATGTCTTGCTGTCGGTTCCGCTGAAGCTGGCTTTCGCGCTGGCGGTTGCAATGCTGCTGAACCGCGGGATGCAGGGGCTGCCGGTCTATCGGGCAATCTTCTATCTGCCGTCGCTTCTGGGAACATCGGTGGCCATCGCAGTGCTGTGGCGGCAGCTTTTCGCATCCGACGGGCTGGTCAACAGCCTGCTGGCGCAGATCGGTATCGAAGGGCCAAGCTGGATCTCCAATCCCAATTACTCGCTTTACACGCTGGTGGTTCTTTCGGTGTGGCAGTTTGGATCGCCCATGATCATCTTTCTTGCAGGATTGCGCCAGATCCCGACCGACATGTACGAAGCCGCAAGCCTTGATGGCGCCTCGCCCACGCGGCAATTCCTTCGCATAACCCTGCCGCTGCTGTCGCCTGTCGTCTTCTTCAACCTGGTGATCCAGACGATCGAGGCATTCAAGGCCTTCACACCCGCCTTCATCATTTCGGGCGGGTCCGGCGGGCCGATCAACTCCACGCTCTTCTACACGCTGTATCTGTATCAGGAGGCGTTCGGTTACTTCCGCATGGGCTATGCCTCGGCACTGGCATGGGTTCTTGTGATCATCATCGCGATCTTCACGGCGATTTCCTTCCTGTCCACGAAATACTGGGTGCATCACGATGACTGACGCATCGAACAACATGCCCGGCCTGCAGCCCAAGCACCCGCGGCTGACCTCCACCCTGCGCCACGCGCTGCTGATCGCCGTCTGCTTCGTGATGATCTATCCGATCCTGTGGATGCTTTCAGGGTCGCTGCGCCCGCCGGAAGAGTTGTTTGGCGGCGATGCGGGGCTTGTGCCGTCGCAGGTGACGATCAGCGCCTATCCCGACGGATGGTTCGGCCTGCAGATCAGTTTCGGCCGGTTCTTCGTCAACTCTCTCATCATTGCGGTGCTGTCGACGATCGGCAATGTGCTGGCGGCATCGCTTGTGGCTTATGCCTTCGCGCGGTTGCGCTTTTTCGGGCAAAGGTTCTGGTTCGCACTGATGCTGGGCACGCTGATGCTGCCCTATCACGTGACGCTGATCCCGCAATACGTGCTGTTCCGCAGCCTCGATATGGTCAACACGTGGTGGCCGCTGATCCTGCCGAAATACTTTGCAGTGGATGCCTTCTTCATCTTCCTGATGGTGCAGTTCTTCCGCGGCATCCCGCGCGAGCTGGACGAGGCGGCCCGGATGGATGGGTGCAGCCCCTGGCGGATCTATTGGAAGATCATCCTTCCGCTTTCGATGCCGGTGCTTGCGACGGCCGCGATCTTCTCGTTCATCTGGACGTGGGAGGATTTTTTCGGACCGCTTATCTATATCAGCGAGATGCGCAACTACACGGTCCAGCTTGGCCTGCGCTCGTTCATCGACTCTTCAGGCACATCCAGCTGGAACGAGCTGTTCGCGATGTCGGTGCTGTCACTTGTCCCGATCTTCCTGATCTTCCTGTTTTTCCAGCGATTGCTGATCGAAGGCATCGCCACCACGGGCATGAAACGCTGACGCCCGTGCAGGCCCGCCGCGCAGATCGCGGGGCAGGGCAGCCCGAGGCCCCAATTTCGGATAACGCGAATGGCTACAAGAATTGAACTGAAAAGGGTCGAAAAGCGGTACGGCGCCTTCGACGTGATCCGCGGAATAGATCTGGAGATCAAGCCGGGGGCCTTCACCGTCTTTGTCGGCCCGTCCGGCTGCGGCAAGTCCACGCTTTTGCGGATGATCGCAGGGCTGGAAACGATTTCGGACGGGGATCTTCTGATCGATGACGAACGGATGAACGATGTCGCCGCCGCAAAGCGCGGCATCGCGATGGTCTTCCAATCCTATGCGCTTTACCCGCACATGAGCGTTTACAAGAACCTTGCCTTCGGGCTGGAAACAGCCGGTTATCCCCGTGCCGAGGTTGATCGCCGCGTTCGGGCCGCAGCGGAAACGCTCCAGATCACCGATTACCTGCAACGCAAGCCAAGGGCATTGTCGGGCGGCCAGCGGCAAAGGGTGGCCATCGGCCGGTCGATCGTCCGCGATCCCAGGATATTCCTGTTCGACGAGCCTTTGTCAAACCTTGATGCGGAACTGCGGGTCCAGATGCGGGTCGAGATTTCCAAGATGCATGAACGCCTTGGAAACACGATGATCTATGTCACGCATGATCAGGTGGAGGCGATGACAATGGCCGACCAGATCGTCGTGTTGCGCGGCGGCAAGGTCATGCAGGTCGGCTCCCCGCTGGAGCTTTACAACGCGCCGGCGAACGAATTCGTCGCCGGCTTCATCGGATCGCCCAAGATGAACTTCATGCCCGTCAAAACCGAGGGCGATGGCGTGATGCTTGCAGGGCAGCGGTTGCAGGTGGGTCATGCCCTTACCGCTGCACCCGGTACCCCGCTGACGCTGGGCATCCGCCCCGAACATATCTCGGTCGGCGGCGAAGGTGCATCCCTTGGCGACGGGCGGGTGGAACTTGTGGAGCATCTGGGCGGCAGCACCGTCCTTCATGTGCGCCCCGCGGGGGATCGGAACGCCTTGGCCGTTGTGCTTCCCGGCCAGCAGCCGTGCCGCACGGGCGACACGGTGCCGATGCGGGTCGATCCGGCGAAGTGCCACCTTTTCAACCCCGACGGCTCGGCCCTTCGCCACTGAAGAACATCCCGCTGGATCATCATGAACCCGGTCCCTTCAGGGGCCGGGGCTGGAAAACCTGCCGCGACGGTGGTCGCATATCAAGGAGAAGAAGATGCGCAAGAAATACGCGCTTGTTGGCACCGGCGCACGGGCCAGAATGTTCTATGAGGCAGTCGCCGGTGCCTACCGCGACAGTTCGGAGCTGGTGGCGCTGTGCGATACCAACCAGACGCGCATGGATTACACGAACAAGGTTCTTGTAACGGAATTCGGCTATCCGAACCTACCCACCTACAAGGCCGAAGATTTCGGCCGGATGCTGGAGGAGACCGGCGCCGAAGCCGTGATCGTCACGACCATAGACCGGACGCACCACACTTATATCATCGCCGCGCTGGAGGCAGGGCGCGACGTGATTACGGAAAAGCCGATGACGACCGACGTGGAAAAGTGCCAGCAAATCGTCGACGCGGTAAAGCGCACGGGACGCTCGGTTCGCGTCACGTTCAACTATCGTTATGCCCCCCACAACGCAGCGGTAAGGGAGCTGATCGCCTTGGGCGGGATCGGTGAGGTGTTCTCGGTCCATTTCGAATGGCTTCTGGATACGAAGCATGGCGCGGATTACTTCCGACGCTGGCACCGCGACAAACGCAACAGCGGCGGCTTGATGGTCCATAAGTCCACCCACCATTTCGATCTGGTGAACTTCTGGCTGGGCACGCAGCCGGAAACGGTGTTCGGCATGGGCGATCTGCGCTTCTATGGGCGCGCCAATGCCGAGGATCGCGGACTGTTCACCCCGTATACCCGCACAACGGGTGTGGAGGCTGCGCGAAACGATCCCTTCGCCATCGACCTTACCTCCAGCCCGGCCCAGAAGGGCCTTTACTGGGATGCCGAGCATGAGGATGGATATCAACGTGACCAGAACGTCTTTGGCGATGGCATAAGCATAGAAGACACGATGCAGGTCATGGTTCGTTACCGCAACCGCGCCGTCATGACCTATTCATTGAATGCCTACGCGCCCTGGGAAGGGTTCAATGTAAGCTTCAACGGATCCGGCGGCCGGATCGAGTTGATGGTGCGTGAGACGTCCTACATCAACGCCGGCGGCGAAGCGGACCAGGAAGGCGCGGCCGAAGGTATCCAGCTTTATCACTTCCCCCTTCATGGAACGCCCCGCGTCGTTCCGGTGGAGATGGGTGAGGGCGGCCATGGCGGCGGCGACAACAGGATGCTGGCCGATATCTTCGGGCGATCCAATTCGGGCGGGCATTACGCTGCCGGTTACCGCGATGGTGCCATGTCGATTCTGACAGGGCTTGCGGCAAACCGCTCTTTCGCTACGGGACTGCCAGTGCAGGTTTCGACGCTGGTCACCCTTTGAACGGCGGTGCCGGTGCAAGGCGCACCGGCACTCGCGCTTGCATCTGCGGTATCGTGAGAGGTCTAGCTCAGCGGCGCACAACAGCAGCACGGTCAGGCCCACAAAATGCAAAGGGCCACGACAGCTGCCACTGCTTGCAGCTTGCAATCAGCGCCCCGCTAGGGCCGCGGCCTTCGCCGGAAAGGGCGGTCGCGCCCGCCGTCCCATCAGCATCGGATACCGGTTATCTCGATGAACCACGGCAGTCATCCTTGCGCGATGGAAAAGACGCCAATGTCAGCGCCGTAGAAGATGCGAAGGCGAGCATCTTCATATCCTTTGCCCGGACTGGCCCCACGCCAAAGCAGGCGATGGCGCGGCCGACTTGAGGCGACACCAGCCCGGCGCAGGCCAATGCCGCCGAGATTGCTCCTGCTAAACACGGCAACGGTCAGCCTGTATCTGCCAAGATGGGCGCGGCCAGCACGGCCATGGGATAGTAACTGCCGCCCCAGGCGAAGATCTGCACGATGCCAGCGCAGAGGTGACGGGACGGAGCCGCGTCAGGTCACTTCATCTGGTTCATCCAAATGCTTGCTCCCGCACCTGACTTGCGCTCTGCATCGGGCTCGCGCCAGACATGCTCAAGCGTCGTAAGAAGCTCCTCCTGGGGGACGACAAAATCGCTTTCGGCCAGCGGATACCTCGTTACATCAAGGCTTGCTCAGCGAATTTAGGCTCCGCTTCCGTCCCAGGCGGGCAGAAAGATCATCGTCAGGCCGAAAGTTCGTTTCGTACGATGGCTGCACCTGCGCTCAATGCTGTTAACTTTCCTTGGGCCACATGTCGGGGCAGGGGGGCCATCCCGCAATTGGTGCAGGGATAAAGCTTGTCGGCATCCACGAACCGAAGCGCATTCCGCAAGACGTCGGCGACTTCGTCGGGCGTTTCTATGGTGTGGGTCGCAACATCGATGGCTCCGACCATCACCTTCTTGCCCCGGAGGAGTTCGATCAGATCCATCGGAACGCGGGAATGTTGGCATTCAAGGGATATCATGTCGATGCTGGATGTCTGCAACTTGGGAAAGATCTCCTCGTATTGCCGCCATTCGGTACCCAAGGTCTTCTTCCAATCCGTATTGGCCTTGATGCCGTAACCATAGCAGATGTGAACGGCGGTTTCGCACTTGAGGCCTTCGGCCGCTTTTTCCAATGCCGCGATCCCCCAGTCGTTCACCTCATCGAAGAAGACGTTGAAAGCCGGTTCATCGAACTGGATGATGTCAACGCCCGCAGCTTCCAATTCCTTGGCTTCCTGGTTAAGGATCCTGGCGAATTCCCACGCCAGTTTTTCGCGGCTTTTGTAATGGGCGTCGTAAAGCGTATCGATCATCGTCATGGGGCCGGGCAGGGCCCATTTGATCGGTTGATCGGTCTGTCCGCGCAGGAACTTCGCATCATCCAGGAAAACCGGCTTGTGGCGGGATACGGCCCCGACGACAGTCGGGACGCTGGCGTCATACCGATCGCGGATCCTGACGGTTTCGCGCTTCTCGAAATCCACGCCGCCCAGATGCTCGATGAACGAGGTGACGAAATGTTGGCGCGTCTGCTCTCCGTCGCTGACGATGTCGATGCCTGCCCGCTGCTGATCGTTCAAGGCGACGCGCAGAGCATCCTGCTTGCCTTCCACCAGCTCCTGCCCCTGCAGCTTCCACGGCGACCAGAGGGTTTCCGGCTGCGCAAGCCAGGAGGGTTTGGGCAAACTTCCCGCAGTCGAGGTGGGCAGCAGTTTGTTCATGATAAGATGTCCTTGCATGTCCGGATATTCAGGCGGCGTATTGGGCGGACCATTCTTCAAGAATGGCCCGGTATGGCGTCATGAAATGCTCTTCGGCAAACTTGCCTTGTTCGACAGCCAGTCGACTGCGCTCTTCCCGGTCATAGACGATCCGGGTCGACGAATAATCCTGATGCTTCAGGCTGGGCCGGTAGCACGCCCCTGCGGGCGAATTGGCATTGTAGATCTCGGGCCGGTAGATCCGCTGGAAGGTCTCCATCGTGCTGATCGTGCCGATAAGCTCCAGATTAGAATAATCGTGAAGGAGATCGCCGGTGAAGTAGAAAGCCAGAGGCGCGACGCTGTTTGCAGGCATGAAATAGCGGACCTGCAATCCCATCTTCGCAAAATACCGATCAGTTGAGGAGAATTCATCCTGCCGGTATTCGACGCCCAGTACGGGATGCGTATTCTCGGTCCGGTAATAAGTACGGCTGCTTGAAACGCTCAGGCATATGACGGGGGGCTTTGCGAAATGCTTCCGGTACTCGGCCGAGTTCAGGAAGAACTTGAACAGGTTTCCGTGCAGATCACCGAAATCTTCGGGCACGCTGAACTCGGCCCGGCCCTTGTTATGCTGCGGTAGCACGATGCTGAAATCATAGTCCCGAACATAGGACGAGAAGTTGTTCCCCGCGATGCCATCAATCCGCTTGCCGGTCTTCCGGTCTAGGATGGTCGGTTTCAGGATTTCAATCAACGGAAACGCATGCACGCGGCTCCCGTCACCGATGCTCATCTCGGCCGTAACGATATCCAGCTCGACCGAGTAGCGATCACCGTTCGGATTGTCCCAATGCGCCAGTGCATTGAACCGATTGTCGATCATGTTGAACGCGGCGCGCAGATTGTCGCGGCGGCTGGTCCCCCTGGCCAGGTTCGCGAAATTGGTCGTGGCCCGGGTATTCTCCGAGGGTGCATAATTTTCGTCGAAACGGATGCTTTTGATGGAGTAGGCGAGATCATTTCTCATCCTGACATGCCTTCTGAATGGCCTGCGGGGACAAGCCTTGAAATCAATTGACTCCTCGCGATGGATGTCGCGAAGCAGCGATGTCACCTGGCGGATGGGCCGCTCCCGACGCGCCCATGGCGGTCGGAACAGGTGATAGATCAAGGCAGGTTTCCTGACTTGCGGGGTCTAACCTTGTCCAGCCTTCCCGGCGCAGTCGCATCGGATTTGGCGACGGCCGCACCGAATTCCCCTTTTACCCGAGGCTCCCTCCGGCAGCTTGATCTGTGGGTAAAATCATATTTAACCCTGCTCATGTCAACGCGGCACAACACCAGAAATTTTCATGTTAAACATGAGCAGGACGATGTTCGTCACTGCCTGTCATGGCGTTGCGGCACCCCATAGTGGGTGAGTGTTGTTGGTTTCGCCTGAGGGCAATCCAGCCATTGGCCGCCGGCGCGCCTTCGCCTAGGAAGGGCCTGATACAAGAACGACGGAAGATACCCTCATGGAGATACGCATAGCCGCCGCCGCAATCATTCGGGATGATGGGGCAACCCTGCTTGTCCGAAAACGCGGAACATCTGCTTTCATGCAACCGGGTGGGAAGATCGATGGCGACGAGACGCCCTTGGCCGCCCTACGCCGTGAACTTCACGAGGAGCTTGCGCTGAACCTCCAACCGCATGAGGCGGATTACCTCGGCTGTTTTTCCGCCCCTGCTGCCAACGAGCCCGGTTTTCTTGTGAAGGCGGAGGTGTTTCGGGTGCAGATCCATAAAGAGGTCGAAGCTCAGGCAGAGATTGAAGAGGTTCGCTGGGTGTTCCCCGGGTCGCAAAACCAACTCGATCTCGCGCCACTGACGCGTGATATGGTTCTTCCGGCCATCTGGAACTGACAATGAAGATCAGCATCAGGCCCGAGGCGCCTGATGCTGATAAGACATCTCTGCCAAAAGGCGATGCTTTCACGCTGCTCGTTTCCGGCTAATTTTCAGGACCGGGTGACCACCGGTGATGACGAGACTATAGGTCGGTCCTGACCACCTGCAGCATGCGGTCCATCGCCTGCGCCAGAAGCCATGAATCGCCCGCAATGGCGACAAAGTCTATTCCGGCTTCGAAATAGCGTCGCGCTGCATCCTCGCCGTAACCCAGAATGCCGACGGGCATCCCGGCAGCCTTGCAGGCCGCCGTTGCGCGCCGTATCTCTTCCTGCACTGCTGCCGCACCGACATTCCCGACCTCCCCCATGGAGGACGCAAGATCGCCCGGCCCGATGAAGATGGCGTCAATCCCTTTGACCGCGACAATCTTGGGGATCTCGTCGATGGCCTCGGAACTTTCGACCTGCACGATGATGCAAAGGTCCTCCTCGTAAGTCTTCAGATAATCACCTTGGCGGCCATAGCGGTTGGCGCGGATGGTGCCTGAATGGCCGCGGATGCCAACGGGCGGATAGCGGGTCCAGCTGACGGCTTCGGCGGCCATATCAGCGGACTGGATCATCGGAAACATCAGGCTGCGCGCGCCAATATCAAGCAGTCGCTTCGTCATCACCGGTTCAGCCACGGGCAGGCGCACCACAGGTTCCGGGCCGCCAGCGGCCTGCGCCGCGCGCAGCTGGTCGTCGATCATCGACAGATCGTTCGGTGCATGCTCCATATCGAGCAAAAGCCAGTCCGCGTCGCTTCCACCTGCGATTTCAGTAACAGTGGGGGAACAAAGCGACAGCCAGAAGCCCGGCAGTTTGCGGTGCTGCGCCATCGCAGCCTTCAGGGGATTGCGGGTCATGACGTTGAAGTCTCCTTGACAGTTTCACCGGCTCTGGCTGTGCGGTTCTGCCATAAGAGCGCCGTAAGAAAGAGCGCGGCAAGCAGGAAAATGGTGGCGCTGATAAGGCGCAGAAGAAAGCCGTCAGTCACCGTCGAATACGATCATACCGCGCCAAAGGTTCGATTCCGTCAGCGGCACTCCATCACGCCGAAACCCAGTATGAGCCAGAGTTCGAAGGCCGCCCTGTTCACGGCATATCCCCGATCACGCAGAACATGAGGATGAGCGGCATCGTCCGGTCATACGCCATCGCCAGATGCGCGAGGCCGTGCGCTTCGGCCAGACCTCCGACCCTTGCGACATCGAAGTTCGGCACATCGATGGCGCCGCGCCCGAACATCTCGCGGTACCAAGGCAGAGTTCCGGGATTTGCCGATCCCGCCACCCGCGTGTTCGACCTTCCAGCATAGCGTTGCAACTCCCCGAAGCCCTCCAGCTTGATCGGATCTTCTTGCCAGAAGATGCCGTATTCCTCGGTGGCGTGGACAATCTCCAGCGCTGGCGGCAAAGTACGTGGAACGTGATCGTGGTTTTTCGTCCGGTTCTGGGCGCTTGCCGCACTGCGCGAGGAGTGGCAAGTCCTTTCTCGCAGGAGGTCGGGAATGATGTTCAGCCTAGGATGACAGTTGATCCGCTGATGGTTGATTCCGGGCCCTGTCGATCCGGACCGTACACGACATGAAGCGCTGCATGCGATTTCGTCACGTGGTGGAATTGGCAGACGCAGAAGATGCGGCGCGTGTGCAGGACGCCGTCGCCATCAAGGCCACGGAAACGGCCCGCCGCATTGACCCACATCCCCCCGGCGGCAGCGTCTTCGACTACGACTTTGCGTTCCACCTGCCGATCGCTGCAGCGGCGGGCAACGCTACGGCAGCAGATTGCACTTGGGCTGGCTTTGGTTGCGAGCTGCGCTGGATTTCGGCTAATGATGTTTCTGACAGCGTGCTGGAAGAGCATGCCGAGGTTTAGAACGCCATCTGCCGCGGCGACTGCCTTGCCGCACCGCAGGCCATGGGGCGGCACATCCAGCAAGGCATCGCCCGTGTCTGCGGCGGGGAGGACTGCGTCTGACTGGCCTGCCGCCTGATCCTTGCAGAAGCCGGCGCGACGACGATGAAAGCCGGAACCGCCCACAAGTGGCGATCCCGGCACCGGCGATCAGCCCAGTGTGGGCATCACGAACTCTGCAGCTGTCGGAACGCCCGTGGGCCAGCGCGTGGTGATAGTCTTCAGCCGCGTATAAAAGCGGACGCCCTCCATTCCGTGCATGTGATGGTCACCGAACAGCGAGGCCTTCCAGCCGCCGAAGGAATGGAACGCCATCGGCACCGGGATCGGTACGTTGATCCCGACCATGCCGACCTCCACCTCGTTCGCGAAGCTGCGGGCCGCGTTACCATCGCGCGTGAAGATGGCGACGCCGTTGCCATATTCGTGCTTCGCCACGACGGCGGCGGCCTCCCGGTAATCGCCTGCGCGGACGACGGACAGAACAGGGCCGAAGATCTCCTCTTTCCAGACGGTCATGTCGGGGGTCACGTTGTCCAGAAGGGTGCCGCCGATGAAATAGCCGTCCTCGTACCCCTGCGGCGCGGTGAAGCTTCGGCCATCAACGACCACCGTCGCGCCTTCTGCCGCGCCTTTGTCCACAAGACCCCGCACCTTCTCCAGGTGCTGCTTCGTGACCAGCGGGCCCATGTCGCTGCCGCGGTCGGTGGAGGGGCCGATCTTCAGCGCCTCGATCTTCGGGACCATCTTTTCGATCAGGCGGTTGGCTGTGTCTTCGCCCACGGGAACCGCGACCGATATGGCCATGCAGCGTTCGCCCGCGGACCCATAGGCCGCGCCCATCAGTGCATCCGCCGCCATGTCCAGATCCGCATCCGGCATGATGATGGCGTGGTTCTTCGCCCCGCCAAGCGCCTGCACGCGTTTGCCGTTTGCGGTGCCGGTCGTATAGATGTGGCGCGCGACCGGGGTGGACCCGACGAAGCTGATCGCCTTTACGTCCGGATGGGCCAGCAGCCGCTCCACAGCCTCGCGGTCACCCTGAATGACGGTGAAGACCCCCGCCGGCAGCCCGGCTTCGGCGAGCCAGTCGGCCAGCAGCAGCGCGGCCGAGGGCGTCCGCTCCGACGGTTTCAGGATGAAGCAGTTGCCGCAGGCCAGCGCGACGGGGAACATCCACATCGGCACCATCGCCGGAAAGTTGAAGGGGGTGATGCCCGCCACCACGCCCAGCGGCTGGCGCAGTGCGTGACTGTCCACCCCGGTCCCGACGTTTTCGCTGACCTCTCCCTTCAGAAGGGTGGGGGCGGCGATCGCGAATTCCACCACCTCCAGCCCGCGCGTGATCTCTCCGACCGCATCGTCCTGCGTTTTGCCATGTTCGGCGGAAATCGCCTCGGCCAGTTGCGTCGTGCGGTCCTGCAACAGGGTCTTGAAGCGGTCAAGAATGCGCGCCCGGCGCAGAGGGGGCATCTGTCCCCACTCGCGCGATGCCGCCTTCGCCACCTCCACGGCATGATCGACGTCAGCGGTGGAGGCCAGCACGACCTGCCGGTCACTTTGTCCGGTCGCGGGGTTGAAGACAGGCTGGCTGCGCCCGGATGTTCCTGCAACCCGTTGATTGCCAATGAAGTGGCCAATGTCCGACATGCTGATCTCCTCTGTTCGTACCACTATGGAATGGATTATTCTGCATATAAATCGCCATGTTTGGTGAACCGTTATGCAGGAATGGCCATATGAACTGGGATGACGCCCGCGTATTCCTTGCGGCCGCCCGTGAGGGCCAAATGCTTGGGGCAGCTCGACGCCTTGCTGTAAGCCAAGCGATGCTGAGCCGCCGTGTCGCCGCGTTGGAGGAGGCGACGGGCACGCGCCTGTTGCACCGGTCCACCCGCGGCTGCACCCTGACCACCGAAGGCCGTATCCTTTTCGAAACCGCGGAACGGATGGAGGCAGAGATGCTGGCCGCGCTGGCTGAAGTGCAGGGCCGCAGTGGGGTTTCCGGCACCATCCGCATCGGCGCGCCTGACGGCTTCGGGAGCGCGTTCCTCGCGCCCCGCCTGCAGCAGATCATACAGGCCTATCCTGATCTGCACTTGCAACTGGTTCCGGTTCCCCGCAGTTTTTCTTTGTCACAGCGCGAGGCAGATGTTGCCGTGATGATCGGCCAGCCTGCCAAGGGCCGACTTCGTACGCGGCGGCTGACGGATTATACGCTCGGCCTCTACGCCAGCCGCTCGTATATTTCGAGACGTGGCATGCCCCAGACCCCCGATGACCTGCGCACCCATCAACTGGTCGGGTATGTTGAAGATCTGATCTATACCGCGGAACTGACTTACGCCCGCGAGATCCTGCCCGATTGGCGCTCCGCGGTCGAGGTGGCGACTGCGGTCGGGCAACTTGCAGCCGTGCGCGCGGGCGCAGGTATTGCGGTGCTGCATGACTTTATGGCGGCCGACTGCGCCGAACTGGTACCCGTGCTGCCGCACCTGCACATGACGCGCACATACTGGACCGCATGGCATGAAACCCTGCGCGGTGCGCGCGGCGTGCAGGCGGTGTTGACGTCGCTCACCACGATGGTGCGCGATGAAGGGAACTTGTTCATACGCCCCCGCACTCAGGACAGTCGGTAGCTTGCAGAAACAGCACCGGTCAGTAGGATGCCTTGGCACCACTTTGCCGAGTCATCGTCACATCCTGTCTCAGCAAGTTTTCCAACATGCCGGCGTGCGATCAACCTGGGAAGTACACGTGTTTTCCTGACGAGTATCATGTGCATCGTCCCTCCAACATCCCGATGGCCCAATACGTCGCATCGCGCCGAAAAGAGCCCCGTCCGTCGCAGATGTCGTGATCGCCCCGCCGTATCAGGAACGGGATTCGTGCCATGGCCCATGCGACTTCCGGCGAAGCGTAGAAGGCGACATGGTGTAGTAAAAAACCGCTCTCGCAGATGATGCCGCAGGTCGGCCAGCGCTTCGGGTGAAGGCGTTTCGCCGGCATGTCCGGCCAACCTCCGGTCAGGCATGTCCATCCGCCACTTCGTCATGCGCAACCAAGGCTGCATCGCCGATCGGAGCCGAGGCTGTGAGAAAAACCTATGTTTAGGTCGCATCGCTATCGGCCGTAGTAGCCTTGCCCACGATCGCAATGTCCAACTGGAGGCGGACGGCGCCCGCATATGCCGGGGATGGCCCGGATCGATTGGCAGGAGGAGGGCAAGGCTCGCGCCGAGAAGGTCGCCCATCATTTGTCGCAGGGCCTAGCAGGACTGTCGGCTCAGGCGCTGCGGCCGAGGGAGATCGCCTCCATGGTGGCGGCAGGGCGGCGCATCGGCGGTTCGGCATCCGGGAAGAGGGTCAGTGTGTGTTCTGTGCTCGTACCGCCAGCCAGTGGAAGCGCAAGGGCCGGATGAAAGCCGATCTGGAAAGGCATGGGTCTTTCATCCTCATTTCGAAGGGTCGCCGCCACCTGCAGCATGCCTCTGGCGACGCGATACTTGACTGTCAGGCGAAAGGCGAAGCTGCGACGTGTTTCGGGGCTGTCCTGCAGTTCAAGCCTGAGGCAATCGACGTCGTGGTGACGGGGGTGAACAGTGCCTGACATGCAAAGCCGTGCGGTGGCATCGGATATGACCGGCCATCAACCGTCATCCTGCCGTCGATGCTGACGCCGATCACCGGAAACAGCAGCGCTGCCCGGAAGGATCACCATATCGGATCGCCTTGCCAGAGCGATTCATCATTACCGGTGCGGATGGACATCACCTTGGCTCCCAGCGGGGAACCGAAACGCTCAGCCCGCCGTCAGCGATATGAAGCGTTCTGCTGTCAGAAGGTGTGGTCATGGGCCTTCACCATGTCGGGCGTCACGCCGCGAAGGACTGCTGCTAGGGCGCGCGGCAGGTCGGAAAATGGGATAGCAGACATCAGAATCCTCCGGTCAGGAAGATGGTCTCGCCGGTCATGAAACTGCACGCATCCGAGGCAAGGAACAGCGCGGCCCCCACCATCTCCTCGGGGCGGCCGGCGCGACCCATCCAGTTCAGCGTGCGGGTATAGGCGTTCCATGCTTCAGGATCGGCATTGCGGCGGGCGGCATTGCGATCCGTGTCCACCAGCCCCGGCGCGAGCGTGTTCAGCAGGACGTTGTGGCGGGCATATTCGCGCGCCTGACTTTGTATGATGTTATGCTGGGCGGCCTTTGTTGCGGCATAGGCCGTCACCACCGCCTTCGGCCGCGCCTGATTGACCGAACCGATGGACACGACCCGCCCCCAGTTGCGCTGTGCCATCGCCGGAAGGGCCACCTGCAACATTCCAAGCGTACTACGCAGGTTTACCGCCAGTTGCAGGTCCAGATCACTTTCGGTCAGGTCGGCCAGTTCGGCATTTACCTGTGCGCTGGCATTTATGACGAGAATGTCGATGGGGGCCACAGCCCCGGCGCGCCGCATCAGGTCGGCTCCCGCATCGGGCAAAGCCAGGTCGCCAGATATCTGCATGGCCTGCCCGCCCGACGCAAGGATGCAGTCCCGCACTGCATCCGTATGTCGTGTGTCCACATCGTGCAGGACCACATGGGCCCCGGCGCCCGCCAGCCCCTTCGCGATGGCGGCGCCGATGCCTCTGCCGGACCCCGTGACAAGCGCTGTGCGGCCACGCAGGCCGAAGAGGCTCGCCGGTGTCATGCCGTGGTCTCCGAGAAAGCGGGCGGGCCGCCGATGTCGGGCGTGAAGGCGAAGATACCGCCCGACAACGGCGTTTCAGCCAATGTGGTGGCGGGCAGGCGCGTGCGGGCGCTGGTGACGAACAGCGTCCGCATATCGGCACCGCCGAAGGCGACACTAGTCGGGCGGGGAACGGGCAAGTCGACGACCCGATCCAGCCGCCCGTCCGGATCATAACGATGCAGGCACCACCCGTCCCAGATCGCACACCAGACGCCCCCCTCTGCATCAACAGTCAGGCCATCGGGACGTCCCGCATCCTGCTCCACGCGGGCGAAGACCCGCCGCTTGCCAAGGGCGCCGGTGGCGGAGTCGCAGTCATAGGCGTGGATGATGCCCGGCACCGTATCAACAAAATACAGCACCCGCCCATCGGCCCTCCACCCCAGTCCGTTGGCGACGGTAATTCCGCCTTCCTTCCGTTCTGTCTGCCCGTTTCGGTCCACACGGTAAAGGCCGCCGGTCGGCTTTGTCGCGTCGATCCGCATCGACCCGACCCAGATTGCACCATCCGGTCCCAGCTTGGCGTCGTTCAGGCGATTGCCGGTCAGCCCGCCTTCGGGGTTGGCGAAGGGAATCAGCGTACCGGTCGCAAAATCCAACCTTTCGATCCCGTCCTGCGAGGCGACGAACAGGCGGTCCCCCGCCGGAATGACGGCGCTGACCAGCTTTCCCGTCTCGCACGTGTCATTGCGGCCCGTCGCGGGGTCGAAGGCATGAACGGCGGGATGCAGGATATCCACCCAATACAGCCGGCCCTCGTGCCAGACGGGGCTTTCACCCAGTTGTGCCCCCCAGGGCAGCACGCATGACACCTGCGGCAGCGGATGGCCCTTCGCCATGCGGGGGCGGGGGCGCGAGGTGATGGCGATGGCCCCTTCGGCGCCGGTGATCCGGCGGGCAGCGGCGATCAGTTCGCGCCCTGCGGGGTGGATGCTGCCCTTGTCCAGGCGGGAGGAGGGGCCGAGCGCGACAAGTGCCCCGATCGGGCTGCCGTCACGTCCGATGATCGGCGCTGCGACCGAGTTCACGTCCGGCAGGTTTTCCTGAAACGACAGGGCATAGCCGCGCGCACGGGTCAGCGTCAGGTCGGCCAGCAGCGGTTCGGGCGCAGTTATGGTGGAAGGGGTGTGCCGGTCCAGAATGATCTGGTCCATCAGCGCCCGTCCAAGTGCGGGGTCCTGAAATGCCAGAAGTGCCTTGCCGCCGGCGGTGCAGTGAATTGGGACTCGTCGGCCCGTTTCTACGCGTACAGCAAGGCCGCTGCCGGACCGCTCGGCCAGATACTGCACCATCGCCCCGTCAAGTCGGCAAAGCGCGACCGTCTCGCCCAGTTCAGCGGCCAGACGCTCCAGCTCTGGCTGGGCGGCGGAAACGAGATCGAAGCTGTCCCAGACGGAATGCGACAGCTCCAGAAAGCGCCGCCCCAGCATATAGGTGCCGCTGGCGTCGTCCTGACGCACCAGCCCGAAAGCGATCAGGGTGCGCAGGATCCGTGCAAAGGTGGGCTTGGGCAGGCCGGATTCGCGCAGCAGGTCATTGAAGCGCAGCGGCTCCGGCGCATCGGCCACCGTGTTCAGCAGCGTCAGCCCCTTGGACAGCGCCGCTGTCCCGTCCGGCGTCTTCACATCAGCCCCCTCTGCCGCCGTGCGAGACAAGCCTCCTCCAGCATTCGGTCGATCGTCCATTCCGTCCTGAATCCCAATTTGTCGCGGATACGCGCATTCGAGGTTTCGTAATAGACGCCATCTCCGGGAAGATCGACCGTGACAAGCGGCAGCCCCGTTGCTTGTGACATGCGCGGCAGCAGATCGCCGAAATCCACGGGCATGTCCGCGCCAAGGTTGAAGGTTTGCCCTGCTGCGGCGGGGTGATCCAGCGCCAGCAGGATGCCCGCCACCATGTCGCGTGTGTCGGTGATGTGCATCCGATAGGGGCGGCCGGCTGCGTTGCGTGCCAGAACATGCGCGGGATGGCCGGGATCGGCGGCGCGCAGGGCCGCGACAGTCGCAGCATTGCCCAACGCTTCCTGTTGGCGGATGCGGGGGTGCAGGAAGAAGCGCGGCCCGGAAAACACGCTACGCTCGTCCAGAAGCTCCGTTGCGTCCTGCGTGTGGGAAAACCGCAGGATCACGGTCTCCAGCCCCGCGCGCTGATGGAATCGCACCAGCTCCTCGCCCAGCAACTTCGTCAGGCCATAGGGTGTTGTTGGCTGCAGAGGGTGAGCCTCGTCCACCGGCAGTGATTTCGGGCGGTTCTCGGGGTAAACCTCGCCCGAGGAGGCGAAGATGAAGCGACGGACATCCGTCACCGCTTCCAGCAGGTGGTGTGTGCCGTCCACGTTGGCGCGAAACATCCGGTCGATGTCCTGCGGTGCCCATGACATGAATGCACCCAGATGCAGCACCTCGGTCACGCGATCCATTGCGGCGATGACGGCTGATCGGTCCTCCAGCGCGCCGGCGATATCGGGCGCGTCCGCGTGCAGATCGAAGCCGCGCACCTCGCGCCCCTGAGCGCGCAACGCAGCCATGACGGCGCGCCCGATGCGGCCCGCCGATCCGGTCACGAGGATCACAGCGCCAACCCCGTCTGCGCGTCAAACAGGTGCAGATCGTCCGGATCATATCCCAGGACCAGTTCGCTGCCTGCCGCGATGGGACCGGAATGGGCAACGCGCGCGATCAGGCCCTTCGACCGCTCGCTGTCGCTTTCGGTGCGGTAGGGGGCGCCCGCGTCGAAATAGACGTATTTCTCGGAGCCGAGGCTTTCGACCAGCGTCGGACGCACCGAAAATTGCGCGCGGCCTTCGCCAATTCGCAAATGCTCCGGCCGCAGACCCACGATCACCGGGCCGTCACGTCCGGCCCTGCGGTCCACCTCGTGTCCCAGAACAGAAAGCCGCCCCCCCGACGCCATGCCGCGGACCATGTTCATGCCCGGCGATCCGATGAACCCGGCCACGAACAGGTTGGCGGGGCGCTGGAACAACTCCTCGGGGGGGGCGATCTGCTGGATTTCGCCGCCGCGCATGATGACCACGCGGTCTGCCATCGTCATCGCTTCCACCTGATCGTGGGTGACATAGACGGTGGTGGTTCCGATGCGCTGGTGCAGCGCGCCGATCTCGGCCCGCATATGGACGCGAAGCTTGGCGTCAAGGTTCGACAGTGGCTCGTCCATCAGGAAGGCGCGGGGCTGGCGGACGATGGCGCGGCCAAGGGCAACCCGCTGGCGCTGACCGCCCGACAAATCCTTGGGGCGGCGATCAAGATAGGGCCCGATCTCAAGCACCTGTGCCGCGTCATTGACGCGACGCGTGATCTCGGCACTATCCATGCCGCGCATCCTCAGTCCGAAGCCCACGTTCTGGCGCACCGTCAGATGCGGATAAAGCGCGTAGTTCTGAAACACCATCGCGATGTCGCGGTCGCCGGGGGCAAGGTCGGTGACGTCCTCTCCTCCGATCAGGATCTGCCCGCCCGACGCGGGTTCCAGGCCGGCAAGGATCTTCAGCATCGTCGATTTGCCGCATCCGGAAGGTCCGACGAGGACGACAAACTCCCCGTCCTCGATCTCCAGCGAGAAGGGCTTCAGTACGTTCAGCGCGCCGTAGGATTTTTCCACGTTGCGGATGGATATGTTGGCCATGTTATTTCTCCGCGCCTGCGGTCAGGCCGCCGACCAGATAACGTTCAAGAAAAAGGTAGATGACGATGATCGGGATCGCGACAAAGATCGCCGCCGCCGAGATGTCGTTCCAATAGGTGACGTATTCGCCCTGCATCGTGGTGATGCCAAGGTTGGCCGTCCAGTTGTCGGGGGCGTTCACAAGGAACGTCCGGGCATAGGCATAGTCGGCCCAGGACAGCACGAAGGCATAAAGCGCCGTCGCCGCCAGCCCCGGCGTGGCGATGGGCAGCACCACCCGCACCATTGCGCCGAGGGGGGAGCATCCGTCGACCATCGCGGCCTGTTCCAGTTCCTTGGGGATGGTGTCGAAATAGCCCTTCAGCATCCATGTCGCAAAGGGGATGATCAGTGTGGAATGGGCGATCACCAGCGTCCAAAGGCTGCCGATCATCCCGGCTTTGGCAAAGATGGAAAAGAGCGGGATGACAAGCAGCGTGGCGGGAAGCATCTTCGCGGTCAGAACGAACATGCCCATCGCTGCCCCCCCGCGCATCGAATAGCGCGACAGCGCATATCCTGCGCTGACCGATACCAGCATCGACAGCGCGACCGACCCCACCGCCGCGATCAGGGAGTTCGTCAGCCATTGCAGGATCGGCTTGGCCTCCCACACGCGGGCGAAGATGTCCCAGTGGGGGTCCACCGGCCAGAACTTCGGCGGCAGGGCATAGAGCTTGTCCGTTGTGGACAGCGCCGTGACCAGAAGCCAGTAGACGGGGAACAGGATCAGCCCCAGCGTCAGGATCACAACGGCATAGAGGATCAGGCTCTGCAATGGTGTGCGTGTCATCCTCGCCCCCTAATAGATGGATTTGGCACGGCGCCCCAGCATCAGGACGCTTGCGATGATGCAGATAACCAGCGTCACGATCCCCACCGCGGCGGCACGGCCATAGTTCTGGTACTGGAACGCCTGGTCATAAGTCATGATCGACAGGGTCTGCGTGCTCCGGAGCGGCCCCCCCTGCGTCAGAACCTTGATGATGGAAAAATCGCGGAACACCCACAGCGTGGTCAGCACCATCGTCACCCCCAGCACCGGCATCAGCAGGGGCACGGTGATCCAGCGAAAGCGTTGAAGGGCGCCGGCCCCGTCCACCTTTGCCGCGGCGTAATAGTCTGATGGAATTGATTGCAGCCCGGCCAGCACCATGATCGATACGAAGGGAAAGCCCTTCCAGACCATCGTGATCGCGACAGCCCAGAAGGCGGCGGCGGGGCTGCTCACCCACGGGATCATGTGGTCCGCGATGCCCAGCTTCACAGCCACCCAGCCGAACAACCCGAACGAGCTGTCGAACATCCATGCAAAGATGACCACGGCGATGATCTCTGGCACGGCCCAGGGCAAGGCCATGCCAAGGCGTGCCAATCTGCGGCCCCGGAACCTCTGGTTGACCAGAAGCGCCGTCGCCATGCCAACGACAAGGCAGCAGATGGATACCACGATCACCAGTTTCAGGGTGATCCAGCAGGCCATCCAGAACTCGGTCGACTGGAACAGCCACTCGTAATTATCCAGTGTGAACGGCTTGCGCGCTGTCCCGAGGCGCGGGATCTTCACCCTTTGCAAAGACAGGTCCAGCGCCAGCATCAGCGGCCACAGGATAATGAGCGCGACCATGATAACGGCTGGCGCGATAAGGATATAGCCCAGAATGTGCTGCCGGCTGGGCCGCGCCAGATCGAAGATCCTGCGCCGCCGACGTGTCGGAATGTGGGTCATCGCCCTGCCTTTCAGCCCTGAAGGTCCTCGGCCTTGGCCTGCATGGTCTTGACGACCTCGGCCGGGGCGAGACCCTGGATCAGCATCCGCTGCGTTTCTTCCATGATCATCTTGCTGAACTCGTTATAATAAAGGTCCAGCCCTGTCGGAATGCGGTCCACGCCCGCCTCGGCGGCCTCGGTCATGGTCTGCTGCAACAGCGGGAAATGCGGGATGGTCTCCTCCACGCCCGAAACGTCGGCGGTGGGGCTGGGGGGCGTATTGCCGCCAAGGGTTGCATAGGTGCGCTGAAACTCCGGCGACATGGTCAGGGTGATGAAATCCCAGACCAGCGCCTTTTCATCTTCCGGTATGTCCGCGGGCATCGCCAGCACATTTGACGATCCACCCACCGGCGGATGGAAGGGCGGGGCGGCATAAACGATGTCGTCCTTCGCTATTCCCCGCTCGGTTGTGCCGTACAGCCACGGGCCGTCCAGCTTCAGCGCCATCTTTCCGTCAGCGAACAGCTTACGAACCTCGCTGGCAGCCATGTCGATCGGCGTCAGCTTTTCGTCGATGACGGTTTTCCAGCGGGTAAGGCCCTCGATCATCTCGGGCGTGTCGATGGTCACGTTCCCTTCAGCGTCGGTCCAATAGGCGCCCGCATCCAGGATGTAGTTCAGCATCTCGGTCAGATACTGTCCCGCACCGCCACGCGTTTCGTGGCCGGTGCCGAACTGGTCCATGATCCCGTCGCCGTTCAGATCCTTGGTCGTGGCCCGCGCGACAGCAAGATAGCTGTCCCAGTCGGTCGGGGGTTCCAGTCCGGCCTCTGTCAGGATCTTCCGGTTATACGCCATGATGTACCCGAAGTAGTTCATCATGATGCAGACGGTTTCGCCGTTCATCTGGCAGGTTTTCTGGCCCGCCCATCCTGTCATGTCGATGCCGGACTTCTCGATCCACGGGTCCAGCGGTTCCAGCCAGCCGCTGTCACCGAACATCTGGAATTCGAATGACGCCAGATGCACGATCTGCGGCGGATCGCCCGCCGCGAACAGGGTGGTCATCGTATCGGCATAGGTGCTGCGATCGGCCTTCGTGAATTCGATCGTGACGCCGGGATGGGAGGCTTCGAACGCGTCGATGGCCGATTGCCACCATTCGCCCGTGCCACCGTCATCGGTTTGCCACGAAATGAATTTCAGCCTCGTATCCGCCTGCGCCGCGCCCGCCAGCAACAATGCGGACAGGGCCGCGCCTGCCATAAGTCTCCCGTATAGCCTTCTCATCGTGTCCTCCTCCCAAAAGACGTGATCAGATTGGTTGAAGCCGTCGCAGCGCCTCATCGGATGGGGCGACGCCAAGGCCGGGGCCGTCGGGCAGATGATACTGCCCTTCCCGGCAATCCATGTTCCCCTGCAGAAGCTGCCGGTTCGGCTCGAAGATCGAATGCTGGAACTCATGCCCCTTCAGCGTGGGTAAGGTAGAGGCTGCCTGAAGGCTGGCGGCAAGGAATATTCCCGCGCCCACCGTTGCATGGGGGATCACGTCGATCCCCTTGTCGGCGGCCAATGCCCCGATGCGGGTGACGTTGGTAATGCCCTTGTGGCCCATTTCGGGCTGCACGATGGCGATGCGGCAGCGATCGATCCGCATGCGCATGTCCCAGGGGGTGCGCCATTCCTCGCCCACGGCGATGGGAATGTCGGTGCGGTGGGTGACGGCCTCCAGTCCCGCGATATCCTCGGTATAGACGGGCGCTTCGGCGAACCAGGGATCGAAGGGAGCCATGGCGGCAATCAGCGCCAGGGCTTCGTCCGCCGTCTGGTTCCAGTGCATGTCGGCGGCGATTTTTGCAGCGGGGCCAAGTGCGCCGCGCAGGCTGTCCATCTCGGCCGCCGGACCGTCATCGGCGACGGGAGTGGCGAACTTGAAGGCGGAAAAGCCACGGTCCTGCCAGTGGCGGGCAAGATCCGCTCGAGCGGCCATCGTCTTTTCCGGCAGGCCGGAGACGTAGGCGGGAATCCTATCCGTGCCCCCGCCCAGAAGATCGCGCACCGACCGCCCCGCCTCATGTCCGGCGATGTCCCACAACGCGATGTCCAGCGCGGCAAGCGCATCGACATAGAACCCGCCGGTATAGCCGCGCACGCGCATCAGGTCATACAGGTCGTCATAGATCGCGGCAGGGTCCGTGGCCACGCGCCCGATCACGAAGCCCGCCAGCAGGTCATTGATGATGGCGGCCACCGCGCCGGGGGCGACGATGCCATAGGTTTCTCCCCAGCCGACGGTTCCGGCCTGCGTCGTCAGGCGGACCAGTACGCTGCGGTCGAAGGTGGGATAAACGGTGCGGTTGCGCTGCCTGACGATGTAGCCATTGGGATTCACCGCCTCTCCCGGGCGCAGCGCACCAAGGTAGGGGGTCTGGCGCGGCTGGGTCAGGGTGAACACTTCGACAGTGGCGACGGGGCTGGTCATGCGGCCTCCGTCATCAGGCCGAGGGCTGCCAGGTTGGCGTCGATATCGGCGATTGCCATGGCATCGGGTTCCGGCGTCGGTGCGCGGACGATGCTGTTTGCCAGAACACCGCGCCGCATCAGGACATGCTTGGTCAGGCGCATACGGTATACAGCCTGCAGCGCCAGCAGGGGCAGGGTGCGGACATAGATGTCGCGCGCGTCCTGCGTCCGCCCCTCTCGCCATGCGCGGTCAAGGGCTACATGCGCATCGACAATCTCCAGCGCCGGCATGGCGGCGGTTGCGCCACGGGCGTATTCGTCAAGAATATACCGTGCCCCGCCACCGCCGATCACACCCTTCAGCGAGGCAGGGGCATGGGCGAGGATGTGGCTGATCGCAGGACCCGCGGGCAGCGTCTCCTCCTTGACATAGGCGATGCGGGGCAGGGCGTGCAGGATCTGCACGATGGCTTGTGGCGACAGGTCCGATCCGCGCGGGGCAGGTGCATTCTGCAGGATGATCTCCAACCCGGGCAGCGCATCAAGGATGTGGCCAAGGAACGCAATCAGCCCGTCCGCAGCGGTACCGACGGATTTGGGCGGTTGCACCATAAGGTGGCGCACACCCAATGCGGCGGCAGTGCGCCCGTGCCGGACGACCTCCTCCCAATCAGGGGCGCTGGCACCGGCAATCACGGGTGCGCGACCATCTGCCGTGCGGATCACCACCTCCAGCAGGCGGGCCCGCTCGTCTTCAGACAGCATCTCCACCTCGCTGGCAAAGCCGGGAAATACAAGGCCGTCGACGCCTGCGTCCAAGGCGAACTGAACGAGCGCCGACAGCGCGTTCACATCCACCCCTCCGTCACTTTTGAATGGTGTCGGCAGGACGGGGCAAATGCCTCGCAGCTTATCGATCATTTTGCTACCCCTCCCAAGGTGCCACAATGCGATACTTCTGTCGCGCAAGTTGACACTACAACCCTGACGTGCTTATGACAAGACTTATCTGTCGAGGGAGGAGCGCAGATGACCGACAAGGCAATCGTGATCGACTGGGGCACCACATCGCTGAGAGCCACACTGGTAGGAGGCGACGGTGCGCGGCTTGATCAACTGGAAACCGCGCAAGGGATTTCGACGCTGAAAGCCGGAGAACATGAGGGTGTTCTGATGGCAGCATTATCTGGCTGGTTCACCGCGCACGGCCCTGTGCCTGTTGTGGCGATGGGAATGATCACCAGCCGCAACGGATGGGTGGAGGTGCCCTATGTTTCTTGCCCCGCAGGTGTCGCGGATCTTGCCCGGGGCACGATCCGGCGCAGCCTTTCGAACGGGGCCGAGATCGTGTTCCTTCCCGGCCTGACGGATCAGAAACTCGAGCCGTTTCCCGACGTGATGCGCGGAGAGGAGACGCAGATCGTTGGCCACGGTCTGGGAGAGGACGCAACCGTGATCTTGCCGGGCACCCACAGCAAATGGGCGCGCGTGGAGGGGCGGCGCATCATCAGGTTCCAGACCTTTATTACGGGCGAGATGTTCGCCTTGCTGATAAACCATTCGTTTGTGGCCCGTGGCGCGGCAACGCCCCCTGTGGATGATCCGCTGGCGTTCCGCCGCGGACTGGCCGACGCTGCCGCATCGGGTGCGATGTTGTCACTTTTGTTCGCCGCCCGAACTGGCGTGCTGGCCGGACGCCTTTCGGCGGAGGAGATTCGAAGCTACGTTTCCGGCCTTGTGATCGGGCAGGAATTTCGGCAGGCAAGGGAGGCAGGTTGGTTCTCCCCGGGCGATCACGCTGTCATTGTGGGGAATGACGGTCTGAACGCGCTGTATGCCATTGCGGCCGATGCATATCAACTGCACGCCACCACGCCTGAACGCGATGAAGCTGTCGAGGGTGCTCGCGCCATCCTTGAAGCGAGCCGGCAGGTTTATCGAGGAAACTGAGTCCCTTCAGTCCGGATACATCACGGAGCCGATGCCGGATCCGGACTGCCCCCGATCATGAACCGGCAGACCCGGATGTGGTCGTGCCTGTCAGTCAGGGCTTCACCCAGGACCCGCTTTCGCCGGCACGCAGCAGGGCCGAAAGCGCAGCGGCGTTGCCTACTGCGTCGTCGATGGGAGTAGCAAGGGCTTCGCCGCTTATCGCACGGACGAAGGCCTCGGCTTGCAACCTGTATTGATCGGCGGCTGGCACTGCTTCGACCCTGCGGCCTTCGCCATGGTGGCCCCTGCCGCTGTCGATAACAA
Organism: Falsirhodobacter deserti; assembly: GCF_004015795.1. Classification (GTDB taxonomy): domain Bacteria; phylum Pseudomonadota; class Alphaproteobacteria; order Rhodobacterales; family Rhodobacteraceae; genus Falsirhodobacter; species Falsirhodobacter deserti. The sequence goes on along the minus strand of NZ_ML137221.1, from coordinate 69,547 downwards.
GTTGCGCAGCGTGATCTGGAGGGCAGTTGAAGGGTATGTCGAAGATGATCCGCCCCCTTTGACCCAACAGCACCATGTCCTGGGCCCGCGCGGCCTGGGTTGATACGGTGAAGCTAAGCTGTCGTCCCTCCGGGAACGCGGCGAGGCCGCTGGTAAGTCGGTCGGTTTTAAAGCTCGGATCCCGGTCGATTACGGAGGCAACCCGTTCCGGCTCCGCATCGAAGAACCAGCGCGCAGCGTTCATCGCATAGCAGCCGATGTCCCAGACACCGCCGCCGCCTATCTCGGGCAGATTGCGGACGTTTGCTGGATCATTGTTGAAGTAGCTGAACAGGACATGGATCGCGCGAAGTTCGCCGATCTCACCCGAACGAACGATCTCACGGGCGCGAAGCCATTGCGGATGATAGCGGGTCATAAAAGCCTCGGCCACGACCAGGCCTGTTTCGGCCTGGGCCTTGACGATCTTCGCTGCGTCCTCAGCTGTCAGGGCCAATGGTTTTTCGCATAGGACATGCTTGCCGGCCGACAAGGCCTGCAGTGTCAGCGGCACGTGTAAATGATTGGGCAGCGGGTTGTAGACGGCGTCGATTGCGGGGTCTGCCAATAACGCCTCATAGCTGGCGTGGTGGCGCGATATGCCAAGCTTTTCTGCCGCCTGCGCCGCGCGGATACCATCCCGCGAGGCAATGGCGTCTACCCGGCAGCCCTTTGCAGCTTGTATAGCAGGAATGACGCGCGTCATGCCAATTTTCGCAGTGCTCAGGATGCCCCAGCGGATCATGACGCAACCTCAGGGACGCTGCAGGCAACTCGGGTCGAAGGTCGTCCCGCGGGTGAGAGAGCTGAAGGGTGGCTATAGGTGCCAACAAAGGATGCTATCCGTTCTGGCTGAAGATCAAGCACGTCGTTACAGTTCAGCGCGGTTCCGGTTGCATCGCCACCGCGCGTAAGGCCCCGTGGTCGGCCGCCTGCGCGCGAACCTTCCTCGGTGAGCCGGCAGGCGCGTTCGGCACAAAGGAGGTCGAACACGTCGCCAAACAAGACACCAGCCGCAGCGGTGCCGGCCTCATGATCCTTGTCAGGTTCCATACTTCACCCTTCTGCTTGCGCCTACTCGGATAACAACTCCGACAAACCTCCCCACCACTTGATTGGGAAGGAGCCGAACGCCGCAAACGGCATTGGCCAGAATGTTACGATGCCGGGCTTATGAATGTCGATTCTTGTGAGCGGCATCTTCCGAAAGATACCGCCACTTGGTGCCCCATTTGGAGCCGCCCGCGGAGGCGGTTATGGCTCCAGCCAGACGTGTTCGGCGAAGGCAAAGCCCATCAAGTTGCCCAAGGGGCTTTTCCGCATCCCCTTCACCTTGTCCGACAGCGCGTCGACATTGGCGATGAAGGCGGGGATGATGGTCCCAGCCTCGGCCGAGATCATGGCTTGCATCTCGCCATACATTTCCTTCCGTCGGGCCTCGTCAAGGCTGCCGCGCGCCTCCACCAGCATTGCGTCGAATTTCGGGCTGGAATACTTGCTCTCGTTCCACGGCGCATCCGAGGCATAGAGCAGCGAGAACAGGATATCCGGCGTAGGCCGCGGGTTGATGTTGCCAAAATGCACGGGGGCTTTCAGCCAGAAGTTCGACCAATAGCCGTCGGCCGGCACCTGCTGCACATCGAACCGCATTCCGATCTTGCCGCCTTCCTGTTGCATCACGGCGGCCATGTCGGCCGACCCCGCCGCCGCGTCCGAACAAACCAGCGGGATCGCCTGGCCCAGCAGCCCCGCCTTTTCAAACAGCGCCTTCGCCTGATCCGGATCATGGGCGGGGGCGGGCAGGTCGGCGTTGTAGTAGGGGTTGGAGGGCGGGACGGGCTGGTCGTTTCCCGGCTCCGACATGCCGCGCAGGATGGACCGCTGGATGGCCTCGCGGTCGATCAGCAGCTTCATCCCCTGCACGAAACCCGCCTTCTGGCCCGGATCCATGTCCAGCCGCATGTTCAGCCCGGTGTAGTTTCCGGCGGTCGCGCGTTCCAGTACGACGTTTTGCTGACGCTCCAGCTGGCGCATCTGCTGGGGCTTCAAGTTGGCGGCGATGTGGATGTTGCCCGCCAGAAGCGCATTCGCCCGCGCGCCGTTGTCGGCCAGCCCGAAGAACTCGAAGCTCTCAAGCGGGACGGGGCCTTTGAAGTAGTTAGTGTTGCGGGCCATGATCGACCGCACACTCGGCTCGAATGTATCCAGCGTGAAGGCACCGGTGCCGATGCCCATGGAAAAGTCGGTGGTGCCGGCCTGCACAATCATGAAATGGTGCATGGCAAGGATGGTAGGAAGGTCCGCGTTCGGCGCGACAAGGGTGATCTTCACGGTCGTCGGGTTTTCCGCAACCACGGCACTGATCTGGTTGGCGATGGCATTGACCTTGGACGCCGTCACGGGGTCAAGGTGCCGCATCAGCGAGAAAACAACATCGTCGGCCGTCAGCGTCTTGCCGTCGTGGAAGGTGACGCCCGGCTTCAGCGTCACGGTCCATGTGGTGGCGTCGGCTGTCTCGATCGTGTCGGCCAGTTCCATCTGCACGGCCCCTGCCTCGTCCAGCACGGTCAGGCGGCTGTAGAGCGAGCAGCAGCGGACATAGTCGGTGGATAGCGAGGCCTTCGCCGGATCCAGCGTGTCCATCACGGATGAGGACCATCCCGCTGCCACAAGGTGGCCGCCCGATACAGGCGCTTGCGCCAGCGCCGCCGTGGCACGGCCCAGAAGGGTGCCGCCTGCGGCAAGGCCGATGCCCCCCGCCATGAACATGCGCAACAGGTCGCGGCGGCTGGCCCCGCGGCGGATTGCGTCTTCCACGCGGGCGGCGTCGCGGGCCGTCCAGTTGGTGATCTCGGTCATGGTCGTCTCCCTGTTCTCATAATTGGCGGCAAAGGCGGTAGGCATCGAGGATGGAGGCATGCAGGTCGCGGCTCGCCGAGGCGTCGCCGATCCGGTAAAGCACGAAGCCATTGGATCGAACGGGCGGTTGCGGCGCGTTGGCCAGCAGGCGATCGATGTCGGTGATGCCGTCATTGACTGAGGCAGTGCGCAGGTCGAGGAACAGCTCCTCCATCGGCAGTGTGCCATGTTCGACGACGACCTGTGCTGCGTCGATCCGGCGCTCCTCTCCGGTCATCTCGTTCCGCAAAATGGCGGTCAGTCGGCTGCCGCCGCGGGTGACGCGGACCAGCGTATGATCAGTCAGCGTCCCGATGCCGTTCTGGTACAGGCGTTTGCGGAAGCTGGTGGCGTCCTGATAGGGCATCTCCACCGCCGGAACGGCGTCGGGCGTCACGAACACGACCTTGCGCCCCGCCAGCTTCAGCGCGGCAGAGGGCGCGGCCTGCCGCCCTGTGCCGTCATAGATAAGCACGTCGTCCTGCATGGGCACGCTGCCGGTCAGGATGTCCCAGACCGAGGTGCAATGCTCCCCCCCGTCCAGCCAGTCCAGATCGGGGATGCCACCGGTGGCGGTGATCACGATCTGCGGGCGCTCGGCGAAGATGTCCTGCGCCTCGGCATAGGTATCAAGGAGGATCTTCACGCCCAGCCGTTCCAGTTCCGCGGCGCGCCATTCGGTGACGCCCAGCAGATCCTGCCGCCCCGGTGCGCTGGCGGCCACCAACACCTGACCGCCAAGGCGAGGGCCGGCCTCCATCAGCGTGACGCGGTGGCCGCGTTCGGCCAGCACCCGCGCCGCCTCCATCCCGGCAGGGCCGCCGCCGACCACGACGGCATGTTGCGGCGTGTCCGTGCGCGGGATGTCGTGGGTCAGCGTCGTTTCGCGCGTGGTGGCGGGGTTATGGATGCAATGGGCTTTACGATAAAGGCAATAGGACGCGCCGACACAGGGGCGGATGCGCTCCTCCTCACCGGCGGCGATGCGATTGACGATCTGAGGGTCTGCGATATGTGCGCGGGTCATGCCGACCAGATCAGCCACCCCTTCGCGAACCACGTGACGGGCCGTGGCCACATCCCGGATGCCCGCCGCATGCATGATCGGCAGGCCGATCTCGGCGCGGAAGGCCAGAACCTCGGGCAGGAACGGGGCACTTTTCTGGAACATCCCCGGCATGTTGTGCTCGGTCAGCAGCAGGTCGCTGTCCATCCGGCCATAGATGCAGTTGAACAGGTCGATATGCCCCTCGGCTTCCAGCAGCTTCGCGATCTCGATACAGTCGTCGGGATGCAGGCCGTCCTCTCCCGCTTCATCCACGACATAGCGGATGCCGACGACGAAATCGTCGCCCACCGCGCGGCGGATCGCTTCATGCGCCATCAGCACGAAGCGGGCACGGTTCCTGGCGCTGCCGCCGAAGCCGTCGGTGCGGTGATTGGTGCGGGGCGACAGGAACTGGCCCATCAGATGCCCGCCGGTGATCGTCTCCACCCCGTCCAGCCCGGCCTCTTTGCAGCGCAAGGCGGCTGCGGCGAAGTCGGCGATCACGCGGTCAATGTCTGCGCGGTCCATCTCGCGCGGGAAGCTGCGGGTCCGGGTCTCGCGGATGCGCGAGGGCGCGATCGCAGGCAGCCAGCCCGAGCCAAGCGCCGTCGCCCGCCGACCAAGGTGCGAAATCTGGCACATCACCGCCGCACCATGTCCGTGCACCCGTTCGGCCAGCCGCGTCAGATGCGGGATCACGGTATCGCCCGTTAGGTTGAGCTGCCCCGCACCCCAGCTGGCATCGCGCGAGACCATGGCCGAGCCGCCGATCATCGTCAGCGCCAGCCCGCCCTTGGCCTTTTCCTCGTGATAGGCCTGATAGCGGTCCAGCGGTATCCCCCCATCATCAAGCATGGAAGCATGGCTGGTGCTGACCACGCGGTTCCGCAGCGTCAGCCCGCGCAGGCGGAAAGGCTGCAGCAGCGGGTCGGCGGTAAGGGACGGGGGGGCAGTCATCTGCATGGCTGGGCTGGCTCCTTGCGCGGGCATTGGCCCAGAATGGGCCTGCCGTGACACGCGCGGAAGCTTGATAAATCTTACGACCGGTATACGCTGTGGGCATGACCCCCATTGCCAAGCTGGTGCCTTCGGCCCGCGCATTGTTCATCTTCGAGGCGGCCGCACGGACAGGAAGCTTTTCCGCCGCCGCGCGTGAATTCAACGTCACGCAGCCCTCGGTCAGCCGCAGCGTCGCGCAGCTGGAGGCGGCGCTGCACATCCGGCTTTTCCTGCGCGGTCCCACCGGCACGACCCTGACCCCCGAGGGCGAGGAAATCTTCCGGGCTGTCCAGGGCGGCATCGACGGCATCACCCGTGCCATTGCCGCCGTGCAGGGGCGGGCGGCGCGGAAGCGGGTCAACCTGTCGTTCTCAAGCTCGTTCGCGACGCACTGGCTGATCCCGTGCTTGCGCGACTTCAAGCTGGCCTTCCCCGACGTGGAGCTGCGGCTGGATCTGGCGCAGGGGATGTTGGCCGACCCTTCTCCCGATACGGACATCGCCACGCGCATCGTGGCCGATGGCGACCCCCGCTATCACATCCGACCTTTCGCGCCGGAGGTCATCCTGCCCGTCTGCAGCCCCGCCTATCTGGCCGAACACGGGCCGTTGGCGGATGGGGCAGGTCACGCGTTCCTGAACCTTGATGATGAACATGCCGGGCATTGGGCGACGATCCTCGGACACAGGCGGCGCCTGGACGATACGGGAACGTGCCACCGCCTGTCTGATTACTCCGTAGCGCTTCAGGCCGCAGGGAATGGCGAGGGGGTCGCGCTCGGGTGGGTCAGCGTGGTGGCGGGGGCGCTGCGCCGGGGCGCGCTTGTGCCCGCCTCGATCGCGCACGTGCGGACGGGGCGATGGCATTCGCTGATCTCACCCCGCGCGCGGGGCCAACAAAGCCCTATCCCCGAGATCTGTGGTTGGCTTATCGACAGCATGGAGGCCGATCTTCACGCCGTGCTGCCGGGGCTGTGACTGCGAGGTTCTGGGTTGCGGGACGGAAATGGCCAGACTTGGGTAGTCGCGCTGATGATGCAAGCCTCGCATTGCGGTGAAGCTTGTCACAGTCGCCGAGGCGGGAGCATCCCGTGGACCAGAACCGATGGAACCGAAAGGGGCTTCTGTCCGAGACCGGGCAGAAGAAGATGGCTTATGACGTTTTGGCCGCCTTCTACCGAAATCATCGATGCGATCGCTAGATTGCCCCCTTGTTCAAAACCGACCGGTTTTGAACAAGGGGGCGGGGAGGATGCCCTGAACCGCGGTGGCCGGCACATCCATCCTGACGCTAAGCTACACCCGCCCCGCAGCACCTCCACAATCACATAATTATGGTTATCCGACTTTTAAGCGCAAAGTAGACATTTCGCCATCTGGCAGAGTTAAAGTGTCGCCTCTCGTGGATTTCGCAGAGGTGGAAGTAGATGGGACTTGTTGTGATGAGCGTACACGAACTTCAGCACGCCGAGGTTGAGGCCGGCGACGCCTTCCTGTCCGGCTTCATGGCCGACCACCACGCCCGCTTCGCGCGGACGTTCGCCCGATCCGACAATCTGCACCGCCCGCTGCCTGTGCCCGCGTTCCGCATGACGGAACATCCTGCCTACGGGACGACCTCGCCGTCAGCGCTCAGCTCGTCATCTGCTATGAGCGTAAGCGCCTGATCCCTCGGGACGGCGATCTGGCTCAAGTTGAAGCGGGCAAATATGTAGAGACGTTCTCCTTCGCGGATAGCCGGAGCGAGCTGCACTGGAAGGGGTCTCCCTGCCCTACAGGATCTTCGACAAGGACCAGAAGCTTGTGACCCACGCGGCGATCACTGCAAACAAGCGTTTGAGCCGGCCCTGGCGCATGTCATGGAGCTACAGAAGACGCAGCCAAAACCGATCCGCGTAGACGAGCAGGCCACGATCTACACCCCGCCCGGCCGCCGCAATGACGGTTGGAGTTCTGGCGCCGCGACGGCCGCAAAGCGCAAAGCCGCTGCGATCGGCGGAACGGCGACACCGTCACTTTGGGCCGAGGCTGTATGGAAACTCGATGCTGTGGTAACGTAGACATGGCTGCGGGGGATGGTCATGTCCGGTTTCATCTAAGGCGTTGCGCGCGTGCGAACAGACGGTCCCCGGATCGGCTCGAGGACTGGGTCGATGAGGATTCATGAGCGCGATGGGATGTGGACCTCGGCCCCGGAAGCTTCCAGCGCGGCCTGAACAACATGAAAAAGGCCTCGGCTTGAGAACACCTGCCGAGGCCTGTCAATCAAAGATTGGTTCGCCTCAGAACAGGCCCATCAGCATGGCCGCGCCGAAGACGACAAGTGAGAACCCCCACATCCAGAAGAAGGAATAGCGCAGGTGTGTGCCGATATCGGCGCGTGCCAGTCCAAGGGCAAGCCAAAGCGCGGGCGAGAATGGGCTGGCGAAGGTGCCGATGATGTTGCCGATTACCATCGCGTGCACGATTTCGTCCGCGGGAACGCCCGTCGGCTGAACGACCTCCAGTACGATCGGCAGCATGCCGAAATAGAAGGCATCCGTGCTCAGCACAAGCTCCAGCGGCATGCCAACAGCACCGACGATCAGGTGCAGGTTGCCGATCGCAGCCTCAGGCAGGACCGAAACCATCGCCACTGCCATTGCGCGAAGCATGCCGGTGCCGTCCATGATGCCAAGGAAGGTGCCGGCCGACAGGATGATCGCACCCATCAACAGCGCCGAGGGCGCATGTGCCCGGATGCGCTGCATCTGGTCTTCCACCCGCGGATAGTTGACCAGAAGAACCAGCGACAGGCCGATCATGAAGATCAGTGCGGGCGGCAGGATGCCGGTGACAAGCGATGCAAGCACGGCCAGAAACAACACGGCGTTGACGGGAAGAAGCCGGTGACGCTCCAGCGCGGCCTCTTCGGCACTGGCCGCAACACCCCCCAGATCATGCCCTGCCTCGACCCCGCTCGGGCCCTCAGCGCCGACGCGGCGTTGTTCGCGGATCCCAAGGCATACCGCCAGAACCAGAAGCAGGACAACACCCAGAACCTGAATGGGGATCAGCGGCTGCCACAGTTCGGAAACGTCGATGCCTGTCACGGCGGCAGCACGGCCAAGCGGGCCGGCCCAAGGCAGCATGTTCGCGATGCCGGCCCCGATCGCCAGCATCATCAGCATGAGGTAGCGGCTCATCCCAAGGCGCAGATAAAGTGGCAGCAGCGCCGGAACGGTCAGCAGGAAGGTTGTCGCCCCTGCCCCGTCCAGATGTGCCAGCACCCCCACCAACGCCGTTCCGGCGGTGACGGCAACGACATGTCCGCGCGTCATGCGGATCAGCCCGTTGATGATTGGGCGGAACAGGCCGGTATCCTGAAGCACCCCGAAGAAGGTGATCGCGAAAATGAACATTGTCGCGATTTGCATGACCCGCCCAAGGCCCGCATTGAAGAATTCCGCCAGTGCGTCGGGACCGAACCCTGCCACCAAAGCGCTGATGATCGGCACTAATGTCAGTGCCACGATCGGAGACATCTTCCCGATAAGAAGGAATCCCACGACCAGAACGATTGTAACCAGCCCAATGAATGCCAGCATGTGCTTCCTCCCCTCCCGGTTGGTATTCGATCGCATACCGTAATTGATCGGCGGTTCCAACCATTTGGCAGGGGATAATTACTGCGCGAGTAACATGGTCCTGGGGTGACGGCGTGACCGGGCATTGGCCGCGTTTTCCTGCCGCAGACGTACCCGCCAGCAGCATGCTTGGTCACCTGACCGTCACGGGGTGCCTGCCGGGAAGCCCGGCAGAGCATCCCCGGCTATTATCGATTGTCAGAGGAGACGCACCTGCGTGCCGATCGGCGCCAGCTCGTAAAGTTCCTCCACATGCTCGTTGTAAAGACCGACGCATCCCGAAGAGGAGGGACGACCGATCTTCCGCGTGTCATGCGTGCCGTGGATGATGTATGCGGGCCACGACAGGTACATCGCGCGCGTGCCCAGCGGGCATTCCGGACCCGGCGGGACGTATTTTGGCAGCGTGGGATCCCGGCGCAACATGTCGGCGGTCGGGCGCCAGTCCGGTGCATCGCTCTTGCGGACGATCTCGGTATAGCCGCGGCGTGTCAGCTCTTCGGTCATCGGAATGGAACTGGGATAAAGACGATAGGTCTGGCCGTCCGCGCCCCAGAAATGCAGCGCACGCGAGGTGAGATCAGCAAGTATCGCGCCCTTGCCAAGACCATCGAAATGGTCGCGCCAGTCCTGCATCTGAAAACTGGATACGTTGCTGCGCGTGGACATAACTTGCGCCCGCAAAGGTGTAGAGATCAGAGCCGGCGCGGCAAGCGCGCCCAGAAGAAGGGTGCGGCGTGTAAAGGTCATGGATTTGCCTTGTGGTTTCATCTCGTGCAAGCTTGAGCGGACCTTAAGATGGCGTTTGTGCTCGTAAGGCGCAAGACGGTTGGAAGCGGGTGCGTCATTCGATCCCAGGCAACAGCGTCAGCCGAGGTCTCACCGGAGCCACACGCGTGGAGACGGAGGTTATCCCGGGCAGGTCCCGCCCGTTCGCAGACTGCCTAGCTTCGATCGGCAGACCTCAATACACCCTGAAAGGACAGAAGGCATCTCTTTCGGGCGGCCCTCAGGATGGCGCAGCGGTTGACGCTGCCGTGGAAAATGCACAACTGGTATCCAGATGCGCAGCGAACCCGCCGCGCCGTTCCTCATCAAATCTGCGGCGTGCAATATGTTCCTTTCCGTCTTTGACATCTTCAAGATCGGCATCGGGCCGTCCTCGTCGCATACAATCGGGCCAATGGTGGCTGCCGCGCGATTTCTTGATGATCTGCGCGGCGGGGCCGAAAAGATACCCGGCGCCGGACGTCTTTGTGCGCTTGGGGCAAGCCTTCACGGCTCACTGGCGTTCACCGGCAAAGGGCACGCGACGGATCGGGCGGTGGTTCTTGGCCTGATCGGTCTGCGCCCCGACACGATGGACCCGGATCAGGCAGAGGCGCTGGAGGCAGAGGTTCAGGCCACCGGCCGCGTCCGGCCCGAAGGGCTGGGGGAGTTGCGGTTCGACCCCAGAACCGACCTTGTCTTCGATTACGGCCCGTCCCTGCCGGGGCATCCAAACGGGCTGGTGCTGAAGGCGTTCGATCAGGCGGGCAATCTTTATCACCAGCAGACCTATTACTCCATCGGCGGGGGCTTCGTGCAAACCGCGGCGGAGCTTGAGGGGACGACAACGCCCAAACCCGGCACCGGCCCTTTGCCGGTTCATCCCTTCCCCTTCACCACGGCGGCAGAGATGCTGGCCATGGGCCGTGCCTCCGGCAAGACCATCGCCGAGATGAAGCGCGCGAACGAGGATGCAAGTGGCGGCAACCCGAACGCCGGCCTTGACCGGATCTGGGATGCGATGGACAGCTGCATCGCCCGCGGCCTGACGCAGGAAGGCATACTTCCCGGCGGCTTGAAGGTGAAGCGCCGCGCCAAGGGCATCCATGACAAGCTGATGGCAGAACGTGGCCGCAACATGGGCCATCCGCACCAGATCAACGACTGGATGAGCGTTTACGCCATGGCTGTGAACGAAGAAAACGCAGCTGGCGGGCGTGTCGTCACCTCCCCCACCAACGGCGCGGCGGGCGTGGTACCGGCAGTCGGGCGTTACTATCTGGATCACTGCATGGGGGCCAAACGCGAGCGTTTGCGTGATTATCTTCTGGTGGCCGCTGCGATCGGTGGCCTGATCAAGCACAACGCCTCCATCTCGGGGGCCGAGGTTGGCTGTCAGGGAGAGGTGGGTTCGGCCGCGGCCATGGCGGCGGCCGGCCTTTGCGCGGTGCTTGGCGGCACCAACGAACAGGTGGAGAATGCTGCCGAGATTGCGCTGGAACATCATCTGGGCATGACCTGCGATCCGGCAGCAGGCCTTGTTCAGGTGCCCTGCATCGAACGCAATGCTCTTGGCGCCATCAAGGCGGTTTCCGCTGCCAGCCTTGCCCTGCGCGGAAGCGGGGACCATTTCATGCCGCTGGACAACTGCATCCGCGTGATGCTGGAAACCGGACGAGACATGAGCGTGAAGTACAAGGAAACCTCGCGGGGCGGGATCGCCGTCAACCTGCCAGAGTGCTGACTGCCTCTTGCAAGGTGGCGCTAATGCGACGCCCGTTCCCTTCAACAACGGAAACCACTGTCGCAGCCACCGCCGTGCACGGGATCAATCATCTTCGCGCGTAGCGATGATGGATCAGCTGCCGGACGGGTGAATGTCCTCGTAATACGATCGCAAGGCAAGTTCCGAAGCCGCCTCGGCGTCGAGAACGACAGTGCAGTTGCGGTGAAACTGAAGGACCGACGCGGGGCAAAAGGCGGTGACGGGGCCCTCGATCATCCGGGCGGCCACCTCGGCCTTTCGGGGACCGACTGCCAGAAGCACAACCTCCTGCGCACGCAGTATCGTGCCGATGCCCATGGTGATGGCCCGGCGCGGCACATCCTCGGGGCGGTCGAAATACCGGCTGTTGGCTTCAATAGTTGCGCGTGCCAGCGTCTTGACGCGCGTCAGTGAGGAAAGGCTGGAACCGGGTTCGTTGAAACCGATATGGCCGTTCGGCCCCAGACCAAGAAGCTGCAGGCCGATATCGCCCGCCGCCGCAATTGCGTTCTCGTAGCGATCTGCCTCGGCTTGCGGGTCGGGCCCGTTCCCTCGCGGCAGATGGGCTTGGCCTGCAGGCAGATCGACGTGATCGAAAAGATGATGCCGCATGTAATGCCAATAAGAACACGGGTGCGTCGGCGATAAGCCCACATATTCGTCAAGGTTGAAGCTGGTCGCTTCCGCAAAACTGCACTCGCCGGCATGGTGGCGGCGGATCAGGCGGCGATAGAGGTCCTCCATCGTACCGCCTGTCGCAAGACCCAGAACCGTGCGGCGATCCCGCGCAAGCCGGGCCGCGATCAGTCCCGCAGCACATTCAGTCGCCGCCCCTGCATCCGGATGTATCAGGATCTTCATGCGGCGTTCCGCAACGGCATCAGGGGCTGCACTTGGAGCGGTCCCGCATTTCCACCCGTATTATCCGCGGACTGCCTGTTGCGTGTCGTGTCGGCATTGGAAAGACGGCGCAGAACTGGCATGATTGTCCTTTCAGGCTGAAGAGTGATTGGGGCCTCAGCGATCAGGCAGAAGCATCAGACATGCTGGCCGCCGTTGATGTGGATTTCCGCACCGTTAATATAGGATGATGCGTCAGTGCACAGGAAGTGGATCGTTCGCGCAACCTCCTCGGTGGTGCCGAGGCGTTGCAACGGCACCTCGCGCTGTACCAGCCCGTCCGTTCCCGGCGACAGGATGGACGTGGCGATCTCTCCCGGCGAAATCGCGTTGGACCGGATGCCGAGCGGGCCGAACTCATGCGCCAGTTCACGCGTCAGCGCTGCCAGACCCGCCTTGGAGGCCGCATAGGCGACACCCGCGAACGGATGCACCCGCGAACCGGCAATCGATGTCACGTTGACGATGGATGCTCGGGCCTTCGTCAGCTCGGGTAGCAGTTCGCGCACCAGAAGCGCGATGGACACAAGGTTGACGTTCAGCACCTGCGCCCAGGTCTCCGGTTCGGTGCCTGCCACGCCAAGACGGCCTCCATCCTCTGCCTTGGGCGAGATGCCGGCATTATTCACAAGCGCCGCAAGCTCTCCCTCCGCCAGTCGCGACCGGACATCTGCAGCAAGGGCCGGAATGGCGGCAAGGTCCGACAAGTCCGCCTGAATATGGCTTTCCCGCGCCCCGGGCCACCGGCATTCATCCGAGAAAGGCTGACGCGAAACTGTCAGAACCCGCCATCCTTCCTTTTGAAGCACCTTCACGGTGGCGTGGCCGATCCCGCGGCTTGCGCCGGTCAGAAGGCAATATTTCGTCACGTGCAATCTCCTGTCACGCACCGGCGTTTCCAGCCGGATTGCCAACAAGATATGACCACCCCAGCCTGCCGCAACGCAAATCTTCAAAAGCGGGGACGGATGGACCCTCGGGGATGGCGCGTCACAAGACGCCTCATGCGGGGACCTGCTGCTCGAAGAACCTGGGGAAGGTGGCAACGCGTGGCGGAAGCGCCTGATCGGGCGGATAATAAAGCGTCAGCGCTTTGCAGTCAGCGCGCTGCCCGCAGGGGCGGACTTGCTGAACCTACCTCCGCCAGCCACCCACGTAACCGTCAGCCAGGCAAAGCCGCGTACCCGCGTTGCACCCGTGTCAGAATGCTGCCCGATATATCTCCGTGATCTGCTCCACGTTCATGTCGCGGGGGTTGTTGTCCATCAGGCGGCGGATTGCATGCGCGTCCCTCGCGAAACCGGGCAGTTGATCCTCCGTCGCGCCATGGGCGGACAGACGCATCTCCAGCCCCAGGTCACAGCAAAAGCCATGTGCCGCGGGCAGCAGTGATCCTGAAAGACCAAGCGCCCGCGCCACTTCAGCGGTTTTTTCCGGCACGGCAGGTTCGTTGAAGGCAAGAACGTGCGGAAAGATGATGGCATTGGCCAAGCCATGCGGCAGATGCAGCAGCGTTCCAAGCGGATAGGCAAGTGCATGCCCCGCTGCCGTATTCACCGGCCCAAGGCAGATGCCGCCATAGAACGAGGCAAGCATCATTCCCTCCCTCGCCTCCGTGTCGGTCCCGTCGGCCACGGCACGGGCCAGATACCTTCCCACCAGATCGATTCCCATCCGCGCAAAGCCGTCAATGACCGGGTGCGCGTGGCGATTGGTGAACGCCTCCACGCAATGGGCCATAGCATCGACGCCTGTTGCTGCGGTAATGGCAGCGGGCACGCTGAAGGTCAGCTCTGGATCCAGCACCGCAAGGTCTGCAATCAGGTGCGGGCTTTCGACTGCGATCTTGGCCCCGGCACCCGGATCGGTGATCAGCGCGCGGATGCCGGCCTCGGACCCGGTGCCGGCAGTCGTGGCCACCTGCACCAGCGGTGTGCGCCGCTTTTGAACCTTGTTCGGCCCTGCCACATCGGCCAGCGTCTGGCTGCCATCCCACAAGGCGGCAACCAGTTTTGCCACATCCATCACGGACCCGCCCCCCAATCCGATCACCAGATCGGGTGCAGCCTGACGCGCGGCGGCAAGGGCTGTGGCAAAGCACGCCGTGTCCGGCTCTCCGGGGATGTCACTGAAGACAGTGACGGCACCTTTCAGGCCAAGCCGATCAACAAAGGCCGCGGTGTGAGGGGTCGCGAGAACGAAGGGCCGCGCCGCATCGAACAGGGCACCGGCTTTCGCCGCTGCGCCTGCCCCGATCTCCAGCCGCTTGGGAAGGTGGATCGTGATGTTCCTCATGCTGCAACCCTTTTGCCTGCCACCAGTTTGCGTGCATAGGCGATGGCTTCGTTCATGTTCCCGTGGTTCGCGATGCCCTTGCCCGCGATATCGAAGGCGGTACCATGGTCAACCGAGGTGCGGTCGATCGGCAATTCGACCGAGACATTGACGGCCGTGTCGAACGCCACCAGCTTGATCGGGATGTGACCCTGATCGTGATATTGAGCGACCACCAGATCGAAGGCACCGGAATAGGCGCGGTGAAACACGGTGTCTGCCGAGATCGGCCCATGGGCGTCGATACCTTCGGCGCGGGCAGCTTTGACGGCCGGGGCGATCTGGTCGTCGTCCTCGGTGCCGAACAGCCCGTTCTCTCCGCAATGGGGGTTGATGCCTGCCACTGCGATGCGCGGTGCAGCAATGCCGATGCGCTTCAGATGCGCGTGACCAGCGCGGATGGTGGCCAGAACCCGTTCGATCGTGGCGCGCCGGATCGCCTCGTTCAGCGAAACATGAGTAGAAACATGGATGACCTTCAGCCGGTCGGAGGCCAACAGCATATAGGCCGCCTGCGCCCCCGTCAGCGACCGCAACATGCCGGTGTGCCCGTCATAGTGGTGGCCGGCAAGGTTCAACGCCTCCTTGTTGATGGGGGCGGTGACGATGCAGCCGATCTTTCCTTCCTCTGCGTCACGGACCGCACGCTCGATGAAGCGAAAGGCAGCATCGCCTGCAACGGGCGAAAGCCGGCCCCAAGGCAAGGGCGCACCCTCCACCGGAAGATCGACGACGCGGCCATCGAAATCCACATCGCAACCGACGGCCTGCCGCGCCGCATTCAGCGTGGCGCGGTTGCCATAGATCAGCGTACGGTCACGGTCGGCGGGGGACATTTCCTGCAATGCCTTCACGCAAATCTCGGGGCCGACGCCAGCAGGGTCGCCCATCGTGATGCCGATGATATCGCTCATGCTTGCCTCGTTGTGCTGGCCGCCCAGCCCGGCGCAAGCCGGACATGTTTGATCGCGCGGCGATGATAGGTATAGGCGATGTGCAGCGTCCCGTCCGGCGCCTCCACCAGCCACGGATAGGACATTTCCTTGTTCCGCCCATCTGTGGAATCGTTCGAAAGGCAGGTGCCTGGACCGTCCTCGATCACGATGCGGGTCGGGAAGGTGCGCCCTTCATCTTCGGACAGGCACACTGCAACCGGCGCGCGCGGCACGCCCCAGACAGGCACGCAGCCTCCGGCCGGATCGGCGTCAGGGCGGCCATCCTCCTCCCCCAACTCGTCGTAAAGCGAAGCGCGGCGGTCGTCGCTGCTGGCGGCGGAGGAAAGGTTGCAGATCAGGGCGATGCGCCCATCCGCAAGCCGCGTCGCCGCGATGGAAGAATTGTTGTTGGGAAGGTCCGTCGGTTGTGGGGCCGTCCAGCCGGCATCCGCATATTCGCTTCGGGCGACATGATCCGCCTGACGCCGCCTGAAGAACGCGACATCACCCACGGGACTCATATGCACGTTGCCGGTGGATTGGGGCAGAACCTCCAACCGCCAGGTTCTTCCTTGGTCGGTGGAGATTGCGATGGCTGCGTCGTCATGGCTGCCCGTCCACTTCTGTCCCGGACGCTGGACGCAACGGAAGATCGGCAGTTCCCAGGCACCGTCGCGGATCTGCATGTTACCGCGCACGAAACACCCGCGCGGCAGGTCAAGAAAGCGCCCCTGCCCCGCCGCCACCCCGTCTGCGTCCCGCGTCAGAGGGGTCATCCGGATCCGGCATTCGTCCTGATTGCCGGAGGGTTGAGAGGTGTGAAACAGCCAAAGGTCGCCTTCCGGCGCATGGAATATGACGGGGTTCTGTTCCGAATGATCGGGATCATGGGACAGCTTGCGAACCGGACCCCACTGGTCGGCACCTGCGGGCAGGACACTGGCATGGATCGAGATGTCGGACTTGCCCTCCAGCGTTCCGCCGAACCATGCACAAAGCAAAGCGCCATCCGGCAGAAACGTCAGGAAAGCGGCGTGGTTCTGGATCATCGGAGAGGGCAGGAACCCTTCCGCCCGCGCCGCTGAAACCGGCCTGATCCGACCGTCCATAGCGGCTTCTATCTGCTGTGGTGTCATCGAATCCTCCGTTCCGGCAACAGCCTGACGTTCGGTTCATGACGTATAGTTGTCAAGTTCGTTATGTTATTTATTCTATGATAACCGAAGCCTTTAAACGCTTTTATCATGCCATAACGGTTGCTTAGCTATCCTTATTTCTTGGGTACCGACCCTGAGTCACGATGATGTTGACAACTGATGCCGGATTTCCCATCGTGATCCCAGGCCGGGGAGGGCCGCTTTCATCAGTTGCTGGGAGGGAATGAGATGAAAAAGACATTGACGGCGGCTGCCCTATTGCTGGCCAGCAGTCTTACACCGGTTCACGCCGCCGAAACGGACATCCGGATCGTGCTGAGCGAGGAGCTTGACCTTATCGAGCCGTGCATGGCGACCCGCTCCAATATCGGGCGGGTGATCCTTCAGAACATCAGCGAAACCCTGACCGAGTACGACACCCGCGACGGCAAAGGCATCACCCCTCGCCTTGCCACCAGCTGGGAGCAGACCGATAACGGATGGCGCTTCCACCTGCGCGAAGATGTCAACTTCTCGGACGGATCGACATTCGATGCCCGCGATGTGAAACATTCCTTCGATCGCGCCATGAGCAGCGAGATCAGCTGCGAAACGCCGCGCTATTTCGGCGGCATGACTGTCGAAGCGACGGTAGTCGATGATCACACCATCGATTTCACGGCGGATCCGGTGCAGCCGATCCTTCCTCTGCTGCTTTCGCTTGTCACGATCGTGCCCGAGGAAACACCTGTCGAATTCACCCGAAATCCTGTCGGCACCGGCCCGTACGAGTTGACGGAATGGAAGCCGGGGCAGCAGATCGTGCTGACGCGCCGCGACGGATACTGGGGCGAAACACCCGCTGTCACATCTGCAACCTACCTGTTCCGCAGCGATCCTTCGGTTCGCGCCGCCATGGTCGCGACCGGAGAGGCCGATCTTGCGCCGTCCATTTCACAAAATGATGCCAACGACCCGGAAACGGATTTCAGCTACCTGAACTCGGAAACCGTCTACCTTCGGCTTGATCACTCGGTTCCGCCGATGAACGATGTCCGCGTGCGCAAGGCGCTGAAGATGGGCATCGACCGCGAGGCCTTCATCGGCACGGTTCTGGCAGATGGCACCGAACTTGCCACCGCGCTTGTGCCGCCAACGACCACCGGCTGGAACCCTGATGTGGTGCCCACCGCCTATGATCCCGAAGGTGCCGCAGCCTTGCTTGAGGAAGCGAAGGCAGACGGGGTTCCCGTTGATGTTCCGATCAAGATGATCCTGCGCAACGGAAACTTCCCCGGCGTGACCGAGGTGGGCGAAGCCATCGCGCAGATGCTGACGGGCGTCGGTTTCAATATCGACCTGCAATTCGTGGAAGTAGCCTCGCATGAGGAGTACTATTCCAAGCCATTCCCCACGGATGCAGGCCCATACATGCTGATGGCGATGCATGACAACGACAAGGGTGACCCCGTTTTCACCATGTTCTTCAAATATGACTCCGAAGGACGTCAATCCGGCACCGCCGACCCGAAGGTGGACGAGATGATCGCCGCCGCCCAAGCCGCCGTGGGCGAAGAGCGTGCGCGCCTGTGGTCCGAGCTTATCGCCTATCTGTACGATGATATCGCCGCAGATGTGCCGCTGTTCCACACCGTCGGGTTTACCCGTGTCGGAAAGCGGCTGGATTTCGAACCGACCATCGCCACCAACTCGCAGCTTCAGCTGTCGCAGATCGGCTTCAAATAAGCCGCATAGCGGCGTGCAGGTCCGGCCATCCACCGGCCCTGCCCCCTTTTCCGAAGGAACCCTGATGAAGAAAGAAGCCTTCGTTGCCCTCGTTACTTGCTTCAATGAGGACGAAACCATCAACTTCGACGCCACCCGCGCGCAGGTGCGCCGCCAGGTTCAGGCGGGCAACAACATCATGTGCGCAGGAACGAACGGTGACTTCACCGCCCTCACCTTCGACGAGAAGGTAGCCTTGACTGAGGCAGTCGCCGAGGAGGTGGATGGCCGGGTCAAGATCATCGTCAATGCGGGCATGCCTGCCACGTTCGAGACGGTGAAGCTGGCGCGCGCGTTCGACCGGATCGGCGTGGACGGGATTGCGGTTATCACGCCCTTCTTCATCGCCTGTACGCAGGATGGACTGGTGCGCCACTTCACAGCCGTTGCAGATGCCGTGCCGACGCCGATCTTCCTTTACGACATTCCGGCCCGCACCCAGAACCACATCGAACCTGCAACGGCAAAGGCGCTGGCCGATCACGGCAACATCGCAGGCATCAAGGATTCCGGCGGCACACAGGAAACGCTAGAGGCTTATCTGGCCATTGGGCAGGAAAAGCTCGGCTTCGCGGTCTATTCGGGACCGGACAATCTGGTTCACTGGTCGCTGGCAAACGGTGCGGCGGGATGCATCTCGGGCCTTGGCAACGTGATGCCGCATGTGCTGGCACGGCTTGTCGCAGCCTTCAACGATGGCAACGAGGCAGAGGCAACCCACCAGCAAAAGATCTACAGCAACTTCCGCAAGGACCTCTATGGCCTTGGCTATCCCCCGGCGCTGGTAAAGCGCGCGCTTTACCTGATGGACCGTTCGGTCGGGGCCAGCCGGCAGCCCGCCCTTTTGCCCGACCCTGAACAGGATGT
Organism: Falsirhodobacter deserti; assembly: GCF_004015795.1. Classification (GTDB taxonomy): domain Bacteria; phylum Pseudomonadota; class Alphaproteobacteria; order Rhodobacterales; family Rhodobacteraceae; genus Falsirhodobacter; species Falsirhodobacter deserti. The sequence goes on along the minus strand of NZ_ML137221.1, from coordinate 50,448 downwards.
CCGCATCACCCAGATCCTGAACAAATACGACCTTCTTTGATCCGGGAACGTCGAACCTTCCGGTGCCGAAAACCTTGGGATATGAACCGGACATGCTTCGCTTTGCCATCATAGCTGACGACCTGACGGGTGCCCTTGATGCCGCTGCCCCCTTCGCCGGGCGGGGCCTGCAGACGCGGGTGGCCCTTTCCCCGCACAATGTTCCGCTTGATGCGGAAGTTGTCGCGATCAGCACGAACTCGCGCGAGGTGGGACCGAAGGCGGCGCATGATGCGGTGAAAAGGGCGCTGGAAAGCCTGCCGCCGGATGTCGGCCTGATGAAAAAGATCGACTCGCGCATGAAGGGCAACATAGCGGCGGAAGTCTCTGCCTTCGGCCGCCCGCTCGCGCTTCTTGCCCCCGCGATTCCCGATTTCGGGCGCATCACGCGCCATGGGCATCTGGTCGGTTTCGGCGTGGATCACCCGATCCCCCTTGAGATTGCAGGGATCAAGTGCCTGACGCCCGATATCGCCACGACCGAAGATATGCGTGCTGCCGTCGCAACCCTGGGCAACGCCCTTCCCGTGGGCGCCCGAGGGCTTGCGGAAGCACTGGCACTACAGATGACAGGACGGAACAATGCACCTGCGCCCCTGAACGGGCCGAGAGGCGTGTTCGTCATCGGATCGCGCGATCCGATCACCCTGGCCCAGGTGGCGGCGCTTGACTGGCCCGTAGTGGCCGCCCCCAACGGGGTCGTCCCGTCTGCGGTTCACGCGCCGGCCGTGGTTCAGGCAACCACAGGCAGCCGATCGGTCGCACCGGAACAGGTGGCCGCCAATCTTGCCCATGGGCTGCGTGATATCGACACGGACACCTTGTTCATCACGGGCGGTGCCACGGCTGGCGCTGTGCTGCACGCCCTTGGCATGGAAGTTCTGGACCTGCTGGGTGAATGCATGCCCGGCCTGCCAGTGTCCCGGGCAAACGGAATGACCATCGTTACGAAATCGGGTGGCTTTGGTGACAGCAAAACACTTGCCACGCTGGCCCGCATGATTACGGATGCCGCATGACAGGACGCAAGAACCTTCCCGAGATCGTGTTCGAGCGTATGCAGCGGGCCATCAAGTCCGGCTCCTACCAAGCGGACGAACGCCTTCCAACGGAACATGAACTTTCGCTGGAATTCGAGGTGTCCCGCCCGATCGTGCGCGAAGCACTTCGGCGTTTGCGCGAACAGGGGCTGATATATTCCCGCCGCGGAGCGGGCAGTTTCGTGCGCAACATCGGGTTGAAGGAGCCCGTCGGGTTTGGGCAACTGGAAAATGTGGCCGACCTTTTGAACTGCTATGATTTCCGAAGCACAATCGAACCCCAAGCCGCCGCATTCGCGGCAGAGCGGCATGACGATGCATCATTGGCGGCGATCACCGCGGCTTTGGACCTGATGCGCGACGCAACGAACAGGCAGTCGCACCGCGAGGATGCGGATTTCCAGTTCCACTACGCCATCGCGATCGCGTCCGAGAACCCTTATTTCGCCACCTCGATGGAGGCACTGAAAGATCATATCGCATCCGGCATGCGGTTCCACGGCGCTTCCGTCAAGCGTGATGAAAGCGGGCTTTCCCGCGTCTTTGCCGAACACAGCGCAATCCATCAGGCCATCATGAAGCGTGATGCGCAAATGGCCCGTGACCTGATGCACCAGCACCTGCGTACCTCGCAGGGGCGTGTGTTCGAGCGGCGTCGCCCCCTGCCCGCAACAGCAGGCTGATGTCTGCGCATGGCCTGAACCATGCGCAGCAGCGTCAGCACGCCTGTTGCAATGCGCGGGCGGCGTCGGCCTTCAGGATATGCTTCATCAGCTTGCCCGAAGCGGTACGGGGAAGCGTATCCACAACAACAAAGTTTTTGGGGATCTTGTAGCGGGCAAGGTGTGTCGCACAATGGGCGGCAAGGTCCTCATCGGTCACGCTCGCACCTGGAGCAAGCACGATGAAGGCGTGGCCGACTTCGCCCCAACGCGGATCCGGAAGACCAATGACCGCAACCTCGCGGATGGCGGGGTGGTGGATCATGGCAGATTCGATTTCCACCGGATAAACGTTTTCACCGCCCGAGATGAACATGTCCTTTCGCCGGTCCACGATGGTGATATAGCCGTCGGCATCGGCGCGGCCGATATCACCGGTGCGCATCCAGCCGTCCTCTGTCAGCGCATCGCTTTCCCGGTTCCAATATCCGGAGATGACGTTCGGCCCGTGAACCAGAACCTCCCCCTCCGTGCCCGCAGGAACATCGGCACCGGCATCATCCACCAGCCGCACCTGCGTCAGCGGGCCGGGCAAGCCCACCGCGCCGGCCTTGGCACGCACGATCCGGTCCGAGGCAGGCATGCCAAGAATGGTCCCGCATTCGGTCATGCCATATCCGTCCACCATCAGCACACCGCGGTCCAGCCACCAGTGGATATGCGCTGCCGGATTGGGCGCGCCGCCGGTAAACAGCGCCTTCAGTTTCGTCCAGTGTTCCGGCGCGAAGTTGGACGCGTGGCGCAGCCCTTCTGCCATCTGCGGAACGCAGAAGTAATGCGTGATGCCAAGATCGGCATCGCCCAGCCGATCATTCGTCTTTTCCGGGTCAAATCCGTTGGAGATGATGACGGCCCCGCCCCGAAGCAATGCAGGCCAAACCTGCGTAACCACCCCGATCACATGGAACATCGGGGTGTCGCACAAGAAGGCGCAGTCGGTATCCACCTCGCCAAGAATGCTGAAGTTTACCGCTGTGGCCAGCAGGAACGTCGAACTGATCTTGGCACCCTTCGGCGTACCGGAGGTACCGGAGGTATAGAGGATCATGTTCGTCGTATCCTGCGGGCAAGGCAAGCAGCGCGGCCCGGGCGCTGCGGCATCGACCGCAGCGCTGAAATCCTTGACCGCCCGCCCGTCCGCCAGTTCCGGTTTGTCCGTGAACAAAAGAACCGGGGTACAGTCGGCTAGAAGAACCTCCACCTCTGCGCGGGACAGGCGCCAGTTCAGCGGAACGAAGATACCGCCCATGCGGATCAGCGCCTGATGGAGGATCACCGTCCAGGCCGAATTCCGTGCCAGCAGGGCAACCCGGTCCCCCGCCCGCACCCCGTCAGCCCTCAGCGCGCTGACGGCTTTTTCAACATCCGCGTCAAGCTGCGCATACGTCCAGCGCCGCCCCGTTGCCAGGTCCAGACAGGCAAGCGCCTCCGGCCGGAGGCGCGCATGAAGCGCCACCGGATCGGGATTTGCGAATTCCCGCATGTTCGTCTCCTCCCTCGGCTGTATCAGCCTGCCTTGCGGTCGTATGCGCCCAGACCGGGCTTATAGCTTTTCTCGTCGATGAACTGGCGGATCCCCTCTTTCGGCCCCTCACCGTCGAACGAATTTGCCGCTTCCTGCGCGCGAACAAGGTAATCCTCCGCCTCGTCATAGGGCATGAGAGCGACGCGGCGAACAGCGTCCTTTGTCGCCTTCAGCGCGACGGGGTTCTTTTCCAGCAGGATCTTGGCAACTTCCGTCACGCGTGCGCGAAGCTGCGCCAGCGGCACGCTTTCGTTCACAAGGCCCCATTCGGCAGCAGTCTTGCCGTCGATCGGCTCTCCCAACATCGCGTGATACATCGCCTTGCGGAACGGCATCAGCTCCACTGCGACCTTGGTTGCTCCACCTCCCGGCAGGATGCCCCAGTTGATCTCGGACAGGCCGAATTTCGCTTCATCCGCCGCGAAGGCCAGATCGCAGGCGAAAAGCGGGCCATATCCGCCACCAAAGCACCAGCCGTTGACCATCGCGATGGTCGGCTTCTGGTACCAGCGCAGGCGGCGCCACCAGCCATAGCTTTCGCGTTGCGACCGACGAATGCCTTTCAGGCCTTCGGCCTGGGTTTCTCGGAAATATTCTTTCAGGTCCATCCCGGCAGTCCAGGCAGAACCTTCGCCAGTCAGCACCAGAACGCCCACATCATCGCGGTATTCAAGCTCGTCCAGCGCTTCCATCATTGCACGGTTCAGCGTGGGCGACATGGCGTTGCGCTTGTCAGGCCGGTTGAACCGCAGCCATGCAATGCCATCCGCGACATCATAGGCGACGGTATCGGTATCATTTGCCATGGGAACTTCTCCTTGCTTTCGCCGGAACGTCAGGGCGTGATCCGGCATGAAGATGCAGCGCAGTCGGACAGAGTCCGCTGCATCCAATCGTCATTTTCGTGCGATCATCAGATCGGGAAGTGGCCCGGCTGGGTTTCCACGGTGATCCAACGCAGCTCTGTGAATTCCGCGATGCCAGCTTTCCCGCCGAAGCGGCCATAGCCGGAAGCACCCACGCCGCCGAACGGCATCTGCGCCTCGTCATGCACGGTTGGGCCATTGACGTGGCAAATGCCCGAACGGATCTGCCGCGCCACGGAAATGCCCCGTCCGATATCGCGGGTGAAGACGGCGGCAGAAAGGCCGTATTCCGTGTCATTTGCCAGCCGAACGGCATCCGCCTCGTCCTTGGCGCGGATGATCGCGACAACCGGGCCGAAGCTTTCCTCGGAATAGATGCGCATGTCCGCGGTCACGCGGTCCACCACCTGCGCGGGCATCAGCACACCCTCGGCCGCGCCGGCACTGGTCACGCTTGCGCCCTTTGCCTGCGCATCCTCGATCAGGGACTGCACCTTGGTGACGGTTTGAACGTCGACCACGGCGCCCAGCGGTGCCTTTCCCTGCGCGGGATCGCCAGCCTTCAACTCCGCGGCACGTGCATTGAAGCGGCGCACGAACTCCTCGGCCACGTCCTCCACCACGATGATGCGTTCGGTGGACATGCAGATCTGTCCCTGGTTGAAGAAGGCACCGAAGATGGCAGCCTTCACCGCCTCATCAAGATCGGCGTCTTTCAGGACCAGCAGCGGTGCCTTGCCTCCCAGCTCCAGCAGGACGGGCTTCAGCTGCCGCCCCGCCCTTTCCGCGATGATGCGGCCCACATGGGTGGAGCCGGTGAAGTTGATGCGGCGAATGGCGGGATGGTCGATCAGCGCGCCGACGATCTCTCCCGCATCCTCGGGGGCATTGGTAACAAGGCTGACAAGGCCGGGCGGAAGGCCAGCCTCTTCCAGCGCCTCCACGATCAGGGCATGGGTGCGGGGGCAAACCTCGGACGCCTTGAAAACCACGGCGTTGCCGCAAGCCAGCGGCGTGGCCAGCGCGCGTACACCAAGGATCACCGGCGCATTCCAGGGAGCGATGCCAAGGCAGACACCCGCAGGCTCCCGGATGCCCATCGACAGGCAGCCCGGCTTGTCCGAAGGGATTACTTCGCCTGAAACCTGCGTGGTCAGCGACGCCGCCTCGCGCAGCATTGAGGAGGCGAGCATGACATTGAATCGCGCCCACCCTTCCGTGGCACCGATCTCAGAGGCCATGGCCGCAACGAAGGCATCGCCTTTGGCGGCGACCGTTTCCGCGGCCTTCAGCAGGATCGCTCGGCGGGCGTTCGGGCCAAGGGCCGCCCAGGCGGGGAACGCAGCTGCTGCGGCATCTGCGGCGGCGCGTGCATCCGCCACGCTTGCAGCGGCGGCTTCGCTGGCCAGCTCACCAGTAACTGGGTTCATGCGGCGGAATGTGCGCTGCGTGTCCGAAGCACGTTCCGCACCCGCGATGCGCAGGTTAATCAGGGTCATGGCAGTCCTCCCAAACCGCTGCCCGAGTCGGGCACAACGCTTGGGATAACTCTAGGCAAAGAATGGCTATGATGTATAGCATTATTTGAAGGCAGGAACATGATGTGGAAAAGGCCGTACTGGTGGAAGATCGAGGAATGAACGCAGCGCTTGGAAACATGGTGGGCTATCATCTGCGCAGGGCCTCGGTGCAGGACATGGCAGGCGCTGTGGCCGTTTTGCGTCCAGCCGGCGCGCGCCCTATAACAGTGAGCGTCCTTTTGTGCATTGTGGAAACGCCGGGCATCACGTCTGCGCAAATCTGCAGGGTCCTCGGGATGCAACGGGCGAACATCGTGCAGTTTCTTGCCGATCTGGAAGCCCGCAACTTGTTCATCCGCGAGGCAGACCCGCAGGATCAGCGGGTGCATAGGCTGTTTGCCACCAAGGAAGGCGAGGAGGCGGCACGTGACTGGCTTGATCGGCTGCGGCTGCATGAAGATCGCATGCTGCGCAACCTGTCTGCAGACGAACGCGCCGAGCTTCGCCGCCTGCTTGAACTGGTCTGGTCGGAGGATGACGAAGACTGACGGGGCCCGCTACCGCTCCTCCGCGATGGCAAAGCCAAGCGGACCCAACCCGACGCCATGATCGCTTCGCTGGGTTGCACAGCCCGGGGCATCCACAAGCTGCCATTCCGGATCAAGGGGCATAAAAGCCATGTCGGTACTGAAATTGACGATGATGCGCAGGGTCCGGTCCCCCCAGACACGACGCCACGTGATGATCGGCGCCCGTTCCGCGCGGGACATGATCTCTGCCCCCAACAGCAGGACAGCCTGATCCTTGCGCCATCTGGTGAACGCACGGACGAACGACATGACGGAGTGGGGATCATCCCCTTGTGCCTTTGCATTCAGCGGCAGGTGCACATCCGGCATAGGCAGCCACGGATCCGCGTCGCTGAAGCCGCCAATTTTCCCGTCCGTCCATGGAAAGGGGGTTCGCGCGCCGTCCCGTCCCTCGAATGTCGGCCAGAATGCCTTGGCCCAGGGGTCCACGATCTGCTCGAACTCCAGCTTGGGGTGTGGCAGCCCAAGCTCCTCCCCCTGATAGATCACGCAGCCACCCTTCAGCGTCATTTGCATGAACAACAGCATCTTCGCTGCTTCCACCCGATATTCGTCCACCGCGAAATAGGTCAGGTTGCTGACGGCGCGCGTGCTGTCGTGATTGGTGAAAACGTTGTAGATCCAGCCGTTTCCAAGCAGTTCCTCGCGCCGGGTCAACTGCGCGGTGATGCTGTCCACGTCCGGATGGCAGTTGATCAGGCCGAAGTCGTAAACGGCGTGGAGCTTGCGGCCCTCCTCGGTGAATTCAGGCGCGGCAGCGGCGGAATCGATATCCGAGATTTCGCCCACGAAGATGCAGTCGGTATCATCTGCGAACCGGCGGAAGTGGCGCAGGACACGGTCGATCCCCTCTGCCTTGCGGTCGAAAATGTGACTTTGCGCAGCAAAGGGGTTGGTCGGGCCGCCACCAATGAAGGCGTTCGGGTCCCCCCGCCCGAACGGGGGGTTCGATCGCAGGTCGCGGTCCCATGTCAGGCATTGGGCGGCGTCAACCCGGAAACCGTCCACACCCGCATCCGTCCAGAACCGCATTTCCGAAAGCAGATGGTCCAGCACCTCGTCGTTATGCAGGTTCAGGGCTGGCTGCTGGACCAGGAACGGGTGGTAGTAATACTGCGCGCGGCGCGGGTCCCATTCCCATGCCGTTCCGCCGAACGAAGACAGCCAGTTGTTCGGGGCAGTTCCGTCAACCGACCGGTCGGCCCAGACATACCAGTCGGCTTTCGGATTGTCACGGCTTTGCCGGCTTTCCCGAAACCATGGATGCTGGTCCGAGGTGTGGCAGGGAATGAAATCCATCAGCAGCTTCAGCCCCCTCTGATGGGTCGCATCAAGCAGCGTCAGAAAGTCCTCCATCGTGCCGAAGATGGGGTCGATCAGGCGGTAATCGGTTATATCGTAGCCAAAATCCACCTGCGGCGATTTGTAGATCGGGGAAAGCCAGATCGCATCCACCCCAAGCGAGGCGATGTGGTCCAGCCCCTCGATCACGCCGCACAAATCGCCGATCCCGTCGCCGTTGGTATCGCGGAAGCTGCGAACATATACCTGATAGATCGCGGCACCGCGCCACCAGTCTTCGGCGGGATCGCGGGCCAGTGGGCGATAACGGTGGGGGCGCTGCATCGTCATGAGGGTTGTCCCGCAAAGAACGCCCCGAACGCGGGCAGATGGATCGTATCCCCTTGGCGGATGGCCCCGAAGCCGTGCCCTTCCAGCGCAGGTCCGGTTTCAGCCTCGGGCAGAAGGAACGTTTCGTCGGCGCCGCCGAAGTTGAAAATGCAGGTAACGGTTTCGCTTTCGGTCGTGCGGCGAAAGGCGAGGATGTTTTCGGTCGTCTCGAGGAAGCTCATCCCGCCTTCGCGCAGCGCATCGACGTTGCGCCGCCAGTTCAGGAATTGCCTCATGCGGTTCAGGGTCGAACCGGGAAGGCCCTGCTGCACGTCGACCGCCCGCTCGCGATGCGATGACAGGACCGGCAGCCACGGCTCGGCAGGCGTGAAGCCGGCATGGGGTTTCGCCGCCTCCCACGGCATCGGCGTGCGCGATCCGTCGCGCCCTTTGTAAGCCGGCCAGAATTCGCGGCCATAGGGGTCGATGATGCTTTCGCGCGGAAGATCGGCCTGCGGCAGACCCAGCTCGCTTCCCTGGTAAAGGCAGGTAGCCCCTCGCAGGCAGGTCAGCGCCGCAAGGATGACGGTTACCGCGTCGGGACGATCCTCGGCCCCCAGCCGCGTGATGGCGCGGGCGAAGTCGTGGTTGTCCAGCGCCCAGCATGGCCAGCCGCTGTCGTCCTCATGCCCCAGATCGCGGGCAACATCGCGCAGCATCCCTGGCGAGATCTCGTGCGCGCCAAGAAGGGAGTAGCCATAGGCAAGTTGCAGCCGCTTCACCGTGGTGTATTCGCGGTGTATCCGGACGGCATCATTCTCGTGCAACTCCCCCAGCAGGGCGCGGTCGCCGTAGCTGTCGGTCAATGCGCGAAGCCGCTCAAGAAACGCGATTGTTTCGGGCTGGCCAATATCATGCACATGCAATTGCTGCGAATAAGGATTGAAGCGGAATGCCTCGCCCGTCGGGATGTTCGGGTTGGGCGGATTGTCCCGCAGCTTCGGATCGTGCGCGTAAAAGGTGCAGACATCCAGCCTGAACCCATCGACGCCCAGATCAAGCCAGAAACGGCACGTTTCCAGCACCGCCTCCTGCACCTCGGGGCAGTGATAATTCAGATCGGGCATCTGGCGCAGGAAGTTGTGCATGTAATATTGTCCGCGCCGCGGTTCCCACTGCCACGAGGATCCGCCGAAAACCGAAAGCCAGTTGTTTGGCGGGCTGCCATCGGGGCGCGCGTCCACCCAGATGTACCAGTCGGACTTCGGGTTATCGCGCCCTTCGCGGCTTTCCAGAAACCATGCATGCTGATCAGAGGTGTGCGACAGCACCTGGTCCATGATGACCCGCAGGCCCAGCGAATGGGCCTTGTCCAGAAGCGTCCGGAAATCCTCGAGGGTGCCGAACAGCGGATCGATCGCCTGATAATCGGAAACGTCATACCCGAAATCGAGCATGGGTGATCGCACGAAGGGCGAAATCCAAACCGCATCGGCGCCAAGCGCCGCAATATGATCCAGCCGTTGGGTGATCCCCTTCAGGTCACCGACACCATTGCCGGTCGTGTCCTGAAAGCTGCGGGGATAGATTTGATAGATTACCGCGCCCTTCCACCAGTCGGACGTCGAGGTTGCATCAAACATGAAGCCTCTTTCCTGCTGTGTTTGATTTCAACGGGACGGGCTGGGCAAGGTTCCGATGCAAAACAGCACGGCACGGGACTGCGCTACAAGCAGCAGGTGGAACAGCATCATCTTCTGGCCGTTGGGCCCGACGCTGCTTTCAGTGCCAGGAGGTTTGATGTCACGCCAGATCGAGTTCACCGGCTCCCCTGCCGATTGCGCACTTCTGCTGGAGCGCCTGCAGAAGCAGGAAGGCATTGCCCGCATCCTGCTGCAACGCGGCGCAGGCCAGCAGCCAGAGGGCGATGTGGTGGTAATCGAGGCCGCCAATCAGGCCAGCGAGGAAATTCTCAACATGCTCAGCGATCTTGGGCTCCTGCATGCGGGCGCGGTATCGATCACCGAGCCCAATGCCACGATCCGTGCCCAGGCCGCCGCCACGATCAACGAAGAAGGCAACGACGCGATCTGGGAAGAGATCGGCACCATGATGCGGCAGGATACGAACCCGTCGTTCAACTTCATTGCCCTTATGGCGCTGGCAGGGGCGGTGGCGGCATTCGGTATCGCGTCCGATACCATCCATGTCGTGGTGGGCGCCATGCTGATCGCCCCGGGGTTCGAGCCGCTGTTGCGCATCGTCTTCGGCATTGCCGGCGACCGCCACAGCACCCGGGCCGGCCTGCGAAGCACCGCATTGGGATATGCAGCCCTGGCCATTGCCGCAGCGGCTGCAACGCCGGTCGCACTTGCCGCAACCGGCACGAGTGCCGAAGATCTGGCGCAAGCATATTGGGCAAATTACTGGTCCAGCATCAAGGCCGACGGGCTGGCAACCTCAGTCCTTGCGGGGGTGGCCGGTGGCATCATCGTGTCGTCACGCCTCAAGGTCCTTGCAACGGGGGTCATGGTGGCGCTTGCCCTTATTCCCAGCATGGCGCTGGTCGGAATGGGCCTTGCCACCGGAAACACCGAGATGATGCTGAATGCTGCGGGACGCTGGGCTGTCGAGGCCGCCTGCGTGATCTTTGCGGGTGGCGCGGTGATCATGGCCAAGCGGCGGCGGCACCGGCGGTAATCGCCCGACGCGGGGAAGCGCATCCCGCCTTGCCCCTGTCCGGCAGAGATGGGAAAAGGGCAAACCTGTTGAGCCGAGCCCCGATGCCTTCTTCAAGTCCTGACATGCCTGCGTTTCTGCCCGACGAGCTTGCCCGTTCTTCTGCCCTGCATCGTCTGGGCATTCTGGACACCCCGCCGGAGGAAGAGTTCGACGACATCGCCGCCATCGCGGCCGAGGTGTGCAAGACACCCATGGCCGTGGTCAACTTCGTTGATACCGGACGGCAGTTCTTCAAGGCCGAAGTGGGTCTGGGCGTGCGGGAAACCCCGCTCGATACCTCGTTCTGCGGCAAGGCGATCTTCTCCGAAGACATGATGGTCGTCTCGGACGCCCTGGAAGATCCCCGGTTCGAGAACAACCCGCTGGTGACGCAGGCAGGGGGGCTGCGCTTTTACGCCGGTGCCGTTCTGCGAACACGGGACGGTTATCCCATCGGCACGGTCTGTGTTCTGGATACCCAGCCGCGCACGCTGGATGATCACCAGATCCGTACCCTTCGCCTGCTGGCGCGGCAGGCCATGACGCAAGTGGAACTTCGCGCGGCCCTTGCCACCACCCAGCGGCTGGAAGCGCATCACAGGCAGGTCTTCGACAGCTCGCTCGAATACGCGATCATCTCGCTTGATCTGGCGGGACGGGTCACCGGCTGGAACAGGGGTGCGGAAAACGTCCTCGGCTGGACCGAGGAGGAGATGCATGGCGAGACTGCCGAAGTGATCTTCAACGCCGTTGATCGCGCTGTCGGCATTCCGGAACTGGAGATGAAGGCCGCCCGCGAGGCCGGGCGTGGGGCCGATGAACGCTGGCACGTCCGCAAGGACGGATCGCGCTTCTTCGCCTCGGGTGAAATGATGCCCCTGAAGGATGATGCGGGCCAGCACGTCGGATATGTGAAGATCCTGCGCGACCGGACGCGTGCAAGGCGGCAGGCACAACGTCTGGCGATCCTGTCGCAAACCTCCAGCGCACTGCTGGCCGCCGAAGATCCTGCCGCCACGCTGCGCCCGATCCTTGAAGGCGGGGCCGACACCATCGGTTTCAACCAATGCTATCTTTACGATGTGTGCAAGGACGGAAAGCATCTTGCGCTGCGCCAGTCGGTCGGCGTCAGCGAGGAAACGCAGATGGCACTGCGGCACGTTCCTTTCGACGTTCCGCTTTGCGGGATCGTTGTTGAACATGCCGAACCGTTGGTCTTGTCGGATCTGCACCTCACGAACGAGCCGCGCTACCAGATCGCGAAATCCACGGGCCTGCGCGCCTATGCTGGGTTTCCGATCTGCGTGCGCCGCAATGTCGTCGGCGTTATCTCTTTCGGCAGCGACGAGGTTACCTCTTTCGATGAAGAGGCCCTGTCGTTTTTCCAGACGATCGCCAGCTTCCTGTCCGTTGCTCGTGAACGCGCCGACGACGCGAGGGCGCTGCGTGATGCCGAACAACGGTCGCGTCTTGCGCAGGCGGCAGGAGGCATCGGCACGTTCGAGCTTGATGTAGAAACGGGGATGATCATGGGCTCGTCCGAGTTTTGCCGGATTTTCGGCATTCCGGACGACGTCGAGATTCCCGCCCAAGCCTTCGAGGATCTTGTGGTCGAAGAGGACCGCGCCCTCCGCTCGGACGATAGGCGGCGGCGGGACGGGACGGCCCCGACGGATGTCGAATACCGTATCCGCCGTGCCAGCGACGGCAAGCTTCGCTGGTTGTCGCGGCGCGCCGAATATATCAGCGACCCCCAGGGCAACGTGCGTTCCATGTTCGGCACCATCCAGGACATCACCGAAAAAAAGATCGCTGCGCTGCGGCAAGAGGCGTTGCTGGCACTGGGCAACGGGGTGCGTGGCGCTTCCACGCAAGAGGAGATGATCGAGATTGCCTGCCATCTTGTGCTGGAGACACTTGGCGCCTCGCGGGCCGGTTATGCCGCCGTGGATCGACGGGCGGGACAATACATCATCTCGGGCGAGTGCATCGGCAGGGATGTACCCAGCCTGCATGGCAGCTACGAATTGGCCGCCTTCGCCGAGACGACAGAGCGGCTTGAAACCGGCGAGCCGCTTGTGCTTCGCAACGCCGAAACGGAACCCACGCTTGACGGGGATCTGGAAAGCTATCGCGCCATTTCGGTTGCAGCGCAGATCAGCGTGCCGCAAATCCACAAGGGCGAGCTGACGGGGGCACTTTTCGTGCATCATGCCGATCCGCGGGAGTGGACCGCGGGCGAGATAGATTTCATGCGGCGCGTGGCCGACCGGCTTTATGCAGCCTTGGCCACCGCCCGCGCCGAAGCCGAACAGGCCGTGCTGAACCATGAACTTTCGCATCGGTTGAAGAACAGCCTGTCGATGGTGCAGGCTATCGCGGGGCAGACGCTGCGGTCGGCCACCGACAAGACGGCGCTTCAGGATTTCCTTCGCCGCGTTCAGGCCTTGTCTACCGCCCATGACGTGCTTTTGCACCGTCACTGGGAAGCAGGATCAATCCGCGAGACAATCAGCTCCACTCTCGGCACCCTTGCAGAGCCGGAGCGGATCCGGATCAGCGGCCCCGAGGTTGATCTTGGTCCGCGCAGCACCCTGACCCTGTCCATGCTGCTGCACGAATTGGCCACCAATGCCGTCAAATATGGCTCGCTTTCATCGGATGCGGGGGTGGTCGTGGTTTCGTGGCGCCTTGACGATGTGGCGCAAGGAGATCGTGATCTGGTAATCCGCTGGCAGGAAACCGGCGGCCCAAAGGTTCTGGCGCCTGCACGCAGGGGCTTTGGTTCGCGGCTTATCCAGCTTGGCTTGGCGGGATCTGGCGGCGTTGACCTGCGGTTCGATCCAGAGGGGGTGGTTGCCGATATCAGAGCCCCCCTGATCGAGGTGCAGCAGTCCTAAGAGGCCCTTACAGCCCCTCCAACGCCTTTTTCCAGACGCTGTAGATAAACGTCGCGGACCATGTCAGCACCATGAACCCGCCCAGCGACTGCATCATGTTCACCATCCGGATCGGTCCGGTCGCCTCGATCTGCGTATATCCAAGCGTCGCGAAGTTGATCCCCGAGAAGTAGATAAGCCCGTCCCAGCTGTGGTCGAACCCGGTCAGGCTGCCCATCCAGTCCCAGTCCAGAAGAAAGCTATAGGCGCCGGCAAAGAACAATATCTCCAGCAGGTGGACCACCAGAAGGCCGACGAAAACCGAGATGATCGCGCGGTGGGGGCGCCTGCCCGCATCCGCCGTCGCCTTGTGCAGGCCGACCAGCGCGAAATGATGGGCCGCGCCCATCAGCGCCACAAGCAGGAAACCGATCAGAATAGCCATCAGATCATCCAAAGCACGAGGCCGACGGCGAATGTGCCGAAGGACAGGGTAATGGCCAGCAACCACATCCACATCCGCCACAGGGGCTGGACGGCGCTGGTATGGGTTGTCGTGCGCCGCCGGGTTTTCCCCGCACGATGCGCCGCCGAAAGAAAGATGAAAATCGCAGAGGCGAGGAACAGGCTGGCCGTGCCGCGGGCAAGCCACCTTTGCGGCAACTCGCCAAACACGGCGTGCAATCCGATCGCGATTGCCACCGTCACAAGGCCGGTCCGGATCCAGCTTCCGAATGTCCGCTCATTGGCAAGGATCGTCCGGTCTTCTGCCCAGTCGGTTCGTTCTTCCGCAGCTTCCAGTTTCGGTTGGCCGTCCTGCCTGCTATCGCTCATCCTCGATAACATAGGGTGCGTCAGGGCTCAGCCAACCGGTCAGGCAGGCTGTACATATCCACGCCTTTCACGGATCGCGACTATCCTGTCGCGCAGTTGCTGGCAGCTTGCAAGCGGGCCAGAGCCCTTGATCATGCTGCGCCCCCGCCCACCGATCCGCCCCCATTGCGCAACAAGCAGGTGCTCTGCGAACAGGTCCTTCTCGATGCGAAGGGAATAGAACCGGCAACAATTGTGCCGTGCGTCGATTTTCTCGAGGTAAACATCCATGCCCGGCCCCATCACGACAGGAACTGCGCTTATGATAGCAGGCCAAACGCTCCGCGTCTTCAGGGCCGCATCGACTGGCCATTGGCAAACAGGTGAACACGCGCCGGATCGGCAGTCAGCCCAACCGTCTTGCGGCGACGCTCACGGTGGATACCCGGCAGTTTCGCGATCACGCCGGGCCGCTCCCCCTCGGCCACGAAGTAAAGCAGCGTCACCTCGCCCAAGGCTTCAACATAATCCACATGGCCGCTATAGATCGCTGGCCCGTCCGTCGGCGTGAAATCTTCGGGACGGATGCCGATGTTCACTTCGCGGCCCATGTCGCTGTGCTGGGTCGGAATGGTGGAAATCGCCACCCCGCCCCCATGCAGCGCCACCTCCGTCCGCTCTCCCGTTGCGGTGATCTTGCCCGGAAGCAGGTTCATAGAGGGGGAGCCGATAAATTGCGCCACAAACTCGTTCTTGGGTGCCTCGTAAAGCTCCAGCGGGGTGCCAACCTGGCTGATGCCCTTGTCGGCCAGCACCACGATGCGGCTGGCCAGCGTCATCGCTTCCACCTGATCGTGGGTGACATAGACCATCGTGGCGTCGGGCATACGCTCTTTCAGCTGCGCGATCTCGATCCGGGTTGCCACGCGCAGGGCGGCATCAAGGTTGGAAAGCGGTTCGTCGAACAGATAGACCTTGGGATCGCGCACGATCGCCCGCCCAATGGCGACGCGCTGGCGCTGCCCGCCCGAAAGCGCCTTCGGCAGCCGATCCAGATAGGGGGTGAGTTGCAGCATCTCAGCTGCCGCCTCGACCTTTGCCCGCGCCTCGGCCTTGGGCACCTTGGCGATTTCCAGCGCGAAGGCCATGTTCTCTCGCACGGTCATGTGCGGATAAAGCGCATAGGATTGGAACACCATCGCGATGCCGCGCTGCGCAGGGGGTGTGTCATTGACCACCTGCCCGTCGATCTCCAGCGTGCCGCCCGTGATCTTTTCCAGCCCGGCGATCATCCGCAGCAGGGTGGATTTGCCGCAACCCGACGGCCCCACGAAGACGACCAGTTCCCCCTGCTGGATATCAAGGTCGATATTCTTCAGCACGTTCGTTGCGCCATAGGATTTCGAAACATCGGTCAGTTTCAGATTGCTCATGACCTCACCCCCCCTTGACCGAGCCGGCGAGAAGGCCGCGCACGAAGTATTTTTGCAGTAAAAAGAAAACGATCAGCGGCACGATCATCGAGATAAAGGCCGCAGCCGTCAGAAGTTCCCAGTTGGTGCCCCGGCTGCCCAGCAATTCAACGATCCGGCCCGTCATCACCATCTGCGTATCGGATGTCCCAAGGAATACCTTCGCCACCAGCAGGTCGTTCCACGTCCACAGGAACTGGAAGATGCCAAAGGCAGCCAGGGCGGGAAGCGACAGCGGAAGGATGATCTTGCGGAAAATCTCGAAATCCGTCGCGCCATCGACACGGGCGCTTTCGATCACCTCTCGTGGCAGGCCCACCATGTAGTTGCGCAGCAGATAGATCGCCAGCGGCAGGCCAAAGCCGGTATGCGCCAGCCACGCCCCGATATAGCCGCGGCCCAGGCCGATATTGTTATGCAGCTGCAGCAGCGGGATCAGGGAAAGTTGCAGCGGAACAACCAGCAAGCCCACGACCGCCGAAACCAGAAGCGCGCGGCCTGGAAAGCTCATCCATGCAAGCGCATAAGCGGCATAGGCGGCCACCAGAATCGGGATGACTGTCGCGGGAATCGAGACTGTCAGCGTGTTCAGGAAGGACTGGCCCATCCCATCCGCCGTCAGCACCGTTCCATAGTTGCCGGTCGTGAAATCCGGCGGCTCGGTAGACGTGACGAAGATGCGCAGCCCGCGCGGCTCTGCACCGCCCGCAGTATCCCCCACAACCACGTCCGGCGTGGCGAACGGCTCGGGTGAGGTGAGGCGATAGCTGCCATCGGCCGCAACCGTCAGGGTGCCGCCATCGGGATGATCGGCGGTCTCGCCCGCCGCGAAGGCTTCTGGCTGCATGGGGGTGACGCCAAAGGCTACCACCTCGCCCGCGTCGTCGCCGAAGACGTTACCTTCCAGCACATACGCCCCGCCATCCTGCGCGGCGCTGCCGGGCGTTGCGGTGCGGGCCGCCCAGCTTTCCTTTTGCGGGGTCAGGGATGTCCACCAACCCGAAGTCTGGATCTGCTGCGCATCCCGGAACGAGGAAACGAGAAGCCCGATCGTCGGGATCGTCCACAACAGGACCAGAAGGAAGACGGCGATGTTCAGCACCCATGTCAGCCGTCCGCGCTTGCCTGCGATGTTGTCCATCTCAGTCCCTTTCCCTGCTGGCATTGCGGATGTTCCAGATCATGATGGGCAGAACCGCAATCATGATGACGATGGCGATGGCGGCACCGCGGTTGAAGTCGCCCGCGCGGAAGGACCAGTCATACATCATGTTGGCCAGCACCTGCGTGCCCCATTGCCCGTTCGTGATGGCAAAGACGATGTCGAAGATCTTGAGCACCATGATCGTGATCGTCGTCCAGACAACGGCGATAGTCCCCCAAATCTGCGGTACCTGCACCCGCCAGAACACCTGCCAAGGGGAAGCGCCGTCCAGGATCGCGGCTTCGATCGTTTCGTCCGGGATGCCGCGCAGTGCGGCCGACAGCAGCACCATGGCAAAACCTGCCTGCATCCAGACCATGATGATCATAAGGAAGAAGGTGTTCCAGACCGGCAGGGTCAGCCACGCCCGCGGCTCGAACCCAAGCGAGGTGACGAACGCATTCAGCAGGCCGATCTGGGCCAACCCTTCGGCGCGGAATTCATAGATGAACTTCCAGATGACGGCCGCGCCGACAAAGCTGATCGCCATGGGCATGAAGATCAGGGATTTGGCGATCGCGCCCCACTTGATGCTGTCAGTCAACTGCGCGGCGATCAGGCCGATCAGCGTGGCCATGGTGGGAACGAAGATCAGCCAAAGCAGGTTGTTCAGCAGGCTTTCCCGGAACTTGGGATCGTTCACCATCCAGATGAAATTATCCATCCCGATGAAGTCGCCCCCGCGCGAAACCGCAAGCCAAAGCGATCCGAACACAGGATACACAAGGTAGACCCCAAGGAAGAAGATCGCGGGCGCAAGAAAGAGCCACGGCCTGATCCGCCCCGAAACGCGCAGATTATGTGCCGCATTGCTGCCCCGCGGCGGGAACATCCGGTCCAGCAGCATGTTCGAAAGCCAGAAATAGGCAAGGCAACCGACAACGCCGATGACGATGGTGATGGCGGCAAGAAGGATCTGGTTCATTCTTCGGCCCCTTCCACGGGTTCGGTCCCGCCGGTGCGGGCAAGGCTGGTCCATGTCTGTTCGATCATGGTCGCAGCTTCCTCGGCGGTGTCGCCTGCCACGAAGTCGATCATGCCGGTCCAGAAGGCGGCAGCCCCGATGGCCCCCGGCATCAGATCGGAGGCATCGAAGCGGAATGTGTCGGCGTTCACAAGAATCTCGCCCATGCCGCGCAGTGTCGGATCGCCATAAGCATCAAGGTTGGCGCTGGTCAGGGGCGTCAGAAAACCGGTCTGCGCCATCCAGATTTCATGCGCCAGCGGGGTGCGCAGGAATTGCAGGAATGCCTGCGCCACCGGCGTGTCGCGCGTGATGGCGAAAGTCGTGCCTGCACCCAGAACGGGCCGCCCAAGCTCCGGGTGACTTTCATAGGGCGGCATGTAGAAGAAATCGACATCGCGCCCAAACTCGGTTTGCGGCGGGAAGAAGGAACCGATGAAGGAAGCCTGATGCATCATGAAACAGCGCGGCGGTATGGAAAAAAGGCCGGTCGGGCTGTCGCGGTGATCAATCCAGCCGGCACCGCCCGCGCCGCCATCGACATAGGCATCCGTCTTGACAAACCAGCCGAACTCCTCGATCGCGGCAACGACGCGGGGATCGTTGAACGGGATTTCATGCGCGACCCACTGGTCGTAAACCTCGGGGGCATTCACGCGCAGCATCAGGTCTTCGACCCAATCGGTGGCGGGCCATCCGGTGGCTGATCCTGCACCAAGGCCGATACACCACGCCACACCGCCATCATCGGCGATGCGCTGCGTCAGGGCCTTCAACTCCTCCATCGTGTGCGGGATCTCGTATCCCATCGCAGCGAAGTTCTCGGGGGAATAGAAAACCAGCGACTTGACGTCGATCTTGTAAGGGAAGCCGTAAACGTGGCTTTGCCCGCCCGGCCCCTCGAATGTCACAAGATCCACCCAGCTTTCGCCAGCGGCATAGTTTTCGCGCAGCCAATCGGCTGTGTCCTCCGGCAGCGGCGTCAACAATCCTTGCCCGGCCAGTTGCCGTGCAAGCCCCGGCTGCGGAAACACCGCGATATCAGGTGGAGAGCCCGAGGAGGTGTCGATCACGATCTGCTGCTCGAAGCTGTCGGATCCGGCAAAGACAACGGTCGCACCCGTTGCCGCCTCGAAATATTCGAAGACCCGGCGGAACGTTACCTCATCCTCGGCCGTCCATGGCCCCGCGATTGCGACGCTTTGGCCTGTCAGGTCATTATTGGCCGCAAATTCCTCGTAGGATTGCCAGCTGAAGCGGTCGTCCTCGCCGGGTGGAAACAGAAGGTCCTGTGCGTTCGCTGTTCCAGAGCCAAGGATCATGGCTGCACATAGCAGCGTCAGATTTCGCACGGCGGGCCTCCTTTCCCTTTGTTCTTCCCCGGAAACCTAGACCTGCACACCGACAGATCAAATCACCGCGAGGAAGAACGGCGGTCAGTCGGCGAAGATGGACGTCCGGATCTGCCCGTCACGGCCGCACCAGGCACGGTACATCCCCGGCGAGTTGAAGGGCAGGCAGATGTTGCCCAGCCGGTCCACGGCCACCAGTCCGCCCGACCCTCCGATGCGGCCAAGCTCCTCCACCACACCACCGGCGGCGGTTTGAAGATCCTGCCCTGCCCACCGCATCCGGGCATCGATCTCGTGCCCCACAGCCCAGCGGATGAAGTATTCGCCGTGCCCGGTGGCGGAGATGGCCACCGTTTCGTCATCGGCCCAGGTGCCCGCCCCGATGATCGGGCTGTCGCCCACGCGGCCCGGCATCTTGGCAGTCATGCCACCGGTTGAGGTTGCCGCCGCCAGATGCCCCTGCGCATCCAGTGCAACCGCGCCCACCGTTCCATGCTTGCGGGCCGGATCGCCGTCATCGGCCTCGCCGCGCTCGCGACGCTCCATTTCGGCGCGCAGCGCTTTGCGCCGCGCCTCGGTCCCGAACCAGTCTGCGGGCATCATCTCCAGCCCCGCACCTTTGACGAAGTGGCGCGCGCCTTCGCCCGAAAGCAGGACATGCTCCGTCCGCTCCATGACCGCGCGGGCGGCAAGAACCGGATGCCGTGGCCCGCAGATGCCAGAGATCGCGCCGGCCCGACGGCTGGCACCTTCCATCACGGCGGCATCCATTTCGTGCGTCGCATCGGTGGTGAACACGGCGCCACGGCCCGCGTTGAACAGCGGATCATCCTCCAGTGCCATCACGGAGGCCGTCACCGCATCCAGCGCCGACCCGTTGGCGCGCAGGACGTCAAGCCCCGCCTGAAGGCAGGCCCGAAGCGCGGCGTGGTATTCGCCTTCCAGTTCCGGCGTCATCTTGTGGCGCAGGATCGTGCCGGCACCGCCATGCAGTGCAATCACGGGGGTCATGGTCTGTTCCTTTCTTATCGCAGCGCGAAGCTCATCGCGGAGAGGCCGGTCATCCAGCCGATCACCTCTGCCATGGAGGTGCAGTCAAAGGCTACGCTCGTGGCATCAACCCGATGAGCGGGCGGCAGCACCGCCATCTGGTCGGCAAGCGCCGCGCTGTTCATCGCGAATTCCGCCACGAACGGGCCATTCCAGCGAACGGGTTTCATCTGGCCAGCGCGGGCAAGGGCGCGGGCCGCACCCTCGCGCAGCAGGTCACGTGCGCAGGCAACGGAAACCTGCCGAGCCGCCCGCTGGCCATAGCTGCGTTTGAGGGTCACAAACTCTGCCTGTGGGAAGATCGCCGCGTTCTCCTCGCGCATCTTGTCATCGCCTGAAAGCAAGCCGACGGGCACCCCAAGCTCCCCCGCATAAAGGCCGTAGATCATCGGCTCGCCGCAGGGGATGCCGTTCACGCGAACCTGCCGGAACGCAAAGCCGTTGGTGGTATGCGCCAGAACCCCGCCCTGCCCGGCCATCGAATGATGCCCCACCATGAAGAACAGGTCGAACCCTTCATCCAGCCCGCATGCCATGTTCATGGGCTTGGGCTTGCCGAGGATGAGGTCAGCCGCGGGATGCAGCCGGTCCGCCAGAAGATTGGTCATCGGCCCGTGAGAGTCGTTGACCACAACCTCTTTCGCGCCCGCGCCGATAAGGCCTTCGACTGCGGCGTTGACCTCCTCGGTCATCAGGATGCGGGCCTTTTCGTATTCGGGATGGCCGGCCTGCCCCTGTGCGGGTGACACCACGCCCGCAACCCCTTCGATATCGGCCGAAATATAGACCTTCATGATGACCGCAGCTTCGGGTCCAGGGCGTCGCGAAGGCCATCGCCGAACAGGTTGAAGCCCAGAACCGTCAGAAAGATCGCAAGGCCGGGGAAAAGTGTCAGGTGGTCGGCTACGCCCATATAGGTGCGCCCGTCGGCCAGCATCGCGCCCCATTCAGGGCTTGGCGGCTGCGCGCCAAGGCCGATGAACGACAGCGCCGCCGCCGTCAGGATCGACGTTCCGATCCGCATGGAGAAATAGACGATCACGTTTGGCAGCGTGCCGGGCAGGATGTGCCGCAGCATGATCGTGGTGTTCGACACGCCGATGGCCCTTGCGGCATCCACATAAACCGTCCGCTTCAGTTGCAGCGTCGTGCCCCGGGCCAGCCGCGCGAAAACGGGGATGGAGAATATGGCAACGGCGTAGATCACGTTGGTGATCCCCGGCCCCAGCACTGCGATCACGGCAATCGCCAGAAGGATGCCTGGAAAAGCCAGCAACAGATCGCACAGCCGCATCACCGCGCTGTCCACCAGACCACCGTAATATCCGGCGATGATGCCCAGAGACACACCCCCAAGGGCGCCCAGTGTCACCGAAAGAAACCCCACGGCAAGCGAGATGCGGGCACCCCAGATGATGCGGCTGAAGATGTCGCGGCCATAGGTGTCGGTTCCGGCCCAATGTGCCGCACTCGGCCCCTGAAGGACGGCGTTGTAATCGGGCGCGGCCGGATCATATGGCGCAACCCATGGCGCAAGGGCTGCCACCCCCACCAGCAGCACCAGAAAGGCCAGCGCCACCAGCGCCACCTTTTGCCGGCGGAAACGGCGCCAGAATTCGGCCAATGGCTTGCGCATCTGTTCGGCGGGTTCGACAAGCACGGTGGTTGTCATTTGTAGCGGATCTCCGGGTTGGCGAAGACATACAGCACGTCAACCAGCAGGTTGATGAAGATGAACTGCAGCGAAAACAGCAGGATCAGCGCCTGGATTACGGGGTAATCGCGATAGTTGACGGAATCGACCAGTAGCCGCCCCACGCCGGGCCATGAGAAGACGCTTTCCACCACGATCGAGCCGCCAAGCAGGAAGCCGAATTGCAGGCCGACCATCGTGATGATCGGGATCAGCGCATTGCGCAGCGAATGTTTCCAGATCACGCGCCGCTCGGGCACGCCCTTGGCGCGGGCGGTGCGAACGTAATCCTCGCGCGCGATCTCGATGAAGGCGGATCGGGTGAAGCGCGCCATCACCGCGGCCACGCCTACGCCCAGCGTGAACGAGGGCATGACGAAATGCTGCCACGTCCCGTAGCCCCCCGTCGGCAGCCAGCCCAGATGGACCGAGAACAGGCTGATCAGCAGCAGCCCCAGCCAGAACGGCGGGAACGAGATGCCCGACACGGCAACGATCATGCCGGTATAGTCCTGCCACCTGCCCCGCTTCACCGCCGAGATGACGCCGATCAGAAGCCCGATCACCGTAGCCCAAAGCATCGCGAACACCGTCAGCCAGACGGTGGGCATCAGCCGTGCGCCGATCTCCTCGGCGACGGTTCGGCGGGTTTTCAGCGACATGCCGAAATCGCCCTGCGCCACGCGACTGACGTAATGCACGAACTGTTCGGGCAGCGGCCGGTCAAGGCCAAGCGAGCGGCGGACGGCATCCACATCCTCGGACGTGGCCTCCGGCCCCGCAACAAGGCGGGCGGGATCGCCCGGCAACATGTGCACGAACGCGAAAACGCAGACCATGACCATCAGAACGACCGGGATCGTCGTGATCAGCCGCTTTATCAGGTAGCCAAACATGAAGTCACTTCTTTCAAGGCCGGTCCCGGCAAATGCCGGGACCGGGATTGCGCTTATTCAGCGAACTCGGCGTTCTCCAGCAGGAACCCGCGATCGGGAAGCATGTGCACGCCCGACAGGTCATTGCTTTTGCCGGCGATGTTCTGCGGCACGCCAAGGAAGATCCACGGCGCCATTTCCCACGCGTTCTTCTGAACCTCGGCATAGATGCCGGCGCGCTGTTCGGGATCGGCGGTGGCGATGGCGTCCTGGATGCCCTGATCCACGGCCTCGTCCTTGAAATAGGCGACGTTGAACATCGCCGGCGGGAAGCTTTCGCTGGACAGAAGCGGGCGGATGCCCCAGTCGGCATCCCCGGTGGAGGCCGACCAACCGCCGTAATACATTTGCACCGTCGCATCGGCCGGGCTTTCGATGGACCAGATCCGTTCCGCGGCGACGCCCGCTTCCAGCGGCACCACGTTCACCTTCACGTTGATCTGCGCAAGCTGCTGCTGGATGAATTGAACAGCCCGCAAGGATTCGGTGTTGGAGTTTGCCCAGATCTCGGTTTCGAACCCGTCGGCATAACCCGCCTCGGCCATCAGCTCGCGCGCGCGGTCCAGATCGAAGGTATAGTCACCCGCCGGAACGTGGAACGAAAGCAGTTCGGGGATGATCGAATCTGCCGGCTTGCACAGCCCGTTGAACACGATCTTGCAATATGCATCCTTGTCGACCGCATAGTTCAGCGCCTGACGCACGCGCACGTCGCCGAAGGGTTCCTTCATGTTGTTCATCGCGACATAGTATTCGACGATGGAATCCGTCGCTTCGATCGTCAGGTTCTGGTTGCGGCTTGCCACTTCCATCAGTTCAGGCGGAAAGCCGGGAACGTATTGCACCTCGCCCGTTTGCAGCATGGCAAAGCGTGCGCCGGATTCCGGAACGGACCGGATGGTCACACCCTCCACCTTCGGCAGGCCATCCTTCCAGTAATCTTCGTTCGCCGTCACTTCCAGCGTGTCAGCCGACCAGTTGACGAACTTGAAGGGGCCGGTGCCAACCGGGTGGCGGCCGATCTCGCGGCCATGCTCTTCCAGCGCGGCCGGAGAGATCATCATTGCGCCTGGATGCGCAAGCGAAGAAATCATTGCGCCGAAGGGTTTCTCCAGAACCAGCTTCACCGTCATGGGATCGACAACCTGCACCTCGTCCACCATGGATACGAGGCTGCGGCGCGACAGGTTGTTGGCCGGATCGCGCAGCCGGTCGATGTTCGTCTTCACCGCATCAGCGTTGAACTCGGTCCCGTCGTGGAACTTCACCCCGTCGCGCAGATGGATCGTGAACTCCGTCGCATCGTCGTTGACGTCATAGCTTTCGGCCAGAACCGGGATCAGGCCCATGTTTTCGTCAAAGCCGAACAGCCCCTGATAAACCAGCCGAAGCGAGGTTTGCGACAGCGTGTCGTTCACGTTGGTCGGGTCCAGCCCCGTCAGGTTGTTCGCGATCGCCACGGTGAGCGGCTTTGCCACGCCTGCCACCGGCAGCAGCGTCAACGCGGCAATGGCCGACGACATCAGGATTTTCTTGAGAGCCATGGTTTTCCTCCGTCAGACTTGTTTTTTTATGAAAAGTCGCCGATCGGATGGCGCGCCACATGATGGCCCGCCTCCACTTCCACCAGCGGGGCGACAAGCGGCGGGTCGTTGGGGGCCCGCACCGGGCTTGCGATCTCCCCCTCGATCAGGGGGCGGTTCCGGTTCCGCCCTTCGGGCGAGGCGATGGGAACCGCCGAAAGCAGGCGGCGGGTATAAGGGTGCTGCGGGTTTTCGAACACCTGCCGACGGCTGCCGATCTCCACGATCTGGCCCAGATACATGACCGCCACGCGGTGCGAGACCCGCTCTACCACGGCCATGTCGTGGCTGATGAAGATGAAGGACAGGCCGCGCTGTTCCTGCAGTTCCATCATCAGGTTGACCACCTGGGCCTGGATCGACACATCAAGTGCGGCCACGGCTTCGTCCGTGATCAGGATGTCCGGATCGCCCGCCAGGGCCCGCGCGATGCAGATGCGCTGGCGCTGACCGCCCGAGAACTGGTGCGGATAGCGCCGCGCATGTTCGGGCTGCAGCCCCACGTCGCGCAGAAGCTGCACGACGCGGTCCTGCACCTCGGACGGTTTCACCAGCTTGTGCGTCAGCAGCGGTTCGGCAATGGAGAAGCCGACCGTCAGGCGCGGATCAAGCGAGGCGTAGGGATCCTGGAACACGTACTGGATCTTCCGACGCATCTCCTGCCGCTCGGCCCCGCGCAGGGAAAGGATGTCCTTTCCCTTGTAAAGAACCTGCCCGCCATTGGGCTCCTGCAACATCATCAGCGTGCGGCCGGTGGTGGACTTGCCGCAGCCGGATTCCCCCACCAGCGCCAGCGTTTCCCCGCGGCGCAGGTCGAAGTTGACATGTTCAACGGCATGCACGCGGCCCGTCACACGCGACAGAAGGCCCTTGCGGATATCGAAGCGCGTCACAAGATCGCGAACCTGCAGGATCGGCGCATCACCCGTCACCGTATCCTGCGGTGGATGGTGGTCATAGCCCGAAGCGTCGCGGTGATCGCCATCCGCCTTCAGCAGCGGGAAGCGGCGGGGAAGATCCTGCCCCTGCAAAGCCCCAAGCCGTGGAACGGCAGCCAGAAGCGCCTTGGTATAGGGGTGCTGTGGCGCATCGAAGATCTCCTCGACCGTGCCTTCTTCCACCTTCTCGCCATGACGCATGACAAGGACGCGATCGGCAACCTCGGCCACCACGCCCATGTCATGGGTGATGAACAGGACGGCCATGCCCATTTCTTCCTGAAGCAGGCGGATCAGTTTCAGGATCTGGGCCTGGATGGTCACATCCAGCGCCGTTGTCGGTTCATCCGCGATCAGAAGGCGCGGCTTGCACGACAGCGCCATCGCGATCATCACCCGCTGGCGCATCCCCCCCGAAAGCTGGTGCGGGTGCCGGTCAAGGATACGGCGGGCATCGGGAATGCGGACCTTTTCCAGCATCCGCAACGCCTCGGCCCGCGCTTCCGCATCCGAACAGTTCTGGTGCAGGCGAACGGCCTCGGCGATCTGCTGGCCAACGGTGAAGACGGGGTTGAGCGACGTCATCGGCTCCTGGAAGATCATCGCGATGTCGTTGCCGCGCACCGCCTCCATCTGCCGCATGGATTGATCGGACAGAACGCGGCTGCCGCTCTGGCCGTTGAACGTGATCTTCCCGTCCACGATGCGGCCGCCGCCAAATTCGATCAGGCGCATGATCGCCAGCGAGGTGACGGATTTCCCCGAGCCGGATTCCCCCACCACGGCCAGCGTCTCGCCCGGTGCGATGGCGAAGGACAGGTTCCGGACGGCGCGGAAGGTATCCTCCTCGCCGCGGAACTCCACGCTGATATTGCGGACGTCGATGATGTTCGTGGAAGTCATTCCGTCTTTTCCTTCAGCCAGTCCGACAGCAAGGGGCGGGTTTCGCCACCGAAGCCGTCAACGGGTGTCGCCGTGCACAGCGCGTTCAGGATCGCCTCCTCGGTTGCCTCGCAAGCGGCGCGGAACGCCTCGTCGATGCGGGCATCGTTCAGGCGGTGGATGGCGATGGTATCGCCACTGTCGCGCGGGATGCGGTTGGCGGTGGTGAAGCCAAGCACGATATCGCCGCTGCCATGCCCCCAGAAGGCGCCAAGCCGCGCGATGCCAGCCCCTGCCCGTCGGCAGATGCGCTGCAACTGGCGCTGATCCACGGGCACGTCCATCGCCAGAACGACGATGATCGAGCCTTTTTCAGGCGCGGGGGGCAGGCGCGGATCGGGGCGGCGGCCATCTGGCAGCACCAGATCACCCGCCCGCCCGAAGTTCGACAGGACCAGCGCGCCGACCGTGCCGCCACAGGCCTGCCGCGACGCCGTGCCGATCCCGCCCTTGAACCCGAACGAGATCATCCCCGTTCCCGCTCCGACCGATCCTTCAGCAACCTCGGCTTTGGCATCCGCCAGTGCGGCAAGGGCGTCTTCCTCGCGCACGGCCATGCGCTGGATGTCCGACAGAACCCCGTCATTACATTCACACGCAACCGCGTTCACGGTCGAAGCGCCACGCCCTATTTCAGGGCTTTCGACAATGGCCCGGCGGATCAGCGCGTTCACGCAGGTGCCCACGGCGAAGGTATTGCTCAGCAGGATAGGCGTTTCCAACAGGCCAAGCTCGGCGATCTGCACAAGACCCGCACTTTTTCCGAAACCGTTGATCACCTCGACCGCCGCCGTCAGCGGCTTGCGGAACAGGTTGCCCGGTTGCGGTATGATGGCGGTCACGCCGGTGTTCAGCCCGTCCCCCTGAAGCGTGCGATGCCCGACCGTCACACCCGGCACATCGGTGATGGCGTTGCGGGGACCGGCAGGAAGCGTTCCGGGTGGGCTGGCGAACTCCCTGTATCGCGCCATCACAAAACCCTCTCGATCGAAGAGCGCGCCATCTCGATGTAAAGCTGCTGAAGGTGGCGGGTCACCGGGCCGGGCGTGCCATCGCCGATAACGGCATCACCCACGCGAACCACCGGCGTGACGAAGCTGGAGGCGCTGGTCAGGAATGCCTCGTCCGCGCCCTGCGCTTCTTCGATGGTGAAGGCGCGGGCTTCGAAGGAAAGGCCCCGCGCCTCGGCCAGACGCAGGACAGCCTTGCTGGTGCATCCCGGCAGCGTCACGCGCGAAGCGGGCCGCGTCACAATCGTGTCCGCCGTCAGGATGAACGCGGTGGAGGACGCACCTTCCGTCACATACCCGTCCTGATGCAGCCAGACATCACCGAAGCCGCCCGCCTGCGCGGCTTCCTTTGCCAGAACCTGCCCCAGCAGCATGGTGGTCTTGATGTCGCGCCGGCTCCATCGCGGATCCGGCATCAGTGCAACGGAGATCCCTTCATGCTGCGCAGCCGTGCCATGCAGCACCTTCGGCTGGGTGAACATGATGATGTTCGGCGTCAGCCCGCCGCCATGCAGGAAGTTCCGTTCCGCCGTGCCGCGTGTGATCTGGATATACACGGTGCCGTCGCGCATGCCATTGCGCCGCACCAGTTCGTGCTGGACGCCCCGGATCTCTTCCAACGGCATGGGAAGCGGGATCCCGATCTCCCCCAGTGAACGTTCCAGCCGCGCAAGGTGCAGATCGTTGTCAACCAGCCCCCCGTCCAGCATCGCCGTCACCTCATAGATCGCATCGCCGAAAAGAAGGCCGCGATCCATCACCGGAAGAACAGCCTCCTTCTCGGGGAGGAAGCTGCCATTCACGTAGATCTGCCGCATGTCGGTATTCCCAGTCGTCATGCATCCCGTCTGCGGAAAATTCGGGCAACATGGCCAATGCTTTTTTCAGCACAGGCTAGACCTTCCGCGCATAGGACTTTATCTTCAACAACTTGTCATATTTGTCCGGCAGGCGGGGACGCAATGGAACTTAAGTGGCTGGAAGATTTTGTCACTTTAGCAGGCACTGCGAGCTTTTCGCGGGCAGCGCGCGAACGCAACGTGACCCAATCGGCCTTCAGCCGCCGCATCAAGCAACTGGAGGCGTGGCTGGGGACGACCCTGATCAACCGCGCCAGCCTGCCCGCGGAACTGACATCCGAAGGCAAAGCCCTGCTGCCCATCGCCCATGAAACCATCCGCACATTCTATGGCCTGCGCGAAAGGCTGAACCCGGATGACTGCAACGGCAGGCTGACCTTTGCCGCGCTGCACACGCTGGCCGTCACCCTGCTGCCAGCATGGCTGCAACAGGTGCAGACCGCGCTGCCTGATCTGGAAACCGCCGTCATTCCCGACCGTGGCGGCATTGAGGCCAATCTGGACGCGCTTATCAACGGTGAGGCCGACCTTTTCCTGACCTATCACCATCCCCATGTGCAGCTTCTCCTGGATCCGCAGCAGTATGATTGGCTTGATCTGGGGGCGGAACGCCTGCTGCCTGTTGCTGCGCCGCACCTTTGTGAAAAGCTGGGTCATAACGGACCTGAAGGCCTGATCGAGCGGGCGATCCGCCTGCGTCAGACACTTCCCTATCTTGATTACGGGCAAAGCTCGTTCTTCGGCATGGCGCTGCGGCGAGTTTTCGAAGGCGCGCCCCTGCGGCGCAAGACAGTGCATCAGAACACCATCAGCGCCGGCCTGCGCGAATGCGCGCTGGCCGGTTGGGGCGTCTGCTGGTTGCCCGAACGGCTTGTTCGTCAGGATATGGAGGAAGGCCGCCTGATCCTTGCTACTGCCAGCCCCGAGTGGATCCTCCCGCTGGGCATCCGCCTTTACCGAAGCCAGCAGGAAGATCGCGCTGTGCTGTCGCGCCTGTGGGCGCTTGCGCGTACAAGCGGCCCCATCGGCTGAGGAGGCAGTCTTGGCACGATTGGAGGTCACGCGGGTGGGAAACGGAATCGTTCCCCCCATCTCGTTCACCCTTCAGGGCGGGGAGATCCTGTGCCTGAGCGGGCCCTCCGGTTCAGGAAAGTCACAGCTTCTGCGGATGCTGGCCGATCTGATTCCTCATGATGGCCAGATGACGCTGGACGGTTGTTCCAGCGAGGCGATGCCCCCGCATGACTGGCGGCGGCACGTGGGTTTTCTTTCCGCCGAAACGGCTTGGTGGGCCGATACCGTGCGCGACCACATGCCCCCCGATGCGGAAACACGCTTCGACGATCTGGGCCTGCCGCTGCGGCTTCTGGACAGCGATCCAGCCCTCGCCTCCACCGGAGAGCGTCAGCGGCTGGCGCTGCTGCGCATGGGCCCGCCGCCGATCATGCTGCTGGACGAACCGACCAGTGCACTTGATCCCGGTGCGACGAGGCTGGTCGAAGCCTACCTGCATCGCTTGCGTGATGAAGGGACAGGTATTCTTGTCGTCTCGCACGATGCGGCGCAAAGGGCGCGGCTGGCAACGCGGCAGATGGAATTGGGGGCATGATCCATCCGGTTGATATGGCTCTTGCCGCGGTGATGGTGCTGGTGTGCGGCGGCCTGTCGGTCTGGCTGTCGCTGCGGCTGCACGGGGCACTGGCCGTGGCCGCCCTTCGGATGATCGTCCAGCTGGTGCTTGTAGGCCTGATCCTGCGCTTCTTGATGGGCGAAGAAGCGGGTTGGCTGACACTGCCCGTCATGCTGGTGATGCTGGCTGCCGCCACTCGTGAGGTGGGGGCGCGGCAATCGCGGCGGCTGCGGGGCATCTGGCATATCGGGATCGCTTTTCTTTCCATCGGTGCCTCGGCCCTTCCGGTGGCATTGGCGGGGCTGTTCGTGGTGACGCGTGGGCTGGATCTGACGGATGCGCGGCATGTGGTGCCACTGCTGGGCATCATTCTGGGCAGCACCATGAACACCGCCAGCATCGCGCTGAACCACTTGTGCGGTGCAGTGTATCGCGACCGGCTGGTAATCGAAACACGGCTTGCCCTTGGGCAGACGCGCCGGCAGGCACTGGCCGACCTTCAGCGGCAGGCGGTCCATGCAGGGATGATCCCCGTGCTGAACCAGATGGCAGGCGCGGGCCTGATCACCCTTCCCGGCATCATGAGCGGTCAGGTTCTTGCCGGCATGGACCCGCTGCATGCGGCCGGCTACCAGATCCTGCTGATGTTGCTTCTGGCAACGGCGGGCGTGGCAGGGGCCGTGCTGGCCGTTCGCCTGACGCTGGGGCGCCTGATGGATGCGCGCGACAGGCTGCAGATCGACAGGCTGCACTGACGCTGGACATCGGCGGAGGCGCATTATCTGCCAACGCGGTGGAGGTTCACTCATGGACGATTTGACGCTTTGGCACGTACCTCAGTCCCGATCGCTTCGCGTCTTGTGGCTGCTGGAGGAGATCGGCTGCCCATACACCCTTGTGGCGCTTGATCACCGGGGGCTGCACGATGCGCTGCACCCAGACCGCGTGCCAGCCTTGCGCGACGGGAAGACGACCATTCACGAAACCGGCGCCATGACCGAATGGCTTTGCGAAACACGGGCGCCGCATCTGTGGCGCGCACCCGGCGACGCGGGACGCATGGCGTGGCTTGATTGGCTGCATTTCGGTGAAACACTGGGCCAGCATGTCGCCGCGCTGGATCAGTCGCGTGCATCGCAGGCGCTTTCGGTCGAACGGCTGGAAGCGGATCGGCTGACCCAAACGCTGGCCCTGCTGGAGGATTGGCTGCACCAGTCGGACTGGCTGCTGAGCGAATTTTCCGGCGTGGATTGCCAGGTCGGGTATTCTGTCTGGGCAGCGGCGCATCTCCTGGGGCTCGAAGGTCGGCCCGCGCTTGCCGCCTATCGCGACCGCTGCACCGCACGGCCGGCCTTTCGCCGGGCGCTGGCAACGGGCTGACATCAGTCTGGTTGATCCGCCACTGGTCATAGGCTGCAATCTCGACCGGGCGGAAGATCACCATTGTCACCGACGACGATGCCGCCCATCGAGGTTATATCTCACTGGTCGTGCGCGTCTGGGGCATGAACCGCTGGAAGCCGCCGATTGCGTGGAAGCGCTGCGCTTGATCACCGAACATGATGCCCAGACTGGTTCTATTGGGACAGCGGGCTGGAAGATGCGCTGCTGTTTCTTGGCAACCAGATGCGCCGCACGCCGTGAAGGTGCGCGGCTTGCACCGCACACGCCGGTGTCAGCCCATACGCTCGGACGCGAAGGATCCGGGAGAGGCCGGGAAAACCACCGTCTTGTTGCCGTTCACGAACACGCGGCGATGGATGTGGGCGTGGATCGCCCGCGCCAGAACCGAGGCTTCGACATCACGCCCGAGGCTCACGTAATCCTCGGGGGATTGGGCATGGGTAATGCGGACGATGTCCTGTTCAATGATGGGGCCTTCATCCAGATCGGCCGTGACATAGTGCGAGGTTGCCCCGATAAGCTTCACGCCACGCTCATACGCCTGCTTGTAGGGATTGGCCCCTTTGAACGACGGCAGGAAGGAATGGTGGATGTTGATGATCCGGCCCGACATTTCCTGGCACATCTCGTCCGACAGCACCTGCATGTAGCGGGCAAGCACGATCAGCTCGGCCCCCGTCTCGCGGACGATGCGCATCTGCTGCGCCTCCGCCTCGGGTTTGTTTTCCTTCGTCACCTTGATGCAGTGGAAGGGAATGTCGTGGTTCACGACAAGCTTCTGGTAATCCATGTGGTTGGAAATCACCGCAACGATGTCGATCGGCAGTGCACCGATACGCCAGCGATAAAGAAGGTCGTTCAGGCAATGCCCGAAGCGGCTGACCATCAGCACGACCTTCATCTTCTGGTCTTCCGGATGGATCGCCCAATCCATGCCGAAAGCCGCGGCAACGGTCCCGAAGCCTTCTTTCAGCGCCTCCAGATCCCTGCCCTCCTCGCTGGCGAAGCTGACACGCATGAAGAAGCGTTGGGTCAGCATGTCATCGAACTGGCTGGAATCCCTGATGTTGCAGCCCGCTTCGGCAAGATAGCCGGAAATGGCGGCGACAATGCCGCGGGCGGCCGCGCAGGTGACCGTCAGGACGTAGTTGGGCATCTTCTCTCTCGATTGAAAAATGCGGCGCAGGTGCCGGATGCGCAGGCCTTCGGGCCTGCGCGGGTTTCGTCTGTTGTCCGGCCCTAACGCCAGATCGTCGGATCAACGCCCTTGGCCAGACCCGGATGCTTCGAGGCTTCGAAGGTGGGAAGCTGGCCCACCTTGCGCTGCGCAAGATAATCGCGCGTCAGCTTCACCACGGTGCCAGAAAGCGCGACGATGGCCACAAGGTTGATTGTCGCCATCAGGCCCATGGAGGCGTCGGCGAGGTTGAACACCGTGGCCACGCTTTGCACCGCGCCCCACAGCACCATTGCCGCCGCTGCAAGCCGCAGGACCAGCAGGCCGCTCTTGCCACCGAAGCCGAGGTAGGAGATCGCGTTTTCGGCATAAGCATAGTTACCGATGATCGAGGTGAAGGCGAAGAAGAAGATCGCCACCGCAACGAAGATGCCGCCAGCCGCACCGAAATGCTCCACAAGGGCGCTTTGCGTCAGGACCGTGCCCGTTACGCCATTGCCATGTTCAAGCACGCCAGAAAGCAAGATCATCACGGCCGTCGCCGTGCATACCAGGATCGTGTCGATGAACACGCCAAGCGCCTGCACAAAGCCCTGGCTGGCAGGGTGGTGCGGATCTGGCGTCGCCACCGCGGCGATATTGGGGGCAGACCCCATCCCCGCTTCGTTCGAGAAGAGACCGCGCTTGATGCCGTTCATTGCCGCTGCCGTCACCGATCCCGCAACGCCGCCGGCAGCTTCGGTCAGGCCGAACGCGCCGCCCACGATCTGCCACAAGACACCGGGAACCTCGGTCAGGTTCATCACGATGACGATCATCGCCGCCAGCAGGTAGGCGCCAGCCATGAAGGGCACGATGACCTGTGCGACTTTTGCGATCTGGGGAATGCCGCCGAAGATGATGATCATGGTCAGTGCAGCCACTGCGATGCCCACTGCCCATTTCGGCAGGCCGAAGGCACCGTTCATCGCCTCGGCGATGGAGTTTGACTGGACGGAGTTGAACACGAGGCCGAAGGCGATGATCAGGCAGATGGCAAAGATCGCGCCCAGCCACGGAAGCCCCAATCCCTTGGAGATGTAAAAGGCCGGTCCCCCGCGATACATTCCGCCTGGGCCGCGCGTCTTGTAAAGCTGCGCCAGCGCGCTTTCGGAATAAGCTGTCGCCATGCCAACCAAAGCGACCAGCCACATCCAGAACACAGCGCCTGCGCCGCCAAGATAGATCGCGACAGCCACACCAGCGATATTGCCCGTTCCGACCCGCGACGCGAGACTTACCGTCAGCGCCTGAAGCGGCGTGATGCCGTTGCGGTTCACCTCACCCGAACTGGTAACGCAGCGGAAGAATTCCTTGAAATGACGGAACTGCAGGAAGCCGAGACGCAGCGTGAAGAAGACGCCCACCGCCAGCAGGCCGTAGATCAGGATATAGTTCCATAAGATCAGGTTCAGAAGATCGATCACGGCGTCCATGCATGTCCCCTTTAAAAGGCTCTCTTAAGGATGACGTGGACAGGAATGCAAGGCAACCAGCGGAGTTTGCCAACCTGCAGCTTGTTCCCCGCAAGAAGATGAAGCCGCCGAAGAGGAAAAAGTTCAGGTCAGGAACAATCATGGCCTGCACCCGTTGCCAAGGCGCCACGCACCAACCAGGAGGACTATACGTTGACACATGCAAAGCACTATCGTGCCGGCCTGCTCACGACGGCCCTCACCTGCGTCATCGCCGTGCCCGGCGTCGCACAGGCGCAGGCCCTGCTGACCGAACAGCAGCTTACCGACCTGAACGAGGAATGCCGCGTCGTCGCCCGCGATTACGAACAGCCCGGCAACGACCGGATTGTAGAACGCGCCGAGATGCAGCGCATCCTGACTGAAAACGATGCCGCGCGCTGCACCGAGGTGCGCCAGCAGTTCACCAGCACCGAAGCCCAGACTGAAACCAGCGGCGTTGCCACGGAAGAGGTGCAGCTGGAAGAGCAGGCGGTGATCGAAGGCCAGGCGCAGGTTCGCGTGCCCGAGCCGCAGGTGGACGTGCAGGAGCAGCCCGCCCAGGTGCGCGTGCAAACATCTCAGCCGCAAGTACAGGTGACCGAGCAGCCCTCGAACATTCAGGTTCGTCAGGAACAGCCGCGCGTGTCGATCGACGTGCCGGAAATCTCTGTCCGCATAGAGATTCCCGCCCCGTCGATCTATGTGCAACGTGCCGAGCCTGACGTGCAGATCTCGACCGCTGATCCGCAGGTCGAGGTGATGCAGGAACCGCCGCAGGTTACTGTGCGTCAGGGCGAACCGCAGCTGGCGGTCGACCTTGATGTCGATCAGGGCGCGGAAACAGATGATGCCGCGAACACCGGAAACGACACTGCGACGAACATCGCCCAAGGCACAGGCGGGGACGCCGCGACAACGACCGAAGGCAATGTGCGCCTGACGCAGGCGGAACCTCAGGTTGAGATCATCCAGCCCGAAGCCACCGAACAGCAGTTCACCTATCAGGAAGCTGCACCGCAGATCACTTACGAGCAGGCAGAGCCCGAGGTGATCTTCAACATGCCTGACCAGCCGAACGTCGAGTTCATGAACGTCGGAGAACCGAACGTCGTGTTCGAAACGCAGGCCGAACGCGAAGCGCGCCACCAGCAGGCCCAGGCCCAAGCCCAGCAGGCCCAGCAAGGCGAACAGCCCGCAGAACAGCCTGAAGGTCAGGCTGCGGCCAATGCCCCGCAGACCGCCACTGTTCAACAGCTGATGGAAATGCGGATCGTCGGTGCAGACGGTGAGGACGTGGGCACGCCCCATGCCTTCGTCGAAGTGAACGGCGAGATCCTGATGGTGCTGCGCGATGGCGGTTTTCTGGGCCTTGGCCAGAAAGAGGTCGCCGTACCGATGACGCGGGTTATCGCCACCGATAACGAACTGCGCGTCAACAACATGACGGCGGATGAACTCGATAACGCGAACGAGTTCGAGTATGACGAAAATAACCGCCTGTCGGACGACCAGCAGGTTCCCGTCATGATGAACTGATCTGCCCCCTATTGATTGCGACCATGCCGGAAGCAGTATCGCTGCTTCCGGTTTTTTCATGCCTGCCGACCATTCGCTATCCATCATAGCTATTTTTCTTGACAGCCCTGCCGCCAACACCAACAGTGGCCAAGACCGGATCCTGAGGAGGAGCATCCGGTTTCCCGCACACAAGTTGATTTGGGAGGATCAATGGGCCGTGTCTCAACCGCTTCCGGCGGAAGCCGGGCTATCGCCATCTGTTTTGTTGCCGCGCTGATCGAAGGCTTTGACATCCAGGTCGCTGGCATTGCCGCGCCGCGGCTGGGGCCGGATCTGGGGCTGTCACCTTCGCAGATGGGCATGTTCTTTTCCGCTGCCACATTCGGGCTGATGTTCGGCGCCCTTGCAGGCGGGTGGCTGTCTGACCGGCACGGTCGCCGCATGGCGCTGGCCCTGTCGCTGGCAGTCTTCGGGGTCTTTTCGATCGCGACGGCCCTTGCCAGCAGTTACGAGATGCTGATCGCACTGCGTTTCCTGACCGGCGTTGGTCTGGGTGGGGCATTGCCCAACCTCGTGGCCATTGCCGCCGAGTCGGCCGAGCCGGAGAAACGTGGGCGCGCCGTGGCGCTGATGTATGCTGGCATTCCACTGGGCGGCGCCATTGTCAGCCTCATCTCCATCGCCGGCCTTGGCGACGGATGGCGGATGTTGTTCGTTATCGGGGGCGTGCTGCCGCTGCTTATTATTCCGCTGGTTCTGCAACTTCCGCCGCTGCGCGTAACGGCCGCCCATGGAAGCGGCGGGATCGCCGCGGTTCTGGGGCACGGGCGCGCGGTGCCGACCGTGCTGCTTTGGGCGGGGTTCTTCTTCTCGCTTCTGGTGCTGTATCTTCTGCTGAACTGGCTTCCGGCGCTGATGGTGTCGCGCGGCTTTGATCGGTCCGAGGCAGGCTTCGTGCAGTTGGTCTTCAACCTCGGCGGCGCTGCCGGCAGCCTGGTCGGCGGCGTGGCACTGGATGCCCGGAACCGGCCACTCTGGATCGCAGCCTCATTCGGCGGGCTGGTGGCGGCACTGGCCCTTCTGGCTGCCGCGCCTGCTAATATCTTGGTCACGCTTGTCGTGGGAACGGTTCTGGGCGTTGCCGTGATTGCGGTGCAAGCCATCCTTTATGGCATCGCGCCGCAATGCTATCCTGCCGAGGCGCGTGGCAAGGGCGTCGGGCTGGCCGTGGCCGTGGGTCGGTTTGGATCGGTCGCAGGGCCGTTGCTTGCGGGGGTGCTGGTTGCTTCGGGGCAGGATGCAACGGGGGTGCTGGTCAACATCCTGCCCGTCGCAATCCTTGGCGGTGCTGCCACCTGGCTTCTTGCGCGCCGCCGCCGCACGGCACAAACCGCCTGAAAAAGCGATGCGCCCGGCGGCTGGTGGCGCCGCCGGGTTCCCATCCTTTCCCCACCCGCAGAAACACGGTTGTGTGAGATCGGATATCCGGCCTACATTCTTTCCAAGTTCAAAAACAGGGGAGAGCCATGTCCATTCAGTCCCGTATCTTTCTCGGTCTTGCACTTGGTGCAGGCCTTCTGACCTCGGTCGCGTCCGCACAGGACATGTCCTTCTTCCGCATCGGCACCGGCGGCACGGCGGGAACCTATTATCCCGTCGGCGGCCTGATAGCCAACGCCATCTCCAGCCCGCCCGGATCGCGCGCCTGCGAAGATGGCGGCTCCTGCGGGGTGCCCGGCCTGATCGCGACGGCTGTCGCCTCCAACGGTTCCGTCGGCAACATCAACGCCATCAACTCCGGCTCTCTGGAAAGCGGCTTCACCCAGTCCGACGTCGCCACCTGGGCGCAAACCGGCACCGGTCTTTGGGAAGATCAGCCCGCGGTTGAGAACCTGCGCATGATCGCCAACCTTTACCCCGAAAGCATCCACCTCGTTGCCCGCGCCGATGCAGGCATCGACAGCGTGGCCGATCTTGCGGGCAAGCGTGTTTCGCTGGACGAGCCGGGCTCGGGCACGCTGGTAGATGCGCGCATCATTCTTGAAGCCTATGGCCTGTCGGAAGACGATGTGCAGGCCGAGTTCCTGAAGCCCGACCAGGCTGCGGACCGCATGCGCGACGGGGCGATGGATGCCTTCTTCTTCGTCGGCGGCTATCCGGCTGGTGCCATTGCCGAACTGGCCAGCCAGCATGACGTGGAGCTGATCGCCATTTCGGGCGAGGAAGCCGATGCCATCCGCGAGCAATACAGCTTCTTCGCCGCCGACACCTTCCCTGCCGGAACCTATGAAGGGCAGGATGCCGATGTGACGACGCTTTCCGTGGGCGCGCAATGGGTGACCAACGCGAACCAACCTGAAGAGCTGATCTATAACATCACCAAGGCGCTGTGGAATGACAACACGCGCAAGATGTTTGACGCAGGCCATGCCAAGGGCAAGCTGATCGTTCTGGACAATGCGACCAACGGCGTTGGCATTCCCTTCCATCCGGGTGCCGAACGCTTCTACCGCGAAGCTGGCGTTCTGCAGTAAGAAGACGAAAATCGGGATGACGGGGCGGCTGGCAGCCGCCCCTTTGGCATTTGGAAAAGAGATGAAGAATGACAAAAGATGACAGCGCTTCCCCGGCGCTGACCGCAGATGAACTGAAGGCGCTGGAGGAGAAGTTCGATCCCGAACTGCGCTTCCGCAAGCTGGGGCAGGCGCTGGCCATCTTGTCCGGCGTCCTGCTGTTCCTGCTGTCATGCTATCACTTTTATACCGCCGGTTTCGGCATTCCGCGAGCCACGACGCATCGCGGGTTACACATGGCGGTCACGCTGTTCCTGCTGTTCGTCAGCTTTTCCGCCTTCGGGCGGCGTGATGCCCGGCCGGGCCTGATGGCCCCGCTGGGGCTGCCGCTTCTGGATTGGGTGCTGGCGATCGGCGCGGCTGTATCTTCGCTGTACGTCCCGTGGATCTATGAACAACTGGCCTTCCGCGTCGGAAACCCGACAACGATGGACGTGGCGATGGGCACCATCCTGATCGTCACACTGCTGGAAGGTGTGCGCCGATCCATGGGATGGCCGCTGCCGATCATTGCCTGCCTGTTCATGGCCTATGCCTATTTCGGCCAGTCGGTACCGGGCGTGTTCGTACATCCCGGCGCAAGCTGGGCCGATATCGTCAACCACCTGTACCTCACCTCGCAGGGAATCTATGGCACCGCGCTTGGCGTGATCGCCACCTACGTGTTCCACTTCGTGCTGTTCGGCGTGATGGCCACGCGCATCGGGCTGGGACAGTTGTTCATCGACGTGGCTTCGGCGTTGACAGGACGGTTTGCGGGCGGCCCTGCCAAGGTTTCGGTTATCTCCTCGGCGATGCTCGGCTCCATCTCCGGCTCTTCCATCGCCAACACGGTGACAACGGGCGCACTGACCATTCCGGCCATGATCCGTGTCGGATATCAGCGCCACTTCGCCGCCGCGGTTGAGGCGGCTTCGTCGACCGGCGGACAGATCACGCCGCCGGTGATGGGCGCCGTCGCATTCCTGATGATCGAATATCTTGGCGTTCCCCTGACGACGATCCTTCTGGCGGCCATTGTTCCGGCTTTCATGCACTTCTTCGGCGTGCTGCTTCAGGTCCACCTTGAAGCCCGCCGCCTTGGCCTGCGCGGCTTGACCAAGGAAGAACTGCCGAACGCCTGGAAGGTCATCCGCGAGGGGTGGCTGTCCATCATCCCCCTGCTGCTGCTGATCTTCATGCTGATGAGCGGCCGGACCCCCTTCCTTTCGGCCTTCTGGGCCATCGTTGCGTGTATCGCTGTGCTGGTGGTTCAGTCCGTGCAGAAACACGGCGTGGCTGCGGGCCTGCGTGATGCCGTGGTTGGCGTGTGGCATGGGTTCATCCTTGGCGCGCGCCAGTCGCTTTCCGTCACCGCCGCTGCCGCACTGGTGGGCATCATCATCGGCGTGGTCACGCTGACCGGCGTAGGCTTCAAGATCGCCTATATGCTGACCGGTCTGGCAAGCGG
This sequence comes from Falsirhodobacter deserti, assembly GCF_004015795.1. Taxonomy (GTDB): domain Bacteria; phylum Pseudomonadota; class Alphaproteobacteria; order Rhodobacterales; family Rhodobacteraceae; genus Falsirhodobacter; species Falsirhodobacter deserti. The sequence goes on along the minus strand of NZ_ML137221.1, from coordinate 10,871 downwards.
TTGGGCCACCGATGTGTCGGCCTTCCTGTCCTTCCTGCCGTTCGAGATCATGAGCGTGCAAAGCCTGACGCTGCTGTTCACCCTCCTGATGACGGCCCTGGTCTGCATTCTGATGGGCTGCGGCATTCCGACCACTGCCAACTATATCATCATGGTGGCTGTTGCCGCGCCGATCCTTGGCCTGCTGGGGGTACAGCCACTCGTGGCGCACTTCTTCGTGTTCTACTATGGCGTTCTGGCAGACGTGACGCCACCAGTGGCGCTTGCGGCCTATGCCGCGTCGGGCATCGCTGGTGCCAACGCGTTCAAGGCAGGGAATACCGCGTTCCGGCTGTCGATGGGCAAGGCGCTGGTACCTTTCGTCTTCGTCTTTTCGCCCGCGCTGCTGATTGTAACGCCCGAGTTCACGATCCCCGCCTTTGTCCTTGCGGCAGGCGGGGCAATGCTGGGCATTTTCGCGCTGTCGGCTGCCATCTCCAACTGGATGCTGGCCCCGCTATATGGCATCGAACGTGCGCTGCTTGTCGTTGCAGCCCTGCTGCTGATCGCACCCGCGCTGGTCCCCACGCTGATCGGTTGCGTGCTTCTGGTGATCCCGTTCCTGCGGCAGGTGATTGCCCGCCGACGGGCGGTTCAGGTCTGAGAGCTCCTGCTGGCGGGCCAAGCCTGCCAGCAGAGAGACCATAAAAAATAACCCGTCATGCCGCATGGCATGACGGGTTATTTTCATCTGGCAGACCTTGGGATGCCCTATCCCTCGCTCCCAGCCCTAAGCAGGCTGTCGCTGGGGCGTCGGCTGCTGTGCCATTCGCTCCACAATTGGAAGCCGATGGAAAGAACAGCAAGCCCGAGGAAGGTGCCGGAGATGGGGTTCGTCAGGAAGCCCATGAAATCTCCACGTGACAGTTGCAAGCCACGGCGGAAGCTCGTTTCAGCCATCGGGCCAAGGATGAAGCCGATGATGAAAGGGGCTGTGGGCATGCCCGCTTTCACAAAGCCGTAGCCAAGAACCCCAAAAGCGAGGATCGTCCAGATATCGAACACGCGGCTGGCAAGGCCGAAGGCTCCGATGGCGCACAGAATGAAGATGATCGGCAACAGGATGTGCTTCGGGATCGCCAGGAGCCGGATGAAGATCCGTAGGCCCCAGAACTCCAGCACCAGCATCATCACCGCAGCAACGATCAACGCCGCGAAGATGGTATAAACCAGCGGGCCTTGGGTCAGGAACAGCATCGGCCCGGGTTGGATGCCATGGATCATCAACCCGCCCAGAAGGATGGCTGTGACCGCATCGCCCGGAATGCCCAGCGTCAGCAGCGGGATCATCGCCCCGCCGATACCGGCATTGTTTGCGGATTCACTGGCAACGACACCTTCCAACGTTCCCTTGCCAAAGCGTTCGGGCGTCTTGGAGCGCTTCTTTGCAACGATATAGGAGATGATGTTGGACGTGCCTGCCCCGATGCCCGGCAGAATCCCGACGGCCACGCCAATGGCCGAGGAGCGGAAAGCGTTCGGCAACTGCTCCACGAATTCGGCACGCGAGAAGCCGAAGCCCTTGATGCGAACATCGGGCGCCGCAGTCGAACTGGCGGCAGCACTGCTGCGCGCGGTTTCAGCGACCTTTATGACCTCGGCGATGGCGAACATGCCGACCAGGACCGTCAGGATGTTGAAGCCTGCGTTCAACTCGACCATGCCGAAAGTGAAGCGCGGAATGGCATCCACCGGCGCAATGCCCACGGTCGAAACCGCAAAGCCCAGAACGCCTGCAAACACGCCCTTCACCATGGAGCCGGAGGAGAGCGTCGCGATCAGCGTCAGCGAGAACACGGCGATGGCGAAGTATTCATGTGGCCCGAATGCCAGTGCCACCTGTGCCAGTGATGGTGCGATGAACACCAGCGCCACGATGGAGATGATGGTCCCGACGAACGAAAAGACGATGCCGGCCCCAAGCGCCTTGCCCCCTTCGCCCTTTTCCATCATGGGCGCGCCGTCGAAGGTCGTCGCGATGGAAGAAGGCGTACCCGGGATTTTCAGCAGGATCGCAGAGATAAGGCCGCCCGAAGTTGCCCCTACGAACAGCGCGATCAGAAGCGACAGGCCGGCAGAAGGGCCAAGGCCATAGGTCATGGGAAGGCACAGCGCGATGGCCATGACTGCGGTCAGGCCAGGCACAGCCCCGAAAACAATTCCGACGGCCACACCCCCTGCAATCAGCAGCAGTATTTGCGGCGAAATGACAGTCAGAAAGCCCTGAAGAAAAAGGTCGAGCATCTGGAAGCCCTCAGTTCAGCCAGGCGTTCAACGGCCCGGCAGGCAGCAGAAGATCAAAGCCATAGCGGAAGATCAGGAAGATCAATGCCGAGGCGATCACGGAAAGCGGGGCGTAGAACGCCAGCGACGGGCGTCGGTCGCTGGGCGTCAGAACGATGAACTGCAGGAAAAGAAAAAGGGTCGAGGCGATGGGAAATCCAAGCGGGCGCATCGCGACGATGAAACCGGCGATCAGCGCCAACGTTATGCCAACAGTTACCATGCCGCTGCCCGATATTCCCTGAACCTGGGCCGAAGCCGCAGGCCGAACGGCACGAACGAACTCGATCCCGCCAAGCGCGATCATCATCCAGGCCAGCGCGACCGGCACGCTGCCGGCATCGATGCCGTCCCGGTCCGGAAGCCCCATCGCCATGGACAGGTATCCGGCACCTGCGCCCAGCATGACCAACGCAATGACGATATCCTTGATACGCATCCAGCCCCTCCCCCAGCGGCAGATTGGATCGGGGCGCGTTGTCCGCGCCCCGAAGTGATCAGCGGGCCTGAAGCGCCTCGCGGTATGGCATGTAGGCTTCGCGGATCTCGTTCAGGCGTTCGACCGCTTCTTCATGCGGCAGGAACGACACCGGCTGGCGGAAGCCCTGTTCCAGCGCCTCGGCATATTCCGGCATCTCGGTGATTTGCTGCATCACCTCTTCCATGCGATCAAGGATCGCCTCATCCGTACCTTTGGGGAACGCGATGATGTAGGGGTTCTCCATCACGAAGTCGATGTCCTGCTCGGCGAAGGTCGGGATGTCGCCCAGCAGCGGGTTGCGTTCTTCGTTCGGCTGACCCAGCACCACCATCTGGCCCGCCTCGTGATAATCCTGGATCGCGCCATAGGCGATGCCAGCCACATCAATGCGCCCGCCCAGAAGCGCAGCGATCTTCTCGGCAGCCGATCCGGTGTCGACAATCGTCATGTCAGCGCCCGAACCGTTCTGGAAGATCAGGCCCTGAAGGTGCGAATAGCCGCCGAATTCCGTTCCGAAGGTCACGCTGCCCGGTTCTGCCTTGGTGCGTTCCACCACGTCCTCAACCGAGGTCAGGTCAGAACGGGCGCTGGCGACCAGAACCGCGCCTTTATCGATGGCGGGGATGCAGCAGATTTCGAAGTCGTCGATCCCGTAATCGGCAAGACCGGAGACTTCCGTAACGATCAGGTGGCCGGTATGCCCGAACAGCATGGTATAGCCGTCCGGATCAGCATCGCGCACGGCCGTGGTCGCGATCGTCGCGCCACCGCCAGGCATGTTCGTGATGATCATGCTGGTGCCCGTAACCTCTTCGAAGAAGCGGGCCATGGTGCGGGCGTTGAAATCGGTATCGCCGCCGGGGCTGGCGCCGATGATAACGTTCACCGTCCGCTGCGGCCAAGCATCCTGTGCCATCGCGCCCGTGGCGCAGAGCATCGTACCGGCAGCCAACGCTGCCAGAGTGCGCAGTTTCATTCTGTCTCCTCCCAAAGATAGAACACCGTCCTCGGATCTAGAACTAATATATTAGCGCATGAGGTGCAATACCGATCGTCCGCCACCCATGATGTGCAAACTCTAGATGACTGCTGCGGAACAGGTACGCCTGCTGCGTGTTCATTTCCTGACCTTTTGGTAACCGGATCGGCAAGAAAGGAACGAACCATGTCCATATCACGGACCTGTAATACGCTTCTGACCACGACGACTGCACTTTCAATGGCTTTGGCATCCTTGGCACCGCTTCCTGCGCTGGCACAGGATGCCTCACCACCGCCGATCCCACCGGCAGAGGGAACAGCCGAAACCCCGGCCAACGGAACGCCTTCGGGTGACGATGCTTCGGCCACGGAACCGGCGGCTGCGGAGGAAGCGCCCTCTCCTACCGAAGAGATACCCCCGGAGGATGTCCCTGCTGCCGCCCCGGATGAAGCCGAGCAGCAAGAGCCGGTCGCCGAGGAAGCGCCGGAACCCCCAGCCCCTGGGGAGGCGCCCGCGGCAACTGCCGAGGAACCTGCCCCGAGCGAGCAGCCGACAGAGGCTGCGCCTGAGCCGACCGATGCCCCTGCAACCGAAGAAGTGACGCCTGAGGTCGCAGCGGAGCCAGAAGCTGCGCAGCAGCAGAACGACAGTGCACCTGCAGACGAGGCGGCTGCACCGGAAGAAGCAGCTGATCCTGCACCTTCAGACGAACCTGCCACAGCGGAAGGAACGCCCACCGCCGCGCCCACCGCCGCGCCCGCGGACGAACCCGCCGCGACGGATGATGCGACGAATGATGCAACTGATCCTGCGCCTGCAGCGCCCACTGCTGAGGGTCAGCCTGCTTCCGAAGAACAGCCCACCCCGGAGGAACAGCCTGCCGAGGAAGCCGATGCGACTGACACCGAGGCTGCGACCCCTGATGCCGAGGAAGGCGCCACCGCCAACGACACGGAAGGGCAGCCCGAGCCTGAGAAAGAGGCTGTCGACACCCTGAACGAGTTGCTGAACGAAGATGCAAGCGCCGGCGCGGTTGCTGCAGCTTCGGACGGCGAGGTCACGAGTGAAACAAGCACCCAGATCACGGAAGAGGATGCCCGCTCCAGCACCGAAGATTTCGAGACCACTGCGTCGGGTGAACGTCGCAATGACGATGACGATGACAGTGGCCTGAGCAATCTGGAGAAAGCCGGCTTGGTGGCCCTTGGCGGACTTGTGGTCGGCGCGCTGATGAACAACGGCAATGAAGTTGTTGCCAACACCGGCGATCGGGTGGTCGTGCGTCAGGATGACGGGCAGTATGTCGTGTTGAAGGATGACGACGCTCTGCTGCGCCAGCCGGGCAGCACTGTGCGCACCGAAACCTACTCTGACGGCTCCACCCGTTCCACGGTCGAATATTCGGACGGCTCGCGCGTCGTAACCTTGCGCGATGCGACGGGGCGTGTTCTGCAACGCATCCGTGTTGATGCAAGCGGCAGCGAAACCCGGATCATCGACGACACCGGACAGGTTGCCCCTGTCGATCTGTCGCTTCTGCCACGCACCCGCGAGGATGTCCGCGTGGCCGCCGGCGACAGGGACGCCCTGCGTGAGGCCCTGACCCGTATCGAGAACCGCGAAAACGCCCGCGGCTATTCCTTGTCGCAGATCCGCAATTATCCGCAGGTGCGATCCATTGCGCCGGTGGTGGATGTGGAGAATATCACCTTCCGCACAGGGTCTGCCGCGATTGATCCGGCGCAAGCGGAGCAGCTTTCGGAACTGGGCAACCAGCTGAAGGATCTGCTTGCAGATCGCCCGACGGAGGTGTTCCTGATCGAGGGTCATACCGATGCCGTCGGCTCTGACGTCTCCAACCTTGCGCTTTCGGATCGGCGTGCTGAGTCGGTCGCATTGGCACTGGCGGAGTATTACGACATTCCGCCGGAAAACATGGTCGTCCAAGGCTATGGCGAAAGCGATCTCCGCATCGACACGGAAGGGGATGAACCGCGCAACCGCCGCGTCGCGGTGCGGATCATCACCCCGATCCTGCAAACCGCGCAGGCAAGGTAACATGATAGGGCCGGAGCGAAAGCTCCGGCCCGTTTCTTTCCCGCGACGCGCTGGACCCGCCAATTGATCCGCCAATTCGAGGCGCTTCGGGAACAAAAAATGCCGAATATCGGAACGATAGGTGCTGCAGCAGGCTTATTCCTGCAACCAGAATAACGAGGACAGACGTATGAAAGCTTTGGCCGACAAACTTGGCCTGCGGGTTGATCCCACCATTTTCTTTGTATCCGCCGGTTTGACGCTGCTTTTCGTCGTGCTTCTGGTCGTTGCTCCCGGACCCATTGGTAACGCGTTCTCCGTTGGTCGGGCGTGGATCGTTACCAACCTTGGCTGGTTCTTCATTCTTGGCGTGAACGTCTGGCTTGGGTTCCTGATTTATGCCGCGATGTCGCGCCACGGTCATATCCGGCTTGGGCCGCGCACATCGCGCCCGGAATATTCCAACCTGTCATGGTTCACGATGCTGTTCGCGGGCGGCATTGGCACTGTCCTGATGTTCTGGGGTGTTGCTGAACCGATCAGCCACTACCAGTCCCCTCCCCTGCCGGGGGTAGAGCCGTTCACGCTGACGGCGGCGCAGGATGCCGTTTCCATCGCACTTTACCATCTTGCACTGCACACGTGGACGATCTTCGCGCTGCCGGGGCTTGCCTTTGCTTATTTCATCAACCGTTATGACCTGCCGGTGCGGGTCAGTTCGGTGTTTTATCCGCTTCTGCGCGAACGGATCCATGGACCCGCAGGCAAGGCCATCGACGTCATTTCCATCCTTGGTACACTGTTCGGGGTGGCCGTTTCGTTGGGTTTGGGATCTTCGCAGGTGGCGGCAGGGCTTTCGGGGCTGCTTGGATGGGATGCCGGCACGGCGACGCGTCTGGCCATTCTTGGCACCCTCTCAATCGTGGCAACGCTGTCCATCGTTGCCGGGCTGGACAAGGGCATCAAAGTCTTGTCCAACATCAATATCGGGCTTGCCGTCGGACTGATGATCTTCGTGCTGGTCACAGGCTCCACGCTGTTCCTGCTGCGCGGGGTGGTTGAAACCTTTGGCCTTTACCTGTCGAACCTGCCGCGCCTCGCCTTCTGGAACGACATGCTGCATGGCGGCGGGATGGGTACGGGCGACTGGGGCTGGCAGGCCAACTGGACGGTATTTTACTGGGCGTGGACGGTCACGTGGTCGCCTTTCATCGGGCTGTTCGTTGCCCGCATCTCACGTGGGCGAACGGTGCGGGAATTTGTTTTCGGTGTGCTGCTGGCCCCGTCGCTGTTCACCATAATCTGGTTCGCCATTTTTGGCTGGCAGGCAATGGCGCTGGATGGCCTGGGCGAAGCCGCGCGTGAGGCGATGGGACCGGCCGCAGGCTCCATCAGCCGTGCAGTGGCGGAGTCGGTTCCGCTGGCCATGTTTGCCTTTTTCGCAGAACTGCCTTTGGCGCCGCTGATCCAGGGCATCGCGGTAATTGTGGTCGCGATCTTCTTTGCGACCTCGTCGGATTCAGCCTCGCTTGTGGTGGACATGCTCTGTTCCGGCAAGCCCGAGGCGGGGCCCGTTCACCAGCGGGTTTTCTGGGGCCTTGCGGTGGGTGCCATCGCCGCCACCCTGATCCTTTTGGCCGGAGAAGCGGGCCTGACCGCCCTGCAGGAGGTGATCACAGTCGTGGGCCTGCCGATCTTCGTGCTGGTATGCATGATGATCCCTTCGTTAATACGAGGTTTCGGGGTGGAGGATATCGACCACATCACCATCGGCAAGCGCCCGGCACTGAGCGAGTTCGAGCCGGAAAATACGGGCGACTGACCTTAGGGTCAGGATGCATTGCTTTCCGTAGTGCTGCGTGATTCACGGCTTCGAAAACGGAGCGGTGACAGGATCTTTTCTGGCTGAACGACGTGCAGATGGCACGTCTGGAGCCCTTCTTTCCGAAGCCGCACGGCGAACCCCGGGTTGATGACAAGCGTGTGCTGAGCGGGATTATCTTCGTCAACCGCAACGGGTTGCGCTGGCGAGACGCCCCGAAAGCCTATGGGCCGCACAAGACGCTCTACAGCCGTTGGAAGCGATGGAGCGAGAAAGGCGTCTCCGCACGGATGATGAGGGGCCTGGCCGCAGAGCACCGAGAGAGGAAGACCGTGATGATCGATGCGAGCTATCTGAAGGCACACCGCACCGCGACCAGCATGGCCGCGAAAAAGGGGGGCGTGGCCGCCTGATCGGTCGAACCAAGGGTGGGATGAACACCAAACTGCATGCCATCTGCGACAGCCAAGGGCGGCCGATCGACCTGTTCGTAACCGCCGGCCAGGTGAGCGACTACACCGGCGCACGGGCGCTCCTCGGCAGCCTGCCAAAGGTCGATTGGCTGCTCGGGGATCTCGGCTACGACGCCGATTGGTTCCGGGAAGCAGTGCAGAACGAAGGGATACGCGCCCGTATCCCTGGTAGAAGGCAACGCAAGACACCCGTCAGATACGACAAGCGTCGATACAAACGCCGCAACCGCATCGGGATCATGTTCGGCAGGCTCAAGGACTGGAGGCGCGTGGCAACCCGCTATGACCGCTGTCCAAAGGTCTTCCTCTCAGCCATCCCGCTCGCCGCAACCGTCATTACTGGTTATGAATCCTGACCCTAATGCTGGATAATCCCGCGGCCCGGGCGGTGATGCTCGTCGTGCAGACTGGCAGTTTCGATGCCGCGGCCAGCCCGTCGCCATGACCACGCCGGAAAACTCCAGCATCCGGCGGTCCAAGGTTGGGGAGCAGCGCAATGTCGCCAGCACTCCGTTCGATAGGATTGTCCCGACAAGCTTGGAGCGCTACCCTTTTCAAATCGCTCAACCGGAACGAGGCCGTCCATGGTATCTGAGACCGAACGTTTCACAGGAAGGGTTGAGCAGGCGGAGCAACTGGATGCTCCCGCCTACGCGGTCGCGAACGCGCTTTCCACAACGCTGGAGGTGACCGGCACCGCGTCGCAGCCGATCCAGAATACTTTGCATGGCACTTGGCTGGGTCACCCGCTCCATCCCGCGCTGGCGACCCTGCCGATCGGCACCTGGACGTTCGCGCTCGTCCTCGACACCTACGACACGTTCGGCCTCGCGCCCCATCGCCGCGCAGGCAACGCCGCCGATCTTGCACTCAAAGTCGGTGCGGCAGGTGCGATCGCGGCGGCGGCGGCAGGCGCGGCTGACTGGCGTCAGGTTCACGGCCGCGATCGACGCACCGGCCTTGTTCACGCGGCGCTGAACACCGCCGCACTTGCTCTGACCCTTGGATCGCTCGCCCTGCGCCGCCGTGGCCGCCGCGGCGCAGGGAGGACGCTTAGCGCCGCGGGCTGGCTCACCATGGCCGCCGGTGCCTATCTCGGCGGCCACATGGTCTATCGGCGCCGCATCGGCGTCGACCAAGCCGACCGCTCACCCGAACCGCGTGGCTTCTTGTCGGTCTTGTCCCTCGCCGAGCTGGAAGAGGACCGCCCCCGCCGCGTGGAGATCTGGGACGAAGCCGCGCGCGCCGCGATCGGAGTCGTGCTGGTGCACCATAGGGGCCGCGTCCATGCAATGGGCTCTCGGTGCTCGCATATGGGCGGGCCGCTGGACGAGGGCTGGGTGCAAGACGGCGGCCTCGTCTGTCCTTGGCACGGGTCGCGATTCTGCCTCGCCACGGGCGACGTGCTCGACGGCCCCTCGACCGCGCCCCAGCCCCGCTACGAGGTCCGGATCAACGACGGCCAAGTAGAACTCCGCCGGATCCCCGAGCCGGGTGACGAGGCGTTGACGCCCGAGGAGATCGAAGCCAGCCGTGCCGCAGTGGCCGAGGCGGCCGACGGGAAGGAGGTTCCGCCGGGCGCGCGCAAAGCCGACGAGGTCCTCTTCGAGCATCACCAGATCCTGCGCCGCCTCTTCGAGAACATCGAGGCGATGGACCCTGAAGACCCCGAGCGGCGCGACATGATGCGCCTCTTGGCGGGGGAGCTCGAGATCCACGAGCACGTGGAGGATGAGATTTTTTATCCCGCCGTCCGCCCGGTGAGCGAGGATGTCCCGGTCGCGCATGCCGAACACCAGCAACTCGCTGACATGCTGGCTGTCACGCTGCGGCTTGGCACATCGACACCGGCCTTCGAAGAGCAGCTCCGCGCCCTGCACGAGGCTGTGGACCACCACGCTTCGGCCGAGGAGCGTTCCATGTTCATGGAGGCGCAGCGTCTGGGCGACAGGCGCCTCCGCCAACTCGGCGCCGAGATCGAGGCGATGGTCGACCACGAGCGCGAGTCCCGCGCCCGCAGCGCCTTTCGCGCGCTCAAGATCCGCCTTCTAGAAGGTTTATAGTCGTGCCGCATTTGCCAACCGCCTGGGATACAGCGCGATCCACGAGCGACGGCGGTGGAGAAGCTGCGGTAAGGCATTGAGCAGCCCTTGAACGACAGCTTTGTGCCGACCTGTCGGGCCTCGGAAGTCTGCGAGTGCGAAGATGCTTTCCAAACATTGGATAGTATGGCTCGAAGCATGCGTAATTGGGCTGGCCCTGAACTGAGGTCGACCTCTCGATAGGATCACAGGATATCTGTGAACATGGGAGATTTCGAATGGACCGGTTTGCCGAGGGCGGTCACGGCCGCCATGACGCGCCCTCGCCGAAGCCATTCCGCAGTATGTTCTTCATCGTCCACGGCGATGTTGAGTAGGACGACGCTGTCCCGTGCGAAGGACGAGACGGCCGGGAGAAATCAGGTTGCCAGACTGTCCGCATTCGTGGCAATGCGTAGGGTGACGGGCACGGCCCTGTTTCGAAGCCGGGCTTGCGGAAAGCGGTCGATCAGCCGATCCTCCAGCATTCCGACATGTTCCATATGGCGGCACAGCCATGCGCCCTCGTCAGTCACGAGGCACGGACTGCCACGTTCGACAAGGATGACGCCGAGGCGGTCTTCCAGGCCCCGAACCCGCTGCGAGACGGCCGAAGGCGTAACACCGAGCACGGTGGCCGCGGCATCGAAACTGCCAGTCTGCACGACGAGCA
>NZ_ML137220.1:154912-162795 GCF_004015795.1 Falsirhodobacter deserti | reverse complement strand
CGTAAATCGGGTCTTCCTCATTCGAATCTTCTCGGCTTATACTACGAGAAAATTCTGCGGCCGCATTACCTTAACCATGGGGAGGATTACCACCGGGACCGCACACCTAGAGCCAAAACCTGTGCCACCATACGGCGGCAGCGCGCCATGACAGGGCGATGACGGCTGATGCATCCGCCTGATCCTGTCGCGACCCGTTCATAACCCGGCCGTTGAAGAAGCGGGTTGCAAGACAGGCGCCGGAAAGAATGGTGTTATCGACTTAGGCAATTCTAGCCCTAACCGATCTTGGATGGGTTCACGAGCGTATCAGCCAAACCTAGGCAATCTCCCTGGCTGCCGCATTTGGGACGGCTCGAGGGGGCCGCCGCCATTTATCGCAGCACGCCGGATGATGGGCGCCGGGGCAGCGTGGAGAGAACCGTTGTTCTTGCGGCGCGTCTGTAGAGCGAGCTCTCAATATCAAGCTCCAAGCTGCTGCTCGTGTGGTGTAGACGGGTTAGCATCTTTCCCTTAGCTGCGGGTAAGCAAAATGGAGGACGGATCTTGATCGCCACGCTTATCGCCTATGCGGCCGCACTTGGTCTGGCCGCCGCCATCCCCGGTCCGGGTGTGGCCGCACTTGTAGGGCAATCGATGGGGAGTGGGCTGAAGGCCGCACTGTTCCTGTTGGCCGGGATCGCCCTTGGCGACGTGGTGTATCTGACCGTCGCCATCGCGGGCCTTGCAGCTATTGCACAAACCTTTGCGGGCGTCTTTCTGATCGTAAAGGTGTTGGGCGGCGTCTATCTTCTTTATCTGGCCTTCAAGCTTTGGCAGAGCACAACCGGAGCGACCAAGGTCGAGGCTTCGAAAGGCCAGACAAACCTCGGCTCGTTCCTGACTGGGTTCTCCGTCACGATGGGCAATCCAAAGACCATCGTGTTCTATTTGGCGCTGCTACCGACCGTGCTGGACCTGAACCAGGTTGGCCCGGGACAATGGGCCATGCTTGTCGCCGTCACCATTGGCGTGCTGATCGTGACCCTTGCCCCCTATGCGGCGCTGGCTGCGCGTGCGCGCGGAATGATGACGAAGCCGGGGGCTCTCAGCCGTCTGAACCGCTTCGCCTCCGGTATCATCGGTGCTACAGGCGTGCTGATCTTGGGCCAAGCCATTACAACAGTAGCAAGACGTTCTTGAGGGCCTTCGGCCCTCGAACGTAATGTTCGATGGTTGCATCCATGGCAAGACGATCTCAAGCTAGAATACGGGCAGCCTCATGAACCTGATGGCTGTCGGCTGGCGCTTCCCCGCGATCGGTCATGCCGTAGTCGCGCAGGACGGACGCAATCCGCAGGCGGTAGTCCTCAAAGACATGATCGCGCCCGGCCGCCTGTGCCGCGCGATGCTCGGGCAAGTTGCGCCAGTGCATCACCGCCTCCTCGTCCCGCCAGAACGAGAGGGACAGGAGCTTTCCGGGGGTGGTCAGGCTCTGAAAGCGCTCGATGGAAAGGAAGCCGTCGACCTGCGCAAGGTAAGGACGCAGTTGCGCCGCGAGGTCGAGGTATTCGGCCTTTCGATCCGCCGAGGTCTGCGCCTCGAAAATTACGGCAATCATGACAGATCGCCATGCGGGGCCGATGCCAGCTTCACGAACAGCCGGCTTTCGCTGCGGATGAACCCCTCGCGGCGGGCGAAGTCGTAGTTCTCGCGACCCAGCGGATCGGCGGCGAGGCAGGCGCGGTAGGTTTCGTAGTGGGCCAGCGAGGGCAGCGAGTAGATGCCGTAGGCCGTGGTGGTTGAGCCTTCATGCGGGCTGAAGTATCCGATGAGGTCGGCACCGCAGCGAGGGCTGCACTGGCCCCAGGTGCGGGCATATTCGTCGAACAATTCGCGGCGGTTCGGGTCTATGTCATAGGTGATGACGCAGGTGATCATGGTGTGGCCTTTCCTTCTGCCAATGGGGTAGCGGATTGGCGGAAGCAAACGGTTCGGCTAGCATCGAACTATGAGAGAAGGCCCTGACCTCGCCCGCATCGCCGCCCTCGTGGCCGATCCCGCCCGCAGCACGATGCTGCTGGCGCTGATGGACGGCCGTGCGTTGACGGCAACCGAATTGGCCAGCCTTGCCGGCGTCACGAAGCAGACCGCCAGCAGCCACCTTGAGAAACTGCTGGATGGCGAGGTTCTGGCCGCGGAGGCGCAGGGGCGCCACCGCTACTTCCGATTGGCCGGTGCGCATGTTGCGGCGAACTGGCCCCGCGGCCGGCGTCAGGCGCGACGTTCAAGCCGGACCTTCGCCTCCCTTGATCTCAGGCTGTGGGCTGCTCTTAGGCCGGCGGATTATGCTACACATCATCATCGCCAAGACGTGGTTCGCGAACCGAGCCAACCAAGGCAACGGCCGTCCGGTATCAGCCGCGATGGCGCGGATTGGACCGCCATCAGCCAGTAACTGCTGCCCCAAGCGAAGATCCGCACGCTCCGGGGGGGGCAGAGAGGACGGCCTGTGCCGCGTCAGGTCGCGTTCTTCTGGTTCACCCGTGCCGAAAGCTCCTCCGCCGTTTCCTTTCGCTCGCTGTATCGATCCGTCAGGTCGGGGCGGCCACGGGTCAGCAGGGTGAACTTCACCAGTTCCTCCATCACATCCACGATCCGGTCGTAATAGGGCGATGGCTTCATGCGTCCGACATCATCGAATTCCAGAAACGCCTTGGCGACGGAGGATTGGTTCGGGATCGTCACCATCCGCATCCAGCGGCCAAGGATCCGCATCTGGTTCAGCGCGTTGAAGCTTTGCGAGCCGCCCGACACCTGCATCAGCGCCAGCGTCCGCCCCTGCGTCGGGCGGACCGAGCCGAGCGCCAGCGGGATCCAGTCGATCTGTGACTTCATCACGCCGGTCATCGCGCCGTGCCGTTCCGGGCTGGTCCAGACCTGTCCTTCGGACCACAGGCACGCCTCACGTAGTTCCTGCACTTTGGGGTGATCGGCATCGGCATCGTCGGGAAGCGGCAGGCCGTCGGCATGGAAGATCCGCGTCTCGCAGCCAAGGTGGCGCAGCAATCGTTCGGCCTCCAGGGTGGCGAAGCGGCTGTAGGAGCGTTCACGCAGCGAGCCATAAAGCAGCAGGATGCGCGGTGGTCGCCCGTCGATCTGCGGCAAGCGAAGCAGATCGGGCAAAACGTTCGGCAGGTCGGGGATCATGCGTGTGCCTCTTTCGGGAACCAGCGTCCGCCAAGACGAAGCGCCACCCCCACCAGCAGGATCAGGACCGGCACCTCCACCAGCGGACCGATGACGGCGGCAAAGGCCACGGGCGAGGCAAGGCCATAAGCGGCAATGGCGACGGCGATGGCCAGTTCGAAGTTGTTGCCGGCGGCCGTGAAGGCGATGGCAGTGGTGCGCGGGTAGTCCTTAGCAATCCAGCGGCCCATCGCGAAGCTGACGATGAACTGGACGGCGAAGTAGATCACCAACGGCACCGCGATGCGCAGCGCGTCCATCGGCAGGCGCAGCACGTCACCGCCTTTCAGGCTGAACATTGCAACGATGGTGAACAGCAGCGCCACCAGCGTGATCGGGCTGATCCTGGGCAGGAACACGTCCTGGTACCAGCCCGCCCCCCTTTTCGCGGTCAGCACGCGGCGCGTCAGGTATCCGCCAAGAAAGGGCAGGCCCAGATAGATCAGCACAGCCTCGGTCACCGTCCAGAAGCCGACATCGATCACGCTGCCGTCCAGCCCGAACAAGGGCGGAAGAACGGTCAGGAACAGCCATGCATAGGTGGAAAAGAACAGGATCTGGAAGATCGAGTTGAAGGCCACCAACCCTGCCACATACTGGTTGTCGCCCCGCGCCAGCTGGTTCCAGACCAGAACCATGGCGATGCAGCGGGCAAGGCCGATCAGGATCAGCCCCGTCATGTATTCCGGCTGGTCGCGCAGGAAGATCACTGCCAGCCCGAACATCAGCACCGGCCCGATGATCCAGTTCTGGATCAGCGACAGGACCAGCACCCGCTTGTCGGCGAAGACCTGCGGCAGCTCCTCGTACCGGACCTTGGCCAGCGGCGGATACATCATCAGGATCAGGCCGATGGCGATGGGAATGTTGGTGGAGCCGACGGACATCGCATTCAGCGTATCCGGCAGGCCGGTGAAGGCGGTGCCGAGCAGGACGCCAAGCGCCATGGCCGCGAAGATCCACAGCGTCAGGTAACGGTCAAGAAAGGACAAACGCTGCATCAGGCGCTCCGCACAGGATTGCCATGATCGTCAACAACCTGCTCGCCGTCTTCCTTGGCGAAAGCGGCTTGTTGCGGCGGCAGCAGGTCCAGCACCGCCTCGGACGGACGGCACAGCCGCACGCCCTTCGGGCTGACAACGATGGGCCGGTTGATGAGGATCGGATGTTCCATCATCGCGTCGATCAGGGCGCTGTCCGGCAGCGCGGGATCATCCAGTCCCAGCTCGGCAAAGGGGGTGCCCTTTTCGCGCAGTAGCGCCCGCGGCTCGATCCCCATCCGGTCGATGAGCTGTTCCAGCAGCGCACGCGAGGGCGGCGTCGTCAGGTATTCCACCACATGCGGTTCGATCCCCGCGTTGCGGATCATTGCCAGCGTGTTGCGGGACGTGCCGCAGGCGGGGTTGTGATAGATCACGATGTCCATATCAGACAACCTCCCGCTTGGCCGAGGTGGAGCCTTCGGACCGGCCTATCTCGTACAGGTGCTTCGTAAGGCTGGCGGCGTCCAGGGTGGTGACAGGCAGTTCCTTGAACAATCCGACGCGGGTCCTGACGTAGCGGAGCGTCTCGATGAAGGCCATCACCTGTTCCGGCTTCGTGCCTTGGGCCGCGGCAGGGTCGGCGATGCCCCAATGGGCGGAAACGGGCTGGCCGGGCCAGAAGGGGCACGCCTCCCCCGCCGCGTTGTCACAGACGGTGAAGATGAAATCCATCTTCGGCGCGTCGGGACCGGCAAACTCGTCCCAGCTTTTTGAGCGGAGGCCTTCGGTCGGATAGTGGTAGTTGCGCAGCAAATCCAGCGCCATCGGGTGAACCGCGCCCTTCGGCTGGCTTCCGGCCGAGAAAGCGCGGAAGCGCCCCTCCCCGTCCTTGTTCAGCACGCTTTCCGCGATGATGGAGCGGGCCGAGTTGCCGGTGCACAAGAACAGCACGTTGTAGATCGGTTCAGACATTTTCTCTCTCCACCAAGGAAACACAGGGGGAAGCGTTCAAAGCAGGGGCGCAGATTTCCGGATGACCCTGGCAACAATCGTGCAGCAGGAACTGGATCAGCCCCGTGAAGGCCGGATAAACCGCGCTGTAGATGATGAAGCGTCCGTCGCGGCGGGACTGCACAAGGCCCGCGTGTTCCAGATGCGTCAGGTGGAACGACAGCCGCGACGTGGTCGCGCCAATAACCTCACCGATAGAGCCGGCAGCCATGCCGTCCGGTCCTGCCTTGACCAGCAGGCGAACGATACGAAGGCGGGTTTCCTGAGACAGAGCCGCAAAAGCGACAAGCGCACGGTCCTCTTCCATTACTCAACCTCTCAACTAATGTTGATACGATGATGTATATGGAATCGAAGCGCAAGAGGAAAACCGCTGGTGCGAGAGGCTGCTCCGTCTCGCGAACTTGCCGTGGCGGCACAGGGCTTGAGGTGGTAGTTGGATCAGCGGCGTGCTTGTGGAACCATGATCCCGGCTCCGGCCCGGAAGTTAGTTGGGGCTTAGCCGCCGGCATCTGCTCATAGGGACGGGGTTGAGAATACATGTTGGTCGCCGCGCTGGACGCTGGTTCATTCGCGGCTGCACCGCAGCGTCCTGCGCCTGAAGAAAGGCTGCAGGCCGCTGCGTGTTGGCGATTTCAGGGAATGATCCGGTCCGTACGCAGTTGTTCGAAAAGATCGAAAAAGGCTTGGTCGGTCGCTTGATAGCTGCTGAAGCCCATTTGTCGGCTTTTTGACATGTCGGTCACGACCTCGATCGGGCGCCCCAGATCAGCGTCGGTGTGCCAGGGAGAGGCGAGGCGGGACAAGTCGGCCTCCGCCAGTCCATGGCGATTTGCAATATCGGTCCAGATGGCGGCATCCTCTTTCATCTGCTCCTCCAACGGGCGGACGATGCCATCGAAATCTTCGGCCTCCAGCCCAAAAGCTTCCGCGATCCGGTGCCACATCCACTTCCACCGGAAGATGTCGCCGTTGACGATGTTGAAGTCCTGGTTGCGCGCAGCAGGCGTTTCGGCGGCCCAGATCGCCTGCGCCGCCAACTGGCGCGCATCGGTCATGTCGGTGAGCCCCTCCCACTGCGTGGCAGAGCCGGGAAAGCGGAAAGGTCGCCCCGTTTCGCGGCAGATTGTGGCATATACGGCCAAGGTGGTTCCCATGTTCATCGCGTTGCCGATGGCCTTGCCGATGACGGTATGCGGGCGATGCACGCTCCACCCGAAACCGTCGCGTTCAGCAGCGGCGAAGACTTCGTCCTCCTGCGCGTAGTAGAAGTTCGCCACGTCCAGCCGGCCCTGCTCCTCGCGGAAAGGCGTCTGCGGCAGCGAGCCCTTGCCATAAGCTTCGAACGGACCAAGATAGTGTTTCAGGCCGGTCACCAGTGCCACATGCTGCACCGATCCGGCCGGGCGCAATGCGTCCAGCACATTGCGCACCATGCCGCCGTTGACGCGAATGTTTTCCGCCTCCGTTTCCATGCGCAGCCATGATGACAGGAAAAGATGCGTAGGCGCGATACCGTCCAGCGCATCGCGCAGCGTATCAGGATTCGTCAGGTCGGCTGCCACGGGGCGCACGCCCGTCTGAACCTGCGGATTACGGCTGAGGCCGTAGACCGTCCAGCCACGTTCCACCAGTTGCGCGGCGATCGCGCTGCCTTGAATTCCGGTTGCACCAACCACGAGTGCTTTGGGGGCCATCTTGTGTCTCCATTCCATGTTGCCAAGCAAGGTAGGGCTGTGCCATCCCGGCCGCCAGACGGCACCATTCTGGGACGTAGGCACACAAAGGTAACCGCCCATGATGAAGGGAACCGAGGAACACGAGTGGCGCGAGGATTGTGCGCCACGCCGTGTCATGGAACTGTTCACGACGAAGTGGACGAGCATGATCCTTCACACGCTGCACGTCCGCCACGGTGGCGCGGCGCGGACAGGCGTTCTGCAGCGCAGCCTGCCGGGGATATCCAAGAAGATGCTGGTCCAGACATTGCGTGAGATGGAACGCAGCGGCCTTGTCACCCGGCACGTGGAAAGTGCAGTGCCACCCGCGGTAGAATACCGCCTGACGCCGCTTGGGCTAAGGTTCGTGGGTCTGGTGGAACTGGTCTACGACTGGGGGCGCATGAACGCCGATGCGCTGGACCTTCTGGGTGGGCGCGCCACCTCGCGACGAAACGAGAGTGTCCGAGCTTCTGTGTATTCGTGATGTGGTCCATGCTTCCTGAGAGGAGCAAGGCTGATGACGATTTCGAACGAATTGCTGGACGAGCTGCTGAAGGGCTGCAAGCGGCCTGACGATCTGCTTGGCGAGGCCGGGCTGATGAAGGAGCTGAAGATCCGTCTGATGGAACGGATGCTCGGGGCCGAACTGACCGCGCATCTGGGCTATGAGGCCGGTGCCGAGGCCCCGCCGGAACAATCCAACCGCCGCAACGGGATTTCAACCAAGCGGGTCAAGGGTTCGGATGGCGAGGTGCCGCTGTCGGTTCCGCGCGACCGGGATGGCAGCTTTGAGCCTGAGCTGGTGAAGAAGGGTCAGACCCGGATCGACGGGGTGGATGACAAGATCATCGGGCTCTATGCCGCCGGTTTGTCGGTGCGCGACATCCAGTCCCATCTTGAGGATCTGTATGGCCTGCGGGTCTCGCCCGACCTGATCAGC
>NZ_ML137220.1:0-154902 GCF_004015795.1 Falsirhodobacter deserti | reverse complement strand
CAAGATCCGCGATGCCGACAGTCGGATGGTCAAGAACAAGGCGGTCTACATCGCCCTGGGTGTCACCAGGGATGGGGAGCGCGAGGTCCTCGGACTCTGGATCGCCGACAACGAGGGCGCCAAGTTCTGGCTGTCGGTGATGAACGAACTGCGCAACCGGGGGGTTCAGGACATCCTGATCGCGGTCGTGGACGGCCTGAAGGGCTTCCCGCAAGCCATCACAGCGGCCTTCCCGGATACCACAGTTCAGACCTGCATCGTTCACCTGATCCGGCATTCGATGAACTTCTGCAGCTGGAAGGACCGCAAGGCCGTGGCCGCCGATCTGCGCCCGATCTACCAGGCCCCGACGGCGGAGGAGGCCGCCCGACAGTTGGACGGGTTCGAGGAGAAATGGGCCGGGAAATACCCCTCCATTGCCCCGGCCTGGCGCCGGGCCTGGGCCGAGGTGATCCCGTTCTTTGCCTTCAGCGCAGCGATCCGGAAGATCATCTACACCACCAACGCCGTGGAGTCGCTGAACCGGGTGCTGCGGAAGACGCTGAAGACCAAGGGCTCATTCCCCACCGAGGAGGCCGCGACCAAGCTGATCTACCTGGCCATCCGCAACTTCGAGAAGGGCGGTCGTGCGGTTCGTGAATGGGTTGCGGCCCGCAATCAGCTGGCCATAATGTTCGCCGGGCGCTTCGACGCCTGACTGTATCTGAAAACCGTATGGGCCCCGTCAGATACACAGAGTTTCAGACACTCCCGACGAAACCCATGAAGTATCGAGATTTGGGGTGGGAGCCATCCCGAGGGTGATGTCCTTCGACTGGCCCCACGCTGACCCCCCTCTGCAGATCTGTCAGCAGGATCTGGATGGTGCAGCACAGCTCTTGTTCCTTTGTGGGATGCGAGGCAGATCACACGCTTTGATGGTGCTCAAGCCCTAGGGCGGCGTATCATCAAGGCTCTGTAATAAGGAAGAAAGTCGGGGGTGGAGGCGCTGGATTACCAGCCTCGAGGTCTATGATCCGGCAGGAAAGCTGGTGGCGAAGTACCGCCAGATGAACCCGGGCCAGACCGCCGATCTCCAGAGCGACATCTCCGGGCTCGGCGACGGGTACGCGCGGACCACATCTCGGTGGGCCAAGGTCAAGCACCTTGCCGAAGCCGGATTGGCAGTTGTCCGCGAGGATATGGCCGCCATCACCTATCATCACGTCCTTCTCGCCGATTACTCTGTTATCATGACCGCTCCCAATCAGGTAGAGAGCCTGCTGCTGACTTCTTACTCCACGGGTTTATGGGGCCGCTCGCCCGCCTTTCAGAAACATGAGGGCGTTTCTTCCATCTTCTCATGAAGAGTGGCGGCGCGGAGAGCTTTTACGGCATCTGAAGCTGCATAGCGGCGCCTCTGCGCCCCATCGGAAGAAGCTTTTGGCCATCGCTGCGCAGGTCATGATCTGAGTCTACCACGCGAAGCACTTCAGGTGGTGCGCCGCTCTTCTATCTGCTGAGCAAGCTCTACGAACGCACAAGCGTCATCATCACCACCAATCTCAGCTTCGGCGAATGGGCCACGGTCTTCGGAGACGCCAACGTGCGAGCATGACTTGGCGCACATAGCACGGCCCCCTAAAACGAGTGACGTTCTTTCCCGGAGTCAAGCTTGGGGGAAGCATCCTGACAGAGTGTCATGATGCCCGTGCTCATCCACTTGCTGTCCAGATTCCGACCAGTGCAGCAAGGGATACGAACGCAAGAAAACCGTTGAGCGTGAGGAGGAGCAGTGCAGGTATGCGCCGCACGTCAGGCGTTGGAGGCATCGCACCCGGACGCATCTCCCGCCATACCGCCGCCAGGAAGCAGAAGGCGCTGAACAGCACCAGCGCGCTGCCGGCAAACCTTGTCAGGCCTTCGTGAAGCACGTCCTCGAGGAGTGCCTGCGCGCCCACGCCGGAGGCAAGTGCCGCAAGTCCTGTCCGTACCCAGGCTGCATAAGTGCGTTCCGCCGCAAGAATGGTGCGATTTGCTGCAAGCTCGGTTCGCCGATCAGCCGCGTCCGTCTGCTTTACGGTCTCTTCTTCGAGTTGCTCGGCACTTTCGGCAACCTCTTCGTTCTGCTTTTGCAGCACCTTCGTAGTCTTGGCGAGCTCCTGCCCGGACGTCTCATCATTCTGGGTTGTATTCATGTCGCCGCTCCTGATGCCCGCAAAGTCCCATGCATAGAGTGCCTTTCCGATCATCTGCATCAAGCTAAGAATAAAGAATTGTTAGCTATGCTTGGCAGTAATCTGCTGCCCCCTTGTTGATTGCTTCACACGGATCGCAGGGATGATCCGCGGCTTCGAACCCAATCGGCTGACGAAGCGGGCGCTGAGGCAGGCCTCCATTCCGACAAAGCACCGTGGAAGGGCGCCAAACGCTTCCTGCAATGCGGCACGCTTGACCTTCCGTCGAAGAGCAACCTGGCCCGACCGGTCATCGGGATTTCGGTCCCGATGCTGCCGTCCTTGGAACGGGCGGCAGGATCCAAAGCGCGGCGCAAAGAACTTAAGGTGCAGTTACTTGCATGCACTGGCCACTAAAGTCCGCGCGGCGGAACGCGCCAGTGCGGGGGAACGTCCCACAGGCGGCGCGCGACTTCGGCCCGCCTCTGCTCCTCCGTCAGGCCGATGTCTTGAAGTTGATCTTCGTTCAGCTCGGCAAGGGCGCGGCGCGACCGGCGAACCGCCAGCATCAGGAACAGGCGTTTGATCGGATGCAGCCGCACGGGTTGGTGCTGTTCGATGGCTTCTAGCTCACTGTGGATCCTGCTGAACATCCTTCAATCCTCTTGATGTATCATATCAAAGATAAAGATGACGTAATCCCTTATCATCTTCGTTATTGATGAATGGCAGAGTGTCGGATATTTGGGAAACGAATGGTTCTGATAACTGTCATCACGCGGATTGAAGGTTCATCATGCGTAACCTCGACATCGCCACGCTACGCTCGCTGCAGGCCGTTGCCGAATACGGCGCCGTTACCCGCGCGGCCGAGATGCTGAACATGACGCAAAGCGCCCTGTCGATGCAGATGAGGCGACTGGAGGAGGTGTTCGGCCGTCCGATGCTGGTGAAGGCGGGTCGGGGCGTGGTTCTCAGCGATTTTGCGCAGGATCTGCTGGGGGAAAGCCGGAAGCTGGTGTCGCTGAACGATGCCATCCTTGCACGGTACACCGGAGCCCGACCGGAAATGCGGCTTCGGGTGGGGCTGACCAGCGACTGGCTGTTCACCAAGGTGGCGCTTGCCGTGCGCGCCTTCCGGTTGGAGCATCCTCGGACGGAGCTGATCATCAACGATGCGCGCAGCAAGGATCTTATCGCCCAGATGAAGCGCGGCGAACATGACATCATCCTGACGACGGAATTCGATGCGCCGCCCGGTGCCCTGCAGCTTGCCAAGGTGGATCTGGCGTGGGTTGGGGCCGTCGGCGGCACGGCATGGCACAGCCGGCCCGTGCCACTGGCGAACTCGCCCCATTGCGCCTATTATCCCGTCGGTATCCGCGCGCTGGAGCAGGCCGGACTCGATTGGGTGCAGGCCGGTACGGACGGTGGAAGTGACACGTGGCGCATTCTGGCCGCGGCTGATCTTGGAATAACGATTTCGCCCCGCGGGATCGGACATGCGGGGCTGGAGGTCGTGGAACACGGTGGGGCACTGCCGCCCCTGCCCCCCACTTGGCTGAACGTTTATGTTGCCGAAGGCCCGGCCCGACAGGAAGCAGCAGACTTTACCAGCTTCCTTCGTCGTGCTGTCTGCGAAGTGGCCGCAGCTGCTTGATCCAACGGGGGCGAGCACGCCCCGCCGAATGGCGCTGATCATGCCGGCCGGACGACGGGCCTAGCGGATCAGGCCAAGCTGCGTCGGCAGCCACAGCGTAAGCGCGGGAATGAACGTAATCAGCAGCAGCGCGATGAACAGCGGGACAACCCAGGGAAGGATGGCCATCGCCGTCCGTTCCACTGACAACTTGGCGATCCGCGACAGGACGAACAGGACCATCCCGACCGGGGGCGTCAGCAGCCCGATCATCAGGTTCAGCGTCATCACGACACCCAGATGGACCGGATCGATACCATAGCGGGCGGCCACCGGTATCAGGATCGGCACGAGGATGGAGATCGCGGCAATGGTATCCAGAAACGCCCCGACGATCAGCAGGATGATGTTGACGATGATCAGGAACGTCCACCAGTTGTCGGTCAGCGCGAACATCGCGTCCGAAAACACTTGTGCCGCCTGACTGACCGTCAGCAGCCACGCAAAGATCGACGCAGCCGTGACGATGAACAGGACCGATGCCGTTGTTTCGATCGTGTCGAAGCTGGCTTTCGCAAGTGTGCGAAGCGTCATGGTCCGGTACCGTACAAGGCCAAGGAACAGCGACCACAACACAGCGGCAACGGCAGCCTCGGTCGGGGTGAACCAGCCCATCGTCATGCCGCCGATCAGCAGCACGGGCGCCATCAGGGCCATCACGGCGTGCCAGTCAAAATACCAGTCCAGTGCGATCAGCGTCACCAGCGCGACCATCACCGCCACGTTCAGCGAAACGCCCAGCGACACCAGCAGCCAGATCGCCAGCGGGAAGCACATGACGACCACGATCTCCAGCGAGGCACCGGCCAGTTCGCGCAGGTCGAACGGCGTGTCGGACCCCCAGCCCTTGCGATGCGCGAAGATGAACACGGTCAGCATCATCAGCACCACCATGACCACGCCCGGCAGGATGCCAGCCATGAACAGTGCCCCGATAGAGGCGTTGGCCATCATCCCGTAGATCACGAAAGGCAGCGACGGCGGAAAGATCGGCCCCACTGTGGCCGAGGCTGCGGTGACACCCACCGCAGCCTCCACCGGATAGCCGTGATCCTTCATCGCCTTGATCTCGATCGTGCCGATACCGGCGGCATCCGCAAGCGCGGTTCCGGACATCCCCGAAAACACGACAGAGCCGACAATGTTCACCTGCGCCAGCCCGCCCTTCATCCAGCCCACCAGCGACAGCGCAAAGCGGTAGATGCGGCCCGTGACGCCCGCGATGTTCATCAGATTGCCGGCAAGGATGAAGAACGGCACGGCGATCAGCGGAAAGCTTTCCACGCCCGCGATCATCCGTTGCGCCGCGATGATGTCGGGCGCCACATCATAGCTGAGAAGATACAGCAGCGACGCCCCCGCCATGGACACCGCTACCGGAACGCCCACGATCATCAGCACCAGAAACGATCCGATCAGAAGCAGCATGGTTCAGATCCCCGTCGTGCCGCTTTCGGCGGCTTTTTCGCGAACGGTCTTGCCGCCCCGTAAATCGTTGACGATGTTCTGGATCGATCGCAGCAGCATCAGCACGAAAGCTGCAAGCACGGTATAAAAGACGATGCTGCGCGGCAGGTCCACCGTCACCATCCGTTCAGATCCGACGATCCCGACATAGCGCCACATGAGCCATGACATGTAGCCGAAGAACGCGATGGTCAGCGCATCGACCAGAAGCCACATGATGCGCCCCACCCGTCGCGGCAGCAGGTTGTAAAGAATGTCCACCGCGATGTGCCGCCCCATCCGCACGCACATCACGGCCCCAAGGAACACGATGACGACAAGGCAGTTGGCGGCGATCTCCTCGGTCCAGGCAAGGCTGTTGTTCAGCACGTAACGCGTGAAGAATTGCAGGAAAACGCACAGCGCCATGCCCCAGAAGACGGCCAGCGTCAGCCAATCCTCGATAGAATACAGCTTCAGTTCGGCGGATGCACCATCACCGTCGAAGGCATGCGCCATTTCTTCCACGCTGCGCGGCGGGTGTTCACGGTCGCCCATGACGTTCCTCGATCTTCGGAAAGGACGGCCGGGTTTGCCCCGGCCGGCAGCATCATTGCACGGCGCGGATCGCTTCCCAATCCTCGCGGTTATAGCCGTAGTTTTCCAGCGGCGCGTTCTCGAGGACGGTGTTCAGGAACTCCTCCTTGTCGACCTCGGTCACAGACAGCCCGTCGGCCCTGAACTTGTCCACCAGCTCGGCCTCGCGTTCCTCCACGATCTTGGTGGCACGTTCAGCCGCTTCCAGCATCACGTCGCTGAAGATCTGCTTGTCCTCGTCCGACAGGCTTTCCCAAAGGCGGCCCGAAACAACCGTGTTCAGGTGATCGACAATGTGGCCGGTCAGAATGATGTTGGACTGCACCTCGTAGAACTTCTTGGCCTCAATTGTCGTCAGGGGGTTTTCCTGCGCATCGACAGTGCCGTTCTGCAGCGCCAGATACACTTCGGCAAAAGCGATGGGTGTCGTGTTCGCCCCGCAGGCCTGTGGCATGGCCAGATAGGCGGGAACGTCCGGCACGCGGATCTTCAGCCCCTGCATGTCGGCGCAGGTTTTGATCTCCTTGTTCGCAGTCGTATGCCGGGTGCCGTAATAGGTGACGGCCGTGATATGGTTT
Source organism: Falsirhodobacter deserti (assembly GCF_004015795.1). GTDB lineage: Bacteria > Pseudomonadota > Alphaproteobacteria > Rhodobacterales > Rhodobacteraceae > Falsirhodobacter > Falsirhodobacter deserti. The sequence continues at coordinate 148,426 of NZ_ML137220.1, read as the reverse complement.
CCGCTGGCTTCCTCGTATCCTTCCACCAGTTTCTTGAAAACGTCGCTTTTGGTATAGGCGATAAGGTGCGCCGGATCGCGGAAGATATAGGGGTAATAGGTCACCCCGATTGGCTTGTATTCGCGCGATGCGAAGCTGGATCCCGAAACGATGATATCCACCGTGCCCAGCTTCAGCCCCTGGTTGATGTCCGCTTCCTTGCCCAGTTGCGAAGCCGGGAACACGTCTATTTCATAACGCCCGTCCGTGCGCTTTGCGATCTCCTCCGCCGCCCAGACGGATTCGGTATGGAACGGTTCAGTCGCCTCATAGACATGCGCCCATTTCAGCGTCGTCTGGGCTTGGGCAATGGCGGCGCTGGCCATCAGCGCCGCGACCCCCAGCAGTGCCTTCATCGTGAACTTCATGCTTCTCCTCCCATCAGCTTCGGTTCAATTTTGTTTTGTTGTGCCTTTGTTCTGGCAGGAGGACAGAGGGGGATCAGGATCGGGATGTCCCGACATGTGCCGGTTTGCCCTGTTCATCTGCCCGTCCAATCCATCCCGCGCACAAGCTGCAGGCGACCTCTCCTGTTGAACCCCAGGCCCGTGGGTCCAATCCACCGTCTGCCGGCAGAACCGGCAGTCGCTGCTGTCAATGAACATGTTTCCCCGGAATACGTCGCCTCCCCGCGACGCGGCCAAGTGGCCTTACAATCATGACGGTAGCGAGGGGTTGAGGTTCCGGTCAACGGCTTTCTTTCGGCGTGACCATCGGGATGCCAAGGGTGCGGGCCCATTCGCTGAAACCCGACAGGGTTGCAGGGTCAAGCGTCACACCCTCCTCTTGCCGTTGCGCCGCGACTTGCCATTCCCGATCACCCGGCGCCATGACGCAGCAACCTTCCCGAACGGGCGAAGATCGCAGCGTTTCTACATATCGGCGCATCCCCGCATCGAATTGTGCGCGATCAAGAAATGCATCGGGGTTCAGCGCCAGCACGAATGCACCCATCGCGCGCGGGGTGGAAAAGTCGGGGCCGCCCATCGGCGGGATATCGAAGCTTAGCGTCATGCCTGACAGCACCGCGCTGAAAATCTCGGCCACCCCCGCAAGTGCTGCGCCCTTGAAGCCGAACGCGCCGCCCAGAGGGGCCAGCATATCCGCCTTGTGCGGATCCCCCGTATCGACACCCTGCGCGTCGGACGCCACACCGGGCGGCAAATCCACCCCGAGGCTTTGGTAAAGCTGCACGCGGTTATAGGGAATGGCGCTGGTGGCCATGTCCAGAAGCCATGGATCCCCCTTTCCTACCGGCACGGAAACCGCAATCGGGTTGGTCCCGTGAAACCGCATCGCGCCGTCATGCAGACGCACGAAGCTGTCGCTGTTGCAGAAGGTCACGCCGATGAACCCTTGCCGCGCCGCCGCAAGGGAATATGCGCCCGCTGGTCCGAAATGCGAACTGTTGCGGATGGAAACGGCACCAAGTCCGAAGCTGCCGGCCAATTCCATTGCACGGTCCATCGCGCGAAAGGTTGGCAGCGCGCCTTGCGCATTGTCGCCATCCAGAACCTCCACCGCGCCGAAGCTCCCGATCGTGCGCAGCTGCGGGGTCCGGTTCAGCCGCCCGCCCTGAAGCGCCTTCAGGTAGTGCGGGAGCAGGCGGACCCCGTGACTGTCCACGCCAAGCGTCGTGCCGTGCATCATCGACCGGCTTGCCGCATCCGCGGTTTCCTCGCTGGCCCCGATTGCCAAAAAGGCGGCGTGGGTGAAATCGTGCAGATCCTGAAGTGCGAACCGTTCGCTTCGTTCCATGACAGGCCTCCTCCCCAGATGGCACTTTCAAGGATTATTGATGACCCAAGGCATCCGTACAACAATCGCCACTGTCGGCCCCGCACCGGGGCTGTGCGATGCAGCTTCAGGCCCCGGAAAGCCAGTTCATATAGGAAGCCGTTCCGCCATTGCGGGCCGCAGCAAGGGCGGCGCCCGCATCGATGCGCGCCGCTTCACGGCCCTCGCGAAGCACGGCCACCAGCGCGTCGCGCACCAGTTCGGCCTGCCCCGGCATCAGGTTGCAGGGATCAAGCTGGAAATACCCCTTCTCCACCTCATGCCCCCGAACGATCACCGGCGGGTCGTGACGGCCAAGGGCTTCGGCGAATTGCGCGGCGCAAGCACCTGCCGCTTGCGCGTCGATCCAGATCTGCAACCGGTCCAGCGGGTTCGCAGTCGGGTCGGGAATGCGGTGCGCGCTGACGCCGTCGATCCCCGCCAACGCCTGCTGCCACAGGTCAAGGGCGGCGGTTTCGGTTGCGCGGATGGCGGCGTGGTCCCGATCCATCCACTGCTCCATCGCGGCAATGGCACCTGCAAGGCTCTCCTTCCCGATCTTCATGCCCCGCCCGATGCCGATATTTTGCAGATACCCTGCCCGGACCAGATCCTTTCGACCCGCAACGATGCCCGATGTCGGCCCGCCAAGGAACTTGTGCCCCGAATAGATGACGATGTCCGCCCCCTGCGCGAGCAGCCCCGTCAGGTCATATTCCGAGGCGGCATCGACGATCACCGGCACCCCCCTGGCATGGGCGATCTCGATGAAGGTGCGCAGCGGGATCATCCCGTAATCCACCACGTGGTGAGAGATGACGTAAAGCGCGGCGGCGCAAGTTTCGTCCAGCACCGCATCCAGTTGATAGTCCTTGGCCAGCGTGGATTGCCCCACCACCCGCATCTGCCCGCCCGCCAGTGCGATTGCCTGCGACACGGGCGCACCATATTCGCACAAGTGCCCCATCTGCACCGCCACGCCGTTGCGGGGGCCGGGATCGTTTGGCAGCGCCTCTGCCCGCGCGGGATCAAGGCCGGTGATCGCTGCCGCCACCGAAAGCGAGATGCCGGCACTGGCCGATGCTGTGAGGAACCCTGCCTCTGCCCCCGTCAGCTTCGCGATCACCTGCGATGCGCGGGACTGCATTTCGTGGATGCGCACGAAACGCGTCATCACCGCCGCCGTTGCCTGCGCCACCCGTTCCGACGTCATCGACCCGCCAAGCGACGTCATTGTTCCCGACACGTTGACCATGCGGCCATAGCCTTGGGCGTCATGCCACGACCAGTCGATCCCGTACCCTTCGTTCCTGGGCATGCGCCCCTCCGTTCTTGTGCCGACTTCCATTATTGCGTACCCCTGTCCCAAAGAAGGAGCCCGTGATGAGCGATGACGTTTCCGATGATGCCCCGCGTCGTGGCCGCACCAGCGGCATGGACCGCGCCCTTCAGATCCTTGATATCCTGACCGAACGGCACCAGCCGATGTCGGCCTATGATCTGGCCCGCGCCACGGGCGCGCCGCCCTCCACCGTCTACAAGGTCATTGACGAGTTGACGGAGCGGAACATGCTGTCGCGCAGCGCCGATGGCCGCGCATGGCTGGGCCCGCGCCTGATGCGTTACGGCCTCGCCTATCGTGCGAGGATGAGCGCGTTCGGAGAGGCGGAGCGGGCCATGTTCGCCCTGAACGAACGCGTGGGAGAGATGGTGCAGATCTGCGCCCGTGATGAAGGAATGATGCAGGTCGTGGCGATGGCAGAATCCTCTGGCCCGTTCCGCGTGACATCTGACGTGGGCACGCGGGTGCCGCTGAACTGGACCGCTTCGGGGCGGCTGCTGGTCGGGCACCTGCCGGACGCGGCGCGCGTGGCCGTGTTCCGCGAACATTCCCGCCCATCGAATACGGGGCTTGCCGAAACCGATCCCGACAAGCTGGCCGCCGTGTCGCGCCGCGATTTTCTGGACGGTCTTTCGGTGCAGATCGACACGTCCGAGGATGAGGTCGCCTGCATCGCCGCCCCCGTTCGCGGGCAGGACGGCACGTGCGAGTTGACGCTGTCGGTTGTGATGCCCAAGCACCGGGTGGAGGCGAAGTTCGACCTTGTGGCACAGGAGGTGCGCGAGGCGGCGCGGTCGGTCGAACGGGCGCTTGGCCTGCATCATCGCTGATCCGCGGCTTCGAAGATCGCCTCGATCTCCACCGTGATCTGGTTGGGCAGCGATCCCACACCGAAGGCCGACCGCGCATGGATGCCGCTTTCGCCGAAAACCTTTGCCAGAAGGTTCGATGCGCCGTCAATGACGAAGGGGTGCCGCTCGAACTCCGGCTCGGCGTTGACCATGCCCAGCAGCTTCACGACGCCGCCCACGCGGTCCAGCGACCCGAGGCTGTCGCGCAGCGCCGTCATGATGTTCACCGCCACCAGTTCGGCATGTTCGCGCGCCTGTTCGGCCGTGACGTCACGGCCCACCTTGCCGCGCATCAGCGTGCCGTCGGCCTGCACCGGCCCCTGCCCCGAGACATAGATCATTCCCCCCGCAAGGCGCACGTTGCGGAACGATCCGATGGGGCTGGGCGCGGCCGCAGGCAGCATGACCCCAAGCGCCGACAGCCGCGTTTCAGGAGTGGTGGCCAGCGATGTGATGCGCATTGAGATCCTCGGTTCTGATGCAGTAGCTGTCATGTTCAGGTCCGACCGGACATGCGGGCGGCACCGTTTCGGCGCAGGCAGGGATGGCGTGGTCGCAGCGGGTTCGGAAAACGCAGCCCGACGGCGGGCTGAGCGGGCTGGGAATATCGCCGCGCAAAGGCTGACGGTTGCGCGCGGCCCGTGGATCGGGCTGCGGAATGGCCGAGTTCAGCGCCCGCGTGTAGGGATGCGCGGGATCGCGGTGGATCGCCTCGCTGGGCCCGAACTCCATCAGACGGCCCAGATACATCACCGCAACCTGATCACAAAGATAGTTCACGACCGACAGGTCATGCGCAATGAACAGCATGGTCAGGTTGCGACGCTCTCTCAGGTCCAGCAGCAGGTTCAGCACCTGCGCCTGGATGGAAACATCAAGGGCGGATACGCTTTCATCGGCCACGATGAACTCCGGCTCCAGCGCCAGGGCGCGGGCGATGCCGATGCGCTGCCGCTGGCCGCCGGAAAAGGCATGCGGATAACGATCCATGTGGTCCGCGGAAAGGCCCACCTCCTCCAGCAGGGCGGCCACGCGATCACGCCGCTGGGACCGCGTGCCGATGCCATAGGCACGCAGGCCTTCGGCGATCAGGTCGCCCACTTTCAGGCGCGGGTTAAGCGACGACATCGGGTCCTGAAAGATGATCTGCATCCGCTGCCGCATGTCGCGCATCCTTGCGGATGGCAGCGCGGTGATGTCGGTGCCGTCGAAATGCACGCTTCCGGCCGAAGGTTCGATCAGGCGCAGCAGCGCGCGGCCCAGCGTGGTCTTGCCCGACCCGCTTTCCCCCACCACACCGGTGATGGAACCGCGTTGAATGTCAAAGCTCACATCCTCCACCGCGTGAACGGTGCCGGAGGGCGTATGGAAGTGCTTGGTCAGGTTGCGCACCTGAAGCAGCGGCTGTGTCATGCGGCCCCCGGCATATCGAAGATGCAGGCGGACAGATGCCCCGGTGCCTTTTCATCCAGCGCCACGGGCAGCCGGCACGCATCGCGCGCGTGCGGGCACCTGGGGGAAAAGGCGCAGCCCGGCGGCAGTGCGAAGGGTGACGGCACACTGCCGGGGATCGGCACCAGACGGTCGGCACGGCCCCGCCCCTCGCGCGGGATCGATGACAGAAGACCCTGCGTGTAGGGGTGGCGCGTGTCGTCGAACAGCTCCATCACGCCGGCCTGTTCCACCACAGCACCGGCATACATCACCGCAACATCGTCGGCCATTTCAGCCACCACGCCCATGTCATGCGTGATGAACAGGATCGACATGCCCAGATCCTTCTGAAGCCGCCGCATCAGATCAAGGATCTGCGCCTGAATGGTCACGTCCAGCGCCGTTGTCGGTTCATCTGCAATCAGCAGCGCGGGGTGGCAAACCAGCCCCATCGCGATCATCACGCGCTGGCGCATGCCGCCCGAAAGTTCATGCGGATAGGCGTCGATGCGTTTCGCGGCACCCGGGATCTCCACCAGCTCCAGCATCTCGATCACGCGGCGGCGGCGTTCGGCGCCGCTCAGGTGTTCGTGCAGCAGCAGCATCTCCCCGATCTGGTCGCCGATGGTGAACAGCGGGTTGAGCGAGGACATCGGCTCCTGAAAGATCATGGAGATGCCGGGACCGCGCAGCTTGCGAAAGCCCGCCCCATCCAGCCGCGCCAGATCCGTCACCTTTCCGTCGCGCCCGCGAAAGGCCAGCCGCCCTGCCCGCACCTGCCCCGATGGCGGCAGCAGCCCCATCAGCGCCAGCGAGGTTACCGATTTCCCCGACCCGCTTTCCCCCACCAGCGCCAGCGTGCGCCCGCGCGCCAAGGTGAAGCTGACATCACGCAGCGCGTCCACGGCGATGCGCCCGCGCCCGAAGCTGACGCGCAGGCCTTCGACCGACAGGATGATGTCGTCTGTCTGCATCATGACCCTCCGGGTGCAAGGCGGCGGGCGGCGGGCTGTGCATCGTCGCCCAGAATCGTCATGCGCGGTTCGAACATCCGGTCCAGCACAAGGTGGTTGCCCTGGCTGTCCATCACGTCGATCTCCGCATCCTCCAGATCGAATACGGTGAAGTCGGCGCGGGTGCCGGGGGTCAGCCCCTCCGCCCCCGAAAGGCGAAGGACGGATCGGGGGGCATTCGTTGTCGCCTCGATGCAGGCGTTGAAGGGCAGGCCGACTGCCAGCAGCTTGGCCACCGTGGTTGCCAGATCATAAACCGGCTTTGCCATCGAATGCTGGTGCAGGTCGGTGGAGATGGAGAAAGGCCGCAGCCCGTCGGCGATCGACTCCCGCGCGGTCTTGAAGTTGAAGGACGCGCCACCATGACCGATGTCCATCAGGATGCCGCGTTCGGCCAGTTCCGTTGCCTGGCGGAACAGTGCCGGCGTGTCGCGGATCGACCCCGCAGGCTTGCCGTTGAAGCAATGGGTGACGATGTCGCCGGGGGTCAGGATGTCGAACACCTCGTCGATCAGGGGCGGCGGCTCGCCTACATGGACCATCAGCGGCAGGTTCGTCATTTCGGCCACGCGCTTGGCGATCTTGGCGGGGGTGATGCCCCAGCTTCCGACTATCACGCCCGAGGCGCGCACCTTGATGCCGCAGATCACGTCCCGGTTCGCTTCGATCACCGCCAGCGTGCGGTCGATGTCGATGGATCGCCAGTCGATCAGTTCCGGCACGCGGTTACACGCCACCAACCCGATAGAGCCGATGTTGAGGAAGGCCTTGATCGTCTCGCTGGCGGGCTTGATGACGTATTCGCGCAGGCCATGAAAGCTTGCCTCGCCGGCAGAACCGGCATCGGCCATGGCGGTCACGCCGGTGGGGCGGCCCGCTTCGGCGGCGCGGACGGAGATGTCGGTGCCGCCATGCCAGACATGGACGTGCAGATCGCACCAGCCGGGCGACAAGAACGCGCCGTCAAGGTCCAGAACCTCGGAACCCTCTTCCGGCGCAGGGGCAACGCGGCCATCCGCCCCGACAAAGATTTCGTCCGGTGTCTGGTCGAAACCGACCGGCCTGAAGTTTCTGAGGGTCAGGGGCATGTCAGCTCTCCTTGGCAAGCTTGGGGTCCAGTGCGTCCCGCAGACCGTCGCCGACGATCTGAAGCGACAGCACCGAAAGGGCGATGGCGATACCGGGAAACAGGATCAGGAAGAACGCCGTGTCGATATACTGGCGCCCCTCGTTCACCATGATGCCCCAGGTGGGTGTGCGGGGATCGACGCCCACGCCCAGAAAGGACAGCCCCGCCTCCGCCAGCATGGCATAGGCGAAGATGAAGGTGGCCTGCACCATGATGGGCGACAGGATGTTGCGCAGCACATGCGTCACCATGATTGTGGGCGTGCGCGTGCCAAGGGCGCGGGCGGCCTCCACATAGGGCAGTTCGCGGATGACAAGGGTGGAGGCGCGGACGATCCGCGCGATCCGCGGGGCATATACGATGGACAGCGCGAGGATGACGTTCAGCATCGTGCCGCCAAAGATCGCGACCAGAGACAGTGCCAGCAGGATATCGGGAAAGGCCATCATCGCATCGATCAGGCGCGACAAGGCCGCATCGGCGCGCCGGAAGAACCCGGCAATCAGACCGATCGCGATGCCCACTACCGAAGACAGCACCGCCACCCCCAGCCCGATGCCCAGCGAGGTTTGCCCTGACACCATCAGGCGCCCCAGCACGTCGCGCCCAAAGGCATCGGCCCCCAGCGGGTATTCCCCCCCGGGCGGCGTCAGGCGGTTGCGCACCGACATGCCCCCCGGTTCGGCAAGGCCAAGCGCTGGCACAAGAAAGCAGGCGGCAACAACAGCAACAAAGACGGCCAGCGCCACGGCGACCGATGGCCGCTGGAACATCAGCTTGCGAAAGCCCGGTGCGGCGGTGGTGGATGATCCTGCCATCAGTATTTCACCCTCTTGTCCACGGCCAGATACAGCAGGTCGGTCAGCAGGTTCACCAGCACGTAAAGCGTGGCCACGACGATCAGCGTTCCTTGGATGACCGGGTAATCCCGCCGCAGCACCGCGTTGACCACAAGGTTGCCCATGCCGGGCAGGTTGAAGACGCGCTCCGTCACCACCGCGCCGGAAATCAGCAGCGCAAATGTCAGTCCCACGACGGTGATGATCGGGATGCCCGCATTTTTCAGCGCGTGCCGCAGCACGACGCGGCGTTCCGTCATCCCCTTGGCGCGGGCGGTGCGAACATAATCCTCGCCAAGGATGTCCAGCATGGAGGCACGGGTGAAGCGCAGGATCAGCGCGGAGTTGGTGATCCCCAGCGTGATGGAGGGCAGCACGAGGTGCCACATCCGCGTTCCGAAATCCGCTCCCACGCCACCATAGCCCGAAGCCGGAAACCAGCCCAGATCCGTTGCAAGATACCGCTGGAAGATCAGCCCCGTCAGAAAGCTGGGAACCGAGGCTGCCAGCATCGCCGTGGTGATGGAGGTTTGATCCAGAACCGAGCCGCGCCGATACGCCGCCCAGATGCCGATGGGCGTCGCAATGACCAGCGCCACCAGAAGCGAGAAGAGGGCAAGGAAGATCGTCGGCTCCGCACGGCTGGCCAGCACCTCGGTCACGGGGCGGTCAAAGAACAGCGACCGGCCCAGATCCCCCTGCAGGGCATTGGCCAGAAAGGTCAGATATTGCACAAGGATCGGCCGATCCAGACCCAGGCGGACGCGCAGTGACTGCACCTCCTCGGGGGTGGCGTCGGGGCCCAGCAGCAGCGAAGCGGGGTCGCCCGGTGCCAGCCGCACCAGGATGAAGGCAAGCGTCAGCACCAGAAAGACGACGATGATCATGCCGACCAGGCGACGCAGAAGATAGCTGCGCATCGGGACACCTCATGCGTGGCGGGGGAACGGGCCGGATTGCTGGCCCGTCCGGATCAATCGGCCTTCGACGCGTTCCAGAACGCGGGCCATGGCGAGGGCGAAACGCTGTCCAGGGCCTTTGCCTTGCCGTGCAGCGCGTTGAAGTTGCCGATCTTCAGGAGCCCCACGTCCTCGTACGCCTTGGCCTGAAGTTCGGCGAAAACCTCCTTACGGGCCTGGGGATCGGTCTCGCTGGTGAAGCGCGCCAGTATCTCGTTCTTTTCGGCATTGTCCCAGCCTTCGCGGGACGAGGAGAAGAAGATCGAGGTCAGCGCCGGTTCCGGCAGGAAAGGCGAATGGGTGATATAGATGTCCCATACGGCCGGGTTGTCGCGGTTCTGCGCCAGCGTCGCCCAGTCCACCACGTCCATCTGCACGGTGAAGCCTGCCATCTCCAGCGCCATGGCAGCCACCTCGGCCATCTTGTAGTGGAATTCGTATTGGCGCGAAGTCAGGATGCGGAGCGGCGAGCCGTCGTAACCGGCTTCCTCAAGGTATTCGGCAGCCTTGGCCTGATCGTTGATGTTGTAAAGGTCGGTTCCGGCATCGGTGTACCACGCCCAACCTTCGGGATAGAAAGCGCCGTCGGTCTGGAAGAACTTCTCGTCCCCGAAGGCAGCGAACAGCATGTCGTCAACCGGCAGCGCCGCCTGAATGGCGCGGCGGATGTTCAGATCCGTCGCCAGCCCTTCCTTGTGGTTCAGTGCGAAGATCGGCCAGCCGAAGGGTTCCAGCAGCACGGGCTCGGCCACGTCAGAGGCAGCGATACGGTCATAAGCCTCGGTCGGCAGGCTGTCGGCATAATCGAACTGGCCGGACAGCAACCCCTCCACCCGCGTGTTGGGATCGGGCACGGGAACGAAGCGGATTTCGTCCGGGGTCTGGGCGCGTTCCCCCGCCGCATCGCCGGGCTGGGTATAGCCGTCGAAGCGGACCAGTTGCGTATATTGGTCCGGCACCCGCGATTCCACCTTGTAGGGGCCGGTGCCGACAGGCTTCTCGATCTGATCGGCAAGGATCTCCTCGGGATAGATCGCGGCGGCAGAGTTGGAGAAGGCCAGCAGCGACAGCAGCGGCGCGTAGGATTCGTTCAGCGTGATCGTGACTTCCGCAGGGCCGGTCGCCTCGATGCTGGCGATCTTGTCGGCGATGGCCATGCCACGGCTGGCAACTTTGGCCCATCGCTGCACCGATGCCGCCACATCGGCGCTGTCCATGGCAGATCCGTCATGGAACGTAACGCCTTCGCGCAGCGGAATGGTATAGGTTTTTCCATCATCGCTGATCGCAGGCATGTCGGCCGCCAGCAGGGGCACCACCGACCATTCTTCATCGAACGTGTACAGCGTTTCGATGACATGCTGCGTCACGATGCTGACGATATCCTTGGTGGAAACCATCGGATCGAACGTATCAGGGTCGCCGATGATGGCGACGTTCACCACCTCCTGCGCGAAAAGCGGACTTCCGGCGGTAAGGGCGATGGCGGTCGAGGCGGCAAGACAGGTACGAAGTATCATGCGAGGCTCCCCTGTATAATAACGGATCCTGGTCCGTAGGATCAGTAGAGACTCGATGTTCATATCTGTCAACTATGGTGCATAGTTGTGTAAGTCTGGTTAGCTTCCGCTTCAGATGCCGGAAGCGCACCCCGCATATCGCGCTTCATTGAAAGCTGGCCATCGGCGAGGCAAGCCGGAAGCCGCCGCCAGTCCCGCGGGACGTGGCGGCGGCGCTTTACGCGTCGGCCACGACCTGCTGGCGCTGCTGGCCCAGCCCGTCGATCCCCAGCTCCACCACGTCCCCTGCACGAAGATAGCGCGGCGGCTTCATGCCCATGCCCACCCCGGGCGGCGTTCCGGTGGAAATCACGTCCCCCGGATGAAGGGTCATGAACTGGCTGAGGTAGTGGATGATGAACGGCACCTGATAGACCATGGTGCGGGTCGATCCGTTTTGCATCCTCTCTCCGTTCACGGTCAGCCACATGCCAAGATCCTGCGGATCGGCAATCTCGTCCGGTGTTACCAGCCACGGGCCAATCTGGCCAAAATTGTCGCAGGACTTGCCCTTGGTCCACTGGCCCGCGCGTTCTGTCTGGAAGGCGCGTTCGGACACGTCATTGGTGACGGCAAAGCCTGCGACATGGGACATCGCATCAGCCTCGGAGACGTATTTGACGGGCTTGCCGATGATGACGGCCAGTTCCACTTCCCAATCCGTCTTGGTGGAGGTGCGGGGAATCACGATCGGATCGTTCGGGCCGCAGATGGCGCTGGTCGCCTTCATGAAGATCACAGGCTCCGGCGGAACGTCCATGCCGCTTTCGGCGGCGTGGTCGGCATAGTTGAGGCCGATGCAAATGAACTTCCCTGTGCCGGCAACCGGAGGGCCAAGGCGCGTGGCGGCATCGACCACCGGCAGAGCGTCCGCATCCAGTGCGGCAAGGCGTGCCAGCGCGTCGGGGTGCAGCGCCGGACCGGACAGGTCTTGCAGATGCTGCGACAGATCGCGGATGCTGCCATCTTTGTGCAGCAGGCCCGGCTTTTCGGCGCCCGCGGCACCATGGCGAAGAAATTTCATGTCGTCTCCCTTACGTCAGATGGTCCAGCCGCCGTCGATGCTGACGGCCTGTCCGGTGGTATAGGTTGCGCCGGCCAGATAAACGGCGAGGTCGGCGATCTCCTCCGCATCGGCGATCCGGCCCATGGGCTGCCGCGCCACAAACGCCGCGCGTGCCGCTTCGTAATCCCCTGTCGCTGCCAGCCGCTGGTCCAGTGAAGGCGATTGCACAGTTCCCGGACAGATCGCGTTGCAGCGGATGTTGTGCCCTACGAAATCCGCCGCGACGGATTTCGTCAAGCCCAGCACGGCGGCCTTGCTTGCGGAATAGGCGAAACGGTTCGGCACCCCCTTCACCGCCGACGCGACCGAAGACATGTTGATGATGGCGCCGTGCCGTCGTTCCATCATCCCCGGCAGCACGGCACGGATCGTCCGCACCATCGCCCGCAGGTTCAGGTTGAACGCGAAATCGAGATCGGCCTCCGTCACCTCCAGGATGGTGCCGCCGTGCACGACGCCGGCGCAGTTGAACAGCACATCCACCGGCAGATCGGCACAGAAGGCCGCCACCGCCGCATCGTCAAGCACGTCCAGACGTGCGGTATGGCAGTTCAGGCCGTCCAGCCCTGCCTCGTTGATGTCGGTCGCGATCACCTCTGCCCCCGCGCGGATGAACGCCTCTGCGCTGGCCCGCCCGATGCCCTGCGCGGCCGCCGTGATCAGTACCCGCTGCCCCTTCAGATCCATTCCGTCCCCTCCCGCTTACATCACGGCGCCGATCTGCCACGGCACGAACTCCACCGCGCCAAAGCCCTGCGCCTCGCTTTTCGTTTCCTCGCCGGAAGCCACGCTCAGCATCAACTCGAATATCTCGCGGCCCTTCGCTTCCAGGGTGACACCGGAAAGGATCTCTCCGCAATCCACATCCATGTCCGGTTCCATCCGCCGCCACAGTTCGGGGTTGGAGGCCAGCTTGATGCACGGCACGGGGCGATATCCCGACACGCTGCCCCGCCCGGTGGTGAAGGCGATCAGGTTCGCGCCCGAGGCCACCTGCCCGGTGACAGAACATGGATCGTAACCCGGGCTGTCCATGAAGACGAAGCCGGGCGCATCAATGGGTTCGGCATATTTGTAGACGCCGGAAAGCGGTGCGGCCCCGCCCTTCGCCACTGCCCCGAGGCTTTTCTCCAAGATCGTCGTCAGCCCGCCGCGCTTGTTGCCGGGGGAGGGGTTGTTGTCCATCTCTCCGAAGTTGCGGGCGGTGTAATCTTCCCACCACTCGATCAGGTCGATCAGCTTGCGGCCCGTGGCGGTGTCGGTGGCGCGGCGGGTCAGCAGGTGTTCGGCGCCATAGATCTCTGACGTTTCCGACAGGATCGAAATGCCGCCATGCCGCACCAGAAGGTCCGAGGCGTGGCCAAGCGCGGGGTTTGCGGTGATCCCCGAATATCCGTCTGACCCGCCGCATTGCATCCCCAGCACCAGCTTCGATGCGGGCGCTTCCTGCCGGACGGCATGATTTGCCTCGGCAGCAAGTTCGCGCAGGATGGCGACGCCCTTGTCCACCGTGGCGCGCGTGCCGCCCGTCTGCTGGATGGTCATATAACGGAAGCGGGCGCTGTCCTTCAGCACCTGCCGGTCGATCAGGTCGGGGATCTGCATCACCTCGCATCCCAGGCCCACCATCAGGATCGTGCCGAAATTCGGGTTGTGGCCATAACCTGCGATGGTGCGGAACAGCGTCTCGTATCCCTCGCCCTTGCCGGACATCCCGCAGCCCGTGCCGTGCACGATGGGCACGATGCCGTCCACGTTCGGGAAGTCTTGCAGCCAGCCCTGCCGCTCCGCCTCCTCGGCGATGAAGCGGGCGACCGATCCCGCGCAGTTCACCGAGGTCAGGATGCCGACATAGTTGCGTGTCCCGACCCGCCCCGAGGAGCGGTGGAACCCACGGAACGTGGCTTGCGCATCGATGGGCGGCAGCGGAACGGCGGCGGTGCCGAAGCCGTAATCCTGCCGGTGCGCCCCCATGCCAAGGTTCTGCACATGCACATGTGCCCCTGCGGCGATGAACTGCGTTGCCGTGCCGATGACCTGGCCGTATTTCAAGACCGCCTCCCCTTCCGCGATGGGGCGGATGGCGACCTTGTGGCCGGCGGGAATGACCTCTGCCGCCACGACGTCATGGGTCAGCAGGGCGCCGGGAAGCAACGGTTGCAGCGCGACCATGATATTGTCACGGTCGTGCAGGCGAAGGGCGGTTGTCGCGATGTCTTTCACGGGGTCACCAGTATCTTGACGATGCCGTCGCGGTCATGGACCAGCGACGGGAAACGTTCCGGCAGATCGGCCAGCGGCACGGTGGCCGAAACCAACGCCTCGGTCGGGATCGCGCCGTCGCGCATCGCGGCGATAACACGGTCGAAATCGGCGCGAAGGGCGTTACGGCTGCCGATGATGCGGGTTTCGCGCTTGTGGAATTCCGCGTCGGAAAACCGGATATCGCCTTTCACCACGCTGACCAGAACCGTGCTGCCGCCATGGGCCACCAGCGGGAACCCCGCCTCGATCGCGGCGGCGTTGCCGGTTGCGTCGAACACGGCGTCAAACCCTTCGGACAGATCGCCTGTCAGGATGCTGTCGCCCGGCTGGTGCAGGTGATCAAAGCCGCTCAAGGTTTGCGCAAGCGAAAGGCGCTTGGCGCTGATGTCCATCAGATGCACCTTTGCCCCAGCAAGCCGTGCGAACAGCGCCGTGCCAAGCCCGATCGGCCCCGCCCCCGTGACCAGCACCAGATCGCCCGCCCCCACTCCCGAACGTGCGACGGCGTGCGCGCCGATCGCCAGAAACTCCACCATCGCGGCCTGTTGCGGCGTCAGCCCGTCGGCGGGATAAAGATTGCCCGCCGGAACCGCGATCTGCGCACACATGCCGCCGTCGCGATGCACACCCAGCACTGCGATATTGCTGCAGCAGTTGGGCTTGCCGCAGCGGCAGGCGCGGCAGGTGCCGCAGGAAAGGTAGGGGTTCACCACCACCAGCCGTCCTGCATCCGGCCCGCTGGCGATGTGCCCGGAAAGTTCGTGTCCGATCACGCGCGGGTATTCGAGGAACGGGTGCTTGCCTTCGAAGATGTGGTAATCGGTGCCGCAGATGCCGATGGCGGCGATGTCCACCAGCACCCACCCCTCGGGAACCTCCGGCTGCGGGCGGGACTGAACCTCGAACCGGCCGGGTTCGACGCAGATGCCGGCCTTCATTGCGCCGCCTCCAGGTTGCGGGCGGACCAGTCGGCGGGAAGTTCGCCCTTCACGATCAGGCTCAGCACGTCGTCCTTCGTCACCTCGTCGATGCGATGGGCGCCGACGATGCGCCCCTTGTTCATCACGATCACGCGGTCGCACAGTTCAAACACGTCATGCATGTCATGGCTGACAAGGAAGATGCCGATCCCGTCTGCGCGCAGCTTGCGGATCAGGTCCGCGACCATCGCCGTTTCCGACGGACCAAGCGCCGCCGTCGGTTCGTCCATGATCAGCACCTTCGTGTCGAAATAGATCGCCCGCGCGATGGCGATGACCTGCCGCTGCCCGCCCGACAGGCTGGACACCGGATCGCGCAGGTTGCGGAAGTTGGGGTTCAGACGCGCCAGCACCTCGCGCGCGGCGCGCAGCATGCGGGCCTCGTCAAGATTGCCGAAGCGGGTCCGCAGCTCCCGCCCCAGAAACAGGTTGGCGGGCGCGTCCAGATGATCGGCCAGTGCCAGCGTCTGATAGATCGTCTCGATCCCGTGGTCGCGGGCATCGATGGGGGTGCCGAAGCGAACGGGGGTGCCACCGACGCGGATCTCCCCGCTGCTGGGGATCATCGCACCGGCCAGGATGCGCATCAGACAGGATTTGCCCGCGCCGTTATGGCCCAGAAGGCCCACCACCTCGCCCGGATAAAGGTCGATGGAGACATGCTCCACCGCGCGGATCCCGCCGAAGTGCTTTTCGATGTCGATCATCTCGACCAGCGGCTGTTGCGACATGGCGGGCTCCTGTTCGCGGGGATCAGTAAAGAACGTTCTGCGCTTCGGCGGAATCCACGTTGGACTGGTCCACCATCACGACGCCGGTGTTGATGAAGCTTTCCACCGTTTCGCCGTTCAGGATGTCCATCACGGTTTGGACGCCCTGTTCGCCCATCGCAAAGGACCCTTGCACTGCCGTCGCCGTCAGCACGCCGTCGCGCACGAACTGCTGCAGATCGGCGTTGCCATCAAAGCCAAGCGCGACAAGCTGCCCCGCCTTGCCAGCCTGCATGATCGCGCGGCCCATGCCCACGGCGGTGGGTTCATTCGCCCCGAAGATGCCCACCAGATCGGGGTTCGAGGCCAGCATGTCGGTCGTCTGGTTCAGCGCATTCGCCATCTGGCTTTGCGAATAAAGCGGGCCCACCACCTCCAGATCCGAATTGGCGGTCAGATATTCTGTGAAGCAGCCGACGCGCCCGATTTCCGATCCCACACCCGCGACATAGGACATGATGCCGACCTTGCCGGTGGTGCCAGCCTCGTCGATCATGCGCTTTGCGACCTGTTCGCCCGCAGCGCAATTGTCGGTGGACAGAAACGCCTGATAGCTGCCCTTGCCGCCTTCGCCCAACGCACTGTCGATGATGACAACCGGGATCGCGCTTTCAAACGCGCGGCGGACCACGGGGATCAGCGCCTCCGGATCGGAGGGGGCCAGCACGATGCCCGCGACGCCGCGGTTGATCGCGTTTTCCACAAGGCTGACCTGATCGGCGACGGCGCTTTCCGATGCCGGCCCGTCGAAGCTGAGCGTGTGTTCCGACTGACCGTCGATCGCGGCCTGCGCGCCCTTGTTCACGTTCTGCCAGAAGTTGGAGTTCGTGGTCTTCACGATGACCGCGATTTCCCCCGCATGGGCGGCTCCCGCGGTCAGCGCGATGGCCGAGACGGCCAGAAGCGTCTTCAGATGTTTCATGGTAATCCTCCCCTTTGTTATGTTCAGCGCCGGTTGCGAACCTGGTCGATCCAGACGGCGCCGATGACGACAAGGCCGATGACGATCTGCTGGATGAAGGCCGACACGCCGGCCATGTTCAGCCCATTGCGCAGGATGCCGATGATGAACGCCCCGATCATCGTGCCCGAGATGGTGCCCACCCCCCCGGACAAGGAAGCCCCCCCGATCACCGCCGCCGCGATGGCGTCGAGTTCGTACATCACGCCCTCGCTTGGCTGGGCCGTCACAAGGCGCGACATCAGCACGTTGCCGGCCAGCCCCGCCAGCGCACCCGACATCGTATAGGCATACATCTTGGTCCAATCGACCTTAACGCCGGACAGGCGGGCCGCTTCCTCGTTCGATCCCGTGGCGTAAAGGTGCCGCCCGATCCTGCGGCGGCGCAGCAGGTAGGTCGCTGCGATGGCAACGACCAGCAGCAGGATCGCAGGATAGGGAACGCCGGGAAAGATGACACGCGGAAAGCCGTTCGGCTGCATCTCCACCATGCGGAAGAGGGCGCCGTTGCCCAGCCAGCCGAACCCCTCGCCCAGCTGCGAAATGGGGGCCGCGCCAGTCAGTTGCAGCGCCACGCCACGCGCGATCAGCATCATGCCCAGCGTGGCCACGAAAGGCGGGATGCGCAGCCGGGTGATCACCACCCCGTTGAACGCACCGCAGGCCGCCCCCGCGATGATGCCCACGCACATCGCGGGCATCACGGGCAGGCCTGCCTTCACGCTCATCGCCGACACGACGCCAGAAAGCGCAAGGACCGAACCCACCGACAGGTCAATGCCGCCTGTGATGATCACCAGCGTCAGCCCGATCCCCAGAAGCCCGATGACGGAAGTTTGCAGCAGGATCGTCAGCCCGTTGTTCACCGAAAAGAAGGCCGGGCTGGCCATCGCGAAGCCAAGGATCAGCAGCATCAGCGTCAGCAGCGCCGAAGCGCGGTGCATCTGGTCGCGGCCGATCACGAACCTGCGCCCCCGCCGATCATCCCACGAGATCCTTGCATCCGACACCGCTCCCCCCAGACCGACTGAATCAAATTATTAAATACATTGAGCAGGTGGCTTGCACCTGTCAATGGTGTTTAATAATTCTGGACGGAAGGTCAGGCAGGGGAAGATCATGGCACGCAGCGACACCCGCTTTCGCGAAGCGTTCAACCACTTGCTGGATTTCTGCGCCACGATGCCTGCAGGTGCCGAACTTCCTGCCGAGGCCACGCTGAGCGAGGCTGCTGGCGTCAGCCGCACCGTCGTGCGCCGCTGCCTGACAAGGATGGCCGATCTTGGCATCGTTGCATGGGACGGGCGCGCCAAGCATCTTCTGCGCGCGCCCCTCACCGCCGACCGGATCGCCCTGCCCGACACGTCCGGCGGGCGGGACCAGTTGGAAAAGCGGTTTCTGGACTGGGTGCTGCGCTTCGACGTGCCCGCCGATACGCCACTTTCGGTTGCGGAACTTGCCCGCACCTTCGATGTGGCCCCGCACGACCTGAAGGAGTTTCTTGCCAGCCTCAGCCGGTTCGGGCTTGTTGCACGCCGGCCCCGCGGCGGCTGGATACTGCGCGGCTTTACCAAGGATTTCGCGATCGAGCTTTCGGATTTCCGCCTGATCCTGGAGCTTGACGCCATTGCCAAGGTGGCAGAGGCGCCGGTGGATCATCCGGTCTGGCAGCGGCTGGCCGAGCTGCGGGCGGCGCATCTGGCGCTGGCCGACCGTATCGCCACCGATTTCCATGAATTTTCCAAGCTGGACGAAGCGTTCCACGAGGCGATCAACTCCGTCGTCCGCAACCGCTTCATGGCGGAATCGCAGAAGGTCATATCGTTGATATTCCACTATCATTACATGTGGGACAAAACGCACGAGATGGACCGGAACCTTGCCGCCATCAACGAACATCTGGCCGTGATCGACGCATTGGAGGCCCGCGACGCCCCCCGCGCCTGCGAGGCGGCGCGCCAGCACCTGCGAACCTCCAAGTCGACGCTGCTGTCATCCTTGCGGCATCACGCCCTCGGCTGACAGGGCGGCAAGATTGCGCCGCAACATGCCGGCATCCGCCGTGCCAAGCAGGACCGATGCCGCTGCAGGATGCTGATGCGCGAAGCGAAGCGCGGCAGTGGCCAGCGGGACCGCTCCCGCCGCGGCCTGCAAGGCGGCAACGCGGTCCAGCACATCCTGCGGCGCCGGGGCGTAGTCATAGGTTGCCCCCGCCACCGGCCCCGTTGCAAGGATGCCGGAATTGAAGATGCCCCCAAGCACAAGGCTTGTCCCCGCCTTGCGGCAGCGCGGCACCAGTTCCGCCTCGGCCGACCGGTCCAGCAGGGTCAGCCTGCCCGCCAGAAGGATCACGTCCAGCGGCGCGTGGTCCATCACCTGCAGGCAAATCCCGCATTCGTTGACGCCCAGCCCGAACGCGCCGATCCGCCCCGCCCGCTTCAGCCGCATCAGGCGGTCATGGCCGGAGCCAAGAAACGCCTCCAGATGTGCCGCGTGGTTGGCACCGTGGGTGACGGCGCCCAGATCATGAACGTAAAGAATATCGACATGGCTGACGCCCAGCCGGTCAAGGCTCTGCTCGAAGCTCTCCTCGATCCCGTCGCCGGAATAGTCGTAGCGGACATCGTTCTGCAACGGGTTGATATAGTGATCCGCCTCGGCAATCGGGGCCCGTGCGGGCGAAAGGACCCGCCCTACCTTGGTGGAAAGTGTGAAACCGTCCCGCCCCTTCAGGAAGCGCCCAAGCCGCTGTTCCGACAGCCCGCGCCCGTAATGCGGGGCGGTGTCGAAGTAACGGATGCCAGCCCTCCAGGCCGTCTCCAGTACGTCCTCTGCCGCCGCATCCGAGGCCTCGCGATACAGGTTCCCGATGCTCGCCCCGCCGAACGAAATTTCGGTAACCGTCACATCCGTCTGCCCGATACGGTTTCGCCTGATGATTGACATCCCGAACCCCTTCTTCATACGGTTCATTATTATTTGGAACATCCAGTGTGGCAAGCGATGATAGATGCACATCAGCACTTCTGGCGTATCTCGCGGGGCGACTACGGCTGGATGGATGACAGCGTTGCAGCGATCCGGCGTGACCACCTGCCCGCCGACCTGCACCCGCTGGCCGAAAAGGGCGGGATCGACGGCACTGTTCTGGTGCAGGCCGCGCCAACCGTGGAGGAGACGCTGTTCCTGCTAGAGATTGCCGACCGCACTCCGCTGGTGCGCGGCGTTGTTGGCTGGATCGATCTGGAGGGCGACGTGGATGCGCAACTGCAACGGATCGGCCATCCGGCCCTGCGGGGCATCCGCCCGATGTTGCAGGACATTGCCGATACAGCCTGGGTGTTGCGAGAGCGGGTCATCGAAGGCTTGCGCAAGGTGGCGGCGCGCGGCCTGCGGATGGATGCGCTGATCACCCCGCGCCACCTTCCCGTCATCGACCGGCTGGCGCGCCTGATCCCAGCCCTGCCGATCGTGGTGGACCATTGCGCCAAGCCAGTTTTCCCGATCACCGACGCGTGGAGGAGCGGGATCGCGTCCCTTGCCGTGCATCCACAGATCTTCTGCAAGCTCTCGGGCCTTGCGAATGAATGCGGCCGCGACTGGTCCGCCGATTCTTTGCGCCCCGTGGCCGATCACGTCATCGGCGCGTTCGGGGCGAACCGCGTGATGTGGGGCAGCGACTGGCCGGTGCTGAACCTTGCGGGCAACTATGAAAGGTGGCTGGCGGTGGCGCAACAGATCGTGGCGCCGGGGGATCATGCAAAGGTATTTGGCGGCTCGGCCACGCAATTCTATGATCTTTGAAACAAGCGCCGGCCTCGCAGGCGTGTGCTTTACATGCCGTCAAAGGTCAAGCGCGGGTGATGTGCCGCTGTTCTCGAACTCCCACTGCGCCCGCCACGTATCCCCTTCCCTGCACAGGGTCAGGTAGTTGCGTTCTGCCACATAGCGCCCCTTCTGGCCCGGAATGCGCTGCATCCGGATCGGGCGGCCGGGAAGTGGCGCATCACCAATGCTTGAGAGAAGCCCAAGGAAGCGGGCCCAAGCCTTCGGCGGTGGACGGTGCGAAATGCCCGACGCAACCAGTTGGTGCAGCAGCACGCCGCCGTCCATGCCCATCTCTGCCCGGGTGGCCAAGTGAATCTCGCCCGACAGCGCAACCACATTGCGCCCGTTGCCCCCCAGCCGAACCATGAGGCGCAGCATTCGCTGCCATTCGTCCCGATGTGCGTGGCTTTGCCACTGGTCGCGCAGGTCATCCTCGAACCGCTGCATCTGCGGAACCAGTATCATCAGCGTTTCCAGAAGCGAAAGGCGCGGCCCAAGCAGGGGCACGCTTGACATCACAACGCAGCGTTCATCCGGTCCGGGTTCTTCCTGCCCGTCAAGAAAAGCCCAACCGCCCCGCCCCATGATGCGACGCCGGGTGCGTTCGGATCGCAGATCCGGCGCCAGCAGGCGCAGCTTCGGAATGCGGATGCTCCACCCAAGATGCCCGCCCGCCGGATCGGCAAAACGCGGGGGCAGATCGCCCTCGGCGGCGGCGGCCTGAAACACCAGAAAAGCCTCCCGCGCCGCAGCGAAAAGCGCCTGTCCAATGGCTGAATCCGTCGCCTCGCGCTGAAGAGAGCCCCACCCATCGCAGATGTCGTGATCGTCCCACTGCATCAGGGACGGGATGCGCGCCACGGCCCATGCGAATTCCGGCGAAGCGTAGAGGGCGACATAGCGTTGCAAAAATCGCTCTCGCAGATGATGCCGCAGGTCGGCCAGCGCTTCGGGTGAAGGCGTCTCCGCCGGCATGCCCGGCCAATCTGCGGTCAGGGCATGACCATCCGTCGCTTCGTCCGCATAAACTTGATCGCCGCCGTGCAGCAGGATCGAAAAAGGTTGTGCTGCGTGATCCCTGCACAAGCGCGCCCACATCGCGTTACGTTCGGACCCTTCACGATGCAGATCGCCGATCTCTTCGCCGTTGCAGGAAACATAGGCGATGCGCATCTGGTCGGACGTGCCGGTCTGGACAGCAAAGGTGGTGCCGTTCCAGCGGTATTCGCCTTCGTTCCCAAGCAGGAAACGGGCGCGGTAGACCGTCATCGTGTCATATTCGGCAATTGCAACCGCCGGACTGGACCGGGCAGCCGTTTCCACCGGAGGGGGCCGCTGGCCCTTCGGCGCAATGAACAACGCGGCAAGATGCAGCCCGTCCGGAGTCGCATCATCAAGGAAAAGAACTGGCCCGTGAATTTTCATACCCCTGCGTAAACCAGCCCGGCCGCCAGCACCAGATCGCCGGTGCCTGTCAGGAAAAGCAAGCCGCCGTTCGGGGAATACCGCATCATCCGGCGCATGCGAATCTTGGACAGGTCGATTTTCAACCATGTAGGCTTGGCTGGCGCCAAGCCGGCGCAAGGGAGGAAACCATGACAAGACGTTTCATGCACGGACTGTCCCGGCGGGAGGCAATCGGGGCGATCAGTGCGGGTACCGCAGGGCTGGCCTTCAGCGCGGCCAATGCGCAGGAATCGACCACGGCCGCCCGGGCAGAGCCACCTTCGACGATCACCAACCCGCCGCGCGATTTCGGGCCCGAAGGCGCGCCCAACGTTTACTTCTCTGACCCTGACGTCATCACCGTCGATCCGGCATTCGATGCCCTTGCACAGCCCAATGCACCTATCCAGCGGCTTTGGACGGGCGCTCTTTGGGCGGAAGGGCCGGCGTGGAACGGGGTGGGCAAGTACCTTGTATGGTCGGACATTCCGAACAACCGTCAGCTTCGCTATCTTAGCGAGGACGGGCATGTCAGCACGTTCCGGCTGCCTTCCAACAATTCCAACGGGAACAGCTTCGATCATCAGGGGCGCCAGCTTTCCTGCGAGCATCTGACCCGCCGCGTTGTCCGGTATGAACTTGATGGTTCGGTGACGATCATCGCGGATGCCTTCGAGGGAAAACCCCTCAACTCTCCGAACGATGTCGTGGCCCATACCGATGGCAGCTACTGGTTCACCGATCCGCCCTATGGCGGCCAGCTTTACGAAGGGGCCGTGGGCGCGCCCGGCGGGCCAACCAATCCTGACGGGCTGATCAACAACCGGCTTGGCCAACCGCCCGAGATCGGCACCTTGCAGCGCGAATTGCCCACCGCCACCTATCGCGTGGATGCCGATGGTGTTGTCACGCAGGTTGTCGACGAGGGGACTGTCCCCGATCCCAACGGGCTTGCCTTCTCCCCGAACGAGGACCGGCTTTACATCGCATCGACCGGAAAGGGGCCGGGCGATCAGGGCCCCGGCGGCGAGGGCGTGATCTTCGTGTTCGACGTTGCCGATGGCAAGGCAACGAACGGGCGCATCTTCACCGACTGCGTCGTTGACGGGGTGAAGTGCGGGCCGGACGGCTTGGCCGTCGACGTTTATGGCAATGTCTGGTCCTCATCCAATGCCGGGCGAAACGTGGGGTATAACGGCGTGACCTGCTGGTCGCCCGAGGGTAAGCTGCTTGGCCGCATCCGCCTGCCAGAGGTGTGCGGCAACCTGTGTTTCGGAGGCCCGAAGCGCAACCAACTGTTCATGACGGCGAGCCAGTCGCTTTATGCGGTCCATACGGCAACACAAGGTGCCGGTCCGGCCTGACACACAGCGCCACGCCAACTGCCAACATGTTGGCGTGGCTGCGACGCGAACTCAGTCGATCGCAACCTTAACGGCACCGCTTGTCTTCAGGATTGACTTGGGCTGCTCCAGGATTTCCACTTTCGAGGCTGCCCTCAACGCCTTGATGCTGTCTTTCTCCAGCCTGATCGCTTTGAGAAGTTCGTCTTCTTCGGGCGATCTCTGCTTCGCCTTGAGTGCCTTCATGGTGGTCCAGACGTATCCGGCCCTGTCTTGTCTCTTGTGATCTTCATGCATAAGCGAGCTGACGCTGTCATACATGGTATATCTCGCGATGCAGCTATCCACAGATCGCTCATATCTGGTTCCATACAGGTATTTAGGCTGATGGAAGTGCAGGATTGCGCCATCGCAACCGTCGAATTTCGCAACCTCTTGAACCACTTCTTCCGGCTTCTTCAGGTTCCGCGTAAGGGACAGATTGTATATCTGGTCCAGGGACTGCATGTCCAAGCCGGCGCGTTTTATCGCGATGGGCAATGCGATCTGATCCAGCCACGGACGGCGTTGAGGGATCTCTTCATCGGCATCAAGGGAAAGGGCGGTTTCCATCCAGGCATCGGCGAATGATGACTTGGTTGGGAAGCTGATCATGCCTGCATTGAAGTAGGGCAAGCTTTCGCGCTTGGTGCGGCTTAGCAGGACGCGTTCAGCCGGCAGCGGCATGCCGAAATGTGCGTAAGCCTTTTCCCACCAGCTGATGTCCTTCCCCCACGTGAAACGCCCCTCGGTGACAACGCTGATGGTTCCCGCGCGGGCGATCTCGTTCACGTCGAACGTGCGGGCGATTGCGATATCGGTGTCCAGAAAAACCGAATGTTCCGACGTGCGCGGCTGGCACGCCGCCACGATCTTGTTGCCATGCTTGTAGTGGGGCGCGAAGTCACCCGGCGGCATGAACCGGATGTCCACGCTCAGATGCTCATAAAGCTCAATGATATAATCAGGAACCAGATGCCGCTTCGTTTCGGGGCAATAGGCAAGCAGCGGCGTCTCAGGGAAGTGGGCCCGCGCCGTGCACACGAGGATGATGCTATCAAGAAGCAGTGCAGGTGGGTCGATGACGAAGAAGAATGTTAGGTCGCGCGCGCCAAGCATAGAAGTCTTCCTGAAGAAAGTTCGCGTGTGTCGTCTTGCCGATCATCCGGATTGCATTCACCGGCGGCTGTCTCCCGGCCTACCATCCAGCAAGTTTCGAGATCTTCCCTGAGGTTTGCATAGCTCCACCCGAAATGCCAAGCAGGATGGTGCCTATCCCCAAGAACGGGACCGCTTGAAGTTGCAGCTGCTCAGTTTCTTCGGCTTGAAGCGGAGGGGCGTCGAAGATGCGCTTTGCACAGGACGAACGTCAATCCTTCGTGCCGGAACCGGTGCCTTCGGTCCGTGATGCAGAGCCGATACCTCCGGCCCTGCGACATGCTGCCGCCATGGTTTCCCGCTACGTGATCAGGTCTGCGGGTTCGCCATGTTTGGCAAACCCGCAGGCCCTGTCAGGTGCCAATCACGGTACCCTCGTTCAGATGATATCAAGGACAGCGTCGGACAGTGTGCCGCGGAAGTTGTCGATCACGACGGTGTCACCGCTTTCGAAGGTGATAACGGTGCCCGTCGATGTGACGGTGGCACGCGACTGAACCGCTTCAAGCGAGGTCGAACCGCCCACAAGTGCGGAGTCAACTTGCAACACATCGCCTTGTCGCGCGTTGAAGTCCGTGATGCGCAGGCTGTTATCCCCGAGGCTGAAGATGAACGTATCGGCGGCACCGCCCCCTTCGGCGATATCGACTCCCGATCCACCGGAAAGGATGTCGGTTCCGGCACCACCAAACAGGCGATCATTCCCGACCCCGCCATACAACCTGTCGGCCATGTCCCCCCCGTAAAGGAAGTCGTCACCATTATCCCCGTAAAGGTTGTCTTGGCCGATATCGCCGTTCAGGACGTCATTGCCGGCACCGCCATACAAGTTGTCCGTGTTTCCGCCGCCATAAAGCGTGTCGTTGTGACTGTCACCATACAGCGTATCATTGCCTTCGTTCCCGTAAAGGACGTCGTTTCCGTTCCCGCCATAAAGCGTATCAAAGCCCGCCCCGCCGGAAAGGGAATCGTTACCGCCATCACCCGAAAGCAGGTCGTTGGAACCGCCGCCGTCAAGCTTGTCGCCACCACCCCCGCCATAAAGCTTGTCCGTGCCGACGCCGCCGTTCAGGATGTCGGACCCGTTATCGCCATAAAGCCGGTCACTGCCTCCGCCGCCCTCCAGCAGGTCGTTGTGCATGCCGCCGTAAAGCAGGTCGTTGCCATCGCCGCCATACAGCTCGTCATTGTTGTCGCCGCCTTCCAGCCGGTCAGCTGCCCCGCCCCCATAGATGATGTCGTTTCCGGCACCTCCAAAAAGTTGATCATCGCCAACGCCGCCCACGGGATCGCCATAGATGGTGTCGTTGCCAGCGCCCCCGTAAAGGATGTCCGTACCCGGACGGCCTTGCAGAACCTCATCGTCGGATACGGGTTCGACGGGATCGGCGTTGCCTTCTGCCGGAAGAAGGGAATTCGCCACCTCGTCCAGGCGATCCCCCATGCCGATGATGATGATCTCCCCCCCACCGGGAAGGGCCACGTGAAGATCCCGCGGGCCCCGCTGATCCCAATCCACTGAATGTGCCTGGGCGCGAAGATCGGCAGCCGTGTATCCGGCTTCGTTGACGATCAGGAGATCTCCCTCCGAGGGGGAAAAGTCGACAAGGATCGTCGTGCCGCGCGGGTGGGCCACGAAGATGTCCCCTCCGGCGCCGCCATACATCTGGCTTATGCCGGCGCCGCCGATGATACTGTCGGCCCCGCGACCGCCGAACAGGTGGTCATGGCCACTGGAGCCGCCATTGACGGTGTCATTCCCGTCCTGCCCGTAAAGGAAGTCGTCTCGCAGGTTGCCCCGCACCCTGTCATTTCCGCTTCCGCCATAAAGGAAGTTGTTGGCCATCGCGCTGCCACCCAGCGTGTCATCGCCGCCATGACCGACGCCAAGCCCCAGAAATTGCGCGATATCGAATTCATTGCTGGCGTCATAATCGGGATCATTGGTCTGGTTGCGCAGCCGTCCTTGAATCAGCTGGATTTCCACCAGCTCATCCCCCGAATGCGCTGCATCTTCACCGCCAAGGGTGAAGGCATCCATGGCAGCACCATAGCTGGCTTGCTGGACAAACCGCAGCGTGCCGTCGGGATCAATCCGCGAAAGGTTGGATTCGCCATACTGGCTGCCGGTGAACCAGCTTATGGCCACGCCGTTATCCGCGAACCAGTCATAGGCCAGCGTGAAACCCTGCACCTCCGGCCGGTCGGATTTCAGGTTATAGGCTTGGTTGCCCTGCGCATTGGTTTCGGTGAGGATAAGGGCATCCTCCATGATCGGGGCGTAGATCTGGTCAAGCACCGCGCGAACATCGTCGGGATCGGACAGTCCCGTCGTGCCAAGCCAGCCCGGATACAGGTGGGCCGACCACACAAGGCTGTCGCCAAGGCCCGCGCGGATGTAATCCAGCGCGCTGCCGTTCCCCATCATCACATCGTCCATCGTCTGGAACTGCGCTGAATAGTTCCAGCCCCCGACCATGATCTTGGCATCGCCCGACCGTTCTTCGATCATCTGCCCCAGCTGGACCATGTGCTGGGCGTAAAGCGGAACGAATTCCTGCAAGCCTTCGGCACGCCGATTCGCATAGAAGGTGGCCGTGTTGTAAGCTGCCGGCTCGTTCACGATCTCATGCGCGTAAACGGCGTCGCTGACGGCTGGATGGGCATCCATCCAGTCCAGCATCAGGTTCCAGCCCTGCTCCATCGAGTCATATATTTCGCCGGTCAGTGCCTCCCGCATCTCTGCCAATGCGCCGGGGCCGCTGGCGGTCGTGGTTTGGGCAGGGCCGTTCATCTGCACCATGATGAAGTTGAACCCTTCCTTGGCGGCCGCCTCAAGGAAACGTTCATATTGGGGGTGCAGGCTTCCATCGGCGTTGAAGCTGTTCACGTTGAACGGAAGCCGCAGCGTTGTCACCTCCGGCAGAGCATCGCGCAACCGCTCCGCATAAAGCTCGGGGTTGTCGCCCATGTCCACGGGGATCGTCTGGAAATCGCTTTGCCACAGATAGTACTTGCTGTCGGCCCGCAGATTGGCTTCGTAGGTTCCGTTTGCCTGGTCGATGGCAATCTGGTCTTCCGCCATGACCTGAAGGTTGATGATGTTCAGGTGGGATGTGCTTTCCATGCGCAGCTCTTCCATATTTGCATGACGCTTATGGTTGAGTAGACGCAAGTCTTTGTTCACGAAGTAAATACGGGGACAGTTTTACCAGATAATCTTGCGACTAAACAACCTTCGGTTGGGTAGATAGAACCTATGGGTTCTCCTGTAAACCAGAATGGTGAAGAACCGCCTAGATGCAAGGAACGATCCTATAGGCTATGTCATAGAATATTCATTGGAATTTTCTTTCGTCACTGCCCGGTAATATGATGAATTTCTACCGGAGTTGAACAGAGGCGTGGATGAGGTTGGCAACGGCATTATGCAACCTGTGGTTGATATCAAAGTGACTCAGCGCCCATAAGGCGGTAACGTTCTTCCATTCGTGACGCAGAGTTGTCATCCTCAAGGAATATTCATCATGCCGTTCGTAACCCAGCTTCCATCCAGTGTGATCAGCATTGACACGTCCGGGAACCCTGCTCTCAGCACGAACCTGAACCTGCTCAACCTGTTCACGGCCACAGAGTCCGTGCAATTCGATCTTTATGACGTTTCCACGGACGGCGCGGCAACTGTCGCGCCGGGCGATACGCTGCAGCCCGTAACCTCGACCGGCACGCCGGTTGCGCCAGCCGGCACCTTCATTGGCGGAGCCACCTTCGGGACGGCCGATTTCAACCTGAACCTTAGCGGTGCCGAACTGGCGGTCACGGTGGGGGATTTGTCCGGCCATTTGTATCAGGACAGCGATGGCAACGTATACTTCATCACCGAAGCCCCGGTGGATGACGCCAATGTGGATGTGGCAGTAACGGGAACAGTGCTTGGTGACCCCCTTGAACCCGTGAACGTTCCGCTGAGCGAGCTGGCCGATGCATTGCCGCTGGGCCTCGGCCCTACCGTGCAAGCGGTGGCGAATGGGGCTTCTGTATTCCTGACCGAGACCGACACGGACCCGGTGGTCCTGTCTGACGATCAAACGTTTGATCAGGTCGTCTGCTTCGGCCGCGGCACACTGATCGAAACCAAACGCGGACCGGTACCCGTGGAGCGTCTTCGCGCCGGAGATGAGGTTGTGACACGCGGCAATGGCCTGCAGACCATTCGGTGGTGCGGCAGCGTAACGGTGGACCAGGACCGGATGATGCGGGCACCGGGGCTGGTTCCTGTCCGCATCCGCGCGGGTGCTTTGGGGGGCGGGCTTCCTGTGCAAGATCTGATCGTCTCGCAACAGCATCGCGTGCTTGTCCGTTCGAAGATCGCCGCGCGGATGTTCAACTCACCAGAGGTCCTGCTTGCGGCCAAACACCTTGTGGGGCTGGAAGGGATCGAGCTTGCCAGCGACCTGGCAAAGGTCGAATACTTCCACTTTCTGTGCGACGACCATCAGGTTGTCATCTCGAACGGGGCCGAGACGGAAACGATGTTCACCGGCGGCGTCGCGCTGAAGGCAGTCGGGGCTGCTGCACGCGAAGAGATCTTTGCGCTGTTTCCGGAATTGAAAGATGTGAATTTCCACCCTGTGCCCGCCCGCGTTCTGGCTGCGGGTCGCAAATCGCGGATGCTTGTGATGCGGCATGCCAAACATGATCGTGATCTCGTCGATGCGACGCGGCAGGCGTAGGAACTCTGTTAGACTGGTTTTGCCGAGGATCTGATGCCGACGTCCATATGTTGCGAGGGCGGTCCAGAACTGCGGATGAGCGATTGGACCAGCTTCCATAAATCATTATTTCGAGGTATCTGAGTTATAGAAAGGACGTCTATAACTCATGCCTTGGAACTGGACACAAGCCGGCTGGCCGAACTTCCGCTATGACAGCGCCGCGATAGCGCCTTTTGAACAGCGATTCCTGATGTCTTCGGGCGAAATACTGGGCGCGGTCCGCCATGTGACAGGGGAGGACCGCAACCGCCTGCGCATCGACCTTCTGAGCGAGGAAGCGATGCGCACAAGTGCCATCGAGGGCGAAGTTCTGGATCGATCAAGCGTCCAATCCTCGTTGCGGCGCCACTTCGGACTGGCAGCCGACAATGCGCCCGCGCGGCCTCGTGAACAGGGCATCGCAGAGATGATGGCCGACGTCTATTCCGGATTTGCGGATCCCCTCTCGGGCCAGACCCTTTGCCGCTGGCATGGCATGCTTTTGTCGCACGACCGCGGGCTGGAGACGATCGGCGCCTACCGCCGGCATGACGAGGCGATGCAGATCGTTTCCGGCCGTATCGATCGGCAAACGGTCCATTTCGAAGCCCCGCCCTCTGCGCAGGTGCCGACAGAAATGCGCGTATTCATCGACTGGTTCAACCGCACTGTCCCCAACGGGCCTGCGCCCCTGCCAGCGTTGACGCGTGCTGCGCTTGGCCACTTGTGGTTCGAAAGCGTCCATCCTTTCGAAGATGGCAATGGCCGCATCGGGCGGGCGCTTGCGGAAAAGTCCCTGGCCCAGAACATCGGCCAGCCCAGCCTGATTGCGCTGGCCTACACGATCGAACGTGACCGCAAGACCTATTACGACAAGCTTGAAACGCACCAGAGGACCCTTGATGTCACTGACTGGCTGGTATGGTTCGGGCAAACGGTCCTTGATGCCCAGCAGGCAACACTGGATCGCGTTGCGTTCTTCATCGCCAAGGCCAAGTTCTACGACCTGCACCGGGGGCGCCTGAACGAACGTCAGGCGAAGGTGGTGGCGCGGATGTTCCGCGAAGGCCCCGAAGGCTTCAAGGGCGGCCTCAGCGCCGAGAACTACATCTCGATCACCGGCACGTCGCGGGCGACCGCGACCCGCGATCTTCGCGACCTGGTGGAGATTGGGGCGCTGAAACGGACAGGGGAACGGCGGCACACCCGCTATTCGTTACTGATCTGACCGGCAGGGTTCGCGTTTGGCTTCCCGACAGAGGCGGAGCGTGCTTTCCGGCCTATGTCATGGGCCATGATGACCGGTAACAGCAGGCCCGACCAATGACGCGATGGAGGTGGATACTTGCCCAGGTAAGCCGACGGATCTGGTTGCGAACCAGCCTGATCGGGCTGCTGGGGATCTTGACGGCGGGACTGGCAGCCGTTCTTGAAAGACTCATTCCGTGGGATCTGCCCGGACAGATCGCCGCCGAGGCGGTCGAAAGCCTGTTGAACATCATCGCCTCCAGCATGCTGGCGGTGACGACATTCTCGCTCAGCGTCATGACGGCGGCATATGGTTCAGCGACAAGCAACGTGACGCCCCGCGCGACCCCCCTTCTGATCGAGGACCGGGTGACGCAGAACGCGCTGTCGGCCTTCATCGGCTCGTTCCTGTTCGCGATCGTTGGCCTGATCCTTTTGCCCACCGGCGTTTATGGCGAACGGGGCCGGCTTGTGCTCTTCTTCTTCACCGTCGGGATCATCGGGCTGATTGTCATATCGCTTCTGCGGTGGATCGACCATCTGACCCGCCTTGGCCGTGTTGGGGAAACAACGGGACGCGTCGAAAAAGCCGCCACCACGGCGATGAACAACCGGATAGAGCAGCCCTTTCTTGGCTGCCGTCCGCTGCCGGCCGCGTTTCTGGACCGTTATCCCGTAAAGGCCGAAGAGGTCGGCTATCTGCGCCATGTCGATACGACGGCCCTGCAGGATCTGGCAGAGCGGGAGGGTATCGACATATTCGTACCGTTGCGTCCAGGGGCCTTCGTGTTTCATGGCACGGTTCTGGCCTATCTGGGCCGCGCGCCCGACGACGAAGCGGAACAGGTTGTGCGTACCGCTTTCACCGTCGGCGAGGAACGCAGCTTCGATCAGGATCCGCGCTTCGGCCTTGTCGTGATGAGCGAGATCGCCCTGCGCGCCTTGTCGCCCGCGGTCAACGATCCTGGCACGGCGATTGACGTCATCGGGCGCCTGACCCGCGTGCTGACCATCTGGGCAAACCGCCCGCGCGAGGCTGTGAAGCCGGAACATGATCGCGTCTTCCTTGCGGTTCTGCGCGATGATGAGATGCTGGAGGACGCCTTCATGTTGATCGCCCGCGATGGCGCCGGCCAGATCGAAGTACAACTGCGCCTGCAAAAGGCGCTTTCCGCACTTGGCCGACTGGGCGATACCAGCTTCAGATCAGCGGTTCTGCAGCAGGCCGCACTGGCCACCCAGCGGGCAGTGGAGGCGTTGCCAACGGAACATGAACGCAAGATGCTGCGCGACCATGCCGCTTCTAACACCTGACGGACGCTATATCATCGTGCGCGGGCGGCTTTGGCGGGCGGCAAATCCGCATTTGTCCGACGCGGAACGGGAGCGCCTTGTGAAGAATCTGATGGCAGCGCGGCGCGCAGTGAAAGCAGCCCGCAGCAGCGGCAACCAACAGGCAGAAGACGCCGCCCATACCGCCGTGAACCGGGCGAAGATCGCATTGGGAGAGCGGGGCCCCGTCTGGTGGAAGGACGATGCGCCGGATCTGAACCGGCGCATGGCCCGTAACACGCCCTATGCCGACTGGTTCACGCAGAAGGCCAAGGGCTGAGGTGGTTCAGGCTTTCAGCGCCGCCAGAAGCTTTTCTGCCGCCTCTTCCGAAGAACCGGGATTCTGGCCGGTGATCAGCAACCCATCCTGCACCACATGGGAAGACCAGTCCTCGCCCTTGGTGAACTTACCGCCCTTGGCGATCAGCTCATCTTCCACAAGGAACGGCACGACATCGGTCAATTCGACAGCCTCTTCCTCGGTATTGGTGAAGCCTGTCACGGTCTTGCCGTCGACCAGCGGCTTGCCTTCGGGGGTTTTCACATGCCGCAGCACGCCGGGCGCGTGGCACACGAGCGCAACAGGCTTGCCCGCCGCGATGAAATCCTCGATCAGTTTGATGGAATGCTGATCCTCCGCCAGATCCCACAGCGGGCCATGGCCACCCGGATAAAAGACGGTATCGAAGTCCTGCTGGTTCACCGACGAAAGCCTTACGGTGGCGGCCAGCTGCGCCTTCGCTTCGTCGTCAGCCTCGAAGCGCCGCGTCAGTTCGGTCTGGAACGAGGGTTCGGCGCTTTTGGGATCAAGTGGCGGCTGCCCGCCCTGGGGCGAGGCAAGGACGACCTCTGCCCCGGCATCCTTGAAAACATAGTAGGGGGCGGCCAGTTCCTCCAGCCAGAAACCGGTTTTCTTGCCGGTATCGCCAAGCTGGTCGTGCGAGGTAAGAACCACGAGGATTTTCATGAGCGTTCCTTTCATGCAGCGTGACTGCCACGGCCCGGCCGGACGTTCACCACTTCATTGCGCAGGGGGTCGGGTACCTCATGTAAGTGTCCCGACGTGCCGTGCAAGGAACAAGGCAGCGGCGGCGCCGTGAAGCGCCGCCGGATCGTGTCAGTGGAAAAGTGCCGGCAACCAGAGCGACAGGGCCGGAATATAGGTGACAAGGACCAGCGTCATGCAGGCCGCGCCATAGAACGGCCAGATGGACCGCATGGCCTCGCCGATCCCGATGCGCCCCACGGCACAGCCGACGAACAGCACGGATCCTACCGGCGGCGTGCACAGGCCGATCCCGAGGTTCAGGATCAGGATAACCCCGAAATGCACCGGATCGACCCCGAACGCCTGCGCCACGGGCAGGAAGATCGGCGTGGTGATCACGATCAGGGGCGACATGTCCATGAACGTGCCCAGCACCAGCAGGGTCAGGTTGATCAGCAGCAGGATCACCAGCGGATTGTCCGAGATGCCCTGCAAGAAGGCGATCATCGACGTGGGCACCTTCAGGAAAGCGAGAAGCCAGCCGAAGCAGGCCGCGCTGCCGATTACCATCAACACCATCGCAGTGGTGCGGACGGCGCCAAAGGTGGCTTCCTTGAAATCTTCCCATCCCAATGTGCGATAAACCAGCAGCGTCACCAGAAGCGCATAAACGACAGCGATGTTGGAGCTTTCGGACGCGGTGAAGATGCCCGACCGGACGCCGCCGAAGATGATCGCGATCAGCAGCAGGCCGGGCAGCGCCGAGACGAACATCACGCCCAGAATGCGAAGGCCGGGGAACGGCTCGGTCGGATAGCCGCGACGGCGTGCCACAAACCATGCCGCCACCATCAGCGAAAGGGCAAGCAACAGGCCCGGAATGATCCCTGCGGTGAACAGATCAGCGATGGAAAGCCGCCCGCCGGCTGCGATCGAATAGATGATCATGTTGTGCGACGGCGGGATCATCAACGCGATGATGGAACCGACGACCGTGATGTTGACCGCATAGTCGGCGCTGTATCCACGCGCCTTCATTTGCGGAACCATCAGGCCACCCACGGCCGATGCATCCGCAGCCGCCGAACCGGAAACGCCCCCGAACATCACCGAGGCAAGGATGTTGACCTGCCCCAGCCCGCCCCGCAGGTGCCCGACCAGCCCCCCTGCCAGTGCAACCAGCCGCCGCGCGATATCCCCGCGCACCATCAGATCGCCCGCAAAAATGAAGAACGGAATCGCCATCAGCGCATAGACCGAGATGCCCGAATTCAGCCGTTGGAACACCACCACCGGCGGCAGTCCCATGTAAAGCACGGTGAAGAAGCTGGCGGCGCCCAGGCAGAAGGCCACGGGCGTACCGATCAGCAAAAGCAGCACGAAGCTGCCGAAAAGAATCCAAAGCTCCACTTATTCCTCCACCGTCTCGTCTCCGAAGCGCCGGGTCGGAAGTCCCGCTGCGCGCCGTGCAATGCGTTCGGCGCAGAAAATAACCAGAAGCGCGCCCCCGCCGATGACCGGGGCGAAATCCCACATCCGCGACACACCGATGCCCGGAATGCTGCTGCCTGCCGATTTGGCGGCAAGCTGGACACCATAGAACGCCATTCCAAAGCCGAACGCCCCTACGACGATGTCGGAAACCGTGAACAGCACGGCCCGCAAACGGTCTGAGGCAAGATAAAGCAGCACGTCGAAGGAAAGGTGATAACCTTCCCGGATTCCCACCGCTGCACCCAGGAAGATGAACCAGCCCATGATCATCACAGAGCCGGGTTCCGCCCATTGCAGTGAAGACCCCAGAACGTAACGCCAGACAACCTGCGCAAAGACAAAGGCTGTCATCAGCACAAGTCCTGTGCCGGCAAGCCACAGGGCAATGGTTGAAAGCCGTTCCGTCACGCCGGCGACGCGCAGCATGGCGGCCCTGAGGCCGCCAGCTTCCATAGTCGAACTTGTCATTCGGTATCCCGGATACGCTGGACCAGATCCTTCGCCTCGGGCGTGGTCACGTATTTTTCGTAAAGGGGTGCCATCGCGTCGATGAAGGGTTGCTTGTCGATCCCTTCGACGATCTCGACCCCGGCCTCTTCCACGCGCGCCCGCGATGCTGCCTCTGCCTTCGCCCAAAGATCACGCTGCACGGCAACGGAATCCTGCGCGGCCTGGCGGATGATCTCCTGATCCTCGGCGGAAAGGCCATCCCATGTCGATTTGGACATCGCGACGATCTCCGGCACGATCAGGTGTTCGTCCAGCG
Source organism: Falsirhodobacter deserti (assembly GCF_004015795.1). Lineage (GTDB taxonomy): Bacteria > Pseudomonadota > Alphaproteobacteria > Rhodobacterales > Rhodobacteraceae > Falsirhodobacter > Falsirhodobacter deserti. The sequence goes on along the minus strand of NZ_ML137220.1, from coordinate 113,047 downwards.
TGAAGTATTTCGCAACCTCGTAATGCCCCGATGTGTCGTAGGACGGCCAGTTGTTCTCGGCGCCGTCCAGAATGCCTGTCTGGATGGAGGAGTATACCTCGCCATAGGGCATCGGGGTCGCGTTGGCGCCAAGGGCATCGACCATGTCTACGAAGACGTCCGACTGGATGACGCGGAACTTCATGCCCTCCATATCCTCGATCGAGGAGATGGGCTTTTGCGAGTTGTAGAAGCTGCGGGCACCCGCATCATAGAAGGCAAGCCCCACCAGATCGTGCGCGGCGAACGATTCAAGAATGCCGTCGCCGATTTCGCCATCCATCACGGCGTGCATGTGATCCACATCGCGGAAAAGGTAAGGCAGCGAAACAATGCGCGTTTCCGGGATGAGGGTGTCAAAGGTGCCGAAGCTGGCGCGGATCATGTCGATCACGCCGAACTGCGTTTGTTCGATCGCGTCCTTTTCTTCGCCCAGCTGCGAGGAGGGATAGACTTCGATGCAGATGCGACCGCCGGACCGCTCTTTGACCATCTCGCCCATCGCGCGCACCGCTTCGACGGTGGGATAGCCGTCCGGATGCGTGTCGCTGGATCGCAGGGTGGTTTCACAGGCACTGGCTGCGCCGGCCATCGCGCACAGCGTCGCGACACCTGCCAGCAGGATGTTTTTATGTTTCATCAGTATCCTCCCCATGGGCATTTCGCCCGTCCCGCGGCAGGCCCTTGGGCGCGACCGCGGTCTGATCCTGCCGATCTCAGGCCAGTTCTGTCAATATATTTATCATACCATTTGTGCGGCAATCGTAGTACATATATGATATGTTTGATTAGATCCGAAAAAGGCGCCGCTTGGATAACTCTTGATAGTCGCCCTTACAGGAGGATCTTTGCCCTGTTTGCGTCACAGGGTTTGCCTGAAAAATCGAGCAACGAGAAATATGGTTGGCACAGTACCTAAGTCACAGTTACCTGAATGGATCGTCGTTCGGTGTCATAGTGGTGCCGATCGGGGACAGCGACAGCATATCATGCGCTGGCATCCTCAGGTCGGCAACGTGCCTCCTCGAAGTTCAGAGCCCTTTGCTGCCGTTTGTGAGACGAACTTCCGCGTTGGCCCTACACTCGCATTCAGACACAGGCACCCGCTTCGCGTTTTAGGACGGCGGCCAATCTGATATACGGATTGGGCCCGAAGCTGATGCGTGAAACGCCGAGGTTTGCAAGGTCGCCGATACCCTGCGGATCTGCAGCCATAACGTTGACCGGAAGCGCGACCGTCTCGCAGATGGTGCGGATCAGCGCCTTGTCCGTCAGCCCCGGCACGAAGAACCCATCCGCGCCCGCTTGGGCATAGGCTGCGGCGCGGGCAAAGGCATCGTCCACAAGACTAGCGTGATCCACATCGGGTGCCGCCTTCAGGAACACGTCCGTGCGGGCGTTGATGAAGGCGGGGATACCCAACGCGTCGGCGGCGGCGCGAACAGCGCGCAGCCGCTCCACCTGATCTTCAATGCTGTAGAGGCCGGGGGCATTCACCACCTGATCCTCGAAGTTCAGGCCGATCACTCCAAGCATCAGTAGGCGGCGGACGTTCTGGCCTACGGTGTCAGGATCGACGGCATACCCGCCCTCGAAGTCCACGGTGACAGGACATTCCACGCTCCGCACGATCCTGCCAACCACCGCCAGCGCGTCATCCAGAGGAAGTTCCTCCCCGTCCTCGTAGCCCTGAGCTGCCGCCACCGACCAGCTTCCGGTCGCAATGGCCTTCGCTCCGGCGCGGGCCACCGCCTTCGCACTGCCAGCATCCCAGATGTTGTAGAGGATAAGCGGGTGGTTCGGGGCATGCAGGCGACGGAACCGCTCGGCCTTGTCTATCTGTGATGTCATGCGAAAGTTTCCTTCTTTGTTGTCCTGAGCTGCCGCTCGATCTCGATCAGGCGTTGCTTGCGCCAGAGGCCGCCGCCATAGCCGGTGAGGGAGCCATCGGCGCCGATGACGCGGTGACACGGAATCATCAACGCGATCTGGTTGGCGCCATTGGCACGCGCGACCGCCCTCACGGCCGAGGGACGGCCGACCTGCCGCGCAATCTCGGAATAGCTGCGTGTCTCGCCCGCCGGGATCTCGCGCAGCGCATCCCAAACCTGTTGCGTGAAGGCACTGCCGGCCAAGGCGAGCGGCGTCCGGAAGCGGTCCGAGCGGGCGGCGAAGTAGTCGGCCAGCTCCGCCGCCGCCTGTTCGGAAGGCGGGAGGGAGCCGATCCCGATCCCTTCCTTCGACCCGGCCTGCAGTCGCGCCAGTTCGGCGGGCAGCCCCTTGCGGTCCACAAACTCCAGCAGGTGAAGGTGGCGGCGGCTGCTGACGGCGATCATGTCGCCCAGCGGGGTCGGGATCCACGTCGCCCGCAGCAGCCGGCCCGCCCTCAGATCCGCAGGTGCACAGCCGAGAAGCCGCGCGAAGGCCGCGCGGAAGGCGCTGGCGGACTCGAAGCTCGCCTCGTGCTGGGCCGTGCTGACCTTGCCGCCCGTGGCCAGCGTCTCGAAGCCCTCGCGCAGGCGGCGCTGGCGGGCCATCTCCAGAAACGTCATGCCGAATTGCCGCTTGAAGCTGCGCCGCACCGTAGAAAGGTCGAAGCCGAGCTGTTCCACGTGACCCTCGGACCAACGCAGGCCGGGCTGTTCGTCCAGCGCACGAAGGAGTGCCGCAATGGTCGGATCAGCCAGTGCGGCGGCCTGAAGCGGGTGGCAGCGTCTGCACGCGCGATAACCCGCCTCGATGCACTCTCCGATTGTGGCGAAGAACGTGCAGTTCTCCGCCTTCGGCTTCCGCGCGGGACAGGTCAGCCGGCAGAACACGCCGGTGGAGGAAACGCAGACGAAGGCCTGCCCGTCGAAGCGCGTGTCGCGGGCCAGCAGTGCAGCATAGAGAGTCTGGTGGTCCGGAAGATCAAACAACATGGCGGGGTTCTACCCTTGCATGATGCGCCGCGTCGCCGCTTTTCGGGCGTCTATTCTCTTTCTCGTCAGCACGAAGGTTCTGGCCTGCCCTGAAAAGGGGTCCTCCCCGAAGTAATCCAGTTGGAGGAGGCGAAAATGCTCCAGAAGACGCGTGTGACGCAAAAGGGCAGAGCCGTGTGTTGGGCATCTCATAAGCCCCATTTGTTTGGGGCTGTGAAAGGGCAATTATCATGACTTGCGTCACGCCACCCGATGGGTGACGGCGCGTGTGCGGCTTTGGTCGCCGCCATTGGGAACACCGGTCAGAATGTCTTGGCGATCGTGAACTTGATGTTGCGTCCCGGTGCATCGCGCGTCGCAAGGCGCGGGCGATAGTCAGTGTCGAACAAATTCTCCACCCCAACACGGAATTCGACGTCGCGGGCGATTCCGGCTCGCGGGGAATAGGTGATGCGCAGGTTGTGGATCACGCTGCCGGGTGTTTCATCAGAGATGTTGGCCACACGGTTGAAACGGGCATTGGCCACGGCTTCCCAGCTCAGATCCAGTTCATCCCCCAGGCGCTGGCCCAGCGTCAGGCGCAAACGGTCGGCTACGGCGTTCGTCCAGTAACCTTTGGTGCCGTCTGCCGATGCATCCCCTTCGGCGATGTTCGCGTTCAGGTCGGCATAAAAGCCGTTGGCCAGCGAATAGGCCGCCTCAATCTCGATCCCCCGGGTCTCGACCTTGTCGATACCGCTGTATGAGGTCACGTCCCAAAGGTCGGTATGGTAAAGGTTCGCCTTGATCTGGAAGGCATCGCCCGCCTGCACCAGCCCATGCGTTTCATAGGCAGCGCCGATTTCCCATGTCCGCGCCTTCTGGCTTTGCTGCATGAAGACAAGGTTGCCGAAGTCATCAAGGATCGGCAGGGTTTCGGTATAGGCGCCGCTTACGAAGGCCGACAGGCCATTTCCCCAACCATGGCGGATCGAGAGTCCGCCCATCACCGCGTCGTTATCACATTCCGTGGGTGCAGAGGATGCCGCGCCCGAGGCACGCTCCATATCCTGCGTTTCGTAACGCAGCGCGGGGCTAAAGGTCCAGTTGCCCAGCCTTGCATCATCCACGATGAAGAGCGCCAAGCGATCATCCGTCCCGCCGGGGGCCGCGGATGCCTCCTTCCGCTTCTTGTGGATCACCTCCACCCCGGCGCGCAGATCGTGCGCCACCGTGCCAGTGGCAAAGGAGGCGCTGTTCTTCACGGTCAGCTTTGTTGTTTCATAGCGATGATCGGCATCGCCAAGGCTGCGCCCCATATCACCGGGGGAGCTTCCCTCGACATAGCTGCTGTCAATGCGCTGATCGGCGTGCGACAGGTTCGCCTTCACATGCCAAAGCGGGCTGGCGGGGTTCCAGTCATAAGCCAGAACCGTGGTGCGGTTGCGAATATCGCGATCCACGTTCCCGAAAAAGCCCGGGCCAATGCCGAACTGGTCGTAAGGTACATCCCGTTCCGTGGTTTCGGTGTTGTTGAAGGACAGCGCGACGGACTGATCGCCGAAGCTATATTTGCCCTTCAGCAGATAGCTGGGATCCGTGAAGCCTTCTGCGCCCGTCGGCTCACCCTCGCCGTCTTTCTGTTCGTCCTGCGTGCGCCAGACAAATTGGGCAAGAAACTCCAGATCCTGCCTCGGCTGCCATGCAAGAATGGAGGAGGAGGTGATCCCGTCACCGTTCGTCCCGAGTTCCAGCGTTTGGCGGCCCGCCCAGCCCAATGCACCGCCAGTGAAATCAGAGGCATCCTTTGTCTGCAGCCGAACAAGTCCGCCCACCACACCCGATCCGTACTCGAAGCTTCCGACGGTTCCGCGCTGCACCTCCACCTCTTTATAAAGGGCGGGATCGGTATAAAGTTGGGTGCCGATGCGATACAGCTCCTCGGACCCTTGGGTTGCACCATCCACCTGGATCAGAACCATCTGGTCGGTGCCATAGGTGCCGGTGGCTCCGAAGCCGCGGATGTTGATGCCCGATCCGCCCGGCGTAGTGCCGTTCATAAGCGTCACGCCCGGCACGCTGTCGATCAGTTCCGCGATGGTGGAGGCTTGCCGGTCATCGATTTCCCGCTGGTCGATCTGCGTGACCGGAACGGCCGTATCGGTGGCAACATCGCGCTTGCTGTCAACGACGATGGCCGGCAAGGCCGTCATCTCTTGCGCGCGAACGGACATCGGCAGAAATGCCGCGCCGCACAAAAGGGCGGTGCGGAGTGTGGATGGTTTGACCATGTTTCCCTCGGTTCTTCGTTTTCGGGGAAGCTGGCGGGGGGCTGGCTGCCGGTTGTTCAGTTGCTTTCGGCCAGATGCGGCAGAAGCCACGTCCCACTTTCGGGTGTCTTGTTGACGCGGATCCGGCAGCGATAGGCGGCGGAAAGCGCGCGGTCGGTCAGGACGTGACGCGGGGCCCCCTGCCCCAGCAGCCGCCCGTCTGCCAGCAGCGCCACGCTTTGGGCGAACATGGCCGTCAAGTTCAGATCATGCATGACGGCGATCACGCCACCGCCTTGTGCCGCAAAATCTGCGGCCAGTTCCATGATCTGAAGCTGGTGGCCGATGTCGAGACTGCTGACAGGTTCGTCCAGCATCAGCCAGCGCCCGCCCGGACGGCTCACCTGCGCCAGCACCCGGGCGATCTGCACGCGCTGCTGCTCGCCCCCCGAAAGCTCCTGATAAAAGCGGGCCTCGTATCCCTGAAGCCCAACCCTTGCCAGCGCGGCAAGGGCAAGGTGCGGTTGCCGCGCATCAAGGCCGGCCTGAAGGCCAAGGCGCACCACCTCCAGCACCGTGAAGGGAAAGGCCATGGGGGTGGCTTGCGGCAGAACGGCGCGGATCGCGGCCATCTGCCACGGCTTTGCCGTGCGTGGGTTCAGGCCGGCCACCTCGATCTGCCCTTCGGCCGGCAGATCGCCGGTCAGCGCCCGCATCAGCGTCGTCTTGCCCGAACCGTTGGGGCCGACGATCGCCGTCACCTCTCCCAGCCGCGCGAAGAAGTCAATGCCGTGCAGGATCGCGCGGTCGCGCAGGCGGACAGTCAGGTTCGATGCACGGATCACAGGTCCACCACTCCACGGCGCTGCAGAAGGATCCACAGGAAGACCGGTGCACCGATAAGGGCCGTCACGATCCCGATGGGCAGTTCTGCCGGTGCAACGACCATCCGCGCCGCGATATCGGCGAGCGTCAGAAGCGCGGCGCCCAGCACCGCCGCATTGGGCAGCAGCCAGCGGTGGTCCGGCCCCACGGAAAGGCGCAAAAGGTGCGGCACCACGATCCCGATGAATCCGATCCCGCCAGCGACGGCAACTGATGCGCCCGTGGCCGCCGCGACAATCAGGATTGCGCCGGCCTTGATGCGTTGCACCGGCAGGCCGGTATGGGCGGCGACCGCCTCGCCCAGTGCCAGTCCGTTCAGCCCGCGTGCAAGCAAGGGCGCGGCCAGCAGCGGCGGCAGGATCAGGGGCAGAACGGCCCCCAGCTTTCCCCAAGTCGCCCCCGCAAGCGACCCGAGGCCCCAGAAGGTTAGCGTGCGCAGTTGCTGGTCGTCTGCCAGATAAACCAGCACCCCTGTCACCGCTCCTGTCAGCGCGGCAATCGCGATCCCGGCCAGCAGCATCGTCGCGACGGAAGTACGCCCGCCTCGGGTTGCCACGCGATACAGAAGCAGCGTCACACCAGTGCTTCCTGCAAAGGCCATCAGGCCGATCAACTGCCCGCCGGCCTGCTGCAGAACCCAAACCGGCAGCAGGCCGCCCAGCACGATCCCGACCACAGCGCCAAGGCTTGCCCCCGCGCCCACACCCACGATGCCGGGATCGGCCAGGGGGTTGCGGAACAGGCCCTGCATCACCGCGCCAGAAACCGCCAGCGCCGCCCCCACCAGCATGGACATAACGAGACGTGGCAGGCGGATACCCCACAGGATCACCTTGTCGCGCGGCGACAGTCCCTGCCCGTCCCAAAGCCCCGCCAGTGACACACCCGACGCACCGGTCTGGATGGAAACCACCGCCACCAGGGCCAGCAATGCCGAAAGCCACAGGAACAGCCTGCGCGCACGATGGCTGCGATCGCCCGGCATCGGAGGGTTCAGCGCGACCATATCAGCCACCGTAAATCGCGGCGTGAAGATCGCGGGCGGCCTGTGGCGTGCGCGGTCCAAATCCCAGAAGCAGCAGCCCATCCATGCGAATGACAGGGATCTGCGCGGCAGGTGTAACGGCCAAGGCAGGATGGGCAAGCAGGTCGGCATCACTCAGCGCATGGCTTTCGCCTCGGGTCATCATCAGGATGGCGTCGGGCTGTGCCGTAATGATCGCCTCGTCCGTCATGGGTTTATAGCCGGAAAAGCCGGTCGCCGCGTTCATGCCCCCTGCCAGCCGGATGATCCCATCGGCTGCGGTGCCCTGCCCGCCGACCATCAGCCGCCCACCTTGTTGGGCCAGAACGAACAGCACGCGCAGGGGTTGCCCCTCTGGCTCCGGCACCGCCGCGAAGGCTTCGGCCACGTCGGCGGCCAGCGCCTCGCCCTGCGCTGGCATGTCCAGCGCGGCTGCAACGGCACGGATTTTCGCAAGCACACCTTCGGGCGAAGGGTCTTCCGGGATGGACACGAACGGCACACCCGCCTGTTGCAGGGCTTCCACGACTTCCACCGGCCCTGCGCCGTCTTCGGCAAGGATAATGTCCGGCCCGACGGAAAGAACACCTTCGGGCGAAAGAGAGCGAATATAACCGACATCGGGCAGATCGATCAGCTCCGGCGGATAAAGTGTGGTGGAATCGCGCGCAACCAGCCGGTCCGCTGCACCAAGCGCTGCCACGATTTCAGAAACCGAACCGCCCAAAGATACGATTCGGTCCTGTGCCGCCGCAGGGAAGGCAAGGCAGGCCAGAAGAAAGGCCAGCCTGATCACGCGTCCACCCCTGCCAGGGCAGATGTAAGTTCGGCCCACGCTTCGGGCTGCGCATCCTTGCGGGCGCCAAAGATCTGCGCGATCAGCCGGCCCTTGGCATCAAAAGCCTCGACAGAGATGGCAGGGCCACGCTGCGTGGGCTTCGTCACGCACCAGGCCTCGGCGACGTGATCCTGCCGCAGATGCAGATCGAAACCGGGATCAAGGACGTTGATCCACGGGCCCGTCGCGCGGATATTGCTGATCCGCCCGCCATGGATCTGGATGCAGCCAGGGTTGCCGACAAAGATCATCACGGGGATCGTTCGGGCCGCCGCCTGCTCCAGCACCTCCGTCACTGCAAGCGGATGCAGCGGCACGGCCCGCGGGGCACCGACGATCCGATACGCACCAAGGCGGTTCATCTTCAGCTTGCGCGTGATCCGGACGAACTGGTGCGTATCCGTCATCCGGTCCCATTCCGCGCGCAGAACCTCTGCCCTCGCAGGATCGGCATGCGGCGGTTCCACCTGTGCGCCGGCTTCCGGCGTCACCGGCGCATCGGGCAGCCGCAACGTGGCCACCAGCGCCTCAAAAGCGGCGATGCTGCTCTCCTCTCGCAGATGCACCTTGTGGATCGCATCGCCCGCCGCATCGAACACCTGCAGCGACCGTTTCGCACCCTCTGTCACCGCAAAGCCGTGAACCCAATGGGTAGGGAACATCCGCATGTCGATCCGGGGCCCCGTCACCATGGAAGCGTGGGGGCCAGACTGAAAATTGGAATAGGTTCCGATGATTTCGGACACGGCGCTTTTGTTGCGGGTCAGGGCCATGACATCTCCTAACTCTTCCAGCAGCGGGAACAGCCGGTCGGGATGGGGATTGATCCGCTGTGGACCAAGCGCGGCAACCAGCTCCGCCTCGGCGATGCCATGGGTGGTGGCGAAATCGCGCGCCCGCGCAGTCGGGTTCTCGCTGCGAAGCGCGCGGATCTGATCGGATGTGAGAGCCATGAGTCCTCTGGCGAAGAGATCTCTTGGCTGGGGCACGAGGGGACGGGCCTTGGCGCGAGAACCGCCGCGACACCGCGCGGCATTAGTTTACTGATTCACTCACCTTTATCTCCCCAAATGGCGGCTTTCGCAACAAAAATCTGTTGTCTCGCCCTCTGCGGCACTGCCGAGGCGCGATCCCGGTCGCATGCAGATCGCGATAAAGCCAAGCGCAAGGCAAAGCGCGGCCATGAACCACCACACATAGCTTAGATCAGCAAGATGCTGGCGGGTAATGCCGGCAACAAGGGGAAGCAGGGCAGCAAGAATGTAGCCACCGCCCTGCACGAAGCTGACGATACTGCCCGCCTCGTCGGGGGTGCGACCGTGATCCATCGCCACGATCAAGGAAAGCGGGAAGAGCGCGCCAATCCCCAGCCCCGTCAGCACAGCGGCAGGCCACGCAAGCAACAGTGGCGCCGTGCCAAAGCAAATCAACCCGACGATCAACGCGCCTGTTGCCGCCAGCAAGGCCGGACGACGATCAACGAAACAGCCGATCCAGACAGAGACGGAGATGCCGGCGGCCACCTCGGCCAGGGTCACGGCGGCGAGGATTCCCCCCGCAGCCTCGGCACGCCAGCCAAGCGAAAGATAGAAGGGCGGAAGCCATGCCAGCACCAGCGTATAGGCGCCCGTTCCAAGCCCGAACAGCGCCATGAGCAGCCACGCCCGCAACTTGCGGTGCAATTTCAAGGGCGCAGCGTTGCGCGCGGCCACGGGATCTTCGGACAGGGTCCACCACCAGAGGATACCGGCAAGAGCTGCGGGAACGGCCCAGATACCAAGCGCCGCCGGCCAGCCTGCCACCTGCGCCACCCACGGGCTTGCCGCACTGGCCAACAAGGCGCCCGCCATAATTGCCGTGGAATAAAATCCCATGAGGCTTGCCGCATCCGTTGCCGCCCTGCGCCGGATCACGCGGGGCATCAGCGCCTGAACCAAAGCGATCCCGAATCCACTCAGCACTGCCGTCGCAAGAAGGGTGAACATGTCCGGACCGATCCAGCGGCCAAGGCTGCTGACTGCAACCAGCGCGATGCCGATGGCGATGCCGTGACGTTCGCCCAGAAGCCTGCGAAGCCAGCCGGTCGCGAACATGCAAAGCCCCATCAGCGCCACAGGCAAGGTGGTCAGCAGGCCTGCGGCGATATCGGACAGATGTGTTTGCTTCTGGATCACGTCCAGCAGCGGGCCAATGGCGGCAAGCGTCGGGCGCAGCGCAAGCCCAGCCAGAACAACGGTGACCGGAAGAAGCATCCGGAATGGGGGGCGGTGCATGAAAAGCCTCATTGATCCGCGCGCACTCCCTGCGCGTCTTGTTGTTTCGTTCGAGTTGGAAAGGGCGTTGCCCATGCGGTCGCGTCAGGCGCTGTCCGGGGCCTCGACCCGCTCAAACATGCCCAGCCATACGCGCAGGCAGTCGTCAAGCTGCGCGCGTTGATCCGGGGCAAGCGCCTGCAGCAAGCGGTGCTGGTTGGCGACATGCTCCTCGATGACGCGGTCAATCAGGGCAAGGCCGCGGGCTGTGAGCGCAACGACCGATCCGCGCCCGTCTTCAGGATTGCGCCGCCGTTCGATCAGGCCCACATCCTCCAGTCGATCAAGTCGGTTCGTCATCGTGCCCGAGGCAACCATTGTCCAGGCGATCAGGGCGGAGGGGCTCAGCTCGTACGGTTTTCCGGCCCGTCGCAGGGTTGCAAGAACATCGAAACCCGCTGGCGTCAGATCATGCATCCTGTAGCCGGAGGCAAGGTCTTCCGAAAGATGATCGGCCAGCCGTTTGAGCCGCCCGAGCGTTCCCATCGGTGCGACGTCAAGATCGGGCCGTTCCCGGCCCCACTGCTGCAAGATGCGATCCACTTGATCCATGGCTGCTGATATGCCGCATATATCTCGACGTCAAGATAATATCTTGAGGTTCTGCGGCCAAAGCCCTCGGGTTGGCAGGTGCAGACGGATATCATACACAGGAGGGGCCTGCTTCCGGCTGAATTCCAAACCTCAAGGGCCCTTCACTGATGACACCTGAAGAACGCGACGATCTTGAAGACATGCAGGCATCGGTCACGCAGATCGTGGATCTTGTGCAAGCGGCAGAGCGGGACGAGACGCTTTCAGCCGAAGACGCGGCGCGGATCGCGGACATCGCGAAACAGACCGTGACGCTGATGCATGAACTGCTTACAGAGGCGGAAGAGGAAGGCGAGGCCGAGGACGCTGTCAGCATGCTGCGCAACATGCTTGTCAGGGCGACAACCGCCGCGGCACAGGCGGACACGGTTCTTGCCCGGCGGAATGGCGGCGAAGAGTAAACTGCGGGCCTCCATTTTGGAAACCGCTTGGGCAGTTGCGCCGTTGGGGTGGCATGTGCAGCCACCGGATCCAGAACAAGACCGAATTGGGGCCCGCCTTTCGCACGGCGCTGGAGCGGTTTGACCCGAACCGCCGCCCGCTGATCCTAGGGCATTTCGATGCGGACGGGCTTTCGGCAGCGGCGATCCTTTCGCAGGCTTTGCACCGTGCGGGCATGCCGGCCGATATCCGCATCCTGGGAAAGGGCGAAAACCCGTGGTCTCCCGCCCTGCGGCAGGAACTGGAGGATAGTTGCCCTGCCGGCCTGATCGTGACAGATCTGGGGGTGCGGGAAGGCAAGATCGTCCCCGGCCTGCCGACGGTGCTGATCGATCACCACGTCCCCACCGGCACGCCGGGCGATGCCACCGTCATTTCCGGAAACGGGTGGAAGCCGGAGCCGACATCGTCGCTTCTGGCGTTCTGGTGCGCCAGCGCGATCTGTCCGGCGGATGACCTTCTGTGGCTGGCTGCGCTTGGCCTGATCGGCGACATGGCGGATGGGGAATTCCCAGAACTGGCGGACGCGCAGAAACTCTATGGCAAGACGGCGTTGCGCGACGCGGTTGCGCTGGTCAATGCACCCCGGCGAACGGCTGCGGCGGATGTGGGGCCGGCGCTTTCGCTTCTGCTCCGCTGCGCCTCGCCGAAGGAACTTCTGAAAGGTGGCCATCCCGAGACGGAGCGTCTTCGCGCGGCCAAGGCCGAGGTCGCGGCAGAGCTTGATATCGCAAAGCGCACGCCGCCGAAGGTGCGGGGGGACGTTGCGCTGATCCGCTTCTCCTCCCCATGCCAGATCCATCCGCTGATCGCGCAAAGCTGGCGGGGGCGGCTGAAGGACAAGATCGTGCTGGCTGTGAACACCGGCTATCGCGAGGGGTGGGTGCATTTTGCCGCCCGAACGTCCACCGGCACGAACCTGATCGGGTTTCTTGCGGAACGTCGCCCGCCCGGCGCCGGTGCGGAATATGGCAGCGGCCACGCACAGGCAACGGGCGGCGCGCTGCGTCCAGATGACTGGAACGATTTTGCCGCGCGGATCGGCTTTCCCGAAGAAAAGGTACCCTCATGAACACTCGACCACTGCGGCTTGGCTTTCCCGTCAAGGTCATGGGGCGCGCCGATCTTAAAAGCAACGATACGCGCCGCTGGCAGCAAGGCCCGCACCTGAAAACCTCGCTGGAATATCTGGACGCGATCCTTGATTACCTGGTGAAGGCGGGCATCGACATGTACCGCATGTCCTCGGATCTGGCGCCTTATGCCACGCATCCCGACATGCCGCAGTTCCACGACATGGTGGCGCAAAGCGATGCGGAACTTGCCGCGATCGGCCGCAAGGCGCGTGAACTGGACATACGGCTTTCCTTCCATCCATCGCAATTCGTGCTTCTGAACAGCCCCGATCCGGCCCTGACGAAGAAAAGCATATGGGACCTCAGCTCTCAGGCGGAAATGCTGGACCGGATGGGGCTGGGGCCGGAAGCGGTCATGGTGACCCATGTCGGCGGGGTTTATAATGACCACGAGGCAAGCCGCGCCCGCTGGATCGAAGGGTATGAGCAATGCCCCGAACACGTCCGCCGCCGCCTTGTGCTGGAGAATGACGACCTGCGCTTTTCCGCCGCCGATGTTCTTTGGATTCATGAACGCTGCGGCGTTCCGCTGATCTTCGATTACCAGCATTTCTGGTGTCTCAACCCCGAGGGGCTGGACCTTCGCGACGCGCTGGAACGCATCATCCGGTCTTGGCCGAAAGGGGTAAGGCCGAAGATCCACTTCTCATCGCCGCGGACCGAACTGCGCGAGATCAAGCGAAAGGTGACCGACAAGGAACGCGAGGCGCTGAAGACGGCACCGGCAAAGGGCAGCGCGGTCACGAAGGGGGTGGTGAAGCCCACCTCCCGCACGAAGACCGTGCTGCTGCCCCCCGTCTGGACAGGCCATGCCGATTTCACCAACCCGTTCGAATTTGCGACGTTCATGCGCACCGCTGCCGGTCTTGAATTCGACGTGATGCTGGAGGCGAAGACAAAGGATCTTTCGCTGCTGAAACTGCGGAAGGACTTGTTTCGTTACGCGCCCGATGTTGCCGCGCGCCTTGGTGTGGCCGCCGATGAGGGACCGGACGTGGAGGAGATGGAAGCTGACGCGGAATAGGCCGGTCAAGCAAGCAGCGCCAGAACCCGCGCGTCCGTGAAATCGGCCACGACCAGATCTGCGCCCAAGGCCGTAAGTTCGTCCTCGCTCCGGGTCGTCGCGATGCCGATGGTGGTGGTTCCAGCGGCTTTGGCCGCCTGGATGCCGGGCGGGGAATCCTCGAAGGCGAGGGCTTCGGCCGCGTGGATTTGCAACCTTCGCAACGCTGTCAGATAGGGCAGCGGATCGGGCTTTGCCCGCTCCATCTCGTCGCCATAGACGATGGTATCGAAGCGCCCCGCCGCGCCAATCGCTGACAGCATGTGATCGACATTGTCCCGTGGCGCATTGGTGACAAGTGCCAGCCCCATGCCTTTCTGGCGGGCCATGTCCATAAGCTCCAGCGCGCCCGCAAGCGGGATCAGATCCTTGGCCAGTTCGCGGAACAGCGCCTCCTTGCGGGCCAGAAGGGGCGGATGGGTATGGGCCTCACGCTCGGGGAACAGCCGAAGCCCGATTTCGGCGTTGGACCGGCCCGAGATGTATTCGCGATACGCCACCTCGTCCATGGATCGCCCTTCATCGGCCATGAGCTGCTGGAAGGCCCGCAGGTGGATAGGGTCGGTATGCGTCAGCGTTCCGTCAAGATCGAAAAGCAGCGCCTTGATCCGTGGCATCGGCATCTTCCTTCCTTGGGGCATCCAGATGCGCGATATAGGTCTTGCCCGGCGGCAGGCGATGCGGAACGCCCAGAACTAGAAGCGGCACCGCGCTGTGATTTCCTTCATAGGCCAGAATGTGGATGCGCCCGTCCTTCATCTCCACCACGATGGAGTTGGAGCGGAACAGCACATGCGACCGGATACGGCCGTGATGGGGGTGTGGGGCGGGATCGACGATCAATGCCTCCTCCCCCGGACGGATGCCAAGCTGGATGCGCTGCACGATATCAAGCGTGGCAGACATCGCACCAAGGTGGACGCCCTTCTCCGTGCCGGAATGCCCCGCCTTTTCATCGGGATGAAGCGAATCGCGAAACATCTTCCACGACGTTTCGGGTGCGACGCGGGCCAGCGCCCCGGCATAGATAAGGTTGGACAGGCTGGAATCATGCGACGTGCGGGCAAGGTCGGTGGTGATCGTCTGCCGGATCTGGTCGACCGTGGCCGGATGCCCCATCCGCTCCAGCAGTTCTGTCAGCTCATCCAGCGACAGAAGGTGGGCCAGCATGGCGAAGGTTGCCTGCTTCTGGACCTGCAAGCCGTTGATGTCCCGCCCCTGCGCCTCGACAAACCAGTCAAGTCGTTCGCCCGGATGCTGCCGCTCGTGCCTTTGCAGATCGAAAGGCGCCAGCTTTTCATAGTTGTCGAAGGGCAGGAACAGCCCCTGTTCATCCCGGACCAGATGCAGTCCGGTGATGACGGTTTGCCAATGCGCGGTCTCGTTCCGCTCCAGCTTCAGCCGCGCGGCCAGACCGTCGCGGTGATCGGCGGGCAGGCAGTCCAGCGCCTTCGCCGCAAGCGTCAGGCTCCAGGCCGCCATGATGTTGGTATAGGTATCGTCGTTCAGGCCCGGCGCATCCGCATCCGGATAGCGGGTATGGAATTCGTCCGGGCCAACCACACCGCGGATGGTGAAGCGGTGGGGATGGTCCGGATGGGGCTTTGCCAGCGAGGCCCACATACGCGCGATCTCCACCATCATCTCGGTGCCGTAACCGGCCATGAAGTTGATGTCGCGCGTGGACAGGAAATAGCGCCAGATATTATGGGCAATGGCCGAACCGATGTGGAGCTGGAAGCGCGTATCGTCCCGGTGCCAGCGGCCCGATCTAGGGTTCACCTGAAATTCGGGCGTTTCCTCGAACCCGATGGTGCCGCTGCGCCATGGATAAAGCGCACCGGCAAGCCCCCGCTTTGCAGCCAGCGCACGGGCTGCGTCCAGCCGCCGGTAGCGGTAGATCAGGATCGAACGGACAACATCGGGGAGGTGCAGGCTGAGGAAAGCCAGCGACAACGTTTCATCCCAGAAGATGTGGCCATGATATGCCTCTTGCCAGCCGCGCGACGGCAGCCCCGCATCCGAGTTCGACGCATGGGGGGACGCGGTCTGCAGAAGGTGGAACCCGTGAAGCGCGATCGCGCGGGACAGGTTCTCGTTCTCTATCTCGATCGCGCAGCGGCCCCAAAGCTGTGTCCAGGCCCGCATGTGCGCGCCGCGCAGAACGTCATAGTCGGGTGCACTGCGGGCTGCGGAAACTGCCGCACGGGGAACCGACCCGATGGCGTGATCGCGGGAGGTGAATGTCACCCCGACCTTTTCGACCTGCAAGACGTCCCCCTGCTGCAGGTCTGCCTTCCAGAATTGCGCAATCTGCGTTGCGCCATGATCGACCTTCGGCATGGGTGCAACCTGCCGCGGACCGATGGAAACCCGGTGGCGCGCCGCAACCGCCACATCGACATCCGTGCCAAGCGTGCGCACGGATGCGACAAGGCAATCTTCCTCACCATGGCTTAACGCGCCCGCCTTCAGGGCATGGGGATCGTATCCGCCTTCTGCCACTGCGAGATGGTTTCCCACATCGCACGCGATGCCAGAGCGGATCTCGATCCGGCCGGACCAGTTCAGGGGGCGCAGGCTGACCCGCAGCGCACCCGTATGAACCGCCGCCATGGAGATGAAGCGCTCCTCAGTTAATTCGGTACGGCGGCCCCGACTGTCACGAAACGTCACCTCCCGCGTCAGCAGCGCCGCCTTCATGTCAAGTTTCTGGCGGTAGCGAAGTAGCTCCACAAGATCGAAGGACAGCCAGTTGTCCTCCCCCTCCAGCCGGAAGGCCAGATGAAGCCAGCTTGGCAGATTGGCAAGCGAGTCCGTGGAAACGACCGTGCCTTCCACCTGCCCCGTTAGCCGCGAATAGCAGCCAGCACGATAAAGTCCGGGATAATGGGCATGGTTCGCGCCTTCTTCCGGGGCCGAGGCGCGGCAATGCAAAACCCCGTTTCCCAGCGACAAAAGCGATTCCCGGCGCCGCTCATCCTCAGGATCATAGTGATCGAAGATGATCTCGTGATCTTCGCTTCGGGCGGTTTCGGCTGGTTGGGTGAAATGAGGCGTCAAGGATCACCGACATCATGAACTGAACTTGCGAATGATAAGAAGGGGCATTCAGCAGCGCCAGCACCGGCAGGGCAATCAGCGCCAGAACCGTCTGGCTTAGAAAGCTGCCGGCATAGAGCGACGTCCGGAACGCTTTCGCGCGTCAGGATCGCAAGCTGCGGCCCGATGATGGCGGCTATCAGCCCACTCACCATCACCGACGTTACGCCGGACGCGCCGGCTTCGCAAACGCTTCCCCCGCGCCGGCGCACCTGCCGTGAAGCGGCCTTCGCGGTTCGAAGGCATCGCGGGGAAGATGTCATTCCTGATATTTATCCTTCACCTTTCGCTTCTGGCCGCTAAGTCCAACCGGGTCGCAACGTAACGTCAGGTTTCTTTTCCCATAAACATGTCATCCAATCCCCCTTCGCCATCCGTCGGCATCTTTTTCCGCCGAGGCCGCCAAAGGACGAAATGCGGCCCAAGACCTGAATATTTGGAGTGATCTATATGGAGTTGGCACCGACCAGAAGAAGCGTTGCGCCTTTGGTTGTTTATGGCCCGCTCAGAAGCGGCACGACTATGATCCGTCTTATGCTGGATGGTCATCCGGAGCTGATTGCGCCGGGCGAAAGCGATTTTCTTTTTGATCATCTTCAGGCGCGGGCAGGATCCTGGAGATATGATGTTCCCGCGCTTGCAGCAGATCGGATTTACCAGGACAATCCGGTCCAGATGAAGAAGCACTTGGCGGGCGATGCGACCTTGCGCGATATGGTCCAGCAGATCGGACGATATGGCCAAGGACGTCCGGTGCTGATGTTGCACCGACACTTGTCCGCTTGCGCTGACCTTATGCCCTCTTTGAGGGTGATACGCCTGCTGCGCGACCCGCGTGACGTGGCGCGATCCTCGATCGGCATGGGCTGGGCGGGCAATCTGTTTCACGGGCTGGACCCGTGGCTGGAAACGGAAAGATCATGGCGCGAATTCGCTTCCAATCACCCGCACGTTCCGCAACATGTTCTACGGTATGAAGATCTTGTCACGGACCCGAAAGGCGAACTGCTCAAGATCTGCAAGTTCCTTGGTATAACCTATACCGACGACATGCTCTCCTACCCCTCCAGAACCAGTTATGCGCCACCCGATCCCGGCCTTGTATTCCAGTGGAGGAAGAAAATGTCGGATCGTGATGTCCAGCTGGTGGAAGCGCGCGCCGGATCATTCTGGGAGGGTTGCGGCTATGAACGCAGCGGCATGCCGCCATTGCATCTGAGCGCGGCAGACAAAAGGCGCCTCTGGCTTCAGAACCGCGCCTATGTCTGGCGCCATCTTATTCGTCGCCACGGGCCGGTGGCGCCTATCCTGCGCGGTCTGGGGCGCAGGCTTCGCTTGCGTCGACTGGAACATGCCGCCGCCGCCCGTATTGCCAGAAACGACCGGAACTATCTGAAATGAATGGTCAGAGCCGGTGGACTCCCGCGCGCGGGTTCAACAACGGGGCTGATCCAAGGCAGGCGTAGGGTCAGATAACGAAGTCACCCGTCCGGTAACTGGAAGAGGCGCTATCAGCCGGTCGTTCGAACCTCGACTGTAGGTGCGGATGGGAATGACGCCACCGATTGAACTGGGGCTGGCAAAAGGCTGCGCCGGAATAACAATATCTTCGACCGCAGGATTGAGTGTGAACAACTTCGTCATCATCACCGGGAAAGGAAGATCGGGTTCGAACAGGCTTCTGGATATGTTCGACCGCAGCGCCGAAACTGTGTGCCGCAGTGAAGTGAACGAGATCAGCGGCACCTGCTTTTCCAAAATCGGAGGAACGTTGTTCGAGGAGGATCTTTCCTCACCGGACCGAACCAACCTTATGCGAGCCTTGCAGGGTTGCATGTCCCGAAGAAGCCTCCGGGACAGGTTCGACATGACGCGCAAGGATTTCTTTCGCGGTGCGACTTCGGCCGGATTGTGGATGATGTCAAAACGTCGGGTTCGGCAGGCATTATCGGCAACGGGCATGATGAATGATCCGCTGGAATGGGAAATCCCCGACGCGATGCTGAACCGCCGCAAGCTGGATCTGGCTGTTCCGGTGCTGAAGCTGAATTCCTCGCCAGCCTGGGGATTGGCCTATCACGATATGTCGCCTGCCGCTCGGATAGTTCTTAATATCAGAGAACCTGTCGGGTACATCAACTCGTGGTATAACAGGTTCGTCCCAAATGCCGACAAGGCGCATTTCCGGAACCGCTTCCCCTCTGCCTGCAGGATCCTTGAACACTTCGGGCAGAGCGGTCGCATCGACCGCCTGTCGCGCCTGACCGATGCCGACCTGATCGAAATCGAACTGTGGCGGTGGCGCTACACGAACGAAGTCACGTACGAGCGGCTGAAAGGGTCTGACCGCTTCATGACCGTCACCTATGCCGAGGTGGACAACGACGCGGTAGCCGTCGCACGGAAACTGTATGAGTTTGCTGGTCTTCAAAGTGACCAGGTGGCGATGGGGCAGATCGCGGCCATGCAGAACACCCTCTTCGCTGATAGAAGACCCTCCCGCATTGACCGGCGGATTCTGGACCGCCTGCTTCCGGATGTTCTGGGAGACAGCTTGCTTGCCGGCGTTGTCGGCATGAACCTTGGACTGCCTTCGTTCTCGTAGCGTGGTTCGCGGATCGTGGCGCCTGATCTGCATAGGTCTGCAGGATCCGCTTGTCCCGCGTTGGCGAGAACAGCGAAAGTTTATCTACGCGGCTTTCACAGCCATAGCCTTTAAATTGTGAAATATTTCCCTGCGGTCTTCGATAGGCGCTGGTGCATCGGCGACCGCTTTGCATCAAATCTCTTGCAGAAGCTCAAGATTATGTGAAACTAGCTGAAGCTACGGAGCGGTTTGCCTGCCCTCAGTTGTTTCGCTTTTTAGTCAGTCGATTGGCCACATGTTGTCTGTAAAGAGTCCGCAGGGTATTTCTTCCTATCTGATGGCATGTCCTGCGGCACTTCTGCTGTTGGCCTATGCACTGATCAATGGCGTTCCATTCTTTTATCCCGACGCCTTTGTTTATGCCCATTATGGTGAGTCTGGCTGGCGGATGATCGGCCGCGCAATCGCCGAGCTTTGGCCTGCAGGGCAGTCGGCATTGGACATCCAGACCGCGGATCTTGCCAGCAGTGGGCGCGTTTCCGGCACACTTGCGGGATCTGTACAAAAGGAAGGTTGGACGCCGGAAGCGGGAAGGTCTGTCTATTACGGGCTTCTATTGGCCATACCGGGCATCTTTCCCTCACCCTGGAACGGGGTCATCCTGCAGGCCTATTGCAGTGCGCTGACTGTCGCTTTCGCGTGGCGTCTGGTCATGGGCACGATCGGTGCAGGTTACCTTGCAGCCATGGCGGGTTTGGGCCTTTTTTCCACCTTTGGCATCTTCGCGTCGACGGCGATGCCGGATGTCTGGTCCGCGATCGCCATCCTTGCTGTGGCGGTGCTCATCGCCGGGAATGGCAGGCTCCGGCGGCTTGACGCCCTCTTCCTATGGGGTTTCATCCTATTCGCGACGCTCGCGCATTCATCGCATCTGGCCGTTGTTGCTGCGCTGACCGCACTTTGCATCGCGGGGCGCATTGTCGGGCTTGGCGTGATCCCCTGGGCCACCATAGGAAAACTTGCAGTTCTTATCGTGGCAACGGTTTCCCTAGGGACCGGCGCGCGAATGGCGATGGAACGTGCTGCAGGCAATCCGACGCTTGGCATCCCGTTCCTGACTGCGCACCTTGTGGATGGCGGCCCCGGCATGGCCTTCATACGTGAAGCCTGTCCGGCAGCGGGATATGCCGTCTGCGAAAAGGCCGATGATCTTCCGGTGGAGTGGCGGACCTTCATCTTCGGCTTCTCGAGGCCCAGCGAATACAGACGACAACTTGCTGAGGAGGATCTCTCGTTCGCGATCGCCACGCTGCGTCACGATCCGGCAGGCGTTTTGCAACTGGCCCTGCAGGACGGCCTGCGGCAGATCGGCATGATCGACCTTGCCACCACCCCCATTCGCAGCTCCATCAGCGAAAGCGCCGCAGCTGAAAAGTCCGAAGTTTCGCTGGCCCGGAAAATCCGTGAAGGCCGTCTTTACAACGCGTCCTGGCTTTATCGCGACGTCTCGCTGATCAACGCGGCGCTGGTTCTGGCTGGCCTGGCCGCGATTATCCTTGCGGCGACGCGGCCCGTCCCGGGTAGGGAAAGCGCTGGCCTGCGGCAACTGCTGTCTGTCACCCTAACGGGTGTTCTTCTGAATGCTGTGATCTGCGGCGTGCTCGCTTCACCTTATGACCGTTTCCAGGCGCGCGTGGCGTGGCTGATCCCCGTCATCGCCGTCATCGCCATTGCCGCTTTCTTGCAAAATCGCCGGCTACATCTCCGAGAGAGGGAGACCACGTACTCATGACATCCGTAGACAATATGAAATTCCCCGATACCCGCGCGCGAGTATCTGATTATCTGCGCATCGCGCGGCTTGACCACGTCACGAAGCACGTGTTCATCATACCGGGGATTGTTCTTGCGCTGCTGCTGCGGCCTGAACATGCGGAACTGTCGTTCCTGCCGCTTCTTATTGGCTTCCTGTCGGCGATCGCTCTCGCATCGGCGAACTATGTCATCAACGAGTGGCTCGACCGCGAGTTTGACAAGTATCATCCGGAGAAGTCGCAGCGGGCGGCGGTCCAGAAGGTTTTGTCGGGTTCGATTGTTTACGCCGAATATGCGGTTCTTGTCGTCGTGGGCCTTGGTCTTGCATGGATGCTGAACAGCACATTCTTCGTCATTGCCGTCCTGTTCCTCGTTTCGGGCGTCACCTATAACGTGAAGCCGCTGCGCACGAAGGACGTCGTCTTTGGCGATGTGCTGACCGAGTCCATCAACAACCCGCTGCGCCTGATGCTGGGTTGGGCGATGGTCGATCCCTCCTCGCTGCCGCCGATCAGCGTCCTGCTGTCCTATTGGTTCGGAGGGGCCTTCCTTATGAATGCGAAGCGCCTTGCCGAATTCCGCGATATCGTCGCCGATCAGGGGCAAGAGCTTCTGGGCCTCTATCGCCGGTCATTCCGCTATTACACCGAGCGCCGCCTGCTGGTCGCATCGCTGCTTTATGCACTGTTTTCCAGCTTCTTCCTTGCGGTATTCCTGATCAAGTACAAGGTTGAATACGTTCTGGTTTTCCCGGTCCTGTCCTTCCTGTTCGCTGAATATTTCGTTCTGGCGCTGAAGGAAAACTCGGTTGCCCGCAAGCCGGAGCACCTGTTCAAGGCACGCCGGATGATGGTTCTTGTCGCGCTGATGATCGTCCTGTTCATCTTCGCTTCGGTCGTGGATATTCCGCTTCTGGGGACGCTGACGGACCAGCACTTCATCGAGATTCCCGTGCGGGAGGAGATCCAGTGAAACCGGCAGACGCCTCGCTTGCCGACCGTCTGCGCGACCGCCGGCTGGTGATATTCGATGTGGACGGCACGCTTTACGATCAGTCGCGGCTTCGCCGCGCGATGGCGATGCGCCTGCTGTCCCACATCGCCCTGTCCGGCAGGGTTTCCACGCTGAAGGCGCTCAAGGCCTATCGCCATGCGCGAGAGGCAACGGCCGACGCGGAAAGCGCCGATTTCGAAAGCGAGGCTTTGGCCGCCGCGGCACGTGCGGGGCGGATGGACCCTGCACGTGCCCGCGAGCTGGTAAACGACTGGATGCAGCAGCGGCCGCTTCCGCTGCTGGGCCGCTGCCGTTATGACGGCGTGGCAGAGCTTTTTGCGCGGTTGCGGGCGCAGGGCACGGTCATCGGCGTCCTGTCCGATTATCCGGCTGAAGCAAAGCTGAAAGCAATGGGGCTGGAAGCGGATGCCATCGCCTTCGCGGGTGGTCCGGGCGTACCGCTGCAAAAACCACATCCGGACGGATTGCATCACCTGATGAAGGTGACCAATGCCCTGCCGGCAGAAACGATCCTGATCGGCGATCGAGACGAACGTGACGGGGAGGCAGCGCGCCGTGCCGGTATCGATGTCCTGATAAGGGCCGATCGCCCGGCAGGCCCCGATGCTTTTGGGTCGTTCGCATCGTTCGGGGCGCTGGCATGACGGCGCGCTTGCGTCATCTTGTCGGCTCAGATGCGCTGAGCGGGCGTTTCGCGCGATACCTGTTTGTCGGGGGTTCGGCTGCCATTGTCGATCTTGGCGGCTTCGTCCTGCTGATACAGGCAGGATATGGAACTGCCGCCGCAGCAGCAGCAAGCTTTGCCTTCGCCGCAGTTTACAACTTCACGCTGTCATCGTCCGTTGTGTTCCGAACAGGATCGACCTGGCGGCGCTTTGTGATGTTCATGGCGCTGGCACTGGTCGGCGTTTCCGTCAACACGGGCGTGACCACCTTGGCGGCAACCTGGCTTCCCGAGGTTCTGGCGAAAGTGGCGGGGATTGGCATGGCCTTCGGGCTGAACTTCTGGATGAACAACACAATCGTCTTCCGCCGCGCGTGATCCGCGCGGCAGCCGTGTTCAAGCCGAGCGGCGGATTTGCTGACAATTCGCCCGCAGACAATTTGCCCTTCCATCAACGATCAGCTGCGGCGATCCCATCGAACAAGGCTCGATCCGCGCCGCCACATCGAACACCTCGCGCAGAAGGTCCGTCGTCACGACATCTCCGGTTGCGCCGCAGGCGACGAGGCTGCCGTCGCCAATCACCATGACAGCATCCGCAAAGCGCAGCGCATGACCCAGATCGTGCATTGCCACAACGATCAGCAGCCCCTGTTCGCGCGTCAAACGGTGCAGCAGAGCCAGAAGGTCGATCTGCCGCGACAGGTCAAGCGCCGAAGTCGGCTCATCCATCAGCAGGATCTCGGGGTTTTGCACCAAGGCTTGCGCCGCCCCCACCATCTGGCGCTGGCCGCCCGAAAGATCGCCAACATGGCGCCCCCGGAGGGCGCGGATGTTCAGCAGATCAAGAATCCGCTCAACCTCGACATGATCTTTTGATGTCACACGCAGGCCGCGTCCCTGCATCCGCGCCAGCAGGATGGATTCGTAAACCGTCATCACCGGGCGTGCGCCATTATCCTGCGGCATGTAGGCAAGGGGCCGCGGAACGGTTGCCCCCTCCACCCGAACCTCCCCGCCGCCGCGCAGCAGCCCGAAGATGCGGCGGAACAGCGTGGATTTGCCTGCCCCGTTTGGCCCAAGCAGCGCCACCAGTTGCCCGCCCGGCAAGGTTGGCGTCGTCACCCCCGACAGAACCTGGCGCCCCCCATAGGCGGCCGAAACAGCGTTGAGCGTCAGACTTACCATGTGGCAACCCGTCTATTGAGGATCAGGTAAAGGAAGAACGGGATCCCCACCAACGAGGTTACGATCCCGATGGGAATGATCGTCCCCGGAATGATGATCTTCGACAGGATGGAGCCGGCAGACAGGATCAGCGCCCCTGAAAGCGCGGCCCCGGGCAGAAGGAATCGCTGATCTTCCCCCAGCAGCATCCGGGCAATATGCGGACCGACAAGGCCGATGAAGCCGATGGTCCCGACAAAGGATACGGAGATCGCCGCCAGAAGACTGACAATCACCAGCACCTCAAGCCGCAGGCGGCGCGGGCGTACACCCATGCTTTCGGCCTTGGCGTCGCCCAACCTCATGGCGGTCAGCTGCCATCCCCGGCGGGCCAGCAGCGGGGCCGCAGCGGCCAACACGGCAAGCGCGATCCACAGCTTCGGCCAGGTTGCCTTGGTCAGGCTGCCCATGGTCCAGAACACGACGGCAGCAACGGCCTGCTGACTGGCAAAGAACTGGATCAGCGACATCAGCGCGTTGAAGATGAACACCAGCGCAATTCCAAGCAGAACGATGGTTTCGCTGCTTACGCCCTGTCTCAGGCTCAACCCATAAATCGCAAGGGATGTCAGCATGGCCATGACGAAAGCATTGACAGGGATGATGTAATCAACGGCAAAAGGAACCAGCGCCACGCCGAAGGCTAGCGCCAGTGCAGCGCCAAAGCCCGCACCGGCCGAAATCCCAAGGGTGAAGGGACTGGCAAGCGGGTTGTTCAGGATGGTCTGCATCTGAACGCCGGCAATCGACAGGCTTGCCCCCACCACCACCGCCATAAGGGCGACAGGCATTCGGATTTCCCAAAGGATGACGCGGACCTGATCTTCGACCTGACCTGGCCAAAGCAGGCCTTCGATCACCTGACCAAGGTTATAGCTTGCGGGGCCAAGCGCCAGATCCGTACAAACACTCAGGGCCAGCGCAAGCGCCAGCCCCATCAGGATCAACTGTCGGCGCAGCACAAGGGCGCTGTAGAATCCGCGCCCCTCTCCGGCCCCAACTGCATCAGTCATTCAGCGACACCCAGTAACCCGGTTCATAGGGCACGGGCAGGAAGCGCTCGTGCAGTTCCTTCAGCGTCGCCTCGGGGTCCAGATCGGCGAACAGTTCGGGGTGCTGCCACTTCGCAAGCTGTTGCACCGCGACGAAGTAATAGGGGTTGTCATAGAACTGGTGCCAGATGGCGTGGAATTGGCCGGACTTGACGGCGTTGATCCCCGTCATGGCCGTCCGCTCGGTCAGGGCCTGCAGCTTGGTGCGTGCCGCATCCATGTCCGCGCCCGGCCCAAGGCCGACCCACGCGCCGCCCGGCACATAGGCGTCCCAGTTTCCGCCCGTGACGATGACATGATCGGGATTGGATGCGATGATCTGTTCGGGGTTCAGCGTGCCGAAGGTGCCGGGAATGATGTCCTTGGCGATATTATTGCCGCCGGCAATTTCGACATACTGGCCGAAGTTTCCGTCGCCAAAGCTCATGCAGCAATCGTCGGAATAGCCGCCTGCGCGATCCACGAAAACGTTGGGACGGGTGAAATCCGCCTGCGCCAGCACGTCCGTCACGCGGGCCATCTGCTCGTTGACGAAGCTGACATATTCTCCGGCGCGATCTTCCTGCCCCGTAAGCTGACCCATGATGCGCATCGATTCGACGCTGTTTGCCATCGGATCTTCGCGGAAATCGACATAGACGATAGGAATGCCCAGTTCGGCCAGCTTGTCATCATAGCCTGCATCCTCGGTTGCCGCCTTGGCTTCAAGGTTCATCAGGACAAGATCGGGATTCAGCGCGGCCGCCTGTTCCACATCGAAGGTGCCGTCCTTGAAGCCGCCAAATGTGGGCAGATCCTTCAGCTCGGGGAACTTCTCGGCATAGGCGGCATAGTTGTCGGGATCTGCCTGCAGCAGATCTTCGCGCCAACCCACCACATGGGCGAAAGGCGCCTCACGCTCCAGCACGCCCAGAAGATAAATCTGCCGGCCTTCACCCAAGATGATGCGCTTTGCCGGGGCATCGACAGTCACCTCGCGCCCGGCGATGTCGGTAAGGGTGATGGGATCGGCCAGTGCAGCAGAAGGCGCTGCAAGGAAGGCGAAGGCGGAAATAACAAGCCGAAGGGTCATGGATGCAGGTCCGTGAAAAGATGGCGCAGGTGATGCCCGATGATGCGGCCTATGAAGGTTTATCGATTTAGTCAAGAAAAGACTTCGCCGCCCAAACCATCATGCCGCGGATCATCAGCCTTGCAGGGCAATCTTCCTGCCCCTAGTGGGGATGCATCATGATCCGCATTCGCCGCCCCTCCTCCATCCCCCTGCCCGAGCTTTCGCTGATCGGGATCACCATCATCTGGGGTGCAAGTTTCCTCGTGGTGCACATCGCGGTGGAGCTGACGGGGGCCCTGTTTCTTGTCGGCCTCCGCTTCCTGATCGCGGGTGTGCTGGCGGCGGCCTTCTGCTGGCGTCAGCTGGCCGGCCTTACCCGGTTCGAGATGTTCGCGGGCCTTGCCATCGGTGCATCGATCTTTGGTGGATATGGCTTGCAGGCCTATGGGCTTCAAACCATCGAAAGCAGCAAGTCGGCCTTTCTCAGCGCGCTTTATGTGCCGCTTGTTCCCTTGTTCCAATGGGCAGTGTTCCGCAAGCCTCCGGGGCTGTTCAGCTGGATCGGGATCAGCCTTGCGTTTATCGGCCTCCTGCTCATCTCTGGCGGGGGCGCGGAAGGGCTGACCATGTCGAGAGGGGAGATCGCAACGCTGGCCGCCACGGTGTCCATCGCAGCCGAGATCATGCTGATCGGGTATTTTGCGCCGCAGGTGAATACAAATCGCGTAACGGTTGTCCAGCTTCTGGCCGTTGCACTGTTTGCATTCGCGTCGATGCCGGTTGTGGGCGCACCCCTTCCTGCGCTTTCATGGGTATGGATTGTCGCGGTGATTGGGCTGGGCGCAGCCAGCACGCTGATCCAGCTGGTCATGAACTGGGCGCAACGTACCGTTTCTCCCACACGCGCGACGATCATCTATGCGGGGGAGCCGGTCTGGGCCGGCATCATCGGCCGCATTGCAGGCGAACGGCTTGGCCCGATGGCCCTGCTTGGCGGCGCCGTTATCGTCATCGGCGTGCTGGTAAGTGAACTGCGACCTGCGAGGAAAGCGCCCGCGCAAGTGGAAGGTCGGGCCCCGGGACAGGCTTGAAAAGAAGCCGCACATGGCGGGAAGGCTGGCCTTGCAACCATTTCATTGACCGACACGTATCGCACATGCTTGATCCCGCGCTATTGTGCTTCACTTCTGCCCATGCACCCCTCTTGGCGCCACGTAAGAAACGAACATGATTTCCCAGCAGCCTGCAGATCTCGCCTTCCTGAATTCGACGCAAAGTGCAGTCGGCGCGAAGATTGCCGCTCATGACTGGCGGAATACGGATGTGGGACCGATCGAGACGTGGCCCCTGTCGCTCCGCACCACGCTCGGGATCATGCTGGCCTGCCCTTCGCCGATGTTTCTTGCATGGGGGCCCAATCTCGTCTCGTTCTATAACGACGCCTATGAACCGCTTCTAGGATATCGGGCGCCTGATGCCCTGGGCAAGCCGTTCCGGCATCTTTGGGACATCATCTGGGATGACATCAGCCCGCTGGTCGAAGACACCCTGCAAGGCAGAAGCCGCAAGATGGTCGACATGCCTCTGGATATCGCCCGCAATGGCCAACCCGAGGAAAGCTATTGGACCTTCAGCTATTCCCCCGCGCTGGATGATGCAGGACAGATCGCCGGTGTCTTCGGCGTCATCAACGAAACAACGGACCGGGTGCTGGCCCACCGTAACCGGACGCTTTCCGATGAACGCCTCCACTTGGCGCTTTCGGCCGGTAACAGCATCGGAACGTGGGACTGGGACCTGCTGACGAATCTGGTCACGGCAGACATACGGTTCGCAACACTCTACGGCGTGGATCCGGAAAAGGCAGCCTCTGGCGCCTCGGTCGACGAATTCTTCTCCGGCATCCACCCGGCGGATCTTCAGCGCGTCAGAGCCGAGATCGAGGCCGCGCGCGTTGGGTCCGGCGTTTTCGTGTCGGAATACCGCCTTGCACGACCTGACGGCGGGACTCGCTGGGTTTCAGCTCAGGGCCGGTTCGTGAAGGATGCCGATGGCCGCGCGATCCGCCTTCCCGGGGCCAGCCTCGACATCACGAACCGCAAGCTGATGGAACTGGAACTGCGTGCAGCCAAGGAGGAGCGGGAGTTCGTCGTTGACCTGCTGGCCCACCAGCGGACCTTGTCGGACCCGGACGCAATCATCCGCCATGCCTCGCAGGCACTGGGCGAACGCCTTGGCGTCCACCGCACGGGCTTCTATCGCCTTTGCAGCGCGACCCATCTTCGCCACAGTGACGCATGGATCACCGGCAGCCTTTCCGCGCTGGAAGGAGAGCATCCGGTCGATCAATTCGGCACCTATGCCGCCCATGAACGGCAGGAAGGACGCATCCTCGCATTTTCTGACAGCCGCCATGATGCGGATGGCCGCCTTGTCCCCTATTCAGCAAACGGGGTGCTGGCCGCGGTATGCGTACCCCTGATGACAGGTGAGCGCTGGTCGGCGGGCTTCTATATGCATCACGCCGAGGTGCGCCATTGGACCGATGCAGAGATTGCGCTGGCGAAGGAGATCGCGACCCAGACCTGGCTTGCGGTGGAACGGGCAGAGGCACAGCTGCGCCTTGCGCAATGGGTGGACCTGCAGGATGCTGCGCTGCTGAAGGGCGCGTCCAAGCTTCAGGAACAACAGGCCCGTCGCAAAGCCGCCGAAGACCAGGTGCGCCATCTGCAGAAGATGGAAGCGGTGGGCCAGCTGACCGGTGGCATCGCGCATGACTTCAACAATATGCTGGCCATCATCATCAGCGGGTTGAACCTGACTCAACGCAAGCTGCGCAGCGGCAACATCGACGTTCAGGATTTCCTCGAAGGTGCGATGGAGGGCGCACAACGCGCCGCGTCGCTGACGCAGCGCCTTCTGGCCTTCGCCCGCCAGCAACCCCTGACACCCGAGGTGATCAACGTCAACGCCCTGATCTCCAACCTGACGGACCTTCTGGTTCGCTCGCTGGGTGAGACAGTCGAACTGCGGACCGAACTGGCAGACGGGCTGTGGAACGCCCAGGTCGACCCTGGCCAACTTGAAAACGCCATCGTCAACCTTGCCGTAAACGCGCGGGATGCAATGCCGACGGGTGGGCAGGTTCTTATCGCGACGCGGAACGTAGATATTGACGCCGTCCTGTCGGTGGAAACGGGCCTGGACGCAGGACCGTATATCCGGATCACCGTGACCGATACCGGAAGCGGAATGTCCTCCGAGACGCTGTCGCGGGCGTTCGAACCTTTCTTCACCACGAAAAGCGTGGGCAAGGGCACCGGCCTTGGCCTTAGCCAGGTGTTCGGATTCATCCACCAGTCGGGCGGCAAGGTCCAGATCGACTCCGAGGTTGGCCGCGGCACCACAATCACGCTGTTTCTTCCCCGCAATCAGGGGGAACTGCAATCCGCCAGCTCTCAGATGCCGGATGACCGGCCGTATTATGGGCGTGCTGATGAACTGATCCTTGTGGTCGAGGACGAGGAACAGGTACGCCATTTCTCGGTCGAAGCACTAAGGGAACTGGGATACACCGTGACCGGCGTCGGCAGCGGCGCCGAGGCGCTGAACATTATAGAACAACGGGACGATATCGCCCTGTTGTTCACGGATGTGGTGATGCCCGAGATGACGGGCCGCCAGCTGGCAGAACGCGCATCAGCGCTGCGCCCCGGCCTTCGCGTGCTGTTCACATCCGGATACACACGCAACACCTTCGCAGAGGCCGAGAAGATCAGCGGGCAGACTGATCTGCTGCCAAAACCATTCACCATGGACGAACTTGCAAGCAGGATCCGGTCCGTGCTGGACAGATAGCCTTACACCCCCAAAATCCGGATGCAAAAAGGCCCCCGAAACGGGGGCCTTTTCCGTAAGTGAAGGTGCTTATTGGAACCAGCCTTGCTCCAGCTCCGGCTTGGACTCCAGTTCTTCCTGGCTCATCCGGGTCACGACGGCGACACTGCCATTATCGTTCACAAGGCGCACGTCGTTCAGGCTGACAAGCACGACATCGTCGCCGATATCCAGCCAGCCGCCTGTTTCGATCCCGAGCCCGACCATGCGTCCATCGCTGGACAGCACGATGTCATTGACGGAACCGATGTTCTCCCAGTTCTCCCCGCGCTCTTCATACGTGCGGGCTTCGTTCCACGCGTTTTCATCATATTCGCTGTTCATCGAATAGATGTTGGCGCCGATGATCTCGTCGGCCGTGACGAGGTTTTCATAGTTCGTCTGGTTCACGAAACCGCTGTTGCCCATCATTCCCTGATGCTGCAAGCCCGTTCCATCCTGCGTCTGCATTCCGGAGGTGCCCATGCCCGTCGTACCGGTGGTGGTGGTGCCCATACCGGTCGTACCGGTGGCGCCCATGCCGGTCGTGCCTTCGGTGTGGACGCCCGTGCTGCCTTGCGTTTCCACTCCGGTTGCACTCTGGTCCTGAACTTCCGGTGTGGCGGCAGTTTGCGCACCAGCAGTGAAGGCGGACAGTGCGAGTGCGGATGCGGCGAGGGAAATGGCTTTGAGTTTCATCGTGATCCTCCGTAATATCATTTGTGCGGCGGCATAAGCCTTCCCGCGTGCACGACATCTCGATGTCGTCGGACCGGCTCCCTCCGGCCCTTTGGTCCGCGCGGATGCCGCGCGGCGATGTGGCCACAGCCAGGCACCGGAAGTTCGGTGCGTTCTGTCTGCTTCCTTTTGCATCACGGGTAACAAACGATCAAAGGCGGGCAATGTTCCGCCCGCCTTCATATCTTTCTATGGCCAGTTTCCGCCACCGCAGCGGCAGATCCTAGGAATGAGGGTGCGTTTGCGCCTCTTCACGCAGAACATCCGCCATGGGCTGCGCCAGCATCCGTGCCAAAATCTCCGTCACCGTTTCCGCCCAGTGTGCGTCAGATGCCAGTGGCGGCGGCATCAGGCCCGGCAGGCCGGACAAGGCGGCAAAGATCTCGGGCGCTGTGGTGCATCCTGCCAGTGCCTGCCCGATCTCCTCTGCACGCGGGTCACGAAGGTCATAAGCCGGCGTGTCATGGCTCGCACCGGTTGCATGACGCATCCATGCGGCAGTGGCAAAGGCGAAAGGCCGCAGGTTGCGGCCTTCCGACAGTGCCATCTGCGCCGGCTTGAAGATCCGCTGCGGCAGTTTTTCGGTGCCGTCCATTGCGATTTGGAACGTTTCATGCGCGATGGCAGGATTGGCGAAACGCTTCACCAGATCATCGGCATAGGCATCCACATCGATATCCAGCGGACCAAGGGTGGCTGCTGCCGCTTTCAGGTGCCGGCGTACCAGAATGGTCAGATCAGGATCTGCCATCACATCCCGAACGAAGCGAAGGCCTGCATGGAACCCTGAATAGGCCAGCATCGAGTGCGTCCCGTTCAGCATGCGCAGCTTCAACTCCTCGTACGGCGTGACATCGTGCACGAACAGGGCGCCCGCCACGTCCCATGAAGGGCGACCAAGGGGGAAGTTGTCCTCGATCACCCATTGATGGAAGGCTTCCGTTTCCACCGCGGCGCGATCTTCGCATCCTGTCAACCTTGCGGCCTCGGCCAGTGTGGCGGGCGTTGCGGCGGGGGTGATCCGATCCACCATGCTGGACGGGAATGCGACATCCGCGGCAATGCGGCGTGCCAGTTGCGGGTCGACGCGCGCTGCGAAATCCACGACCGCATCCCGCAGCAGGTGTCCGTTGCTGGGAAGGTTGTCGCAGCACAGCACAGTGAAAGGCGCAACGCCCGCCGCAAACCGCCGCGCCAGTGCCCGCACCAGAAGGCCCAGAACACCGCGCGGATGCTCCGGATCGGCCAGATCGGCCGCCACGGCAGGATGGGCGGGATCACACCCCCCGCCTGCGCGATCAAGCCCGTAGGCTTTTTCCGTCACCGTCAGCGTCACGATCCGGCAGTCAGGTGAAACCATCGCATCAAGAATCGCGCCCGTTCCGTCAGCGCAGCTTAGCGCCCGCGCGATGGAGGCGATGACGCGGGCGTTGGTTCCGCCCTCCCCCCGCTCGACCAGGGTAAAGCGGCAATCCTGCGGGCACAGCGCATCAACCGCATCGCGGCTGCGCAAGGAAACGCCTGCGATACGCCAGTCGCCGCCCGTCGCTGCCAGTGCGGCATCGGTATAGGCGGCCTGATGCGCCTTGTGAAACGCCCCCAGCCCCAGATGCACGATCCCGATGCCATGCGCTTCGGGATCGTAGGCAGGCCGCATGGCTTTCGGCAGCACGACTTGCGCGGAAAGGCGGGTCATGCCTGCACCCCTGTGACCCTCGGATGGTCAAGGGCAGTCATGATGCCACGCAGCTCTGCCAGACCTTTCAGCCGCCCGATCGCGGGATAGCCGGGCTGGGCCTTGCGGTTCAGGTCATCAAGGATATCCTGCCCGTGATCCGGGCGCATCGGGATCTGCCAGTCCGCGCGGCCTTCCGCCTTACGCCGACGTTCCTCATCCAGAACGGCGGCGATCATCTCCACCATGTCGGTCTGGCCGGCCAGATGCTCATCCTCGAAGAAGGACCCGCGCGGCTGCGACGGATCATCCAGTGACACGTTGCGCAGGTGCAGGAAATGTACGCGGTCGCCCATGCGGCGCATCATGCCGGGCGCATCGTTATCGGCCCGCGCTCCAAGGCTGCCGGTGCATAGCGTGATGCCGTTTGCCCGCAGATCGACCGCCTGCATGACCTTGGCGTAATCTTCCTCGGTCGACATGATGCGCGGCAGGCCCAGAAGCGGGAACGGCGGATCGTCGGGATGGCAGCACAGGCGCATGCCCAGCTCTTCCGCCAGGGGGGTTACTTCGGACAGAAAGTCCACCAGATGGCCGCGCAGCTTGTCTTCGCGAATGGAATCGTATTCGGCCAGATGGCGGCGCACATCTTCCAGCGTGAAAGCCTCGGCAGCGCCCGGCAGGCCGAACACGACATTGCCTGCAAGTTCGGTGCGGCGCGCGTCGGACATGTCGGCAAAGCGGCGTGCGGCTTCCTCGACGATCGCCTCGGGAAAATCCTCGGCTGCGCCGGGTCGCTTCAGGATATGAATGTCGAAGGCTGCAAAGTCGGCAAAGTCGAAGCGCATGCAGGTCGCGCCGGTCGGGCGGCGCCAGGACAGATCAGTGCGTGTCCAGTCCAGCACCGGCATAAAGTTATAGCAGATGACCTCCAGCCCCGCCTCGCGCAGGTGCCGCATGCTGGTCTTCCAATTGGCGATATGTTCGCGCCAGTTGCCCTGCTGCTTCTTGATGTCTTCGGACACGGGTAGGCTTTCGACCACGTCCCATGCCAGCCCCGACGGCACGCCATCGGTCATCGTGCCGATCTGGCTTTGCCGCAGCGCGATTTCCTCGGGCGTCCAGACGGCGCCGGTTGCAACGTGGTGCAGCGCAGATACGACGCCCTCCACCCCCGCCTGCCGCATGTCGTCGATCGAGACAAGGTCCTTCGGGCCGAACCATCTCCAAGTCTGCCGCATCATCATCCTCCCTCTGCGTCCGGTGAAGATTAGCAGCGAGAGTCGGTGTTGACTAGTATGGAAGTATGGCGCATCTTCCGCTTCGGGAGGAACGAGATGCGCGATGCGAGTCATTCAGGACAGGTCGACCCCGGCCTTGCGGTCGGCCCGCAGCTGACCCGCATCCTGCGGGAGCGGATCGTGCGCAACCTGCTGGAACCCGGAGAGCGGATTTCAGAGGCCGAGATTGCCCTGCAATACGGCACCAGCCGGCAACCCGTGCGCGAAGCCTTCATCAAGCTGGCCGAAGAAGGGCTGGTCGAAGTGCGCCCCCAACGCGGTACCTTCGTGCGCAAGATTTCCACGGCCGATGTCATGGATGCCCGCTTCATCCGCGAGGCGGTGGAAGCCGATGTCGTGCGTGCGCTGGCCGGCGATCCCGATCCCGCCCTGCTGCGGGAACTGGATGCGCAGCTTGAAGCGCAGCGGGCCCTTGTCCGGACGGAACCGCAGGATTTTCGCCCTCTGGACGATCTGTTCCACCGAACTTTGGCCGAAGGCGCGGGCCTGCCTTATGTCTGGCGCGTCATCGACGGGCTGAAGACGCAGATGGACCGTGTCCGCCAGATCTCGACCGAGAAGTTCGCGCTTGGAAAGCTGATCGAACATCACAGCGCGGTGGTTGAGGCGATCCGCCGCTGCGATGCCGACGGCGCGGAAAGCGCGATGCGCCTTCACCTGCGCGAGATTTTGAACGACCTGCCGATCATCCGGGGCGCCCGCCCCGATTTGTTCGAAGACCCGGGCCGCCCCGAGCGGACCTGACCATGGATTTGAGGGAGGAGCCATGATCATGAAGAACCTGAAAAGTGTCATCGCCGCAGTTATTGCCGCGCAGGCCATCGCCGGTGCAGCCGCCGCGCAGGATGTTACGCTGCGCCTTGGCCACCTGGCCAATGAACAGAACATCTGGAACAAGGCGGCCGAAAAGTTCGCCGAGGAAGTCTCGGCACTGTCCGAAGGGCGCATCGCTGTCGAGATCTATCCCAACGACACGTTGGGTTCGGAAATCGACCTGATCAACGGCATGCAGCTGGGCACCGCCGACATGACGATCACGGGCGAATCGCTGCAGAACTGGGCCCCGATGGCGGCCCTGCTTGCCCTGCCCTATGCCTATACCTCGCTGGAGCAGATGGACGAGGTCGCCTCCGGCCCGATCGGACAAGAGATCGAGCAGCAGGTCATCGACAAAGCCGGCGTCCGCCCGCTGGCCTATTTTGCCCGCGGCCCGCGGCAGCTGAGTGCGAACCGCGCGATCACCACGCCTGATGAGCTGAACGGCCTGAAACTGCGCGTTCCGAACGTGCCGCTGTTCCTGAACGTGTGGCAGGCGCTTGGTGCGCAGCCGACGCCGATGGCTTTCTCAGAGGTGTTCACCTCGCTGCAGAACGGCACGATCGAGGCGCAGGAAAACCCGCTGTCGCTGGTGCAAAGCGCCAACTTCAACGAGGTGCAAAGCACCATCAACATGACCAACCACGTCCGGTCCTGGATCTATCTGGCGATCTCGGAACTGACATGGGAAGGTCTTTCGGCCGAAGATCAGGAAGCCGTGACGCAAGCCGCCAAGCGCGCGCAGGAATACGAACGCGGCTTGTTCCTTGAGAACGAGGAAGCCATCCGCGCCGACCTGGAAGAAAAGGGCGTGAACTTTGTTGAAGTCGACGAAGCCGCCTTCGCCGAAAAGGCGCGCGATGCGGTGGTGAACGGCGTCAGCGAGGAACTTCGCCCGACGGTCGAGCAGATCTTCGCCATGCAAAACTGAACCGGACCCGCGTCGCCACGCGCGGCGCGGACCGGACTTATCCGAGGTCGCCATGCATAGCATCACCCGCGTTCTTGAAAGCGTATTCCGCGCGCTTACCGGCCTGTCCTTCGTCATCATCGGCGCGGCGGTCGTCATCCAGCTTATGGGCCGGAACGGTCTGATGACTTCGGTCGTCTGGACCGAGGAAATCTCGCGCTTTGCGCTTCTTTACATCGCGGCGCTTGGCGCGGGACTGGCCTTCCGCACGGGAGACATGGTCAACGTGGACCTCGTGTCGGAGGCGCTGCCCGGTCGCGCACCGTGGGTGCTGCGGCTTCTCGCGGCAGTCGCGACGCTGTGCGTGATGGTTGCACTGATTTTCCCTGCTTGGCGCTTCACGTCGATCGGGGCCCGGCAGACGGCGGCAGCCAGCGGCCTGCGCATGGATTTCGTCCATGGTGCCATCCTTGTGCTGATGGTCGGGCTGGCCTTGTTCGCGGTGCTTCGCATCATCGGAATGCTGCGCGGCAGCGAAGATGGCCGCCCCGTTCGGCCGGAAGAGGATATCTGACATGGATCTGTTCGTCCTTCTGGGCACCTTTCTTCTGGGGCTGGTCGTCGGGATACCCGTGGCCATCACGCTGGCGCTGTCTTCGGTCTGCTATGTGCTTTACGCGGGGCTGCCGCTGGTGGTGATCCCGCAGAAGATGTTCGCGGGCATGGACAGCTTCGTGCTGCTGTGCATTCCGGGCTTCATC
Source organism: Falsirhodobacter deserti (assembly GCF_004015795.1). Classification (GTDB taxonomy): domain Bacteria; phylum Pseudomonadota; class Alphaproteobacteria; order Rhodobacterales; family Rhodobacteraceae; genus Falsirhodobacter; species Falsirhodobacter deserti. The sequence continues at coordinate 76,953 of NZ_ML137220.1, read as the reverse complement.
CTCGCCGGCAACCTGATGAACATGGGCGGCATCACCGAACGCATCGTCCGTCTGGCCAACGCGCTGGTGGGCTGGGCGCGCGGCGGGTTGGGGCTGACAAACGTTGCAGCCTCCATGCTGTTCGGCGGCATTTCGGGAACCGCCGTGGCGGATGCGGCATCGATCGGCGGCATGATGATCCCAGGGATGAAGAAGGCGGGCTATCCGGCCGACTTTTCGGCGGCAATCACGGCTGCCTCCTCCACCGTCGGGCCGATCATTCCGCCTTCGGTTCCGATGATCATCGTGGGGGCATTGTCCGGCATCTCGGTCGGGCAGATGTTCATGGCGGGCGCCATTCCGGGCCTGCTGATGGGCCTGGCCATGATGCTGACGGCATGGATCATCGCGCGCAAACGCGGCTTCCCGCGCCAGCCGTGGCAGGGCTTCGGCGAGCTTCTACGTTCGTTCACCGGGGCGTTCTGGGCCGTGGCCATGACCGGCCTGATCATCGGCGGTTTGCTTTCCGGCCTTGCCACACCGACAGAGACTGCAATCGTCGCCTCAATCTATGCGTTCGTCGTCGGTGCCTTCGTGTATCGTGATCTTCCGCTGCGCCAAGTTCCCAAGATCATCATCGACAGCGCCGTTTCGGCAGCTGGCATTCTGGTTCTGGTGGGCTTTGCGAACGTTTTCGGCTGGATCCTCGTGGCCGAGCGTATCCCGCAGGCAATTGCCAGCGGCGTTCTGTCCATCACCGACAACCGCATCATCGTGATCCTGCTGATCAACCTGATCCTGCTGTTCGTCGGGATGTTCATGGAAACCATCGCCGCGCTGATCATTCTGTTCGTGCCGCTTCTGGCACTGGCCCAGGCTGTCGGGATCGAACCGCTGCATTTCGCGACATTCGCCGTGCTGAACCTGATGATCGGCCTGACCACGCCGCCCGTTGGCGTGTGCCTGTTTATCTGCGCCAACATTGCGCGGCTGCCGCTTGCGCCGGTGATCCGCGCGATCACGCCTTTCCTGCTGACCAACATCATCGTGCTGCTGTTGGTGTCCTTCTTCCCGCCGCTGGCCACCTGGCTGCCCTCGATCATGGGGAACTGACATGACCACCCGCATCTGCCGCCTGCACGGCGAAAACGACCTCCGGCTTGAAACAACGGATACCGGCATCCCCGCCGAGGGCGAGGTTCTGGTGGCCGTAGGCGCGGGGGGGATCTGTGGGTCCGACCTGCATTACTTCCAGCATGGCGGCTTCGGTCCTGTGCGGGTGCGCGAACCTATCATCCTTGGGCACGAGGCGGCAGGCACGGTGCTTTCGCTGGGCCCCGGCGTGACCGGGCTGGAAGCAGGCGACCGTGTCGCGCTGAACCCCAGCCAGCCCTGCGGTGATTGCCGCTTTTGCGACGAGGGTCTGCACCAGCACTGCCTGAACATGCGGTTCAAAGGCTCTGCCATGTATCTGCCGCATGAACAGGGCATGTTCCGCGACCGAATGGTGATCCGCGCGGCCCAATGCGTGAAGGTTGCGCCGCAGGTGTCGCTTGCCGCCGCCGCCTGCGCCGAACCGTTGGCCGTATGCCTGCACGCGCGCAATCAGGCCGGATCGCTGGCCGGCAAACGGGTGCTGGTGACAGGCGCTGGCCCCATCGGGGCGCTTTGCGTAGCCCTTGCCGCCGAGGCGGGCGCGGGGGAAATCGTCGTCACCGATCTTCAGGACGCAACGCTGAAGGTCGCCGCCGGCATGGGGGCGACGCGGACCGTGAACGTGGCGCGCGATGCAGCCGCGATGGAAGCCTATGCTGCCCAGAAGGGCCAGTTCGACGTTGCGTTCGAATGTTCTGCCGCCCCGCCTGCCATCCGCATGGCCATCGAATGCCTGCGCCCGCAGGGCACGCTGGTGCAGGTTGGCGTTTCAGGCGATGTGACGGTTCCGCTGAACCTGATCGTTGGCAAGGAAATCCGCTTCATCGGAACGCAACGTTTCGATAAAGAATTCGAACAGGCTGTTTCTTTGATCAACGAAGGCCGCATTCCTGTCGAACGCATGGTCACCGCCTCGTTCCCGATGGAACAGGCATTGGAGGCTTTCGCGGCGGCATCGGATCGAAGCCGCGCGGTCAAGGTCCAGCTCACGTTTGGGGGGTAGGATGACTGACATCATTTGTCTGGGCGAGGCGATGGGCGAGATCGCCTTCGCGCCTGACGGCACGCATAACATCGGGGTGGGCGGCGATACGTTCAACACCGCCATCTACCTTGCGCGCGGGGGGGCGAAGTCCGCCTTCGCTTCGGCCATAGGCGATGATCCGTTCGGGGCACAGGTTCGCGCGGCACTGGCCGAAAACAGGGTGGAGGATCGGCTGGTCCTGCGCGAAGGGGAATCGACGGGGATCTACTCGATCACCAACGACGCGTCGGGAGAGCGCTTCTTTCACTATTGGCGCAGCGACGCTGCCGTGCGGCGCCTTTTCCGCAACCCGCCGGAACTTGACGCGGATTGGGTCTACCTTTCGGGGATCAGCCTTTACGCATTTTCGGATGATCCTGACAGCCTGTTCGCAGCGTTGGAGGCGACACGGGCGAAGATTGCCTTCGACGGCAACTATCGTCCGCGTCTGTGGAAAGGGCACGAGGATGCCGCGCGCGAGATGTTCGCCCGCGTGATGTCCATGTCATCGGTCGTTCTGCCAACCTTCGACGATGAGGTTCTGATGTGGGGCGATGCCAGCCCTCAGGACACGCTGAAACGGATCGCAGGCTTGGGCGTACCTTTGGTCGTGCTGAAACAGGGGCCGGATGGCTGCCTGATCCATGATGGCGAAACGCGGCATGTTCCCGTGCCCGCCCCGGTGACGCCTGTCGATACCACCGCTGCTGGCGACAGCTTCAACGCGGCCTTCCTTGCAGCACTTGTGCGGGGTGAGGACGTGATCTCTGCCGCGCAGGCCGGACACCGCCTTGCAGGGCGCGTTATCGCCCATCGCGGGGCGATCGTTCCGACCTGACGGAAAAAGGGCCGGAGGATCCTCCGGCCCTTATCATTTTCAGCGATGCGCCGAACGTTCGGATGCTTTCCATTCATCCCAATCCGGCTGGCCCTGCATGAATGCCTCGATCTCGGCCTTGCTGGCTTCCAGCTTGGGATCGTGACGCAGGTAGTGGCGCGTTTCGCGCGCGATCAGGCCCGACATGATCAGCAGACCGATCAGGTTCGGAATGGCCATCAACCCGTTCATCACGTCCGAGAAGTTCCAGACGACGCCAAGCTGGAACGTGCAGCCAAAGAACACGACGATCGAAAAAAGCACCCGGAACGGCATCACGCCGCCGCGGCCGATCAGACGCTCCACGTTCCGCTCTCCGTAATAGGCCCATCCAAGGATGGTGGAATAGGCGAAGAGCACCAGCCCCAGTGTCACAACCCAGTGGCCCCAGTCGCCCGGAAGGCCGTGCGTGAACGCCTCACCCGTCATGATGGCGGCCGAGATCTGCTCGCCAGTGGCAGTGTCCGTCTGCTGCCAAACGCCGGTCGTGATGATCACAAGCCCGGTGCAGGTGACGACAATGATCGTGTCGATGAAGGTTTGCGTCATCGACACCAGGCCCTGCCGCACAGGGTGGGTCGTTTGTGCCGAAGCCGCCGCGATCGCCGCCGAACCCATCCCGGATTCGTTCGAGAAGATGCCCCGCGCGACCCCGTATTGCACCGCGATCATGATGGTGGAACCAAGGAAGCCGCCAACCGCCGAGCTGCCGGTGAAGGCCGAGCTGAACACCTGCCCGATGGCACCGGGAACGTCCGTGATATTCACCAGCAGGATGTACAGGGCAGCCGCCACATAGAAAAGGATCATCAGCGGCACGAGTCTGGCCGTGACCTTGCCGATGGATTTGATGCCACCCACCAGCACCAGAAGGGTCATGGCCGCAAGGACCAGTCCCGTTGCCCAGGTCGGCAGCGCCAAGCTGCGCTCTAGGTTGGACGCGATGGAGTTGCCTTGCGTCATGTTGCCGATGCCGAAGCAGGCGCAGACGGCGAAGATCGAAAAGGCAAGGGCAAGAAGCTTGCCGAAGCCGTTCGGAATCCCCCGCTCCAGATAATATTGCGGACCGCCCGATTTTTCGCCGGCAGCGTCGGTGGTGCGGAAGCGGACGCCAAGGAAAGCTTCGGAATATTTCGATGCCATCCCCAGCAGGGCCGTGATCCACATCCAGAACAGCGCGCCGGGCCCACCAACGGCGATGGCCGTCGCAACACCCACGATGTTGCCCGTGCCCACGGTTGCCGCCATTGCCGTCGTCAACGCCTGAAACTGCGAGATGTCGCCTTCGGCGCCCTCATCCTTGCGGCGGATCAGGCCAAGGCGCAGGGCTGGCCCCAACCGCAGGAACTGGATGAAGCCCAAGCGCCCCGTCAGATAGATACCCGTTCCCAGCAGGAGCGGGATCAGCATGTACGGCCCCCAGACGATACTGCCGACCGCTCCCAAGAAGTTTCCCAATCCGTCCATTCATGCCCCCGTTATGTTGTCGTTTCCTACATCACCACGCCCATGCGCGACAAATGTCAAGAATACAGGCCGGACAGGCTTCTGAAACGGGCACGACAGCGGGCTGGAGGACGATGCGTCAGCACAAAGGTCGGGCCGTGGCCGCTGACGGCGTTCGTGAGGATGCCCGTGAGGGCATTTGTTTTGACAAGCGGATGAAGACAACCGCACAGTCACGGATGCCCGCGCGGGCGGCGTCCAAAGCCATCCCGCCGACCGAGGTGACCAACTGCCGTTCCGCGCGCTTGCTGACCTGCGAACAGATCGTCACCTCTGTTCCGGCTGGCACGCCCGCCCGCAAAAGGTCGGCCGTGACAGCGTCCAGACGCTTCATCGCCATGTACATGACCAGCGTCGTGCCCGGCTGCGCCAGATCTGCAATGCCTGACCATTCCTCATCCGTGCGGCATGTGCCGGTGGCCAGCACCAGACGGTCAGTCTGACCGCGTTCGGTCAGCGGGCGCAGCATGCTGGCAGCAGCGGCACTGGCAGCGGTGATACCGGGCACCACCTCCACCTCGATGCCGCAGGCGCGTGCGGCCTCGATCTCCTCGCAGGCTCGGCCGAAGACGGAAGGATCACCGGACTTAAGACGAACCACGTTCAGGCCCAACAGGGCTGCCTGCGTGATTGCCGCGTCGATCCGCGATTGCGGCCATGCGTGGCAGCCAACCTCTTTTCCAACGAAGACCCGTTCAGCCGCAGGATTGGCCATGGCCACCGCCTCGGGATCGACCAGCCGGTCGAAGAAGACGACATCGGCCGCCTGAAGACGCGCAGCGGCGCGCAGTGTCAGAAGGTCGGCCGAGCCGGGCCCCGCGCCGACCAGCGTGATGCGACCCGTGGGAAAGTTCGTGGCGTGGAACGTCATGGCGCGTCTCCGGCTGGGGTGAAGGGGTTATTCGGCGGGCACGCCGATGGGGTCTTCCACCGCGTCACGTGCAGGGGATGTACGGTAATGCGTGGCGTAGATCATCGCGCCCACAAAGGTCAGGCCGCCGACAAGATTGCCCAGAACGGTCGGAATCTCGTTCCAGATCAGGTAATCCATGACGGTGAACTGGCCGCCCAGCATGATGCCCGAAGGGAACAGGAACATGTTCACGATGGAATGCTCGAACCCCATGTAGAAGAAGACGAGGATCGGCATCCACATCGCCATGATCTTGCCTGAAACGGAGGTGGACATCATCGCAGCCACGACGCCCGTGGATACCATCCAGTTGCACATCACGGCGCGGATAAACAGCGTCAGCATCCCGCCAGCGCCGTGTTCGGCGTAACCCAGCGTGCGCCCTTCCCCGATATGACCGATCTGCTGGCCAACGGCATTGGGTTCGGTGGTGAAGCCAAAGGTGACGATGACCGCCATGAAGATCGCCACGGTGAAAGCGCCAAAGAAGTTGCCCGCGAACACCAGGCCCCAGTTGCGCCACAGGCTTTTCATCGTCACGCCGCGCCGCTTGTCCAGCAGGGCCAGCGGCACCAGCGTGAACACGCCCGTCAGCAGATCGAACCCCATGAGGTACAGCATGCAGAACCCGACGGGGAACAGCAGCGCCCCGATCAGCGGATTGCCGGTGTTCACGGTCACGGTCACGGCGAAGGCGGCGGCAAGGGCAAGGATCGCCCCCGCCATATACGCGCGGATCAGCGTGTCCTTGGTCGACATCAGCGCCTTGGAGGCGCCTGCATCGATCATCTTTCGCGCGAGGTCGGATGGGTTGACGTAGGACATCGTGGAACCTTCCTGTTGTTCTTCTTACCAGTTGGAATAGGCGAGGTACTTTCCGGACATGGTCAGCTTCACGCGATCGCCCTTCGGGTTCGGCTCCCTTTCCAGCTGCATCGAAAAATCGATGGCGGACATGATGCCATTGCCGAACTCTTCGTTGATCAGCGCCTTCAGCGTGGGGCCATAAACGCCCACGATCTCGTAGAAGCGGTAAAGGCAGGGATCGGTGGGAACGGCCTGGTCCCAGACCTTCAGCGGGCTTTCGGTCAGCAGGTCCATCACGGTGTCGGGCAGGCCCAACAGGTTCGCGAAGGCGCGGGCCTTGTCTTCGGGAAAAGCGTTCATTCCCGTCGCGGCCGAATGGGTCCAGACCGGCGACATGCCGATCTTCTCCGCGATCTCGGACCAGCCAAGCCCTGCGCGCTTCTTGGCGCGCAGGATCATCGCGGTCAGATCGTCGCGTGTCATCTCCTCGATTGTCATCTTGGTCATGGCTGGGGCCTTTCAGGCGGCAGAGCGGGAAAGAAGAGAAGCATCGATCAGCACACGGCCCTGTTCGACGCGCACGGCGAAGGTGCGAACCACGCCTTCATCCGCGCCCTCGGCAGCGCCGGTATTCATGTCGAACACCCAGTTGTGCAGCGGGCAGGTCACGCGGTCGCCATGCACGATCCCTTCGGAAAGTGGCCCGCCCTTGTGGGGGCAGCGATCCTCCAGCGCGAAAACCTGATCGGTGGCGGTGCGGAACACGGCAACGCAGCCCAGATGCGTGCGAACAAGCCGTGCGCCCTGGCGCGGGATGTCCGAAAGCGATCCGATATCGACAAAGCTCATTCCGCTGCCTCCAGTGAAAGATCGGCCATCGGGGCCCATTTCTTGTGTTCTTCGGGTTGGGCATGTTCCGCCCACGGGTCCTTGCGATAAACGGACTGGCTGATCTCGAACCGCTGCACCAGCGCGCGGCGGTTCTCCACATCATCGACCACCTGCGCGATCACCCAATCAAGGCCCACCTTCGGCACCCATTTATATGGGCGGTCCAGATACTTGGCATGTTCGCGGTACAGCTGGATGAAGGCTGTCGTGACTTCCACGGCCTCATCCTCGGTCGGAACGGTGGCAATCAGTTCAGTCGCCTTCACCTCCATCCCCGCAGCGCCGGCAACGCTGACCTGAAAGCCGCTTTCAACGCAGACGATGCCGATATCCTTGCACGTCGCCTCGGCGCAGTTGCGCGGGCAACCCGATACGCCAAGCTTCACCTTGTGCGGTGTCCATGTACCCCAAAGCAGCTTTTCCAGACGGATGCCAAGGCCGGTGCTGTCCTGCGTGCCGAAGCGGCAGAACTCGGATCCTACGCAGGTTTTGACGGTGCGGAGGCCCTTGGAATAGGCGTGGCCCGAAACCATTCCGGCGTCGTTCAGGTCGGCCCACATCGCGGGCAGATCTTCTTTCTTCACGCCCAGAAGGTCGATGCGCTGTCCGCCCGTAACCTTCACCATCGGCACGTCGTACTTATCCGCAGCATCAGCGATGGCGCGCAGTTCGGCCGATGTGGTCACACCGCCCCACATGCGCGGCACGACCGAATAGGTGCCGTCCTTCTGGATGTTGGCGTGGTTCCGTTCATTCACGAAGCGCGACTGACGGTCGTCCTGATATTCCAGCGGCCAGTCCGCCAGCAGATAGAAGTTGAGCGCAGGACGACAGGAATGGCACCCGCCCACCGTTTTCCAGCCAAGTTCCTGCATCACGGCGGGAATGGATTTAAGTTCCATCGACTTGATAAGCCGGCGCACGTCCTCGTGGCTGTGATCGGTGCACTTGCACATGCCAGCGGGTGCAGGTGCGGCAAAATCATCGCCCAGCGTCAGCTTCATCAACTGTTCGACCAGCCCAGTGCACGTCCCGCACGAGGCGCTGGCCTTGGTGCAGGTGCGGATCGCATCCAGTGTGCAGGCCCCGCCCTGAACCGCACCGACGATGGCGCCCTTGCTGACGCCATTGCAGCCGCAGATCTCTGCCTCTGGCGGAAGCGCGGCAACGGCGGCCAGCGGATCGGCCTTGCCCGCAGCGGGCCCGAAGATCAGCGTGTCGCGCGTGCCGCTGATGTCGGCGGCATCCTTCAGCAGCCCATAGAACCAGTTGCCGTCGGCCGTATCCCCATACATCACGACGCCGATGATCCGGTCATCCTTCAAGACCAGCCGCTTGTAGATGCCGCGCCCGGGGTCGCGGAACACGATATCCTCGCGGTCGGGGCCATCGGCAAAATCACCGGCGCTGAACAGGTCGCAGCCTGTCACCTTCAGCTTCGTCGCCGTCTGGACGGGGGCAAAGACAGCATCTTCCTTCATCAACGTTCTGGCGAGCGTCTTGGCCTGATCGTAAAGGGGCGCAACAAGCCCGAAGACCTGCCCGCAATGTTCCACGCATTCGCCAAGCGCGAAGATGTGCGGGTCGCTGGTGCGCAGGGCATCATCAACCACGATGCCGCGTTCCACCTCCAGCCCGGCATCGGTGGCAATGCGCGTTTCGGGGCGGATGCCCACGGCCATGCAAACAAGATCGGCGGGATAGGTGGTGCCATCCTCCAGCAGCACGGCCTCGGCCTTGCCATCGCCGAGGATCGCTTTCGTCGCGCCCTTGCAATGCACCTTGATGCCGCGGCGTTCCAGATCGCGTTGCAGCAGATAGCCCGCCGCAGGGTCCAGCTGCCGTTCCATCAGGTGGCCCATCAGGTGGATGACCGTGACCTTCGCACCCCGTGCGGCCATGCCCGCCGCGGCTTCCAGCCCCAGAAGGCCGCCGCCGATCACCACGGCGTTCTTGCCGGCAACACCGGCATCAATCATGGCGTTGGTATCTTCCAGGTCGCGATAGGTTACGACGCCCGGCAGATCCTTGCCCGGAACGGGAATGATGAACGGGGCAGAACCGGTGCCGATGACCAGCGCATCATAAGGGGTTTCGCCGCTTGCGGTGTGGACCGTGCGGGCAGCGCGGTCGATGCGCGTCACTGCTTCGCCGAAGCGGCACGTGATCCCTTGGGCGGCGTACCAGCCATCATCATGCGTGACGATTTCCTCATAGGTCTTCTCGCCCGACAGGACGGGCGACAGCATCAGGCGGTTGTAGTTGCCGCGCGGTTCGGCGTTGAACAGTGTCACGTCGAAGCGATCCGGCGCCGCTTCCAGCAGGTGTTCAAGCATACGGCCCGAAGCCATGCCCGCGCCGATGACGACAAGCCTTGTCTTTCCGGATTGGACAGCAGCGGACGGAACCGGGGCAAGGCCCGGCGGGATTGCGGATGCAGACATGGATACTCCGATCGCGAAAAAGAGACTTCGGCTGTCGGAAAGCGCTGGCGTGGCAGGCACGAGAGGCGCTTCCAGTTATTCCGCTTCATCGCGGAATGTGCCGCATCCTTGCGGGCGGACGGGATGCGACGTTGCACCCTGTCATGGATCAAGATTGCGGGTCCGGCAGCGCCACCTCAACCCTGCAGCGGGGTGAAAGGCGGCCAAGACCGGGGATGCACGTTCAGGGTGCGCCCCTTGATACGGAGCGCACAAAAAGAAATCACGTTGCGGATGGAGGCTCGAACAACCGCCCGTCGAAGAAGGCATCGGGGCGCAGAATCATTTGCCCGCTTTCGGCCGCAACAAGGCGCGGGATGTCAATCGCTCCTTCCACCCGCAAGGACGCACCGGGAAGCCCAGCCCCTGCGGGGCGCAGATGTTCGCGGTACAGATCGGTGCGGAAGCAGTCCATCGCTGCTTGGGAAGCCGGCGCAGGATCCAACCCGTGGTTGCGGATCATCCGCGCAGCGAACAGGGCGGCAAGGCTTTTCCACGGGAAGGTGGCCGCATCACGATGGAAGGCGATAAAGTCGTCGCACTGCCGCGTTTCCCCCGCCGAGGAAATCATCAGCCGTCCTCGCAACCCGCGCTCTGCCAGTTCTGGCGGCAGGTCCAGGTAATGCGGGCGGCACAGGATGTCGGCTGCGGTTCCACGATTTGCAGGATCGTCCAGCCAGCGACCGGCCCGCCACATCGCGCGCATCAAGCGGCCTGTCGTGTCTGGCCGCGCGGCGGTGAAGTCGCGCCGCAGGACCAACCCTTTTTCGGGCGGCGACATCCAGATCGCGCGGCCCGTCAGCAACAGAGTGGCCGCCCCCCGTTCCACTGCGAAAGAGGGCCACGGCTCTCCCACGCAGAAGGCATCCACCTCCCCGGCATCGATCGCGTCGGCCATCATCGGCGGGGGGATGGTGACAACACGAACCTCCTCCCCGAAACCCGAAGCTTCCAGCCAATGGAAAACAATCTCCGCTTGCGTGGAAAAGCGGAACGGTACGCCCACGCGAAGCGGGCCGCGCACCACACGCCGCAAAGCCTGCCCCGCCGCCCGCGCATTGTTGAAGTTAAAGCCATGCCCCTCAGCCCGCAGACGCGCGGCGATGTCCTGGTTCACTGCAACCGCCTGCCCACCTTGTGACAGGAACATCACCAGATCCATCGGGGGCAGAACCGGCCCCAGCCCCACCGCCTGTGCAACGGGCAGCGGGACAAGCATGTGCGCCGCATCGATCAATCCGGCACCCAGCAGATCGCGGCTTTGCGCCCATGCACCGATGCGCATCAGGTCAAGTTCCAACCCTTCTTCGGCTGCGAAACCCAGTTCATGGGCGATGATGGCCGGCGCGGCGTCGGTCAGCGGCACATAACCGAAGCGAATTATCTCCATGCTCATATCAGCAGGCCCGCTGCCATCACGATCTGCTGGGCGATGTCGCCCACCCGCCGGCCCTGATCCATCGCGGTCTTGCGCAGAAGGGCATAGGCCTGCTCCTCCTCAATGCCGCGGGCGCGCATCAGGATGGCCTTGGCACGGTCGATGACCTTGCGTTCCTCCAGCGCGGCCTTGGTTGCGGCAAGCTCGGCGCGCATGCGCTGGAACATGTGGAAGCGCGCGATGGCGGCATCAAGGATCGGCTTCACGCGGTCGGCCCGCACACCGTCAACGACATAGGCCGATACGCCCGCTTCGATCGCGGCGCGGGTAAGCTGTTCATCCGAATGATCCACGAACATGGCCACGGGCCGATCCAGCGGGCCCGAGGCAAGGGCAAGTTCCTCCAGCACATCGCGCGAGGGGCTGGCAAGATCGATCAAGACGATATCAGGCCGGAAGGCCGTGACCTTGCTGGCAAGGTCCGTCATCTCAAGGATGACGTGGACATCGTATTCACCCGCCTCTTTCAACCCCTCCACGATCGGGCCGGCGCGATGTTCGTCCGGGTCGATAAGAACGATTGAAAGGCGTTTCTGCATGGAACTTTCGCTGCGTAGGTCACGGGCACATGTCTTCACGGATACGCTGACGAGGCAAGGGGCAGATCGCCTCATGGCTTTCTTTCGGAACCTGCATCGGCGGGCGGGCGTAGAATGGGTGCGAACGCCGGACGTTCCCGATCCCCTTCGCAAACCTGATGAAAGGAAATCTGATGGCAGACGAGATTCTGCAGGATCCTCAGCGCCGCCTGCTGATTGGAGGAGTGGCCGGAAGCATGGCCGCAGCCGGTTTCGCCGGTGCAGCCCATGCCCAGGAAGCTGGTGCTTCGGATCAGGCCTCCCCGCTGACGGAGATGCGCGACCCGCAGACCGCCTTCCCCCAGCCGCCTTTTGAAGAACAAAAGCAGGAATGGCCGGGGCTTACAAGCAGGATGACACCCGTCCCCGATCATGGCGAAGACAGCTACAAGGGGTCCAACCGCCTTGCCGGCCGCAAGGCCCTGATAACGGGTGGGGACAGCGGCATCGGCCGCGCCGCAGCCATCGCTTTCGCACGCGAAGGTGCAGATGTTGCAATCAACTATCTTCCTGACGAGGAAGAGGACGCTCAGGAGGTCGTTTCGCTGATCGAAGAGGCCGGCGGCACCGCGGTGGCCATTCCCGGCGATATCACCGATCCGCAATTCTGCCGCGATCTGGTGCAGCAGGCGGTGGATGGGCTTGGCGGGCTGGACATCCTCGTGAACAATGCGGGCTTCCAGCAATCCTCCCCCTCGATCGAAGAGATCGAGGAAGACACCTTCGACCGCACGATGAAGACCAACATCTATGCGCCGTTCTGGATCACAAAGGCGGCCTTGCCGCATATGGAAGCGGGCAGCTCCATCATCATCACGGCTTCGGTCGTGGCGCAGCAACCGCCTGAAAACCTGTTCGATTACGCCCAGACCAAGGCGGCGAACATCATCTTCGCCAAGGCGCTGGCCAAGCAGCTCGGCTCTCGCGGTATCCGCGTGAATGCCGTGGCACCCGGGCCGTTCTGGACACCGTTGCAGGTCGTGGGTGGGCAGCCGACGGATGCGCTGCCGCGATTTGGCGCCGACACGTCCATCGGCCGTGCCGGTCAGCCTGTGGAGATCGCGCCGCTTTACGTCCTGCTGGCAAGTGCGGAATCCAGCTACTCCACCGGGCAGGTGTTCGAGGCGACCGGCGGCTGAACCAGCTTCAGGCCGGAATGACCATTGGCGTTCCGGCCACCGGATCGGGCTGCACCACGGCCCGCAGCCCGAAGGCCGCGTGCAGGCTTTCGGGCGTCAGCACAAGATCGGGCGCACCTGCCGCAACAAGGCCTTGCGGGCCCAGCAGGATCAGGTGATCGGAGAAGCGGGCAGCAAGGTTCATGTCATGCAACACGCTGACCACCGTCAGCCCGCTTTCGCGGTTGCGACGGCGCAGCAGCGAAAGAACCTCCACCTGATGCACCAGATCCAGAAACGTAGTCGGTTCGTCCAGCAGCAAAAGGCGCGGTTCCTGGGCCAGAACCAGCGCAATCCAGGCACGTTGGCGCTGACCGCCCGAAAGCTCGTCCAGGGGCCGATGCGCCAGATGGGTCAGGCCCACGGCCTGCAACGCGGCGGCACAGGCGCGGGCATCTTCGGCCCGCCACGGGCTTAACAAGCCCCGCCAAGGGATGCGCCCGCGCCGGACCAAGTCGCCCACAAGTATCCCCTCGGGCGCAACCGGTGCCTGCGGAAGGATCGCCAGCCGCCGCGCCAAGGCCCGCGTGTCCTGATTGCGAATATCGGCCCCATCCAGCAGAACCTGTCCCGATGCGGGGCGGATCAGCCGCGCCATCGCCTTCAAAAGCGTCGATTTCCCGCATCCGTTGGGACCAAGGATCGCCGTCACCCGCCGTTCGGGAATGACGACATCCAGATCCCGCAGAACACTGCGGGTTCCATACCCGAAGCTGAGCGCGCGTGTGCTGAGTATCATAAGCCGCCTTTCTTCATCTCGCGCGAGAGGCGCCACAACAGATAGGGGGCACCGAAGAGGCCTGTCGCGACGCCCACCGGCAGCGCAACGCCCGGCAAGGCGGCCTGCGCGGCCAGATCTGCGAGCGTCAGGATCAGCGCTCCGGCCATGGCGCCCGACATCAACCGCCCTTTCAGATCCCGCGCGCGCGCCAGCCGGATCCCGACCGGCGCCGCCATCAGGGCAACAAACGGCACCGGCCCCGCCACGGCAACAGCCGCAGCGGCCAGCAAAACCGCGATGGCGGCAATGGCCCACCGTGCGCGATCCGCCCGGATGCCAAGGCCGGTGGCAAGATCGCTATCCAGTTCCAGCGCCTCAAGCGGGCGCAGTTGGGACAGGGCAAGAACTGCCAACATCGCCAGCGCCAGCCAAACCTGCGCCGCATGGTCCCATGCCCGCGCATTCAGCGATCCTGTCAGCCAGCGCTGCGCCTCGGCCGCCTCGTTCAGTGGCAGGGATGTCAGGGCAAAGGATGACAGGGCCGAAGTTGCGAACCCGATCCCAAGGCCCACCAGCACCAAGGTCAGCGGCGGCGTCGAATGCCCCGGCCGCCATGCAAGCAGCGCCACAAGCACTGCCGCCACAAGCCCGCCCGCCGCAGCCACCAGTGGCACCGGCAGTGTCAGCCCCGCTGCAACCGCCACAACGATCGCGAGGCCGGAGCCGGAGGTGAACCCCATGATGTCGGGTGCAGCCAGCGGGTTGCGGAACAGCGTCTGAAACAGCGCGCCCGACAGGCCAAGGGCCGCGCCTGCGCCCACCGCTGTCATCACGCGGGGGCCGCGGATGACCTTCAGTACCAGCGCGCCCGTCCCGTCGCCCGTCAGCGCGCCATGCAGCAGGGCCATCGGCCCCACGGGCAACTGCCCGATCATAAGCGACGCAAGGATCGCCAGCACCAGCGCAAGAGGAAGAACCGCCGCCCTCACCCGAACGCTCCGGACCGGACGCGGCGGGCCAGCCAGATGAACACCGGCGCGCCGATCAGTGCGGTCATGATGCCGGCCCGAACCTCGGACGGGGGGATGACCACGCGCCCAAGCGCATCCGCCATCAAAAGAAGCGCCGCCCCCAGAAGCGCAGACACCAAAAGCTGCATACGCAGCGAACTGCCGGCAAAGCGCCGCGCAATCGGTGGCACGATCAGCCCAAGGAACGCGATGGGGCCCGCAACGCCGACAGCGGCGCTGGTGGTCAGCGTCACCGCGACAAGGGCCGCCGCCTGCACCCATCCCGGCCGCGTGCCAAGCCCGCGCGACAGCGCCTCGCCCAGCAAAAGCGCCTCGATCCTCGGTGCGGCGGCCAGTGCGACAAGGCCCCCCCCAGCCGCCAGCAATGCCATGAACAGGATCGGACGTGCCCCCGCCTCGGCCAAGGATCCGGCCACCCAGAACCGGAACACGTCCAAGGATTCCTGCCGCAAAAGCACGATGGCCGAAACCAGCGAAAGCAGCATCGCGTTCAACGCCGCCCCGGCCAGCGTCAGCCTTACCGGCCCGGCATCGCCGCGCATCCCGCCGCCCAGCATGAACACGAGCGCCGAGGCCAGCGCCGCCCCCGGCAGCGCCAGCAGCGTCACGGTGGCCGCATCAGGTTGCCCCAGCAGCAGCCCGCCCAGAAGCAGGGTGAAGGCAGCCCCGGCATTGATCCCAAGGATGCCGGGATCAGCAAGGGGGTTGCGCGTGATCGTCTGCATCACCGTTCCTGCGATACCAAGCGCGGCACCTGCCACAAGTCCGCCCAGAAGGCGGGGAATGCGGATCTGCATAAGCGTGATATGCGCCGGATTGGCGAGATCATAGGCGGCAAACGCGCGTGCATATTCCACAAGTGGCAGGGCACGCGCCCCCGCCACAAGCGATGCCGCGACCGCAAGGAAAAGAACAAGCAGGGCCGGAAGCAAACGCGTCACGGGACCAGTCCGGCCTTTCGCGACGAAGGAACCACCGTTTCGGGCCGCCCGTCCATCGCAAGGGCGATGTCCCCCTCGATCCGATCCAGCGCCCAGGGAAGCGACAGAACCGAGCCGAATGACAGCGCCCCGGCCAGAAGCTCATCCCCGAACACCTCGCGCCCTTCGTGCACGGCGGTCAGGGTTTGTCGCATCGCAAGGGTCGCAATATCCGCCGCCCGATCGTACGAGGAAATCCAGATGATCAGATCGGCATCAATCGGCGACAGATCTTCGGGGGATAGGGTGGTATAGAAACTCGTGCCCGCCAGCGACGCAAGCGCAGGGGGGGGAACGAAGCCAAGCTCTGCCAGAAACTGCACGCGAACGTCATCTGAAAGAAACGCGCCGGTCTGGCCGCCATCCTGCCAAGCCGCAACAGCGGTGCGGCCGGACCAGTCCGGATGGCGTGCGCGCGCCGCAGCAAAACGGGCCCGCAAATCCACGATCATCGCCTCCGCCTGATCCGCCTTGCCCACCGCGCGCGCGATCGTGCGCGTAACGACATCCCACGGGGTGCCATAGGTGGAATATTGCGGCTCCTGCAGCAACACCGGCGCAATCTGCGACAGCAGATCATATTCCGCCCGCGACATGCCGGAACCGATTGCAACGACCAGATCAGGGGCAAGGCCCGCAACGGTTTCCACCGAAATCTCACCCTGCATCAGGACAGGGGCGGTGTCGCCAACATAATCCCGGGCCCAAGGCCAGATCCCGCCTTCATAATCCCCGTACCAATAGCGCACGCCCACCGGCACGACACCAAGGGCAAGAAGCGGATCCTGCGTATTGAACCCGGCTGACACGACGCGGCGTGCGGGCTCCTTCAGCACCGTTTCGCCAAAGACGTGGGGAAAGCGCATCTCGCCTTCCTGTGCCAGCACCGCCGGCGCTGCCATTGTTGCGGCTGCGCCAGCCAGAAATCCGCGTCTTCCGATCAGCATCGCGCCATCCTCACCACGTGTATTTCAGCGTTGCCGTGACTTTGCGCCCGTCGCCATACCAGCCGGCACCCGTCGTGTCCGTGGCCGAGACATAGCGCTTGTCCAGCAGGTTGCTGACATTGGCCTGCAGCGCAACGTTCTGCGCAAGCTGATAGCTGACAGCGGCATCAATGGTCGTATGCCCCCCGATCCGCCGCGTGTTCGCGTTGTCAGGATAGGCCGAGGACACATAGCGCAGCCCCAGTCCGACCATCGTTTCCCCGCGCGCACCTTGGCGGGGGAAGGTGTAATCCCCCCACAGCGACACCGTGTTGCGCGGGGTGAAGGCGGGACGGTTGCCTTTGTTGACGGCATCCTCGGTGATCTCGGCATTCCAATAGGACCAAGCGGCGGTCAGGCTGAACCGGTCGTTGAGTTCCGCCTTGGCCTCCATCTCGGCGCCCTGCACGTTCACCTCGCCCACCTGCATCGGAATGTTGTTTAGCGTTGTCGTTACGTTCGTCTGCGTCAGATCAAACAGCGCGGCGCTGAACATCAGGTCCGTATCCAGCGGGCGATACTTGAACCCGACCTCGTATTGCGTGCCTTCGCGCGGGTCGGCTGACAGATCCCACAGGTCCGGCTCAAACGATTCGGAATAGTTGGCATAGACCGACATCGACGGGTCGATCTTGTAGGTCAGACCGATGCGCTTCGTGAAGGCGTTGTAATCGCGATCGTCCTGCGCGCCCGTTTCGGGATACCCCATGGTGACGTGGATATTGTCGGACCGGCCGCCGAAGGTCAGGATCCAGCGATCCGCGAAGGTCAGTTCCTGCTGAAGATAGACCGACCGCGCGTAAAGCCGCGGCGACTGGTCAGAATAGCCTGCATCCGACAGCTTGATGCAAGCGCGCCCGCAATAGGAAGGATCGTGGATATCGATCCCCGTGGCGCTGCCAAAAAGGCGGTTTTCCTTCAGATGCATCCACGAATATTCGAAACCAGCCAATGTGCGGCTTTGGACAGAGCCGAAGGTGGCATCGAACTCCAGCTGGTTGTCGATCGCGAACTGCTTGTTCTTGCCATAGATTGCAAAGGCGGTCCGATCATCGGCGGGATCTTCCGTTGCGCCGTAGATGCTTTCATAGGTCAGGTCGAGATTGCTGTAGCGCGCGGTCTGCCTGAACGTCACGCCCCGACCGAAATCGCGGCGGAAGGCATAGCCGTAGCTACGCTCGGTCGTGTCGAACTTGTTGAAATCCGGCTCGCCAAGGAACGTCTTGGGGTCGATGCCCGCATCAAGCGGTGCGCTGGATGCGCCGGGCGTGCCTTCGCGATCGTTGTGATCCAGCATGACGGTCAGTTCGGTGGCGTCCGACGGACGATAGGTGAGCGCACCTGCGAGATATGCCCGATCATCATTCGAATAATCATATCCAAGCGACGCATCCTGCGTCTTGGCGGTGACGCGATAGCTCCACACACCTGCAGGATCCAGCACGTCGCCGAAATCCGTTCCAACTTCGACATGGTCATCGCCAAGCGTGGTATACACCTCGCCGAAGCGATAGGGTTTCGGCGTCTTGGTCACGGCATTGACCAGCCCGCCCGGCGCGTTCATCCCGAACAACGAGGAATTGGAGCCTTTCAGCACCTCCACCCGCTCCAGTCCATAGATCTCGCGCCGGCCAAACGTCCAGCCGAAACCGCGCACCGGTAGCCCGTCGCGATAGGAGCCGAGCGACATTTCATCAAAGCCGCGGATGCGAACGTAGTCATAACGGTCGTCGCCGCCGCCATATTCATTGACCAGCACACCCGCAGAATAGGCCAGCACCTTTTCCATCGTGTCGGCGTTGCGGGTTGCAATCTCTTTCGCAGTGATCACGGAAATCGAGGCGGATGTGTCAAGCACGTCCGTCTGCATCTTCGATCCGGCGGTGGTGTCCGTGGCGACGATGTTCGTTTCATCCGAAGTGGCATTGACCACGATCTCCGGAAGGGTCGTCACATCCTGCGCATATGATGCGGCAGGGCAGATCGCCGTGCCGAGCGTCAGCAGGGCCAGCAGCGACCCGGCACGGCGCCGTTCGTGAAAACCGGAAGGAGTATGGTTTTGCATCTTTGCATCCTGATCACGATCCGAACCAACCGATCTGCCAGACATGCGCGACGACACTCGATCAGCTTTCCCGATAGAAATAGTCGGAATCATGCAGGAGTTGCAAGCCACCAGCTTCAGCGTTGCAAACAAGAGCCGGTGGCGGGAACGCATGAGCGTTCCCGCCTGAGGATCACGATGCGCGGTATTCGCCCCGATCGCGGCCAGCAAGGCTGACGACAACGATCGCGATCAGAGAGGCAACGAAGCCCGGAACGATCTCGTACAGGCCCTCGCCGCCCAGAAGCGACTGGTTCAGGCCAAGGCTGATCCAGATGATCACCGTGACCGCACCGACAATCAGGCCCGCAACAGCGCCTGCGCCCGTCATGCGCTTCCACGTCAGAGACAGCACGATCAGCGGGCCGAAAGCCGCGCCGAAGCCGGCCCAGGCATTCGCCACCAAGCCAAGCACCTGGGAGTCCGGATCGCGCGCGATATAGACAGCCACAAGCCCGACGAGCAGAACCGCAACGCGGCCCACCGTAACCAGCTCACGGTCCGACGGCTTGCGCTTCACCGCGCTGCGATAGATGTCTTCCGTCAGCGATGCCGAGGAAACGAGGAGCTGGCTGGAAACCGTCGACATGATCGCGGCCAGCAACGCCGCATACAGGAACCCTGTGACAAGCGGGTGGAACAGCAGGTTGGACAGCACGATGAACAGCGTTTCCGGATCGGCGATCGTCAGGCCGTTCCGTTCGGCATAAGCGCGACCGAAGATACCCAGCGACAGCGCGCCGATCAGCGAAACGATCATCCAGCTCATCCCGATGTTGCGGGCGGCCGGAACTTCGGACACGCGGCGAATGGCCATGAAACGCACGATGATGTGTGGCTGACCGAAATATCCGAGGCCCCATGCCATGGCGGAAATCCAGCCAATCGCTGTCACGCCGTCAAAGAAGGACAAAAGTGCAGGATCGATTCCGGCCAGACGGTCCAGTGCCTGTCCCACGCCATTGCCCTGCCCCGTAGTCAGGATCACGACCGGCATGATGATAAGCGCAACCATCATGATGCAGCCCTGCACGAAATCGGTCAGGCTGACGGCAAGAAACCCCCCGATCACGGTATAAACAAGCACGATGCCCAAGGTGATCAGCACGCCCGTCATATAGTCGCCGCCGAAGGCGCTGGCGAACAGCTTGCCCCCGCCGACAAGGCCCGACGCGGTATAAACGGCAAAGAAGATAACGATGATGATCGCGGACACCAGGCGCAACACGCGTGCCTTGCTGGGGAACCGGCTGCCGAGAAATCCCGGAATAGTGAGGGAGTTATCGTAAATCTCGGTCTGTTCGCGCAGGCGCGGGGCGACGATGATCCAGTTCAGCAGTGCGCCGATGGCCAACCCGACGGCAATCCAGGACTGCGACACGCCCGAGAGGAACAGTGCGCCCGGAAGGCCAAGCAAAAGCCAGCCGCTCATGTCCGATGCGCCCGCCGAAAGGGCCGCTACCGAGGGCGAAAGGCTTCGGCCACCAAGAATATACTCCTCTGAATTCGACGTGCTTTTCCGCCACGCATAAATGCCGATACCGATCATCAGCAGAAAATAAGCCAAGAGGCTTATCCAAATCCCTGTCTGCATTCGCTCCTCCTTTATTGGTCGCTCGCCTTCTTCCACACCTTGTCTTGTAAACAAAGTGTTCAAGAATGTCCGTCCCGAGCTTGAATTGCGATCCGGTGCAGGCCGGATCGACCCATTGGATTTTTGTTGATACAGTGCGCTGTCCGAAGCGCCGCGATCACTTGCCCGAAACCAGGCGTTTGCCCTTTTCCGCGATCATAATCGGGACAATGCCAATCCGGCTGCCTGGTGCACCGGCGCGATCATAAAGCCCGACGCTTCGGCATGAAACGCGTATACACGCGGAAGTTTTGTCCTGTTGACGCCGGGCATGGCGACCTCCTAAGTGATCGAAAGAGGCTATCTTCTTTTTAGTAGGCGGTTCGACCATAAAAGGCCACCATCGCAGACGAAAGGAACTTTTTTTGGGGACATCTTGGTGTGGACATTGATCTTGATCCTATCGACCGCAAGATACTGGCCGAACTGACAACGAATGCCCGCATTTCCACGGCGGAACTTGCGCGCAAGGTCGGCTTGTCGAAGACGCCCGTCGCCCATCGCATTCGCCAGATGGAGGAGATGGGCCTCATCACCGGCTATCGCGCGATGCTTTCGCCCCTTCGGCTGGGACTGAGCCATGTCACCTATGTCGAAGTCAGCCTTGACGATACGCGCGAAAACGCCTTGCAGCGGTTCAACGCCGCCATCAGGGGCATTCCGGAAGTGGAGGAATGTTACATGATCGCGGGGGGATGCGATTACCTGGTCAAGATCCGCTCCAAGGATGTAGGAGATTTCCGCCGCATCATGGCCGAGAAGATCTCGGTTCTGCCCCATATCAACAACACCTCCAGCCATGTGTCGATGGAAGCCGTGGTGGAGCAGAACCCCGTAACGATCTAGCCTGCCGTTTCGCGGCGCGCTGCGGGGCGAAACAATCTCAAGGGCATCGTCACGATCACAAGGCACGTGACGACCAGCGCCACGCCGATCCATCCCAGCGGTGGAAGACGTTCCCCGACGATGGCGACAGCCAGAACCGCGGCCACAACGGGTTCGAACAGGGTTATCGTGGTGGCTGTGCTTGCGCGAACACGGGCCAGACCAAAGCCAAAGCACAGATACCCAAGGAACATGGGGACTGCGGCCATATAGATGCCGACGGCAGTATTGTTCCATGACTGAAGGAAGGGTGCGCCTGTCATCACCAGCACCGGCAGAAGAAGCACCCCGCCAATCCCGAATGTCGCGCCCATTGCCACGGAAGACGGAACGCCACGCAACATCATTCCCCGTGCCGTCCATGAATAAAGGGCATAGGTGAGGCCACCAATCAGGCCAAGCGCGACACCCAGTGGAACGGAAACTACCTCTGCCTGCATTCCGCCTTCCGCTGTGCAGATCAGGATCATCCCCGAAACGCCTACGGCGGCCCCTGTGACCCATCGCATTGTCAGACGCGCCCTGTCGAACACGTATTCGATCAGGGCAGAAAGCAAAGGTGCCGATCCGATCGTTACCACCGTTCCCACGGTGACACCCGCCAACCGCATCGAGCTGTAGAATGCCAGCGGATAAACGGCCACCGCGACCGCACCGATCAGCAGAAGGCGGCGCTGTTCAAGAAGGCTGCCACCAGCGCGCATGATGCCGCGCCACGCGAACAAGGCTTGCGCGATGCCCCCAAGCCCCATGGCCGCCGCGCCGATGGCGGCGGCGCCGACATCGGGCGCGAGAGCGGCGGCGGTTCCCGTTGTTCCCCAGACAACTGCCGCAAAAAGGATCGCGAGGATTCCCGGAAGGTTGGATGTTTTTCGCGTCATGCCACCCCCCGTACGCCCAGACCCGGAGACGTATGATCCGAAGGATCACCCTCCACCCGATAATCGTCTGGTATGTTCGGCTGAAGTTCCCCCGTCAATGCCGCCCGTGCCAGAACCGATGCATGAATGCGCGAACGGGCCGGCACCTTGCGCGGTTGATTGCGGCCAAGGCTGAGGCGCAGCCCGCCCGATCCGCGCTGCGGCAGCGGAAGGTATTCCAGAACCTTCCACCTTGCTGTCATGGAATTGGTGACGGGCGCAAACGGATTGGGCGGTGCATATTTATGATCCTGCCCCTCCCCCTGCACCAGAAGGCTTACCGTTTCGGGGCAATAGCGAAGGCCAAGCCGGCTTGTTTCTTCGATCATCCATTGCAGTGAAATCTTGGCAAGCGCCGAGGCTTTCTCGGGCAGGCCGCCGCCGATGTCGCCATGACTGCCGGTGAACCAGACCTCGCGAACGTCCTGCGCAGGATCGGATGTGTCCCAAAGAAGCGGATCGAATAACCGGCGGCGTTCATCAAGTGCAACCGCATGGCGCACATGCGCGACTGACGGGTTGCGGGAGGTGAAGGCGTGATGTCGAAGCTGTGGCAGCACATTGCGCGACGGCTCGATCACCGAGGCGACGGTGTCGAACAGGCCAAGAAGGTGGATGCAGGGGTGATGCGTGTCCAGGATCCGCTGGTACAGCTTCACCTCCTCCAGCCCCTGATCGCATGTGCAGGGTTGCGTGCAGTCGCAACTGCGGTCCCCAATGCTTTTATAGGCACGATAGGCGTGATCCAGCAGGTTCAGGTTCCGCGGCTCCAACAACCCTATCGTATGGATGAAGCCGGCCAGCATTCGCGCCGTATAGGCCCCGCGTGAGAAGCCAAGCAAGCAGATGCGATCATCCTCGCCACCTTTCGCACAGTTCCTGACAAGGAAGCGATAGGCCTCCTTGACGTTGTGATCGATGCCCATGCCCGTCGCCATGCCCCAAAGCTCTGACGACGCCTGCGCCAGACCCGACCAGTAATGCTGCGATCCCAATGTGCCCACACCGGGATCATAATAAACGATCTGCTGGTCCGTTTTATCGAGACAGCCGTAAAGGCGCAGGATGTTGGTCCGCTTTTCCTTGATACTGTTCGACGTACCATCCAGCAGGATCACGATCGTTTTCGGCATGGTGCAAGTCCTATCGGGTTGCGGCACTTTCATCCGCGCAGGCCTGCCGGTGCAAGCGGTTCAGTTGTCACGGGCACTCAGGCTGCGGCGCGCCAATGCGGCGATCATGTCGGTTCGGGTCACGATCCCGACAATGCGCCCGCGTTCAAGGACCGGCACGGCATCGCAGATGCCGTCGGCCATCATGGGCAACAGGGCGGCAACCGGCGTTCCCGTCGTGGCGCGGGGCATCGCCGTTCCCATGATGTCTGCGGCACGAACAGGCGTGGTAAGCCGGCTGTCCAGCAGTCGCTTCATCGCGGAGCCGAACCCGCGATCCAACCGGAAAACATCCTCGCGCGCACGGCGGATCAGGTGAATCTGGAAAATCACGCCAAGGAACTTATCCCCTTCCTGCACCACCGGCAGCGAGGTGAAGCCGTGATCGCGGAAGAGGTTCGCCACCTCGCCAAGCGGTGTGTCGGGACCCACCGTGACAAGATCGCGCGACATGATATCGGCTGCGGTCAGATCGCCCGAGCGATGGCTAGCCGCCTGCATTTCTGCCGCGCCGATCAGCCGCGCAAGATCCTCGGTGCCGAGGTTCAGCGACTGGCGATAATTGCGCAGGATCGCGGCAAGCTCTTCTTCGCGCAGGCCGATCCGTGCCACGGGTGAAACGTCGGGCGGCGTCGGTGACTGGGGCGCATGGCGCATGGGGTAATGCCGGCCGGTGGCGCGGGCATAGATGCATCCCGCCAACACAAGGATCGTCGTTCCGGCCGCGACGGGCGCGAAGGCGAACCACGGACCCAACTGTCCCACCGTGTCGGGGCTGAGGGCAGCCGTCATGGCGACGGCGCCCCCCGGTGGATGAACCGCACGCATCAGCAGCATCGCCGCCACGGATCCGCCCACTGCAAGCGCCACCCGCAGCGCGGGATCGCCAACCGTCATGCAGGCCACCACCCCCACAAGCGCCGCAATGCTGTTGCCCACGATCGCGGACCATGGCTGCGCCAGCGGGCTGTTGGGAACGGCGAATATCAGGACCGCCGATGCGCCGAAGGGGGCAATCAGGAAAAGCCCCGTTTTCAGATCGACCGAAGCGGCAAGGAGCAGCCCGGCGACAGCAAGCCCGATACCGGCACCAATGCCTGCGCGGAAAACCTCTGCCATCGGTGCCCGCCCAACTGCCGGGAGCAGCGGCCGAAGCCATGATGTGAAACGAGATGAAAGATCTGCCATGGTGACGGCCCCCTGCTTGCAGACGGTCCGTCATCCGGCAAAAGGCGTCGCTTTTCAAGGCAGCCTTGTTCGTAGGGCAACTTCCCGTAGGCAAGGGCACAACAAACTGGGGTGCGGGCGGCCCGGTGGCCGCCCGCAGGATTGTCAGCCGATGCGGCCGCCACCTTGGCGGGTGATCGCGACCACGGCCGGGCGCACCGGCATGTCATCGCGGAAGTCCGGCCAACGGGTCGAAAGATCCTCGTAATAGGACGGGCGGCCATGACCTTCCCAATCCTCGCCCCCGTCGCCGGGATGCTGCACGGCCACGAACATGGTCGTCATATCCTCGGTCGGGCACGGCCCGCACATTTCGGCGCCCACTGGCACGCGATAGAACAGGCGGGAGGTGCCGCGCGCATCGCCTTCCGTGTCCACGGCCCAAAGGCCATCGGTGCGGCCGGTATCGCCCATCGAGTTGCCGTCGGTCGAAACCCACAGGCGGCCGTCGGCATCGATGGCGGCGTTGTCGGGCATGCCGAACCAGCCGTTCTTCGTCGTTTCGGTCGAGAAGGTGGCGCCAACTTCGGCGACCGAGGGATCGCCGCACTGAAGCAGGATCTCCCAGTTGCCGGTCGTGGCGGTGAAGTCGCCATCGGCTTCCAAGATCTCGACGATGTGACCGAAGGCATTTGCCACGCGCGGGTTGGCGGCGTTCGCCTCTTCACGCTTGGTGTTGTTGGTCAGCATGACATAGGCGCGGCCCGTGGCAGGGTTCGGCTGGATATCCTCGGGGCGGTCCATCGGCGTTGCGCCCAGCAGGTCGCCAGCGCGGCGCGTCTCGATCAGGATGTCGGCTTGCGATTCGAAGCCGTTTTCGGCCGTCAGCGGGCCTTCGCCATGCACCAGCGGCAGCCATTCCATTG
This sequence comes from Falsirhodobacter deserti, assembly GCF_004015795.1. GTDB lineage: Bacteria > Pseudomonadota > Alphaproteobacteria > Rhodobacterales > Rhodobacteraceae > Falsirhodobacter > Falsirhodobacter deserti. Next base: position 51,599 of record NZ_ML137220.1, on the reverse strand, counting down.
AACCGTCTTCATCGAAGCGCGCCACGTAAAGCGTGCCTTCATCCAGCAGGTCCATGTTGGCGGCGCGGTCGTCGGGGTTGTATTTGCCCGCTGTCACGAACTTGTAGACATAGTCGAAGCGTTCGTCATCGCCGAGGTAGAAGACAACGCGGCCGTCCTTGGCCACAACGCTTTCGGCACCTTCATGCTTGAAGCGACCAAGTGCGGTGCGCTTTTTCGGGACCGAATTGGGGTCCATCACGTCAACCTCGACGACCCAGCCGAAGCGGTTCGGCTCGTTCGGTTCGGCGCCGACATCAAAGCGCTTGTGGTAGTTGCCCCACTGGTAGCTGCCGCCCGGAACGCCGAGACGGTCGTAGTTTGCCGCTTCGCGGTGACCTTCGGGCAGTTCCCCGATGAAATAGCCGTGGATGTTCTCCTCGGCCATGATGTAGGTGCCCCAGGGCGTCACGCCGCCAGCGCAGTTGTTGATCGTGCCGAAAACCTTGCGGCCCGACGCATCTTCCGACGTTTTGAGGCGGTCATGGCCGGCAGCCGGGCCCGTCAGCTGCATTTCCGTCTTTGCGGTGATGCGGCGGTTCAGCGGCGCGTCCAGCACCGGCTGCCACTTGCCATCCACCTTCCGGATTTCGATCACGGTGCCGCCATGTGCGGCCATCTCGATGTTGGCGCGATCTTCGGTGGCGTCGGCCACCTCCAGTTCGCCATTCTGCATCGTGACGATGCCGGGGAACATCAAGTGTTCGTTCGTGTATTCGTGGTTCACAACCAGCAGGCCGCGATCCGTCGCGCCATCCAGCGGGATGAAGCCGACGTAGTCGTTGTTATAGCCGAACTGGCGTTCCTGCGCAGCCTCGGACTGGTTCGTCGGATCGAATTCTGGCGCGTCGGCAAACACCTTGTCGCCCCAACGCAACAGCACGTCAGCGTTGTATCCTTCTGCCACGTGGTGGTCGGCATCAACGCCGGCCTCGACCTCGGGGAAGTTGAAAACGGAGGCGGATTGGGCGCGGGCCTCATCAGCGGCAAGAAGCGCGACGGGCGACACGGTCGCGGCGATGGCGGCGGAGGCCATCGATCCTTTCAGGAAGCCACGACGAGAAAAACGGGCGGCGATGATGTCGCCCATCGTGCGGTTTCCGGTCGGGTTCAGGCCCGGCCCATCGGCTTCTTCAAGCTGCGACGTGCGGAAAAGCTGGCTTTGCTTGGTCATGATCGTCCCCTGGCATTCGCTGTTCGTGAGGAGCCATGCCACCTTCACATGTCATTTGTGCGACATTCACTTTCGGTTTTTGTGAATTGCGGCCCCGGTGCAGAACGTACGTGCCGCGTTCCGCGGGGCCGCTGGCCATTCGGCACTGTTTTTCTTCTGAACCGGCAATGATTTTCTGCTACCATACCACGATGCAGAACCCCGCGCCCGACCCCGTATCATTTTCAACCCATTCCGTGCGACGGATCAACGGGTCCATCGCCGATTGGCTGGGGCGCCAAATCGTCCTAGGGCAGTTGCCCGAAGGGGAGCAGGTTCCGACCGAAATGGACTTCGTTCAGCAGGCGGGCGTTTCGCGAGGTGCTTATCGCGAAGCGCTTCGCCAGGTGGGGGCAAAGGGGATGCTGATCAGCCGCACACGCAGCGGCACCCGTGTTGCGCCGCGCGAATCCTGGGTGCTGCTGGATCCCGACGTCGTGCGCTGGTTCTTTGAGGCCGGCGCGCCACCCGACTGGTTCATTCGCGCGATCTATGAATTGCGGGCGATGGTGGAACCGCCGGCAGCTGCCTTCGCCGCCGAACGCCGGACAGAGGCCGATCTGGCCGCCTTCCGCGCGGCGCTTCATGCCATGCGGACATGCGAGATGACAGAAACAAGCTGGCATCAGGCGGATGCGGGGTTTCACCGCGCGATCCTGCGGAGTTCCCGCAACCCTGTGCTGATCACGCTTGAGGCGGGGATTTGTGCGGCCGTCGCCTCCACCACAGCCTTCCGGTACCGGGACATGCCGAACCCCCACACCCGCAACCCGGTGGAAGAACATGCCGCGGTTTTCGAACGGATCGAGGCGCAGGACCCGCAGGGGGCCCGGCGCCTGATGGCGGATCTGGTTGACACGGCGCTTCTGGACCAGCTTGGAACCACCGTGTTCGATCAGAAATCCTCTAGCCCTTGACGCCCGAGGAAATCATCACCGCTTCGGTCACGCGGCGCTGGAAGATCAGGTAGGCGATCACCACCGGCGCTGCACCCAGGAGGGCAACCGACATCAGCCGCGCATAAGCCACGCCGAATGCATCGTTCACCTGCGTCAGGCCAACCGGAATGGTCATCATGTCTTCGGTGGTGATGACAAGGAACGGCCAAAGGAAGGCGTTCCACGCCGAAATGAAGGTGATGATTCCAAGCGCGGTCGTAATGCCCCAGTTCAGCGGAAGATACACACGGAACAGCAGGGTATAGTCCCCTCCCCCGTCCAGAACGACTGCCTCCTTCATTTCCTTCGGAACTGCATCGAAGAACTGCTTGTAGACGATAATGACGACCGGCACGACAAGCTGCGGCAGGATGATCCCGCCCCACGTGTTGATCAGGCCAAGATCGTTCATCAGGATGAACTGCGGCACCACCAGCACCTGGGCGGGAACCATGAAGCTGCCCAGCACCACGCCGTAAAGCAGCTTGCGTCCCGGGAACGTCATCTGGCTGAGGGCATAGGCGCACATCATCCCCGTTGCAAGCACGACCGCCGTGATGATAAGCGATGTTCCGATTGAATTGATGTACCAGTTCGTGAGGTTGGAGTTGAAGATCGCGTCGTAGTAGGCGCCGAGGTTCAGCTCGTCCGGGATCAGCCCGGCCTCGTCGGAGACAACGCGGTTCTCGGTCCTGATGGAGGTGGTGAAGGCCCAGTAAAGGGGAAATATCCAGATGGCGCCCGCCGTCAGCGTAAGCCCCGTCAGGGCCACGTTTTCCAAACGCCTCATCTGCGCCCCCTTATGCGAAGCAGTTGGTATTGCAGGACGGAAACTGCCACGATCAGCAGGAACACGACCAGCGAGATGGCAGAGGCATAGCCGCCGTTGTTCTGCTGGAAAGCCTCGCGGTAAACCATCAGCAGCAGCACGGAGCTGGAGTTGAAGGGCCCGCCTTCGGACAGCAGATAGATCTGGTCGAAGATCTTCAGTTGCAGGATCAGTTGCAGTGTCAGGACCAGCGCCACGACCGGCCAAAGAAGGGGCCAGGTCACGCGGGTGAACTGCTGCCAGCGCGTTGCCCCATCCAGCGCCGATGCTTCGTAAAGATCGGAGGGGATGTTGCGCAGGCCAGCCAGAAACAGAAGCACGTTGAAGCCGTTGGTCCACCAGATCGTCACAACTGCGACCGACGGCATCACCCAGTAGGGGTTCTTGAAAACGGGGATTGGCTTGCCGACGATCCGTTCGAACAGGGGCTGCAGGATTCCGAACTGGAAATCCAGCATCCATGCCCAGATCTGCGTCACCACGGAAACGGGCAGGATGTAGGGCAGGAAGAACAGCGCAAGCGCAAGTGCCTGCATCCGCCCCGACAATCGCTGGACCATCAGCGCGATGCAAAGCGCGATGACAGTGGTGGGGATCACCGTCAGCAGCATGAAATACCCGTTATTCTTGAGGGACGTGTAGAAAAGCTTGTCCGCCAGAAGCTCCCGATAGTTTTGAAGTCCGATCCATTCTCCACCGCCGATCAGGGTGGCATTGGTGAAGGAAAGTCGCACCACCTCCACCAGCGGATAAGCGAAGACCAGAGCGAAGACCGCCACAAAGGGCAGGATCAAGGTCAGGGCGACTAGCCGGTGGCGCCGCTGATTGCGTATCATAGCCATGACGGAACCTTTCAGGTGGCCCCCCGAAGGGGGCCTGCTGGATCAGTTGAGCGCGCCTTCGAGTTCGGAGCGAAGTTCTTCCACCGCATCTTCGGGTGAAAGATAGCCATGGATCGCCGGCGACAGGATGTTGATCGCGGCATCATAAACCGGCGAGGCCACGCCAGCAGCGGGCGAGCGCGGATCATAGGTTGCCCGCTCTGCAATGCCGGCATAGGTGGCGTTCGGCTCCATCGACTTGAACTCGTCAGACTCCGCCACCGGTTTATAGGCGGGGATATGGCCTGCTTCCGCCCATGCGAGCGAGTTCTTCTCCATCCACCCGATCAGCGTCATGACCGCCTTGCGCTTTTCGGGATCCATCTCGTTTTTGCCCTGGATCGGCACGGCGAAACCGTGGCTGTCGGCCCAGTTGGTGTCGGTTCCCATCAAGTTCGGGATCGTGGCCACGCCCCAATCGAAGCCGAGGTTGCCGCCTTCCTGCATATCGACCATGGTAGGAACCTCCCACGCGCCGTTGAAGAAGAAGGCGGACTTGCCCGAGGTGAAAAGCGCGACCGAGGCTTCGTACATCGCTTGTTCCGGCTGCCAGCCTTCCTCTTGCCACTTCGTCATGATCTCGATGGCGCGGGCGGCCTTTTCACCGCTGTCGCCGGGAAGCACCTCGCCGTCGTCCGAAATCAGCTGGCCGTCCTGCTGGGCAAGAAGTGTGTAGAACACCCGATAAGTGCCGCCATCATCGCCAGTGGCGTATGAGAGAGGAGCGGTGGCGCCATTCTCCTTTGCTGCGGCGAGGGCGGCTTCGAAGCTTTCCAAAGAGTCGATGCCCGTCAAGTTTCCATCGGCATCCAGGAATTCAGTCCCCTCCAGCAGCGCCTTGTTATAGAACAGGACGGTGGAGTGGATATCGAACGGAACGGCATAAAGCGCCCCATCGGGGCCGCTTGCGGCTTCCAGCGCCGGGGCGAAGAAATCGTCCTTGGACAAGCCCGCCGCTTCAAGATCCTCGGCGGTGATTGGCGTCAGCACGCCTTCCTTCAGCCCCATCGGCAGGCGCGAAAGGTGATAGGTCATCACATCCGGCCCCTGCCCCACCGCGGCCGAGGTTCGCACCTTGGTATAGAATGGCGTTCCCCATTCCAGCGTGGTCGAAGTGACGCGGATATCGGGGTGCTCTTCGTTGAATTGCTGGATCAGCGCCTTCATCCGGACACCGTCACCGCCGGCGAAAAAGTCCCACCATGTGATGTTTTGCTCCGAAAGTGCCGGAAACGCGCTGCCAAGCAGTGCAGCCGTTGCGAATACTACGAGTTTCTTCATCTAGATCTCCTCCCTGATCGGCCGGGCCTCCCCGCCCGGCGCTATGGTTCAGCGCAACCTCAACCCTTCTGTCGTAAAGCAATGGATATGGCCGGCTTCGGCGCGCAGGCGGACGTTCTGGCCTTCCAGCCGGTCACGCTCACCGCGACGCTCGAATACGATGTCGCCGCCCGAGGGCAGACGCGAATGCATATATGCGTTGCCGCCCAGTTCCTCGGCCATCTCCACCGTGACCGTGATGCCGCTTTCTGCAGGCACAAGATGTTCGGGGCGGATGCCCAGAACAACGGCCATCCCTTCGGCCGGGCGCGTTTCAAGATCAACCTCCACCTCGCCATCCTCGGCCAGAACGCGGATGCCCTGCGGGGTGTGACCGATCACGCGGCCATTGATGAAGTTCATCGCCGGTGACCCGATGAAACCTGCCACGAAACGGTTGTCCGGATCATCGTAAAGATGAAGCGGTGCCCCCGATTGCTGGACCGATCCGCCCTTCAGAACGAAGATCTCATCCGCCAGCGTCATCGCTTCGACCTGATCATGAGTGACGTAGATCATCGTTGCGCCGATCTGCTGGTGCAGGCGGCTGAGTTCCAGCCGCATCTGGACACGCAGTTCTGCATCGAGGTTCGACAGGGGTTCATCGAACAGGAACACCTCCGGCTCGCGCACGATGGCGCGACCTATGGCGACGCGCTGGCGCTGCCCCCCCGAAAGTTCAGCGGGGCGCTTGTCCAGATGGTCGGTCAATTGCAGGATACGGGCCGCTTCGCGCACCTTCCGCTCCCGCTCGTCTCGGGACGTTCGGGCAAGGCGGAGTGAGAACGCCATGTTTTCCGCCACCGAAAGGTGCGGGTAAAGCGCATAGGATTGGAACACCATGGCCACGCCACGCTTCGCAGGTTCGGTATGGGTTACATCGCGCCCCCCGATCTGGATGGTGCCGCCCGTTGTATCCTCCAGCCCCGCGATCATGCGCAGAAGCGTCGACTTTCCGCAGCCGGAAGGGCCGACGAAGACACCGAACTCCCCCTTGTTGACCGTCAGCGAGACGTCTTTGATGACGTTCACCGCGCCGAAAGATTTGGCAACATTGCGCAGAACCACTCCGGACATGCGTCACACCCTCAGACGGACGACGTGATAGGACAGCGGACCAAGCTTTCCGCGAAGGACATGGCCTTCGATCCCGAGGCCGCTTCCGTTCACCGGCGCAATCGGTTCCGCCTCCGGTCCGTTGGTGGCCATCAGATCATGCCCTTCGATCACCTTATGCTCCTCCAGGGTTGCATCGAACCCGTGCAATGACAGCGAAAGATCAAGCACCTGATCCAGATGCCGGTTGATGATGAACAGCGTGACGGTTCCATCCCCCTGAACCGCCGCCACGTCCAAGTAGTCCACATCGGAAGCGACCGCGCAATCATATTTCGGTCCGTCCACCGCGACGCGCAGCGCCGTTCCGCGTCCGTAAAGCGAGGCCATCTGGTAGGGCCAGTAGATCGACTGCCGCCATGCCTTGCCACCTTTGTCAGCCCTGATCGGCGCGATGACATTCACCAGCTGGGCGATGCACGCGATCTTCACACGGTCAGACCGGCGGATGAACTCGTTCAGAAGCCCGCCGATGAACAGCGTGTCCTCGAAGGTATAGGTTTCTTCCAGCAGTTCCGGCGCTTCGGGCCAATCCCATGTCCGCCAATTGCGGCTGTCCTCTTCGCGGCGGTGATACCAGACGTTCCATTCGTCGAAGCAGATATGAACGTCGTTCTTGGCGCGCTTCTTAGCTTTTACGAAGTCGATCACGCCGCCGATCGCGTTGATGTAGCGGCCTGTTTCCTCGATCTTGCCGAAGAAGTTCAGCGTGTCGCGCGACGAGTTGCCAAAGTACTTGTGCAACGAGATGTGATCGACATGCTCGTAGCATTCCTCCAGCACCACACGCTCCCACTCGGGATAGGTCGGCATCTCGTCGTTGGAGGAACCGCAGACGATCAGTTCGGCGTCCGGTGTCAGCGCGCGAAGCGCCTTGGCCGTTTCATCGGCCAGCCGGCCGTATTCGCGCGCGGGTTTCGCACCGATCTGCCAAGGGCCGTCCATCTCGTTCCCAAGGCACCACATCTTCACCCCATAGGGCTTCTCCGCCCCGTGGCTGCGACGAAGATCTGACCAATAGGTGCCTGACGGGTGGTTCACGTATTCCATGAAGTTCCGCGCCTCCTCGATCCCGCGAGATCCGAGGTTGACGGCCAGCATCATGTCGATCCCGAGTTCGTTCGCCCAAGATGCAAATTCATTGATGCCGACCTGGTTCGTTTCGCGGCTGCGCCAGGCAAGATCAAGCCGCACAGGGCGTTCCTCTTTCGGACCGATCCCGTCTTCCCAGCGATAGGCCGAAACGAAGTTTCCGCCGGGATAACGGATCGCCGGGATCTTCAGGTCCCGAACAAGGCTGGCCACATCGCGCCGGAAGCCGTGCTTGTCAGCCTGCGCATGACCAGGCTCGTATATCCCGGAGTAAATTGCGCGGCCCATGTGTTCGATGAAGGCCGCATACAGCCTGTCATCGATCTTGGAGATGGTGAAATCGCGGTGGACAGTTGCCCTGACTTGCATCGTTCCCTCCCATTTGTCCTACAAATTAGAAGCAGCATTGCATCCTGTCAAAACATTTGTGAAGGGACTTCGACTGGTTGTTCAGGGCACACGCGTGTGGGTGGATGCCGTCATCGGCCAAAGTGGATTATGGCAATCATCAGCGTTGGGGGGACTTCTGCCCGAATCTGATTCCAGAAGAACCCACATGCCGTGACATATGACCGTCCGCCAAGATTGGGAATGCGCCTCTCCGAGCCGGAGGGGGGCGACCTGCCAAGGCTATAATTGCCAACTGGCAATTATAGAGGGTTGGCTTCTGCATACTTGCGGAAGAATGCGAGGAAGGCCTTGTCAGGGTCCTTCACCTCAGGCTTGCCAACAGCCCACGAGCGCCATTCGCCCTCAACAAAATAGATGTCATAGCCTGCGTGGCGAAGACGCGCCGTTTCATATGTTTCGGTGCGAAGTGCTTGCCCTTTGGCGGCCAGCCATGCCGGCCGCGCCCTTCCCTGCGGAACCGGTTTTTGTTCGGGCGGCGGCTTTCGACTAACTTTTGAATATTGGAGCGCCTTGTCGGCCGCCCCGGCTGCATCATCATCCTTCCGCCACCAGCGGAGCTCCACATGCGTGACACTGCGACCGGTCTTGATTGGATCGATCGCGACCATGAAGTCCGAGAGCGCATTGACTTCTGCGACGGCTGGATCGATCGCCCTTAATTTCAGGTTGGACCACGAGGACAACTTACCTTTTGGGACCCCCAGAACGCCCCGCAAAGCTTCGAGCGAAAACTTCTCGGAAGAGCGCCAGCGCAGGTTCCCCCGCTTCTGCACCATCTCGTAAAGCGTAAGCGCGTATTTAGAGGTAAGGGCGAACATAACCTCGCGTTGAAGCCGCGCGAAAACCGTGGAATTTCCTATGATCCGTCGCAATCTGGCCGGTATCTCATATTCAATCAGGCCATCAGGACGGTTGGCTTCGACATTGCCACCCAACAGCTGTACGCGTTCTATCGCAGGCTCACCATTCCAGTTGACCGCCACCTTGACGATGGCCGACATCAGCCGCTCGATGCTGTCACCTATCCGGTCATTGGAATTATGAGAGCCGCGCAAGGTAGATTTCGCGATAACATGGCTGACCGGCTTGTCGATAGCATCCCACGCATTCTCCAGAAGCTGATTATAGATGCGCCTGTCCGTGAGGGTCAGGGGTGTAACCTCCACAAGGTCGACAAGCTCCCCTGGCTTGATGAGGCTCTCGACATTTGGCTTAACTTCGATGGTTCGGTAGGATCTTTCGGCCATTCTCATACCTCACAAGCCATACTTTTGTAGCTCGTCATATGTATGAGATCAAGGGATAGGCGCTGCACCATCCCAATACGTAAGTTAACGCGGTTCAGAGATGGCGGTCATGCTGGAAACAGAAGATCACGTAGGGCGGAGTGCGGCTCTATTCATATGAAGCCGAAGGTGCGGAGACGATAAGCACCCGAAATGTAGGTCCTGGCGCTCCGATTCGTAAGGTTTTCCATCCCTAGAAGTAATAGATGCCTCCCGAAATGTAAGTTTGGGACAGAATTTTGTAGGATTTGCAGCATGTTATCGCGTCTGAACTATGAATCTCTGAAAGAATAAGAACAAGAGGGGTTTGTTATCCACAGGATGATCAGATTTGCGCTGTAACTCTTACGGATCGGGTGATCGGAGGAAGTTTTCTACCGAGAAAATGCCACCGTAGAACGTACTTTCGCTTTTTCACCCAATCGAGGGAATTTTCCGAACTTTACCTCTACGTCCACATCGCGCATTGTCGTACAGCAAGCAGCCAGAGGCATCATGACACCGGTTCTCCCCCCCGTCACGCTCGAGGAACTTTCCCAGCTTACCTACCGCGCGAACACGGTCATCGACCGACTGCGAGAGCGGGTCTTCGCGCCAGGTACGCAAAAGCGGCTCGACTTGCGCTTCAACGTGCGAACAGCCGCCGATATGGTGGGCCGTACCGAAAAGGCCATCCGTGACGCTGAAAGTGACGGGCGCCTTCCTGAGCCAGACAAAGATCCTGAAACCCGCCGCCGAACTGGTTATACCCTGGGCCAGATCAATCGGATGCGAGAGGTTTTTGGTACGCTTCCGCATCGTGCGCCTGAAGATCCGGCCTTGGTCTTGGCCGTTCAGAACTTCAAGGGTGGTGTCGGGAAATCCACGGTGGTGAGCCATCTGGCCCAGTATTTTGCGCTGAAAGGTTACCGCGTCTGTGTAATCGACTGTGACAGCCAAGCGTCGACCACCGCTATCTTCGGCATGAACCCAGATGTCGATGTCGACGAAGAAGAGGATACACTTTATCCGTTCCTTCGCCATGGCGGGCCCAAATCGTTGCACTACGCGCTACGAGCAACCTATTGGCCAGGAGTTGCACTGATCCCTGCGAACCTTGGACTGTACGATGCGGAATATGAATTTGCCGCTCGTATGGCGCGTGAACCGACCTTTATCCTCGATCGGTTGCGTGAAGGAGTGGAAAGTATCGCAGATCAGTTTGATGTCATTCTGCTGGATCCCCCGCCGGCACTTGGCATGCTTTCACTTTCCGTCCTGCGCGCGGCAAACGCGCTTCTGATTCCCGCGCCGCCGAACAATATAGACTTCGCCTCCACTGCGCATTTCCTGAAGATGATGGAGTCTACACTTTCAGAACTCGCGCAGCATGGCGGTGCGCGAGAGTACAGCTTCGTGAAAATCTTGGCCTCCAAGATGAACGACCAGAAATCGGCGCATATGGCAATCAAACGAATGATGGACGCTGTTTTCCCCCAAGATATGTTGCAATCGACGCTTAAAGACAGCGCTGAGATCGACAACGCTACCGCGAACCTGTCCACCGTGTACGAATTGACGGGCGCTGCAACGCGCACCGAGACCCATCGCCGCTGCCGTGCTTATCTTGATGCAATGGGCCGCGAGATTGAACTTCTGGCCCGCAAGACGTGGCCCAGTCACCACCCCGCGCTTCGCAAGGAGGGAGTGCTTTGAGCAAGCGACACGATGCCATCAACGACATCCTCAAGGGTTTTGATGCCCCTAAGCCTGCCGCAGAAGACCGGGGTGGCGCGCGGTTCCTGAAGCGATCCAACGCACTGGCGGACAGCGGGGAGCGCGAGGAAAAGACGCTTCGTTGGGTCGATCCAGCGCAATGCGTGATGTGGGAACGGCACAACCGCGAATATGCATTGCTGAATGAGCACTCTTGTGCGGACCTCATCAACTCGATCAAGGCCCAGGGACGGCAGGAGTTTCCGGCCATCGTCCGCAAGAAAGGCGACGGGTACGAAGTAATCTGCGGCGCGCGGCGACACTTCGCGATCAGTTGGTTGCGCGCAAACAACTATCCGCAGTTTCGCTACCTCATCGATGTGCGAGATCTGACAGATGAGGAAGCATTCCGGCTCGCAGATATCGAGAACCGGGATCGCGAAGACATTTCGGATTACGAACGGGCGCGTGACTACGCACAGGCACTTGAAGCCTACTATGGTGGGCGTCAGAAGGCGATGGCTGAGCGTCTGGAAGTTTCCGAAGGGTGGCTCTCGCGCTATCTGCAGTTGGCAAAGCTGCCGGACATCATCATTCAGTCCTATGCTTCGCTGCGGGAGGTGAAGGAGCTGCATGCACGCACATTGAAGCCGCTTCTGGCGGACTCTGCTACGCGTGATGCAGTTCTTCAGGTTGCCGCTGACTTGGCTGCCGAACAAGCGACTGCGCGAAAAGAAGGTGCTGCGCCTGTGGTGGCTGCCCAAGTTCTGGCACGTCTTAAAGCTGCAGGGGCGGGGACCAAACGTGTGCGTCCTGCCGAAACCGTATTCCGGCGTAGTCCGCATGAAGGCGGGATAGTGATGTCCCGGAAGGGCGGAAAGATAACTCTGGAATTTTCGGATACGCTGCCCGACGAAGAACTCAGGTCCGCTTTCGAACAGTTCATGCAGGCAAGACGGTCATAATTGCCAATTGGCAATTTTCTCAAGATGAGTTTCTTCAATGGGTTACCGGATGCTTGCCTTATTGACAGCCACTATTATCAAACCCCTGCTGGCCACAAACTGACCAGCAGGGAGGTGCACCACACCACTGAAAACAGAAGCTTCAGGCAGGAATATACCCAGCTGCCTTCAGGTCAATCACCTGCCCGGTCATGGCGGCTTTCTGTGCTGCTGCGCCCATGACCACGGCCCACCAACCGTCCTTCAATGTCACCTCGGGGCTCTGCAATCCGGCGACGGTGCGGGCGAAACCTTGGTGCTGGTAGAAGGTCGATCCGTTATGATCGCCCGCTTCCAGAAGTTCGGGATCCACGGGAACTTCAAGCAGGCGCGGCCCCTTCGGTTCGCGGGGCGAAACGATAACCTGTGGCACCGGCGCTTCGCCCAGATGCTCCGGCCAGAACCGGCCAGGGCCGGGAACAAGGCACTCGATCTTTCCAAGCGGGCCGACGGCGGAGATCTCCTCCTGATACCTCGCGCCCTCCGCGAACATGCAAAGCTCCAACATGGCCCGCAGTCCGTTTTCAAATTCCACGATCACATAGGCATTGTCCCATACATCCGGTACCTGCCCCTCATACACCTCGGACAGATGGTTAACGGCCTGTCCTCCGCTGGCCATGATCCGAACCGGATCGCAGCCGGCGATCAAACGCATCAGGTCGAAGAAGTGACAGCACTTCTCAACCAGCGTTCCGCCTGTCTGCGCGTTGAATCGGTTCCAGTGCCCCACCTTGTGCAGGAACGGGAAGCGATGCTCCCGGATCGTCAGCATCTTCACCCCGCCGGTGGCGGCCTGTGCCTCACGGATCAGGTGGGCAACTGGCGGCATATAGCGATATTCCATCGCGACCCATATAGGCGCAGGGTAGGCTGCGCGAAGCGACGCCAAACGCGGTGCGTCGGCCGGATCCACAAATAGTGGTTTTTCCACCAGAACCGGCAACGGCCTCACTGCCGCGATTTCTTCCAGTTGTTGCAGGTGGAAGAAATTCGGGCTGGCGATCAGCAAGCAGTTCACAGCGTCCACCGCCAGAACTTCGGCGACTGAACCGACAAGCTTCGCACCCGGCTGAAGCGAAGCGGCCAGTTGGCGCATTGCATCATCGGGTTCATAGATCGCCACAACCTCTGCCTCGGGCAGCAGGGCAATGTTACGCAGATGTTCCTGCCCCATCATGCCGCAGCCGATGACACCGTATCTGATCGTTTTCATGTGAAGCTTCCTCCTACTTCAGTCGGGCGACGTATCGCACCGTGTCGGGGTCGAACCACGTGCGGGACACTTCGGCCCTTGCGCCATCTTGCGCTTCGCTTACCCGGGTGATGCAGGGCAGGGGGGTGCCGATGGCATGTGGAAATTGTTCCGGGGCCCAATCGGGCAAAGGCGCCTGGCCAATGCTGTCCTCGGCCCGCACGATCCACAGATTGAGGCGCGTGCGATAAAAGAGGTATAGCGAGTCGACCAGATCCGTTCGGGCAATCACCGAGGCATAAGAGCCATCGAGCCAGATCTCTTCCACCGCACCGACGCGCCCGGACAAGAACCGCAGGCGGCGGATGCGATGGCCTTCACTGCTGGTACCGAACTGGGGAAGGTCCGGATCCTTAGGAACACGTTCCACCGCCAGCACCTGCGCCGTCGGCAAACCACCACCCTCTACCAGTTCCAGACGGAACATCGCATAGATGCTTTTAGGGTCCGACGCGGCACGGATGTAGTTGCCTGACCCCTGCACCCGATCAAGCAGGCCTTTCTCGGTCAGGTCCTTAAGGGCCTGGCGCAACGTCCCGACCGCTATGCCAAGATCGGCTGCCATCTCTCGTTCGGGCGGCAGGCGTTCGCCATCGATAAGACGCCCCGCTGCAATATCGCGGATTAGAAGCTCTGAAATCTGAAGATAGACGGGAAGAGAGCCACTGGAGGACATCATCGGGCCAAAACTAAATTGATACACGATTGATTTACATATGCGCCCATGTTACGCAAGTGGAAACTCGCGTGTCCGGAGGAGATCGCATGACCGTCGTTCCCGTCACATCCGCAGACCTTGACGCGGTTGAGGTGAGCTGGTTTTCCGCCCTTTGCTCAGATGATTATGCGTTCCTTGGCGTGCCTGACGGCGCACTGCGCTCGTCTTGGGAGCATTGCTCCGAAATTGTGAAAACCGCGGAACGGCAGGGCTTTCGCAACATCCTGTGCCCGTCCTCCTATCAGGTCGGGCAGGACACGCTTTCCTTCGTGGCGGGCTGCGCCCCGATCACCGACAAGATCAATTTCCTTGCCGCGATCCGCTGCGGTGAAATGCAGCCGATCATGCTGGCGCGCACGGTTGCAACGCTGGATCACATGCTGAAGGGGCGGTTGACGCTGAACGTCATCTCCTCCGACTTTCCGGGTGAGGTCGCGCCAAGCGACTACCGCTACAAGCGCAGCCACGAGGTAGTGGAAATCCTGCGCCAGGCCTGGACGCGCGACACGATTGACTTCGAGGGGGAGGTTTATCAGTTCAAGGGCGTTCCCACCGACCCCGCCAAGCCCTATCAGCAGAACGGTGGCCCGCTTCTTTACTTCGGTGGCTATTCCCCCGCAGCGCAGGAACTTTGCGGCGCACAATGCGACGTCTACCTGATGTGGCCAGAAACCAAGGACCAGTTGGCGCAGCGGATGCGCGATGTGCATGCCCGCGCCGAGGCACATGGCCGCACGCTGGATTACGGGCTGCGCATCCACATGATCGTGCGCGACACGGAAGCCGAGGCGCGCGAATATGCCGAACACCTTGTCAGCAAGCTGGATGACGAATACGGGCAGCTGATCCGGTCGCGCGCGCACGACTCCATCTCCCTCGGTGTGGCGCATCAGGCCCGTGCGCGTGAACTGGCGGACAAGTTCGGTTATGTCGAACCAAATGTCTGGACCGGTGTCGGGCGCGCGCGTTCCGGCTGCGGTGCCGCGCTTGTCGGTTCCACCGATCAGGTGATGAGCAAGATCGACGAGTACCGGAAGATGGGCATCCGCGCCTTCATCTTCTCGGGCTATCCACATCTGGACGAGGCAGAGCATTTCGGGGCCAAGGTGATGCCGCATCTGAAAACCTGCTCGCTGCCGCATGAATATGGAAGGGTGCCTGCAGAGACACCCGCAACCCCACTCGGAAACGGAGAACGGCGCTGATGACGATGGAACGTGTGGATCTTGGAACGATCAGCCTTTCGCGGCTGGTATACGGCATGTGGCGGCTTGGTGATGATACCGACACTTCGGCCAACCATGTTCGGGCCAAGATCGAAGCTTGCCTGGAACAAGGCATCACCACCTTCGATCAGGCCGACATCTATGGCGGCTACACGGCCGAGGCTATTTTGGGCGGTGCCCTGACGCCTTCGCTGCGCGACCGGATGGAGATCGTGACAAAATGCGACATCGTGGCCCCGATGGGCCGCTATGCCGACAAGCGGGTCAAGCATTACGACACCTCCGCCGCGCATGTCGAAGCATCGGTCGAACATTCCCTTCGCGACATGAAGACCGACCGCATCGACCTGCTGCTGATCCACCGCCCCGACCCGTTGATGGATGCAGATGAAACCGGCGCGGTGCTGGACAGGCTCGTGGCTACTGGCAAGGTGCTGTCGGTGGGCGTGTCGAACTTCCGCCCATGGGACATGCGCCTGCTGCAAAGCCGGATGAAGACACGGCTGGCAACAAACCAGATCGAGTTGAGCTTGATGGCGCATGACGCGCTGACAAATGGCGATCTGGCCTATCTGCAGGAAGAACGCATCGTTCCGATGGCGTGGTCCCCGTTGGCCGGCGGTGCCCTGTCGATGGACGGACCGCTGCGGCAGCGTCTGGACAAGATCGCCGCCGAACAGGGCGCCGATTGGTCCGCGGTGGCCGTGGCGTGGCTTCTGCGCCATCCTGCCGGAATCGTTCCGGTGCTGGGCACGAACAACCCCGACCGTATCCGCGCTATCGGTGAAGCCGCGCGGGTGGAAATCGACCGTCAGACGTGGTTCGAGCTTTACACGGACGCGCTTGGTCGCGAGGTCGCCTGATGCTCGACATCCCGTTCGCACCTGACCATGATCCACGCGCCTTTCGTGATGCACTTGCCTGCTTTGCAACGGGCGTGACCGTGGTGACGATCGCGGGGCCGGACGGGCCGATGGGGATGACGGCGAACAGTTTCGCAAGCGTTTCGCTGGATCCGCCACTTGTTCTGTGGTCGCCCGCCCGTTCATCCTCGCGTTTTACGTATTTCACGACGGCGCATTTCTTTGCCATCCATGTGTTGCCTGCCGATCAGGCAGCCCTTTGCGCCCGCTTCACGCGCGGCGGGGCCGGCTTCACCGGACTGAAGGCCGAGATCAGCGAAACCGGCGTGCCACTGCTGACGGACGTGCTGGCGCGCTTCGAATGTGAGATGCACGCAACCCACGAGGGAGGCGATCACATGATCGTCGTGGGTCGGGTGCAAAAAGCAGTCCTGCGGGGGGGAGATCCTTTGGTCTTTGCCAACGGAACTTTCGGGCGTTTCTTGACGGAGGCGTAAGACCCTGCGAACGGTCAGGCCTGGCTTAAGAAACCAGGTACCGGAACTTGGGAGGGGTGAAGGATGGTCGTTCTGATCGGCCTGGCGCATATCGTCGCCACGGTAAATGCGGCGCTTCTGGCGCTCGGCCGCTATGTGGGCATGATCTGCCTTACCGTAATGGTGGTCGTTATTCTGGTGCAGGTGTTCTGCCGCTATGTGCTGGGCAATGCCTTGGCATGGCCGGATGAAACATCGCGGTTTCTGATGCTTTGGCTGACCGGCCTGATGGCCCCCACGGCATTCCGCCGCGGCGGGTTCGTCGCGATCGAGATGTTGCGCAACCTTCTGCCAGCCCTGTTGGCAACATTGGTTGCGCTGTTCTGCCTTGCCCTTTGCGCGCTGGTCCTGTGGTTCGGCATCCGTATCGGCTGGTCCGAGGCCACGGGATTCAGCGGCCGCTTTGACACCGTCTCCATGAACGTGCCGACCAGCCTTGATCTGTCCGAATGGCGAAAGGTGCCGCGCGCCTGGATGATGGCGTCGCTTGCGACCGGGGTGACACTGCTGTTCGCCGTCAATATCGAACTGATCCTGAGATCCGTCATCACGCTTATGGGCGGTGGGTCCAGATTGCCCGTCATCCCCGAAACCCAGAACGTCGGAGCGGAATGATGCTGACGCTGTTCCTTCCCCTGTTCATCGTTTTCCTGTTTCTGGGCGTCCCCGTTTTCTTCGGCCTCATCGCCGCACCCGGCATCCTTCTTTGGCTGAACGGGCAAGAGCGTGATATCGTGCTTCTGTATCGCAACATCTATGCCGGGATGGACAGTTTCCCGCTGATGGCGATCCCGTTCTTCATGCTGGCGGGCGAGTTGATGAACCGCTCCGGCATCACCCTGCGGCTGGTGGAATTCAGCCAGACGCTGATCGGCCATTTCCGCGGCGGCCTTGCTCATGTGAATGTGCTGTCCTCGATGATGTTTGCCGGACTGTCGGGTTCTGCCGTGGCGGATGTGTCGGCCTTGGGCTCTATGCTGATCCCGGCGATGGAAAAGCAGGGATATACCCGCAAGTTCGCGGCCGCGATCACGGCTGCAAGCTCCATCATCGGGCCGATCATCCCGCCATCGGGCATCATGATCATCTATGCCTATGTGATGGGTGAAAGCGTTGCTGCACTGTTTCTGGCTGGCATCGTGCCGGGCCTTCTGATCGGTGGCGGGTTGATGGTCGTGCTTGGCCTGATGGCCGACCGCTACAAGCTGCCGCCCGCCACGCCCCGCGCAAGCTGGGGCGCGCGCGGCAAGGCTGCCATCCGTGCATTCTGGCCCCTGCTGACACCGCTGATCATTCTTGGCGGCATCCTGGGCGGCGTCTTCACCCCGACCGAGGCTGCCGCCATCGCGGCCGGATATGCCGCTTTCATCGGCCTGTTCGTCATGCGCACGCTTTCGCTTCGCGATCTGCCCGATATCCTGATCCGTGCGGGCATGACTTCGGCGGTCGTACTTCTGCTGGTCGGGGCGGCAATGGCCTTCAAAACCGTCGCCTCCCTTGCCCACACACCCGAAATGCTGGCAGACCTGATCCTTGGCCTTTCGGACAACCCGCTTGTGCTGCTGTTGCTTATCAACGTGCTTTTGCTGGTCGTGGGGATGTTCCTGGATGCCGGCCCCGCGATCATCATTCTGGGTCCGATCCTCGGCCCGATCTTCACTGCGATGGGCGTGGATTCCGTCCACTTCGCGATCATCATGGCGGTCAACCTGACGGTGGGCTTGCTGACACCACCGATGGGACTGGTGCTTTTCGTCACCTCTTCGGTTTCTCGCCTGCCGGTTGAAACCATTGCCCGCGCCGTGTTGCCTTTCCTTGCCGTGGAAATTCTGGTGATCATGCTGATCACGTATTTCCCCGCAATCAGCCTTACGATCCCGCGCCTGTTCGGGTTCGTGCAATAAAACAGCCATCCAAGGGAGGATGAGATGATCAGAACCACCATGACGGCCATGATGCTGGCTGCGCTTCTGGCTGGCACGGCCGGACTGGCCAGCGCACAAGACATCACGCTGCGCGCCACCGCCAACTCCAACGAAAACGACGAAGATTATGACGGGCTCGTCGTCTTCAAGAACTACGTGGAGAACGCGTCCAACGGCTCCATCGCCGTGGAAATCTTCATGGGCACCCAGCTTTGCGCCACAGGGGAGGAATGCCTTGCCGGTCTGGCCGATGGTGCGATCGATATTTACCAGTCCACCTCGGGCGGGGCGGCCGGCATCTTCCCCTACCTGCAGGTTCTGGATCTGCCCTACCAGATGTCGGATGACCGCGTGGCCGAGCAGGTGCTGACTGGCGACTTCACGCGCTTTCTTCGGGAAAAGGCACTGGCCGACAGTGACGATACCATCCGCCTGATGACCATCGGCAACACCGGCGGCTGGCGCAACTTCGCGAATACCAAGCGGCGCGTCACCACCCCCGCCGATCTGAAAGGCCTGAAGCTTCGCACCGTGCCCGCCGATCTTCCACAGGAACTGACCCGCAGCCTCGGCGCTTCGCCCACTCCGATCCCGTGGCCAGAACTGTTCACATCGCTGCAGACCGGCGTTGTCGAAGGGACCGCCAACGGCATCACCGACATCATGTCGATGAAGTTCCCCGATGCCGGCCTCAAATACCTGACGCTGGACCAGCACAGCTATGTCGCGGCCTTCTGGTGGCTTTCAAACGCACGGTTCCAGGAACTGGACGACGCGCAGAAGAAGGTCGTGCTGGACGGCTTCGCAGCGTTGCAACAGGCCACCTTTGCCAGCCCGAAGCGTAAGGAAATTCAGGCATATGCCGATTTCCGCGCCGCCGGGGGGGATATCTATGTTCCCACGGCCGACGAAAAGGCCCAGTTCGAAGCTGCGGCAGAGCCAGTGATGGATTGGTTCGCAAGCAACGTCCGTGACGGTGCCGAAACGCTTGAAGTCTTCAACAAGGCCGTTGCCGACGCCCAAGCCGCAATCGACGCCGAGCGTGAGGCGGACCTTCAGTGACTGACCTGAACCCGGCCCAGTGATGTCTGCGCTTCTTGCCCCACTACATGCGTTCTGGCAGCTTCGGCTGCCAGGCCTTGTTGTCGCCATGCTGGTCGCCGTAACGGCGCAGTTCCTGTCAGAGCATTACGGTGCGCCCGCAATGCTTATGGCGATCCTGCTGGGCATTGCCCTGCACTTCATGACGGAAGAAGCGCGTACTGCCCCGGGGGTCGAATTTGCGTCCAAGACAGTGCTGCGCATCGGTGTGGCCCTATTGGGCGTCCGCATCAGCTGGGAAATGTTTGCCGATCTGGGCGCGGCCACCGTTTTTCTTGTGCTGGGCGGGCTGCTTGCCACGATTGGCTTCGGGTTGCTGGCCGCGCGGCTTTTGGGGCAAAGTCGCGCCTTCGGGTTCCTGACAGGTGGCGCGGTGGCCATTTGCGGCGCTTCGGCGGCCATGGCGATTGCCGCCACGCTTCCCAAGGGCAAAACCGCCGAACGGGACCTGATCTTCACCGTGGTGGGGGTGACGGTCCTTTCGACGATGGCCATGATCCTTTACCCGATCCTCGCGGCACGGCTGCATTTGGATGCACAAGCAACTGGCATCTTCTTTGGCGGCACGATCCACGACGTCGCCCAAGTGGTCGGCGCAGGTTTTTCGGTGTCGGAGGAAACCGGCGAGATCGCAACGCTGGTCAAGCTGATCCGTGTGACGGCACTTGCCCCTGTTGTGCTGATCGCCGCCCTTCTGATCCGCGCGCGCGGATCCGAGGATGGGACGCGCCCCCCACTGGTACCGGCGTTCGTGCTGGGCTTTCTTGTCCTTGCCGCACTTAACTCCTTCAACGTCTTTTCCGCCACGGTTATCGAATTTGTCAACGAACTCTCCCGCTGGGCACTCCTAACGGCCATCGCGGCGGTCGGGATGAAAACCTCCATCCCGGGCCTTTTGAAGGTGGGCGGGGCGGCCATTTCGCTTTTGGTGGCCGAAACTGTATTCCTTGCGGTTCTGATCCTTGGAGGGGGGCAGCTCGTCGCAGTCATGTGACGGCAGGGCGGCATATCTCGACCTTCAGGCTTTCCACTGCTAAAGATCAACGCTCATCGTCGTCGACCTTCTTGGCGCGGTGAAGGCAGGCAGGGCTGGCGTCGATGCATTTCGCGGGGACCTGAAAGTGGAAATGCAAGGTTTTTACGGGTTTACACATGGGTGTCAGTGCAGCTTTGAAGCGGTTGATCCGCAAGTTCCTCAAAAATGAAGCACTGAGTCGCGGAAGGTATGCCTCGCTTTGGCGGCGCCTCGGGCGGCCCACACCCGAAGAATGGGCCGAATATCTTCGCCGGCATGGCGGATTTCAACGCTTCGGCTCCAACTGCCACATCAACCCTTCGGTCCATCTGGGGGACCGGCACCTCATCTCCATCGGGAATAACGTCTGGATGACCGGCGGGTGGATGGCCTGCCATGACGGCAGCGCCATCATGATCAACCAGGCCGAGGGAACAAATTTCGACGCTGTTGCGCCGATCATCATCGGGGACAACGTCTTCATCGGCTACGGCTCGATCATCTTGCCCGGCGTAACGATCGGCTCCAATGTCGTGATCGGCGCCGGCTCGGTGGTCAGCCGCGATGTTCCTGACAGGAGCATCGTCGCAGGGGCCCCAGCCAGACAGATCGGTACCTATGATGCTTATCTGGACAAACTCGTCGCACGGAACGAGGATTTACCCTGGCGCCACCTGATCGAATGTCGCAAGGGCGGGTACGACCCGTCGTTGGAACCCGGTTTGGCGAAACTCCGTCAGGCGCACTTCTTCGGCTGACCTTGTGCGGCTGGTTTACCATGATGGCGGAACGCGGATTCGCCGGTGTTTCAAAACGTGCTCTTCCATATGATAAGGCTTGGGGAAAGATGCCCGCGGGGCTCGACTTGGTCGCAGCGTCCGCTTCACGATTGAAAGGTCCACGATGACACTGAAATTCGGCACAAGCGGTTTGCGGGGGCTCGTAACCGAACTGACCCCTGATTGCGTTACGGCCTATGTTACGGCCTTTGTTGCGGCCTGTCCTACGGGCGGTGCCTTGTTCGTCGGGCGCGACCTGCGGGATTCCTCGAAGCGGATTGCCGGGGATGTGGCGAAGGCAGCGCAGGCAGCCGGATTGCGCGTCGTCGACTGCGGGACGGTGCCGACACCCGCGCTTGCCCTTGCATCCATCGGGGCAGGGGCCGCGGCCGTGATGGTGACAGGCAGCCACATCCCTGCTGACCGGAACGGGCTGAAGTTCTACATTCCCTCCGGCGAAATCTCCAAGGCCGACGAAGCCGCCATCATGGCCATGCGCAAGATGCCGGAAGGAACCGAACCGGGCCCGGCACCCGTGACGGATGACAGCGTCGGTGCGGCTTACATGTCGCGCTATATCTCGGCTTTCGGGACGGATGCCTTGGCCGGTATGCGAGTGGGTGTTTATTCCCACTCAGCCGTTGGCCGCGATCTGCTGATCGACACCTTACGCGCCATGGGGGCCGAGGTGACGGAATTCGGCCGCTCCGACATCTTCATCCCCGTGGATACCGAAGCGGTCGATCCTTCGGTGCGTGATGCGCTGAAGGTCTGGGCGCAAGGTCTGGATGCCATTGTTTCCACCGATGCCGATGGTGACCGGCCCTTGGTGGCCGATGCGACGGGCAGGGTGATCGGCGGGGATATCCTTGGCCAGATCGCGGCAGCCGCACTGGGTGCGCAGGTGGCGGTGACACCGGTTTCGTCGAACGGCGGCGTGGACCAGAAAGGCTTCCGCGTCATCCGTACGCGCATCGGCTCTCCCTATGTCATCGCAGCGATGGAGGGGCAGGACGGCGTCGTCGGATACGAGGCGAATGGCGGCTTCCTTCTGGGGTTCGAGGCAGCAGGGCCGAAGGGTCCCCTGCCGGCCCTCATGACGCGTGACAGCACCTTGCCCATCATCACTGCGCTGGTGCAGGCGCGTGGCCGCGGACTGGCCGATCTTGTCGCGGCAGAGCCGCCTCGGTTCACCACCGCCGACCGCCTGACAGAGGTTCCGTCGGAACGTGGCCAGGCGCTGGTGGAACGACTGATCAACGACGCGGTCGCAAGAACGGAGTTCCTGTCCACCCTCGGCACCGAGGAGGGCGTGGATCTGACCGACGGGCTCCGCATCACCCTGTCGAATGATCGGGTCGTACACATCCGCCCGTCAGGCAACGCGCCCGAACTGCGGATCTATGTCGAGGCTGAAACCGCCGAGGCGGCGGCGGGGCTGCTTGCTTCCGCGCAAGCAGCCGTCGCAGATCTCCTTGATCACTCGATCCCGTCAAAGACGTAGATCAGGACCTCTCCGGGCGGAAGATCGTCGATCCGAAGCTGCGAAGGCGCAGCAGGAACCGGCAGATCTTCCGCGACGATCTTCGCCGCCTCACCTTCGATGTTGTTGTCATCATAATCCCCCGTCATAGAATAACGGGTAAGGCTGCTTGCCGCGCTGATCGGAAGGTCCACCTCCACGCTTGCGTGGCCATCCTGACCTTCCGGCACACCCGGCACCAGTCGCGACATCACGATGACGGAAAGCCGGTCATCCTGGCGCAGCGCCTGCACATCAATCTGCGCGGCATCATCCAGCGCCTTGCGTCGCCCCATGGCTTCAAGATCGCGGCTTGGCACGTCTTCGGCCTCGACCTTCAGCATGTCGCCCAACAGTTCGGTATTCAACAGCGCAAGCCAAGCCCATGAAGGATAGGGCTGGCCACCCTGATACCAGACCGCGTGGGACTTCCAGTAATCGCCCCGGTCGAAAGTGAAGTAGTTCTGGATCGTATCGCCGTTCCGCATGCGGGTCAGGAAGGTGTCGAGCGTCGCCGTTCCGGCAGCAACGCTCTTCATGACCTTTTCCTGCTCTGCAGCCTGCTCGGGCGTCACGGCAGTGCCGTTCAGCCCGTTCATCGCGTATCCCGGGCCGGATTCATAGGTGCCAAGCTGCAGCGGAACATCGCGCGCTGGAAGGTCCTCCAGCGCTTCGTGCGCCTCGGCTGCATCAAGTGCCGTGCGCTGCGGCGAATGTGCCAGCACCGAGGCAAAGCCCTCGGGCGTCGGCCGGACTGGCCCTTCTCCCTGATCCCACCCGCCGATGTAATCGGCGTGGGTCAGAATGCGGGAGCGTGGGGAACGCCGCGCAGCATCGAAGCCATAGGATTGCCGCACCCACCCGCCAAGCACGGGCACAAGACGCGGCTCCAACGCGTCCCAAACGGGGCTCTCCTCAAGGATCGACAGGACGTATTCCTGATAAAGGCCATACACCTCGCCAGTGCCATAAGTCTCGCCGGTTGCCGCATCCTTCATCGAGGAGAAAACCCACGGCTTGAAAAGCCCGTTCCAGGTCTCGTTCCCAATTTCCAGATAGATGCGGTCGAACACGTCCGTCCACGGCTCGGTCTGGCCCTGTGCGGCCCGTTTTTCTGCCCACGGACCGGCATCGGCCGGTGCGGCAAGATATTCGGCCAGCCCCAGCCACTCCTCGCGCGAGAAGTGGGGCTGAATCTGCAGCCAAGGCGTCGACTCCACGGCCTCTATCACCTCGAGCGTTTGGGGAAGAGTATTCCCACCTGCCACGCTTCCAAGGCCACCGGGATCGGTCAGCTGCGCCAGATCATACGTCCGCTGCGCCAGTTTCGAAAATGCATGCGTCCGCAGGGCGGAAGGAGCGGCTTCCTTTAGCGCGGCCTCATCCTCGGGCAGCAAGCCAAGATAGGGTGCATCGGCCCGATAAACGCGGAAGTTATCGACATCGACCTGCCCCTTGCCGGAAAGTGTCAGCGCCATCCGCCCCGCACGCTTTCCGTCATGGATCTCCGGCACGCTGAAGTCCACCACATGCTTCTGCCATTCGGGCGTCAGTGCAAGTTGCTTGGGAAGGCCGGCAACCGCCTTGCCGCCGAACGGCCCCTCCAAGGCGAAAGATGCTGTCGCAGTGTCTGAGCCACGCAGCCAAACCTCGAACCGATAGGGCTTCGACGGGTCCAGCACCTCGTACCAAGTCTGGTCGGTGCCAGAGTGGTTGTAGTCGCCCACGACCAAAGGCTTGCCACCGGGCAGATCGACACGCAAGAAGGTTTCGCCCGCCTCCTCCACGGATGTGTCGGCATCGTGGGCAACCAGCGTCCATGGTGGCGTGTTCTGGTCGCCGCCGAAGTTGCGCAGGCTGCGCGGGGCAAGCTGTGTCCGTGCCTGTGCCGCGCCCCAAACCCGGTTCGTGACAAGATGGGTCCGGTCGAAATCCGTGATCCGCTTGCGCAGCATCACCAGATCACCTTCCTGAACCGCGGGGCCATCCCCCGCCAGATCGATCGAGTAGCCGCGCTGCTGATCCTCGGGCAGGTCCGAACGATAGATGACGTATCCCGCAGCGCCCTCAACGGGCTGCCATTCAAGCTGCGCCACACCATCCCCGCGCAGCAGCCGTGCTTGCAGGCCGGACGGCGCACCAAGTGCAGCCGCACCTTCCTCGGTCGGCTGCAGATCAAGGGTGGGTGCGTCCGGAACCTTTCCCGGCTCGGCCGGGCTGACAACATCAACCGCAGGGGCGGCAGGGGAAAGCCGCCCCTGATCGTCAATGGCGCGAACGGTATAATAATAGGGCACGCCAAGGCGGTTGTAGTTGTCCCACCCCGTCAGGAAAGTGGTTCGATCGGCAGGAACGGCTTTGCCGCGGTTCAGGGGAGTCCAGCCGCTGGCATGATAGCCGCCTTCGGGAATGCGGTCCTGCCGCACCGAAACGAACTGCCCGTTCTCGATCCGCAGGACCTCGATCTCGGCACCGTCGAAGGTCCCTTCCGTCCAGCTGTCCCAGTTCGAAAGGGTGGTGGCATCGGCAAGAACCGTATCCCCGTCACCGCCGCTGGCCACGAACATGGTGCGAAGGATAACGGGTTCGAAGCCGCCGCCAGGAGTCAGCCGGTTGCCGTTGCCTATGCCGTCGATCGTCGCGGTGAAAGGTTCGGATCGCGAAGCAACCACGTCATCCGTCACACGAAACCGTGCATGTTCCTGTGCGGCAGCCGGCAAAGCCATAAGAGAGGCAAGGACCGCGGCGTTCGTCAAACGTGATGGCGTCATGTCGTATGCTCCCATAGGGCAGGTTCAGATTGGAGGCTGCAGACCCTCTTGCCACAGAAAGATCGCAAGACCGGAAAAGATCAGCAGTGCCACGGTTTCATAAAGCCAGTCCTGCCGCATGGTGCGATGCAGCCAGACCGCGGCACCAAGAAGCGGGATGGCAGATCCTGCCGCAAGGCCAGCAAGCATCCCGTAATCGCCGCCGAAGTGGAAGCCGATGAACAGCCCGAGGATGCGACACATCGAGTTGACGAGCATCAGCATCGAATAGCTGCGGCTCAGCCCCAGGGTCAGCAGCAGGTTGTTATAGGGCAGCGAAGCTACCTGGATCCCGCTGCTTAACGCGGCAAGGCCAAGATAATAACCGACCGAGGCATAACGGTCATCGTAAAGCAGGTTGGCGATCGGGTGCGCGCCTACAACCAGCAGCACGAAAACCGGCAGAACCACCACCATGACCACACGCCGAACGCGCGTCACGGCGCGGGGCAGATCATCGGGCCGTTCGCGGTAGATGCGCGACAGGGTGGGAAAGACGACATTGGTCAAGACCCGCGCCGTCAGATCCCCTGCCGCCCAGGCGATGATGAAGGCGATCGTGATCTTGCCCAGCGTTTCCACCGGAACCAGAAGCCCCATGATGCCGTCAATGCCGCGATTGCCAAGATAGGTCAGGATCGTTGCCAGCAGCACCCAACGCCCGAAACCGACAATCTCGGAAAGGGCGGCAGGCTCGAACCGCAGGCGGTGCGGAAAGCGGGGAAGCCAAAGATGCCCCAGGGCCACCCGCAGCACGCTGCCCGCAAGGCTGCCGATCACCAGCGCCCAAGGCGACCGAAGCCAATAGGCTGCCGCCACGTTGATGGCCAGCGAAGTCAGCTGCACCACGATGTTTATTACCGTCAGACGTTCAAGCTTCACATGGCGCTGTGCCGACGAGACGCTGATCGAGATGAACCCCTCGATCGCGGATGACAGCGAAAGAACGCAAAGCAGCGGGAACAGGATCGGTTCTTCGTAAAGCCGCGAAACCGGCCATGCGATCAGGCAGATCACTGCACAGATCGCAAAGCCGCGTACGACATGGATGGTCCAGGCCGTGGTCAGGAAGTCGGGATCGTCGCCCCGCTTGCTGCGGATGATCGACGGCACCGTGCCCAGATCGCTGAACATGTGGATCGCCGTCAGGAACACGAGCGAGATCGCCATGATCCCGAACACCTCGGGCGCCAGAAGCCGCGTCAGGATCAAAGTGGAGGCAAGGCGAAGCGCATATGTGACGGCAAAACCGCCCGTGGTCCAGATCATCCCGCGTCCTGCAGGAGTCCGGAACCGTGCGAGCGAAAAGCGGCCAGCAAGTCCCAACTGTGTCAAAATGCGAACCCGGAAACCAATGAACAAAAAAGCATCTGACAGGACGCCTCAGCATGCGCTAGCAATTCCACCCGAGGCTGTCAAATCTTTGCGCCGGTCCCCTCGAAAGTGTCATCGGGTTTCACGTCTTGCAGCGGAAGGATGGGCCGCAGCGAAGCCGGAAGTTCGCCGGCCTGGCTTCCTGCGAAGATCTGCGCCAGCCATGTGGCCTCACGTTCAAGGTTGAATTCCGCCTCCACGACGGCGCGGCCCGCAGCGCCCATCGCCTGCGCGCGCTGCGGGTCAGACAAAAGCGTGTCGATCCGGGCCGTCAGCGTTTCCAGATCGCCGGCGGGCACAAGAAAGCCGGTCTTGCCATCTTCGACCAGTTCCGGAATGCCTGCGATACGCGTGGAAACCACGGGCAATCCCGACGCCATCGCCTCCATCAGCACCACGGGAACCCCTTCGGCAAAGCTGGGTAGAACCAGCATGTCGGCGCCGGAAAGGATCCTCGCCACCTCCTCCTGCGTGCGATAGCCGTGGAATCGCACCTTCGACCCAAGGCCCAGTTCGCGCGCGCGGGCTTCCATTGCGGCGCGGTCGGGGCCGTCGCCAACGATTTCCAGCGCGGCATCGGGATGACGTTCGCGCAGGGCGCCGAAGGCTTCAAGCAGCAGGCGGCCGCCCTTGACGGAATCCAGCCGGCCCACGAACAGAACGCGCGCCGGTGCATCGGCAGGGCGGGCGATATCACGGGCATAGCGTTCCGGCCGCACCCCGCAATGCACGATGCGCAGGCGGTGCCAGTGAACGGGGTCCGAGAAGAACATCAACTGGCTGCGGCAATAATGGCTGATGCAGGCCACGAACGCGGCTCGCCCCACCTTTTCATCCAGCCGCCACCATTTCGGCTCGAAGAATTCGGTCGGGCCGTGCATGGTGAAACTGAACGGGATGCCCGACATTTCGGAAGTCAGCATCGCCACGCTGCCCGAGGAACTGGCGAAGTGGTTGTGCAGATGCACCGCCCTGCGGTCCAGCAGGTGACGTGTCAGCACTGCCGCCTCAAGGAAATAGAAGATCTGCCACAGCAGCGCCTTTGCCCCCGGTGGGCGCGTGCGCCATGCCAGGCGCAGGGCCGAAAGCCAGCGGCCACGGTCGCGGCGCAGCGCCGCAAGATGCGCGCGAATCAGCGTCGCGGGCTGTTTCGCCGCCTTCAGCACGAAAAACGTGCGCGCCGCCTCGGCCTGCTGATCCGCGACCACATCCTTTGCCGGTGCCTGACGGACGGAACAGCGCAGGATGGTGTGGCCCGCCGCCTCCAGCATCTCGATCTCGCGCTGGATAAAGGTATGAGAGACCTTGGGATACTCGCCCGTCAGATAGGCGATCGGGCCGGAAAAAGAGGGAACAGTCACAAAGGTCTCCAGAAAATGATTATCGGCCACGTGTCCACTCGCCCGTGGAGGCGCGAAGCCGGACGGCAAGATGAACGGCCAGATACACGGAAAAGTCCACCGGGTGGCGCATGGCAAGCTTCAGCAGGTCGGGGCGTGTCAGCGGGGCCTTGCGCTCGTTCCCCATCAGATGCGGATAAAGGCGGGCAAGTTCGATCACGCCTGCATCCTGCCGGCGCCGCACGCGGACAAGCCGCTCGAACCCTTCCACCATCGGCCAGTGATAGCCTGCAGGAACCTCCACCCGTTCTTCGGGGGTGAAGTGCAGGCGAACGAACGTATCGTCCGAGATGATGGACGGGAACCTGTCGAACCGCGCACGACCTGCGGCATTAAGCGCGAACAGACCCGCCCCGACCGCGCCGCCCTTAACAAAGGGAAGCCGCTGCCACAGCGCGGCATAGCGGCGGGTGGTCCAGCTGCGCGCGGGCGCAACGACCAGCCGCCCCGTTGCATAGCGTGGCGTCTCCGTGGCCAGCGCCTTGCGCAGTTGCGCGCAAAGGTCCGGACCGCAGATGACATCGGCATCCAGCCACATGCGTGCACTGGTGCTGCCTTGCAGAATTTCATCCGCCCGGTTCAGCGCATTCAGCTTTCCCGGTTCGGCAATCTCCAGCACGTCAAGCTGGTGTCCCGCGGCCGCAAAGGACGCCTGCCGGTCGCGAACGATCTGCACCGTGCGATCGGTGCAGGCATTGGCGGCAACGATGATTCGCAGGTGTCCGGCGTTCCGTTGTGCCAGGATGGCATCAAGGCACGGCCCGATATAGGCTTCCTCATTATTGGCGGCGATGATGATCGAAAATGCGTCGGTCACGAGGGGTCCTGCGGGGCCAAGGGTCGCGCGGGACGCTGCCACGGAATCGCGGGGAGGCATAGCCCCGTAATTGGTTAATCGAAGGGGAACCCTGATCCGGCTGGACAACACCCCGCCGCTCCTCCACTTTAAGCGGTACATTTTTTTCCCAGGTTCGGACTTCAAATGACACGGTTCGTGAGCTTTCTGAATTCGCGGCAGGCCGATGCACAGCGTGCCGTGCGCATCACCACCCCGAATCGTGAAATCCTGTTCGACCAGCTTTCCGCCTGCATGGCCGGGCGCCAAGGCTTCACGCTGGCGACGCTGAATCTTGATCACGTGGTGAAGCTGGAACACGATAGCGCCTTCCGGGAAGCATATATCGCCCACAGCCATGTTGTCGCAGACGGAAACCCGATCGTGTGGCTGTGCCAGATCGCCGGATACCGTGCCGACGGCGCTGAGGTGGAGCTGTTGCCCGGCTCCGAACTGGTCACACCGCTGATCGCGATGGCGCAAAAACATGATGTGTCGGTGGCGCTTGTCGGCTCCACGTCGGAAATCCTGGCCAAGGCCGCAGGACGGATCGAGGCGGCGCATCCGGGTGTGCGCGTTGTTGCCCGCATCGCACCGGACTTTCCCTTCGATCCGCAAGGCCCCGCCGGCGATGCCGTGATCGAAGAGTTGCGCGCCAGCGGTGCCCGCATGGTCTTCCTTGCTCTTGGCGCACCCCGGCAAGAGGTTTTTGCGGCGCGGGCCGCAAAGCAATTGCCGGAATGTGGTTTCGCTTCGGTCGGGGCGGGGATCGACTTCATCGCCGGTGCGCAGCAGCGTGCGCCCGTCTGGGTCCAGCGCGTGGCGATGGAATGGGCATGGCGGATGCTGTCGAACCCCCGCCGGTTGGGCCGCCGCTATGCCGGTTGCTTCGCAGCACTTCCAGCATTGCTGCGGTCGGCCCGCTCGGCCCGCCCGTTGAACGCGCGGTAGGCGCGGACGCACCCGCCGGTCATCCGATGGCCTCGATCCCACAAAGGTCACCCTGTCAGCCCCGTTCGACAGCCACAGGTGGCGTTCGCCATCCACACCATGCGCAGGCAGCTAGACCCCGAACAAGACCGGTCAAGACTGTCATCGCGGGTGCAATCCTCGATCTGGGTCGTGCCTGCGTCAATTACGAACATGTCGCTGCCAACCCCGCCAATCAAGGCGCCATTGCTGCGAAGGGGATCGTTCCCGCCGCCGCAGGACAGGCGGTCATTTCCCGCTCCGCCGTCGACATGGTCGTCATAGTTGCGACCATAGAATTTGTCATGCCCGGCCGCCAGGGTCAGGGCACCGGCATCCTTCAGGATGGATCCAAGATGCAGCGCCATACGCGTCGCGGCTTCGGTCAGAACCGCGCCCGTGCGCATGTTCCTGTTTCGTCAGGAACATGCCCCTTTTCCTATGGCGCGTCTGACGTCATAACGGGTGAGTGATAATGATTCAGGCGTTGCGCTTCCAAGCCAGTCTTGCGCTGATGCCGTGTTGACAAGTCCTGCGGGGAAAACATGCAAATCCATCCAGTTCTTTTGTGCGGCGGTTCCGGTACGCGGCTTTGGCCGTTGTCGCGCAAATCCTACCCCAAGCAGTTCACTCGCCTCATGGGCGACCAGACGCTGTTTCAGGCGGCGGCCTCTCGGCTGGCGGGAACGCAGGGCGCGGTGGAATTCGCATCACCGCTGGTCGTAACGGGGGCGGACTTCCGGTTCATCGTGACGGAACAGCTTCTTGAACTGGGCATCGATCCCGGCGCTATCCTGATCGAGCCGGAGGGCCGTAACACGGCCCCTGCCGTTCTGGCCGCTGCGCTGTATCTTCATGCGCGCGATCCGGAGGCCGTTCTTCTGGTTGCCCCTTCGGATCACGTCGTTCCCGATGCCGAAGCGTTCCGCGCCTCCGTCGAGGCGGGTCTGCCGATGCTGGAAGCGGGCCGTCTTGTCACCTTCGGCATCACGCCCGACCGGCCCGAAACAGGTTACGGATATCTTGAGCTGGAAGCCGCACCACATGGCGTGCCGACTGCCCAACCCCTGACCCGCTTCGTCGAAAAGCCCGACGTGGCTCAGGCCGAGCGGATGGTGGCCGACGGCCGTTACCTGTGGAACGCGGGCATCTTCCTGTTCCGCGCCAAGGATATCGTCGATGCCTTCAAGGCACACGCGCCGGACCTGGTTGAACCTGTCAGCTTGTCGGTGGAACAGGGGCAAAGCGATCTGGGCTTCCTGCGGCTTGCGCCCGACCATTGGGCACGGGTGCAGGATATCTCGATCGATTACGCGGTAATGGAACGGGCATCGAACCTGTCCGTCGTTCCGTTTTCATCCGGCTGGTCCGACCTTGGCGGATGGGACGCCGTCTGGCGCGAGTCCACTCCGGATGCGGCAGGGGTCGTCGCCTCCGAACATGCAACGGCGATCGATTGCCGCAACACGCTTCTGCGCGCGGAAGGGACCGGGCAGGAAATCGTGGGTATCGGCCTCGACAACATCTTCGCGATCGCGATGCCCGATGCCGTTTTGGTCGCGCCGATGGATCGCGCCCAGGATGTGCGTAAGGCGGTGGATGCCCTGAAGGCCCGGGGCGCCCCGCAGGCGCAAACGCTTCCGCGCGATTACCGCCCGTGGGGGTGGTATGAAAGCCTGATCGTCGGCGGCCGCTTTCAGGTGAAACGCATCGTGGTCCATCCGGGCGCGGCGCTGTCGCTGCAAAGCCACATGCACCGATCGGAACACTGGATCGTGGTGGAAGGAACGGCGCAGGTCACCGTCGATGAGAATATCCGCCTCGTGACCGAAAACCAGTCCGTCTACATCCCTCTGGGTTCCAAGCACCGGATGGAGAATCCCGGCAAGGTCCCGATGGTCCTGATCGAGGTGCAGACCGGCAGCTATCTGGGCGAAGATGACATCATCCGCTATGAAGACCGGTATGCGCGGGGGCAGGGGGCAAAGGGCTAAGCCCTACTTGTATTCGATAAGCCCTGCGGGCCGGCCGCGCAGGCGGCGCCAGTAGAATTCTGCGGCGCCGACTGCCTCGGCAAACTTCGAAACGGTCAGCAGCCCCGCCTGCGTGAATGCGACCTTCCGGCTGCGCTCACGGTCGCGCAACCCAAGCCGCACCACTTGCGCAGGATAGATCAGCGTAAGAAGCAGCATCGCGGGACTGATGAAAACCGCTGCGGCAAGGATCACGGCAGGCAGAACCGCCCCCCAAAGAATTGCCCGACGCGTTTCGCTGACGAAATGACGCTCCGGCGGGCGGCCGTGC
Source organism: Falsirhodobacter deserti (assembly GCF_004015795.1). GTDB lineage: Bacteria > Pseudomonadota > Alphaproteobacteria > Rhodobacterales > Rhodobacteraceae > Falsirhodobacter > Falsirhodobacter deserti. The sequence goes on along the minus strand of NZ_ML137220.1, from coordinate 19,143 downwards.
ATTGCGGCCCCTTCGGCAAAAGCATGACCTGCACGCCGCGCACGTTTCCAGAACTGGCCAAAGCGGGTCATCGCAGCATCGTGCAGCGTCATCTCCGCATCCAGACGGTGGATTTTCCACCCTTCGGCGCGCAGGCGGACGCACATCTCGGGTTCCTCGCCCGCGATCAGGGCGGGGTTGTAGCCGCCAACAGAAACCACCGGCGCACGGCGCATCAGCGCGTCACCTCCGCAGGCGCGCGCCTCGCCTATCGGCGTATCCCATTCGCGATTGCACAGCGCGTTATAGATCGACGCCTCGGGAAAACGCTCTTGCCGCCGCCCGCAAGCCACTGCGGCATCGGGGTGCCGTTCCAGGAAATCCTTGGCAGTGATGATCCAGTTTGGATCAAGCTCGCAATCGCCATCGACGAACTGGACGTAGTCAGGCGCCTCGCCCCCGGTCAAAACCGCAAGACCCGCATTTCGCGCACGTGCAGCGGTGAAGGGACGCGTGAGGTCCAGCTCCACGACCTCTGCGCCCGCCGCCCGTGCCGCTTCCACCGATCCATCGGTCGATCCGGAGTCGACATAAACGATGCGCCCGCCCCCGCCCCCGCCATTCGCCGCATCAAGACCTGCCCTCACCGATGACAGGCAGCGCAAGAATCGCTCGCCTTCGTTGCGCCCCACGATAACGGCGCCCGCAATCCCGGAAGACGGAACGTTTGCGGTTGTCATTTCGGTGCGATGGGCGGAGGGTTCATTCATCTGCAAACTTTATACGAGTATGTTGATAAATCTGATAAGACAGATTCCGGGCCATTTCCGGATGGCGACGAGCCTTTGTACCTATTTCCCCGAGGCGGTGGTGGAAAACAATCCCCGCACCTCATAAAGAACGTGTCTGATGCCTAATATTGTCGCTTATATTGTTCTGTTCGCGTTCCCGTTCGTCGCAATCCTTCTGTTCCGCCGCTTACCGTTGCGGCTTGCGCTGATCTGGGTGACATTCGGCGGTTACATGGCGCTGCCCGACCGCGCCGGCTTCGACCTGCCCGCAATCCCGAAGGTCGACAAGAACCTGGTCCCGGGCGTCATGGCAGCGATCCTGTGTATCGCCACCCTGGCCGAGGCGTCGCTGCGGGTGCGGCGGCTGCGTGCCCGGGGGCCGGCGCAGGTTCATGACAGGGCCATGTCGCAACAGGGCTTCCTTTCGGCGCGGGGCCAGTCGGTGCCGGATGCTGCCACCATCACTTTGGGCGAAGAAAACGCCATACCCCGGCGCAGCCTGTGGATCACGGCGCTTGTCCTGATATGCTTGCTGAACCCGATCCTGACCATGATGACCAATCGCGAGCCGTTGTTCTATGGCCCGACCTTTCTTCGTGGCCTGACAGTGCAGGATACGTGGGGCGCCATGCAAACGGCGCTTGTGATGCTTGTGCCGTTCCTGTTGGGACGCAGGTATCTTGCGACGGCAACCTCGCACCGCATGATCCTCAAGGCCTTGTGCCAGATGGCGCTGGTGATGTCCGTTGGCATCCTGATCGAGGTCCGGCTGAGCCCGCAGTTGAACTCGTGGATCTATGGCTTCCAGGCCAGTTCCTTCGCACAGCACGTCCGCGCCGGTGGTTTCAGACCGATGCTGTTTCTACCGCACGGCCTATGGGTCGGCGTTATTATCTCCATGTCGGTGGTTGCGGCATTCGTTCTGGTTCGCTCCAGCACCGGACGCACGCGCTGGATCTGGGCAGGGATCGCCGTCTGGCTTTTCTGCACGCTTGTCATCAGCAAGACGGTTGGCGCGCTTGGCCTTGGCATTCTTCTCGGGGCGGGCGTGTTTCTGTTGCCGCGGCGCGGCCAGTTGATAATGGCAGCCGCACTTGCGGGCGCCGTTGCCGTTTATCCAATGCTGCGCAGTACGGGCGTCGTGCCGGTGATGGACATCTATGAGCTGACCGCCTCTTTCAGCCCGGAAAGGGCACAGTCCCTTCTGTTCCGGATCGAGAACGAGGATCAGCTTCTGGCGCGGGCCAATGAAAAGCGGCTGACTGGCTGGGGCGGCTGGGGCCGGCCGGCGATCTTCAATCCCTATACCGGTGATCGCACCTCGATCGCCGACGGGCAGTGGGTGATCGCCATGGGAACCAGCGGCTGGATCGGCTATCTAGGCATATTCGGGCTGCTTTGCCTGCCAATCGTGATGCTTGCGGTGCGCCGAAGGGCGGACCTGACCCTTATAACTTCGGGGCTGGTCATGGTTCTGACCGTTAACGTTGTCGACCTGATCCCGAATGCAACGCTGACGCCGCTTACCTGGCTGCTTGCCGGTGCGGTTACCGGCTTCTATGAACTGCGGAAAAGTCAGAAGCGAACAATCTCACCAGCAGCGGTGCCGCTACGCGCTTAGCGCGAATAGCGGCCGTAGATCTCCAGAATCCGGTCGATCTTGGTATTCCAGTCGAATTCCGCAACAATGCGCGCGCGGCCGGCTTCACCCATCCGTCGCCGCAATTCGGGATCGGCGGCAAGTTTTGTCATGGCCGCCGCGAATCCTTCGACCAGCGCCGCACGAGAGGTTGGCGGGACAAGAATCCCGCACTCTTCATTCAGATAGTCCACCGGGCCGCCCCATGCTGTGGCAATCACAGGCAGGCTGCAGGCCATCGCTTCCAGCACCACGGCGCCGCCGCATTCATAGATGCTGGGAAGAACCAGTGCATCTGCCTGCGCAATGCGCTTTGCGCACTCGGACTGCGGCAGCCAGCCAGCGAACGTCACGCGATCCGATAGACCTGCTGCCTGAACCGCCGCTTCGATCGAAGGGCGCATCGGGCCATTCCCGATGATTTCCAGAGTGGCAGGAATATCCTGCGGCAGCCGCGCCATAGCCTCCACAAGCACATCGACGGCTTTCCAATCGACAAGCCGGCCCATGAAAACGAACCGGGTCCCGTCACGATTCGGGGCCGTTTCCGGTTGCGGCGGCGACCAGACGGCAAGATCGACACCGTTTTCTACCAGCGTCAGAACGTCGCCCTTCGCAGCTTTGGGAAGGCCCGTCGCCGTGCGATCATTCGCAACGATCAGTGCCGACGCTTGCAGCTTGCCTGGCATCAACCGATGCAGAGCGCTTGACACCGCGCGCCCCGCGCCAACGAACAGGCCAAGCGCCTGCTTGCCTTTGACCGACCCCTCGAACCCGTCCGGAAAGCTCATATTGCCGTTCATCGGCCCCATGATGACGGGGGCGCCCATGTCCTTCAGCAGCGATGGTTCTCGGGGAGAGACAGGGATCGGCTGATGAACGATTGTGATCGCTTCTTTCCGCACAAGATCGCGTGCCATCTGCCGCGCAAGACGTTGGCTTGCTACCCTGCTTATATATCCGAATGTCAGGTAAGAGATCTGCTTGGGCAGGCGCGCGCCCAGCTTCCACATCAAACGGTTGAGCGAGGTATCCGGAACATAAAGAATTCGATCGGCCGCCTCGGGCAGCAGCTCTTCCAGCTCACGTCGCGTCCGTTCGTGTACGATCAGCCAGACCGGAACGCCGCGGCGGAACAGTCCCCGAAAGAAATGCAGCGGCAGCGCTGCCTCGCCGCCGAACGCCAGCGAGGCATGCTCGCTGACGATCAGCACCCGTGGGTGCGATGGGGATGTCACCATAGATGAACTCTTGTGGCGAGGCCGAGATAGAGGCTGTCGTTGCGCCGATCGTCCCTGCCATCACTTTCAGACAGAACGTGCCGATAGCGCACGGAAAGATCCCAATCACGCGTCAGGGCGTGCCGGTATCCCACCATCATCTCGCTGCGACGATTGTCGGTCGCCTCGAGGCCGAATTCGTTCAGGTCGATAACGCTGACCTGCGCTTCCCATGAGGAAGTGCTGTTGATCTGCCCTAGGTATCCAACGCCAAGGCGGCTGCGAATCGTTTCCTCGTCCTCGGTGCTGATAGCATCCTGTTCAAGGCTAAGCTGCAGCCGGGCGCTGGAAATGTTTCGCTGCCACACGATGTTCAGAAGAGGGCGCTGATCCAGTTCGTCACTGTCAACGACGCCGAGAGAGACGCGCAGTCCACCGGCTTCCGAGGCTGTTTCGTGCGAAACCTCCAGCAGGTCGCGGCGTCCCGTGGAATGCAGAGCGGTTTCGAAACCGATCCCTATCGTTCCACGTCCAAGATCAACCTCATAGCCGACCGCTCCGCCCAGGCCTTCCTGACGATCTTCTTCAAGCGAGCCGGTGACGTCCGAAATCTCTGATGAATCGACCCGCATGGAAAGCAACTGCCCGTGGACACGTTGCCGTGCCGTCAGGGCGTGGCGCATGCCGAAGCCGATCCACGACGAGTCGAACTCGTACTCTTCGTCATTCTTGTAGTCCTTCCGCGACAATCCGGAAAGAAGCATGACGTCGGTGCGTGCTCCGACCGAGAGCCGCAGCGCAGCAGTCAGATCCGCATTGTCGCGTCCGTCACCATCATTATCGAAATACCGAACAGACGAAGCGGAGGCATGGACCTCCGTGCCAATGCGCCGATCGCGACCCGTCTCAAGGTCCAGTTCGAACCGGGTCAAGCCGCGCTCTCCTGTTGTCACCTCAAGATCATCGCTTTCGACGCTTTCCGGCAGCGTCGTGTCTTCAACACGCGCACGCGAATATGCCGCTATAACCTGCAGTTCGGCCGAAGCCGATTCGCGGGAATATCCGAAATCGAGCCGACGCTCCGCCACGCGGGAAGCCGAATCCCGCCCGGCAAAATCGCCTGCTTCGAACTGGCCACCGATGCCCATTTCCATTCGCTGAACCCGCGTCGCGGTGACATAGCGAAGGTCCACATCACTGCGAAGCATCACCTGATCGCGCGCGGGATCATCGATAAGTTCCGGATTGCTTGCGACTTCCAGCCCCTGACTCAGATCAAGCGTAAGGCTGCGGGCCCTATCGTCCTGTGCGAGTGCGGGCAGGGCAGACGTGCCTAGAAATGCCATAACGCACAAGAACGGGACGTGAGGGCGGTTGCCCTCTTTACAGATCACTCGAACAGTCCCCGTTCCGGCACCAGGACGACATCACCTTCGGCAAGCCGAACGTTTCCGCCAGCCAGACCGCCGCGCGCCATCTGGCTGTAATCCAGCATCCACACCTTTTCCTGACCGGAGGCAGGGTCGATGCGGCGCAGTTGAACGCGCTTCGTGGCTGCAAATTCGGTGAAACCGCCGCCTTGGGCAAGCGCCTGAAGCAGCGTCACGCCGGGTGACACTTCCTTGACGCCGGGGCTGGCAACCTCGCCCATCAGGTAGATGTTCATCACCTGTTTCTGCACTTCGCGCGGGGGCTTGGGTTCAGGAATGGCAGTGACGGCAACGTTCACGGTCGGCGGCACGGCATAATCGCCGGCGATGCCGTTGCGAATCACGCTGGCAAGCTGCTGCGTGCTCATCCCGCGTGCGCGGACGGATCCGACGGTGGGGAAGCTGATCGTCCCGTCCGGCAGGACAAGGACGTCGCGACTCATCGCCTCATCTTCTGCAACTTCGATCCGGAGCGTATCGCCGGGACGGATCCCGTAGGATTGGGCAAGCGCAGCGACCGGCGCCAACAGCGAAAGGGCAATTACAAGGGCTCGCATGGGCAACATCAACTTCCGGAATTGTTTTACAATGGATGGCGATACCGAATAGGACCAGTATAGGCGCCACTTTGTAAAGATAATCTTTCTAACGCCTCAGCAACCTGTTGCCCGCAGAACCACACCGACCGTCTGGCAAAGGATCCGCAGGTCCGTCTTCAGCGACAGGTTTTCCTCATAAGCTGCATCATATGTTGCACGGGCGCTGAATTCCGTTTCGTGACGCTTGGAAACCTGCCAGTTCCCGGTGATGCCGGGGCGCAGGCGGAAGTAGGCGCTTCCGGGGTAAAGCGGTTGCTGATCGACCATCATGGGGCGTGGCCCCACAAGCGACATGTCCCCCCACATCACGTTCCAAAGCTGCGGCAGCTCATCCAGTGACGTCTTGCGTAGGATCCGCCCGACGCGTGTGATACGCGGGTCACGTTTCAGCTTCTGGTTCGAATCCCATTCGGCCCGTGCTTCGGGGTTGGCCTCCAGGTGCCGTGCCAAGGCCGCATCTGCCCCCACAACCATGCTGCGCATCTTCCACATGCTGAAGATGCGCCCGTCACGCCCGACCCGTGCCTGACGATAGAAGGGCGATGCGCCATCCGTCGCCACCAACAACGCCATCAACACCACGAGGGGCAGGGCGATGGGAAGCAGCAGGAGGACAAACAGGATATCAAGCGCGCGCTTGATACCACTGCGGTAGGAAAACAAGGAACGCTGCCGAGGGCGATGCAGTGAGGGTAGGCCCTGCTCTGCTTCGTTCGCCTTGAAATTCGACGCGTGCAACATATCGCACCTCTTTTAATCGTAAGCATCTCGCGATGCCAAACTGGTTAAACCTAGTACCTGTCTGCGCCGTAAAATTAACCGATCCGAATGTGGCGTACGCATCTGCCGACATCACGGGATAGTGCAGTTAACGGTTTCTTAACCTTTTACAGTTGTAGGTGGCAACCGAGATTTTGGGAATGACTGGCGTTTAAGTAGTAGTTGGTTAACCTCTCTCGGGCTGCATAGTAGGACGCGTCTGCACGATTTATAGGCGTCTGCGCAGAAAATCCTGCAGATCGCAAAGAATCCTTCTGTGCGTTAACGACTATTGTGCGATTGCTCCGTACAATCTCAGGGGTTATAGGGGGGGCGATTGATCTCGTTGGCGCCGCAGTGCAGCGTATTGTTCTGGGGGACCTTTGACCTACTTGGGGTCCACTGCCTGTCCGGGCCGTTTGTGATTGTTTTGAGGAAAAGTAGAGGCCGCGTTGTCCATCTCCAATCTTTACACGATGGTCTACAAGCTGCGTGAACGTCCGTTCACCCTGCTGCCCGACCCCGATTTCCTCTTTTGGACGCCCAAGCATCTGAATGCCTACACGGCGTTGCAGTATGGGGTGCAATCCCGGTCGCCGATCACCGTCATCACGGGTGATGTCGGAGTCGGGAAGACCACGCTTCTTCAGGCGTTGCTTCGCGAGATGTCGGAAAGTGCCACGATCGGCCTGATCTCCAACGCCCAAGGCGGGCGGGGGGAACTTCTTCGATGGACGCTGAACGCCTTTTCTGTCGATGTCCCTGCGGGGGCCGACTATGTCGGTCTGTTCCAGACGCTGCAGAACTTCCTTCTTAAGGAATATGCCGAGGGGCGCCACGTGATCCTCGTGATCGACGAGGCGCAGAACCTTTCGGTCGAGGCGTTGGAAGAGCTGCGGATGCTGACCAACATCAATTCCAACAAGGACGAGCTTTTGCAGCTTGTTCTCGTGGGCCAGCCGGAGCTGCGTGAGATGGTGGAGCGGCCGAACCTGTCGCAGTTCGCGCAGCGGGTGGGGGCAAGCTTCCACCTGACGGGCCTGGATGCGGAAGGCACCACGGCGTATATCCACCACCGCCTTCGCCATGCCGGTGGCACTGGCGAAGAAATCCCAGCAGACGCGATCGAGTTGATCCACGAAGCTGCAGAAGGCATTCCCCGCCTTGTAAACAAGATATGCGACCTTGCCATGGTTTACGGAAGTACGCGCACGCCGCCCGGCGTTTCGGCGGATGTCGTGCGGGGCATTCTGGTGGATGGCTTGTTCATCCGCACACGCAAGGCCGTGGACCCAAATTCCGCTGATCAAGGAGTTCAGGCATGATGTCGGAAGCAAGATTCTACCTGAAGATCCTGCTGCGCCGGCTGCCGCTGGTTATTCTGATCGTCATTGCAACCACGGGTGCCGCGGTTCTTTACGCGCTGTCGCTGCCACGCACCTTCACGTCCTCCGCGCGCCTGCTGGTGGAGGCGCCGCAGGTGACCGAAGGGCTCTCAAGCTCCACCGTGCGGACGGTTCCGCTGGCGATGATGAACACGGTCCAGCAGAAGGTCATGGCGCGCGACAGCCTTCTTGCGCTGGAGCAGCGGCACGACATGGTAGACGTTCCCGGTCTTCCCGAGGAAGAGGTTGCCGGACTGGTCGCATCTTCCGTGTCCATGCGAAGTGCGGTGGCCGCGGTCGGCGATCTGAACGTGATCACCACGGTCAGCGCCAATGCCGCCACCGCCGAAAAGGCGGCCGAGATCGCGCAGGACATCGTCGACCAGATCATGACCGAAAGCACGCGCCAGCGTACACAGGTGGCCAGCAGCACCCTGAGCTTCATTCAGGCTGAGGTTGAACGCTTGTCGGAAGAGTTGGAGCAGCGCGGCAAGGCCATCATGGACTTCAAGATCGAGAATGCCGGAGCTTTGCCGGAGGGTCTTGAATACCGGGAAAACCGCCGCTCTGCGTTGCAGACGGATCTGATCAATGCGCGGTCGAGTCTTGAAGCGCTTGAGGAGCAGGAGCGCAGCATCCAGGCCCTCGCGCAAACCGGCGCCGATGGCGATGTGCTGCAAACGCAACTCGACAATATTCGGGCGGAGCTTTCGGCAGCACGGCTGGTCTTCAGCGAAACCAACCCGCGCGTGACCCGGCTTGTCCGGCAGGAAGAGCAGATCGTAGAACGCATCCGTGCCGCTGCCGCGGCGGAACCGGCCGACCAGCCGGCGCAGGGAACCGGTAATGTTATTGCCGACATGCAGCTTGCCGATCTGAACCAGCGCCGCCGCGCGCTGGAGGAGCGTATTCCCGTTCTGAACGCAGAGCTGGAAGAACTGACAAAGGCCATCGAAGCCACACCGGCCAATGCCACCGCGCTTGCGGCGATGGAGCGGGAACTTGAGGCGGCGCAAAGCAGGTATGACAGTGCACGCGCCCGCCTTGTTCTGGCGCAGAGCGGCGAACGGCTGGAAATGTCGGATCAGGCGCAGCGTATCACCGTGCTTGAATCCCCATCCGTTCCCAGCTGGCCGTCCAAGCCAAACCGAAAGCTGATCGTCGCCGCGGGCCTTGCCGGTGGATTGGGCCTTGCGGGCGGTCTCATCGTTCTGCTGGAGCTTCTGGGCGGACGTGTGCGCCGGTCCAGCGATCTGGTACAGGCACTGGAGATTACCCCGATCGTGACGATCCCGCTTCTGCCATCGAAGGCCCGTGGCTGACTTGCCCGCGTGACGCAAAGGAAAGACGAATGGAAAAGCTTCGCGCCGCGATGGAAAAATCGCGAGCCATGCGGTCGGGCACAGCCCCGGCGATCCACATGCCCCGCACGACACCCCGGGACGTTGTCGGTGCGGCGTCTTGGGCCGACTTGCGCGCCCTGCCGACCGATCTGGCGCAACTGTCGCTGGCCGCAAGCATGGGCGGCACGATCTCGGCCCCCTTCGATCTTCTGCGGACGCGTCTGAGGGGGATCGCGCAAGGGCAGGGTTGGCGTCGGATTGCCATCACTTCGCCAACAGCGGGGGCAGGCAAGTCGACTCTGGCTCTTAATCTTGCGTTCAGCCTGATGCGCCAGTCCGACAACCGCATCGTGCTTATGGATATGGATATGCGTCGCCCGGGGCTGGCGCGGAAACTGAATCTGCCGCTGGATGGCAAGGCCGGAACGGCCGAGGTTCTGGCGGGGGATGCTTCTTTTGCCGAAACCGCTTACCGCATTTCAGACAACCTTGCGATCACGGTGAACACGCACACACGGTCGGGATCTGCTGAACTTCTGCAAAGCCGCCGCACGGCCGAGACGCTTGCCCAGATAGAGGCAGACTATGCCCCCTCGATCGTAATTTTCGACCTTCCGCCGATGTTGGCCTGTGATGACGTGGCAGCTTTCGTGCCGTCGATCGACTGTGCCCTGCTGGTGGTCGAGGCCGAGGTGTCCACGATCGCACAGGTGAACCGCTGCGAGAAGGAGCTTGCCAGCCTGACGAACGTTGCCGGGGTGGTGCTCAACAAGAGCCGGTTCGAAGGAAGCGAAAGCTATGGCGAGTATTGATCGATCCAGCCTACCCGCAGTGCGGATCGGTCAAGTCAGCTAAGCAGGGACCACAGAAGATAAGCCCAGACAGACGCGCCAAGGATTGCGAAAGGAATGATCCACCAGCCGTTTTTCATGCCCCCGCTCCGTTGAAGGTTCGAACCGTGACGGCGGGGCTGCAGATCCATGCAGGCACTGGTCTTGGCATCTGTTGGTTTAATGCTCGGCGGCATGCGACATTCTTTGATGAAGGTGATTCGCTGTGCTGCAGCTTTCTCGTGTAAGGTTAATGTTGTTTTATCCGCTCAGGTTAAGTCTACCATAAAGATGATCATTGTTCAGGCGCACGTAGGTTTGAAAGAGAATCGGCGGATACATGCCACGGCGTACCAGCCATGGTAACGCAGCCTTCAAGCATGGCCGCTGCATCGACTTGCCCGAAAGTGCCTGATGACGGATCAGGCCAGAAGTGTTCAGGAGTTCTTGGTATGCCTCATCCGCAGGCGAGTATTGCAGTCATCGTCGTGAACTATGGGACAGCTGATCTGGCCGTTGCGGCCGTTGAAAGCGTTCTGTCGCGAACGCACGATCGCCATTCGGTTGAAGTTCATCTCGTTGATAACGCCTCGCCCGGGGGGGATGCCGAGACGCTGAAACTTGCTGCAGCGCAACGCGAATGGGGTGATCGCGTGGTGCTGTGGCTGGAGGATGAAAACCGCGGTTTCGGGCGCGGCAACAACGTTGTTCTGGAAGCGCTGAACCAACGTGCCACCCCGCCGGATTACATCTTCCTGCTGAACCCTGACGCTTCGCTTGAAAATGATTGCCTGACAATCCTCGCCTTGTTCATGGATGAAAATCCTCAAGTTGCAGCCGCCGGCGCGCAGATTGTCCGCCCTGATGTAGGAGCGGTCACTGCGGCTTTCCGTTTCCCAGGCATGGCAAGCGAATTTTGCGAAGGGCTCAGCATCGGGGGCGTCAGCCGGTTGTTTGCCTCCAGGCAGGTTGCCTTGCCAGCCGATCTTCCGCGTCAGAAAATCGGCTGGGCATCGGGCGCTGCGGTCATGATCCGTTTCAAAGCGGCGCGCGAGGTCGGGTTCTTCGACCCCGATTTCTTCCTCTATTACGAGGAAACGGAGTTGATGTGGCGTTTGCACAAGGCCGGCAGTGAGATCTGGTTCGTTCCCGAAGCGCGCATCAGCCATGTGGCGGGTGCTGCCACCGGAATGCAGGGCGGAACCCACCGCAGCAAAGAGCAGCCCAGCTATTGGTATGACAGCTGGCGGCTTTATTACGTGAAGACTCTCGGTCTTTCAGGCGCACGGCGGGTTGCGCTGGCGCGGTTTCTTGGTTTCGTTGTGAACGCCGGGGTGCGCACCTTGATGGGGCGCCAGGTCAGGGGCCCGCTGAACTTCCGCAGGGACTTCAGCCGCTTCGTCTTGCGTCCACTGTTTCTTGGCAATCCCACGGAAGCGCATCCAAGTGGCCGCAAGGCGAAGATGACGAACGTGGCGTCGTGATGACCGCCAACCCCGTACCCGAGAAGCGTCGACCGGCCCCGCCGCTTTCTTCCGGCGCCACGAATGCGAATCCGGAGGGCATCAGCTTCTGGGCACTGATCCGGGAGGACTTGCGCACCCATGACGATGACTGGGCAGCACAGGGGTTCTGGGCTTTGTTCTGGCACCGCTTTGGCAACTGGCGCATGGGATTGCCGAAGATACTGCGCATTCCATGTTCTTTGCTGTACCGCGTCATGTTCAAGCTGTGCGAGATCACGTGCGGCATAAAGCTCTCTTACAACGTGCCGGTCGGCCGGCGCGTTCGTCTGGACCACTTTGGCGGGATGATCCTTGGCGCTCGCGCCATCGGGTCTGACGTTATCTTGCGGCAGAACACGACCCTTGGCATCGCCTCGGTGGATGATCTGAACGCCAAGCCGACTATCTGTGATGGGGTGCATGTTGGCGCGGGTGCCGTGATCATCGGCAATATAACAGTTGGCAAGGGCGCGCGTGTGGGGGCAAATGCGGTGGTGACTCGTGATGTTGCTCCGGGAACGATTGTCGCGGGCGTGCCTGCCAGAGTGATCGGGCGCGTCGCTGAAAAACCGGAAAACCTCAACTCCGTTGAATAGCGGCCTTCTGGTCTGCCGATCTAGGCAGGGTCTTCCGGGACAGGATTGATCCTGATCACCCGCGCAGGCACCCCGACCGCGACGCCGCCATCAGGAACATCCGAAAGAACGACGGCGTTCAGGCCGATCACGGCGTGGTTGCCGATGGTGATCCCGCCAACGATGCGGGCGCCGGCGGCGATATCCACATGGCCACCGATGACTGGAACGGTTCGACCGTCGGGGCCTGCTTTCCCCCTTCCGATGGTAACCTGATTGAAGATCAGGCAATTGGGGCCGATCACCGCTTCAGGGTGAATGACGATGCCATTCGGATGCGTCAAAAGAAGGCCGCCGCCGATCTTTGTGGTTAATTGGATTTCGTTCTGGGTTATCACGCTCCAGAACTGATGGGCGCGTCTCCAGTAATTTCGTGCAATCCATGCAACGGGGCCGTGCTTTCCTCGCAGGGCTTGAAAGCGCCGGATCGTTTGGATCAATCGCCGCCCCGGGTCCCACGCCTTGCGGAGCTTTTCGCGTTCCCAGTCTGCGATCTTAGCGGATATGGACATCGGGGCCTACGATCCTCCGGACAAATCCGGCAACCTGACCGGGCGATGAATGACTGACCCAATCTCGCATATTTTGGGTTTCGGTCAACGAGTTATACATCGGTTTCTTGCAGAAACGCGCCTTCGCTGCTGACCCCCCAGCCCTGCGGCAACAACCAGCAAATCAGCCCCAATATCAGGGCGACGCTGCCGTGCCTTGGATCAACCTTCGGCCATTCTTCTGAATTTTTGACGATTTCGCCCACTCGGACCGTCTGCGCGGTCCTTTATGCTATGCGTCCACGGATCAGGGTGCTAAAAGAAACCGGTAATCATGCGCATTCGGTTCGAGATAACGCAGTTAGTCCGAGGCGGTTTCGGCGACTGGCCGAGCCTTCAGTCTTACCCCATGGGCTGAGGCTGTTTTCAGCCCGTACGGCTGTTTATGATGGTGCGAGGTTAATGGTTAAGTTGGACACAGCCAAGTTAAAAATAAGACGATTTACGGCTCTCGACCAAGTCAGGGGCCTTGCGGTCCTTATGATGATCTGCGCCCATTTCGGCCCGGGCTTGTACGAAAGGGCTGGCCTCCAAGGCGTGGTTCTGGATTTTCTGAACTTCCTGGGGCGAATTGCGACACCGGCCTTCGTTCTGATTTTCGGAATCACCATTGCCATCATCTATGTCCGCAAGGCACAAACGGATACCGCGAAAGCACGCAGGACGCTTCTGAAGCGGTCCGGACTGGTCTTCTTTTGCAGCTTGGCCGTCGCGCTGCCGGAAACGTTGGACTTCATCCTGCATCCGGCTGAGGAGGATGTCGGCGGATGGACCTATGGCATCCTTCTGCGGCAGTATAGCGTGTTGAGCTTTTACGCTGTTGCGATTTTCATCACGGCATTCTGCATCGGCCATATCGCCCGGGATCCTGTGCGCCGTGGCTTGGTCTACGGGGCGGCCCTGGTATTCATAGGAACATATCTTGGCTACGATGCGTGGCCCGAAGAAGCGGGCACCCTGATCGAGATTGTCAGGCTGTTGGTCGTCTCGGGCAAATATGCGGTTTTCGTTCTTCTTGGCTGTTCTTGGATGATGATCGCCGTCGGCGTTTTCGTGGTCCGGAAGATGGCGGCAAACGAGGATTATCGACAGGACCTGACAGTAGCCGCCATTGTTCTGACGCTGTTGGGGCTTGCCGCGGGGAGGATCGTGGGCTGGCGATCCCTTTACGATTTACAGAACGATTATGGCGCCCCGCCTCAGATATGGTATCTGCTGATGATCGCGGGCCTGATGATTGCCTCGCTGGTGGCGCTGGACAGGTTTCAGATCCCGTTCTTCAGCACTCTGCTGGAGCTTGTGGGCCGCTCACCCCTCTCATTCTATATTGCGCATGCCTTCGTTCTTCCGTCCATTGACGTGATGCGCATCATCCTGCCATTTCTGCCCGATCTGGTGATCATCGGAACCTGCATGAGCTTGTTTATGCTGTACGGGGCCGCGCTGCTTTGGCGGAATTACAAGCTTAGCGGACGATCGGGTTTCGCAAACCCGGCGCCCCGACTCCGTGCGTCGTGACTTCTCGTTCATCAGCAACGTAGGACTTGCCTGAGAAGACGCGAAAAAGTCCCACCGGTAGGATTTGCGGGGCACCGTCTTCCAAGCTCAGCGTTGGGTCAACGCCAGTTTGATGCCAAGCGAGACAAGAACCGTGCCAAGAACACGGTCCAGCAGACGACCTGCGCGCGGACGGCTTCTGAGGGTTCGTGTCAGGCCTTCCCCCAGCAACACGAAAAGCGGCTCGATGATCATGGCGGCGACGATGACCAGCACGCCGTGCAGAAGAAGTTGTGCCCAGACGGGGCCTGCACCCGGAACAACGAACTGGGGCAGGAAGGCCAGAAAGAAGATTGCGACCTTCGGGTTCAGCAGCGATACCAGAACGCCCTGCCGCCATATGCGCAAGCCGGAGGTACGCTTGGCCGATGTATCCGCCGTGAACGTGGTTCCACCGGAACGGAGGGCTGAAAGACCAAGATAAACAAGGTAAGCCGCGCCGGCCCACTTCACCAATGTGAAGGCCGTGGCCGAAGATGCAAGGATTGCCGAAACGCCCGCCGCTGCGAACAGCACGTGCATGAAGCCGCCCGTCCAGACGCCGGCCATGGCCGCGAAGCCCGAACGCCGCCCGCTGCGCAACGTCTGGCCAAGGATGAACGCCATGTCCGGGCCCGGCGAAAGGTTCAGCAGAACCGCTGTTGTCAGGAACGTCGTCCAGTGTATCAGAGAATAGTCGAACATCCGGAATGACCCTCATGAGGCGCGTAGCTACATCTGCCTAACGGATGCGGCGCCGGTCATGCAAGCGGCGTCCGCGGCTTGCATTGGGGAAGGTGGCCTTGCGGCCCCCTTGGATCATTCTGCGGCTTGGGTCTGCGTGGCCTCCGTAACCGGAATGGCGTTCACGTCATCGGCTGCCGCCAGTGCCGACCGCACGCCCGCCTCGTAATCGGTGTGCACGCGGCGCAGAACGGCCAGCCAGCGTTCCTTCACATTGGCCGAACATGGACCCATCGCCGAAGCCATGTTGTCGAACAGGCGCGCCTTTTCATCCGCCGGCAGAAGGTTGAACAGCGCACGCGGCTGGACATAGTCGGCATCCGCGTCGGGCTGCACATAACGGTCTGCGTCACCCGAGATTTTCAGGGGCGGTTCCTGAACGCCGGGATCTGCCACCGGCCCACCATGCTGGTTCGGCTCGTAATATGCGTCGGGATTGCCAAAGTCGTTGGTGAAGAACCGCATCGCCCCATCTTTGTGGTAATGGTGCAGCGGAGCTTTCGGTGCATTGGCCGGCAGCGCCTCGTAATGCGTGCCAAGACGATAGCGGTGGGCATCGGCATAGGAGAAGATGCGCGCCTGCAGCATCTTGTCGGGCGAAAAGCCGATCCCGGGCACCACGTTGGACGGGCTGAAGGCCGCGTTCTCGATGAACATGAAATAATTCTCGGGGTTGCGGTTCAGCTCCATCACGCCAACTTCGATCAGCGGGTAGTCGTCATGCGGCCAGACTTTCGTCAGATCGAAGGGGTTGTAGGGCACGCGTTCGGCGTCCTCTTCCGGCATCGCCTGGATGCACAGCGTCCATTTCGGGAAGTTGCCGCCGTCGATCGCGTTATAAAGGTCTTCCTGATAGCTTTCGCGCGTCTTGCCGATCAGCGCCTCCGCCTCGGCATTGGTGTAGTTGCGGATCGGCTGCTGGCTGCGCCAGTGGAACTTCACCCAGTGCCGCACGCCGTCCTTGTTCCACATGCTGAACGTGTGGGACCCGTATCCGTGCATGTGCATCGGGTTCACCGGAATGCCGCGGTCCGACATCAGGATCGTCACCTGGTGGACGGATTCCGGATGCGCCGACCAGAAGTCGAACATCGCCTCGGGGGAACGAAGGTTGGTTTTCGGGTGGCGCTTCTGGGTGCGGATGAAATCGGGGAACTTGATGCCGTCGCGGATGAAGAAGATCGGGGTGTTGTTGCCCACGACGTCCCAGTTGCCTTCCTCGGTGTATAGCTTGACGGAGAAACCGCGCACGTCCCGTTCGGCATCTGCCGCGCCCAACTCTCCCGCGACGGTGGAGAACCGCGTAAGGACTTCCGTCTTCTTGCCGACGGTGTCGAACACCTTCGCGGCCGAAATGTGTGTGATGTCATTGGTGACCGTGAAAGTGCCGAACGCGCCCCAGCCCTTGGCATGAACCACGCGTTCGGGAATACGTTCGCGATTCTGGTGGGCCAGCTTTTCGATCAGCTGGTAATCCTGAAGAAGGACCGGCCCACGCGGGCCTGCCGTCTGGCTCGTATTGTTCGAGGGGACTGGCGCGCCTGCGGTCGTGGTCAGGCGGGGGCGGCTTTGGTCGGCCATCTGGTTCTCCTTGCTGGTCATTCTGCACTGGTTGATGCCTTGAATGCGCGATAAAGAGAAATCGAGTTTTCTTCCTGACGCGATAAGTTAACCTGATGCCTCTGACGCTTCGCCAATTGTCCTACTTTGTCGCCTTGTCGGAGGAGCGTCATTTCGGACGCGCAGCGGAACGGGTGCATGTGAGCCAGCCCGCGCTTTCCATGCAGATCCGCGAGATGGAGCAAACGCTGCGCCTTCCGCTTCTGGAACGTGGCCGCGAGATACGCCTGACGCCTGCAGGCCGCGCAGTGGCGCAGCGCGCCGTGCAGGTTCTGGCAGACGTGGCCGAGATCGAGGCGATGGCCCGGCGACAGGGGCCCGGCGGATGGGTGCATCTGGGGATCATTCCCACCGTGGCGCCCTATCTGCTGCCGGACCTTTTGCCGCGCCTGCCGCTTCAGCTTCGCCTGCGCGAGGCGCAGACCGACCTGTTGCTTGAAGAATTGCGAAACGGCACGCTGGACGCAGTCGTGGTGGCAACACCTGTCGGCCGTGGGGATCTGGTATCCCGGCCTTTGTTCCGCGATCGCTTCCTTCTTGCCGCGAACGAGACGCGACTGGCCGCGCTCGGCTCGGTCGAGGATCTGCGGCCGATGGGGCTGGATCCCGACCACCTGCTGCTTCTGGACGAAGGCCATTGCCTTTCCGCGCAGGCACTGGAGGTTTGCGGGCTGGAGCGCCGCCGGGCGGGGTTCGATCTTGGCGCGTCTTCCTTGTCAACGCTGGCCGGGCTGGTCAGCCAAGGCGTCGGATTCACTTTGTTGCCAGAGATCGCGGTGCCGACCGAACGCGCCGCCCATCCCGAGATGAGGGTCGCGCGGTTCGCCAGTCCCGAACCCTCGCGCGAGGTGACGCTGGTTGGCCGCGCCAGCACGGCGGTCGAACCATGGTTCGCCACCTTGGCAGGCGCATTGACCCAAACCGCTGATCGGCGGCTGGCCCGCTGCGCCTCGTGTGGCGCTTCAGATTACATCACATAACCGGTTTTAACCGCATAAATCGCCCCTTTCGGCGAGCGCTATTTCCAACTGCGACTTCTGTTTGAATGCAATGACTTGTTCAAACGGGAGATCGCAGAGTGGGCACCTCATATTCGCAGCTGATCATTGAGGAACGCAAGAAGATCGAGCGCTGGAGACATGCGAAGGTCTCGGTCGAGGAGATGGCGCGAGCGCTGAAGCGCCACCGCTCGACCATCTTCCGCGAGATCCGGCGCAACTACTTCCACGATGCGGACATGCCGAAGGTGCGTGGCTACTTCGCGATGGCGGCGCAGATCCGCACGGCCGACCGTCGCGCCCGCCAGCGCAAGCTGATCCGACATCCGCAACTCTGTCGTCGGATCGTGGACCATGTCACCTCCGGCTGGACACCGGAACAGATTGCTGGCCGCCTGCGCCTCGAGAACGCCCGCCCCCGTGCCTGCCAGGAGACGATCTATCGCTACATCTACGGCCGCGAAGGTATGAAGCAGGAGCTGTGGTGGTATCTGCCCACCCACCGCAAGTCGCGCCGACCACGACGTGGTCGCAGGCCTCGCATCTCGAAGTTTCATCGAGATGTCAGCATCCTGTTCCGACCCGAAGCCGTGGCGCAGCGAAAGGAGTTCGGCCATTGGGAGGGTGATTTGATCCTGTTCCGGCAAACCTTCGGCCAACAGAACCTCACCTCGTTGGTCGAGCGCACGACCCGCTTCGCGGTCCTGCTGAAGAACGACAGCAAGCGTAGCACCCCGGTCATGGCGAAGATCGCAACCTTGCTGCGCGACCTGCCGCATCACGCCCGCAGATCCATCACCTTCGACCGTGGCACCGAGTTCGTCTCATGGCCGCACTTGCAGGCCGAGATCGGCACCGCCAGCTGGTTCTGCGATCCCTCCGCACCTTGGCAGAAAGGATCCGTAGAAAACGCCAATCGCCGCACCCGCCGCTGGCTGCCCCGCGACATCGACATCCGCCAGGTCACCGAGCCGGACCTCCGCGCGCTCTGCGATCGCCTCAACGCCACGCAAATGCCTCGGATGGAGAACGCCCGCCGAAGCCTTCCGGCAGAAGATGCTGGAAAGCAGGAGATGACCGCCCTACCCTCATCGCAACAGAAGTCGCACTTCAAATGGCGCCCACCTCGCCCTACCCGAGGGCACGGCCCCCCAATTCGAAAGCTTTCCGACGGTGATGTAGAAAAGCCCCGCGTGGACGGGCAGCACATGATCTTCGCTGATCGGTAATGCTCCCTATTTCAAAGGGGTTTGGCCGTAGAACTCATGCAGCCATTTTCAGTTTTTGTGCGGGTGTTATGCCGCCGATGCCCATGTTGGGTCGCTTGTTATTGCAAGTCCTTAACCAGTCGGTGGCGATGCTCTGTGCCTCTGCAATGGTTTCAAAGATGTAGAGGTCCAGCCATTCGTGCCGGACGGTGCGGTTGTAGCGTTCGACATAGGCGTTCTGCTGCGGCTTGCCTGGCTGGATGTGGTTCAGGGCAATACCCTGCTTGGCTGCCCAGATCGCCAACAACGTCGAGCTGACGTATACCGGGCCATTGTCGACCCTGATCGCGGTGGGTTTGCCGAGCCATTCG
>NZ_ML137219.1:204054-257933 GCF_004015795.1 Falsirhodobacter deserti | reverse complement strand
ATGGTGGGAAGCCCCACATTGCATGGCACGACCATCCTGAAGGAGATGACGATGCACTTGCATATCGCGAAGATGGCCTGCGGCGGATGCCTTGGCACGATCACCGAAACGATCAGGGGCCTTGATCCCGCCGCCACGGTGGAAGCCGACATGCCCGCCCGCAACATCGAGGTGCGCAGCACCGCCTCGCAGGCCGAGATTCAGGCGGCGCTGGCCAAGGCCGGTTATCCGGCGCAGGCCGCATGATGCGGGCGCTGGTTCTGGTTGCCACGCTTGGGATGGCGGGCGCGGCGCAGGCGCAGGATCACGCGCATCACGGTGCGGCTTCCGCGGAGGACGCGTTCCGCGAGGTGAACCACCGGATGCATTCCGCGATGGAGGTGGAGCCGACGGGCGATGCCGATGTCGATTTCATGCGCGGCATGATCCCCCATCATCAGGGCGCGATCGACATGGCCCGCGTCGTGCTGGACCACGGGCGCGACCCCGAAGTGCGCGCGCTGGCCGAAGAGGTGATCGCAGCGCAGGAGCGGGAAATCGCCTTCATGAAGGAATGGCTGGCGGAACGCGGCCACTGATCTTCATCGCCGGATGACCCGGCCCCGCGTGGCCGGGTTTCACACGGAGGAGCATGACGACATGACCACTGCACTGATCACCGGCGCGGGGCGCGGCATCGGCAAGGCCATCGCAAGGCGCCTGGCCGAAGATGGCCACGATATCGCCATCAACGACATCGCCGCCAATTCCGACATGCTGGAACAAACGGCCGAGGAACTGCGCGCCACGGGCCGCAAGGTTTCGACCGCGCTGGCCGATGTGTCCAAGCCCGATGAAGTGACCGAGATGGTCCGCAAGGTCGTGGCCGATCAGGGCGCGCTGAACATCATGGTCGCCAATGCCGGCATCGCCCGCGTCACCTCGTTGCTGGAGATGGAGGCCGATGAATGGGATCAGGTGATGGCCGTGAACATGCGCGGCGTGTTCTTGTGTTACCGCGAGGCGGCGAAACAGATGATCGCGCAGGGCGGCGGCGGCAAGATCATCGGCGCGGCCTCTATCGTGGCGTATCGGCCGTTCGCGCTGTTGTCGCACTATTCGGCCTCCAAGTTGGGTGTGCGGGGGCTGACGCAGGGCGCGGCGATGGAATGGGCCAAGCACGGCATCACGGTTAACGCCTATTGCCCCGGCATCGTCGGCACCGACATGTGGGACCTGATCGATGAAAAGCTGGCGCGCGAGGAAGGCCTTCAGCGCGGCGAGGCGCTGAAGAAATATTCCGAAAGCATCGCCCTTGGCCGCGTTTCGGTGCCCGAGGATGTGGCCAAGCTGGTATCCTACCTCGCCTCGCCCGACAGCGATTACATGACGGGCCAGTCGATCATGATCGACGGGGGCATTCAGTTCAGCTGATCCCCTTTGCCCTGCGGCGCATCGAAGCCGCAGGGCCGCCCGTGGCAGCGTTCGCGCGATGTCTTGCCGATGCCGGGATTGAAGCTGTTGGTGGGATCCAGCGTTTCGTAATGGGCGCGCAGGGCGGGCTTGGCGGCGTAAAGATGGCCGACATTGTGTTCGGCCGGATATTCGGCCCCGCGCGCATCCAGATGCGCCAGCATCGCGGCCTTCAGCGCGTTGGCGTCGCAGCCCTTCTTCACCACGTAATCCTGATGCAGCACGTGGCACATGAAGTGCCCGTAATACAGCTTGCGCGCGATCTGGCCGTCAAGCTCGGGTGGCAGCTCCTCCAGCCAGTCGGGATCGTTGCGGCGCAGCGCGATGTCCAGCGCGAGGATGGCTTCGGTTTGCGCAGGATGCACCGCGCCGTAACGGACGGCGGCCCCGGCGGCGGCAAAGCGGTGCAGCATGGCCTTTCCCGCCTCTGCCTTCGTGCAGGCGAACCAGCCATCGCCCACCGTGTCGGTCAGGATCGCCTGCGTTTGCGCGGCGGTTGCGCCCGAAACCTTCAGGATCAGGTGGTGGTCGAAGCGGGCGCGGAAATCCAGCATGCGGCGGGGCAGCGCTTCGGGCGCCAGCCGCGAAAGGGCCTGCAGGACGCGGTCGGTCAGGTTGCGCGGCAGGAAGGGCAGCTTGTTCAGCCGCGCATCGATCGCGCCCTTCAGCGCAAAGAAGGCCGGCAGCCGGTCCGTGCCCAGCCAGTGGATCATCAGCAGCGTATCCTTGCCATAGCGGTGCGCGATGTCGAAACAATCGCGGTGCAGGTATTCGCCGCTGACGGGAAGTTCCGGCAATTCGGTCAGCAGGCGGCGCCGCAGGGCGCTGAAGGCGGCGGTGTCGTTGCTGCCGGCATAGAACACCTGCTCCCCCGTCTCGGCGGGGAAGGTGTCCAGCCGCACGGCGAAAACCGCCACCTTCCCGGCCGAGCCGGAGGCTTCGTGCAACCCCCGCGGATCGGCGTTGAAGCGGGCGGGCGTGGGCGCATCCACATCGCGCACCCGTTCGGCATATCCGTGATCCGAAGCGCGGCCCGCATCGTGGCGCACGGCGGCGGGGTCGATCTCTCCCCGGTCCAGCCGGCCAAGGATCTCTTCCGGGGTGGTGCCAAGGTCGATGCCAAGATGGTTCACCAGCACCAGCTGCCCATCTTCCTGCACCCGCGCGAACAGCGACAGTTCGGTGAAAACCGGCCCCCGCCGCACCAGCGCGCCGCCCGAATTGTTGCAAACCCCGCCCACGATGGATGCGCCAAGGCAGGACGATCCGATTACCGAATGGGCCTGCCGCCCGTGCCGCGCCAGCAGCTTTTCAAGGCTGAACAGCGTGCCGCCCGGAAGGCTGATCACCTGCCGGCCGCCCTCCAGCAGGTGCAGCCCGTCCAGCCGCAGGGTGGAAATGACGATCACGCGCCGGTCGTATCGTCCCTTGGGGGTGGACCCTTCCGTCAGGCCGGTATTGGCCGCCTGCATGATCACGATGCAATCGGCCGCCACCGCCGCCTGAAGCACGCGCCACATCTGCACCAGCGTGCCGGGGATCACGACGGCGATGGCCTCCCCCTCGCCCGAACGGAAGCCCTTGCGGAAACGCTCGGTCTGTTTTTCGCCCGTCAGGCAGTGGCGTGCGCCGACGATGTCGCGCAGCGCGGCGATCAGCGTGTCGCTGTGCATGATGTCTCCTCCCGCTTTTCCCCCGTGCCAGCATATTTCCACCTTCGCCTTGCGGGTAGTAGCGACATAATACCTTTCATGCGATCTTCGCGCTTAACCTGATCGATACGGAAATGAAGGAGAAACCCCTTGGCAAAATTCGTACACAGCATGATCCGCGTGGTGGACGAGGCGAGATCGGTCGATTTCTATGACCGCGCTTTCGGCCTGAAGGTTGCGGAACGGCTGGATTTCGACGGTTTCACGCTGGTTTACCTGTCCAACCCCGAAAACAGCTTCGAGCTGGAGCTGACGGTGAACAAGGGCACGAGCGAGCCCTATGACCTTGGCAAGGGCTATGGCCATGCCGCCTTCGTGGTGGATGATGTCGATGCCGAACATGCACGGTTCGAACGCGAAGGCTTCGCCCCGCGCAAGCTGGTGGATTTCCAGCATGACGGCAAGACGCTGGCGCGGTTCTTCTTCGTTCGGGATCCGGATGGATACGAGATCGAGGTAATCGGAAAAGGCGGGCGCTTTCGCTGACTGACCGGCGGCCTTGGGAGGGGCCGCCGCCTTGGAAGGGAGGAGAGGATAATGGAGTTGACGAAAGGCAGTGCGTCCTCCGTCGCGGTGTCGACGGTTGCCGAGGACGGCTATCGCCGCATCCCGCTGGGGCTGGAACGCGGATCGGGTTCGCGCAAGATGCTGAAGCGGATGCTGCGCGTGATGTTCCCGCACAAGAACTTTGGCGATGCGCCCTATGAACGCGCCGCCGAGGCGGTTCTGGCGCTGGCCTGCGAAAAGCCGGGCCGGCAGGTGGCCTTCGCCGCCGCGATCCAGGAACTGATGAACATGTCGTTCGAAACGCTGGACGACGATGCCGCGCTGGAACACCTCAAGGGAATCGCGCAGACCGATTTCTTCAAGCAGGTGCAGGGCCGCGCCCTTCTGGCGTTCTACGACGATCCCGAGGTGTGGTCCCTTCTGGGATATGAAGGGGAAAGCTTCGACAAGGGCGGTTACATCGACCGCGGCTTCAACGATCTGGACTGGCTGCCCGATCCGCGGATCGAGGAATACGGAGGCGAGCAATGAAATCCATCCCCCTCGACGAAGCGGCGGTTGTCATCATCGGATCGGGCGCGGGCGGCGGCACGCTGGCCTATGAGCTGACAAAGGCGGGCATCGAATGCGTGGTGCTGGAAGCCGGCCCTTACCTGAAGAACGAAGATTACGAGAATGACGAGTGGAAGGCCTTCCACCAGATGGCATGGCTGGATCCGCGCACCACGTCGGGATCATGGCGGATCGCCCGGGATTTTCCCGCCCTTCCGGCATGGATCGTGAAGGCGGTGGGTGGCACCACGACCCACTGGTCCGGCGCCACGCCGCGCTTCAAGGATTACGAATTCAAGGCCCGCAGCACCTATGGCGAGGTGGAGGGCGCAAGCCTGCTGGACTGGCCCATCACGCTGGAGGAGATGGAGCCTTACTATGACCGGGCCGAGATCGCGATGGGATCGACCCACCGCCACGGCCGCCCCGCGCTGCCGGCCAACAACAACTACAAGGTTTTTGCCAACGGAGCAGAGCGGGTGGGCTACAAGCTTTATGCCACCGGCCCTTATGCCACCAATGCCGAACCCTATGACGGGCGGCCCGCCTCCATCCAGGACGGGTTCAACTTCCAGGGGGACAAAAGCGGCGCGAAATGGTCGATCATGGTGCGCGAGATTCCCCGCGCGCTGGAAACCGGCCTGCTGGACCTGCGCCCCGACAGCCACGTGGTGCGCATCACGCATGATCCGTCGGGCAGGGCGGATGGCGTGATCTATGCCGACAAGGACGGGCAGCTGCACCGCCAGGAGGCGAAGATCGTCTGCGTTGCCGGAAACTCCATCGAAACGGCGCGGCTGCTGCTGCTGAGCGACAGCGCAATGTTCCCCAAGGGGCTTGCCAACAGCTCGGACCAGGTGGGGCGCAACTACATGCGGCACCTGACGGGATCGGTTTATGCCCGCTTCGATAAGCCCGTGCGGATGTACCGGGGCGAAACAATGGCCGGCATCATCGCCGACGAGGCGCAGCACGACCCTTCGCGCGGGTTCGTGGGCGGGTATTACATGGAAACCATCTCGCTTGGGCCGGCCTTTCTTGCCGCCTTCGTGGAGCCGGGGGCGTGGGGCCCCGACTTCACGCGCATCATGGAAGCATATGCCAATACTGCCGGCATGTGGATCGTGGGCGAGGATATGCCCCAGGCCACGAACCGCGTCACCCTTTCGCAAACGATGCGCGACCAGTGGGACCTGCCGGTGGCCAACGTGCATTTCGACGATCACGCCAATGATGTCGCGATGCGCAACTATGCCTATGGCAAGGCGGAAAAGCTGTATGAGGCTGTTGGCGCGACGGGATGCCACCGCACGCCCCCCTATCCATCAACCCACAACCTTGGCACCTGCCGGATGAGCGAGCGGCCCGAGGATGGCGTGGTGGATCGCTGGGGACGGGCCCATGACGTGCCGAACCTGTTCGTCTCGGACGGTTCGGTGATGACAACTGGGGCGGCGGCGAACCCCACGCTGACCATCGTGGCGCTGGCGATCCGTCAGGCCGAATACATCGCCGCGGAATTGAAGCGCGGCAATCTGTGACGGCGCGGCGGGCCGCGCAGGCCCGCCTTTTCATAAGGAGAACCACATGTGCAGGCTGTTCATCGGCGCCGACCCCCATTTGTGGGAAAGCCAGACGCGTTCCATCCGCATGGACGGGATGGTCACCAGCGTGCGGCTGGAAAACATGTTCTGGATGGTGCTGGAAGACATCGCCGCGCGGGACGAGATGAACGTGCCGCAGCTTTTACACCAGCTTTACAACGAATCCATCGATGAGGGGCATGATCTGGGCAACTTCACCTCGTTCCTGCGGGTGTGCTGCCTGCGTTTCATCGACCTGCGGCTGAAGGGGCTGGTGCAGGCGGAAACCGTCGCGGCGCCCCTGCAGACCGACGACATCCTGCGGCTGGAGGCAGAGGCGCATCTTGCGCGGCGGAAGCGGCCCGCCGCTGCGGGCCGCCAGCATTAACGATCAGGCGCCGGCCAGATCCTCGTCCTCGCGGCGCGACAGGATCCTGCGATCCGTCTGCCCCAGCAGTTGCGAGGTGACGGTGCCCGCCGTCATGGAGCCGGACACGTTCAGCGCGGTGCGGCCCATGTCGATCAGCGGCTCCACCGAGATCAGAAGTGCGACCAGCGTCACCGGCAGGCCCATCGCGGGCAGCACGATCAGCGCGGCCATCGTGGCCCCGCCGCCCACGCCGGCAACCCCGGCCGAGGATAGCGTGACGATGGCGATCAGCGTCGCGATCCAGCCCGGATCAAGCGGGTTGATCCC
Organism: Falsirhodobacter deserti; assembly: GCF_004015795.1. Lineage (GTDB taxonomy): Bacteria > Pseudomonadota > Alphaproteobacteria > Rhodobacterales > Rhodobacteraceae > Falsirhodobacter > Falsirhodobacter deserti. Next base: position 251,430 of record NZ_ML137219.1, on the reverse strand, counting down.
GACAGTGGGCGCAACCATCACCGCCAGCATCGCCGGATAAAGCCCTGCGCATCCGTTCTGCCCGATCGTCGCCCCGAACGAGGCCGAGAACGACGCGATGGTGGCCGGCACGCCCAAGCGGCGGGTCTGGATTTCCACGTTCAGCGGGATCGTCGCCGCGCTGGAGCGGCTGGAGAACGCGAAGCTGAGCGCGGGCAGGATCTTGCGGAAAAATGCCAGCGGGCTGACGCCGGTCAGAACCAGAAGCGTCGCATGCACGCCGAACATGATCCCCAGCCCGATATACGAGGCGATCACGAACTTGCCGAGGTTGAGGATATCACCCGCGTTAGAGGTGGCGGCCATGCGCGTCATCAGCGCCAGAACGCCGAAGGGTGTCAGCGCCATGATCAGGCGGACAAGCTGGCCGATCCACGATTGCAGCAGGTCGATCAGCGACAGAAGGCTTGCGCCTTTTTCCGCATCGCGCCGCATCAGCCGGATGGCGGCCACGCCCAGAAAGGCCGCGAACACCACCACCGCGATGATCGACGTGGGGTTGGCGCCCGTCAGTTCGGCAAAGGGGTTGCGCGGGATGAAGGACAGGATCAGCTCTGGCACCGTCAGGTCGGACACCTGCGGAGCATAGTTGTTCTGCAGCGTCGAAAGGCGGGCGGTTTCCGCCGTGCCCTGCACAAGGCCCTGCGCCGTCAGCCCAAAGGCCAGCGACATCAGGATGCCCACAACGGCGGCAATGGCCGTGGTTCCCAGCAGCGTGCCCAGCGTCAGGGCCGAAATGCGGCCAAGGGCCGATGCGTCATGCAGCTTGGACACCGCGTTCAGGATGGCCACGAAGACCAGCGGCATCACGATCATCTGCAGCAGGCGGACATAGCCGGTGCCGATGACGTTGATCCACTCGATCGTGGATTGCACGGTGTCGGTGCCGTGGCCCCATGCCAGCTGCAGGACGATCCCGAAGATCGTGCCTGCCACCAGCGCGATGAACACGCGGACCGAAAGCGACAGCTTTCCGCGGCCCAGGCTGTACAGCCCGTATAACAGCGCCGCAAAGATAAGAAGGTTGATGATGACAGGCGCCATGGCGCTTCTCCGATGTAATATGCTGCCGTGGATCTATCTGTTCTGGCAGGCAGGTTTAAGAAGCCCGGCAGCGAAAGGGAAATCAGCGCGCAAGGCCGCCGGTTCGGCCAACATCGTCCCGCGCAAGCTGCAGGTGGCGGAACCGTGGCCTTCCCGTGGCAGGCAGCCCCGTCGGAAAAAGCGCCCGGCGGCGGGATGCCGGGCGCCGGATCGTCACGATGCGCTTTTGGGAACCGGCATCTTCGGCGTGCCATAAACCCGTGGATCGACTGTGCCGAGCTGTCCTTCGTCATCGCTCATCGGCAGGGGATCGGCGAGGTATTCGAACTGGCCCTTGCCGTCCGGCGTCGGGCCGCTGGCCCAGCCCCCTTCGGCGCTTTCCGTTCCTTGCGAACAGTTCCAGAACTGGCTGCGCACCGCCTGGTTTTCCAGCGCCTCGGGGAAGTTCGACGGGACGGGCGTTTCTTCAAGGCCGTCCTCCTCCAGCTCGCGGATGGCGGCCAGCCACTGGTTCTGGTGCATCGTGTCGCGGGCGATCATGAAGCCCAGCATGTCGCGAACGCCCTTGTCCTCGGTCAGGTTGTAAAGGCGGCAGACCTGCAGGCGCCCCTGGCTTTCGGCCGTGACGTTGAAGCGGAAATCGGCCATCAGGTTGCCGCTTGCGATGGTATAGCGCGAGTTCCAGGGATACCCGTTGCTGTCGGTCGGGGCGGCGCCAAGGCCGGTGACGATGGCGTGCTGGGGGTTCATGCCGCCAAGGATCACGTCCTCGATCTGGGTGCCGCCCATGATCGCGCCCACGAAGGAATCCTTGGCCGCATCCTCCTGCGCTTCGACGGGGGAGCTTTCAAGAAGGCGCGCGATCATGGTTGCCAGCATCTCGACATGGCTGATCTCTTCGGTGCCGATGTCCATGATCATGTCCTTGTACTTCTGCGGGCCACGGCAATTCCAGCCCTGGAAAAGATAGGAGATCATGACGCTCATCTCGCCCCACTGGCCGCCCAGCACTTCCTGAAGCTGCTTGGCGAAGATGGGATCCGGCTTTTCGGGGCGGGCGTTGTACTGGAACTTGTTGGTTCTGAAGAACATGCTTTGCTCCTGTGAAAAAAAGATCGCGGCGCAGGGCGCGAGGCTGGGGCGGCGGTTGCACGGCCAGCCAGTGTGCAACATGAAGGCCGCAGTGTTGTTCCGCCCGATGTGGCGAACCACGCGCCGCCTTGTGCGTTACAGGTCCGAACAGGAAAGGAACCGCTCATGACTGGCATTCGCAACACCCGCATCGTTCTGGCCAACCGCCCCGAGGGGCGGCCCCAACCGTCCGATTTCCGCACCGAGGAGGTGATGCTGGACGAACCTGCCGAAGGGCAGGTGCTTCTGGAAACGCTTTACCTGTCGCTTGATCCATATATGCGCGGGCGGATGGATGCCGGCCCGTCCTATGCCGATCCGGTGGAACTGGGCGATGTGATGGTGGGCGGCACCGTGTCGCGCGTGGCACGTTCGCGCCATCCCGACTGGACGGAAGGCGATCTTGTCCTGTCGGGGGCGGGCTGGCAGACACACGTGATTTCGGACGGCAAGGGGCTGCGGCGTCTGGACGCCGATGCGGCCCCGCCATCAACCGCGCTGCATGTGCTGGGGATGACGGGCTTCACCGCCTATGCCGGGCTGCTGACCATCGGCAAGCCGAAGGCGGGCGAAACCGTGGTCGTGGCGGCGGCGAGCGGGCCCGTGGGATCAATGGTCGGGCAGATCGCGCGCATCAAGGGCGCGCGGGCGGTGGGCATTGCGGGCGGGCCGGACAAATGCGCCTTCGTGACGGACGAGCTGGGCTTTGACGCCGTTGTCGATCACCGCGCCCCCGATTTCGCGGAAAAGCTGGCGCAAGCCTGCCCGGACGGCATCGACGTCTATTTCGAGAATGTGGGCGGCCCCGTCTGGGATGCGGTGCAGCCGCTGCTGAACACCTTTGCCCGCGTTCCGGTTTGCGGGCTGGTGGCGCATTACAACGATCGCGGCGACGCCTCTGGCCCCGACCGCCTGCCGGCGATGATGGGAACCGTGCTGAAGAAAAGCCTGACGGTGCGCGGTTTCATCATGTCCGAATTCATGCACGATCAGATGGAGGATTTCCTGAAGGACACCGCCGGCTGGATTGCCGATGGCCGCATCCACTGGCGCGAGGATATGGTGGAAGGGTTGGAAAATGCCCCCGAAGCGTTCATCGGGATGCTGGAAGGAATGAACTTCGGCAAGCTGATCGTGAAGCTGGCCGATCTTTGATGACCTGCCCCTTGCGGGCCGGCGCAGGGGGAACAGGAAGGAAAGACCATGGGCTTCATCGTCGCCGCCGCGATCATCGTGCTGCTTGTCATCGGGTTTACCCGTCGGACAATCGTTGTCATGGCGGTGCTGGTGGCGCTGTTCTTTGTCAGCGTCGGCATCTATCTGGCCTATGACGCGCAGCGCCAGCGGCAGGCAGCGCGGCTGGATGCCGCGCTGGTCGCCCGCGTCGCCTTTGATCCGACCTGCGCCGAAGGCCGGCCCATCCGCATGGCGCTGCACAACACCGCCGACCGAACGCTTCGGCTGGCCCGGTTCGACATCTCTGCCTATCGCGCGGGGCACAGCATCCCGCTTTACCGCACCCGCGGCTATGTCGCCGCCCGCATTCTGCCCCCGGGCCGCGACTGGCAAGAGTGCCGCCCCCTGCCGCAGGCCATTCGCGGCACCGATACCAGCGCATTGGTGGAAAACCCGCCTGAAACCCTGCGATGGGAGGTGGAGAACCTGAACGGCACCTTCGAAAGGTGACGCCATTGGCCATCCGCCCCCGCCTGATATAGGAACCTGCACAACAAAGCGGCAAAAAGCGGAGACGGGAATGGCCATCGGAAGGTTCTACGACCTCGGGGACGAGCGGGGGCTGCTGCGCTTTTCCATATCGATGACGATTCTGGTCGCCACGCTGGGCATCCTGCTGGGGGTTCTGTCGGGCTCCTTCTCCATCATGTTCGACGGGATCTATTCGCTGCTGGACGTGGTGATGAGCCTGATGTCCCTGATGGTGGCAAAGCTGATCATCGCCGATACCAATGCCGGCAACCTGCCCGAAAAGCTGCGGCAGCGGTTTTCGATGGGGTTCTGGCACCTTGAACCCATCGTGCTGGGGGTGAACGGCATCCTGCTGATCAGCGTGGCCACCTATGCGCTGATCAACGCGATCAGCAGCGCGCTGGACGGGGGCACGGATCTGCATCTGGGCGCGGCCATCGGATATGCCGCGGTCACGCTGGTGATCTGCGTGGCGATGGCGGTGGTGGAGGTGGTGGCAAACCGCCGCGTCGGATCGGCGCTTGTGTCGCTGGACATCCAGGGCTGGATCATGGCCTCGGGCATCACCGGCGCGCTTCTTGCGGCCTTTTCCATCGCCTGGATGATCGAGGGGACGCAGTGGAACTGGATGGTCCCCTATATCGACCCGATCATCCTTGGGGTGGTGTGCATCGTGCTGATCCCGCTGCCGCTGAAAACCGTGCGCGATGCGCTGTCGGAAATCCTGCTGGTCACCCCCGCCGACCTGCGCGACCACGTGGCGGCCGTGTCGGCCGACTTCGTGGAACGGCACGGCTTTGACGGTTTCCGGTCCTATGTCTCCAAGGTGGGCCGGTCGCGCAACATCACCGTTTACGTCATCGTGCCCGAGGCGGAGGCAACAAAGCCCCTTGCCGAATGGGACGCCCTGCGCGAGGAGCTGGGCGAGGCGATTGGCGGCAAGGGGCCGGATCGCTGGCTGACGATCACCTTCACCAGCGACATCATCTGGGCCGAATGACCGATCAGTGGTGATCGAGCGCCCGCGCCAGCCGGTCGCCCAGCCATTGCATCCCGCAGACCAGCACGACAAGGATGGCAACCACGGCCACCATCACCTCGGTTTCGAACCGTTGATAGCCATAGCGGATGGCGATATCGCCCAGCCCGCCCGCGCCCACAGCGCCCGCCATGGCCGAAGCCCCGACCAGCGTGACAAGCGTGACGGTGAAGCCCGACACGATGCCGGGCAGCGCTTCGGGGATCAGCACCTCGCGCACGATGGTCCAGCGCGTGGCGCCCATCGCGCGGGCGGCGTCGATCAGCGGGCGTTCCACCTCGCGCAGGCTCACCTCGGCGACGCGGGCGAAATAGGGGGCAGCGGCAATGGTCAGCGGCACGATGGCCGCCGCGATGCCGATGGCCGACCCCACGATCAGCCGCGTCAGCGGGATCACCGCCACCAGCAGGATGATGAAGGGAACCGACCGCAGCCCGTTCACCACCAGCCCCAGAACACGGTTCAGGGTCACCGCCTCGAAGATGCCGCCACGGTCGGTGGTCACAAGGACCAGCGCCAGCGGCAGGCCGATCAGGAAGGACAGCAGCCCCGAAACGCCGGTCATGATCAGCGTTTCCTTCAGGCCGCGCAAAAGCAGGTCAAACATCGCGGGGGACATGGCCCAGAACCTCGATCGCTGTGGTGTGGGGGGTAAGTGCGGCGAGGGCGGCCTGCACCTTTTGCGGATTGGCCGTGCCAAGCGCGATGAACAGCCGGCCATAGGGGATGCCCTGAACATCGTTCAGCCCGCCATGCAGCAGCCGCGCGGGGTGGCCGGTGGCCTGCGCGATCATGTCCAGCAGCGGGCGGCGGGCATCGGGCCCATGCACGTCCAGCCGCACCAGCGCCTGATCGCCCGCGGGGGCCAGCAGCGCGGCCAGATCGCGGGGCAGGGTGGGGGACAGCCCGCGCAGCAGGCTGCGCGTGGTATCGGCCTGCGGCGAGGCCATGACCCGTGCGACGGGACCTTCCTCCACCACCCGTCCGCGATCCAGAACGATCACGCGGCTGGCGATCTGGCGCACCACCTCGATCTCGTGGGTGATCATCAGAACGGTCAGGCCCAGATCGCGGTTCACCTTGGCCAGAAGATCAAGGATCGACTGCGTGGTTTCGGGATCCAGCGCGGATGTCGCTTCGTCCGACAGCAGCAGCAGCGGGTCCGAGGCCAGCGCCCGCGCGATGCCCACGCGCTGCTTCTGCCCGCCCGAAAGCTGCGAGGGCCAGACGTCGGCCTTGTCGGCCAGCCCGACCATATCCAGCAGTTCCAGCACCCGCTTGCGGCGCTTTGCGGCGGGGCGGCCCGCGATCTTCATCGGCAGGGCCACGTTGTCCGCCACCGTCTTGGCCGACAGAAGGTTGAAGTGCTGGAAGATCATGCCGATGCGGCGGCGCACGGGTTGCAGCGCGTTTTCGCCCAGCGGGGTGATGTCCTGCCCGTCGATCAGCACGCGGCCCGCCTGCGGCTTGTCCAGCCCGTTCAGGCAGCGGATCAGCGTGGACTTGCCCGCGCCGCTGCGCCCGATCAGCCCGACGATTTCCCCCCGATCGATGGAAAGGGTGATGTCGTCCAGCGCGGGCGCGGCGGAAAATCGGCGCGTCACGTGGTCAAGAACGACGACCGGATGCTGTGTCATTGGCGTTCCGTTGAAAAGAATGAAGGGCGCGGGGGAAACCCGCGCCCTGACAAGCCCGAAAAAAGGCGGCCTTACCAGGAGGTGACGGCAGCACCCTTGTAGGCGGTGGCATAGGCTTCCTTCACGCTGTCGGTGTGGAACGCCTCGATCAGGGTGGACACCCATGGCGCGTCCTTGTCTTCGGTGCGTACGGCGATCAGGTTCATGTAGGGGTTGTTTTCGCCCGATTCCTGCGCGATCCGGTGGTCCTGCAGGCCCGCCTTCAGCGCCCAGTCGGTGTTCACGACCGCCGCGTCCAGATCGGTGATCGCGCGGCCCACGACGCCCGCATCCAGTTCGCGCAGATCGAAATCATGCGGGTTTTCGGTAACGTCCAGCGTGGTGGCAAGGATGCCTGCATCTTCGTCCAGCTTGATCAGGCCAAGCTGTTCCAGAACCTTCAGCGCCCGCCCGCCATTGGACGGATCGTTCGGCACGCCGATCACGGCGCCATCGGGCAGATCTTCGATCGCATCGTGCTTGGCCGAATAAACCCCGATCGGCTGGATCACCGTGTCGGCGACGTTGGTGATCTCATATCCCATCGCCTCGATCTGGGCGTCCAGATAGGGCTGGTGCTGGAAGGCGTTGGCATCGATATCACCGTTCGAAAGCGCTTCGTTCGGCTGGGTGTAATCGTTGAAAAGAGAGATCTGGATGTCCAGCCCGCGCTTCTTGCCTTCGGCGGCAACGGCGTCCCAGACAACCTCGTCCTCGCCGCCCATGATGCCGACGCGAACGGTGGTGTCCTGCGCGAAGGCGGGCGTGGTCAGCATGGCGGCGGCCGCGGTCATGGCAAGAAGGCGGCGGCGGGTCGGAAGGAAAGTCATGGCAGGGGCTCCCTCTGCGGTTCTGGCCGAGCATATCGTATGAAAAGCGCCCACAACACAAGATTTGTGCCGCAAATATTTGCCCGAATGCGCGGACGGGCACGGAAAAGGCGCCTGCATCACCCCCATGGCGGCGGAACATTCGTGCAAGCGGTGCGAATCGCTATCGCTCCAGCCGTGCCGCGATCAGCCCGATGACAAAGCGGAAGGCCAGCGCCGCCAGAACCGTGGCCGCCAGCGCGGCGAACATCTGGTCGGTTTTCATCCGCCCGTTGGCATGGATCATCAGTGCGCCAAGGCCCTTCGATCCGCCCACCCATTCCCCGATCACCGCCCCGGCGGGGGCATAGACTGACGCGATGCGCAGCCCGCTGGCCAGATCGGGCAGCGCGGCGGGGATGCGGATGATCCGCATGGCGCACAGGGGCGTTGCGCCCATGCTTTCGCCCAGTTCGACCAGCACTTTCGGCGTGCGTGTCAGCCCGTCCAGAAAGGCCGAGGCGACGGGAAAGAACACGATCAGCGCCACGATCGCGATCTTGGGCGCCATCCCGTATCCCAGCCACAGCGTCAGCAGCGGGGCAAAGGCGAAGATCGGGATCGTCTGGCTGAGTGTCAGCACAGGTTCGGTGATCCGCCGCAGCGGCGGCAGCAGCGCCAGAAGCGGGGCCAGCACCGTGCCAAGCCCCGCGCCGATGGCGAAGCCGGCCCCGATTTCGGTCAGGGTGATGGTGGCGGCATGGGCCAGAACGGCCTGTTCGGCCCAAGCTGCGCGGGCCACGGCCACCGGCCCCGGCAACAGAAAGCGCGGAAGATCCAGCAGAAGGACCGCCCCCTGCCACAACGCCAGCAGGCAAAGGGCGATCCGGATCATGCGGCCAGCGTCCAGAAAGCGGCCTCCAGCCGCGTGGCGGTGGCGAAGCGGCCGGCAAGTTCCGTCCAGCGGGGGATCGAGGGCGCGCCTGGCCCCAGCCGCCGTGCGATCGCGCCGTCCAGAAGGGCCGCCGCATCGTGGCACAACGCCTGGTAATCGCTGCCGCCATAGGCCTCGATCCACGCGGCATAGGCCGGATCGTGCCCTTCGCGCATCAGCCGCGCGCCGATTTCGCCATAGCCAAGCACGCAGGGCATCAGCGCGGCCAGCAGGTCAAGGAAATCGCCGCTGTATCCTGCCTCCAGCACGTAACGCGTGTAGGCAAGGTTCTGCGGCGCCTCGACCGTGGCCAGCAGCGCTTCCTCGGAAATGCCGGCTTCGGCGCAGATGCCGACATGCAGGCGCGTTTCGGTTTGCAGCAGGGCGTGAACGGTGGCCGCGCAGGCGCGCATTTCCCCGATCGTGCCCGCCTTGGCAGTGGCCAGGGCCCATGCGCGTGAAAAATGGATCAGGAACACGTAATCCTGCGCCAGATAGGTCAGGAACGACGCGCGGGGCAGAGAGCCGTCGGCCAGCGCCTGCACGAACGGCGCCCGGGTATAGGCGTCCCAGTCGGGGGCGGCGGCGCGCCAAAGCGGGAACGTGGTGCCATAGGTCATGCTGCGGGATCCACCGCGAAATCGCTGACGGGCCGGATGCTGTCGATCATGCCGGTTTCCTTCATGAACTCCTCGAACCGCTTGTACCGCCCATGGTCGACGGCGCCGGGGCTTTGGGAAAAGCGCGGAACGGTGGCGGTCCAGGCCTCGCGGTTCAGCTGGTCATCCAGATCGGGATGGGCGGCGATGAAGGCGGCCCATGCCTCGTCCGGGTGGTTCAGCACGTAATGCGCCCCCCGTTCCATCGCGCGCACGAAGCGGCGGGTGGCATCGGCGTCCATGCTGTCCGGGTTGGCCAGAACCACCAGTTCGTCATAGGCGGGGATGCCGTTCTCCTCCACGAAAAGGCAGCGGCCTTCCACGCCTTCGATCCGCATCTGCGTCAGTTCGAAATTGCGGTATCCGCCAAGGGTCGCATCCACCTGCCCCGTGATCAGTGCGGGCGTCAGCGACCAGTTCACGTTGACAAGTTCCACATCGCCGGCGGCAAGGCCGGCATGTTCCAGCATCGCCCCCATCAGCGCGGTTTCCATGCCCGGCACGGAATATCCAACCTTGCGGCCCTTCAGGTCGGCCACCGATTGCACGGGCCCGTCAGCCACCACGGTCAGGCAGTTCAGGGGCGTGGCGACCAGCGTGGCCACGCGGCGCAGCGGCAGGCCTTCATGCACCTGAAGGTGCAGTTGCGGCTGGTATCCCACCGCCAGATCCACCTGCCCCGAAGCGACCATCTTCGGCGGATCGGACGGATCGGCAGGGGCGACGATCTCCACCTCCAGCCCTTCATCGGCGAAAAAGCCCATTTCGTCGGCGATGATGATGGGGGCGTGGTCGGGGTTCACGAACCAGTCCAGCATCAGTGTCATCCGGTCCGCCGCGAAGGCGGGCGAGGCGGCCAGCGCGAAGGCCATTGCAAGCAGTCTCATGTCTGTCTCCGTTCAGTATGCGGGCGAACGGGACCGGGCGGCCCCCTCGCGTCTTGGCGGGATGACAGGCAGGGGTCAGACGGCAGACGGAAGGCACCATGGTGCCGCCATGTGCCTATCCGTTCCCTACGCCGGCATGACCCGGATCAGGTTCGATGGGTCGGCGCGCATTGCACCTCTCAGCCCCGCGACGGGACACCCCAACGGATAGTGTTCGCGCGCAGCCTAGCGGTGGCCGGCGCGCCCGTCCAGCAGGTTCGCTTCCAGAAAAGCGACAAGGCGGGGATGCTGCTGACCATGTGCGGGTGGCCCGCGAACACCGCTTCAAGGGCTTCGGGCACGGGAGGGGCGGGTTCTGCCAGAACCTCCACCAGCCGGCCGGCGGCAACGACCACGTCGCCAGCCAGCGCACTGATGTTCATGGGGCTGACCCTCGCCATCGTAACCGGCGTCCGCTTGTCACTCTGGTCTGCCAAAGCTTCGGCTGGCGCGCGACCTTCTGGCTGGGCGCGGTGGCGATGGCGGGCAGTGCCCTGCTGTTGCCGCGCGAAATCGACCGTCCGGCAGCCGCCCCCCGCGCGCAGCTTCGCCTGCTGACCAGCGGGCGGTTGCTGCTGGTTCAGGGGGTTTGGAGGCGGCGCCTTGGGTGGCCGGAATCCTGGCAGTGGGCGCAGTTCTTCTGACGCTGCGCAGCGCGGCACTGGACCGCGGCCTTGCGCAACCCACACTTACCGCGTGAAAGGAGAACGATCATGCATGACGTTACTGCAAACGGCGCGTCCATTCCCGCCCTTGGCTTCGGCACCTTCCGCATGGACGAGGGGGAGGTGGCAGCCGTCCTGCCCGAGGCCCTGCGCCTTGGCTTCCGCCACGTGGACACCGCGCAGATCTATGGCAACGAGGCGGCCGTCGGGCAGGCCATCAAGGACTCCGGCGTTGCCCGGAACGAGGTGTTCCTGACCACCAAGGTTTGGGTGGACAAGTTCGCCGCCGATGCCTTCCTTCCCTCGGTAGAGGAAAGCCTGAAGAAACTGGGGACCGACCATGTGGACCTGCTGCTTCTGCACTGGCCCGGTGGCAGCGACACCCCGCGCGAGGTTCAGATCGAACAGCTGAACAAGGCGCGCGATGCCGGGATGACGCGGCATATCGGCATCTCCAACTATTCCAGTGCGCAAATGCGCGAAGCGGCCCGTCTCAGCGCGGCGCCCATCGCGACCAACCAGGTGGAATACCATCCGTGGCTGTCGCAAAAGGCTGTGCTGGATGCGGCGCGGGAACTCGGGATGTCATTGACGGCCTATTACGCGATGGCCGATGGCAAATCCGCCACCGATCCCACGCTGGCCGAAATCGGCGCACGCCACGGCAAGACGGCGGCACAGGTGGCCCTGCGCTGGCAGGTGCAGCAGCCCGGCGTCATCACCCTGTCCAAGACGGCAAAGGTGGAACGGCTGGCCGAAAACCTTGCGATCTTCGATTTCGAACTGACGGAGGAGGAGATGCAGGCGATCCACGGCATGGCGCGTCCCGACGGACGCATCGTCAGCCCGCAGAACCTTGCCCCCGCCTGGGACTGAGGATGCAGCCCCCGCCATCGGCGGGGGCCTTTTCGTTCAGGTGATCGTGCCTTCGGGTGTGGCACGCAGTTCCTTGAAATGGCGCGTCGTGTGATCGCGCCACGCCGTGATGTTCCAGCGGCGGGTGGACTGGCGCAGAGCGGCCATGCGCGACAGCTTCTCCTCCTCGCCCATCGCCAGCGCCTGATCCAGCGCCTTGTCCATCGACGCGTGCGAGAAGGGGTTCACCGGAATCGCACCGTTCAGCAGCACGGCGCAGCCGGCGAATTCCGAAAGGATCAGCGCCCCGATCCCGTTGTCGCCCTTGGCCATGACATATTCCGCCGCCACAAGGTTCAGCCCGTCCGCCAGCGGCGTGATGGAGGCGACATCCGCCGCGCGGTAATAGGCCACCAGTTCCGCCAGCGGCAACGCCGAGGACAGAAGCGAGATCGGCTGCCATTCGAAGCTGCCATAGGTGCCGTTGATGCGGCCCGTCAGTTCTTCGATCTTCTGCTGCACTTCCTCATAGGCCGTCATGGCGCGGTTCGCCCCGACGGATACCATCATCAGGCGTACCTTCCCGTGCAGTTCGGGGCGGCGGGCCAGCAACCTTTCGAACGTTTCAAGCTGTTCGACATTGCCCTTGGTGTAATCGGTGCGGCTGACCGAAAGGACCATCTGGCAATCGCCCACCCATTCGCGGATGGCGGCAACCTTTTCGTCCACCTCGGGCTGGTCGGCGATCTCGGCAAGGTAATCGGAATTGGCGCCGACGGGGTTCACCTCGATCCGGATGCGGCGGCCGCGATGTTCCATCGTGACGGGGGTGAAGCGTTCGGACAGCGCGGTGCCCCGAGGCGTCATCGATTCGTCGGTGAATTCGTCCGACACCGTGCGCGCGCGCGTCAGCGAGTGGGCGACGGATGCGAAGTTCTGGGCATAGCGGGGGATGTGGAAGCCCACGCTGTCACAGGCCAGAAGGCTGCGGATGATCTCCTCCCGCCAGGGCAGCACGTTGAACATGTCGGCCGAAGGGAAGGGCGTGTGGTGGAAGAAGGCGATCTTCGCCTCCGGCTTGATCTGGCGCAGAAAGCCGGGAACCAGCCAAAGGTTGTAATCGTGCACCCAGACCACGCCATTGTCCGACACCTCGTTCGCGGCGGCTTCGGCGAAGGCCAGGTTCACCTCGCGGAAGGTCGGCCAGTCCACGGGGTCATAATTGTAGCGTTCCTTGAACCCGTGCAGGATCGGCCAGAACGCTTCCTTCGAGGTGACGTGATAGAAGCTTTTCACCTGTTCCGGCGTCAGCGGCAGGCGGCTGACCTTGTATTTGCCATAGGAATCGTCGATCTCGATCACGCGCTCGAAATCGGGGTTGGCGGGATCCTCGGCATGTTTCCATGCCACCCACGCGCCCTTGCCCATGCGGCCCATGACGCCCTTCAGCGTCGGCACGATCCCGTTGGGAGATTTGTTCTCGCGCAGCTCGACCGTGCCATCCTCCAGCTCGACTTCTTCATAAGGCTGGCGGTGATACACGACGACAAGATCGGACTTATCGCTCATTGTGCGACCTCTTTTGGCGGGGTGGGATGCAGGCGGGCGGCGCGGATCGTTTCGGCAATGCCGCCGGTGCCGGGCAGGGTGCAATGGCGCGCGCGGGGCAGATCGCGCGTGGCGTCCAGCAGCCCCTGTTCGCTTTCGCCAACCACCGCACCGTGCAGCCCCGTCTGGAACATCGACAGATCGTTCAGCGTATCGCCCGCCACCAGAACGCGTTCGCGGTCGATGCCAAGCTGGTCCAGCAGGCGCAGCAGCGACGGGCCCTTGCTGACGCCCCCCGGCAGCACGTCAAGGAAGCACCCGTGCGAGATGAGGATATCGAAACCCGCATCTTCCAGCGGTTTCACGCTGGCCGGGTCATAGGTTTCGGGATCCCAGTGATAGCTGATGCGGTGGCGGAAGGGCGTGTCCTGTTCCACCAGCCCCGGCGCCCCTTTCAGTGTTTCGCGCACAAAGGCGGAACGATCGCCCCATGCATTGCGGATATGCGCCTCAAGATCCTCGAGGGGGGTGACGGTGCCGTTCTTGATGCCGGCGATGGTGGTGCCCACATCCCCCACCACGAAATCGGGCCAGGGCGCGCGGCCCGTGCTGCAAAGATCCGCGATGAAATCGGGGTCGCGCCCTGTCACGAAGATCAGCCCGACATCCTCTCGCCGTTCCTCGATCCAGTCGTAAAGGGTGCGGCGCATTTCATCGGATCCGCCCAGGAATGTGCCGTCCAGATCGGTGGCAAGCACGAAACTCCAGTCGGAGGGACGTCGTTCGGTCATCAATAACAAGCCTTTCTTGCGCGCGGCCCGAAGGCCGGCAATCGGGTGTTTGCGGCCCCGCTTTTGCAGGGCAGTCGGGCGCGCGTTGCAACGATCCGAAGATCGCCTGCCGGTGAAAGCGCAGCCCGTGCAGCAGTGGCATGAGGCCCAAACGTAGCGGGAAACCGGGCGGAATCAAACATTATGTGCCTTTTTTGTCACGCAGCGCCATTCGGGCGCGGATCAGCCGTGCAGCAGGATGCCACCTGCCGCCGCGATCCCGACAACCAGCCAGGGCGGCAATCTCCACACCGTCAGCGCCACGAAACAAACAAGCGCCAGGGCAAGATCCGCGCGCCCCACAATGGCGCTGGTGAAGACCGGATCGTAAAGCGCCGCGCCAAGAATGCCGACCACCGCCGCGTTCGCCCCCTGCATGGCCGATTGCGCCGCACGCCGCTGCCGTATCCGGCCCCAGAAGGGCAGCGCGGCGATCAGGATCAGAAAGCCGGGCAGGAACAGCGCCAGCAGCGCGATGATCGCCCCCGCGATCCCGTTCGGCGCAGGGTCCATGACGGCGCCCAGCCAAGCGGCGAAGGTGAACAGCGGGCCGGGCACCGCCTGCGCAAGGCCGTAACCGGCAAGAAAGGCATCTTCGGTCACCCAAGGGGCGGTTTCGGCCTGAAGCAGCGGCAGCACCACGTGCCCGCCGCCGAACACAAGCGAACCTGCGCGGTAAAAGCCGTCGATCACGGCAAGGGGCTGGCCGGCCGGCGCCAGAAGCGGCAGGCCGGCCAGAAGGATCAGGAACACCACCAGCGCCGCAAGACCTGCCTTGCGCGACACGGGCACCGGCAGGGGCGGGGCGCCGGACGCCTGCCCGCGCCGCAGGGCCAGCCCCGCCAGCGCCCCCAGCCCGATCGCGCCCATCATTCCGGCCGCCCCCGGCAGCACGGCCAGCAGCGCCACCGCCGCCACCGCGATGCCCGCCCGCGGCCCGTCGGGACAAAGCGCCTTCGCCATGCCCCAGACGGCCTGCGCGACGATGGCCACCGCCACGATCTTCAGCCCGTGCAGCGCCCCGCCTGCCAGCGGCCCCGCCGATTGCAACGAGGCATAGGCCAGCGCCACCAGCAGCACGGCCGAAGGCAAGGTGAAGGCCACGAACGCCGCCAGCGCGCCGCCCCATCCCGCCCGCACGAGGCCAAGCGCGAACCCCACCTGGCTGGAAGCGGGGCCGGGCAGGAACTGGCACAGGGCGACAATTTCGGCATAGGCGGGTTCGGTCAGCCATTTGCGGCGGATCACCAGCTCCTCTCGGAAATAGCCAAGATGCGCGACAGGCCCCCCGAACGAGGTGAGGCCGAGCCTGAGGAATGCGCCGAACACCTCTGCCACGCTGCCTTTCATGTTCGTCTCGCCCTTCATCCGCCTGATTTCGGGCGCAGCCTAAGCGGAAGCGCCCACGCCGGACAATCGGCAAGATCGAAGCAATCTTCGAAGCCTTTTGCGCCGGACGGGTGCGGCGCCGCGATATCTTCGCCGGAACCTTCCTGCAGGCCACTAAAGAAGGATGCATCGCTGCACGACCTGCCCGAAACTGCCAGGAATGAGGAGGAGACTCATATGAAAATCGGATGTCCGAAAGAGATCAAGCCGCAGGAATTCCGCGTGGGGCTGACCCCGGCGGCCGTGCAGGAAGCCGTTTCCCACGGACACGAGGTATTGGTGGAGGCCGGCGCAGGGGTGGGCGCGGGCTTCGCCGATGATGCCTATGCCGCGGCGGGCGCAAAACTTGTTTGCGTGGAGGAAGTGTTCGCGCAGGCCGAACTGGTCGTGAAGGTGAAAGAGCCGCAGGCGGCCGAACGCGCGCGGCTGCGCGAAGGGCAGATCTTGTTCACCTATCTTCACCTTGCGCCCGATCCCGACCAGACGCGCGATCTGCTGGCTTCGGGCGTGACGGCCATCGCCTATGAAACCGTGACGGACTGCGCGGGCGGGCTGCCGCTTCTGGCCCCCATGTCCGAGGTTGCGGGCCGCCTTGCCCCGCAGGTCGGGGCATGGACGCTGCAAAAGGCCAATGGCGGGCGCGGCGTGCTGATGGGTGGCGTGCCCGGCGTGGCCCCTGCGAAGGTTGTGGTGATCGGCGGCGGCGTCGTGGGCACCCATGCCGCGCGGGTGGCGGCGGGAATGGGCGCGGATGTGACGGTTCTGGACCGTTCGCTTCCCCGCCTGCGGCAGCTGGACGAAGGGTTCGCGCGGGACTTCAAGGCGATCTATGCCTCCGAAGCGAACACGGCGGAACTGGTGGCCGCTGCCGACATGGTCATCGGCGCGGTTCTGGTGCCCGGCGCCGCCGCGCCCAAGCTGGTGTCGCGCAGCCAGCTTGGCAGCATGAAGCCCGGCGCGGCCATTGTGGATGTGGCGATCGATCAGGGCGGCTGCTTCGAAACCTCGCGGCCGACCACGCATCAGGACCCGATCTATGAGGTGGACGGCATCATGCATTATTGCGTGGCCAACATGCCGGGGGCGGTTGCGCGCACCTCCACGCTTGCGCTTGGCAATGCCACGCTGCCCTTCATGCTGGCCATCGCCGACAAGGGCTGGCGCAAGGCCTGCGGGGATGATCCGCACCTGCTGGCAGGGCTGAACACCCATGCGGGGCGGCTGACCTATGCGGCCGTTGGCGCGGCGCTTGGGCTGGATGTCACGCCCGCAAAGGAGGCGCTTTCGATCTGAAACGGCAGACGGCCCCTTATTCCTCTGGACGCAAGGCCCGCAGTGGTGCGACGTTCATGCAAGGGATTGGGGGTCGTTGTTATGCGTATGTTCAAGAAGCTACTTGTAGCGAACCGTGGTGAGATTGCGATCCGTGTTTTGCGTGCGGCGAACGAGCTTGGGAAGCGGACGGTTGCTGTTTACGCCGAGGAGGACAAGCTTGGCCTTCACCGTTTTAAGGCGGACGAGGCGTATCGGATCGGCGAGGGGCTGAGCCCTGTTGGCGCGTATCTATCGATCCCCGAGATCATCCGCGTGGCGAAGATGTGCGGGGCGGATGCGATTCATCCCGGTTATGGCCTTTTGTCGGAGAACCCTGACTTCGTGGAGGCGTGCGATGCGGCGGGCATCGCCTTTATCGGGCCGAAGGCGGACACCATGCGTGCCCTGGGCGACAAGGCCAGCGCGCGCCGGGTGGCGATCGAGGCGGGGGTGCCCGTGATTCCGGCCACGGGGGTCCTGGGCGAGGATTGGGACGCGATCCGGGCCGAGGCGGCGCAGATCGGCTATCCGCTGATGCTGAAGGCCAGCTGGGGCGGGGGCGGTCGCGGGATGCGGCCCATCCATTCCGAGGCGGAGCTGGTGGAAAAGGTGCGCGAGGGCCGGCGCGAGGCGGAGGCGGCCTTTGGCAATGGCGAGGGGTATCTGGAAAAGATGATCCAGCGCGCCCGCCACGTGGAGGTGCAGATCCTTGGCGACAGCCATGGCAACATCTATCACCTGTTCGAGCGGGACTGCACGGTGCAGCGGCGCAACCAGAAGGTCGTGGAACGCGCGCCCGCGCCTTATCTGACCGATGCGCAGCGGGCCGAGGTGTGCGATCTGGGCCGCCGCATCTGCGCCCATGTCGGCTATGAATGCGCAGGAACGGTGGAGTTCCTGATGGACATGGACACGGGGCGGTTCTTCTTCATCGAGGTGAACCCCCGCGTTCAGGTTGAACACACCGTCACGGAAGAGGTGACGGGCATCGACATCGTGCAGGCGCAGATCCGCATCGCGGAAGGCGCGACGCTGGCCGAGGCGACGGGCGCCGCCTCGCAGGACGACATCCACCTGTCGGGCCATGCCGTTCAGTGCCGCGTGACCACGGAAGATCCGCAGAACAACTTCATCCCCGATTACGGCCGCATCACCGCCTATCGCAGTGCCACGGGCATGGGCATCCGGCTGGATGGGGGCACGGCCTATTCCGGATCGGTGGTGACGCGGTTTTACGATTCGCTTCTGGTGAAGGTGACGGCATGGGCCCAGACGCCCGAGGCCGCCATTGCCCGCATGGATCGCGCCTTGCGCGAATTCCGCATCCGGGGCGTTTCCACCAATATCGACTTTGTCATCAACCTGCTGAAGCACCAGACCTTCCTGTCGAACGAATACACAACGAAGTTCATCGACACCTCGCCTGAGTTGTTCCGGTTCAGCCGGCGCAAGGACAGTGCGACCAGGATCCTGACCTATATCGCCGACATCACGGTGAACGGGCATCCCGAAACCGCCGGCCGCCCCAAACCGGCCGAGGCGAAGGCGCCGCGCCCGCCGCAGCCCGGGGGGCCGCCCCCGCCCGGCACCCGCACCCTGCTGGAGGCGAAGGGGCCCAAGGCCGTGGCCGACTGGATGCTGGCGCAGGACCGGCTGCTGGTGACCGACACGACCATGCGCGACGGGCACCAGTCGCTGCTGGCCACGCGCATGCGGTCGGTGGACATGATCCGGGCCGCGCCCGCTTATGCTGCGAACATGGGCGGGCTCTTCAGTGTGGAATGCTGGGGCGGGGCGACGTTCGATGTCGCCTATCGCTTCCTGCAGGAAGATCCCTGGCAGCGCCTGCGCGACATCCGCGAACGCTTGCCCAACGTGATGACGCAGATGCTGCTGCGCAGCGCGAACGGGGTGGGTTACACCAATTATCCCGACAACGTGGTGCAGGGCTTCGTGGCGCAGGCGGCGGCCTCGGGCGTGGATGTGTTCCGCGTGTTCGACAGCCTGAACTGGGTGGAGAACATGCGCGTGGCGATGGATGCCGTGGTTCAAAGCGGCAAGATCTGCGAAGGCACGCTCTGCTATACCGGCGATATCCAGAACCCCGACCGGGCAAAGTATGACCTGGGCTATTACGTGGCGCTGGCGCGCGATCTGCGCGATGCGGGTGCGCATGTTCTGGGGGTGAAGGACATGGCGGGCGTTCTGAAGCCGGCCGCCGCCCGCATCCTGATCCGCACCCTGAAAGAGGAGGTGGGCCTGCCGATCCACTTGCACACCCATGACACCGGCGGGCTTGGCGGGGCCACGATCCTTGCCGCGGCCGAGGCGGGGGTGGATGCGGTCGATGCCGCGATGGACGCCTTCTCGGGCGGGACGTCCCAGCCGCCGCTGGGGTCGATCGTGGAGGCCCTGCGCGGCACGCCGCGCGATACCGGCCTGGATATCGCCGCGATCCGTGCGATCTCGAACTATTGGGAACAGGTGCGCGGGCAATATGCGGCCTTTGAAAGCGGGCTTCAGGCCCCCGCCTCCGAGGTGTGGCTGCACGAGATGCCGGGGGGCCAGTTCACCAACCTCAAGGCGCAGGCGCGCAGCATAGGGCTGGAGGATCGCTGGCACGAGGTGGCGCAGGCCTATGCCGATGTGAACGCCATGTTCGGCGATATCGTGAAGGTCACGCCGTCCTCCAAGGTGGTGGGGGACATGGCGCTGATGATGGTGGCCCAGGGGCTGACCCGCGCGCAGGTGGAGGATCCCGCCGTGGAGGTCAGCTTCCCCGACAGCGTGGTGGACATGCTGAAGGGCAATCTTGGCCAGCCGCACGGGGGCTGGCCCGAAGGGATCATGAAGAAGGTGCTGAAGGGGGCGCAGCCCTCCACCGCCCGTCCCGGCGCGCATCTGCCGCCCGTGGACATGAACGCCATGCGCGCCAGGCTTGCCGCCGAGATCGGCACCGAGGAGGAGCCCTTCGTTCCCACGGACGAGGATCTGCAGGGCTATCTGATGTATCCCAAGGTGTTCGCCGATTATGCGCGCCGCCACCGCCAATATGGCCCCGTGCGCGTTCTGCCCACCCGCACCTTCCTTTACGGGATGGCCCCGGGAGAAGAGATCGAGGCCGCGCTGGACGAAGGCAAGACGCTGGAAATCCGCCTGCAAACCGTGGGCGAAACCACCGATGAAGGCGATGTGCGCGTGTTCTTCGAGCTGAACGGCCAGCCGCGCGTGATCCGCGTGCCCAACCGCGCCGCCGCCGCCCGCACCGCCCGCCCCCGTGCCGCGGCCGGCAATCCCGACCATATCGGCGCGCCCATGCCCGGCGTCGTCGCCACCATCGCCGTGCAGCCGGGCCAGAAGGTCAAGGCCGGAGATCTGCTTCTGACGATCGAGGCGATGAAAATGGAAACCGCCCTGCACGCCGAACGCGACGCAACCGTGAAAACCATCCACGTCACGCAAGGCGCACAGATCGACGCAAAAGACCTGCTCGTGGAACTGAAATGAGAGGATTCAGAGATGTCCGCCATCCTGCGCGCCGCGGTTCTGGCATGGCTTTTGCCGGTTGCCGCCTTGGCTGACACCTATGTTTATGTTGCCGCCACAGTGGGCGGCGTGATCGACGTCTTCCGCATGAATACGGAAGGGGTGCTTTCCCCAGTTTCCACGGCTCGCGTCGGCGCAGGTGTGGGGCCGATGGCCGTCAGCCCCGACCGCGCGCATCTTTACGCCGCCGTTCGCAAGCCGCCCTATCATGTCGTGACGCTGGCCATCGATCCGCTGACCGGCACGCTGGCGCAGAAGGCGGTTGCCCCCACGTTCGAGAACTTCGCCTATGTCAGCCTTGATCCGGCGGGGCGAACGCTGCTGGGGGCATCGTATGCCGGGGGTGCGGTGGTCACGCTGCCGGTGGGGCAGGACGGGCTGATCACTGCCGGCCCGCGGCAGGTGCAGCCCGCAGGCCGCAACGCCCATGCGATCCGGACCGATGCTGCGGGGCGTGTCGCCTTTTCCACCGCGCTTGGCACGGACGAGGTGATCCGCTTCACCATCGACGCAGACAGCGGGATGCTGACACCGCTGGATGAGGCGGAAACAGGGGCAGGGTCCGGCCCGCGCCACCTCGTATTCTCGCCCGCAGGGGACCGCCTTTACGTCGTGACCGAATTTTCGGGGGAGGTGGTGCGCTTCGACGTCACTGCGAACGGCCTGGCCGAGATGGGCCGCGTGTCGATCCTGCCCGAAGGGACGGCCCTGCAGAATGGCCTGCCGCCGCTGGTGAAGCGTGACGGGGTGCCCCGCATCTGGGCGGCCGATATCCTGATCACCCCCGATGGCCGGTTCCTTTACGTCACCGAACGCACCACCAGCCGCATAAGCCTGATCGACACCGGCGGCGGGATGCGCCTGATCGAAACCTTCGCCACCGAAAAGCAGCCGCGCAAGATCGGCATGTCGCCGGACGGGCGCTTCTTGGCGGCCGCGGGCGAACGATCGGACCGGATGACGCTTTATGCGATTGATCCCGAAACCGGGCATCTGGCGCAAACCGCCCGCGTTCGTGTTGGCACGGGCCCAACATGGGTGGAATTCGTGCCCGTGCCCTAGGGCCGGTGGCCAAGCGCGGCCGAGGTTTCGCGCGCCGCCGCCTGCAGGCGCGCGACATAGTCGGGCTTGCGCGCCTCGTCGAAGCGGAACAAGGGGAACGCCATCGAAATCGCCGCGACCGGCCGGCCCAGATGATCGAATACCGGGGCGGCAAGGCAGCGCACGCCGGCTTCGGCTTCCTCTATCTCCTCGGCAAAGCCCTGTTCGCGGGTGCGGGCAAGTTCGTCGCGCAGGCGGGCGGCATCGCGGATGGCATTGGGGCCGGCGGGATCGAAGGGCATGCGGGCGATCCGGGCCTCGATCTCCTCTGCCTCGCGCCAGGCCAACAGCGCCTTGCCCAGCGAGGTGGAGCTGAGCGGATTGCGCTGGCCCACCGTGCTTTTCATCGAAAGGCCGTAGACAGATTCGATGTGGTGGACATAAACGACCTTCTCCTCCTGCCCGTCGATAACGCCAAGGTTGATCGATTCGCCGGTGGCGCGCGACAGGGTGGCCATCGCACGGTCGGCATGCGTCAGAAGCTGCGACGGATCGATGGCGCGGGCGGCGATGGAAAACAGCTTCAGCGTCAGGCCGTAACGCTCTGTTTCCATGTCCTGTTCGACATATCCCAGATCGACCATGGTTTGCAGCAGGCGGTGCGTCGTGCTTTTGGAGGTCATCGCCTTTTGCGCGATGGTTCCAAGGCTGGCCTGACGATCCTCGGCCAGTGTTTCCAGCACGGAAAACACCTTCAGAACCGACGCGACATTATCCGCTTTGCCTGACTGCACGCCATCATCCCTTTTTCTGGAACACTATTCTGAAAGTTTTGGACCGGAAAGTCAATTCGTGCTTGCCTTACCCATGCCGGTTGTGGTTCGGTTCATCTGGAACGGCGTTCCGGATTCAGACGCCAGTCTTTGGGAGGAGACGACATGCATCCGCTTTTGCGGCAGAAGGACCACATCCTTCCCCGGGCCGAGGTTTGCGCCCTGATCGACCGGCTGACGGACAACCTTGTCAACATCACCGACGAGACGGGGGAGTTTCTGCTGCGGCTTGAGGATGGCCGGGTCATCGACACCAAGGGCTGGGCCGGCTGGGAATGGACCCACGGCATCGGCCTTTACGGCCTTTTGAAATACTGGCAGCTGACCGGCAATGCCCGCGCGATGGACATCGTGAAGGGCTGGTTCCGCGACCGGCTGGCCGAAGGCACGCCGACCAAGAACATCAACACCGTTGCCCCCTTCCTGACCGCCGCGCACCTGTACGAGATGGACCGCGATCCGGCATGGCTTCCGTATCTGGACACATGGGCCGAATGGGTGATGCACGAAATGCCCCGCGTGCGCGACGGCGGGCTGCAGCACATCGTCTACAACTCGGTCAATCATCAGCAGATGTGGGATGACACGCTGATGATGTCGGTGGTGCCGCTGGCCAAGATCGGCCTGCTGCTGAACCGGCCCGAATATGTGGAGGAGGCGAAATACCAGTTCCTGACCCATGCGCAGTACCTGATGGACACGCGCACGGGCCTTTGGTTCCACGGCTGGACGTTCGAAGGAAACCACAACTTCGCCAATGCCCTTTGGGCACGGGGCAACAGCTGGGTCACCATCGTGATCCCCGAGTTCATCGAACTTCTGGACCTGCCCGCGAACGATCCCGTCCGCCGCCACCTGATCGCCCTTCTGGGCCGGCAGGCCGAGGCGCTGGCGCAGTGCCAGCATGAAAGCGGGCTGTGGCACACGCTGCTGGATGACAAGTCCAGCTATCTGGAGGCTTCGGCCACGGCGGGCTTTGCCTATGGCCTGCTGAAGGGCGTGCGCAAGCGGTATATCGGCCCGGAATATGCGCCCGTGGCCGAACGCGCGGTCAAGGCCGTGATCGACAATATCGACGCCAATGGCGAATTGCAGAACGTGTCGTTCGGCACCGCCATGGGATCGGATCTGGATTACTATCGGCAGATCAAGCTGACCTCGATGCCCTACGGGCAGGCGATGGCGATGTTCTGCCTGTCGGAGTTTTTACGCACTTACATCTGACGTTGCCTGGGGAGGAACGACATGAAGATGCTTTTGACGACGGCCGCGCTGATCGCACTGGCCGGTGCCGCCGGGGCCGAAACGCTGCGCTTCGGCTATGCCGAGAATGCCACGCCCACGGTGGAGGCGATGAAGGAATTCGCACGGCTGGTGGAGGAGAAGACGGATGGCGACGTGACCGTCCAGTTCTTCCCCGACGGCCAGCTGGGCGGAGAGCGCGAGCTGGTGGAACTGGTTCAGGGCGGCCTTCTGGACATGACCAAGGTGTCGGGCGGGCTGATGGAAAGCTTCTCGCCCATCTACGGCGCGTTCTCCATGCCCTATCTTTTCGATGACGAAGATCACTTCTATGCCGCGCTGGACGATGCGGCCGTGATGGACCCGGTGTATCAGGCGACGGCGGATCAGGGGATGGTGGGGCTGACCTACTACAACTCCGGCGCGCGGTCTTTCTATACCGAGGACAAGGCCATCGAAAAGCCGGCCGACCTGGCCGGCCTGAAGATCCGCGTTCTGCAATCGCCCACGCTGATCCGCATGGTCGAAGTGCTGGGCGCATCCCCCATCGCCATGAGCCAGGCCGAGGTTTACACCTCTATCCAGCAGGGGGTTCTGGACGGGGCTGAAAACAACGAATTCGCCCTGACCGTCGCCCGCCATGCGGAAGTCGCGAAGGCATTTTCCTATGACATGCACACCCGCATTCCGGACGTGATGCTGATCTCCTCTGCCACGCTGGACCGGCTGACCGAGGATCAGCAGCAGGCGATCCGCGAGGCAGCGCGCGAATCGACCGAGTTTCACAAGGGCATCTGGGGCGATTCCGTCGATGCCGCGCGCGAAGAGGCCGAAACCGAATTCGGCGTGACCTTCACCTATCCCGACATCGCCCCGTTCCAGGACGCGGTGAAGCCGATGTATGACGACATGCCCGAGGCGATCGCCCCGACCGTGGAAGCCATCCGCGCCAAGGGCGAGGGGATGTGATGATCCGCCTGCGCCGCCTTCTGGACCTTTGCGTCGGCTCTGTCTGCGCCGTCCTGCTGGCGGCGCTGGTGGTGGTTTTGTGCTGGCAGGTGATCAGCCGCTATGCGCTGAACGCACCATCCACCCTGACCGAGGAAACCCTGCGCTTCGGCGTGATCTGGCTGTCGCTTCTGGGGGCGGCCTATGCCACCGGGCGCGGCACGCACATGACGATCGACCTTGCCCGCAACCTTGCCACCGGCCGCACGCGGCAGTTGCTGGAAATCCTTGTGCCGGTGGGCTTCATCCTGTTCGCGCTGGCGGTGCTGGTGATCGGCGGGATGCGCGGGGTAGAGATTGCCTCGCGGCAGGTCAGCCCCGTGCTGCGCATTCCGATGGGCTGGGTTTATGCCAGCCTGCCCGTTTCGGGCGTTCTTATGATCCTTTACAGCCTTCTGAACCTGATCGACCTTCTGCGCGGCACACGCGGACGCCCCGACAGCTTCGAAAAAGCGCTGAGCGCGGTGGAATGACATGGCCGTCACTGCAAGCCTGATCCTGCTTCTGGTTTTCGCCGTCACCGCCTTTCTGGGCCTGCCGCTGGCCATTTCCATCGTGGCGGCGGCGTTGGCGGCCGTTTCGCTGATCACGCCGCCCGACATGGCGCTGTTCACCTCGGCCCAGAAGATGATGGCCAGCCTTGACAGCTTCACGCTGCTGGCGGTGCCGTTCTTCATCCTGTCGGGCGTGATCATGAACTCGGGCGGGATCGCGATCCGGCTGGTGCGCTTTGCCCAGCTGATCGCGGGGCGCATTCCCGGTTCGCTGGCGCAAACGAACATCGCCGGCAACATGCTGTTCGGCTGCATTTCCGGTTCGGCCATCGCGGCTTCCACCTCCATCGGCGGGGTGATGGTGCCGATGCAGGCGAAAGAGGGGTATGACCGCGACTTCGCCGCCGCCGTCAACATCGCCTCGGCGCCGACGGGAATGCTGATCCCGCCGACCACGGCGTTCATCATCTATTCGCTGGTGGCGGGTGGCACCTCCATCGCGGCGCTGTTCATGGCGGGCGCGGTCGCGGGCATCCTGTGGGGCCTTTGCATGATGGTGATGACCGTCGTGATGGCGCGGCGGCGTGGTTATCCCGTTGCCGCGGGCGTGCCCCTGCGCGATGCGCTGAAGATCGTGGCCGAGGCGATCCCATCGCTTCTGCTGATCGTGATCGTCATCGGGGGCATCGTCATGGGCGTGTTCACCGCGGTGGAGGCGTCGGGCATCGCGGTGGTTTATACCCTGCTGCTGGCCTTCGTGATCCATCGCACCACCGCGCCGCGCGACCTTGGGTTCTTTCTTGTGGAAACCGCCCAGATCACGGGCGCCATCATGCTGCTTCTTGCCGCTTCGGCCGCGCTAAGCTTTGCGATGGCCTTCACCGGCATCCCGGCGGCGATCACGGCGGCCATTCTGGGCATTTCCGAAAACCCGATCATGGTGATGCTGATCATCAACATCCTGCTGCTGGTTGTCGGCTGCTTCATGGATGTCGGGCCGGCCATCCTGATCTTCACGCCGATCCTGCTGCCCATCGCGGCCAAGGTCGGTGTCGATCCGGTGCATTTCGGCGTGATCATGGTGTTCAACCTTGCCATCGGAACGATCACCCCGCCCGTGGGCACCGGCCTGTTCGTGGGCGCGGCCGTGGCGAAGGTGCGGGTCGAACGCGCCATCCGCGCGCTTGGCCCGTTCTATCTGCTGCTGATCGGGTTGCTGCTTCTGATCACCTATTGGCCCGCGCTGACCCTGTCGCTGCCGCAATGGCTTGGCATCTAAGGAGGAAACATGCTGACTGTCGAAACCCGCCACGCGATCCACCCCGAACATGCCAAGGGCATGGACACCGCCGCCCTTCGCGCGAACTTCCTGACGCAGGGCATGTTCGCGGATGGGGAGATCCGCCTTGTTTATTCCCATTACGACCGCTTCGTGATGGGGGGCGCGGTGCCCGGTGCCTTCGATCTGGTGCTGGACGCGGTGGAGGAAACCAAGACCCCCTCCTTCCTGGACCGCCGCGAGATGGGCATCGTGAACATCGGCGATACCGGCACCGTCAAGGCTGGCGGCGAAACCTATACCATGAACCGCGGCGACGTGCTGTATCTGGGCATGGGTTCGGGCGCGGTGACATTTTCGGGCAAGGGGCGGTTCTACATCACCTCGGCCCCGGCGCATAAGGCCTTCCCGTCGAAGCTGGTGACGCTGGCCGACTGCATCGAAGTGAAGATGGGCGATGCCGCCAGTTCCAACAAGCGCACGATCAAGCAGTTCATCCACCCCAAGGTGATGGAAAGCTGCCAGCTGATCCTCGGCTATACCTCGCTGGAGGAAGGATCGGTCTGGAACACCATTCCCAGCCACATCCATGACCGCCGAATGGAGGCGTATCTGTATTGGGGCATGGCCCCCGAAGCCCGCGTGCTGCATCTGATGGGAGAGCCAACGGAAACGCGCCACCTGTTCATCGCGAACGAGGAAGGCGTGCTTTCGCCGCCGTGGTCGATCCATTCGGGTGCAGGGATCGGGGAGTACACGTTCATCTGGGCGATGGCCGGCGACAATATCGACTATACCGATATGGAGTTCATCCAGCCTGCCGACATGCGGTAAGACCCCGCCCCTCCGGCGGGATCACCCCTGCCGGAGGCGCAGCATGTCAGGCGTCAGCTGGTCGATCCGGGTGCACCCCATCAGGCGCATCCCGCGCACCAGTTCCGCCTTCATCTGGCCAAGCGCCCGTTCGATGCCGGGCTGGCCTGCCGCCGCCAGCGGGAACAGGTAGTAACGGCCAAGGCCGACCGCCTTCGCCCCAAGGGCCAGCGCCTTCAGCACATGCGTGCCGCGCGTGACGCCACCGTCCATCATCACGTCCATCCGGTCGCCCACGGCCTGAACGATTTCGTCCAGCTGGTCGAAGCCTGTGCGCGATCCGTCAAGCTGCCGCCCGCCATGGTTCGACAGCACGATGCCGGTGCAGCCGATATCGGCGGCGCGGCGGGCGTCCTCCACGCTCATCACGCCTTTCAGGCAGAAGGGGCCGTTCCATTCGGCCACCATCGCCGCCACATCGTCCCACGTCATCGACGGGTCCAGCATTTCAGTGAAATACCGTCCGATGGTCAGCGTATCGCCCTTCATGTCTATATGTGCATCCAGCTGCGGCAACGAGAACTTCTCGTGCGTGACATAGTTGATGCCCCATGCAGGCTTCATCACGAACTGCGCCAGCGCGGCCGGGGTCAGGCGGAAGGGGATGGAAAATCCGGTGCGCAGGTCGCGTTCGCGGTTGCCGCCGGTGATGCTGTCCACCGTCAGCATCATCACCTTGATGCCGGATTCCTTGGCCCGCGCCATCATGGCCGAATTCAGTGCCCGGTCCTTGTGGAAATAGAACTGATAAACCTGCGGGTTGGAATGTTTCTTCGCCAACTCCTCCATCGATACGGTGCCGAGGGAGGAAACCCCGAACATCGTTCCGAAGCGTTCCGCCGCCGCCGCTGTGGCCCGTTCACCCTGATGGTGGAACAGCCGTTGCAGCGCGGTGGGGGAAAGATAAACGGGCAGGTCGATCTCCTGGCCCATGATCGTGGTCGAAAGATCCACATCCGCCACGCCGCGCAGCACGTTCGGCACCAGATCCACCGCCTCGAAGCTGGCGGCGTTGCGCCGCAGCGTCACCTCGTCATCCGCGCCGCCGGCGATATAGTTGTAGATGGGCGCGGGCAGGCGGCGGCGGGCAAGGTCCTGGAAGTCGTGAAAGTTGTGGCAATGGCTCAGTCGCATGGGGTGTCCTTCAACTGGTGCCAGCGCGCGGCAAGGGCGCGCAGGGCTTCGGCATCGGCGGGCGCAACGCGGCGCGTGGCAGGGGGCGTGGCATCTTCGGCAAACAGAAGCGCCGCCCCGACGCTTGTGCCGGTGGCCGAGGCCGCGACCTCCACCCCCGCATCATGAATGGCTGCCAGCATGTCCAGATAATCGGGATTGCGGGCGAAGGGACCCTCCACGATGGCGGGCCCCCGGGAACCGATCAGATCAAGGCAAGTCTTGGTGACAAGTGCAAGGTAATGGCCAAGTGCAACCATGCGTTCGCCCTGCGCGGAAGGCTCGTTGATCCAGCGCATCGCTTGGCCTGCGAAGGGGCCCGATTTCGGCTCCACCGCGGGCAGGATCATCGCGCCAGCGGCAAGAACGGCGGCGCGGTCCTTGGGTGTGGTGGCCGGATCGCCGCCCTGCCGGATCACCTCGTATTCGCGCCCGCCCATGAAGCGGGCCGAGGGAACGGCGCGGCCAAGTGCGTTCACGTTCACCAGCACATCGCGCGCCGGATCAAGATCGGTGGCCGTTCCGCCCATCACCACCACCCATGTGCCGGTGGACACAACCGAAAACGGCGCCCATCGACCCAGCACATATGGCAGAAGCGAGGCGTTGGAATCATGGATGCCGCACACCACCGGCACCGGCGGCAGGCCAAGCCCGCCGCGCACCTTTCCCAGCACGTCCGAAGAACTGCGCGCCGGGGCCATCTTCCCGTCCAGCCCCAGCCTGTCCACGAGGGGCGAAAAGCTGCCCTCCCACGGGTTCCACAGATCGGTGTGGCAGCCAAGCGAGGTGACATCGCTGGCCATCACCCCCGTCAGCCGCCATGCCCAGTATTGCGGATAGGTCAGCACATGGGACGTGCGCGCTGCAATGTCCGGATCCGCCAGCAGCCAGTGAAGCTGCGATCCAAGGTTCAGCCCGCAGGGCAGGCGCGGGCTGCCGGTGGTGGCGAAATCCGGACGGATCGCATCATATCCGGCATCCGCGCCGATATCGTGTTCGTAATCCAGCATCGGCGTGGCCAGCGTGCCATCTGCCGACAGCAGCACGGCGGCCGCCCCGTGGGTGGTGATGGAAATGGCGTCGATGCCGTGATCGCGGTGAAAGGCGGCAAGGCCGTCCAGGAAGAACTGCCAGTGCCCCTCCAGATCGAAATGGGGATAGGGCGGGCCGGGCAGGACGGTGTTCGGGCGGGTGGTGACGGCGATCTCGGTCAGGGTGGCGGCATCGACCAGCGCCAGCTTGGCATTGGTCTTGCCCACGTCGATCACGGCAATGTGGCGCGGGGTCATGGCAGGTGGAACACCATTTGCAGGGGAACCTCCACCGGTCGGTTGTCGGGATGGGTTTGCATGATGTCGGCCATGTGGGCCCACCACCGCTGCATCACCGGATGATCGGGCAGGGCATCGGTGCCGCCAGGCCGCCGCCACATGACGGCGAACAACGCCCGCGTTTCGGGATCATAGTGAATGGAATAATCCTGCACCCCGGCATCCTTCAGCAGGGCCGAAAGCTCGGGCCATATCTCGTCATGCCGCTTGCGGTACTCGTCAAGCTGGCCGGGGTTCAGGGTCATGCGGAACGCTACTTTTTCCATGCTCTTGCCTTTTGCCAGATGCGGGGCAGCGCGATCACGCCGATCAGCAGCACCCCGATCACGATGGACATGACGATGCCGGGCACGTTCAGAAGGCCCAGCCCGAAGGTCACCAGCCCCATGACCAGCGCCGCGATCACCACGCCGGGGATGGACCCCGACCCGCCAAGGATGCTGACACCGCCCAGAACGACCACCGTCACCACCTCAAGCTCCATTCCCGCGCCGATGGAGGGGCGGGTGGAGCCGAGGCGCGATGTCAGGCAGACCGAGGCGAGGCCGGACATCAGCCCCGTCAGCAGGAACAGGATGAACTTCACCCGCCCCACGCGCACGCCCGAAAACATCGCGGCGGTGGGGTTGTTGCCCGCGGCATAAACCCCGCGGCCGAAGTTCGTCTTGTGCAGGACGATGCCATAGATCACGGCCAGCAGCGCGAAGATCGCCAGTTCCACGGTGATGACCCAGACCACGTAACCCTGCCCGAACCAGCCGAACGAGGCGGGGTATCCCGTGAAGGCGGTATCGCCCAGCACGATATAGCTGATGCCGCGAAACAAGCTCATCGTGCCGATGGTCACGACGATGGAGGGCAGCCCAAGGCGCGTGACCAGCAGCCCGTTGAACGCACCGCAGATCAGCCCCGTGCCAAGCCCCGTCAGCACGATGGCGGGCGTGCCGAAGCCCGCCTGCATCATCAGCCCCATCGCAGTGGAAGCCAGCGCGACGATGGAGGCGACGGAAAGGTCAATCTCCCCCGAGATGATCAGCAGCGCCATCGCCAAGGCGATCATCGCCTTTTCGGTGAAGTTGAACGTGGCGTCCGAGAGGTTCCACGGATCAAGGAAATAGGGCGAGGCGAAGCTGTTGGCGATGAAGATGGCGATGGCCACCAGCGCCAGCAGCGATTCCCAGCTTTTCAGGGCGCGCGATGTGGGGCTGGCCAGCCGGTCGGGAACGATGCGGCCCGTGGGGGAAGCGGTCATTGGCGCACCTCGGCCTGCTTGAGGATGATGCGGCCCTTGCTGCGGCCCGCACGGGAATTGGCAGCCACGGCCACGATGATTGCGGCGCCCGAAATCGCCATCTGCCAGAACGGAGAGATGCCGACGACCGGCAGCGCGTTCTTGATCACGCCAAGGAACAGCGCGCCCAGAACCGCGCCGCCCACGCTGCCGATGCCGCCCGCGATGGAAATGCCGCCGATCACGCAGGCCGCCACAACGTCAAGTTCGAACCCGCCGGCGATATCGGTATAGGCAACGGCATAGCGGGCAACCCACAGGTATCCCGTCAGCCCCGCCAGCGCGCCCGAAAGGGTGAAGGCCAGGAACTGCGTCCGCCCCACATCGATGCCTGCATAAACGGCGGCATGCGGATTTCCCCCCACGGCAAAGAAGGCGCGGCCCTGCGTGCTGCGCGACAGCATAAGCGCAAGGCCCGCGATGATGACGATGGCGATCCAGCCCAGAACCGGCAGGCCAAGGATCACGGT
Organism: Falsirhodobacter deserti; assembly: GCF_004015795.1. GTDB lineage: Bacteria > Pseudomonadota > Alphaproteobacteria > Rhodobacterales > Rhodobacteraceae > Falsirhodobacter > Falsirhodobacter deserti. The sequence goes on along the minus strand of NZ_ML137219.1, from coordinate 220,281 downwards.
GCGGGGAAAGCCGGTGAAGCTTGCGCTCATCTCGAACGCGTTGACCCATTCGCCGCCCGAAAGCAGGAAGATAGATCCGCGGAAGATCGTCATCGTGCCAAGGGTGACGACGATGGACGGGATGGCCAGCTTCCACACCAGCAGCCCGTTGATCGCGCCAAGGCCCGCGCCCATTCCGATGGCCAGCGCCAGCGTCAGCGCGACGGGCAGGCCCGGCATCGCGGTGTTCAGCATGGCGCAGACCATGCCCGTCAGCGCAAGGTTGGCGGCCACTGAAAGATCGATGCAGCGCGTCAGGATCACGACCATCTGGCCAAGGGCAAGGATGATCAGCGGCGCAGTGTCGGTGAACACGGCGGCAAGGTTTCCGGGGGCGACAAAGCCCGCGAAACGCGTGGCGATCAGCGCAAGCAACGCGATGATCGCGGCGGAAAGAATGGACTCGCGCGATATCATGCTGCCCTCCCGATGCCGGCGGCGTAGCGGACAAGGGTTTCCGGTGTCAGGTCGGCGCCCGCCAGTTCGGCCGCGATGCGGCCTTCGCGCATGACGATCACGCGGTCCGACATGCCAAGGATTTCAGGAATCTCAGAGCTGACCATGATGACCGACAGCCCTTCGGCCGCAAGTTCGGACATGAATTCATGCACGGCCGCCTTCGATCCGATGTCGATGCCCTTGGTCGGTTCGTCCAGGATGATGACGCGCGGTTTCACGGCCAGCCACTTGGCGATGACCACCTTTTGCTGGTTGCCGCCCGAAAGCGTGCCCACATTGGCATCCAGTGCGGCGGCGCGCAGGTCCAGCCGGCGGGTGTATTCCCGTGCCAGCGCGAATTCATTGGCCATGCGGGTGAAACCCGCCCGCGACGTGCGCCCAAGCGAAGGCAGCGTGACGTTCTGGAAGATCGGCATGTCAAGGATCGCGCCCTGCTTGCCGCGATCTTCGGGCACATAAACGATGCCCGCCTCGATCGCCTGCGCGGGGGACCGGATCGTGCGGATCGTCCCGTCGATGCGCGTGACGCCCTTCGAAGGGCGGGTGATGCCGATCAGCGATTGCATGAATTCCGTCCGGCCCGCGCCGACAAGACCGTAGAAACCAAGGATTTCCCCCCGACGAAGGGTGAAGGTGATGTCGTCGAACTCGGTCGGGTGGCAATAACCCTGCACGCGCAGCACTTCATCGCCGACCTTTGCCGCGCGCTTGGGAAAGATCTGGTCCACGCTGCGGCCCACCATCATGCGCACCAGGGCGGCCTCGTCTATCTCGGCCATCCGGCCCGCGCCGACGAACTGGCCGTCGCGGAACACGGTGAAGCGGTCGGCGATGCGGAAGATCTCGTCGAATTTGTGGCTGATGAACAGGATCGCCTTTCCCTGCGCCTTCAGCTGATCGACCAGCGTGTAAAGCTCCTCGATCTCGGTCTGGGACAGGGCTGCGGTGGGTTCGTCCATGATCACGACGCGCGCGTCGATCGACAGGGCGCGCGCAATGGCGACAAGATGGCGCGAGGCGATGGACAGATCCTTCAGCCGCGTTGCCGGATCGATCCTTGCGCCGATGCCGGTCAGGATGTCGCGGGCGCGGTTCATCATCGCGCGCCGGTCGATCAGGCCGAAACGGGCGCGGGGGGCGTGGCCAAGGAAGATGTTCTCGGCCACCGAAAGTTCGTCAAACAGCACGGTTTCCTGGTGGATCGCGGTCACGCCCGCATCCGCCGCCGCCTGCGCGGTGGGAAAACGCACGGGCCGGCCGTCGATGGTGATGCTGCCACCATCGGGCTGATAGATGCCGGTCAGGATCTTCACCACGGTGGATTTGCCCGCACCGTTTTCACCGATCAGGGCGGTCACCTCGCCGGCATGAAGTTCCAGCCGCACGCCGTCCAGCGCCTTCACGCCCGGAAAAGTTTTCGTCACACCGTCGAGCGCCAGAACAGCGCCTGTGTCTGTGGTCATGGAAATCACCTGTGGGGATGCGGGGGCGCGGTGGCCCCCGCCGTGTTTCTCAGAACACGCTCTTGAACTCGTCGATGTTCGAGGAGTCGTAGGTGAACGGCTCGCTCATCGGGGCGGAGTTGGTGTCGTCCAGCGTCACCTCGCCCATGCGGCCGATCGGGATGGTGGCGCCGGGTTCGGCGGTCACGTCTTCCTTGGCAAGGTGATAGGCGATCATCGTGGCCGAATATCCCAGATCGACCGGGTTCCAGATGGCGAAGCTTTTGGAGGCGCCGGATGCGACCGCCCCCGCCATTTCGGATGGCAGGCCAAGGCCCGTCACGTTCACCTGTCCGATCTTGCCCGCATCGGCCACCGCCTGCGCCGCCGCCACGATCCCGACCGAGGTGGGCGCGATGATTGCGTCTAGATCGGGATAGGACTGCATCAGCCCCTGCGTTTCGCGATAGGACTTGTCGGCAAGATCGTCGCCGTAAACCGTCGCGACCAGCTCGATGTTCGGATATTCGGGCAGATGCTGCTTCATCGCCTCGATCCAGAGGTTCTGGTTCGTGGAGGTGGAGGTGGCGGACAAAAGCGCGACCTGGCCGCCTTCGGGCAGGTGGTCTGCCGCCAGCTTGATGATCGTCTGGCCCACCAGATCATCCGAAGACGGGGAAAGGTGCATCATCCGCCCTTCTTCCGCCACGCCCGAATCCCAGCTGATGACGGCGATGCCGCGCTGCATGGCGCGTTTCAGGGCCGGAACCACGGCATCGGGATCATTGGCCGAAATGGCGATGGCATCCACCCGCTGCGCGATGAGCGAGTTGATCACCTCGATCTGCCCTTCGGCGGTCGTGGTGGTTGGGCCGGTATAGATGATCTCCACCCCGCCCAGTTCTTCCGCCGCTTCCTGCGCGCCGCGATGCGCGGCCTCGAAGAAGCCGTTGCCCAGCGATTTGGCAACGATGGCGATGCGCATGTCCTGCGCCGATGCGCCGGTGGCGGCAAGAATGGCCGCGGTGGCCAAAAGTGTTTTCAGCGTCATGAGAACTCCTCCCCTGTCTCAATCCGCCCGAAAGGCGTCTAGGACGCAGCGTCCTCCCTCGTGGCGTTCGGGCGCGCCACGACCAGCTTCACATCCGCAGCCTCCAGCATGGAGGCTGCGCGATCGGAAATCCCCTCATCCGTGATCAGCACGTCGATCCGGGACAGCGCGCACAGCACAAGGCTGGATCGCGCCTCGAACTTGGTGGAATCCACCAGCAGCACCAGTTCATCCGCCTGTCCGATCAGTTTCTGTTCGGCCTGGATCAGAAGTGGGTCCGCCTCCATGATGCCAAGGGGGCCGACGCCCTGCGCGCCCATGAACATGCGGCGGGCATAGAAGTTGCGCGTCACGTCATTGTCGAAGGGCGACAGGATGATGTTCTGTTCGGGATAAACCACCCCGCCCGGCAGCAGAACGGAGTTCTTGGAATGCTTCAGCAGATGTTCCGCGATCGGGAACGAATTGGTGAACACCTGGCAGCGCCGGTTCGCCAGCGGATGCACCATCTGGAACGTGGTCGTGCCGCCGTTGATGATGACGGAATCGCCATCCTCGCACAGGTCCACCGCGGCACGGGCGATGGCGCGTTTCTGTTCGATCTGTAGCGTTTCGTTCACGCTGAACGGGCGGCCGGCAAGGCCGGGAAAGCGGTTCGGATTGATCGCCTCGGCCCCGCCACGCACGCGGCGCAACTTCTTTTGCACATGCAGGGCGGCGATGTCGCGGCGGATGGTCGCCTCGGACGCGCCGGTCAGCCCGCACAGATCGGCCACGGTCACCACGGGGCGGTCCTGCACCCCTGACAAGATGATCCTGTGGCGTTCCTTTTCGTGCATCGCGTCCTCCTGCTGCGGTCAGACTGGCAGGAAAGCGGTCATTGTCAATCATATTTCGTCAGATACTGAACATGATGACGGATTATGCGCGAAGATGATTGACAATGCGCGAGGTCCGCAGCACCCTTCGCCCCATATCGATCGGGAGGAGATCACCATGACCATCGCATCCTCGCGCCTGCCCTCGCTTTGGGATGACGCGAAAGCCGCCGGCATGACCGAAGCCGAAAAGCTGCTGTACCGGTCCAACCTTCTTGGTTCGGACAAGCGCGTCACCAACTATGGCGGGGGCAACACCTCGGCCAAGGCGATGGAAACCGATCCGCTGACAGGCGAGCAGGTGGAAGTGCTGTGGGTCAAGGGATCGGGCGGGGATGTCGGCTCCATCAAGATGGACGGCTTCGCCACGCTTTACATGGACAAGCTGCGCGCGCTGAAGGGCAAGTACCGGGGCGTGGAGCATGAGGACGAGATGGTGGGCTATCTGCCCTTCTGCACGTTCAACCTGAACCCGCGCGCGGCCTCCATCGACACGCCTCTGCACGCCTATGTTCCGCGCAAGCACGTGGACCACATGCACCCCGACGCGATCATCGCCATCGCCGCGTCCCAGAACTCGCAGGACTTGACGCAGGAGATCTTCGGCGGAGAGATCGGCTGGCTGCCATGGAAGAAGCCGGGATACGAGCTGGGCCTGTGGCTGGAGGATTTCTGCCTGAAGAACCCGAACGCCAAGGGCGTGGTGCTGGAATCGCACGGGCTGTTCACATGGCATGACGACGCGAAGGCCTGCTACGAGCTGACGCTGGAGATCATCAACAAGGCCATCGCCTGGTTCGAGGGCAAGACGGCGGGCGTTCCCGCCTTTGGCGGCGCAGTGCGCGAGGCGCTTCCCGCCGATGCCCGCCGCGCCGTTGCGGCAAGGCTGATGCCCGCGATCCGCGGCATGGTGTCGGGCCAGCAGCACATGGTCGGCCATTTCGACGACAGCGAGGCCGTGCTGCAATTCGTGAACGCGCGCAACATGCGCGATCTGGCGGCGCTTGGCACCTCTTGCCCCGACCACTTCCTGCGTACCAAGATCCGCCCGCTGGTGGTGGAATATGACGGCGATGTGGAGGCGACGCTGCGCGACCTGCCCGAACAGGTGGCGGCCTATCGCGAAGGGTATGCCGCTTATTACGACCGCTGCAAACATGCCGACAGCCCCGCACTGCGCGATCCGAACGCGGTGGTCTATCTGGTGCCGGGTGTGGGGATGATCACCTTCGCCAAGGACAAGGCCACGGCCCGCATCTCGGCCGAGTTCTATGTGAACGCGATCAACGTGATGCGCGGCGCTTCTGCCGTGTCCGAATATCAGGGCCTGCCCGAGCAGGAGGCCTTCGACATCGAATACTGGCTGCTGGAGGAAGCGAAGCTGCAGCGCATGCCGAAGCCGAAATCGCTGGCGGGCCGCGTGGCGCTGGTCACGGGCGGCGCGGGCGGTATCGGATCGGCCACGGCCGAACGTTACCTTGCCGAAGGTGCCTGCGTGATGCTGGCCGATATCGACGAGGCCGCGCTGGAAACGACATCGCAGAACCTGATGTCGCGTCACGGCAAGGACGTGGTCCGCACGGTGAAGATGAACGTGACGGACGAGGCGGCGGTTGCTGCGGCCTATGCCCATGCGGCGGTGGAATTCGGCGGCGTCGATATCCTCGTGTCCAATGCCGGCATCGCATCTTCCGCCCCGGTGGAGGAAACGACGCTGGATCTGTGGAACAAGAACATGGCGATCCTGTCCACGGGCTATTTCCTTGTCTCGCGAGAGGCGTTCAAGCTGATGCGCGCGCAGGGGATCGGTGGCGCGGTGGTGTTCGTGGCTTCCAAGAACGGTCTTGCGGCCTCGCCCAACGCCTCGGCCTATTGCACGGCCAAGGCCTCGGAAATCCACCTTGCCCGCTGCCTTGCGCTGGAAGGGGCAGAGGCTGGTATCCGCGTCAACGTGGTCAACCCCGACGCCGTGCTGCGCGGGTCCAAGATCTGGGAAGGCGACTGGCTGGACCAGCGCGCCTCCACCTACAAGACCGACAAGGAGGGGCTGGAGGAGATGTACCGGAACCGCTCCATGCTGAAGCGTTCGGTCCTGCCGGAGGATATTGCAGAGGCCGCCTATTTCTTCGCATCGGAAAAATCGGCCAAGTCGACGGGGAACATCCTGAACGTCGATGCGGGCAATGTGCAGGCTTTCACGCGGTGATGGACATGAAACAGATCATCGAGGCCGAAAATGCCAAGGCCGAAGCCGACCTGCGCCGCGATTACGACGCGCTTGGCGAAAAGCTGGCGCGGCGGGGCGTGGACATCGCCGCGCTGACACGCAAGGCCGCCGCCTTCGGTGTGGCCGTGCCCAGCTGGGGCACCGGCACAGGCGGCACCCGCTTTGCCCGCTTTCCGGGGCAGGGGGAGCCTGCGAACATTTTCGACAAGCTGGACGATTGCGGCGTGATCCATGCACTGACGGCGGCGACACCTGCCGTCAGCCTGCACATCCCGTGGGACAAGGCCGATCCCGCCGACCTGCTGGCCAAGGCCGAGGAGGTTGGCGTGACCTTTGACGCCATGAACTCCAACACCTTTCAGGATACGGGGACGCTTTCCTACAAGTTCGGGTCCCTTTCGCATACCGATGCGGCAACGCGCCGGCAGGCGATCGAGCACAACATCGAATGCATCGAGATCGGCCGCGCCATCGGATCGAAGGCGCTGACGGTCTGGATCGGCGACGGATCGAACTTCCCCGGCCAGACGAACATGGCGCGGCAGTTCGAGCGGTATCTTGCCTCGATGAAAGAGGTGTACAAGGCGCTGCCCGATGACTGGCGCATCTTCTCGGAACACAAGATCTATGAGCCTGCCTTCTACAGCACCGTGGTGCAGGACTGGGGCACCAGCCTGCTGACCGCGCAGGAGCTGGGGGAGAAGGCGATGTGCCTTGTGGATCTGGGCCACCACGCCCCCAACGTGAACATCGAGATGATCGTGTCGCGCCTGATCCATGCGGGCAAGCTGGGCGGGTTCCACTTCAACGATTCCAAGTACGGTGACGACGATCTGGATGCCGGCACGATCGAGCCCTACCGCCTGTTCCTTGTATTCAACGAGCTGGTGGACGCCGATCCGGCGGGCTTGTCGCACATGATCGACCAGTCGCATAACGTGACCGACCCGATCGAAAGCCTGATGATCTCGGCCATGGAGATCCAGCGGGCCTTCGTGCAGGCCACCCTTGTGGATCGAGCTGCGCTTGCGGGGTATCAGCAGGACAACGACGCGCTGATGGCCTCGGCCACGCTGCGGGCGGCGTTCCGCACGGATGTGGAGCCGATCCTGCAAATGGCGCGGCTTCAGGCGGGGGCGGCGGTTGATCCCGTCGCCGCGTTCCGCGCCTCGGGCTATCGGGCGCGGGTTGCGGCGCAGCGTCCGGTCTCCACAGGCGGGGGCGGCGGCATCGTCTGATCCTGCCGCGGCCGGCCTTCACGCGGGGCGCGATCTTCGCGCCCCGTGTTGCATTTCGGGGCGGACCTGCCTGCCGATGTGCTTGCGGAACAACCCGCCCTCTTGAGGTTTCGGGAATGTTCATTCCATAACATGTTATCGGAAAAACGGATCAAGCCCGCGACATGGACCTTGCACTGAAACACCGGCAGCAACGATGCCAACACGTTCGGCGCAGAAGCATCGCAGGCGCCACGACAATCATGAGAAGATCAGCATGGCAGCACTAGTCACCGGCGCAGGCCGAAGGATCGGTCGGGCGATGGCCCTGCATCTTGCCCGGCGTGGTTACGATGTCGCGGTGCATTATTCGGGATCGCGGGACGCGGCTTTTGAAACGGTTGCCGAAATCCGCGCAATGGGCCGCCAGGCCGAGGCCATTCAGGCCGACCTTCTGGACGAAGACGCAACGCAGGGCCTGATCGGCCGGGCGGTCGGGGCGGTGGGGCCGCTGACGGTGCTTGTCAACAACGCCTCCATCTTTGAGGAGGACAGCCTTGAAACCGCAACGCGCCGCAGCTGGGACCGGCATATCGGCTCCAACCTGCGCGCGCCGTTCGTGCTGATCCAGGGGTTTGCCGCGCAGGTTCCCAAGGCTGCAAGCGATGGGGAGCCGTTGGCGCAGGGGCTGGTGGTGAACATGATCGACCAGCGGGTGCACAAGCTGACCCCGCAATTCATGACCTATACGCTGGCCAAGGCCGCTTTGTGGACGCTGACGCGGACGGCCGCGCAGGCGCTGGCGCCGCATGTTCGCGTGAACGCCATTGGTCCCGGGCCGACGCTGGCCGGGGCGCGGCAGTCCGAGGAGGACTTCCGCCGTCAGCGCGCCGCCACCGTGCTGGGCCGCGGCGCGGGCCCCGAGGATATCGCCGCCGCCCTTGATTACCTGCTGGGGGCGCGGGCGGTGACCGGGCAGCTTATCTGCCCGGACGGGGGCCAGCACCTGGCTTGGGAAACGCCGGATGTGGTGGGCGTGGAATAAGCGGGCCTACCCTTCGTACGGGCGGATCTGCCCGTCATCGCGCCGGAACAGGACGCAGGGGCCGGAAGATCCGCGCGGATCATAGGAAAAGCCCAGCCGGTCCATCGACGCGAAGATGGACCGCACGCCGGCCAATCCGTAAAGATGATCGTGCAGTTCAAGGAAAACGCAGTCCACCCCATCAAGGCGCGCCGCCGAAAGAAGATCCCGCTCGGCCCCCTCGATATCCATCACGAGGACGTTGACCGACTGCGCCTCGATGAAATCATCGAGGTTGGAGGATTGCACGGAAATCGTCGTTTCATAGGGGCCCTGCATTTCCAGCATCGACGACATCCAGAAGTCGCGGCGGATGTAGAAGACATGGTTTTCCGGCGCCCCCGCCGACAGAAGGCCGTGTTCGAATGTCGCATTCTCGATGCCGTTCGCCTCGGCGATCCGGCGGGACAGGGCGATCAGGTGCGGGTTCGCATCGAACGACCAGATCCGCACACCCGGCGTTTGCGCCATGATCGACGTGATGATCCCGAGCCCGGAGCCGAGTTCCAGAACCCGGTCGCCCGCATGCAGAAGGCTGCGCACGCTTCGCGCTTCCTTCGCCTCATACTCCCCGCTTTGCATCGCGCGCCAGATGATGGGCGACACGTCGGCTTCCGTGATCGGAACGCGAAGGCCGTGAAGCATCAGGGGGGTGTCTGTTGTCATGTCATGCTCCACAATGGTTGGTTGCCGGTTCTGGTTCGCGGCTCCGCCGCAGGTGGTCAAGCTGGGCTGCGGTCGTGGGGCGGCCAAAAAGGAAGCCCTGCGCGACATCGCAGCGAAGGTGCCGGATGATGTCGTGCTGGTCTTCTGTCTCGATCCCCTCAAGGATCACTTCCTTGCGGAGAAGGCCAGCCAGATCGGTGACAAGTTTCACCAGTGCCTGCGCTTCGTGATCCCAGGCAATGTCGCGAACGAAGGTCTTGTCGAGCTTGATCGTATCGAAGGGAATATCCCGCAGGACCGCCAGCGAGGAATAGCCGGTTCCGAAATCATCCATGGCGATCGTGACGCCCAGAAGCCTCAGATCGGTAAGCGCCTGGAAAACGTCCTCACGGTTGTCCAGCAGAACGGATTCCGTGATCTCCAGCTCAAGCCGTTTGGGGTCCAGCCCCGTTGCGCGCAGAACGTCCTGAACGACGCCCAGAAAGGCAGGTGACTGCAACTGCATCGACGAAAGGTTGACCGCGATCTTCAATGGCTGGTGCCACTTGGCCGCTTCGGTGCACGCCTCCAGCAGGATCAGCTGTCCAAGATCCCGGATCAGTCCGATTTCTTCGGCAAGGGGAATGAAAACGGCAGGGGGAATTTGGCCGCGCGTCGGGTGGTTCCAGCGCGCAAGTGCCTCCAGCCCGCGAAGTTCGCGGGACTGAACATCCACCTGGATCTGGTATTCGACTTGGATCGACTGCTGTGCAAGGGCGGTGCGAAGGTCGTCCTCCAGCACCTTGCGGTCATCGTATTCTCTTTGCATGAAGCATTCGAACAGGCAGACGCGATCCTGATCGGCGGCCTTTGCCCGGTAAAGCGCAATATCGGCCCGCTTGAAAAGCATCTGGGCCGTGGTTTCATGCGGTGCTTCCGTGGTCGCGATGCCGATGGAGCATCCGATCTGGGCGCGGCGATCGGACAGCTGGTAGGGGGCAGCGATATCCACCGCCAGATCGCGCGCATAAGCCGCGCTTTCCTCGCCCGTTTTGCCAAGCAGAAGGCAGGCGAATTCGTCCCCGCCAAGGCGGCAGAACATGTGCGGCTTCACGCTGAACCGGCGCATCCGCTCGCTGACCTGATGCAGCAGCATGTCGCCGAAATCGTGGCCCATCGTGTCGTTGATGGTCTTGAATTCATCAAGGTCAAGAAGCAGCAGGCTGACCGTTGTGTCGCCGGCAAGCGGTGCGCTGAGGGCCATTTCCAGTTCGTTCCAGAAAAGGGTGCGGTTCGGCAATGCCGTCAGCGAGTCGTGATGCGCCGCATATTCAAGGCTGCGGTTCTTGTCGCGCAACTCGTTCCCGGCGGCATTCAGGCTGTCATTGAGGATTTTACCCTGCTCTTGCGCGATGTTGAGCAGGCGGTTGTGGCGCAGCAGAAGCAACAGAAGCCCGCACCAGCACAAGATCAGGAAGGCGACAACGACGCCGAAGATCTTGTGAAGCCGTTCAAGGCTTTCAAGACTCTCTTCGGCCACGGCCCAGCTGTGTTGCACCGATTGCGAGGACAGGTTCGTCAGCGGGCCGACAAGCATGCTTAAACGCTCGATTTCCGCAAGCAGCTGCTGATCGGCCATCGTTTCAAGTGTTGCGTCTAGGTCGGTCGCGGCTTCTGTCAGGCTTGCAAGCGTTTGCTGGCGCGTGGGGATTTCGTTCAGGAACGCCTTCAACGATCCTTCCTGCAACGAGATCAGGCGGCTCAGCACGATGTCGAGGCGCAGGCGGATGTTGGCGCGCGATTTCGGCGCATCGGCAAGCAGGTAATGCGACATCGCGCTTTCAAGGCGCAACAGTTCCTGCACGGTTTGACTGACGGCCCATGCATCATTGTGATGGGCAACGTGCCGCAGCACCGCCTGGCGTTCGCCGACGGTGTTCAACAGGTAGATCGTCGCTGCGATAAACAATGCGATCAGGGTGTAAAGGGCACGCCTCAATGATGCTACCTGATGATAAGACGCGAGACCTGCCACGCAGATCGCGAATAGTAGGTTTGCGTATCCATAGCTGCGGCGCTGTCATAGGGATAAATGACGAAGACAGGGCCTTTTTCACGAACGGTCATCTCGTTCCCGTTCAGCCTTGTCGCGAGGAGAGAGTGTCCGAGCTTCTGTGTATTCGTGATGTGGTCCATGCTTCCTGAGAGGAGCACGGCTGATGACGATTTCGAACGAATTGCTGGACGAGCTGCTGAAGGGCTGCAAGCGGCCTGACGATCTGCTTGGCGAGGCCGGGCTGATGAAGGAGCTGACGATCCGTCTGATGGAACGGATGCTCGGGGCCGAACTGACCGCGCATCTGGGCTATGAGGCCGGTGCCGAGGCCCCGCCGGAACAATCCAACCGCCGCAACGGGATTTCAACCAAGCGGGTCAAGGGTTCGGATGGCGAGGTGCCGCTGTCGGTTCCGCGCGACCGGGATGGCAGCTTTGAGCCTGAGCTGGTGAAGAAGGGTCAGACCCGGATCGACGGGGTGGATGACAAGATCATCGGGCTCTATGCCGCCGGTTTGTCGGTGCGCGACATCCAGTCCCATCTTGAGGATCTGTATGGCCTGCGGGTCTCGCCCGACCTGATCAGCCGCGTGACCGATGCAGTTCTGGACGAGGTGCGCGAGTGGCAGCACCGGGCGCTGGACCGGATGTATCCGATCGTCATTTTCGACGCGCTCAGGGTCAAGATCCGCGATGCCGACAGTCGGATGGTCAAGAACAAGGCGGTCTACATCGCCCTGGGTGTCACCAGGGATGGGGAGCGCGAGGTCCTCGGACTCTGGATCGCCGACAACGAGGGCGCCAAGTTCTGGCTGTCGGTGATGAACGAACTGCGCAACCGGGGGGTTCAGGACATCCTGATCGCGGTCGTGGACGGCCTGAAGGGCTTCCCGCAAGCCATCACAGCGGCCTTCCCGGATACCACAGTTCAGACCTGCATCGTTCACCTGATCCGGCATTCGATGAACTTCTGCAGCTGGAAGGACCGCAAGGCCGTGGCCGCCGATCTGCGCCCGATCTACCAGGCCCCGACGGCGGAGGAGGCCGCCCGACAGTTGGACGGGTTCGAGGAGAAATGGGCCGGGAAATACCCCTCCATTGCCCCGGCCTGGCGCCGGGCCTGGGCCGAGGTGATCCCGTTCTTTGCCTTCAGCGCAGCGATCCGGAAGATCATCTACACCACCAACGCCGTGGAGTCGCTGAACCGGGTGCTGCGGAAGACGCTGAAGACCAAGGGCTCATTCCCCACCGAGGAGGCCGCGACCAAGCTGATCTACCTGGCCATCCGCAACTTCGAGAAGGGCGGTCGGGCGGTTCGTGAATGGGTTGCGGCCCGCAATCCGCTGGCCATAATGTTCGCCGGGCGCTTCGACGCCTGACTGTATCTGAAAACCGTATGCGCCCCGTCAGATACACAGAGTTTCAGACACTCCCCGCGAGGATGACGCCCGTCTTCCATGCGTCCGAAAGTGGGATGTCCACCTCATAATCGTTCAGCGCAACCGCCTTGATCGTTTCACCCTGCGCTTGCACATGCTGAAGAAGTTTTGCAACCGGCACACCGGAAAAGGTGTTCCTGCCGCTATGCCAGGGCGTTGCGGTGGTGACATCGACCATGCCCAAATCCTCAAGCATTTTCCGGTCGAACTGAGCGGTATTGCCGACATTGGTTTTCGCAATGTTACCGGACACGGTCAATATCACCCGGCCATGCGGCACGGAAAGATCATCGGCATTGGCCACGGCGCCGAATGCCGTAAGGCAGAAAAGGATACTGATCAGGCGCAGAACGTTGAGGGCTGGCATCTGGCTTGCGTCACTTTCCTTCAAGGGCCGCAATAAGAACGGCGTGGATGGTTCTTCCTTCGGCTTGTCTGGCACCTTTGGAACGTTCCTGTTCGAAATGTGTTTCGACAATCCTATTCACTGATCCGTTTCCGAGTGGTGAACGCCATCTGACCCCGTCAGGAAAAACGCGGATTTACCGCGTCTTCCCACCAGCCCCGTTTGTTTTTGCGCCCGTTCAGCCACTGTGGACCAGCGTTGCAAGCATCTTCGGGTCGATGCTTTGCTGTGCGAAGGTCTGCCCCTCGGTCAGGACCGAAACGGCGTCGTGGGAGTGGAGCGATTCCTGATGGCTGGCGATGATGCGGAAATCGCGTACGCGCGGATCGGCCTGCAGCACGGCGCAGAAGGACCGGGCGGCGTCTTCCACGAAGATCGGGTTGGCGGCGTTCAGTTCGGCAAAGGCCTGTTCATCCTCGCGCTTGACCATGACCTGCGTTTCGGTCGGCACGGCGGTGCGGGCCAGCGCGATCAGATCCTCGAACCACAGCCGGTCGCCCGTCATTTCCACCGACAGGCGCGCGACGGACCGCTGCGAATGGGGCGTGGCAAGCTGCCCCCGCGTTTGGCGGGCATGTTCGGACAGTTCCAGCGAACACGGGCAGGTGGAGGAGTAAACATAGTCGAGATGCATCATCTTCTTGCGCTGGCCGGCCACGTCCACCAGTTCCAGCGCGATGTCGTAATACTGCCACCCCGTCAGCCCCGACCGCAGCGAGTGCACGCGCGCGGGGAAGGAAAACCGCATCTGGATGCGCGCATCGAAGCTGCCAAGGTCGCGCTTGTAATCCTCCAGCGCGTGCTCGATCACTTCAAGCGAGCAGTCACGCTCGGCATGGGCATAAAAGGACCGCATGATGCGGCTCATGTTGATGCCCTTCTTTTCCGCCTCAAGGCTGACGGTGCCGGTGACCGAGGTTTCCAGAACCACATCCCCGCCATCCTTCAGCCGGTACCGGATCGGCAGGCGGAAGTTGGAAATGCCCACATGCTGGATGACGGCCTGCGCCCCCACGATCAGGCTGGACGGGCCGTTCTGCAGATCGGGAAGCGTCGCGCGGTAGGCCGCATCGGCCGTGAAACCCGCAGGATAAGCGCGGCTCAGCTCCGGATAAGCGCGAAGAACCGCGGGAAGCTGCAGCGCGGCAACGTCATCCTCCGTCGCGTTGGCCGTATAGTGGCGCAAAACCGCAAGCGCGGCCTCCGCCTCGGCCCGCGTCGGCGGAAGGTCAGCACGGATGTTCATCGTAAACCCCTTCGTGAGTGGTCGAGTCGTTGTCCCTTGGCTCCAAACGACATCAAGAGACATACCGAATCAAAGTTAACAATAGGTTCTGATCGACAGCCCAGAAGAAACCTTTCGCCGGATTTCCTGCCGGCAACGCGGGTGTGCGGCGGCTTGGACCGCGAACTATGGCTGGAACGGAATTTCTGGCTTCGATATGGTGCATCGGACTTTACAAGTTGGCGGGTTCCTGCTGAAGACGCGAGCGGCTTCTTTTGTGCGACCGCCGTTTCGTGAGAGTGCATATCAAGTAAGAGCGGAGTGGATCCGCCACAACGCAGGAGCAGAGTTTCGACGTGTCAGATCGATACGCCCGGGCCCGGCATGACCCCGCGCCGGCAACGGTAGCCGCGTTTCAGGTACGCGGTCGCTTCCTGACTGCACTGACGCTTCGCATCGATGCCGAGCGTGCGGACGATCTTTTCTTTGAGCAGCTTGACGAACAGTTGGGCAGATCGCCACAATTTTTTTCCGGTGCGCCGATCGTGCTGGATTTCGCCAATACCGGCGGCTTTCGCGACGCGGGCCGCATCCGCGATCTGGTGGACAGCCTGCGCAAGCGGGAATTGCGGGTTTTCGGGGTGCAGAACGCCGCAGGCATCGGTGCAGCCGATCTGCAGGCACTGGGCCTGATCACGCTGAGCGCGGGCCGCGACGCCCCGCTGCCGGCCGACCCCGGACCCGCCGCCCCCACGGCCGAGGTGCCGCGCCCGCTGAAGAACAAGGTCATCCGCTCTCCCATCCGGTCGGGGCAGATGGTGGTGGCCGAACACGGGGACCTGACGGTGATCGGTTCCGTCGCCTCGGGGGCCGAACTGGTCGCGGCAGGAAACATCCATGTCTATGGCACCCTGCGCGGGCGCGCGATGGCCGGATGTCATGGCGACGAGGGCGCGCATATCTTCTGCCAAAGCCTGAACGCCGAACTGGTTGCCATTGCCGGTCTTTACCAGACAAATGAGGCGATAGAGGATGCGGCGCGGCAACGCTGCACGCATATTTACCTAGAGGACGAGAAACTTCGAATGGAGGTGATCGCATGACGACGGAAGCCACTGAAAAGCCGCCCCTCGGGCGGGTCATCGTGATCACTTCGGGGAAGGGGGGCGTCGGCAAGACAACCTCTTCCGCGGCGATCTCGGCGGGTCTGGCCAAGCAGGGCTTCAGGACGGTCGTGATCGACTTCGACGTGGGCCTGCGCAACCTTGACATGATCATGGGCTGCGAACGGCGCGTCGTTTTCGATTTCATCAACGTCATTCAGGGCGATGCCAAGCTGAAGCAGGCGCTGATCAAGGACAAGCGGCTGGACACGCTGTCGATCCTGCCCACCTCTCAGACGCGCGACAAGGATGCCCTGACAAAAGAGGGCGTCGAGGAAATCCTGAAAGAGCT
Source organism: Falsirhodobacter deserti (assembly GCF_004015795.1). GTDB lineage: Bacteria > Pseudomonadota > Alphaproteobacteria > Rhodobacterales > Rhodobacteraceae > Falsirhodobacter > Falsirhodobacter deserti. The sequence goes on along the minus strand of NZ_ML137219.1, from coordinate 204,659 downwards.
GAAGGCAGAGTTCGACTATATCATCTGCGACAGCCCGGCCGGGATCGAGCGTGGTGCCCAGATGGCGATGTATTTCGCCGATGAGGCGGTGGTCGTGACCAATCCCGAAGTGTCCTCCGTGCGCGACAGCGACCGCGTTCTTGGACTGCTGAGCAGCCAGACGAAACGTGCCGAAACCGAGGGTGCCGAACCGATCAAGGCGCAGGTCCTGCTGACCCGTTATGACCAGGCACGCGTCGACAACGGCGAGATGATGACGGTGGAGGATGTGCTGGAAATCCTCGCGGTGCCGCTGCTGGGCGTCATCCCGGAAAGCAAGGCGATCCTGAAGGCATCGAACGTGGGCACGCCCGTCGTGCTGGACGGACCGTCCGCCGCCGCCCAGGCCTATGAGGATGCCGTGTCCCGCCTGACCGGCACGCAGGTCGAAATGCGCATCGTGGGCGAGCCGCGCCCCGGCCTGTTCCAGCGGCTGTTCGGGCGTGCATCATGAACCTGTTCAGCTTTGTCCGCAAACGGCCCCAGCCCAAAAGTGCGCAACTGGCGAAGGATCGGCTGCAGATCCTTCTTGCCCATGAACGCAGCAGCGGCGGTGCCGGAGATCG
>NZ_ML137219.1:131439-204044 GCF_004015795.1 Falsirhodobacter deserti | reverse complement strand
AAGTTGGAAATGCCCACATGCTGGATGACGGCCTGCGCCCCCACGATCAGGCTGGACGGGCCGTTCTGCAGATCGGGAAGCGTCGCGCGGTAGGCCGCATCGGCCGTGAAACCCGCAGGATAAGCGCGGCTCAGCTCCGGATAAGCGCGAAGAACCGCGGGAAGCTGCAGCGCGGCAACGTCATCCTCCGTCGCGTTGGCCGTATAGTGGCGCAAAACCGCAAGCGCGGCCTCCGCCTCGGCCCGCGTCGGCGGAAGGTCAGCACGGATGTTCATCGTAAACCCCTTCGTGAGTGGTCGAGTCGTTGTCCCTTGGCTCCAAACGACATCAAGAGACATACCGAATCAAAGTTAACAATAGGTTCTGATCGACAGCCCAGAAGAAACCTTTCGCCGGATTTCCTGCCGGCAACGCGGGTGTGCGGCGGCTTGGACCGCGAACTATGGCTGGAACGGAATTTCTGGCTTCGATATGGTGCATCGGACTTTACAAGTTGGCGGGTTCCTGCTGAAGACGCGAGCGGCTTCTTTTGTGCGACCGCCGTTTCGTGAGAGTGCATATCAAGTAAGAGCGGAGTGGATCCGCCACAACGCAGGAGCAGAGTTTCGACGTGTCAGATCGATACGCCCGGGCCCGGCATGACCCCGCGCCGGCAACGGTAGCCGCGTTTCAGGTACGCGGTCGCTTCCTGACTGCACTGACGCTTCGCATCGATGCCGAGCGTGCGGACGATCTTTTCTTTGAGCAGCTTGACGAACAGTTGGGCAGATCGCCACAATTTTTTTCCGGTGCGCCGATCGTGCTGGATTTCGCCAATACCGGCGGCTTTCGCGACGCGGGCCGCATCCGCGATCTGGTGGACAGCCTGCGCAAGCGGGAATTGCGGGTTTTCGGGGTGCAGAACGCCGCAGGCATCGGTGCAGCCGATCTGCAGGCACTGGGCCTGATCACGCTGAGCGCGGGCCGCGACGCCCCGCTGCCGGCCGACCCCGGACCCGCCGCCCCCACGGCCGAGGTGCCGCGCCCGCTGAAGAACAAGGTCATCCGCTCTCCCATCCGGTCGGGGCAGATGGTGGTGGCCGAACACGGGGACCTGACGGTGATCGGTTCCGTCGCCTCGGGGGCCGAACTGGTCGCGGCAGGAAACATCCATGTCTATGGCACCCTGCGCGGGCGCGCGATGGCCGGATGTCATGGCGACGAGGGCGCGCATATCTTCTGCCAAAGCCTGAACGCCGAACTGGTTGCCATTGCCGGTCTTTACCAGACAAATGAGGCGATAGAGGATGCGGCGCGGCAACGCTGCACGCATATTTACCTAGAGGACGAGAAACTTCGAATGGAGGTGATCGCATGACGACGGAAGCCACTGAAAAGCCGCCCCTCGGGCGGGTCATCGTGATCACTTCGGGGAAGGGGGGCGTCGGCAAGACAACCTCTTCCGCGGCGATCTCGGCGGGTCTGGCCAAGCAGGGCTTCAGGACGGTCGTGATCGACTTCGACGTGGGCCTGCGCAACCTTGACATGATCATGGGCTGCGAACGGCGCGTCGTTTTCGATTTCATCAACGTCATTCAGGGCGATGCCAAGCTGAAGCAGGCGCTGATCAAGGACAAGCGGCTGGACACGCTGTCGATCCTGCCCACCTCTCAGACGCGCGACAAGGATGCCCTGACAAAAGAGGGCGTCGAGGAAATCCTGAAAGAGCTGAAGGCAGAGTTCGACTATATCATCTGCGACAGCCCGGCCGGGATCGAGCGTGGTGCCCAGATGGCGATGTATTTCGCCGATGAGGCGGTGGTCGTGACCAATCCCGAAGTGTCCTCCGTGCGCGACAGCGACCGCGTTCTTGGACTGCTGAGCAGCCAGACGAAACGTGCCGAAACCGAGGGTGCCGAACCGATCAAGGCGCAGGTCCTGCTGACCCGTTATGACCAGGCACGCGTCGACAACGGCGAGATGATGACGGTGGAGGATGTGCTGGAAATCCTCGCGGTGCCGCTGCTGGGCGTCATCCCGGAAAGCAAGGCGATCCTGAAGGCATCGAACGTGGGCACGCCCGTCGTGCTGGACGGACCGTCCGCCGCCGCCCAGGCCTATGAGGATGCCGTGTCCCGCCTGACCGGCACGCAGGTCGAAATGCGCATCGTGGGCGAGCCGCGCCCCGGCCTGTTCCAGCGGCTGTTCGGGCGTGCATCATGAACCTGTTCAGCTTTGTCCGCAAACGGCCCCAGCCCAAAAGTGCGCAACTGGCGAAGGATCGGCTGCAGATCCTTCTTGCCCATGAACGCAGCAGCGGCGGTGCCGGAGAGGCCGACTACCTGCCGATGCTGCAGCGCGACATCGTAGAGGCGATCCGGAAATACGTCCCGATCGGCGAAAAGGATGTCGAGGTGCGCATGGAACGCGGTGACCAGATGTCGAGCCTTGAGATCAACATCGAACTTCCGAAGGCGAAATCGTCCAAGACTGGCTGAGCAGGGCCGGCAAGGTTTGCATCGTGGCCGACCTTGCCGGACCGGTGGTGGGCGCCATTTGAAGTGCGACTTCTGTTGCGATGAGGGTAGGGCGGTCATCTCCTGCTTTCCAGCATCTTCTGCCGGAAGGCTTCGGCGGGCGTTCTCCATCCGAGGCATTTGCGTGGCGTTGAGGCGATCGCAGAGCGCGCGGAGGTCCGGCTCGGTGACCTGGCGGATGTCGATGTCGCGGGGCAGCCAGCGGCGGGTGCGGCGATTGGCGTTTTCTACGGATCCTTTCTGCCAAGGTGCGGAGGGATCGCAGAACCAGCTGGCGGTGCCGATCTCGGCCTGCAAGTGCGGCCATGAGACGAACTCGGTGCCACGGTCGAAGGTGATGGATCTGCGGGCGTGATGCGGCAGGTCGCGCAGCAAGGTTGCGATCTTCGCCATGACCGGGGTGCTACGCTTGCTGTCGTTCTTCAGCAGGACCGCGAAGCGGGTCGTGCGCTCGACCAACGAGGTGAGGTTCTGTTGGCCGAAGGTTTGCCGGAACAGGATCAAATCACCCTCCCAATGGCCGAACTCCTTTCGCTGCGCCACGGCTTCGGGTCGGAACAGGATGCTGACATCTCGATGAAACTTCGAGATGCGAGGCCTGCGACCACGTCGTGGTCGGCGCGACTTGCGGTGGGTGGGCAGATACCACCACAGCTCCTGCTTCATACCTTCGCGGCCGTAGATGTAGCGATAGATCGTCTCCTGGCAGGCACGGGGGCGGGCGTTCTCGAGGCGCAGGCGGCCAGCAATCTGTTCCGGTGTCCAGCCGGAGGTGACATGGTCCACGATCCGACGACAGAGTTGCGGATGTCGGATCAGCTTGCGCTGGCGGGCGCGACGGTCGGCCGTGCGGATCTGCGCCGCCATCGCGAAGTAGCCACGCACCTTCGGCATGTCCGCATCGTGGTAGTAGTTGCGCCGGATCTCGCGGAAGATGGTCGAGCGGTGGCGCTTCAGCACTCGCGCCATCTCCTCGACCGAGACCTTCGCATGTCTCCAGCGCTCGATCTTCTTGCGTTCCTCAATGATCAGCTGCGAATATGAGGTGCCCACTCTGCGATCTCCCGTTTGAACAAGTCATTGCATTCAAACAGAAGTCGCAGTTGGAAATAGCGCTCGCCATGGCGCGCTCAACATGACGATAACCGGGATTATGTGATTATGATTTGATCGACGCGCGGATCCGGGTAATCCGCGCGTCGTTCCGTTTCACCAGGCCAGTGCCCGCACCTCGAAGGCTTTCAGAACCTTACGCGCCGTGTGGCCATGGCCGGCAAGGACGGCATCGTTCCCCGCCCCGACAAAGATGATGTCGTCGTTCCAGTTCGTGGTGCCGCTGGAAAGGCCGTCGCCACAATCGACCTTGTCAGTTGGTACGCGGGAAGCAGGATAGACCCCTCGCCGCCATATGCGGCGGGGCCGAAATCCGGCGTGGGAAGGAAGCGGCGGCAGAACGCATAAGCAAAATCGTAATCCTGTCACTGGGGTACCACCCCGACACACGGCGACCAGAAATTGGGCGCGTTTTCAGTTCGACCTGGCCACATCGTCAGGTAACTATCTGTTAACGATTTGCTTTTGCAATTCCCGGTTGTTTCATTCCCCGCCGAAGTGGAGATGCGCCTGAATAAGCCGCACCGGCATCCGCGCGGTGCAGGATGTCTTCGTGCACTGCGGCAGAACGGCCCGCACGGTGTTCTTCTTCCGGTTGATGCGCATGAATCCTGCGGGTGCCGATACGATTTTTCCCGTTTCGATCTTTTCCGTCTTTCGGCTGCGGATTCCCTTTTACATTACCCCCGCAACGCGGCAGCACACGGCAAAGAACAGGAGGATTTGGTGATGAAGGCACTGGTTCTGGAGGAGAAGGACAAGCTGGCCCTGCGCGAGATCGATCTGCCGCAGCAGCTTGGCCCGAAGGACGTTCGCATCAAGGTCCACACCGTGGGGATCTGCGGGTCGGACGTGCACTATTACACCCATGGCAAGATCGGCCATTTCGTCGTTAACGAACCGATGGTGCTGGGCCACGAAGCTTCGGGAACGGTCATCGAGTGCGGGGCCGAGGTGACGGGCCTTGCCCCCGGCGACCGCGTCTGCATGGAGCCGGGAATCCCCGACCCCACCTCCCGCGCGTCCAAGCTGGGCATCTATAACGTTGATCCGTCGGTGCGGTTCTGGGCCACGCCCCCGATCCACGGCTGCCTGACGCCCGAGGTGATCCACCCTGCCGCCTTTGTCTACAAGCTGCCCGAAAGTGTCAGCTTTGCCGAAGGCGCGATGGTCGAACCCTTTGCCATCGGCATGCAGGCGGCGCTGCGCGCGCGCATCCAGCCGGGCGACACGGCGGTGGTCACCGGGGCCGGTCCGATCGGCATGATGGTGGCGCTGGCGGCGCTGGCGGGTGGATGCGCCCGGGTGATCGTGGCGGATCTGGCGCAGCCGAAGCTGGATATCATCGGCGCCTATGACGGGATCGAAACAGTGAACATCCGCGAAACCTCGCTTCCCGATGCGGTGGCGGCGGCGACGGATGGCTGGGGCGCGGATATCGTTTTCGAATGCTCGGGCGCGGCGCCGGCCATCCTGAACATGGCAAACCTTGCGCGGCCGGGCGGTGCCATCGTGCTGGTCGGGATGCCCGTCGATCCGGTGCCGGTGGATATCGTCGGCCTTCAGGCGCGCGAACTTCGGGTGGAAACCGTGTTCCGCTATGCCAACGTCTATGACCGCGCCATCGCGCTGATGGCTTCGGGCAAGGTGGACCTGAAACCCCTGATCACCGCCTCCCTTCCGTTCGATGACAGCATCGCCGCCTTTGATCGCGCGGTCGAGGCGCGCGAGACGGATGTGAAGCTTCAGATCGTGATGCCTGACTGACACGAGCCCCTGCTGATCTGCATGGCGGGCCCTGACCTTTTTCCCCAAGGTCAGGGCCTTGTGGGCCGATATGTCGCGTCTGCTGCCCACTTCCTCTTGCGGGGCGCGCAAAAAAGTATCATTCTGACCTTCCCCATGATGTAGAGGTGGGGACGTTTAGTGGCTATTGTTTCCGGCACTCGTGGCAATACCGGAGGGGGCGGCGCTGCGGGGGCTGGAGGAGACGTGATGCAACCCGACCTGGAACTTGTGCATATTCGCAAGGGTGAAAGCTTTGCGGCCTGGATGCACGGCTATCCGTTCCGGACGGTGCGGTGGCATTATCATCCCGAATATGAAATTCACCTTGTTGTCGCCACCTCGGGCAAATTCTACGTGGGCGATTTTGCCGGAACGTTCGGTCCCGGCCAGTTGATCATGACGGGCCCGAACCTGCCGCAGAACTGGATTTCGGACGTGGCAGCGGGGGAAAGCGTCAGCGCCCGCTCTCTCGTGATTCAATTTCCCGAAAGCTTCATCGAAAACGCCTGCGCCAACATTCCCGAAACGGAGGCGATGCGCCCCCTGCTGGACCGCAGCCGCCGCGGCCTTTTGTTCGATGCGGCAACCAGCGATGCCGTCCGCCCCCTGATGACGCGCCTGATCGAGGCGCAGGGCATGGTGCGCATCGCGCTGTTCTGGCAGATCCTTGGCCATCTTGCCGCCGCGCCCGACCCCGAGGTGCTGGCCAGCCTGAGCTATGAGCTTGATCTGGGCAAGCAGACGCAATGCGGCGTGAACCGCGCCATCGCCCACCTGCGCGAGAATCTGACCGAAAGCGTGGATGAAAAGGAACTGGCCGATCTGGTCGGCCAAAGCCCAAGCGCCTTTTCCCGCGCCTTCAAGCGCCATACCGGATCGACGCTGGTGCGATACAAGAACCAGCTGCGCGTGGATCTGGCCTGCCAGATGCTGCTGACGCGGCCCGACATCAAGGTTTCGGAAATCTGCTATCAGGTGGGTTTCGGCAACCTGTCCAATTTCAACCGCCATTTCCTGAAGCTGAAAGGCATGTCGCCTTCGCAGTTTCGCGCGACCTTTGCCGCCAACGGCGCATTCACGCTTCGGGAACAACCTGTTCGGACGATGCCGTCCGACGCCGGGCAAACCATGCCCGTCACTGCACATAAGGGAGGAACTTTCGAATGAAGAAAACACTTCGCACGGCCTCGGCCATGGCGCTTGCCCTGTCGGTCGCCGCACCGGCAATGGCACAGGATGGCCTGAAGATCGGGATGTCGTTCCAGGAACTGAACAACCCCTATTTCGTGTCGATGCAGGAAGCGCTGCGGGACGCGGCCGAAAGCATCGGTGCCGAAGTCGTGGTGACCGACGCGGCCCATGATGTTGCCAAGCAGATCTCGGACGTCGAGGACATGCTTCAGCAGGACATCGACATCCTGCTGCTGAACCCCACCGACAGCGCCGGCGTGGAAGCCGCCGTTCGGATGGCCAAGGCGCAGGACGTGATCGTGGTTGCCGTTGACGCACAGGCCAACGGCCCCGTCGATACCTTCGTCGGTTCGAAGAACCGCGATGCCGGCTACATGTCGTGCAAGTATCTTGCCGATGAACTGGGCGGCGAAGGCGAAGTCGCGATCCTTGACGGCATCCCCGTCGTTCCGATCCTGGAGCGTGTTGAAGGCTGTAAGGCCGCGCTTGAGGAATACGAAGGGATCGAGCTGGTCGACACGCAGAACGGCCGCCAGGACCGTTCGGTCGCACTGGGCGTGGTTGAAAACATGATCCAGTCGCACCCGAACCTCGCGGGCATCTTCTCGGTCAACGATGGCGGCGCGATGGGTGCGCTTGCGGCGATCCAGGGCTCGGGCCGCGACATCAAGCTGACCTCGGTCGATGGTGCGCCCGAAGCCGTGAAGGCAATCGCCGATGGCGGGCCGTTCATCGAAACCACGGCGCAGTTCCCGCGCGATCAGGTTCGCGTGGGCCTGGCGATGGCGCTGGCGCAAACCTGGGGCGCCCGCGTCGTTCCGGCCGAGGTTCCGATCGACGTGCGCGTCGTTGATTCCGAAAACGCAGCCGATTTCGCCTGGTAATCGGCCACCGGCACCGCCCCTTCAGGGCGGTGCCACTTCAACCGGAGGCAGCCCATGCTGGAACTGAACGGCATCAAGAAAAGCTTCGGCCCCGTCGAGGTGCTGCACGGCGTAGACCTGACGGTCCGCGGGGGCGAAGTGCATGCCCTGCTTGGTGAAAACGGTGCGGGCAAGTCCACGCTGATGAAGATCGTCAGCGGCATCCTGCAGCCCACCGAAGGCACCATCCGCGTGGATGGGCAGGAACGCCAGTTCGCCGATTACGACGAAGCGATCGAGGCCGGCATCGGCATCGTCTTTCAGGAATTCAGCCTGATTCCTTATCTGAACGCGGTCGAGAACATGTTTCTTGCACGCGAGATGAAGACGCGTCTTGGCCTTCTGGACACGCGCGCCATGCGCAACCGCGCGCAGGAAATCCTGCGCAGGCTGGACGTGTCCCTGCCGCTGGACGTGCCGATCGGGCGCCTTTCGGTGGCTGAACAGCAATTCGTGGAGATCGCCAAGGCCCTGTCGCTTGAAGCGCGGATCCTTGTGCTGGATGAACCCACTGCCACCCTGACCCCGTCCGAGGTGGAGCACCTGTTCAAGGTCATGCGCGAATTGCGCAAGCAGGGCGTGGCCATCGTCTTCATCTCTCATCACCTTGAAGAGATTTTCGAGATTTGCGACCGCATCACGGTCCTGCGCGACGGCAATTACGTGGCCACCTGCGACGTGGCCGATACGGATACCGACCGGTTGGTGGAAATGATGGTCGGGCGGCGGATCGAAAACAGCTTCCCGCCGAAACCCGCCATCGCCAAAAGCGCGCCTGTCGTGCTGGACTGCGAGGAGGTGCAGCTTCGCAAGGACGGCCCGCTGTCGTCGTTCCAGCTGCGTCAGGGGGAAATCCTTGGCTTTGCCGGTCTTGTCGGATCGGGGCGCACCGAAACGGCGCTGGCCATGCTGGGCGCTTATCCCGCCACGCGCTGCAAGCTGCGCGTGAACGGCACCGAAACCCGTTTCCGCGATCCGGCCGAAGGGTTGATGCAGGGTATCGGCCTTCTGCCCGAAAGCCGGAAGGAACAGGGGCTGATCACCAGCTTCTCCATCCTGCAGAACATCTCGATCAACAATTACGGCAAGTATCGCAAGGGCCACTGGTTCATCGACCTGAAGGCCGAACGCGCCGCCACGCAGGACGCGATGAAGCAGGTGCGCGTGAAGGCGCAGGGGCCCGATGCGCGGCTGGACACGCTTTCGGGCGGCAACCAGCAGAAGGTCGTCATCGCGCGCTGGCTGAACCACCAGACCCGCGTTCTGATCTTCGACGAGCCTACGCGCGGCATCGATGTCGGCGCCAAGGCGGAAATCTATGCCCTGATGCGCGAATACACGGCGCAGGGCCACTCGATCATCATGATCTCGTCCGAACTGCCCGAGGTGATCGGCATGTCCGACCGCGTCTGCGTGTTCCGGTCGGGCGGGATCGTGGCGACGGTGGAGGGCGATCACATCAACTCAGAGGAAATCATGACGCACGCCACCACGGGGAGGACCCGCAATGTCGCATGAGGCAACAGCCGGCCGCGGCTTCGATCTGCGCCGCATGATCCATTCGCCGCTGGCCCTGCCGCTGATCGGCCTGATCGTGGTGTCGGTGCTGATGGGTTTTGCCAGCGACAACTTCTTTTCGGTGTCGAACATCTTCAACGTGCTGCGGCAGGTTTCGATCATCGCGATCCTTGCGGTCGGGATGACCTTCGTGATCCTGACGGGCGGGATCGATCTGTCGGTGGGCGCTGTCATGGCGCTGGCCGGCACGATCGCGGCCGGTCTGATGGTGAACATGGGCATGCCCGGCTGGGTCGGCCTGTTGGCAGGCATCGGCGTGGGCGTGGTGCTGGGGATCTTCAACGGCTTCCTTGTGGCCTGGGGCCGGATGCCCGCCATCATCGTGACACTGGCCACGATGGGCATGGCGCGGGGCCTTGGGCTGATCTATTCGGGGGGGTATCCGATCTCGGGCATTCCGTCGTGGATTTCGTGGTTCGGCGTTGGGCGCATCGGCATCGTGCCGGTGCCGGTGATCGCCATGGTCATCATCTATGCGCTTGCCTGGGTTCTGTTGCAGCGCACGGCCTTTGGCCGCCACGTTTATGCCATCGGCGGGAACGAACTTGCCGCCAAGCTGTCGGGCGTGAAGACGCAGCGCGTGAAACTGGCGGTGTATGCCATCTCGGGCCTTACCGCCGCGCTGGCCGCGATCATCCTGACGGGCCGCCTGATGTCGGGCCAGCCGAACGCCGGCGTGGGGTTCGAGCTTGATGCGATCGCCGCCGTCGTTCTGGGTGGCACGGCCATCGCGGGCGGGCGCGGGCTGATCCTTGGCACGCTGATCGGCGCAATCCTTCTGGGCATCCTGAACAATGGCCTGAACCTGATGGGGATCAACCCCTACATGCAGGACGTGATCAAGGGCCTCATCATCCTTCTGGCCATCTATATCGGGCGCGAGTGGCGCTGAATGTCGGAGAAGAACATGTCTGTATCCCTGAACGGCAAGATCGCCGTCATCACCGGCGCCGCTTCGGGCATCGGCCTTGCCACGACCGAGCGTCTGCTGGAACGCGGCGCCACGGTTGTCATGGTCGACTGGGACGAAACCGCACTGCAGGCGGTCGTGGCCAAGCTGGGCGACCGCGCCATCCCGCAGGTGACGAACCTGCTGGATGCCGAAAGCTGCAACGCGATGGTGCCCGAGATCCTGTCGAAGGTCGATCACATCGACATCCTTTATTGCAACGCCGGCAGCTATATCGGCGGCGATCTGGTGGACACGACGCCCGCAGCCATCGACCGGATGCTGAACCTGAACATCAACGCGGTGATGAAGAACGTCCACGCCGTGATCCCGCACATGATGGGCCGCAAGACGGGCGACATCATCGTCACCTGCTCCATCGCGGGGCACTTCCCGGCAGAGTGGGAGCCGGTCTATTCCGCCTCCAAATGGGCGATCACCAGCTTCGTGCAGGGTGTGCGCCGCCAGATGATCCCGCATGGCGTGCGCGTGGCGCAAGTGTCCCCCGGCCCTGTGGTGTCCGCCCTGCTGGCCGACTGGCCCGAGGAGAACCTGCGCAAGGCCAAGGAATCGGGCAGCCTGATGGACCCCGAGGAAGTGGCCGACGCCGTCGAATACATGCTGACGCGCAAGCGTACGGTGACGGTGCGCGACCTGATCATCATGCCCACGAACTTCGCACGGATGTAAGATGTTCATTGGCGTTGATGTCGGAACCGGATCGGCCCGCGCGGGTGTGTTCGACGCGGCGGGCACGCTGCTGGCCACCGCAAAGCACGATATCGACATGCATGTTCAGGGCGCGCATGTCGAACAATCCAGCACGCAGGTCTGGCAGGCGGTCTGCGCCTCGGTCCGGGCGGCGATGCGGGGGCTTGATGCCGCGCAGGTGAAGGGCATCGGCTTCGACGCCACCTGCTCGCTTGTGGTGGAAGGGCAGCCGGTTGGCGATCCCGCCCACCCCGAACGTGACATCATCGTCTGGATGGATCACCGCGCGCTGGAACAGGCCGCGCGCATCAACGCGGGCAAGCATGCGGTGCTGCGCTATGTCGGGGGGCGCATCTCGCCCGAGATGCAGACGCCGAAGCTGCTGTGGCTGAAGGAAAACCTGCCGGCGGTTTATGCCAACGCCGCGCATTTCTTCGACCTGACGGATTTCCTGACATGGAAAGCCTCGGGTGCGGCGGCGCGGTCGTCCTGCACCGTCACCTGCAAATGGACCTATCTTGCCCATGAAGGGCGGTGGGACGCCGATTATTTCCGTGCCATCGGCCTTGGCGATCTGGCGGATGAAGGGTTCGCCCGTATCGGCACCGAGGTTGTTCCCCCCGGAACTGCCTTGGGTTCGGGCCTGACCGCGCAGGCCGCGGCCGATCTGGGCCTGCCCGCCGGCACCGCCGTTGCTGCGGGGCTGATCGATGCCCATGCGGGCGGCGTCGGCACCGTGGCCGCGGGCGGCGATGCGACCGCCTGCCTTGGCTATGTGTTCGGCACATCGTCCTGCACGATGACCACCACGCGCGATCCGGTTTTCGTGCCGGGCGTCTGGGGGCCATATTATTCCGCGATGGTTCCGGGGATGTGGCTGAACGAGGGCGGGCAATCCGCCGCCGGCGCAGCCATCGCCCGCCTTCTGAACCTGCACCCCGCCCGTGCCGAGGCCGAGGCCCTTGCGCAGGAGGCCGGCATCGGCCTGCCGCATTGGCTGGCCGACCGTGCCGTGGAACTGGCGGGCGGCCTTTCCGAAACCGTGCGCCTGGCCGATGGACTGCATGTCGTGCCCGAATTTCTTGGCAACCGCGCCCCTTTTGCCGATCCGCATGCGCGGGCGGTGATCCTGGGGATGGGGATGGAGCAGGATATCGCCTCGCTTGTGGCGCTGTATGTCGCGGGGGTGTGCGGGCTGGGCTATGGCCTGCGCCAGATCATCGCCACGCAGGCCGAATATGGCGCGCCGGTTTCCACTATCTCGGTTTCCGGCGGGGCGGCGGCCCATCCCCTGACGCGGCAGATCCTTGCCGACGCCACCGGGCTGGAGGTCGAGGTGACGGATTGCGCCGAACCCGTTCTGCTTGGCTCGGCCATGCTGGGGGCGGTGGCGGCACGGGCCTATCCCGATCTGCAGACCGCCATGCCCGCGATGTCGCGCATCGCCTCGCGCTGCGCGCCCTCCCCCTCCTTTGCGGCGCGGCATGGCCAGCGCTTCGAAGGTTTCCTGACCCTTCAATCCACGGCCCGCGCGCTTCGCGATGCCGAACCTTCCAGCGGAGACGACAATGCAATTCACGGGTAAGCGCGTCATCATCACGGGCGCTGGCAAGGGTATCGGCCGCGCCTGCGCAAAGGCCATGGCTGCACGCGGGGCCGAGGTGATCGCCCTGTCGCGAACCGCATCGGACCTTGAAAGCCTGCGGGCCGAGATCGGCGGCCAATCCATCGCCGTGGACCTTCAGGACGCAGCCGCCACCCGCGATGCGATGGCAAAGGCGGGAACGGCGGACTTCCTGATCAACAGCGCCGGCATCAACGTGCTGCAAAGCACCTTCGACATGACCGATGACGGGTATGAGGCGGTTCTGGGTATCAACCTGCGCGCGGCCCTTATCACCTGCCAGGAATTCGCCCGCGCCCGTGTTGAGGCGGGCGGCGGCGGCGCGATCGTCAACATCACTTCCATCGCGGGGCATCGCGGTTTTCCCGATCACCTTTGCTATGCCGCGTCCAAGGCGGGGCTGGAAGGCGCCAGCCGCGTTCTGGCGCGGGAGCTTGGCCCCCACAACATCCGCGTGAACTGCGTTGCCCCCACCATCACCCTGACGGAACTGGCCGCCGAGGCATGGAGCGAGCCCGCCAAGGCAGAACCGATGATGGTGCGCCACCCCCTCAACCGCTTCGCCGAGGCGGAAGAGGTTGCAGACGCCATCGCGATGCTGCTGTCGGACGATGCGCGGATGCTGACGGGCGCGGTTCTGCCGGTGGATGGCGGCTTCCTCGCGGTGTAAGGAAGCGCATCGCCGGCGCTCGCCTGCCCCGTCAGCCCAAACTGGCTCACCTTGGAGATTAGCGGCCATTCAGGGCCGGGCCGCGGCTGCGCGCGAACTTCATGCTATCCTCGAACGTGGCAAAGATCTCGGGACAGGCGGGATCAGCCACCCCCACATCCGCGGCAGGAAGACAGCCGAACCTGTTCCACACGCGGTCCATTTGGGCGTACCCGTATCGAAAGAACGCGAAGGCGGCATCCGGCGCGTCGCTGCCGGCGAGGGGCACGTTCACCCCCTCTTTCAAGCCCTAGGCACATTCGCCTCCTTCCGGCATCGGCATCGGCATCGGCAGCGGGGCCGCCGGAACGTCGGATGCGGCGTTGGTGCCATGCGCGGCATTTCCCCATCATGGGATGGAGAGCCGAGCGGGCCATGGAGGATATCTTATGCGCGGATATCAAGAACCTTCACTAACGTAATGATAATTCGGCCAGAAGGGTAATCCTGTCGTTGACAGGAAACTCGACATGAGCCTGAAAGTAAGTGAGCGGGTGCCGGATGCAGCGCCTATATATCGGGCCGGTCGCTGCGGTCCGGAACAATGCAAACGATCGCCCTTGTGGCGATCTGGTGGTTTTCGGCATCGGGGATGGCCTGCGCCAGAAGCGGCGAAGACGTCAGCGCCACAAGGGCCGTCGCAATAAGAAGCGTGCGGGGCATGAAATGATCCTTTCGCGTCCACGGTCGTGCCGCTGCGGCGGCATTGGCAATATTTGGCAAATGCCGATGTTCCGGACCCGTCTGGCCAGTGCTGCATTCGCTGTGGGGGCAGTAACATGACGAATGTGACCGGGCTGATTCACTTCTGCGAAGACCTGACGACAGGAACGGAAACCACTTGGCAAACCTTGGCGAAGCTGGGACCACCGGGAAAAAGGAGGATCCGGAATGTGGCGAGTGGAACGGCACAAGCTGATCCGTCAGAAGCTGGGCGTCAGCGGGCGCGTGTCGATTTCCGACCTTGTGCGGGACACGGGGGTGACGCGCGAAACGCTGCGGGCGGATCTGGAAGAAATGGCGGCGGCGGGCGACATCCTGCGCGTTCGCGGCGGGGCCGTCATCGCGCCCGCCCCCGACGATCCGGAGGCGTCGTTCCAGACGCGGATTCAGGATCATCCGGCGGAAAAGCTTGCCATCGGGCGTGAAGCCGCGCGGTTGCTGCCACGCGGGGCAAGCCTGCTGATCGATGCGGGATCGACCACTGCGGCCTTTGCCCGTTCCCTTTCCGCGCGGCCGGATCTGCGCATCCTGACAAACTCGCTGCATGTGGCAAGGCGGCTGGCGGCGTCGCATGACACGCTGCTGCTGGGGGGCGTGCCGGACAAGGCCGGACAAGGCGTTTATGGCGAACTGACGCTGGCGCAGCTGCGCCGCTTCCGCGTGGATGTTGCCGTCATCTCGCCGGTTGCGATCGATGCGGCGGCGGGCCTGACGAATTTCGACCTGCGCGAGGCGGAGCTTGCCTCGGCCATGTTCGAGGCGGCAGAGCGGCGGATGGCGCTGGCCCATGCCGCAAAGCTGGGGCATCGCAGCCGCGTTTCGATCGCGCCGCTGGAGGCGCTGGATTGGCTGGTGACGGATCGCCTGCCCCCCGCCCCGTGGCCGCCGATGCCGAGGCTGGTCATCGCGCCGCGGGATGCGTGATCAGCGGCGGGCATCCTGCGGCAGCATCACGGCCAGCTCTATTCCATTGCGGGCGCCCATCTTGGCCAGAACCCGGCCGCGATGCACCTCCACGGTGCGGGTGGCGATGTGCAGGATGTCCGCGATCTGCTTGTTCGGCACGCCTGAAAGCATCAGCTGCATCACCTCCTCTTCGCGGGGGGAAAGGCTGGCGCGGCGGGCCGCCAGATCCTTGTGATGCCGCGCGGCGGCGCAGGCGCTTTCATGCAGCGCAATGGCGCGCAGCGCCAGATCCACGATCTGGTTGTCGTTGAACGGCTTTTCCAGAAAATCGAACGCGCCGGCCTTCAGCGCGCCAACCGCCACGGGCACGTCCGCATGGCCGGTCAGGAAGATCACGGGGGCCTGCTGCCCTGCCGCCTTCAGCCGCTGGAAAACCTCCGGTCCGGCCAAACCCGGCAT
The DNA here is from genome assembly GCF_004015795.1 of Falsirhodobacter deserti. Lineage (GTDB taxonomy): Bacteria > Pseudomonadota > Alphaproteobacteria > Rhodobacterales > Rhodobacteraceae > Falsirhodobacter > Falsirhodobacter deserti. The sequence continues at coordinate 188,854 of NZ_ML137219.1, read as the reverse complement.
GCGCACATCAAGGATGATGCAGGAACAGGGGGTCACGGGCTGCGCCTGCAAAAACGCCTCGCCCGAGGGCCAGCCCTGCGCCTCGATCCCGCGAGAGGCGAACAGGAAGGACAGCGCATCGCGGATCGGCTCCTCGTCGTCGATGATGTGGATCATGTCGGCCCCTCGCCTGCATCCGTGTTGTCCTGTGCGGCCTGCACCGGCAGCGTGATTCGGAAGATCGTGCCGCCTTCGGGGTTTGGCCGATGGTCAAGCCGCCCCCCATGCAGTTCGATGATCGACCGGCAGATCTTCAGCCCCATGCCCATCCCCTGTGGTTTCGTTGTCGCGAAAGCGTCGAACAGGCGGCCCGCGATGTCGGGCGCGATGCCCGCGCCGCGATCGGCCACCTCTATCACGGCCTGCCCGTCCTGTTCGGCCAGCCGCACGCAAAGCACATCCGCCATGCGTGTTTCGGCCATCGCCTCCATTCCGTTGCGGATCAGGTTCATCAGCACCTGTTCCAGCAGCACGCGGTCGGCATCCACCACCGGCGCCGCATCGATCCGCGACCGCAGGGCCACCCGATGGGCGCGTGCATCGGCCGAAAGAAAGCCGATGGTTCCGGCCACCACCTCGTCCAGCCGCGTGGGGGCGAAGCAAGGGGCGCGTTTCTTCACCAGGTCCTGGATGTGGCGGATGATCTGGCCCGCCCGGTCGGCCTGCCGCGCCAGCTTCCCGTTCGCCTGCTGCAACAGGGCGATGTTGGTGTCATCCCGCTCCATCAGGTTGGCCATGCCGGCAGCATAGGAGGCGATGGCCGACAAGGGCTGGTTCAATTCATGCGCAAGGGTGGAGGCCATTTCGCCCAGCGTCACCAGCCGGCCCGTGCGCGCCAGCGCGTCTTCCTGCGCGCGGGCCATGCGTTCGGCGCGCTTGTGATCTGTCAGGTCGATGACTGACCCCATCCAGCCGCGATGAACCCCCTGCGCATCCACAAGGGGCGCTTCATAAACCTGAACGTCGATGCCGTGCCCGTCACGATGAAGAAAGCGCGTCTGAAAGCTTCGCGGGATCCGCCCGCCCGCCTTCAGTTGCAACTGGCGTGCCTCTGTTTCGGGCAGGTGTTCGGGATCCCAATAGGGCATGGGCGGAACCTGCCCGACCAGATCCTGCGCATCGCGCCCGACAAGGTTGCAAAAGGCCGGGTTCACGTAAAGCACCCGCCCCTCGTGATCCTTTGCCCGCAAGCCCACGGTCAGGCTTTCCTCCATCGAGCGGCGGAAGGCCGTCTCCTCGCGCCACCGGTCTTCGGCCGCGCGCCGCCGGTCGGCATTGCGCTGCACGATCAGCAGCGCAAGGATCGCAAAGGCGGCCAGTGCCGCGATGACCCCCATCGGCAGCGCCGACTGAAGCGCCTTGGGCGCCTCATAGGCGGTGATGCCAAGGAAGGTGCCGCGCAGGGGCGGATCGAAGCTGATCGCATGCGTTGGGGCATCGGGTGCTGGCTGCAGCCGCTGGCGTTCCGCATAGGACTGGCCGCCGGTTCCGAAGATGCGCACGCCGTATTGTTCCGCGATCCACCACGGCACATGCCGGTCCAGCAGAAGCGGCAGGGAAATGGTTGCCGACAGGAATCCGTCATGCCCCGCAAGCGCCATCGTCACCGTGCCGTCGGGCGCGACATCGCCGTAAACCGGACGCGCGGGCCGCGCGCCCGACTGCACCAGCGTCGCCATCAGCAAGGGATCGCCCGGCGCGCCTGCCCCCGGAAGAACGCGCACCCTCCGGCCCGCCGCATCGTGCCATGCCAGCGACAGCACCTCGGGGTTGTTGGCAAGGTGCAGCCGCGCCCGGGCGTCCAGCATGTCTTCCGGGGTGCCGCCTGCGGCCTCCAGCGCCAGCCGCGCCAGCATGTCCTCGTCCAGCGACATCTGGAACCGCAGCGTTTGTTCGACCCAAAGCGCATCGGTGGCCAGCTTCACGCGCGCCTGCGCCGCCTCGTTCCGGCTGACGGCCCAGACGACGCCGGCCACCAGCGTGACCAGCGCGATGATCGTGACAAGCGGAACCAGCGACAGCAGGTCAAGGCCGCGGCCCTGCGCGATCCGTCCCTGCGGCACCCACGGGTCGCCCGCTGCCGCGCGGGCGGCCCGACTGCCGGTATCATCTTCCACGCTGCCGCATCTCCCTATTGCGGAAACCCACAATAGCTGCGCCGCGCCGCGCATGGCAAGAAATGACAGGACCCGCCGGGGAGGGCGGGATCAACGGGAGGAAGACCATGCTGAATCGTCGCAACTTCGCGCGCCTTGCAGGCGCCGCGATCATTGCCCTGTCCACCGCGTTGCCATCCTTCGCGCAGGACCCGATCGTCATCAAGTTCAGCCACGTCGTGGCGTCCGACACGCCCAAGGGCAAGGGCGCCGAGAAGTTCAAGGAACTGGCCGAGCAATATACCGACGGCAAGGTGCGCGTCGAAGTCTATCCCAACAGCCAGCTTTACAAGGACAAGGAAGAGCTGGAGGCCCTGCAGCTGGGCGCGGTGCAGATGCTTGCCCCCTCGCTTGCGAAGTTCGGCCCCTTGGGCGTGCAGCAGTTCGAACTGTTCGACCTGCCGATGCTGTTCAACGGCCGCGAGGATCTGCGCAAGATCACCGAGGGCGACGTGGGCCGCGAGCTTCTGGACATGCTGGAGCCGAAGGGCATCACCGGCCTTGCCTATTGGGATAACGGCTTCAAGATCATGTCGGCAAACAGCCCGCTGGTGACACCGGACGATTTCCTTGGCCTGAAGATGCGCATCCAGTCGTCCAAGATCCTTGAAGCGCAGATGCAGGCGCTTGGCGCGGTGCCGCAGGTCATGGCCTTTTCCGAGGTGTACCAGGCGCTGCAGACCGGCGTCGTGGACGGAACGGAAAACCCGCCCTCCAACATGTATACCCAACGCATGAACGAGGTGCAGTCCCACGCCACCCTGTCGCAGCACGGCTATCTTGGCTATGCGGTCATCGTGAACAAGGCGTTCTGGGACGGGCTGCCCGCCGATGTGCGCGAAGGGCTGGACCGCGCCATGACCGAGGCGACCGAATATGCCAATGGCATCGCCGAGGATGAGAACGACCGCGCCCTGCAGGCCATGATGGATGCCGGCACGACCGAATTCCACGAACTGACCGAGGAAGAGCGTGCCGAATGGTACGAAACCCTGCGCCCCGTGCATGAGGAAATGGCCGACCGCATCGGCGCGGACCTTCTGCAAAAGGTCTATGACGCGCTCGGCACCACCAACTGACGCCAATCCGGGGGTGCCGCATGGTGCCCCCACCATCCGAGGTCCGCCATGTTCCTGCGCATCCTCGACCGCCTCGAAGAAACCCTCATCTCCATCCTCATGGCCGTGGCGGTCGTGCTGATCTTCGTGGCCGTCGTTCACCGTTTCTCCATCGGCCTTGCCGCCGACATGGTGGGCTTTGCCCGCAGCCATGACATGCCCGCCCTGATGGATGCCGCACGGTCGTCCTTCAAGGCCATCAACTCCATCCGGCTGACATGGGCGCAGGAAACCTGCATCTATCTGTTCGTGTGGATGGCCAAGTTCGGCGCCGCCTATGGCGTGCGGATCGGCATCCATGTGGGCGTGGACATCCTTGCGCAGCGGCTGACCGGCACGGCGCGCACCGTCATCACCGCAATCGCCATGTCGGGCGGCATCCTGTTCACGGGCATCCTTGTCTGGATCGGGACGGATTTTGTTTATCACGTCTATCACGGTGGCCAGATCTCTCCGGATCTGGAGATCAAGATGTGGATCGTCTACCTCGCGGTGCCGCTGGGGTCCGCGCTGATGTGCTTCCGCTTCATCCAGGCGCTGTGGATGTTCCTGACAACGGGCGAAATCGCCCATCACGATGTCGGTGCCGTTGACGGCGTCGAGGACGAAGCCGCCGCCGCATCGGAGGGCAAGGCATGACCGCGATCATCATCTTCCTGATACTTGCGCTTTTGCTGATCACCGGCATGCCCGTATCGATCGCGCTTGGCCTGACGGTGTTTTCCTTCCTGTTCGCCTTTACCGAAATCCCGATGGACAGCATCGCGCTGAAACTGTTCACTGGGATCGAGAAGTTCGAGATCATGGCGATCCCGTTCTTCATCCTTGCGGGCAACTTCCTGACGCATGGCGGCGTGGCGCGGCGGATGATCCGCTTTGCCACCGCGATGGTGGGCCACTGGTATGGCGGCATGGGCGTGGCGGCGGTGCTGGCCTGCGCGATGTTTGCCGCGATTTCCGGCTCCTCTCCTGCGACGGTAATGGCGGTCGGGTCCATCCTGATCCCGGCCATGGTGAAGCAGGGCTATCCGCCGCAATTCGGCGTAGGGTCCATCGCGACCGCGGGCGGCCTTGGCATCCTGATCCCGCCCTCCATCGTGATGGTGATGTACGCGGTCGCCACCTCGGGGATGGTGGTGACGGGGCCGGACGGGGCAACGGTGATGTCCGCCTCCATCGGGACGATGTTCATGGCGGGGGTGGTGCCGGGGCTGATGCTGGCCTCCATGCTGGGCGGCACGACCGTGTGGCAGGCGTGGAAGGGCGGTTATCCGCGCATGCCGCGGGCGAATTTCCGCACCCGCTGGAAGGCCTTCCGCGAATCCGTCTGGGGCCTGCTGCTGATCGTCATCATCATGGGCGGCATCTATGGCGGCATCTTCACCCCGACCGAGGCCGCCGCCGTCAGCGCCGTTTATGCCTTCGTCATCGCGGTCTGGGTCTACAAGGATATCAGCCTGCGGGATGTGCCGCGGGTGCTGCTCACCTCGGCCGCGATGTCGGCAATGCTGCTTTACATTATCACCAACGCCGTGATGTTCGCCTTCATCCTGACGTCCGAGCAGATCCCGCAGGCGCTGTCGGCATGGATCACGGATCTGGGCTTTGGAAAGATCGGCTTCCTGCTGATCGTGAACGTGATGCTGCTTCTGATCGGCATGGTGATGGAGCCGTCGGCCATTGTCCTGATCATGGCGCCGATCCTTTACCCCGTCGCCGTCGCGCTTGGTGTCGACCCGGTGCATTTCGGGATCATGATGATCGTGAACATGGAGATCGGGCTGTGCACGCCCCCCGTGGGCCTGAACCTCTACGTCGGATCGGCCATATCGCGCCTTGGCCTGACCGAGGTAAGCCGCGCCACCCTGCCCTGGCTGCTGACGGCCCTGACCTTCCTGATGCTCATCACCTACGTGCCAGCCCTGACGCTGACACTTCCGCGCCTTCTGGGGATGAACTGATCAAGCGGATGCATTCGCGGCCTGTCCGGCGAATGCATCCGCCACCGGAAGCGTGAAAGTTGCGGGTCCCGGGGTGCCATGCGCAGCCCCAAGCGGCAAGTTCGATCAGCCTGAACCAGCCGATCGAGCTTGCATCCCCAAGATCAACCTGAACGATGAGAGGTGGTTCGGTTTGTCTGAACAGGTTCCGGGCGTTTTCTAAGTGATTTTCCGCCTCGGTTACGCCGCCACCGCTTCGGGCATCGGCTGGTTGAAGTAGGCCTGATCGGGCGTTTTCTCGTCAAGCGCGGAGTGTGGGCGGCGGCTGTTGTAAAAGCCGAGATAACGGCCAATCGACGCGCGTGCCTCCGAGACGCTGGCATAGGCCCGCAGGTAGACCTCCTCGTATTTGATGGTCCGCCAGAGGCGCTCGACGAAGACGTTGTCGCGCCAGGCTCCCTTGCCGTCCATGCTGATCTTGATCTCGCGTGCGGCCAGAACCTTGATGAAGTCGGTCGAGGTGAATTGGCTGCCCTGATCCGTGTTGAAGATCTCGGGCGTGCCGTGACGCGCAAGCGCTTCCTCCACAGCTTCGATGCAAAAATCCGCCTCCAGCGTGATCGACACCCGCCATGCCAGAACGCGGCGGGTGAACCAGTCCAATACGGCGGCGAGGTAGATGAAGCCGCGCGCCATGGGAATGTAGGTGATGTCCATCGCCCAGACCTGGTTGGGCCGGATGATGGGCAGCTTCCTTAGCAGATATGGGTAGATCTTGTGTCCGCGAGCCGGTTTCGAGGTGTTCGGCTTGCGATAGAGCGCCTGGATGCCCATGCGTTTCATCAGCGTGGCAACGTGCAGCCGCCCGACCTTGAAGCCTTCCTGCACCAGCAGGGCCCGCAGCATCCGGCTGCCCGCGAACGGGAACTCCATGTGCAGCTTGTCGATCCGGTGCATCAGCTTCAGATCGGCATCCGCGACCGGACGCTGCTTGTAATAGACGCTGCTCCGACTGATCCCCAGCACGATGGCCTGGCGGCTGACGCTGAGCTTCGCGGTGGGATCGATCATTTTCTTGCGCTCGGCAGAAGACCCGCCTTGCCGAGCGCGACGGACAAAAAATCGTTCTCCAGCGTCAGCTCTCCGATCTTGGCATGCAGGGTCTTCACGTCGGCGAAGCCCGCACAGTCGGCTCGATAATAATGCCCCGCATTGATATCGAGCTGACGGAGCGCCTCCCCGGCGTAAGGGGCAGACGAGGTAGCTTTAGCTACCTATAGTCTCTCTTTGTATCTAGCTTTCCTATTCCGGTTTGTGAAAAACAATATTAATAGTGAATTCTGTTAGTTAGGTTGGATCCTGTCGGCCATTGAGGACGGGATGTATGACCCATCGATGAAGACGCGGATGTAGGAGCTGAAGGTCGAGAAAGCGCGGCTGTCCTCCGCCCTTGCCGACACCCCCGAGCCCCCTGCCCTGCGGCTCCATCCGCGCCTGGCCGATCATTACAAGGGGAAGATCGCCGATCTCTCCTCGGCCCTGTCGGACCCTTCGGTGAAGCTGGAGGCGACGGAGGCGTTGCGCGGGTTGGTGTCGGAGATCCGGATGATCCCGGACGCGGAGGCCCGTGGAGGTCATCGGATGGAACTGGTCGGGGAACTGGCTGCGATCCTGTCGCTGTCGGAAGGCCATGGTCCGGACATGACAAAGCCCCCGCGGTTTGCGAGGGCTGGTGCTGACCATTTCAGGTCGGGAACGATGGTTGCGGGAGCTCGCTTCCAGAAATACTTGCCTTTGCACCAAGCTAGCTAGAAGGAATCAAAAATCGCTTGCAGCATAAGGCTACCTTATCTTGATACCTGCGGAAACAAGGGCATCCGCGACCGCCTGTCGTGCGACCTCATGGCAGGCGGCACTCTCCATCTCCATCGACCGGTAACATGCCTCAGACGCTTTGCGAAATTCAGCGCCTTCACCCCAAGCCCATTCTTCGAACAGGAAGATGATCGCCGCGCCTGTATCTTGGAAAACTATCGTGGCCCCGACTCGGGATGCGTGAAGACGATATCCTCAGCCCATGTTCTGTGCATGACAGTCACCATTCACCGGGGAGGCCACCCTTGAGCATAGAGCGGGTGCGATAGTCATCAATCCTATCGCTGTCTGACGGTCGCCTGTCTGCCCCACGAAGTGTTGTAACCGAGTAAAACGTCGCGGTTTGGCGAAGTAGAAGTGGCGCAGGGCGGTAGTTGCAGCGGTGAGCCCGCCTAGGCCCGGTCTCCCTGAAAGGGCCGTAGTAGCGGGGTCGGCGACGGTGGCATGATGGGTGCAGAGTCTGCTCGCGGGACATTCTTGCCATTCGCTACGGCACAAGATGAGTCAAGAATAGAGCGAAGTTGTCGACGGATGTTTCCATGTAAGTGCGAGCACGCGAGATCAGAACGTCGCCAGAACTGCCACAATAACGTAGCGCCCACCTTTGGCCAGCGTAACCAGAAGAAGGAAGGACCAAAGGGGTTCACGTAAAACACCGGCGATCAACGTGAGCGGATCGCCAATGATGGGAAGCCAGCTTCCAAGCAAGCTCCAGCGGCCCCATCGCCCATAGAAGGCTTCTGCCCTACGCATCTGACGGTCTGTCACAGGGAACCAATGCCGATGCTTCCAGCGGTTGACCTCCCGCCCGATCAGCCAGTTTGCCAATGAGCCGAGCACGTTACCCAAGGTTGCAATCGAGACAAGCGCCCAAACTGGTGTCTCGCCTGTGCGCAGCAAGGCGAACAACAGCGCCTCCGACTGTGCCGGCAGCAGCGTTGCCGCCAGAAAAGCCGCACCGAAAAGTCCAAGCATTTCCCAGATCATCCGGCGCAGCCACCTTTTCAGGCAAGAAGGGTTATCGCTCCATGCCACCCCAAATAGAGACCGACAAGAGTGACAAGCGCACCTGAGAGGTGAGGCGCGCAGTCGGCAAGCTTTGCCAGCCACAGAGACCGACCTCTGACCTTGCGTGAGTGGATTGCCGCGACGGTCTCGACCGTCACGAGCGTCGAGATGCTGGAGGCCGAGATCATCAAGCTCGAGGACGGCATACGCCTCGAAGCCGAAAACAACAAAGTGGTAAGTAGGCGGCTTGTGACCGCTTCTGGTGTCGGACCCATCACCGCAGCGGCGCGTGCGGCTCTGTCACCCGACTCAAGCAGCTTTGACGGAGGCTGCGATTTTCTGCCTGGACAGGCCTGACCTCGAGACAACATTTGTACGGAGGGAAAGAGCGGATAGGCCGGACACCGAACATGGGCATCGTGCTTTGCGCCGCCTGCTCATCATCGGAGCGGCTTCAGTGGCTGGCTGGGCCAGATGCTGGCTCGCCAGTCTCGCTTGCTTGTCAGGCTTGGCGAACAAGATGACCCGCGTTGCATGTTGCTCCTACGCGCTGCCGCGCCCGAGACGCGCCAACAGGATCACGGGCAGGATACCTACCACGACGATGGCCAAGGCTGCGATAGCGGCTTCTTCATAGGTTCCACGAGCCGCTTCGCCGTAAAGATGCGTCGCCAGAGTTTCGAAATTCAACGGTCGCAGCAGCAGGGTCGCGGACAGTTCCTTCATGCAATCGACAAAGACCAGCAGCCCGGCAGCGGACAAGGCCGCCTTGGACAGCGGCAGATGTATGTGGCGCAGCGTGCTACCGATCCCATGACCCAAGGTGCGCGCGGACTGGTCATAGCTGCGCGGGATGCGGGTCAGTCCCGCCTCGACCGACCCGATCGAGATGGCCAGGAACCGCGCGAGGTAGGCGTAGCCAAGAGCCAGTCCCGACCCGATCAGCACCAGGCCCGGATCGATGCCCAGCAGTTCTTTGGTCATCCTGCCGATCCAGCGGTCCAACCCGCCTGCCGCAATTAGAATGCCAAGCGCCAAGATTGTCCCTGGCATGGCGTAGCCCAGCGATGCCACCCGGTGAACGAGCTGCATTTCGCGGTGCGGAAAAATGCGCGCAGCATAGGCAACGATGAGGCCGCAGGCCAGCACGGCGGCGGTTGCCAAGGCCGACAGGATGAAGGTGTTCCACGCCTCGGCCAGGAGGCGGGCGGACAGACCTGCAAACTGAAACCGCTTCCATGCCTCTGCCGCAAGATAGGTAGCGGGCAAGATGAAGCCCAGCAGCACGGGGAGCAGGCAGAACCACAGCGCCATCCAGCGGGCCGCGCCCTTCAGGGGCTGGCGTGCCATGCTGCGGGGACGCTGCGCGCTGACCGAATAACGCTGTTTCCGGCGTGCCCATCGTTCCAGAGAAACCAGCGCGACGACAAGCACCAGCATCGCCAAGGCGATCTGCGCGGCACCCGCCAGATCGGACCGCGTTACCCAAGTCGTATAGACCGAGATCGTCAGCGAGCGGACGCCCAAGAACTCGGATGCGCCGATGTCGTTCAGCGTCTCCATCAGGGCCAGACTGACGCCGACCGCAATAGCCGGTCGCGCCAGGGGCAGCGCGACGCGCCATAGGATTTGGCGCCGCGCGGTGCCAAGCGTATGGGCGACCTCGACCAAGTTTGCGGCCTGGGTCATGAACATCGCCCGCACCGGCAGATAGACATATGGATAGAGCACAAGGCCCAGAAGCAGGATTGCCCCGGTCATCGAGCGGATATCGGGCAGGCGAAAGTCGCGGGGGCTGTCAAAGCCAAGCACTGCCCTTATCACCGACTGGAATGGGCCGAGGGGATGCAGCATGTCCAAATAGGCATAGGCGATGATATAGGTCGGCACTGCTAAAGGCAGCAGCAGCGCCCATTCCAGCGCACGGCGCCCGGGAAAATCATAGGCCGCAACCAGCCATGCGACCCCGGTGCCGATCGCTGCCGTCAGGCAGCCGACACCAGCCATCAGGATCACCGTCTGGCTCAGCGCGTGCGGAAGGACATGGTGTGCCAGATGAGACCACAAGCCCTCGGAGCCTTGGACCGCCTGCCAGCCCAAAACCAACACAGGCACAAGGACCAGCGCCGCGATCAGCAGGCTTGCCAGAGCCCAAGACCCTCCGCGGAGGCGGAGGGCCAGTGCAGCCGAGACGAGTGCAACCGCTGGCACGGCGCGACGAGTCTTCGCCCCGCCGCTTGTATCAGTTGTCGAAGCCGACACGATCGACCAGCTCGCTGGCCTCCTTCCGGTTTGTCACGATGGCGGTCAGCGGTGTCGGATCAACCTGCAGTTCGCCGAAGGAGGCAATGATCGGGTCGACAGCGGCGCCGGGCTTGACTGGATATTCATAATTCGCCTCGGCATAGATCTTCTGCGCCTCATCCGAGACCAGATATTCCAGCAATTGCACCGCCTGCTCAGGATTGGGGGCATGCTTGGCCACGGCCGCGCCGCTGATGTTCACATGGGTGCCGCCGTCCTCGAAGGTGGGCAGGATCACCTTGATCGCATCACCCCACGCGCGCTGCTCGTCGCCGCCCTTGCCCGACTGCATCAGGCCGACATAGTAGGAGTTCGCGACCGCGATGTCGCAGATGCCGCCAAGGATGTCCTTGGCCCCATCGCGGTCGCCGCCACCGGCCTGCCGTGCCAGATTGGCCTTGAGGCCCGTCAGCCATTCCTCGGTCTGGGCCGCGTCATGATGCGACATGAAGGCCGAGAAGAGCGCGGTGTTGTAGGGATGCTGCCCCGACCGGATGCAGATGCGGCCCTTCCATTCCGGATCGGCCAGGCTTTCATAGGTGATGTGATCGATCTCGAGATCTTTTACGGCATAGACCACGCGGGCGCGCATCGACAGGCCGAACCACTGGTTGCCGGGGTCGCGCAGGTTGTCCGGGATGGCAGAGGTCAGGACCTCGGACTCCACCGGCTGGGTCAGCCCCTTCTCCACCAGATCGGTCAGGTTGCCCACGTCAACGGCCATCAGCAGATCAGCCGGCGAGCTTTCACCTTCGGACGCCACGCGTTCGGCCAGCCCGTCCTTGAGAAAGACGGTGTTCACCGTGATGCCCGTGGACTCGGTAAAGTCGGCCAGCAGGGGCTCTACAAGGCCCGGCTCCCGCGAGGTATAGAGGTTCAGCTCCTGACCATGAGCTCCGCCCACTGCGGCAAGAATGACTGTTGAGGCCAAGGTGGCGTTTAAAATGATCGATGCAGCTTTCATATGACCTCCCGTGGACGTTCCCACGGGTCATAACCAAGGTTGCGGCGGTAGTCTACTAATTTTGTCAGGTTTGGTTCGTTGGATCATACCCATCCTGGGGAAAGACATGGATCTGGGCCCCGTTCAGTTGCAGGCTGACCCTGTCGCCAATGCCCATGGGGATGCGCACATGCGAATGCATCCGCAACGTCTGGGCCAATGGATGCACCATGATGTCGATCTGCTCGCTTTCTCCGGTAAAGGTCTTGCCCAGGATGCGGGCGGAGATCCCTTGCCCGTCAGGTCTGATCGACAAGGCTTGGGGGCGGATGCAGGCAAGGGCCAGCGTTCCGTCGGGCAAATCCAGATCAGCTGGGAAGGTGCCTATGGGCGTCTCGATCCGCCCCCCAGACCAGAGGCCCGTCAGACGATTGCACGGGCCCATGAACTCCGCCGCATAGGCCGAGCAGGGCTGGTCATAGATCTCGAACGGAGTGCCGACCTGTTCAATGCGTCCTGCCCGCATCAGCACAATCAAATCACCCACGGCAAGCGCTTCTTGTGGATCATGGGTCACTATGATCGCGGTGGTGCCAGTCTTGCGCAAGATATCGACAGTCTCTCGACGCACGCGTTCTCGCAGGCCTTGATCAAGGTTCGAGAACGGCTCGTCCATCAGCAAAATATCCGGTTGAGGGGCGAGCGCCCGGGCCAAAGCTACCCGTTGCTGTTCGCCGCCTGACAGGGAATGGGGATGGCGGTCCAGCAGATGAGCCAGGCCGATCCGTTCCACCACCTCGGTCACGCGTCCACGACGCTCAGGTCCGGAGAGATGGCGCAGACCAAAGGCCAAGTTGTCGGCAACGGTCAGGTGGGGAAACAGGGCATAATCTTGAAACATAAACCCGATCCGGCGGTCTTCGGGTTCCACGAAGCAGGTAGGGCCAGCAACCTCTGCTCCATTCAGAACGATGCGGCCGCCGGGGTCGGGACGATCCACGCCGGAGATTATCCTCAGCAACGTCGATTTGCCGCAGCCCGATTGCCCAAGGAGGCACGTGATCCGTCCTGAGGGAATCGCAAGCGAGATGTCCGATAAAACGGACCGGCCATCAAAATGGCGCGACACTTGTTCAAGCTCAAGCGCAGATGCTAGATTGCCGAGCATGCGGTGCCTCCCAGTTCATTCCAGCTGCAACGCGAAAAGGGCGACAGCTTGCGTGCCGGTGCTATACGATCAGGGGAATATTCTCCAGCAAACAGAACTACAATCTTGCCTGCAAGAGACTGGCCGATGATGTCCCAGCTGATGGTGTAGCTGGTGGTGGGCCTCGCGGTCTGAGGCGGGCCGAGCTGGTCAGTCGCTCTGTGCTGCAGGCAGGCTGACGGTAAGATCATCGTAGACCGGCGCGAGTGTTTCCGGCGTCATGTAGCGGCCGCGTCGGCAGGCGCCGCGGCCTTCGCCCGGCCATTGACATCGATCCAGTCGACCGGCAGTGTCGCGGCTCCACCAGGGGTGTTCCGACAAGGAGCTGAGATACTGCTAGGCCGCGAGGCAGCGCAGGGACCCTATGAACCTGATCCAGTTCACACTGGCGTAGGGACGGTGCGGGTGCTCTGGCGGCCGGTTTTCGGTCACGTGTTGGCAGCACTCATTCCCCCTTCCAGTTCGTGCTGGGTCTCCGACGCTTTGCAAAGCCAGGAGCCTGACATGACGTTCCAGCCCACCCCCACAGTGACCACCGGTCCGCTGCCCGCTTCAACCAAGGTGTTCAAGCCGGGCGTTCTTTATCCCGACATGCGGGTGCCAATGCGCGAGATTGCATTGCATCCGAGCGCCGCCGAGCCGCCGGTAACCGTTTACGATTGTTCCGGTCCTTATACGGATCCGGGGGCGGAGATCGCCATCGAGCGTGGCTTGCCGCGCCTTCGGGAAAGCTGGGTTTCGTCGCGCGGGGATACCGAGGTCTATGAGGGACGCCCGGTTCAACCAGCCGATAATGGGTTCGTTTCCCTTGATCGGTTGACGCCCGTGTTCCCGGCGCTGCATCGACCGATGCGTGCGAAAGGGGGCAAGGCGGTCACGCAGATCGCCTACGCGCGGGCGGGTATTGTGACGCCGGAGATGGAGTTCGTCGCGATCCGCGAGAACCTCGGCCGGGAGGCCATCCGGGAGAAGATGGCCCGTGACGGCGAAAGTTTCGGCGCATCGGTGCCCGATTACGTGACCCCGGAGTTCGTGCGTGACGAAGTGGCGCGCGGCCGTGCGGTCATTCCTGCCAACATCAACCACCCTGAACTGGAGCCGATGATCATCGGCCGGAACTTCCTTGTGAAGATCAACGCCAACATCGGCAACTCGGCCGTCACCTCCTCCATGGCGGAAGAGGTCGAGAAGATGGTCTGGGCCATCCGCTGGGGCGCCGATACGGTGATGGACCTCTCGACGGGCCGCAACATCCACAACATCCGTGAATGGATCATCCGCAACGCGCCCGTTCCGATCGGCACCGTGCCAATCTACCAGGCGCTGGAAAAGGTCGGCGGCGTGGCCGAAGATCTGACCTGGGAGATCTTCCGGGACACGCTGATCGAGCAGGCCGAGCAAGGCGTGGACTACTTCACCATCCATGCGGGGGTCCGGCTGCGGCATATCCCGCTGACGGTGGATCGTGTGACGGGCATCGTCAGCCGTGGCGGCTCGATCATGGCCAAATGGTGCCTGCACCACCACCGCGAGAGCTTCCTTTACGAGCACTTCGAGGAGATCTGCGAGATTGCGCGGGCCTATGACGTGACGTTCAGCCTCGGTGACGGGCTGCGGCCGGGCTCCATCGCTGATGCCAACGATGCCGCCCAATTCGCCGAGCTGGAGACGCTGGGGGAACTGACCCAGATCGCTTGGAAGCACGACTGCCAGGTCATGATCGAGGGTCCGGGCCACGTGCCGATGCACAAGATCAAGGAGAACATGGACAAGCAGCTGGACGTCTGCGGCGAAGCGCCCTTCTACACGCTTGGGCCGCTGACGACCGACATTGCGCCGGGTTATGATCACATAACCTCCGGCATCGGGGCCGCCATGATTGGCTGGTTCGGCACCGCGATGCTGTGCTACGTCACCCCGAAGGAACATCTGGGCCTGCCCGACCGCGACGACGTGAAAACCGGGGTCATCACCTACAAGATCGCGGCCCACGCCGCCGACCTTGCCAAAGGGCATCCCGCAGCGAAGATCCGCGACGACGCGCTGTCCCGCGCCCGCTTCGAGTTCCGGTGGGAGGACCAGTTCAACCTTTCGCTGGACCCGGACACCGCACGGTCTTTCCATGACCAGACCCTGCCGAAGGAGGCACACAAGGTCGCGCATTTCTGTTCGATGTGCGGACCCAAGTTCTGCTCCATGAAGATCAGCCACGACATCCGGGAGGAGGCCCGGGCCCAGGCGGGAATGGACCGGATGGCCGAGAAGTATCGCGACGGTGGCGATCTCTACATTCCCGTGGAAGAGGGTGCCGCGGTTCCATAGCCGCGAACAGGTGAGGCGCTGGCTTTCAAGGCGGCGCCTCGCCAATGGGCCGCATCACTCGAACGGTCGAGATATGGGCCAACATGATCGGTCGATCAATGTCGGCTATAGGGCTCGATGCGACGACAACCGCCCTTTCGTGCTATCCTTCGTTTGCATCATTCCGAAATGCGGGCGGGAGCGGAGGATCGGAAGGCAATGCCATGTCCCCCGAACTCGTCACCATATCCCGCCGCCGCCGCGGGGCGCTTGGAACAAGGGTATGTATTGTCGGCCAGAAGCGGCCGCAGCAGCCGAAACACGTCTACTCTAACCTTGCACGGATCATACCCCGCAGCGAATTGCCAACCCAAAGTTGGCAGCGGTGCAGATCAGCGCGAAGCAATACCTCCTCTTGACAGACTCCCGAGGCAAGAAGTGTCGATCTCAAAATCCCGGGCAGCAGGCCGCATGATAACGGAGGCGTGCGCAATCCCTGACCTTTATCGAAGAACAGATTGGTGATCGTGCCCTCACAGATTTCATCGCGTTCGTTGGCGAAAATGACTTCCTCCAACGCCGACGAGAGGGCAGCGCGCTGACTGTCATATAGCGCGCGGCGTGTGGATTTGACACGAAGCCACGGATCGCTGGATCGCAGTCGGTGCGGCGACATCCCGACGCGCCAGACGGGTTTCGTAGGCGTTATTGTGGCATGGGTGATCTCGACATACCCCGCACGGTCAAGCGTCACACGCATCCGCGCGGGGTATGCGGGGGTAGCACTGGTCACTGCCAAGGCTATCTGTGCGGCATCACTGTTCCATCCCAGACGACAGGCCGACTTGGTCATCCGCTCCATGTGCAAGGGCAAGTTTCGCAGGATGTGCCCATCCCAGAAAAGCGTCTCGATCAGCTTGAGCTGCGTGTCAGATCCGCAAAGCGTGTCTTCCACATCGCCTCCTCCCATTCGCCATCGGCCGTCGAGTCATGCACCACACCACCACCCGCATTCAACAGCACATGCCCGTTGGGGAACACGCGCATTGTGCGGATCATGACGTTGAAACTGGCACGGCCATCGGGAGCCATCCAACCCATCGTTCCGCAATAGGCTCCACGCGGATGCGGTTCCAGTTCGGCAATAATCTCCATGGCACGTATCTTCGGCGCGCCGGTGATCGACCCGCAGGGAAACAGCGCGGTCATCAGGCGGTCAAATCGGGCGACGTCACTCAACCGTCCGGTCACCCGAGAAACCATCTGATGGACCGTGCTCAGCGTTTCGATATGAAAAAGCTTGGGCACACGAACCGATCCAGGTACGGAGAGGCGGGCGATATCGTTGCGCAACAAATCGACGATCATCAAATTTTCGGCGCGTGTTTTCTCGTCGCCGTAAAGATTTTGCGCCAAAGCCACATCCTGCATAGGATCGTTGTGGCGTGGGGCCGTGCCTTTCATCGGGCGCGCCTCTATCAGTCCATCGGGCTCCAACCGCACAAACAGTTCGGGCGAACGGGAGACGAGAACCGGCCCCCCACCCATATCAGCGAATCCTCCATGGCCGACGGGCTGGATACCACGCAATGCGCCATAGAGACCGAGCGGCGTTCCAGCCTGCAGACGGCTGGCGAACGGAAAAGTCAGATTGACCTGATAGCAATCACCTCGGGCAATGTAACTCGCCACTCGCGCAAAGGCAGCGTCGTAATCGGCTCGTTCTATCAACGATGCTATCGGCCCAAGCCGCGTCTGCGGCGCGTCAGATATTGCACGCGCCAGAACCGGCGCGGGATCGCTCGGCCCCTCGAAAAGGCCGAAAGCCAAGAGGGGTTCGGCTTGGGGCGTCCGAATGTAGGGGGTAAGCCGGGGTTCAAGCGCAAGGCCAGCTTCATACCCCATCCAGCCAGCAATCCATGCGCCGTCGCGACGTGCCTGCTCCAGAGTGCGAAGGGCAGGCTCGACCTCAGCCGCCGTCTTGACGGTGATCACCCGAGCAGGATGCGCAAAAACTGAGGGCGCGCCATCCGGACCATCCTCAAGCAGGATCATTCCATGTGCCATTACGATCAGGGCTATGCTGTTGCGCGCGTTCAATCACCCGCCACGAAACCCATGTCCAGAAGGAATGATCCCATCCTTCGTTTAAGCCGATCTCGACGCTACACTGCGATGCTTAAAAAGTCCCATTGTATCGCCTGCCATGTTGCAAGGTGAACGTCTGCATTGGGCTTTAGCGACAGCGGGCTATTGTCATGCGGCTGCATCCATAGCGGCGGGCAAGATCCGAAACCGTCACCCCAGCATCAAGCTCGGCACGGATGCTCTGCTTCTGAGTCTCCGACAGCGTAGAGGGGCGGCCGATGATCTTTCCCTGAGATCGGGCGCGGGCCATGCCTGCATGGGTCCGCTCGATCAGCAACTCCCGCTCAAACTGTGCGACGGCGTTCAGGATGGTCATGGTGAACTGTCCCGCGGGACTGGTCAGGTCACTGCCGCCTAAGGCGAGACAGTGAACACGCACCTGCATCTTGCCCAGAAGGGTCACGGTCTGCGCCACGTCCATGGCGTCCCGGCCGAGCCGATCCATCTTCGTGACCACCAGCACATCCCCCTGCTCCAGCCGGTCGATCAGGCGGGCGAACATCGGACGCTGCTGTGCAGGGACACTGCCCGAGACGGTTTCCGAAATGATCCGGTGCTTCGGAATGGTGAAGCCGGCTGTCTCCAGCTCCTGCACCTGGTTCTCGATGGTCTGCTGGATGGTGGAGACGCGGACATAGGCAAAGGTGCGGGACATGGGCCAAAACTGTTCAGAAGGGTCGATCACATCTTAGATGTTCACAACCCCCGTGCAAGACCCGTTTTGAGCACCCTTCCCCATCCCTGTTCAAAACCGTTCGGTTTTGAACAGGGATGGCTGGACATAGTATCTACTTCATCACCGGCCTTGATAAGGCCATAATCTTGAGGCGGCCGGCGGCCACCCCCAAGTTCCGAATGTTCGGTCGTCATCGTCTCATGGCTGAGACATTTACCAGACCTTGCTGCCATCCCACGAGGAGATGAAGCGCGTCACGTCGGTGACGGCCATGGGCCGGCCGAAGTGATATCCTTGGGCGGTGCTGCAGCCCAGTTGACGCAGGAGGGCCACTTGTTCAACCGTCTCGACCCCTTCGGCGACCACTTGGAGATCGAGGTTCAGTCCGAGGCTCAGAACCGCTTTGACAACGGCCGCGTCGCTGGCGTCCCTTTCCATGTCCATCACAAAGGACCGGTCGATCTTGAGAACGTCGACGGGGAACTGCTTCAGGTGCGACAGGGAGGCATAACCTGTGCCGAAGTCATCCAATGCGATGGTCACCCCCGCGTCGCTGAGCTTGCGCAAGGCTCGTTTCACGAAGTCGGCTCCATACCCTAGGAACACGCCTTCGGTCACCTCGACCTCAAGGCAACGCGTCGGGAGGCCGGCGCGGTCCAGTTCGTCCAGAACCTGCTCGGCATAGTCATCGCGCCGGAACTCGGCTGCAGAGACGTTGATTGCGATCCGTCCAACCTCGGTGCCTGAACCCCGCCACTTCTGGAGGTGCTGGAACACACAGGACCGGATGCGCATGCCGATGCTGATGCCGAGATCGGTGTTGTCAAAGGCGGGCGCGATCATGTGAGGCGGCTGGATGCCGGTGCCAGGGGGGTGCCAGCGCAGCAAAGCCTCAAAGCCGCTCAAACGGCCGGAACGCAGGTCGACCTTTGGCTGATAGTGAGGCATAATCCAGTCGAAGGCGACCGCCTGGCCCGCCACCCGAAGAGCGGACGCCACTTTCTGCTCATCTTCGCGCATCGCCGGGCGGAACATGGTGAAGATGCCCCGGCCCGATGCCTTGCTGGCGTAAAGGGCAAGATCGGACTGCTTGCGCAACTCATCAGGGTCCTCATCCCGCTTGAAGACAGTAACCGTGCCGCCGATGCTGGTGCGGCAGTCCAAGATATTCCCGTGGAGCGAGAGGGGTTCGTGCATGTGAGCGAGGATGGCTTGCGCGATCCTCCTGACGTCGTCTTCTCCACCGATATCAGGCAGAAGAACCGCAAATTCATCCCCGCCGAGCCGGGCTATCACACCTTGGCGCCCCACCGCCTGACGCAGGCGGTCGGCAAAGCCCTTCAGGAAGATGTCGCCCACATCGTGCCCAAACTTGTCATTGATCTGTTTGAAGTGATCCACGTCCAAGGACAGCAGGCCGACCCGGCGCTGCCCGGCCATGGTCTTTTCGAAGGCATCCTTGATTTTCTTCTGGAACAGCCGACGGTTCGGCAGGCCGGTCAGCTCATCGTGATGGGCCGCCCACCGCAGGCGCTCCTCGGTTTTCTTCCGCTCCGTGATGTCTCGGGCGATGCCGATGACGCCGATGATGTCGCCGTTTTTGCGCCACGGCACCTTGACGGTGTGATAGTGTCGAACAGTCTCCCCGGGAACGTCCTCCTCAACGCTCAGTTTGCGGCCGCTTGCAAGGACCCGAAGATCATCCGAACGATATTTTTCGGCAATCTCCGGCTCGTACAACTCATGATCGTATTTCCCTATGATCTTGGCACCGCCGAACTTCAGGTTTGCCGCCAGGAAGAGCCCGTTCCGATCCTTGACGAAGATCAGGTCGTCCACGCTGTCGATCACCTCTTGCAGAAGACTGTGGGCCTCTTGAGCGCGCTCCTCCGCCAGCTTGTGGGCGGTGATGTCCTCCGCCACGGTGATCGTCCCGGCAACCGCGCCAGCGTCGTCACGCACATAGGAGACGTTGACCTTGCACCAGACGACGGAGCCGTCCGGTCGGAGATAGCGTTTCTCCAGCTGAAGCGGCTCACCGGTGGCTTCATGTTGCTGCAGCAGTGGCGCTTGCCACTTGGCGTCCTCGGGATGCGTGAACTGGATCATGGACACGCCCTCGAGCTCCTCCCGGGCCCGGCCCAGGATCTCGCAGTAGTGCTGGTTGATCATGAGCACCCGGTTGCTCTGGTCACGGTGCATGAGGCCGACAACCGCCTGGTTGAACACGGTCTGAAGCTGCCGTTCGCGCTCCTGCAGGGCCAGTGTCGCCTGCTTGTGCTCGTGAATATCCTCAATTGTGCCATACCACCGCAGGATCGCACCGGAGTCATCGTGACGAGGCGCGGCGCGCGCCCTGAACCACCGATAGCTTCCGTCAGCGCTTCGCAGACGATACTCGACGTCCACGGGCGTCCCGCTCAACAAAGCCGTGCTCCAAAGACGGACTGTCTGCGCAATGTCGTCAGGATACAGCGCACGGGTCCAACTCTGCCCGAGGGCCTGATCAAGAGAGACCCCCGTCATGGCACACCAGCGGTTGGAGACCTCCACGATGTTCCCCTGTGGATCTGCAATCCACGGGATCTGAGGGTTCAACTCGACCGAGTGCCAATAGTGCTCCTCGCTTTCCTGCAGGGCGGCCTGGATCTCCTGCCGCTCCGTGATGTCGAGAGCAGAACCGACATAGCCCTGGAAGTTCCCGTGCGCATCAAAGCGCGGTTGCCCCACATCAATCACCCAGGCCCATGACCCGCTCACGGTCCGCAGACGGTACTCGGCCTGATAGGGCTCCCGACGCGCGCTCGCGGCCAGGAAGATCTGTTCCACCCTCTTCTGGTCGTCAGGATGAATGGCCTTCAGCCACCCATAGCCAAGCGCCTCCTCATAACTCTGCCCGGTCAGCGCAAGCCACATCTTGTTGCAGAAGATGCCGGCGCCGCTCGGGTCACTCATCCAGATCATCACGGGCGCGCCATCGGCCATCGACCGGAAGTGGGCCTCACTCTCCCGCAGCGCCATCTCGGCCCGCCGGCTCTCGGTGATGTCCTGTATGGTCGCGAGGACAAAGGGTGCCCGTCCCGTTGGTCCAGGAAGCCAAATCCAGCGCTTGCGGGTTCTGAGAAGCTGGACGCGGCCGTCGGCCGACGTCAGTTCCTCTTCAACGTCGCGTTCCTCGCCGGTCGTCAGAACGTGTTGATCGTCCGCGCGGAAGCCCCGCGCCTGCTCCTCGGGAAGGAAATTGAAGTCGGTCCGCCCCAGCACCTCATCGCGGCTGCGCCCCAATAGCGCGCACATCGCGTCGTTCATCAGGACGAAGCGGCCATCCCTGTCTTTCACTGCGATCGGGTCCGGAACGCCGTTGATCAGACTTCCCAGTATCTCTCCGGGAAGGTCCGATGACGAGGTTTCATACCCTGCAGAGTGAGGTTGTGTGGTATCCCCGGGTGCGGAAGAAGGGCCACGGGCTTGGTCAGAACGGTCGGCTGTTGTGAGGCGTGCCATTTACGCTTGTTCTTTCTCATGTGGGCCGGTCTGAATATCGTCAACTCTCGCCGGTATTCCGCCCCGGACTGGGAGGGCGGGCCAGCATGATGATCGCCCGATCGGGTCCGGGCTGTTTTCTACAGACTCAAAAGCGGTGAAACTACTTGTCTGGAAAGACTGGCCACATGATGCTGCGGCTATGATGCGCGCCATTGTAAAGCACTTTGTAGAGGCGTTGGGCGGTCAGGTTGTATCGGTGACGGCATGCAGCTTAGGGCACTAGCGTTCAGCTATGACAGATAAATTAAGAGGTAGCTAATAGAAGGGTATCAGGGAGCGGCCGCTGCAGAGCCTGCGCCAATCGCCAGTCCGCGCTCAGCCACATCTCGACCTCGTCCTGCGTGATCAGTATCACCGGCATGGCCTTGGGATGGATCTGACCCACGACCTCGTTTGGCTCACAGATCAGGAACGCGAAGAGCTTGGACCTGCGCCGGTTCTGTTCCGGTCGGGTGCTCATGTTATGCGGCCCGTTGTTCGAAGGCCACGGGTGATGTCCAGCCCAAGGTCGAGTGTTTCCGGCGCGGGTTGTAGAAACCGTTGATGTATTCGAAGAGTGCGATCTCAACGTCGCGCCGGGTGTGCCAATCCTAGCGCCAGATCAGTTCGGCCTTCAGGGATTTGAAGAAGCTTTCGACAGCTGAGTTATCATAGGGTCCATCCCTATAAGTTTCATATCCAGAAGATGATGATCGCGGCCAGGATGATGGCGTTGAGGAAGATGTCCCCGCAGCGCTCATAGCGGGTCGCGACCCCACGCCAGTCCTTCAGACGACCGAAGGCATTCTCGATGCGGTAGCGCTTGCGATAGAGGCGCTTGTTGTATCTGGCCGGTTTTCTGCGCTTCTTCCTGGGCGGGATGCAGGGACGGATGCCACGGTTCTTGAGGTCATCGCGCAGCCAGTCGGCATCATAAGCCTTGTCACCCAGGAAGCGCTTCGCTTTCGGCAGATGGCGTAGCAGCACGAGGGCACCTCGGCTGTCGGCCATCTGGCCTGGGGAGAGGAAGACGTTCAGCAGGCGGCCTTCGCCGTCGCTGAGCATGTGCAGCTTGGAGTTCAGGCCGCCTTTCGTGCGTCCGATCGCCCGCGGACGGCCCCCTTTTTTCGCAGGCTTGCTGCGGTGCGGTGCGCTTTCAGGAATGTGCTGTCGATCATCAACGTGTCGCCATGGTTGCCGGGCTGCGCCAGTTCCTGAAATATCCGGACAAAGATGCCCATTCGAGACCAGCGGGCGAACCGGTTATACAGAGTCTTATAGGGCCCATAGACAGAAGGCGCATCCTGCCACCGCAGCCCATAGCGCTTGACGTAGATGATCCCACTCAGCACCTTGCAGTCGTCGGACCGCGCCCGGCCTCGCACCTTGGGAAAGAACGGCTGAAGTCGTTGCATCTGCCGCGCGCTCAGCCAGAAGTATCGCTTGTCTCGCATGTTCATCCAAAGCAGTAGATCGGTGGGGCTTTCGACCCCTTCCGCCAGGGTGCTTGCAGACGAGGAGCCCCCACTTCGATCATGGCGAGGTGGCAGCTGATCCGGGTATTCGTCTCGGCATCATCAAGATGCTGTCGGAGATCGAGTATGCGCAGGTGCATGGAAGGTCTGAGAAGGCCAGTGCATTCGTAGGACTGGGTCCAGGGGCCTTGGAATTAGGGGACATGTTGTGTGTCACCTTTTCCGGTCTCTTCTTTCTTCTCTTTCTTCTTCTTCGGCAGGGATAGGCTACTGAAACAACTTGTATAATTTCCATGACGATAACTAATCGGGTGATCTATCGAAACAATTCGGGTGATTTTCTGTAACTTACTGGGTGATCTATCGTAACCAGTGGGGTGATTTTGGTGCAGACATTTACCACCGCATTGTAACCGATGGGGTGATTTATCTTCCGGGGCTTCTCCAGATCAAGAAAATGACTATCATCGCCTGCAAAAAGCGAGACAGGCAGGCATGGTGCAAGCAGAAGATCACCCCAAAAGTTATAATCTGCGCCGGACGCTTGAAGTGCGCCCCTTAAACGGCGAGATGATCAAGCCCGCCGAGCTGATCGATATCCAAGGCGCAACGGGCCTCTCTCTCGCTGCGCGGCGCCTCTACAACCGCCTGCTGGCCAATGCTTTCGGCCCGGACATGGGGTTTGAAGGCAGAGACTTCTCCATTCCTCTTTCTGAGCTTCGAGGCACCCACGCTGGGAACGAGTGTATCGACCCAGCAGAATCTGCTCAGGTTATGCCGCTAATCTGAATGCCTCGGCAGGTGTTCGCATTGCAAGTGCCTGATGCGGGCGGCGGGTGTTGTAGAACTGGATCCAATCGCCGATCGCGCGGGCAGCGTGTTGGATGCTTTCGAAGCGGTGCCGATGCACGCACTGCTCTTTCAGCGTCCGGATCACACGCTCGACCATGCCGTTCTGCTGCGGACAATGCGGGGTGATGAACTCCTGCTTTAGCCCGTAGCTACGGACCAATGCCGTGTAGTGGCGGCTGGTGAAGACCAGGCCATTGTCCGACCGCAGCAGGAACTCGCGGTTGACGCGTCCGAGGGTGCCGAAGCGGCTGATCAGGGCGTGTTCTAACGCGCTGGCTGCCGTGGTTGCCTTGCCGGTGCGCGACAGGTGCCAACCGAGAAGCTCACGCGTGTGGCAGTCGATGACCAATGCCAGCGAGGTCCAGCCGTCCTTGCCAGCCCAGATCCGGCAGAGGTCGGTGGACCAGCGTTCGTTCGGCGCCGTGGCGACGGATGGCATCGCCTGGATGCGGGGCCGCATGCCAATGGGCCGCTTGCGGACCTGCCAGTTCTTCAGCTGGAAAATCCGCTGCACGGTGTTCTTGTTGAAGCCCAGCAGGAACGCCACCGTGCGGTAGCCGAAGGAGGGGTTCTCCTCGATCATGGCCTTGATTGGCTCGGCGAAGCCAAGATTGATCTTCGGGGCGGCCTTGGTCGGCTTGTAGTAGACGGTCCGCCGCGGCACGCCGAACCATGCGCAGAGCTTCACCAGCGATACCCGGATCCCGTCCGCCAGCAGGCCCTCATGGAGCGTCCGGATCAATTGTCGTCCTCCCGCTCCATGAGGGCCGCCAACTTTTTTCGGGCGCGGAGTTCCAACATCGCTTCGCCATAGGCTTCCTGCAGGTCGCGAAGCTGCTTCTCGTATTCCTGCCGGACATCGAGCGGGTTCGCCCGAAGCGCATTCTCCATGCCCCGACGGGCATCATCGACCCAACCCTCAATCTCGGACGGGGAAAGGTCAAAACTGCGACTGGCTTCCGCCACCGTCGTCTTGCCTTGAATGATCTCGATAACCAGCGCCGACTTGCGCTTGGCCGTCCACCGTTTGACGACGTCTTCCAATGGTCCACTCATCGCTACGTTTTACTCCTTATAGCATGAGCAGATTTTCACTGGGTCGATACACGAGCGCATCAGCGATAGCATTGAGGCGCTAATGAAAACCGTTGTCATCGTGCGTGGGATCGACGGTCGCACGACCCGCGTGCAGCTGCTCGGCGGTAACGACATGGTCGATAGCGAGAGGCGGCATGGGATGCTAACATATAGCTTCGACAAGCGACTGGCGCCCCTTCTTCGGGAGAGCGTGGTGGCCTGGAGGCCGGCGTCGTCGGGCCTGCGGCGACGCTGGAACAGGCCCTGCACCTCGCGGAACAGGCCACCTTCGATGCGGCGCTGGTCGACGCAAACCTGAACGGGCTGCGGACCGACGATCTGGCGCAGATCCTCACAAGGCGTGGAATTCCCTTCGCCTTCGCCACCGGCTATGGCCGTGAGGCTCTGCCCGTCGGCTTCGAAGCCACTCCCGTGCTGGCCAAGCCCTTCTCCGGCGATGATCTGGGGGCTGTGCTCCGTTCGCTTTTGCGAAGCCGCGTCCCGGGTTAAAGCACCGCGCATCACGACGAGTCTTGCACACCGGCAGGTCGCAGCAACCATCGAACGATCAGCGACAATGAGGATCGGGAGGCCGCTGCCGGGCGCGCACGACCACGCGGTTCGCGACGGGAATGGCGGATGAATGGCCTTCACCCCCGCCTTAGTGAAGCAATGGAAGCGTTCAGGGTTTCACCGTCACTGCCATGGATATGGGATGAGGGCCGCATCGGCGTCACTGCAACCAAAGCACCTCATTTGTCGGGATCGGGAGGCAACGAATGCGGCTCATCGCCCTCCAGACGGAAGCGACGACAGCGACCGTCATGAACATGATCCGAATCTTTGCCTCACGAGGCCGCGTTTGGCTGATGGAGAGGGCTGAACGTTAACACGCCAAACCTGTTCTTGATGTCCGAGGATGCCGGATCGGCATCCTTCATAACGTCATTGAGTTGACGGAGCAGACGCTGGAGGAGCGCGAGACCCGCTCATGACCGAGCTGGCGGAAAAGCTGGCTGATCCCCTGGCTGTGAATGCTGAGGCTGAAGCCGCGTGAAGGCGGAGGGCGCGCCCTCCTTACGTTCGCAGGGGGCCATATGAGTTGTCGGACGATCTTGACGATCTTGCCCGATCCATCCGGGAACGCCGGGCCATTCTCTTCGTCGGTGCGGGTGTATCGATGGTCGTGGGGCTGCCCTCGTGGCAGAGACTGGTCGACCATATGGTGCGCGAACTGGACCTACCGACGGACGGGCTGCTTCCCGGCAGCACCCATCAGGTGGTGGCGGAATATTACCGCATCCGTCGGGGAAGCATTGGTGCGTTGCGCAGCTGGATGGATCGGGAATGGAAGGTCTCCGAGGAGCAGGTCCAGCATTCGAGCATTCACGACTTGATCGTTTCGCTGGATTTTCCATTGATCTACACGACCAACTACGACCGCAACCTTGAGGTTGCTTTCGGGCTGCACGGCCGCAGCTTTGCCAAGATCGCCAATGCACGCGACATCGCGCTTGCCGACAGCCAAAGCACCCAGATTGTCAAGTTCCATGGCGATTTTGACGACGACGAAAGCCTCGTGCTGACCGAAAGCGATTACTTCAGCCGCCTCTCCTTCGACAGCCCGCTTGATGTGAAATTCCGCAGCGACGCGATGAGCCGGACCGTGATAATCTCCGACATGACCGCTCCCCTTGTGGATCCTGATAGACCCACCTTGGCACACAGATGCCGTCGGGGGGCGGTTACATCATCAATGCCGATCCGGTGCATCAGCTTCAGATCGGCATCCGCGACCGGACGCTGCTTGTAATAGACGCTGCTCCGACTGATCCCCAGCACGATGGCCTGGCGGCTGACACTGAGCTTCGCGGTGGGGTCGATCATTTTCTTGCGCTCGGCAGAAGACCCGCCTTGCCGAGCGCGACGGACAAAAAATCGTTCTCCAGCGTCAGCTCTCCGATCTTGGCCTGCAGGGTCTTCACGTCGATCACCGGTTCCGGCTCAGCCTTCAGGCCATCACCGAACACTCCGGTCGCGCCCTCGAGCAGCTGATCGCGCCACTGCTTGATCTGGTTGGGATGGACGTCGAAATCCTGCGCCAGTTCAATCGGAGTCTTCTCGCCCTTGATCGCTGCCACCGCCACTTTCGCCTTGAATGCCGGGCTGTGGTTCCGGCGCGGTCGTCTTGCCATGGTCATCTCCTCGCTCGCAGCATCATGCCGCTGTTGCGCGGAAAATCCACTTATCCCGGCTGTCCGGATCTCCTGGACCACCTCTGAACGTCTTCGCCTACAACATCAAGCGGATGGTGGCGCTGATCGGGATCCAAGGGCTGATGGAAGCGGTGAAGGCCTGAAGAAGGCCGCACTCCCTGTGGAGATCCGCCCCGTGGTGCGACATCTTCTTCATCCTCGCCGCAGTCTAAACGGTCATCGACGACGAGTTTCCAAACAGCCTAAGCCCTTTGCCGACGTTTGCCCCCTCACCGCCTAACACGATAAGGGGACACCGCTTTACTCTACACGAACGACGATCTTTCCGACCTGTTCGTTGCTTTCCAGAAAGCGGGTGGCTTCCTGGATCTCATCGAAGGCAAAGGTGCGGGATATCAGAGGCGCCAAAGTACCAGACCGCAGGCCGTCGTTGATAAAGGACTTTGCCCGCTCAAGGATCGCATCGTCAGAGACGATCTCAGTGTAGAGATAACCTTTCAGCGTCAGGCTTTTCCCAAGCACTGCAAATTGAGGGAACGGTCCTTCGGTGGAGCTGAGCGCGCCGTATTCCAACAGGATGCCGCCGACGCTCATGCAATCGGCCAGTTGCGCAATGGCTGGTCCGCCGATCGGATCGAAGACAACGCGCGCGCCCTTGCCCTCCGTGATCGTGTTGACACGAGCCGGCAGGTCCTCTTCCGCTGTTGCAATGACGTGATGAGCACCGGCGCTGCGCAGCGCTTCCGCCTTTGCATGTGTCCGGGTCGTTGCAATCACGTTGGCGCCCACGCTGCGGGCGACCTGGATCGCCGCGATGCCCACGCTGCTCGATGCGGCTGAAACGATCACGAATTCACCGGCAGAAAGCTTTGCCTGCTCGATAAGCGCGCCCCAAGCCGTGACATACTGCATCCAGGATGCGGCAGCCTGCTCGTAGGTCAGGTTCTCGGGATGCCGAACGACGTGGCGGGCCGGAACGTTGATGATCTCGCCGTAGGTTCCCCACCGCGCCATATCCAAGGTCGGAATGACACTGACGATATCACCGACGGCAAAATTCTCGACCTCGTGTCCAAGCGCTTTGATGGTGCCGGCGGCCTCATATCCCAGCTGTGACGGGAACTCTGCTTCCTGAAGATAGGCGTTCCGCCGGAACATCACCTCGGCCCGGTTCAGACCGATGGCCCGGACGTTGATCTGCACCTCATCGGCAGCCGGAGGTGAGACCTCGATGTCGTCGATCTGCAGCACGTCAGGTTCGCCGTATTCGTGAAAGCGCACAACTCTGGTCATACTCATTCTCCTTGCATGTTGTGTCTCAGCGCCGGATCGGGCGCGTCAGGTTACATGCCTAACCTCAAAGCGCCAGAGTCGCCTTTCGGCCTGAACCCATATGAACAGATGAGATCAGGCCGCCCATAAAAATCAGGCTGTGCGGTAACGCTCCAGCCAGTGAGCGTAAGGCGCAGGCAGGACGGAGGCGGGGTGCTCCAAGCCAAGCTTGCGCGCGGCGGCATACGGCCAATGCGGGTCAGCCAGCAGCGGCCGGCCGAGCATCACGAGGTCGACCTGCTCCTTGCTGATCAACGCGTTTGCCTGCTCGGCGTCGCTGATATACCAGCTGGTCGAGCTCGGCAGCCCGGTCTCCCGCCGCACGCGTTCCGCGATCGTGGCCATGAAGCTGGCACCCCATGGGATCTTGGCATGCGGCGTTGAAAAGCTGATCGAGACATCAATGAAGTCGAGCCCGGCAGCCTTGAACTGCTGAACCAGGCCGATAGATTGGGCGAGCGTCTCCTCATCTCGGCCGTCGAACTCGATCACGCCAAAACGCGCGGTGAGGGGGCGGTCCTCCGGCCAGACCTCGCGCACGGCGGCTAGCGTTTCGAGCAGGAAGCGGCCGCGGTTTTCCGCACTTCCGCCATACTCGTCGCTGCGCTGATTGGCGTGATCCGACCAGAAGCTCTGAGCGAGGTAGCCGTGCGCGAAGTGGAGCACGAGCCACTCGAACCCGAGGTCGCGCGCGCGTGTTGCGGCGGCAACGAAATCGCTGCGGACGCGGGCGATTTCTTCAACTGTCATCTCCGTCGGCACCCGCGGCAGGTCGCCGCCGAACGCGAGCGGCGAAGGTGAGATCGTTTCCCACCCTCGGGAATCCCCTTCGGGAATGTGGTCGTCTCCCTCCCAAGGCCGGTTGGCGCTTGCCTTGCGGCCGGCGTGGCCGATCTGAATGCCCGGCACCGCACCCCAACGCTTGATGGCCGCGACCACCGGGCGGAGCTTCTCCGCCTGCGCGTCGTTCCACAGACCGAGGTCGGCAGGCGTGATTCGTCCTTCCGGCGAAACGGCCGTCGCCTCCACTACGACAAGCCCTGCGCCGCCACGCGCAAGCCCTTCGTAGTGAACGCGGTGCCAGTCGTTCACCTCGCCTTCTTCGGCCATGTACTGGCACATGGGCGAGACGGCGATGCGGTTGCGCAGGGTAGAACCCTTGAGGCTGAACGGATCGAACAGGGTCGGCATGGGCATTCTCCATCAGAAAGCAGCTTAACCACCTAATTATTCTATTGTTCGAATACAAGCGAACGTTAGGATGACCATACAACCTGTGCTATCAGCCTGCCGATGAAAGAACTCCATCACCCTGCAATCGAGAACGTCGCTCTGGAGCATATGTTTCAGGCGCTGAGCGACCCCGTCCGGACCGAGATCGTCAACCGGTTGGCAACGATGACCGAGGCCACGTGTACCATGCTCAATGCCGGCAGGCCGAAGTCGAGCATGTCCCATCACTACCGGGTGTTGCGCGACAGCGGCCTCATCAGAACCCGAATCAAAGGCACCATGCATATCAACACCTTGCGCCGCGCCGAGCTGGACCTGCGCTTCCCGGGACTGCTCGATGCAGTGCTGGGCGCAATAGGGGTGAATGCTGGCAAGGAGGCGGAGGATGAGGCAAAAGGTGGAGGCGCTTGAAGCAAAGCCATCCGGGCATGATCCAGGAGGGCTTCCCAGAGGCCGAGCGGCGGAAGCTCCTCGACCCGGGGATCATCGTCCTGCCGCTTCTATGGCTGGCTTCGGAGGCCTCGGACGGCGTGACGGGGCGGGATTTCGACGCTTTCCGCTGGCGGAATGACCTGCCGGGGCCCCAGGCAGCGATGGTCGATGCCGGGCGGCCCGAAGGGCGCCGTGACTCTAGGCGGCGCTGGATCTCCTAACTACAAGGTCGCTGGCAGCAGCCTAGAAGCCACCCCACAGCCTTTTGAAGCGATCTCGCCTGACGGAAAACTGCTCGGCCGCATCCGTCTGCCCGAGGTTTGCGGCAATCTCTACTTGGGAGGGTCGACGCGCAACCATCTCTTCATGGCGGCCAGCCAGTCGCTCTACGCGGTTCCTACGGCCACGCCAGGTGTAGGACCTGCTTGACAAGCTGACGAACTGCCCACCGCCGAAAAGATGCGCGTATTTATCGGGAGCGGCAAGATCGTTCGGATTGGGATTCGGAGTCCCCCCGGCGCCTCGGATCAAACAGTTATGTTTGATCCTTTCGTCACAGGCGAGGGATGCCGAAGTTTGATGGGGGCGAACTGGTGGCACCCTGGTGAAGTGCCCAGCACTCGAGACGTGGTCTCTGCTCGTGCTGCGACCTCTGTTTATTGTTGTGGTATCTGCCCCCCTCAGTTTCGCCGCACCCCCCAAAGCTCATGAACCAGAGTGACATCCAGCCTTCCGCCGCTTTGTTTGATTGGCCTTTTCGGACGTGGTCCTACCTTCGCTTCAGGACAACTGCAGTATGGAGTGCCCATGAAAGCCATCGGTTACAAAACCCCCGGAGACATCGACCGCGCGGACGCCTTGCAGGACATCGACCTGCCCCGCCCGACCGCCGCGGGCCATGACCTGCTGGTCGAGGTGGCAGCAGTGTCGGTAAATCCCGTCGACACCAAGGTCCGGAAAAGCGCGACCCCACCCGAAGGGGAGTGGAAGGTGCTGGGCTGGGACGCCGTTGGTCGCGTGGCCGAAGTCGGCCCCGACGCCGAAGGCTTTGCCGTGGGCGATGATGTATTCTATGCGGGCTCCATCATGCGGCCGGGCTCCAACAGCCAGTTTCATCTGGTCGATGCCCGCATCGTTGGCCACAAGCCCAGCACATTGTCCAACGCCGAGGCCGCGGCCCTGCCGCTGACCGCGATCACCGCCTGGGAGATGCTGTTCGACCGGCTGGACATCCGCCGCCCGGTGCCCGGCGCGGCCAATGCGGTTCTGATCATCGGCGGCGCGGGCGGCGTTGGCTCCATCGCGATCCAGCTGGTGCGTGCGCTGACCGACCTGACGGTCATCGCCACCGCCTCACGTCCTGAAACGCAGGACTGGGTGCGCGAACTCGGTGCCCATCACGTCATCGACCACCACGGCGACCTGGCCGCACAGATCGATGCTTTGGGGATCGGCGCCCCCGGCTTCGTTTTCTCCACCACCAACAGCGATCGCCACGTTCCGGGCATCGAGGCACTGATCGCCCCGCAGGGTCGCTTCGGCCTGATCGACGATCCAGAGACGCTGAACGTGCTGGGCTTCAAGCGCAAGACGGTGTCCATCCATTGGGAACTGATGTTCACCCGCGCCATCTTCGGCACGCCCGACATCGGCGAGCAGGGCAAGCTGCTGAACGAAATCGCCACGTTGATTGATGATGGAAGGATCCGCACAACTTTGACTGAGACGTTGCAGCCGATCAACGCCGCCAATCTGGCGAAAGCCCATGCGCTGATCGAGGCGGGCACAGCGCGCGGCAAGATCGTGCTTGAAGGGTTTTGAAGCTACGGGCGGCCGCGGCGGCCGCCCGGAGTCCCAGCATCGTCGGCGTCGGGATGCCGCTTGAGGCGCTCGTCACCAGTGATGGTGCACATGGGGCGCAATGCGTGTCCGATAGATGTTGCGCAGTTCCGCCATCACGTCCGGTGGCAGCCCGGCGAGATCACTGGCCGAACTGTTGGCCGATGACTGCGTTGCCGTCTTCGCCCCCGGGATAACCACGCTCACAGCATCCTCCATGAGAATCCAGCGCAGCGCAAACCGGGCAAGTGGCACGCCGGCGGGCACCAGCCTGCGGATCTCCTCCACAACCTCCAGCGCCAGATCATAGGGCACGCCCGCGAAGGTCTCACCCTTGTCGAACGCCTCGCCGTTGCGGTTGAACGCGCGGTGGTCGTCCGCCGCGAACTCCGTCGCGGCATTCATCTTGCCGGTCAGCAGGCCGGAGGCCAAGGGAACCCGCACGATCACCGCCACGTCCTTCGCCTTGGCTTCGCGGAACAGCAGGTCTGCCGGTCTTTGCCGGAAGATGTTGTAGATGATCTGGACGGAGGCGACCCCGGGATATTCAATCGCCTTCAGCCCTTCCTCCACCTT
Source organism: Falsirhodobacter deserti (assembly GCF_004015795.1). Lineage (GTDB taxonomy): Bacteria > Pseudomonadota > Alphaproteobacteria > Rhodobacterales > Rhodobacteraceae > Falsirhodobacter > Falsirhodobacter deserti. The sequence continues at coordinate 156,582 of NZ_ML137219.1, read as the reverse complement.
CTCGACGGATACGCCGTAGTTGCGGATCTTGCCGGCCGCGACCAGGTCGTCCAGCGCGTCGAACACTTCGGGGCGATAGAACACCTCTGTGGGCGGACAATGCAGCTGCACAAGGTCCAGGCAATCCGTGGCAAGATTGCGGAGCGAGCGTTCGACGAACCCTGTCAGCGCGTCCTTCGTGTAACCTTCCGCGACATGAGGCGACAGGCGGCGGCCCGCCTTGGTAGCTACGAAGGGCCGTGGTCCACCGCGTTCCTTCAGCACCTCGGCAATGATGCGTTCGGACCTGCCATCGCCATAAACGTCGGCCGTGTCGATGAAGTTGGTTCCGGCATCGAGGGCTGCATGGAGGGCGCCGCGGGCGTCCGCCTCCGAAACGTCCCCCCAAGACCCGCCGATGGCCCAAGCGCCAAAACCGATCTCGGACACGGACCGGCCTGTGCGGCCGAACTTTCTGTAGTTCATGGTATATCCTTCCCGATCAGCGCCGCATCCATTCCCTGAGGAGGGATACGGTTACATGGCCTGATTGTGCGACCGGATCAGTGTTACAGGCATTATATGCTCGGTTACAAGCAGAGCGGCCACCTCCAGCGCGCGCTTCATGTTAATGAATGCGGGACTGCCGGGATCCACCATCAACGGGCGCGCGGCTCCCGTGCCGGAGAGCTTCGGCACGCTGCGTTACGGCACGCTGGTGGAACGCCACAGTCGGGAACATTCTATCCTTCGGCAAGTAATTAAGGGGTGCGTCCTCCCCGCACACTGCCGCACCAGTCTACATCGAGTGTTGCCGAATCCCGGTGTTGACTGGTGCGCCTCCCAAAGGGAGAGTTGGGGGACGCAATTGTCGCAGCGGTACCTTTCGAGGAGAACGCCAGTGTATGGCCGACACGGGCAGTGGCTGAATCCGTGTTCAAGAGGCCCAAGATGGCAAAGTGCCGGCCGGGCTATCCGCCGATGCAGCTGTTACTGTTCTGAGGCTGCGTTGGGGCCGTTCTCCCCTGCTCTTTCAAAGGAGATTCGGCAAAACGCTCTTCCGTCATGCCGGTCCCGGCCCGCCCAGCGGCGGCGATTTTTGTCACACGCGGTTCGGCGGACTGTCTGCTCGGGCAGCAGGATTTATCCTCGAGCTTTTTTCGCGCGAGAATTCGGAGCCCGCTATGGCTGAGGCGGTTTGATGGGCTAGGACGGCGCTTCCATCTCCAGCCCAATCCCGCGTCATGCCTCGTCCGGGAAGTCCGCGCCAAGCGTCACAGCTTCCCATTTGTCAAATTCGGTTGCGAGCGCCGCGAGCTTCTCGCGGGCCATCTTCAGACCCGGCGCACCAAGCACAAGGTTGAGAGGCGGCTGCTCGCTGTCGACGGCGGTGATGATGGCTTCGGCCGCACGCACCGGATCGCCAGGCTGATGGCCACTCTGCTGCGCCACCTGATCCAGACGTTCGTGAACCGTCTTCGAATAAGCGTCGATCCGCTTGCCGGAGGACTGGAGCGAGCGCCCGGCCCAGTCCGTCCGGAAGGGCCCGGGCTCCACCACGGTGAGCTTGATGCCCAGCGGCCCCACCTCCTTGGACAGCGCGTCGGACAGACCGACGACGCCGAACTTCGTGGCGGCATAATAAGCCGAGCCGGGGTTGCCGACGAGGCCACCCACCGAGGCGATGTTGACGATGTGGCCGGAGCCGCGTCTGCGCATCGCCGGCAGCACGGCTTTGGTCATCGCAATGAGGCCGAACATGTTCGTTTCGAACTGCGCGCGATAGCCTTCCTCATCCCCCTCTTCAAAGGCGGTGAGGTAGCCGTATCCGGCGTTGTTCACGAGCACGTCGACGCCGCCCGTCTCCTCGACAGCCGCAACTGCAGCTCTGATGTCCTCGTTCGAGGTGACGTCGAGCTGCAGCGCGTGCGCATTGTCATGGCCTTCAACGAGATCGGCAAGCTGTTCGGGATTACGGGCCGTGGCGAAAATACGTTCGCCGCGCGCGATCACGACCTCGGCCAGTGCGCGTCCAAGGCCGGTCGAGCATCCGGTGATGAGCCATGTGCGCTTTGTATCCGACATGATGGTCTCCTGTAACTTGAAAAATGGTCCCGCGGGCAGCAGCGGAGCATGCTCAGGGCGAGATCTGCTTGACCGGGCGGATCAGGATCTCCTCCACCAGCACGCGCGGGTGCTGCGCAAAGGAATAGACCAGCGCCTGCGCGATATCCTCTGCGGTAAGCGCATCCAGGCTCTCGCGCCGCTCGCGCATCACCTCCTCCGGGACATTGTGGCCCCATTCAGTCCACACGGAGCCGGGTTCAATGAGTGACACGCGAATGCCCTCCGGTCCAAGCTCCTTGCGGAGCGCATCATGGAATCCAACGACCGCGAACTTGGTCGCGTTGTAGACACTCCATCCGGCAATCCCGTAGCGGCCGCCGACGCTCGACACCGAGGAGATCATCGCCGCTTCCCGCCCCTTCAGGAGCGGGATCGCGGCATGCGTGCAGTTGAGAACACCGTAGAGGTTGGCGTCGATCTGCGTTTTCCACCCCTCTGGTTCGCTCTCGGCGAACGGCCCGTTGATGCCCATGCCCGCGTTGTTGAACAGCAGGTCCAGCCCGCCGAAGCGTTCGCGGACTTCATCGAACAGCGACGTGACCTGCTGCCCATCGCCGACATCCGCCGCAATCGCGACCGCCTTGCCCCCCAGCTCATCAACAAGCGCGTCCATCCGCTCCTTGCGGCGGGCGGCAAGGACGACGCTGACACCTTCCTCTACAAGCAAGCGTGCCGTTGCCTCGCCGATCCCGCTTGACGCGCCTGTGATGACCGCGACCTTGCCGGTCAGATCCTGCATCTTCATTGTTTCAACTCCAAATCTTCGCCTCAGCGATTGAGCATCGCCATCTGGCGGTCGTTGTAGCGGGGGCCGGAGACGGCCTCCGGCCGGAGCGCCTCGTCCAGCCGCTTCATGTCATCGCCATCAAGCCGGATGTCGGTTGCGGCAACATTCTCCTCCAGATAGGTGCGGCGCTTCGTGCCGGGGATCGGGACGATGTCGTCACCTTTATGGAGCAGCCAGGCCAGCGCGATCTGGCCAGGCTTGGCGCCCTTCGCCTCCGCGATTTCGCGCACGGCATCCGCGGCCCACATGTTGGCGTCGAAGTTCTCGCCTTGGAAGCGGGGATCGCCCCGGCGGAAATCGCCTTCCGGATACTCCTCCGCACGTCGGGCAGTGCCGGTCAGGAAGCCCCGACCCAGAGGGCTGAACGGCACCAATCCAATGCCAAGTTCCCGCAGCAGCGGGATGATCTCCGCCTCCAGATTGCGCTCCCACAGTGAATATTCGCTTTGCAGCGCCGTGACGCACTGCACGGCGTGCGCGCGCCGGATGGTGTCCGTCCCCGCTTCCGAGAGCCCGAAGAAGCGCACCTTGCCCTCGGCGACAAGCTCGCCCACGGCACCTGCAACCTCCTCGATCGGCACCGCCGGATCGACCCGATGCTGGTAGAGCAGATCGATATGATCGGTGCCGAGGCGGCGCAGGCAGGCCTCGGCGACGGCACGGATATGCTCGGGCCGGCTGTTGGCGCCCGAGATCTGCCCGTCGCGTATGTCCATGCCGAACTTGGTCGCGATCACGACCTCGCTCCAGCGGCCCTTGAGGGCGCGGCCAAGCAGTTCCTCGTTCGTGAAGGGGCCGTATACCTCGGCGGTGTCGAGGAAGGTCACGCCCAGTTCGAGCGCGCGATGAAGGGTGGAAATCGACTCGGCATCATCGAACGTGCCGTAGGACTGACTCATCCCCATGCAGCCAAGCCCAAGGGAGGAAACACGCAGCCCTTGGCTGCCGAGGGGGCGTTTCTGAAGCATGTGACAGGGATCCTGATGTGGCGCATGGATGCGGAGAGGGCACGCTAGGAACACCCGGAATTCGCCAGAAGTTCCGTTGGCCGGGGTTCTTCTCCTCCCGGGTGACGGCATGATTGGGAAGCTCGGATGTCCAGGATGGACCGGATGGAGGTCCTCCCGGCAATCCACTGGAGGTCTGCCCAGCCCCGTCCGGTGGGACTAAGCCAAGGTCAGCATAATCCGGTTCCATTGTCGTTGATCAGCCAAGCTATGCCCGCGCCGCCGTGTTTTCCGGAACGTTCTGGCGGTTCGGGCGTTCGGACGCGTCCTCCAATTCAAGGAAACGCGCATGACCGTTCCCGCCTATGGTGCCCACGCTGCCGACAAGCCCCTCGAGCCGATGCAGATCCCGCGGCGGGAGCCGGGGCCGAGCGACGTGCAGATCGAGATCGCCTATTGCGGTGTCTGCCACTCGGACCTGCATACCGTGCGCTCCGAGTGGGGTGGTACCTTGTTTCCTTGCGTGCCCGGCCACGAGATCGTCGGGCAAGTCAGCGCGGTCGGCGACCAGGTCACCCGCTTCAAGGTGGGAGACACGGTGGGCGTCGGCTGCATGGTGGGAAGCTGTCAGCAATGCGCCTCTTGCCGCGACGGCGAAGAGCAATATTGCACGGGAACCGGCTTCATTGGCACCTATAACGGCGCCACCGAGGATGCACCCGGGCACACGCTGGGTGGCTATTCACAGCGGATCGTCACTGACGAGAACTTCGTCCTCCACATCCGCCACCCGCAGGATCAGCTTGCTGCGGTCGCCCCGCTCCTCTGTGCCGGCATCACCACCTACTCGCCGCTGCGCCATTGGAACGTCGGGCCGGGCAAGAAGGTGGGCGTGGTCGGCATCGGCGGGCTGGGTCACATGGCAATCAAGATTGCCCATGCCATGGGCGCGCATGTCGTTGCCTTCACCACATCGGAGAGCAAGCGAGAGGACGCAAAAAAGCTTGGGGCCGACGAGGTCATCAACTCCCGCAATTCCGAAGAGGTGGAGAGCCACGCCGACACCTTCGACTTCATCCTCGACACGGTGGCGGCAAGCCATGACCTCGACACTTTCACGAATCTGCTGAAGCGCGACGGCACGCTCACGCTGGTCGGCGTGCCCGAGCATCCCCACCCCTCGCCCAGCGTCTTCAACCTCATCTTTCGCCGCCGCGCGGTCGCGGGATCGCTGATCGGCGGCATTGCCGAGACACAAGAGATGCTGGACTTCTGCGCCGAACACGGGATCGTCGCCGACATCGAGATGATCCGCATCCAGGAGATTGATGAAGCCTATGACCGCATGCAACGCAGCGACGTGAAGTACCGCTTCGTGATCGACAACAGCACGCTTTCGGCGTGACCGGTGTTTGCGCGCCTGAAAGATGAGGAGCAGCAAATGAAGGTAATCGCACTGCGATCTCCGGCCGGCTTGGACCGGCTGGTCCGGGAGGACCGGCCTGATCCTGGAGAGCCTGGCCCCGGGGAGATCCGGGTGGCGTTGCATGGCAGCTCGCTGAACTTTCACGATCTGGGAGTCGTAACCGGGCGAATGCCCACTGAGGACGGCCGCATCCCTCTTGCCGATGGCGCGGGAGTGGTCGAGAGCGTGGGAGCGGGCGTGACCGAGTTTGCGTCCGGCGACAGGGTGGTCTCGTGCTTCTTTCCCGACTGGCAGGATGGCGCACCCACGATTGGCGACTTCAGCCGCACGCCCGGCGACGGCATGGACGGCTTCGCACAAGAGCATGTGGTGCTTCCCGCCACCGCCTTCACCCGCGCACCCGCAGGATATGATGCCGTTGAGGCAGCGGCAATCACGACGGCGGGCCTGACGGCGTGGCGCGCGCTTGTTGGGGACGGCAAGCTAAAGGCTGGTGACACGGTGCTGCTGCTCGGCACCGGCGGGGTCTCCATCTGGGCACTTCAAATCGCAAAGCTGATGGGTGCCACGGTGGCGATCACCTCGTCCTCGGGCGAAAAGCTGGAACGTGCGCGCGACCTTGGTGCCGACTTCCTCGTCAACTATCGCGAGCAGCAGGACTGGGGCCGTATTGTCCGCGATTGGACGGGCGGGCGCGGCGTAGACCATGTCGTGGAGGTTGGTGGCCCCGGAACGCTTGGCCAATCGATCGAGGCGGTGCGCGTGGGCGGACATATCTCGCTGATCGGCGTGCTGACCGGTGGTGTGGGCGAAGTTCCGACCGCCGCACTCATGGCCAGGCAGGCGCGGCTTCAGGGCCTGATCGTCGGCAGCCGGCGCGAGCAGCAGGATTTCGTTCGCGCACTCGACGGAAGCGGGATCCGGCCGATCGTGGACCGCCGCTTTCCGCTAGACCAGCTCGCGGATGCGTTCCGCTTCGAGATGAGCGGCAGGCATTTCGGAAAGATCGGGGTGGAGTGGTGACCATGGCAACGGGAACGGCGCTGGTCGCGGGCGCAGCAGGGATCATCGGCGACGCGGTGATGCACGAACTGGGCAGCAACGGGTGGAAGGTCCGCGGCCTGTCGCGCAGGCGGCTGAGCGCGTACCCTTCCCTTCAGGCCGACCTTACGGATGCGGAGGCCACGGCGGCTGCAATGCGGGACGCGGCAGACACAACGCACCTCTTCTATGCGGCTCTCGCGCCGGATCCCGATCTCGCCACCGAGGCGTCACGCAACGCCGCCATGCTGGGCAACCTGCTGGACGGGCTGGAGGCGGCGGGCGCGCCCCTTCAGCGGGTGATTATCTACCAGGGCTTCAAGATCTACGGGATCCACCTTGGGGCGAAGGTCCCGACCCCGGCACGCGAAAGTGATCCGCCGCACATGCCGCCCAACCTCTACATGGCGCAGGAGGCGGCGCTTCGCGAACGGGCGGCGCGCAGTCGCTGGGATTATGTGGCGCTGCGGCCGGATGTCGTGGTGGGGGACATCTGGGGCAACCCGATGAACATCGCGCTGGTGGTCGGCGCCTTTGCCGAAATCAGCCGTGCCCTTGGCATCCCCCTGCGCTTTCCCGGCAGCGACAAGGCGTTCGGCCAGCTCGTCCAGTTCACCGACTCCCGTCTGCTGGCGCGCGCCAGCCGGTGGGCCGCGGTCACGGAGCGCGCCGGCGGCGAGGCGTTCAACGTGACCAATGGCGACATCTTCCGGTGGGAGCGTATGTGGACTGACGTCGCCCGCCACCTGGGGCTTGAAACCGCCTCGCCCGTGCCGCTGACGCTTGTCCGGCACATGGCCGACAAGGGACCGCTGTGGCAGACGCTGGCAGAGCGGCATGGCCTCGGGCAATCCGACCTCGCGCGCCTTGTCGGCTGGGGCTTCGGGGACTTCATCTTCCACACCGAGACCGACGTCATCTCCGACGTGAACAAGATTTACGAATACGGCTTCACGGAGCGGATGAGCTCCACCACCTCGCTGCTGAACGCGATCGATAGCCTGAAGCGGCAGAAAATTCTTCCCTGATGTTGAGGACGACCATGGACAAGCATCCCGCCATCACCGCCGATCGTGTTGCGGTCATCACCGGAGCCGCAAGCGGCATTGGCCTTGCGGTGGCCAAGAAATTGGGCGCGGTCGGCATGCGTCTTGTCTTGGCTGACATCGACAGAGACCACCTGAACCGCGCGGTGGAGGATCTGCTCCGACAAGGGGCAGAGGTGCATGCGGTGCCGACGGATGTGAGCGATCCTGTGCAGCTCGCCGCGCTCAAGCAGGCGGCGGATGCAGTCGGGCCGGTGGCGCTGCTGATGAACAATGCGGGACGAGAGGGTGGCGGCGGCATCCTCGCGGGCCCGGATGTATGGAAGCAGACGATGGCCACGAACCTCATGGGCGCGATCTATGGGGTGCAGCAGTTCCTGCCCGGCATGATCGCGGCAGATTGGCCGTGCGCGATTGTCAACACGGGCTCCAAACAGGGAATCACGCTTCCGCCCGGAGACACAGCCTACAACGTCAGCAAAGCAGGTCTGAAGGCGTTCACCGAATCCCTGGCGCACGATCTGCTCCCCACCCGTGGCCGGGTGAGCGCGCATCTGCTGATTCCCGGCTTCACCTATACCGGCTTCACAAAGCGTCGCGGTGCCGCAGAAAAGCCGGCTGCCGCGTGGACGGCGGACCAAGTTACCGACTTCATGCTTGCCGGAATGGCGCGCGGCGACTTCTACATCCTCTGTCCAGACAACGACGTCACTCGCGACATCGACGAGCGGCGCATCGCCTGGAGCGCCGCCGACATCATTGAGAACCGCCCTGCCCTGTCGCGCTGGCATCCTGATTACGCCGAGGCGTTCAAGGCTCATATGGAAGAAAGGCGCGGCTGAAAGCCGACTTCCTCGACCTGGGCAGGCGGTGGCAATAAACCTGCTCAAGGGCCGCCACGAGGTGGTGGGCTGAAACCTCGCGATGCAGTTGATGCGGAGGTCGTCCTGACCAGCTCACAGACGACTCTGCCCGCCAAAGCGACATGGTCCCGCTCAGGGCGTCTGCTTCTGTCAGAAGAATCGGTTTTTCGGCCTTTGAAGCCCCAGATGTTCCCGAAGTGTTGTGCCCTCGTAATCACTCCGGAAGCGGCCACGCCGTTGCAACTCGGGGATCACCCGCGTCACGAACTCGTCCAGTCCCCCCGGCAACCACGGGAACATGATGTTGAACCCGTCGCATGCGCCTCCGTCGATCCAAGCCTCCATGTCGTCGGCAATGCTCTCAGGGGTGCCCTCGAAAGCCAATCCCCAGTAGCTTCCCGCGCGCGCCGCGAGTTCGCGAATGGTGAGACCTTCTGCCGCCATGTCGAGCACGGTTTGCCGTGAAGTCTTGCCGGCGTTCGTTTCGGGGATCTCGGGCAAGGGGCCGTCTGGATCGTAGCCCGAGACGTCGAAGCCCAGCATAGCAGAAAGCGAGGAGATGCCACTGTCGTAGTGGACAAGACTGTCGAGATGGGCGCGCTTCGCCTTTGCCTCTTCGATGTCGTTACCGACAAAGACCAGTGCGCCAGGCAGGACACGCAGGCCGTCAGGATCGCGTCCGAACGCTGCCATCCGGCGGTGCAGATCATCACGGTAAGCGCGGCCGCTCTCGATGGTCTGGGCGGTACTGAACACCACTTCGGCGGTTTTGGCCGCAAGATTGCGACCGGCCTCGGATGCGCCGGCCTGCACGATCACCGGATGCCCCTGCACCGGGCGGGCGATGTTCAGCGGCCCCCGAACCGACAGGCTTGGCCCCTTGTGATTTAACACATGCATCCGGTCCGGATCGAAGAACACGCCGCTTTCGCGGTCCCGGATAAAGGCGTCGTCGGCGAAGCTGTCCCAGAGGCCCGTTACAACCTCGAAGAATTCCTGTGCACGGACATAACGGTCGTCATGGTCAAGCTCGGTGTCGTAGCCGAAGTTCAGAGCCGCGTCGGGATTGGCTGTGGTCACGATGTTCCATCCTGCACGCCCGCCGCTGATGTGGTCGAGCGAGGCGAACCGCCTCGCGATGTGATAAGGTTCGTCAAAGGTGGTGGAGGCGGTTGCGACGAGCCCGATCCTGCTTGTGACCATCGCAAGCGCGGACAGCAGGGTGAATGGCTCGAATGACGTCACCGTATGGCTGCGCTTCAGCGCCTCCATCGGCTTGTTCAGCACGGCGAGATGATCGGCCATGAAGAAGGCATCGAACTTCGCCGCTTCGAGTTTCTTGATATAGTCGACCAGCGCCGGGAGGTTGAAGTTGGCGTCGGCTAACGCCTCGGGATGCCGCCAGCCGCCCGTATGGATGGAAACGGGCCGCATGAACGCCCCGAGATGTATCTGCCTTGGCTTGGACATATGCTGGCTTCTCCGCTTGTTGCCCTCCTCTAGTCCGAGGCGGGAAGTCGTTGTCAGTCGTTGTCAAACGCGTACGACAACCTTCCCGACCTGCGTGTTGCTTTCAAGATGCTCAGGGGCAGCTGCTATCTCGGTGGCCTCAAACACTTGGTCAATCTTTGCCCAAAGCTTCCCAGACGTCAGGCCTGCAGTGAGAAACTTCTTCGCGCATCCGCACTTTGCATCATCGGCGGTGATCTCGAACAGTTCGTAGCCCCGGATCGTCAGGTGCTTGCCCAGAAAGCGAAGCGGCACGGGTATTCAACGTTTCGCGGGACACGGTTCGGAAGATGATGTCGTTTTCGGTTCCGCCGGGCTACCGTCGGACGATCGAGGTCCGGCGCCCGAAGCTCGATCCGTTTATCCCGATCATCGAGGGTTGGCTGGAGGCGGACCGGAGCATGCCGCGCAAGCAACGGCATACGGCGAAGCGGGTATTTGACCGGCTTCGCGAGGAATATGGCTTTACCGGCGGCTACACGATCATCAAGGATTACATCCGGGAACGTGAGCGGCGAGGCCAGGAGGTGTTCGTGCCGCTGTCGCATCCGCCGGGCCACGCTCAGGCCGACTTCGGCGAGGCGTTGGTCCGGATCGGCGGTGTCGAGCAGAAGGCGCACTTCTTCGTGCTGGACCTCCCGCACAGCGATGGCTGTTACGTCCGGGCTTATCCTGCAGCAGTGGCCGAGGCTTGGGTGGATGGCCACATCCATGCCTTTGCGTTCTTCGGCGTGGTTCCCCAGTCTGTGCTCTACGACAACGACCGGTGCCTTCTGGCGAAGATCCTGCCGGATGGCACCAGAAAGCGTGCCTCGCTGTTCAGCGGGTTCTTGTCGCACTACCTGATCCGCGATCGCTACGGCCGTCCGGGTAAGGGCAACGACAAAGGGGATGTCGAAGGTCTGGTGGGCTATTCGCGGCGCAACTTCATGGTGCCGATGCCGGAGTTTGCCACATGGGACGCATTCAACCTTTGGCTGGAAGAACAATGCCGCAAGCGCCAACGCGCTATCCTGCGCGGCGAAAGCGAGACGATCGCGGAGAGATTGCAGCGTGACCTTGCTGCGATGCGCCCCCTCCCGGCGGCGGCGTTCGAGGCCTGCGATCAGGACAACGGTCGTGTCTCGTCGCAATCGCTCGTGCGCTACAAGACCAATGATTACTCGGTGCCGGTCGCGCACGGTCATCAGGATGTCTGGATCCGGGGCTATATCCATGAGGTGGTGATCGGCTGCCGGGGAGAGGTGATCGCCCGCCATCCCCGATGCTGGAATCGCGATGAGTTCGTCTTCGACCCGATCCATTACCTTCCGCTGATCGAGTAGAAGATCAACGCGTTGGATCAGGCGGCCCCGTTGCAGGGCTGGGACCTGCCGGAGGAGTTCGCCACCTTGCGCCGCCTGTTGGAGGTGCGGATGAACCGACAGGGTCGGCGCGAATATGTCCAGGTCCTGCGGCTCCTGGAGGCCTTCGATCTGGCAGACGTGCGTGCGGCAGTTCTCCAGGCTCTCCGGATGGGGGCGCTCAGCTTCGATGCGGTGAAGCATCTTCTCCTATGCCGGGTGGAACGCCGACCACCACGACTGGACCTCGACTTCTATCCCTACCTGCCGAAGGCCACGGTCGAAAAGACCAGAGCCGGGTCTTACATGCGGCTGCTGTCGGGCGACGCGGAGGATGCGGCGTGAGTGATGCCCCGGAAATCCTGCTCGCCCATCACCTCAAGGCGCTGAAGCTGCCGACATTCCTGCGCGAGCATCAGAAGCTTGCCCGCCAGTGCGCGGCGGAAGGGCTGGACCATGTCCGATACCTGGCACGGCTTGTCGAACTCGAACTGATCGATCGGGAACGGCGGATGGTCGAGCGCCGCATCAAGGCTGCGAAGTTTCCAGCCGTCAAAAGCCTGGACAGCTTCGACTTTGCGGCCATCCCGAAGCTGAACAAGATGCAGGTTCTGGAGCTGACCCGGTGCGAATGGATCGAACGTCGTGAGAATGTCATTGCCCTCGGCCCGTCCGGCACCGGCAAGACCCATGTCGCCCTCGGCATCGGGCTGGCCGCTTGCCAGAAGGGCCTTTCTCGTCGGCTTCACCACCGCCGCAGCCCTGGTCAGCGAGATGATGGAGGCCCGCGATGAGCGCCGTCTGCTGCGCTTCCAGAAGCAAATGGCGGGTTACAAGCTTCTCGTCATCGACGAGCTCGGCTTTGTTCCTTTGTCGAAGACGGGTGCCGAATTGCTGTTCGAGCTGATCTCGCAGCGCTATGAGCGCGGATCGACCCTGATCACCAGCAATCTGCCCTTCGATGAATGGACTGAAACATTCGGCTCCGAGCGTCTAACCGGCGCACTCCTCGACCGATTGACCCACCACGTCAGCATCCTCGAGATGAACGGCGAAAGTTACCGCCTCGCCAACAGCACTGCCCGTAAACGGCGCTGATCGCCATCCAGATACCTGTTACCGACTGGACCTGACGGGCCGGTGCGCCATGGCACGCGCCGGCTATGTGGGAAGCCCTCGCGCCATGGCGCACACCCTCACCAACTGGCCTGGTTTTGCTCCGCCGCCGTGGCCGACTTTGGCGCCGCCGTTGACAATCGGGACGATCGGCGCAAATAACCACGGCCCGCGGTTGCAGATGGGTGAAAGACCTGTGGCAGGTCACTTATATTGCTCGATAACATGATGAAATGCCCCTACCCCCATATTATCGAGCTTTGTAAAAGGCGTTTCACGTGTCGCCTGACGTCTGGGAGGCCAAGATAGCTTTGGCAGGGCAAGACCGAAGGCCCTTCTATAATTGAAGGGCAGAGAACCTATGAGCGATATTATTCGACATCAAATGATGCCGCGATGCCCGGCCGAGGCGGCTCGGAAACCACCACAATAAACGTCCCCGTCATTGGTTGGATGCACCGCCCACAAGATTATCGATCCTCAATCCTCTGCCTGTCGAGACGATAGACCCGTGCCCTGTCCGGATCGACATGTCGGGGAAGGCGATACTGAAATGACCTCTGCTCACCTCCGGGAACCAGCAGCCCCGAATCCTCCAGCAGCTTCACCGCCAGGCTGGCCGCCATGCCGTCCGCGATCTCCGTCCGGAAGGCCTCCATGCCGAGGTAGATCCAGCGTGCATCACACCAGCCAATGGCGTCCGGATCCGGCTCGGCTCCGGGGGGGCACAGGCGGTGGCAGTTGCGGCGCAGGTATCCGACCAGACGATCGGCCATGGACTCCGCGGTCGAGGGCGGACGCGCGGCATAGGCCCGGTGCCAGATCGTCGCGATCTCGACCAGCGCCTCCGCCGCCATGCCCTTCCGCCAGGGCAGAACGCCGAGTCTGCTGCCGATTTCACCGGCGGCCGCGACCAGGGCCAGACAGGTCAGAACGCGCAGCACCGGCCCTTCTTTCGCATTCGCGGGCAACCCAATCGCCGCCAGCATCGCGGTGCGCAGGCGCGTAATCATCGGGGGCAAGGTCTCCTCCATCAACCTGTGCCTCGCGACAACGCTCCGAACGAATGCCGGCAAGACATGCCCGTGGTGCTCTCTGGCCCCTGCCTGAAGAGCTTCGGCAAAGGCATGCCCCGAACCATATTCGTGCAAAGATTTGAAGAGACCGAACTCCCATGACCGCGCGGGAATATCGATCAGGCGGACGCCGATCCCTTCCGGCATCTGGATCCGGGCGGTGGCCAGGATCTGGGCGATTGGTTTCTCCGAGGTCGAGAGCAAAACCGTCCGCCAACGCATCGTCTCCTCGCGCATCAGCTTGCAGTTGCCGCGCCCGCGGCCCGTGCCGTTGCCGATCATATAGAGGGCTTCGATAATGGCGGGTGATGGCTGGGCCGGAAACTCGTCCAGCATCAACGCGCCGTCGTGGGCCTGTTGACAGGTAAGCTCCAACGCGGTGTTCGTCGCATTCCAGCGATCGAGTTGCGGGGGGCCGATACAGCTTTGCGCGGCAATCAAAGCGGTGGTCTTTCCCGAACTCGTCGAGGCGTGAAGGTTCGTCCCCAGCGTCTCGAGCCTGGCGTATTTCAGGAGGGGACCGGCAAGAACCGCGCAGATGGCACTGATCAGCGCAGGGTTGTCAGCAGCCATACGACCCACGGTGGCTTGCCATCCTTCCAATGACCCTGACGGCGGGACCGCGCTGCGGGCGTGGGTCAGCTCGATGTCGTCGTCACGCTGCGCATCCGCCGCGATCAGTCTGCCGTCCGGCAACAAATACGCGGGTTCCGCACCCGTTTCCTCCAACCAGCCGGGACGCGACACCGACAGGATCCGGCGGGCATCCACGGGCCATTTACGGATCAACTGAATGATGTCAGTACGATTGCCCTCGATAGCGAGCCCCGCCGAGATCAGCTGCGCACAAACGCTACGCGGCCTGTTAAGGATATCGGCCTCGGAGATGGTTTCGCGACGCAGATGTCCGTCGCGATCGAGATAGCGGATACGGCGGCTCCAGTGCTGACCCTCGCCGTCGCGGATCAAAGCCTCGACGCGCAACGGGCCGCACATCGGCACCCACTCATCATCCATGCCGCCATACCCCAGCATCTGCTCGCGGGGAAGATGGGTCCAGAACGGCGGGAGTTCCTCGCGCATAGTGACCAGAAAAGCCGCGATATCCGGGTCCTGATGAAGGGGGTCGAACCGAGGATCGACCGTCTCTTCTGGAACCGTTTCCAAGGGAGCGATCCGCTCGGCCCCGGTGGACGTGGTCACGGTCTCGGAATGCGCTTCGCGCGCCTGCTCGTCGATAGAATTATGATCCGGCATCGTTTTTCCAAATAGAACGCAGCGTTGCGCCATCTCCGACATGATCCTCCATGACGGGATACAAGTCAGCGTCGGCGCTGCGGGATAGTGTGGACAACGGCCTCGGACGTGCGAATTTTGGGGACAACCTGGGTGCGCAATTGCGATGAGCCGACGAACACGGGAGGCGGCGGGCATCGCAAGTCAGAAAATCTGGAGAATTTCCCTCTGCCGGTTACTGGTCCGTTGGACCTGTTGGACCTGTTGCACCGGGCTGGGGATGCAAGGTGGCGCGGATATGGACTGTGGCGCGGTAGCGGTCCGAGAATCCAACTGGTCCAACGGCCCAGAACAGAACATGCTGTGAACCTAGGATCCGGCGGGGAATTTATCTGTGACGTTGCACTCCCGTGCCAGGCGCCGGAATTACCATCAAACTCGAAGTCACTCGTCGAAAGTATAGAGTATCCTACCCGGTTCAGATTTTCTGGGTTTTCATCTCCAGCCATTCAATCAAGGCTCGGCGGATCATCTCAGGGCGAGTGGGTAGATCTGCCTCATCGCGGCGGCGCTCATCTATAGCCTCTATTAGATCGCGCGAGAGACGGAGCGTAAGAGCTTCCGTATCTTTTTTCGGGGGTGCCATAACAATATTGCCATTATGATGTTGACATTGAAATGGCAATATCACATATTGTGCGGGCAGAGACAAGAGATCCTACCCTCTTGCCCCGCCCTAACCATAAAGATCTTTCGAGGAGATCACTCATGGCTATTCACACGCTTATCATTTCGCCGCGCCATTCGGAAGCGGCGCCATCGTTTCGCCCCTCCCCCGTCACTGTTCTGTTTGGCGCCATGATGCGCAATCTCTCCGCCTATGTCGAAGCGGAGCGCGACCTCGAGCATTGTGGTAGTTGGGATCCAGCGTGCGACATGTGGATTCGCGATGCCGAGCACGCCCGGACCCACGTTTTGGACGCGATCGCCAGCCTGCGTGGTGCACCAATCCGTCGCGCTGAAGATCTGCCTCTCCGGCGCTGCGCTGCCGTGGCACAGATGGTGATCGAAAGTGATAGCCCGAGGCATGTCCGAGATATTCTCCTCTTGCCCGACCGTTTTCCCCATGCCTTTCGATGCGCCAGCAATGGCCCCGTTGCACGGCGCGTCGATCTCATGGTCGCGTCGTTTCAACACCATCTGCATGCCCTTGGGGCTCTTGCGGATATCATGGACACGGTTGAGGCGGACTGTTGCACGACGGAGCCGGACGCGCCCGAGACCATGCTGGCCCCCACCGCCTGACCATCCTGCAGACCTGACAGCATTTGCCTGCTGCACATAGCAGGCGATCTCGCTGTGCGCCCACACCATTCCTTCTGTCAGGGGTATCCGGCCGCGCCCTTCGTGTGCCTGCCACGCCCCCAGCTTCCCCTCATCCTGTTTTCAGGAGGACTTTCCATGTCCAAGACCATCCTCACCTCGAATGCGTCCCCGAACCTGCTTTCGATTTCTGAACTCCCCCTTGTCATTCATCCGGGTCCGATCCACGAGCACTGGACCCAGGCGGCGCGCGGCAAAGGCTTCGACCTGATCGCCCGCGTCCGTGATCGCCTTCATGTCGCACTGCGCTGCCATGCCTGCGGCGGGGTCCATGCCGCGCGCCATTCGGTTGTCATGTCTGCGCAACCTTTGTGCCCGCATTGCATCGAGGCCCGTTGGCGTCAGACAGCCCTGACCGCTGGCTTGATCTGGCTTGGACGGGATACTGCTCATCGGCATTACGGCCGCTATGGGCTGCCCTGTGGCCATGAGTCACGTCGGCAGTTCAAGTTCGTTGAACGCATGGCCTTGGGCGAAGTGGCGGCCCGCTGCGACGCTTGTCTCATCGCGCGTGAAGACGCCGAGGCCCAGAGGTTCGGCTGGACGCGCCTGGGGCGCGACCTCAAGGGCAATGCATCGTATCGCCATTATCTCCACGCATGCGGCCACACACAGCGTATCGCGGTGGGGAACATGAAGTGGGGGCAATGCGATTGCTCTGGCTGCGGGCAATCCTGGACTGCCAAGCCATCCTTTATCTACTTGCTCGACATCCGCCACTTTGGAACGGGAAGACACTTTCTTAAGCTCGGGTATTCGGCGCATCCCCTGAAGAGACACAAACACCAGCTCGGGTTACCGAAAGAGGCAGTTGTCGAGGTCCTCCGGGTCGTGGCGATGCCCACCGGACATGAAGCCTGTGCCCGCGAGAAGGCTACCCATGCGGACCTTCGGCGCACCCATCCGGAGTCCCTCGTTCCGCATCCGGAATACGCGGATCTGATGAATGTCGCGTCCGAGGTCTATAGGCCTGAGAGCCTGCCCCTCCTCCATGAGAATCTCAACCGGATCGAGGCGGATATCGTGGATGCGGCCCGCATCCGGGGTCCGGATCTTGTTTCCACTCTGTCGCGAACAGCGGGCCCCACCGATCCGGACGCCATGCCGGACAACCTGAAGGCGCATCCGTTGACCGTATCGGCCCGCCGGATTCCGGCGCGAACCCGCGCCCGGCGCAAGCCGCTGCCTAGGACCTCACCGCGGGATCGCTCTCCGATGCTGCGCCGCCATCCGGGCCGCCCCGGATAAGGCCGCCGGCCCGGTGTTTCCGGATCACGGCTGACCCTATGCCGACGGATCCGGATGACCCTGAGAACCCGCGCCGGAGCCGCATCTTTCCGTGATCCGGAGGCCAAGCCAGGCTGCCGGACTGCCGGAGCGATCTGCGGCGCGCGTCCCGGACTCCGGATCCCATCGGCCTGAACAGAGCTGAGCCTACGAGGCTTCCGGGTTTTCGTTCGCCCCAGATACGACACCGGTGCCGCCATTCACCGCGTGGGATAAGACCTCCCGCCGTGCCCCCCTTATCGCCATCCGGAACGCCGGATGGTTTGCCCCATCACACCCGGAGTCCCGCCATGACCCAGACAACCTCAATCACGCCCAGCAACTCCGAGTCCAATTCCGGATCCCCCAATTCACCCATCTGGCTTCCCTTTGCACATCATGCCATCAACAACTTGCAGGCCGACTTGGCGGCCCGGCTGACGCCTGCTTGGGATCCGTCCCTCGACCCGGACGACATGGACCTGCCCGAACTCTTGGTGACCACAATGTCGCCTCCGGGGTCGGCCGCACTCAATGAGCTGAACCGCAGTCCGACGGCGCAGAACATCTCCCCGGAGGAACACGACGCCATCGCCGATGCCAGCGGCGATCCCGCAGCGACCGCGTCGGATGGCACGTCGCAGCCCCGAATCCGGTTGCCGTCGGGCAAGCTTATCCCGCTTTTGCGCCTGGTCGCCAGCATTGGCGATATTCCGGATCGCGATGCCATGCTGGCTTCGGGTGCGATCACCGTATTTGAGCGCGTTCCGGCTGATCTCATCCACATGCTGCAGAAGCTGCTGCCGCTCCTGTTGCCGACGGGCTGGTCACCGGCCATGTCATTGGGCCGTCTCCCGCAGGATAAGCCATACCTGCTAGTGCTGAATCCCGAGCCCATGAACGGCAAGGTTTCGGAACGCGCGGAGGCCGCATTTGCGGATGATCTCGCGCGGGCTGTCGATATGCGCGCCCCGATCCTGATCTTGCTGCCGGAGGAAGCCAAGGGTCTGACAATCCCGCAGCAGGCGCCGGTCCAACGCCGGATCTTTGCGCCTTTGTCAGTGGACATCCTGATCGCCGCCCTGCGCGCCACGCACAGTGCGACAGGTCGGATCGACGAGGCAGCGGTGCGCAATGTCCTGACCAACGATGCCGCGCTTTCAAACCTCGATGCGCTGTCCCTGAGCCTCGCCATGAGAGCGCCCACCGCCAAAGCAGTAGCCGAACGGGTCGCCGCCCTTACGGCAGTTCCACGCATCGCCGAGGACGGCCCCTGGTTGGAAGACATTCACGGCGATACGCCTGCGCTGCGGGCGGCGCGTCAGATCGTGCGCGACCTGCGCGCATGGAAGGCGGGTGCGGTCGCGTGGGCCGATCTGACGCGAACGCTGTTGCTGTATGGCCCGCCCGGCACTGGCAAGAGCTGGATTGCCCGCGCCATGGGCAATTCGGCGGGGTTCAGCGTCGTCACCGGAACGTTTGGCGCTTGGCAGGCTGCGGGCCATCTGGGCGATATGCTGCGCGAGATGCGCAGAAGCTTTGCCGAGGCGCGCAACAAGGCACCGTCCGTGCTGATCATCGACGAGATCGATGCGGTAGGCTCGCGCGAAGACCGTGATCAGCACAACCGGAGCTATCGCACCCAAGTGATCAATGCGTTTCTGGCGGAGATGGACGCAATCGCGCGCGCGGAGGGCGTTGTGGTCGTTGGCACGTGCAATAATCCCGACATGATCGATCCAGCCGTTTTGCGCGCGGGCCGGATCGATATGAAGGTCTCCGTGCCGTTGCCCGACGCTGATACACTCTATGGCGTGTTCCGACATTGTCTGCCGGACTGGACCGAAGCTGACCTGCGTGATCTTGCCGCCCGTGCCGTGGGGTGCTCGGCAGCGGATGTCGACGCCGTCATCCGCCAGGCACGGGCCGCCGCCCGCGGGGCCAAGCGAGATCTCGTCATCAATGATCTACGGAACGTGTTCCGCCTCACACATGATCCGGCAATCGATCGCCGCGTCGCCCTCCATGAATGCGGCCACGCCATCGTCTGCGCCGCGCTGGATCTTGGTCCCGTAAAGAGGGTCTACTTGGATCGCGACGGGGGCGGCGGAACCGTTTTCGATACTGACGCCAAACATGGCGTGCTCGCCGACATGCAGAACCGGATGGCGCAACTTTTGGCGGGGCGCGCTGCGGAACGGCTAGTGATGGGCGACGTCTCCGCCGGAGCAGGAGGTGGTCCGGACTCTGATCTGGCCATGGCGACGGCCATCGCCTCCGGGATCCAGATGCGCTATGGGCTGGGAGGATATGGCCCGGTCTGGAACACAGACCCCGAGGCACTTCTGGCGCACGACTCCGATGCCTTATTCCGGGTCAGGCGCGAACTCGAGAATGCCGAGAAACGCGCAACGCAGATCCTCGCCCTTCACCGCCCCCTTCTGGAAAAGATGGCCGAAGCGCTGATCACCACGCGCGATATGGATCAGGCCGAAGCCCGAAGCTGGCTCGCGCGCCTGCGCCCTACAGCACCGGACGAAGACCCACGCACGCGCGTCGCGCAGCAATCCCGATAGATGCAGACAACTGCGCCAGCCCCGGGCGTTCGCCCGCGACAGCGAACCCGTCACCACCGAACAAAAAGACAAAAACGAAGAAGAGCGGCGGAGCCGCCTTTCAAATACCCAAGACCAAAAGCCGCACTCCTTGCGGCGGGTCCCATCCGCCGCCCACTCCATTCCCCCGGCACAAAGAAGAGAAGACGAGAAAGAACAAAAAACAAAGAACAAAGACTGGGAAGATCCACCAGACAAAATCCTTCGCCGTCGACCGAGTGTCGATGGTCCATGACTGCCAACCCATGCGCGCGTCTTGCAGTCCGATTTGTTTCAGAACGACGCACACCTGCCCTCGATACAGGAGAACGACATGACAGTATTGTCCGCACATGAGCGCTCCTGGCTTGATCGCGCCCTCATCTCGATCATCGCCGCCGAAGTCGGTCCGTCCGCCGGAGACCTGGAACACGCACCGGAGCTCGATCTCTGGCGGCCGCAGATCAATGTCTTCGGCGAGTTGGTGCTGGAAGGTAACGTGTGCGGCCATCCGACGTTGGGGGACAAGGCCATCATCACCTCACCCGTCATTGCTCTCGATCCCGACGGACGCTGGGTCCGAACAGTGTCGCGCTGGTATCGACTCCAGCACCACGATCCGCGGGTGGGACATGTGCATCGCGCCCATCCTTACCTCGCGCCGTTCTTGCCGCCCGACCGCGCACAAATCGAACGTCGGTTGGAGGTCTATATCGAGTGGCTCAGAGAGATGGACGCGCACGATCGCCAGGCGCGAGGCCGCGCCGACAAAGACGGCCATCGATGACAGCCTTGCCGCTGGATAGTCAGCCTTGGGGCATCTGACCCTGCCCTCGCGAACGCGGCAAAAAAATCCGGATAATTCGCCCCCGAGGTTCTGCGGTGCTTGGCAATCACCCCGACAGCCATCGGAATGCGGTCATCGCATCATCCAGCGACCCGACGTTGTCTCTCGGCCACCCTATGAAGAATGAGATTTCCGCTTTTCAGGCAGGTTATCCACATTCACGAGCCCAGAGATCCGTGTTTCCAGCTTAGAGAGCCTCACCCATGCCGTATGATCATCTGAACAGCCGCGGGACCGCCCGCACCCAGGATCATCATCAGCAAACGTCGACAGGCCCTGCCCTGCGGCGCAGGGAGCAACTCGGCCCATGGCGCGAGACCGGAGAAAGAATGCCGACAAGGAGGGTGCCGCGCAAGCGGCAGCCGTCCCGTCGGTATCTCCCGGCTCCTGTGTTATGGCTACTTTGGCCGACACCCCCGGCACGCCCCTTGCCGGGACTCGGCAGGTATCGCACCCTCGGGATCACCTGCTCGCCCTGGTCCGAGCCCTGGCGCGCGATGCCGCTCGCGCCGATCACCTCAGTGAGCAGAGACACGGCAGTGACTGACTTCCCTCCCCCGCGCGAAGCGGAGATTTCCCCATGACCATCCGCGTGGCCCTCTACGCTCGCTATTCCACCGACCTGCAGAATGCCGCCTCCATCGAGGACCAGATCCGGCTATGTCGCGAACGCGCGCTGCGCGAGGGCTGGCAGATCGTCGGCACCTATGAGGATGCCGGACTGTCGGGTTCGAACATGATCCTGCGCCCGGGTCTTCAAAGGCTTTTGCGGGACGGCCGCGATCGTCGCTTCGACCTCGTGCTGTCCGAAGCCCTCGACAGGATCTCGCGCAACCAGGCCGACATTGCCACCATCTACCAGAACCTGTCCTTTGCGGGCGTGACCATCCTGACGCTGGCGGACGGTCAGGTGAACGAGATGCATATCGGCCTGAAGGGCACGATGAATGCACTGTTCCTCAAGGACCTCGCGGCCAAGACCCACCGGGGCCTGCGCGGCCGTGTGGAGAAGGGCAAGTCCGGCGGCGGCAATGCCTTCGGCTACACCGTCCTGCGCCATATGGGCGAGAACGGGGAGATCCGGCGGGGCGACCGTGAGATCAACGCGGAGGAGGCTGCCATCGTGCAGCGTATCTTCACCGCCTATGCCGAGGGGATGTCGCCGGGCCGGATCGCCGATCAGTTGAACCGCGAAGGCATTCCGGGACCCCGTGCGGGCAAATGGGACAAATCCACCATCCACGGCAATCCCAAGCGCGGCACCGGCATTCTGAACAACGAGATCTATATTGGCCGCCTGGTCTGGAACCGCCAGCAATTCGTGAAAGACCCACAGACCGGCAAACGGCAGCCGCGCCTCAATCCCGAAGCGTCCTGGATCATCACGGAGGTGCCCGAGCTGCGCCTTATCGACCAGACCGTCTGGGAGGATGTGAAGGCCCGTCAGCAGGGCCGGAAGATCGAACAAACCGACAAGGAAGCCTGGGAACGGCGCAAGCCGCGCTTCCTGCTCACGGGCCTGGTCAAATGCGGGTGCTGCGGCGGTGGCTTCTCCACCATCGCCAAGGATCGCTTCGGCTGCAGCAATTCGCGCAACAAGGGCACGTCCGTCTGCAGCAACCGCACCGGCATCTCTCGACAGGAGCTGGAGGGCCGGATCCTGATCGCCCTGTCGGATCGGCTGATGGATCCGGACCTCGTAAAGGTCTTCGCGGAGGAATACATCGCCGAGCGCAATCGCCTAGCGGCACGCCACACCGACGACCGCGCGGTGAAGGAGAAGGAGCTGCAGAAGGTCATCAAGGAGCAGGACGCGCTGGTGAACGCCCTGCTCTCCGGCCTGCCGCCCGACCGGATCAAGGCGAAGATGGAACAGCTGGAGATCCGGCAGAAGCAGCTGGAGCGGGACGTCGCCGCGACCCCTGCCCGGGCCGCCACCGTGCGGATTCATCCGAAGATGGCCGACACCTACCACGACCGTATCCGCGGACTGATCACCGGACTGTCGGACCCGGATCGGGAGAGCGAGGCGCGGGAGGCGATCCGGGGCCTGATCGACCGGATCGTGGCGACACCGGTGGCGACGTCGGGCAAGCGCAGCCAGCTCGAACTGACGCTGCACGGCGACCTGGCAGGGATCTTGGTGATGAGTCTTGATCTGGACCTGATGTCCGGACATCAAAAAGCCTCCCAGTTACGGGAGGTTGATGAAAGTGTAGAATTTCTGGTTGCGGGAGCAGGATTTGAACCTGCGACCTTCAGGTTATGAGCCTGACGAGCTACCGGGCTGCTCCATCCCGCGACGTTTGCGCTGCGATTATTTTTGTGCGGCGCTGTTTTTTGATCTTGTGAGGGTTTGTTCTGAGAGATTGGGTTCTTTTCAGGTTTGGCGGTGACCTACTCTCCCACGTCTTAAGACGCAGTACCATTGGCGCGACGGCACTTAACGGCCGAGTTCGGGATGGGATCGGGTGTTTTGCTCGTGCTATGACCACCAAACCGGAGAAGAACCCATTCCCTGGCGGGAGCCAGGGAGGTTTCACAACATCAGGGACATGGTTTTTCATGTCGCTTGTTCAAGTCGGTGTTTGCTTTTGATCCTGCTTTTTCTGGATCAAATCAAGCCTATCGGGCAATTAGTACCAGTCAACTGAATGCGTTACCGCACTTACATCTCTGGCCTATCGACGTGGTGGTCTTCCACGGCCCTCAAGGGAGACCTTGTTTTGAAGGGGGCTTCCCGCTTAGATGCCTTCAGCGGTTATCCTGTCCGAACATAGCTACCCAGCACTACCGTTGGCACGATAACTGGTCCACCAGTGGTTCGTTCACCCCGGTCCTCTCGTACTAGGGGCAACTCTTCTCAAGTCTCCTACACCCACGGCAGATAGGGACCGAACTGTCTCACGACGTTCTAAACCCAGCTCACGTACCTCTTTAAATGGCGAACAGCCATACCCTTGGGACCTGCTCCAGCCCCAGGATGAGATGAGCCGACATCGAGGTGCCAAACGATGCCGTCGATATGGACTCTTGGGCATCATCAGCCTGTTATCCCCAGAGTACCTTTTATCCGTTGAGCGATGGCCCTCCCACTTGGGACCACCGGATCACTATGGCCGACTTTCGTCTCTGCTCGACTTGTCAGTCTTGCAGTCAGGCTGGCTTCTGCCATTGCACTCAACGACCGATTTCCGACCGGTCTGAGCCAACCTTCGCGCGCCTCCGTTACAATTTGGGAGGCGACCGCCCCAGTCAAACTACCCACCACGCAGGGTCCCGGATCCGGATAACGGACCGCGGTTAGACATCAAGAGTGCGAAGGGTGGTATCTCAAGGATGGCTCCACGGGAACTGGCGTCCCCGCTTCGATGCCTACCACCTATCCTGCACATCACAATCCTGATGCCAGTGCGAAGCTATAGTAAAGGTTCATGGGGTCTTTCCGTCTAACCGCGGGAAGTGTGCATCTTGACACACAGTTCAATTTCGCTGAGTCCACATCAGAGACAGCGGGGAGATCGTTACGCCATTCGTGCAGGTCGGAACTTACCCGACAAGGAATTTCGCTACCTTAGGACCGTTATAGTTACGGCCGCCGTTTACTGGGGCTTCAATTCGGAGCTTGCACCCCTCCTTTTAACCTTCCAGCACCGGGCAGGCGTCAGACCCTATACGTCGCCTTACGGCTTCGCAGAGCCCTATGTTTTAAGTAAACAGTCGCCACCCCCTGGTTTGTGCCCCCCACACACACTTGCGTGCACGTGGGGCCTCCTTCTCGCGAACTTACGGAGGTATTTTGCCGAGTTCCTTTGATGTGGTTCTCTCAAGCGCCTTGGTATTCTCTACCAGTCCACCTGTGTCGGTTTAGGGTACGGTCTCATGGAGGGCTATTTCCAGGAACCTCTAAGCAGCCCGTTCAATCCGATAAGAACGAACTACCCTCGAGATCCGTCACTTCCTCCTGGCCCAGGAATATTAACCTGGTTCCCATCGACTACGCCTTTCGGCCTCGCCTTAGGGGCCGGCTTACCCTGCTCAGATTAGCTTTAAGCAGGAACCCTTGGACTTTCGGCGACAGGGTCTCTCACCCTGTTTGTCGCTACTCATGTCAACATTCTCGCTTCTGATCTCTCCACCGGATGCCTTACAGCCCGGCTTCACAGAAAGAACATTGTCTGCGCTGCCCGAAGGCAGAACAGACAGCGTTCTATATCACAGAACGCTCCGCTACCACGCATATCGCTATGCATCCTGAGCTTCGGCTCGTGGCTTGAGCCCCGTTACATCTTCGCCGCAGGACAGCTTATCTAGACCAGTGAGCTGTTACGCTATCTTTAAAGGATGGCTGCTTCTAAGCCAACCTCCTGGTTGTTTTGGCCGTCCCACATGCTTTCCCACTTAGCCACGAATTAGGGGCCTTAGCTGCAGGTCAGGGTTGTTTCCCTCTTCACGACGGACGTTAGCACCCGCCGTGTGTCTCCCGGATAGTACTCTGCGGTATTCGGAGTTTGCTTAGACTCAGTAAGGCTGTGGGCCCCCATCATCCATGCAGTG
>NZ_ML137219.1:123939-126439 GCF_004015795.1 Falsirhodobacter deserti | reverse complement strand
GCAAGCGCCGAACATCGCGTCATCGCCGATGCCATCAGGGCCGGCGACCGCCCCGCCGCCGAGGCCGCGATGCGCGCCCATCTTGCGGCCGTTGAACAGGTTGTCGCGCGGATCGAAGGCGGTTTCTGACCCGCCGCGCGACCCTTCCGGCGCATTTTTGATCCCTCGCCTTCTTGACGCTGGCCGGATGCCGCCGCTACTGCGCCACAAATCTGTCATGCAGCTTGGCAGGAAACCGCGATCAGGAAGGACACCGACATGCCAGAGCAGGACGGCGGGGGCAAAACCCTCGCACGGGAAGATGCAGGATTCCAAAAGGGGCTGAAGCCGCGCCAGGTCCAGATGATCGCCATTGGCGGTGCCATCGGCACGGGATTGTTTCTTGGCGCGGGCGGGCGGCTGGCCGCCGCAGGTCCGGCGCTGGTGCTGGTTTTCGCCCTGTGCGGCTTCTTCGCCTTCCTTGTGCTGCGCGCCCTTGGAGAGCTGATCATGCACCGGCCGACCTCCGGCTCGTTCGTGTCCTACGCGCGAGAGTTCTATGGCGAGAAGCTCGCCTTTGCAGCCGGGTGGATGTACTGGCTGAACTGGGCCATGACCTCGGTCGCGGATGTGACGGCGGTTGCCCTCTACATGAACTTCTTCAACGCCTATGTGCCGTGGCTGGCCGGTATCGACCAGTGGGTGTTCGCCCTGATCGCGCTAGTCCTTGTTCTGGCCATGAACATGCTGTCGGTGAAGATCTTCGGCGAAATGGAGTTCTGGTTCAGCGTCATCAAGGTGCTGGCGCTGACCTGCTTCCTTGTGACCGGCATCTGGTTCGTCGTCACCGGCACCCCCATCGACGGGCATGTTCCGGGCATCGCCACGATCACCGAAGTCGGCGGCATCTTCCCCAACGGCATCATTCCGGCGCTGATCGTGATACAGGGCGTCATCTTCGCCTATGCCTCGATCGAGCTGATCGGGACGGCGGCCGGCGAAACGCAGGACCCGCGCAAGGTCATCCCCCGCGCCATCCGCGCCGTGATCCTGCGGCTGGTGGTGTTCTATGTCGGGTCGGTCCTGCTGCTGTCGATGCTGCTGCCCTATACCGCCTACAGCGCGGGGCAGAGCCCGTTCGTGACCTTCTTCGGCAAGATCGGGGTGGAAGGCGCCGATGTCATCATGAACCTCGTGGTGCTGACGGCGGTCATCTCCTCGTTGAATGCGGGGCTTTATTCCACGGGGCGCATCCTGCATTCCATGGCGCTTTCGGGATCGGCGCCCGCCGCACTGGGCAAGATGAACCGCGCGGGCGTGCCTTATGGCGGGGTTGCCGTCACGGCGGCGGTCACGGTGCTGGGCGTGATGCTGAACGCCGTCGTTCCCGCCGCCGCGTTCGAGATCGCGCTGAACATCGCCGCCCTAGGCACCATCGTGGCATGGGGCGTGATCGTGCTTTGCCAGCTGAAGCTGTGGTCCCTTGCGCGGCAGGGAAAGATGGCGCGGCCCGACTTCCGCATGATGGGCGCGCCCTTCACCGGCGTGATCACACTGGCCTTCCTTGCGGGCGTGGTGGTTCTGATGGCCTTCGATTATCCCGTGGGCACATGGACGGTCGCCTCCATGATCGTGGTCATTCCCGTGCTGGTGGCGGGCTGGTACATGATGCGCGGGCGCATCCACCACCTTGCCGCCGAACAGGGCCATGACCGCGAATATCCGGAGCTTACGTGATGCAGAACGCGCACCTTCCCCTTCTGGCCGTGATCGCCACCGGCGGCACCATCGCTAGCCGCACCGGCGGCGACGGGTCCAGCACCCCTGGCCTGAACGGGCAGGCGCTGCTGGACCGGCTTGACGCGCCGCCGCCGGTTCGCCTGCGTCCGGTGGATCTTTTCGCGCGCGACTCCTCCACCCTCGGGCTGGACGAGATGCAGGCGATCAGCGACGAGATCGGCCGCCAGCTGGCCGATCCCGAAGTTTCGGGCGTCGTGGTCCTGCACGGCACAGATTCCATGGAGGAAACGGCGCTTTTGGCCGCGCTTCAGCATCCAAAGGGCGCAGTGGTATTCACCGGCGCCCAGTTCACCGATGATCACCCCGAGGCCGACGGCCCCGCAAACCTTGCCGCCGCCATCGCCGAGGTGATGCGCGGCGACGGCATCCGCCTTGCTTTTGGCGGGCGCGTGACGCCGGTCTGGGGGATCTACAAGCACAGCGCCGATCAGCGAGACGCCTTCCGCACCTGTGCCCCGGATGCGGCGGGACCGGACCTGCACCTTCCCGCCCCCGTTACCGGCCTGCGCATCGACACGGTGGCCGTGCATCCGGGCGGCGACGGGCTGCACATCCGCGCCAGCCTTGCGGCGGGTGCACGCGGGATCGTGGTCGCCGCGCTTGGATCAGGCAACGCCACGGCGGATATCGTGGCCGCGATTGCAGAGTGCACGGCGGCGGGGGTTCCTGTCGTCATCTCCAGCCGGGTGCCGCAGGGGCGGCTTGTCGCCTCTTATGGCGG
>NZ_ML137219.1:0-123929 GCF_004015795.1 Falsirhodobacter deserti | reverse complement strand
CGGGGGTGGGTTTGATCTGGCGCAGGCGGGGGCGGTCCATTCGGCACGCCTGCGTCCCGGTCAGGCCCGCGTGCTTCTGGCCGCACTGGTTGCCAATAGGCGGACAACGGACGGGGAGGCGCTGTTCGCCCGCCCCTGATCAAGCCCCCCAGACGGCAAGGATCAGCGGCACGCCCACAACCACGACCAGCACGGACAGCGGCGCACCAAGGCGGGCATAGTCGCTGAAGCGATACCCGCCCGGCCCCATCACCAGCGTGTTGCACTGATGCCCGATGGGCGTCAGGAAATCGCACCCCGCCCCGACGGCGATGGCCATCAGGAACGCGTCGGGGCGATAGCCGAGCTGCGCCGCAAAACCCGCGGCAACGGGGGCCATCACCAGAACCGTGGCGGCATTGTTCAGGAACGGCGTCACGGCCATCGCCGCTACCATGATCAGCGCCAGCGCCTGCCAGACCGGAAGCCCCTCGGCCGTTTGCGAAAGCCACGTCGCGATCAGTTCCGTCCCGCCCGTGGTCTGCAACGCCCCGCTGACGGGGATCAGGCAGCCCAGCATCACGATGATGGGCCATTCCACGGCGTCATACGCCTCTTGCAGGCTGATGGCGCCGGTCATCATGATCAGGGCGGCGGCGGCAAAGAAGGCCACCGCAACGGGAACGATCCCTGCCGCCGTCAGGGCCATCGCCGCGATCAGGATCGCCAAGGGCAGCAAGGCCTTGTGCACGCTGCCCAGCCGGATCGTGCGTTCGGCCAGCGGCAGCAGCCCGAGCAGCCGCAGCCTTTCGGCCACCACGGCCGACGGCGCCTGAAGCAGCAGCACATCGCCCGCCGCAAGATCGGTATCCTTCAGCCGGTTGCGCATCCGGTGGCCGGCGCGGGAAATCGCGATCAGGTTGACCCCGTGCTGGCCGTGCAGCAGCATCCGCCCCGCGCTTTGCCCCACCACGGGGGATGAAGGCGTGACCACCGCCTCGATCATCACCATCGGCTGTTTCGGCGTGCCTTCGGGCAACGGCTTCTGGCGCGCCAGTTCAAGGCCCGAGCCGGAGATCGCGCGCTCCAGCTCGTCCGGTTCGCCCCGCAGCAACAGGGTATCGCCTTCATGGATCAGGTTGTCGGGCAGGGTGACGGGGCGGCGCACCCCGTCGCGGATGATGCCCGTCACCGCCAGCCCCCCTTCGACCGAGCCGAGGAAATCGCCCACAGAACTGCCCGCCAGCCTGGATCCTTCGGGAACCGTCGCCTCGGTGTTGTAATCCTTGATGCCGACGGCCTCGCTCATGGATGGGGCGCCGCCACGGTCGCGCGGCAAAAGGCGGTAACCGAAGGTCAGGAACACCAGCCCCACCGCCGCCAGCCCAAGCCCCACCGGCGCGAAGTCGAACATCGAAAACGGCTCGCCCGTGATCTGTTCGCGCACGCGCGACACGATGATGTTGGGCGACGTGCCGACCAGCGTGATCAGCCCCCCGAGCAGAGAGCCGAACGACATCGGCATCAGGAACACCGAGGGAGAGGAGCCAGACCGCTTCGCCATCTTCAGCGCCCCCGGCATCAGCATGGCCAGCGCGCCGATATTCTTGATCAGCGCCGCCATCACGGTGACGGTGCCAACCAGCACCATCAGCTGCCAGCGCAATCGGGTGACGCGCCGGCCCAGCCAGCGCAGCGCGGTTTCCACAACGCCAGAACGGGCAACGGCAGCGCTGACGATCAGCGCGCTGGCCACGATGATGACGATGTCGTCGCTGAAGCCGGTGAACGCCTCCTCGGGTTTGACGGTGCCCGCAAGGATGGAGGCAAGCAGCGCCAGCATCGCCACAAGATCATACCGAAGCCGCCCCCATATAAAGAGGAGCATCATCGCGCCAAGGATCGAAAAGGAAAGGATCTGCGGCTGCGTCATGGGCGGTCCATGAAATGAACTTGCCGGATCAACGCGGTACCGCCTGTCCTGCACGGAAAACACAAAGAATCCTGCGCTTCATCGGACCCTCCCCCTGACAGCGGTTGAACCCGCAATGGGCCCGAATGTTCCGTCAGAACATCTGCCAGATCAGCCGCAGCGCCATCGCGGTGGAGGTGACAACCAGCAGCGGCCGGATCACCCGCGCGCCGATCCGCATCGCCAGCCGCGATCCCATGCGCGCCCCCACGACCGCCGCCGCCCCCATTACCAGCCCGACCGACCAAAGCGGCGTTCCGATCACCGCGAAAACCAGCAGGCTGCCAAGGTTGGACGAAAAGTTCAGCAGCTTGGTGTGCGCCGTCGCCTTCAGGATCCCGAACCCCGCCAGCATCACGAAGCCAAGCATGTAGAACGACCCCGCCCCCGGCCCGATCAGCCCGTCATAACACGCCACCAGCGGCACGAAGAACACGGCCAGCGGCGAGGCGCTGCGCACGCGGTCCGCATCCGAAAGCCCCGGCTTCAGCGCAAAGAACAGCGCGATGGCGATCAGCACGACGGGCAGGATCATCTCCAGCAGGCCGGTCGGGATGCGGCCCGCCACCATCGCGCCGGCCCCGCCCGCAAGCAGTGCCACCAGCGCCGCGCGTCCCTGCTTGCGCAGGTCCACATGTCCCGCGCGGGCATAGCTGATGGCCGCCGTGGCCGATCCGAACACGCCCTGCGCCTTGTTGGTTGAAAGCGCCGTTACCGGGTCCATCCCGCCGATCAGCAGCGCCGGCAGCGTGATCAGCCCGCCACCCCCCGCGATCGCGTCGATGAAGCCGCCCAGAAATGCCGCGGCAACCAGAAAGACCACCACCTCGACCGAAAGGTCCCACATGCCGCATCCCCCTGCCCTGCGCCTGCTTCCTTACGACGCAGCATCAAGGGAAGATCAAGGGCAATTCAGGAGGCGGGGCGCAACGTGATCTCGGTAATCTCGGACGGGCGGCCAAGGCGCATGGTGAAGCCCATCCACAGCCCCGTGCCGTTGCTGGTGTAAAGCGCCATGCCGTCCACATCGTAAAGCCCCGAAACGAAGCCGTTGTTGAACCGCGCGACGATCCGATCCAGCCCAAGGATCATGCCCCCATGCGTGTGGCCCGACAGTTGCAGATCCGCCCCGCCCGCCGCATTGGCCGCCGCGCCGCGCGGCTGGTGATCCAGCAGGATGACGGGCGCATCGGGCGCCCCCGCCAGTGCCTGTTGCAGATCGGGCGCGGGCAGGCCCATCCGCAGCGCGGTCCAGTCCGTCACACCGGCCAGCACCAGTTCGGCGTTTCCGCGGCGGATCACCTCGTGGCTGTTGGCCAGCACGGTCAGGCCAAGCTGGCGGAAACGGTCCATCCAGCCTTCATACCCGAAATAGTATTCGTGGTTGCCGGTCACCATGAAAACCCCGTCCGCCGCTCGCAGATCGGCAAGCGGGCCGATGTCGCGGGCCCGCTCGCCGGTGGATCCGTCGATCAGATCGCCGGTGATCGCAACAAGATCGGCCTCAAGCGCATTCGTCCGCTCCACCACGCCGCGCGCCCAGCTTTCGCTGAAGATGCGGCTCAGGTGCAGGTCGGTCAGTTGCACAATGCGGAAGCCGTCAAACTCGGGCGGCAGGCCCCGAACCGCAATCTCCATCCGCCGCACATCGGGAACGCGGATCGCCTCCCACACGCCGAGGCCGGCCAGCAAGAGCGCCGCCGCTGCCGCCGCCTGCCGCAGCCCCCCCGCCACCGGCACCCACCGGCGCCGAAGCAGCGCGGCCAGCAGCGCCGCGATGTCCAGCACAAGCTGGAACGCGAAGGACAGGATGATGGCCCCGAACAGCCAGTTCACCGCGATCATCATCAGCCGCGGCGCGTCGGGGGCGAACATCGTGCCGTAAAGCAGCTTGCTGGCAAGGTGATGCTGCGAAACCAGAAGCACCACCAACCCCAGCAGGATCCTCGCCCCGCGCGGCCAGCGCAAAGGAACGACGACACGAAGGATGACGTAAACGGCGACGGTGGCGGTGATAAGGTGGAACAATGACATGCCTGCTAAGATGATGCTCGTGCAGCGTTAGACCACAGCACAAGGGAACCTTGAACATGCTATGCGCTTTCCCATCCGGGCGAAGAAGGAGATGCGGATGCAGTGGCGCGGCAGGCGGGGAAGCCGGAACATCGAGGATCGCCGGTCATCGGGCGGCGGCCGCGGCATCGCGGTGGGCGGCGGCAGCGCGGGGCTGCTGGCGATCGTGGTGATCGGCTATTTCCTTGGCGTGGACCTGACGCCCCTGCTGAACGGCCAGTCCATCCAGCAAGGCGGAGGAGAGATCACGCAGGCCGACGAAGAGGCGGCCGAGTTTGTTTCCGTGACCCTTGCCGATACCGAAGAGGTGTGGGCAGGCATCTTCGACACCCAGCTGAACACCGCCTATCGGCCGGTGACGCTGGTGCTTTACAAGGGCGTGACGCAATCGCCCTGCGGCGGGGCCAGCGGCGCAACCGGCCCTTTCTACTGCCCCGGCGACAAGAAGGTCTATCTCGACACCGCGTTCTTCGTGACGATGGAACGCCAGCTGGGCGCCGCGGGCGATTTCGCGTCAGCCTACGTGGTCGCGCATGAGGTGGGCCATTACGTGCAGGACGAACTGGGAATCCTTTCGGCCGCGAACGAGGTGCGCGCCCGCAGCAGCGAGGCCGACAGCAACGCCATCTCGGTCAGGATCGAACTTCAGGCCGATTGCTTTTCCGGCATCTGGGCCCGCCATGCCGAACAGCGGTTCGGCTCCCTCGAATCCGGCGACCTGGAAGAGGCCGTGAACGCCGCCCGCCAGATCGGGGATGACACGCTTCAGCGCAATGCGGGCCGTGTGCCTTCGCCGCACACCTTCACGCATGGCACGGCGGAACAACGCTCGCGCTGGTTCCGGACAGGGTACCGGACGGGCCGGGTGGACAGCTGCGACACGTTCTCGGCGCAGCGGCTTTGACCGGTCAACCGCGGTAGGTTGGCAGCGCAAGCCCCTTCAGGATGGCCAGCGCGCGCAGCGTGAAGCCAAGAACCCCCGCGATTATCGCCGCCAGCATCAGCGGCAGGCCAAGGGCGGTCAGCGCAACGAAGCTGCCTGCCGAAACCGCGGCGGCCGTCACGTAAATCTCGGGGCGGATCAGGATCGACGGCACGCCGGCAAGGGTGTCACGCGCGATCCCGCCCATGCAGGCCGTCACGATCCCCATCACCGCCGAAGGCAGCGGCGGGATGCCATAGGCCAGCGCCTTGGCCGAACCATAGACACTGTAGGCCGCAAGGCCCACCGCATCGAACCAGTCCACCGCCCGTTCGGGCCAAAGGTTGCGCGGCGTGAACCACACGGCCCAGGCCATGATCAGGCAGGTGGAAATCCAGACCGGATCATGCATCCAGAACACCGGCGCCCCGATCAGCAGATCGCGCAGCGTTCCGCCCCCGATCCCCGTGATCGCGGCGAAAAACGTGAAGGTAACGATCGTCTGCCCCGCCCGCGCCGCCGCCAGCGCGCCCGAAATGGCGAAAACCGCGATCCCCGCCACGTCCAGCAAGGGCAGCGCCGAGGCAGTCAGCGTGTTGATATCATCGGGCAAAGCCATCGGAATCTCCTTCACCGCATCCAGTGCGGCAATCTACCTGCCGCCGCGTCGGGTGGCGATGACCAAAACGGTGGCGGTTGCGGGGTGCAGGGCGGGCAGCTACGCTGCGGCAGACCAAAAGGAAAGGGAGCATCATGAACGAAGGCGACCGGCAGGCGATCACCATCCTTTTCAACAAGCTTGCAATGGTGGAACGGCAGGGGCCGCAGCGCGATGACGGGGCCGAGGCGTATATCCGCAGCGCCATCGCCCAGCAGCCCGCAGCGCCCTATTACCTTGCGCAAACAGTGATCGTTCAGGAAAAGGCGCTGGAGGCCGCCCAGAAACGGATCGAGGAGCTGGAGGCCAAAAGCAGCCCGCAGAAAACCGACAGATTCCTGTCGCGCTTTCTGGGCGGGCCATCCGTGCCCAACGTTTCGCGGCGTTCGCCCCGGCCTGCCGCGGCACAGGGGGGCGGCTTTCTGGCCGGCGCGGCGCAAACGGCCATGGGCGTGGCGGGCGGCGTGCTTCTGGGCAACATGATCGGCGGCATGTTCGCCGGTGACGCCGCCGCCAGCACCCCCGAGGACGAGGAACCGCTGACCGACGAATCCGCCGATCAGGACGACGGGTTCGATGATGGTGGCTTTGAAGAATAAGCCGCCCGTTCAGCCCCGACGCGCGGGATGATCGCCGCCCCAGATGCGGGGGGCGTCGCGCGCCAGAAGCCGCGCCTCGGCCGCGGCCAGCCGGTCAAGGGCGTGGCGCGGGCACGGCCTTTCGGCCATGGCCGCCTGCCAGATGCGCAGGGCGCTTTGCGCGCTCCATGGCAGGGCGGCGAAGGCGAGCCATTGGCGAAGCTCCTCCGGCAGGCGATCATAGCGCGCCATCGCATCGCCCCGCCCCCGGCGGCGAAGCGAGGTGCGGATGTTGCGGCGCATGGATCAGGCCACCCGCCGACGGCCCCATTCAGGAAAGGGATCAGGAAGGCCTGCCCAGTCCTGCGGCGTGAACCCGGCTGCCTGAACCAGCGCATCATCCAGCGCGGCGGTGATCGCGTCCTTGTCCATGCCCGTGCCGATGAAGACCAGTTCCTGCCGCCTGTCGCCCCACGGATCCTGCCAGACAGCGCCGATTTCGGCCAGCGCCTCGGGATGGGTCGGCCACCGATCTTGCGGAACGCTCGCCCACCACCCGCCAAGCGGCGTGACAGAGGAGATGGCACCTGCAAGGCTGAACTCCACCGCCCAGTTGGGGCGGGTTGCGATCCACATGTGGCCCTTGGCGCGGATCACCCCCGCCAGATCGCCGTTCAGCACCGCATGAAGCCTTGCCGGATGGAACGGCCGCCGCGCACGATACACGAAAGAGGAGATGCCGTATTCCTCGGTCTCGGGCAGGTGGTTGGCAAAGCCGTAAAGCTCTTTCGCCCAAAGCGGGTGCTGGTGGGCAAGGTCGAAATCGAACAGGCCCGTATCGAAGATCTTCGAGGTATCGACGCGCGAAAAGTCGGTTTCGATCAGCCGCGCATCGGGGTTGAGAGCGCGGATGATCTTGCGCGCCTGATCCAGCCGCAGGGGTCCGGCCTCGGTCACCTTGTTCAGCACGATCACGT
Source organism: Falsirhodobacter deserti (assembly GCF_004015795.1). Lineage (GTDB taxonomy): Bacteria > Pseudomonadota > Alphaproteobacteria > Rhodobacterales > Rhodobacteraceae > Falsirhodobacter > Falsirhodobacter deserti. The sequence goes on along the minus strand of NZ_ML137219.1, from coordinate 116,770 downwards.
CGGCAAATTCGATCTGGTCGGTCAGCAGGTTCACCAGCGTTCGATCATCCTGTTCGCCCAAAGCCTCCCCCCGATCGGCGATGAAGTCGTGGCTGGAAAAATCGCGCGTCAGGTTGGCGGCATCGACCACCGTCACCATCGTGTCCAGCCGCGCGACATCGGAAAGGCTGGTGCCGTCGGCATCGCGGAAATCGAAGGTGGCGGCAACGGGAAGCGGTTCGGCAATGCCGGTGGATTCGATCAGCAGATAGTCGAACCGCCCCTCGGCGGCCAGGCGGCGCACCTCCACCAGCAGATCGTCGCGCAGGGTGCAGCAGATGCAGCCGTTCGTCATCTCCACCAGCTTTTCCTCGGACCGCGAAAGGCTGGCCCCGTCGCGCACCAGATCGGCGTCGATGTTCACCTCGGACATGTCATTGACGATCACGGCGACGCGCCGGCCGTCACGGTTGTTCAGCACATGGTTCAGCAGCGTCGTCTTTCCCGCGCCCAGAAAGCCGGAAAGAACGGTGACGGGAAGCCTGCGATCGGACATGGAAGCATCCTTTACGTTACGATATAACGTAACGTTCCTACGGCAGGCGAGGGCAGAGTGCAAGCGGGCGGACCATTGGCCCGCCCGTGATGGGGTTCAGCAGCTTGCGGCGAAGGCCCGCGCTTCTTGCGGCGCTGCGCCAAGCAGCCTGTCGCCTGCAAGAATGGCGTCCCAGTCGCGGTCCGGCACCTCTCGTCGCACCAGATCGACCAGATCGACACCGTCGCGGATCGCTTCCTGCGACAAGGCCTTCACCTTTGCCTGCGCCTCGGCCCGGTCCATGGTTTCTGCCAGCGCAAAACTGATCGCTTCGGCAAAGATGGTGCCGCAGCCGGCCTTCAGCCCCTGCTGCATGGCCGCGGGATCGGGGCGCAGGCGCTGCGCCACATCGACCGCCAGCGCCAGCGCACGCCCCGTGGCGCTGCAAAGGGCGGGCAAGGTCAGCCATTCGGTGAACCATGCCGCACCGTCGCGCTGCTGCGCGTGGATCATCGCGCCGTCCATCACGCCTGCCAGCGCCGCCACCTGCCGCGCCAGTGCCACCAGCACCGAAGGTGCAACGGGGTTCTGTTTCTGCGGCATGGTGGAGGACCCCCCTGCCCCGTCAACCAGCACCTCGGCGATGCCGGTCTGGGCGGACAGGATCAGGTCCTGACCCATCTTGCCAAGCGTTCCCGTGACCGCCGCCATCCAGCCCGCCAGATCCGCCATCACGCTGCGGTCGGTATGCCAGCTGTGCCCCGGATCGCGAAGATCCAGCGCTTGGGCCAGCGCGGCCCGCACCTCGGGCCCGCGCCCCTCCATCGCGGAAAGGGTGCCCGCCGCACCGGAAAGCGAAACGGCCAGATCCGCGCGCAGCGCCGCCAGCCTTTCGCGGTGGCGCTGCAGCGGGCGGCCCCATTGCGCGACAACCGCGCCAAAACTGGTGGGCGTGGCCGCCTGACCATAGGTGCGCGCAGCCATCGGCAGATCGGCATGCCGATCCGCCAGAACTCCAAGCGACCCGATCAGCGCATCCAGGCGCCCGGCCCAAAGATCCATCATCCGCCGCAACCGCAGCGCAAGCGCGGTATCCATGATGTCCTGGCTGGTTGCGCCCCAATGAAGATATTGCGCATGATCCGGCGCCTCCATCGCCTTGCGGAAGGCAGCCACCAGCGCGGGCACCGGAACGCCATTGGTGGCCGTGGCCGCCGAAAGCCCCGCCGGATCGATCTGCACCTCGCGCGAGGCGCGGTCGATGAACGTGCCCGCATCGGCCGGGATCACGCCAAGCTGGCCCTGAACGCGGGCCAGCGCGCCTTCCACCAGAAGCATGGCGCGGATCTCGGCGCTGTCGGACAGAAGGCGCGCGGTTTCGTCATCGCCGAAAAGGCCGCGATAAAGCGCGCTGTCTGCGGGATGTGCGGGCATCGCCCCTCCTTACATGTCGAAGAACACGGTTTCGTCCGGCCCCTGAAGGATCACATCGAAGCGATAGGCGGAAGGCCCCGTCTTCTTCGCCAGCAGCGTGGAAACGCGGTCCCGATGTTCGATCCGTCCAAGAACGGGACAGGCGGCGTTCGCCTCCTCCTCGTCCTCGAAGCAGATGCGGGTTTGCAGGCCAAGGTTGATGCCGCGCGCCACGACCCACAGCGCGATATGCGGCGTCATCATCCGCCCGTCGGGGGCGGGAACGCGGCCGGGCTTGACCGTGCGCAGCACCCATTCGCCGGTTTCGAAATCGGCCACGATGCGCGCCCAGCCCGAAACGTTGGGATCGGCCTGCCCGCGCGGATCGTTGCCCGGAAAGATGCCGTCCGCGTCGGCCTGCCAACTTTCCATCAGCGCATCGCGCAGGATCATCCCCGCCCCGTCACGCACGGTGCCGGTGATGGTGATCACCTCTCCCTTCGCGCCGTCATTGATGGGGGAGGCCCCGAGATCGTGCGGATAGATGCCGGTGATGCCCAACAGGTTCGGCACCAGCCCGATGTGAACGTAAGGTCCGGCCGTCTGCGACGGGGTTTCCTTCAGGTGATAAAGCGGCTGCATCACATCCCCTCCATGCGGTTTTCGAAGACGGACTGGCGGCGGCCCCGCAGCACCACGTCGAACTTGTAGGCAAGGCAGTCCATCGGGATCGCGCGGTTCATGTCCAGCGGCGCCACCAGCGATTCCACCGCCTTCTGCTGGCCGATGGTGCCCACGATCGGGCAGCGGGCGATCAGCGGATCCCCCTCGAAATACAGCTGCGTGATCAGCCGCTGCCCGAAGCCGGACCCGAAGACCGACATGTGGATATGCATCGGCCGCCAGTCGTTCACGCGGTTCGGCCATGGATAGGCGCCGGGGCGCACGGTCAGGAATTCATAGCTGCCGTCTTCCGCCGTGATGGTGCGCCCGCATCCGCCGAAATTTGGGTCCAGCGGCGCAAGATAGCCGTCCTTCTTGTGGCGATAGCGGCCACCGGCATTGGCCTGCCACACCTCCACCAGCACGCCGGGAACGGGGCGGCCCATCTCGTCCAGCACGCGGCCATGCACGATGATCCGTTCACCGATGGCAGGCTGGCCGGTGAAGTTCAGGATCAGGTTGTTGTCCAACTCCCCCAGCATGTTGTGGCCGAAGGCGGGCCCCGTCTGTTCCGACAGGGTGGAGGGCATGGAGATCAGCGCCCGCGACGGCGCCCGCGTGACCGAGGTCTTGTAGCCGGGGGTATAGGCCTGCGGATGCCAGTCGCGGTCGCGGTGGATCAGCGGGTGGCGGGCATCATCGGCGGGCCGGCCCGGATGCGGGTGCGGGTGATCCCCCGCCGCGTTGCCGATATGCGGCTTGATCTGGGTATCCTGGGTCATCCTTCGGCCTCCATCTCGGCAAGGGTTTCCTTGGCGATCTTGATCGCGTGATTGGCGCGCGGAACGCCGGCATAGATGGCGACGTGCAGCAGCGCCTCCGTGATGTCCTCGGCGCTGGCGCCGGTGTTGCGCGTGGCGCGCACATGCATGGCAAGTTCGTGATCGTTCCCAAGGCCCGCCAGCAACGCGATGGTCAGCATCGACCGTTCGCGCAGGCTGATCGTGTCGCGCGACCACACATGCGCCCAAGCGGCATCGGTGATCAGGGTCTGAAAGGGCAGGTCGAAGTCGGTTTTCGCAGCCTCGGCGCGGTCCACATGGGCATCGCCCAGCACGCGGCGGCGGGTGGTCATGCCGGTTTCGGTCAGCTCAGACATGGAAGATCCTTTGCAGGAAGGGGGTCAGGATATCGGCCATGGCGCGCGGGGCTTCCACGGGTGGCAGGTGGCCGGTATCGGGGATCATGTGAAACGACGCGCCCTCGATCAGCGCCGCCGTCGCCTCCACCACCGCGGGCGGAGAGGCACCATCAGCACTGCCGCCGATCACGATCGTGGGCAGGCGCAACGCGCGGGTGCTGGCCGTCAGATCCGCCGCGGCCAGCGCGCGGCATGCGGCGACATAGCCATCGGGGTCCGTCCGTTCCATCATCCGCTGCCACAGGGCGCGTTCGGGGCGGTCAAGGAAAGCCGGGGCGAACCAACGTTCCATCACGGCGGGCGCGATGGCGGCCATGCCGTTTTCGCGAACAGCCGTGATCCGCGCCTGCCAGCTTTCGGCGGTGCCAAGCTTCGCCGCCGTGTTCGACAGGACCAGCCCGCGCAGAAGGTCGGGACGCGTGGCAGCCACCTGCTGCGCGATCAGCCCGCCGATCGACAGGCCGACCAGAACCACCGGCCCGCGCGCCGCATGTTCGATCAGCGCGGCCACATCCTGCGCCAGCCCTTCGATCCCGTCATCAGGGCCGGCATCCGACAGCCCGTGCCCGCGCTTGTCATACCGGATCAGCCGCAGGCCCGCCGGAAGCAAGGGCAGCAACGCATCCCAAAGACGCAGATCGGTGCCAAGCGAATTGGCGAAAACCACCGCCGGACCATCTTCGGGGCCGCTGGCGGCATAGTGCATCACACCCCACGGGCGCATCAGTGCTTGCATCACGTCCTCCTCTGTCCATAATCTTGCACATCGAAAGGGCCGCGCCTAATGCAAAATGAAGCCCTTTCCATAACGAGGCCGCTATGCATCCCGCCATCAAGCTGCGCCATGTCCGCAGTTTTCTTGCCATCGCGGCGGAAGGCAACCTGTCTGCCGTTGCCCGCGAACAGGGGCTGACCCAGCCCGCCCTGTCCCGCACCCTGGCCGAGCTTGAGACGCTGCTGGGCGCGCAGCTTTTCCTGCGGCAGGGGCGCCGCCTGATCCTGACCGAGGCGGGACTTTCGTTCCGCCGTCATGCCGCCGAAGCGGTTCAGATACTGGAGGCGGGGGCCGCCGCGCTGCATCCCGGTGCCGCCCGTGCGGGCCTGCGGGTGGGCGTTCTGCCGACGGTGGCCACACGGCTGTTTCCCGCGCTGGCCCTTGCCTTCCGGCAGGCGCGGCCGGAAACGGTGCTGTCGCTCATCTCCGGCTCTCATGATTACCTGCTGCGGCATCTGCGCGAAGGGCGGATCGACCTGATGATCGGCCGGATGCCCGGCGCGGCGGAAATCGCGGGCCTGTCCTTCACCCATCTTTACGACGAGGAGGTGGTGCTGGCCCTGCGCCCCGGCCATCCCCTTGCCGGCCATCCCGCCATTGATCTGCTGACGCGGGTGCCGCTGATCCTGCCGCCCGAAGGCGCGATCATCCGGCGGGGGGTGGAGGACTGGATCGCCTCGCAGGGGTTCGGGCGCATCCGTCCGGCCTTTGAAACCGTCTCGCTCGCGATCGGGCGGGGGCTGGTGCTGGCCTCGGATGCGGCATGGCTGATTTCGGCAGGTGTGATCCATGCCGAGGTTGCGCGGGGCGACATGATCGCCCTGCGTCTTGGCGCCGGATTCCTGTCCGGCCCCGTGGGCATCACGCAGGGCGAAGACGCGGACGTGGCGCAGGACAGCCTTGTCCGCCTTGCGCGGGGGCTGGTCTAGACCCGCTCCACCGCGATGGCGATGCCCTGCCCCACGCCGATGCACATCATCGCAAGGCCCTTCTGCCCCGGCTTCAGGTCCAGCGCGGTGCTGCCCGTGATCCGTGCGCCCGACATGCCAAGCGGGTGGCCAAGCGCGATGGCCCCGCCATTGGGGTTCACACGTGCATCGTCATCGGCGATGCCCAGATCGCGCAGCGTGGCAAGGCCCTGCGCGGCAAACGCCTCGTTCAGCTCGATCACGTCGAATGCGGCCTGCGTCAGCCCCAGCCGCGCCATCAGCTTCTTTGCGGCAGGTGCGGGGCCGAACCCCATGATGCGCGGGGCAACGCCCGCCGCCGCCCCGCCAAGGATGCGGGCGATAGGGGTCAGGCCGTGCTTCTTTGCTGCCTCGGCACTGGCGATGATCAGCGCCGCCGCACCGTCATTCACGCCCGAGGCGTTGCCCGCCGTGACCGATCCGTTCGCAAACAGCGGACGCAGCTTCGCCAGTGCCTCGGCCGAGGTTTGGCGCGGATGTTCGTCCCGCGTCACCACCACCGGATCGCCCTTGCGCTGCGGAATGGTCACAGGCGTGATTTCCTGCGCCAGACGGCCGTTTTCCTGCGCCGCCGCAGCCTTTTGCTGCGAGGCGAGGGCCATCGCGTCCTGATCCTCGCGGCTGACGCCGAAATCGTCCGCCACGTTCTGGCCGGTTTGCGGCATGGAATCCACGCCGTATTGCGCCTTCATCGCCGGGTTCACGAAGCGCCAGCCGATGGTCGTGTCAAAGATCTCGGCGTTGCGGGAAAAGGCGGTTTCGGCCTTGGGCATCACGAAGGGCGCGCGCGACATGCTTTCCACGCCGCCCGCGATCAGCAGGTCGGCCTCGCCGGCGCGGATGGCCCGCGCCGCCATCAACACCGCATCCATCCCCGATCCGCAAAGACGGTTGATGGTGGTGCCCGTCACCTCCACCGGCAGGCCCGCCAGAAGCGAGGACATGCGCGCCACGTTGCGGTTATCCTCGCCCGCCTGGTTGGCGCAGCCGAAGATCACATCCTCCACCGCGGCCCAGTCGGTGCCGGGATTGCGTTCCATCAGGGCCTTCAGGGGGATCGCGCCCAGATCATCGGCGCGAACGGTGGCAAGCGCGCCCCCGAACCGCCCGATGGGCGTGCGGATATAATCGCAGATATAGGCTTCGGTCATCTCAAAGCTCCGGCACGGAAAGATCGGCCACGTCGCCTTCGGTGTGAAGGGTCGCGCCGGTCTGGGATTGCAGTTCGTCCAAGCTCATCCCCGCCAGCTTTTCGCGCAGGATGAAGCGGCCACCGGCGATGTCCACCACGGCAAGGCTGGTATAGATGCGGGTCACGCAGCCGACGCCGGTCAGCGGGAAGGTGCAGGCCTCCACCAGCTTGGGCTGGCCATCCTTGGTCACGTGATCTGTGATGACGCAGACCTGCTTTGCCCCGTGCACCAGATCCATCGCGCCGCCCACGGCGGGAACGCCCTTCGATCCCACGCGCCAGTTGGCCAGATCGCCGTTCTGCGCGATCTGGTAGGCGCCAAGGATCGCGACATCCAGATGCCCGCCCCGCACCATGGCAAAGCTGTCGGCATGGTGGAAGAAGCTTGCCCCCGGCTTCAGCGTCACGGCGCGCTTGCCGGCGTTGATCAGGTCCCAGTCCTCCTGCCCGGCGGGCGGGGCCTCGCCGAAGTTGAGAAGGCCGTTTTCGGTGTGATAGATGACCGTGCGGCCTTCAACGCTGTATCGGGCCACCATTTCGGGCGCGCCGATGCCAAGGTTCACGTAAGCGCCGTCCTGAATGTCCTGCGCGGCACGCCAGGCCATCTGTGCGTTGTTCAGTTTCATCAATGCACCGCCCCCTCGCGGATCAGGGCCTCTTCCTGTTGCGGGTTCGTCACCTGCACCACGTGATCGACGAAGATGCCGGGGGTGATGACCTGTTCGGGATCGATCCCGCCCGGTTCAAGCAGTTCGGAAACCTGCACGATGGTGGTGGCGGCGGCCATGCACATCAGCGGGCTGAAGTTGCGCGCGGCAAGGCGATAGGTCAGGTTGCCCATCGTATCGCCCTTGTGCGCCTTGATCAGCGCCACATCGGCCTTCAGCCAGCGTTCCTGCACATAGGGTTTGCCGTCGAATTCCGCGACCGGCTTTCCTTCGGCAAGTTCCGTGCCATAGGAGGTGGGGGTATAGAAGGCCGGAATGCCCGCCCCGCCCGCGCGGATGCGTTCGGCCAGCGTTCCCTGCGGCACCAATTCCAGCGCGACGCGGCCCTCCAGATACGCCTCGGTGAAGGCGCGCGGATCAGACGATCGCGGGAAGGAACAGACCATCTTGGCGACCATTCCCGCATCGATCATCGCGGCGATGCCGATGCGCCCGTTGCCTGCGTTGTTGTTCACAACGGTCAGGTTCTTCGGGCTGCCGGTTTCGCGGAACCGGTCGATCAGCGCGTGGATCAGCTCGATCGGGGCGCCGGAACCGCCGAAGCCGCCGATCATCACCACCGCGCCATCGGGAACGGCTTTCACCGCCTCGGCCAAGGACGGGACTGTTTTGTCCATGCTCTCCTCCTTCATTCTTTGGCGAAGGTAGGCAGGACGGCGGTCGACCTCAACGTTCTTGTGCGATATGCTTACTTTGTTCGTTATTCGCACAAATCGGGGTGGAAATGGAAAAGCGTGACACGATGGGTGGCCTTGCCAAGGGCCTGCGCGTGATCGAGGCGTTCACCGCCGACCGCCCCCGCCTGACAATCACCGAGGCCGCCGAGCGGGCGGATCTGGACCGTGCCACCGCCCGCCGCTGCCTGCTGACGCTGGCCGATCTGGGCTACGCCCGTTATGACGGGAAATACTTCACGCTGACCCCGCATGTGCTGCGCCTTGGCACCGCCTGCCTTGCCACGATGCCGCTTCCGGGGGTGGTGCAGCCGTGGCTGGACAGGCTGTCGGACCAGCTTGGCGAAAGCACTTCGGTGTCCATTCTTGATCGGGGGGAAATCGTGTATGTCGCCCGCGCCGCGCAGCGCAAGGTGATGTCGATCGCGCTGATGCCGGGCAGCCGCCTGCCTGCCTTCTGCACATCCATGGGGCGCGTGCTGCTGGCCGCCCTCCCCGAGGACGAGGCCCGCGCCCGCCTTGGCCCGATGGCCCCGCGCACCCCGCACACGCTGACCGATCCCGAAGCCGTCATGGCCCGTATTGCGCAGGCCCGCGCCGACGGGTACGCCCTGATCGATCAGGAGGTGGAGGTGGGCCTGCGATCCATTGCCGTTCCGCTTCTGGATGCGCGGGGGCGCGTGGTGGCGGCCATGAACCTTGGCCTGCCCGCCACGCAAGCCCGCCCCGAGGATCTGGCCGACCGCTATCTTGCCCCGCTGCGCCTGATCCGGGACGAATTGCGCAAGGTGCTGACCTAACAGGCCGCTGAAGAAGTCGCCGGGGCGGAACGGTTTTCTTCGGATGGGCCCGGCTGCATCGAGCTTCCGGCCTATCGGGGCGAAGGGTGTGCGCGGCTGATACCGCTTTTGGCTTCATGCGGTCAGCAATCGGGGCAGCCGTGCAAGGTTGTTGGCCGCCATCGTCAAAACGAAGCGGGAGCGCACTCGTTCGACGCCGCGATAAACAGTCTGAGCCATGCCGCCGACCGTCTTGGCCCACCCGAACGCCTCCTCGATCCGCTTCCGATGCTTGAGGGACAGGGCATAACCCTTGTGCCGGGTGGTTCGCCTATCAATCGCTGAACAACGCGATTTCTGCGCGACATGCGGTGTCACGCAGGCCTGTCGCAGATCAGCGACAAACGTGGCGGCGTCATATCCCTTGTCCGCCCCAAGGGTCAGCCTGCGGGTCGATCCGGGAGAGTGGCGATGCACCATGTCGAGCGCGGCACGCCGTTCGGCTCGGCCGTCCGCTTCGGTCAGATCGCCCTGCACGATCAGGCCCGAGCGGTTCTCCATCAGAGCATGGCCGATGAAGCACAGTATCGCCCCGGTGCCGGGCGATTTCTTGTAGAGGCGGGCGTCCGGATCGGTGGTCGAGGCATGGGTGGCGTTCGAACGCTTCTCGCCCCGGAAGTTGATCTCAGCGTTGCGGTGCTGGCGGGTGGGGCGGGGCATCGCGTCTGTCCCTGTCTGGACCTGTTCAGGTTGGTCGGCGGCGGTCGTGGCTGGTGAAGGCGGGTCGCTCGGTCCCTCGTCATCAGGCCGGGAGATGTCCGGCTTGAGCTGGAAGCTCTTCATCGAGGCCCAGGCCTTGACCAGCGTGCCGTCAACCGAAAAATGTTCGTCCGACAGAAGCGGCGCGACCTCCCGGTGCGCCAGGATCGCGGCCATCACCTTGCGCGACATCTCGGTCGTCAGCAGCCGGTCGCGGTTCTTCGTGAACACCGTCGGAACCCAGATCTGGTCGTCGATGCCGAGCCCCACGAACCACCGGAACAGCAGGTTATACTGCATCTGCTCCATCAGCTGCCGTTCAGAGCGGACCGAGAACAGGATCTGGAGCAGGCAGGCCCTGATCAGCCGCTCCGGTGCGATCGAGGGGCGACCGAAATCGGTATAGAGCGCTGCGAACTCGGCATCCAGGCTGGCCAGCGCCTCGTTCACCACCTGCCTGATCTTGCGCAGCGGATGCCGTGCCGGAATGCGCGCATCGAGATCAACATAGCTGAACAGCGACCCGCTCGTGTCGTCAGTGCCGCGCATCATCACCCCCGCCTTGGTCCCCCGACGGTGAATCATGTTCCTCGGAGAAGGCCAAGGATCGACTTCTTCAGCGGCCTGCTAAAGCACCCGAAGCCGGTCGCGATAGGCTTGCGGCGTTTCCTTGCACTGCCGCCGGAACGCGCGCGAAAAATAGGCCGGATCGTCGAAACCCAGCATCTGCCCCACCTCGCCCACGCCGGCGCGGGTATAGGCTAGAAGGCGGCGCGCCTCCTGGAACACCTGCCGGTCGATATACTGCGAAGCGTTGAGGCCGGTTTCCGCCCGCGCCACGCGCGACAGGTGCGTGGGTGTCATGCCAAGGGCGCGGGCGTAATCGGCCACGGCCCAGCGGTCACGCAGATGGGCGTGAACCAGCGCATCGAAGGCGGCCATGCGGCGGGCATAGGGATGGTCGCGGGTGTCCTCCCCCTCCAGCTGCCGCGCGACATTGACGCCCAGTTGCGTGGCCAGCCCCCGAAGCGCCGCGATGCGCCCGAAACGGCGGGAACGGTGTTCATCCGCCAGCCCCTGCACGATCTGCACCAGATCGTCGGATGCGGGAACGGCGCCCGTCTGCGCCAGCCGGTCGCCAAGGGCGCTGGCTCCGAACAGCTCGGCGAACTCTGCCACCGGAAGGGTGATCACGAAGCCTTCGGTGCCGCGGGCAAAGCGGAAGCCATGGGCCGCGCGCCGCGGAATGCTGACCAGCGCGGGCAGCGCGAGGGCCTGCACCGCGCCATCCACCGTCATCTGCGCCCGCCCGGCCACCAGCAGGAAGAACTGGTGCAGATCGGCATGGCGGTGCACCCCGATCTGCCAGTCATGCCCCGCCGCGCGGTCCAGGATGGTTTCGCAATGCAGGATATCGGGAAAGGCCTGATGCTCGCCGTAAAGATCGAATGTCGGGATCTGCTCCATGTTCGATTTGTACCAACGTTTGGCACCTTCGTCCATGTTCCCCGCGCCCCGCCCCTGCAATCCTGAGCGCCGAGGAGAAAAGGAGGACTATCATGCGGACGCAGGTTGCCATCATCGGCGGCGGGCCATCGGGCCTGCTTCTTTCGCAGCTTCTGAACCGCGCGGGCATTGCGACGGTCGTGCTGGAACGGACCAGCCGCGAACATGTGCTGTCGCGCATCCGTGCGGGCGTGCTGGAAGAGGGCACCGTGCGGATGCTGCACGAGGCCGGCTGCGGCGAACGGATGATGCGCGAAGGACATCCCCATCACGGCTGCTATCTTTCCACCACCGAGGGGCGGTTCCGCGTCGATTTCGCCCAATCCTGCGGCAAGGAGGTGATGGTTTACGGCCAGACCGAGGTGACGCATGATCTTTACGACGCGCAGGACGCCATCGGCGCCACCATCCTGCACGAGGTGTCGGACGTTGCCCTGCACGATCTGGACAGCGACCACCCACACGTCACCTTCACCAAGGACGGGCGGGCGCAGCGGCTGGATTGCGACTGGATCGCGGGCTGCGACGGGTTCCACGGCGTCAGCCGCAAGTCGATCCCCCAATCCGTCCGGCAGGAGTTCGAGCGTGTTTATCCCTTCGGCTGGCTGGGCATCCTGTCCCATACCAAGCCGGCGGCGGATGAGCTGATCTATGCCAACCATCCGCTCGGCTTCGCCCTTGCCTCGATGCGGAATGACCGGCTGTCACGCTATTACATCCAGGTGCCGCTGACCGACAAGGTGGAGGACTGGTCGGACGAGGCGTTCTGGACCGAGATCCGCCGCCGCCTGCCCGCCGATGTGGCCGGAACGATGGAAACCGGCCCCTCGATCGAGAAATCGATCGCGCCCCTGCGCAGCTTCGTGACCGAGCCGATGCGGTGGGGCCGGTTGTTCCTTGTGGGCGACGCCGCCCATATCGTGCCGCCCACGGGGGCCAAGGGGCTGAACCTTGCCGTATCCGATGTGCATTACCTTTACGAGGCGCTGGTGGAGGCCGCCGCTGGCAGCATGTCGGGGGTAGAGGCTTATTCCGGGCGGGCGCTGACGCGCGTTTGGGGCGCGATGCGGTTCAGCTGGTGGATGACGTCGATCCTGCACCGCTTTCCCGATCAAAGCGCTTTCGATCAGAAGGTGCAGGAGGCAGAGCTGCACGTTCTGCGCGACATGCCCTCGGCCCGCGAGACGATGGCGCGCAACTATGTCGGGCAGCCATTCTGACGAAAGCGCCCGTGCCGGTTTTCCGGCACGGGCGATGGTTCAGGACGAACGGGCGGTTGTCACGCTCATCGCAAGGGCGGCGATCATGCCCACGACGGCGAAGACATAAAAGCCCCAAGGGTGGCCGATCCCCATCGATACCAGCGTGCCCCCGATCAAAGGGCCGGCAATGGCCCCCAGACGGCCCACGCCTGCCGACATGCCGATGGCGGTTGCACGCACCGCCGCCGGAAACCGGGAGGCGGTGAAGGCATAAACCAGCACCTGCGCCGAAAAGACGAAGCAGCCGGTCAGGAACACCACGGGGTAAAGCAGCCCCACCGGCATCTTCCACGACAGCAGCGCCAGAAGCACGGCGCCCGCCGCAAACCAGATGATCGCCGCCGTCCGCAGGCCGATCCGGTCACCCACCTGGCCTGCAACCAGCAGGCCGCAGATGGCGCCGGCATTCAGCAGCAGCAGCAGCCACAGCCCGCGTTCCAGCCCGTAATCGGCAGCCACCATCAGCGCCGGCAGCCAGCTGTTCAGCGCATAGACCAGCAGCAGCCCCATGAAAGAGGTGACCCAGATCGCCAGCGTCGTGCGCAGGAACCCGCCCTCGAACAAGGTCCGGATCGAGGCTTTGGGCACATCGGCCGCAGGTTCGGCCAGCGTGATGCCATGCGCGCGCGCCACGGCCTCAGCCTCGGCGCGGCGGCCGCTGGCCAGAAGATAGGCGGGGCTTTCGGCCAGATGGCGCAACATCAGCGGCACCACCACAAGGCCCGGCAGCGCACCGGCAAAGAACATGCCGCGCCAGCCGGTCATCGGCAGAAGCACCAGCCCCAGCAGAGCCGTCGCCACCGCGCCCACGTGATAACCCGTCATCACCTGCGTGGAGGCACGGCCCGCCTTGCCGCGCGAAAATTCGGTCACCATGGCGATGGCGGTGGGCAGGCAGCCGCCAAGGCCCACACCGGCCAGAAAGCGGAACAGGCTCAGCTGTGCCGGTGTTTGCGCAAGGCCGCACAGCGCCGTCAGGATGGAAAACGCGGCCACGGCCCAGATCAGCGCGCGGCGGCGGCCGATGCGGTCGGTTGCCGCGCCGATGGACAATGCACCGATGGTCATGCCCACCAGCCCGATGGTGGATGCAAAGGTCGCCTCGGCCGGTGTCATGAACGGGGCAGCGGGGTTGGTCAGCGTCGGGATCAGGGCCCCCAACACCACAAGATCGAACCCGTCAAGAATAACCGCGATCCAGCACAGGGTGATCACCCAGCCCGCGCTTCCGCCTGCGTCTTTGGAATATGTTTGCGTCACGTCGTCTCCCTCTCCGCGCGGGATGACGGGGCCGGCGCCTGTCCCCATGGATCGCGCACCAGGCCTGCCAATTCCCGATCGGCATTCTGTCCGTCCCGACGGGGGACGGCCTCCTCGGCCAGATCGATGACATGCAATCCGGCCATTTGGAAATGCAAAAACGTCCGAAACCCATAACGCCGGTGTTATGGACGGCGGTCAGGCGGGGGCCGGTCCGGTGCTGCCGCGTTCGACCAGCCGCACGGGCAGCACGGTCGCCGCCTCTGGCACCGCGCCCTTCAGGATCGCAAGCAGGGTGCGGGCCGCCGTCGCGCCGATTTCGGCCCTTTCCTGACGGATCGTGGTCAGCCCGGGCGTTGCATGCTCCGCAAGCTCGATATCGTCGAAACCGGCAACCGAGAACTCCAGCGGCACGCGCACGCCGTTGCGCTGCAACTCGGCCATCAGGCCGAAGGCCATGCCGTCACTGTGGCAGAACACGGCGGTGGGCCGGTCCTTCATGGCAAGGATGCGCCGTGCTGCCGCCTGCCCCGACCCCATGGAAAAATCGCCCTCTATCATCCATTCGGCGCGATGCGGCAGGCCCGCCGCCTGCAGCGCATCGGCAAAGCCCGCGCAGCGCGTGATGGTCAGGGGGTTCTCCTCGGGGCCGAAAAGCTGGGCGATGCGCCTGTGGCCAAGCGCGATCAGGTGGCGCGTGGCAAGACCCGCGCCAAGGTGGTTGTCGGCCACCACGCGCGGGGCATCCAGCTGGCCGTTCCATTCGCAGGCCTGAACGAAAGGCGGGCAGGCGGAATGGGAAAAAACCTCGGGGGCAAGGGTGCCGTCCATCACCACAAGCCCGTCCGCCCGCGACCTGTGCGCCAGCGCCGCCATCTGCACGCGCGTGCCCGATGTGCCTGTGGTGTCGGCCACCAGCAGGTTCAGCTTGCGTTCGCGCAGCACCACATTGATGCCGCCAAGGATATCGGTGAAGAACGGGTTTCCAAGGTTCGGCACCAGCGCCAGGATGCTTCCCGTCCGCTGGCGGCGCAGGTTCTGGGCCGAGATGTTAACGGTGTAACCCGTCTCCTCCACCGCTTTCATCACGAGCTTGCGCGTGGTTTCTGAAACAAGGTCGGGCCGCGTTAAGGTGCGGCTAACGGTTGCAGTGGAAACCTTTGCCAGCCGGGCAACGTCCCGGACGCGTGGAGTATTCTTTGTCATGTACCTGCTTCCTCAAGCGCCAACGCTGGCTCATGAAGCTGTTCTTGTAAAGAAGAAGCGCCTGTGCCACGCTTCTTGCAACCGATTACATGGGGGATGGGATCGGTGGCAGGAGGATTCATGAAAACAATGAAGGGCCCCGGCCTTTTTCTGGCCCAGTTTGCCGGAAACACGGCACCGTTCAACACATGGGCAGGGATCACACGTTGGGCCGCGGAATGTGGGTATCTGGGGGTGCAGGTTCCATCCGGCGATGCGCGGCTGATGGATCTGGGGCTTGCGGCAAGTTCCCGCAGTTATTGCGAGGATCTTCTGGCGCAGGCCGGCGGCATCGTCATCACCGAACTTTCCAGCCATACGCAGGGCCAGCTTGTCGCCGTGCATCCTGCCTATGACGAGGCGTTCGACGCCTTTGCCGCACCGCAGGTTCGCGGCAATCCCGCGGCGCGCGCCGAATGGGCCGTCGATCAGGTAAAGAAAACGATCAGCGCCTCGGCCAATCTGGGGCTGAAGGCGATGGCCACGTTCTCAGGCTCGCTTGCATGGCCCTATGTCTATCCGTGGCCGCAGCGCCCGCCGGGGCTGATCGAAGCGGCCTTTGATGAACTTGCCCGCCGCTGGCACCCCATCCTTGACCATGCCGAAAGCTGCGGCATCGATGTCTGCTTCGAGATCCATCCGGGCGAGGATCTTCATGACGGCGCCACGTTCGAGATGTTCCTTGACCGGGTGAACCACCATCCGCGCGCCAAGATGCTGTATGATCCGTCGCATTACGTGCTTCAGGGGCTGGATTATCTGGCCAACCTCGACATCTATGCCGACCGGATCGGCATGTTCCATGTGAAGGATGCCGAATTCAACCCGACGGGGCGGCAGGGCGTTTACGGCGGCTACCAGCCATGGGTGGATCGCGCTGGCCGTTTCCGGTCCCCCGGCGACGGGCAGGTTGATTTCCGCGCCGTTTTCTCCAAGCTGACAGCGCAGGGGTTTGACGGCTGGGCGGTGGTTGAATGGGAATGCGCCCTCAAGCACCCCGAGGATGGGGCAAGGGAAGGGGCACGTTTCGTGAAGGACCACATCATCCGTGTGACACCGCACGCCTTTGACGATTTCGCAGCTGCCGGCACCGATGCGCAGGCCAACCGCCGCATGCTGGGGCTGGACCGATGAGGGCGCTGCGCCTGGGAATGGTTGGCGGGGGCAGCGGTGCCTTCATCGGAAACGTGCATCGCATGGCCGCGCGCCTTGATGGCCAGTTCGAGCTTGTGGCGGGGGCGCTGTCCTCCGATCCCGAGCGGGCCCGCCGGTCGGGGGAGGAGCTTGGACTTGCGCGGGTTTACGACGATTTCGCGCAGATGGCCGAGGCCGAGGCCACCCGCCCCGACGGGATCGAGGCGGTGGCCATCGTCACCCCCAATCACATGCATGCGGCGCCGGCAAAGGCGTTCCTTGAACGCGGCATCCACGTCATCTGCGACAAGCCCCTGACCGCCACCACCGAAGAGGCGCGCGATCTGGCCGCCGCCTGCGAAGCGTCAAACGCGCTGTTCATCCTGACGCATACCTATTCCGGCTATGCCATGGTCCGTCAGGCGCGCGAAATGGTAGCGCGGGGCGATATCGGCCCGGTGCGCGTGGTGCAGGTGGAATACGCACAGGACTGGCTGACCGAGGATAACGCCTCGCAGCAGGCAGGATGGCGCACCGATCCCGCGAAGGCGGGCGCGGGCGCGGTGGGCGATATCGGCACCCATGCATGGCATCTGGCGCAATACGTCAGCGGGCTGGAGGTGGAGGCGCTTTCGGCAGAACTCAGCAGCTTCGTGCCCGGGCGGCGGGTGGATGACAACGTGCAGGCGATGCTGCGCTTCAAGGGCGGGGCACGCGGTTCGCTTTGGGCCAGCCAGGTCGCGCCGGGGCATGAAAACACCGTCCGCATCCGCGTGTTCGGTGAAACCGGCGGCCTTGACTGGACGCAGGAAGCTGCAACACAACTTTCCTTCACCCGCTTCGGGCAGCCGCGCCAGATCCTGACGCAGAACGGCGCGGGGGCGACCGGGGCCGCAACGCGCCTGTCGCGCGTGCCTGCAGGCCATCCCGAAGGATACATAGAAGCCTTCGCCAATATCTATGCCGAGGCTGCCCGTGCCATCCGCGCCCATGGCAGTGTGCTGCCGGACGGGGTGCAGTATCCCGGCATCGTCGATGGCATGGGCGGGATGGCGTTCATCGCGGCCTGCCGGGAATCCTCGGCCAATAACGGGGCTTGGGTGGCCCCATGAAGCCGGTTCTTTCCCTGTCGAACGTCACCCGCAGCTTCGGCCCGATCGAGGTGCTGCACGGCATCGACATCCAGCTTCACAGCGGCGAGGTTCATGCGCTGATCGGTGAAAACGGCGCCGGAAAGTCCACAACGATGAAGGTCATGTCCGGCTTTCTGGCCCCCAGCAGCGGCACCGTCTGCATCGACGGCGATCCGGTCCGCCTCACCTCCCCCGCCCAGGCGGAGGAGGCGGGCATCGTGATGATCCACCAGGAATTCAATCTTGCCGCCCATCTGACGGTGACGGAAAACGTGTTCCTTGGGCGCGAGATGCGGCGCGGCCCGTTCCTTGATCATGCGGGAATGCGCAAATACACGCAGGCACTGCTGACGCGGCTTCATTGCAATGCCTCGCCCGATGCGCGGATTGCCGACATCTCGGTTCCCGACCGGCAGATGGTGGAGATTGCGAAGGCCCTGTCGCGCCATGCCCGCGTGCTGATCATGGACGAGCCGACCGCCGTTCTGACCGCCCGCGAGACCGAGGTTCTGTTTCAGCAGGTGGATCGCCTGAAGGCCGAAGGCGTGGCCGTGCTTTACACTTCGCACAAGCTGGGCGAGGTGCGGCGCCTGGCCGACCGCGTGACCGTACTGCGCGACGGATCGATGGTGCTGTCCGATTGCGCCGAAGGCATGACCGAGGACCAGATGGCCACCGCCATGGTGGGGCGCGATCTTTCGGACCTTTACCCGCCAAAGCGCAAGGGCGGCGGCGACGTTGTTCTTTCGGCCCGCGACATCCGCGTGCCGCGCTTTGTCGAGGACGCCTCGTTCGATCTGCGGCAGGGAGAGATCCTTGGCTTTGCCGGCCTTGTCGGCTCTGGCCGGACCGAGCTGATGGAGGCGGTTGCCGGCCTGCGCCCGCGCGACGGCAGCGTGACCGTGAACGGCGCCACCCTGCCCGCCGACCGGATGCGCCCCGCGATCCAGGCCGGACTGGTCTATCTGACCGAGGACCGGAAGGAATCGGGCCTTCTGCTGAACAAGTCCCTGCGCGAGAACCTGACCCTTCTGGCGCTTGAACGGTTTTCGCATGGCCTGATCGACCGCAAGGCCGAAGATGCCGCGCTGGACCAGGCGATCGCCGACTGGGACATCCGCATCCCGCATCGCGACGTGCTGGCGGGCAACCTTTCGGGCGGAAACCAGCAGAAGCTGCTTCTGGCCAAGACGATGCTGACCCAACCCCGTATCGTCATCGTGGACGAACCGACCCGCGGCATCGATATCGGCACCAAGCAGCAAATCTATCGCTTCATCCACCGCCTTGCTGACGAGGGGCTGAGCGTTATCGTCATCTCCTCGGAATTGCCGGAGGTGATCGGCCTGTGCGACCGCGTGATCGTGATGCAGCGTGGCCGCATCGCGGGGCAGGTAGCGGGCGCAGATGTGAACGAACGCGCCATCGTCCGGCTGGCGATGGGACTTGAGGGAGAGGCCGCATGACAGCCACCGCCGAACCAAGGCAGGCCCCGCGCCGCCGCATCAACCTGCACGCCATCGGGCCGCTTGCCGCCCTTGGGGTGCTGCTGCTGATCGGGATCGCGCTGAACGATAACTTCCTCAGCTATTCCAACCTGACGAACGTGCTGGCGCGGTCAGCCTTCATCGGCATCATCGCGGTGGGGATGACCTTCGTGATCACGGCAGGCGGGCTGGATCTTTCCGTCGGCTCCATGGCCGCCTTCGTTGCGGGCGTGATGATCATGGTGATGAACGCGCTGCTGCCCATGATGGGGCAAGGGGTGGGGGTGATCCTTGTCGGCATCCTTATCGGCCTTGTCACGGGCCTGTTCGGCGGGGCCATCAACGGCCTTCTGGTCACCCGCGCACGGATCGAGGCGTTCATCGTCACCCTTGGCACGATGGGCATCTACCGTTCACTGATCACATGGATGGCCGACGGGGGCACCCTTTCGCTGAACTACGAACTGTCGGGCGTTTACCGCCCTGTTTATTACGGCACGGTTCTGGGGGTCAGCTGGCCGATCATCGTCTTTGCCCTTGTGGCGATCGCGGGGGAAATCACGATGCGCCACACCCGGTTCGGCCGCCACTGCGCAGCCATCGGGTCGAACGAACAGGTGGCGAGGTATTCGGCGGTGAACGTGATGCGCGTGCGCATGGCAACCTATGTGCTGCTGGGCCTGCTGGTTGGCGTGGCCACGATCATGTACGTGCCGCGCCTGGGGTCCGCTTCCGCCGCAACCGGCCTTCTGTGGGAGCTGGAGGCGATCGCGGCCGTCATCATCGGCGGCACCATGCTGAAAGGCGGTTTCGGGCGCGTCTGGGGCACTGTCGTGGGCGTCCTGATCCTTGGCCTGATCGGCAATATCCTGAACCTGACGGACCTTGTTTCCCCCTATCTGAACGGGGCGATCCAAGGCATCATCATCATTCTTGCCGTTGTTCTGCAAAGGGGCGGCATCCGATCCAACTGAACGGGAGGACTACCATGACCATCCGCACGATCCTGTCCGCCACGGCACTTCTGGCCGTTGCGCTACCGGCAGGGGCCGAAACCATCGGCATCTCCATTCCCGCGGCCACGCATGGCTGGGCGGGGGGCCTGAACTATCACGCGCAGGCCACGGTGGAACGTCTTGAAGAAGCGTATCCGGACCTGGATTTCGTTCTGACCACGGCATCGGACCCGTCCAAGCAGGTTTCCGACATCGAGGATATGGTGGCCACGCGCAACATCGACGCGCTGGTCGTGCTGCCTTTCGAATCCGAACCCCTGACCGCCCCCGTGGCCCGCGTGGCCGAAAGCGGCACCTATGTGACGGTGGTCGATCGCGGCCTTTCGCAAGACGGGATCGAGGATCTTTATGTCGCGGGCGACAATGAAGGCTTCGGCCGCGTCGCCGGCGAATATTTCGCCGAAACGCTGGACGAAGGATCGAAGATCGTGGTGCTGCGCGGCATCGCCTCCACCATCGACAACGAACGCGTCGAGGCGTTCACCGCCGCCATCGAAGGCGCCGGCATCGAGGTGCTGGGCATGGAGCACGGCAACTGGAACCGCGACACCTCGTTCACCGTGATGCAGGACTTCCTGTCCCGCTTCCCCGAGATTGACGCAGTCTGGGCCGCCGATGACGACATGGCCACGGGCGCCCTGCAGGCTATCGAACAGGCCGGCCGCTCGGACGAGATGTGGGTCGTGGGTGGCGCGGGCATGAAGGAAATCGTGGCCCGCATCCGCGACAACGATCCGATGCTGCCGGTGAACGTGACCTATCCGCCCGCGATGATCGCAACCGCGATCGAGCTGACGGCGATGCGCTTCACCTCCCCCGCGCCGGTGGCGGGCCGGTTCATCATCGGCTCCGAACTGATCACGCCCGAGAACGCGGCTGATTACTATTTCGAAGACAGCCCGTTCTGATCGAACGCGGCAGGTGCACGAACATGGCCAGCCCCACGGGGCTGGCTTTTTGTCATCCGGCGGTCGCCTGCGGCAAAAGGTTGCGGCGGTGGAACGGACGGGCAGTGAAAAGGTTGTGCGGGCTGAACCTTTGGGAGGACACCATGCTTCACAAGATCGCCTTCGTCGCCGCCTTCGCCCTGCCGACCGCCGCGCTCGCCCAATCCGAAGGGCAGTTCACCCTGCCCGAACTGCCCTATGCGACCGATGCGCTGGAACCGGCGATCAGCGCCGAGACGATGGAACTGCATCATGGCAAGCACCATCAAGGCTATGTCGACAACCTGAACAAGGCGGTCGGTGCCGGCGACGCGCCGGCAGACCTGTCGCTGGAAGAGCTGGTGGCACAGGCCGGCACCTTCCCCGACTCCGTGCGCAACAATGCGGGCGGGCACTGGAATCACAGCTTCTTCTGGGAAACCATGGCCCCCGAAGGTGAAACAGGCGAGATGTCGGAGGAGCTTTCGCAGGCCATCACCGAAAGCTTCGGATCCGAAGATGAATTCCGCACCGCGTTCGAGAAAGCCGGCACAAGCCGTTTCGGATCGGGCTGGGCATGGCTGATCCTGAACGATCAGGACCAGCTGGAGGTCACCTCCACCCCCAACCAGGACAACCCGCTGATGGACGTGGCCGAAACCAAAGGCACGCCGCTTCTGGGCAATGACGTGTGGGAACACGCCTATTACCTGACCTACAACAACCGCCGCGGCGAATATCTGGCCGAGTGGTGGAACGTGGTCGATTGGACCAAGGTGTCGGAGCGTTACGACGCCGCCCTGGCAGAGTGAGACATTTCGCCCATTGCGCCCCTGACGGCGCATCTGCAACAGATGGACCATGCGCCATCTGTTGCACCCCCATCTTGCGGGATTGACGCTTCTGATCCTGCTGGCCCTTGCCTTCGCAACGGGCACGTCCCTGCACGCCGCCCCATCCATGACGGAAGCGCGGCTTGAGGCGTATATGCTGGCCGGCGGCCTTGCCGATGATCTGTGCAGCACGCAAGATCAGGATCACCTGCACCTTCCTTCCTGTTCGCTTTGCCAGCTTGTCACGGCCACGGACCTGCCGGGCACCGGCCTTGCCCTGCCCGAACTGGAACGCAGGCTGGCCGCCGCAGTCATCCTGCCGCAGGTGCAACGCGCCGCTTCGCGCGCCCGCGATCCAGCCATTCCGCCCCGCGGCCCCCCTTCCCTGACCTGAGCCGACCTTCGCCTTCACCGAACGCTCTTGGGGATCAACATGTCCACCACCACAGACCTGCCGCGCCGCAAGGCGTCCGGCGGGGCGCTGCGGCCCTTCCTGCTGCGGCTTCACTTCTATATCGGCCTGTTCGTGGGGCCGTTCCTGTTCATCGCCGCGCTGACTGGCCTGCTTTACGTGCTGACCCCGCAGATTGAGGCGCGCTTGTATTCAGAAGCGCTGTTCACCGACACCGTCGGCCCCGCGCAGCCCCTTTCGCTGCAGGCACAGGCGGCGCGGGATCATATCGGCGGCACCCTTGACGTGTCGGCCGTGCGCCCCGCCCCGGCCGAGGGGCAAACGACACGGATCATGTTCTCGGACCCCGCGCTTGGGCCGTCTGAAAACCGGACCCTGTTCGTCGATCCCGTGACGCTGGCGATCAAGGGGGACATGACCACCTATGGCACCAGCGGAATCCTCCCCTTCCGCATCACGCTGGATTACCTGCATCGCAGCCTGCTTCTGGGCGACTGGGGCCGCTATTACAGCGAGCTCGCAGCCTCGTGGCTTTGGGTGGTGGTGCTGGGCGGCGTTGCCCTTTGGACGACGGGCGCACCCCGCACGGCCCGCCGCCGCATCCATGGCTTGATCGGCGTGACGGCGGCGGTGTTCCTGCTGTTCCTGTCGGTGACGGGGCTGACATGGTCGCAAGGGGCAGGGGGCCGGATTGACGCACTGCGCGGGGCCATCGGATGGACCACGCCCAGCGTCAGCACCACGCTGAACGGGGGCGAGGCGATGGCCATGCACCACCACCACCACGCCCCCGACCTTGCCGCGCGGGAGGACCGGATCGACCAGCTTGACGACGCCGCCCGCGCCGCCGGCCTCGGTTCCCCCTTCATCGAAATCCGCCTGCCCAGACCGCACGAGGCATGGGTCGTGCGTGAATACGACCGCGGATGGCCCACGCAGGCCGTCACGGTCGCACTGGCGCCCGACACGCTGGCCATCACGGACCGGGCCGATTTCGCCGATTTCACACCCGTCGCGAAGCTGATCCGGTGGGGGATCGACACGCATATGGGCGTTCTGTTCGGGCTGCCGAACCAGATCCTGATGGCCACGGTTGCGCTGGCGCTGATGGCCTCCACCGCGTGGGGCTATGCGATCTGGTGGGCGCGGCGGCCCGCGATGGGGCTGCCGCTGGCCGTGCTGTGGATGCGCCTGTCATTGCCATTGCGCGTGACCACGCTGCTGATCGCCTGCGCGTTCGGCTGGGCATTGCCGACGCTTGGCACCAGCCTTGCGGCATTTCTTGTTATCGACATCCTGCGCCTGACCGCCACGCGGCGGCTGGCCCTCAAATGAAAGGAAACACCATGTTTCGCACCCTGATCGCGGTTGCCGCTTTCGCGCTTGCCTCCCCCGCCCTTGCGGCCGAGGCGCAGGTTGCCGTTACCGACGCCTTTGCCCGCGCGACGCTTCCCGGCGCGCCCGTCGGCGGCGCCTATATGACGCTGACAGCCGATGCCGATGACCGGCTGGTCTCGGCCAGCACGGATGCCGCGGGCACCGTGTCGATCCACGAGATGACGATGAAAGGGGGCCGGATGCAGATGCGCGCCGCGAACGGCCTGCCCCTTCCCGCCGACACGGCCGTGACACTTGCCCCTTCGGGCACGCACCTGATGCTGGAAGATCTGGCCGCCCCGCTGATCGAAGGGCAAACGATCACGCTGAAGCTGACCTTTGAAAACGCGGCGCCCGTAGAGGTCGAGGTGCCCGTGCGCGCCATCAACGCGCAGCAGGGCCACCACCACCACCACTGACGCCGCCGCGCCGTCACTTGTTGGTGCGGCCGCGCTGGTTGGGATCGATCCCGCCTTCGGGCGTCGTGTCGTTCATCACGTCGCCCTCGAAGGTGTTTTCCCCGTCATCAAATTCGTTTTCGGGGCTGCTGCCGCTGATGCCGGGATTGCCGCGCAGATCGGCATCGCTGGGATGGGCGGATTTGGGGTGCTTGTTGCTCATAATCGTCCTCCTGTCGGGGTGAAACCCGTGCGGCGGCGCGATGTTCCTGCGGGGAACAGGCGCGGGGCGCGGCCCGTTCGCCCCCTGCAACAGCCCCGAAGGATCGCCCATGGAACCCCTTTCCCTTGCCTTGCACTGGATCACCCGCGCGATCGAGGTTGCGGGCGTGGCCGCCATCGTGTTCGGAATGATCATCGCCGCGCTGCGCTTCGTAACGGAACGGGCGGACGAGGGCCGCTTCCAGGCCCTTCGCAGGCGTCTTGGCCGGTCCATCCTTCTGGGGCTGGAATTCCTTGTTGCCGCCGACATCATCAACACCGTCGCGATCGAACCCACGCTGGACAGCGTGCTGGTGCTGGCGGGGATCGTGCTGATCCGGACCTTCCTCAGCATCTCGCTGGAGGTGGAGATCGATGGCCGCTGGCCGTGGCAGAAAGCCAGGGAAACGCGCTGATCGGGAACATCACGCCGATCCGGCAGTTACCCCCAAAGCTCGACACGTCAAAAAGGAGAGCACGATGGCACATGCAAGCCACAAGCATTTCGGCCCCGGCGCGCAGGACAAGGGCAAAGGTGACGGCACCGGCGCGATGACCGAAACCGAGACCGAGAACCTGCCCGACAACATGGTGCTGAGCAATCGCGACAAGGCCCAGCACAGCGACAGCCGCGGCCTTGACAGCCGCGATGTCCAGACCGAACAGCGCCGCGATCACGTGGGCGCCCGGCGGCCCTGACGGATGGGGGAGGGTATGGCCCTCCCCTTTCCTTTTCCCGTTATTGACACCGCTGTTACGTGATCTTATTACGTCCGCACCGAAAGATCACGGTGGTCCATGTTCCTGCTCGACTCCCTTTCCATCGAAATCGCGAACCGCCGCATCGTCAGCGATGTCAGCCTGCGTATCGGGGCGGGGGTACGGGTGTGCCTTCTCGGCCCCTCCGGTTCGGGGAAATCGATGATCGCACGGGCCGCGCTTGGACTTTTGCCGCCGACAGCGCGGGTTTCCGGCCGGATCGTGATGAATGGCAGCGACGTGGCGGGGGTGCACGCGCTGTCGCGCCCCAAGCAGTCGCGGATGGCGATGGTGATGCAGGACACGCAGGCCGCGCTGAACCCGCTGGCCACCATCGGATACCAGCTTGAACGCCCGCTTCGTGCGCAGGGCCTTTCGCGCGCCGCCGCCCGCGCCCGTGCTGCCGCCCTGCTGGAGGCAATGCACCTGCCGGAAGCGGACCTTCTTCTGCGCCGCTGCCCGCCAGAGCTTTCGGGAGGCCAGCGCCAGCGCGTGTGCATCGCCATGGCACTGGCCACGGGTGCGCCGCTGATGATTGCCGATGAACCGACCACGGCGCTGGATACCGTGACGCAGGCGCAGGTTCTGGACGTTCTGCACCACGCCTCAGGCCAAGGGCCGGCGCTGTTGTTCATCACGCATGATCTGCGGGCCGCAGCGCGGCTGTGCGACCGCGCGGTGGTGCTTCAGGACGGGCATGTGGTTGAAACGGGAACCATGTCGCAGATCCTTTCGGCACCGCAACATGCCTGCACCCGCGCCATCGTTCATGCGGCGCGGCGCGGCGATCTGCCGGCAATGCCGGTGCAGCAGGCCGCCTGACCATGCCCGACGCCTTTCTTTCGGTACGCGGCCTGCGGCTTGGCCACGCCCGGCCGGGCCTTTGGCCACTGCGCCGCCGCCGAATCGTGCTGCACGATATCGACCTTGATCTTGCGCGCGGCGAACGCGTGGGGCTTGTGGGGGCCTCCGGTTCCGGCAAGACAAGCCTGCTGCGCTGCCTTCTGGCGCTGGACCGCCCCGATGCCGGCCTGATCACCTGCAACGGCCGGAGGATCCGCCCCGCCCCGGTGCGGGCGCTGCGCGATTTCCGGCGGGCGGTGCAATACATCCCGCAGGATCCCGCCGCATCGCTTGATCCGCGCATGACGGTGGCCGCACTGGTGACCGAGCCGCTGCGCCGCCTGAAGGTCGATTGCGACCCCCTGCCCCGCGCCTGCGAGGTGCTGGAGCAGGTGGGCCTTGGCCCCGATTTCCTGAACCGCCGCCGGGCGGAACTTTCGGGCGGGCAGGCGCAACGGGTCGCCATCGCCCGCGCCGTCGCCACCCGTCCCGCCTTTCTGCTGACCGATGAACCTGTCAGCGGGCTGGATCTGCCGGTGCGCGATCAGGTGGTTTCGGTGCTGGATGATCTGTCGCGGCACTTCGGCACGGGGCTTCTGGTCGTTTCGCACGATCTTTCGGTTCCCGCCCGCATCTGCGACCGGACACTGGTGATGGATGCCGGCCGCATCGTCGAGGATCGCCCCACCGCCCATCTCCTTGCCGCACCGCGCCATCCGGCCACCCGCGCGCTCATTTCCGCCATCCCTCCCCTTCCCGCAACGGAGATTGCCTGATGATCCCCTTCTTCCGCCGCGCGGGGCTTGCCGCCCTGCTGCTGCCGCTTGCCGCCACGATGGCGCCCGCGCAGGACACGCAGCGCATCCACGTGGCGATGCTGCAGCCGCCACGCTCGGGCCTCAGCCCGCTGAGCGATGACGCGTTCAAGCTGTCGCGGTGGAGCACGGCGGAAACCCTGATCCGGCTGGACGCGGCGGGCGATCCGCAGCCGCTTCTGGCCACGGAATGGGAACAGCTGGATGACCGGACATGGCGCTTCACCATCCGCTCCGGCGTCAGCTTTCACGATGGCACACCGCTGACGGCGGCGCAGGTGGCCGCCTCGCTGATGGCGGCGACAAGGGCCGTGCCGAAGCCCCGCATCCTTGACGGGGTGGAAATGACGGTCGAAACCGATGGCGAAGATGCGGTGATCGTGCGCACGGGCGATGCGGACCCGCTGGTACCCAACCGCCTGTCCAGCCCGCAACTGGCAATCATGGCCGCCAGCGCCTATACCGGGGACGGCCGCGTGAACCCCATCGAGGCCGGCACCGGCCCCTTCGTTCTGCGCAAGATCAACGGGGTCACCAGCGCGCATCTGGACCGGTTCGACAGATACTGGGGTGAAAAGGCGAAGCTGGCGGGCATCGATGCCGATTATGTCAATGACGGCACCGCACGCGCTGCGGCCCTTCGCACCGGCACCGCCGACGTGGTGGAGGCGATCCCCGTGTCGCAGGCCGCGCTGCTCGATCCCGATCTGGTGCACGAGGTGCCGATGCCGCGCACCAACACGCTTTACGTCAACACGCAGCGCGGCCCGCTGGCCGATCCGGCCCTGCGCGCCGCCGTCCGCGAAGCGATCAACCGCGAGGCGATCAGCCGCACAGTTTACGAAGGCCGCGCCGATGTGGCGCGCGGCCTGCTGGGCCCGGCCCTGCCCTGGGCCGATGGTTTGCGCGAGCCGTGGGAAGGCGCCGCCCCCCGCGCGCCCGAAGGCACGAAAATCACGCTTGCCACCTTCAGCGACCGCGCCGAACTGCCCGAGGTTGCCGTGATGGTCGCCCAGCAGCTGGAAGCCGCCGGTTTCAAGGTGGAGCAGGAGGTCCGCCAATACGCCCATATCGAGGCTGACGCGCTGTCGCGTGCCTTTGACATCTTCACCCTGTCGCGCGCCACCGTTCTCGATTCCGGCGATCCGGTCGCCTATATGTTCAGCGATTTCGCGTGCGAGGGATCGTTCAACATCTCGCAGCTTTGCGATGCGGATGTGGATGCCGCGCTGGCCCGCGCCGCCGCGGCCCCTGCGGGCGACGCGCGCCGCAGCGCCATCATCGAAGCCGAGGCCATGATCCTTGCCACCGGCGCGGCCGTTCCCATCCTGCATGAACGCGTGATCCAGGGCGAAGGCGCGGGCGTGGCCAATGCCGAACGCGATCCGCGCGAACGGATGCTGATCACCGAGCATACGACCCTGCAAGCCGAATGATGCGGCACGTGGCCCTTCCCGCGCTGTCGCGGCTGGTGACGCTTTGCATCGTGATGGTGCTGGTGGGGCTGCTGCCGTGGCTCTCGGGCCGCGACCCGGCGCTGAGCATCCTGCGCGCCCGTTCCGGTGACCAAAACCCCACGCCCGAGGCGCTGGAGGCGATCCGCCAGCAGCTTGGCCTTGCGCTTGGCCCTGCGGAGAACCTGCGCCTCTGGCTGGCTGGCCTGCTGCGGGGGGATGCAGGCGTTTCTTGGATTTCGGGCGGGCCGGTGATGCCGGGGATCGTGGCCGCGATGCAGGTGTCGCTGGTGCTGATGGCGGCGGCGTTTCTTGTGGCGGCGGTGACGGCGCTGCTGCTGTGCCTGCCCACGCTGGCGCGCGGGCTGCGCGGCAAGGGGGGCCTGTCCTCGGGGGCGGTGGCGGCGGCGCTGACGGCCCTGCCGGAATTCATGCTGTCATCGCTGTTGCTGGTGATCGTGGCGGTGTGGCTGGAATGGCTGCCGCCCTATGGCTGGGGCACGCCCGCGCAGGCGATCCTTCCGGCGCTGGCGCTTGGCCTTCCTGCGGGCGGGCTGCTGGGGCGGCTATTGTCGGACGGGCTTGCCGCGACCTTTTCCGAACCGTGGCTGGCCACATGGGCCACGGCGGGCTTTTCCCGCGCCCGCATCGCGCGGGCCGCCGCGCGCCGCACCCTTCCCGGCGTGATGCCGCAGATCGCGATGATCATGGTGGGCATGACAGGCGGCGCCGTGGCGGTGGAGCAGGTCTTCGCCATCCCCGGCCTTGGACGGCTGGTGCTGGGATCGGCCTCGGCGCAGGATATGCCCGCGCTTCAGGCGGGTATACTGGTGCTGCTGCTGAACGCGGTGCTGATCGGCACGGTGATGCACCTGCTGCGCGGGCTTCTGCTGGGACGCGCGCTGCAGCTCGGGGCGCTGCCGGTGCCGCAGGTCAGCCATCCCGCACCGCGGTATGGCTGGGCCGTGCCGGCCGCCGTTCTGGCGCTGCTGCTGGCGGTGGTGCTGGCGGGGCTGCCGCGCGATCCCTTTGCATCGGAGTATATCCGCCTTCAGGCACCCTCCCTTGCGCTGCCGCTGGGAGCTGACGGGCTGGGGCGCGACGTGCTGGCACGGGTGGCCCACGGCGCGCTGTCCACCATCGGCATGGCAGCCTTGGTGACCGCGATTGCGCTGGTGACGGGGCTGGCGGTGGGCATGTTCCCCCGCCTTGCCGCCGGCCCGATCGAGATTGCGAAAGCCACGCCCCCCGTCATTGCCGGCCTTGCCGTGGCCGCCGCGATGGGCCCCGGCAGCCATGGCGCGGTGATCGCCGTGGCGGCGGTGGCATGGGCACCCTTGGCCGCGCACACCGCCGCGCTGGCGACCGAGGTCCGGGCGCAGCCGCATGTGCGCATCGCCCCCGTTCTTGGCGTGGGGCCGCTGCGGCTGATGGTCCGCTATGTTCTGCCGGCGGTGGTGGGGCCGGTGACGCGGCACGCGATGCTGCGCCTTCCGGGGATCGCGCTGGCGCTGGCCGCGCTTGGCTTTCTGGGGCTGGGCCCGCGCCCGCCTTCGCCCGAATGGGGCCTGATCCTGGCCGAGGCGATGCCCTACATGGAACGGGCGCCATGGGCTGTTCTGACCCCCGTCCTGGCCCTGTCGCTGCTGTCGGTTCTTGCGGTGACGCTGGCCGCGCTGCTGCGCCGCTAGGGTTTATCCTTCGGTCTGGCGGGCCGCCGCGCGTGGCCAGCACCACCACCACGGCCGCGATCATCGCCGGCGCCATCACATCGCGCCCGAAGCCAAGCATGCGGGCAAGATCAATGCAGCGATGCAGCAGGATGCCGGCAACTCCTCCGAAGGCGCAGCGCCAGAATCCGAAGCAAACTTGTCCGGCAGCGTCGGGTTCCGGGGGTGAAGAAGCGCCCGCCCCATCGGCGGGCGCATGCCGATCACTCGTCGCTACGGGTGGCGGCGTCGTTGATGACGGTTTCGGCCAGCTTGCTCAGCTTTTCGTCGCTGGAGATCTCTTCCTGAAGCGTTTGGTCGATCAGGGTCACGGCATCGTCCATGCCCAGCTTCTGCGCCCAGCTTTTCATCGTGCCATAGCGGGCGATCTCGTAATGCTCCACCGCCTGGGCAGCGGCCACGATGCCGGCGTCAAGCGCGGTCGTGCCCTTGAACTCCTCCATAATCTCGTGCGCTTCGGAGATGATGCCCTCGATCGCGTCGCAGGTCTTGCCGCGCGGACGCTTACCGATCATTTCGAACAGCTGCGTCAGGCGTTCCACCTGCTGCTGGCTTTCTTCCTCATGCTCCTCGAATGCGGCCTTCAGATCGGGGTTCTGCGCGGCGCGGGCCAGCCTGCGAAGGGCGGTCGTGCCCTTGCGCTCGGCGTAATAGATGTCCTTCAGCGTTTCGTAGAACAGCGTGTCGAGCGTTTTGTCGGCCATTGTATCCTCCGGGTTGGCGTGGACCTGCGGGGCCTTTGCCCCGGCGCGGTCACAACCCCCGGCTGTGCGGGTGGTTCCGCACAGCGATCCGGTGGCAGCGTCAGGCCGCGCAGGCAAGGGCGGCCGCACCGATCAGCCCCGGTTCCTCCCCCGCGGTGGCCGGCACGACCAGCGGTCCGTCCATGCGGCGCAGGATGCGCTGGCGGACCGCCCCGTCCAGCATCGCAACCAGCGGGGCCGAGGATGCAAGCCCGCCCCCTGCCGCGATGACCCCCGGCGTCAGCAGGTTCGCCACCATCGCCAGCGGCCCGGCCAGCACGTCGCACCACAGCCGGACCGTGGCCGCGGATGCGGGATCGCCGGCCTGCCAGCCTGAGACGATGGCACGGCTGTCGGCCCCCGCCCCGTGCAGGTGCCGGTGCAGATGCTCCATCCCCCGCGCGCCCCCCAGCGTATCAAGGCATCCCGTCTGCCCGCACCCGCAGCGCAGAACCGGAACATCCGCGCGATGGGCCAGAACGGGGCCGTGCCCCCACTCGCCCGCGGCCGCGATCAGCCTGCCGCCCGCCACGACACCGCCCCCGACGCCGGTGCCAAGGATAATGCCCAGCACCACGTCATGGCCGCGCCCCGCGCCCTGCACGGCTTCGGCCATCGCAAAACAGTCGGCATCGTTGGCCAGCACCACGGGCAGGCCAAGTGCGGCCTGCAGATCCTGCGCAAGCGGGCGGCCGGTCAGGCAAGGGATGTTGGCCACCGTCGCCAGCCCCGCCTTGTCCACCGCCCCCGCGATGGAGATGGCAAGGATGCGCGGCGGCTGGCTGGCCGCCGCAACCGCCTTGCGCATCGCTGCCACAAAAGCAGCGAAATCATGCGTGGGGGTGGGCAAGCGGTAGGGCATGCCCGGACCTTGCGGCCCCGTCACCTCGGCCACCTTGATCGCGGTGCCGCCGATGTCGAAGCAAAGGATCACGCGGGAACGCCAGCGATCCAGACGCCCCGCAGCGCCAGATCTGGCGACAGGTGCAGGAAATCTGCGCGCTGCCCCACCCGAAGCCCCCCGCGCGTGGCATCGCCCATCGCCGCCGCCGGATAGGCCGTGGCCATGCGCAGCGCCTCCTCCACCGGAACGCCAAGGGCATGGGCATGCCGGACCGCATCGATCAGCGCGATGTCGGCCCCGGCAAGCGTTCCGTCGGCCAGCGTCAGCCGGCCGCCCTTGCGGTAAATCTGCCGCCCGTTCAGCATGAACCCGTCATCCTGCGTGCCCACGGTGGACATTGCATCGCTGACAAGAAACAGCCGCGCGGGGCCGTCCTTTGCCCGCATCGCGATCCGCAATGCCGCATCGTCCACGTGGAAGCCATCGGCGATCAGCCCGGCCCAAAGCCGCCCATCCTCCAGCGCGGCCCCCACAAGGCCGGGGGCGCGATGGGCAAGCTGGCTCATCGCGTTGAAGACGTGGGTGACCATGCGCGCCCCCGCATCGGCGGCGGCGCAGGCCTGCGCGAAGGTGGCGTCGGAATGGCCAAGGCTGACCGTCACACCCGCATCCGCAAGGCGGCGGATATCGGCGGGGGCGACCACCTCGGGGGCAAGGGTGCAGATCAGCCGCACCTGCGCCGCCGCCGCCACCATCACGTCGATATCCTGCGGCTGCGGCGGGCGCACCAGCGCGGGATCATGCGTGCCCTTGCGCGAAAGGGCCAGATGCGGCCCTTCCAGATGCAGGCCCATCACGTCGGTCGCGGCGGCGGCCTTTATCGCGCTGGCCGTCACCTCGGCCGTGTCGGTGATCAGCGTCACCATAAGCGAGGTTGTTCCATGCTGCGCATGGGCCGCCTGGATGCGCGCGATGCCTTCGGGCGTGGGGTCGTTGTTCAGCAGGACGCCCCCGCCGCCATTGACCTGAAGATCCACAAGGCCGGGAACGATCCACCCGCTGACGGGCACCGCCCCGGCCATGGGGCGCGTGATGGCGGCAATGCGGCCATCTTCCACCACAAGGCAGGCATCGTCATGCCAGCAGGTTCCGTCGAAGATGCGGGGGGCGCGAAAAGCTGTCATGCCCGGACGATAGCAGAGCCGCCCTGCTGCGGGAACAGCCGTTTGACATCCCCCGCCGCGCCGCCACCTTCCAAACAAAAGGAGGCGCAGTTTCATGAGCGAGCTGAAGAAACCCGAACCCAACCGCATCAACGCCCGGCTTCAGGCCGGAAAAATGACCGCGGATCTGGAGGTGCAGATGTCCTCGTCCGGGCTGCTGGCGGTGGGGGCGCTTGTATCCGGCATCCTGCTGTCGGTGGTGCCCATCATCTGGGTATCCACCCGCAAGCTTCCGGACGGGGGCAGGCAGGGGACCACCGAAAAGCGCCTCACCAGCTCAGCGCGCTGACCTCATAGCCTTTCAGCACGCGCCGCGCCGTCCTGCCATAGTTTTCGGGCGTTGCGCGCAGGTCGGGGAAGATGGCGAACATCTCCTCCCGCGCCTTGTCGTCCAACCCGCCAAGGCCATAGATGGCAGGGTGATAGCTTTCGGCAGCCGCGCCATTGGCGAACACAACCTCGTGCCGGTCGAACATCAGGTGGATATAGGTGACGCTCTCCATCTCCTCGACCGTGATGTAATGCCCGTCGACCAGATGCCGTGCCGGGGCCAGCACCTCGCGGGTGCCAAACAGCAGGTCCGCGCGATACCCGTCGATCAGCATGCTGTGCTGCGGCGAGACGAGCAGATCGTCCGTCAGGTCCGGCACGGCCCCCGGGCGCAGGCGGACAGGCGCCAGCGGCCCCATCCCCGACACGACCGTCTGCCCGATCCAGCGAACCGGCTGCATGCCGCTGTCGCGCGTCAGGACCATGTCGCCGGCCTTCAGCGTTTCGATGGCACAAAGGCCGCTCAGCGTGCGGATCATCGTACCGGGCGTGAAACACAGTGTCTGGTCCGTTTCCCCGACCGCATCATCGTCCCCGCCCGCCCGGCCGGCCGAACCGCTGCACGCGGGCGGCCCGCCTGCGGCATGGGAATTCCCGCGCCGCGCACGATCGGCGCGCGGAATGTCACTGCCCCGGCGCGCCCGGTCGATATCCGGAAAGACGATCGCGCCCGTGTCCACCGCAAGGTCAAGGCCGGACACGGCAGGGGTTGCCGGAAGGCCCGCCAGCACGCCCTGATCATCGGGAACGAAGAAGGTGTTCCCGGCCTCGTCCAGAAAGAAGGCGCCCGATTGCGGGGTGGAAAGACCGGGAATGGTCGCAGTCTGGCCTGTGCCAAGAAAGGCGCTTTCCCGGAAGGTGGACCTAAGCAAGATCCCCGCCTGCAGAAGCCCGACAGCATCACCTGCCGCCACGCCTTCGCCACCGGTAGCTACAAAATACCCGAGCCGCAAATCACCTGTCGCCACCTAAAACTCTCCAGAACTCGTTAAACAAGAACAAATGTAATGGTCCCGCCCAACAGGGGCAGAAGCCGAGGCTGGCACACCACCGGTGGTTGTGTCCATACCGTTGGTTGTGTCCCTCTGTCTGAATGTTGTGCGCCCGCAGGCCGTCTGACCTGAAACGTGCACATGCCCCGCAAAGGGCATGGTCATAGCATAAGGATTGAGCCGTCAGGGTTCCGGCCGGTGCTGCGCGGCAGGCAGGGCGCGGGCGGGGCTTCCCGCAACCCGGACGCCCGCGCCGACATCACGGGTCACCACTGCACCGGCCCCGATCACGGCACCGTCGCCCACCGTCACGCCCGGCAGGATCAGCGCCCCCGCCCCGATCCACACATCGCGCCCAATATGCACGGGCCGGCCGCTTTCGATGCCCGTGGCGCGCGGGCCAGCTTCCACCGGATGCTCGGCCGTCAGGATCTGTGCGCCGGGGCCGATCAGGGTGCCATCGCCGATGACAACCGGCGCCACATCAAGGATCACACAGTTGAAGTTCACATAGATGCGCGAGCCCAGCCGGATATTTTCGCCATAGTCGCAAAAGAAGGGCGGGCGGATGAAGGTTTCCTCCCCCACCTCGGCCATGATCTCGCGCAGGAGGGCCAGCTTCTCGGCGTCGGGGCCGGCGATGCGGGCGTTGTAGCGGTCCATCCACTGCGAGGCCCGCTCTCGCAGCTGCGCCAGCTCGGGATCGGTGGCAAGGTAAGGCTCCCCCGCCAACATCTTCTGCTTTTCACTTTTTCCCGTCATCGCCTTGTCCCGTCCAGTACGCTGCGCACCTTTCGCGCCGGTTGCGGCAGCATATAGGGCTTTCGCAGCAGATGTGTGCCGGTATCGAGAATTCCGCCTTGCGAAACCGCGTTGCCGGTCCACTGCGACAAGGGCGAGCCGACGGTCAGGAGGCTGACACATCACTGACCGGAGGGGCGGGAAAGGCATGCGTCATGGGTGAAACGGTACCAACCGGGCGCCTTTGCCAACCCTCTTGCCGAAAAACAGCAACCCGCAATCGATCGTCTTTTGGCGATGGAATGCGCGATTGCACGATGTTTCATCCTGCCCGACACAAACGCATTATAGACCAATCAACGCTGATGCACATATGTGCAGAACGTCATGCTCCTGTCATCCAGCCGCCCTAGACCGGGGGCAGATGACGACCGGAGAAATCATGTTCGGCCCCCTTGCCCCGCCCGCCCCCCTGCGACATCGCATCGCCATCGCCCTTCAGGATCCGACGGTGTTCATCGGCGTGGCCCTGCTGGCGCTGTTCGGGCTGCTGATCGCAGCGCCGCTGGCCACCATCCTGCGCGACGTGGTCATCAGCCAGACCGGCGATAGCATCCGCACCGGCGTGGAGGCGGGGGAGTTCACGACCTATTACCTTGCCCGCGTCTTCGCCTCGCGCATGTCGGAAATCCTGTTCTGGGCGCCGCTGGCCAACACGATGGCCATCGCGGCCTGCACCATCGCCATTTCTATCACGCTGGGTACGCTTCTTGCATGGCTGGTGGCGCGGACGGACCTGCCCGCGCGGCGCTGGTTTTCCACCGCGCTGATCGTGCCCTTCATGCTGCCCACATGGACCTTCGCGCTGGCATGGACCACGCTGTTCAAGAACCAGACCGTCGGCGGGCAACCCGGCTGGGCGCAAACGCTGGGCATCGCCGTTCCCGACGGCATCGCCTATGGCGCGCTGCCCACGGTGATCGTGCTGTCGCTGCACTATATCCCCTTCGTGATCCTGCTGACGGGCAACGCGCTGCGCCGTCTGGATGCACAGCTGGAGGACGTGGCCCGCGTGCTGGGCGCATCCGGCCCGCGCATCACGTGGACGATCGTGCTGCCGCTGATGCGCCCCGCCGTGCTGTCGGCAAGCCTTCTGATCTTTGCCGATGCGATCGGGGAATTCGCCGTTCCCTACATCCTTGGGCTGCCGGTTGGATATGAAACGCTGTCCACCTCGCTTTACCGGTCGATCAGCACGCAGCAGAACGGCATCGCGGCGGTGTTCGGCGCCGTCATCGTGGCCATCGGCATGATCGCCCTGCTGCTTGACGCCCGCATGACGCGAGAGGCGCAGCGCTTCGCCCTCATCTCGGGCAAGGGTGGGCAGACGGGGCGCGCGCAACCGCTGCGGGGCTGGCGCTGGCCCGCCTTCGGGCTGGCGGGCGGCTTCTTCGCCAACGGCGTCATCATCCCGCTGACGGTTCTGGCCCTTTCAACCGTGATGCGAATTCCGGGCCGGTTCACGGCCGGGAACTTCACCCTGGATTACTGGATCGGCACCGATCTTGACACCATCGCCCTGCCAAGCGGCATCCTGCGCACCGCCGAATTCTGGCAGGCGGGCTGGAATTCGGTCTCCATCGTCGGAACCGCGTCGATCATCGCAGGCGTTCTGGGGATGCTTGTGGGATATGTCGTGATCCGCAGCCCGTGGCGGGCGCTGGCAACGGCGCTGCGCCACATCACGTTCATGCCCTATCTGGTGCCGGGCATCGCCTTTGCCGCCGCCTTTCTTGCGCTGTTCGCAGGGCCGGTGGGGCCGATCCCGGCGCTTTACGGCACGCCCCTGATCCTGCTTCTGGCGCTTGTGGCCGACCAGATGCCCTTCGCCTCCCGCTCGGGGATCGCGGCGATGACGCAGCTTGGCCGGGAGGCGGAGGAAGCGGGCCGCATCGCGGGCGCGGGCTGGCTGCGGCGCATCGGGTCGATCGTGCTTCCGATCCAGAAAGGGCCGATGGTGGCGGCGGTGCTGCTTCCCTTCATCTCGGGCATCAAGGGCGTCAGCCTTTTCATCATCCTTGCCGTTCCTGCGACCGACGTGCTGACGACATGGTCGCTGCGGCTGATCGACTACAACTACACGCAGGCGGCCAATGCGGTCGTGCTGATGATCGCGCTGCTGGCCTGGGGCGGAACGGTTCTCATCAATCGCATCACGGGCACCGGCCTTGCCAACGGAGTGGGAGGCTGACCATGCCCATCATCGAACTGGACCATCTTGCCAAGCGCTTTGGCCAAACCCCCGTCGTGAACGACGTGTCCCTGCGGATCGAGGAGGGGGAGTTCATGTGCATCCTCGGCCCTTCGGGCTGCGGCAAGACGACGATGCTGCGGATGATCGCGGGGCTGGAAACATCGACCGGCGGGCGCATCACCATCCGCGGGCAGGTCGTGGACGGCGTGCAGGAGGGCCGCTTCGTGCCGCCCGAAAAACGCGGGATCGGGCTGGTCTTCCAGTCCTATGCCCTTTGGCCGCACATGACGGTGGAACGGAACATCGAATTCGGCCTGCGCCTGCGCAAGATGGACCGTGCCGCCCGCCGCGCCCGCGTGAACGAGGTGATGGCCATGCTGCGGATCGACGGGCTTGGCGCACGCTATCCCTCGCAGCTTTCGGGCGGGCAACAGCAGCGTGTGGCGCTGGCGCGGATGCTGGCCGTGAACCCGCGCGTCCTGCTGCTGGATGAACCGCTGTCCAACCTTGACGCCGCGCTGCGCCTGCGCATGCGCGAGGAGTTGAGCCGCCTGCACCGCGATTTCGGCACCACCATCGTGTTCGTCACCCATGACCAGTGGGAAGCCATGACCCTGTCCACCCGCATCGCGGTGATGAATGGCGGCCAGCTGCAGCAGGTGGGCACGCCGGACCAGATCTATGGCCAGCCCGCGAACCGCTTCGTGGCCGAATTCATCGGCAACCCGCCCATCAACATGATCGCCACCGGCACGGCGCTGGCCGATGCGATTCTGGCCGCCGGCGGCCTGTCGGACATCCGGCAGGCGGTGGCGGTGGGGCTGCGGCCCGAAGGCGTGATGCTGTCGCGCACCCCCACCCCCGGCGCGATCCCGGTGGATCTGCGCGCCGTGCTGCCGACGGGCGGATCATGGATCCTCGATCTTGGCCACCCGGCCGAGGGGGGGCAGCTTTTCCACGTCACCCATGTGCCGCCCGGCTGGCAGGCAGGCCAGCGTCTTTACGCCCTGCCCCGCCCCGAAGCGCTGCATCTTTTCGACGCTTGCGGCGGGCGCATCCCGTGCCCGCCGGCCCGTTCCCTTCAACCCGCCCTTGTGCAGGAAACCATCCGATGAAGTTCCTTCCCGTTTCCGCGGCCCTTCTGGGCAGCGCCTTCGCCACCGCCGCCGCCGCGCAGGATTTCGACCTGAACGCCCTGATCGAGGCGGCGAGATCCGAACCGCCCCTGACGGTTTACGATTCCACCGGCAAGATCAAGGAACAGGCCGACGCCTTCGCCCGAACCTATGGCCTTCAGGCCGAGGGGATCAAATCCAAGGCCCCCGCCACGCTGAAGATCGTCACGGGCGAGGCGCGGGCCGGCAACGTGCGCGCCGACGTCGTCATCCTGTCGGATGCGCCTGCCGCGATGGCGCAACTGGTCGATACCGGATACGTCACCAGCTATCTTCCGCCCGACATGGAAGACAAGGTGCCGGCGCTGTATCGCGACCCGCTGGTTGTCGTGAACTCTCCCAACGTGTGGTCGTTCAACACGGAGCTGAACGAAAGCTGCCCCGTTTCGAACATATGGGAGCTGACCGAGCCGGAATGGCGCGGCCATGTCAGCATGCAGGATCCGCTGGGCAAGCCGTCCTATACCGACTGGTTCAACCAGATGGCCACGCACCACGACGATGCGATGGCCGCCGCCTATGAAGCCCATTACGGCAAGCCGCTGGAAACGGATGAAAGCAGCGCGACCGGGGCCTGGGTGGCCGCCATGGCCGCAAACCAGCCGCTGCTGACCGACAGCGATTCAAACGCGGCCGAAGCCGTGGGCGCACCCGATGCGACCGAAAACTTCATCGGCCTTGTCAGCACCGCCAAGTTCCGTGAAAACGCCAATGGCATGACGCTGGGCCTTTGCGCCGACATGCAGCCCTTTGCCGGCTGGCTTTACCCCTCGCTGGCCTTCATCACGACCGACAGCGACAGCCCCAACGCGGCGAAACTGTTCGTCCACTATCTTCTGACGGAGGAAGGTATTGCCCCGCAGGCGATCGACGGCAAAATGTCCACCAACACGGACAACGCGCTTCCGGCCGATGAACCCTCGGGCGTGGGGGCCCATGCGGACGCGCTGATGCAGTATGACGCGGCAACCGCGCAGGACGACTGGAACAGCCGGCAGGACTGGCAGGACCTTTGGGCGCTGAGCCGTCGCGGCTCGTAACATCTTTCGCGCGGGCCATGCCGGCCCGCGCCCCTTCAGGCGATGAACACCAATGACAACACCCCCCGACATGGACAGCCGCGCCGCCTTTCTGCGAACCCTGATGACCGAGGCGGCAGAGATCGCCCGCGAAGGCTTTGCCAAGGCCGCAAGCTTCACGATGAAAGGCCCGCAGGATTTCCTGACCGAAACGGACCTTGCGGTTGAAGCGCATATCCGCGCGCGCCTTGCCGAAACCTTCCCCGATGACGGCATCCTTGGCGAAGAGGGCGGCGGCAGCCTTGCCCCTGTTCTGTGGGTGATCGACCCGATCGACGGCACCGCGAACTTCGCCCGCCGCGTGCCGCATTTCTGCGTCTGCATCGCGGTGGTGGTGGAGGGCGTGACGGAACTGGGCGCCATCATCCAGCCCATCAGCAACGAACGCTGGTTTGCCCGCCGCGGCGGCGGGGCCACGAAGAACGGTGCGCCGATGCGGGCGGCGGCCACGGCCACGCTTGATACCGCATCGGTGGAATTCGGCTGGTCGCGCCGCACCTCGGTGGAGCAGTATCTTCAGGTGCAGCGCAACCTTCTGACGGGCGGGGCGAGCATCCGCCGTGGCGGCTCGGGCGCGCTGGCGCTGGCCTGGGTGGCCGAAGGGCGCAGCGACGGGTATCTGGAAATCGAGATGAACTGCTGGGACTGCCTTGCCGGCCTTCTGATGGTGCGCGAGGCGGGCGGGCAAACCGCCCTCTGGCCCGAGATCCTG
The DNA here is from genome assembly GCF_004015795.1 of Falsirhodobacter deserti. Taxonomy (GTDB): domain Bacteria; phylum Pseudomonadota; class Alphaproteobacteria; order Rhodobacterales; family Rhodobacteraceae; genus Falsirhodobacter; species Falsirhodobacter deserti. Next base: position 77,160 of record NZ_ML137219.1, on the reverse strand, counting down.
ACCGATGTTGCCCGCCCCGGCCCCGTTTTCGCCGCCGCCGCTGGCATCGCCGCCCCGTTGCTGGCCGCCTTCACCGAAGGAACGCGGCATGGCTGATGCGCTGACACTGGAACAGATGACGGCGCAGCGCCCGTGGATCAGCCTGATCGAACGGGACCTGCCCGGATCGGGCGTGGACCTGTTCATCGGCGACAAGCAGGCGGCCTCCGATCCCGCGCTGCTTGCGCGGCACAACATCACCGCCGTGCTGAACTGCGCCGTTAACCTTGACATCAACGTGGTGCAACCCCCCGCGCCCGAGGCGGGGAACATTGCCTTCGGCCCCGGCTTCGTGCGGTATTACAAGCTGGGCATCGTGGACGGGCCGGGAAACCCCGCACCGATGATGCTGGCGGGGTATTACCAGCTTGCAGGGCTTCTGGCGCAGGACCTTCCCGTGAAGCCCAGCTATCCGCTGCGCGAAAAGGGCAACGTGCTGGTGCATTGCCGCGGCGGGCGCAGCCGCTCGGCCACGCTGGTGGCGCTGTTCCTGCACCTTGAACGCCCTGATCGTTATGCCACGCTGGATGCGGCGGTGGATCACGTCCGCCATGCCCGCATGTTGCATCCCGACGAATGGTTCGAGGCGCCAAAGCCCGTTCTGGTTGACGCGGCGCGTTGGGCCGCCAACATGGCGCGGATGATCCAGCCGCATTTGCCGTGATGCCTGTGCGCCCTCCTCTCCCCTCGGCCGCCGATGTGGCGCGTCTGGCCGGCGTGTCCCGCTCGGCCGTGTCGCGCAGCTTCACCGACGGGGCCAGCGTGTCGGACGCAACGCGCGCCAAGGTCATGGCGGCGGCAGCGCAGCTGAATTACCACGTGAACCACCTTGCGCGCGGCATTTCCAAAGAGGAAAGCCGCCCCGTCTGCCTTCTGGGGGCCGATCTGTCCGCCCCGTTCCAGGCCTGCCTGCTGGAAGCGATCACCCGCCGCCTGCAAGAAGCGGGGCGCATGGCGATGGTGATCAATGCCGGGTCTGACCCTGCCAGCGCGCGCGAGGCGTTGCAAAGCACCCTGCAGTACCGCGCCAGCGCCACCATCGTGCTGTCGGGCACGCCGCCTGCCGACCTGGTGCGGCTGTGCATCGGGGCGGGCCAGCGCGTCATCCTGATCAACCGCGATGACGCGCTGGAGGATGTGCACCACATCCGCATCGATTACCGCACCGCAATGCGCGACGGGGCGCGGATGATGCAGCGCGCGGGATGCAGGCGCGTCACGGTCGTCAACTCCGCCAGCGGGACGGCCAGCCTGATGCAGCGCGAACGGATGTTCCTGGAGGAGATGCACCTTCTGGGCCTTGAGGCGCAGGTCTGGCGCGGGGGCAGCACGTCCTATGCCACCGGCCAGCGCGCCGCGCGCGAGGTTCTGGCCGGCGCAACCCGCCCCGACGGCGTGTTCTGCATCAACGATCTGATCGCGCTTGGGTTTCTGGGCAGCGCAAGGCAGGATTTCCGCCTGCGCGTGCCGCAGGATCTGTGCCTGCTGGGCTTTGACGATATTCCGCAGGCGGGCTGGCAGGGGCATGATCTGACCACCTTCGCCCAACCTTTCGATGAGATTGCGGCCGTGATCCTGCGCAATTTGCGGCAAACGGGGGCCAGCTGCACCATGCTGCCCGCGGCGCCAGTGTGGCGCGGCACGATCCGGCCCTTCATGGACAACAACGCCGAAGATTGTATTCCATGACAGTTTTTGGTATGGACAACAAACGCAAAGGTTGTTGTCCATGATCCAACGTCACAGCCCCGTGGCCCATGCGGCCTATCACGATCTGCTGTCCAGCCTCGCCTCGGAACGCGCGGCGGAAATCCGTGGCACGCCCTTCCGCGAGGTGCGGGGCAACCGCGCCTATTGGTATGACCTGTGGCGCATCGGATCTTCCGTGCGCAAACGCTATATCGGCGAGGATACGCCCCAGCTTGCCGCCGACATCGCCCGCCACCGCGACCTTCAGGCCGAGGCGAAGGCCCGCGCCGCCCACCGGGCCCGCCTTGTGCGCATCCTGCGGGCCGAAGGGTTCCTGCCCACCGATGCCGGCACCGGATCGCTTTATGCCGCAATGGCCAAGGCGGGCGTGTTCCGGCTGGGCGGCACGATCGTCGGCACCCACGCCTTCCGCCTGTATGAAGGGGAGCTTGGCCTGCGCCTTGCCTTTGACCAGACGGCGCAAACCGGCGATCTGGACATCGCCCAGTTCGAACGCCTGTCGCTGGCGCTGGAGGATCGGGTGGACACCCCGCTGGCCGACACCTTCCGCCAATTCGATTTCGAACCCGTCCCGTCGGTTCAGGGCCACGCTGTCTGGCGGTGGAAGCAGACCCGCTCCGACACGCTGGTGGAGTTTCTGACCCCCAGCTTCCGCCCCGATGAAGACATCCGCGATCTGCCCGCGCTTGGCGTTTCGGCGCAATCGCTGCATTTCCTGAACTACCTGATCGCCGAACCCATCCGCGCCGCGGTTCTGTATCGTTCGGGCGTTCTGGTGCAGGTGCCGCGGCCCGAACGCTTCGCCATCCACAAGCTGATCGTGGCCGACAGGCGGCAAGGCGGCCCGAATGCGCTGAAATCGGTGAAGGACCGTGCGCAGGCCGCCTTCCTGATCGCTGCGCTGGCCGAAGATCGCCCCGACGATCTGGCCCTTGCGCTGGAAGATGCCCGGGCGCGCGGCCCGAACTGGGGCAGGCGGATCGATGCCTCGCTGGCGCGGATGCCGGATACGGCGGCCCTTCTGCACACGCTGTCGTGATGCGGGTGGCGGCGCGGCGCCCCCGCACATAGATTACCGCCCCAAGATGAAAACGGAGACGTTCATGGCCACCCTCTTCACCCCCGTGCAGGTCGGCTCTCAGACGCTGGAAAACCGCATCGTCATCGCGCCCATGTGCCAGTATTCGGCCGAGGATGGCCGCATGACCGACTGGCACACCATCCATTACGGCCAGCTTGCCCTTTCCGGCGCCGCGCTGCTGACGATCGAGGCGACCGCCGTGGTGCCCGAGGGCCGCATCTCCTATGGCGATGTGGGTCTTTGGGATGATGCCACCGAAGAGGCGATGGCCCGCACGCTGAAAGCCGTGCGCGCGGTATCGGACATGCCCATCGCGATCCAGCTTGCCCATGCGGGGCGCAAGGCCTCCACCTCGAAGCCGTGGGACGGGGGCGACCAGATCGCACCGGATGCCGAAAACGGCTGGCAAACCGAGGCCCCTTCGGACGTGCCTTATCTGGACAGCGAGGTGGCCCCCGTCGCGCTGGATGATGCCGGCCTTGCCCGCCTGCGCGACGCCTTTGCCGAAGCCGCCCGCCGCAGTGTCCGCCTTGGCATCGACGCGATCCAGATCCACGCCGCCCACGGATACCTGCTGCACGAATTCCTGTCGCCCCTGTCGAACCGGCGCACGGACAGCTATGGCGGGTCGCTGGAAAACCGGATGCGTTTCCCGCTGGAGGTGTTCGAGGCGATGAAGGCCGCCGTTCCCGAAGGCTATCCCGTCACCGTGCGCGTGTCCGGCACGGACTGGGTGGATGGCGGCTGGGATATTGACCAGACCATCGCCTTTGCCAAGGAACTGGAGGCGCGGGGCTGCGCCGGCATCCACATCTCCTCGGGCGGGCTGCATCCCGATCAGGATATCCCCGTCGGCCCCGGATACCAGGTGCCGCTGGCCCGCGCGGTGAAGCAGGCGGTGTCCATGCCCGTGGTGGCCGTGGGCCTGATCTCCGATCCCGAACATGCCGAAGCCATCGTGGCCACGGGCGATGCCGACATGATCGCCATCGCCCGCGGCGTGCTTTACGATCCGCGCTGGCCGTGGCACGCGGCGGCGCATCTGGGCGCGCAGGTTCGCGTTGCGCCGCAATACCTGCGCTGCCAGCCCCGCCGCTTCCGCGACCTTCTGCACCGCTGAGGGCGCAGCGCCCGGATCAGTCGATCCGGGCCAGCGGCGCGCCGGCGGAAAGCACGGCGCCCGCTTCGGCCAGCCGCGTCAGGCGCCCCGCACGCGGTGCCTCGACGCGCGTTTCCATCTTCATCGCCTCCATCACGGCGATCACGTCGCCCGCCGCAACCTCGGCGCCGTCCTCGGCCTGCCACAGGGTCAGTGTTCCGGCCACCGGCGCGGTCACCCCGTCATCGGAAGCCGCCCGGACCGGCGCGGCGGTGGAGGCGGAAAGCATCCCCGCCGGCAGCCCCAGCTCGTGCCGCTTGCCGTCGATCTCGATCGTCATGCGCACCAGCGGAACGCTTTCCGCGGGCGACACCCGCGCATGCCCTTCCAGCCCCGCAACGGTTTCGGCAAAGTCCGTTTCGATCCAGCGGGTGTGGACGCGGAAATCGTCGCGGAAATCGGGGGCCGTCACCACAAGGCGGTGGAAAGGCAGAACCGTCGCCACCCCCTCCACCCGGAATTCGGCCAGCGCGCGGGTGGCGCGGGCCAGCGCCTCGTTCCGCGTGGCGCCCGTCACGATCAGCTTGGCCATCATGGAATCGAATGCGGGGGCGACGGTGCCGCCCGTGGTCACGCCGCTGTCGATCCGTACGCCCGGCCCGCCCGGCGGATCCCACAGCGTGACGGGGCCGGGGGTGGGCAGGAAGCCGCGGGCCGGATCTTCGGCATTGATCCGAAACTCGATCGAGTGGCCGCGCGGTTCGGGCACGCTGTCATCCGCAAGGCGCGCGCCGCCCGCCACGCGGATCATGGCGCGCACGATGTCGATGCCGGTGGTTTCCTCGGTCACGGGATGTTCGACCTGAAGGCGTGTATTCACCTCAAGGAACGAAAGCGTGCCATTGGCCGAAAGCAGGAACTCCACCGTGCCGGCCCCGCTGTATCCGGCATGGGCGCAGATCGCGCGGGCGGCATCGTGGATGCGGGTGCGCAGATCGTCGGGCAGGAAGGGCGCGGGGGCTTCTTCGACCAGCTTCTGGTTGCGGCGCTGAAGCGAACAATCGCGCGTGCCCAGCACCTTCACCGTGCCGTGACGGTCGGCCAGCACCTGCGCCTCGATGTGGCGGGGGCGATCAAGGAACTGCTCCACGAAACATTCGCCGCGGCCGAAGGCGGTGACAGCCTCGCGCACGGCGCTGTCGAACAGCTCCTCCACCTCCTCCAGCCGCCACGCGACCTTCATGCCGCGACCGCCGCCGCCAAAGGCCGCCTTGATCGCGATGGGCAGGCCGTGATCGCGGGCAAAGGCCAGCGCCTCGGCCGCCGTGACGGGCCCGGGAGAGCCTGCGACCTGCGGCGCGCCCACCGCCTCGGCGATGCGGCGCGCTTCGATCTTGTCGCCAAGCGCCTCGATCACCTGCGGATCGGGGCCGATCCAGATCAGCCCGGCCTGCTGGACGGCGCGTGCGAAACCGGCATTTTCCGACAGGAAGCCATAACCGGGATGCACTGCATCCGCACCCGCCTTCGCCGCGATGGCCAGCAGCTTTCCGGCGTCCAGATAGGTATCGGCCGGCCGGTCGCCCCCAAGGGGATAGGCCGCATCCGCCGCCCGCACGAAAGGCGCGTCACGGTCGGCATCGGCATAAACGGCAACCGCCTCCACCCCCTCGTCGCGGCAGGCACGGATCACGCGCAGCGCGATCTCGCCGCGGTTGGCGATCAGGATGCGGCGAACCCGGTTCGGGTCGGTCGGGTCAAGAAACAGGGTCATGCGGATGCCTCGGGCAATATGGGGGCAAAGGGCCGGTCGGCGGTGAAGCGGATGCGCGCGCCGGGCGGGATCTGGGCCGCTAGGTCCAGCGCCTGCGGCAGCACGGTCGCGATCACGGGATAACCGCCGGTCAGCGGATGATCGGCCAGAAACAGGACGGGCTGGCCGGAATGCGGGATCTGGATTGCCCCGGTTTCCGTCCCTTCGGAGGGAAGCTCGCGCATGTCGGTGCGGGTCAGCGCCTCCCCCTCCAGCCGCATTCCGACGCGGGACGAAAGCGGTGTCACCGTCCAGTCCTGCGACAGGAAGCGGGCAACGGTTTCTTCATCGAACCAGTCGGTGCGGGGGCCAAGGGTGACGGGCAGGGCAACGACCTCCCCCGCTGCCGGAAGGGCGCGCGCGGGGGCCGCACGCGGATCAACCGCATCCGCAGGCGCATGGGCCAGCGCGATCACTGCGCCGTCGGTCAGCGGTTCCGGCCCGATATGGGCCAGCGTATCGCGGGACGCCGATTGCAGCACCGGCGACACCGCGAAACCGCCGCGCACGGCCAGCACGCTGCGCATCCCGCGGGCGGGGGCGTGGATGGTCAGAACCTCGCCCGCGTCCAGCGCGAAGGGGCGGGCGGGATCGACGGGCGTTCCCTCCACCTCGGCGCGATCGGCGGCACCGTCCAGAACCAGCGTCACGGGATCGTCCACCGTCAGGCGTACGGGTCCCAGCGTGATTTCCAGCACCGCCGCACCCGAAGGGTTGCCCGCGCGGCGGTTGGCCCGCCGCATCGCGCCCAGATCCAGCGCACCGGCGGCGGACACGCCCTGCCCCGCCTGCCCCGCGCGTCCTTCGTCCTGCACAAGAACCGGAAAAGGGGTGGACAGGATGCGAAGGCCCGTTGCCGGCTGCGGGGCCACCTTGCGGGGCGCGCGTTTGGGGGCGGCGCGATCCACGAACTGCACCCGCATGCCCGGCTGCAGCAAGGCGGGCGGGCTGCGATCCAGATCGAACATCGGCACGTCGCATTGCCCGATCAGTTGCCATCCCCCCGGCGATTCCAGCGGATAGATGCCGGAAAAGCGGCCCGCCAGCGCCAGCGCACCTGCCGGAATGCGGGTGCGCGGCGACGGGCGGCGCGGCAGATCGAACCGCGGGTCATCGCAGGTCATATAGGCGAAACCGGGGGCGAAACCGCAAAACGCCACCTGCCACGTTGCCGCCTGATGGGCGGCCACAACCTCGGCCACGGTCAGGCCCATGTGGCGGGCCACCTCGTCCAGATCCTCGCCGCCATAGGTGACGGGAAGTTCCATCGGGGGGGCGCTGCCAGCCTCGCGGCGTTCTTCGGGAACACGGGCAAGGATGGCGGCGGCCAGATGCCCGTCCGCCGCCGTGCCCGGCGCCGTGCGGATCATCAGCGTGCGGGCGGCGGGCACGATCTCGGCCACGCCGGGAACGGGATCGGCGGTCAGCGCGTCGAACAGCGCCAGCGTTTCATCCAGATCGGACAGTTGCACCAAGAAGGCGCGCGGGCCGATCGGCAGGAACTGGGGGGTCATACCTGCCACCTCGCATCGGGAATGTCGGTCACGAACATAGGCCGGGGGCATGGGTGATGGCAAATGGCACGCCCGAGGCCATGACAGCCGCCTGCGGCGTCACCCCGCAGGCCCAGAACACCGGCACCTCACCCTCGCGGATCTGCACCGGATTCCCGGGATGGTCCGCCCATGCGGCCGAGGCGTCGGGAACCTCCGCCTCTAACCGGCCATCGCGCCAGATGCGGTAAAGCGGCAGGTCGCGGCGCAGATCCGCCCCCTGGGCCAGCGCTGTCTCACGGCTGCCCGCTTCCGTCACGTCCAGCACGGGGCAGGCCTTGGGGTTGCGCTGCGCATAAAGCAGGAAATCCCGCGCCCAATCCTTGGGAAGCGGGATCATGTTGCATTGCGTGAACCCCGGCGCCAGTCCGGCCGAGGGCGCGATGCGTCCCGCGCGAAACGCCTCGCGCGCGGAACGGGCGGCGGTGATGTCGAGGGTCATGCGCCCCCCGCGAAGGAACGGATGGATACGCCGGCTGCCACCAGCACCTCGCGCACGCGCTGCGCCATGGCCACCGCGCCAGGGCTGTCGCCGTGGATGCAGATGCTGGACGCCTCCAGCCGCAGGGGGGTGCCGTCGATCGCCTCGATCACGCCATCGGTCGCAAGGCGCAGCATCCGTGCGGCCACAACCTCGGGGTCGTGCAGAACCGCGCCCTTTTCATGGCGCGACACCAGCAGCCCTTCGGCAGTATAGGCGCGGTCGGCAAACGCCTCGGCCACCACGGGCAGACCGGCGGCGCGGGCGCGTTCAAGGACCGGTGCCCCGGCAAGGCCCATCATCACCAGCGACGGATCCACCGCCAGCATCCCCGCGATCACGGCATCGGCCTGCCGCGCATCACCCGCGACGGTATTGTAAAGCGCGCCATGCGGCTTGACGTAAGCCACCCGCGTGCCCGCCGCGCGGGCCAGCCCCTGCAGCGCCCCGATCTGATAGATCACGTCCGCCGTCAGATCGTCCGAAGCGACATCAATCTTGCGCCGCCCGAAGCCCTGCAGATCGCGATAGCCGACATGCGCACCCACCGCCACACCGCGGGCCGCAGCTTCGCGCAGGGTGGCAAGGATGCCCACCGGATCGCCCGCATGAAACCCGCAGGCCACGTTGGCGGAACTGACGATCCCCAGCATCGTGGCATCATCGCCCATGCGCCACGCGCCGAAGCTTTCGCCAAGGTCGCTGTTCAGGTCGATCTGCATGTGGGCTCCTCCCGTTCAAAGACCGATAAAGGCGAAGATGGTTCCGACCGACCGCCACCCCATCCACCATGTCAGCGCACAGACAAGGGCGCTGGCCACAAGCAGCGGGCGGTTATAGCGGTGACCGCCCATCAGGTCGGACCGCGCAAAGCCGATATAGGTGAAGATGGTCAGGCCGATGGGCAGGATCAGCCCGTTGAAGCCGCCCACGAACACAAGGATGGCGGCGGGCGCTGTTCCAAGGCTCAGGTAAACAGCCAGAGAGATGGCGATGAAGATCACGGTCGCGATGTTGCGGGCGCGATCGCCCATCGGGGCGAAGGCCGGCAGGAAGCTGACCGAGGTATAGGCCGCGCCGATGATCGAGGTGATCGCCGCCGCCCAGAACACCAGCCCGAAGATGCGGATGCCCACCTGCCCTGCGGCATGTCCGAAGGCCTGCGCGGCGGGGTTGGCCGTCTGGCTGGACAAATCCAGTGTGACGCCGCTGGCCACCACGCCAAGGATGGCAAGGAACAGCACGAAGCGCATCACGCCCGTCACGGCGATGCCGGTCAGTGCGGCGCGGGTCACGGCCGGAAGGTTTTCCGGCCCCGTCAACCCCTTGTCGATAAGCCGGTGCGCCCCGGAATAGGTGATGTAGCCGCCGACGGTGCCGCCAACGATGGTGGTGATGGTGGCAAAATCGATGCTGTCGGGCAGCACGGTCTGGCGCAGCGCCTCGCCCACGGGCGGGTTCGACACGAAGGCCACGAACAGCGTCAGCGCGATCATCACAAGGCCCAGCACGATGATGATGCGGTCCAGCAGGAAGCCCGCGCGCGCCGAAAGGAAAATCCCGATGGCCAGCAGCGCCGAAAGCGCACCGCCGATCTTCGGCTCCAGCCCCAGAAGCGCGTTCAGGCCCAGCCCCGCGCCCGCGATGTTGCCGATGTTGAAGGCCAGCCCGCCGATGATGACCAGTACCGCCAGCAGGTATCCCGCCCCCGGCAGCGCGGCGTTCGCGGTTTCCGCCGCCCGCCGCCGCGTCAGCGCCGTGATGCGCCACACGTTCAGCTGCACCACGAAGTCGATGATGATCGATGCAAGGATCGCGAAGGCAAAGGCCGCCCCCATCCGCGCGGTGAAGGTGGCGGTTTGCGTGATGAAGCCGGGACCGATGGCGGATGTCGCCATCAGGAAAATGGCCGCGATAAAGGACCCGCGAAGCGAGGCCGAAGCGGCGGGAGGAACTGATTTTTCCAACGAAACTCTCCTGCTGGGTCTTTTTTTGAAAAGCTGGCGCAGGAAATGCGGCTCGCGCAACAATAATCTTGCGCGCTTAAGCCGATTGTTCAACGATCGGCCTCCCATCGTTCTATCTGATTAAATTTTCATCAGCGGGCGAATGACCGGCGTTCCATCGGGCAAACCGGATGGAGCTTTCACGCGAATCCGTGCCAGATGCCGACATGACCGATCAAAGCCCCAGCCTTGCCCAAACCGTTGCCCTGCGCCTGCGCGAACAGGTGGTCGCCGGCGTCCTGCTTCCCGGCCAGCGCCTTTCCGAAACGCGCCTGGCCGCCGATCTTGATATCTCGCGCAATACGCTGCGCGAGGTGTTCCGCCTGCTGACACAGGACGGGCTCCTGACGCACCAGCCAAATCGCGGGGTGTTCGTGGCCCAGCCCTCGTTGGCGACGATCCTTGACATCTATCGCGTGCGCCTGATGGTCGAGGTGCCCGCGCTGGCGCAGGCATGGCCGCGCCATCCCGCCGTGGCCCGCATGGCCGAGGCAGTGGACCGCGCCGCCGCACTGGCCGCCATGCAGGACTGGCGCGGCGTGGGCAGCGCCAACATGGAATTCCACGCGGCCATCGTTGGGTTAAGCGACAGCCCGCGCCTGATCGCGTTCTTTGCCCGCATCATGGCGGAACTGCGCCTTGCCTTCGGCCTGATGCACAGCCCCGAACAGCTTCACGTGCCTTACATCGATCGCAACCGCGCCCTGCTGTCCGTGCTGCATGGCGACGGCCCAGCGGCGGCGGCGGACCTGCTGCGCGATTACCTGATGCAGTCGGAACGGGAGGTGATGGCCGCCTTTGCGGCGCGGCTGGATTAACGCAGCCGGGCCGAAAGCAGCGCAAAGCCCTGCGCCAGAAGGATGGCCAGCACCGCCACCAGCACGCCCCCCTGCGCCACGAAGGCAAGGTTCTGCGAGGTGAGGCCGGCGATGATCACCTCCCCCAGCCCACGCGCCGCCACCACCGATCCGATGGTGGCGGTGGAGAGAGAGATGACGGTGGCCGTCCGCACCCCGTCAAGGATCAGCGGCAGGGCCAGCGGCAGTTCCACCTGCCACAGCCGCTGGCGGGGGGTCATGCCGGTGCCGCGTGCGGCCTCCACCACCGATGGGGGCAGCGCGGAAAAGGCGGCCAGCGTGTTTTCGAAAACCGGCAGCAACCCGTAAAGAAACAGCGCCAGAAGAGTGGGCCATGTGCCAAAGCCAAGCACGGGGACCGTCAGCGCCAGCACCGCCACGGGGGGAAAGGTCTGCCCGAAGCCAGTCACCACGCGCGACAGTGGCAGAAAGGCTTCCCCCGCGGGACGCCGCACGAAGATGCCAAGCGCCACGGCGACCAACGTCGCCGGCACCATCGCCCCCGCCACCAGCGCCAGATGCGCCAGCGTCAGCGACAAAAGCCCCGCCCGGTCATAGATGACGGGCGCACCTTCGGGTGCAAGCGGCGCCAGAAGCGGGACGAAAAGGGCGGGCCGCAGCAGGAAGGCCAGCATCGCCGCCAGCAACACAAGGGCGGGCCAGCGCTTCACGGATGCCCCGCCCGAAGCAGCGCAGCGCGGCTGATGCGGCCGCCGCCTTCCAGCGGCAGGGCTTCGGCATTCTGCCAGATCAGCGCATCCAGCGCCTCGGATGCGGTGGCGGTGCGCGGCAGGGGCTGGCCAGAGGCCGCCCCTTCCTCGGCCAGATCGGTGGCGGGGATCAGCGACAGGAAGCGGAAGGCCCGCTCCCCCTCGCCCACCAGATCGCGGACAAAGGCGGTGGCGGGGCGAGACAATATCTCGGCCGGGGTGCCGAACTGTTCGACGCGCCCCGCCCGCATCACGGCGACGCGGTCGGACAGGCGGATCGCCTCGGCCATGTCATGGGTGACCAGAAGGATCGTGCTGCCCAGCGTTTGCTGGATGGCGCGCAGATCGGCCTGCGCCTTGCCGCGCAGCACGGGATCCAGTGCGCCAAAGGGTTCGTCCATCAGCAACAGCTCGGGCCGCGCGGCCAGCGCTCGGGCCACGCCCACCCGCTGCATCTGCCCGCCCGAAAGCTGGTGGGGAAAGCGCGGACCGATGGTGGCAGGATCCAGCGACAGAAGGCGCAGCAACTCCTCCACCCGGGCGCGGATCTTGTCCTTGGGCCAGCCCAGAAGGCGCGGCACGGTCGCGATGTTGCGCGCCACGGTCCAGTGCGGAAACAGCCCGTGATCCTGAATGACGTAACCGATGCGGCGGCGAAGCTCGAACGCGGGCATGTCGCGCGTGTCTTGCCCGTTCAGGGTGACATGGCCTGCCGTGGGTTCGATCAGCCGGTTCACCAGCCGCAGCAGGGTGGACTTTCCCGAACCGGAGGTGCCGACAATGGCAACCACGCTTCCCGTTTCGATGGAAAGGGATACATCATCCACCGCCCGCAGATCGTCATAGTGTTTCGAAAGGTTGTGCAGGCCGATCACGGGCGCCTCCCCGGCAAAAGGTCGATCAGGGCGTCGAAGATCACCTGCGCCGCGAAGGCCAGCGCCACGGTCGGCAGGGCGCCCAGCAGGATCAGGTCGGGCGCGGTCTGGCCAAGCCCCTGGAACACGAAGGTGCCAAAGCCCCCTGCCCCGATCAGCGCGCCGATGGTCGCAAGCCCGATGTTCTGGACCAGCACGATCCGCGCGCCCGTCAGGATCACGGGAAGGGCCAGCGGCATGTCCACGCGCAGCAGGCGCTGGCGCGGGGCAAGGCCCATGCCGCGCGCCGCCTCGGACACGCTGGGGGGAACGGCGCGCAAACCGGCGACGGTGTTGGTCACGATCGGAAGCAGCGCATAAAGAAACAGCGCCACCAGCGCGGGGGCCATGCCGATGCCACCGATGCCCGCCGCCCGCGCCCCCGGCACATTGGCCGCCACCCATCCCAGCGGCAGGATCAGCAACCCGAACAGCGCGATGGAGGGCACGGTCTGGATCGCCGTCAGCACGTTCATCACCGGCAGGTGCAGGCGCGGCGTGCGCTGGATCGCGATGCCCAGCGGAACCCCCGCCACCACCGCCGCCGCGAATGATCCAAGGGCAAGCGCGACGTGCCGCTGCGCTTCGGCCCAGAAAGAAGCGCGGCGTGCGGCATATTCCTGAAGGACCGACACATCCGGCCAAAGGCGCAGCACCAGCGCCAGAACCGCCACCGTGGCCGCCAGCAGCGCCAGCCGCGCAACCGGCGCCGGCTTGCGCCGGGCCAGCGCATCGGCCAGCAGCAGCACCAGCGCCACCAGCCCAAGCCAGAACCCCGCCCCCGGCGACACGCGCGCATAGGCCGGCGCATCCTCGGCCAGCCGCGAGGCGCCAAGCCCCAGAAGCGCCAGCCAACCCGCCACCGCCAGCGCCGCCAGCGGCAGGCGCAAGGGGCTGCGGGCCAGCGCGGCCACCGCCACCAGCGCCACGCCCGCAGCGGCCGGCCAGCCGAAGATATGGGGCAGCCATTCGGCGACGGGGGCCGCGATCCGGTTCGGGCGCAGCCCCGCAAAGGGCAGCGCGAAACCTGCGATCAGCGGCAGCGCAAGAACAAGGCCGAGGCGGTCAGCATACCTCACCCCTCGATGAACCCGCCTTCCGTCAGAAACTGGCGGGCGACATCGGCGGCGGGAACACCTTCCACCTGCACGCGCCCGTTCAGCGTTTGCAGGGTTTCAAGCGTCAGCGCCTCGAAAACGGGGGAAAGAAGCTCCTCGATCTGCGGATATTCTGCCAGCACCTCGGCGCGGATGACGGGGGCGGGCTGGTAGACGGGCTGCACCTGCTTGTCATCGGCCAGAACACGCAGGCCCGCGAAGGGGATCGCGCCGTCGGTGCCATAAACCATCGCCGCATTCACGCCGCTGGTGCCATTGGCGGCCGCCTGGATGGTTGCCGCCGTGTCGCCGCCCGACAGCACGACCATCTGGTCGGTGGAAAGCTGGAAGCCATAGGTTTTCTGGAAGGACGGCAGCGCGGCGGCGGAGTTCACGAATTCGGACGAGGCCGCCAGCTTCACCGCCCCGCCACCCGAGATCCATTCGCCGAAATCCGACAGCGTGCCGACGCGGTTGGCATCGGCCACATCATCCCGCAGCGCGATGCCCCAGGTGTTGTTCGCGGGCGCCGGGTCCAGCCAGACAAGGCCGTTCGCTTCGTCCAGATCGCGCGCGGTCTGCCATGCGGCATCGGCATCCTTCCAGACAGGATCTTCGGCGCGGTTGAAGAAGAACGCGGCATTGCCGGTATATTCGGGATAGAGATCAATCTCTCCGGCCAGCAGCGCCTGGCGGACCACGGGCGTGCCGCCCAGTTGCAGGCGATTCTGCGTCCCGATCCCGTTCTGTTCAAGCACCTGAACGATGATGTTGCCGATTACCCCACCCTCCGTATCGATCTTGGAGGATACGACCACCTGCGCCCCTGCGCTGCCCGCGCCAAGCATCATTGCCAGTGCGGCGACACGGAAATTGAACATGCGAGAGGCTCCTTGCTCTGACCGCTTCGGCCACAGGATAAGTCGCACGCGATCAAAAGCCAGTGTGCGGGGCGAAATCAGGCAGCTTCGCCGTGATGCGATCCTGCCCTTCGTTCTTGGAGCGGCAGAGCGCGACATCGGCCCGCACCAGCGCCGCCGCAAGACCCTCGTTCGGGCGCAGGCTCGCGATGCCGAAACTGGCCGTCACCCGCCAGATCCTGCAAGGCTGCCGGCACGGCGCGGCGGATGCGTTCAAACCGATCCACCCCACCGGCCAGCGGAAGCAAAGCCGGCGGAGATGACAAGCGAAAGAAGCGCGGAGCCCGCCGCCTGCCAAAGAACACCCTGCGTTGGCGCGGCGATGATGGCGTGGGCCGCCGCCGCCGCGAACGAAAACGCCCAGACCAGCACGTGCCGACCTGGGCGAAACTCTTTCCAAGCCGTCAGAAGTGCCGCTGCAAGCAGCAGGCAAACGGCCCCGAACAACGATGCAACATGGCACTGGTCAACATGCTTCGTTGTACGGAACAGTCCTTGACGGATCGTGCTAGGTTACGTCAGTTGCCTTCGGCGTTGGACCCGATGAACCACGCATCCTTGTCCACGATGCGGCTGGCCTCGGTGAACAGATCGGCAGTATCCTGATCGCCGCCCTCGTCCACGATGTCGATCGCTTCACGCAGCGAAGCGGCGACGATCTTGTAACGCTCCACCAGTTCGCGCACATGATCCTTCACCAGCATGAAGCCGGCGGGATATTCGGGCAGCGTGGTGGCGGCGGCAACGTTCTGGCTGCGCCCGTCGGGCGATCCGCCAAGGATCACGGCGCGTTCGGCCATCTTGTCCAGAATGTCGCGCAGGTTGTCGACCGCATCATCCAGAAGCTTGTGCACGCCGATGAAGTTGCTGCCCTTCATGTTCCAGTGCGCCTGCTTCACGATCAGCGACAGGTCGATCACCAGCGACAGGTTCTTGTCCAGCGTCTCGATCGAGGTTTTGGCCGCCTCGTCGCTGAGCCCGCTTGCGTAACGTTCATGCATCGCATTCTCCTTCTGTCGGTTCCGGTTCATCGACCGATATAGCGTGCCGAAACGCGGCGGCATGCCAGACATTTGCACAAACTGCGAAAGTTTCGTTATGCGGCGGGCGTGGTGCTGGCGCGCAGGCTGTCCTGAAGGCGGCGCAGCAGGGTGGTCAGCGTGTCCTGTTCCTCGGCCGTCATGCCGATGGCCCGCGAAACGCAGCTCATCACGTCGGGCGCCTTGTCGGCCAAGGCGCGGCCGGCATCGGTCAGCCGGATGCGGACCGTGCGTTCATCCTGCGGATCGCGGCGTCGGCTCAGCAAGCCCATCGCCTCCAGCCGTTTCAGCAGCGGCGTCAATGTATTCGATTGCAGGCGAAGCATTTGCCCCAATTCGCCCACCGTCCGGTCATCGCATTGCCAAAGAAGGCCAAGCACAAGGAACTGCGGATAGGTCACGCCCATTTCGGACAAGGCATGCCGGTACACCTGCGCAAAAGCCTGATCCGCGGCATGCACGGTGAAGCAAAGCAGTTCTGTGGGTGCATGCGTGTGGGCCATGACTTTAAATCGCATGGTGCGTGAAAAAGGGCAAGACCTCTTGATATTTATATCGCTCGCGATTTAATCGCTTTATCAAACAGCAATGGGAGTTCTTCATGAGCGTCAACGTCCTTTACTCCACCTCCGCCACGGCCACGGGCGGGCGTGACAGCCATGCAACCACCGAAGACGGTGCGGTCGATGTGAAACTGTCCACTCCGCGTGAACTTGGCGGCGCGGGCGGCGACGGCGTGAACCCCGAACAGCTGTTCGCTGCGGGTTATTCCGCCTGCTTTCTTGGCGCGATGAAGGCCGTTGCCGCCAAAGGCCCGACGAAGGTGCCAGCGGATGCCAAGGTTTCGGCGCAGGTTGGCATCGGTCCGCGCAGCGAGGGCGGCTTCGGGCTGACCGTCGCGCTTGAGGTTTCGCTTCCCGGCGTCGATCCGGAAGCCGCGCGGGCGCTGGTGGAACAGGCGCATCAGGTCTGCCCCTATTCCAACGCCACGCGCGGAAACATCGATGTCGGCCTGACTGTCGTCTGACACGAAGCTGTTTCACGGGCGCGTTATCGGGGGCGATATTGCAACCGAAGGGTCCGGACACATGCTTCTTCGCGTCACGTTTGCCGCGCTTCTCTGCTCCTCCTCTGCCGTGCTGGCAGAGGAGACCCTTCCCGCCAAACTGGCAGGCTTTGCTGTCATCCCCGCCAACACGATGATCGCCCCGCCGGCCGATGCGCCGCGCGATGCGTGGATCTCGGGCAAGTTCACCGGGGATGGGCGCAACGACACCCCGATGAGCGTTCCGGGTGATACCGGCCCCGCTTTCGGCAGCCATCCCACCGGCCTGTCCCTGCCCTTCCTTGGCCAACCCTTCCAAGGCATGTCGGGATTTGCGATGAACCGGGCCGAAGACGGCTCCATCTTCACGCTGGCCGATAACGGGTTCGGATCGAAGGGCAACAGCCCCGATGCACTGCTGGTGTTCCACCGCCTGTTGCCCGACTTCGAAACCGGCAAGGTGGAACGGCTGGAGTCCGTCTTCCTGCACGATCCCGATCACAAGGTTCCGTTCCGCATCGCCTATGAAGGCACGGATGGCCGCTATCTGACGGGGGCGGATTTCGATCCCGAATCCATCCAGCTTCTGGACGACACGATCTGGATCGGCGACGAATTCGGACCCTACCTGATCGAGGCGACGACGGATGGCCGCGTGCTGAACGTCCACCCGACCATGCTGGAGGGCGAACGGCTGAAAGGCCCCGACACCCCCGGCGTGACGGTTCCTGCGGTTGCGGGCAAGGATTACCGGGTTCAGCGTTCGGGCGGTTATGAAGGCATGGCGCTGCATCCCCGAACAAACGAGCTTTGGGCCATGCTGGAAAAACCCCTGCTGACCGAAGACGGGACAGAGGGCGACTTCCTGCGCGTGCTGGTGTTCGATCCCGCCGAGCGTAAGTGGACGGGCGACACCCATCGCTTCCGCCTTGCCGAGGGTGCGGTGGCCATCGGCGATTTCAACTTCATCGACGATCACCGCGCGCTGGTGATCGAACGCGACGCCGGCGAAGGCATGGCCGCCTGCGAGGACGGCGCGGACCCCGCCGCCTGCTATCCCCGCCCTGCCCGCGTGAAGAACATCGTGCTGGTGGATACTGCCGATACCGACGAGGACGGTTTCATGCGCCGCATCGGCCATGTGGACCTGCTGGACATCCAGGATCCCGACGGCCTTTCGCCCCATTCGCAGGACGGCGTGTTCACCTTCCCGTTCCAGACGATCGAAGACGTGATCCGCATGGACGACACCCACATCCTTGTGGCGGATGACAACAACCTTCCCTTCTCGGGCGGGCGGGAGATCGGCCAGGCGGCGGATAACGAGTTCATCCTGCTTGACGTGGCCGATCTGCTGGCTGCCGAATAACCCGCGGAGCGCAGGTCAGACGGCCTGCGCCCATTCCCCCTTGCGGAACACGGCGACGCGTTCGCCATCCGGCTTGATGCCGTCGATATCCACCTGATCGGAACCGATCATCCAGTCCACGTGGATCAGGCTGGAATTGCCGCCTTGTGCCTGAATCTGTTCTGGCGTGGGATCGCCATGGAAGCACTTGGCATAGCACTGACCCAATGCAATATGACAAGCTGCGTTTTCATCATACAACGTGTTCAGGAACAGCAACCCCGAGGCCGAGATGGGCGAGGAATGTGGCACCAGCGCCACCTCCCCCAACCGCCGCGCGCCGTCATCAGTATCGATCAGCTGGCGCAGCACGTCCTGTCCCCTGCTGGCATGTGCCTCGGTGATCGCGCCACCGGCAAAGGTCACGCGAATATCCTCGATCAGCGTGCCCTGATGTGACAGCGGCTTTGTCGCGCTGACATGTCCGTCAACGCGCAGGGCGTGCGGCGTGGTGAACACCTCCTCGGTCGGGATGTTCGGATTGCAGGTGATGCCGTTGCGGGCCACCGACGCGCCGCCCTGCCAGCGATGCCCGTCAGCCAGCCCGACCGTCAGATCCGTGCCCGGCCCCGTGAAGTGCAACGAGCGGAACGCCTGTCCGTCCAGCCATGCGCAGCGGGCGTGAAGCTGGGCATTGTGCGTGGCCCATGCGGCAACCGGATCGTCCCCTTCCACGCGCGAAGCTGCGAAGATTGCATCGGCCAGGCGGGCGACGGCCTCCTCCTCCGGCAGGTCGGGGAAGACGCGGCGGGCCCAGTCAGGATTGGGATAGCTGACGATGTTCCAGTTGATGTCGAACCCCGCGATCTTTTTCAGCGCGGGTTTATAGGCACGGGACTGGGCGCGGTTGGCACGGGCCACCTTCGCCGGATCGGCCGACGACAGCATCAGCGGGTCGTCGCCCGCGATGGCCAGCCGCGCTGTGTTGGCATCAAATGCCTTCGCCATCCCTTCGAACAACCAGTCCGGCGCACTATCGAAGCTTTCGTCGCGGGCATGGGCATAGCGGGCCAGCGTCACCTGCGGATCCGACAGGATCGGCGTAACGACCCCTGCCCCGGCCGCATAGGCATGGGCCGCAATCCGGCGCACCAGCGGCAACGCCTCGGCCGGTGCGGTCAGCAGCAGGTCCTGACCTTCCTGCAAGTTAAGGCCCACCTTCACGGCCACCTGCGCCAGCCGGTCAAGTTTCACGGGATCGATTGCCATTCATACCTCCGTCGTTGCGCCGCGCAGGATGACGCGGTGCGCGGCGGGGTCAAGGGTCGCGCTGCTCCAGGTGGCGGCGCAGCATCGCCACGTTGCGAAGGTTCGACTTGTAGGCGATGTCGAACACGCTGCCCAGCAGCGGAACCGATCCGATCACGGTATCCAGCGCGACATTCACCCCCATCCGCACCAGAAGGCTGTTCGGCACCCCAAGCGAATAAGCGCGGTGAAGGATAAGTGCCGAAGGAATGGCCGCAGCCACATCGCCCACGCCGGGGATCAGACCCAGCAGCCCGTCCCACCCGAAGCGGAAACCAAGGACTTTGAACCGCGCGTCAAGCTGATGGGCAAGACGATCAAGTCGCGCAATCTCGGCGTCACGGGCAAGGCGGGTCATCGGCATCTCCTTCTGGCGAAAATGCGCGACCCGCCCCGCAGGTTCCGGTCAGTTATCGTCCAGCGAGGCAAGGAACGCTTCGATCGCCTGTTCAAGACGGTGCCGGTCGACGGCGCTGAAGTCACGCTCCATCCGCAGTTCCACACGACCGTGGGTTGCAGTGCAGCGGGCAACATCTTCACCGCGCGCAACGCGCAGGGTTGTCTTGGCACCGGGATTGCCCGGACCGCGCGCCGGACGTGGCGGCGTTACCTTGCCTGCGCCGGCGGCAAAATCGCGCAGGACAGCAAGTTCGTCCGTGTCCGACCGTTCGGGCTGCGCCATCAACAGGCGGCCCAGCATGGTGGCCGCGCCCGGCTCCCGCTCCACCCGTTTCAAAACGTCCAGACCAAGGGCACGGGGGATGGAGTGCGGGTGCAGAAGGTGCATCCCGATCCGATCCAGCAGCGTAGCGAAGTTGCGGATATAGACGCGCTTCTGCCGCCCCGCCGATTGGAACAGCGTGGCAATTGCCTGATCGATTGAGAAGGCGGATGTCTCAGGATCCTGAAGATAGCTGCGCGCCAGAATCGCCATTTCCGCAAAACTGATATCCCGCCGAACAAGGTTTTCATCGACCATGCGCCGGTACAGACTTTCCAAGGTCTCCCCTTGCGCGACCATCCCGGCGGGGATGGCAGCGAACCGCTCCTCCCCCGTTTCTTCGAACAGTTCGCGATAGGCGGCAAGGCGGCGGAAGCCCTGAATCAGTTCAAAATTGCCATCGGCCG
Source organism: Falsirhodobacter deserti (assembly GCF_004015795.1). Taxonomy (GTDB): domain Bacteria; phylum Pseudomonadota; class Alphaproteobacteria; order Rhodobacterales; family Rhodobacteraceae; genus Falsirhodobacter; species Falsirhodobacter deserti. The sequence continues at coordinate 57,011 of NZ_ML137219.1, read as the reverse complement.
CAGCCTCCACGCGGATCGGGTTCGACAGGCCCACGCCGCGGATGGATTCTTTCAGCTCATCAAGCTCGGGGTCTCGGTCAGGGGCTCGGTCGCGGGTCAGCTTCGTGGCGCGGATCTTGTCCAGCGGGATCAGGTCGGTGACGAGGCCAAGCTTCTTCAACCGCACCAGTTCATGGGCCAGACGGTCATTTTCGGCCCGGATCGCGGCCTCGGCCTGCTGGCGTTCCCGCAGTGCTTCGGCGTTCTCACTGATGGCAGCGGCCATGGGGCCGCGACGGGCCTCGCGCTCTGTCCCCGCGGGGACAGGCTCTTCGGAGGGGAAGTCGATATCGAAAGTGCGGCGCTTGATCATGCTTCATCCTCCAGCTTGTCCCATGCCGCAACAAGGTTGTCGCGGAACTCCATATACGCCCTGTCGAACGAGGCGCGGGCGCGGCGCCATGTTTCGCGCGTCATTTCGCGATAATCGGTTTCATAGATCGAGGACAGGAACCGGCCTGATTGTTCCACCGCCCGCGTCATCTCGATCGGGTGTTCGGCGACCCTACCCTCGAACACCTTACGGAAGGCTTGATGCATCGCGCGGTGCAATTCGTTGTTCGGCTCATACCGCGTCAGCAGGAAGCGCAGATCCAGAAACGCCTTGGGGAGCGTCATTGTCCCCGCGGGGACGATCCCCTGGAACTGGCTCAGATCGCCAAGCGCCTCGGCCAGCTGACCGATAAAAGAGGTGGTGGAGTCATATTCCCAATAGCCGGGACCCGAGGGCACATAAAGAACATCAGCCGCAAACACCGCATTCATGGACTGATAACCGATGGCCGGCGGGCAGTCGAAGATCACGATGTCATAGGCATCATCCGGCAACGTATCGAGATAGCGGGACACGGCGGCGAAGAAGGACCATTCGGGGTTCAGGTTCCGGTACTGGGCCGAGGCAAATTCCACGAAGGCAGAGTTGGCACAGGAGGGGATGACATCCACCGTCGGCCAGGATGTCTGCTTGATGAAGTCCATCGTGCGCAGATCGGTCAGACCCATCCCGGTGATGGCGGAAGGCAGCTTTCGTTGGGGCAGGGCCGCGCCGGATTCCGCGCCGCGGGCGGCGCTGTTCATCCGTTCGGTTTCGCGGATCAGGTCCCGCGCCATAATGCCCCAGACCGTGAACTCCTCGGCCACGTCCGACAGACCCATGGAATGGGACAGGGTGGCCTGCGGGTCGAAATCCACCGCCAGCACCCGATAGCCGTCCAGTGCCGCGGCATGGGCGAAGTGCAGGGCCACGGTCGACTTGCCCGCACCGCCCTTGAAGTTGGCGATGGCGGCGCGAATGGCCCGCTTGCCGGCAGGGCGGGGCGGCAGCAGGGACTTGCGGTTGATCTTCAGCTTGCGGCGGATCTCGTTGATCTCCTCCAGCGTATACCAGCGCTGGCGGCCATCCTCCTCCACCAGCCCCTGGGGGAGGGAGGGTTCGGTGGCCATGCGTCCCCGCAGGGTCGACTGGTTCACGCGGAAGATCAGTTCGGCCAGTTCCCAGCTGGAAAAGCGGCGCAGCGTCTTCTCCATCTCGGGGGAGTAGGTCTGCTGGCGGATCCAGCCCTGCATCTTCAGCGATTGCGCCTGAAGCCGCGCAAGGTCGTCATGGGTGAACATCATTTCTCCGAAAGGCAACGCTCTTCACTTTATATATTCGGTTTACGCCGGATTTGCGAAAGGCGCAAAGATTATGTATATAAAGAGATGCAAAAGCGTCCCCGCAGGGACAGGCTAGGGCCCTCTGCCCCCGATCAGGGGACATCTTGCGGCTTTATCCAGCATTAAGGGGACATTTCACACCTCTTAAAGGGACGCCTAGGGTGTCCCCCAATACCTATAAGACCCTTCTTCAGATCCTGAAGAGGAGGGAATGAGGGCGGCCCTTGACAGAATCGCCCCACTCAACGCAAATGGTGGTCGGGAAATGAAAAGCGTTGTGTTGCCGGAACCACGGTGGCAGCGCGCGGTTCGTTAAGCCGGGGAAGATACCCCGGATCTATCAATATCCCGTCAGGATGCGGGGAAGGCAGAAGATGGCAGTGGCACGATTGGCGGGGCAGGGAGCCTCGTCGAGGAAATATGATGTTCTGACGGCCATCGGCGCGGCAGGACTGGCAGGGGAGGCAATGGCGCAGCGCCTTGCCCTTCGGCTGATCGTGCTGATCACGGCCCGCTACGACTGGCGGGCCGACCGCCTTGCCACCGGCCAGCGCGAGATCGCGGCCCTTTGGTCGGTTGATGAACGGACGGTGAAGCGGGAAATGGCGCGGCTTCGGGAAAAAGGCTGGCTCGTGCTGCGCCGTCAGGGTGGACGGGGCCGGGTGGCCGAATACGCCTTGGGCCTTGATCGCATCCTTGCCGACACCGCGCCCCATTGGGCCGCCGTTGGTCGGGATCTGGAGGCGCGCCTTGCACCCGATGATGCCCCACCTGTCCCCGCAGGGACGCCCAACATCATCGCCTTTCCCCAGCCCGACGGCCAAAGCCCCTGGGACCGCGTCATGCAGCACATCGCGCAAGAGGCGCCCACTGTTTACGCGACCTGGCTGCGCCAGCTTCGTCCGCTGGAGGAGACTGGCGGCGGGCTGACCCTTGAAGCGCCCACCCGCTTTCACGCCAACTATGTGGAAACGCATCTGGCGCTTCGCATCCTGACCGCCTGCCGTGTTGCCGCCCCCCAGATCGGCAGCCTGCGGATTTTGGTGGCCGGCTGACAGAAAGGCGATTGACAAGGCGCCAACATGTATAACAAATAAATCATGCTGTCGGACATCCCGTGAGGGGCGGGATCTCTTCAGTTCTGGGAGGACACCATGATCATGCATGCCTGCGTCCGGCCTTTGGCCGCCGCTTCGCTTCTTGCCCTTGCCGCCGGACCGGCCCTGGCCAAGACGCCAGACGACCAGCTTGTCATCGGCTTTTCCATGACAAACATCCTGACGCTCGATCCTGCTGCCATCACGGGCAAGGAAACGGTGCAGGTGCTGGCCAACGTTTATGACGGCCTTGTCCAGCTGGACCCGGTGAACCGGTCCGAGGTGCAGCCCGACCTTGCCGAAAGCTGGGACGTGGCCGAGGACGGAATGTCCATCACCTTCCATCTGCGCGAGGCGGAATTCGCTTCGGGCAACCCCGTCCGGGCCGAGGATGTGGTCTGGTCGTTCCGCCGCCTGATGGAACTGAACCTTGCACAGGCCAGCTTCCTGAAAACCTATGGCTTCACTGCCGAGGCGGCCGAAACCGCGTTCACCGCGCCCGATGACCGCACGGTCGTCGTGACGCTGCCGCAGAAGGTGAACCCGCAGCTTATCATCTCCACCCTCGGGATCGTGGGGCCCGGCTCCATCCTCGACAGCAAGCTGGTGATGGAGAATGAGCGGGACGGCGACATGGGCACCGCGTGGCTGTCGCAGAATTCCGCCGGATCGGCGGCCTTCGCGCTGCAGCAGTGGAAGTCCAACAACCTCGTGCTTCTGACGCGCAACGACAATTTCTGGGGCGAGGAGCCGGCGATGCGCCGCATCATCTGGCGCCACGTTCCCGAAAGCCAAAGCCAGCGGCTGCAACTGGAACGCCAGGATCTGGACATCGCCTTCCAGCTTGCCCCCGCCGATCTGAACGCGCTGCAGAACAAGGACGGGATCGAGATCCAGACCACCCCGTCGGCCGGCTTCTATTATCTTGCCATGTCGATGGCGGATGAACGGTTCCAGAACCCCAAGGTGCGCGAAGCGATGCGCTACCTTATCGATTACAAGGGCCTGAACGACGCGATCCTGCCCTTCTTCGGCAAGATGCACCAACGCCCCATCTCGGGCGGGTTCTTCGGGCTGCTGGACGATCCCGGCTATACCTTCGATCCCGAACGCGCCAAGCAGCTTCTGGCCGAGGGTGGTTTCCCCAACGGCATGGACGTGACGCTGCGCGCGCTGTCGGACGATCCCTTCCTGAATCTTGCCACCGCGCTTCAAGGCTCTCTGGCCCAAGGGGGGGTCCGGGCCGAGGTGATCACCGGATCGGGTGACCAGATCTATGGCGCAATGCGCGAGCGGAACTTCGAGATGATCGTGGGCCGCGGCGGCGGCGGGCAGCTGCCCGACCCGGACAGCAACATGCGCGCGCTGATCTACAACCCCGACAACTCGGACGAGGCGCGGCTGACCAACTTCCAGGGCTGGCGCACCAGCTTCATGGACGAGGAGCTGAACAACCTGATCGATGCCGGCGCCTCCGAGGCGGACCTTGAAACGCGCCGCCAGATCTATGCCGACATCCAGAACCGCATCGACGAGGTCGTCCCCCCGCTGATCCCGTTCTCCGAGGTCGTGACCTCGGCGGCCTATCGCGCCGATCTGGAAGGCTTCGTGGTGAACCCGTCCTGGTCGACCGATCTTTCGACCGTCACGAAAAACCGCTGAAAGGGCAGGGGGCCACGCGCCCCCTCCGCCCCAACCCTCACGGGGAACCGATGCTGACACGATCCCGAACACGCGGCCTGCTGCGCCAGGCCGGCACCATTGCCGTCACGCTGCTGGGGCTTTTGGTCCTGACCTTCGCCATCGGACGGCTGATGCCGGCCGATCCCGTCCGCGCCATCGTGGGCGAAGAGGCGACGCAGGACACCTATATGCAGGTTTACCAGGAACTGGGGCTGGACCGGCCCCTGCCGATGCAGTTCCTGATGTATCTGCGCGATGTGCTGACGGGGGATTTCGGAACCTCCATCCGCACCGGCCAGCCTGTCCTCAACGACATCCTGACCGTGATGCCGGCAACGCTGGAACTGGCAACGCTGGCCATCCTGATCGGCGCGACCCTTGGCATCACGCTTGGCGTCATCGCGGCGGTGAAGAAGGATCGCTGGCAGGATCAGGTAATCCGCGTGTTCAGCCTGATGGGCCACTCGATGCCGATCTTCTGGACGGGGATGATCGCGCTTCTGATCTTCTATGCCGCGCTTGGCTGGGTTGGCGGCGGCGGCCGGATGGAGGACTATTTCATCGGCCTTGTTCCCGAGGTGACGAACTTCATCCTGATCGACGCCGCCCTTGCTGGGGAGTGGGAGGTGTTCTGGTCTGCCCTGAACCACCTGATCCTTCCTGCCAGCCTGCTGGGCTATTCCTCGTCGGCCTATATCACGCGGATGACGCGCAGCTTCATGCTGGACCAGATCAACCAGGAGTATATCACCACCGCGCGGGTGAAGGGCCTGTCCGTCCGCCAGACCATCTGGCGCCATGCCTTCCTGAACATCCGGGTGCAGCTGGTCACCATCGTGGCGCTGGCCTATGGCGCGCTGCTGGAAGGGGCCGTCCTGATCGAGACGGTGTTTTCCTGGCCGGGCTTCGGGCAATACCTGACATCGAACCTGATGATCGGTGACATGAACGCGGTGATGACCTGCGTGCTGCTGGTCGGCGTCATCTTCATCGCGCTGAACCTTCTGTCCGACGTGCTTTACCGCGTCTTCGATCCGAGGACCCGCTGATGCAGACCGAAACCCTGAAGAAAGGCCGCAGCATGACGCTTCCGGGCCTCGCCCCACTGGGCCGCATCCTGCGTTTCCTGATGCGGCAACCCACTTCGGCCTTCGGGCTGGCCGTGATCGCGCTGCTGGTGATCGGCGCCATCTTCGCGCCGCTGCTGGCCACGCACAACCCTTACGCGCAGGATCTGACCAACACGCTGGCCCCGCCCGGCAATGGCCACTGGTTCGGCACGGACGAACTTGGCCGCGATATCTGGAGCCGCCTTGTCCATGGCACGCGCATCACGCTGACCATCATCGCGCTGGTCACGGTGGTGGTGGGGCCGATCGGCCTCGCCGTGGGCACGATCGCGGGATATTACGGGGGCGCGGTCGACACGGTGATGATGCGCATCACCGACATCTTCCTGTCCTTCCCCTCGCTGATCCTGTCGCTGGCCTTCGTGGCCGCGCTTGGGCCAAGCCTGTCAAATGCCATCATCGCCATCGCGCTGACATCGTGGCCGCCCATCGCGCGGCTGGCGCGGGCCGAAACCCTGACCTTCCGCGCCGAGGATTACGTTTCTGCCGCGCGCCTTCAGGGGGCATCGGATTTCCGCATCATCATGAAATCCATCGTGCCGATGTGCCTGCCTTCAGTCCTGATCCGGCTGACGCTGAACATGGCCACGGTGATCCTGACGGCAGCCGGCCTTGGCTTTCTGGGTCTTGGCGCGCAACCGCCGCTGCCCGAATGGGGCGCGATGATCGCCACGGGGCGCCGCTACATGATCGACAGCTGGTGGCTGGTCACCTTCCCCGGCATCGCGATCCTGTGCGTCAGCCTTGCCTTCAACCTCGTGGGTGACGGGCTGCGCGACGCGCTCGATCCCAAGCAGATGAACCGGAGGTGAGATGGACACGATCCTCGATATCCAGAACCTGACCGTCCATTACCGGGGCTCGCCCGCGCCCGCCGTGCGGGGCGTGTCCTTCCAGCTGGGGCGTGAACGCCTTGGCATCGTGGGCGAAAGCGGCTCCGGCAAATCCACGGTAGGACGCGCCATCCTGAAGCTGCTGCCATCTGCCGATATCACGGCCGACAAGATGCAGTTTCAGGACACGGACCTTCTGGCCCTTCCCGAAAAGCGCATGCTGGAGGTGCGCGGCAAGCGCATCTCCATGATCCTGCAGGATCCGAAGTTCAGCCTGAACCCGATCCGCAAGGTCGGCGACCAGGTGGCCGAGGCGTGGCGCGTGCACATGAAATGCTCTGCCGCGGAAGCCAAGGCAAAGGCGCTGCAGATGCTTTCCGCCGTTGCGATCCGCGACGTGGAACGGGTTTACGATCTTTACCCCCACCAGGTTTCCGGCGGCATGGGCCAGCGCATCATGATCGCGATGATGCTGCTGACCGAGCCGGAGCTGGTCATCGCCGACGAGCCGACATCCGCGCTGGACGTGACGGTTCGCATGCAGGTGCTGTCGATCCTTGACGGGCTGGTGCGCGATCGCGGCATCGGGCTGGTCGTGATCAGCCACGACCTGAACCTTGTGCGCAACTTCTGCGACCGCGTCCTGATCATGTATGCCGGCCGGGTGGTGGAAACGCTGAAGGCGAGCGAGCTGGACCGCGCGCAGCACCCCTATACCCGCGGGCTTCTGGCCGCGCAGCCGCGCATCGGCGGGCCGCGCCAGCCATTGCCCGTGCTGCAACGCCGCCCCGAATGGGCCGAGGAGGCACGCACATGAAGAACATCAGCATCCGCGATCTGTCGATCACGCTGGGAGAGGCGCGCATTCTTCACGACATCGGCTTTGACGTGCGGGCCGGTGAATGTTTCGGGCTGGTCGGGGAAAGCGGTTCGGGCAAGTCCACGATCCTGCGTTGCATGTCCCTGCTGATGAAGACGTGGGAGGGCCGCGTGACCATTGGTGGGCAGGATGTGCGCCAGATGCCGCTGGTCGAACGGTGCCGCACGATGCAGATGGTGTTCCAGGACCCCTACGGCTCGCTCCACCCGCGCCAGTCGGTGCGGACGGTGCTGTCCGAACCGCTGCGCATTCACGGTCTGGACGATCGCGACGGGCGGATGGAACGCGCCATGACGGAGGTGGGCCTGCCCACCGCCTTTCTGGACCGGTATCCGCACCAGCTTTCGGGCGGGCAGCGCCAGCGCGTTGCCATTGCCCGCGCGCTGATCCTTGAACCCGACGTGCTGCTGCTGGACGAACCGACCAGTGCGCTGGATGTGTCCGTTCAGGCCGAGATCCTTAACCTGCTGGCCGATCTGCGCGAAAGGCGGGGCTTCACCTATGTCATGGTCAGCCATGATCTGGCGGTGGTGGATCACATGTGCGACCGTTTCGCCGTGATGCAGAAGGGCCGTCTGGTGGAGGTTCTGGGCCGCGGCGCGCTGACCGGCGTTCCGGGCGAAGAAGCGAAGGATCCTTATGCGCGCGAGCTGATAGACGCCTCCATCGCTTATGACCGCGCCATGTGACTGGCCTGCCGACTGGCGGCGGCGGCTGGATGCGCCGCTGCCGCTTTCGGCACGGACCGAAACGGGCAGGGCGCAGATCCGCGCCGCATGGGATGCCGCCTTGCCCCCGCCGGATCCCGTTCTTTGTTTCGACGGCACCGCGCTGCATTTCGCCAGCGGCAAGCGGGCAGGCGGGGTGATCCAGCACCCGGCCCGGATCACCGGCCGGGCCGTTCTGATGCTGCACGATCACGGCGGCCGGTTCGACATGGGCTGGCGCAAGATGACCGAGGATCCGCAGGGCTTTTATTCCGGCCCGCCCGCGCAGCGCCTTCTGGATGCGGGGCATCCGGTGCTGTGCTTCGATGCGCTTGGCTGGGGCGACCGGCAGATGCCGGGGGATCAGCAGGCGCTGGCCTGCACGGCGATGGGTCTTGGCACCTCGCTTGCCGGGCTGGTCGCGGGCGAGGATCGCGACATCGCCACATGGGCCGCGGGGTTGCCCGAGGCGCGGCATGGCCTTGCCGTATGGGGCTTTTCCTTCGGGGGCTTCCGGGCATGGCAATGCCTTGCCACCACCCCCTCTGTCGGATCGGCGGTATCGCTGTCGTGGATGGCGCGGCGGCGGGAGTTGTTGCGCCTTGGCGCGCCGATCACGGCGGGGCAGGCGGCGTTCTGGATGCTGCACCCGTCACTGGCCGCGTTGGCCGATCTGCCGGATCTGGCGGGCGCGGCCGCGCCAAGGCCGCTGTTCCTGCGATCTGGAAGCGCCGACCGGCACCTGCCGCTGGCGGCGGTGGAACCCGCCTTCGACGATCTGCGCGCCATCTGGAATGTCGATGCCGCGATCTTCGACGGCGGGCATGTCTGCCCGCCCGAAGTGCAGAAGGAGGCGCTGGCCTTCCTTAGTTGACGCGGTTGTTCTCGATGAAGTCGAAATCGATATCCTCGCCGATGCCCGGACGGTCCGGAACGTGGACATAGCCATCGGCATCCATCGGGTCCGACAGCTGCTTCAGGTAATCGAACCCGTCATCGTATTTCAGGAACGGGTGCAGCAGCCCGCGTTCATACCAGCGGCAGTTCTTGGAGGTGGCGGTGACGACAAGGTTCATCGCCGTGTTGCCATGAACCTCGCACTCCATCCCGAAGCTTTCGGCCATGCGCATGGTTTTCAGCGCAGGCGTGATGCCGCCCACATCGTTCACGCCCGTGCGCAGGATATCGCAGGCGCCGTGCTTGACCCATTCCGCGCGGTGCCAGTGCTTGCCCGCCGCGCTTTCGGGGCCGACCACCGGGATGTCCAGATTGTCCGCCAGCCACTTGTAGGAGGACATGGATTGTTCGTCCATCGGCTCCTCGATCCAGTCGAAGCCCAGCTTTTCAAGGCCGCGCCCCAGTTCCAGCGAATCCATGCGGGAATACCAGTGGAAGGCATCGATCATCAGATGGATATCGGGGCCGACCGCCTCGCGCACGGCGGCGCAGGCCTTCAGGTCCATCTTCACATCGGGCGCCCAGCTGACGGGCGGCATCCACGTGTGCAGCTTGATCCCCTTATAGCCGCGCGCAACCAGCTTTTCGGCGAAGCGGCCATAATCCTCGGGCGTGGCAAGGCCGCCCTCAAGCTCGTCCCCGCACATGATGGAGCCATAGGCGCGGATCTTGTCGCGATATGCCCCGATCAGCTTGTAGGTGGGCGTGTTCAGCGCGCGCCCTGCCAGATCCCACAGCGCCACGTCCACGGCGGCCAGCGTACGGTCCGTCAGCTGTGCGGCCGATCCGCGCTGCCAATGGGCCAGATCGTGCCACAGCCGTTCGCGGTCGCGGTGATCCTGCCCGATCAGCACCTTCTTGACGAACTTGTCGATCAGGTGCGGCCGCACGATCTCGGGCACCGTGAAGGAATGGCCTTCATGCCCGTCCTCGGTCCGGATGGTGATGATCGAGGTCTTGACCTGATGGGGCGGGCCGGGATGCGCGTGGCCGGCGCTGTCGGAATGACGGCGCGTGGTTGAAAGGAAATGGCGCACCTGAACGTCGGTGATGATCATGCTGTCCTCCCTGTGACGGAGGGGAGAATGTCAACCTGTTATACAAGTGTCAATAACTTGTGTGCTGATTTTCCCGAAGCAGGACGCGATAACGCGCAAGGCTGCCCTTCAGGTGGTCCCGCATCGCAAGGCGCGCGGCAGCTTCATCGCCGTCCAGAATGGCGCGGCAGATCGCCTCGTGCTCCTCGCGAAGATAGCGGTTGTAATCGGCGGGGCGCACGTTGTCGCGGCCGGTTTGCAGCGTGCCGCGGGGAATGATGCCGATGCGGATCAGGGTCAGGAATTCGGCGAAGCGGGAATTGTTTGTCGCCTCGGCGATGGCATGATGGAAATCCAGATCGGCATCGCGCGTGGGTTTGCCCGCCTCCAGACAGGCCAGAACCTCGCGATGCGCCGAAAGGATGCGTTCTTCCTGAAGGGCGCTGCGGCGCTGTGCGGCAAGGCCCGCGGCCTCGATCTCCACCGCGCGGCGCAGTTCCAGCAGTTCGATCACCGAGGAAACGCGCCCCGGATCAAGGTTCAGGAACGGGCCTTGCGGCGCTTCCTGCGCAAAGATGCCAGCGCCCTTGCGGGCCAGCACCAGTCCTTCGAAGGCCAGCGTTGCCACTGCCTCGCGCACAACGGTGCGGCTGACGCCGTGAATTTCGGCCAGCCGCGTTTCCGAAGGAAGCCGCTCCCCCGGCTTCACGCGCCCTTCGGTGATCTCTGCGCGCAGCAGATCGGCCACGCGCGTTGCCAGCCTTTCCCTTGGTCCAGTCATCGCTCCCCCTCCGGCTGTCCAACATCGGGTATACAGATCAGCGCAAGGATGGCAAATAACGGTGGCTCCTGTATCATAGGCGGGCAGAAGAAGGACAGAAAGATGACCACCTCCCCAGCCCGGCCCCGAGGCAACCTTGTTGCCCGTGTCAGCGAGGCCTTGCGTGCCGAAATCACCGAAGGCCATCTGAAGCCCGGTGACCGCCTGCCGTCCGAGGCAAAGCTGACCGAGGCGCATGGCGTCAGCCGCACCGTGGTGCGCGAGGCGATCGCCGCGCTGCGCGCCGACCGGCTGGTGGAGGCGCGGCAGGGCGCGGGCGTGTTCGTGCTGGAAGCCGCCGAGCCGGAACCCGCGCCGTTCCAGAACATCGACTATGTCCGCCTTTCCTCCATGATCGAAATGCTTGAACTGCGCACCGCGGTGGAGGTGGAGGCCGCGGGCCTTGCCGCACAGCGCCGCAGCGCGCAGCAGGAAGAACGCATCATCGAGGCGTTCCGCGCCGTCGATGCGGCAATCGCGGCCGGCGAGCCCACCACCGCGGCCGATTACGACCTGCACATCGCCATCGCCGAGGCGACGAACAACCCCCGCTTTGCCGAGTTTCTGGCGATGGTCGGCGGCAGCGTGATCCCCCGCCGCGCGATGCAGGACGCGGCCGATGCAGCGCCCAGAACCTATCTGGCGCAGATCCAGGAGGAGCACGACCGCATCGTTTCCGCCATCCTTGCGGGGGATGAGGAAGCGGCCCGCCAGGCAATGCGCGTGCATCTTCGCGGATCGCGGAACCGGTACCGTGCCTTGCTTCGCGGATAACACATCATACAAGTGTTGACACATGTCTGTTGTGTGGGGTAGCGTCTGCTCAGAACCCAAAAATTCAAGGATCACGCAATGGACGTTCAGGCACTCAAGACGGCGCTCGGCTCGGGGCTGTTGTCGTTCCCGGTGACGCATTTCGACGGCGAGGGCCGCTTTGCGCCCGAAAGCTACCAGTCGCATGTCGAATGGCTGTCGGGATTTGATGCACCGGTACTGTTCGCGGCAGGCGGCACGGGCGAATTCTTCAGCCTGAAACCGGCGGAGATCCCGGCGATCGTTCAGGCCGCGATCGAGGCTGCGGGCGACACCACGATCGTTTCGGGCTGCGGTTACGGCACCGAGATCGCGGTGGAAATCGCGCAGTCGGTGGAAAAGGTCGGCGCGACCGGCATCCTGCTGCTGCCGCATTACCTGATCGATGCGCCGCAGGAAGGCCTTTACCACCACGTCAAGACGGTGTGCCAGTCCACGGACATGGGCGTGATGGTGTATAACCGCGACAACGCGGTGCTTCAGGCCGACACGCTGGCCCGCCTGTGCGACGAATGCCCCAACCTGATCGGCTTCAAGGATGGCACGGGCGATATCGGCCTTGTGCGCCAGATCACGGCGAAGATGGGCGACCGGCTGACCTATCTGGGCGGCATGCCCACGGCGGAACTGTTCGCCGAGGCATATCTGGGCGCGGGCTTCACCACCTATTCCTCGGCGGTGTTCAACTTCGTGCCGCAGCTGGCGATGGACTTCTACAAGGCGCTGCGCGCCAATGACCGCGCCACCTGCGAAAAGATCCTGAACGAGTTCTTCTATCCCTTCATGGCGATCCGCAACCGCCAGAAAGGCTATGCCGTGTCGGCCATCAAGGCTGGCGTGCGGCTTCAGGGCTTCAACGCGGGCCGGGTGCGCCCGCCGATCACCGACCTGACCGCAGAAGAAGAACGCATGATGGATGCGCTGATCGAACCCTATCGCCGCAAGAAAGCCGCATGAAGATAACGCGCGTTCGTACGCATCTTCTTGATCACAAGCTGGAGGTCGCTTTCGAAAGCGCCTCCATGCGGTTCGACCGCCGCACCCATGTGCTGGTGGAGATCGAGTGCGATGACGGCACCGTGGGCTGGGGCGAATGCCTTGGCCCCGCGCGGCCGAATGCGGCAATTGTCGCAGCCTATGCCAACTGGCTGATCGGGCAGGACCCGCTTCAGACCGAACGGATATGGGCCACGCTGTATAACGCGCTGCGCGATCAGGGGCAGCGCGGGCTTTCCATCACCGCGCTGTCGGGCATCGACATCGCGCTGTGGGACATCAAGGGCAAGCATTTCGGGGTTCCCGTTTCCACCCTTCTGGGCGGGCGGTTCCGCGAAAGCGTCCGCGCCTATGCCACCGGCAGCTTCAAGCGCGACGGGGTGGACAGGGTGCAGGACAATGCGCAGGAAATGGCCACGCATCGCGATGCCGGCTTCCACGCCTGCAAGGTCAAGATCGGCTTCGGCCTGGACGAGGATCTGCGCGTCATCGCCGCCGTGCGCGAAGCGATCGGGCCGGACATGCGGCTGATGATCGACGCCAATCACGGCTATGACGCGATGGAGGCGATCCGGCTGGGCCAGCGCGCCGCCGAATACGGCATCGACTGGTTCGAAGAACCGGTGGTGCCCGAACAGCTTGCCGCCTATCGCGAAGTGCGCACCCGTCAGCCGATTCCGGTTGCGGGGGGCGAAACGTGGCACACCCGCTGGGGCCACCGCGAACCGATCGAAACGCGGGCCGTGGATATCATCCAGCCCGACCTTGCCGGTTGCGGCGGCTTTACCGAGGCGCGGCGGATTGCGGACATGGCCAGCCTTCACGGGGTGCGCGTGGTGCCGCATGTCTGGGGCACGGCGGTGCATATCGCCGCCGCGCTGCAATTCATGGCGGCGATGGTGCCCTCGCCCGTGCGCAACAACCCGATCGAGCCGATCCTTGAGTTCGACCGGACCGACAACCCCTTCCGTCAGGCCGTGATCACCCGGCCCATCGATCATGTGAACGGGGTGGTGGCGATCCCCGATGGCCCCGGCCTCGGGATCGAGATCGACCGAAACGCCCTGCGCGAATTTGCCCCCAAGGAGGACTGAATGGAGATGATCCGCACCCTGTCCGGCGCAAAGCCGGACACCGTGTTGCCCAAGGGCACGATCGACACGCAGATGCACATGTATCTTCCCGGATACGAGGCGCAGGAGGGCGGCCCCCCGCTTCCCCCCGGCGCGCTGCCCGATGCCGAACAATACCGCGAATTCATGCGCTGGATCGGCATCGACCGGGTGGTGATCACGCAAGGCAACGCGCACCAGTCCGACAATTCGAACCTTCTGGCCTGCCTGGCCGAGATGGGGGACATTGCCCGCGGCGTCGCGGTGATTCATCCCGACACGCCCGATGCCGAGATCGAGCGTCTGGCGCAGGCGGGTGTGACCGGCGCGCGCATCATGGACCTGCCGGGCGGCGCGGTCGGCCTTGCGGGGCTGGAAGGGGTGGATGCCCGTGCCCATGCCGCCGGCTGGGCGATGGCCGTGCAGTTTGACGGCAGCAACATCCTTGATCATGAACCGCGGCTGGCAAAGGTGAAAAGCCGCTGGATCCTTGATCATCACGGCAAGTTCTTTTCCGGCGCGGGCCGCGCGCAGATCGACGCTGTGAAGCGGCTGATCGATGGCGGCAATTGCTGGTTCAAGTTCGCGGGCGTTTACGAATCCAGCCGCACGGGCGGGCCCGATTATGCCGACGTTGCCGAGGTTGCGCGCGAAATCGCGGCCTATGCGCCCGACCGGATCGTCTGGGGCACCAACTGGCCGCACAACCTTGCGAAAACGACAGCGGATTACCCCGATGATCGTGCGCTGACGGATACGGTGCTGTCATGGCTGCCGTCGGATGAGGCGCGGCATCAGGCGCTTGTCACCACGCCCGAGGCGCTGTTCGGCTTCAAGCCGATGTAAAGGCAAGGACGCCGCCCTTTCGGGCGGCGTCCCTTTTTGATCAGGCCAGATCGCCTTCGATCAGTTCGGCCGGCAGGTTCTGGAACGCCACGGGGCGCAGGAACCGGCGGATCGACATGGTGCCGACCGAGGTGGCGCCGAAGTTGGTCGATGCCGGGTACGGCCCGCCATGAACCATCGAATCCACCACTTCCACACCCGTCGGGAAGCCGTTGATCAGCACGCGTCCGGCCTTGCGTTCCACCACCGGCAGCAGTTTGCGCGCGGCTTCGGTGTCACCCTTGTCCATGTGGATCGTGATGGTCAGCTGACCTTCCAGACCCTTGGCCAGTTGCACCATTTCTTCAGGGGTGCGGGTGCGGACGACAACGCCCAGCGGGCCGAACACTTCTTCGCCCAGCGAGTGATCTGCAAGAAACGCTTCCGAGGAAACCTCGTAAAGGTTCGGGCTGACCTCGCGGCCCGTGCTTTGCTTGGACACGACCGGACGGACCGAGTTGCGGCTGTCGAAGCGGTCCTTGCCCTTGTGATAGGCGTCGGCGATGCCATTGGTCAGCATGACCTGCGGTGCGACGGCTTCCAGCGCCTTGGCGGTGGCGGCGATGAAGGCGTCACCCTCGGCGCCCTGCGGAACCACGGCAATGCCGGGGTTGGTGCAGAACTGGCCCGCGCCCATGGTCAGCGAACCGGCCCAGCCCTGGCCCAGTGCTTCACCGCGCGCGGCCAGCGCCTCGGGCAGCATGAACATCGGGTTGACCGAGCCCAGCTCGCCGAAGAAGGGGATCGGCTCGGGGCGTTGGGCGCACAGGTCGAACAGCGCGCGGCCACCGCCAAGGCTGCCCGTGAAGCCGACGGCCTTGATGTTCGGGTGCTGGACGAGGCTGGTGCCAACGTCGCGCTTGCCGCCCTGGATCAGGCTGAACACGCCCTTCGGCATGCCGGTCTTTTCGATCGCGGCGTGGATCGCTTCTGCCACGATCTCTCCGGTGCCGGGGTGGGCGGAGTGGCCCTTGACCACGACCGGGCAGCCTGCGGCCAGCGCCGCCGCCGTGTCGCCACCTGCGGTGGAGAAGGCGAGCGGGAAGTTCGACGCACCGAACACGGCAACCGGGCCGATCGGGCGCTGGATCATGCGGATTTCCGGGCGCGGTGCGGGCTGGCGGTCGGGCATGGCCGCGTCCGTGCGGCGGTCAAGGTAGGCGCCGTCCCGGATGTGGCTTGCGAACAGGCGCAGCTGGCCCGTGGTGCGGCCACGTTCGCCCTGCAGGCGGGCGGTGGGCAAGCCGGTTTCCTGGCTGCCGATTTCCGTGATGGCATCGGCGCGGGCCTCCATCTCGTCGGCGATGGTTGCAAGGAACTTCGCGCGCTCTTCGCGGGTGGTGTAGGCATAGGTCCAGAACGCCTCTTCGGCGGCCTCGCAGGCGCGGTTGACCAGTTCGACCGTCCCGACCGAGAAGCTGTGCACCGGCCCCGTTGCAGGTTCCGAAGAGAATTTGGTGTCGGTGGCGACCCATTCGCCTGCGATCAGATGCTTGCCATGCGGAGTAAAGCTCATGTCGTGGTCCTTTCAGGTCTTGTGGATGGGATCACGGGTGAACATGCCACCCTGATAGATGGCGTTGGGATCATCGGCCGCAAGCGGGCCGTCCTTCGCCAGCACCGAGGCTGCGTAAACCTCGGCGTTGTCTTTTGGCCGCCAGCCCAGGAAGCCGGCTGCAGAGTTGTCCCACCAGCCGCGATCGTTGTCGGACGCGCCCCAGATGATGGGGCAGCCAAGGCGCGGCACGGACAGGCAGCGCCCGATCAGGGCGGTGAAGTCATCGAACGACATCCACGTGGACAGCATCCGGTAATTCGCGGGTTCGGGGAAGCATGATCCGATGCGGACGATCGCCGTTTCCTGCCCGAACTTCGAATGGTAAAGGCTGGCCATCGCCTCGCCGAAACACTTGGACACGCCGTAAAGGCCGTCGGGCTTCATCGGCATGTCCGGGGTCAGGCGCTGGTCTTGCGTGTAAAAGCCGATGGTGTGGTTCGAACTGGCAAAGACGATGCGCGGATGGCCATGGGCGCGCGCCGCCTCGTAAAGGTTGTAGACGCCCTTGATGTTGCCGTTCAGGATCTTGTCGAAGCTTTGTTCGACCGAAACGCCGCCAAGGTGGATGATGGCGTCGCACCCTTCCACAAGGTCCAGAACCGCGGCTTCATCGCCCAGATCGCAGCGCACGATTTCTTCGTTCGGGCCGGCCTCGCCCATGTCGGATATGTCGGACAGCCGGATGGTTTCGGCCAGGGGTTTCAGCTTTTCGCGCATCACGCGGCCCAGCCCCCCTGCCGCGCCAGTGATCAGTATTCGTTGCACTACGGTCTCCCCCTACGTGCTGGTGATGCAGTTATCATACAAGTATGCGTTTCCGCGTCCACCTCCAAGCGGGCGTATCGGCGGGATTTTCCGGCGGGAACTGCCGGGGGGCTGTCACGTTGGGCATGGCAACCCAAGAGGAGACCACCATGAAGATCGTGACCCCTTCGCTTATCGCCCTGATGCTTGCTGCCGGCGCTGCCCATGCGCAGGATGCGGGCACCGTCGACCTTACCTCGTCGGCGAACCTTGTCAGCGGGGATGAGTTGGAAGACGGCACCGTTTACAGCGTCGCCACCGGCATCGACCAGCAGTCGTTCGAGGGCGCAACCTATACCACCGTCGAATCCGAATGGGAAAAGGTGGGCGAGATCGAGGACGTGGTTCTGGACAGCGAAGGCAAGCTGGTCGCGATCGAGGCCGAGATCGGCGGCTTCCTTGGCCTTGGCGATCGCCATGTCCTGCTGCCCGTGTCCGATCTTGCACTGGTTGCCGGCAAGAACCGCGACTTTTCCTATGTGACGCGCCTGTCGCAGGAAGAACTGCGCGACCTGCCGGAGCTGGACCGCAACTTCTGGGAATGATCCGTTTTCCATGAAACCGGAAAGCCGCGCAGGGATCTTCCTGCGCGGCTTCTTTCGTTCGGGGTTCGGGGCGCATGGCACGCCCCAAGGCAGGCGGGGTCAGCGCCGCCCGGTCACCATCTGCTCCAGCGAGCGGCCCTTGGTTTCCTGAACCGCGCGCCAGATGAAGAACAGCGACAGCAGGGCGAAGAAGGCGTAAAGGCTGTAGGCGAAGTCCAGCCCGATGCCCGACAGGATCGGGAAGGTGGTGCTGACCACGAAGTTGGCCAGCCACTGCGCCGCGCCGGCAAGGCCGAGCGCCATGCCGCGGATGCGGTTGGGGAACATCTCTCCCAGAAGGACCCAGACGGCGGGGCCCCAGCTGGCGCCGAAGCCCACGATGAACACGTTGGCCGCCACCAGTGCAACGGGCCCCCACGGATCGGGCAGGGACAGCGCGCCGTCCACGATCTCGGCATGGTTGAACGAGATGGCCATCACCGCCAGCGACAGCGCCATCAGCGCCGACCCACCCATCAGCAGCTTGCGCCGGCCCACGGTGTCGATCAGCGCGATGGCGATGAAGGTGGCCACGATGTTCGTGATCGACATGATGACCGAGATCATGAACGAATCCGATTCCTGGAAGCCCACCGACTGCCACAGCGTCGTGGAGTAATAGAAGATCACGTTGATGCCGACGAATTGCTGGAACACCGACAGGATGATCCCGATCCAGACGACCCCGTGGAACACGAAGCTGCCGCCCCTCAGGTCGGCGAACGACTTGCGCGCCTCGGCACCGACGGTGCCGCGGATCTCCTCGATCTTGGCACTCAGACGGTCCGGGTTCCTGATGCCCACGACCTTGTCCAGCACGGTCCGCGCCTCGTCGATGCGGTTGCGTTCCACCAGATAGCGGGGAGATTCGGGCAGGCGCATCGCCAGAAGGCCGTAAATGGCCGAGGGCACGACCTCGGTCAGGAACATCCAGCGCCATGCCGTGCCGCCCCAAAGCGCCTGCGCCGCGCCGCCCGCCATGCCGGCAAGGATCGCGCTGACCAGAAGCGACAGGAAGATGCCGAACACGATCGCCATCTGCTGCAGGGTTCCAAGGCGTCCGCGGCTGCCCGCGGGCGACACCTCGGCGATATAGGCCGGCGCGATGACCGAGGCAAAGCCGACGCCAACCCCGCCCACGAAGCGCCAGATGATCAGGTCCGTCGCGCCGAAGGCCAGCGCAGAGCCGATGGCGCTGACCGTCAGCAGGACCGAGGCGATGACCATCGTGCGCACGCGCCCGAACTTTTCAGCGCAGACACCGGCATACCATGCGCCGATCATGGCCCCCAGCAGGGCGCAGGATACGGTGAAGCCGATCGCCGCCGCCGACAGCCCGAATTCGTTGCGGATGGCATCAACCGTGCCGTTGATGATCGAGCTGTCATAGCCGAACAGGAACCCGCCAAGGGCCGCTGTGCCCGTGACAAGCATCAGGCGGCGCGACAACGTGCCGTCCTGATCGTGATCTTCTTGCATGTTTCCGTGGTCCTTCTTCCGTAACCGGCCAGTACCGGCCGGTCTGGCCTGATCTGCCTTGGAAGGGGGGCAGGTCAACCTGCAAAATCGTATCGGTTCGGGAAAATCCCGTCACACAACCGGCAGTTGCGAAGAAGGGGCCAGCCCGCAGTGCTGCCCCCTTGATGCGATCAGTCGCGCGGCTTGAACATCCGCTCGCTCAGCCCTGCAACAAGCGGGGCGGGCATCACCTCTGACGCGGCGCCCTGCAGCTTGTTCTTCAGCGTGGGCGTGATCTGCGCCCGGCCGGCGATCATCGCGTCATAGCCTGCACGGGCCACCATCGCGGGATCGTCCTTCTTCATTTTTCCTATGGCGGTATCGTCAAGGCCCGCGCGGGTGAAGAAGCTGGTTTCCGTGGCGCCCGGCATCAGGCAGGTGACGGAAACGCCGGTATCCTGCAACTCGTGCCCAAGGGCGACCGCGAAGGTGTTCAGGAACGCCTTGGTGCCCGCATAGACGGTTTGCCAGCTTCCCGCCATGTATCCCATGATGGAGCCGGTGATCAGGATCCGCCCGCTGCCACGCGCCACCATGCGCCGGCACAGCGGATGGGCAAGGCGCACGGTGCCAAGGATGTTGGTCTGGATGATCCGCTCGATCTCCTCCATCTCCTGCTGCTGGACGGTGCCCACAAGGCTGGTGCCGGCGTTCAGGAACAGAAGGTCCACCTCGCGCCCGCCGATGGCGTCAAGAATTGTGGCGCATCCTTCGGCCGTGGCCTGATCGGCGTGAATTCCTTCGGCGCGCAATTCGCCCGCGGCGGTGTGGATCTCGGGCTCGTTCGCGATCATGATCAGATCGTCCCCCTCAGCCACGCAGATGCGCGCCATTTCCAGCCCGATCCCGCTGGACGCTCCGGTTACGACTGCAAGTGTCATGGGTTCAGCACCACCTTGATGCATCCGTCTTTCTTGTCACGGAAGGTCTTGTAAAGCTCGGGCCCGTCTTCAAGGCTTCCCTTGTGGGTGATCACGAATGACGGATCGATCCGCCCTTCCTGGATGTGATCCAGCAGCTTCGGCAGATACCGCTGCACCGGCGTTTGCGCCATGCGGAAGGTCAGCCCGCGGTTGATGGCCGAACCCATGGGGATCTTGTCCAGCAACCCGCCATAGATACCCACGATGGAGACGGTGCCGAAGTTGCGGCAGCACATGATGGCCTGGCGCAGCACGAAGGGACGGTCCGTGCCCATGAAGGTGGCCATCTTCACGCGGTCGATCACGGCGCTGAAGCCCGAAAGCATGTCGGCCTCGGTGCCGACTGCGTCGATGCAGGCATCCGCGCCGCGCCCTTCGGTGCGGGCCATGATCTCGTCGTAAATGTCCACATCGCGGAAATCGAGCGTTTCGGCGCCCCCCTGCGCCGCCAGCGCCAGCCGCTCGGGCACGGTGTCGATCGCGATGACGCGTTCCGCCCCCAGCATGAAGGCCGAGCGGATCGCCATCTGGCCGACAGGACCGCAGCCCCAGATCGCGACGGTTTCACCGCCCTTCAGATCGCAGAACTCTGCCGCCATGTATCCGGTGGGGAAGATGTCGGACAGGAACAGCGCCTGATCGTCGGTCAGGTTGTCGGGCACCTTGATCGGGCCGGCATCGGCAAAGGGCACCCGCAGGAATTCGGCCTGACCGCCCGCATAGCCGCCCAGAATGTGCGAATAGCCGAACAGGCCGGCTGGGGAATTGCCCCACAGCTTGCGCGCCTGATCGTGGTTGCGGTTGGACCGTTCGCAGCCAGAGAAGAAGCCCCGCTTGCAGAAGAAGCACTCGCCGCAGGCG
Source organism: Falsirhodobacter deserti (assembly GCF_004015795.1). Taxonomy (GTDB): domain Bacteria; phylum Pseudomonadota; class Alphaproteobacteria; order Rhodobacterales; family Rhodobacteraceae; genus Falsirhodobacter; species Falsirhodobacter deserti. The sequence goes on along the minus strand of NZ_ML137219.1, from coordinate 36,118 downwards.
ATGGTGAAGGGCACGACCACGCGGTCGCCCACCGAAAGGGCCTTGTTGTCGCGGCCCACCTCGACCACCTCGCCCATGGCTTCGTGGCCGATGATGTCGCCGTGGTGCACATGCGGGATCACCCCGTCATAGATGTGCAGGTCCGACCCGCAGATCGCGCAGGAGGACACCTTGATGATCGCGTCGCGCCCGTCCTCGATCTTGGGGTCGGGGACGTTGTCGCAACGCATGTCGCTTTTGCCGTGCCATGTGATGGCTTTCATGGTGTCCTCCTGTTTTTCGCGATCAGATGAAGGGCGCGCCGCCGGTGACGGCGATCGTCGCACCCGAGGTGTAGCTGGAAACCGGATCGGCCAGCATGACATAGGCCGGTGCGATTTCCGCCGGCTGGCCCGGACGGCCCATCGGCACCTGCTGGCCGAAGGTCTTGACCTTTTCTGCGGGCATGGTCGACGGGATCAGCGGCGTCCAGAACGGGCCGGGGGCCACGCAGTTCACGCGGATGCCCTTTTCGCCCAGCAACTGCGCCAGCCCGCCGGTGAAGTTGTGGATCGCGCCTTTCGTGGTGGCATAGGCCAGCAGCGTGGGGCGCGGCGTGTCGGCATTGACCGAGGTCGTGTTGATGATCGACGATCCCGGCTTCATGTGCGGAACGGCGGCCTTCGACAGGTAGAACATCGAATGGATGTTGGTGGCGAAGGTGATCTCCCACTCCTCGTCGGGGATATCGGTGAATTCGGTGATGTTGGCCTGATGGGCGGCATTGTTCACAAGGATGTCCAGCCCGCCCAGTTCCTTCACCGCAGTTTCAACCACGCGGCGGCATTCGTCGGGGCGCTTCAGATCGCAGGCCAGCGCGACACCCTTGCGGCCCGCGGCTTCGATCAGGCGCTTGGTTTCGGCCGCTTCCTCGTGTTCGGAATGATAGGCGATAAGAACGTCCGCCCCTTCGCGGGCATAGGCAATGGCCACGGCACGGCCAATGCCGCTGTCGCCGCCGGTGATGATCGCCTTCATCCCCTCCAGCTTGCCCGAACCCTTGTAGCTGTCTTCGCCGTGGTCGGGGCGCGGATCCATCTTGTCCGTGCTGCCCGGCATGTCCTGCTGCTGTTCGGGGAAGGGCGGTTTGGGAAAATCTTTCATCGGTCGCCTCCATTGCGTTGCCCGGCATCAACGGGGGCAAGGGGACGATGTTCCCGCAAGGGTTGCGCGCAGGCGGAAAGCCCCGCCTGCGCGGCGCGGGTCAGGCGCGCAGAAGCCCTGCCGCAGCCTGCAGCGCGGCCAGATGCGTCAGCCCCTGCGGCATGTTGCCCAACCACGAGCCATCCTTGGGATCCACCATTTCGGGCAGGGTGCCGACGCCGCGGTCAAGGCCCGCCCGCAGCGCATCGAACGCCTTGCGCGCGCGGTCTTTCTGGCCCAGCCGAAGCCGCGCATCCACCATCCAGAACGAACAGGCAAGGAAACAGCCCTCCTCCTCCTCCATCCCGGAATAGCGGTAATGGAACGGCCCCGCGCCCAGATGCCGGTCGATCGCATCCAGCGTGCGTTCCAGCCGGTCCTTTCCGTCGAAGCCGAACCGGACCGCCAGCGCGACAGAGGCGTCCAGCTTGTCGGAATCCGGCACCATCGTGTAGGCGCCCAGCTTTTCGTTCCAGCAGCGCGTCTGGATCCAGTCGGCGATCCGCAGGCGTTCACGGTCCCAGCGGTCGCGGCAGGTGGTGGGCAGGTGGCCGTGGTCGGCCATTTCCACCGCGCGGGACAGGGCCTGCCAGCAGTTTATCTTGGACATGGTGTAATGTTCGATCTGCGGCAGTTCCCAGATGCCACTGTCGGGCTGGCGCCACATGTCGGCGCATTCGTCGGCCAGATGGGACAGGGTTTCGGCGCTTCCGGCATCGATCACGTGCCCCTGCCGCGTGAAGGCGCCCACCGTTTCGAAGATGTCGCCATAGGTGCCATGCTGGTGCTGGCCCGCCGCCTGGTTGCCCAGCAGCACGGGGCGGCTGCCGCGATAGCCGGGAAGCGGAACCTCCTCCAGGTTCTTGTAAACGCCGCCATCAAGGCTGAAACACACCTGCGAGCCGTGGGCCGCCAGCTGGTTCAGCAGCCATGTCATCGCGGCCTTCGCCTCGGCATCCGCGCCAAGGTCAAGAAACGACACGATCGTATGGCCCGCATCGCGCACCCAAGCATAGCGGTAGTCATAGTTCTTGTCGCCGCCGATGCGTTCGGGAAGCGAGGATGTCGCCGCCGCGGCGATCGCCCCGCTGGGCGAATAAAGCAGGATCTTCAGCGCCAGCGCCTGCCGCAGCATGAAACTGGACAGATCCTGCCCGTCATGGAACAGCACCGCCCAGTCCCGCCATTCCTTGTCGGACAGGTCGATGCGGCTGTCCACCGCCTCCAGCTTCGGCACGACCAGCGGTTCGGCGGCCCCGGCCACGATGCCGAAAGTGTGCCGCTGGCCTTCCGTCATCTCGAACCGGCCCTCGGTTTTGTCATCCTGCACCGCCAGGTCGGTGGCGTCGCTGTCGTAAAGGAAGACTCCCAGAACTTCGCCCACATGGAACAGGCAGTGCTTGCCCGCATGCGAAAGATAAGGGCTGCACCGCCCCGCACGATGGCCAAGCCGCAACGTCAGCTGAAATCCCATCCGGCCGCGCACGCAATCCAGCCGCCGGCCCAGTTCGGCCCATGGCATGCGGCCGGCGGTGCCGCTGTTCAGCGATTCCGTCAGCACCGCCTCCCCCCCATCGGTGATGAAGCGGGTTTCCAGAACATTGCTGTGATCGCGATAGGTGCGGGACACGCGGAAGGGATCGGTCGGCGTGATGGTGAAATGGCCGGCATATGTGCCGTCGGGCAATTCGGCCGAACCGATCAGCAGCCGGTCGAACAGGGGCGGGCTGTCCATGTTGGGCACGCACCACCAGTCAATGCCGCCATCCTCGGCCGAAAGCGCGACCGATCGGCCTTCGCCAAGCGCGCCATAGGCGTCAAGGGGAACAAAGCCGTCATCGTCGCGGCGGGGGGGAAGCGGAGTGTGGGGCATGGACGGTCCGTGTTGCAGGCCCGCCCATACCTATGGCGTGATCAGCGCGCGGCCAGCGCCAGCCCGTCCACCACCGCGGTGAACGCCTCGCTGCGCAGGATGCGGGCGCCCGGGCAAAGCGCTGCCGCTTCATCCGCCACCAGCCCCATCAGGCTGGAACCGCCGACAAGGATCACCCGCCCGATGCGGCTGGCCGGAAGGCCTGCCCGGTCCAGCGTTTCGGCGGCGGCGCGGCGCAGGTCGGACCTGAAGGCGGCAAGGGCGGCGTCCAGCGTTTCGGGGGTGACGCCCGGACGCAGGCCGCGTTCGATGAACCCCATCTCGATCCGGGCGTCGGCTGCGCCACCGTTGGCCGCGATCTTGGCCCGTTCCACCGCGAAGGCCAGATCGTGGCCGGATTCATCCTCCAGTACGGTGGCAAGGCGGGTGATGGCCTGCTGATCGGTGGCCAGCTTGACCATGCCCGCCACCATGCGCCGCGTGTCGGGGGTGTAAAGGAACGGGATCTTCGCCCATGTGGCCAGATCGTTGAAGATGCCGACGGGAACGGGCAGAAGCCCGTCGCCCATTTCGCGGCGCAGCTGGCTGCCATGGCCCAAGGCGGGCATGGCATGGGCCATCGAGACGGCATGGTCGAAATCCGTGCCGCCCAGCCGGATGCCGTGGCTGGCAAGGATTTCCGGCGCGGCGTTCTGCGTGCGGAACACCGTGAAATCCGACGTGCCGCCCCCGATATCGACGATCAGCCCCAGATCGTTCGCCCCGCCCAAGCCCTGGGCGGCCACGGCCGCTGCCTCGGGTTCGGCCATGAAGCTGACCTCCTCGAACCCGGCGGCAAGATAGCAGGCACGAAGATCGGCTTCGGCCTGCGCGTCACGGGCGGGATCGGCGTGGAAATGCACCGGGCGGCCCGAAAGCACGCGGGTGAAGCGCCGGCCCGCCTGCGCTTCGGCCTTTGTGCGAAGTTCGGTCAGAAAGGCGGCGATGATATCGGCAACCGACCGGCGGCGCCCGCCGATCAGCCGTGATTCATGCAAAAGCGAGGTGCCGAGCACGCTTTTAAGCGCGCGCATGTATCGCCCCTCGGTGCCATCAACCAGCGCGCGGCCCGCCGCGGCGCCGATGCGCATGCCGCCGCCCACGGGAAAGAACACGGCCGTTGGCAGCGTTTCGGTTCCCGCCTCCACCGGAATGCGGAACACGTGACCATCATGGGCGATCGCAGCCGCCGAGTTTGAGGTCCCGAAATCGATTCCGAGAATGTTCGTCATGCCGCTTTTCCTGCAAATGGGCCGCACCGCCTAGCGGAGAAGCGGACCCTGCGCAAGCTTGCGGCGGGAGGGGCACAAACAAATTCGCGCCGGATCGCCAAGCTGGGCCTGGCGAAACCGGCGCGAAGGGAAAGGGCCGCGCGAACGGCCCCGGATCAGGCGTTCTTGTTGTCTTTCTTCAGCTCTTCCTTGGCGCCTTCGACGGCGGCTTCGGCAACGTGCTGGACTTTTTCGGCAACGGTGCTGCCCTTCTCGTCGGGAACCAGACCTTCGTCCTGCGCCGTGTGCGAGGCGGCGTTCAGGCCGGCCTCGGCCGCGGCGGTGGCGCGTTCCTTCAGCTCGCTCGCCATGTCGCGGGCGCCTTCGGCAAGGCGGTCATGGCTCGGGCCAAGCCAGCGGTTCTCGGCGTTGGACTTGGGCAGTGCGGCACCCAGAACGGCACCGGCAACCAGGGCGACAGCGCCGAAGATCAACGGTTGCGCGCTGACCTGCTGGGAGGCGCGGCTGGACAGGTCCGAAACGCGCGTGCGGGTGCTTTCGTAGCGATCCGCCAGCGAATGACGCGTGTTGTCATAGCGCTCGGACAGGTTGTCGCGCGCGGCGTGCAGCTTTTCGGAAGCGGCGTTCGTGTACTGGTTTACGCCGTCCTTCGCCTTGTCGCTGTAATCATGCGCGCCCTGCTGCGCCTGACCGGCAAAGCCCTGAACCCGCCCCTTGTACTCGCGCACCCGTGCGCCCACGCCCGAACGGCCACCGGCCACGGAAGAGCTGTTCATGGAATCCTGCGGGCCGTAATTGTCGGGATGGCGGCGTGCGATGCCCGTTGCAAGGCAGGCAAGGCCCAGGCCGATCAGCCCGAAGGCCACCGGGTTCGCATTGACCTGCCGGCCGGCCGCTTCCAGCGTGCCGCGCGCATCGTTGATGCCGACATAGCGGCTGACATCGTTCATGATGCCTTGCACCGAGGCCTTGTCGCGCAGCGCGTTCAGCGTGCCCTCGACATTGGCGCGGTTGGCTTCGACCTCTGCTTCGATGGATTTGGGGGACTCGCTCATTTCAACTGCTCCTTCACAAGACGGGTATCGCGGCTGGTCTGCTCGAGGCTGCGTTCGGGCATCAGCGCTTTGGTGGACAGGTCCTTGCGGCCGCGGGTGATCAGCAGCCCGCCGATCACGAACAGCACGACACCGACGATGACCGAGGCCCAGCCCGGCCCGACCCAATGCGCCAGCGCAACGACCAGGGCCTGAAGCAGGACGATTGCGGCCAGCAGCAGGATGATCCCGCCGGCAACGACCATCTCGGCGCCATGGGCCACGCGGCGGCCTGCTTCGGTGATCTCGGCACGGACAAGACGGCCTTCGCTTCGGACCAGGTCGGACAGGTCATGGACCAGATCCGCAATCAGATCCGTCAGCGACCGGTTGTCCTGCGGGGGACGTTGGTCAAAGCTTGCCATTATCCGTCTCCTTTTTCGGGGAAACATAGCCCGGCGTGGCCGAAGTGGCGGGCTTGACAGGCGACGGTTCCGTCACGCCAGCCGTACGGACCGAAGGGGTTGCGCCCATGCCTGCGGATGCCGGCGTGCTGGATGCGGGTGTTGCCGTGGTCGGGGCGGGTGTCGCGGGGGCCGGCGGCTTCGGCGTGGAGGTGGACATCGGCGCGGGTACCGGCGCGGCATAGGGCGATGCGCCATATGTCGACTGCGGCTCGCGGTCCGAACGCACGTTCTTTGTCGAGGCGGTCAGCACGCGGCCAAGGGCAAGGCCCGCAATCAGGCAGCCGCCGACAAAGATCGCCGGGTTGGCGCGGGCGTAATCGGAAACGGCACGGCCCATGTCATCGACCGAACGGTTCTCCAGCTCCTCGCTCAGATCCTCGATCAGGTCGGCGCCCTTGGAGATAAGGCCGGCAGGTGCCGTGACGCCTTCGGATTCCTGTTCTTCCGAAGCGTGGCGCAGGGACTTGGCGATGGTGCGCAGCTCGTCTCCCATGCCGGACTTGCGGCGCTCCAGCTCGCTCGTAACGGCGTTCATCAGGTTGCTGCTGGCATTCTGGCGCAGGCGGGCGCTGCTGTCATGCAGGCGTTCCTTCGCGTCCTGGTATTCGTGCTGGGCGCGGTTCTTCAGCTTGTCGGTCGAATGATCCGGTGTGTCAGAATAGGTCATTTCTTCTTCCTTTCCGTTGTTGGATCGGTGGCCCTCCGGGCCAGTTGTCGTTTTGGCGCCGGGGGCCGCCCGGTCCGGTTTCGGCGGCGCGTCGGAAAAAACGTTGGCGCGGTTTTCCGGATCTTTCGGCAGCGGGGACCGGTCGGTCGGGGTGGCCATCGTCGTCTCCTTCCGGGGCACAACGGGATTCACGGTCCCGTGTTCCGTCGCCTTGTTCATCCGTTGCCCATCGCGCCGAAAATCCATGCAAGGATCAGTGCCAGAAGGATGATTCCGGCAATCGCGAAGAGGAAGCGCCCCTTGTCGCGCTGACGCAGTTCGGGGTTGCGATCCTTGCGCCCGGCCGACGGATCATCGCCGCGGGTGGTTTCGTGCTGTGCTGCCATGCGGATCTGTTCGGGCGTGTTCGGCGTGCCTGCGGCTTCGTCATCCGTGCCCAGCGGGGACATCGCGGGATCGGAGAAATTCACCTTATCGCCGGAGCGGCCTGAATCGATGTCGCTGCGCAGCCGGTCGGTCGTGGGGGTCTTCATCGTCCACTCCTGTCTTGACGGGCGCGGTTGATTGCGCTGGTGGCAGGTAAACGGTTGCAGGGGCTGGCTTGTTCCGCCGCGCCCCGAACATCCCCTTGCCGGTGGGGGAGGAACCTGATGGAACAGGCCCGCATCCCGGGACAGGAGAAGCCATGCCTCCCGTTTCCGCCCCCGCCCGGCATGAGCTTTCCGCTGGAGGGCATCACGCCTTCTGATGGAACTGCAGCGCGACGCACGGCGATCGCAGCGCTTGCGTGCCCGCGACACTGCCGCCGGGCTGTTGGCCGGGCTGTTGGCATCGCGCCGCGGCGCCCCCATATGCTGGCATTCAGGGCATGCAGCCCCTGACGGAAAAGGATACCACGATGCAAACAATCGGATATGCCGCGAAAAGCAGCACGGCCCCGCTTGAACCCTACACATTCGAGCGGCGCGCCCTGCGCCCCGAGGATGTGGCAATGGAGATCCTGTATTGCGGCGTGTGCCATTCGGACCTGCACACCGCCCGCAACGACTGGGGCGGCGATACCTATCCCATCGTGCCGGGCCATGAAATCGTCGGCCGCGTGACCGAGGTGGGCGCAGCCGTGACGGACTACAAGGTGGGCGATCACGTTGCCGTCGGCTGCATGGTCGACAGCTGCCTGCATTGCGACCAGTGCAATTCGGGCGAAGAACAATATTGCCGCGAGGGCATGACCCAGACCTATGGCAGCCCCGACCGCCAATCGGGCGAGATCACGATGGGCGGCTATGCCAAGCACCTGATCGTCCGCGAGGAGTTCGTTCTGCGCCTGCCCGAGGGGCTGGACCTTGCCCGCGCCGCGCCGCTGCTGTGCGCCGGCATCACCACCTATTCGCCGCTGCGCACCTTTGGCGTGGGTCCGGGCAGCCGCGTGGCCGTTGTGGGCATGGGCGGGCTTGGCCACATGGCGATCAAGCTGGCCGTCGCGCTTGGCGCGCATGTCACGGTGATCTCGCGCTCTCCGTCCAAGGAAGGGGATGCGCTGGAACTGGGCGCACATGCTTTCCTCATCTCCTCGGACGCGGATGCGATGGCGCAGGCAGCTTCGGGCTTTGACGTCATCATCGACACTGTGCCCGTGAAGCACGACCTGAACCCCTATCTGCCGCTGCTGGACGTGGATGGCACGCTGTGCATCGTCGGCCAGGTTGGCCCGATGGACGAGATGGTGACCGTGCCGATGCTGATGGGCCGCCGCCGCGTTGCAGGGTCGCTGATCGGCGGGATCGCCGAAACGCAGGAAATGCTGGATTTCTGCGGCCGCATGAACATCCTGCCCGAATGCGAGATGATCCGCATGGACCAGATCAACGAAGCGTTCGAACGGATGGACCGCGCCGACGTCCGCTATCGTTTCGTGATCGACATGGCGTCGCTGGACGCCGCCTGAAGAAGAAAGGCCCGCCGGATCGGCGGGCCTTTTCAGATCAGAAGATCAGGGCCAGAAGCCCGATAACCACCAGAAGGCCGATCAGGAAGATCACGCCGATGGTGCCGCCGATGAACTTGAACATGGTATCCTCGCGGTTGCAGCTTTCCCTTTTCAACGTGATGCGGGATCGCCTCGTTCCGCCGGCATGGCAAAAAACCTCAGCCCATCATCCAGTCGGGCAGGGCGGTCGCGATTTCCGGCACCAGCGACAGGATCACCAGCGCCGCGATCATCGCCAGCCAGAACGGCAGGACACCACGATAAATCTCGGCCTGCGGAACGTGGCGGGCCACCGAATGGACGATGAACACGTTCATGCCCACGGGCGGTGAAAGCAGCCCCATTTCCAGCACGATCATCACGATCACGCCGAACCAGATCGGATCGAAGCCCTGCGCCACGATGACGGGGAAGAAGATCGGCAGCGTCAGCACCAGCATGGCAAAACCGTCCATGAACATGCCCAGCAGCAGATAGCACAGGACGATCAGTGCAAGGATGCCGAAGGGCGGCAGCCCGCTGGCCGTCAGCGCATCGCCCACCCATTGCGGAATATGGCTGAGGGCAAGGAACGGGTTCACCAGATGCGCCGCGATCAGGATCAGCATCACGCTGGCCGAGGTCATGGCGCTGTCGCGCCCGCAGGTCCACAGGGTTTTCAGCCCGATCTCGTGCCGGGCAAGGCCCAGAAGCGCCAGCAGACCGGCGCCCACCGCCGCCGATTCCACGGGCGAGAAGATCCCGAGGTAAAGGCCGCCGATGGTGATGGCGATGATCGCCAGCCCCGGCAGCGCGGCCACCAGCGCGCCGCGCATATCGGCGGTACGCTCGCCCGCGGGGCCGGCGGCGGGGTTCAGCCAGCACAGGATCGCCACCGTCAGCATGAACAGCGACAACAGCATCAGCCCCGGCAGAAAGCCCGCAAGAAACAGCCGCCCGATGGATTGTTCCGTCAGCAGCGCATAGATCACAAGCCCGGTGGAGGGCGGGATCAGGATGCCCAGCGTGCCGCCCGCCGCGACCGTGGCCGTGGCAAGGCGCGGGGAATAGCGGTAGCGGGCCATCTCGTCCATCGACACGCGTCCCATCGTCAGCGCCGATGCGATGGACGATCCGCACAGCGCCGCGAATGCCCCGCAGCCCACCAGCGTGGACATGGCAAGCCCGCCACGGAAGCGCCCCACCAGCGCATAGGCGGCTGCGTAAAGCTGCGCACTCATCCCCGAGCGGGAGGCGAGGTTGCCCATCAGGATGAACAGCGGAATGACCAGCAGGTCGAACTGCGAGGCGAGGGCGAAGGTTTCCGAGGCCAGAAGCCCAAGCGCCGCCTGCGGGCCGGACAGGAAGGAAATGCCCGCAAAGCCCACCGCGAACATGGCAAAGGCAACGGGCACGCGCAGCAGGATCAGCGCCAGAAGCGCCACGATGCCGGAAAGGCCGGCAAGGGTTTCAGTCATCGTGATCTCCGGTGGCCGCAAGCAGAACGGCGTTCAGCGCGGCGATCAGGGCAAAGGCGGCCAGCGCATACTGGAACGGCGCGCGCGGCAGCCCAAGGATGTTGGTGCCCAGCGACAGCATCGAGGACAGCGCCGCCGCATCCCAAAGCGTCCATGCCAGCGTGGCATAGATCGCGGCCCCCAGCAGCAGCGACAGGCGGCTGACGGCGCGGCGCACCGCGCGGGGCATCGCAGGTTTCAGAAGGTCCACGCGGATCTGCCCGTTCTGCCGGTCCAGCGCGGCAACGGTGCCGAAGGTGATCAGCACCATCGCCATCTGCGCCACATCCTGCGCACCGAACAGCGGATGGCCCGCCGCTCGGCCCAGCACGTCGATCAGCAGCATGGCCGTCACCGCCAGCAGCACCGCGCCCGACAGCGCGGCGCTTATGCGCGACAGCCAGGCCATCATTCGCCGCCCTGCATCGTGGCCAGTGCCTTGGCTGCGCCCGCATCCGCAACCATCTTTTCGGTCAGCGGCAGCAGGATGTCGTTAAAGGCCGCGATCTCTGCCTCTGTCAGGTCGGTCACGATGGCCGGATCGCGTTCGCGCAGCGCGGCGATGGCGGCCTCGCCCTTGGCATTCCATGCCGCCTCGGCCTGCCGCGAAAGTTCACGGCCCGACGCGCCGACCAGAGCATCCCGCTGGTCCTGCGGCAGCGCCTTCATCTTCGCGGCACTGGCCACGACGAAGAAGGACTGGTTGCCCAGCGGGATGCCCAGCGTCACGTGGCCCAGAACCTCGTCAAAGCGGAAATCGGCGATGGCGCTGGACCCGGTGATCAGCCCGTCCACAAGGCCCGTCTGCATCGCGTTGTAAACGTCACCGGCCGAAAGCTGCACCGGCACCGCGCCAAGCGCTTCCACCGCGCGGGCAGTCGTTGCGCCCGACACGCGGATCTTCAGGCCGCGCAGGTCGGCGGGCGTGCGCACCACCTTGCTGCGCAGGATCAGCACGGCGGGTTCGGCCGTCCACAGCGCCAGCGGTTCGGTTGCGGGATATTCCCGTGCCAGCAGCCCCGCATCCCAGCCGTTCCACAGGAAGTCGGCCCCCGTCATGCCTTCGGGCAGCGCGCCCGGCAGTTCCGTCAGCATCGACAGCGGAAACTGCGAGGAGGTATAGCCCTGGATGCCCCAGGCGATATCCGCCACGCCCTGAACCACGCGCACATACTGATCGGCCGGCCCGGCGCCCAGCTTGCCCGCGGGATAGGTTTCGATCACCAGCCCCGTGGGCGCGGCGGCCTCGGTCAGCGGCTGCACGATGGCTTCGGTCAGCGTGTGGGTGGGGGCCACGAAATGAGCGAACTTCATCGTTTCGGCCATCGCGGGGGCGGCAAGGAACAGGGCAGCGGCGGCCAGCGCCGGTTTGAACAGCTTCGGCATCATGATATCCTTTGAAAAAGGGCAGCCGTTCGGCTGCCCTGTCTGATAGGTCCGGAAACGCTTCCGGAAGGATCAGTTCTCGTTCCAGATGGCCTGTGCGGTGTTGACCACCAGCTCCAGCTTGCGCTTCTGGTCGTCCTCGGTGATGGCGTTGCCATGCTCGGTCGAGGCGAAGCCGCATTGGGGCGCGATGCCCAGCTGGTCCAGATCCACGAATTTCGAAGCCTCGTCGAATTTCGATTTCAGCCAGTCGGCGCTTTCCAGCTCGCCCGTCTTGGTGGTGATGAAACCGGCCATGACGCGCTTGTGGCCCTTGGGCAGCAGCTTCAGCGGCTCCAGCCCGCCGGCGCGTTCGGTGTCGTATTCCATGAAATACACATCGACCGAGGTGCGGTTGAAGATCGCATCCGCCGCCACGTCATAGCCGCCTTCGGCCACGTGCGAGGAGCGGAAGTTGCCCCGGCACATGTGCATGCCGATGACCATGTCCTCGGGGCGGTCCTTGATGGATTCTTCAAGCATCCAGGAATAGCGGTCGATCAGCCAGTCGGGATCCTGACCCATCGCCTTGCGCTGCTCGCGCTGGTTGGCATCGCCCAGATAGGCGAAGAAGATGTCGTCCAGCTGAAGATAGCGGCAGCCCGCGTCATAGAATGCCTGCACGGCTTTCTTGTAGGTTGCGGCGATATCCTCGAACAGCTTGTCGGCGTCCTTGTAGGCATCGTACTCGATGTTCTCCGGCTCCATCCGGAAGTGGCAGGCCGACGGGCCGGGGATGGAGATTTTCGGCGCCTCGCCCGCCTGGGCAAGGTTCTTCACGAAGGTGAAATGCTCGATCATCGGGTGATCGGCGGGAAAATCCAGCGGTCCGGTCAGGTGCGCCTCGATCGGGGGGGTCTTGTGTTCGGTCTTGAAGGGCAGGCTGCGGCTGGAGGGTTTCATGTCCAGACCGGTCAGCATGCCCATGAAATCATAGTGCCAGAAGGCGCGGCGGGCTTCGCCGTCGGTCACCACCTTCATGCCCGCCTCGCGCTGAAGCTGCACCAGATCGCGGATGCCCTTGTCTTCCTCGATCCGCAGATCGGCGGCGGGAACGTTGGCCGCGCGGGCGACCGCCACGTTCTTGGGCCGCAGGAGCGAGCCGACGTGATCGGCGCGGAACGGCGCGGTGCGGGCGGGACGGTTTGCGGAAGCGGTCATTGGCAGGCCTTCGGTCTTGGAACATGGCGGGACGGGCAGTGGCCGCCCCGAAGCTGCGGCAACCATCCACGCGCGGGCGCGTGATGTCAATTTGCTTTGCCCTTCATAATTTTCATGAAGATGATGAAGGTGGCGCATGTCGCGGCGTGCCGGATGCCGAACCGCCCGCCGCATTGCCCAAGGCGCAGGCGGTTTGCGAAGATATGACGGGGCGGCGGATGTGCAGCATAATCTTCCTTGGCCACTTCGTCATTCGGCACGATGTGGCGGCACCGCTGGTATAGGGTGGGCCGACAGCATGCATCAGGGGCAGGGCGGAATGGAAAATCTGGGCGCTATCGGAACGTTTCCGCCGCTGAAGGTGGATTCCTATGAGGCCAGCGTCGGGCCGCTTGGCCTTGGGCAGCGTCACCTGCTGCATGAACTGACGGTGGGCGTTCTGTGGCCCCATCGCCCCGATGATCTGGACCTGTTCCTTTCGCTGGGCAAGGGCCGGCTGGCGGTGGACGAGATCGGCCGCCCGCTTGCCTCGGGGATGTATTTCCCGATGGGGGAAGATTTCGCCATGCTGGGCATGATGGTGACGGTGCCGCGATTGCAGGCGCAGGGGGCGGGGCGGGCGCTTCTGGCGGGGATGATGCAGGATTGCGCGGGGCGGGATCTGCGCCTCAGCGCGACGCGGTCGGGATACCGGCTGTATCAGGCGGCGGGCTTTGTGCCGGTGGCCACGATCCGGCAGCAGCAGGGCATCGCGGTGCCGTTCGATGCACCCGCCGACCTGCCCGGCCTGACGATCCGGCCGTTGACGCAGGCCGACACTCCGGCCCTGCACGCGCTGGATGCCCATGCCTTCGGTGCGCCGCGGGGTGCGGTGGTGGATGCGCTGCTGGCGCTTTCGACCGGCGTCGTGGCCGAGCGGGACGGAAAGCCTTGCGGCTTCGCCCTGCTGCGCCCCTTCGGAAAAGGCGTGGTGATCGGCCCGATGGCGGCAGAGGATGATGCGATGGCGATCCGCCTTGCCGCCCCCCTGATCCGGCAGTCCGAAGGGCGGTTCGTTCGTCTTGATACACCCGTGGACAGCGAGCGTTTCGTTGCGTTCCTGCGCGGCGCCGGCCTTGCCGATTACGACACGGTGACGGAGATGCGGATCGGCCCCCACCGCCGCGCGGCGGAAGGGGCCGTGACCTATGCGCTCGCCGCCCACTCCCTGGGCTAGGACAGGCGATCCTTCAGCCCGAACCACATCCCGACCAGCGGCAGGAACCAAGGCTTGCCGCTGTGGGCCGGGATGGCAGGCCAGTCCAGCCCTTCAAGCGGATTCGTGCCCTTGCGCCCCAGTGCCAGATCGGCCAGCGCATGCCCCAGCAGGGTGGACATCTGCGCCCCGTGGCCCGAATATCCCATGCCGAAGATCATGCCATCGGCCTGCCCCGCACGGGGGAAGCGGTCCTTCGTCATGTCCACCAGCCCGCCCCAGCAGTAATCGATCCGCACATCGGCCAGATGCGGGAAGATCGCCGCCATCGACCGGCGCAGGATACGGCCCGATTTCGCGTCCGAGCTTTGGTCCGAACTGGCCGAAAACCGCGCCCGCCCGCCGAAGATCAGGCGCCTGTCGGGCGAAAGGCGGAAATAGTTGCCGATGTTCAGTGACGTGACGCAGGTCCGGTCGCCCGGAAGGGTTGCGGCAACCTCGGCCTCGGTCAGGGGGCGGGTGGCGATGATGAACGATCCCACGGGGATGATGCGGCGGCGGAACCACGCAAAGGGGGGCGTGCGGCCATAAGCGCCCGTTGCGGCGATCACGCGGCTGGCGCGGATGCGGCCGCGGGGGGTGGTCAGCTCCCACCCCTCGGCCAGCTTGGTGCGGGCGGTGACGCGGGCGTTTTCCCAGATCGTCGCGCCATGGCGCTGCGCCGCCTGCGCAAGGCCGGTGACATAGCGGCCCATATGCATCATGGCCGACTTTTCATACAGGATCGCGCCGTGAAAGCCGGTGCCGCCGATTTCTGCCGCAAGGTCACGCTTGTCCAGCCAGCGGGTCTCGGGGTCCACCTCGCGGCGGATCAGCTCGTGATTGGCGCGAAGGCCGGCGACGTGGCTTTCCTTGGAGGCCAGCTTCAGCTTGCCCGCGCGGCGGAAGTCGCAGTCGATGCCTTCATCCGCCACCAGCGCCTCGATCATGTCGATGGAACGGTCATAGGCGCGGTAAAGCGCATGGGCGCGCGCATCGCCCAGATGCGCCTTGGCAGCGGCAAAGCCGTGGGCGATGCCGTTGTTCAGATGCCCGCCATTGCGCCCCGAAGCGCCCGATCCGACATGGCCCGCCTCCAGCACGGCGACGCGCACGCCTTCGCGGGCCAGCGCAAGCGCGGCCGACAGGCCGGTGAAGCCTGCGCCCACCACGGCCACGTCAACCTGCCCGTCGACCGGCCCCGCCGCACCATGCACGAAGGGCGGGGCGCTTGCATGCCAATAGGATGCGTATTCCATCGCCTACAGCCCGACGGTGCCGGCAAGGCCCGAGATGTCCGCAATCTCCACGTATCCGTAATAGGGGTTGGCCGGTTCATGCCCCCGGTTGACCCAGACCTTGTTGCGGATGCCCAGATCATGCGCCGTCATCAGGTCGTACCGGAACGAGGAGGAGACGTGCAGCACATCCTCGGGCCCGCAGCCAAGTTCGTCGAACATGTATTCGAACGGGCGCATCTGCGGCTTGTAGGCCCCTGCGCTTTCGGCGGTGAAGGTATGGGCGATGGGCGCGCCCAGCCGGGCGATGTTGTGCGGGATCTGCGCGTTCATGGAATTGGTCAGCGCGACCAGCGGGATCTTGTCCGCCACCTTTGCCAGCCCTTCCGGCACGTCCGGATGCGGCCCCCATGTGGGCACGCGAGCATAGATGTCCTGCGCCACGGCCGGATCGAAGGCGATGCCGTTGCGCTTGCAGGTGCGTTCCAGCGCGTTGTGCACCACCTCGGCATAGGGTTTCCACGCGCCCAGAACCTCGTCCAGGCGGAAGGCGGAAAAGTCGGCGATGAAGGCGTCCATCTTCGCGCCGGGCAGCTGGGCCGCGTAATGGTCGCGCGCGGCGCCGGCCATGTCGAAGAAGATCATCGTGCCGTGGCAGTCGAAGGTGATGAATTTGGGGCGGAAGGTCATCGCGTTCTCCGGAGGTATCCTTGCCCCATCAGCATCCGCCGCGCGGCGCGACAGGGATTGCCGCAGATGCGGCTTTTGGCGCACGAAATTGCGTATCGCGCATGTCCGGCGGCAGGGGATGCCGCCATGCCCGTCAGAACGGTGCCCGCGCGGGTGCTGTGCGCGCCATGCTTGAGGCCATACGCATTTCACAAAACGGAACACGCCGATGACCTTGTTGAAGCCGATCGACACCGCCCCCGATTTCCCCCCGCGCGAGGATGTCGCCGCGCCCGACCGGCTGATCGAAGGTGCGCCCGCCTTCAAGACATGGGCGCTGGACGAGGTGCCGCTGGGCAACTGGTCGAAGATCCGCACCGGCATCTGGGAAGCGACCCCCGGCACCACCCGATCCGTCAAGGGCGAGGCGCTGGAGATCTGCCACATCCTTTCGGGCATCGTGGAGCTGACCGAAGAGGGCGGGGAAACGCGCCGCTTCACCGCGGGCGATACCTTCCTGATGAAGCCCGGCTTCAGGGGCATCTGGAAAACGATCGAAACGGTGCGGAAGATCTATGTCTTCGCCGATTGAGATCCTTTCGCGGCTTGTCGGGTTTCCCAGTGTCGTCGGCACGCCGAACGGGGCGATCATGGGGTTCGTGCAGGATTACCTGCGCGGCCACGGCATCGCCGCGCGCCTGCTGAAGGGGCCGGAGGGCGACCGGCTGAACCTGTTCGCCACGATCGGCGATCCGTCCCGCGCGGGCTATGTGCTTTCGGGGCATGTCGATGTTGTTCCGGCGGCAGAGCCTGACTGGCACGCAGATCCCTTCACCCTGCGGGCCGAAGGGGACCGTCTGATCGGGCGCGGGGCCTGCGACATGAAGGGCTTTGTTGCCGCCGTTCTGGCGGCGGTGCCGGATCTGGCCGCGATGCCGCTGGCCGCGCCGATCCATATCGCCCTGTCCTATGACGAGGAGGCGGGCTGCCGCGGCGTGCCCCACCTGATCGCCGCGCTTCCCGATCTTTGCGCGCCGCCCGCAGGCTGCATCGTGGGGGAGCCGACTGGCCTGGTTCCCGTGCTGGCCCACAAGGGCAAGGCGGCGCTGCGGCTGGTGGCGCAGGGACGGGCGGGCCACAGCTCGCGCCCCGATCTGGGGATGAACGCGATCCATGCGCTTCTGCCCGCGCTTTCGGCGGCGGCGGATCAGGCGGCGGCCCTGCAATCGGGCCCGCAGGATGCGCGCTTTGCGCCGCCATGGTCCAGCCTTCAGATCGGCACGGTGAAAGGCGGGCAGGCGATAAACATCATCCCCGACCATGCCGAGGCCGAGATCGAGGCCCGCGCCATCGCGGGCGTGGACCCGAAGGAGGTTCTGGCGCCGGTGATCGCCGCCGCGGGCGGGTTGCGGGCCGAATGGCTGTCCTCGTATCCCGCGCTGGCCCTGCCGCCCGATCATCCGCTGGCGGCGCTGGCTGCGGAAATCTCGGGGCATGCGCCGCTTGGCGCCGTCAGCTTCGGAACCGAGGCGGGGCTGTTCCAGGCCGCCGGCATCCCTTCCGTGATCTGCGGGCCGGGGGATATCGCCCGCGCCCACCGCCCCGAGGAATACCTGACGCGAACCGAACTGGAAGGCGCGGGCCGGATGATCCGCGCCCTTGGCCGGACGCTTTGCACGGGGGCGGCATAATCTGCGGCAGGCCCCCGTACCGCCCGCAGCAAACTGCCGCCCGCGGCCCCGAACGCGATTATCATGCCGCCGCCCGCACGCTAGGCTGGGGCAAAGAGGACAGGATCATGACCACGCAAACCCTTGCCAAGCCGCGCCTTGTTCCGTTCACACCGGCGCATCTGGACGACGCGCTGCGCTTGTCGCAGCAGACGGGATGGCCCCACCGGATCGAGGATTGGGCGCTGACGCTTTTCGCCTCGGACGGGGTGGTCGCGATGGACGAAGGGCGCGTGGTGGGCACGGCGCTGTGTGCGGTGATGGGGCAGGCGGCGGCGCTGTCGATGATCATCGTGGATCAGGCGATGCGCGGGCGCGGCCTTGGCCGGATGCTGATGGATGCGGCGATGCAGCGCGCGGCAGGACACGAGATGCGCCTGGTCGCCACCACCGATGGCCTGCCGCTTTATGAAAAGCTGGGATTCGTGGCCACGGGGCAGATCATGCAGCATCAGGGCATCGCGCTGGCCGGCGCCCCCGAACGCGCCGTCCGCACCGGCGGCCCTGCCGATGTGGCGGACATGGCGGCGCTGGATCACGCCGCAAGCGGGCTGAAGCGCGAGCAGATCCTGCGCCGCATCGCCGAGGGCGGGGAGGTTCTGCTGACGGATGGCGGGTTTGCCCTGCTGCGCCCCTTCGGACGCGGGCGCGTGGTTGGCCCCATCGTGGCGCGTGATGACGCCGCCGCCCGTTCCCTTCTGTCGGACGCTGCCACCCGCTGCGCCGGCACCTTCCTGCGGACCGACCTGCGGCACGAGGGGCTGGCCGATCTTGCCGCCTCGCTTGGCCTTGCGCGGGCGGGAGGCGGCACCGCGATGGTGCGCGATCCGCAGGCCGCCCCATTGAAGGGGGCGACGACTTATGCCCTGATCTCGCAGGCCCTTGGCTGAACCGGAGACTTCCATGCTGACCAACTCCCTTGCCGAACTTGACCGGCGGCACCTGATCCATCCCGTATCCTCCTTCCGCGGGCACGAAGCGCGCGGCGTGCGCGTGCTGACGGGCGGAAAGGGCGCGACCGTCACCGATGCCGAAGGGCGCAGCCTGATCGACGGGTTCGCGGGCCTTTGGTGCGTGAACGCAGGTTACGGCCATGAAAGCATCGTGCAGGCAGCCGCCGACCAGATGCGCCGCCTGCCTTATGCCACCGGCTATTTCGATCTGGGGGCCGAGGCGCCGATCCGGCTGGCCGCCGCGCTGGCCGAACGCAGCCCCGGCGATCTGGACCATGTCTATTTCACGCTTGGCGGGTCCGACGCGGTGGACAGCACGATCCGCTTCATCCGCTATTACTGGCATTCGAAGGGGCAGCCGGGGCGCGACCAGTTCATCTCGGTCGCAAGCGGGTATCACGGTTCCACCACCATGGGGGCGGGGCTGACGGCGCTGCCGGGCTTTCACGACGGGTTCGGCGTGCCCTATGACTGGCAGCACAAGATCGCGTCGCACTATGTCTATCGCAACGCGGTGCAGGGCGATCAGGCGATCATCGACGCCTCGGTGGCCGAATTGCGCGCCAAGATCGAAGGGCTGGGGCCCGAACGCGTGGCCGCCTTCTATGTCGAACCCATCCAGGGATCGGGTGGGGTGCTTGTGCCGCCGAAGGGCTGGGTGAAGGCGATGCGCGACCTTTGCGCCGAATACGGCGTGCTGTTCGTTGCCGACGAGGTGATCACCGGTTTCGGCCGCACCGGCCCGCTTTTCGCCTGCGAAGACGAAGGCATCGTGCCGGACCTGATGACGGTGGCGAAGGGCCTCACCTCGGGCTATGCGCCGATGGGGGCGGTGCTGATGCGCGATCACGTTTACCAGACCATCGCGGATGGTGCGGGGGCCAAGGCGGTGGGGCATGGCTTCACCTATTCCGCGCATCCCGTTTCCGCCGCGGTCGCGCTGGAGGTGCTGGCGCTTTATGAAGGCGGGCTGCTGGAAAACGGCCGCCGTGCGGGTGCGCGGCTTCAGGCAGGTCTGGAAACGCTGCGCGATCATCCGCTGGTGGGCGATGTGCGCGGGCGCGGCATGCTGGCCGCGGTGGAGCTTGTGACCGACAAGGCCGCGAAAACGCCGCTTCCCGCCGCGCTTCAGCCCGCAACCCGCCTGTTCGACCGGGCATGGGAACACGGGCTGGTGGTGCGATCCTTCCCGCAGGGGATCTTCGGCTATGCCCCGCCGCTGTGCTGCACCGAGGAGGAGATCGACCAGATCGTCGCCCGCACCCGCGCGGTTCTGGACCTGACGCTGGAAGATCCCGAACTGCGCGGGATGGTACGCTGATGGCCCTGCTGTTCCGGTCCACCCCCGAACGGGGCGCGATCTGGCAGCGCGTCTTCCAGCAGGAGGGGGAGCGCATCTTTCTGGGTGAGGATGCGGTGGACGATCCCGCCGCTGTCACGCATATCGCCTGCTGGATGCCGCCGCGCGACCTGTCCCGCTATCCCTCGCTGCAGGTCGTGATCGGGGTGGGGGCGGGGGTGGATCATATGCCGCCGCTGCCCGAGGGGGTCGCGCTTTCGCGCACACTGGCCCCGGGAATCGAAGGGATGGTCCGCGACTGGGTGGTGATGGCGGCGCTGGCGCTGCACCGCGATCTGCCAGCCTATCTGGATCAGGCGGCGCGGGGGGAATGGCGCACCCACACCACCTGCCTTGCCCGCGATCGCCGTATCGGCATCATGGGCATGGGCCGCATCGGCCGCGAGGTGGCCGGAACCCTTGGCGCCATGGGCTTCCCCGTCGCGGGATGGAGCAGGTCCGGCACCCCCGTTGCGGGAATAGAGGTGCATGGCGCATCCGGGCTGGACGGGTTTCTTGCCCGCACCGACCTGCTGATCTGCCTTCTGCCGCTGACGGACGAAACGCGCGGCATCCTGAACGCAAGGCTTCTGGCCTGCCTGCCGCAGGGTGCGCGGCTGGTTCATGCGGGGCGCGGCGCACATCTGGACATGGCGGCGCTGCGGGCTGCCTTGGATGGCGGCCAGCTTGCGGCCGCCATGCTGGACGTGACCGATCCCGAGCCCCTGCCCGCCGATCACTGGGCATGGTCCGACCCGCGGATCATCGTCACGCCGCACATCGCCTCGCAGACCGATCCCGAGGAAGGGGCCCGCCACGCCCTTGCCGTGATCCGTGCCACCCGAAACGGCCAGCCGGTGCCGGGGCTTGTGGACCGCGCGAAGGGTTATTGAACGTTATGCTGCCGGCGGTTGGAATACAGAATAATCTGCCGCCGGATCGCAACCTTTCGGCGTTCCGCGCGGGCCCGAACAGGAAAAGCTGGATGTAACAGCGATGTGGAGGCCTGATGGGCCTTCGCTGCGGAACGGAAGGATCTTCGATGCCGAAACCTCTTGCCGCCTTCAGCCATGCCAGCTTCGACGTGGTGGGCACGCTGATCGATTTCGAAAGCGCCATCACGGCGGGGCTGGAAGCCATCGCGCGGGTCGACCGCGAAGCCGCGCTTGACGCCTATCGCGACGCACGGCGCCAGCCCGAGGCGCAGCGCTTTCCCGATGACCTGGGCCGCTGCTATGGCCATATCGCCGCCCGGCTGGGCCTGCCCGACACGCCCGCCGCCCGCCGCGCGCTGATCGACGCCGCCGCCGAGGCCGAGCCCTTTGCCGACAGCGTGGAAGCGCTGGCACGGCTGAAGACGCGCTTCCGGCTGATCGCGATGACCAATGCCCGCCGCTGGGCGTTCGAGAAATACGAGGCGAAGCTGGGACATCCCTTCCACGCCTCGTTCACGACGGATGAAACGGGGACTGAAAAACCCGATCCCGCCTTCTTCCGGCAGGTGTTCGACCATGTGGCGGCTGAAGGCGACGATCCCGCGCGCATCCTGCATGTCGCGCAAAGCCAGTATCATGACATCGGCATCTCTCGGGAACTGGGGATGACGAACGTGTGGATCCAGCGGCGCGCGGATGATGCGGGCCATGGCGGCACGATCGCGCCGCGCGAACATACGCGGCCCGATTACCACTTCCGCAGCCTTGCCGAACTTGCCGACGCGGTGGACCGCGCCTGACACGATCTTTGCCCGAGCCGTCGGAAGAACGGGCGGGCCAGCAACAGGGGAAATAAAGATGACAAACAAGCCGACGAACTGGACGGGGCGGGACGATGCGATGGTGGAGGCCGCGATCCGCCGCGGCGCCTCGCGCAGGGACCTGCTGAAGATGCTGATGGCTTCGGGCGTGGCCGTTTCGGCGGGCGGCTCGTTGCTGCTTCGCGCGGGGCAGGCGGCGGCGCAAACGCCGGTGACGGGCGGGGCGCTGAAGGCGGCAAGCTGGTCGGCCTCCACCGCCGATACGCTGGATCCGGCCAAGGCCTCGCATGCCACCGACTATGTGCGCTGCTGCGCCTTTTATAACCGCCTGACCTTCCTTGACGAACACGGGCAGGTGCAGATGGAATTGGCCGACGAGGTGACGAGCGATGACGCCCGCACCTGGCAGGTGGTGCTGAAGCCGGACGTGACGTTCCATGACGGCAAGACGCTGACGGCCACCGATGTCGTTTATTCGCTGAAGCGCCATCACGATCCTGCCGTCGGGTCCAAGGCCGCCGCAATCGCCGAACAGATCACCGAGGTGACGGCGGTGGACGACCGGACCGTGCAGATCGTTCTGGCCGCCGCCAATGCCGACCTGCCGACGATCCTTGCGCTGCACCATTTCATGATCATCGCGGATGGCACCACCGATTTTACCAAGGCCAATGGCACCGGCGCCTTCATCTGCGAGGTGTTCGAGCCGGGCGTGCGGTCCATCGGCACGCGCAACCCGAACTATTTCAAGGCAAACGGCCCTTATGTCGACAGCTTCGAATACTTCGCCATTTCGGACAACAATGCGCGGGTGAACGCGCTGCTTTCGGGCGACATCCATCTTGCGGCCTCCATCAACCCGCGATCCATGCGGATGCTGGAAGGGCAGAACCATGTGCAGACATCGGTCACCACCTCGGGCAACTATACCAACCTGAACATCCGGCTGGACATGTCCCCGGGCGACAAGGCGCATTTCGTCGAAGGCATGAAATACCTGATGAACCGCGAGGCGATCGTGAATTCGGTCCTGCGCGGGCTGGCAGAGGTGGGCAACGACCAGCCCGTTTCCCCCGCCGACCGGTATCGCAACACCGAACTTGCGGCCCGCGAATACGATCCCGAACGCGCGGCGGACCTGTTCAAACAGGCCGGGCTGATGGGGCAGGCAATCCCCATCGTCACGTCGGATGCCCCCACATCGGGCGTGGATTACGCGATGGTGGTGCAGCAGGCAGGGGCGCAGATCGGCATGCGCTTTGATGTGCAGCGCGTGCCCTCGGACGGGTACTGGTCCAATTACTGGCTGAAATCGCCGGTCCATTTCGGCAACATCAACCCGCGCCCCACGCCCGACATCCTGTTCTCGCTTCTTTACGCATCGGACGCGCCCTGGAACGAAAGCCAGTACAAGTCCGAAAAGTTCGACGCCATGCTGACGGAGGCGCGCGGATCGCTGGATGAAAACCTGCGGCGCGACATCTACTGGGACATGCAGGAAATGGTCGCGAACGAGGCGGGCACCGTCATCCCGGCCTATCTGTCCAACGTGGACGGGCTTTCCAGCAAGCTGAAAGGGTTGCGGCCGAACCCGCTGGGCGGGCAGATGGGTTACGCCTTCGCCGAGAATGTCTGGCTGGAAGCCTGATGCCGATCCCCGCGCGGGTGCCGCGCGGGGCAACTTCCCTTCCGACGGAGGCGCGACATGCTACGCTCCGCAACCACATGGCTTCTGGTCGGCCAGCGTCTTGGCATCGCCGCCATCACGCTGGTGATCGTGTCTTTTGCCGTGTTTTTCGCGACCGAACTGCTGCCCGGCGACGTGGCTGAAATCCTTCTGGGCCAGTCGGCCACCCCCGAGGCGGTGGCCGGCCTGCGTACCGCGATGGGCCTGGACGAGCCTGCCTTCACCCGCTTCCTGTCATGGCTGGCAGGGCTGGCGCAGGGCGATCTTGGCATGTCCTATGCCAACAACATGGCGGTGGCCGATCTTCTGGCCGGCCGGCTGGCCAATACGCTGCGCCTTGCCGGCATCGTCACGCTGGTTTGCGTGCCGCTTGCGCTGACGCTGGGCATCGCAGCGGCGATGTGGCGCGGATCGCTTCTGGACCGGGCGGTGTCGATGCTGACCATCTCCGTCATCTCGGTGCCGGAATTCATGGTGGCAACGCTTGCCGTGCTGATCTTCGCGGTCTGGCTGGACTGGCTTCCGGCGCTGAGCTACGGCGTGAACGTGGACAGTCTTGGCGCAATGCTGCGCGCCTATGCCATGCCGGTCATCACGCTGACATTCGTCGTTTCGGCCCAGATGATCCGCATGACCCGCGCCGCCGTGATCGAGACGATCAACACCCCTTACGTTGAAATGGCGCTGCTGAAGGGTGCATCGCGCAGGCGGATGGTTCTGCGCCATGCGCTGCCGAACGCGCTTGGCCCGATCGCGAACGCTGTCGCGCTGTCGCTGTCATACCTGGTGGGCGGGGTGATCATCGTGGAAACGGTGTTCAACTATCCCGGCGTGGCCAAGCTGATGGTGGATGCGGTGGCCACGCGCGATCTGCCCCTGATCCAAAGCTGCGCGATGATCTTCTGCATCAGCTATCTGCTGCTGATCACGCTGGCCGATGTCATTGCAATGTTGTCGAACCCGAGGTTGCGCCGTTGATGTCCTTGCCCCTTCGCATTCCGACCCCGGCGCGGCTGGGATATTCCTTCAACTGGGCGGGGCGCATCGGCCTTGCCGTGATCCTGTTCTGGGTGGTGATCGCGCTGATCGGGCCGTGGATCACGCCCTATGCCCCCGGCGACATGGTGGACTGGAACTATTTCGGGCCGGTCAACGGGCAGTTCTGGATGGGCACCGATTATCTTGGCCGCGACATCCTTTCGCGCGTGATCATGGGGGCGCGATACACCGTCGGCATCGCCGCGGCGGCGGTGGTGCTGGCCTGCGCGGGCGGCGTGATCCTTGGCATGATCGCGGGGGTGACGGGCGGCTGGTTCGACATGCTTCTGTCGCGGCTGCTGGATGCGTTCAACGGCATCCCTTCGCTTCTGTTCGGGCTGGTCGTGGTGGCGGCGGTCGGATCGTCCATCCCCGTGCTGATCCTGACGCTGGCCGTGATCTACCTGCCCGGGTCCTATCGCTTTGCGCGGGCGCTGGCGGTGAACGTCAACACCATGGATTTCGTGACGGTGGCCCGTGCGCGGGGCGAAGGCTTCGGCCACATCATCCTGCGCGAGGTGTTTCCCAACATCCTTGGCCCCGTTCTGGCCGATCTTGGCCTGCGGTTCGTGTTCATCGTTCTGGTTCTGTCGGGCCTGTCCTTTCTTGGCCTTGGCGTGCAGCCCCCCAACGCCGACTGGGGTGGCCTTGTGCGCGAGAATATCGAGGGGCTGAGCCTTGGCGCCCCCGCCGTGATCTTCCCTTCGGTGGCCATCGCCTCGCTGACCATCTCGGTCAACATGTTCATCGACAACCTTCCCACCCGTATACGCGACAGGAGCGAATGATGAGCGAACCCCTGGTTTGTGTGCGCGATCTGCGGATCGGCGCCGTCACCGACGCCAAGCGGAAGGTGGAGATCATCCGCGGCGTCAGCTTCGATATCGCGCCGGGTGAAATCGTGGCCCTGATCGGGGAATCCGGTTCGGGCAAGACAACCATCGCGCTGTCGCTGATGGGGCATGCGCGCACGGGCTGCGCCATCCAGGGCGGCACCATCCGCGTGGGCCGCCATGACGTGACGGGAATGACCGAAGGCCAGCGCGCCGCCCTGCGCGGGACCGAGGTGTCCTATGTTCCGCAATCGGCGGCGGCGGCCTTCAACCCGTCGCAGCGGATCATGGACCAGGTGGTGGAGGTGACGGCCATCCACCGCCTGATGCCCCGCGCCAAGGCCGAGGCGAAGGCGCGCGAGCTGTTCCGCGCCTTGGCCCTGCCCGATCCCGACCGGATCGGGAACAGGTATCCGCACCAGGTTTCGGGGGGCCAGTTGCAGCGCCTTTCGGCGGCGATGGCGCTGATCGGCGATCCGCAGCTTGTCATCTTTGACGAACCGACAACCGCGCTGGACGTGACCACCCAGATCGAGGTGCTGCGCGCCTTCCGCTCCGTCATGGCGAAGGGCGGAATGGCGGGGGTTTACGTCAGCCACGATCTGGCCGTGGTGGCGCAGATCGCCGACCGCATCATTGTTCTGCGCGGCGGCGAGGTTCAGGAGGAAGGCACGACCGAGCAGATCCTGAACGCGCCGGCACATCCCTATACCCGCCAGCTTCTGGATGCGTTCGAACCCGTGCCGCACGTGTCCGCCACCCCGGCAGAGCGGGCGCGCCCCATCCTGCGTGTGGACGATCTTTGTGCCGGATATGGCGTGATCCGGGACGGAAAGCCCGCCGCGAAGGTGTTGCAGAATGTCAGCCTGCAACTGGAACGGGGGCGCAATCTTGGCGTGATCGGGGAATCGGGTTCGGGCAAATCCACGCTGGCACGCGCCATCGCAGGCATTCTTCCCTGTTATCGCGGCGACATGCTGCTGGACGGCGAGGTGTTGAATCCCGACCTGCGCCAGCGCAGCAAGGACCAGCTTCGCCGCGTGCAGATCGTGTTCCAGCTTGCCGACACGGCGCTGAACCCGGCGCAATCGGTGGGGGCGATCCTTGGGCGCCCGCTGACCTTCTATCACGGATTGAAGGGTGCCGCGCGCGACGCACGCGTGGCCGAGCTGCTGGAAATGGTGCACCTGCCCACCGCCCTGCGCCACCGCCTTCCGTCAGAGCTTTCGGGCGGCCAGAAGCAGCGGGTGAACCTTGCCCGCGCACTTGCCGCCGAACCCGAACTGATCCTTTGCGACGAGATCACCTCGGCGCTGGATACGGTCGTGGCGGCGGCAATCCTTGATCTGCTGAAGGAGCTGCAGCGAGAGCTTGGCCTGTCCTACATGTTCATCAGCCACGATCTTTCCACCGTGGAGGCGATCTGCGACGAGGTTCTGGTCATGCTGAAGGGCCGCGTGGTGGAGGCGCTGCCCGCCGCCCGCATGTCGGCCGATGCAACGCATCCCTATTCGCGGCTTCTCATCTCCTCCATCCCGAAGCTGGATACGGGCTGGCTGAAGGGGCTGGAACAGGATCCCGAACTGGTGGCGCAGTTCGCCAACCGCTAGATGCGGTCGGCGAACAGGCGCGTCAGGGGGATCTGGGTTTTCACGAAGGGCGTCTTCATGACGACGAAGCTGAAATACTTGTCGATCCCCACTTCGCGGTCGATCAGCCCTTCGATGATGGTCTGGTAATCCACGATGCCAGAGGTGACGAACTTCGCCAGGTAATCATAGCCCCCCGAAACGAGGTGGCATTCGATGCAACTGTCCACCTTTTCCAGCGCCTCCTGGAAGCGGGCGAAGTCGATCTGCCGGTGGTTCTTCAGCGTGAACTCGGTGAACACGGTCAGCGTGTCGCCCAGCTTTGCCACGTCGATCAGCGCGGAATAGCCGGTGATATATCCCGCCTGCTGCAATTTCTTTACCCGCATCAGGCAGGGCGAAGGCGACAGCGCGACCAGATCGGCAAGCTCCACGTTGGTGATGCGCCCGTTCCGCTGCAGCTCGGCCAGGATCTTGACGTCGATACGGTCGAGTTTGAGGCGCGGCGTCATGGCAGTGTCCTTCCTGTTTTGCTTTTTCTGCGGCAGATCGAAGGGCTTGCCAAGCCACGCCGTTCGAAAGGAAATGCCGCTTTGGCGCGAAGATGCGGCAGATGCCGCTGCGCCATGCCCGCTATGCTGGCCCCAACAACGACCGGAGAGTGCCATGCCCGCCCCGCTTTTGCAGATCGAAACCGATAATGCCCTGCCGCCCGAGGCCGATTGCGTGGTGATCGGCGGCGGCATCGCGGGCGTTTCGGCGGCTTACTGGCTGGCGCGGGCGGGGCAGAAGGTGGTGCTGCTGGAAAAAGGGCGCGTGGGGGCCGAACAGTCCAGCCGCAACTGGGGCTGGTGCCGCCAGCAGAACCGCGACGCGCGCGAACTGCCGCTTTCCACCCGCAGCCTTGCCCTTTGGGAAAACATCGCCGCCGATCTGGGCGAGGATACGGGCTTTCGCCGCTGCGGTCTTTTGTATCTTTCCGACAACGAGGCCGAGATCGAGGGCTGGGCCACATGGGGGCGCTTCGCCCGCGGCGAGGGGATCGACACGCGGATGCTGACCGCGGCCGAGGCGGCAGAGCGGGGCGCGGCCACCGGCAAGCCGTGGCTGGGGGGCGTGTGGTCGCCCAGCGACGGCACCGCCGATCCCGCCCGCGCCGTGCCCGTGATCGCGCGCGGGATCGTCCGGCATGGCGGCCACGTCATCCAGTCCTGCGCCGCGCGGGGGGTGGAGCTTGCAGGCGGGCGCGTATGCGGGGTGATCACCGAACGCGGCACGATCCGCACCCCCGTTGTGGTGGTTGCGGGCGGGGCATGGGCGGGCAGCTTCATGCACCGGATGGGCATTTCCTTCCCGCAAGCCTCGGTCCGCAGTTCGATCCTGTCCATCGCGCCGGGGGCGGAAGGGGTGCCGCCCGCCCTGCACACGGCCGCCGTTTCCGTCACGCGGCGGGGGGATGGCGGGCATACGCTGGCCATATCCGGACGCGCGAACGTGGACCCGACGCCGGCAATGCTGCACCACGCACGGCAATTCCTGCCGATGTTCGCGCGGCGCTGGCGGGCGCTGTCGCCCGGCGGGATGCAGGGCTGGCGCGCGGGCTTCGAGACGCGCCGCCACTGGGCGATGGACCGCCCCACGCCGATGGAACGGATGCGCGTGCTGGATCCCGCCCCCTCGGCCCGGCTTGTGGCCGAAACGCTGGCGCGCGCGCGGCGGCTGCTTCCGGCGCTGCGCGATGTTCCGGTGCAGGCAAGCTGGGCCGGTTTCATCGACAGCACGCCCGATGGCGTGCCGGTGATCGATGCCGATACCGGCATTCCGGGCCTGGTTCTGGCGGCGGGCCTTTCGGGCCACGGCTTCGGCATCGGGCCGGGGGTGGGGCATCTGGTGGCTGACATGGTTCTGGGGCGCAAGCCGATCACCGCAACCGCGCAATACCGGCTGGACCGGTTCCGCAGCAGCCAATGGGGTAAGGTGGCGAAGTTCTGACGGCAGGATATTCGGCGCGGGCCACGGCTTGCCGCGCGCCGTGCCGTGCAGCCGCCGGTTTCGGCAGCTTCCGCTTTGCCCCCCGCGCCATCCTGATGGCGACGCTTCCGCGAGGATACCATGACGCTTGCCTTTTCCCCCGCTGATCTGACCCTGCCCTGCGCCCATTTCATCGGCGGCGAATATGTGCGCGATACGGCAGCGATGGAGGTGCGCGCCCCCTCCACCGGCGCGGTGATTGCGCGGGTGCCGGTGGCCGATGCCGCGATGGTGGATCGTGCGGTGGGGGCGGCGCGGCAGGCGCTGGCCGTCTCGGGGTGGAGCGGGCTGCGGCCGCGCGAAAGGCTGGCCGCGCTGCACCGCTGGGCCGACCTGATCGAGGCCGAAGCCCTGACGCTTGCCCGGCTGGAGGCCGTCTGTTCATCCCGGCCCGTTTCGCATGCGCTGACGGGCGATGTGGCGGTCACGGCCGAACAGATCCGCTTCTTTGCCGAATTCGCCGACAAGGAAGGCGGCGATCTGGTCCCGACGGGCGATGGCAGCTTCGGCTTCATCGCCGCCGAACCTTACGGCGTGGTGGGGGCGATCGCACCGTGGAACTTCCCCATCTCCATGGCGGGCTGGAAGCTGGGGCCCGCGCTGGCGGCGGGCAACGCGGTGGTTCTGAAGCCGTCCGAGATGACGCCCTTTTCCACCCTTTACATGGCCGAACTTTCGGTGCGTGCGGGCATTCCGGCGGGGCTGGTGAACGTGGTGCTGGGCGACGGGGCGGTGACGGGCACGGCCATCACGGCCCATCCCGGCATCGACAAGGTTTCCTTCACCGGATCGACCCGCGCCGGTGCCGCCATCATGGAAAACATCGCCCGCACCGGCATCAAGCCCATGACGCTGGAGCTTGGGGGAAAAAGCCCGATGGTCGTGTTCGATGATGCCGATCCTGACCTGGCGGCGGACTGTCTTGAACGCGGCATCCTGCCCAATGCGGGGCAGTTCTGCGTGGCAGGCTCGCGCATCCTCGTGCAGCGGGGCATCGCTGATGCGCTGGCGGCGAAGCTGGCCGAACGTTTCGCCCGCCCCGCCCCGGCCGCAACGTGGGAGGAGGAGGCAGGCTTTTCCCCCATCATCTCGGAGCCCCAGCTTCAGCGGATCGACGGGATCGTGCAGGCCGCGCGGGCGCAGGGGGGAGAGATCCTTTGCGGCGGCGGGCGGTTCGATCGCGTGGGCAGCTTTTATCGCCCCACGCTGATTGCG
The DNA here is from genome assembly GCF_004015795.1 of Falsirhodobacter deserti. GTDB lineage: Bacteria > Pseudomonadota > Alphaproteobacteria > Rhodobacterales > Rhodobacteraceae > Falsirhodobacter > Falsirhodobacter deserti. The sequence continues at coordinate 6,240 of NZ_ML137219.1, read as the reverse complement.
GGCGTTTCGGCCACCAACCCCGCCGTGACCGAAGAGATTTTCGGCCCCGTCGCCACCTTCCAGACCTTCGAGACCGAGGACGAGGCGATGCAGCTTGCCGCCCATCCCACCTATGGCCTTTGTGCCGGCCTGTTCACGCGCGATCTGTCGCGCGCCCTGCGCTGCACGCGGCGGCTGGAGGCGGGGACGGTCTGGGTCAACCGCTATGGCCGTTCGCGCGATCATATCCTGCCGACGGGGGGCTGGAAGGCCTCTGGCCTTGGCAAGGATCTGGGGCGCGAGGCGTTTGCCGCGAACCGCCGCACCAAATCCGTCCTGATCGACCTTTGAAGGAGATGACGATGCCCGCCCACAAGATCGCGCTTATTCCCGGTGACGGCATCGGCGTGGATGTGACCGATGCGACGATGCAGGTGCTGCAGGCCGCCGCCGCCAAGCACGGTTTCGCGCTGGCCCCCACGCGCTTTGACTGGTCGTGCGAGACATATCTGGCGACCGGCCGCATGATGCCCGAAGACGGGATCGACCAGTTGCGCGCCTTCGACGCCATCTTCCTTGGCGCCGTTGGCTGGCCCGCGACCGTGCCCGACAGCGTTTCGCTTCACGGGCTGCTGCTGCCGATCCGCAAGGCGTTCGACCAATATGCGAACATCCGTCCGCACCGCCTGCTGCCCGGTGTCGAAGGGCCGCTGAAGGCAAGCGGTTTCGACATCCTGTGCATCCGCGAAAACACCGAAGGGGAATATTCCGGCGCGGGCGGGCGCGTCCATCAGGGCCGCGACAACGAGGTGGCGGTGGAAAGCGCCATCTTCACCCGCAAGGGGGTGGAGCGCATCCTCCGCTTCGGGTTCGAACAGGCGCGCGCGCGGCGGGGGCACCTGACCTCGGTCACCAAATCGAATGCGCAGAAATATTCCATGGTCTTCTGGGACGAGGTGACGACGGAACTCGCCGCCGACTATCCGGACGTGACCGTCAGCCACATGCATATCGACGCGATGGCGGCCAAGATGGTGATGGCACCGCAGGATCTGGACGTGGTCGTCGCCTCCAACCTGTTCGGCGATATCCTGACCGATCTGGGTGCGGCCATCCAGGGTGGCCTCGGCTTTGCCGCATCGGCCAATATCTGCCCCGACCGCAGTGCTCCTTCGATGTTCGAGCCTGTTCACGGATCGGCCCCCGACATCGCGGGCCGCAACATCGCGAACCCCATCGCCGCGATCTGGTCGGGCGCGATGATGCTGGAACATCTGGGCGAGGGCGTCGCCGCCTCGGCCATCCTGACGGCGGTGCAGGCCGTGACCGCGCGGGGCATCGGCATCCGCCCCGGATCGCACGGCACCGATGCCATCACCGCAGCTATCATGGAGGAGCTGGCATGAACCTTGCCGATCCCGACCTGCTGCGGCAGGCAGCCCTGATCGATGGCACGTGGATTGCCCGCGCCGACATGCAGGTGACAAACCCCGCCACCGGCGCAGTGATCGGCACCATGCCCGATTGCACGGCGGATGAAACCACTCAAGCCATCACCGCCGCCGAACATGCGATGACGGTTTGGAAGGCACGCAGCCATGCCGACCGCGCCGACATCCTGATGCGCTGGTACCACCTGATGCTGGATCACGCAGACGATCTGGCGCAGATCCTGACCGCCGAACAGGGCAAGCCCCTGGCCGAGGCGCGGGGCGAGGTGGTCTATGGCGCGTCGTTCCTGCGCTGGTTCGCCGAAGAGGCGCGGCGGATCAACGGGTCCATCATCCCGTCCCCCGTGGCGGGCAAGAAGATCTTCGCGATGAAGGAACCGGTGGGCGTTTGCGCGATCATCACCCCGTGGAACTTTCCCATCGCGATGATCACGCGCAAGGTGGCACCGGGGCTGGCGGCGGGCTGCACGATGGTGGTCAAGCCGTCGGACTTCACGCCCTATTCCGCGCTGGCAATGGCGGTTCTGGCCGAACGGGCGGGCGTTCCGGCGGGCGTTCTGAACATCCTGACCGGCCGGCCCGAGGTGATCGGCGCCACGCTGACCGCCAGCCCCGTGATCCGCAAGCTGTCCTTCACCGGATCGACGCGGGTGGGTGCGCTTCTGGCGCAGCAATGCGCCCCGACGCTGAAGCGCATGTCGCTGGAACTGGGCGGCAACGCCCCCTTCATCGTGTTCGACGATGCCGATCTGGACGCGGCGGTTGAAGGGGCGATGGTGTCGAAGTTCCGCAATGGCGGGCAGACCTGCGTTTGCGCCAACCGCATTCTTGTGCAGGCCGGCATCCACGATGCCTTTGTCGCGGCGCTGGCAAAGCGCGTCGATGCGCTGAAGGTCGGCCCCGGAACCGAAGAGGGAACAACCATCGGCCCGATGATCAATTCCGCCGCCATCGACAAGATCAACGCCCATGTGGCCGATGCGCTGGCAAAGGGCGCGACAAGGGCCACCGCCGCGCGCGATCTGGGCGATGCCTATGCCGATCCGGTGGTGCTGGTTGGGGCAAGAACAGACATGCGGCTGGCCTCGGAGGAAACGTTCGGCCCCGTCGCCCCCATCTTCCGCTTCGAAACCGAGGAAGAGGCGCTGGCCATCGCCAACGGAACGCCCTTCGGCCTTGCGGCCTATTTCTTCACGCGCGACATGGCCCGCGCCTTCCGCGTGGGCGAGGCGCTGGAATTTGGCCTCGTCGGGCTGAACACCGGCGCCGTCAGCCATGCCGAGGCACCTTTCGGGGGGGTCAAATCCTCGGGTCTTGGCCGCGAGGGCGCCCAGGAGGGCATCGAGGAATACCTTGAAACCAAGGCCTTCCACTTCGGCGGGCTGCTCTAGGCCAGAAGGCGCAGCGTCGCGTCATCCGGCCCGTCGAAGAAGGCATCAAGAAGGGCGGTGAATTCAGGGCCGCCCCCCGCCTGCGCGAACAGCGTGGCCGAGGAGCGTAACTTCATCGCGTCCACCTCGCCCAAAATACGGGCGGCGGGGGTGCCGCGATTGGCCAGCATCGCTTCGGCCGCCTCGGTCAGGCGCTGCGACAAAAGCGGATCGGCCAGATAGGCGGCGGCCTCGGTCTGCCCTGCGATACCGTAAAAGCGGGCGGTTTCGGACCGGCCAAGGCCGCGAAGCTGGGGAAACACGAACCACATCCAGTGGCTTTGCTTGTGCCCTGCCCGAAGCTCGGTCAGGGGGGTGGGCCAGATGCGGTCCTGGGCGGTGCGGAAGCGGTCAAGGGACATGGCAATCTCCGGTTTCCGTGGCAACGCGGATGCCTAGGCCTTGCGTTCCGCGCTGCCTTCCAGATCGGCAAGGATCGGGCAATCGGGCCGGTGATCGCCCGAACAGCACGACACCAGCGTTTGCAGCGTGTCGGCCATCTGTTGCAGGCGGGCGATCTTTTCGTTCAGCCCGGCAATATGGCCAAGGGCGATGCGCTTCACATCGCCGCTTTGGCGAGACCCGTCGCGCCACAGGCTGAGAAGGTCCGAAATCTCGGCCACCGAAAAGCCCAGATCCCGACCGCGCCGGATGAAGCGCAGCATATGCACCTCGGCCTCGCCATAATCGCGATAGCCTGACAGCGTGCGATCGGCCTTCGGGATCAGCCCGATCTGTTCGTAATAGCGGATCATCTTGGCCGAAACGCCCGAGGCTTTCGCCGCCTGCCCGATATTCATGCCATTCCCCCGCCAAAGCGTTTCAACCGCAGCGCATTGCCCAGCACGAACACGCTGGACAGCGCCATCGCCCCCGCCGCAAGGACCGGCGACAGCAGCACGCCCCATGCCGGATAAAGCAGGCCCGCCGCCACCGGGATCAGCGCGACGTTGTAGATGAATGCCCAGAACAGGTTCTGGCGGATGTTGCCGATGGTGGCGCGCGACAGCCCGATCGCAGACCCAAGCGCGGCCAGCCCGCGCGACAGCAGCACCACATCGGCGGATTCGATGGCCACGTCCGTGCCACTGCCGACGGCGATGCCCACATCCGCCTCGGCGAGTGCAGGGGCGTCGTTGATGCCGTCGCCCACAAAGGCGACGGGGCCGTGCTGCGCGCGAAGCTGGCGGATGGCGTCGGCCTTGCCGGCGGGCAGAACCTCGGCCATGACGGTGTCGATGCCAAGGCGGCGGGCGATGGCCTCGGCCGTGCGGGTGGCATCGCCGGTGATCATCGCGACGGTCAGGCCCTGCCGGTGCAGCGCTTCGATCACCTGCGGGGTGGTGGCGCGGATGGGATCGGCCACGGCCATGATGGCGGCAAGCCGCCCGTCGATCGCGGCATAGAAAGGCGTCTTGCCGTCGGTTCCCATGCGGGCGGCGGCGTCATCAAGCGCCGACACGTCCAGCCCCAGATCGCGCATGAAGCGCGCGGCCCCCACGGCGACGGCATGGCCATCCACCGTTGCGCGAATGCCGAAACCGGTGACGGCTTGCATGCCATGCGCCTGCGGCAGGAGGCGGCCCTCGGCCTCGGCGGCGCGAACGACGGCGCGGGCGACGGGATGCTCGGACCCCGCCTCGGCCGCGGCAACAAGGGTCAGGACGCGAACGCGGTCAAATCCCGGTGCCGGTTCCAGATCGGTCAGGGCAGGGCGGCCTCCGGTCAGCGTGCCGGTCTTGTCCAGCGCCACGACACGGGCATCGCGCAGGCGCTGCAATGCCTCGCCCTTGCGGAACAGGATGCCCAGTTCCGCCCCGCGCCCCGTGCCGACCATGATGGAGGTGGGCGTGGCAAGACCCATCGCGCAGGGGCAGGCCACGATCAGCACCGCCACCGCGTTCACCAGCGCAAGGCCAAGTGCGGGCTGCGGACCCAGAACCAGCCAGACAAGAAAGGTGACAGCCGCCGCCGCCATGACGGCGGGCACGAACCACATCGTCACCCGGTCCACCAGTGCCTGCATCGGCAGCTTTGACCCCTGCGCCTGCTGCACCATGCGGATGATCTGGGCCAGCATCGTCGCCTCGCCCACGCCGGTGGCGCGGAAGGTCAGCGCGCCGTTGCCGTTCACCGTGCCGGCCACGACGGGGCTTCGGGCCGATTTCGCCACGGGAACGGGTTCGCCCGTGATCATGGATTCATCGACATAGCTTTCGCCCGCCGTCACCAGCCCGTCCACGGGGACCCGCTCTCCGGGGCGCAGGTCGATGATGTCGCCCTCCACAACCTCGTTGATGGGAAGGTCGGACAGGGTGCCGCCCCGGCGCACCCGCGCGGTTTTCGCCTGAAGGCCCACCAGCCTGCGGATCGCGTCCGAGGTGCGGCCCTTTGCCCGCGCCTCCAGCCAGCGGCCAAGCAGGACCAGCACGACGATGACGGCCGCCGCCTCGTAATAGACGTGAACGGTGCCGGCGGGCAGCAGCGCGGGCGCAAAGGTGGCCATGACCGAATAGGCGAAAGCAGCAAGCGTGCCCACCGCGACAAGAGAGTTCATGTCGGGCGCCAGCCGCATCAGCGCCGGGATCCCCTTGCGGTAAAAGCGCCGCCCCGGCAGCGCCAGCACCAGCGTTGTCAGCACGAATTGCAGATACCAGCTTGCATCGCCCAGTGTGGCCATCACCAGATCATGCATTCCGGGAATGACGTGCGATCCCATCTCCAGCACGAAAACCGGAACGGCCAGTGCGGCGGCCATGATCAGGTCGCGCTTCAGGTGCGATTGTTCGGCATCGCGGCGGGCGGCGGTTTCATCCCCGGCTTCGGTCGTGGCGGGGCGGGCAGGGTAGCCTGCGGCGGCGATGGCCTGCACAAGCTGCGCCGCAGGGGCAACGCCCGTGACGGTGGCGCGTTCGGTGGCAAGGTTCACGGCCACTTCCGTCACGCCTGCGGTATCTGCCAGCGCCCGTTCCACGCGGCCCACGCAGGATGCGCAGCTCATCCCCTCCACCAGCAGTTCGGTCGTGGTGGTGGGCACGCCGTATCCGGCATCGGTCACGGCCCTGACCAGTGTGGCGGTGGGCACGGGCGCGGCAAGCCGCACCTCGGCCCGTTCGGTGGCAAGGTTGACGCTGGCGGCAGATACGCCGGGAACGGCGGCCAGCGCCCTTTCGGCCCGCCCCACGCAAGAAGCGCAGCTGAGGCCGGTGATGGGCAGGCTGAAGACGGTGGGGCTGGCGGTGGACATGCCGTGGCCTTTCGGGATTTCGGTGCAGTCCCGTCACAAGTGGGGCTTCCAATGGTGGGAAGGTCAAGCGGCAAAATCAAGGCTTGACCTTCCCATGGTGGGAAGCCCCACATTGCATGGCACGACCATCCTG
>NZ_ML137218.1:2206719-2292967 GCF_004015795.1 Falsirhodobacter deserti | reverse complement strand
GTATTTACGGAGACAACTCAAAACCCGCAAGAGGAAAAATGCAAAAATCGTGCGACAGCCATGAAAAACTTCTAAGAACACTATATCTTGTGCCTCACACCCCCGGACACACTATGTTGTATCTCAGGGCCACTGAAGTCGGTGATGCGTCACCCGCAGTGCCAGCAGAATCGCCACCAGAGACAAGTAGATCAACGCCTCGCCGACCCAGACTTTTCCTACCAGAAGGAAATGCAGGGCCCCCGCCACAGCCGCCACATAAACAAGCCTGTGCAGCTTCTGCCAACGCCTGCCGAGCCACCTGATGGACCGGTTGTTGGAGGTGAGTGCCAAAGGCAACATCAGGATCAGCGCGCCCATTCCCGCGGTGATGTACGGACGGCGCAGGATATCGTCCCATATCTGCGGCCAGTTCAGCTGCACGTCCAGAAGAAGCCACGCCGTCAGATGCAGGGCTGCATAGAAGAAGGCAACCAATCCTATCCCGCGGCGAAACCGGACAAGGTTGATGCCTGTCAGCCAGCGCAGCGGACTGATGGCCAGCCCCAACACGATCCATTGCAACGCACGCAGGCCAAGGTCATGTTCGACCGTTCGCACCGGATCGACGCCCAGATCCCCCAGCACACCACGCAACACCAGCCATCCCAGTGGCACGAGGCCTAGAAGATAGATGACCCCGGTCGGCAGCCGCCGCAGCGCGGTGTTGATCCTTTGCACTTAATAGTCCTTCGCCAGATCCTGCCCCGAATAAAGGCTGGCCACCTGATCGCCGTATCCGTTGAACATCACCGTATCCTCCCGGCTGTTGAACAGCCCGCCGCCAATCCGCCGCTCGGTCGCCTGCGACCAGCGAGGATGGCTGACGTTCGGATTCACATTGGCGTAAAAGCCGTATTCACGGTGGTTCGTCCGCTTCCACGTGTTCACGGGCTGATCGGCCGTCAGCGTGATCTTCACTATGCTTTTAATCGATTTGAAGCCGTATTTCCACGGAACCACCAAACGGATCGGCGCACCGTTCTGCTTCGGCATCGGCTCTCCGTAAAGGCCGGTCGCCATGAGGGTCAGCGGGTGCATCGCCTCGTCCAGCCGCAAGCCTTCACGATAGGGCCAGTCAAGAAAGCCCTGCCGCTGTCCCGGCATCTCCTCCGGCCGAAACAGCGTTTCGAATGAAACATAGCGGGCAGAAGGCTGCACCCCCACACGGTCCAGCAGATGTGACAGCTGGAAGCCGTTCCAGGGAATCACCATCGACCATGCCTCGACGCAGCGGAAGCGATAGATCCGCTCCTCGATCGGGCCCATCGCCATCACGTCGGCCAGATCGTAATTGCCGGGGCGTTCGACCAGCCCGTCGATCTGGATGGACCAAGGATCGATCGTCAGTTGACCGGCATTGCGGGCCGGATCGGATTTATCCAGCCCGAATTCATAGAAGTTGTTGTAGTTCGTGATCTCTTCGAAGGTGTTGGGCTTTTCGGTGGTGGAATAACTGGCCGCTAAAGCGCGCGGCGCAATCATCGTGGCCGCCCCTGCAGCCATGATCTGCCTGCGGTTCAACCACTTTGCCTTCGGCGTCACATCGGACCAATTCAGATCATTGCGGAACATGGGCGTCCTCCCTTTCCGCTGATGTTGGCAGGAAACTGCGCAACACCAAGAAAATTCACGTCACGAATGCGTAGGGCGCGGGATCAACCCGCGCCCCCATTCTTAATGCACCACTGCGTCCTGCGGCCGGTCCCGCCGCGAGGCGGAGACACGGTCGCCGATGATGAGGCCCTCCGCGCCGGCGCTGATGTGGATGGTCTGGCCATCCCCCACATCGCCCGACAGGATCATCTCGGCCAGCGGGTCCTGAATGTGCCGCTGGATCACGCGCTTCAGCGGGCGGGCACCGAAGACGGGATCATACCCTTCCTCGGCAAGCCAGTCCTTCGCCGCTGCATCCAGATCCAGCGCGATCTTGCGCTGCGCAAGGCGCGCTTCAAGCCGCCGCAGCTGGATATCGACGATACCCGACATGTCGGCGCGCCCCAGACGATCGAAGATAATCGTCTCGTCCAGACGGTTCAGGAATTCAGGGCGGAAATGCCCGCGCACCGCTTCCATCACGGCCGCACGTGCCGCCGATGAGTCGCCCCCGTCCGGCAGAACGCTCAGCGCATGCGCACCGAGGTTGGAGGTCAGAACGATCAGCGTCTGCTTGAAATCCACCCGCCGGCCCTGACCATCGGTCAGCACGCCATCGTCCAGAACTTGAAGCAGAACGTTGAACACGTCCGGATGCGCTTTCTCCACCTCGTCGAACAGCACCACCTGATAGGGACGGCGCCGCACAGCCTCGGTCAGCACCCCGCCTTCGTCATACCCGACATAGCCGGGAGGCGCCCCGATCAGCCGGGCGACGGCGTGCTTCTCCATGAACTCGCTCATGTCGATGCGGACCATCGCCTGATCGTCGTCGAACAGGTATTCGGCAACGGCCTTTGTCAGCTCGGTCTTGCCCACGCCCGTCGGGCCAAGGAACAGGAAGCTGCCCAGCGGACGGTTTTCATCGTTCAGCCCCGCCCGCGCGCGGCGCACGGCATTCGCCACCGCCGTCACAGCCTGCTTCTGCCCGATGACGCGGCGGCCAAGCTCGTCCTCCATCTTCAACAGCTTCTCACGCTCCCCTTCCAGCATCTTGGATGTGGGGATGCCGGTCCAGCGTTCCACCACCTCGGCGATCTGTTCGGGGCGGACGGCTTCCTCCACCATCAGGCCATCGGACGCATCCGCTTCGGCCAGCTGCTTTTCCAGCGCGGGAATGGTGCCGTATTGCAGCTCCCCCGCCTTGGCGAAGTTGCCCTCGCGCTTGGCAACGTCCAGTTCGGCCCGCGCACGGTCCAGCTGTTCCTGCGTATTGCGCGAGGCTTGCAGCTTGTCCCGTTCGGCCTGCCACTTGGCGGTCATGGTTGCCGCGCGGTCGCGCAGATCGCCCAGATCCTTTTCAAGCCGTTCCAGCCGGTCCTGAGAGGCTGCATCGTCTTCCTTCTTCAGCGCCTCCTGCTCGATCTGCATCTGCAGGATCTGCCGGTCCAGCGCGTCCAGCTCCTCGGGCTTGGAATCCACCTCCATCCGCAGCCGGGACGCGGCTTCGTCCACGAGGTCGATCGCCTTGTCCGGCAGGAAGCGGTCGGTGATGTAACGGTGCGACAGGGTCGATGCCGCGACAAGTGCCGAGTCCGAGATCCGCACACCGTGGTGCAACTCATACTTCTCTTTGATGCCACGCAGGATGGAGATCGTATCCTCCACCGTCGGCTCCTCCACCATCACGGGCTGGAAGCGGCGGGCAAGGGCGGCGTCCTTTTCCACGTACTTGCGGTATTCATCCAGCGTGGTCGCGCCGACGCAATGCAGCTCCCCCCGCGCAAGGGCGGGCTTGATCAGGTTGGCGGCATCCATCGCGCCATCGGCCTTGCCCGCACCGACAAGGGTGTGCATCTCGTCGATGAACAGGATGATCTCACCGGCGGCGGCCTCGATCTCCTTCAGGATGGCCTTCAAACGCTCCTCGAACTCACCGCGATATTTCGCGCCGGCAATCAGTGACCCCATGTCCAGCGCCATCAGACGCTTGTTGCGCAGCGATTCCGGCACGTCGCCATCCACGATACGCAAGGCCAAACCCTCGGCGATCGCGGTTTTGCCCACGCCCGGTTCCCCGATCAGGACCGGATTGTTCTTGGTGCGCCGCGACAGGACCTGCATCGTGCGGCGGATCTCGTCGTCGCGGCCGATGATCGGGTCGATCCGGCCCTGCTCTGCCGCTTCGGTCAGATCGCGCGCGTATTTCTTCAGCGCATCAAAGCTGTCTTCGGCGCTGGCGCTGTCGGCTGTCCGGCCCTTGCGGATATCGTTGATCGCGGCATTCAGCGTTTGCGCCGAAACCCCGCCCGCCACCAGCGCGTCCTTCGCCTTGGAGGCGACAAGCACCAGCGCTGTCAGCACACGCTCCACCGGAACGAAGCTGTCACCGGCCTTCTTGGCGACCTGCTCCGCCTCGTCCAGCACCCGGACCAGCGCCGGATCCATGAAGGGCTGCGCATCGCCTGAAACCTTCGGCAGCTTGCCCACGGCCAGATCGACAGCCTCCACCACCCGCTTGGCGTCACCGCCCGCGCGCGCGATCAGGTTCGAGGCAAGCCCCTGATCGTCATCCATCAATGCTTTCAGCAGATGCTCGGGTGCCAGCCGCTGGTGGCTTTCCCGCGTTGCAATGGTTTGCGCCGCCTGCAAGAAGCCGCGCGACCGCTCCGTGAACTTTTCCAAATTCATCGGCCATTCTCCTTTTACCAAGCCCCCGCGCCCGGTGCCCGCCCTTGCGGCACACCCCACGGGTCTCAAGGGGACAGATGAGCAACCTCCATCGCCCTTTCAAGCGTCACTGCGTCGTGATGCGACTTTTATGTCAGGGTCGGAACAATGAAGAACATTCGGGGTTGACAGGTCAGCACGATGAAGGACCACAGCCATGCGCGTACTTTCTGCACAGATTGATCATGCCCGCTATGCCCGCGATTTCGGGATGGTTGAGGCGATGGTGACCCTTCTGATCAAGGAGGAGGGCCGACCCGTCCCGTTCGAAGTTCGCATCCGCACCGCCGAGCCCAGCATCGGCGAGAACCTTCGCCAGCGCCTGCTGGACAGCGCCAAAGCCCTTTATGCCGCCCGCGTCGAAGGGAACGGCATGGAACGGGCCGCTTAACGGCCTTTCGGCACGACCAGCTTCGGCGGGCGTGCCGCTTCTGCCGCCTTGAACAGCGAAAACGTCTGGTTGACGTAGTTCACCACGCCGGAAATCTTCTCCAGATAGGCGGACAGTTCTGCGGTCCGCTCGGCCTCGACAAGCTGCACCGGCCTGTCGGGGCCGTCCGCTTCGAACTGGACATAGAACAGCGGCTCTCCCCGCCGAAGGACGATGTCCGTTGATAGGTCATGCCATTCGAACGCCCACATCAGCGGGCGCGGCCAAAGGTCGATGGGAAAACGCCCGCCGAAGATCGTCCCCGGCAGCGGATCGGGGCGGTAATGCGCGAATGTCCCGACCTGCGTGACATAAACGGTTTCATCCGCGATGAAGCAATAAGGCAGCGAAAGCTGAACTGTCGGACGATCCGGAAAGCGCCATTCGCTTTCGTTCACCATCGTCACCATCTCCGCCAGCTTGGAGGAGCGTACGGGGCTGGCAGTTCCCATCCGGTTCACAAGAACAGCCTTGCCCTTGTCCTCGCGGGCAAATCCCAGATGCAGATCGTAGGGGCACCTCACCACGAAGTACCGGCTTTCCATCTGCACGACAGCGGGGCAGCGAGCGGCGCTTTTGGCATGACCCCGGTTGGGCGGGCGCTGGATCAGCCGCTCTGGCGGGTCAAACAGGATCGCGCCTTTGTCCGATGTCAGGAACCAGCCCACCGTGACAGGTCCCGAACGTGGGCCTTCCGGCCTGTCATGTGTGATCGTGATCTGCATGTGCCTGCCCTTTTGCGGCAAGGATCACCGCGCAGGCGCTGGTGTCAACGCTTTCCGCGTTGACAGGCGGGCCGGATCGCCCCATCCCCAGCGCGATCCACAGCCCCCGGAGGTTTCCCCATGTCCGACGACCGCCTTATCGTAGCGCTTGACGTACCCAACCTGGTTCAGGGGCTGACACTGGCCGACAAGCTGGGCGATGCGGTGTCCTTCTACAAGATCGGCCTTGGGATGCTGACCGGTGGCGGCTTTGCCCTTGCGAACGAATTGAAGCATGAACGCGGCAAGCGCGTCTTTCTGGACATGAAGTTGTTCGACATCGGCGCCACGGTCGAGGCGGCGGTTCGCGGCATCGCCCAGCATGGGCTGGACTTTCTGACGGTTCACGGCGACCCGCAGGTGGTGCGCGCCGCAGCGCAGGGAAAATCCGGCAGTGACACGAAGATCCTTGCCGTGACGATCCTCACCTCGCTGGACCGTGCCGATCTGGATGCCAACCTGATCCGCCCCGGCGACATTGTCGAGATCACCGTGGAACGCGCGGCCCGCGCACTGGAGGCGGGAGCGGATGGCGTCATCGCCAGCCCGCAGGAAGCCGCCCTGATCCGGGCGCTGCCCCAAGCTGCCGGCAAGCTGATCGTGACGCCGGGGGTGCGGCCCGCAGGTGCGGCTTCGGGTGATCAGAAGCGAACCGCCACACCTGCCCAAGCCGTACGCGACGGGGTGGATCACATCGTGATGGGCCGCCCGATCCACGCGGCGGCAGATCCGCAGGCGGCCGCGCGGGCGGTTCTGGAAGAAATGCGTCACGCATAAAAAAGGCGGCCCAAGGGCCGCCCTTCTTAATCCTGCAGAAACATTATGGCGCGGTGCCGGTTGCCGTACCTGCACCCGTTTCAGGCGCGATGGTCGTTTCGGGGACGGCGGGCGTGGTGGTGGTGGGATCGGTCGCGGTCGTTTCCTCCATCGCCGTAGGGGCGGTGGTGGTTGCAGCGTCATCCCCGCCCGAGAAGGCGAACCACAGGATCGCCAGAAGCGCGATAACAGCTGCCACGATCAGGAAGATCGAACTTCCCGAGCGTTCAGCCTGGACGGTCTTCGGTTGGGTCCGGTCAAGGTCCCGATCGTTGCGAAAGTCAGCCATGAGTCTGCTCCTTGGTCTGTCTGACACAACAACGTCACATCATCGCGAATGTTCCACCGGCCCGCACGAAACGCCTGAGAACAAGGGCGTTCAGCGCCAGGCCCGAATTCGCTGGGATTTCCTATCCGATGCGGCCGCGCACGCCGCCCGTCTGCCCCCGGTCCAGCAGCAGGTGATCCAGCAGGACGCAGGCCATCATCGCCTCGGCCACGGGAACGGCCCGGATACCAACGCAGGGATCGTGCCGGCCCTTGGTGATCAGCTCGATCTCCTCGCCCGCCTCGTTCACGGTGCGGCGCGGCGTCAGGATCGAACTCGTTGGCTTCACGGCAAAGCGCACGACCACGTCCTGTCCCGTGGAGATGCCACCGAGAATGCCGCCTGCATGGTTTGACAGGAAGTGCGGACCATCCGGCCCCATCCGCATCTCGTCGGCATTTTGCTGGCCTGTCAGGGCGGCGGCGGCCATGCCTTCCCCAATCTCCACCCCTTTCACGGCATTGATCGACATCATCGCGGCGGCCAGATCGGTATCCAGCTTGCCGTAAAGCGGGGCCCCAAGCCCCGCCGGCACACCCGAGGCGACAAGCTCGATAACGGCACCAACGGAATCATGCGCCTTGCGCAGATCGTCCAGATACTCCGCCCACTGGTTTGCGGCGGCGGGATCGGGGCACCAGAAGGGGTTGTTTTCCACCTCTGCCATGTCGAAACGGGCGCGGTCGATGGAATGGGGGCCCATCTGCACCATCATGCCCGTGATCCGCAGATCCGGCACCAGTGCCGACAGCGCCGCACGCGCCACCCCGCCCGCAGCCACCCGCGCCGCCGTTTCCCGCGCGGAAGACCGGCCGCCACCGCGATAATCGCGCAGCCCGTATTTCATGTGATAGGCCACATCGGCATGACCCGGGCGGAAGCTGGTGGCGATATCGCCATAATCCTTGGACCGCTGATCGGTGTTTTCGATCATCAGCTGGATCGGCGTTCCGGTCGACCGCCCTTCGAAGACACCCGAAAGGATCTTCACCTCGTCCGCCTCTCGCCGCTGCGTCGTGAAACGGCTGGTGCCCGGCTTGCGGCGGTCCATCCAATGCTGGATCGCCTCCGCCTCGATCGCAACGCCGGGGGGGCACCCGTCCACGGTCGCGCCCAGCGCGGGTCCGTGGCTTTCGCCCCATGTCGTGACGCGGAACAGATGGCCGAAGGTGTTGAAGCTCATGGCGGGTCTCCTATCCACGGCAGGCATAGGGGAAAGCCGCGCCTTGGAAAACCCGTTTCACGCTGGACAGCGCGGCAGGGCGGGCCTAGATCAGTCGCAACCTCGGGGTGCCTTCGGGCTGAGATGCGATGCGAACCCGTCGAACCTGAACCGGCTCATACCGGCGGAGGAAAGGTGCAAGCGCAGGACCTCTTCGCCAGAACGGAGGAATGATGCGCCTTCTGTCCGCTTTTCTGTTCCTGCCCGCCATGGCCGCTGCCCAGGATCGCCCTGTGCTGACGGCGATGACCTATGACAGCTTCGTCACCGAATGGGGTCCCGGCCCCGAACTTGAACGTTCGTTCGAAGCGACCTGCGGCTGCGATCTGCGCTTCGTTGCGCCGGGCGATGCCGCGGCAATGCTGTCGCGCCTGCGGCTGGAAGGGCCGCGCAGCGAGGTCGATGTCATCATCGGCCTTGATACCAACCTGATGGGGGCCGCCCGCGAGTCCGGCTTGTTCACGACACTGGAAGGAATGCCCGCCACCGATCTTCCCGTGGAATGGACAGATTCTACCTTCCTGCCTTTCGACTGGGGCTGGTTCGGCTTTGTGATGAACCGCAACATGCCCATCCCCGCCAGCATGGCTGAACTGGCCGATTCGGACCTGCGGGTGGTGATTCAGGATCCACGTTCCTCCACCCCCGGCCTTGGCCTCGTTATGTGGATGAAGGCTGCTTATGGCGATCAGGCGGGGGCCATGTGGGAACGGCTTGCCGATAATATCCTGACCGTCACCCCCGGCTGGTCCGAAGCCTACGGCCTTTTCACCGAAGGCGAGGCGGATGCGGTGCTGTCCTACACCTCCTCCCCCGCCTATCACATTCTGGCCGAGGGGAATTCCAGCAAGGTCGCGCCGATCTTCACCGAAGGGCATTACCTGCAGGTGGAGGTGGCGGCAAAGCTGGCCGGCAGCGACCAGCCCGATCTGGCCGACGATTTCCTGCGTTTCCTTCTGTCGGACGAGGCACAGAAGGTGATCGCGACAACGAACTGGATGTATCCCGCACGCGAGGTGGACCTGCCCGAGGCTTTCGCCGGATTGCCCCGCCCTGAAAAGACCCTGTTCCTGCCACCCGATCAGGTGGAGGATCTGCGTGACGCCGCGATTGACGAATGGCAGGCCGCGTTGTCGCGCTGATCGTCACGCTCCTGACCCTTGGGCCGCTGGCGCTTGTTGCGTGGCGGGCCGAGGGGGGATGGGGCGCGGACTGGCCCGCCCTTCGCTTTACGGTGACGCAGGCGGCGGTGTCGGCGGGCCTGTCGGTCCTGCTGGCGGTGCCGGTGGCGCGTGCGCTGGCGCGGCGGCGGTTTCGCGGACGCGGGGCGTTGATCGCGCTTCTGGGGGCTCCCTTCCTTCTGCCGGTGATCGTGGCGGTTCTGGGGCTGCTGGCCGTCTTTGGACGGTCGGGCCTGCTGAACGGGGCCCTGGGGGTGGCGGGGCTGCCCAACGTGCAGATCTATGGCCTGCATGGCGTGGTGCTGGCGCATGTGTTCCTGAACATGCCGCTTGCGGTTCGGCTGATCCTTCAGGGCTGGCAGGCGATTCCGTCCGAACGCTTCCGCCTTGCGCTCTCCCTTGGGTTCGGGCCGCGCGACATTGCCCGCCACCTGGAACGCCCGATGCTGCGCGAGGTCCTGCCCGGAACGGCCGTTGTCATCTTCGCCATCTGCCTGACCAGCTTTGCCGTGGCGCTGACGCTTGGCGGCGGCCCCCGCGCGACCACGGTGGAGCTTGCGATCTATCAGGCGCTACGCTTCCAGTTCGATCTGGGGCGGACCGCCAGCCTTGCCGCATTGCAATGCCTGATCTGCGCTGCCGCCGTGCTGCTGGCCATGCGGCTGAGCGTGCCGCCGGGATTCGGAAAGGGCCTTGACCGGGTGGTGGCCTTCGCGCCCCCCGGCTGGCGGCGGATAGCCGATGCGCTGGTTCTGATGCTGGCCACGCTGTTCATCGCCTCGCCCCTTGCGATGATCGCGGCGCGGGGGCTTCCGGGGATGATGGATCTGCCGCAGGCCGTATGGGCGGCGGCGGGCCGGTCGGTTCTGGTTGCGCTGGGATCCACCGCCTTGACGGTGGCCGCGGCTTTGGCACTGGCGGGCGGGGGGCGCGGCATGGGGCTGATGGCCACTTTGCCCTTGGCCGCCTCCTCCCTCGTCATGGGTACGGGCCTTTTCATCGCGATCTGGCCCTTTATCGCGCCCGAGCGGGTGGCCCTTCCGGTCACGCTTCTGGTGAACGCGGTTCTGGCACTTCCCTTCGCCTATCGCATCCTTGCGCCCGCCATGGGGGCCTTGCGCGCGGATTACGGCCCCTTGGCCGACACGCTGGGGCTGCGGGGGATGTCGCGGCTGCGCTGGCTGGTCCTGCCGCGCTTGCGCCGCCCGCTTGGCTTTGCGGCGGGCGTCACGGCCGCGCTGTCTATGGGTGATCTGGGGGTCATCGCCTTGTTCGCGGCACCCGACGGGCCCACGTTGCCACTTCTGGTCCAGCAGCTGATGGGCGCCTACCGGATGGAGCAGGCAGCGGCGGCGGCCCTGCTGCTGGTTCTGCTGTCCTTCGGCCTGTTTCTTCTGTTCGACTGGGGAGGCCGCCGTGGCTCTGACCTTTGATGCTACCTTGATCCGCATGGACGATTTCCGCCTGATCGCCGACTGGCAGATCGGAAAGGGGGAGAGGGTGGCAATCCTTGGCCCCTCGGGCGCGGGAAAATCCACGCTGCTGATGGCGCTGGCAGGCTTCGTGCCCCTTTCCGCGGGCCGGATCACGTGGGAGGGGCAGGACATAAGCCGCCTGCCTCCCGACCGCAGGCCGGTCGCGATGCTGTTTCAGGACCAGAACCTGTTTCCGCACCTGACGGTCGGGCAGAACGTGGGCCTTGGCCTGTCCCCCCGCCTGCGGCCTGATGCGAGGCAGCGCAGCCGCGTGGCGCAGGCACTCGCGCAGGTCGGGTTGCAGGGAATGGAGGCGCGCCGCCCCGCCCAGCTTTCGGGGGGGCAGCAGGGGCGCGTGGCGCTGGCCCGCGCACTGTTGCAGGACAGGCCGGTTCTCGCACTGGACGAACCCTTCGCGGCCCTTGGCCCGGCAATGAAGGCAGACATGCTGGATCTGGTGACCAAACTGGCAGGGGAGCGGATCGTGCTGATGGTGACGCATGATCCCGCCGACGCGCGGCGGCTTGCAGGCCAGACGGTCGTGGTTTCGGACGGAATGGCACATCCCCCGGCCCCGACGGCCCGCCTGCTGGACAATCCGCCGCCCGCCTTGCGCGCCTATCTGGGCTGACGTCGCCAAACCTCGCGCGTGGTCAGCCACAACAGCCCTGCCAGCACGATCAGCAAACCCACGGACACAAAGCCCGTGCGTTTGCGCGCCACCATCTTCGGTTCCGCCGCCCACATCAGGAACGCGGCAACATCTTCGGACATCTGCGCCACGCTTGCTTCCGTTCCATCGCGGTAGGAAACAAGCCCGTCCACCAGCGGCGGCGGCATAGCGATGGGGCCGGTTTCGGCGTTGCCATAAAGCAGGGTACCTGCCTCCTCCACCTCGGTCCCGTCATATCCGGTCAGAAGGGCCCGCACATGTTCCGGCCCCTTTGCATGCGCCTTGGCAATCAGGCTCAGATCAGGGGCTTCGGGAAGGGCAGAGGCGGGAAAGCGGTCGGGCGCCGCCAGCCCAAGCATGTCCGCATAGGCGCGAACCTGCTCGGGCGGCAAGGCCGGGCCATCCGCGTCGCCGAGCGTCCGGATCGCCACCTGCCGCAGCCCGTGGCAGGCCGCGCAGCTTTCGGTGAACACCTGCAATCCGCGCTGAAGCTGCGCCGCATCATAGGTGCCCAGCGGCCCGTCGAAGCTGAACGCCGCCGCTGGCGAGGCAAGGCACAGCGACAAAAGCGTAGCGCGGATCATGACGCAGCCTCAATCGTCGGGGGCAGGGGGCGCGTGCGTTCGCGCCGCGACAGCAGCGGCAGCACAATCAGGAAAAAGCCGAACCAATAGGCGGTGCCCAACAACGACAGGGTTGCCACCCTGGCCGTGGGCATCTGGCTGCCGCACCATGTCAGCAGGGCGAAATCCAGCACCAGCACTGCGAACGCCACCCGGAAGGCGGGCCGGTAGCGCCCTGAACGCACCGGGGAATGGTCCAGCCATGGCAGCGCCAGCAGCACGGCAAGAGAACCAAACAGCGCCAGCGCCCCGAACAGCCTGGCATCCACCAGCCCGAAGGTCGCGACCTCGGCCACCTGCACCAGCCACAGATCGGACGTGAAGGCACGAAGAATGGCGTAGAAGGGGGTGAAGTACCATTCCGGGACAATATGGGCCGGGGTGACCAGCGGATTGGCCGGCACATAGTTTTCCGGATGGCCAAGCGCATTCGGCGCAAAGGCGGTCAGTGCGAAGAAAGCTGTCAGCACCACCGCCAGCGCCAGAAGGTCCTTCAGAACGAAATAGGGCCAGAAGGGCAGCATGTCGCGGCGCATCCCCTCCTCGTCCAGCCGCGGATCAACGCCGGTCGGATTGTTGTTCCCCGTCGTGTGGAAGGACCAGATATGCAGAAGCACCAGCGCCACTGCCACGAAGGGCAGCAGCCAGTGCAGCACGAAAAAGCGCACCAGCGTGGGGTTGCCCACCGCAGGCCCGCCAAGAACCCAGGCCTGAAGGCTTTCGCCCACCCAAGGAATCGCGCCGAACAGGCCGGTGATGACCGTGGCGCCCCAAAAGCTCATCTGGCCCCAAGGCAGGACATACCCCATAAAGGCCACGGCCATCAGCAGCAGATACAGCATCATGCCGATGATCCAGGTCAGCTCTCTCGGGCTTTTGTGGCTGCCGTAATAGATGCCGCGCGCAATGTGGAAATAGATCGCCACAAAGAACAACGAGGCACCATTGGCGTGCAGGTAACGCAGGAAATGCCCGCCATTCACATCGCGCATGATCCGTTCGACGCTGTCGAAGGCATGGTCGACATGGGGCGTGTAATGCATCGCCAGCACCACGCCTGTCACGATCTGCATCACAAGGCAGAACAACAGCACCATTCCCCAGATCCACATCCAGTTCAGGTTGCGCGGTATGGGGAGGGTCAGCGTGGCATGAACCAGCGCGGGCAAGGGAAGGCGATCCTGCATCCAGCGGCCAAGGGCCGTTCCGGGGGCATAGGGCGGGCGGGGCAGGCGGCTCATGCCGCCGTCCCCAGCCGGATGGTGGTGCCGTCGATGAAGGCCGCGACGGGAATGTGCAGGTTCTCGGTCGCGGGGCCGCGGCGGATGCGCCCGGCCGTGTCATAATGCGATCCGTGACACGGGCAGAACCACCCGCCGAAATCGCCAGCCTCGTTTCCCAAGGGCACGCACCCCAGGTGCGTGCACACGCCCATCATCACCAGCCATTCGCCTGCCGGATCAAGGCTGCGGTTTTCATCCGTGGCCGGCGCTGCGCCTTCCAGATTCGCATTCTCGGCCAGCGGATCGGGCAGATCGGCAACCTCCACGGCGCGGGCGGTGGCGATCTCCTCGGCGGTACGGCGGCGGATGAAGACGGGCTTGCCCTGCCACTGAACCGTGATCTGCTGCCCCGCCTCCACGCCTGACACATCAACAAGAACCGAGGCGAGCGCGCGCGTGTCGGCGGCGGGGTTCATCTGGTCGATCAGGGGGATCACCGCGGCGCCGGTTGCCACGCATCCCGCACAGGCGGTGGCGGCAAACAGCAGATCACGGCGGGACGCGGCGGGGTCTTCGGTTTCGGACACGGGAACAGGTTGCCCTTTCTTCGCTGGCCTTCAGCCATAGCCAAAGGCCGCCCGCAGGTCCAGCGTCAGGCCTTCCGCCTGCGCCGGTTGCGCGCAACCATGTTCAGCGCCTCCACCAGCGCCGAGAATGCCATCGCGGCATAGATATACCCCTTGGGCACATAGAACCCGAGGCCTTCGGCAATCAGCGTCGTTCCGATCAGCATCAGGAAGGACAGCGCCAGCATGACGATCGTGGGGTTATGCTCGATGAAACGGGCCAGCGGGGTGGCAGCCAGCAGCATCACCGTCACGGCCACCAGAACGGCGATGACCATGACCGGAACATGCGGCGTCATGCCTACGGCCGTGATGATGCTGTCGATGGAGAACACGAGGTCCAGCACCAGGATCTGCACGATCGCGGACCCGAAGCTCATGCCAGCCGCGCCGACCATCGTTTCCCCGTGATCAACAGGGTCCATGGCGTGGTGGATCTCCTTTGTCGCCTTCCAGACAAGGAACAATCCGCCCGCGATCAGGATCATGTCCTTCCACGAGATTTCGTTGCCCAGCACGGTGAACACGGGCTCGGTCAGTTGCACGATCCACGAGATGGTGGCCAGCAGCCCGAGGCGCATGATCAGCGCAAGGCCGATGCCGATGCGGCGGGCCCTTTCGCGATGCTCCTCTGGCAGCTTGTTCGTCAGGATGGAAATGAACAGAAGGTTGTCGATGCCCAGCACCACCTCCATCACGATCAGCGTGACCAGGGCAACCCACACAGTCGGGTCAGAAAGAAGGGCAATGATATCCACGTGCTACGCTCCGGTTGCGCGAAAGGGTTCACGGAAATGTGGGGTGCGGATGCCGCTTCTTCCCTGTGACGGGGTGTCGCAGTGGCCGGGCCTGAAGGTTATGCCCCTGATCCGGAGCCGGCCAGCTTGCGCGGGCGGCGCAGGAAAAACGCACCGGGAATGGCCGATACCAGCAGCACCGCGCCATAGGCAACGCTGGTGGCCACCGCCGCCTGCGCCCCCAGACCGGCGGCGGGAAGAAACAGCACCGCCGCGCCTTCGCGAAACCCCCAGCCGGCGACCGAGGCGGGAATCAGCATCGCAGAAAGAACAACGGGCACCAGCGCAGCGGCGGCAAGCGGTTCAAGAGGTGCGCCGATCGCTTCGGCACAGCAGGAAAAGGCAAGGATGTTGCAGGCCGATATCGCAAGGCCCAGCACGCTTTGCCGCGCCCAGATGTCGAGGATGCCGCGCCGGATCGCCTCGCGCATCCGCTGGGGGATCAGCCGGTATGCGATCGGCAAGGCCACCGCGATGCCAATTCCGATGCCAAGGGGCATTCCCCCGGTCCCTGAAGGAACCGCACCGGTAAGAAGTGCAATCGCCAGCGCAACGATCATGATGACAAGCATTCCGACCTGCCCGCTGATCCGTTCGATCGCAACGGCGGCGCCGGACCGGGCCATGCTGTCGCCCTTCACGCGCACGGCACGCGCCACATCGCCCGCCACGCCGCCCGGCATCGTCTGGTTCACGAATTGTGCAAGATAGTATTCACGGATTGCCACCGTCAGGGGCAGCGCCTGCCCCAATCGATTTGCTGTCATCTTCCAGCGCCATCCGCACAGCACCGTTTGAAGGTTCACCACCAGGCCCGCGGCAATCAGCCACCCCAAATCGGCACGGCGCAACTGGTGCACGATCTGCGCCCCATCGGCAAACACCCACAAGGCCGCCAGAATCACCAGCGGCAGCACCACACGCATCATGCGCCAGATCGGGGCTTGGGTGTCGAACTTCAAACAAAACCTCTGCCGGAAGCCTTCAAGCAAGAAAGGCCGCACGGGCATGCCCCGGCGGCCTTTCGCGAATCCGTTTCGCGGATCTTAGCCCTGACGAGCCTTGAAACGCTTCTGCGTCTTGTTGATCACATAGACGCGGCCCTTGCGGCGCACGACCTGGCAGTCGCGGTGGCGCAGCTTGAGCGAGCGGAGCGAGTTCGCAACCTTCATCTCTCTTCTCCCATTCGCGGCGCGCGTGCGCCTTGAAAACAAACATGCCCCCGTCACGGGGGCGGCGATAGAAATGGTGGGCGGTACTGGGATCGAACCAGTGGCCACTACGATGTCAACGTAGTGCTCTACCGCTGAGCTAACCGCCCACTCTGCCTTGGCGTTTCAGCCTCGGTGTGGCGCGTCTATAAAGAGAGTCGCGGCCGTGTTCAAGGGGTTTCGGCATCTATGCATCGCGCCCTATATTCAAACCCTGAAGGAGCGCCGCATGACCGATGTCTACCGCCTGCATCTGCCGGACGTGCCGGATACGGCCACGGTTTTCTCCTCTCCGCACAGCGGGTGCGATTATGGTGCGGCCTTTCTTGCGTCAAGCAGGCTTGATGCAAAGGCCATCCGGTCGTCCGAAGATGCCTTTATTGACGAGGTGTTCGCCGCCGCCCCGCGCCACGGCGCGCCGCTTCTGGCCGCCTGCGCCCCGCGGGCCTTCATCGACCTCAATCGCGCTGCGGATGAACTGGACCCCGCCGTGATCGAGGGGCTGGCGCGGGCGCCGCACAACCCCCGAGTCGCCTCGGGGCTGGGGGTGATTCCTCGCGTCGTGGCGCAGGGCCACCCGATCTATACCGGCAAGCTGCCGCGGGCCGAGGCAGAGGCGCGCATCGCCTGCCACTGGCATCCCTGGCACGGGGCCCTGCGCGGCCTTCTGGACCGGACGCACCGCAAGTTCGGACGCGTCTTGCTGATCGATTGCCATTCGATGCCCCGAGAGGCGATCCCCTCGCGCAGCCAGCGCTGCGACGTGGTGCTGGGCGATCGCTTCGGAACCGCCTGCGACCGCGCCGTGATGGACCGGATCGAGGGCGCCTTCCGCGATGCAGGCCTGCGGACCAGCCGGAACGCGCCCTTCGCGGGGGCATATATAACGCAGGTCCATGGCCGGCCCTTGCAAGGGCGCAGCGCGGTGCAGGTGGAAATCGACCGCAGCCTTTACATGGACGAAGCCCGGATCGAGAAACGTGCCGATTTTCCGGACTTCCTGCGGCTGATGGAGGAGGTGATCGCCCGCCTTTGCGACATCGGGCGCGAGGAAAGCCTGTCGCTGGCTGCCGAATGATCAGCGAAGCGCACGCCCTTTGATGATCGCATCGCTGCCGAAGCGGGCACGGATGGCATCTGTCGCCGCCTCGGCCTTGCGGCGGCGGGCGGCGTCGGGATCCAGCAGATCGCCGGCCAGATCGGCCTGATCACCCGGCCGCAGATCGGCAATGCCGATACCGATCAGGCGCAACGCGCCCGTCGGGGCGCAGGCGGAAAGCAGGCGGTGCCCCTCGGCATAGATGCGGTCGGCCGACTGGGTCGCACCCGGCAAGGCATAGCGGCGGGTGATCGTGCTGAAATCGGCGCGTTTCAGCTTCAGCACCACCGTGCGGCCAGCCAAGTCCTTCGCCTTCGCACGATCCGCTACCTGCACCGACAATCGCCACAGGTGCCCATCCACGATCCCCGCATCGGCGATATCCTTGTCGAACGTCGTTTCCTTGGAGATCGACTTCACCGCCCGATCCGGTGCGACCTTTCGGGCATCCTCCCCCCGTGCCAGCCGCCACAGGCGGTCCCCCATCTGTCCGAAGCGGGCCGAAAGATCGCGCCGGTCCCACCGCAGCAGATCGGCGATGGTGCGAATGCCTGCCCCTTCCAGCGCGGTCTGCGTGGCGGTGCCGACGCCCCAGATGATGCGGACGGGCTGGCGCGACAGGAAGTCTGCCGTTTCCGCCTGCCCGATCACGGAAAAGCCGCGCGGCTTGTCCAGGTCCGATGCGATCTTGGCCAGGAACTTGTTATGCGACAGCCCGACCGAGCCGGAGATGCCCAGCTCCTCCTCCATCCGCCGGACCAGACGCGCCATCAGAAGGGCGGGTGGCGCGCCATGAAGGCGGGCGGTGCCTGTCAGGTCCAGAAATGCCTCGTCCAGCGACAAGGGTTCGATCGCTGGCGTCAGGTCGGCCATCATTGCACGGATCGCAAGGCTGACCTGCTTGTAGACGTCAAAGCGCGGTGGCACGACCACCGCTTCGGGGCACAGGCGCAGCGCCTGGAACATTGGCATCGCCGATCGCACCCCCGAAATGCGCGCGATATAGCAGCAGGTGGCCACCACCCCCCGCTGCCCGCCCCCGACGATCACAGGCTTGTCGCGCAGGTCCGGATTGTCGCGCTTTTCAACGCTGGCATAGAAGGCATCGCAATCCATGTGCGCGATGGACAGGCCCGGCAGTTCTGGATGCGAAAGCACGCGGGGGCTGCGGCAGGCGGGGCAGCGCGTGCCGGTTTCGAACAGTGTCAGGCAGGCGCGGCACAGGCTGGACATGATGCCGCAGCTTTATCATGTTCCTGCCCTGTTCTCAACCTCCCGCGCTTTGGAGATCTGGACTGCGAAGATGCCTGCCGCGACGATCAGCACCCCCACGACATCCCATGGCGTCACGGGTTCCCCCAGCAGGGCAGCGGCGATCAGGATGCCGAAGAACGGGTTGAGGAAATGGAAAGTGGAGGCGCGCACCGCCCCGATCCGGCCCACCAGCCCGAACCATACCCATGTGGCCACAAGGCCGGATACCAGCGTGGTATAGGTGAAGGACCAGAACAGGCGCGGGGTCGGGTTGATGTGCCACGGTTCGGCCACCAACGCGATGGTGCCAAGGATGACAGCCCCCACCAGCATCTGCAGCCCCACCACCATCAGCAGGTTGCCCTTGCCCGAGGCGCCCTTCACCGTCAGTGCCGCGAAAGCCAGTGCGAAAACCGCGATCAGGCAAAGAGCAACCCCCAGCGGGTCCGCCCCGCCCGACAGCCGGCTGCCCATGATGATGGAAACGCCCGTCACCCCCGCAACCAGTCCGGCGATGCCCAGCGGGCGCAAACGCTCGCCAAAGATCAGCCAGCCGGCCAGCGCCACAACCAGCGGCATGGCCGAAGCGATGATGGACGCAAGGCTGGCCTGAAGCCACTGCATCGCCACGAAGTTGCAGCCCAGATAGATGACGTTCTGAAACAGGCCGAACAGGAAGGTGCCGCGCCACTGGGCCCGTGTCAGGCGCGCCGTCTGGCCCATTGTGGCCGCAATGGCCACCCCGATCAGCCCCGCCACCAGAAAGCGCATCGCCAGCGCGTGCAACGGCGGCGCATCCATCACGATCATCCGCCCTGTGGTGAACGCCGATGACCACATCAGCGCAAAGCCGATCCCCATTGCAAGCGAGCGCCAGTCCATCCCGATCCCCAATGAAAAAGGGGCCGCCCGAAGGCAGCCCCTGATTGTCCGCGGACCGATCAGCCGTTGACGCTGTCTTTAAGCGCCTTGGCGATGGTAACCTTGACCTGCTTGTCTGCCGGCTTGGTCATCGTCTCACCCGTGGCGGGGTTGCGGACCTGACGCTCCGGACGCTCGCGGCAGATGACCTTGCCGATGCCGGGAAGGGTGACCGCGCCGCCCGCAGCGACTTCGCGCGTGACGATAGCAGCGATCGCGTCCAGCGCGGCCGTCGCGGTCTTCTTGTCGCCGCCCATTTCGTCGGCCAGCGTGGCGACGAGCTGCGTCTTGGTCATCGGTTTCGTGGACATCTGATGTCTCCTGATCGTTTGTTCTTCAAGCCCGCACGGGGCACCTCAGCCGCTACACCCGTTTTTTCCGTGCGTGGCAAGACCCCTGCAGCGGAAAAAGCCCGCTTGGCCGTTACAAGAAGGCGGTCTCGTCGAAACTGCGCAGCTTTCTGCTGTGAATGCGCTCGATCGGCATGGCGCGCAGCTTCTCCATTGCGCGGATCCCGATCATCAGGTGGCGCGACACCTGCGTGCGGTAAAAGTCCGAAGCCATACCGGGCAGCTTCAGTTCCCCATGCAGCGGCTTGTCGGAAACGCAAAGCAACGTGCCATAGGGAACGCGGAAGCGGAAACCATTGGCGGCGATGGTCGCACTTTCCATGTCCAACGCGATCGCACGCGAAAGGGACAGGCGGTGAACAGGGCCCGACTGGTCGCGCAGTTCCCAGTTGCGGTTGTCGATGGTTGCCACCGTGCCCGTGCGCATGATGCGCTTCAGCTCGTATCCCTGAAGCTTGGTGACTTCTTCCACCGCCTCTTCCAACGAGGTCTGGATCTCGGCCAGCGCGGGGATCGGCACCCAGACGGGCAGATCGGCATCCAGAACGTGATCCTCGCGCAGATAGGCATGGGCAAGAACGAAATCACCAAGGTTCTGGCTGTTGCGCAGGCCGGCGCAGTGGCCGACCATCAGCCAAGCATGGGGACGCAGCACCGCGATATGGTCGGTTGCCGTTTTCGCATTCGACGGTCCGACACCGATGTTGACCAGCGTGATCCCCTGCCCGTCAGCCCGTTTCAGGTGATAGGCGGGCATCTGCGGCAGGCGCGCCAGCGGCGTGATGGTCTGGTCGGGGGCGGTGATTTCCTGGTTGCCCGGCGCGACAAAGGCGGAATACCCGTTTTCGGGATCAGCCAGAACTGTGCGGGCGAATCCTTCGAATTCGTCCACATAGAACTGATAGTTGGTAAACAGGACGTGGTTCTGGAAATGCACCGGATCGGTAGCCGTGTAATGGGCCAGTCGGGCAAGTGAATAATCCACCCGCTGCGCGGTAAACGGGGCCAGGGGCGCCTCGCCCGAGGGCATGACGCGGGCCCCGTTCACGATATCGTCGCTGGTCGTGGTCAGGTCCGGCACATCGAAAACGTCCCGCAGCGCGAAGTTCAGCGCCCCCTCCTGCGGAACCAGCACCGCCGGATTGCCTGACAAGGCGAAATGTAGCGGCATCGGCGTGCCGGATGCCCCGATGCGCACCGGCATCCCATGGCTTTGCATCAAAAGCTCGATCTGCTGGATCAGGTAATTCTCGAACAGGTCGGGGCGGGTGATCGTTGCGACATAGGTTCCCGGTTCGGGCACGTACCCAAAGGCAAGACGGCTGTCGACACGGGTATAGCTGGTCGTGGTCAGCCGTATCTCGGGATAAAAAGCGCGGATCCGCGTGGCTGGCCGTTCCCCCGCAACGAAGGCGCTGAAGGATTCGCCCAGATAACCCGTGGCGATGTCATACAGCTCGCGCAGGCGGGCAACTGCCGCGCGCGCATCGGTGAAATTGGCGGGGGCGGGAACTTCGGGCGTGCGGATCGTATCGTGCATCATTGGTCCTTTTGTCCAAGGATAATACACACGAACCACAAGGCAACTGCCTGAAAACCATGCCGCCCGCAGGAGAGGGAAAAGATCCTGCGGGCGGTGTCGGGGACAAGCCTACGTCATGAACATGACATGCGATGGGGACGCATTCGCCGCAGGCTTCACGATCAGAACAGCCAGAAGCTCCTTTGGTTCCAAAATATTGCAGTCACGGATGCGTGATCTGGAAAAACATCCATTTGTGGTTATCATTCAATCTTGAGTTGAGCGAGTGGAGGCGCAAGATGGATTATCCGACCCCCCCTTTCCCCAAGCAGAACCAAGACCAGCCGGGCGATGCGCGACGGATGCATCCCATGCCCGACTGCGGCGAGGCATCCTATACCGGCGATGGTCGGCTGAAGGGGAAGGTTGCGCTGATCACCGGCGGAGATAGCGGGATCGGCCGCGCCGTCGCCATCGCCTATGCCCGTGAAGGCGCGGACGTGGCGATCTGTTATCTGTCCGAAACCGAAGAAGCCAAGGACACCGTCCGCCTGATCGAGGCGGAAGGACGCCGCGCGCTGGCCATCGCCGCGGATATCGGCACGCCCACCACCTGCCGCGAGGTGATGCAGCGCGTGGTGGACCAGTTCGGCTGGATCGACATCCTCGTGAACAATGCCGCGCATCAGACCGCCATTTCCGACATCATGGATATCCGCGATGCCGAATGGGACCTGACCTTCCGGGTGAACATCCACGCGATGTTCTGGCTGATCAAGGCAGCCCTGCCGCACATGAAGGCGGGGGCCTGCATCATCAACACCACCTCGGTCACCGCTGATACACCACCGCCGGAACTTCTGGCCTATGCTGCAACGAAGGGCGCGATCCGCACCTTCACGGTGGGGCTGGCGCAGATGCTGGCCAAGAAGGGCATCCGGGTGAACTGCGTCGCCCCCGGCCCCGTCTGGACCCCGCTGATCCCCGCCACCCTGCCGGAAAATGAGGTGACGGAATTCGGAAGCCAATCCCCGATGGGCCGCCCTGCCCAGCCGGCCGAACTCGCCTCGGCCTATGTCATGCTGGCCGAAGATCGCGCCAGCTATACCTCTGGCGCGACACTGGCCATCACCGGCGGGATGCCGATGCTCTGATCAGGCCTCTATAAAGCAGGCGAGGCGGAAGGTGCCTTGCTCGATCCGGTAATCGCCGCCATCGGGGAAGGGGCCGCCGGTGCCAAGGTCCAAGGCGATGCGCAGCTTGCCCGCAGCAAAGGGCCAGCATGCGACCATCTTGCGCGGGCCGGGCCGTTCGATCACCGGATCTCCCGCGCGTCCGCTTTTCATCAGGGGCACGACCCGGTCCTGCCGGAAGGCCAGCAGCTGGCGGGTCAGGGTGCGCCACACGTCTGCTTCGGGCCCTTCGTGCCGATAAGGACGGCAGGTTTCCTACGTGTCCTTCGAAATGGGATCCGGAAACTCCTTTACGCCCGGAAACTCCGCATACCGGCCCTTGCGCGTGGCTTCGGCAAGTTCCCCTTCGAAGTCGGCGAAGAACTGGAAGGGGGCCGTTTCGCCCGATTCCTCGCCCATGAAGATCAGCGGGATGAAGGGGCCAAGCAGCAGCAGCGCATGCACCACCTTCACCGCGTCCGGATCGGCCAGCGCCAGCAAACGCTCCCCCTTGGCACGGTTGCCGGTCTGATCATGGTTCTGGTTGAAATTGACGAAGGCATGCCATGGCAGATCGCAGGATCGTTCGCCCCGACCCGTCTTTTGCGGCGGGCGCGGCTGGCCTTGTTCCACATATCCACATTCCAGCGAAAGGCACAGATCGTCGAAAGGCGAGGGGCCGAAGCTAGCATAATAATCGTAGGTCTCGCCGGTCAGCAGGACATGGATGCAATGGTGATAATCGTCATTCCATTCACCATCATAAAGGCCTGCATCGGGATCATGCAGTCTGATGATGTTGCGATTGTCCTCGGTTGTCAGGTGGATCGGGCGGTCGAAACCGCCGCCCCGAATGGCCTGTGCAAGCTCCACCAGGAACTCCGGTTCGATTTTATCCCTGATCTGATCCACAGCGTCGAAGCGGAAACCATCAAGGTTATACTCTTGCAGCCAGTGCAACGCGTTGCCGATGAAAAAGCGGCGCACGGCAGGCTGGTCGAAGGCAATGGCCGCGCCCCACGGCGTCTTGATCTCGGGGTCGAAGAATGACGGGGTGACCTGCCCGATCCACGCCCCATCTGGCCCGAAATGGTTGTAAACGACATCAAGGATCACGCTGATCCCCGCCTGATGTGCGGCATCGACAAAGGCGCGAAAGTCCTCGGGCGTGCCATAGGACGGATGCGGTGCCCAAGGCAGCACCCCGTCATAGCCCCAGCCCCGGGATCCGGGGAACTGGCCCACGGGCATCACCTCGATCACGGTCACGCCCAGCGCGGCCAGATCCGGCAGGCGCTTTGCAGCGCTGGCAAAGGTGCCTTCCGGGGTAAACAGGCCGATGTGAAGTTCGAATATGACGGATTCTTCCCATGGGCGACCGTCCCATGGCGAAAAATCGAAGGACGGATCCACAAGAACCGAAGCGGCATGAACATCCCCCGCCTGCGCGCGCGAGGCGGGATCGGGAATCGCGCGCCCGTCCACGATCAGGCGGTAGGTGTCACCCGCCTTCGCCTCGGCTTCGCCGATATGCCAACCATCGGGGCCTGCGGGCATCGCCACGCGGCGGCCGTCCACCTCGGCCTCGACCTTTTCCGCATCGGGAGACCAGAGCGCGAAGCTCCACCGTCCCGGTGCCACCTGTTCCGCACCCCATTCGAACTTTCTGTCCATACGCGCCTCCGACCTGCCTGACCCACAAGCAGCCAAGGCGCGTAAGGTTCCCGCATCATCAGCCGTTGACCGGAATACCGCCGTTGGGATGCAGAACCTGCCCCGTCATGTAGCTGCTGTCGTCGCAGGCGAGGAACAGATAGGCGGGCGCAACCTCGTTCGGCTGGCCGGGGCGCTTCATGGGAACGTCGGATCCGAAGCTCTCCACATCCTCCTCGGGCATGGTTTCACCGATCAGGGGCGTCCAGATCGGGCCGGGGGCAACGCCATTCCCGCGGATGCCCTTGTCGGCAAGGCTGGCGGCCAGTGCCCGGAGAAAGCCCAGCTCCGCCCCCTTGGTGGCAGAATAATCGATCAGGTACTTGTGCCCGCGATAGGCATTGACGGACGTGGTGAACACCATCGCCGACCCCTCACGCAGATGCGGCAGCGCCGCCTGCGCCAGCCACATATAGCCGAAGACGTTGGTGCGGAAGATCTTCTCGATCCAGTCCGATTCCACCTTGGCGAAATCGGGTTCCGATTGCTGGATGCCGGCATTGCAGACCAGCACGTCCAGCCGACCGAAATGTTCGACCGTGCGGGCGATGGCGTCGTGGCAGGATTTCTCCTCCGTGGCGTCCAGCTGCAGGGCCAGCACCTCTGCGGCTTCTTCGCGTTGCAGTTCGGCCGCCACCTCGTCGCCCTCGGCGCTGTCGCTGTGATAGGTGATGACGACCTTCGCCCCTTCACGCGCATAAAGCCGCGCCACCGCCCGCCCAATGCCCGAGGACGAACCCGAGATGAAGCAGACCTTGTCCTTCAGCCGGCCGGTTCCGGCAAAACGCGGCGTGAAATCCGCAGGTGCGTCGCGATCCATGTGACCCTCCTCAACAGGTATCGCCGCATCAGCGCTTGGGGGGCCGCATTGTTCCCCGCTGTGGAATTCACAGGAAGGCGAACCAGATAAAGGGGCACAACAACATGTTTGCATCCAATGACCGACCCACTTGCACCGCTGCATGACGCACCCCGCGATTACGCGCTTTTCCTTGACATTGACGGTTGCCTGATCGATCTGGCCGACACGCCCGAAGGCATCACCGTGCCCGATGGCCTTCCGGCCATGCTGGCCCGCCTGTCCGACCGGATGGGCGGCGCGCTGGCCCTGGTTACGGGCCGGAAGGCGGACTGGGTTGATGCCACCTTCGCCCCCGAGCGTTTCCCTCTGGCAGGCCTGCACGGATTCCAGCGCCGCCGCGCCGACGGGCAGGTGGTGGAGGTGCCCGTGCCCCCCGGCATAGAAACCGCCCGCAGCCGCCTTGCCCGCTTCGAAGGCACCGGCATGCTGGTGGAGGACAAGGGCATCGCCATCGCCCTGCATTATCGCCAGGTGCCCCACCGCGAGGCCGAGGCCCGCGCGGCCATGCAATCTCTGGCTGCCGAGGTCGGAGAAGGGTGGGAGCTTCAGTTCGGCAAGAAGGTGATCGAACTGCGCCCTGCCGGCGCAACAAAGGGCGGCGCGGTTTCGGCCTTCCTGGCCGAGCCGCCCTTTGCCGGGCGCATCCCTGTTACAATCGGCGATGATGTCACCGACGAGACGATGTTCCCCGTCGCCAATGCCGCGGGCGGCCTGTCCATCCGGATTGCCGATCCGTCCGAACCCACAGCCGCGCACGCGCATCTGCCATCGCCTGCCGCGCTGCGCGCCAGTCTGCAAAGGATTTCCCAATGGGTCGCCTGATCGTCGTATCGAACCGGGTTCCCGTGCCCGACAAGGACGGCAACATGCCTGCAGGAGGCCTTGCCGTGGCGGTGCATGCCGCGCTTCAGGAAAGCGGCGGCATCTGGTTCGGCTGGTCCGGCCGCTCGGTGGAGGACAACGGGACCCCCGGTCCCGTCGAACATAGCCGCAACGGGGCGATCGAATATGTGCTGACCGACCTGTCGGAACGCGACGTGGATGAATATTACAGCGGCTTTGCCAACCGGGTGCTGTGGCCGCTGTTCCATTGCCGCATCGATCTGGCCGAATATTCGCGGCGCGACAAGGACGGCTATTTCCGCGTGAACCGCATGTTCGCCGACCGCCTGATGCCCCTGATCGAACCCGATGACATCATCTGGATCCACGATTACCACCTGATCCCGCTGGCCGACGAATTGCGCCGCCGCGGCGTGCAGAACCGCATCGGCTTTTTCCTGCATATTCCGTGGCCGCCGGCCGATATCCTGTTCGCCACCCCGATCTATGACCAGATCCTGAAATCGCTGTCGGCCTATGACCTTGTGGGCTTCCAGACCGATCACGACATGGACAACTACATCTCGTGCCTGATCCGCGAAGGGGTGGGGGACCGGACCGCCGACAGCCCCACCGCGAAAGAGGATCCCTCTCGCGCGAAGCTGTCCGCCTACGGGCGCACCTTTCATGCCCAGACCTTCGGCATCGGGATCGAAACGGCGGATTTCGCCGCCCTTGCCGCCGCGTCTACCGACACTGACACGGTGCTTGACATGCGCCGGTCGATGGGCGGGCGCGATCTGATCATCGGGGTGGACCGGCTGGATTATTCCAAGGGCATCCCGAACAGAATCATGGCGTTTGAACGGTTCCTGGAGCTGAACCCGGATCGGGTGGGCAATGTGACGCTGCTTCAGGTGGCCCCGCCGTCGCGATCGGATGTTCCTGAATACCGCGACATGCAGGCCGAGGTGGAATCGCTGGCCGGTCACGTAAATGGGGTGATGGGCCGCATCGACTGGACGCCCATCCGCTATATCAACCAGTCGGTGGATCGCAATTCGCTGGCCGGCCTGTACCGCGAGGCGCGTGTGGGGCTGGTCACGCCGCTGCGTGACGGGATGAACCTTGTGGCCAAGGAATACGTCGCCGCGCAGGATCCGGACGATCCCGGCGTTCTGGTCCTGTCGCGTTTCGCCGGTGCGGCGCGCGAACTGAAAGGCGCGGTGCTGTGCAACCCTTATGACAGCGAGCAGACCGCCCGCGCCATCGAATGGGCGCTGAGCATGACGCTGGAGGAACGCCGCAGCCGCTGGCGCGACATGATGGACTATCTGCTGGTCAACGACATCCAGACATGGTGCACTTCTTATCTGGCGGCGCTGGAACGGTCGGCCCCGCCACAAACCGGAAGCACTGAATGACGATCTTTGTTCTGAACGGGCCGAACCTGAACCTGCTGGGCAAGCGGCAACCTGAAATTTATGGGCATGAAACGCTGGCCGACGTGGAAGCGCGCTGCACCGATGTGGCGCGCGATCTGGGGCTGACGCTGCGATTCCTGCAATCGAACCACGAAGGGCAGCTTGTCGACTGGATCCACGAGGCGCGGGATGCGGCGCGGGGCATCCTGATCAATGCGGGCGCCTATACCCACACCTCTGTCGCGATTCTGGATGCGCTGAATGCGTTCGACGGCCCGGTGATCGAGCTTCACATCTCCAACACCCATGCCCGCGAAGGCTTCCGGCATCATTCGTTCCTCGCCGCCCGGGCCAATGGCGTCATCGCGGGCTTTGGCACGCAAGGGTATGAACTGGCACTGCAAAGGCTGCACCGCCTGATTTCTGCCTGAGCCCGCAGCAGCTTATGCCCTCCGCCCGATTCCTGAACGATTGGGCGGAAATTCGCTTGACCGTTCAGGGGATGCGGAATATCCGAACGCTTGTGTTTCTATTTACAAGATGGTGGCGGATTGGGACGCAAGCGCACGATCGACCGGAACGTGACGATGGAGGCGATCGAAGCCGTCGTGCGGCAGCACGGGGTGGCCGGCCTCAGCATCGATGCCGTCGCGCGTCAGGCTGGAATCAGCAAGTCCAGCGTGGTTTACGATTTCGCGTCCAAGGAACAGCTTCTGGCGGCATTCATCCGTCAGCGGCTGGATCAGAAGAAAGCCGATCTTGCCTCAGCCGCCAGCCGCCACCAAGGCCAGCCCGATGCGCTGATGCGCGGGATGATCGACCATTGCAGCACCCGTCCTTCTGACGAGGATATCGCCTGCGCAATGGCCATCACAGCCAGCCTTGGCAACAACAGCACCTGCCGCGAGATGATGGGCACGGCCTTCGCCGACGATCTTGACCGCATCATCCACGAAGCGAAGGACCCCCGCCGCAGCCGGCTGGCATGGGCGGCGCTTCATGGCATCATGTCACTTGAATATCTTGGTTTCTATGCCTTCCCCCCCGATGAACGTCGGGAACTTCTGGCTGACATCGCTTCGCTGTTGTCGCCACCTTCCACCGCAACCTGATCTTCCTCCCCCTTTTCCACAGGTTCATCATGAAACGTCTTCTCATCGCTGCGTTGGCCGCGCTTATCTCCTCGCCGCTTCTGGCCCAGGGCCAGGGCGGGGGGGAGATGCCGCCAATACCTGTCAGCTTCATTGAGGTGAAGCCCGAAGCGCTGCCCATCGTGAACGAGCTTCCCGGCCGCATCTCGGCCACGCGCACCGCCGAGGTTCGCCCCCGCGTGGGCGGCATCGTGCTGGAACGCGTGTTCGAACAGGGCAGCCTCGTTCAGGCGGGCGATGTTTTGTACCGTATCGACCCGGCGCAATATCGCGTACAGGTCGCCAGCGCCGAAGGCACTCTTGCCCGTGCCCGCGCCGCGCAGCAGAACGCCCAGAACGAAGCCGATCGCCAGCAGGAACTGCGTGAACGCAACGCCTCCTCGGGTTCGGCCTTCGACAAGGCGGTCAGTGCGCTCGCACAGGCCGATGCCGATGTGGCCGTGGCGCAGGCACAGTTGCAGGAAGCGCAACTGAACCTTGATTACACGGAGGTGCGCGCGCCCATCACCGGCGTGATCGGCCGTGCCACCATCACCGAAGGCGCACTGGTTGCAGCCCAGACCGATGTGATGGCCACGATCCAGCAGCTTGATCCGGTTTATGCCGACTTCACCCAATCCTCGTCGCAGGTGCTGATGCTGCGCCGCGCGATGGAAGCGGGCCAACTCGTCGCCGCCGCACCCGGAGAGGCACGCGTCCAGATCTTCTATGATGACGGCACGATGTACGATCATCCGGGCAAGCTGCTGTTTTCCGAAGCCACGGTGGACCAGTCGACCGGACAGGTGACGCTCCGGGCCGAGGTGCCGAACCCCGATGGATACCTTCTTCCCGGCCTTTATGTGCGCGTCCGCATCGAACAGGCGGTACGCGAGCACGCCCTTGCCGTTCCGCAGATGGCCGTGCAGCGTAACAAGGAAGGCGATACCAGCGTTTACGTCATCGGCGAAGGCGACAAGGTGCAGATGCGCCCCATCACGCTCGGCTCCTCCATCGGCAACCGCTGGACGGTGACCGAGGGCCTGCAGCCGGGCGACCGCGTGGTGGTCGAGGGCGCACAGAAGCTTTCGCCCGACGCACAGGTGCAACCCAGCCCCTATGAACCCGCAGCGCAGACCCGCGAGGAGCAACCTGCCCCCGCAGGCGAGGGCGGCGAACAGGCACCCGGCCAGCAACCGGCCAACTGAGGCAGATCGGCATGGCACAATTCTTCATCGTACGGCCCGTTCTTGCATGGGTCGTTTCAATCTTCATCGTGATCGCGGGCTTTCTGGGCCTGCAAAGCCTGCCGGTGGCACAATACCCGCAGGTGGCCCCGCCCCAGATCTCTATCACCGCGGTCTATACCGGCTCCTCCCCCGAGGAGATGTACGTCGCCGTTGCCCAGCCGATCGAGCAGGAGCTGAACAGCGTCGAAGGCATCCAGTATTTCGAATCCACCTCCGACAGTTCCGGCGCGATTTCGATCACGGCGACATTCTCGCCTGAAACCGATGTCAGCCAGGCGCAGGTGGATGTGCAGAATGCCGTCGCGCGGGTGGAACCCGTGCTGCCCGCCACGGTGACGAACCAGGGTGTCGTTGTCGAAGAGGCAAGCCAGGGCTTCCTCATGGTGGTCGCGCTCACCTCCACGGACGGATCGATGAGCGATGTCGCGCTTGGCGATTACATCAACCGCAACGTCGTGAACGAGATCCAGCGCACCCCCGGCGTGGGCCGCGCGCAGGTCTTCGCCTCGGAAGAGGCGATGCGCGTCTGGATCGATCCGGACAAGCTGACCGGTTACAACCTGTCTCCTACCGACGTCATCAGCGCGATCGAGGCGCAGAACGCGCAGGTTGCCGCGGGCCAGATCGGTGCCGCGCCCAACCCGATCACCCAGCAGCTTACCGCAACCGTTCTGGTGAAGGGGCAGCTGTCCTCAGCCGAAGAGTTCAGCAGCATCGTGCTGCGCGCCAATCCCGACGGCTCCACCGTGCGCCTTTCGGATGTGGCACGGGTCGAGGTGGGGGCAGACACCTACAACTTCGAATCCCGCCTGAACGCCCAGCCTGCTGCCGCCCTTGGCGTGCAGCTTTCGGCAACGGGCAACGCGCTTGCAACATCCGAGGCGATCCGGGCCAAGATGGAAGAGCTTGAGCGGTTTTTCCCTGAAGGCGTGGAATACTCCATCCCCTATGACACCACGCCCTTCGTGGCCGCATCGATTGAAAAGGTGCTGCACACGCTGGTGGAGGCCGTCATCCTCGTGTTCCTCGTGATGCTGCTGTTCCTTCAGAACATCCGCTACACGCTGATCCCGACCATCGTGGTGCCCATCGCGCTGGCGGGAACGCTGGCCGTGATGCTGGTGCTGGGCCTTTCCATCAACGTGCTGACCATGTTCGCGATGGTGCTGGCCATTGGCATCCTTGTCGATGACGCCATCGTCGTGATCGAGAACGTCGAACGCATCATGGCGCATGAGGGGCTTTCCCCCAAGGCGGCCACCAAGAAGGCGATGGGCCAGATCCAGGGCGCCATCATCGGCATCACGCTGGTGCTGACGGCGGTGTTCATCCCGATGGCCTTCTTCCCCGGATCAACCGGCATCATCTATCGCCAGTTCTCGCTGACGATGGTGACCTCGATCCTCTTCTCGGCCTTCCTTGCGCTGTCGCTGACGCCCGCGCTTTGCGCAACCTTCCTCAAGCCCATCAAGGGCCATCACGAGAAGAAGGGCTTCTTTGGCTGGTTCAACCGCCGCTTCGACGCGGGAACCGAACGCTATGCCCGGGGTGTGCGCTTTGTCACGCGCCGTTCGCTGGTGATGATGGCGTTCTATGTCCTGATCGTTGCCGCGACGGCCTTCGGCTTCATGCGGCTGCCCACCGACTTTCTTCCCAACGAGGATCAAGGCTTCATCCTGACCGACATCCAGACGCCGGCCACCGCCAGCTCTCAGCGGACCGATGCCGTGCTTCGGCAGGTCGAACAGGTGTACCTGTCGAACGAGGATGTGACGAACACTGTCGCGATCCGCGGCTTCTCGTTCTCGGGGCAGGGTTCCAACGCGGGCCTGATGTTCACGACCTTCAAGGACTGGGAAGAGCGTGACCAGTCCGCGCAGGACATCGCCGCCGCCGCGAACGGGCAGCTGTTCGGGCTGAAGGACGCGCAGGCCTTCGCCCTTTCGCCCCCGCCGATCCCCGGCTTCGGCGCCACCGGCGGCTTTTCCTTCCGGCTGGAGGATCGCGGCAGAAACGGGCAGGATGCGCTTCAGGCGGCGGCGCAGCAGCTGATGGGTCAGGCCCAGCAATCGGGCAAGGTCGTCGGCCTGCGGGTCGAGGGGCTTCCGGCAGCGGCGCAGGTCACCGTAACCATCGATCGTGACAAGGCGCAGACCTTCGGCGTGACCTTCGCCGATATCAACCGCACCATCACCTCCAACCTCGGCTCCGCCTATGTGAACGATTTCCCTAACGGCGGCCGGCAGCAGCGCGTGATCGTGCAGGCACGCGAGGAAAGCCGGATGCAGGCAGAGGACATCCTCGACCTCACCGTCCGCAACACCAATGGCGGGATGGTCCCCTTCTCGTCCTTCGCGACGGTGGAATGGGAAGTGGGGCCAAGCCAGGTCGTCGGCTATAACGGCTACCCTTCGGTCCGGATTTCGGGTCAGGCTGCGCCAGGCGTTTCCTCGGGCGAAGCCATCGCCACGATGGAACAGCTGGCAGGGGATCTTGATCAGGGTTTCGCATATGAATGGACGGGCCAGACAGCCGAGGAAATCTCCTCGGGGAACACGATGGTCCTGCTGTTCGGCATGTCGATCCTGTTCGTGTTCCTGCTTCTGGCCGGGCTTTACGAAAGCTGGTCGATCCCGCTTGCGGTGATGCTTGTCACGCCGCTGGGCGTCATCGGCTGTATCGCTGCCGTTATGCTGCGCGACATGCCCAACGACATCTATTTCAAGGTGGGCCTGATCGCGATCATCGGCCTGTCGGCCAAGAATGCCATCCTGATCGTAGAATTTGCCAAGGACCTGCGCGCCGAAGGCTACAGCCTGATCGACGCGGCGGTGGAAGCGGCCAAGCTGCGCTTCCGCCCGATCCTGATGACCTCGATGGCATTCACGCTGGGCGTGGTGCCGCTGGCCATCGCAACGGGCGCTTCGGCGGCAAGCCAGAACGCGATCGGCACAGGCGTCATCGGCGGCATGATCACCGCGACCATCCTTGCGATCTTCTTCGTGCCGGTGTTCTTCGTTTTCGTGCTGGGGCTGGTGCTGAAGCTGCGGGGCAAGGATCACGATCCGACGCGGCACCATCATGATGACGACGATGATGGTCAGCCGAAGCAGGCCCATGCCTGAAACAAAAAGGCGCCCCGCGGGGCGCCTTTTTCGTGGGGATGTCAGTCAAGCGGGGCGATGATTTCGATCCGCAAGCCGTCCGGATGAAAGTCCTGCCGCACATTTCCATCGATCTGCTGGCCCAGCGCCTGTTCCAGAAGAATCGAGCCGAATCCACGCCGGACGGGCGGGTGCACCAGTGGCCCGCCGCTTTCCCGCCAATTGAAGGACAGCTTCTTGTCGGCCAGATCCCATTCGATGCAGACCTTGCCGCCGGGCACCGAAAGCGCGCCGTATTTCGCGGCATTTGTCGTCATCTCGTGCACGGCAAGGGCGAATGACAGGGCCATTTCGGCAGGAAGCTGAAGGTCCGGCCCATCCAGCCTCACGCGGCGCGGATCATAGGGCTGAAGCTCGCTCATGACGATGGCGCGCAGATGGATACCCGACCAGTCGCTGTCAGTCAGAAGCGTGTGGCTTGTGGCCAGCGACCGGATGCGCCGGCGGATGGAGAAGGCGAACTCCTCCTTCGTTTCCGACGTGCGCAGCGTGAAGTTGATGATGGATTGCACCGACGCAAGAGAGTTCTTCACCCGGTGATGCAGCTCCCGCATGATCAGAAGCTGCTGGCGTTCGGCCGCGCGGCGTTCCGTGACATCGAACAGGATGCCATAGGCGCTGGTCCCGGTCGCATGGTCGCAGAT
This sequence comes from Falsirhodobacter deserti, assembly GCF_004015795.1. Taxonomy (GTDB): domain Bacteria; phylum Pseudomonadota; class Alphaproteobacteria; order Rhodobacterales; family Rhodobacteraceae; genus Falsirhodobacter; species Falsirhodobacter deserti. The sequence goes on along the minus strand of NZ_ML137218.1, from coordinate 2,259,906 downwards.
CAGCATCACGTTGCGCATCTCCCCCTCGGCCGAGCGAAGGGTGATTTCCCGCTCCAGCTTGCCGCCTTCGCGGGCGATGCAGTTCAGTGCCTCGTGCATGGAGGGCTGCTCCATCTCGTGGATCAGCGCCAGAAGATCCGCCATGCGTTCCTGCCGGCCAAGGATGATCTCGCAGGCGCGCTCGTCCATCAGAAGCTGGTCGGTGTCGGACCGCCATTCGAAGGTGCCAAGCCTGGCGATGTCCAGCGCGGCATCCAGCCGGCGGCGGCTGGAAAGCAGGGCTTCCTCCGCATCCAGCCGGGCCTTCCGCTCCCGCGCCTCGGCCAAGGCGCGGATCACGCAGCCGGGCAGGCGGGTCAGCCGCGACTTGATGACATAATCCGTCGCCCCCCGCTTCATCGCCTCAACTGCGATTTCCTCGCCCAAAGTGGCCGAAACGAACACGAACGGGATGCGCGGGCAGATGTCCTGCGCGATGTCCAGCGCGCTCATTCCGTCAAAGGCGGGCAGCGTGTGATCGGCGAGGATCAGGTCGGGCTCGTCCTGCAGGGCAGCGGTGAAATCTTCACGCGTCCAGACCCGCGCCACATCATGTTCGATCCCCGCGCGTTGCAGATGCGCAACCACAAGGTCCGCATCAAGTTCGCTATCCTCCAGCAGAAGGATCTGGATCGGTCGGACCTGCAGGACGTCTTTCACGCTTTGGACACCTTCATCGGCTCCCCTCGGGGGCGCGGGGGGTGCGGCTCGTTCAGGATGGCCCAGAACATGCCGACCTCCTGAATGGCCTTGAAAAATTCACGAAAATCCACCGGCTTCACGACAAAGGCGTTCACGCCAAGCTCATAACTGCGAACCAGGTCCCGTTCCTCCTTGGAGGCTGTCAGCATAACCACCGGAATATGGCGCAATACGTCGGTCTTCTTGATATGCTCCAGCACCTGAAGGCCGTCCACCTTGGGCAGCTTCAGATCCAGCAGCACCACCGCAGGATCGGCTTCGAAGCGTTCCTTGTGCGGGCCACTGTAGTTCAGCCAATCCAGCGCCTCGGCACCGTCGCGGGCCACGATCACCTCGTTGGCCAGCTGGCTGCGTTCCAGCGCCGTCAGTGTCAGTTCCAGATCCTTGGGGTTATCCTCCACCAGGAGGATCGGCTTCAACGTCGCCATGTCTGCTCCTTCACTTGGCGGGGCAACGAAAACGTGAATGTGGCACCCTCCTCGGGTGCCCCCTCGGCCCAGGCGCGTCCGCCGTGACGTTCGACGATGCGGCGCACATTCGCAAGGCCAATCCCGCTGCCCTCGTAATCCTCCATACGGTGCAGCCGCTGGAACACGCCGAACAGCTTGTCGACATATGCCATGTCAAAACCGACACCGTTATCCTTCACGAACCAGATCGTCTCACCCTCTCCCTCGTACCCGCCGATGACGATCCGGGCGGGGTCGCGGTCGCGCGTATACTTGATCGCGTTGGACAGAAGGTTCTGCCAGACCGCGCGCAGGAACGAAGGATCGCCGAATCCGCGCGGCAGTTCCGCCACGTCCCATTCGATGTTGCGATCGCGCATTCCGGTGGAAAGCATCCGCCGCACCTCGGCGATCAGCCGGTTCATGTCCACGGGGATGGGGGTCAGGGTGGCGCGGCCCATCTACGAAAAGTTCAGCAGGTCATCGACCAGCCGGCCGGCCGAGAACGCGCTTTCGATGATCGTATCCAGATAGCGGCGGGCAAGCGGATTGCTCGTATCCGTTTCTTCCTTCAGCAACTCGGCATAGCCGACGATGTGGCGGAACGGGGCGCGAAGATCGTGACTCACCGAATAGGAAAAAGCCTCCAGCTCCCGGTTGGAGCGGCGAAGCTCTTCGGTCAGCGCGGCCATTTCCTCGGCCTTGCGCAGCACGATGCCGGTGATGGCATTGCTCAGCGAGCGGACGGTTTCCAGCGCGGCAGGCGTCCACGGCACAGAATGTCCACGAACCTGTTCGCGCCAATCTTCGAAGGATTTGCGCGGGTTGATGCGCCCGCCATGCATGGTCTTCGTGGGATCGCCGCCCCAGGTGACAGTCTCGACCACCTCAGGTCGAAACCACAGCACATAGGACGGATGAAGCTGAGATATCGACATAGCCAGAAGGCCGCTCGCCACACTGGAATATGCCTCCGCCTCGGGGAAGACGCCCGGCAGGTTTTCCGTATGGAAGGGAATTTCGTGATGGTCCCGTGCCTCCAGCCATTCAGCCAGCCGAAGCACCTGGCTTTCGGTCGGGGTGTTGCCAAGCAGGGTGCAGGTTCCCTCGATGATAACGGCGGCGCCGTTCGCATCCACCAAAGCAAGCGTATCGTCGGGATTTCGACTCAGGCCGTCAATGAACCGCGCTTCGGCCGCCATCCGCGCCAGAAGGTGCGTTTCGATCCGGTGGCGCATCATGCGTTCCGCGGTTTCGGCGCTGCGGGTTCGCGCGCCAATCATCATCGCCATGATCTGGGCGATGAAGTCGCAGGCATTGCGGACATGCGGCGGCACCCTGTGCGGGCCGGCAGAGTGGCAGGAAATCAATCACCAAAGCTGGCCATCCTCCACGATAGAGATCGACATGGAAGACCGCGTGCCCATGTTGCGCCTGTATTCCTGATGAACCGGCGACACCGCACGCAGCACAGAAAAGCCGAGGTCCAGTTCATCTGCAGGTTCAATAGGAACAGGGGTATAATCGGCATCGGGAATCAGCCGCAGCCGGTTCAGGCGGTAAAGCTCCCGCGCCTGTGCGGGAATGTCGGATGCCGGAAACCGCAGGTCCAGATAAGACGGCAGTGCGTCGTTGCGGTCTTCGGCAATTACCGTGCCGTTCCAGTCAGCATCGAACCGGTAAACAAGCGCGCGGTCGAACCCCGTCAGCGCCCGCACCTCTTTGGCCACGGTCTGGGCAAGATCCTCCACGCCGCGCATGGACTGCATCTGTGCGATGCCACGCCGGATGCGGGGATAAAGCACATCCAGCGTGCGGCTGTCCTCTTCCGTGTCCTCGAACTCCACGATCAGGGCGCGGTCGTTGCGATGGGCAGTCACCGTCCAAAGCCGGCCTGCGATGGACAGGGTGCGAAGGGTTACTGCATCGTCAAAGGGCAGGTCCTGCTCAAGATCGGATGCGACCTCATCGCCACATTCCACCAGTGCCTTTGCCAATGGGCCATCCCGCCGTGACAGGATGGCACCGGCATTTGCACTGGATTGGATGATCGTATGAGTCGCCGGATCCAGAACCACCAGCACCCCATGGGGCTGGATTGATCCGGGAATACGGATCGGTTCCGCCGCACAATCGATGGTCGAAGGCGCGGCGGGTGTCGAGCCAGTGGCCGTCATATGCTCTTCCCGCTCTGACATGCCGCTGACATAGGTAGGAAGTGACTGTTTTTCAACGAAAACAGCTGTCAGTAACGATAGTGTTCAGGTTTGAACGGCCCCTCCACCGTGACCCCGATGTAATCGGCCTGTTCCTTGCTCAGCTTCGAAAGCTTCACGCCGATCTTGGCCAAATGCAGGCGCGCGACCTTTTCATCCAGTGACTTGGGCAGGATATAGACGCCCGGCTGGTATTCGTCGCCCTTGGTCCAAAGCTCGATCTGCGCAAGCGTCTGGTTGGTGAACGAGGCCGACATCACGAAGGACGGATGGCCCGTGGCATTGCCAAGGTTCAGCAGACGGCCTTCGGACAGCAGGATGATGCGATTGCCCGAGGGCATCTCGATCATGTCCACCTGTTCCTTGATGTTCGTCCACTTGTGGTTCTTCAGGCTGGCAACCTGGATCTCGTTGTCGAAATGGCCGATGTTGCCGACGATGGCCATGTCCTTCATCTCGCGCATATGCTCGATGCGGATCACGTCCTTGTTGCCGGTGGTGGTGATGAAGATGTCGGCGGTGCCCACCTCGTCTTCCAGCAGCGTCACCTCGAAGCCGTCCATCGCAGCTTGCAATGCGCAGATCGGGTCGACTTCCGTAACCTTCACGCGGGCGCCAGCGCCCTGAAGGCTGGCGGCGCAACCCTTGCCGACATCCCCGTAACCGCAGACAACGGCGACCTTGCCCGCCATCATCACGTCGGTGGCCCGGCGGATGCCGTCCACCAGCGATTCCTTGCAGCCATACTTGTTGTCGAATTTCGACTTGGTGACGCTGTCGTTCACGTTGATGGCTGGGAAGGGCAGCTGGCCCTTCTTGTGCAGATCGTAAAGACGGTGAACGCCCGTGGTCGTTTCCTCGGACACGCCCTTCAGCATGTCGCGCTGCTTGGTGAACCAGCCCGGGCTTGCCTCCAGCCGCTTGCGGATCTGGGCAAACAGGGCAACCTCTTCCTCGCTGGTGGGGGTGTCGATCAGCCCGGTTTCGCCGGCTTCGACGCGCGCGCCCATCAGGATGTACATCGTGGCATCGCCACCATCGTCGAGGATCAGGTTCGCGCCATCCTCGAACTGGAAGATCCGGTCGGTATAGGACCAGTATTCTTCCAGCGTTTCACCCTTGATGGCGAACACGGGGATGCCTGCCTCGGCAATGGCCGCCGCCGCGTGATCCTGCGTGGAAAAGATGTTGCACGAGGCCCAGCGAACCTCTGCGCCGAGGGCGACCAACGTTTCGATCAGCACACCGGTCTGGATCGTCATGTGCAAGCTGCCGGCGATGCGGGCGCCGGCCAGCGGCTTTGCCTGGCCATACTCCTCGCGAAGCGACATCAGCCCCGGCATTTCGGTTTCGGCGATGGTCAGTTCTTTGCGACCATACCCGGCGAGGGCGATGTCCTTGACGATGTAATCGGGCATGAGAGGTTCCGTTGTTTTCAGTCGCGGCAAGACATACCACCCGCTGCCCAAGGGGGCAATCAGCGGCGCAGGCCAACCTCTTCCAGACGGGCGGATGCGCTTTCGCCGCGATCCCATCCGGTGCCCGAACCGATGACGCAGGAAATCCCGTCGGGCCGTGTATAGCTGACCGTCCATGTTCCGGCCGCATCCGATGCCCAGACATCGAACTGCCGACCATTGTCGCGCTTGGCACTCAGCACCAGATCCTCGCCATAGGCTTCGCCCAGATCCGCAGCAAGGGTGCTGGGTTCGGCGCAGTAGGGATCGGTCGGAAGCTGATCGTTTCCGGTACGCGTGATGCTGTCGTAATAGGCCAGATCGACGCGGTCACCCTGCGGCGGCATCGCTGCCGAGACCGGCAGCGCGGCAATTGTCAGGGCGGCCCCTGCCAGGGCCAGACGGCTGGTCATCTTGCGGAACATGATCGGTCCCTCCTTTCCATGCATAACGGAAACGGGCGAGTAATGTTCCACCTTGCCGGTTTTCCCCCAAGATCGCGCATTGGGATGGCACCCGAAAAATCAGCAGGACCAAAGGGCAAAACGCGAAATGGCCGATCATTCAAGCCTCGCCAGAAAGACGCGGACTCGTTATTGGGGCGTTGCAAGCAAGGGATGTTTCTGATGCGCGCATGGCAACGCATGCTTTCTGGCCGCAGGCTTGATCTTCTGGACCCGACCCCCGTCGATATCGAGATCGGGGATATTGCCCATGGCCTTGCGTTCGTGGCGCGCTGGAATGGGCAAACCTTGGGTGACTGGCCCTATTCCGTGGCCGAACACTCCCTACTGGTGGAACGTATCTTTTCCCGGCTTGAACCGAAAGCGTCACTGCCGGACCGGCTTGCGGCATTGCTGCACGATGCGCCGGAATATGTCATCGGCGACATGATTAGCCCCGTAAAAGCCGCGATCGGTCCTGCCTATGCCGATCTGGATGCCCGTCTTACAGCGGCGATCCACCTGCGTTTCGGCCTGCCGCCAAAACTGCCGATGGCGCTGAAAAAGCGGATCAAGCAGGCAGACCGCATATCTGCCCGAATGGAGGCAGTGCGGATTGCAGGATTTTCGGAAAGTGAGGCGACAAGGTTTTTCGGCAAGGCCCCGCCCCCCGAATTAACTGAAGGGCTGGACCTTGTCTTGCGTCCGCCGGTGGAAACGCGCCGCGACTTTGTGGCGCGCCATCACCAGCTTCTGACGTGATCAGACGGCCATATCTTCAGGCGAACGGCCGGCGGCCACAGCTTCGGTAAACCAGCGCGGCTTGCGGCCACGGCCGGACCACGTATCGGACGGATTTTCGGGATTGGCATATTTGGGCGCGGCCGGGGCGCGCTTTTTGGAATTCGCGGCATCGACCAGATCCTGCAGCGTAAAGCCCAGTTCACGCGCTTCCGCTTCAAGCCGAGCCACAGCTTCACGCTTGCGGCGATCCTCGAACGAGTTGATTGCCCGATCGACCTGCGCCCGCAAATCCTTCAGTTCTTTAAGCGAAAGTGCATCGATATCCATGCTGATTCCTTCGGGATGTTATCGTTCTTGCCCTGCAATGAAAATAAACCCATTTGCGAACATCACAATACGTTAATAATCGAAGGCGCTATCTTGGGCTTCGCTTGGCAAGTATCCGCTGAAGCGTCCGCCGGTGCATATTAAGCCGCCGCGCGGTTTCCGAAACATTGCGGTCGCACATTTCGTAGACCCGCTGGATATGTTCCCAACGAACCCGATCGGCCGACATGGGATTTTCCGGCGGCCCCGGAAACGCCTCTCCTTTTGCCAGAAGCGCATGTGTCAGTTCATTGGCATCCGCAGGCTTTGAAAGATAATCCGTCGCGCCAATTTTTACGGCAGCCACGGCAGTGGCAATCGCGCCATATCCCGTCAGCACGACGATGCGGCAATCGGGGCGACGCTCGCGCAGCACTTCCACCACATCCAGCCCATTTCCGTCCTCCAGCCGAAGGTCCACCACGGCATAGGCGGGGGGCGCCTCCTCGGCCAAGGCACGGCCGGCAGCCACGCTGTCAGCGGTGACAGGCTGAAATCCGCGCTTTTCCATCGCTTTTGCAAGGCGCTTCACAAACGGCTCGTCGTCATCGACCAGCAGCAGCGTCCGGTCGGGACCGAGGTCCGGGTGCAGCTCTTCCGTCATTACGGGGTCTCCTGAAGATATCGGAAAGGGTTAGAAGATCGCGCGCCCCCCGTCAAATTACCGCCGCTTGCATTGATCCGGGAAAACCCGGCAGCTAGGGAAGCGAAACCTCGCAGATGGACAGGACGCGATGCCAGGAGTTTCCCGACCCATGATGCCGCGCGGCGACTGGCTGCGGCTGCGAACCCTTGTGAACCTGCGCTGGATCTCGATCTTCGGGCAGCTTGTGGCCATCACCGTTTGTTATCGCTGGCTGGACGTGCACCTGCCGCTGGCGGCGTGCTACAGCGTGGTAGCAGTGGCAATCTTCGCCAATTTCGCCTTCGTGTGGGCCAGCCGCGGCAACCGGCTTCTGACCGAGGCCGAGGCCTTGCTGACGCTGTTGTTCGACATGTCGCAGCTTTCGGTGCTGGTGTTCCTGACGGGCGGGCTGTCCAACCCTTTCGTGCTTTTGATCCTTGCGCCGGTGGTGATCGCGGCTTCGGCCCTCAGCCTTGGCACCACCATCGTGCTGGCGCTGTGCGCCACTGCGTGGGTCAGTTTTGTTACGCTTTGGCATCTGCCGATGGAGCTTTCGGACAATACCCTGCTTCAGACACCCGGCCTGTTCCGCTTCGGCTTCTGGCTGTCGATGGTGATTGGCATTGGCTTTACCTCGGTCTATGCACGCCGCGTTTCGACCGAGATCCGAACGACATCCAAGGCGCTGCTGGCCACGCAGATGGCCTTGGCGCGCGAACAGAAGCTGACCGATCTGGGCGGGGTCGTGGCCGCGGCGGCGCATGAACTGGGAACTCCGCTGGCCACCATCAAGCTTGTCAGCGCCGAGTTGATGGAGGAGCTTGCCGATAACCCCGACCTTTACGAGGATGCCGCCCTTATCCGCGAACAGGCAGACCGCTGCCGCGACATCCTGCGATCCATGGGCCGCGCCGGCAAGGATGACAGCCATATGCGCCAGGCCCCGCTGACCACCGTTCTGCGCGAGGCCGCCGAACCGCATATGGGCCGCGGCAAAATGGTGGAGCTTTCGGCCCGTCCAGAACAGGCAGACACCGATGCCCGCATTCCTACCATCCTGCGCCGCCCCGAGGTGATCCACGGCCTCCGCAACCTTGTCCAGAACGCCGTGGATTTTGCCGAAACCACCGTCTGGATCGACGCGAGGTGGAGCGATACGCGCATCCTGGTGCGCGTTTCGGATGACGGGACCGGCTTTTCGCCGCAGATCCTTGGCCGGATAGGGGAGCCGTTCGTCCGGTCCCGCCGCCAGCCGCAGGATGTGGTGCGGCCCGAATATGACGGCATGGGCCTTGGCCTCTTTATCGCCAAAACGCTTCTGGAGCGAACTGGGGCGACCCTTGCCTTCGCCAACGGGTCCGATCCGTTTCTCAATCCCGAAGAACGCGCCTCCCGCTCGGGCGCGGTGGTGGAGGTGGCATGGCCGCGCAGCGCCCTCACCCCCAATGACGGCCCGCTGCAACAGAACCGCCTAATTGACCTTTGAGAACGGGGCTTTAACGTCCTGTTAACCGATAAGAACAAAGCTTTGCCCATACAAGCTGGGGGCCGGAACATGCAGACCATCGGCTGGATCGACCTGATGCGGGCTGAAGCCGTTGCGCTTCTTGCCTGCACCGCAGGTTATGTCATGCGGCAGCTTCTGCGCCGCCAGCCCGCACCTGCACAAGTGCGGGACAGCACAACCGTCTTCCTGTTCGACGGGGACCGGCTGATCGATGCCAACGCGGGTGCGCGCAGCCTGCTGACGGCCCTGCGGGCCGAAGGCGATCACCTGCGCGCGCGCCTTCTTTCCTATCTTGCAGGCCAGTTTCCCGATGTGGCCGAAGGGCTGGACCGGCTTGAGCGGACGGGCCATCTGCGCCTTTCCGGGCAGAACGGGATCATCCTGCATGCAGAACTTTCGGGCGGCATCACCCGCATCGCGCTCGACGGCGAAGGCCCTGCAGGGGACGGCCCAACCCAAACGGCGCAGGCCACGGAACTGGCCCGCCTGCGCCGGATCGTGGCCGAAGCTCCGGTGCCGCTGTGGCAGGAAACCCCGGGCGGAGAGGTGATCTGGGCCAATGCCGCCTATGTGCAGGCGGCCGCACCCGACACCCCCTCATGGCCCTTGCCACGTCTGTTCCCCAAGGACGATGAGGTGGAGCTTTCCGGCGGCTGGCTTGCCGTGCAGCGGAACGGCCGTACCGGAGCGGCCTGGCCCCTGACCCGCGCAAAGAAAGCCGAAGCGCAACTGACCGAGTTTCGTCAAACGCTTGCCCGTACCTTCGCCGACCTGCCCACCGGCCTTGCCATCTTCGACCGGCAGCGCCACCTGCAGATCTTCAATCCCGCCCTTCTGGACCTGACGGGCCTGCCGCCGGACCTGCTTTCGTCCAAGCTCTCGCTTTATTCCTTTCTTGACGCGCTGCGCGAACGCAGCCTGATCCCAGAACCCAAGGATTACAGCAGCTGGCGCCGGCGAATGATCGGGCTGGAGGAGGCGGCAAGCCACGGCCGGTTCGAAGAAACATGGAGCTTGCCGACAGGCCAGACATGGCGCGTGGTGGGCCGCCCCCATCCCGACGGCGCGATGGCGCTGTTGTTCGAAGATATCTCCAGCGAAATAACCCGTACCCGCCGGTACCGCGCCGACCTGGAACTGGGGCAGGCAGTTATCGATGCGATGGAAGAGGCGGTGGCCGTTTTCTCTCCCTCGGGCACGCTCGTCATCTCGAACTCCGCCTATGCACGGCTGTGGAACGAAGATCCCGGCGGCCGGCTGGACGAGGCGAACCTTGCCAGCCTTTGCGCAGAATGGCGCGCCGCCAGTGCCCCTTCGACCCTTTGGGCCGAGATCGAGGCATTTGCTGCCACCCTTGGCCCCCGCACGCGCAGCGGAGGGGAAGGCGGCGTGCGGCTGAATGACGGGCGCTGGATCGAATGCCGTTACGCGGGGCTGGCGGGCGGCGCCACGCTGATCGGCTTCCGGCCGCAGGTAGCAGCGCCGCTGGTGGTGCGCGTGGGATAACCGCCTGCACCGCCGATGCCCCTTGCGTCCGCCCCCTCGCCCCGCCATCTTCGCGCCGATGACGCTGATCCTGCCCCTTTCTGACGATGACGCAACTGCCCGCCTTGGCACCGATCTGGCTGCCATCCTTCGCGCGGGCGATACGGTGCTGCTTTCCGGCGGCATCGGGATGGGCAAGACGCACCTGGCGCGCGCCCTGATCCATGCCCACACGGGGGAACGGGACATCCCCTCGCCCACCTTCACACTGGTGCAGACCTATGACGGGCAGCCTGAGATCTGGCATGCCGACCTTTACCGCCTGTCCCACCCCGACGAGGTGATCGAGCTTGGCCTTGATGCCGCCATGCAGGAAGCGATCTGCCTGATCGAATGGCCCGACCGCTTGGGCGACCTTGCACCGCCCGACGCCCTGCGAATCGCACTGGAGGTGGAGGGCGAGGGGCGGCTGGCGCGGCTGGACGGTCCGGCACCGCTGATCGCGCGGCTGCGCGCCCGGCAGGCCGAAGCCATGCTGCAGGCCGCAGGGTGGGCCGAAGCGGATCGGGAAGCACTGGCAGGCGATGCCTCGGCCCGTAGCTATAAGCGGCTGCGGCGGGGGGATGACACGGCCATTCTGATGGATGCCCCGCCGCGCAATGGCGATGATGCAGGCGATTTCGCCGATATCGCACGCCACCTGCTGGGGCTTGGACTGTCGGCCCCCCGCATCTTCGCAGAGGATCTTCCACGGGGTTTCCTTCTGCTGGAGGACCTTGGCGATGACCTTTACACCCGCCTTCTGGCCGAAAGCCCCAAGCAGGAGGCAGAGCTTTACGCCGCCGCGACCGATGTGCTGACCCGACTGCAAGCAGCACCTGCGCCCGAAGGCCTGCCGGATCTTTCCGCGCAGGACTGGGCAGAGGCAGCTGGGATCGCATTCGACTGGTACCAACGCTGCGCCACGGGGCAGGCGGGCGATGCGACTGCGGCCGTCGCTGCGCTGCATCGTGCGATCGTGGCACATGCCGACGGCCCGCGCGTGATCATCCTGCGCGACTACCATTCGCCCAACCTGCTGTGGCTGCCGCAGCGGAAGGAGGAGGCACGCGTCGGCCTGCTGGATTTCCAGCTGGCGCAGATGGGACAGCGGGGATACGACCTCGTATCGCTTTTGCAGGACCCGCGCCGCGACGTGAATCTGGCAACCGAGGAGGCGATGATCCACCGCTTCGACCCCTCGAACACGTTCCGCGCCGAATATGCCGTTCTGGGTGCCCAGCGCAGCCTGCGCATCCTTGGCGTGTTTTCGCGGCTGGTGGCGTTGGGCAAGCCTGCCTATCTGCCACTGATCCCACGCGTCTGGGGCCATTTGCGCCGCAACATGGCGCATCCCGCGCTGGCCGAACTTGCCGCGGTGCTGGATCTTCCCGCCCCGTCGGCCGACATTCTGGACAGGATCGCCCAATGCCGCCCCTGATGCTGTTTGCCGCCGGTCTGGGCACCCGCATGGGCGCGTTGACCGCGGATTGCCCGAAACCCATGATCAACGTGGCAGGCCGCCCGCTGATCGATCACGCGCTGTCCGTCGCGCGTGATGCTGGGGTGAGGCGCATCGTCGTCAACACCCACTATCTTCCGGACCGGATCACCGCTTACCTGCCGCCCGACATCGCCGTCAGCCATGAACCCGACCTTCTGGAAACCGGCGGCGGCCTTCGGGCCGCACTGCCCCTGTTGGGCGAAGGGCCGGTGATGACGCTGAACACCGATGCGGTCTGGACGGGGGTGAACCCGCTGACCCAGCTGATGAATGCATGGGATCCGGAGCGCATGGATGCGCTGCTGCTGCTGCTGCCGGCCAGCCGGGCCACCGGCTATCGCGGCTCGGGGGATTTCCACCTTGGGGTGCCTTTGGCGCGGGGCGGGGACCACGCCTATCTTGGCGCGCAGATCCTGAAGCCGGGCGGGCTGAACGGCATCGCCCAGCGCGCCTTTTCGCTGAACGTTCTGTGGGACCGGATGATCGGGGAAGGCCGCCTGCACGGCATCGTGCATGATGGCGGCTGGTGCGACGTGGGACGGCCCGAAAGCATCCCCATGGCCGAGGCGCTGCTTCATGGCTGAGGTTTCCGCCGTTCCGCTGGGCGTCGATTTCCCGTCCGCGCTGGTAAGGGGGCTTCTGGCCCGCATGGAAGGCCAGCCCCCCGAGGCGATGGCGAAGGTTCGCCTGTTCCTGAACACCGCGCGGATGCGGCGGCGGGTGGTGGATATCCTGACGGCAAGGGGGGCGCGCCTTCTGCCCCGCATCCACCTGCTGGGTGATTTGCCCGCCCTTGTGCCCGACCTGCCCGATGCGATCCCGCCCCTGCGCCTGCGGCTGGAACTGGCCCGGCTGATCACGGCACTGCTGAAGGCCCAGCCCGACCTTGCCCCCCGCGCCGCCACCTTCGATCTGGCCGACAGCCTCGCCACCCTTCTGGGAGAGATGGGACAGGAGGATGTCCCGCCGGAGGCGCTGGCCGCGCTGGATGTCTCGCACCACTCGGCCCACTGGGCGCGGACGCAGGCTTTCCTCTCCATCGTCGCCCCCATTTTCGCCGAACAGCCAAGTGCAGACCGCCGCCTGCGCCTTGCCGCGGTGGCGCTGGTGGCCCGCTGGCAGGCGGTTCCGCCGGACGGGCCGGTGATCATCGCCGGTTCCACCGGATCGCGCGGTGCCACGGCTTTGTTCATGCGGGGCGTGGCGCAACTGGAACAGGGGGCGCTGGTGCTGCCGGGCTTTGACCGCGACCTGCCCCTGCCGGTCTGGGACAGCCTGACCGATGCACTGACCGCCGAGGATCATCCCCAGTACCGGTTCCACCGCCTGCTGCGCGATCTGGACCTGACGCCTGCGGATGTAACCGACTGGACCGATGACGCGCCGGTTGCGCCGGTGCGCAACCGGCTGATCTCTCTTTCGCTGCGGCCCGCGCCGGTGACGGATCAGTGGCTTTCGGAAGGGCGGCACATTGGCTGCCTGCGCAAGGCGTCAGAGGGCATGACACTGATCGAGGCGCCGCGCCCCCGCTTGGAAGCGCAGGCGATCGCGCTGATCCTGCGCAAGGCGGCCGAGGATGGGCAGCGCGCGGCCCTCATCTCTCCGGATCGGGGGCTGACGCGGATGGTGGCGGCGGCGCTGGACCGTTGGGGCATCATACCCGACGATTCCGCGGGGGAACCGCTTCAGCAAACGGCCGCAGGCCGCCTGTTCCGCCACCTTGCCCATCTTCCGGGCCGCCGCCTCACGCCCGAGGCACTGCTGACGCTGCTGAAGCATCCCTTGGCGGCCACGGGGGCGGACCGCGGTAACCACCTGCGCTGGACGCGGGATCTGGAACTGCATCTGCGCCGCAACGGCCCGCCCTTCCCCACCTCGGAGGATCTGGTGGCCTGGGCCGAAGCCCGCCCCGCCGATGGCGTGACAGAGTGGGCGGCATGGATCGGCCGAACGCTTGACGGGCTGGAGATGGTGGGCACCCGCAGCCTTGCCGCGCATCTGGAACATCACCTTGCCGTGGCCGAGCGGCTGGCTGCAGGGCCCGGATCGGATGGAAGCGGCAGCCTTTGGGATGGCGCCGCAGGGGAAGCCGCCCTGCGCGTCATCGGCGATCTGCGCGCCGAGGCGGAGCATGGCGGAGAGATGGGGCCCGCCGACTATGCCGAACTGTTCGACAGCGTGCTGTCGCGCGGTGAGGTTCGCGAAACGGTTGCCGCCCATCCGCGCATCATGATCTGGGGCACGCTGGAGGCACGGGTGCAGGGCGCCGACCTTGTGATCCTTGGCGGGCTGAACGATGGCATCTGGCCTGCCTTGCCCGATCCGGACCCGTGGCTGAACCGGCAGATGCGGCTTCAGGCGGGGCTGCTGCTGCCGGAACGGCAGATCGGTCTGTCCTCGCACGATTACCAGCAGGCGGTTGCCTTGCCCGAGGTGGTGCTGTCCCGCGCCACCCGCGATGCCGAGGCGGAGACAGTGCCCTCGCGCTGGCTGAACCGCCTTCAGAACCTTATGGAGGGCCTTCCGGCGCAGAACGGCCCCGCCGCCCTGGCCGAGATGCGCACAAAGGGTCGCGCATGGCTGGATCTGGCCGCACAGCTGGAAGCGCCGGGCGATCCGGTGCCGCTGGCAAAGCGCCCCGCACCGCGCCCGCCGGTGGAGGTCCGTCCGCGCCAGCTGGCCGTGACCGGCATCCGCACGCTGATCCGCGATCCTTATGCCATCTATGCCCGCCATGTGCTGCGGCTGAAGCCGCTTGATCCGCTGCGGCAAACGCCGGATGCCCGGCTGCGCGGGTCGGTCCTGCACCGCATTCTGGAAACCTTTGTGCGCGACGGGGGCGACCCGACCCATGCACGCCTGATGGCCACCGCCGCGCAGGTGCTGGCCGAGGATGTGCCGTGGCCCGCAGCCCGGGCCCTGTGGCTGGCGCGGATGGAACGCGCGGCCGAGTTCTTCCTTGCGCTGGAGCGATCCTCGGATGCCGAGCCTGTATGGCTGGAAGAATCCGGCGGCGTTCCGGTGGAGCCGCTGGATTTCCGCCTGACGGCCCGCCCCGACCGGATCGACCGGCTGCCCGACGGCACGCTGCACATCGTGGATTACAAGACCGGAACCCCGCCCACGCAAAAACAGCAGGCCGCCTTCGAAAAGCAACTGCTGCTTGAAGCGGCTATGGCCGAACGCGGCGGCTTCAAGGCGCTGGGGCCGACACCGGTTTCCCGCGTCAGCTATATCGGGTTGGGAACGAAACCGAAGATAGAGGCGACCGAAATCACGGAGCAGATTCTGGGGCAGGTCTGGGAACAGCTTCATGCGCTGGTCGGGCAGTACATGAACCGGGGTCAGGGCTATTCCGCCCGCCGCGCCGTGTTCGAGGATCGGATGGCGGGCGATTACGATCACCTTGCGCGGTTCGGGGAATGGGAAATGCAGGATCCTTCCGTACCGGAGGATGTGGGATGAAGATGGACGACGCCACCCTTCGGCAGGTGACGGCCGCGCGGCCCGATGCCTCCACTTGGCTCTCGGCCAATGCGGGCTCCGGCAAGACGCGCGTGCTGACCGATCGCGTGGCGCGGCTGCTGCTGGCCGACGTGTCCCCCCAGCGCATCCTGTGCCTGACCTATACCAAGGCCGCCGCGACCGAGATGCAGAACCGCCTGTTCCGCCGCCTTGGCGAATGGGCGATGCTGGAAGATGCCGCCCTGACCGAGGCGCTGTCGCAGCTTGGCGTGGGGGCGATGGCCCCCGACACGCTGGCCAAGGCGCGTCGGTTGTTCGCGCGCGCTATCGAAACGCCCGGCGGGCTGCGGATCCAGACGATCCACTCGTTCTGCGCGACGCTGCTGCGGCGCTTTCCGCTGGAGGCGGGCGTTTCGCCCAGCTTCACCGAAATGGACGACCGCGCCGCCGCCCTTCTGCGCGAGGACATCATCGAGGAGATGGCTGACCGCCTTGCCCCCGATGCGGTGGAAACGCTGGCCCGCGCCTTCACGGGAACCGATTTCGCCGATCTTTCCGCCCAGATCGCCAGCCAGCGCGACGGGCTTGTGCCGCCCATGACCGAGGCGCAGATCCGTACCGCCTGCGGGCTGGCCGAAGGGATGGATGCCGACATCCTTCTTTCCCGCGTTTTCCTTGGAGGGGAGGCGGAGTGGCTGGCGCAGGTGGCCGACATCATGGCTGCAGGCAGCGCCACCGATGTCAGGAACGCGCCGAAACTTCGCATCGCACCCGACATGGCCGGCCTTGCCGCGCTGGAAGATGTGCTGCTGACGGGCTCCGGCGCGAAGGAGCCGTTCACCGCCAAGATCGGCAGCTTTCCCACCAAGGCGACGCGTGCCGCGCTTGGCCCCCTTCTGGACCGTCTGGAAGACCTGATGCGGCGGGTGGAGGAGGCGCGCCTCCAGCGCCTTGCCCTGCGGGCGGCGGAAAGAAGCTGCGCCCTGCACGCCTTTGCCGCCGTGTTCCTGCCCGAATACGACAAGCGCAAGGCCGCACGCGGCTGGCTGGACTTCGATGACCTGATCCGCCGGACTGTGCATCTGCTGACGGACCCTTCGGTGGCGCAATGGGTGCTGTTCAGGCTGGATGGCGGCATCGACCACATCCTTGTCGATGAAGCGCAGGACACCTCGCCCGAACAATGGCGCGTGATCGAGCTTCTGGCGCAGGAATTCTCCTCGGGGATGGGCGCGCGGGACGTGGAACGGACCATCTTCGTGGTGGGTGACAAGAAGCAGTCGATCTATTCGTTCCAAGGGGCGGATGTCGCGGCGTTTGACCGCATGAAGCTTCATTTCGCCGAACGCCTGGCCGAAGCGCGGCAGGGCCTGCAGGATCTGCAGCTGGAACATTCCTTCCGGTCGTCTGCCACGGTTCTGCGGCTTGTGGACCGAACATTCGATGATACCCCGCCCGAAGCGCTTGGCGGCGCGATGCGTCATATCGCCTTCCGCGACATGCCGGGCCGGGCAGAGCTTTGGCCGGTGGTCGAACCTTCCGAAACACCGGAGGACGAGGACTGGTCCAGCCCGGTCGACCTGATTTCGGACGAACATCACCATGCGCGGCTGGCAACCCGGATCGCCGATCGCATCGGCGAGATGATCCGCAAAGGCGTGCAGATTCCTGACGGGCGCGGCTTCCGTCCCTGCCATGCGGGGGATTTCCTGATCCTGGTGCGCGGGCGGGGCGGCGTGTTCAACCCATTGATCCGGGCCTGCAAGGTTGCGGGCCTGCCCATCGCAGGCGCGGACCGGCTGAAGCTGGGCGCAGAGCTTGCGGTGCGCGATCTGACGGCGCTGCTGTCCTTCCTGTCCACGCCCGAGGATGACCTGTCGCTGGCAGCCGTTCTGCGCTCTCCCCTCTTCGGGTGGAGCGAGGACCAGCTTTACCGCTTGGCCCAGCCGCGCGACGGCTATCTTTGGGCGGCCCTGCGGCACGAGGAAACGGAAGCCACCCGCATCCTGCGCGATCTGCGCAACACTTCGGATTTCCTGCGCCCTTACGACCTGATCGAACGGGTTCTGACACGCCATGACGGACGCCGCCGCCTGCTGGCCCGCCTTGGCACCGAGGCCGAGGACGGCATCGACGAGTTGCTGTCGCAGGCGCTGGCCTATGAACGGACGGACGTGCCCAGCCTGACGGGGTTCCTGTCATGGCTGACCACCGACGAGGTGGAGGTGAAGCGCCGCATGGACAGCGCGGGCCGCATGATCCGCGTGATGACCGTGCATGGCGCAAAGGGGCTGGAGGCGCCCATCGTCATCCTGCCCGACATTGCCGATCACCGCGCACAGGATCGGGACGATCTGGTGGCCGTGGAAGGCGGCACACTTTGGAAAGTCGCGCAGGCCGAGGCGCCGGCCGCCATGGCCGATGCACTCGCTTCGCGCAAGGCCGCGAGGGAGGCGGAATCGTTGCGGCTGCTTTATGTGGCCCTGACGCGCGCCCAGTGCTGGCTGATTGCGGCCGCAGCGGGCGATGTGAAACAGGAAGGCAACTGGTTCAACCTGATCCGGCAGGGAATGGAACGGGCCGGTGCCGTGGAGTATCAGGGCGGGCTTCTGCTGGAAGACGGCACTTGGCCCGAACCAAGGCCCGCGGAAGCTGCACCTGCCGCGGTTCGCACAACGCTGCCTGACTGGACGCTGCGCCATGCGGCAGATCCCGTCCATGATCCCGTGCTTCTTTCGCCGTCAAACCTTGGCGGGGCGAAGGCTCTTGCGGGAGAGGGGCAGGAGGAGGAGGCCGCCAAGTTGCGCGGAACCCGTCTGCACCTGCTTCTGGAACATCTGCCGCAGGCTGACGATCCCGCCGCCCTTGCTGCCCACCTGGTGCCGGACGATCCCGACCTTCTGGCCGAGGCGCAGGCGGTCATCGCCGCCCATCCGGCCATCTTCGCGCCCGATACGCTGGCAGAGGTGCCCATCACCGCCGATCTGTTCGGAGAGCGGCTTTACGGCACCATCGACCGGCTGATCGTGCGTGATGATCGGGTGCTGGCCATCGACTTCAAGTCGAACATGACGGTGCCGGCCGATGCCGGACAGGTGCCCGAAGGTATCCTGCGCCAGATGGGCGCTTATGCCCATGCGCTGGCGCAGGTCTGGACCGACCGGCGGGTGGAAACGGCGATCCTTTGGACGCGGGGCGGCACCTTGATGCCGCTGCCGCCAAAAGCCATCGCCGAAGCGCTTCAGCGCAGCAGGTCCTGAAGCGCCTTGCCATAGTTGGTCTTGCGGAACAGGCGGATGCGGTCGGCAAGCTGATGCTCGTCGATCCAGCCCTGCTGATAGGCGATCTCGTCCGGGCTGCCGGTTTGCAGGCCCTGACGCTCCTCCAGCGTGCGCACGAAGTTGCCGGCATCCAGAAGGCTGGCATGGGTGCCGGTGTCCAGCCAAGCATAACCGCGGCCCATCTGCTGCACCGTCAGTGCGCCATCTTCCAGATACATCTCCAGCAGGGAGGTGATCTCCAACTCTCCGCGTGCCGAAGGTTCAACCCGGCCCGCGCGTTCCGGGGCCGAGCCGTCAAGGAAGTAAAGCCCCGTGACGGCATAGTTTGACGGCGGCACGTCCGGCTTTTCGATGATCGTGCTGACGCGGCCGGTTTCATCGAAGGCCACCACGCCATACCGTTCGGGATCGGCAACATGATAGCCGAAGACGGTCCCGCCCGTGGCCTGCGCATCCGCCGCCCGCAGAAGGTTCGGCAGGCCGTGGCCGAAGAAGATGTTGTCTCCCAGAACCATTGCCGAAGGCGCGCCTGCCAGGAATTCTTCGGCGATCAGATAGGCTTGCGCCAGCCCGTCGGGGGAAGGCTGGACCAGCCACGTGATCTCGATCCCCCATTGGCTGCCATCGCCCATCAGGCGCTGGAACTGGTCCTGATCCTGGGGCGTCGTGATGATCGCAATCTCGCGGATGCCGGTCAGCATCAGCACCGACAGCGGGTAATAGATCATCGGCTTGTCATAAAGCGGCAGCAGCTGCTTGGACACGCCCATGGTGATGGGATAAAGCCGCGTGCCCGAGCCGCCTGCCAGAATGATACCCTTGCGTGTCGTCATTTCACCGCTCCCAACTCGTCCAGCACATCTTGCAGGCCGACACGCCAATCGGGGCGCGTCAGGCCGAAGGCGGCAAGGGTGCCGCATTCCATTCGTGAATTCTCAGGCCGCTTTGCCGGCGTGGGATAGGCGGAGGAGGGGATATCCTCCACCACCGCGCCAAGATCGGCACGGGTGAATATCTCGCGCGCGAAATCGGCCCAGCTTACGTCGGGCGCGCCAGACAGGTGGTAGATGCCGGTTTTTCCCGGATCCTCGGCCAGCCCCTCTGCCATGGCGATGCAGGTGGCGGCGATATCGGCGGCGGCGGTGGGCCCGCCGATCTGGTCTGCCACGACGGTCAGCTTTTCGCGTTCGGCACCCAGTCGCAGCATCGTCTTGACGAAGTTGTTGCCATGGGCGGAAAACACCCACGAGGTGCGCAGGATCGCATGGGTGCCTGCCGCGGCCTGCACGCCCCGTTCGCCCGCCAGCTTGGACCGGCCATAGGCGCCGATGGGCGCGGTTTCATCATCCGGCTTCCAAGGCATCGTCCCGCTGCCATCGAAGACATAGTCGGTGGAAATGTGGACAAAGGGGATGCCTTTTGCCGCGCAGACCTTCGCCATGGCCGCAGGGGCATCGCCGTTGATGACCGTGGCGGCATCTTCTTCGGCCTCGGCCTTGTCCACCGCCGTCCATGCGGCAGCGTTGATCAATGCCTTTGCATCGCTGTTCCGGATTGCGGCGGCGCAGGCTTCGGGATCGGCAAGATCGGCCTGATCGCGCGACAGGAAGGTGGCATCTGGCAAACGCCGCGCCAGTTCCCGCGCGACCTGACCCGTTTGTCCGAAGACGAGGATCTTCATGCCTTGACCCCCAGGCGCTGGCCCACGCCCTGACGTTCCTGAAGCGGACGCCACCAGGCCTCGTTCGCCAGATACCAGTCCACGGTCTTTTCCAGCCCCTGTTCCAGCGTGACGGACGGGCGCCAGCCCAGTTCCGTGCTGATGCGGGTCGGATCGATGGCATAGCGCAGGTCGTGGCCCGGCCGGTCGGTCACGAAGGTGATCTGGTCGGCATAGGGGGCGTTCTTGGGACGTTTTTCATCAAGGATGGCGCAGATGGTGCGGACGATGTCGATGTTCTTCGCCTCGTTCTCGCCGCCGATGTTGTAGCTGCGGCCAAGCTGGCCCTTCTGGACCACGGTCAGCAGCGCGTCGGCATGATCCTCCACATACAGCCAGTCGCGCACGTTTTCGCCCTTGCCATAAACGGGGATCGGCTCAGCCGCCAAGGCCTTCAGGATGACGACGGGGATCAACTTGTCGGGGAAGTGGTAAGGGCCATAGTTGTTGGAGCAGTTGGTCATCACCACCGGCAGGCCGTAGGTTTCATGCCATGCCCGCACCAGGTGATCCGATCCCGCCTTTGACGCCGAATAGGGAGAGTTCGGCGCATATGGCGTTTCTTCGGTGAATTGGCCCGTCTCGCCAAGACTTCCGAAGACTTCGTCGGTGGAGATGTGGTGGAAACGGAATGTGTCCGGCTTGCCCTGCTGCGTCCAATAGGCGCGGGCCGCTTCCAGCATGTTGAAGGTGCCGATGACATTGGTTTGCACGAAATCGCCCGGCCCGTCGATGGACCGGTCCACATGGCTTTCAGCGGCAAGGTGCATCACCGCGTCCGGCTTGTGCTGCGCGAAGATCCGGTCCAGCGCGGCACGGTCGCGGATATCGGCATGCTCGAACGCATAGTTCGGGCTTTCCGCTGCCTCGGCCACGTTATCAAGGCAGGCGGCATAGGTCAGCGCGTCAAGGTTCACGACCGAGTGGCCGTCGCGGATTGCCTGGCGCACCACGGCCGAGCCGATAAAGCCGGCCCCGCCGGTAATCAGGAGTTTCATGCATGCTCCATCGAGAAGGGAGATTCAAAATCTGCCAGCACTTGCGCGGCGGCATCCTTGTCGGACAATACGGGCGTCACGCCCTGAGGCAGCGGCCAGTCGATGCCCGCGCTGTCCCAACGCACCGCGCCATCGCATTCGGGCGCATAGTGGTCGGTACATTTATAAACGATCTCGGTATCGTCCGTCAGCGTGACGAAGCCGTGCAGGAAGCCTGCGGGAATCCAAAGCTGCTTGCCGTTCTCGAAGCTCAGCTCCGCGCCCGTCCACTGGCCATAGGTCGGGCTGCCGCGCCGCACATCCACCGCCACGTCGAACAGCGCGCCGCGCCCGCAGCGCACCAGCTTGCCCTGCGCATGGGGCGGCGACTGGAAGTGCAGACCGCGCACGGTGCCCGCCTTGGCCGACATGGAATGGTTGTCCTGCACGAAGTCCGGCAGCTCCACCCCCGCCTGTTGCAGCGTCCGCCGGTTCCAGCTTTCGGAAAAGAAACCCCGCGCATCGCCGAACCGGCGAGGGGTCAGAAGAAGAACACCCTCAAGGGTTGTTGTCTCGATCTGCATGCACCATCCTCTCGTTGCACCAAGGGATGGCCTTTCGACCTTCATCATGCAAGCAAAATGCCGGTCCTTGACGGCAAATGGTGCGGTGCCTACGTCTGATGCCAATCAGATAGGAGTTGCCCCGATGGCCACCGTTCCCGTTACCGATGCCACTTTCGATGCCGAAGTCCGTCAATCGGATATTCCCGTGATCGTGGATTTCTGGGCCGAATGGTGCGGTCCCTGCCGTCAGATCGGTCCGGCCCTGGAAGAGCTTTCGGCCGAATACGAAGGCAAGGTGAAGATCGTGAAGGTCAACGTGGACGAGAACCCCGCCAGCCCGGCCCAGCTGGGCGTTCGCGGGATCCCGGCCCTGTTCATGTTCAAGGGCGGCGAAGTCGTGTCCAACAAGATCGGTGCCGCCCCCAAGGCCGCGCTTGCCAACTGGATCCAAAGCGCGATCTGATCGCAGCGGGCGCCTTCGGGCGCCCCTTTTTCCAGCCGCACCGGCGGCACAATCCCGCACATCGCTGACCTGTGGCTTCCGCACCTGCTGCGGCGGGGTTGAGGCTGATGCTGCGCACGGCCATATACAGGCCGCAAGAAAAGGAGATCCCATGGCGGACAACCAATTTCCCGGCTGGCACGGCACCACCATCATCGGCGTGCGGCGCGGAGACGAGGTGGTGATCGCAGGCGACGGACAGGTGAGCCTTGGGCAGACCGTCATCAAGGGAACAGCCCGCAAGGTGCGCCGCTTGTCCCCCGGCGGGCGCGAAGTGATCGCGGGATTTGCGGGATCGACCGCGGATGCCTTCACCCTGCTGGAACGGCTGGAAACGAAGCTGGAGGCCTTTCCGGGCCAGCTGGCCCGCGCCAGCGTGGAACTGGCCAAGGACTGGCGGACCGACAAGTATCTGCAGAAACTGGAAGCGATGCTGATCGTGACCGACGGCACCGATCTTCTGGTCATCACCGGCGCAGGCGATGTGCTGGAGCCGGAGCATGACGTCGCCGCGATCGGCTCGGGTGGAAACTTCGCGCTGGCGGCAGCGCGCGGCCTGATGGAAACCGGCCTTCCGGCCGAGGATATCGCCCGGAAGGCCATGGCCATTGCCGCGGAAATCTGCGTTTACACCAACGGCAAGCTGACGGTGGAACGTATTGCCCGCGGCTGAAGGCCTACATCTGGACGGTGGCCTTCTTGCCCTGCGCGTCCTTCTTGGGATCGGACAGGCCAAGCGCCAGCTTGATCCCGGCAAGGGCGCTGGAACTGTCTTCCCACACCTCGGCATGGTCAGCATCGAACCGGATCACGGCCATCTTCGGGTCGTCCTTGCCGCTGTACCATGCGGCGACGTGGCTGTTCCAAAGGCGGTCGATGACGGCCCGATCCGCGGTGATGGAAATGTTGCCGTGGATGCAGGCCCAAAGGTCATGCCCCTTGGACACGTAATGGGCAAAGGCCGCGCTGCCGGCATGCGCCCGTTCCACCATGTCGTTATCCTTGGTGGTGAAGACATAAAGCGGGCCGTGATCGCCATCGGCAATGAAGGTCATCGGACGGGCATGGCCGTGTTCTGCATTGGACAGGCCCAGAAAAACCGTCGCGTGATCCTGCAGCGCCTTCCACAGTTTCTTTTCAAGTTCTGCCGGTGTCGGCATGACGCATCCTCCGTTTATTTCCCAGACAACGAAAGGGGCGCGCCCATTGTTCCGCGCGCTGCCTGAAGGAGACCCGATGACAGACCTGACCCCGAGAGAGATCGTTAGCGAACTGGACCGTTTCATCATCGGCCAGTCCAGTGCGAAACGGGCCGTGGCCGTGGCGCTGCGCAATCGCTGGCGGCGCAAGCAACTGGGCGACGACCTGCGCGACGAGGTATACCCCAAGAACATCCTGATGATCGGCCCGACCGGTGTCGGCAAGACCGAGATCAGCCGCCGTCTCGCAAAGCTTGCCCGCGCGCCCTTCCTGAAGGTGGAAGCAACGAAATTCACCGAAGTCGGATATGTCGGGCGCGACGTGGAAAGCATCATCCGCGATCTGGTGGATGCCGCCATGATCGAGACGCGCGAATGGATGCGCGAGGATGTGAAGGCCCGCGCCGCCAAGGCCGCCGAAGATCGCGTGATCGAAGCCGTTGCCGGGAAGGATGCGCGCGAACAAACGCGCGAGATGTTCCGCGCCAAGCTGAAGGCGGGCGATCTGGACAATCAGGTGATCGAGCTTGAGGTTCGCGACAATTCCAATCCCCTTGGCAACATGGACATCCCCGGCCAGCAGCCGGGCATGATGCAGCTGGGCGACATCTTCGGCAAAGCCTTTGGCGGGCGCACCATACGCAAGAAGATGACCGTCGCCGACAGCCACGACATCCTGATGAACGACGAGGCAGACAAGCTGCTGGACGACGAGGCCGTGAAGGCGGCCGCGCTGGAAGCCGTGCAGCAGAACGGCATCGTCTTCATCGACGAGATCGACAAGGTCTGCGCCCGTACCGACAGCCGCAGCGGCGATGTTTCGCGTGAAGGCGTGCAGCGCGACCTGCTGCCGCTGATCGAAGGCACCACCGTTTCCACAAAGCACGGCGCGGTGAAGACGGACCACATCCTGTTCATCGCCTCGGGCGCGTTCCATGTGGCGAAACCGTCGGACCTGCTGCCGGAACTTCAGGGCCGCCTGCCGATCCGGGTGGAACTTCAGGCGCTGACCGAGGATGACTTCGTGCGCATCCTGACCGACACCGACAACGCGCTGACACGGCAATACACCGCCCTGATGGCGACGGAAGGTGTGGAAGTGGCATTCAGCGAGGACGGCATCGCGGCGCTGGCACGCATCGCGGCCGAGGTGAACGGCTCGGTCGAGAATATCGGGGCGCGGCGGCTTTACACGGTGATCGAGCGGGTGTTCGAGGAGCTTTCCTTCACCGCCCCCGACAAGGGCGGCGAAGCCGTGACCGTCGATGCCGCCTATGTCGAGGCCAACCTTGGCACGCTGGCGCGCAGCACCGACGTGTCGCGTTACATGCTGTAAAGCAGCGCGCCGATCCACAGGCCGAAGCCGAACACGACATGTGCCGCCAGCTGCAGCCCCCGAACCGTCCAAGGGTTCGGGGCGCGGCTGGCGGCAAATCCGTTGCCCATGCCCGGCGACATGACAAGCCACCCCGCCAGCACCGTGACGACACCGACAATCAGGGCAGGTGCCAGCGTCGGCTCTTCCAGCCACTTCCTTCCCCAAATCAGCGGAATCAGCGCGGCGTAAACCACGCCGATCACGTAATGCATGATCCAGCCGATAGCGGATTCGCCTGCGATCGGATGGGGAACGGCCATGTCATCATGTCGGAACCGCCCGTGCAGCATATGCCCGAACCAGCGGCCCGGAAGGTCCCATCGCGGAGGCGCGGCCCTGCGGAGGCGCGCGACAAGCAGACCCCAGAGATCGAAGATGGCGGTTGCGATGACGCCGATGACTAGGCTGGCGGTGATGATCTGCATGAAACTCTCCTTCCGCGCCATGTTTACGGTGCGGCAGGGGCAGGGCAAGGGCCTAGCGGCGGCGCAGATAAACGTAATATGCGCCCATGCCGCCGTGTTTCAGATGCGCCTCGGCCACTTGCTGGACAAGGGGACCAAGTGGCGGCAGACGCAGCCATTGCGGCACCTGATGGCGCAGAACGCCGGTGCGGGTGGGGATGGGACCGCCTTCGTCCCGCACCTTTCCCTTGCCGGTGATCACAAGCACAAGCCGCATCCCCCGCCGGTGGCTGTCGAGGATGAAATGCACAAGCTCCGGATGTGCCTCGGCCAGAGTCATGCCGTGCAGGTCGATCCGGGCCTCGGGCGACAGCTTGCCACGCGACATGCGGGCGAACTGGCGCGCGTCCATCTTCAGGGGATGGGCGGCGATCTGTTCGCGCAGGGTGGGCGCGATGTCATGCGGACGACCGGCGGTTTTCGTTCCGATGGCGAAATCGGGCAACGGCGGCCGGTCAGCTTTCTGGGCACCCGGCGGTTGTTCCGGCTGCTGGGGGGCAGGGTTTCGGCGCGCAGGATGCATGGCATGGGCCGTTCTTGCGACCGCCTGCCACAGTTCCTCTTCTTCCGGTCTCAAGGTGCGGCGGCGTGCCATCATGCCCCCTGGCATGCAAAAGCCGCCGGCGAACCGGCGGCACAGAGGCGAAGACGCCCGCTCACTCTCCTGTGGCGACGAGGCGCCAGTTCGGATCGGGTGCGCCCATCGCCCGCTGGAAGGTCCACAGGTCGCGCTGGCGTTTCAACTCCGTTTCGCTGCCTTCGACGATTTCGCCGGCCCCGTTCTTCACCACGGTCGTCATCTCGGCCATGAAGCGGACGGTGATCTCGGCGATGCTGCTGGCTTCGGAGAAGGTCGCCTCGTTCACCGCAAGCTCGCGGATGCCAATGATGTTGGACTGGACCGTCAGGCCCTGCGCACGGCGGGCCTCCACAGCCTCCGAGAATGCCTCAAAGACGTCGGGCGTAATGAAGGAGCGGACATCCTCCAGTTCCCCGCGGTCAAAGGCTGTCAGGATCATCTCGTAAGCGCCGCGCGCGCCTGACAGGAACTCGGTGACAGAGAAGGACGGTTCCACCCGCTTCATCGCGGCAAGGGCAACTGCGCTGTCCGAACCTTCGGGCACATGGTCGGTGATGTCGCGATCAGGCCCGCCTTCGATCACCTCGAACCCGCCGCGCTGATTTGCAACCTCGGGGGTGCCGGGCTGGACGGGCGGCTTCTCGAATCCTGTGCGCGTGCCAAGAACCGACCGCAGTTTCAGGATCAGGAAGACTGCGATCGCCGCAAGGACGAGAAGCTGGATCATGGTCGAAGAGCTCATACGTTACCTCGGTCAGGGGTTTGGGATCAGCCCCGTTGTGCTTATGTAGGGATCGAGCGCGGCCGAGTCCACCGCTGCGACGCCCGAGAAAGGAGCCTTTGCATGTGGCTTTTTGCCCTGCTGATCGGCCTGCCGCTGATCGAAATCAGCCTGTTCGTCACCGTTGGTTCGGCGATCGGGCTTGGTTTGACCCTGTTGATCATCCTTGGAACCGCTGCTGGCGGCATGGCGCTGATCCGTGCGCAGGGTGGCCCGTCGCGCATGCGCGAATTCCAGGCACAGGCGGATCCGCTGTCGCCCCTTGCCCACAAGGCCATGCTGGTGGCATCCGGCAGCCTGCTGATTCTGCCCGGTTTCCTGACCGACACGCTGGGCCTTCTGCTGCTTTTGCCGCAGGTGCGCAATCTTGTGATGCGGCGGATCGCCGCGCGGGTGCGCGTGGTGCGCCCGCACCCCCCGCGCGAGACGACGATCGACGGCGAGTTCATTGACCTTGACGCCGAAAAGGCAACGCATCGCCCCCCTTCGGCGTGGACCCGGCACTGAAACTGTTGCTAGAACTGTTGCCAGAGACGCTGAGGAGAAGTCCATGACCGAAAGCAACGGCACCGCCACACCTGCACCCCAACAGGTGAAGATGCAGGCGCTGGCCCAGTATGTGCGCGACATGTCGTTCGAGAACATGGTCGCCCAGAAGGGTGTGTCCGGCACCGATGTCCAGCCTGATATCCAGGTGCAGGTGAGCCTTGATGCACGCAAGCGCCAGGCCGCCAACCAGTACGAGGTCATCACCAAGTTCAAGGTTACGTCCAAGAACAAGAACGGCGGCGAGACGCTGTTCCTGCTGGAACTGGATTATGGCGGGTTGTTCCAGATCGAAGGGGTGGCCGAGGACCAGATCCATCCATTCCTGCTGATCGAATGCCCGCGCCTGTTGTTCCCCTTCGTGCGCCGCATCATTTCCGATGTGACGCGTGATGGTGGCTTCCCGCCGCTGAACGTGGACAACGTGGACTTCCTCGCGCTGTACCGCGCCGAGCTTCAGCGCCGCGCAGCAGCCCAGCAGAACGCACCGTCCACCGACGCCGTTTCCTAACGGCGCAGCCAGATCGCGCCGTCGCCCAGCTTTTCCACGAAGGCAGCATGGGCGGCGGCTTCCGCTTCCGTTATGCGCGATGGCAGCGGCACGGAACGCGGGCGCGGACGCCAGTCGGTTTGCAC
Organism: Falsirhodobacter deserti; assembly: GCF_004015795.1. GTDB lineage: Bacteria > Pseudomonadota > Alphaproteobacteria > Rhodobacterales > Rhodobacteraceae > Falsirhodobacter > Falsirhodobacter deserti. The sequence goes on along the minus strand of NZ_ML137218.1, from coordinate 2,232,235 downwards.
GCCGGTTTCGCGCACCGGCCCGGTTGTCAGCACAAGGTCAGGCTGCCGGCCGCCGATCAGTTCCAGATACACCTCGGCCAGGATCTCGCTGTCCAGAAGCGCGCCGTGCTTCGTGCGGGAGGAGTTGTCGATGCCGAACCGGCGGCACAAGGCATCCAACGACGCAGGAGAACCGGGAAACCGCCTGCGGGCGATGGCGAGCGAGTCGATCGCCTGTGCCATCGGCAGTTCCGGCAGCCCCATCCGCTTCAGTTCATAGTTCAGGAACTTCATGTCGAAGCTGGCATTGTGGATGACCAGCTTAGCATCCCCCACGAAATCCAGAAACTCGCGTCCGATCTGTGCGAAGACGGGTTTGTCACGCAGGAAATCTTCGGAGATTCCGTGCACCTCGAACGCTTCGGTCGGCATGTTGCGTTCAGGGTTGATGTACTGGTGATAGGTTTGCCCCGTGGGCATGTGGTTCAGCAGTTCCACGCCGCCGATCTCCACGATCCGGTCGCCGGTGAAGGGATCAAGGCCAGTGGTTTCGGTATCCAGAACAATCTCACGCATGCTGCGTCAGATACCGGATGAGGGCATGGACCTGCAAGCGGGTCGCCTCGGGATCAAGCGTTTCGATGATGTGGTCGGCGCGGGCGCGCTTGTCGCGGTCCGGCATCTGGCGGGACAGGATGGTGTCCAGCATCGCTTCGGTCATGTTGGGGCGGGACAGAACGCGGGCACGCTGCAGCACCGCCGGGGCGGTGACCAGAAGTGTCCGGTCCATCTGAACGCTCTTCTCAAACAGTAGCGGGATGTCGAACACGGCCATTGGAACGCTTGGGCGGAAGGCATCGCGATCTGCGGCAACAAGCGGATGCACGATGGCTTCGATCCGGTCCAGGGCTGCGGGATCGCGCGCTATGACGGTTTTCAGCGCCATGCGATCCACGTGATCGCTTACGGCTTCCGGAAACGCTGCAGCAAGCGGGGCGACTGCCGCCCCTCCCGGCGCGTAAAGGCGGTGAACTGCGGCATCCGCATCCCAGACAGGCACCCCCGCGGCAGCAAACATCGCCGCGGTGGTCGATTTCCCCATACCGATGGAGCCGGTGAGCCCGAGACGGATCATCCCAGGACGAAGTCGCGTGTTGCGTCGTCGACCTCGGGGCGGTGGCCGAACCAACGCTCGAAACCTGGGGCGGCCTGATGCAGCAGCATGCCCAATCCGTCCACCACGGTGCAGCCCAAGGCACGCGCTTCGGCCAGAAGAGTGGTTTCAAGGGGGGCATAGACGATATCCGTCACCGTCGCCTTCGGGGACAGCGCATCCAGCGGCACGCGGAAGGCAGCCTTACCTGTCATGCCAAGCGAGGAGGTGTTCACCACCGTCATCGCATCTTCCAGCATGTTCGCGGCCTGGATCCAGTCATACACGATGACGCGGGGGCCGAAGTCCGTCCGCAGCGCCTCGGCGCGGGCACGCGTACGGTTGGCGATGCGTATCTCCGGCACACCAGCCTCGATCAGGGCAGAGACCACAGCGCGGGACGCGCCGCCGGCCCCGAACAAGGCAGCCGGCCCCGCCTTTGCATCCCAGTCGGGTGCGCCTTGGCACATGTTTTCGATAAAGCCTGCCCCGTCCGTATTATCGGCATAGATGCGGCCATCCGGCAGGAAGGTAATGGTGTTCGCAGCGCCGATCAGGGCTGCCCGGTCAGTGACGACATCGGCGATCCTGATCATCGCCTCCTTATGCGGAATTGTAACGTTAACGCCCACGAAACCCGCCTTTGGCAAAGACCGGATCACCTGTTCCAGATCCTGCCCGCCCACATCCATGGGGACATAGTGCCCCTGAAGGCCATATCGCTGCAGCCAGAAGCCATGAAGCCGTGGAGAGCGGCTGTGTGCGATGGGATGGCCGATGACACCGGCCAGCGGAATACGGTCAGCCATCGATAAATCCCCTCTGTGTCAGCCACACCAGCAGCGGCAGCAGGGGAAGGCCCATGATGGTGAACCAGTCACCCTTGATATCCGAGAACAGTCGCACGCCTTCCTCTTCCAGCCTGTAGCCTCCAGCCGAGGTGCAGACCACATCATGATTGCGCTGAAGGTAACCTTCCAGCCAGTCATCCGAGAAGGTTCGCATCGTCAGGCTGGCCTGATCCACGTGCCGCCAAACCGGCCGTGCCCCTTCATAAACCACCACGGCCGAGATGAGCTGATGCGTTTTTCCGCGCATCTGCTGCAGCATCCGGCGGGCCGAATCCAGAGAATCAGGCTTGCCGTGCACCCTGTTTTCGAAACACAGAACCTGATCGCTGCCGATCACGATGGAATCAGGATGCCGTTCGGCGATCTTGCGCGCCTTCATCTCGGCCAGCGTGTCGGCGATGTCGCGTGGTTTGGCGGCTTCCGCCTCCAATGCCAGCCTGATTGCCTCCTCATCGATGCGTGCGGGGAGGGCTTCTGCCTGCACTCCCGCGCTTGCCACAATGCGGCGACGCGAATCGGATGATGTGGCAAGAATAAGGCGATGGCTCATTGGGCGACTCTGTGGAGGAATCGGGGTCGAATCGGGCGCACGGTCTTCGGGAAAATATTCCTCATCCGGAAGGCATGGGACGACTCAGGCATTGAGTCAAGCGACCAAGGGTTATTATCCACATGTTGATATCGTGATTCGGTCTCATGTTGATAAACTTCCGAATCATCATGGATCAATAGGATATGCCCGCAGTTATCCACATCAGGTTATCCACGATCAACCCCAGTGAAATAAGGGCAATGCAGCGTAATGCCTCGCGGATCGCCCGGATATTCCCCGTAATTTTCCACAGGCAGAGGGCTGCGCTCAAACCCACGGGAAAACAAGCTGGATTCAGTTATCCACCGGGCCTACTACTTAATCATCCTTCTTTCTTTCAATACTTTAAGAAGATATGGGTCGGGCATGTTCGATCTGCTTCTTTCAGCCTATCTCTGGGTCAAGGCGCTTCACGTGATCTCTGTCATCGCGTGGATGGCCGGGCTGTTTTACCTGCCGCGGCTTTACGTTTATCACGCCGAGAATGACGTACCGGAGGAACTGTTCCAGACGATGGAGCGCCGACTGCTGCGGGCGATCATCAATCCTGCGATGATCGCGACATGGGTCTTCGGGCTGTGCCTTGTCTTTACGCCCGGCGTCGTGGACTGGTCGCAGATCTGGCCCTGGACCAAGGGTGCTGCCGTTCTTGCGATGAGCGCGTTCCACGGCTGGCTGGCTGCACGGCGCAAGGATTTCGTACGCGGTGAAAACAAGCTCTCGGGCCGCACCTATCGCATGATGAACGAGCTGCCGACGCTGCTGATGGTGGTGATCGTGATTTCGGTGATCGTCCGGTTCTAGTTGACTCGTGCCGTCACGGTGCTTAAGTGCGAACCCAGCAGGGCCGTCCGGCCTGACGCACTTCTCCGTTTTGACGTGACCGCTGCGAGCCTTTGACGAGGCGTCGCGCCACAAGATTGTTTTCCATGACCGATACGCCCGAAACCATCGAACGCCTTAACCTGTCCGACCTGAAGGCCAAAACGCCGGCTGACCTGCTGGCCATGGCGGAAGAGTGGGAGATCGAGAACGCGCCCTCCATGCGCAAGGGCGAGATGATGTTCCAGCTTCTGAAGGAACATGCCGAGGAAGGTTGGGAAATCGGCGGTGACGGCGTTCTGGAGGTTCTGCAGGACGGTTTCGGGTTTTTGCGCTCTCCGGAGGCCAATTATCTTTCAGGCCCCGACGACATCTATGTCAGCCCTGAGATGATCCGCCAGTATTCGCTGCGGACAGGCGATACAGTTGAGGGCGTGATCAAGGCTCCCAGCGAGAATGAGCGGTATTTCTGCCTGACGCGTGTGCAGAAGATCAACTTCGACACGACGGAGCGGGCACGCCACAAGGTCCATTTCGACAACCTGACGCCGCTTTACCCGGATGAGCGGCTGAAGATGGAGGTCGAGGATCCGACGATCAAGGATCGCTCGGCACGAATCATTGACCTTGTATCGCCAATCGGGAAGGGGCAGCGGGCATTGATCGTTGCACCGCCGCGGACGGGTAAGACGGTTCTTCTGCAGAACATCGCCCATTCGATCGAGACGAATCATCCGGAATGCTACCTGATCGTTCTGCTGATTGATGAACGCCCTGAAGAGGTGACGGACATGCAGCGTTCGGTGAAGGGGGAAGTGGTTTCCTCCACTTTCGACGAACCCGCGACCCGACATGTTGCCGTGGCTGAGATGGTGATCGAGAAGGCAAAGCGCCTTGTGGAACACAAACGCGATGTCGTGATCCTGCTGGATTCGATCACGCGCTTGGGTCGTGCATTCAACACGGTCGTGCCGTCCTCGGGCAAGGTTCTGACGGGCGGTGTGGACGCGAACGCGCTGCAACGTCCCAAGCGCTTCTTCGGCGCCGCCCGGAACATCGAAGAGGGTGGATCGCTGACGATCATCGCGACGGCGCTGATCGATACCGGCAGCCGCATGGACGAGGTAATCTTTGAAGAGTTCAAAGGCACCGGCAACTCGGAGATCGTGCTGGACCGCAAGGTAGCGGACAAGCGTGTCTTCCCGGCGATGGACATCCTCAAGTCCGGTACGCGGAAAGAGGATCTTCTGGTCGACAAGTCCGATCTGCAAAAGACATTCGTGCTTCGGCGTATCCTCAACCCCATGGGAACCACGGATGCGGTCGAGTTCCTGATTTCAAAGTTGAAGCAGACGAAATCCAACGCAGAGTTCTTCGACTCGATGAACACCTGATATATCAAGGGGTTAAGCATGGATACGATCTACGCCCTTGCCAGCGCCCGCGGCCGGGCGGGGGTCTCTGTGCTGCGCATTTCGGGCCCCGAAGCGCACCGGGCGGTTTCATCGCTGGGCGTAAGGTCGCTGCCGCCAATGCGGCAAGCGGCCTTGCGCAAGATTTACGATGAAGATCGCCTTCTGGATGAGGCTCTGATCCTGTTGTTCGGCCGCGGAGCCAGCTTCACAGGTGAAGACGTGGCAGAGCTGCATCTTCACGGAAGTATCGCAACCGTTTCCGCTGTGCTTCGAGTGCTTTCAACGCGGTCGGGCCTGCGTATGGCAGAAGCTGGTGAGTTTACCCGTCGCGCCCTTGAAAACGGATGTCTCGATCTGGCCCAGGTTGAGGGACTCGCGGATCTGATTGACGCTGAAACGGAATCTCAGCGCCGTCAGGCTTTGCGGGTTCTTTCGGGCGCGATTGGCCAGAAGGTCGACGGCTGGCGGCATAACCTTATCCGTGCGGCTGCCTTGATCGAGGCGACGATCGATTTTGCTGATGAAGATGTGCCCGTTGATGTGACGCCAGAGGTAGGCGCGTTGTTGACGCACTTGATCAGCGACCTGAACCAAGAGGTTGAGGGGAGCCATGTTGCGGAACGTATTCGTGACGGCTTTGAAGTGGCAATCATCGGGGCACCTAATGCCGGGAAATCGACCCTTCTGAACGCTTTGGCCGGCCGCGAAGCTGCGATCACTTCAGATATCGCCGGAACAACCCGCGACGTTATCGAAGTTCGCATGGACATGAGCGGTCTCGCCGTGACGCTTCTTGACACGGCGGGCCTTCGTGAGACGGAGGACCGGGTCGAGAAAATTGGCATCTTCCGCGCGATGGATCGTGCCGCACAATGTGATCTGCGGGTGTTTCTGGATGACGGAAGCCCTCTGATGCTGGCTCCGAAGGATGACGACATTGTCGTTCGGGCAAAGGCAGACCTGGTGGGGGAGGGCGTTTCAGGACTGACGGGGCAAGGCGTTGATGTCTTGGTCCAGCAAATTGAGCAACGGCTTTTGAAGCGCAGTTCAGGCTCGGGCACAATTACGAGAGAACGGCATCGTCTGGCGCTCGTGAGTGCAATCAGGGCTATGGAATCAGCGCAGGAAGAGGTAAAAGCAGACTTCCGCGCTGAGGTGGCAGCAGAGCATCTTCGCCACGCCTTGCGAAACCTTGATGTGCTTGTGGGGCGGGTCGACGTGGAAGATCTGCTGGGCGAGATATTCACCAGCTTCTGTATTGGCAAATGAGGATGTTTCACGTGAAACATTATGATGTCGTCGTGATCGGTGGTGGCCATGCAGGCGTCGAGGCCGCAGCGGCCTCCGCACGTATGGGTGCAGCAACGGTGCTTGTTACGCTTTCGCGTAACGACATCGGCGTCATGTCTTGCAATCCGGCCATTGGAGGGTTGGGGAAGGGCCATCTTGTGCGAGAGATTGACGCACTTGATGGCATCATGGCACGTGCAGGGGATGGCGCGGGCATTCAATACCGCCTGTTGAACCGGCGCAAAGGGGCCGCGGTTCAGGGGCCGAGGATTCAGGCGGATCGGAAACTATATCGTCAGTCTGTCCAAGCGCTTGTGAAAGCTACGCGGAATCTCGACGTGCTTGAGGGGGAGGTTGTCGACCTTCTTCAGAATGAAGGCAGAGTTCGTGGCGTGATCTTGGCCGATGGAAGCCAAATTCAGTGCACTGCCGCTATTCTCACCTCGGGCACCTTCCTTAACGGCATCATCCATATCGGTGACGTCCGCCATAAGGGCGGCCGGATGGGGGATCGTCCCTCGGTTCGGCTTGCGCAGAAGCTTGCTGATCTTGGATTGCGTCGGGGACGGCTGAAAACCGGAACTCCACCTCGGCTTGACAGGCGCACGATCGACTGGGCCCAGCTTGATCGCCAGGATGGTGACGATCATCCTGTCATGCTGTCCTTCATGTCCAGCAGCCCGACCGTCCCCCAAGTCTCCTGCGGGATTACCCATACGAATGTGCAGACGCATGAGATCGTTCGGCAGAATCTAGGTCGTTCAGCGATGTATGGCGGGCACATTGAAGGGGTTGGTCCCCGTTACTGCCCGTCCATCGAAGACAAGATTGTCCGTTTCGCGGAGAAGGAGTCACACCAGATCTTCCTCGAACCGGAAGGGCTGGATGATCACACTGTCTATCCCAACGGGATTTCGACCTCGCTTCCGGCTGACGTTCAGGAGGCGTACGTCCGGTCGATCGTCGGCCTTGAAAGCGTGAAGATCAGTCAGCCCGGCTACGCGATTGAATATGACTATTTTGACCCGCGTGAACTGGCCGAGACGCTCGAGCTGAAGGCTGTCCCTGGTCTCTATTTGGCGGGCCAGATCAACGGGACAACTGGCTATGAAGAGGCCGGCGCTCAAGGTCTGGTTGCAGGTTTGAATGCTGCCCTTCATGTTCAAGGCCGCGATGCTGCTGTATTCAGCAGGACCGACAGCTATATCGGCGTTATGATTTCTGACCTGACGGCACGTGGGGTAACCGAACCCTACCGCATGTTCACCTCCCGTGCTGAATTCAGGCTGTCCCTGCGCGCAGACAACGCGGACCAGCGTCTGACACCTATGGGAATCGAGCTTGGGCTTGTTCATCCGGCGCGCGCAGCAGCGTTTGAGGTGAAGCAGCGCGATCTGGCAAGGGGGAAACAGGCGCTCGAGAATGTCCTCGTGACGCCCTCAGAGCTTATCCGCCGCGGGGTTCGAGTGAGCCAAGACGGAAGCAAACGCACTGGTCTTGCCGCGCTTGCGATAGCTGATGTTCCTATGAACATTGTTGACGATCTTGCGCCGGCATTCGCAGAGCTGTCGAATGACCTTCGGCAACAGATTGTAACAGACGCTGTCTATGCCCAATATGCAGGTCGGCAGCAGAATGAAGCTGATAACCTCAAACGGGAAGAGTCGCTGATTATTCCTTCTGACTTCGAGTTTTTACGGCTTCCTGGGCTTTCAGGTGAGCTGGCAACAAAGCTGGACCGGCAGCGACCGGGAAGCATTGCGCGTGCAAAGCTGATCGAGGGAATGACGCCTGCTGCGTTGACGTTGATCATCGCGCGCCTGCGTCGGCTTGAAAAGAAGGCCGTCTAAAGTGGATGTTTCACGTGAAACAACCGATCGCCTGAATCGCTTCAGTGAGCTTGCTCTTAAATGGACACGCGTGATCAACCTGATCTCAAAAACTACCGAAGCAGATATCTGGAAGCGACATATCGAGGACTCGGCCCAGCTATATGATTTGGCCGGGGAGGGCGCGCATTGGGTAGATCTCGGAAGTGGTGGCGGTTTTCCTGGTATCGTCATAGCAATAATCGCGCTGGAAAAGCATCCGGATAGGCGCTTCACTCTTGTGGAGTCGGATCGGCGTAAATGCGCTTTCCTACGGGAGGCGACGCGGCTGTGTAATCTGAAGGTCGATGTCATTTCTGAAAGGATTGAAGCAGTCGCGCCGCTTGGGGGCGACATCCTCTCAGCTCGTGCGCTTGCGCCGCTTGACCATCTGCTCGGTTTCGCTGCACGTCATCGCCAAGGAGATGGTAAGGCCGTTTTTCCGAAAGGTGTCAACTATGCGGAAGAGATTGCCGAAGCTGCAAGAACGTGGCATTTCGATCCTGTAATCCACCCGAGTATCACGGACCCGGCGGGGGTCATCGTGGAGGTAAGGAACTTCTCGCATGTCTGAAGCTACCAGGATCATTGCGATCGCGAACCAGAAGGGTGGGGTGGGTAAAACCACTACGGCGATCAATCTTGCAGCAGCACTTTCCGAACAAGGGCATGCTGTTCTTCTGGTCGATCTGGATCCGCAGGGGAACGCTTCAACAGGTCTTGGTATCGAGCCGGGGGCACGCAGCCTGACGACCTTCGATCTGCTGCTTGAGCGCACACCACTTGAGGACGTAGCCCTTAAGACGTCCGTTGCCAAACTCTTCGTTTGCCCCGCAAATGCTGATCTTTCTTCGGCAGATATGGAGCTTCTGGCGAACGAGAAGAGAAGCGTGCTTTTGCGCGATGCGCTCCGTTCTTCTTCTGCCGATTTGTATGATTACATCCTGATCGACTGCCCGCCGTCGCTAAGCCTTCTGACCATCAATGCGCTGGTGGCTGCGGATTCAGTTCTCGTTCCGTTGCAGGCAGAGTTCTTTGCCTTGGAAGGTCTTTCGCAGTTGATGCTAACGGTCCGCGAAGTGCGTCAGACTGCCAACCCTACGCTGCGTATCGAAGGTGTCGTACTTACGATGTATGACAAGCGTAACAACCTGTCGCAGCTTGTTGAAAACGACGCGCGGCAAACGTTGGGTGAACTTGTTTTCGCAACCATCATCCCACGAAATGTTCGGGTGAGTGAGGCACCCTCTTTCGCTGTACCGGTTCTTGAATATGATACGAGTTCGAAAGGCAGCGAAGCTTATCGTGCCCTTGCGAACGAGATATTGGGACGTCATCGTCAGCAGATGAGGAAAAGCGCGTGATAGAACGCAAGATGGAACGTCGCGGCTTGGGCCGCGGTCTGTCGGCGCTTATGGCCGACATCAACGTCGAAACACCAACCGAGTCGACGTCGCGCCGTGCCGACATGACCCTTCCTGTCGAAAAGATCATTCCGAACCCGAACCAGCCACGACGGGAGTTCGCGCCGGAAGGGCTGGCGGATCTTGCCGCATCCATCCGGCAGAAGGGCGTGATCCAGCCCCTGATCGTGCGGCCGATCGACGGCACGGATACCTATGAAATCGTGGCAGGGGAACGTCGCTGGCGCGCGTCGCAGATGGCGCAACTGCACGACCTTCCAGTTGTTGTTCGGGATTTTGACGATACCGAAGTGCTTGAAGTTGCAATCATCGAAAACATTCAGCGGGCGGACCTGAACCCTATCGAAGAAGCGATGGGGTTCCGCCAATTGATGGATCGTTTTGGGCATACGCAGGAAAAGCTTGCCGAGGGGCTGTCGAAAAGTCGCTCGCACATCGCTAACTTGTTGAGATTGCTTAATCTTCCGGCGGATGTGCAGGAAATGCTGCGCGATGGGCCGCTTTCGGCAGGCCATGCCCGTTCTCTTGTCACATGCGAGGATGCTTCTGCCCTTGCCCGGCAAGTGGTTGAGAAGGGACTTTCCGTCCGCGAGACAGAGAAGTTGGTAAAGGGAACTGCGGAGCGTGCTGCAAAGCCCCGCCTTGGCAAGCCCAGTGACAAGGATGCTGACACTCGCGCGCTTGAGGCGGATCTGAGTGCCCACCTCAAGATGACTGTCCAGATCGACCACCTTGCTGGTGGGGAAAGCGGCGTTCTTTCCATCCGCTACAATACGCTTGAGGATCTGGACAACCTCTGCCGTGTGCTTTCGGCTACTCGGGCCTAGTCCATAGAAACGTGGCCACGACGCACAGGACCAGCGCCTGCACGGCCAGCAGGCGCATGTCCACGTGCAGAAGGGCGGATATCCCCAGGACCGCCAGCATCGACAGGCTGGCTTTCCATTTCACGCGGCGGCTGACGGCCCGCCTTGTGCGCCAGTCATGGATCGGAGGCCCCAACCAACCGTGGTTCAGAAGCCAGCGGTGCCACCGGTCAGATGATCGCGACAGGCAGAACGCGGCAAGCAGCAGGAATGGTGTTGTCGGCAGAAGCGGCAGAACGGCGCCCACCGTGGCAAGGATCAGGGCCAGCCCACCGCCAATCCCCCACAACAGGCGCATCAGGCCGCCAGGGCAGCGATAACGGCGTTCAGCACCACACGTCCCTGTGGCGTCGCCCAAAGGCGCTGACCGTCCGTTTCAACCATCTTCAGGTCCAGCATGTCGCGCAGACCGTTCTCGTTCAGCGGGGCAGGGGAAAGGGCCTGCAGTCGGTGAAGATCCAGTCCCTCAACCAACCGAAGCCCCATGATGAGGTATTCATCTGCCTGTTCACCGGCGGGAACCGCCTCGCGCGGAAGTTCTGCGTGACCGGCTTCTGCCGCATGAAGCCATGCGCCGGGCGCTCTCGGGGCAACAGTTGCCCATCGCGTCCCATCCAACGTCAGCCGTCCATGCGCACCCGGTCCGATGCCCGCATAGTCGCCACCCTGCCAATAGATGCGGTTATGCCTGCTTTCCGCACCGGGACGGGCGTGATTTGAAATTTCGTATGCCGGCATCCCGTGGGCCTCGCAAATCTCTTGTGTCAGCGCATACATGTCGGCGCCCAGATCATCCGAGGGCAAGCCTTTCAGCCCCCCGCGCGCGAGGCGATCCCCAAAAGCAGTCCCGTCCTCAACCGTAAGTTGATACATGGACAGGTGATCAACCGCCATCGTCAGCGCCTCGCGCAGCTCCGCCTCCCACTGTGGCAATGTCTGATCCTGCCGGGCATAAATCAGATCGAAGCTGACGCGGTCGAACGTGGCGCGGGCGATGTCGAATGCCGCCCTTGCCTCGGCCACGGAATGCAGGCGCCCAAGGCGGCGCAGATCGGTATCATTCAGGGCCTGTACGCCCATCGACACCCGGTTGACGCCCGCTTGGGCATAGCCGCGAAACCGGCCTGCCTCAACCGATCCGGGATTGGCCTCAAGCGTGATTTCGATGTCATTGGCTGTGGGCCAAGTGGCACGCACGCGGTCCAGAATGGCATGCACCACATCCGGATCCATCAACGAGGGCGTTCCGCCACCGAAGAAGACCGTGTTCAGCACACGTCCTTCCGTTTCACGGCCAACACGGTCGATCTCGGCCAGATAAGCGGCCTGCCAGCGCTTCTGATCGACCGCAGAGGCGACATGGCTGTTGAAATCGCAATAAGGGCATTTCGACTGGCAGAACGGCCAGTGCAGGTACAGCCCGAACCCGCCGTTCCTCCAATCTTCCATGATCATCCCTTCAGCGCCGTAACCTCGATCTCCACCAGCATCTCGGGGCGGATCAGGCCGGCAACAACCATTGTGGCAGCAGGCCGGATATCGGCAAAAACTTCGCCAAGCGCGGGGATCAGGTCATCCACCAGCGCAGCATCCGTGACCGTGTATTGCACACGCACCACATCGGACATGGCAAAGCCGCCTTCCGCCAACGCCTTTCCGATGGTGGCAAAGCAGTTGCGCGCCTGATCCGCAATCCCTTCAGGCATCACACCATCGGCACCATAACCTGTCGTGCCGGAAACAAAGCACCAGTCGCCTTTCACAACGGCACGGGAATAACCCATCCTGCTTTCGAACGGCGAACCGGAGGAGATCAGTTTCACGAGAAACATCCTTTGACAAGCTTGCGGAACGCATCCGCACGGTGGGAGATTTCGTTCTTCTTTTCGGCAGACATCTCAGCCAATGTGGTGTCGAAGCCATCCGGTTGAAAGATGGGGTCATATCCGTGGCCCTGTGCGCCGCGCATCGGCCAGACGACCTGACCCTCTAGCCGACCGACAAACACCTCGTCATGCCCGTCAGGCCATGCCAGAACCAGCGTGGCGTTGAACTGCGCGGTGCGCGGGAAGGGGGCATTTGCTGCTTCCAGCTTGTTCCACGTCTTTGTCATCGCCATCACGAAATCGCGGCCGTCAGGGGTTTCGGCCCAGTCGGCGGTGTAAACACCGGGTGCGCCGTCCAGCGCATCAATGGTGATGCCGCTGTCATCCGCCAGTGCAGGCAGGCCAGTCGCCTTTGCCGCAGCATGCGCCTTGATGCGCGCATTGCCGACAAAGGTCGTCTCGGTTTCCTCTGGCTCGGGCAGGTTGTGGTCATCATTGCTTTCGACCGTGATGCCATGCGGCGCCAGCAGGGCGCGCATCTCTTCCAGCTTGCCCTTGTTGTGCGTTGCGAAAAGGATGCGGCTGCCGGTGAACGCTCTCATGCCAGCGCCGCCTTCTGCGCGGCCACCAGCGCATCGGTGCCTGCTTCGGCCAGATCCAGCAGCTCGTTCATCTCGGCCCGTGCGAAGGTCGCGCCTTCGGCCGACATCTGCACCTCGATCAGGCGCTTCGATCCGGTCAGAATGAAGTTGCCATCGGTGCCTGCTGCCGAATCCTCGGCATAATCAAGGTCCAGAAGCGGCTGACCGGCATAGATGCCGCAGGACACGGCTGCCACATGGTCGATGATCGGATCGGAAACGATGCTTCCTACCTTCAGCAGCTTGTTCACGGCCAGGCGCAGTGCAACCCACCCACCGGTGATGGAGGCGCAGCGCGTGCCGCCATCGGCTTGGATCACGTCGCAGTCGATCACGATCTGGCGTTCGCCCAAGGCGCTGCGGTCGATGCCTGCGCGCAAGGCCCGTCCGATCAGGCGCTGGATTTCCTGCGTCCGGCCCGAAGGCTTGCCCACCGCGGCTTCACGCCGGTTGCGGCTGGTCGTGGCACGCGGCAGCATCCCGTATTCCGCCGTCACCCAGCCAAGCCCGGTATTGCGCAGAAAGGATGGCGGGCGATCCTCGATCGTGGCCGAACACAGCACATGGGTGTCGCCCATCCGGATCAGGCAGGAGCCTTCGGCATGTTTCATGACGCCGGGTTCGATCACCACATCGCGCATCTGGTTCAGCTGACGGCCGGAGGGACGCATGCAAGGCTCCTTTGTTTGCTGCGCGTCAGATACCGCCGCGACGCCTTGCGATGCAAGCCGCATTGACGTTGCGGGGGTGCAGGCCCTACCTTTCAAGGCCAAGCAGATGGATGCACATGGCCGATACGCAGAAACTTCTGTCCGACATGAACGACCGCTCGCGCGAAGTGTTTCGCCGCGTGGTCGAAGGCTATCTGGACAGCGGCGAGCCTGTTGGCTCGCGCACGCTGACGCGCGTCATGAATGAAAAGATCAGCGCGGCCACCGTCCGCAACGTGATGCAGGATCTGGAATATCTGGGCCTGCTGGACAGCCCGCACATCTCGGCCGGGCGGGTGCCGACGCAGCTTGGCCTGCGGATGTTCGTGGACGGGCTGCTGGAGGTCGGGCAGATTTCCGACGCGGACCGCGACCGCATCGACGCCAGCGGAGAGGACGGCGACGTCGCGACCCTGCTGGACAGGGTGGGCAAAACCCTGTCGGGCATCACGCGCGGGGCCAGTCTTGTGCTTTCCCCCAAGCAGGAAGCCCCGATCCGCCATATCGAATTTGTCAGCCTGGGTGCCGACCGGGCGCTGGTGGTTCTTGTTTTTGCGGACGGGCAGGTCGAGAACCGCGTTTTCGCGCCCCCGCCCGGCCAGACGGCATCATCCATGCGCGAGGCTGCGAACTTCCTGAACGCCTTGGCCGGCGGTCGCACGCTGAGCGAGCTGCGCCAGACCATCGTGCAGGACATGACGCGCCGCCGGCAGGAAATTGACACGCTGGCGCAGGCGCTGGTGGATGCCGGCCTTGCCCTTTGGGAGAATCCGGGCGAACAGTCGGAACGGCTGATCGTGCGCGGTCAGGCGAACCTTCTGGAAGACGATGCGCGCGACGTGGACCGCATCCGCAGCCTTTTCGAGGATCTGGAGATGAAGCGCGACATCGCCGAATATCTGCACCTTGCGGAAACCGGCGACGGAGTGCGCATTTTTATCGGTTCCGAAAACAAGCTTTTCTCACTTTCGGGTTCCTCTCTGGTGGTGTCTCCCTATATGAACGCCGATCGTAAGATCATTGGCGCGGTGGGTGTCATCGGGCCGACGCGGCTGAACTATGGGCGCATCGTGCCGATCGTGGACTATACCGCGCAACTGGTCGGGCGCCTCGTGTCGCAGCGGGGGAAAGGATGAAAGATGACGGACGAACATAAAGACGACATGGCAGAAGCTGCAGAGGTCCTGAGCGCGGACGCCCCCGAACTGGACGAGCTTGAAACGCTGCGGGCAGAGCGGGACGAATATCGTGACCGCTTCATGCGCGCGCTGGCTGATGCCGAAAACGCCCGCAAGCGGGCCGATCGCGACCGCCGCGAGGCCGAGAACTATGGCGGCACGCGTCTGGCGCGTGACCTGCTGCCGGTGCATGACAACCTGCGCCGCGCCCTTGAGGCCGCCAGCGAAGAGCAACGCGCCCAGGCCGCCGCCCTGTTCGAAGGGGTGGAGTTGACCATGCGCGAATTGCTGAACGTGATGGACAAGCACGGCGTGAAGGCAATCTCTCCCAAGGTGGGTGATACCTTCGATCCGCAGCAGCACGAGGCGATGTTTGAAGCGCCGGTTCCGGGCACGGTGGCGGGCCAGATCATCCAGGTGATGACGGAAGGGTTCATGATCCATGACCGCCTGCTGCGGCCGGCGCAGGTGGGGGTATCCTCCACCCCCGCATCCTGATCGTGAAAGGGCGCCACTGGCGCCCTTTTTCAAAGCATGGCACGCAGATCGTACAAAAGCCGCAGGGCGTCCATCGGCGTGATTTCGTCCGGCTGGATCTCCTTCAGGCGTTGTTCCACGTTTGACACTTTGGGCGCGGGTGCGGGCGGGGGCGGTGCGCGGAACAGCGGCAGATCATCGATCAGCGCCTGCTTGCGGTTGCCCTCGCGATCGCCCGACTCCAGCGCCTCCAGCACCGCCTTGGCGCGATCGATCACCGCAGGGGGCAGACCTGCCAGCCGCGCAACCTGCACGCCATAGGATCGGTCGGCCGCGCCCTTCTTCACTTCGTGCAGGAAGATCACGTCGCCATTCCATTCGCGCACGCTGACGGTGGCATTGTCCACCCCCGCCAGCTTTTGCGACAGGGCCGTCATCTCGTGATAATGCGTGGCGAAGAGGGCACGGCAGCGGTTGGTGTCATGCAGGTGTTCCAACGTGGCCCAGGCGATCGACAAGCCGTCATAGGTGGCGGTGCCGCGCCCGATTTCGTCCAGAATGACCAGCGCACGGTCATCGGCCTGATTGAGGATGGCGGCCGTTTCCACCATCTCCACCATGAAGGTGGACCGGCCGCGGGCCAGATCGTCCGCAGCCCCCACGCGGCTGAAAAGCTGGCTGACCAGCCCCACATGTGCCGACCTGGCCGGAACGAAACTGCCCGCCTGTGCTAGCAGGGCGATCAGGGCGTTCTGTCGCAGGAAGGTCGACTTGCCGGCCATGTTCGGCCCGGTCAGCAGCCAGATCGCGGGCGTTGCATCACCTGTCAGGGCGCAGTCATTGGCAACGAAGGCTTCGCCTTTCCGGCGCAGCGCCCGTTCCACCACCGGATGGCGGCCCTGTTCCACATGGAACGCGCGGCTGTTGTCGATCCTCGGCTCCACCCAATCCTCGGCTGCGGCCAGATCGGCAAGGGCGGCGGCAACATCCAGCACGGCCAGCGCCCGCGCGGCGGTGCCGATCGCGGCGGCATGGCGCAGGATCTCGGCTCGGAGCGAGGCGAAATGCCGCCGTTCAAGTTCCAGCGCATGGTTGCCCGCATTCAGGATGCGCGTTTCCAGTTCCGAAAGCTGCACCGTCGTAAAGCGGATCTGGTTGGCGGTGGTCTGGCGATGGATGAAACCGGCATTGCGCAGCGTCGCCTCATGCGTGGCGGTCACCTCGATGAAGTATCCCAGCACGTTGTTGTGCTTGATCTTCAGGCTCTGCACGCCCGTCGCGTCGATGTATTCGGCCTGCATCCGCGCGATGACGCCGCGCCCTTCGTCCCGAAGGCGGCGCGTTTCATCCAGCTCCGCGTCAAAGCCGGGGGCGATGAAGCCGCCGTCCCGCGCCAGAAGGGGCGGTTCGGCCTCCAGCGCGCGATCCAGATGTGCGACCAGATCGTCATGGCCGGCCAGCGCCTCCAGCGCATCGGACAGATGCGGCGGGGCGAAGGGCAGGGCGATCCGTCCCGCCTGTTCCAGCCCGTTCCGGATGGCGGCTATGTCGCGCGGGCCGGCCCGATCCAGTGCCAGCCGTTGCAGCGCACGGTCCATATCCGGCACGCGCCGCAAGGCATCGCGCAGGGTTTCGCGCGCACGGCCGTCCAGAAGAAAGCGAACCCCCTCCAGCCGTGCATGGATGGTGGCAAGATCGCAAGAAGGTGCGGAAAGCCGTCGTTCCAGCAGCCGCGCGCCGGGCGCGGTCACCGTTCTGTCCATCGCCGCCAGAAGCGATCCATCCCGCCCGCCCGACAGTGCCTGCGAAATCTCAAGGTTTCGCCGCGTCGCGGCATCTATCTGCATGGCCGCGCCGGGTGTTTCCCGCACCGGCGGGCGCAGAAGGGGCAGCTTGCCGCGCTGGGTCAGGTCCAGATAATCCACCACCGCGCCGATGGCGGCCACCTCGCAGCGCCCGAACATGCCGAACGCTTCCAGCGATCCCACCTGCCACAGATCACGCAGCCGCTTTTCCGCCGAGGCGCTGTCGAAGCTTGCTTTGGCCAGCGGGGTCACCGCCGTATCAAGGTCCGCCAGAAGCGGGACCAGATCGGCCTCCTGCGTCTCGCTCACGAGAACCTCGCGCGGGGCAAGGCGGGCAAGCTCGGGCAGCAGGCGCGGAAGGGGGCAGGGCATCACCCGCAATTCGCCCGTGGAGATGTCGGTCCACGCCAGCGCGCCCTCGTCGCGGATGCGGGCATAGGCGACAAGGAAATTGTGCCGCCGTGCTTCCAGCAGGGCATCCTCGGTCAGGGTGCCGGGGGTGACCAGCCGAACAACCTCGCGCCGGACCACGGATTTGGACCCGCGCTTCTTGGCTTCGGCCGGATCTTCCATCTGTTCGGCGATGGCCACACGGAAGCCCTTGCGGATCAGCCCCAGAAGATAGCCTTCGGCGGAATGGGCGGGCACCCCGCACATGGCGATATCCTCGCCCAGATGCTTGCCGCGCTTGGTCAGCGCGATGTCCAGCGCCTCGGCGGCCAAAATGGCATCGTCGAAGAACATCTCATAGAAATCGCCCATGCGGTAGAACAGAAGCGCCGCCGGGTGCTGCGCCTTGATCTCCAGATATTGCGCCATCATGGGCGTGGGCTCGGTCATCGCGTCCTCCTTGGGTCGGGTCCCGTCATACGACGCGTGGGCGGTTGCCGCAACGCAGGCGGGGCGATATGCACGGGCCTGAAAGGGGAACCGACATGTCCAAGACCAAGATCACGCCCGAGGAGGCGCTTGCCTATCACCTGGAACCGACGCCGGGAAAATACGACATCGTCGCCTCCACCCCTATGGCAACGCAGCGCGACCTGTCGCTGGCCTATTCCCCCGGCGTGGCGGTTCCCGTGCAGGCGATCGCCGATAATCCCGAAGCGGCCTATGATTATACCGTGAAGGGCAACATGGTGGCCGTCATCTCCAACGGCACCGCGATCCTTGGCATGGGCAACCTTGGCGCGCTGGCCTCCAAGCCGGTCATGGAAGGCAAGGCGGTGCTGTTCAAGCGCTTCGCCGACGTGAACGCCATCGATATCGAACTGGATACCGAAGACCCGGACGAGATCATCAAGGCCGTGTCCCTGATGGGCCCCACCTTCGGCGGCATCAACCTTGAAGACATCAAGGCGCCCGAATGCTTCATCATCGAACAGCGCCTGAAGGAAATCATGGACATCCCCGTGTTCCATGACGACCAGCACGGCACGGCGGTGATCTGTGCCGCCGGCCTGATCAACGCGCTGTCCATCTCGGGCAAGAAGATCGAGGATGTGCGGATCGTGCTGAACGGCGCGGGCGCCGCGGGCATCGCCTGCCTTGAACTGCTGAAGTCGATGGGCGCCAAGCACGACAACTGCATCATGTGCGACACCAAGGGCGTGATCTATGCCGGTCGGACGGAAGGCATGAACCAGTGGAAGTCGGCCCACGCCGCCAACACGCCCCTGCGCACGCTGGCCGAGGCGATGGACGGCGCGGACGTTTTCCTTGGCGTCTCGGCCAAGGGCGCGGTCACGCAGGACATGGTGCGGTCCATGGCCCCGAACCCCGTCATCTTCGCAATGGCCAACCCCGATCCGGAGATCACGCCCGAAGAAGCCCATGCCGTGCGCGAGGATGCGATCGTGGCCACGGGGCGTTCGGATTATCCGAACCAGGTGAACAACGTCCTCGGCTTTCCCTACCTGTTCCGCGGTGCGCTGGACATCCACGCCCGTGCCATCAACGACGAGATGAAGATCGCCTGCGCCGAGGCGCTTGCGAAACTCGCCCGTGAGGATGTGCCGGACGAAGTGGCCATTGCTTATGGCCGTGAGCTGACCTTCGGGCGCGACTATATCATCCCGACCCCGTTCGACCCGCGCCTGATCCACGTGGTGCCGCCGATGGTGGCGAAAGCGGGCATGAAGACCGGCGTTGCCCGTCGACCGATCGAGGACATGGCCGCCTATGAACTGGCGCTGAAGTCGCGGATGGACCCGACTGCATCCATTCTGCAGGGCGTTCATGCCCGCGCGAAATCGGCGCAAGCCCGGATGATCTTCGCCGAGGGCGACGATCCCCGCGTTCTGCGCGCCGCCGTCGCCTATCAGCGCGCGGGCCTTGGTCATGCGCTGGTCGTGGGGCGCGAGGCGGACGTGGCCGAGAAGCTGGAAGCTGCAGGCCTTGCAGATGCCGTATCGGAGCTGGAGGTGGTGAACGCCGCCAACTCGCCGCATCTGGATGCCTACAAGGACTTCCTGTATCGCCGCTTGCAACGCCAAGGCTTCGATGCGCATGACATCCGGCGGCTGGTCGGGCGTGACCGCCACGTGTTTTCAGCGCTGATGCTGGCGCATGGCCATGGCGACGGCCTGGTTACGGGGGCCACGCGCAAATCGGCGCATGTGCTGAACGCGATCAACCACGTTTTCGATGCAAAGCCCGGCGACGGTGCTGCCGGCGTGACGGCGCTGCTGCACAATGGTCGCATCCTGCTGGTCGCCGACACGCTGGTTCATGAATGGCCCGAAGCCGAGGATCTGGCCACCATCGCAGAGCGCGCCGCAGGCGTCGCCCGTGATCTGGGTCTTGTTCCACGTGTGGCCTTTGTTTCCTTCTCCACCTTCGGCTCCCCCCGGTCCGAGCGGGCGCTGAAACTGGCAGAAGCTCCGAAGGTTCTGGAAGCGCGCGGCGTCGATTTCGAGTTCGACGGAGAGATGACGGTCGACGTTGCCCTGAACCCCGCACAGCAGAAGGCTTATCCATTCTGCCGCCTGACCGGACCGGCCAACATCCTTGTCGTTCCCGCGCGGCACTCCGCCTCCATCTCTGTCAAGATGATGCAGGAAATGGCGGGGGCGACCGTGATCGGTCCGATCCTTACGGGCGTGGAAAAGCCGATCCAGCTCTGCTCCACCTCATCGTCCGTGAACGACATCCTGAACATGGCGGCGATGGCGGCCTGCAAGATCGGGGAATAAGAAAAAAGGGGCGTCGCAAGACGCCCCTTTTCAACCAAGGGAAAGCGGCCAACTGGCCGCCTTTTCTTATTTTACCCGCGCGTTGCGCGTGGCCAGAAGCTTCAAACGCAGCGCGTTCAGGCGGATGAAGCCTGCTGCGTCCTTCTGGTCGTAAGCACCGGCGTCATCTTCGAACGTCACATGCGCTTCGGAATAAAGCGAATGGTCGGACCAGCGGCCCACGCAGGTGGCAAGGCCCTTGTAAAGCTTCAAGCGTACAGTTCCCGTCACGTGTTCCTGCGACTTGTCGATCAGGGCCTGCAGCATCTCCCGCTCGGGCGAGAACCAGAACCCGTTATAGATCAGCTCGGCATAACGCGGCATCAGGCTGTCCTTCAGGTGGCCTGCACCCGAATCCAGCGTGATCTGTTCGATCCCGCGATGCGCTTCCAGAAGCACGGTGCCGCCGGGGGTTTCATAAATGCCGCGGGATTTCATCCCGACGAAGCGGTTTTCCACGAAGTCCAGACGGCCGATGCCGTGCTTGCCGCCAAGCTCGTTCAGCTTGGTCAGGATCGTGGCCGGCGACATCGCCTCGCCGTTGATCGCGATGGCGTCACCCTTTTCGAACGACACCTCGATGAATTCGGGCGCGTCGGGCGCATCCTCGGGATTCACGGTGCGTTGATAAACGTAATCGGGCGCAGCCTCGGCCGGGTTTTCCAGCGCCTTGCCTTCCGAGGACGTGTGCAGCAGGTTCGCATCCACGCTGAACGGCGCTTCGCCGCGCTTGTCCTTGGCGATCGGGATCTGGTTCGCCTCGGCAAACTCCAGCAGCTTGGTGCGGCTGGTCAGGTCCCATTCGCGCCACGGCGCGATGACCTTGATCTCGGGGTTCAGGGCATAGGCCGACAGCTCGAACCGGACCTGATCGTTGCCCTTGCCGGTCGCGCCATGCGCCACGGCATCGGCGCCCACCTCGCGCGCGATCTCCACCAGCCGCTTGGAGATCAGCGGCCGCGCGATGGAGGTCCCCAGCAGGTACAGGCCTTCATAAAGGGCATTGGCGCGGAACATCGGGAAAACGAAATCGCGCACGAACTCTTCGCGCACGTCTTCGATGAAGATGTTCTCGGGCTTGATGCCCAGAAGCTCCGCCTTCTTGCGCGCAGGCTCCAGCTCCTCGCCCTGGCCCAGATCGGCGGTGAAGGTCACCACCTCGCAGCCATACTCGGTTTGCAGCCATTTGAGGATGATGGACGTGTCCAGACCGCCGGAATAGGCAAGGACGACTTTCTTGGGCGCGGGCATGGGCAGGCTCCGGGAACATGAACGTTGGTTCGCGATAAAGGCTTTGTGCTTGCGAAACAAGGCCGCAGATTCCACTTGAACGGTTGGGGCGGGCCCGCCTAGTGTCGCCCATCATGACCAATTTTTGCACCGCCGCCCGCACCGCCACCGCCGCGCTTCGCGACCTGTTCCCGCCGACACCGCTTCAGCGCAACGATTTCCTGTCGGCCCGTTTCGGGGCGGATATCTGGCTGAAGCGCGAGGATCTTTCCCCCGTGCGCAGTTTCAAGCTGCGCGGTGCCTTCAACGCCATGCGCAAGGTGCGCGAACGCCATCCCGAACAAACGCGCTTCGTGTGCGCCAGTGCGGGCAATCACGCGCAGGGAATGGCCTATTCCTGCCGCCACTTCGGTGTGAAGGGCACGATCTTCATGCCCATCACCACGCCCCAGCAGAAGATCGACAAGACCCGCACCTTCGGGGGGGAGTGGGTGGAGGTTGTGCTGACCGGTGATTATTTCGACCGGACGCTGGCAGCGGCCAAGGCGTGGTGCGAAGCCGAGGGCGCACATTTCCTTGCCCCCTTCGACGATGACGACGTGATCGAGGGGCAGGCTTCGGTCGCGGTGGAAATGCTGGACCAGCTTGGCCGCGCCCCCGACATGGTGCTGCTGTCGGTTGGCGGCGGCGGGCTTGCCGCGGGCGTATCCACCTATCTGCGGGCCGAGGCACCGGACACGCAGTTCCGCTTCGTCGAACCGCAAGGGGGTGCCAGCCTTCGCGCCGCCCTTCTGGCGGGGCGCCCGATGCCGCTGGACACCGTTGACAGTTTCGTTGACGGGGCGGCAGTGGCGCGGATCGGCGACGCACCCTTCCGGGCGCTGTCATGGGCCTTCCCCGATCAGGTGCTTCTTGCGCCCGAGGATCGGATCTGCGTCACCATGGTGGAGATGTTGAACATCGAGGGCGTCGTTCTGGAACCGGCTGGCGCCATGCCCGTCAGCGCGCTGACGGATCTTGGCCCTGCGATCCGCGGCAAAACGGTTGTTTGCGTCGTTTCCGGCGGCAACTTCGATTTCGAACGTCTGCCTGAAGTGAAAGAGCGTGCCCAACGCTATACCGGCCTGAAGAAATACCTGCTGCTGCGCCTGCCGCAGCGGCCCGGCGCCCTGCGCGATTTCCTGCAGCTTCTGGGCCCCGAGGATGACGTTGCGCGGTTCGAATACCTGAAGAAGTCCGCCCGCAACTTCGGCTCCATCCTGATCGGGATCGAAACGCGGTCGCCGGAGAACTTCCCCCGCCTTTTCGCAAAGATGGAGGAAGAGGGGTTTGCCTTCCGCGACATCACGCAGGACGCGCTGCTGAGCGAATACCTGATCTGACGGGGCGGGGTTAAAGCCCCGCCATCCGGCAGACGATCTCCCACTCCTCATCGCGCACCGGCTGCACCGACATGCGCGAGTTCCTGACCAGCACCATATCGGCCAGTTCCGGTGCGGACTTCACATCCTCCAGCTTCACCGGATTGGGCACAGGCTGGACAGCCCTGATCATCACGCAATCCCACCGTGGATCATCGGCGGTGCTGTCGGGCTGGCTTTCGCGGCACACCTCGACGATGCCCACGATCTCTTTTCCGATGTTCGAGTGATAGAAGAAGCCGCGATCGCCCACCTTCATCGCGCGCATGTTGTTGCGCGCCTGATAGTTGCGGACCCCGCCCCATTCCTCGCCCTCGTCACCCTTGGCAACCTGCTGGTCCCAGCTCCATGCATCGGGTTCGGATTTGAACAGCCAGTAGGCCATCAGCCGATCACCTTCTTCCACGCGTTCACCTCGACCTGCGCGAAGAGGCCTGCCTTGGCATAAGGATCCGCCTTGGCCCATGCGTGGGCATCTTCCATGCTGTCCACGTTCAGGATGATAAGCGATCCGCACATCTCTCCCGCATCGTTCAGGAAGGGGCCGGCAAATTCCACCACGCCCGTGCGGGCCACGTAATCCAGATGGGCTTCGCGGTTGCCCATGCGCAGATCAAGAGAATCCGGTTTGTCGCGGCAAATCAGGGCAGCATACATTGTCTTGTCCTTTCAGGCTTTGGCACCCTTGCGGCCTGCGCCGACAAGGGGGATGGCATCACGGTCCAGCGGCCAGCGGGGGCGGGCGGTCAGGTCCATTCCGTCGCGTCCGCCAAGGCGGAACCGCTCGATCCCTGCAAAGGCGATCATGGCGGCATTGTCGGTGCAAAGGCGCAAGGGCGGCGCAATGAATTCGGCCCCCGCGGCGGCCGCCACATCCTGAAGGCGCGACCGGATCAGCGAATTTGCCGCAACGCCCCCCGCCACCGCAAGGGCAGGGCGCGAGGGTGCCTCGGCCATGTAAAGCGCCATCGCGCGGCGGGTCTTTTCGGCCAGCACATCCGCCACAGCCTGCTGGAAGGCGGCGCAAAGATCGGCGCGATCCTGGCGATAAAGCCCGCCTTGCGCCGCCACCAGCTTGTCACGTTCCCGCAGCAGGGCCGTTTTCAGGCCAGAAAAGCTCATGTCGCAGCCGGGGCGGTCCAGAAGCGGGCGGGGCAGGGCGAAACGTGCGGGATCCCCGCCCTCCGCCTCACGGCTGACTTGGGGGCCGCCAGGCTGCGGCAGGCCCAGAAGCTTTGCCGTCTTGTCGAACGCTTCCCCCGGTGCATCGTCGATCGATCCGCCAAGGCGGGTGAAGTCCTCCGGCCCCCGCGCGATCAGGAACTGGCAATGCCCGCCCGAGATGAGGAGCATCAGATACGGAAACTCCAGCCCGTCCGTCAGCCGCGGCGTCAACGCGTGGCCTGCAAGATGGTTCACACCCACAAGCGGCAGCCCCGTTGCGGCCGCCAGTCCCTTGGCCAGCATCACCCCCGAAAGCACGCCGCCGATCAGCCCCGGCCCTGCGGTCACGGCGATCCCGTCCAGATCGGCAAGGCGGGTATCCGCCTGATCCAGCGCGCGTTCCACGCAGACATCCAGACGTTCCGCATGCGCACGCGCGGCGATCTCGGGCACGACGCCGCCAAAGGCCGCATGAAGCGCGACCTGCCCCTCCACCACGGAAGAAAGGATCGTTCCGTCGGCGCGCACCACGGCGGCGGCGGTATCGTCGCAGCTGCTTTCGATGCCCAGAAAGGTAAGAGTCATGGCATGCCGGTTGAAGGAAGGTTCGGGCAGATGTAACCTGCGCATTATGCCCCCGCAATCCTTCGCGACCGTTCTGCTGACACGCCCGTCCGAAGGCAGCACCCGCTTTGCCGCAATGCTGGAGGGGCCGGTGATCCTTTCCCCCCTTCTGGAACCGCGCATCCTGCCTGCCGATCTGCCGCCGGCGTCCAGCCTGATCTTCACATCCCCCACGGCCGTCCGGGCCGCTGGAAGCCCCCCTGCAACCCATGCATGGTGCGTTGGCGACCGGACCGCTGCCGTGGCGCGGCAGGCAGGCTATGCCGCCAGATCCGCCGCGGGCGATGCCGAGGCGCTGTTTCGCGCCATCCTTGCCAGCAAAGAGGTGGGGCCGCTGCTGCACCTGCGCGGGCGCGAAAGCAAAGGCGATCTGGCGCGGCGCCTGACCGAAGCCGGCATTCCCACGGCAGAGGCTGTTGTTTACGAAATGGTGCCCCGGCCGTTGACGGAAGAAGCGCGGCAGGCGCTTCGGGGGACAAGCCCGATTGTGGTGCCGCTTTTTTCCCCCGCATCGGCCCGGCGCTTCATGGCCGAAGCGCCGGACGCTGCGGCACCCTTGCGCTTTGCTTGCCTGAGCGATGCCGTGGCGCATGTTCTTCCAAACGATGCGATGGCGGCAACCGCTGCCCGCCCGGATGCGCAGGCGATGTGCGACCTTGTCACACTGTTGCAGAGGCTTGAGACCTTACCGACTGAGAACTAGGTTCAACTTTAACGCAGCACATCGCGAAAGGCACGGCATGGCAAACGAAGACACCCGCCCCGAGACTCAAGAGCCCGAGGTCAGGGATGTCCCCGCCACCGAGGCCCAGCCGGTCCCTCCGCAGGAAACGCCCGAAGAGCCGCCGAAACCCGCCGATAAAGACACGGCATCGCAGGGCCGCTCGGTCCTTCTGCCGCTGATTCTGGGGGGCATCATCGCCGCGGTGATCGGCTTTGGCGCCGCG
>NZ_ML137218.1:2081367-2206709 GCF_004015795.1 Falsirhodobacter deserti | reverse complement strand
GGCATGGCAAACGAAGACACCCGCCCCGAGACTCAAGAGCCCGAGGTCAGGGATGTCCCCGCCACCGAGGCCCAGCCGGTCCCTCCGCAGGAAACGCCCGAAGAGCCGCCGAAACCCGCCGATAAAGACACGGCATCGCAGGGCCGCTCGGTCCTTCTGCCGCTGATTCTGGGGGGCATCATCGCCGCGGTGATCGGCTTTGGCGCCGCGCGGATGATCCCGGGTGGCTGGCCGGTGCAGGATCTTACCCCACTGCGCGAAGAAATTCAGCGACAGGCGCAGGAAATCACTGCCTTGCGCGATCAGCTGGGTGCGATGTCGCAACCCGATCTGGCCCCGCTGGAGGAGCGAATCTCGGCGTTGGAAAATCCCGATGTTTCGGTGCAGGATCTGCAGTCCCAACTGGACGAATTGCGCAACCGGATCAGCGAAGGTGCCATCGGGTCCGATCTGCAGGCCGCGATTGACCAGACGCAGAAGCAACTGGAAGATGCCCGCGCACAAGCGCAGGAAATGCAGCGCCAAGCCGAAGCCGCCGCGCGCGAAAGCAGCACCGCTGCGGCGCTGGCGCGCATAGCGGGTGCGTTGGACAGTGGCACGCCCTTCAATGCCGCCGTCAAGGATCTGCGCGATGCACAGGTCGAGGTGCCGGAGGCGTTGGCCAACAATGCCAATGGCGTGCCCTCCGTTACCGCCTTGCTGCAAGACTTCCCCGAAGCGGCCCGTGCTGCGCTTGATGCGTCGCTTCGTGCCGATGGCGATGCCGGCTGGGGCGACCGCGTGGGGGCCTTCCTGCGGACGCAAACCGGCGCACGTTCGTTGACCCCGCGCGAAGGGGACGATCCCGACGCCATCCTGTCGCGGGCCGAGGCCGCGCTGGGCGCGGGCAACGTGAAAGGTGCGCTGGACGAGATCGGTCGCCTGCCGCTGGAAGGGCAGGCTGCGATGTCCGACTGGCGCGAAAAGGCGGAACGTCGTGTCGCTGCCACCGAAGCACTGGCCCAGATGGACGGGGGTGCGCGGTAAATGCTGTGGTCCCTGATCAAGATCCTTCTTTTCATCGGCGTCGTCGCCGTCCTTGGACTGACGGCAAGCTGGATGCTGGAAAACGACGCCGGCATGCGCGTGGCCGTTTCGGGATGGGAATTCACGCTGGGCCCGGTTCAGGTTCTGATCGCCGTTTTCCTGCTGATCCTTGTGCTGTGGCTGGTGCTGCACCTTGGCGCTTTTCTTCTGGCGTTCCTGCGCTTCCTGAACGGCGATGAAACCGCACTCAGCCGCCATTTCCGCCGCCGCAACATCCGCAAGGGGCGCGAGGCGGTGTCCGACGCGCTTCTGGCCCTCGCCTCGGGGGAGCCGAAGCTGGCACTGAGCCGCGCCGAGACTGCCCATCGCCTGCTGGACGAGCCTGCGCTGACCACCCTGCTTCTTGCCCAGAGCGCCGAGCAGGCCGGGGATCGTCAGCGTGCCGAGGATGCGTACAAGGCGCTGCTGCAACAGGATCGCACCCGCTTTGTGGGCATCCGCGGCCTTTTGCGCCAGAAGCTTGAGGAAGGCGATACCAACACTGCGCTGCGACTGGCCGAAAAAGCCTTTGCCCTGAAGCCGAAGCATCCCGAAACACAGGACATCCTGCTGAAGCTTCAGGCAGAATCCGCCGATTGGAAAGGCGCACGTGCCACGCTGGAATCCAAGCGCAAGACAGGCTCCCTTCCCAAGGCGGTCTTCCAGCGCCGCGATGCTGTTCTGGCGCTGCAGCAGGCAAGAACGGTCATGCAGGACGGTGCCTCCATCGAGGCGCGGGAAGCTGCCATCGAGGCGAACAAGCTGTCGCCCGACCTGATCCCCGCAGCGGTGCTGGCCGCCCGCAGCTATATTGCGCAGGGCAACCAGCGCCACGCTGCGCGCATCCTTCGCAAGGCCTGGGAGGTGCAGCCGCATCCCGATCTGGCCGCCGTCTTTGCCGAAATCGACCCCGATGAGTCCCCGCAGCAGCGCCTGAGGCGCTTCACCCCGCTGACGGATGTGCATGCCGATCACCCCGAAGCAATGATGCTGAAGGCCGAACTTGCCATCGCCGCCGAAGATTTTCCCGAAGCCCGGCGCGCCATCGGCAAGCTGCCCCAGGAACATCCCACCGTTCGTGTCCTGACCATCATGGCGGCAATCGAACGTGGGGAGGGGGCCGATGACGCAGTGGTGCGCGGCTGGCTTACACGGGCGCTGACCGCGCCGCGCGGTCCTCAATGGTGCTGTGACAAGTGTCAGGTCGTTCACGCACAATGGACCCCTGTCTGCGAACAGTGCGGTGGGTTCGACACCCTGACATGGCGTGAACCCGCTGACACTGCCGGCCCTTCGGCAACCGGGACCGAACTTCTGCCCCTGATCGTCGGCGCGCCGGGGCCTGAACCCCGCATCGTCAACCCCGCGCCCGAGCATGCGGAAGACGAAAATCCCCCGCCAGCGGAAAAACCCGCAGATTAGGGCTTCACGACCGGTCGCGGGGATGCTAAAGCCCCGCCACCAGGCCGCTGTAGCTCAGCTGGTAGAGCACGTCATTCGTAATGATGGGGTCGGGGGTTCGAGTCCCTTCAGCGGCACCATTTACCATCCGCCTTATTTGGCTCCCATGCCGGTCTCAAGACCAGCCTCCGGCCAATGGACAGTCTGAACCACCTTCTTTACAGACGATGCTGATATCAGCCGTCGGAAGTGTGATGATCCTGCAGACAGCCCGCCGCCTCTTTGCACGCTTCGCCTTGCGGCATCTGACCATCGCCTTGCCCGGCCCGCATCTTCGCGATGTCAGTGGAAAAGTTGTCGGCCATGTCGATCAGGTCATCTGGAGCCGCGGGTCTGTCACCGTCACAGGATGGACTGCAGCCGACCAGATATCGCTTCTTTCCGCCAACGGGATCAGCGCGACGACGCGGCCGAACCTGCCCCGCCGCGATGTTGCCCAGGCGATGCATCTGCCCGATACGATCGGCTTCAGCCTGACTGCCACTGCACCAGATCTGGACGCCGCGCTTCTGATTCATGGCCTGAGCGGTCAGACGATGGCATGGGCCCTTCCCGCACCCTCGCTGGTTCAACGGCGCGCGGCGCAGCTTCGGTTGCTTCCATCCTTCGCCATGCGCGTAGGGGCAAGCCTTCCCGATGCGGCCCGATGGAAGCGTGGCCGCGATCAGGCAGCACGGTCACGCATCAAGCGTCGGCTGGGTCTGGATGATCTTCCCACCGCGCATGTGCTCGATGCACGCCAGCTTCAGCCGGGCGCACCTGCGGCCTTGCCTGCATCGCCGACAATCATCCTGCCGGTTTACAACGCCTTCGATCTTCTGCCCGAGGTTCTGGACCGGGTCGTCCGCCACACGGACATGCCGTTCCATCTTGTCATAGTCGAGGATTGCTCATCCGATCCCTCGGTCCGCCCGTTTCTGCGCGACTGGTGCGCGGGGCGCGATAACGTGGAGCTGGTGGAGAACAAGGCAAATCTCGGCTTTATCGGCAGCGTCAACAAGGCGTTCGAGATTGCCCGGAAGCGGGGGGAGCCGGTCATCCTGCTGAACTCCGACGCGTTCGTGCCCGCCGGCTGGACAAGCCGCCTTTTGCGCCCACTGGCGGACCCGACTGTCGCAACCGTGACCCCGATGTCGAATGACGCCGAAATTTTTTCGGTGCCCCGTATTTGCACCCGCACCCCGCTGCAGCCCGGAGAGGCGGACGCCCTTGACCAGGTCGCACAGCGCTTCGGCGAAGCCGCCGATGTGGAGGCGCCAACCGGCGTGGGGTTTTGCATGGCGATGCAGATGGACTTTCTGCGCCGTATTCCTGCCTTCGATCCCGTTTTCGGCCGCGGCTATGGCGAAGAGGTGGACTGGTGCCAGAAAACGCGGGCCCTTGGCGGCCGCCACATCGGTATCGGGTCCTTGTTCGTTGAACATCGGGGGGGCGAAAGCTTCGGAAGCGATGCGAAGCTTGCGCTGGTTCAGGCCAATAACCGCATCGTCAGCGAGCGATACCCGAAATACGATCTGGAGGTGCAGCGATTCATTCAGGACGATCCACTGCGGACGGTCCGCCTGGCACTGGCCATCGGGTTTGCCGGCGCAAGGGCTTCAGGCGCCGTGCCGGTTCATCTTGCCCACAGTCTTGGGGGCGGGGCCGAAATGTATCTTCAAGCGCGCCTGAAAGAGGATCTGCAAAAGACAGGCGCCGCAATCGTGCTGCGCGTTGGCGGTGCCGTCAGGTGGCGGGTGGAGGTTCATCTGCCGGATGCTGTAACGGCCGGTATGACCGATGACGATAATCTGATGCTTTCCCTGCTGAATCCGCTGCCTGCCCGCCACGTGGTTTATGGCTGCGGAGTGGGGGATCTCGATCCCGCCACGCTTCCCTCCGTACTTCTTCGTCTGGCAGCGCGGCCCCAGGACCGGCTGGATCTGCTGTTTCACGATTACTTCCCGCTTTCCCCCTCCTATTGCCTGCTGGATGAGGATGGGATGTATCGCGGTGCCGAGGTATCCGGGTCCATGGATGCTGCGCACATCTTCCGCCGGCGCGGCGACCGGCCCCTGAGCCTGCGCGAATGGCAAGATGCATGGCATGCCGCTGCGCATGAGAGTACGGAGATCACCGTCTTTTCCGATGATAGCCGCCGGCATGTGGCCGCAGTCTGGCCCGATGTGGCGGCGCGTATTCAGGTTCGGCCGCACCGCCTGCGCCATACGCCTGCTTCCATTCCTGCTGCCGGCAACGCCGTCGGAGTTCTGGGAAATATCGGCGCCCAGAAGGGGGCGGCCGTGGTGGTCGAATTGGGTCGCCGTCTTGAAGGCAGGAAGCTGGTCGTGATCGGTGACTTCGATCCTGCCTTCCCGCTGCCGTCGCACGTGATCGTGAACGGGGCCTACGATATACAGACGTTGCCCGCACTGGTGCAGAAGTACGGGATCGGATGCTGGTTGATACCGTCGATCTGGCCCGAAACCTTCTCGTTCACGACCCATGAGGCGCTGGCGACCGGGCTTCCCGTGCTTTGCTTTGATCTGGGCGCACAAGGCGAGGCAGTACGTGCCGCCCCGAACGGATACCCGGTCCCGTTTCACGGTCAAGAGGATCTGGCCGGAGCGGTCGTGCAGAAGCTTGCCGCAATCCCGTTGAAGGCAGGAGGTTAAGCTTCCTGCGGCTGTATCGCCGGCCGGTCACCCGCAGTCTCAGGACAAGTCTTCGATCATGGCGACAAGCTCTGCCGCGCGGTGGTCGAAGCTGTGCGCTTCGTGAACAATGCGTCGTGCTTCAGCGGCCCGCTCAAGCCATATGTCGGGGCGGGTCAGGCCATCTTCTATCAGAGCAGCGAAGCTTTCTGCGCTGGCTGCGGTCGGGATGGTATCTCCGAACACTTCGGCAATACCGGCGATGGCATCCGTGACGATCGGCGTGCCGGTCGCACTTCCGTCGAACAGCCGGTTCGACAGGAAGCCGTTTTTCCGCATGCTGTCCCAGTGATCGTTCAGCAGGATTTGGTGGCTGGCATAGAACCGCGGCAGATCAACATTCGCGATGGTGCTTGCCTGAACCATCGCCGGATCCAGAATGCCTTCCCACCCGCCGCCATACAGATCCAGGGGAATGTCGCGCTGGATGCACCAGCGGACCATGGTGCGGTATTCGCGGCGGGAGTTGCCGACGAACAGGCAGCTTCGTTTGCGCGGCAACGACAAGTCGGACCGGAACAGCCGGACATCCGTTGCCTGATGCATCGTCACCACATTGGCGACACGCTGCATGCGCAGGGTTTGCGCATATATGTCCGAGGCAACCGCCACCTTGTCATAGTCGGCATATTCATCCGGCGTCACCCGGTCAGGATGCGAGATCAGCCAAAGAATGTTTATCTTGCCCGGCTGCACGTTATAGCGCGCGCGCCCCCGCAGGACGATGGCAACATCCTCATCATCGCGGCGCGAATACCAGGCATCGGCTGTATCGACGATTGCCCTTTGGCCCAATGCCTCCAGCGATGTCTGAAGTGACCGGGCGAAATGGTAATCGCCCCATGCAGGTGCCTCCTTAAGATTGGGGCAGGCGATCTTGATCCGGATGGTGCGGCTGGTGGAGGAACGGCGGTGACCATGGGGACGTGCCTCTGGCTGCCCCACGGCAATCACGCCGCCTTCAAGAAGATAATCCGAGTTCACGATGCCAAGATGCAGGACACGGCGCGGGCCTGTTTCAACCTCTTCCGGCAGGACCAGAAGAAACCGTCCGTCATCGGCTGCGCGCGCTGTCGCGAAGGCCATGATCTGCGTGCCCGAAAACGCGATAACGGCAACATCGGACGCAGGGTCCTGAAGATCTTGAGCCTGGCCGGAGACAAGACGCCCCACGACAGCCGTGACCCGCCCTGTCCATCCGCCGGGGCGGATGGTGACCTCGCTCTTTCCCGTGCGAAGCTTGAAGGCCTGCGGCGGAGGGATGATGCTGCGGCGCGGGCCGGTGCCCGGAACTTCCACTCCGTTCAGGGAAACCTGAAGGTCTTCCGATCCCTTTTCAACAAGGACGAGGCCGCGATGCACAATCGGCACGATCCAGGGTTCAGACATGTGAAAGCTCTGGCATGTTGGTCCCGTGCAGGATCGCGTGCAGGGCCACGGCAAGTCGTTCTTGCGTGAGTTCGGGATGGTAGGCGATGCGCCAGGCGGTTGTTGCTGCCTTGGCCAGCCGTTCGTGATCCGGCGAAAGCATGAGCTTCCCCAGTTTCTCGGCGATCCAGTCAGGATTGGTAACCGGAAGGGCATAGGCGCAGCGCGTGCCTATCCATTGATCCGCCAATGGCGAAGGCGTCAGGGCCATCGCCGCGCCACGGGCCTGAAGATGCATGGCCAAGGAAAATTCGGCCGGCGTCAGGCGTTCCATTTCCGGGATACAGGAAAGGACACGGGTCCGGCTGAGGCATGCCGCCAACCCCTGATCAAAGGAGAGCCGTTCGGTCAGGCCGGACCCGTGCAGGATTAACCAGTCCCCGCCAGCCATGCCTTCGGGTGGCACGATGATGTCCAGATCATGCTCTCGTGCGGCGGCGGCCAGTCGTGCCGGTTTGTAGCGATCCTCGGCGGCAGGGAAGATCGTGATCGTGGGACTGCCCATCTTCACAGCGGTCTCTTCGGCCAGCGGAAGGGCGCCAAGATGCCAGGCATGTGCCGACTGGCGAACATCGCGCAGAACAAGGCCAGCATCGCCCATATCCAGAATGAAGATGTCCGCCGCGGGCAGGGCCTTTGCAAGCGCATCCACCGCAGGAACCGAATATCCGATGCAGATCACCGGATGCATGGTGTTTTCCAGCGCAGCATCGAAGCCGAGCCGTGCCATCGCCTCGGGCGTATCTTCCAGGACATGCAGGTCGATATCGGCGAAGGCGCCGGCAAGGCCGTTGAGGGACCGCGCAAGAAGGCTTGCTCCGCCATCCGGCGCTGCAAGGACCTGTACCTTGCGCCGTTCGGGCCAGTCCATGGACAGGCGCACATGGGAGTGTTCAAGCCGCTCCTGCGTCTTGCGATTCACGTTGTTCTGCGCACCAGAGTTCAGGAACACATGGGTCACCTGACCCCAGGCGACGTTTCGGCGGTAGTAGACCAGCGTATGATCCACGAAAACCGGCCGGAAGACAGAACTGTAGCGGAGCATCAGATCCCAGTCCTGAAGGCGCGGAAGATCCGGATCGAAGCCACCCAGCCAATCATATACATGGCGACGATGCACGATCGTGTTCAGGTCCATGAAGTTCCGGGCTGAAAGCGCGATCGGGTTGAACGGCGGATGTGACAGCGCCTGAAGCGTTACCTTTGCGCCAAACGTTTCTGTGTCCAGATAGCCGCAATAGGCGATGGAGTTTCCGGGCTGGGCCAGCAGTGCCCGCAGCATCACATCCAGAAAGTGTGGATTCCACAGGTTGTCGCTGTCCAGGTAGGCGATCACCTCACCGCGTGCAAAGCGCAGGCCCTTGTTTCGTGTTCCCGCACCGTTCGACTTGGCAAACTGCATGTAGCGGACGCGGGAATCGTCGAACTGCTTGATGACATCGGCGGTCTTATCCTCGCTGGCGTCATCACAGATAAGAAGCTCGAAATGATCGTAAGTCTGGTCCAGTACGCTTTGGATTGCGTCGCCGATGGTATGGGCGCGATTGAAGGTCGGCATGATGATGCTGACAAGGGGCCGCGTCTCCAGCCGGCTTTTTTCAATCTTCAGGCGGGCAGCCTCTTCATCCCTGTGCAGCGCTTCGCGCTGGCTGGCGGTGATCGAAAGCCGGTTCATCCATGCTGTGAAGACACATTCCGAAGCTTCCCGTTGCGCCGAGGCAGGCGGTAGCAGCCCTGCCACCAGCGGGGGGGCTTCGGCGAAATGTGCAGTTGCATGCGTCACATCGCCAAGATCACGCAGGGCTGCCACAGGGTCAGGTGACGCAGGCGCCACGCGATCCAGCAGCGGGCGCAGGTTCGTGTTGCCCAAGGGATTAAGCGACAGGCCACGCCCCAGATGCAGATAAAGCGCGAAGGCACAGGGAAGCTTCCCCGCATCGACCGCTTGCTCCACGGCAGGATACAGGCGTCGCGCAGCACCCTCGTCGAAGAAGGGGGAGGGTGATTGGCCTGCCTTTGCACCAGCAGCATAGGATGCAAGTGCCTCGGCCTGGTCCATGTCGGTACGGCGGTGATAGGTCAGCCCATACCAAAGCGGGTCGAACCCCGGTGCGTCGCCTTCGATGAAGCGTGCAAAAGCATCCTGCGCGCCCTGGATCACTGCGGGATCCCGAAGGGTTCGCTCCGAGATTTCGGCCGCGATCTCTGCCTGCTGCTCAGCTGGCCAAAGACGGTTGTCGTTCACCACCCAGCGGCCCAACAACTGCCCGTCTGCTTCGTCGTTCCAAAGCGCTAGTTCGCGTGCACTGGGCGGAACGGCGAATGTCAGCAGGTTCTGGGCCCGCCGCTCGCCGCTGATGGGCGTGGCGCGGCTTGCATTCGAAACCACGGCTGGCAATTGCCGTCCGTCGATCTGGATGCCGACCCGAAGATGCAGGGGTTGTCCTGCCTGATCGGTGACAGAGGCCTCGAACCTCCCCCCGATAAGGCGTGCCCCGCGCAAGGCCGGGCGGCCGCTGGCCTTCATGCGGAACGTGATCGCGCCGCCATCAAGCAATCGGCCGGTGGCGGGGTGGCGCACCAGCGCCTTGTGCCAGTTCCCATCCAGCAGATGTCCGGGCACAGGAACCTCGAACCCGCCGCGATCCGTGCCAAGCCCTGCCACCGGCGCAGTGACACCCGCGATGACGGGTGGTTCATCGTTGAACTGAACGCTGACCGCCTCTGCGGGGCGTAGCCAGCCGGCTATCGCAACGGCCTCGCTGCGGAAGAAGGCGACGCCTTCCGAAGTGCCTGTGAACTGTGTCTCCCCGCCCGGAAGAACGGCGCCGGAACTGTTCTCGATGATCTGGACGTGGTGGGGGTGGCCGTCAAACAGAAGATCTGGAAGATCAAAGCGGAAACCTGATGCAAGACGGGCATGGCCGGACGCAAGGACGTCCCGCCGTTCGAGTTGAGCCGTAGCGGTCAAAAGCACGCTGCCGTCTACCTTCAGGCACAGATCGACAGCCCGGTCCGCATTTGACGGATCCAGAATCCAGCCGGAAACGTCGTTCGGTCCGATCCTTTCAACCGCACCCTTCAGGCCCGTGTCGCTGAAGCGCGCGGCAGTGCCATGTGTTGCAGTGGTTGCCGGCTGGATCGACAGCGTCGCCCCGCGAAGGGTGGCACCTGTCGGCAGGCGGACAATCAGGCGGTGAGCCCGCCCATCCGGCAGGCCCGCAGGCAAATCGAACTGGAAGCCGCACCGTTCAGGACCAAGACCGGCTTGCTGCACGTCGGGACGGGGCAGGTCGGCAAGACCGCGTCCGATTTCGCGGCCGTCCATTTCAAGAACAAGCGGCACTGCCGCGTCCGGCTGCTTGCGATCGAACACCCAGCCGTGGATGCGTCGGCCCTCCATGCGCTCTACCCGTCCGGCAAAACGGCGGGTGCGCAGCATGGCGGTCTTCAACCTGCGAATCATAGGCTTGTCATTCATCATCGCGGTTCAGAACCAGTTCAGCCTGATGCGCCATCTGGCACAGTGCGTCATAGGCGGCCTTGTCCGTGCTGTCATGGACTGCCTGCATCTCGGCGTTCATCTTGCGCGGCTTGCGGTCAGCAGCGAAGGCAGAATGCTTTT
This sequence comes from Falsirhodobacter deserti, assembly GCF_004015795.1. GTDB lineage: Bacteria > Pseudomonadota > Alphaproteobacteria > Rhodobacterales > Rhodobacteraceae > Falsirhodobacter > Falsirhodobacter deserti. The sequence goes on along the minus strand of NZ_ML137218.1, from coordinate 2,196,437 downwards.
CCAGCGTTTGCCGCATTGCCGCACTCTGCGGAAGATCGAGAAAGGACAGGATCGTGCGTTCGGTCTCGTCGGGAACCGCGAACATGCGATCATAATCCAGAAGCAGGATGTTGTCGGGCCGGTCAGGCTTGTCGAGATAGGCTTTCAGCTCTGCATACTGTGTCGACCAGCTTTCACAGGCCGCTGCGAAATCCTTGGTTGCCGGCCACGGATCTCGGGTCCGGTTGGCGCGCGCCTGCCACGAAAGGCCGACATCCCTAAGGTTCCTGAGGATGTAAATGTAGCGAAAACCTGGATTCTGGGCGATGAAGTCGGGCAGGATCGGGGTCAGGTCCGGAACCTTGTCGCCCACGATCAGCGCGTCGTCCCACTTCTGGGCCATGCGCTCGTATGTTTCCACCCAAGCGGGGCGAACATCGGGGCGAAGATTGGTGTCCTGTGGCTCGAACCGGAAGAACCGCTCTTTGCTGAACAGTTTTCGAGAGTAGTTCTGACGCAGAAGAAACTGGAACTTGAACCTCTCGATCCCGACACAGACGCCCTCATGGCTGTTCAGAAGTTCGGCCAATGCTGTCGTTCCGCTGCGCGCCACCCCAGACACGATCAGTTTTCTCTTGAGATCAGACATCCTGTTCCATTCTGCTTTGAACGCTTGTGGCCAGCGTTTTTCGCCGCGCAATATCTCGGCGCCGGGGGGTGTGTGCAACCAGCTATTTCAATCATGTTGATTGGCAGGTAGAAAGTTGCGAGAGGTTGGTAAGCCCTCCTGTCAAATGAGCTTACGATGATCTCTGCCAAGAACGCGTTGCGCACAGGGCGCGACAACCCGCTTGACCGTTGGAATGGCACGGACGCCAGTGCAGCGGCCCGCATCGCAAAGCGCATTGTAATCCCGCAGGGGCGCCAGTCATTCACCGCCAGCGCGGCCGACACGTTCTTTGCGATCGGATCGTGCTTTGCACGCAATGTCGAGGAGCGACTGCAGGATGCAGGTGCAACCGTCAGCAGCCTGCGTCTTGACCTTCCCGACCTGGGCGACTCCGCCGCACGCGCCACCGGCATCCTGAACAAGTACAACCCCCATGCGATCCTGCAGGAGCTTCGCTGGGCTTCGGGTGCCGAGCGTTTTCCCGAAGAGGCGCTGTTCCAGCTTGAAGGGGACGATGTCTGGCATGATCCCCATCTGCGGCAAAACTCCGGCAACGGCACAAAGGAACAGGTTCTGGCCCGGCGGAAGGCCCTGAACGCATATTTCGCGCAAGCCTTCGACGCGGATGTGGTCATCATCACCTTGGGTCTGATCGAGGCGTGGGTCGACCTGCAGACCGAACTGACGCTGAATGTGCTGCCCGATCCGAAATTTCTTGCCCGCAACAAGGGTCGTTTCGCCTTCCGCTGCCTGTCGGTGAAGGACTGTGTCACCGCCCTCAAGAACATCATCGCGGTTCTGCGTGCCCACGGACGGAAGGACCAACGGATCGTCTTGACCGTTTCGCCCGTCGCGCTGGGCCGGACGTTCACCGATGAGGACGTGATCATCGCGAACATGACGTCCAAGGCGACGCTTCGGGTTGCTGCCCATCGCCTGACCCAGGATCTCGACGGTGTGGATTATTTCCCAAGCTATGAAGCTGTGCTGCACAGTGATCCGGCGTTGGCCTGGCAGGAAGATCGCCTACATGTCAGCGACTTCATGGTGGGCCGCATCATCGGGGAATTTCTGGGCCGGTATGGCGTGCTTTCCCCTGTCGTGGCCGACGCTGGCGGGGAAGAGGACGAAACAGCCGCCATGCTTGCTGCACTGCGCCGGGACGTGGATCGTTACAAGAACAGGATCATCGCGCTGGAGCGTCAGATCAACGGCAACTGAACAGCTTAGACCAGAATGATGTCTCCAAGGATGGCCGATGCATCGCGAATGCCGTCCAGCACTAGGACATGCCCGTCATCAACAGTCAGCGTGGCAGAACGGCCGTTGATGGTTTGTGCAGCTATCACTTCCGAGATGGACTGGCCGTTCAGAATCTCACGGTCCAAAACCAGCTTGTCGACGCCGGGCGTAAAGTCGGTGATGCGGTTCCGGCCTGCGCTGAAGATGAAGTGATCCGCCCCGGCGCCCCCTGTCAGCGTGTCCATGCCGCCGCGCCCGTCCAACGTATCGTTTCCAGCCCCCCCGATCAGCCGGTTTTCTTCTTCATTGCCCGAAATATGGTCATGACCGCTGCCGCCGCGGACCCCTTCGATCGAGGAGTAGGTGTCTTTCGTGGCCATACCGGTGTTCCGACCGCTATAGACCAGATCGATCACCGCGCCGCCCCTGTCGAGGCGGTAGTCTGCGAAGTCGAAACCGTCGCCGCCAAACATCGCGTCGGCCCCCTGATCACCGATCAGGGTGTCATTGCCTGCGCCGCCGTAAAGCACATCATTGCCGTCGCCCCCGATCAGCAGGTCGTGGCCATCCTCGCCAAACAAGGTGTCATTGCCCCCTCGCCCTTGTACCTCATCGGAACCGCTTCCGCCGAAGATCTGGTTCGCACCGTTGTTTCCGAACAAGGTGTCATTGCCGCTTCCGCCGATAAGATCCTCGATCGATCTGAAGACGTCTCCTTTGGCAACATTGGTGTTGAATGACGGGTTGAAGAGGGCCACGCGCAGGCCATTCGATATGTTGGCATAGCTCGCCGCATCTCGACCCGCCCCGCCATCCAGCCGATCGGCACCTGCATCACCGAACAAGGTGTCGTTTCCGTTTCCGCCAAGAAGGGTATCATCGCCGCGGCGGCCATGGATCACATCATTGCCATTGCCGCCATTGATGACGTTGCCCGCGTTATTTCCCAGCAATACGTCGTTCCCACGCCCGCCCAGCAGGTTCTCGATGGCGATAAGGGTATCGCCCGCTGCAAGCCCGGTGCTGCGGGCCCCGTTCAGCATATCAACCGTAAGTCCCGACCTGTCGGAGGAATAATCGACAAGATCGGTGCCCGGGCCGCCATCCATGGTATCCTGGCCAAGGCCCCCGACGAAGGTGTCGTTGCCTACGCCACCTTCCAGCGTGTCATTGCCACCACCGCCATCGATGCGGTCGTCCCCGGCCGCTCCGTTGATCTTGTTGTTGGCAATGGTGCCGATGATCGTATCTTTCGCGCGGCCGCCTGCCACATCCTCGATCGAGATGAACACATCGCCGGTGGCGATGCCGGTATTGCGCGCAGGATTGCCCAGGTCGATCGTGATCCCGAAGCGGGAATCTCGGTAATCCACGGTGTCCCGTCCCGCCCCGCCATCCATCGTGTCTGCTCCGGCCCCGCCGACGAAACGGTCATCGCCCGTATCCCCCAGCAGCAAATCATCACCTGCAGCACCCACAAGAAAATCGTTGCCGCTTCCGCCGATAAGCGTGTTGGACAGCCCGTTGCCCTGCAACCTGTCATCGAAGGCCGAGCCGATCAGGTTGACAATCCCGTCATAAACATCGCCTGCTGCATCGCCCGTGTTATGACGGGGAGCCGTCAGGTTGGCATAGACCCCGCTCAATGCGCTGGCATAGCTGGCCCAGTCGCTTCCATCGCCGCCAACAAGCGTATCCGCGCCCCCACGGCCTTCAAGGGTGTCATCACCCGGGCCGCCTACAAGCCTGTCGTCACCCGGGCCGCCTTTCAGGGCTTTGTCGGATGGCTCTGCAGGAATGATGGGTATGCGCGAGAAGGGGCCTGAAACCTCCAGCCCGTGGATCTGGCCTGCACTCAGCGGTCGCCCATCAGCGGTGACAATGCGCAGCACCTCGTTCCCGAAGGTCAGGATCGCGCCATCGGTTGTCATCTGGACCCCAAGCTGATTGGCCTGATGCAGAAGAAGCCAGCGGGAAAGGTCCAGCCGATCCTCGGCCGGGTTGAAGTCGAGGATGGTATCAGCCTCGCCGTCGGCGGAAAGAACGAAGATGTCCGCACCGCGGCCCCCGCGCATACTGTCCGAACCAGCCCCGTCGATAAGGATGTCATCGCCATCGCCGCCTGAAAGCGTGTCGTTTCCCGCCGCACCCCAAAGAACATCATCCTTCGCAGCCCCTGACAGGATGTTGCCTGATTTGTTGCCGTAAAGGTTCAGGCCCGCGCCGGACAGGTCGACCTTAAGATCCGCAATTCCGCTTTCAGCGCCACTGGCCGAAAAGATGCGGATTCCGCGATCGACGCCCACGGCAGCAAGGGCTGATATGTTTGCCAAGATACGATCCGTATCATCCGCAAGGACATCCAGCGCCAGCAGCGTTCCGTCCGGAAGCAGCGTCATCAGCGTCAGCCCGTCATCCGCCCCGCCAGCGATAACATAGACGCGCCCTTCAACCTCCACCGTCGTCAGGGCATTGAGGCCGTTGAAGCGGGTTTCCAACGTGTCGATGACATGGTCGCGCGCGGTCAGCTTGCCATCGGCCCCTACCTCGATCACGGAAATTGAGGAAGATCCGCTGGCCCCGGCAATGATGTAGATCTTGCCGTTCACCTGCGCGGTAGCAAGGTGGTCCGGCCCCGTCATCCCCAAGCCTTCGGCGCTTCCCGACTGTCCGGCCATCGTCAGCTTCCCCGTGCTGGCGATAGACCAGGACAGGACGGAGCCGCCCCCCGGGCTGGTGGCGATCAGGAAGGGCTTGTCCCCCACCTTGACAGTGGCCATGGCCCCCAGATCCGGACCGGGCTGCCCGACCTGCACGTTATCGCCAAGGCTGGTGCTGAAGATCTCCCCGGCGCTGCTGCCGGTAAGCGTATAGGTGATAATCGCCTTACCCGTGATGTCGACCGCATAAAGAAACTTGTGCCCGTGTGCATCAACGGTCAGGGTATCCGCCACCGACCTGCCGAGGCTCAGGTTGCCCGTGGCGGATAACGCGCCGGTTCCGCCACTCCCGTAAAGGGGCAGCTTGCTGCCGGCATAGCCTGGCACGACCAGCTGATCGCCAAGAAATTCCAGTTCCGGCGCTTGCCCGGCAAGGGGAGCCCCCGAGATCGTGCCTTGCCAAAGCGTCGACAGCCCGCTGCCCGAGACCCTCAGCGCTGAAAGGCCAGCCCCCGCCGAGGTGGCCGAATATAGTACTGTCGTATCGCCGCTCTGCTTCAGGGCGAGGTCGGTTATACCGGTCAGCAGCGACGTCCGGCTTCCCATGAAGCTGTGCGAATATTCCAGCTTGATCACGTTGAAACTCTCCCTTTGGGTGATTCAACGTGATCCGGCGTTAAGACCTTCTTCCTGAAATGCGGCGGAAGAGTGGCGGAAGGTGAGCTTTGTCGCGATTCAGGCCCAGCGTCCAGTGGCCGTCAGAACCACCTGACGTTCCGGGCCGCTTACTGCCGCCCCTGACCGGGCGAGGCGCAGGAAGAACGCGCCATTCGCCAGACCCACCGCCGCGATGTTGCCGAACGCCAGCAGGGATGACGCGGCAGGACTGACATGCGAAGCGGTAACCGACGGAACCGAGACGAAAGTTACGGCGCCGAAGGTTTGCGTGGCAGTGCTGGCCAGATCCACATCGCAGATCCTTGTGAAGGTTTGCGTGCCGTCGGCCAGTCGCGTCAGCTGGCCGCCATTCGTTGCCCGGGATTCGATGATCGCGCCGCTGGGCTGGCCGTTCGACATCCCGACTGTGCCAAGGATGTTGCCACCGTGGAAGGCGGTCTTGCCCCCGATCCGCATGTTGCCTTGCGGCATGTCCACGTTGCCGGCACCATCTGCCTTCAGTGCGGTCAAAAAGGAACCGCCATCCCCACTCAACTTGATTTCGAAGCTGTCATTGCCCATCAGGCCCATTTCGGCCCGACCGGACCAGTTCGACTGGAACAGCAGGCTGGCCGTGTCCGCTGTGGCCGCCTTGTTGATCTTCATGCGATGATCGGTGCCTTCGTGGCTGAACAGGCTTGCACCCGATTGTACCAGAAGGCGGTTCAGCATGTCAGGCGTGCCGTTGATGCCCAGCATCGCTGCTTGCGGTGCGCGCCAGCCGCCATCGGCAAATACGGTCGTCTGCCCTTCATCCCTGACGAAGGCCTTCCAGCCGGGCTGCGGGGGCAGGAACTGCCATGCCGTGCCATCCCAAAGGGCGAAAGCCGCCTCTTGTCCGGCCCAGTCGCCCGTAGGGTGGGGGCCGATGATGAAACGGTCGCCGGGCTCTGGCCGGTCCGGCGGGACAGAGAGGTTCCGGCTGTTCACGGTTGTCTGAACAAGCATGTCCAGCAACCGCAAAGCATCGTTATGCGTCACATGTTTCTGTGCCTGTGCAGGCTGGATCAGTGGCAAGGAAAGAAGAAGCGACGTGTCAGCCATGCAGTGTCCCCTGAAGCGGTCATGCCAAAGGAGTATCCGTCGCAGGTTAAGCCGGCCTCGCCGCACCGGACGGGGGCCTGCAACAGCTTTCAAACGCGCCCGCTCAGGGCCGAGGCGTAAAGAAAAGCTGTCTGCGCCCCGCCATCACGCCGTATTCCTGCGCGAATCATGCGCCGAACCCGTGACGGGCCGGGCCTGCCCAGATCTTTTGCAAACTGGTGCAGGGTAACCGAATGTTCCGGCAGAAGTTGGGGGGCGTAAGGAAGCAGCGCTTTAGTGTTGGTGCGCAGCCACTGGCCGTAAGCTCCATCGCGCACAAGCCGCAGGCGGCGCGCCATCGCCACAAGGCGTTCGGCATCTCCCAGTTCGTTGTGCGAGTGCTGGCGATAAAGCAGGCCGGGTTCGGGATCGACAAATATGTCGGCTCCGGTGCCGCTCAGAACAAGGTAAACCCACCAGTCGTGGAACGCGATGGGGCAGGCGGGTGGCATCTGCCGCAGGGCCTTCACCGCCGGCCGGTTCAGAAGCATGGTGTTTCCCGCAACGATGTTCTGCACCAAGGCACGGGGGAAAGAGGGCAAGCCGCGTTGACGCGACGGGCGGGCTTTCTCCAAAGCAGCATCGCTGACAAGCGTGGCGCTGCCATAGAGGGCCTGCCCCTGCTGCCTTGCGATCCAGTCGGATGCCCGGCGCAGCTTGTGCGGCAGCCAGACATCGTCTTGGTCGCAAAAAGCGACCGGATCGTCGGGCAGATCGGGATGGTGCAGAAGGTGAAGGAAATTCGCCGCCGATCCCGCTTTCGGTCCCTGCATCAGGCGCACCTCATGATCCTGATGCGTCCGGGCGAACTCCGTCACGACCGACAAGGTGCCATCGGTCGAGCCATCGTCCGATACCCACAGCCGCCAATCAACCCCGTCTTGCGCCGCGATAGAGGCAAGCTGCGCCCCCAGATGCTGCGCCCCGTTAAACGTGGCAAGCAGGATCGTGATCTTCATAGCGTAAGGATGACCCGGTGCCACCTTCTCAGCAGGATAAGGCCGAGGGTCAGGGGGACAAGCCCGAAGCCGAACACGTAAAGCGGCGACACATAGCTTGCATCATACTCGGCATAGAATCCCGAACGTACCTGCCCGACCACATGCAGCAGCGGGTTATACCAAAGGTATTGCTGTGCCGCCGCAGGGAGCGTGTCGAAGGTATAGAAGACGCCGGACAGGATCATCAGCGGCGTCGTCAGGATACCCCAGATCCTGTCCCAAAGCGGGACAAAGGAAATGAGCACGCAGTTCAGTGTGCCGATGCCAAGCGCCAACACCGTAAGCATCGCGTATCCAAGGCCGATATTGGCCAGATCCACCGTGGTGCGGGTGTCGAACATGATGCGAATGCCGGTGAACACGATATAGGACACCAGAAGTCCCGTCAGAAGCGCAAGCGCGAAGCGTGCGATAAGTGCGTCCATGAAGGTGACGCTGGGATACACCAGCAGGGGGCGCGAGTAGTTGATGGCCGTCTGTATGCGTGCTGTCAGGGTCGCATAAAGCCTGAACGGGATCATCGCCGTCGCATAGAAAATCGCGAAGTTCACCCCCAGCGGCGGCGTTCGAAGCATCAGCGAAAAGACCAGCGTCAACATGACGATCCCGGCCACCGGTTCAAGGATTGCCCATAGGTAACCGCCGGGCGATCTGCCATAGGTGGTCGCCATCTCGCGCAGGATCAGGGCTCCGACGGCCCGGCCCGTGCCGAAGCGCCGCTGCTTGTCTATGGGCCGTAGTTCTTCGGTTTCTGGCGGAGCGAGCCCGGTCATGCGATCTGTTCCGCTAGGTAGCTGGAAGTCCAAGCCGACATTATGTAGAATTCACGCTTCAGGTTCAATCCGGTCACGGACTCGGAGGTCGTTTGTCAATTCCCGAACAATCCATTCCTGAGGGGGTCGTGCCACGTCGCAAGCGTCGACCCGCGCTTGTTCCCGATGCAAAGCCCGAAGTCGATCGCGTTGATGTTCGTCCTCCGGTGGGGATGGCAAAAACGCTGCGGCGGCATCGTTTTGCGATCATGGGGTTCGTCGCCGGCGTTCTTGTGCCTGTTCTGCTTTCCGCGATGTACCTCTGGATCATCGCAAGCGATCAGTACGTTTCGGAAGTCGAATTCGCGGTGCGGAACGAAAATCAGGCTTCCGCTACGGACATGATGAGCGGGCTGTCGATGATCACCGGGGCACAAAGCAGCGCGTCCGACAGCGAGGTGCTGTACAGCTATTTCAACAGCCAGGATCTGATCGAGAAGGTGGATCAGGCAGTCAACCTTCGTGATATCTGGTCCAAGCCGGCCTTCGACCCGGTCTACAGCCTTGATCCCGATGGAACCATCGAAGATCTGGCAGACTATTGGGAAAACATGGTGAAGGTCACGCTGGACAGCCGGACCAACATCGTCGGGATCCGTGCGCTTGCCTTCGACCCTGTGGATGCGCAGCGCATCACCCGCGCGATCTATGCCGAAGGCTCTGCCATGATCAACCGGCTGTCGGATATCGCGCGCGAAGACATGATTCGTTATGCCCGTGATGATCTGAATCTGGCCACGGAAGAACTGCGCCAGGCCCGCGCCGCCGTGACAGACTTCCGCAACAGGAACCAGATCGTGGACCCGTCGATGGACACGATGGGGCAGATGGGCATCGTGAACAATCTGCAGTCCCAACTTGCCGCAGCCATGGTTGAAATGGACATGTTGCGCCAAACCACGCGTGCCGACGATATCCGCGTGCAGCAGGCCGAGCGCCGCATCGAGGTCATCAACCAACGCATCGCGGAAGAGCGTAACAAGATGGGCATGGCCAGCGGCCCCGATGCGCGGGGCGGTAACGCCTATGCCAACCTTGTGGGTGAGTTCGAGCGGCTTACGGTGGATCGTGAATTTGCCGAGCAGACCTATACCGCGGCACTGGCGGCGTTCAATTCGGCCCGAACGGAAGCGGGCCGGCAAAGCCGCTACCTCGCAGCCCATGTGCAGCCGACGCTGGCTGAACGGTCCACATTCCCTCATCGCGGGGCCACCCTGATCCTGCTGGCACTGTTCCTTGTCCTTATCTGGTCAGTGGCAGTTCTGGTGGCTTACAGCCTGAAAGACCGCAAGTAGACGCCCATGATCCGGCTGGAGAACCTGACCAAGACCTATGTGCTCCAAGGCAGGCGGAAAACGGTGGCAGACAATGTCAACGTCACCTTCCCGTCGCGCACGGCCGTTGCGCTTCTTGGCCGCAACGGGGCCGGAAAATCCACGCTGCTGCGCATGATTTCAGGCACTGAAGAACCGACATCGGGCCGAATCCTGTCCAGCGGCACGATTTCCTGGCCTGTCGGTTTTGCCGGCTCGTTCCATCCCGAACTGACGGGCGCACAGAACACGCGCTTCGTCGCCCGGATATATGGCATGGACACCAATGCCCTGATCAACTTCGTGGAAGAGTTCGCCGAACTGGGCAAGCACTTCCATCTGCCGTTCCGCAGTTACTCCTCGGGGATGAAGTCGCGGCTTGCCTTCGGCGTGTCCATGGGCATCCCGTTCCAGACATACCTCATAGACGAGGTCACGTCGGTGGGGGATGCATCCTTCAAGGAAAAGAGCAGCGCCTACCTGAACGAACGGCTTAAAACGTCCTCCGCCATCATGGTGTCCCACTCCATGGGGATGATCCGCAAGATCTGCTCGAAGGCGGCGGTGCTGGAAGGGGGGCAGCTTCACTGGTTCGATGATCTGGAAGAAGGCATCGCGGTGCATGAACGGAACATGCGCGTCGGTCGTGGCGCGGTGCCGGATGACGACTGATCCTATGTCAGAAGATGTGTTCTGGCCTCGGCAAGATAACGTGCGCGGAAGCTGTCATTGATCGCATCAGCCTGCCGGGCGATAGTTGGTTTGCGCGATTTCCAGTCCTGAAGGTCGAGGTCCAGAAGCTTGCCGATCCGCAGCACTGCCTTGCGTGGGCGTGCGACGATCTCCTCGTATGTCACCTCGATGCGGGGCATCTCGAAAATCGTGCATAACATCTGGATCGCGTTGGCGGACATCTGTGCCGCCCCGATCAGGTGTGAAATCTGCGCTTTGTCATAGACTGGCTTCACATCTTCCCCGCGCTGCATGCTTGTCCAGCGTTTGGTCTGGTGGGCGATCTGGTATGAAACAGCCTGTCCCAGAACATCGTCGCGGGTGATGTGGATGATCTTCACCCCGTCATACATGGCAGGAATGCGGAACCGGTGAAGCATCAGGATCTGGTCCCACGATGCCTTGAACCCATGGATGGGCTTTCCCTCGGACAGCACCTCGCTTCCAATGCGGATAAGATCGGGGAAGGTTCCTGCATTCCACTGTTCTGCCTGCTGAAGCACCGTGGAATGGTTCAACTGTTCGTAGAACCCCGAAAATACCGGCGTCGAGCGTAGATGATCTGCAAGAAGGTTCGACCCGCTGCGGTTCGAGAAGGCAAGCAGGTAAAGCGGATGGTCGAAAACGGGCCTGTCACCCGTGAAGATGGCGCGATCGCCGAAGTGGCGGCGGATTTCCTTCTCGTGGATACCACCTTGCGAAATGAACTTCATCAAATCCATGCGCACCTCATCATTCAGCGTTCGTGCGTTATGGTGCCGGGGAACAGCAAGGTCAATGAAGCGGCTAGCCAACATGACGATGCTTGGCTAGGGTCGGGCGGAATGATGCAAGGTCGTGGATCGATGACACAACACGTTCTGGTAACCGGCGGCGCAGGATATATCGGGGCGCATGCCTGCAAGGTCCTTAAGGCGGCGGGTTTCAAGCCAGTCACCTTTGACAACATCTCTACGGGGTGGGAACAGGCGGTCAAGTTCGGGCCCTTGTTCAAGGGCGACCTGATGAACCGGGCCGACATCGATGCGGCACTTGCACAATACAAGCCGGTGGCCGTGATGCACTTTGCCGCCCTGTCGCTGGTGGGGGAATCCATGAAGGATCCCGCCACGTATTGGCGCGTGAACGTCAACGGGGCGCTTAACCTTCTGGAGGCGACGGTGGCGGCAGGCATCCGCAACTTCGTCTTTTCCTCCACCTGCGCAACCTATGGCGATCAGGACGGTGTTCTGCTGGATGAAACAACGCCGCAGCGCCCGATCAACGCCTATGGCGGATCGAAACTCGCGATCGAGGAGATGGTCAGGAACTTTTCTGCCGCCCATGACCTGAACCACGTGATCTTCCGTTATTTCAACGTGGCCGGCGCCGATCCCGAGGCCGAGGTGGGTGAACAGCATACACCCGAAACCCACCTGATTCCGCTGATGCTGGATGCCGTGGCCGGGAAACGTCCTGCACTGACGGTTTACGGAACGGACTATGATACCCGCGACGGCACCTGCGTGCGCGATTATGTTCATGTGATGGATCTGGTCGACGCCCATGTGCTTGGGCTGAAATGGCTGCTGGATGGCAACGAAAGCCGCATCTTCTGCCTTGGCACCGGCAACGGCTTTTCTGTCCGCGAGGTGATCGAGGCGTCCCGCACCGTCACCAACCGTGAGGTTCCTGTCATCTATGGCAGCCGCCGTCCCGGCGATGCGGTCACCCTGGTTTCGGGATCCGAAGCTGCCATCCGCGATCTGGGCTGGCAGCCGAAGCGGTCGACCCTGCGCGACATGATCGGTGATGCATGGCGCTGGGCGCAGGCGGAACCGTTCAGCGCCTGATCGCCAGCTTCAGCATCTCCCTGTCCCCGTCGCTTGCCAGCGCTTCCAGCGCGTCGGCGATGGGCAGCCACAGGGCGTGGTGGCCGGCCTCGGTCGGCGGGCCGATGTGCAGGGTGGGGCGGGCAAGGTGGATCATGCACACCTTCTCGGCCCACTTGTCATATTCCGGCATGAATACGAACCGGCGGAAGGTGCCCAGCCGCGGCCCGATGGCGATGTGCCAGCCGGTTTCCTCCATCACCTCGCGGTGCAGGGCGGCCACGGGGTGTTCACCCGCATCGATGCCGCCGCCGGGAAGCTGGATTTCGGGCGTCGGCGCCTCTTGCAGGGTGGTCAGCACGCGGCCGTCCCGCAGGCAGACCGCATAAACACCTGCCCGGCGACGGTAACGCTGCCCCGGGCGGATTGCCTCGCCATATCGCCGGATCATCCCCTTGGGCCTCTTGGTTGTCGTTCCTACATAGTCGCGGTATGCCAAGGCCCGAGCCTCAAGGGAACCCCATGACCATTGCAACGCAAATCGCCTGGGACGATACCGTCCTGCCCTTCCAGCTTGACCGTTCCGACATCCGCGGACGGGTGGTCCGACTGGACGGCGTTCTGGACGAGGTGCTTTCCAAACACGACTATCCCGCCCAGATCGAGGCGCTGGTGGCCGAGGCCGCCCTGCTGACCGCGCTGATCGGCCACACGATCAAGCTGCGCTGGAAGCTGTCGCTGCAAATCCGCGGCAGCGGCGCGGTGAAGCTGATCGCGACCGATTATTATGGCCCCACCGATGATGGCCAGCCCGCCCGCATCCGCGCCTATGCCGGATTCGAAGCCGCGGATCTGACCGATGCCCCCGCCTTCGAACAGCTTGGCGACGGTTATTTCGCGATCCTGATCGATCAGGGCGAAGGCACGGTGCCGTATCAGGGCATCACGCCCATTGCCGGCGGTTCGCTGTCCAAATGTGCCGAGACGTACTTTGCGCAATCCGAACAGCTTCCGACACGGTTCGAGTTGTCCTTCGGCCGTTCACATCTGCCGGGCGGGGTTGAAGGCTGGCGGGCGGGCGGCGTGATGCTGCAGCACATGCCCAAGGCCTCCCCTTCGGTGGGCGAACCTTCGGGCGATGCCGGCTTGCTGACCCATGCCGACATCCTTGGAGGCGATGAAGGGGACAACTGGCTGCGCGCCAACTATCTGCTGGACACGGTGGAGGATCTGGAACTGATCGGCCCGAACGTCGCCCCGACGGAACTGCTGGTGCGCCTGTTCCACGAAGAAGGGCCGCGCGTTTACGACAGCCAGCCGCTGACCTTTGGCTGCACCTGTTCGGAAACCAAGGTGCGCGATGCGCTGGAACCCTATCCCGCGGACGAGATTGCCGAGATGGTGACGGAAAACGGTCTTGTGACGGCCGATTGCCAGTTCTGCGGCGCGCATTACGAATTTGACCCGACGACATTGGGGCAGAACGGGGATGACGCGTGACGCGCTGATCACGGCGCTGGCGCGCGATGTCGCGCCAGAGGATCCAATCCTGCCGGACGGCCCGGTGCCGCGCCCGGCAGCGGTTCTGATTGCAGTGCAGGACGGGCAGCTTTGGCTGACCCGTCGCGCCTCGGGGTTGCAGCACCATCCGGGGCAGATCGCGCTGCCGGGCGGCAAGGTCGACCCCTCCGATTCAGGCCCCATTGATTGTGCCCTGCGCGAGGCGGAAGAAGAGGTCGGCCTTCCCCGCCACGCTGTCGATGTTCTGGGTGTTCTGCCCGACCAGATGACCGGAACCGGATTTTCCATCACTCCCGTGCTGGCCGGGATCACGGCCCCCTTCACCCCCTTCGTGCAGGCGGGCGAGGTGGAGGAGGTGTTCACTGTTCCACTGTCGCATGTTCTGAAGCCGGGCAGCTATATCCGGCACGTCCGGCCATGGGCCGGCCAGATGCGCAGCTATTGGACGGTGCCGTGGGGGCCGTATTACATTTGGGGCGCAACGGCGTCGATCTTGCGAAACCTCGCGATGAGGATGGCATGAAGCTGACCGGCGACTGGCTTGGCCCTGCAGCCCCCGTTTGCGCCATGCTGGCACGGGCGGGGCATCGCGCGCTCTTCGTGGGGGGCTGTGTGCGCAACGCGCTGCTTGGCGCGCCGGTCAGCGATCTGGATATCGCCACCGATGCCTTGCCCGCGCGGGTGATGGAACTGGCCCGCGCCGCCGGATTGCGTGCGATCCCCACCGGCATCGATCATGGCACGGTGACCGTGCTGGCCGATGGCCGCCCTTACGAGATCACGACCTTCCGGCGCGATGTGGAAACCAACGGGCGGCACGCTGTTGTCGCCTTCTCCTCCGACATTGCCGAGGATGCGGCGCGGCGTGATTTCACCATGAACGCCCTTTACGCCGAGGCGGACGGCACCTTGATCGACCCTCTGGACGGCCTGCCGGATCTGCTGGCACGACGCGTCCGCTTCGTGGGCGATCCCGCGGCCCGGATCACCGAAGATTACCTGCGCATCCTGCGGTTTTTCCGCTTCCACGCCATCTATGGGCAGGGCGGGCCGGATCCTGAGGGACTGGCCGCTTGCGCCGAACATGCCGAAGGTGTGGAAACGCTGTCTCGCGAACGGGTGGGGGCCGAGGTGAAGAAGCTGCTGGCAGCATCCGATCCTGCGCCCGCCATTGCCTCCATGGCGGCGGCAGGGATTCTGGCACGCGTCGTGCCGGGCGCGGATGCAACCGCGTTGCCGGTGCTGGTGCACCTGGAGGCGGGCGTTGCGCCCGATCCCATTCGGCGGCTGGCCGCGCTGGGCGGGCAGGTCGATCTGCGCCTGTCGCGCGCCGAGGCAAGGCGCCTGTCGCTGATTTCCGATGCCGCACGCGAAGGCGCGGACATGGCCGAACTTGCCTATCGCCACGGCGCGGACCTTGCGCGGGATGCGGCGCTGGTGCGGGCGGCGCTGACGGGGATGCAGCCCGACCTGTCGCGCATCGCTGCCGCCGCCGCCGCGCGGTTTCCGGTTGCCGCCTGCGATCTGATGCCTGCCTTCAGCGGTGCTGCCCTCGGCCAGCGCCTGAAAGAGCTGGAGGCGCGGTGGATCGCATCGGGTTTCACCCTCACCAAGGACCAGCTTTTGGGCTGAGCATGTTTTCGTCACGCGTGGGCGCTATATCCCTCGGGCAATCAGAGGCCCGCCATGCTCCGTTTCTTTGAAAAGCTCGTTGATCCCTACGCCCCTTATGACCTGACAGACACGCCCCCTAACCGGCTTTGGCCCTTCCTGAAGGGGTACATGCAGCCGTTCCGGAAGGTGTTCGCCGCCACGGGGCTGCTGTCGGTCATTGTCGCGCTCAGCGATCTGGCGTTGATCTGGTATGTGGGGCGGGTGGTGGACCTGCTGTCAAATGGCACCCCCGCCGAGGTGTGGGACATCTATGGCACCGAGATCGTGCTGGTGGCACTGGCGATCCTGTTCCTGCGGCCCATCGTGGCGGCGGCCAATACGGCCCTGCTGCACAACGCCATCCTGCCCAATTTCGGCACGCTGATCCGCTGGCGCGCCCACCGCCACGTGCTGCGCCAGCCGGTCGGCTGGTTCGAAAGCGATTTCGCGGGCCGGCTGGCCAACCGCATCATGCAAACGCCGCCCGCCGCGGGGGATGCGGTGTTCAACATCTTCGACGCCGTGGCCTTTGCCGTGACCACCGCGATCGGCAGCCTTGTGGTGCTGGGGCAGGCGGATGCGCGCCTGATGGTGCCATTGCTGATCTGGTTCGCCGCCTATGGCCTTCTGATGCGCTGGACGGTGCGGCGTGCGGGGCCGGCGGCGAAGGCTTCCTCGGATGCGCGGTCGGCCGTGACGGGGCGGGTGGTGGATGCCTATACCAACATTCACTCGGTCAAGCTTTTCGCCCATGACGACCGCGAGGAGGCCCATGCGCGCGAGGCGATCGAGAAGGCACGCCAAGCTTTCGCATACGAGATGCGGATCGTCAGCCGCATGGATATCAGCCTGACCGTCATCAACGGCGTGATGATCGTGGGTGTGATCGGCTGGGCGGTGCTGCTTTGGCATCAGGGGGCGGCGACAGTGGGCGTGGTTGCGGCGGCCTCGGCGCTGGTGCTGCGGCTGAACAACATGACCTATTGGATCATGTGGGCCACGCAGCAACTGTTCCAGTCGCTTGGCACCATCGCCGAGGGGATGGAAAGCATCGCCCAGCCCATCGCCCTGACAGATGCCAAGGGGGCGGGCGATCTGCACCTGACCGAGGGGCGGATCGATCTGGACCATGTCAGCCACCATTACGGGCGCGGATCGGGTGGATTGCATGACATCACGCTGACCATCCGGCCCGGCGAAAAGCTGGGTGTCGTCGGGCGGTCCGGTGCGGGCAAATCCACGCTGGTGAAGCTGCTGCTGCGGTTTTATGACGTGGAAGGCGGGGCGATCCGCATCGACGGGCAGAACATCGCCAGCGTCACGCAGGCCAGCCTGCGCGGCGCCATCGGCATGGTCCAGCAGGACCCAAGCCTTCTTCATCGCAGCGTGCGCGAGAATATCCTTTACGGCCGTCCCGATGCGACCGAGGAGGAGATGATCGAGGCTGCCAAACGGGCCGAGGCGCATAATTTCATCCTGACGCTTCAGGACAGCGAAGGACGGCAGGGCTATGACGCGCAGGTCGGCGAACGCGGGGTGAAGCTTTCGGGCGGTCAGCGCCAGCGCATCGGGCTGGCCCGCGTCATCCTGAAAAACGCCCCCATCCTTGTGCTGGACGAGGCGACATCCGCGCTGGATTCCGAAGTGGAGGCCGCCATTCAGGATTCGCTTTACGGCGTCATGGCGGGCAAGACGGTCATTGCCATCGCGCACCGGCTGTCTACCATCGCGCATATGGACCGGATCCTCGTTCTGGATCAGGGCCGCATCGCCGAGATCGGCACCCATGACGAGCTGCTGGCGCAAGGCGGCCTTTACGCCCGTTTCTGGGCGCGCCAGTCCGGCGGCTTCATCGACGCAGACGAGGACGCATGAACGACTCCCTCCGCCGCCTTGGCGGCATGATCGACGCCTTCCGCCCCGCAGAAGGCCAGCCGCCCGCCAAGCTGGGCCGGTTCTTTCTGTGGTGCCTGAAGGGATCATGGCCTGCGCTGCTTCTGGCGGCGTTCATCTCCTGCCTCACCGGTTCGCTGGAGGTCATCTCCGCCTCCATCCTGGGCTGGGTGATCGACGGGGCCCAGGCAGCGGGGCCGCAGGCACTTTGGTCCGACGGGTGGTACCTGCTGGGCGGGTTGTTCGTGTTCTTCATGCTGCTGCGTCCGTTCTTTTTCGGCCTTTCCTCGGCTTCGAACGCGATCATGGTGCAGCCGAACGTGTTCCCGCTTGTCCTGTCGCGCCTGCATCGCTGGACGATGGGGCAGGACGTGACCTTCTTCGACAACGATTTCGCCGGCCGCATCAGCCAGAAGCAGATGCAGGCCGCACGGGCCGTGACGGACGTGGCGGCGGAAACGATCAACACGGTGGCCTTTGCGCTGGCCTCGGTCATCGGCTCGGCCATCTTCCTGATTTCCGTGGATGGCTGGCTGGCAGGGGCGCTGGCGGTGTGGTTGATCGCCTATGTCGTTCTGATCCGCTTCTTCATGCCGCGCGTGCGCAAGAATTCGGCGGCGCGGGCATCAGCGCGGGCGATGGTGTCGGGGCAGGTGGTGGACACGATCACCAACATCAAGACGGTCAAGCTGTTCGCCCACAGCGCGTTCGAAGATCGCGTGGCCCTTCAGGCCATGGGCACCTTCCGCGATCGCAGCCTTGATTTCGGCGTCATCTCCACCCTGTTCCGCGCTTCTCTGATGCTGCTGTCGGGGGTGTTGCCGGTGGTGCTGATCGGCGGCACGCTGATGTTGTGGCAGCGGGGGCAGGCCTCTATCGGGGATGTTGCGGCTGCGGGTGCCATCGCCATGCGGCTGGCGCAGATGTCGGGCTGGGTCAGCTTCACGCTGATGTCCATCTACACCTCCATCGGCGAGGTGGAGGATGCGATGAACACGCTGTCACGGCCGCACAAGCTGCCCGACGCGCCCGAGGCCGTGAGCCTTCCCGCCATCCGCGGCGAGGTGTCCTTCCGCGGCGTCACCTTCACCTATGGCGGGCGGCACGGTGGCGTCCACGATATCGACCTGACGATCGCGCCGGGCGAAAAGCTGGGCATTGTGGGGGCTTCCGGGGCGGGTAAGTCAACGCTGGTGGCGCTGCTTTTGCGGCTTTACGATGTGGAAAAGGGCGCGGTCCTGATCGACGGGCAGGATGTGCGCCAGATCACGCAGGAATCCCTGCGCCGCCAGATCGGGATGGTCACGCAGGAAACGGCGATGTTCAACCGTTCGGCCCGTGACAACATCCTGTATGGCCGCCCCGAGGCGAGCGATGATGATCTGAAAGCCGCCGCCCGTGCCGCCGAGGCTGACGATTTCATCGAAACCATGACGGACCATCAGGGCCGTTCGGGCTATGACGCCTATCTGGGCGAACGGGGGGTGAAACTGTCCGGTGGCCAGCGCCAGCGGATCGCGCTGGCCCGCGCCTTCGTGAAGGACGCCCCGATCCTTGTGTTGGACGAGGCGACTTCGGCGCTGGACAGCGAGGTCGAGGCCTCGATCCAGCTGGCGCTGGAAAAGGTGATGGAAGGCAAGACCGTGCTGGCCATTGCCCACCGCCTTTCCACTATCGCCGAGATGGACCGGATCGTGGTGCTGGAACAGGGCCGCATCGTCGAGGAAGGCGCACACGAGAAGCTGTTGCAGAAAAACGGGGTTTACGCCCGCTACTGGAATCGGCAAAGCGGCGGCTTCCTTGGAATGGATGAGGCGGCGGAATGAGACTGGTTGCGGATCGCTTGGGTCATCGCGGGGATGCGGTGGCTTATGTTCCTGGAACGGAGGGGCCTTCGGGCCCCGTCTTCATTCCGCGCGTCCTTCCCGGCGAGGTGGTGGAGGGCGAGGTCACGGGCGACCGTATGGCCGCGCCATCGATCATCACCCCCTCGGCCGATCGGGTGAAGGCGCCGTGCGTGCATTACCGGACCTGCGGAGGCTGTTCGCTGCAGCACGCATCGGACGATTTCGTGGCCCGCTGGAAGCGCGAGGTGGTCGTGACGGCGCTGGCGGGGCAGGGGCTTCAGGCCCCGGTGGGCGAGGTGCAGACATCGCCCGCCCGCACGCGCCGCCGCGCCACCCTGCACGGGCGGCGCACCAAGAACGGGGTTCTGCTGGGGTTCCATGCCCGCGGGTCGGACACGCTGGTGGCGGTGCCGCACTGCCTGCTGCTGACGCCGTCGCTGAAAGCGGCATTTCCGGCGCTGGAGGCGCTGGTGAAGCTTGGCGGCTCGCGCAGCACGGAACTGGCGCTGACGGTCACCGACAGCCTTGGCGGGCCGGATGTGGCGGTGAAGGGCGGCAAGCCGCTGGAGCCGCTGCTGCATGGTGATCTGGCTGCGCTGGCCGAAGGTTTCGGCCTTGCCCGCCTGACATGGGATGACGAGGTTGTGGCCCTGCGCACACCTCCTGCACAGAACTTCGGCCCCGCCCGCGTTTCGTCCCCTTCGGGCGCGTTCCTGCAGGCCACGGCGGAAGGGGAGGCGGCGCTGGTGGCCTTTGTCCGCGCCTCGGTCCGGGGGGCGAAGAAGGTGGCGGACCTGTTCGCCGGATCCGGCACCTTCGCGCTGCCGCTGGCACAGGAGGCCGAGGTGCACGCGGTGGAAGGGGATGCCGCCATGACCGCCGCGCTGGATCGTGGCTGGCGCGACGCCCAGGGTCTGAAGCGCGTCACGACCGAGGCGCGGGACCTGTTCCGCCGCCCGCTTGAGGCAGACGAGTTGAAGGGCTTCGACGCCGTCGTCATCGACCCGCCGCGCGCGGGGGCGGAAGCGCAGGTGAAGGCGCTGGGCCGCAGCAACGTGCCGCTGGTCGCGATGGTGTCGTGCAATCCCGTCACCTTTGCCCGCGATGCCCGCATCCTGATCACGGCCGGATACAAGCTTGATGCGGTGGCGGTGGTCGATCAGTTTCGCTGGTCCACCCATGTGGAGCTTGCGGCGAAGTTCACCCGTACGTGAGCAGGGCGTGCAATTCGGACCTATGCACTTGCCCCGATTCTGGGGTATTTTTGGCAAAACTCCAAAAACGGCAGACTAATGCGGGCAGTGAAGACGTTTATCGCGCTGGCGCTGATGACAGTGCTGGTTTCGTGCGGCAGTGCGCCGCCCAGCACGTTCAAGACCTATGACGGGCCTGCAATCACCCAAATCCAGGTCCAGAAGGCGAATCGCAAGATGTACATGCTGAGCGGGACGCAGGTCGTGAAGGCTTATGACATCGCGCTGGGCTTTGCCCCCGAAGGGCACAAGCAGTTCGAAGGGGACGGTAAAACCCCCGAAGGCACCTACTATATCGATCGCCGCAATCCCAACAGCGCCTTTCACCTGTCGCTGGGGGTATCCTATCCCAACGCCAACGAGCGCATTCACGCGCTGGCGAACGGCAAGCTGCCGGGGGGCGACATCTTCATCCACGGCCAGCCACCGGGCCGGCAGACGCAGGGCGACTGGACGTGGGGCTGCATCGCCGTGACGGATGAGGAGGTGGAGGAGATCTATGCCATGGTGCGCGATGGCACCGTCATCCAAATCCTGCCGTAGTGCAAAAGGCCCCGGAGTTCCGGGGCCTTTGTCTTACATGGCGCTGGCCATCTGTGGCATGTATCCGCCGCCGCCCGCACCGGTGACGATCGTCCACCAAAGCTTGCCCGTGGGCTCCTGATACCAGGCAAAACCCATGTCCGTGGCCGCCGGGTTCAGCACGACCTCGCGCGTGCCGACCTGCTTCATCCAGTCGCCCAGCGTCTCGATCTCGGTTTGGTAGGTTTCGGCGATATCCTCGCCCAGCAGGCTGCCGGTATACCCTGCGCGCTGTGCCCGCACCAAGGGCGAGGAGCCGTCGGAGCCGAAGTGCCACGGGCGGTTCTGAACCGACATGTCACGCGAATGGGTGGCGGCCGCTGCCGTCAGCGCCGCGTTCAGTTGCAGGGGGCGAAGCCCCCGCGCCTGACGCAGCGAGTTGACCGAATCCAGCATGCGGTAGGTAACCTCGGCCTCCTGCCCTGCCTCCACCCGGTAAACGCGCGGACTGCCGGCGGTCTGGGTGGGACCGGGCGAACAGGCTGAAAGGGCGACCGCCCCGCAGATCGCAAGGATGGAGAGGTGTTTCATGTCTGTCCCGTAGAAGATTTCAGCAACGCTTCTATTCAATTCCATACGCCGCGGCAAACGCAACTCTGCGTGACATGACAGCGATGCTTGCTTCGTGATTTGCCGCCTTGCAGAGGGGCCGGTATGATGCGCGGCGATCGCCGCCGATTTTCGTTGCGGATCGACTGAGGAGAACGAGAATGGGTGACGGAATCAACCGGCGGGCACTTCTGGGCGCTGCGGCTGCGGCTGCGGCAGGCTCTCTTGCGCTTCCGGCCTTCGCACAGGCGCAGAACACCGTGATGCAGGGCACCACGCAGATGGAAGGCCCCGCCACGACGCGGTCCAACGTGTCCAGCTTCCGCATGCTGGACTGGCGCAACCACTTCGACAACACGCGCAACGGCGCGATTCTGGTGGACCTGACGTCGCGGGCGCTGCACTTCTGGTCGGAAGATCAGGCGACGTACAAACTCTATCCCTGTTCCATCCCGCTTTCGGAAGATCTGACACGCCGGGGCCGCACTCAGGTTGTGGAGATGCGGGAGAATCCGTCCTGGCGCCCGACACCCTCCATGCGCGAGCGGAACCCTGAATGGCCGGAGGTTGTTCAGGGCGGTGCACCCGATAATCCGTTGGGCGTGCGGGCCCTGTATCTGTCATGGCAATACTACCGAATCCACGGTACACATGACACGCGCAAGATCGGCCGCGCATCCTCCAGCGGCTGCGTCGGGCTGTATAACGAGCACATCGTGGAGTTGTATTCGCTGTGCAAAGTCGGCACCCAAGTGTTGCTAATTTGACAACGTATCCGAGTCTTTGAAGGAACCAGAACCTGCCGATTGCATTCACGTTACCGAGATGCTTATGCATTTCGTACGAGGAACAGTCTTGGATGCGCAACGTCGCCTCTGAAAGCAAAGACGTTGAGCAGTAACTGGAGGTCAAAATGAAGAAACTCGCACTCGCCGCCGCTCTCTCGGTCGCCGCTACTTCCGCCTACGCAGGCGGCATGGCTGAGCCGGTCATGGAGCCGGTCATGCAGCCGACCGTTGTGGAAGAAAACACCTCTTCCTCCTCGGCCGGTGTGGTCGTTCCGCTGCTGCTGCTGCTGGTCGTCGCTGCTGCCGCTGCTTCCTGATTTTTCAGGAAAAACAGAATCAGGGAAAGGCGGTGGAGCGATCCACCGCCTTTTCCTTTTTCACAGCCAGCCGGTCAGTTCCTCGCGGATGATCTGCGCCATGGCGGCGATATGGTCGGCGCGGTCGTTCAGGCAGGGGATGTAGGTGAAGCGTTCGCCACCTGCATGAAGGAAGGCCTCGCGGATCTCTCCGTTGATCTCCTCCAGCGTTTCGATGCAGTCGGCCGAAAAGGCGGGCGCGACAACGGCGATGTGGCGGCGGCCCTGCTTCGCCAGTTCTGCCACATGTTCCACCGTGTAGGGGCGCAGCCATTCTTCCGGGCCGAAGACGGACTGGAAGGTGGTCTGGATGGCATCCTTTTCCCAGCCAAGTGCTTCACGCAGCAGGCGCGTCGTTTTCTGACACTTGCAGTGATAGGGGTCGCCTTCCATCAGATAGCGCTTCGGCATTCCGTGATAGGAGGCAATAAGAACCTCGGGCTTGTCATCCAGCGCATCCCACGCTTCACGGACAGAACCGGCCAGTGCACCGACATAGGCGGGGTGGGCAAAGTATTCCGGCATGGTGCGGACCGCGGGCGCACGGAACTGCTTCATGACCGCGCGGAAGAAGGCGTCATTGGCGGTAGCCGTCGTCGCACCCGCATATTGCGGATAAAGCGGCACGAACAGGATCTTATCGCAGCCGGCATCCACCATCGCCTTTACCTTCGATTCGGTCGACGGATTGCCATAGCGCATGCAGAAATCGACCATCACCTCGGGCAGTTCGGCGGCCAGTGCGGCGGTCTGGTCCTTCGTGATCGTCATCAGAGGGCTTTCGCCCTTATCGTGATTCCAGATGGATTTGTAATTCGCCCCCGAGGTGAAAGGCCGTTTCGCCAGAATCACAGTTTGCAGAAGCGGCTGCCATTTCCAGCGCGGGTAATCGATCACGCGGCGGTCCGACAGAAATTCTGACAGATAGCGGCGCATGTTCCAGTAATCATACCCGTCTGGCGTTCCCAGGTTGGCCAGCAGAACACCGACCCGTCGCGGTTTCATGGGCGGGTGATCGGACGGAAGATGGGACATGACGCGGCTCCTTTGGCTGGCATCTGAGATACGCGCCCTGTCGGGAGCGTCAATCCTTCGGGCGCAGCGCCTCGGCAAGGCTGTGGGTGGCCGATCCCGGGCGCAAGGGCTGCGGCTGGCTGTCGGCAGGGGCCCAACCCGTCAGCCACACCGTTTCCACCGTTGCCCCAACGCGCCCATCGGCATCCCCGAAAGCCTCGTGATACCGGCGTGCCGCTTCCATCAGAACTGACCGTTTCGTGAAATGGCGGGGGCGTCCGGTAAGGGCCGAGGTTTCGCCCATCGCCCGCAGATCATGCATCAGGTGCAGCGCATCGCGATAGGTGACACGGCGCGTGAAGGTGTCGGCCACCGGCAGCGCCAGCCCCGCCCGCTGCATCAGCCCGCCCAGATCGCGGATGTCGGCCATCGGCAGAACGCGCGGGGAAAGCCCACCGCTGACGGCGGCCTCCGCCTCGGCCAGAACGGCTCGCAGTTCATGCAGCGTTTGCCCGCCAAGGGTCGCGCAAAGCAGCAGCCCGTCGGGGCGCAGGGCACGGCGGCATTGCACCAGTTGCCCCACCGGATCATTCGCCCAGTGCAGGCACAGGGCATGGATCACCAGATCCTGCGACTGCGGCTCCAGCTCCAGCACCTCGGCATCGGGAACCGTGCGGAAACCGGGCCAAAGCTCGGGAAAGGGCGTCACGACAACGGCGTCCGTAAACGTCCTGTTAACCTCGTTCAGCCTTTCCTGCGCTTCGGCCGCCACGTCCTCGTGCAGGAACAGCGCCTCGCGGGTGGCGCGGGCGCGGTGCTGCGTCAGGGCGGTGCGGTCTGTCAGCTGCGGTATCATGCGCCGCAATGTGTGGAGGCTCCGATGGGAATGCAAGCGGCGCTGCGAATCTTCTACCCTGCATCCTGTCTGTGCTGCGGGACCGAGGTGGCGGCCGAGGGTGGCCTGTGCCCCGCCTGCTGGCGCGACACCCCGTTCATCGGCGGCACTGTCTGCGACCGCTGCGGCGCTTCCATGATGGGCGAGGAGGGCGGCATCTGCGACGATTGCCTGACGCTGCAACCACCATGGAGCCGCGGTCGCGCCGCACTGGCCTATGGTGGCAACGCCCGGCGGCTGGTGCTGGCGCTGAAGCATGGCGACCGGCAGGATCTGGCGCGGCCGCTGGGGCGCTGGGTGGCCCGCGCGGCCGCGCCAGTTCTGATGCCTGACATGCTGGTGGCCCCCGTTCCGCTGCATTGGCTGCGGCTGATCCGGCGGCGATACAACCAGGCGGCGTTGCTTTCGGGGGCGCTGGCGAAGGCAGCCTCGCTGTCCCATGTGCCTGATCTTCTGGTTCGCGCCCGCAACACGGGCAGTCAGGAGGGCCATGACAGGCAGGGCCGGTTCGAGAACATGAGCGGAGCCTTGCATGTGAAGCGGCCGGCGCGGGTGGCGGGGCGGCACGTCCTGCTGGTCGATGATGTGATGACCACTGGGGCCACTCTTGCCGCCGCAACAGAGGCCTGTCTGGATGCGGGCGCGGCGGATGTGTCGGTTGCGGTGCTGGCGCGGGTCGGAAAAACTCCCTAGATAGGAAGAAAGCCGAAAGGAAGCCGCAATGAAAACCGTCGAGATCTATACCACCCCGACCTGCCCTTATTGCCATTCGGCCAAGGCGCTGCTGACGCGCAAGGGCGTGGCATATGTCGAAACCGATGTCAGCCGCGACCCCTCGCTTCGCACCGCCATGACCGAACGTGCGGGCGGAAAGCGCAGCGTGCCGCAGATCTTCATCGGCGGCACCCATGTGGGCGGCAGCGACGAGCTTCATGCGCTTGATGCGCGCGGCGGGCTTGACCCGATGCTTGCCGACTGAGCGGATGGCCGACCGCACCGACGATATCGCGATCTCGCTGTTCGGCGAGCTGTTCATGACCGACCAGCTTGCCCGCAACCGCATATCGAAGGTGCTGCCCAAAGGGATGGAGCTGTCGCATTTCGGTGTTCTGAACCACCTTGCCCGCCTTGGCGAGGAACGGACGCCGGCGCAGCTTGCCAAGGCGTTCCGCGTCACGCGCGGGGCGATGACCAACACGCTGGCCAAGCTGGAATGGGCAGGACACGTTCATATCCGGCCGGACTGGGATGATGCGCGTCGCAAGTTCGTCGCCATCTCTCCGGCGGGGCGGCAGGCGCGGGATGCTGCCGTCGAGGCTATCGTGCCGCTGGTGGCCGATGTTGTGCGGGCATTGGGGCCGGAAAAGGTGCGGGCGGTTCTTCCCGTCCTGCGCGAGATGCGGGTGCGGTTCGAGAATGCTGCAGACTGACCTGATCGTGACGGGCGCCACGGGGCGGCTGGCACGGCTGCTGCGCCCCCATTGGCCGGATGCCGTTTGGCTGGCGCGCGGGCAGGCATGGCCCGCCGGGCAGGGCGGGGTGATCCTGAACCTTGCCGGGGTGACAGATCCCGCCGGCCCGCTGGACGATAACGTGACCACGGCCGCCGCCGCGATCACCGAAGGGGCACGGCGGGGCGCGCGGGTGTTCCTGCTTTCCTCGGCCGCCGTTTATGGGCGCGGCGATCGGGATTTCAGTGAAGATGACACGACCGCGCCGCTGAACGCCTATGGGCAGGCCAAGCTGCGGATGGAGGCGCTGGCGGGCAGCGCGACGATCCTGCGGCTGGGCAACGTGGCAGGTGCGGATGCGCTTCTTGGCCGTGCTGCGGAGGAGGTGACGCTTGATCCGGCAGGCGAAAGCGGGCCTGTCCGGTCGTATATCGGGCCGGTCACGCTGGCGCGGGTGCTATGGGCGCTGATGCAGGCCCCTTCGTTGCCCCGCATCTTGAACATCGCCGAACCGCCGCCCGTCGCCATGTCGGCCCTGCTGGCGGCGGCAGGCATCCCCTGGCGCTTCGGCCCGCCGCGGGAAGGGACGATTCCCCGCGTCGGCCTCGATACGACCCGGCTGCAGGCGATCTGCCCCCTGCCCCCCGCCGATCCCGCGCGTATGGTGGCGGAGTGGCGGGGATGACGCCGCAGAAACGCCTTTTCGACATCGCCTTGGCGTTGGCGCTTTCGGTGCTGCTGGCGGCGCCGTTCCTGATCCTGTGCCTTTTGCTGCTGGCGGTGCAGGGGCGTCCGATCTTCTATGTTGCCGAAAGAATGAAGGCGCCGGGCCGGCCGTTCGCGCTGTGGAAGCTGCGCACCATGCGGCCCGCCGGCCCGAACGAGGCGGGCGTTTCGGGTGGCGACAAGGCCGCCCGTGTATCTCCCCTTGGCCGGATGCTGCGCAAGACCCGCGCGGACGAGATCCCGCAGCTGTGGAACGTGCTGCGCGGCGATATGAGCTTTGTCGGCCCGCGCCCCCCGCTGCGCCAGTATGTGGAGCGTTTTCCCGCGCTTTACGGGCAGGTGCTGCAAAGCCGCCCGGGCATCACCGGTCTTGCCTCGCTGCATATCCACCGGTTCGAGGAGCGTATCCTTGCCTCATGCCGCACCGCCGAGGAAACCGATATCGTTTATGTCCGCCGATCGATTCCTCGCAAGGCGAAGCTGGATCTGATCTATCAGGCGCATCAAAGCGTCTGTTTTGACCTTGTTCTGATCTGGCAAACGGCCCGCCGCGTCCTGCGTCGTAGCTGACGTGAAGAAATCCGCCTATCCCGCGGCTGCGGGCTTGCTCTATTTCCTTGCGAAACCTAAGCCGGGTAAAGGGCCATATCTGCCATTCACCGCCTGAACAGGAGATCAGATCGCATGTCCGTGCTGCGCGCCCAGGCGTTCCGCCTGTTCAACGGGATGACGCGCAGGCACAAGCAGGCGATCCTGCTGCTGACGGATATAATGCTGGCCCCACTGGCCCTGATCCTTGCGGTTGCGGTGATCCACAACGGGGTGATGTTCTGGCCAGCGATAATGCAGGTTGTGCCCCTGCTTCCGGCAATCGGCATTCTTGCGGGTGCGCTTTCCGTCCTGCTGCGCATCCATCGCATCCAGCTGAAGGCTTTCGAAACGCGGGCGATCCTGACCGTCGCCCTTGCTGCGGCGCTTTTGTCGGTTCTGCGTGGGGTATTCATCCTGACCACGGGGATGAACCTGCCGGGATCGATCGTGATCGTGTTCGGGCTGCTTTATTTCATTCTGTCGGTCGGAAGCCGGATGATGATGTTGTGCGCCTTGATGTGGGCGCTGCGGCAGGGCAAGCCGCCAAATCGCGTGCTGATCTATGGCGCGGGCACCACGGGCGTCCAGCTTGCGGCGGCCCTGCGGTCGCACCCGAGCATTTCGCCGCTGGCTTTCGTCGATGACAACGTTGCCATTCAAGGGCTGACGATTTCGGGCCTGAAGGTGATTCCGCCCGCAAATATCGCGCGGCTGGTCGAATCGCATGACGTGAAGCGGGTGCTGCTGGCCATGCCCTCCGCCTCGCCCACGCGGCAGACGCAGCTTGCCCGCCGGCTGGAGGAGAACGGCCTGAAGGTCATGGCGCTGCCCTCGTTCGCGCAACTGGTTGGCGAAGAGGCGCTGGTCGACCATCTGGCCCCCGTGGTGCCCGGCCGCTTTCTTAATCGCCGCCAGATCGAGGCCGTGCTGCCGGAGGGCGCGGATGCCTATACCGGCCGCGTGGTTCTGGTATCGGGTGCGGGCGGGTCTGTCGGGTCCGAGCTTTGCCGCCAGATCCTGGCCGCACGCCCCCGCCGCATCGTCTTATTCGAAGTGTCGGAATTTGCGCTTTACACGATCGAACGGGAATTGCGCGACATGGCCCGCGATCTGGAGGTGGAAATCTCTCCGGTTCTGGGCACCGTCACCGATGCACGTCTGGCCCGGATGGTGATGGAGCAGTACGACGTCGATGTTGTTTTCCATGCCGCCGCCTACAAGCATGTCCCGCTGGTGGAGGCGAACCCGCTGGCCGGTCTGGCCAACAACGTGCTGGGTACCCGCACCTTTGCCGATGCCGCGCGCGAGGCGGGGGTGGCGCGGTTCATCCTGATTTCCACGGACAAGGCGGTGCGTCCGACCAACGTGATGGGTGCATCGAAGCGGCTGGCGGAACTGGTCGTGCAGGACCTGGCCCGCCGCTCGCCCGGGACCGTGTTTTCGATGGTGCGCTTTGGCAACGTGCTCGGCTCTTCCGGTTCGGTCATCCCGCTGTTTCGCGACCAGATCGCGCGCGGCGGCCCCGTGACGCTGACGCATGAGGATGTGACACGTTTCTTCATGACCATCTCCGAGGCTGCCCGCCTGGTGATGCTGGCCGGTTCCTTCGCCGCCAATGACTGCGGGGGCGAGGTGTTCGTGCTGGACATGGGCAAGCCGGTGAAGATACGCGATCTTGCCCGCCAGATGATCGAGGCCGCAGGCTGCACCGTGCGCGATGCCGACAATCCGGACGGAGAGATCGAGATCGTGGTGACCGGCCTGCGCCCCGGTGAAAAGCTGCACGAGGAACTGCTGATCGGGGAGGGGCTTCTGACCACCCCGCATCCGAAGATCCTTCGCGCCCGCGAGAATTGCCTGTCCGAAACCGAGATGGCGGGCGTTCTGCGCCTTCTGCGATCCACCCTCGCGACAGGCGATTCCGGTGCTGCCATAGAGCTTCTGACCCGCTGGGTTGAAGGATACGGCCCCGAGATGGCGGTGGAAGCGACCGCTTCGGCATAAGGCCCTTTCCTCGCGCCGCATGTGGCGTATCTTCGGCACGACAATAAAAGTGGATGGTGAAGATGATCCGGCTGACGCCTTTGACGACGATTGGTTCCCTTTGTCTGGGGGCGGCGCTTCTGGCCCTGCCGGCACAGGCGCAGGACCGCTGGACCGTGTTCGCGGGCGGTGCCACGCAACCGACGCTGGGCCAGCGGCAGGTTCTGGGCTTCAGCGAAAACGTCACCGGCGGCGTGGCCTGGGAACGACGGACCGACCGTTTCGCGCTGGGCGTTACCCTCTCGGCCGAGGATGACGATGATGGGCTCCGCCTCGATCACAGCTTTGCCGAGGTTTATGCCGGCGATTTCGCCTTCGGTGCGGGCGCGGTGGCGCGGCACTGGTCGCCTTCGCGCTATAACTCGCTGGTCATGTCGGGCAATGCGCGGCCCTTCCCATCTGTCTATGTCCGCAAGGAGGAGCTTACCGCTTTCGACACGCCGTGGCTGTCATGGCTTGGCCCTTGGGGCGGCGAGATCTTCGTTGGCCGCACCAGCGGCGATGCAAACCCCGATGACACGGACATTCTGGGAATGCGCCTGCAGCTTCAGCCGGTTCAGGGGCTAGAAATCGACCTTGTCCGCATGGCGCAATACGGGGCCGGTTCGTCCACGTTCTCCGACGCGTTGTGGGGCAACACGAACGAAGGTCCGGGGTCCGAGGCGAACCAGCTTGCGGGCGTGGGGCTGTCCTATGCCCTGCCTGAAAGTGTAGCGCCCATCCGCATCTATGCCCAGGCCATCGGAGAGGATGAATCGGGCGGGCTCCCCTCCTGCTTCATGTATCTTGGCGGGATCGAGGGGCGCGGCCACGTCTTCGGCGTTCCCACCATGGTGACCGTGGAAGGCGCCACGACCGAGATTTCGGAAACCCGGAACGGTTTCTGCGGCGACGGGACAGCCTATAACAACGCGGCCTATCCCGGCGGATACACCCATAAAGGGGATGTTCTTGGCCTGCCGCTGGATACCGATTCCCGCATGCTGCAGCTTTACGTGGAGCATGAGCTGCCCGGCTTCGGCCTGCACTGGTCGGTCGGGTATCACGACATCAACACCGCGGGGCGGAACGATCACCGGCTGTCCTCGGTTGCTGTTGATGGTGCTGTGGCGCGCGTGGGGGCAACGAAAGACTGGGACGGGCTTCGTGTGACGGGTGATCTGACCTACCAGTCCTATGATCTGGATCGGGCAGATATCGATCGCGGCCTTGGGGTCGCGCTGCAGGTTTCACGCAGCTTCTGATCTGGTTGTTCCTGATCACGCCCGCGCCCAAGCAAGGGGCGTGACAGGAGGGCCCTCGAATGTCGAACAAGGTCTGGCGCTGGATGCGGCGCCTGCAAAAGCGGATCGAGGTGGCCGATCTGTTCATGATCTCGGCGGGGATGGCTTTTTACGGGCTGTTGTCCATCTTCCCCGCCGTTGCCGCCATCATCGCGATCTGGGGCTTTGCCGCCGATCCGACCGTGATCCGCGGGCAGGTGACGCTGACGCAGGATTTCCTGCCCGGCGACGCGTATCGCCTGATATCGGAACAGGTGGAGGCGCTGCTGGCCGCGAATTCGCGCGATCTGGGCTGGACGACCTTCATCTCCACGATGCTTGCGATATGGTCGTCGCGGGCGGGGGTATCCTCGCTGATCTCGGGGATCAACCGCATCCATCACCTGCCGCAGCGGGGAGGGGTGATGCACACCATCCGGTCGCTTCTGCTGACATTGACGCTGGTGGGGGTCGTGCTGTCGGCGATGACGCTGGCCGTGGTGGTGCCGGTGGTGGTCCGTTACCTGCCGCTGGACTTCATGGCGGGCTTGATGTTGGAATACCTGAACTTCGCCCTGGGGCTGATGCTGGTGGTGTTCGGCATCGCGCTTGTGTACCGCCTTGGCCCCAACCGGCCCGAAGGGGAAAGACGCCCCATCTTCACGCCCGGCCTTGCCGTGGCCGTGGTGCTTTGGGCACTGGTGTCACGCGGCTTCGTTTTCTACCTGAGCAACTTTCACAGCTACAATCAGGTTTACGGGTCCATCGGGGCAGTGATCGCACTGTTGATGTGGATGTATCTTTCGGGCTTTGCGATCCTGCTGGGGGCGGCGGTCGATGCCGATCGCGCCGCCCTTCGCCGGTCTCAGTAATCGCGTTCCCAGAAGATGCCGATGCCGGTGCTGCCTTCGGCGGTGCCGGTCGTGCCACGCACCGTCAGGCTGCTGGACACATCTAGGTTCAGACTGACCGAGCTTTGGCCCTGCGCGTCCACCTCCACTGCGGTATATGCCTTGTCAGAGATGTATTTGCCCGCCCGCACCGCGGCATCGCCGGTATCGTTGGTGGTCACGTCAAGATCGTCCAGCCCGAAGCTCTGGCGCAGGTTCCCCACGATGCCCTGCCCGCCGCGACCGGCCAGCGTGGCCACCGCATTGGCAAGCTGCGCCGCCTGAAGCGGAGAGATCGAGGACAGGTCGCGCCCGAACAGAAGCTGGGCCAGCACCTCTTCCTGCGGCAGGTCGGGGTTGGAGCTGAAGGTCACCTCCGGATCATCGGCACGACCGACGATGTTGACAAAGCTGGTCACGCCGTTGCTTTCGCTTGAGGCGATGACGTTCAGCTGCGGCACGAAATCCCCCTCCAGCGAAAGACGGGCACGGTCAAGATCCAGCCGCCGGCCAAGGATGTCCAGCCGCCCGCGGATCAGCTCGAACGCGCCGATGGGAACGATGTTTGAGGTGGTTCCCGTCAGCCGCAGCTCCCCCCCCAGCTCGGCATCAAGGCCGCGCCCGCGGATGAAGATGCGGTTGGGGGCGGAAACGGTCAGGTCCAGCCGCAGCCCACCCGCACCGCCGCTTGCGCCGCCGGTGTCCTCCTCCTCGTCCAGGCGCGCGCGGGCCCGGGTTGCGCGGACATCGCGCGGTTCGTTGATGTGGTTCAGGCCGGGCAGTGTGCCGGCCGTGCCGAGCCCGCCCGAAGGCACCTGAACTTCCGTTTCCTCCAGCACGATGCGGCCCGCGATCAGGCCGTTGCCCGTCAGCGGTCCGCTCAGCCGGACGCTGCCGCCCGCCGTGGTGCGGAACAGCGACGGGTCACTGAAGACCGCCCGGTTCAGGTTCACCGTCAGGTCCGCGTTGTACGGGGCGGCAAGCCCGATGGTGCCGTTCGCGGTGATGCGGCCGCCTTCCTCTGGCGCGGCAGAGGCGTCGATGCGGGCCGTGTTGCCGCCAAGGTTCACCGTGGCGTTGATGGCGTTCAGCGCGATGTTGGTGCTGGGGTCCACAAGGCTCAGCCCGTTGGCGCGAAACGTGCCGCTGACGGACTCGGGGGCCAGCGGGCCGTTCACGCGCAGATCGAAGCTGACGGGGCCGTTCACGCTGCGCGGCGTCAGGAACGCGTTGGCCAATGCCGCCTGCGCCGAACCGGAAAGGGCAAGGTTGGCACCGCCGAAATCGGCCGCGACACTCCCGTTTGCGCGGGCATCGATGCCGCCCGGCCCTTGCGCCGTCAGGTTCAGATCATATCCCTGCGGGCGCTGCGTAACTGTTCCGGACACCGAAACGGCACCGGGGAATTGCGGCAGCAGGATGCCTAGGTTGGCCAGCCGCGCGGTCAGGTCCAGTTGCTGGCCGCCATCAATCGGGGTGCCGGTGGCGTTGAGGGTGATCTGCGGATTGCGGATATCGGCCTGCTGCACCACCACACGCCCATCCGTCAGGGACATCGCGGCCGAGATGCGGGAATCCCCCCGCAGCAGCCGGTTCGCCTCATCCTGCGCGACCGAGATGTTGCTGGCCGTTCCATCCACCGTCACGGTGCCGTTTGCCGGGGTGCCGGTGAAGGTGACGGCGGTGTTGACGGATCCGCCATATTGCGGGCCGATCACGGACAGGTCGGTCAGGTCCAGCCGCGCGGTCACGTCGCTGCCGGTCTGGGCCAGCCGCCCTTCGGCGGTCAGGCTCATGGCATTGCCGTTCACCTCTGCCTGTCGGATCACGGCGGCGCCGTCTTCAAGCCCCGCCTCGACCCGGATGGTGGAAGCGCCGCGCAGCAGACCGTCCGCTTCGGCGATGCCGGTGCGGATATCGGTTCCATCCGCGGTCAGCCGCAGCGTGCCATCATCCACCGTGCCGGTGAAGGCCACCTGCGCCGTTGCCTGCCCCCCGTATTGCGCGCCAAGAACCGACAGGTCCGCAGCTTCCACGGTTGCGTTCAGATTGCTTCCGGTGCTGGAGATCAAACCCTCTGCCGTTGCCGTCAGATCCTGCGCATCCACGGTGAAATCGCGGATGCGGGTGCCGGCAGCATCGCGCAGCGCCGAAAGATGGATGGTGGATTGGCCCGCAAGCAGCCCGTCCACCTGCGGAATGCCTGCCGACAGATCGGTGCCCGTCACATCTGCCACAAGGTCGAAACCGCCTTCCAGCACGGTATAACTGCCACGCATGGTGGCTTCGGCCGCGCCTGAAAGCGGGCGGCCCGCGATGGTGGCAAAGCGCGACAGATCACCCAGCGTCGCGGTGGCGCCGCCGTCGATGGTCACGCCAGTGGAAATCCCTTGGATGACGGCATCCGCCTCAAGCCCGTAATCGGCACCGGTCAGCGCCAAAGACGGAACCTGCAGACCATCCTCGCCCTGCGTCCATTCGATCCGGGCTGCGCCGGTCACCTCTTGGCCCAGTGCGTCGTTCAGGCCGGGATCGGCGGCGACAAGGCCGGTGGCGGCCAGATCCAGATCGGCAGTCACCTGCTGAAGGTTGCCCGGAACGATGCGTCCAGTGCCGGTCAATGCCAGCGTGTCCGCAGCGAAATCGGCACGATCAAGATCCGCGATGCGGATCGCACCCCGCCAGTCATCGGACTGGCTGGCATCGAACTGCACGTCCAGATCAGCGCTGCGAATGCGCGTTTCCTGTTCCGCGGGAAGGGGCAGAAGCACCGCATCGCCATCGGGCGCGGCAATACGACCGGTCAGATCCACGCGATCGGGCAGCCCGTCGACGCCAACCGTGACCGCACCGCCCAGTTGCAGTTGCTGCGCCGTAAGTGACAGGGTGGGGATGTCCAGCACCCCTTCGGTGCTGCGGGTACCTTGCACCTGAAGCGCAAGGTCGTCCCCGAAGAACTCCGCGTAATCGGGCAGGAACAGCGGCGCTGCATTGCCCGACAGGGATGCGCCAAACCCCATGGGGCCATTGGCGGGTGCACGAATCGTAACCTCGCCGCCGATGCGGGGCTGTCCGTCCGTCGCCAGCGTGATTTGGGCGGTGTAATTGTCGATGGGGGCGGTGCCGGTCACCGTCAGATCAAGCGAGGGGGCGCCGGGAAGGCCCAGCTTGCGGGTGACAAGGCCGCCGGCCTCGTCATGCAGGGCAAGGTCCATCAGCAGCTGGCGCGTTTCGTTGGCAAAGCTGGCATTCAGCGACAGGTCCAGATCCGGGCCGTCATCGATGCGCCGGGCGTTGATGGTCACGCCGCCCTCGCCGCCTTCAAGAACGAGCATGCCGGTCATGGAGGCCACGACCTCCTCGCCCAGAAGGGGCGCGCCAAGTTCCAGCCGTTCGGTGGCAATGCGCCCGATATTGATCGAGACCGGCAGATCGGGAAGCGAGAAGGGCGAGGCTTCGGGCGAAGGCGCAGCCTCCAGCCCTTCGGGCGGAACAGGGGTGCGGGCTACGACGATCTCGGCGGCCGAAAGTTCCGTCACCTGAAGCCGGCCCCGCAGAAGCGCGGACCGGTTCCAATCCAGCACCACGTCGCGCAGCGTCAGCCAGACGCCTTCATCATCGGCGATGGTCAACTCGTCCAGCGTCGCGCGGGACGACAGCGCCCCGGTGAAGCCGGTGATGTTCACTTCGCGGCCCGAGGTTGACAGGTTGTCCTCGATGATGCCTTCCAGCCAGCCGCGATCAGCCTCGCCGCCCTGATCCTGCGCCAGCGCGCCGGCGGGCAGAAGGGCCAGAAGAAGTATGACGGTTTTCCGCATCAGAATGCCTGCCCTATGCCCACGTAGATTTGCACGCCTTCGCCCGTGCCGCCCGAAACGGGGGCGGCCACGTCCAGCCGGATCGGCCCCACCCCCGTGTCATAGCGGATGCCAAGGCCGGCACCGCTTTGTTCCTGCATGTCCGAAAAGCCGTCAGCCCCGACGCGACCCGCGTCAAAGAAGCCGACAACGCCGATATTGTCGGTCACCATCACCCGCGCCTCCACTGAGGCGGCAAGAAAGGCCGCGCCCCCAATCTTGTAATCGGGGTCGTCTGCGCTGGGGTAAACTCCAAGCGACTGATAGGGTTGGCCGCGCACGGTTCCGCCGCCGCCCGAATAGAACAGGTAATCGCGGGGCGTGTTCAGAAGGTCCGTCCCGAAGATCTGACCTGCCTGCACCCGCCCGGCAAGGGTCACGCGGCGAGGGGTTCCAAGGCTGTAATATCCGCGCGCATCCATGGTGGCCCGAAAGCCTGAATCCGCGTCGCCCGAACCGGCGAAGGGCTGCGCCGTCGCATTCACATAAACGCCGCCGGTTGCATCCAGATCGTCATCGCGCGTGTCCCAGACCACGCCCAGCGGCAGGGCCAGCGTCTTGAACGTGTATTCGCCCAGGTCGTCGGTCACGTCCGAATATGAATAGGTCAGCCCAAGGCTGGTCGAAAGCTCTTCGCTGATGATGCGGTTGAACGACAGGCCCAGCGTGACCCCGTCCGAGGTGTAGTCCTCCTCGTCCAGATGCTCTATCCGGGCATTCACGCCGGCGGTGGTGTCGGCATCGGGGGTAGCGGGCCGTTCCAGCGCCACACCCTGCGAGTAATCCATGCCCGAATTCTGCGCCGCGATGTTTTCGATCGCGGCGTCCACGCGCAACCGCTCGCCCCCGCCCAGCAGGTTGCGGTGCAGCCAGTATCCCGTCAGCGCCGCCCCTTCGGAGGACGAAATTTCGGCACCAAGGCTGTAGCGGCGGGGAAGCTGTTCCACCACCGTGGTGGTGATGGGCAGCAGGTCGGGGGCCAGCACATCGCCTTCCGTCATCGTGACCGACGAGAATATGCCCGTGCGCCGCAGCCGGTTGCCGGCGGTTTCCAGATCCTCGGGGGAATAGACTTCGCCTTCCGGCAGGCCGGCGATCTTTTCGATCCGGCGCGGGTCCATGCGTTTCTGGCCCCGCACCTTCATTTCGCCGAAGCGCAGGCGCGGGCCGGGGGCCAGCCGTACCTCGGCGGACAGGGTGTCGCGCAGGTGGTCGGCCGTGATGCGTTCCTCGGCCACAGCGACCTTTGCATGGCCTTCCTCGCGCCAGCGTTCCGCGCCGGCCCGCGCCGCATCGGCAATCAGGCCGGATTCGGCCACGGCGCCGTCGCGGAAGTCGTCGGGGAACTCGGTCCCTTCCACATAAGGGGTGACGACGGCGCGGGAAAAGCGGAACTCCGGCCCCGGATCGACGAGGAAGCGGATCTCGCGGATGCTCTGCGGGTCAGGGGCATTCAGCGGCTGGATCGATGCCACCTCGCGCCCGTCGATGGTGATGTGGATGACGGGGGAATAGCGGCCGACGCCATACATCGCCCCGATCAGGCGGCCGTAATCGGCCTGCGCCGCGCCGAACAGTTCGTCATGCCGGTCCGGATCCTCGGCCACTTCGGCTGTCAACGAAGCGCCGCGCAGCGTCTCGGTCAGATCCTCGTCGTTGCCGACCACCTGGAATACGACCCGGTCCAGCGCATGCGCCCCTCCGGCTGTCGTGAGGCCAAGGGTTGCGGCGAGCGTCAGTGCGCGTATTCCTGCCACGATCGTCCCCGTTCTTCTTGTGATGCCCCCGAACTATTGCAGCAAGCGGCCTTGCCCACAACGCCGCAGCGGCGGGATTGGCAAGTTCGACGCTAATCGTGATAAGGGTGTCGCAGAACGCGGGGAGGGGATTTTTACCATGTATATCGGTCTGGATCTGGGCACATCGGGCCTGAAAGGTGTGCTGATCGACGACAACCAGCGCGTCGTTGCCGAAGCGGTGGCCCCGCTGACGGTGCAGCGCCCGCATCCGGGCTGGTCCGAACAGGACCCCGCCGCATGGATCGCCGCGGCCGAGACCGTGCTGGCCGGCCTTGCGGTGCAGGATTTGTCGGCGGTACGTGGCATCGGGCTGTCGGGACAGCAGCATGGTGCGGTGGTTCTTGATGCCGCCAACCGCGTGTTGCGCCCCGCGATCCTGTGGAACGACACCCGCGCCCATGCCGAGGCGGCGGCGCTGGATGCCGATCCGCGCTTCCGCGCCATCAGCGGCAACATCGTTTTTGCCGGTTTCACGGCGCCCAAGCTGGTCTGGATGGCGAAGCACGAACCCGATCTGCGCGCGCAGGTGGCCAAGGTGCTTCTTCCCAAGGACTATCTGCGGCTTTGGCTGACGGGCGAACATGTGGGCGACATGTCGGATTCGGCGGGAACGGCCTGGTTGGACACCGGCGCACGGGATTGGTCGGAGTCGCTGCTGGGGGCCACCGATCTTGGCCGCGAGCATATGCCCCGTCTGGTTGAAGGCTCCGAACCCTCGGGCCAGCTGCGGGGGGAGCTTGCCTCGCGGTTCGGCCTTCCGGGCGGCGTGGTCGTGGCGGGTGGCGGCGGCGACAATGCGGCCTCGGCCGTGGGGGTTGGCGTGGTGCGTCCCGGGCAGGCTTTCGTCTCGCTTGGCACGTCGGGGGTGCTGTTCGCGGCAACCGAAGGATATTCGCCCGATGCGGCAACGGCGGTGCATACCTTCTGCCACGCGCTGCCGGATGCATGGCACCAGATGGGCGTGATCCTTTCGGCAACCGATGCGCTGAACTGGTATGCGGGCATGGCGGGGCAGGGCGCAGCCGCCCTGGTGGCAGAACTTGGGGACCTTCAGGCCCCCGGACGGGCGCTGTTCCTGCCATACCTGGGCGGAGAGCGAACGCCGCTGAACGATGCCGCCATCCGTGGTGCGTTTCTGGGGCTGGAGCATGGAACCGACCGCGCTGCCGGCACCCGCGCTGTGCTGGAGGGGGTGACCTTCGCCCTGCGCGACTGCCGTGATGCACTGGCCGCAACCGGCACGCGGCTGGAAACGCTGCTGGCGGTTGGAGGCGGATCACGCTCCGAATATTGGCTGACGATGATCGCGACAGCGCTGGGCGTGCCGGTCAGCCTGCCGGCTGCGGGCGATTTCGGCGGTGCGTTCGGGGCCGCGCGGCTGGCGCTGATGGCGGCCACGGGGGCGGGGCCGGACGTGCTGACCCTTCCGCCTGTCGCACGGGAATTCATGCCCGTCACGGCGCTGGAACAGGCCTTCGACGAAGGCCATGCCCGTTATCGCGCAGGGCAGGCCGCGATCCGCGGGTTCTGAAGGGTCAGCGCCGGATGCTGGCGGTGACGTAGTTCACGGTCAGGTCCCGCGCCGAAAGGCTCCACGACCACGAGACAGGGTTGAAGACCATCCCCTTGCGGTCGACCGGGTCCAGCCCCGCGCCGCGCAGCAGGCCGTAAAGCTCGTCCGGGGTGATGAACTTCTTCCAGTCATGCGTGCCCTTGGGCAGCCAGCGCATCACCCATTCCGCGCCCACGATCGCCATGGCAAAGCTTTTGGCGTTGCGGTTCAGGGTGGAGCAGACCATCAGCCCACCCGGTTTCAGAAGATCGTGGCAAGCGCGCAAATACGCGGCAGGGTCCGAAACATGCTCCACCACCTCCATGTTCAGCACGACGTCGAACTGTTCGCCGGATGCAGCCAGCGCCTCGGCGGTGGTGTGGCGGTAATCGATGGTCAGGCCCGATTTCTCGGCATGGACCTGCGCCACGGGGATGTTGCGTTCCGCGGCATCCGCGCCGACCACGGTTGCACCAAGGCGGGCCATCGGCTCGGACAGCAGGCCGCCGCCGCAGCCGATATCAAGGATGCGCAGCCCCTCGAACGGGCGGGGGGCGGTCAGGTCCCGGTCGAACTCCATCGCGATCTGGCCGGTGATGTAATCCAGCCGGCAGGGGTTCATCTGGTGCAGCGGCTTGAACTTGCCGTTCACATCCCACCATTCGGCGGCCATCGCTTCGAATTTCGCAACTTCGGCGGGATCGATGGTGGTCGTCATGAAGGCTCCTGCTTTTTGCGCGACAGCGCGGTCCTTCCCCCTATATAGGCGTGGGATGGATCACAGGTCAGGCAAAAAGCGCGCAGGCGACACCCTTTATCCGCCGGTCGAACCCTTCGACCGGCAAATGCTGGATGTGGGCGATGGCCACCAGCTTTACGTCGAACAATCCGGCAATCCTTCCGGTGTTCCCGTGCTTGTGGTGCATGGCGGCCCGGGGGGCGGCTGTTCGCCCACCATGCGGCGGTTCT
This sequence comes from Falsirhodobacter deserti, assembly GCF_004015795.1. GTDB lineage: Bacteria > Pseudomonadota > Alphaproteobacteria > Rhodobacterales > Rhodobacteraceae > Falsirhodobacter > Falsirhodobacter deserti. The sequence goes on along the minus strand of NZ_ML137218.1, from coordinate 2,156,926 downwards.
TCGATCCGGCGCATTACCGCGTCGTGATGTTCGATCAGCGCGGCTGCGGACGGTCCCGCCCTGCCGCCAGCGTGGAGGCGAACACCACATGGCATCTGGTTGCGGACATGGAACGCATCCGCGAAAGGCTTGGCATCGGGCGTTTCATCCTGTTCGGCGGCAGTTGGGGGGCAACGCTGGCGCTGATTTTTGCCATCACACATCCCGAACGGGTTTCGGCGCTGGTTCTGCGGGGTGTCTTCCTTGGCACCGAGGCAGAGCTTGAATGGTTCTATGGCGGAGGCGCCGCGCGGTTCTTCCCCGAGATATGGGCACGCTTCATCGCCCCCATCCCCGAGGCGGAGCGGGCCGATCTGATCGCCGCCTATCACCGACGCCTGTTTTCCGGCGACCGGCTGGAGGAGGCGCGCCTTGGCCGGATCTGGGCGAACTGGGAAAACGCGTTGGCCTCGGTTCATTACGATGGCATTCCGGGGGAAGCGCCATCGGATTATGCGCGCACCTTTGCCCGGCTGGAGAATCATTATTTTACCCATCGCTGTTTCATGGATGGCGATGACTGGATCATGCGCAACCGCCGGATGATCGAACATCTGCCCGCACGGATCGTGCAGGGGCGGCTGGACATGATCTGCCCGCCCCGTTCCGCCTTCCGGCTGGCCGAAGGGTGGGAGCTTGCCGAAATCTCCATGATTCCCTTGGCGGGCCATGCCTTGTCCGAACCGGGGATCAGTCAGGCGCTTGTGGGCGCGATGAACGGACTTCGTGCAAAAATCGCCTGAAATCACGGGGGCGTGACGCTTGCAGCGCCAGAACCCCCTCCTTATATACGCTGGCGTAGCCGGGTGGGGCGGCCGCCCCGGTCGGCCGCATCTGGGATCGGGGCCAGGGGCCTGAACGGGCCTGGACCCAACATATCGCCGCAAAGCAGAGGTGCATGAATATGGCCAAAGTCATCGGGATCGACCTCGGGACGACCAACAGCTGCGTCGCCATCATGGACGGCGCGCAACCCCGCGTGATCGAGAACGCAGAAGGGGCGCGCACGACGCCCTCCATCGTCGGTTTCACGGATAGCGAGCGCCTTGTCGGCCAGCCCGCGAAACGTCAGGCGGTGACCAACCCGCAAAACACCGTTTTCGCCGTGAAGCGCCTGATCGGCCGCCGCACGACGGATGCCGAAGTGACCAAGGACAAGAAGCTGGTTCCCTATTCCATCGTGGATGGCGGCAACGGCGATGCCTGGGTCGAAGTGCGCGACGAGAAATACTCGCCCTCGCAGATTTCCGCCTTCATCCTGCAGAAGATGAAGGAAACGGCTGAATCGTATCTGGGCGAATCCGTTACGCAGGCAGTCATCACGGTTCCGGCGTATTTCAACGACGCCCAGCGTCAGGCCACCAAGGACGCGGGCAAGATCGCCGGCCTTGAAGTGCTGCGCATCATCAACGAGCCGACGGCAGCTGCGCTTGCCTATGGCCTGGACAAGAAAGACACCAAGACCATCGCCGTCTATGACCTTGGCGGCGGCACCTTCGACATCACCATCCTTGAAATCGACGATGGCCTGTTCGAGGTGAAATCCACCAACGGGGACACGTTCCTTGGCGGTGAAGACTTCGATATGCGGATCGTGAACTACCTCGCCGAGGAGTTCAAGAAAGAGCATGGCGTCGATCTGACCTCCGACAAGATGGCGCTGCAGCGTCTGAAGGAAGCTGCGGAAAAGGCCAAGATCGAGCTGTCGTCCAGCCAGCAGACCGAGATCAACCAGCCGTTCATCTCGATGGACCGCAACACCGGCACGCCGCTGCACATGGTCATGAAACTGACCCGTGCGAAGCTGGAAAGCCTTGTCTCGGACCTGATCAAGAACTCCATCAAGCCGTGTCAGGCTGCGCTGAAGGATGCCGGCCTGTCCGTGTCCGACATCGACGAGGTGGTTCTGGTCGGCGGGATGCCCCGCATGCCCAAGGTCATCGAGGAGGTGACGAAGTTCTTCGGGAAAGAGCCCCACAAGGGTGTGAACCCCGATGAGGTCGTGGCCCTCGGGGCCGCCATCCAGGCCGGTGTTCTGCAAGGCGACGTGAAGGACGTTGTCCTGCTGGACGTGACGCCGCTGTCGCTTGGCATCGAAACGCTGGGCGGTGTCTTCACCCGCCTGATCGACCGGAACACCACGATCCCGACGAAGAAGTCGCAAGTCTTCTCCACGGCCGAAGACAACCAGAATGCCGTGACGATCCGCGTCTTCCAGGGCGAGCGTGAGATGGCTGCCGACAACAAGATGCTCGGCCAGTTCAACCTCGAGGATATTCCGCCGGCCCCGCGCGGCATGCCGCAGATCGAGGTGACGTTCGACATCGACGCCAACGGCATCGTTTCCGTGTCTGCCAAGGACAAGGGCACCGGCAAGTCGCAGAACATCACGATCCAGGCGTCCGGCGGTTTGTCGGATGAGGAGATCGAAAAGATGGTCAAGGACGCCGAAGCCAATGCCGAGGCCGACAAGGGCCGCCGCGAACTGGTCGAGGTGAAGAACCAGGGTGAAAGCCTTGTCCACTCCACCAAGAAATCCATCGCGGATCATGGCGACAAGGTGGACCCGTCCACTGTGGAAGCGATCGAGCTTGCGCTTGGCGCGCTGGAAGAAGTCCTTGCCGGCGATGACGCAGGCAAGATTAAGGGCGCGATCCAGAACGTGACCGAAGCTTCCATGCGTCTGGGCGAGGCCATCTACAAGGCCCAGCAGCAGGCCGAGGAAGGTGCCGAGGAAGCCCCGCGCGCGGCGGATGACGATGGCATCGTCGACGCCGACTTCGAAGATCTTGGCGACGAAAAGCGCAAATGATCCCTCGGGATTGGATGTAAGGGAGGGGCGGTCCGGTAACGGGCCGCCTCGCCTCATAGAGGACCCCGAATGGCAAAACGTGATTATTACGATGTGCTTGGCGTTGGCCGGACCGCATCCGCGGACGAGCTGAAGAAGGCTTACCGCAAGAAGGCCAAGGAGCTGCACCCCGACCGCAACTCCGACAACCCGACGGCTGAGGCCGAATTCAAAGAGGTGAACGAGGCCTACGACGTCCTGAAGGATGCCGAGAAGAAGGCCGCCTATGACCGGTTCGGCCATGCCGCCTTCGAAGGCGGGATGGGCGGCGGCGGCGGTGCGCGCGGCGGCTATGGCCAGCAAGCCGACTTCAACTCCGCATTCTCGGACGTGTTCGAGGATCTGTTCGGCGATTTCATGGGCCGCGGCGGGCAGGCACGCAGCCGCGTGCAGCGCGGGTCCGACCTGCGCTATAACCTGCGGATCACGCTGGAAGAAGCCTTTGCCGGCGTGCAGAAAACGATCAACGTTCCTTCCTCCACCGGATGCGATGCCTGCCACGGCACCGGCGCCGAGGGGGGGGCAGAGCCTGTCACCTGCCCGACCTGTGCGGGGATGGGCAAGGTGCGTGCCCAGCAGGGCTTCTTCACGGTGGAACGGACCTGCCCGACCTGCAACGGCCTTGGTCAGATCATCAAGAACCCGTGCAAGGTCTGTCACGGGGTTGGCCGGGTTGAAAAGGACCGCTCGCTTTCCGTCAACATCCCCAAGGGGGTGGAAACCGGCACCCGTATCCGTCTTGCGGGCGAAGGGGAGGCCGGCCTTCGCGGTGGGCCGTCGGGCGATCTGTACATCTTCATCGAGGTGCGGGAGCATACGATCTTCCAGCGCGACGGTGTGAACCTGTATTGCCGGGTTCCGGTCTCCGTCGCGACGGCCGCACTGGGCGGCGAGGTGGAGGTGCCGACCATCGACGGGGGCATGTCCCGTGTGAAGGTTCCGGCAGGCAGCCAGACGGGCAAGCAGATGCGTTTGCGCGGCAAAGGGATGCCATCGCTGCGCGGGGCCGGTCAGGGCGACATGATGATTGAACTGGCGGTTGAAACGCCAGTCAACCTGACGGCCCGCCAGAAGGAAATCCTGCGCGAGTTTGATACCCTGTCAGTCGACAACAACCCTGAAGGCCAAAGCTTCTTCTCGAAGGTGAAGGGTTTCTGGGACGGGATGAAAAGCTGAAGAAGGGGCGCCTCCGGGCGCCCTTAACTTTTTGGAAACCATGCTGGCCCAGTGTCGTGGCATGAGTACATTCCGAGAAGCCTCCGGCCTGTTCGACGAGGATGAGGCGACCCCGCAACCTGTCGCGGGCCGCTTGCCTTCGTATATCGCGGACCAGCGCAAGCGCCTGCGTGCCCGCTTCATGGAGGGCGGCGCAGGTGCGATGCCCGATTACGAGCTGTTGGAGCTTGTCCTGTTCCGGTCCATTCCCCGTCAGGACGTGAAGCCGCTGGCCCGCCTGCTGCTGGAAACCTTCGGCGATCTGAACCGCGTCATCACCGCGCCGCCCGCGCGCCTGACGATGGTGAAGGGCGTGGGGGAGGCGGTGGTGCAGGATCTGAAGATCCTGGAGGCGGCGGCGCAGCGCATGATGCGGGCCCGGGTGATGCACCGGCCGATCCTGGCCTCATGGGATGCGCTGCTGGATTATTGCCATACCGCCATGGCCCACCGCGAGACTGAGCAGTTCCGCGTGCTTTATCTTGATCGCAAGAACGTCCTGATCGCGGATGAAGAGCAGGCAAAGGGCACCGTGGATCATGTGCCGGTTTATCCGCGCGAGGTGATGAAGCGGGCGCTGGAACTGAACGCCTCGGCCATCATCCTTGTGCATAACCATCCTTCGGGGGATCCGACGCCGTCGCAGTCCGACATCTCCATGACGGTGCAGATACAGGATGCGGGGCAGGTGCTGGACGTCACGCTGCACGACCACCTGATCATCGGAAAAGAGCGGGAGCTGTCCTTCCGCGCCTCCGGCTACTTGTGAAAAAGGCGCCCGCTGGGGCGCCTTTCCGGATCAGACCAGCTTGCCGTGGCAATGCTTGAACTTGTCGCCCGAGCCGCAGGGGCAGGGGTCGTTCCGCCCCACATTGGCCCAGACCGAGGGATCGATATCGTCAGACGGGCCCTGTTCCTGCGGAACGTTGGGCTGCGCTGCTGCCTCCTGAGGGGCTTCCTGCGGCTTCTGGATGGTGATGCCGCGTTCCTGCATCATCTGCGCCAGCATGGCCTGACGCTCCTCGTCCGTCAGGGGGCGGATCTGGGCAAGGCGCTGCGTGACATCCTTGCGAAGAGAGCCGAGCATGGTTTCAAACAGCGTGAAGCCTTCGGTCTTGTATTCCGACAGCGGATCGCGCTGCGCATAGCCGCGGAAGCCCACGACCGAACGCAGATGTTCAAGCCGCAGCAGGTGTTCGCGCCAGCGGGCGTCGATCGCCTGCAACAGCACCTGCTTTTCGCTCAGCTTCATCTGTTCCGGCCCAAACTGCGCCAGTTTTTCGGCCATCATCTCGTCCGAGGCGGCGAAAAGGCGGTCGCGGATGTCGTTCTGGTCTACGCCTTCCTCGGATGCCCATTCGGCGATGGGCAGATCAAGGGCCAGCGCCTCGCGGATCGCTTCATGCAGCCCCTCCACTTCCCAGCTGTCGGGATAGGATTTCGGCGGCATGTATTCGTCGACCAGATCCTCGATCACCTGATGGCGCATGTCCTGCGCGATCTCGGACAGGTCCTCGGCGGCCATGATCTCCATGCGCTGGCTGAAGATCGCCTTGCGCTGGTCGTTCATCACGTCGTCGAATTTCAGAAGGTTCTTGCGCATGTCGAAGTTGCGGCCTTCGACCTTGGCCTGCGCCTTTTCCAGCGACTTGTTCACCCACGGGTGAACAATCGCCTCGCCTTCCTTCATGCCAAGCGTCGACAGCACCTTGTCCAGACGTTCGGACCCGAAGATGCGCATCAGATCGTCTTCAAGGCTGAGGAAGAAGGCGGAGCGGCCCGGATCGCCCTGACGGCCCGACCGGCCGCGAAGCTGGTTGTCGATCCGGCGGGATTCGTGACGCTCGGTGGCCAGAACGAAAAGACCGCCCGCTTCCAGCACCTTGGCCTTTTCATCGGCATGGCTCGCCTCCACCTGCGCGCGCAGCTCGTCCGGATCAGCATCGGGATTGGCAGCCAGGGCGTCCATCACCTTCATGTCTACGCTGCCGCCCAGCTGGATGTCGGTGCCGCGGCCGGCCATGTTGGTGGCGATGGTCACTGCGCCCAGTTTGCCGGCATCGGCGACGATCTGCGCCTCCTGCTCGTGCTGGCGGGCGTTCAGAACGTTATGGGTGATGCCTTCTGCCGTCAGCATCTGCGACAGCATCTCGGACTTCTCGATGGAGGTGGTGCCGACAAGGATCGGCTGGCCCTTTTCATGCGCCTCCTTGATGGAGGCGACGACGCCGCGATATTTCTCGGCTGCGGTGCGAAAAACCTGATCGTGTTCATCGGTCCGGTTCACGCCGCGGTTGGTGGGAACCTCCACCACGCCCAGCTTGTAGATCTCCATGAACTCCTCCGCCTCGGTGGCGGCGGTGCCGGTCATCCCCGACAGCTTGTCGTAGAGCCGGAAATAGTTCTGGAACGTCACCGATGCGAGGGTCACGTTCTCGGGCTGGATCTTCACCCCTTCCTTCGCCTCGATCGCCTGGTGCAGGCCTTCGGACAGGCGGCGGCCCTTCATCATGCGGCCGGTGAATTCGTCGATCAGCATCACCTCGCCATCGCGGACGATGTAATGCTGGTCCTTCTGGTAAAGCTTGTGCGCCCGCAGGGCCTGCGTGATGTGGTGCACCAGCGTGGTGCTCTCGGGATCGTAAAGCGACTGGCCCTCGGGCAGCAGGCCGACGCGGTGCAGTTCCTGCTCGATGAATTCGTTCCCTTCTTCGGTGAAGGTCACGTTACGGGTTTTCTCGTCCAGCTTGAAATGTTCTTCGGTGACGGCGGGAATCACCTTGTCCGCCGCCACATACAGGTCCGAACGATCCTGCGTGGGGCCGGAAATGATCAGCGGGGTCCGCGCTTCGTCGATGAGGATCGAGTCCACCTCGTCGACGATGGCATAGTTGTGTCCGCGCTGCGCCATTTCCTCGATCGAGTTCTTCATGTTGTCACGAAGATAGTCGAAGCCCAGTTCGTTGTTGGTGGCATAGGTGATGTCGCAGCGATAGGCCTGACGCTTCTCGTCCTCGGGCTGGAAGGGGTATACGACGCCGACCGTCAGGCCCAGCTGGCCGTGCACCTTGCTCATCCAGCCGGCGTCCCGCTTGGCCAGATAGTCGTTGACGGTCACGACATGCACGCCCTTGCCCGTCAGCGCGTTCAGATATGCGGGGAAGGTGGACACCAGCGTCTTGCCCTCACCCGTCTTCATTTCGGCGATGTTGCCGCGATGCAGGAAGATCCCGCCCATCAGCTGAACGTCATAGGCGCGCAGGCCGATGGCGCGGCGGGCCCCTTCGCGGCAGTTGGCGAAGGCTTCGGGCAGAAGGTCGTCCAGGCTTTCGCCGGCCTGTGCGCGGCGCTGCAACTCGGCCGTCTTATCCTTCAGGCCCTGATCGCTGAGAGCTTTGAACTCCGGCTCCAGCGCGTTGATCTTCGCCACCAGCGGACGGACCGATTTGATGATGCGATCGTTGGGGCTGCCAAAGACCTTCCGGGAGAGAGTTCCGAGACCGAGCATGTTTTCTCCGATTGGCCCTGTACGGGCCCCGTGACAAGATCGTGTGAGGCTGCGGCCTTGCCCGCCGTTTCCGCGCTGATACAACAACGGAAAGGCCCGGAGACCCCGCTCTCGTGCGTTTTGCGATGTAAGGGGTGGTCAGGCCTTAGTCAACGTCGCGCACCCCGCGCGGCCCAAACCGGAGAAGACGATGCTGACAAAATCCCTGCTTTGCGCAACGGCACTTGCCGCGGTTCTTGCCGCGCCCACCTTTGCGCAAGACACGCAGCAGCCGAATCCGGAGGCCGCCACGACGGCCGCGGACGTCAACGTGGACACGGTGATCGCAACGGTGAACGGCACCGACATCACGCTGGGCGAGATGCTGGTCCTGCGCCAGCGCCTGCCGGCGCAATACCAGCAGCTGCCCGACGATCAGCTTTTCACCGGCGTTATGGAACAGCTGGTTCAGCAACAGGCGCTGGCCGATTCCGTGGCCGACAAGGTGACGCAGAAGGACGAGATCGCGATGAAGATCGAGCGTCAGTCCTATCTGGCGGCCAAGGCGCTGGAAGATGTCGCGGAAGGCGCCGTCACCGACGAGGCGCTTCAGACCGCCTATGACGCGCAGTTCGGCGAGGCCGAGCCGCAGACGGAATTCAACGCCTCGCACATCCTTGTGCAGACCGAGGAAGAAGCCAAGGAGATCAAGCAGCAGCTGGAGGATGGTGCCGACTTCGCGGAACTCGCGCAGGAAAAATCCTCGGACGGTGCCGCGCAGAACGGGGGCGAGCTGGGCTGGTTCGGCGAAGGCATGATGGTGCAGCCATTCCAGGAAGCTGTTGAAGGCATGGAAGCGGGCGATGTGTCCGATCCCGTGCAGACGCAGTTTGGCTGGCACGTCATCAAGCTGAACGAAACGCGCGAGGCCGAAAAGCCGGCGCTGGCGGATGTGCGCGACCAGCTGGCGCAGCAGCTTCAGCAACAGGCCGTGGCCGAGCATCTGACCAGCATCACGCAGGACGCCGAGATCAGCCGCCCGGGAGAAGACCTTGACCCGGCAGTGATTCACAACGATGCCCTGATCGACAATTAAGGAGTCTGCAGGGATGGCGAAGACCGACTGGAAGGCCGAGGCCAAGGCGCTGAAGAAGAAGTTAAAAAAGGCCGAAGCGAAATTGGGCGGGGGCGATATCGCCCCCGCCAAGGTGAAGGCGGTCTCGCCATTGGCACCCAAGGGCGGCTTTCCCAAGCTGCCCGACATCGCGGGGGTGGAGTTTTCTGCCGCCGAGGCTGGCATACGCTATGCCGGCCGCACGGATGTCACGCTGATCCGGCTTGCGCCCGGCACATCGGTGGCGGGGGCATTCACGCGCTCCTCCACCCGTTCGGCAAGCGTGCTGGATTGTCAGGAAAAGCTGGCCGCACCCGTTCCGCGCGGGGCGGGGGCTGCGATCATCGTGAACTCCGGCAACTCCAACGCGTTTACCGGCAAGGCGGGCATGGTGTCCGTGGCCGAGGTGACGGGCGCGGTGGCCGCGGCGCTTGAGGTTCCGGCAAGCCGGGTCTTCTCCTCCTCCACCGGCGTGATCGGCGAGCCGCTGCCGCATGATCGCATCGTTGCAAAGGTGGCCGAGCTGCGGGACGATCTGGATCCGAAAGGGATCGAGATGGCCGCCCGCGCCATCATGACGACCGATACCTTCCCCAAAGGTGCATCGGCCATCGTGCAGGGCGAGGGCGGCGAGATCCGCATCTGTGGCATCGCCAAGGGTTCGGGCATGATCGCGCCTGACATGGCGACGATGCTGGTCTATATCTTCACTGACGCCAAGATTGCGCCGAAGCGGCTGCAGACGATGCTGTCGCGCCAGATGGACGACACGTTCAACGCGATTACCGTGGACAGCGATACGTCTACCTCCGATTCGCTGCTGCTGGCCGCTACAGGTCAAAGCACGGCTGCCGAGGTGAAGACCGGCCCCGTTGCCAAAGCCTTCGAGGACGCGCTGCGCGGCGTCATGCTGGATCTGGCACAGCAGGTCGTAAAGGATGGCGAAGGCGCGACCAAGTTCGTCGAGATTCGCGTCACCCGCGCCGCCAGCCCCGAGGATGCCAACCGCGTGGCCATGGCCATCGCGAACTCTCCGCTGGTGAAGACGGCGATCGCGGGCGAAGATCCCAACTGGGGGCGTATCGTCATGGCGGTGGGCAAATCCGGCGCTGCGGCAGATCGCGACAAGCTGAAGATCAGCCTTGGCGACATGGTCCTGGCCGAAAAAGGCTGGCGCAGCCGGTCCTACTCTGAGGAGGACGCTGCCGCCTACATGAAGGGCGAAGAGCTTGTCCTTTCGGTTGATCTGGGAATGGGCCGCGCCGCACGTACCGTGTGGACCTGCGATCTGACGCACCGTTACATCGACATCAACGCCGACTACCGCTCGTGAAGCTGGTTCTGGTATCGGCCGTGGCCCTGATCGACGATCAGGGCCGTATCCTTCTGGCCCAACGGCCGGAAGGAAAGTCCCTTGCCGGACTTTGGGAGTTCCCCGGCGGCAAGGTAGAGGCCGGCGAAACGCCGGAAGAGGCGCTGGTTCGCGAACTGGCCGAGGAGCTTGGGATCAGCGTGGCCTGCGGCGAACTTCAGCCTTTGACCTTTGCCAGCCATGCCTATGAAAGTTTTCATCTTCTGATGCCGGTTTTTTCATGCCACGCGTGGGAAGGCGTTCCGAAAGGGCGGGAAGGGCAGGCGCTGGAATGGGTAAAACCTTGCGACATGGACGGTTTTCCCATGCCACCGGCCGATATTCCCCTGCTGCCCCTGCTTCGTAAACTGACGTAACGTCCAATTCACGATCGGGCGACACAGCGGGCATTCGCAGAAATTGTAGATGAACTATTAACAGTTTTATGTATAACTTTCTCCCTTGGGGCCAAGCTTGAGGGATTTGCCATGCTGCGTACCATCACTATTGGAACTTGCATTTCGGTTCAGGGAACGTTCGTGGGCAATGCTGCGGACGGGAAGATCATTGTCAGCGTCGGCGACAAGACCTTTGTCGGGCGTCCGGTGGTCGCAGCTTCGGTCGCTGCCTGAGCGGATCGAATAAACGATAAAAAGCCGGGCAATTGCCCGGCTTTTTTTATTGCCTGAAAGCAAAAGCCGGACCTTTCGGCCCGGCTTCTTTATCAATCGAGTTTCCGTACGACTTCTTCACGCTCGAAGATCTCGATCACGTCGCCAGGACGGATATCTTCGTAACGCTCGAACGCCATACCGCATTCCTGGCCGGAGATGACTTCCTTCACCTCGTCCTTGAAGCGCTTCAGCGTCTTCAGCGTGCCCTCGTGGATCACCACGTTGTCTCGCAGAAGGCGAACCCCGGCCGAACGGCGGGCAACACCCTCGGTAACAAGGCAACCCGCAACCATGCCCACGCCGGTAACCTTGAAGGTTTCCTTGATGGTGGCATAGCCGATGAAGTGCTCGCGGATCTCGTTCTTGAGAAGGCCGGAAGCCGCAGCTTTGATGTCGTCCACCAGATCGTAGATGATGGAGTAGTAACGGATCTCCACACCCTTCTGGTTGGCCGAACTGCGTGCCGAGGCGTTCGCCCGAACGTTGAAGCCGATGACCGGCGCGTTCGAAGCTTCAGCCAGACCCACATCCGAATCGGTGATCGCACCAACCCCGGAATGCAGCACGCGCACGCGCACCTCATCGTTGCCGATCTTCTCCAGCGCCTGCACGATCGCTTCGGCAGAGCCCTGAACATCGGCCTTGACCAGCACGGGCAGCTCGGCCACGTCCTTGTCGGCCTTGGCTTTCGCCATCAGCTGTTCCAGCGTCGTGGCGGCACCTGCAGCAGCGCGTTTGTCCTTGGCAGCGTGTTCGCGGTACGATGCGATCTCACGCGCTTGCGCCTCGGTCTCGACCACGTTCAGCACGTCACCGGCTTGTGGGGTGCCGTTCAGGCCCAGAACCTCGACCGGAACCGAAGGACCGGCTTCGTTAACGCGTTCACCCTTGTCGTTGATCAGCGCGCGGACCTTGCCCCACTGCTCACCCACAACAAAGATATCACCGCGCTTCAGCGTGCCGTTCTGCACCAGAACCGTCGCAACGGGGCCACGACCCACATCCAGCTGCGCCTCGATCACCGCGCCCGAGGCGGAGCGATCGGAGTTGGCCTTCAGTTCAAGGATCTCGGCCTGCAGCGCGATGGCTTCCAGCAGGTTATCAAGACCGGCACCCGTTTTGGCCGAAACCTCAACGTCCTGCACTTCGCCAGACATGGCCTCGACGACCACTTCGTGCTGCAGCAGATCGGTCCGGACCTTGGTCGGGTTTGCGCCCGGCTTGTCGATCTTGTTGATCGCGACGATCATCGGGACGTTGGCTGCCTTGGCGTGGTTGATGGCTTCCACCGTCTGCGGCATGACCGCGTCATCGGCAGCAACGACCAGAACCACGATATCCGTCACCTGCGCGCCACGGGCCCGCATGGAGGTGAAGGCCGCGTGGCCGGGCGTATCGAGGAAGGTCAGCACGGTGCCGCCTTCGGTCTGCACCTGATAGGCGCCGATATGCTGCGTGATGCCACCAGCTTCGCCGGAAACGACGTTCGCCTTGCGGATCGCATCCAGAAGCGAGGTCTTGCCGTGGTCCACGTGGCCCATGATCGTGATGACCGGCGCGCGGGGCTTCAAATCCTCGGCCTTGTCTTCAACTTGCTGGATCACCTGTTCCACGTCGGCATCCGACACGCGAACGGCGCGGTGGCCGAATTCCTCGATCACCAGTTCGGCAGTGTCGGCATCAAGCGTCTGGTTCAGCGTGACCATCATGCCCATTTTCATGAGCGATTTGACAACATCCGCAGCGCGTTCGGCCATACGGTTGGCCAGTTCGGACACCACGATCGTTTCGGGCAGCTGGACCTCGCGGCTCTGCTTCTCGATCCGCTGGTTGCCCATCATCTTCTGGCGGGCTTTTTCCTGCTTGCGCTTCATCGCGGCGAGGGAGCGCGTGCGCCCGCCTTCACCCGAAAGCGCGTCGTTCAGCGTCAGCTTGCCGGCGCGGCGATTGTCTTCGCGGCCTTTGCCAACCCGGTCACGGTCCTCGCGCTCACGGTCCGACTTGCGGGGCGTGGGCGTGCCGGGACGCGAAGGTGCGGGGCCGGGCTGTGCGGCCTGGCGCGGGGCAGGGGCATCGGCCTCGGCACGCTTTGCGGCCTCGGCACGGCGGGCATCCGCTTCGGCAAGCGCTTTCAGGCGCTCTTCCTCGGCGGCTTTCGCCTGGAGGGCGGCCTGACGTTCACGCTCTTCGCGTTCCTTGGCTTCCAGCTCATCGCGGCGGCGCTGACGCTCTTCCTCGCGCTGGCGCTCTTCCTCGGCGCGGCGCACCGCATCCTCGGCTTCCCGGGCCTTGGCGGCCTTCAGCGCGTTCAGGCGCCGTTCCATCTCGGCGTCGGAAATGCCTGCCGGACGCTTGGATGGGTCGCCCAGACGCGGGCTTCCGCCAGCGGCCGACCCCGAAGCGGACGGCTTCGGTACGACAACGCGCTTGCGTTTCGTTTCCACCAGAACGCTTTTCGTCCGGCCATGGCTGAAGCTTTGCTTCACGGACCCCGAACGCGGGGCGCCACCCATGCCGAGGGGTTTCTTACCGTCTGTATCGCTCATGCGTCTTTCGTATCCCTTCCGGCGGGCCTTCCGCCGATATAAGCGCGAAGTCCGGCGAGTCTTGCCGCTTCCTCTACAACACGTGTCGTGAGTCCACCAGCAGCAAGCGCGCCGTGTATCGCATGTTCACGTCCGAATGCCAAACCCAATTCCTGAGAGGTCAGACACCCTATGAACGTCTTTGGTCCGCCCGGGGGGTGCAGCTTCGACTTGCCGCGCTCCGAGCCGTCGCTGGCCTGAACAAGGATTTGCGCCTTGTCCTTCACCAGCCAGTCCTTCACCTTCTCGTATCCCGTCACGGCATCGCCCGCCTTGCGGGCCAGGCTGATCAGGTCAACGACCCGCCGCGCCACCTGTGCCTCGACCAGATCGGCCAGACCTTCGGGCACCTTGACGGGCTGACGGGCGGCGCGGGCGAACAAACCCTTTGCCGCCGCCTTCTCGATCGCCTTGCGGTCGGCCGAGACATAGAAGCCGCGCCCCGGCAGGCGCCCGAGCACGTCGGGCACCACCTGCGCGTCAGGGCCAAGACCGAAACGGATAAGCCCCGCCTTCGAGCCGCTTGTGCCCGTCACGATGCATTTCCGTTCGGGGTCGTCCCGATTGTCGTCCCGGCCGCCGCGCGTCATTTACGCCTCTTCGTCTTCCTCTTCGACCTCTTCCGAGGTCTCCAGCTCGGTCGGATCGACCCAGCCAAGCATGACGCGGGCCGTCATCACCATCGTCTGCGCCTCTTCAAGGCTGATGTCGAAGGGCTCCAGCACGCCGTCATCCTTCACTCGCTTGCCATCCTGGTTGGTCCAGCCACCGGCCAGTTCCCAGTCCGCGCAGGTCGCGAAATCTTCCAGCGTCTTGATGCCGTCCTTGGCCAGCGCCTCGACCATCTGCGGGGTAAGGCCTTCAAACTCGATCAGGCTTTCCTCGGCACCAAGGGCGCGGGCATTTTCCAGTGCCTTGGCACTGGCAGCTTCAAGATGGTCGCGGGCACGGGCCTGCAGTTCGGCAGCCGTATCCGCGTCAAAGCCATCGATGGACAGAAGTTCGTCCGATTCGACATAGGCGACTTCTTCAAGGTTCGTGAACCCTTCCGAGACAAGGAGTTGGGCCATCATCTCGTCGATATCAAGGGTCTCGATGAAGAGATTCGTCCGCTCGTTGAACTCGGCCTGACGGCGCGCGCTCTCGTCGCTTTCCGTCATGATGTCGATATCAAGCGCCGTCAGCTGGCTGGCAAGGCGCACGTTCTGCCCCCGGCGGCCGATAGCCAGCGAAAGCTGTTCGTCCGGAACCACAACCTCGATCTTGCCGGCATCGTCGTCGATGACGACCTTCGATACCTCGGCCGGTTGCAGCGCGTTCACCAGGAACGTCGCCTGATCCTCGTTCCACGGGATGATGTCGATCTTCTCGCCCTGAAGCTCGTTCACGACAGCCTGAACGCGGCTGCCGCGCATACCGACACAAGCGCCCACGGGATCGATGGAGTTGTCATAGGAGATGACGGCGATCTTCGCGCGCGATCCCGGATCACGGGCCACTGCCTTGATCTCGATGATGTTGTCGTAGATTTCCGGCACTTCCATCTTGAACAGTTCGGCCATGAACTGCGGATCGGTGCGCGACAGGAAGACCTGCGGGCCACGCGGCTCCCGCCGGACATCCTTGATGTAGCAGCGGATGCGGTCGTTCGGGCGATAGGATTCGCGGCCGATCTTCTCGTTCCGGCGCAGGATGGCTTCGCCCCGGCCGATATCGACGATGAGGTTGCCGTATTCCTCGCGCTTGACGAGGCCGTTGATGATCGTGCCCTTGCGGTCCTTGAACTCGTCATACTGACGGTCACGCTCGGCTTCGCGAACCTTTTGCAGGATCACCTGCTTGGCCGATTGCGCGGCGATGCGGCCCAGATCGACGGGCGGAACCTCGTCCGTCACCTCGTCGCCCACCTGCGGATCGGCAAGGTAGGATTTGGCCTGCTTCACCGTCAGCTGCGCGTGGTGATTCTCGAACTCCTCATCGGCAACGACGGTGCGCACGCGGGCGAAGGTGGCGCGACCGGTCTTGCGGTCGATCTTCACGCGGATGTCCAGTTCCGCGCCGTAGCGCGACTTCGCGGCACGTGCGAGGCTGTCCTCCATCGCCTGGATCACCAGATCCGGGTCGATCATCTTTTCCCGCGCCACCGCCTCGGCGGTTTGCAGAAGTTCAAGCTGGTTGGCAGAGGTGATCGCCATGTCGCTAGGCCTTTCGGAAGGTCAGTGCTTGGTTACGGGGGCGTCGAGGGTGTCATCCTCGTCGCCGTCGTCGGAATCGGTGGTCTGGACTTCGTCGAAATCGGCCTCGTTGAAGGCACCGCTGGCTTTTTTCTGGCGCAGCATCTCGGCGATCAGGTCGTCGGTCAGGATCAGCTTGGCGTCCGACAGCCAGTCGAATTCAAGGCCGATGGTGACGATCTCGCCGCCCTCCTCGATCTCGATCAGGATTTCGGAGCCTTCGGTACCACGCAGGAAGCCCTTGAAGCGGCGGCGTCCGTCGATCAGTTCGGTCGTTTCGACACGGGCTTCGTAATCCACCCACATGTCGAAATCCTTCAGCCGCGTCAGCGGCCGGTCGATGCCGGGGGAGGAGACTTCAAGGACGTAGTTGTCCTCGATCGGGTCTTCCACGTCCAGCACGGCCGAAACGGCGGTGGAGATGAGGCCGCAGTCATCGACCTCGATCCCGCCCTCTGGGCGGTCGGCCATGATCTGAAGCACACGTGTCCGGCCGCCCATCAGGCGGATGCGGACAAGTTCGAACCCCAGCCCTTCGATGGTCGGGGTCACGATCTCGGCGAGTCGCCGGTCGATGGCGGTCTTGGCAATGAGGTCGGTCATCAGGGTTCCAGAAACAAAAAAGCGGGCCAAGCGGCCCGCATGTTCATCCGGTGGAGCATCAGGTTTGGACCCCGATACGCCGCTATTGAACGTTATATAGCGCAGCTTGTGCGCCGGTGCAAGGTCAGCGTCGGGCATCCCAGCTGGCCGAGACATAGCTGCGGGTATAAAAGATGCCCATCAGCCCGATTACGGCTGCAATTACGGTCACTGCCACCGGATAGGTCATGTTGGTGTTGTGGGGGTTGTAGTTCAGAAACACGAAGCCGCGGCACTGGTCGATGATGTGGAACAGGGGGTTCCAGTCGAACATGGACAACATGATGGCGGGAAGGGAGTTGGCAAGAAACATCTTGCCCGATGCGATCATGTTCACCCGCTGATACAGGGTGACGATCAGGTTCACCACCGTCGGCGCCCATGGCATGAAGGCATAGGCGATCATCCCGACAGCCACGCCGCTGCCCCATGCCAGCAGAAACATTCCCATCATGCCCCGCCAGTTGTCGATGGTGATGGGCGTGACCAGCGCGTGATAGATGTAAAGAACCACCGCGGCCGAAAGAAGCTGCACGTAAAGCGCCGACAGCGCCGCTGCCATGATCGCAACAACGGGGTTCATCGGCGAGTGTTTCATCATCTGCGACGTCATCCCCTCGGCGCGGGCAACGTCGGCCATGGTGCGGGTATGCGTCAGGAACAGGAAGATCCCCGACATCACGTAAAGGACGAAGTCGCCGCGGATCGCCGCCCCCCGCAGGCCCGCGAAGCTCATGATGAAGTAATAGGCCGTGACGAGCATGACGGTGGACAGCATGTTCATCAAAAGGCCGATGATCGCATTGCCGTGCCCCTTGCGGATGTGGCGGACCGTGGCATGGAAAATGACTTCCCCCGTCCGCATGATCGCCGCGAAGGCAGAGCGGCGGTTGAGTTCGATCTGGAACATGCTCGCTCCTCCCCTTGCGGTGGAATGCTTGCCGAAGGCCGGCACGATGATGATAAAGGGCATCGGCGCCGCGATCAACGCGTCCTGGCAGAGATGGAGACGACGATGGACTTCGACACCCTCATTCCCACGCTGCGCGGGCTTGCCCTGCAAGCGGGCGACCGGATCATGGAAATCTACGAGGCACCTGATTTCGACGTGCGCGCCAAATCCGATGACAGCCCCGTCACCGCCGCGGATGAGGCTGCCGATGCGCTGATCGCCGAAGGTCTGCGCGCGATCTTCCCCGGTATTCCCCTGATCACCGAAGAACAGGCCCAAAGCCATGCGCTGACGGCCAGCACCTTCCTGATCGTCGACCCGCTGGATGGCACAAAGGAATTCGTGCAGCGCCGCGGCGATTTTACCGTCAACATCGCTTATGTCGAAAACGGCGTACCGGTGCGTGGCGTCGTTTATGCTCCCGCCAAAGGCCGGCTGTTCTATACGCAGGCCGATGGCACCGCGGTGGAAGAAACGGGCGTCCTGCACAAGGAGGTTGTTGGCGATCTGGTCCCTCTCAAGGTGTCCTCGCCCGACAATTCCGCGCTGATGGTGGTGGCGTCCAAATCCCACCGCGATCAGGCTACGGATGACTATATCGGGAAATACGCCGTGCGCGACATGACCAGCGCCGGGTCCAGCCTGAAATTCTGCCTTGTCGCCACGGGAGAGGCGGACCTTTATCCGCGCCTTGGCCGCACGATGGAATGGGATACGGCCGCGGGCGACGCGGTTCTGCGGGGCGCCGGTGGGCGCGTGGTGCGTTTTGATGACCACACGCCGCTGGCCTATGGCAAGCCGGGCTGGGAGAACCCGTTCTTCATCGCCTGCGCCCCGGGCGTGGAGCTGAAGTGATGTCGGTCCTGATCGCGATTCCCGCCCGCTATGCCTCCACCCGCTATCCCGGCAAGCCGCTGGTCGCGCTGCGCGGCCCCGACGGCGAGGGCAAGACCCTGATTCGCCGCAGCTGGGAAGCGGCGATGGCCGTTCAGGGGGTGGACCGCGTGGTTGTCGCCACGGATGACGACCGCATTCGCGATCATGCCGAAGCCTTCGGGGCAGAGGTCGTGATGACCTCTGTGGACTGCCGCAACGGCACCGAACGATGCGCCGAGGTGGCGCGAAAGCTTCCCGGCCACGATATCGTGGTGAACCTTCAGGGGGATGCGCCGCTGACGCCTGCCTGGTTCATCGAGGATCTGGTCGCAGGCCTGCGCGCCGATCCGGAGGCCGAGATCGCCACCCCCGTTCTGCGGTGCGACGGAGAAGCGCTGAACGGCCTGCTGGCGGACCGCCGCGCCGGCCGTGTCGGCGGCACCACCGCCGTGTTCGGTGCGGGCGGGCGGGCGCTATATTTCTCGAAGGAAGTCATCCCCTACACCGGGCAGACCTTTGCCGATGATGCACCCACGCCGGTGTTCCATCATGTGGGGGTTTACGCCTACCGGCCCGACGCACTGGCCGCATATCCCAGTTGGGATATCGGCCCGCTGGAAACGCTGGAAGGGCTGGAGCAGCTTCGCTTTCTTGAAAACGGCCGCCGCATCCTGTGTGTTCAGGTGGAGGCCCGTGGCCGCCAGTTCTGGGAGCTTAACAACCCCGAGGACGTTCCGCGGATCGAGGCGATGCTGGCCGCGATGAACACACGTTGAAAGCGAGGAATGGCGGTCTAATTCCGCTCGGTACGCCGGCGATGGCTTGTAAATCGCGGGCAAATCAACCTTACTGACGTCATTCTGATGTCGGGAATAAGTGAGAGTCATGAGCACCAAAAAGGTCACTAAAGCCGTATTTCCTGTTGCCGGCATGGGAACGCGCTTCCTGCCCGCCACGAAGTCCGTCCCTAAGGAAATCCTGTCCCTGGTGGACCGTCCGCTGATCCAGTATGCGATCGACGAGGCCCGCGCCGCCGGCATCGAGGAGTTCATCTTCGTGACCTCGCGCGGGAAGTCGGCGCTGGAGGATTACTTCGACGTCTCGCCCACGCTGGAAGCTTCGCTCAAGGCTTCGGGCAAGGACGAACTGCTGCAAATCCTTGGCACGACCAACATGGATGACGGGCGCATCGCCTATGTCCGCCAGCATCGCGCGCTGGGTCTGGGCCATGCCGTGTGGTGCGCGCGCCGGCTGATCGGTGACGAACCCTTTGCGGTCATGCTGCCCGACGACGTGATCGCCGCTGACAAGCCGTGCCTGCAGCAGATGGTCGAAGCTTACGAAGAAACCGGCGGCAATGTCGTGGCCGCGATGGAAGTCCCGACCGAACGGACGAAATCCTATGGCATCCTTGATGTGGCCGAGGACATGGGCGACATGGTTCGCGTGAAGGCGATGGTGGAAAAGCCCAAAAGCAACCCGCCTTCGAACCTTGCCGTGATCGGCCGCTACATCCTCACCCCCGAGGTTCTGAACACGCTGGACCGTCAGGAAACCGGCGCGGGCGGCGAAATCCAGCTGACCGACGCCATCGCGCGCGAGATAGAGACGTCGAACAACGTCTACGGCTTCCGCTTCAAGGGCCAGCGTTACGACTGCGGTTCCAAGGCAGGCTTCCTGCAGGCAACCGTGGCCTTTGGCCTGGCGCGCGACGATCTGCGGGACGAATTCAGCCACTTCCTGACCGACGTGGTGGCTGCGCAAAAGCTGGCCCAGTAAATCGTGCTCTGGCGGAGCCCGACCGCACCGCCAGCAGCCATTCTGGAGCTGCCACCCCTGCGCCATTCGCTCCGCGAATGGCGCATCGCTTATGGGCTGTGGTGGAAGCGCCAGCGCCTTCTGCGCCGCGCCCGCCGCGCCCGCCATGATCTGCAGGCGCTGTGCGACCGGACGGCGTCGATCAGGCCCGGCGCGATCCTGTCCTTTGCAACCATCCGGAACGAACGTTCACGCCTGCCGTTTTTCCTTGATCACTGTCGCCGCCTTGGCGTCCGGCACTTCCTGATCGTCGACAATCACAGCAATGACGGATCCTGCGAATATCTGCGGGATCAGCCCGACGTCTCGCTCTGGTCCACCAAGGCCGGATACAAGGCGGCAAGGTTCGGGCTGGACTGGACGACATGGCTTCTGATGCGTCACGGCGACGGTCATTGGTGCCTGACGCTGGATGCGGATGAACTGCTGATATACCCGCATTGGGAAACCCGCGATCTGCATGCGCTGACAAACTGGCTGGACCGGACAGGCCAGCAGATGTTTCCCGCGATGATGCTGGATCTGTTCCCGAAAGGCCCGGTCGGTCTGCAGCCCGAGGACGACGATCCACTGCGCCACCTGTGCTGGTTCGATCACGGCAACTATTCCGTCCGCGTGCAGCCGCGGATGCGCAACCTTTGGATACAGGGCGGCCCGCGCAGCCGTGCGCTGCTTGATGACCCGAGGCGCGGGCCAACCCTGAACAAGGTGCCGCTGATCCGGTGGCGGCGCCACTATGCTTACGTCAACTCCACCCACTCGGCCCTGCCTCGCCGCCTGAACCGGGTTTATGCCGAAGACGGGGGAGAGATGTCGTCGGGTGTACTTTTGCACACGAAGTTCCTCGACTCTGCACCCGCCCGTGCCATCATCGAAAAAGCGAGGGGGGAGCATTTCTTCGACGGAAACCTTTACGCAGGGTATTATGACGCCGTGGCAGCAAATCCGGATCTTTGGCATCGTCACGCCCAGCGCCTGACCGGTTGGCGGCAACTTGAGTCGCTTGGCCTGATGTCCCGCGGGGGGTGGGCATGAACACATGTTTACAGCGCTGCAGTTAATCCCTAAAAATTTCCTAATAATTTTCAGGGAGGTGCGGTGGTGAGCTTGATGTCGACATTCCGGCTTCGCCTGAGCCGTGAGATGTGGCATCTGCGCGCCCGCCAGCGTCAGCGTGACCTGACTGCTGTCGCCAACCGGACCGGACGCATCAGGCGCGGCGATATTCTTCTTTTTTCCACCCTGCGGAACGAACGGATCAGACTGCCGTATTTCCTGGATTATTATCGTCGGCTTGGGGTCAACCACTTCCTGTTCGTGGATAACGGCAGCGATGACGGGTCGCGCGATTACCTTGTGCGGCAGCCCGACACGTCGGTCTGGGTCACGCATCAAAGCTACAAGCGGGCCTATTTCGGCGTGGACTGGCTGAACGGGCTGCAGCGCCGTTTCGCCCACGGGCATTGGTGCCTGACGGTCGATCCGGATGAATTCCTTGTCTATCCCTTCTGCGATACACGGCCGCTGCGCGCGCTGACGGATTGGCTGGAAAGCTCATCGGTCCGGTCGTTGTCGGCGATGCTGCTGGATATGTATCCGCAAGGGCCGATCGATGCGCGCCCATACCGTGAAGGACAGGATCCGTTCGAGATCGCCTGCTGGTTCGACAGCGGAAATTACCAGATCAGTCGCAACGGGCGCTATGGCAACCTGTGGATACAGGGCGGCCCGCGCAGCCGCGCCTTCTTCGCCGATCAACCGCAGTCTGCCCCTGCGCTGAACAAGATCCCGCTGGTACGCTGGCATCGCAACTATGCCTATATCAGCTCCACCCACATGATGCTGCCGCGCGGGCTCAACAACACCTATGATCGCTGGGGCGGCGAAAAACCTTCCGCCTGCCTGTTGCATGCCAAGTTCCTGGATACCTTCGGGGTGAAAGCGGAAGAAGAGGTTCGCCGCGGCGAACACTATGCCCAAAGCCGCGAATACATTGCCTATCGCGAACAGGTGGCCCAGCACCCCGATCTTTGGACAAGGTGGAGCCAGCAATACGTGAACTGGCGCCAGCTGGAGATTCTTGGCCTGATGTCGAAGGGGAACTGGGCATGACCGTGGGCTTCGTCATGCTGTGCCACACCGCGCTGGATCGTGCGGCGCAGGTGGCCCGGCACTGGGCCGAACAGGGGTGCCCGGTGGTCATCCATGTCGATGCACGCGTGCGCCAGCGCGTCTTCCGCGAGATGCGGTCCAGCCTGGCGGACCTGCGCAAGCTGGTCCGGTTCAGCCCGCGCCACCGCTGCCAATGGGGCGGGTGGAACATCGTCGCGGCCACGCAAGAGGCTACCAGCCTGATGCTGCGCGAGTATGCGGACGTGAATCACGTCTTCCTCGCCTCGGGTTCGTGCCTGCCATTGCGCCCCGTCTCTGAACTGGCCGCTTATCTGGATGAACGGCCCGACACCGATTTTATCGAATCTGTCATGACCGAAGAGGTCGGCTGGACGATCGGCGGGCTGAACATCGAGCGGTTCCGGTTGTTCTTCCCGTTCTCGTGGCGGCGGCACCGCCGGTTGTTCGATCTTTCGGTGCGGGTGCAACGGCGGATGGGGTTGCGGCGGCGCATACCGGCAGGGCTCGTGCCGCATCTGGGCAGCCAGTGGTGGTGCCTGACGCGGCAAACGCTGGCGGCCATTCTGGAAAGTCCGGACCGCGCACATCATGACAGGTATTTCCGGCGGGTCTGGATTCCTGACGAAAGCTACTTCCAGACGCTGGTGCGGCGATATTCCTCCAACGTGGAAAGTCGGTCACTGACGCTGTTCAAGTTCGATTTCCAAGGCAAGCCGCACATCTTCTATGACGATCACCTGTCGCTTCTGCGCCGGTCAGATTATTTCGTCGCACGCAAGGCCTGGGCGCATGCCGACCGTCTTTACGAGGCCTTCCTTGCCCCGAAAGAGCTTCGCCCGCCGAACGCCGAACCCAATCCCGGCCGGGTCGACCGGCTGTTTTCTGCCGCGAAAGAACGGCGCTTGAAGGGGCGGGCCGGGCTTTACATGCAAAGCCGCTTTCCCGTCGACAACTTCGAGAATGGCAAGACCGCAGGCCGGTACTCGCTGTTTCAGGGGTTCGCCGAGTTGATCCCGGATTTTCAAAACTGGCTGGCACAGATCACGGATACCCGCGTGCATGGCCATATCTTTGGCCCGGAACGGGTGGAATTTGCGGGCGGGGAAACCGTTTACCACGGCGGGCTGTCCGACAGCGCGAAGCTGCGCGATTACAACCCGAAAAGCTTCCTTGCCAGCCTGATCTGGAACACGCGGCCCGAACACCAATGCTTCATGTTCGGTCCGGCCGACAACCAGAAGATCAACAGCTTCATGGCTGCCGATCCGAACGCACATATCTTCGTTGTCACGGGGGCATGGGCGGTGCCGCTTTATCGCTCGGGCCTTCCCTTTGCCGATATCCGCCGCGAGGCGGCCCGGCTTCAGCGGGTGGAGATGGAGCTTCTTGAGCTGCTGAACCTGCACTGGGTCAAGGCGCATGTGCGGATCTGGTCGCTGGCCGAATTTCTGGACCATCCGCTTGAACCCCTTCAAACCATCGTGGAAGAAACCGCCCCGCGCCTGCGCCCACGCCTGACATCGGCGCCGCAGGTTGTGGATCTGGCGGGGTTCGGCCGCTTTCTTCAGGATCTGCGAAACCACGGCATGCAGCCGATGGTGATGGGCGACTATCCCGCCAGCGATATGTTCCACACCGATGACCGGCAGAACCGGCCTTATCTTGTGAGTTGAAATGCCCTTCACCAGCTTCGTCATGTTTGCCGCCATGCGGACCGGCTCCAACTTTCTGGAAGCCAACCTCAACGCCATTGCGGGCATCGCCTGCCATGGCGAGGTGTTCAACCCAAGCTTCATGGGCAAGCTGAACCAGACCGAGATGTTCGGAATGGACATGGCCGCCCGCAATGCCGACCCGCTGGCGGTGCTGTCCGCCATGCGCGCACAAACAGACGGGTTGGCCGGCTTCCGGCAGTTTCAGGACCATGATCCGCGCGTGACGGAGGCCGTGCTGGCCGACCCTTCCTGCGCCAAGATCATCCTGACGCGCAATCCGCTGGAATCCTATGTCTCGTTGCTGATCGCGCGCGAAACGGGGCAATGGAAGCTGACACATGCCGGCAAGGCCCGCAGCGCCCGCGTCCGCTTCAATCCTGAAGAATTCGAACGCCATGTGGATGATCTGGGCCTGTTCTACCAGCATGTCCTGCACCGCCTTCAGGTCAGCGGGCAAACGGCGTTCCACATCGATTACGAGGATGTGCAGGACATCGACGTGCTGAACGGCCTCGCCTCGTTCCTTGGGGTCGAAGGGCGGCTGGAGGCGCTGGACGGCAAGCTGAAGAAGCAGAACCCCGAACCGCTTTCGGATAAGGTCGAAAATCCGGATGCCGTCGAAGAAGCCCTGGCCCGCATCGACCGATTCCATTTTGCCCGCATCCCGAATTTCGAACCGCGCCGCGGCGCCCCGCTGCCCACCTTCATCGCGGGGGCAGAGGTGCCGGCCCTGTATCTGCCGATGCGCAACGGGCCGGACGATCAGGTGGCCGCGTGGTTGGGCGCATTTGCGGGCGGAGTGGTGGAAAAGATGGATGGGCGCACATTCCGGCAATGGCGCGGCCGGCTGGGCGCCTATCGCAGCTTCACGGTGCTGCGGCATCCCCTGGCACGGGCGCATACGGCCTTTTGCACCCAGATCCTGTCAAACGCGCTGCCGGGATTTCGCCAGCAGTTGATCCGCCGCTATGATCTGCCGCTTCCCGCACCGGGGCAGCAGATGAGGCTGGAGGATCATCGCGCGGCGTTTCTGGCATTCCTGCGGTTTCTGAAACTGCATGTCGCGGGCCAGTCGGGCATGCGGGCCGAGGGGGGCTTCGCCTCTCAGGTCGCGATGCTGGACGGCTTCGGCCAGTTCCGCAGCCCCGACCTGATCCTGCGCGAGGACAGGTTGGCCGAAGGGCTGGCCTTCTTCGCCTCGCAGTTCGACATGCCTGCGCCGCCTTTGCCGGCCCCGGCGGCAGAAGCCGTTCCACTGGCAGCCCTCGTGGATGACGAGATCGAAGCGGCAGCGCGCGAAGCCTATCACCGCGATTACGAGACGTTCGGCTTCGGCGACTGGCGCGACGGCGGTTAGGCCGCCTGTGTTCCGCGCGTTTCCGTCAGGATGGCGTAAAGCTTGGCCGGATCGGCATTGGCGCGCAGCTTCTGGCAGATGGAAGCGTCGCGCATCGTGCGCGACACCAGCGCCAGCGCCTTCAGGTGGTCCACGCCCGAATCCTTCGGGGCGAACAGAGCAAACACCAGATCAACAGGCTGGCGATCCACGCTGTCATAGTCCAGCGGCTTTTCCAGCCGGATGAACACGCCCTGAATGCCCGGCAGGTTGTGCAGCCGGGCATGGGGCAGGGCGATGCCATGGCCCACGCCCGTGGGGCCAAGGCTTTCACGTTCCTGCAGGCCATCCGTGGCGCTTGCAGCCGTCAGTCCATAGGCTGCGGCCGCAATATCGCCCAGCTCTTGGAACAAGCGCTTCTTGCTCGTCAAATGGCCTGTCACGCGCACGGCTTCCGGCGCGAGAATCTTGCTCAGTTCCATGGCATCCCCGGCCGGTTCCGGCCTCTATCGGCTGTTGCGCGGGTCGATCCAGCCGATATTTCCGTCTTCGCGACGGTATACGACATTCACGCCCCCATGTCCTTCATTGCGGAAGACAAGCATCTGCTGCCCCCCAAGTTCCAGCTGCATGACCGCCTCGCCCACCGTGATGGAGGGCACGCGGGCCTCCGTCTCGGCAACGATCATCGGCTGCCATACATGATCTTCGGGCTCGTCGGCCTCTTCCGATGGCGCGAGGATATAGGAGGATGCGCCACCGAATTCAACCGGGGTCGTCCGTTCGCGCTGGTGATCGCGCAGGCGGCGTTTGTAGCGGCGGACCTGCTTGTCCATCCGTTCACGCGCGGCTTCGAACGCGGCATAGATTTCGCTTGCACGGCCATTGGCCGAAATGTTCAACCCGGTCGACAGATGCATCACGACTTCGCAGGTGTATTCATGCGCTATTCGGGAAAAGAAGATCATGGCGTCGGTGGGGCGCTGCGCATATTTTTCAATAAGTTCGCCCAGTTCCGACCGGACATGGGTTTGCAACGCGTCGCCGATGTCGATCTGTTTGCCGGTGATCTGGTAGCGCATGGTCATCCTCCTTCAGAAGAGTGGACCTTGAAGGCCCATACTTCAATGATGGGGATGTGGCGCGTGAAATCCAGTGTTCGTTTTTACAAGGCCGACACAATCGGCATGTTCAGGCAAGCGTGAAGCTTTCCCCAAGATAAACCTGCCGCACCATCGGATCGGCAACGATCTCTTCGGTGGAGCCGCTTTTCAGGATCGTGCCATCATGCAGGATGTAAGCACGATCAACGATTCCCAGCGTTTCGCGAACGTTGTGGTCGGTGATCAGCACGCCAAGGCCACGGCCTTTCAGATCATGCACCAGGTGGCGGATCTCGGCCACGGCGATCGGGTCCACGCCCGCGAAAGGTTCATCCAGAAGGACATAGGAGGGGTCGGCGGCAAGGCAGCGCGCAATCTCGGCCCGGCGGCGTTCCCCGCCCGAAAGCGCAAGGGCAGGGGCCCGGCGGATATGGGTGATGGAGAAATCCGAAAGCAGCTCCTCCAGCCGTTCGCGCCGGCGCTTTGGGTCCGGCTCGCGGATTTCCAGAACGGCAAGGATGTTGTCCTCCACCGACAGGCCGCGGAAAATCGATACCTCCTGCGGCAGATAGCCGATGCCCAGCCGCGCGCGGCGATACATCGGAAGGGCAGTCACGTCGCGCCCGTCGATCAGCACCTCGCCGCCTTCGGGCGTGACAAGCCCCGCGATCGCGTAAAAGCAGGTGGTCTTGCCCGACCCGTTCGGGCCCAGCAGGGCCACAACCTCGCCCCGCTTCAAGTCCAGCGAGACATCGCGGATCACCGGACGGCGCTTGTAGCTTTTGCGCAGGTTGCGGACGGCAAGGCCCTGCACCGTCATTGCGACGCTCCGGGGCGGAAGGTGGTCCGCACACGGCCTTCCATCCGGCCGGTGCCGGCGGCGGCGTCGATCACCAGCCGCTGTCCCGCGATGGTGCTTTGCCCCTGCGTCAGCAACACGTCGCCCGTCATCTCGATCAGGCCCGAGGCGATGGTATAGCTGGCCTCCTGCGCCTCGGCGGCGATGCTTTCATTGGCCAGCGTCACATTGCCGCTGGCCTGAAGGGCGCGGATCTCGCCCTCGTCGGCGCCGTATTCGACCTGCACGGTATCTGCCGCCAGCCGCAATTCGCCTTGGCTGACGCGTACATTGCCGGTGAAGGTCGCCTGACCGCTGGCCTGATCCACCGAAAGCTGATCGGCATCCACGCTGACGGGGGCCGAGGTATCCTGACGCATCCCGCCCATCTCGATCTGTGCGGTCTGGGCAACAGCCAGTGCGGGGGATGACAGGCAGGCAAGCAGAATCAGCGCTTTCAGCATCAGGGCACCGGGGGTTGGGTCAGTTGGATGGGGTGTATATCAGCTTGACCCCGTCCGTGAAGTCCAGCCGGTAATCGGTCTCACCATCGGTTTTCAGCACCATTCCGCCCGCGGTAAGTTGGCCCATGGGGGCCGTTGCCGTCACGGGGCCCTGTCCTTCCAGCCGCGTGGCATCGGTGCGGGCAGTCAGCGAGGGCAGGCGGATGTCATAGCCAAGCGTGTTGTGCAGCCGCACCTGCCCCGACATCTCGATGATGCCGGCCTCTCCGTCGAAGGTACCGCTTCCGGCCTGCATCCGCGTTTCCACGCCGTCGGGGGTGGTCAGGTCGGCGCGCAGGGCGGTGATGGTGGCCGCGCGCCCTTCGGCAGGTGGGCGGGCTTCGGCGGCGGCAATGTTCAGCCGCGCGCCATCGCCCGTCAGGCCGGACCATGTGGGCTGCGTCAGGCGCGGATCCATGGCGCGTCCGGTCACGTCCACCTCGGCATAGGGGATCGCGTCTTCGGGGTTCACCGTGCGGGAAACCAGAAAGATCGTGGACAGCATCACCAGCGCCGCCAGCGGAAGGATCACCTTCAGCCAGGCCACAAGACGGGTATGCCGGTCCGTGATCTTCGCCATGTCAGACGATCCCGGCGCGCAGGCAATCGTGGATCTGGATCAGGCCGACGGGGCGTTCGCCTTCCACCACGAACAGGGCGGTGATCTTGCGGTCCTGCATGACGGCCACGGCCTTTTCGGCCAGCGCCTCGGGGGTGCTGGTGCGGGGGCCGCGGGTCATCACTTCGCCGGTGGTATGGCCCAGAAGGCCCGCCATGTGGCGGCGAAGGTCGCCGTCGGTGATGATGCCGGTCAGCCGGTCCCCTTCGGTCACGCCCAGAACGCCAAGGCCCTTGCCGCTCATCACCAGAAGCGCCTCGGTCATGGGCATGTCGAAGGGCACCAGCGGCAGGTCGGTGTGCATCAGGTCCGCCACGCGGGCCAGTCTTGCGCCCAGCTTGCCGCCCGGGTGGAAGATGCGGAAATGTTCGGGTGTGAACTGCCGGTGTTCCATCAGCGCCACGGCCAGTGCATCGCCCAGCGCCAGCGTCATGGTGGTGGAGGTCGTGGGCACCACGCCCGTGCCGCATGCCTCGGCCGCGGCGGGCAGGACCAGCGCCACATCGGCCTGCCGCAGCAGCGTCGAATCAGGGCGCGAGGCGATGCCGATCAGCGGGATCGAAAATCGCCGCGTATGGGCCACCAGATCCGCCAGTTCCGGCGTTTCGCCCGAATTGGACAGGACCAGCGCCACATCCTCGGCGGTGACCATGCCCAGATCGCCATGGCTCGCCTCGGCTGGGTGCACGAATTGCGCCGGCGTGCCGGTAGAGGCAAGGGTAGCCGCGATCTTGCGCGCGATATGCCCCGACTTGCCCATGCCGGAAACGATTACGCGGCCACGGGCACGCAGGATCATCTCCACCGCGTCGGCGAAGGTTTCATCCAGCGCCACGCCCAGCGCGGTCAGGGCCTGCGCCTCGATCTCGATCACGCGGCGGGCGGCGGCAAGGTAGTCAGTGGCGGAAGATGTCATTCGGCTCGTCCCATCCCATCAGGTCCAGCTGTGCGCGCGTGGGCAGGAAATCGAAGCAGCGCTGGGCCAGTTCCGTCCGCCCCTCGCGTGCGAGGCGTTTTTCCAGTTCAGCCTTCAGCGCGTGCAGGTGCAGCACGTCCGAGGCGGCGTAATCCATCTGGGCCTGCGTCAGCTCCTCCGCGCCCCAGTCCGAGGTTTGCTGCTGCTTGGACACGTCCACCCCCACCAGTTCGGACAGCAGGTATTTCAGCCCGTGCCGGTCGGTGAAGGTGCGGATCAGCTTGGAGGCGATCTTGGTGCACCAGACCGGCGCGGCCGTGACCCCGAAGGCGTTCTGAAGCGCGGCAATATCGAAGCGGCCATAGTGGAACAGCTTCACGACGTCCGGATCGGCCAGCAGGCGTTCAAGGTTCGGCGCCCGCGTTTGCCCGCGCGCGATCTGCACAAGATGCGCATCCCCGTCACCCGCCGACAGCTGCACGACGCACAGCCGGTCGCGGCGCGGGTCCAGTCCCATGGTTTCGGTGTCAATCGCGACCACGGGGCCGAGGGTCAGGCCGTCGGGCAGGTCGCTTTTGTGCAGGTGGAGTGTCATGGCCGTTCCGGATGCGGATGATCTTCTTTCAGCTATGCGCTTTGGGCCGCGACCGCAAGGAATGGCTGCCGTCACGGGGTTGTCACAGGGATGTCGTATTGCCGCCCCGTCCTGACGGAGCCTGCCATGACCGACCCCTACAGCCACCGCATCGGCCTTCTTGCCGATCCGCATGTCCATGCAACGCGCATCCCCGGCATCGAGGGGCCGGCCCTTCGCCCGCTGGCCGACACGATGGCCTCGTCGCGCGTATATAACGAAAGCGTTCCCGCTTTCCGCGCCGCGCTGGAGGGGATGGAGGCGCAGGGGATCGGCCTTGTCCTGATCCTTGGCGATCTGACCGATGACGGGCAGGAAACGGATCTGCGCACGGCACGCGCCATTCTGGCCGAGCATGAGGCGCGGGGCATGCGGTTCCTGATGGTGCCCGGCAACCATGACATGTTCGGGATGCGGGGCCGCCACCTGATGCAAAGCTATCTGGCGCAGGGCGGCGTGCAGCGCCGGTGCAGCGCCCCGGGGGCGGATGTGCTGGATCCGGGCATGCGCAGCCTCGGCTATCCCGAGGCGCTGGCCCTGCTGCCCGGCCTTGGCTTCACCCCCGATCCGCGCGATCTGCACTGGGAAACGCCTTTCGGCACGGCAGACTGGGCAGCGCGGGCTTATGACCTGACGGCCGGGGGGATCACGCACCGGCAAATCGACGCCTCCTATCTTGTGGAACCGGCGGAGGATCTTTGGATCCTGTCCGTTGATGCCAACCATTTCCCCCCGGTGGCGCAGCCTGCGGCGGGCGCGCTGGATCCGGTGGCGGACCCTAATTCCCAAGGCTGGGGGCCGGTCCTGCGGGATCGTCCTTATCTGGCCGCATGGATGGCCGATGTGGCGCGCCGCGCACGCGATGGTGGCAAAAGGCTGATCACCATCTCGCATTATCCGATGATCGAACCGGCCGACCGCGCCCTTGCGCTTGATCTGCCGCTTCGCGATGGCCAGCCCGATCCGGCCCGTGCGGGCGTGGCCGAGGCGTTGCGGCAGACAGGCATCGGGCATGTCATGACGGCCCATTACCACCTTGATGCAGATCTGTGGCTGGGCGGGGCGGATGGGCGCGTGCTGGCCAACCACGCCGTTCCCTCCACCGTGACATGGCCGGGCGCTTACCGGACCTTGGGGCCGGACGGGCTGGTGACGCATCCGGTGCGGCCCTCGCAGTATTCCGAAGGCGATCCTTATGACGGGGCGCTGCCGCTGGATGATTACGGCGCCTTCCTGAAAGCCCATTACGAAGCGCAGCTGCCTTGGCGCTATTACGCCAGCGAATGGCCGAAAGCCGCGCTGTCGCGCCTGGACGAGGTGCCGCTGGCGCAGCTGATCCCCGAAGCGGGGCCCGTGGCGGACATGCCCGCCCGTGTTGCAGCGGATGACTGGTATCACCTGCGCAAGGGGGCTCCGATCCCGCCGGAGCGCCTTCGCATCTATGCCCGTCTGGCGGCCAACCCGCTGGACGGGCTGACGCGCCGCCTGACCGCCTTTGCGCGCGATTACGCGGCGTAGGTGACGGCGACCGGCTCCAGCCCCTCGATCCCGCCCTCGACGCGGCTGCCTGCTGTCACCGCACCGATTCCGGCGGGCGTTCCGGTGAACACCAGATCGCCCGCATCCAGATGATAGAAGCGCGAAAGATAGGTCAGCACTTCCACCGGGCCGCGAACCATGTCTGCGATGGTGCCGTCCTGGCGCAACTGGCCGTCAAGGGTCAGCCAGATGCGCTGGTTTGCAGGGGTGAAGTCGCGGCTGATCGAGGCCAGAATGGCGGACTGTTCAAAGTTCTTGGCGAAATCCCACGGACGGCCCTTGGCCTTGGCGGCGGCCTGAAGGTCGCGGCGTGTCATGTCCAGCCCGCAGGCATAACCAAAGATCGCGGCGCGCGCCTGATCCTCGGTCGCGTTGAAAAGGGGCGCGCCAAGGGCGATCACCAGCTCCATTTCGTAATGCAGATTGTCCGTGCCGGGGGCGAGGGGGATCGTCTCGCCCGTGGGGACAAGGGCTTGGGCATCCTTCATGAAGAAGAACGGGGCTTCGGGATCGACCGACGATCCGACCTCTTTCGCGTGGTCGGCATAGTTCTGGCCGACGCAGAAGATGCGGTGCACCGGATAGGTGTCCGTTTCACCCTTCACAGGCAGGGTCGGATAGGATTTCGCTGGAAACAGGGTCATGTCGGCTCCTCCGTGGACGCGGAGGAGCCTGCGTCAGTGACGCGACGGTTTCAAGGCTGCTTGGCAAACCGCAGGTAGGGCAGCTTGATGTCCAGATCGCCGAAGCGTTCCTTTGCCTGATCGTCGTTCAGGCTCAGCGCCACGATGACGTCCTGGCCGGGCTGCCAGTTGGCGGGCGTTGCGATCGGAACGCCGTCGGTGGCCTGCACCGCATCCAGTGCGCGCAGGATTTCGGCGAAGTTGCGGCCCACCGACATCGGATAGGAAATGGTCAGCCGCACCTTCTTGTCCGGCCCGATCAGGTAGACCGTGCGCACGGTGGCGGTATGGGCGGGGGTGCGCCCTTCCGTTGGCGCATAGAACTCGGCCGGCAGCATGTCATAGGCTTTCGACACGGTCAGCGAGGTGTCGTCGATGATCGGAAAGTCGGCGGGATTTCCGGCAACAGCCTCGATGTCGCGCTTCCACTTCTGGTGTTCGTCCACCGTATCGACGGACACGCCGATCACCTTGGTATTGCGCTTGGCAAATTCGTTCGCAAGCTGCGCCACGGCGCTGAATTCGGTTGTGCAAACGGGGGTAAAATCACGCGGGTGGCTGAAGACGATGCCATAGCTGTCGCCCAGCCATTCGTGAAAGCGGATCGTGCCGGCGGTGGACTCGGCGGTGAAATCGGGCGCGATGTCGTTGATGCGGATGGACATGGAAGCTCCGTTGCTGAACCTGCGGGGAAGGTAACGCGGCGGGCGGCCCGATGCACCACCCCCCGCCGAAAAAAGACCGCCCGCCCCGCCACATCGCCCCTCCGCAGGAAAAGCGCCCTGAACGGGCGCCTTGTGCAAGACCAGAATGCCGTCAGGCAAGGTGGGTGCGGAATGCCGCCACGACCTGTTCATAAACGTCACGCTTGAACGGCACGATCGCGGCGATCATCGCATCCGCATCTATCCATCGCCATTCGGAAAACTCCGGATGGTCGCTGTCGATGCGCACTTGGTCGTCGCTGCCCTTGAAGCGGAACAGGAACCACTTCTGGCGCTGGCCGCGATACTTGCCGCCCCAGACCTTTCCCAGAAGTTCGGGCGGCAGATCATAGGTGACCCAGTCATCGGTCTGGCCGATCTGGTCCACCAGATCGGCGGTGACGCCGGTTTCCTCCCACAGCTCGCGCAGGGCGGCGGCCTCGGGCTCTTCGCCCTGGTCGATCCCGCCTTGCGGCATCTGCCATGCAGGAGCCGTGCTGTCGATGCGGCGGCCTGCGAATATCAGCCCGTCACCGTTGATCAGCATAACGCCCACGCAGGGGCGATAGGGCAGGTCGGTCATCTTACACCTTCACGTCGTATGCCACCTGTTCGCCCACGCCGAAGACGCGCTTGTAGCGGGCGACCTGATCGGCGGGGCCAAGGGCCTTGCTGGGATTGTCCGACAGCTTCACCGTGGGGCGGCCATCGGCGGAAACGGCCTTGCAGACAAGGCTGAACGGATCAAGTGCGCCGTCGGGCACAAGGCCGCGGAAATCGTTGGTCAGCATTGTGCCCCAGCCGAAGGACACGCGCACGCGTCCGGTGAACTGCGCGTGCAGTTCCTCGATCTTTTCCACGTCCAGCCCGTCCGAAAAGATGATCAGCTTGTCGCGCGGATCCTCGCCCCGGTCCTGCCACCAGCGGATCGCGCGTTCCGCACCTTCGGCGGGGTCGCCGGAATCAAGCCGGATGCCGGTCCATTTCGTCAGCCAGTCGGGGGCGCGGGACAGGAAGCCATCGCTGCCGAAGGTATCGGGCAGCATGACGCGCAGGTTGCCCTCATGCTCCTCGTGCCAGTCGGCCATGACCTTGTAGGGTGACTGCGCCAGTTCGGCATCGGTTTCGGCCAGTGCTGCCGTGACCATCGGCAACTCGTGCGCGTTGGTGCCGATCGCCTCCACCTCGCGGCGCATGGCGATCAGGCAGTTGGAGGTGCCGGTGAACCGGTCGCCCAAGCCTTCCATCATCGCCTGCACGCACCAGTCCTGCCACAGGAAGGAATGGCGGCGGCGGGTGCCGAAATCGGCAATCAGCAGACCGTCGATCTTTTTCAGGCGTTCGATCTTTTCCCACAGCTTCGACATGGCGCGGGCATACAGCACCTGGATCTCGAACCGGCCCATGCGTTCCAGCACCGCGCGCGAGCGAAGCTCCACCAGGATCGCCAGCGCGGGAATTTCCCACAGCATCACCTCGGGCCATTTGCCTTCGAATGTCAGCTCGTACTGGCCGTCCTTCTTTTCAAGGTGATAGGGGGGCAGCTGCAGATTCTCGAACCACTCCATGAATTCAGAGCTGAACATCTGGCGCTTGCCGTAAAAGGTGTTGCCGCGCAGCCATGTCGATTCGCCCCGCGTCAGGCGCAGGCTGCGCACGTGATCAAGCTGCTGGCGCAACTCCCCCTCGTCGATCAGGTCTGCCAGCCGGATCGAAGTGCTGCGGTTGATCAGGCTGAACTTCACGACCGTCTGCGGGCGGTTGCGCAGGATCGACTGGCACATCAGCAGTTTATAGAAATCCGTGTCGATCAGGGACCGGACGATTGGATCGATCTTCCATTTGTGATTGTGCACGCGGGTCGCGATATCGACCATCTCAGTCCTCCAGTATCACGCCGGCGGCGCGCATCCTCCCGCGCGCCTCCTCCAGCGATCCGTTCAGGTCGATTGCGCGGCTGGCGCCAAGCGCCACGCGGACGTCAAAGCCCAGCCGCGCGGCATCCAGCGCCGAAAAGGCAACGCAGAAATCTGTCGCAAGGCCGGCCAGCGTCACCGCCGTCACGCCCCGCGCGCGCAGATACCCGTCCAGCCCCGTCGGCGTGGTCCGGTCATTTTCGTAAAAGGCGGAATAGCTGTCGATGGCGCTGCGGAAGCCCTTGCGCAGGATAAGATCCGCAGGTGCCGTTTGCAGATCGGGATGAAATGCCGCGCCGTCCGTGCCCTGCACGCAATGCGTGGGCCACAGGACCTGCGGCCCGTAAGGCATCTGCGTCATCGAAAACGGTTCGGCCCCGTGATTGGCGGCAAAGCTGGAATGGCCCTCGGGATGCCAGTCCTGCGTCAGCACGCGCACGGGATGATCCGCCATCATCGCGTTGATCCGCGGGATGATGGCGTCGCCCTCGGCCACGGCCAGTGCGCCGCCGGGACAGAAATCGTTCTGCACGTCGATGACGATCAACGCGTCCATCGGCTTCCCCTTCCCCCTTTGAAGGCCAATGATGGGTAGGGGGCCTGCCGCCGGTCGTCAATGGCGGGCTTGATTTTCGCCGGCGTTGGGCGCATCTGCGCGGCATGTTCACCGTTGCCGCGCTTTACCACTTCACCCGCTTTGCCGATCCTGCCGCCCTGATCGCGCCGCTGCGCGCCGTGGCGGATGGCGGGGGCGTGCGCGGATCGCTTCTGATCGCGGGCGAGGGGATCAATGGCACCATCGCCGGCCCTCGTGCCGGCATCGACGCTGTTCTGGACGCCATCCGGGCGCTTCCCGGCTGTGCGGATCTGGAATGGAAGGAAAGCACTGCGCAGGAAATGCCGTTCGACCGGCTGAAGGTTCGTCTGAAGCGCGAGATCGTGACCATGGGCCAGCCGGACGTGGATCCCCGTGCCCGCGTTGGCCATTATGTTCAGGCGGCAGACTGGAACGATCTGATCCGCCAGCCAGACGTCGTGGTGATCGACACCCGCAACGATTACGAGGTGGAGATCGGCACATTCGAAGGCGCGATCGATCCGCATACCAGATCCTTCGGCGAATTCCCGCAATGGTGGGAAGAAAACAAGGCCCGCTTCCACAACAAGCGCGTCGCGATGTTTTGCACCGGTGGCATCCGCTGCGAAAAATCCACCAACTTCCTGCTGGGGCAGGGGGTGGAGGATGTGTTCCACCTGAAGGGCGGCATCCTGAAGTATCTTGAAGAGGTGCCGCAGGAAGACAGCCTGTGGAACGGCGAATGCTATGTCTTCGACAAGCGGGTATCAGTTACGCACGGGCTGGGGCAGGGCAGCTATGGCATGTGCCACGCCTGCGGCCGGCCCGTGGATGCGCAGGCCAGGGCGCACCGCGATTACGAAGAAGGCGTCGCGTGCCCCCGCTGCATCGGCGAATATTCCGATGATGACCGCGCCCGTTTCCGGATGCGGCAACGCCAGCGCGGCTGACGGTTGCCGCCTCCGGCCTTGCACCTTACAACCATGCCGGAGCAAGGAGGGCCGCCCATGACCAAACCCGTCGTTCTGTGCATTCTGGATGGCTGGGGCCTGAGGGACGAGCGTGAGGCGAACGCCCCCGCGCTGGCCCACACGCCCAACATGGACCGCCTGATGGCCACCTGCCCGCATTCCACGCTGGTGACGTTTGGCCCCGATGTGGGCCTGCCCAAGGGCCAGATGGGCAATTCCGAGGTTGGCCACACCAATATCGGGGCAGGGCGCGTCGTGGCGATGGATCTGGGCCAGATCGATCTTGCGATCGAAGATGGTTCCTTCGCGCAGAACCCCGCACTGGTGGCGTTTGCCGACAGGTTGAAGGCCACCGGCGGGACGGCGCACCTGATGGGCGTCATCTCGGACGGTGGGGTGCATGGGCATATCGTGCATGTTCTGGCGGCAGCGCGGGCCGTGGCGGCGCGGGGCGTGCCGGTGGTGCTGCATGCCGTGACCGACGGGCGCGACGTTGCGCCCTCGTCGGCGCGCGGGTTCATGGCGCAATTGCTGGAAGGGCTGCCGCAGGATGTGCGCGTGGGCACCGTGTCGGGGCGATATTATGCGATGGACCGCGATAACCGGTGGGAACGGGTGATGCGCGCATGGTCGGCGATCGTGGAGGCACAGGGCGAAACCGCACCCGGCGCTGCCGAGGCGGTGGATCTGGCCTATGCCCGCGGCGAAACGGATGAGTTCATCGCCCCCACCGCGATCGGTGGCTATGCGGGCGTGAAGGATGGCGACGGCTTCTTCTGCCTGAACTTCCGCGCCGACCGTGCGCGGGAAATCCTGTCCGCGCTGGCCGATCCGGCCTTTGATGCGGCCCCGCGCCGCGATGTGCGCTGGGCTGCCGTTCTGGGCATGGTGGATTATTCCAAGGCGCATGATGCCTTCATGACCACCGTCTTTCCCAAGCAGACCATCGTCAACACGCTGGGCGAATGGGTGGCCGCGCAGGGCAAGACGCAGTTCCGGCTGGCCGAGACGGAAAAGTACCCTCATGTCACTTTCTTCCTGAATGGCGGGCGCGAACAGGCATTTCAGGCCGAAGACCGCTTCATGCCAAAATCGCCCAAGGTCGCGACCTATGATCTTCAGCCCGAGATGTCGGAGCCCGAGGTGGCCGAGCAGTTGGTTGGCGCGATCCGCCACGGCTATGACCTGATCGTGGTCAACTTTGCCAATCCCGACATGGTGGGCCATACCGGCGTGCTGGAAGCCGCGATGGCGGCCTGCGAGGCGGTGGATACCGGCCTTGGTCAGGCGCTGCAGGCGCTTGAGGCGGCAGGCGGGGCGATGCTGGTCATTGCCGATCACGGCAACTGCGAAACGATGGTGGATCCCGTTACCGGCGGGCCGCATACGGCGCATACCACGAACCTTGTTCCGGCGATCCTGTTCGGCGGGCCCGAAGGTGCCACGCTGCGCGATGGCCGCCTTGCCGATGTGGCTCCGACGCTGCTGCAGTTGATGGGCCTGCCGCAACCGGCCGAGATGACGGGAAAGAGCCTGATCGCATGATACGCCGCGCTGCCCTGATCCTGTGCCTTCTGGCGCAGCCGGTCTGGGCTGCGGATGTGGCCGGACAGGCGCAACAGGCTGCGGCGGACCTGCGCCGGGCCGTGGGAGACATGGAAGCCGCCCGGACGGGACGCGACCGTGTCGCCGCCCTGACCCGTACCATCGGGGCCTATGAAGACGGGCTGGCCGCCCTTCGGGAAAGCCTGCGGGGGGTTGTGGCACGCGAAACCGCGCTGAAGGCCGAGCAGGAAGCGAAACAGAGCCAGGTCTCGCAGTTGCTTGGGGCGCTGGCGCGCATGCAGGGGGAACCGGGGCCGATGTTGCTTCTGCACCCCGGTGGGCCGCTGGATACGGTGCGCACCGGCATGATCATGGCCGATATCGCCCCCGCACTTCAGGCCGAAGCGGATGCCTTGCGCGCGGAACTGACCGAGTTGCAGAACCTGCGCGCCGTGCGGCACGCGGCGGTGGAAACGCTGGCCGAGGGCCTTGGGACCGCGCAACAGGCACGGGTGGCGCTGGGGCAGGCAATCTCGGACCGGACCGATCTGCCGCGCCGGTTCGTCGATGATCCGGCCGTGCTGCGTGCGCTTCTTGAAAGCTCCGACACGCTGGATGCCTTCGCGGCGGGGCTGGATCCTGCTGGCATGCCACCCGGTTTCGCCCAGTCTAAGGGCAAGTTGCCCCTGCCGGTCCACGGAACGCTGATCCGCAGGGCGAACGAGGCGGATGCCGCGGGCGTCCGGCGGCCCGGTATCATTCTTGCCGCTGCCTCTGGCGCGCTGGTTACGGCGCCTGCCGCCGCCACCATCCGCTATCGCGGGCCGTTGACCGACTACGGAAACGTGATGATCCTTGAACCGGGCGACGGGTATCTGATGGTGATCGCGGGCATGGAAACCGTGTATGGCGAAGTGGGCGAGGTGGTGCCTGCGGGGGCCGCTTTGGGGTTGATGCCCGGCAGCGATCAGGGTCTGGTGGAGTTTCTGGACAAGGCGGCAGATGCGCAGACCCCGATCGTGACGGAGACGCTGTATCTGGAAATGCGGCAGGGAACGGGGCCGGTTGATCCCGCCGACTGGTTCACAGGGCTTCGGGGAAGATAGGACGAGAGATGAGGAAATATGTTCTGGCCGCGCTTGGCGGCACCGTGGCAGGTGTTCTGGCCACCACGCAGCTGGCCGCGCCGCTGATCGCGCAGGAACAGAAGCATGAATCCTCGATCTATGAACAGCTTGATCTGTTCGGCGACGTGTTCGAGCGTATCCGCAACCAGTATGTCGAAGAGGTCGATTCCAAGGAATTGATCGATTCCGCGATCAGCGGGATGCTGACATCGCTGGACCCGCATTCCAGCTATATGCCGCCCGATGCCTTCAGCGACATGCAGGTGCAGACGCGCGGAGAATTCGGCGGGCTGGGGCTGGAGGTCACGCAGGAAGACGGCTTCGTGAAGGTCGTCACGCCCATGGATGACACGCCTGCGGCTGCGGCGGGGCTGCAGCCGGGCGATTTCATCACGGCCGTGGATGGCGAATCGTTGCAAGGCCTGCCGCTGGACGAGGCGGTGGACAAGATGCGTGGGCCGGTCGGCTCGGAGATCGTGGTGACGGTGGTGCGGGAAGGCCGCGCCGAACCGTTCGATGTTTCCATGGTGCGCGACACGATCAAGCTGACGGCCGTTCGGTCCAGCACGGTGGGCGGGCATACGCTGGTGCTGCGGGTTTCGACCTTCAACGACCAGACCTATCCGGGGGTGGAGGCCGAGATGAAGAAGCGGGTCGAGGAACTGGGCGGCATGGAGAACGTGAACGGCATCGTGCTGGATCTGCGCAACAACCCCGGCGGCCTTCTGACGCAGGCCATCAAGGTATCGGATGCGTTCCTGAACGAAGGCGAGATCGTTTCCACCCGCGGGCGGAACGCGCAGGACAACGAACGCTATAACGCGACGCCGGGGGATCTGGCGGACGGGAAACCGATCGTGGTGCTGATCAATGCAGGCTCCGCTTCCGCTTCGGAAATCGTGGCGGGGGCGTTGCAGGATCACAAGCGCGCCATCGTCGTCGGCACGAAAAGCTTCGGCAAGGGGTCGGTCCAGACGGTTGTTCCCGTGCGCGGGGAAGGGGCGATGCGCCTGACGACGGCGCGTTACTACACGCCCTCGGGGCGGTCGATCCAGGCCCTTGGTGTTTCCCCCGACGTTGTCGTGGACCAGCCGCAGCGCGATCCCGACACCACGCCCGAGGATGCCGAAAAGGGCTCGGCCGTGAATCCGCGTTCGGAATCCAGCCTGCGGGGCATCCTGTCGAACGATTCGATGACGGATGAGGAGCGCGAGCAGCTGGAAGCCGACCGCGCACTGGTGGAGGAAACGGCAAAGCTGCGCCAGGATGATTACCAGCTGGCCTATGCCGTGGACATCCTGCGCGGTCTGTCGGCGATGGCCGGCAACTGAGGAAGGGCGGGCGCCCCCCTATCCCGCGGGGGTGCCCGCGCAGCCCTTCGGCTGCGATGCCGGCGTCAGTCGGTATCGGTGATCGTGCCGCGTCCGGCCTTGATCTGCGACCGGTTGGCCTTGGCGGCAAGGCGGCGGCGCTGGCTGCCAAGAGTGGGCTTTGTGGGGATGCGACGTTTGGGCGCGACAAGTGCCTTGCGGATCAGTTCGGCCAGCCGCTCCCGCGCGATTTCGCGGTTGCGCGCTTGGCTGCGGGTTTCATCGACCTGAAGAATCAGCGCGCCGTCCTGCGTCCAGCGGCGGCCCGCAAGTCGCTTCAGCCGCGTCTTCACCGGCCCTGCGAGATTGGGCGAACGCTCTGCCTCGAAGCGAAGCTCCACCGCGGTGGCGACCTTGTTGACATTCTGCCCGCCGGGGCCGGAGGCGCGGATGAAGCTTTCCGTCAGTTCCCAGTCGGCGATGGTGATGGTTTCGTTTATGTTCAGCATGATTTCATAGAGAAAGGGCCGCCACGGCCGACGACCCTTTCCGAGATCCAAGGAGATGAGCCAGTTAGGAATCATCCCAATCAGTTGGTCTTCCGCCAAGGGGCTGCCCTTAGCCGTCGATCCTCCCGACTGTCCCGACACCTCTCTCCAATATCACTCTAGACACTGGATCACCTCCTTTCAAATGTGTTGCCGATACAGTGGAGGTTGGCACGGATGTGGTGGATGTCAACGCCCATCACGCAACAGATGCTGTCATCCGCCTGACGATCAGGCGGAATGGCAGAAGGGCAACGATTGCCAGCCCGATTTTTACGCACCAGTCGGCTGCGGCGAGCGAGATCCAAAGCGCCATCACAGGCCCGCTTCCAAGCAGCGGCACGCCTTCATTCGCCCATGCCACATCTTCGGCCGGGTTCAGGAAGACCAGCCAGCCCGAAAAGGCGATACTGAAGAACAGGGCCGTATCCAGCGAAGCGCCCAGCAGGGTGGAGGCGGCAGGCGCGCGCCACCATG
Source organism: Falsirhodobacter deserti (assembly GCF_004015795.1). Lineage (GTDB taxonomy): Bacteria > Pseudomonadota > Alphaproteobacteria > Rhodobacterales > Rhodobacteraceae > Falsirhodobacter > Falsirhodobacter deserti. Next base: position 2,115,894 of record NZ_ML137218.1, on the reverse strand, counting down.
CAGCACCGCGCAGCCGGTCGAACACGAACACGTCCAGAAGCTGCGACACAAGAAACGCCGCGGCAGAGGCAAGCGCCACGCGGAAGGTGACAAGGGGGCCAAACTCCCCCGGGATCTGCGTTCCGACGAGCGAGCAGGCAAGGCCGGTGACGAAGCCCGCGATCACGACCTGCCGCGCGGCACGAGCGCCATAGATGCGGTTGGTGATGTCATTGGCAAGAAAGGCCAGCGGATAGGTGAAGGCTCCCCATGTCAGCCAGTCGCCGAAGCGGACCTGCACGAGGATGTTCGAAGCGACGACCGTTGCGGCCATCGCAAGGATGAAGGGAAGATGTGCGCGCGTCATGGATGATCCGTTTTGGCAGGGTGGCGGAGGAACCTGAGGGCAGCGCGTATAGCGCAAAAGGATCAGTCGGGGAAGCGGTATTCCACGATCTCTGTCCGTTCGAACGGCATGAAGTTGTCGTCCGAAATCATGGTCAGCACCGTGTCGCCCCCGTCGCGCCAGACGGAAAGCCCTTCCAGATTGTCGAACTTTCCGGGGCGGGAGGTCAGAAGCGTCACCTCGTTCCCGCCTTGCATGTCGAAGCGGCGTACGCGACTGGAAAAGGCGATGCCAAGGAAGGCCCGCTCTAGGATATAAAGGTGGCCTTCGAAAACATCGGCATCGGCAACGCGGAAAATACCGCGTGCAGGGATCTGGAAATCGCGGCGCCAGTCATCCGTCAGGCGCCAGACGTTGAATGCGCCGTCGCGCGGCGTTTCGGGGATGGTGATCAGGTCCGCCCCATCCAGCGCCACCGCCTCCAGCCCTGCATTGAAGGCGATGCGGGCGAAGGGCTTGTTCGGCATCTGCACGGCCGGGCCGTCCAGATCGGCATAGCGGCGGATCCCGATATGCTGTTCGAAGCTGACAAAGGCGGTGCCGTCCGGTGCCAGTTCCAGCCCCTCGCTGTCGGATTCGTCCACCGCCACCGGCTGGCCCTTCTGATTGCGCAGGGGGGATAGGGGTGTGGCCGTGATATCGGTGATGTGCGGCCCGTCACGCCGGATCGTGCCTGTCAGCCAGTTGCCCTTGTCGGTTATGGCGGTGAAGCTGCGCCCGTCCTCTGACAGCCGAAGGCCGGAAAACCCGCCGAACCGCGGATCGTCATCGCGCCATTGGAAGGTTGCGGCATGATGCCCGCCAGCCGGAAGCTGCCACGAGGCAAGGGCGGCCAGCACCAGCGCCAGGGGAGCCGCGGTCAGCGCGCGCGCAAGACGTCGGAGCATTGGGCAGGAAGGTCGGCAAGCATGTACTGGCGGGGATGCGTCCGGGCGGGTGCGGCGGGCGCGGGGTCTTGCGGTTCGATCCAGCTTTGCAGCGTGGCATCGCAGCCGCTGCCGCCTTTTGAAAGCTGGGCCACTGTCGGTTCCTGCGGCGTGCAGAACCGCGATCCGGCAGGGCATTTCAGGCGGATATGGGCGTGTGCGTCATGCCCTGCCGCCGGACGGATCTTTTGCAGCCACGGCGTGTCGGTCGCGGTGGCGCCGCGGCACATCGCGATCTTGATGGGCGCGGCGACGAAGATGCGGTCCACGCGCGGATCGGATGCGGCTGCGCGCAAAAGCGCATGATGCGCCGGCGTCCAGCGGGAGTTCACGCGGGTGCCCGTGGTCACGGGGGCGAAATCCAGCCGCTCTCTTTCCGTTGCGTTCAGCGAAAGGCTGGGGGGCGGCATCAGCCAGATATCGGCATCAAGCCCTGTCTGGTGGCTGGCATGGCCCGAAGGGGTCGGCCCGCCGCGCGGCTGGGCGATATCGCCGATATAAAGCCCGCGCCAGCCGACCTGCGTGGCCGCTGCCGAAAGCTGTTGCAGGAACTTCACTGTTTCGGGATGGCCCCAGTTGCGGTTGCGCGAAAGGCGCATCGCCTGCCATGTGGGTCCGCTTTCGGGCAGGCGCACCATGCCCGTGGCGCAGCCGCGGCTGTAGAATCCGATCGCCTCGGCCCTGCCGGAGGTGGGGGTGCCGACCGCGCCGAACTGCTGCGCGGCAGGCATCTGGGCCTGCGCCGGCAGCGCAAGGGCAACGCAAAGCGCCGCAAGGGCAGGTCGGATCATGAAGCGCTTCCGTCTTTCGGTCGTGCCCAACATAGCACTGCCAGCCCGACAAGGAACAGCGCGATGACAGGCAGCACCCCGATGCGCTGCGATCCGCTGATCTGGGTGGCGATGCCGATCAGCAGCGGGGCAAGAAAGGCGGTGGCCTTGCCCGACAGTGCGTAAAGGCCGAACGCCTCGGTGATGCGTGAAGGTTCGGCGCGATGGATCAGAAGCGTCCGGCTGGCCGCCTGAAGCGCGCCGCCCGCGGCCCCGATCAAGGCACCGGTTGCATAGAACGCAATATGGGGCAGGGAGGGTGCCACCCGAAGGCCGAAGATCGCATCGGGCGCAATGCCTGCAACTGTCAGCGCCGCCAGCGTCAGCGTGATCAGGCAAAGGATGATCACGGGACGCGGGCCGAAGCGCCTGTCCGCACGCCCGCCGATCCATGCGCCGGCGGCCCCCGTTATGGCGGCAAGAATGCCGAACAGCCCCACATCCTGAACCTGCCAGCCCAGCACCCCGGCAGCATAGATGCCTCCAAAGGCATAGATTCCGTTCAGCGCGTCGCGATACAGCATGGAGGCCGCGAGGAACCCACCAAGCGGCCTGTCGCGCATCAGGCGGCGCAGGCTGGCCATCAGGTCGGGCACCGCGTGGCGCAGGGCGCTGCGGATCGGCTGCCCGCGCCCTGCCGGAAGGCGGACAAAGGCGAAGAACGGGATCATGAACAGCAGATACCAGATCGCGGTGAATGGACCGACGGCGCGCGTGCCTTCTGCCTGCGCGGGATCAAGACCGAAGGCGGGGGGCAGGCCGATCAGCGTCGTGCCTTCCGTTCCTTCCTGAAAGAACAGCAGCATCAGGACCAACGCCAGCACCCCGCCGACATATCCGAACGCCCAGCCCGAGCCCGAGATGCGCCCCAGTTCTGCCCGCGGGGCAAGCTGCGGCATCAGCGCGTTCGTGAAGGTGGTGGCATATTCCATGCCCACAAGCCCCAGTCCGAAGCAGAAGATGGTCCAAAGAACGCGCGGCTCGTCCGGCTCGGCCCACCAAAGGCCCCAGGCCCCCGCAACATACATTCCCGAAAAGAGGATGATGAACCGCATGTGTCCGCCGGCGCGGTCCGCCACGGCACCGGCCAGCGGCGCGCCGATGGCGATCAGCACCCCCGTCACCGCCAGCCCATAGCCCCAGACGGTTTGCGCCGCGGTGCCATCGCCCATGATCCGCGCCATATAGGGTGCGAAGATGAAGGTGGTCAGCAATGTCGCATAGGGCTGGCTGGCCCAGTCGAAGAAATACCAGCCGCGAATGGTTCTGCGCATGATGGGTCCCCGGTTTGGCGGCATGAAGCGCGAAAGGACGCAGCGTGGCAAGGGCGGTCGGCAGTTGTGCCGGGGCGCATGATTGCTTAGGTCTGAGCCGGCAATTCTCCTTGATGGAACGAACCATGGTTTCCCTGCTTCAGATCATTCTTCTGATCCTCAACGTCGTGCAGTTCGTGATCCTTGCCCATGTCATCATGAGCTGGCTGATCAACTTTGGTGTTCTGAACCTGCGCCAGCCGGTCGTTTACCAGATCTGGGAAGGCCTGAACCGCCTGCTGGAACCTGTCTATGGCCGCATTCGCCGCATCCTGCCGCAGATGGGCGGGCTGGATCTTGCGCCGCTGGTCGCGCTGCTGGCCGTTTACGCGCTGCGGATCGTGATCTTGAACAACGCGGCTTCCTTCTACTGATGCAGGCGCCCCAGACCCTTCTGCGCGAGGTTTTCGGCTTTGACGACTTCCGTCTTGGCCAGGCCGAGATCGTGGAGGCCGTGACCGCAGGCCGCAACACGCTTGCGATCATGCCGACGGGCGGGGGCAAATCGCTGTGCTATCAGCTTCCGGCGCTGTGCCGCGACGGGGTGACGGTCGTCATCTCTCCTTTGATTGCGTTGATGCGCGATCAGGTGCGATCCCTGCGCGAGGTGGGGGTGGAAGCGGGTGCGCTTACCTCGGCCAATACCGAGGCGGAGAATGAGGAAGTCTTCACCAAGCTGGATCAGGGACAGCTGAAGCTGCTTTACATGGCACCCGAACGTCTGGCCGTTGCGGAATCGATGCTGCGGCGCATCGGCGTCGGCCTGATCGCGGTGGACGAGGCGCATTGCGTCAGCCAGTGGGGGCACGACTTCCGCCCCGATTACCTGCGCATCGGCGGGTTGCGGCGGGCTCTGGACGTGCCGCTGGCCGCCTTCACGGCAACCGCCGATGCCGAAACGCAGGCCGAGATCGTGGAGCGGCTGTTCGGCGGCGAACAACCCGCGACGTTCCTGCGGGGCTTTGATCGCCCGAACATTCACCTGGCCTTTGCCGTCAAGGACAGCCCGCGCAAGCAGATCCTTGACTGGGCCAGCCGTCGCAAGGGCCTGTCCGGCATTGTCTATGCCGCCACCCGCGCCAAGACGGAGACGCTGGCCCGCGCCTTGGCCGAGGCGGGGCACCCGACCTGCCACTACCATGGCGGCATGGATCCCGACGAACGGCGGATGGTCGAAACCCGTTTCCAGAGGGAGGACGGGCTGATCGTCGTGGCAACCGTGGCTTTCGGCATGGGGATCGACAAGCCGGACATCCGCTGGGTTGCCCATGCCGATCTGCCCAAGACGATCGAGGGGTATTACCAGGAAATCGGCCGCGCCGGCCGTGATGGCGCCCCTGCCGAAACCCTGACGCTTTACGGGCCCGACGACATCCGCCTGCGCCGCAGCCAGATCGACGAAAGTGCCGCCCCGCCCGAGCGTCGCACGGCCGATCATGCGCGGCTGAACGCGCTGCTTGGCCTTGCCGAATCGGTTGGCTGCCGCAGACAGGTGCTGCTGCACTATTTCGGCGAGGAGTCGGAGCCGTGCGGCAATTGCGATCTTTGCGACCGTCCGGCGGAACTGTTCGATGCGACCGAGGCCGTGCGAAAGGCGCTTTCGGCCATCCTGCGCACGGGCGAATGGTTCGGAACCGGCCACCTGATCGATATCCTGACCGGGAATCGCACGGACAAGGTTCGTCAGCGCGGGCATGACGATCTGCCCACCTTTGCCGTCGGGCGCGATCTGTCGAAGCCTGCATGGGGAGCGGTGTTCCGCCAGATGATGGGGCGCGATCTGGTACGCCCCGATCCAGAACGCCACGGCGCCTTGCGGATGACCGATGATGCGCTGCCCATCCTGAAGGGCGAACAGCCCATAACCTTGCGCCGCGATACCGTGGACAAGGCCGTGACCCGAACCGTGGCCAAGACGCTGGTCAGCGACGAGGCTGCGCCCCTGATGTCGGCGTTGAAGGCCAAGCGCCGTGCACTGGCCGAGGCGCAGAACGTGCCCGCCTATGTTATCTTCACCGACCGGACGCTGGCCGAGATGGCGGAAACGCGCCCATCCAGCCTTGACGAAATGGCGCGCATCGGCGGCGTCGGTTCCCGCAAGCTGGAAAGCTATGGCGATGCGTTCCTTCAGGTGATCAACGGCGCGGTGGAGCCGATGCATCCGCAGCGCCGTCGGCTGGCGGGGCGGGATGCCGGGGCGCTTTACGATCGGTTGTCGGAAATCCACCTGCGCCTGATGCGGGGGGAGGGGGGCACGGGCAAGCCGATGAGCCTGTCCACCACCGCCCTGCGCCGGATTGCAGAGGCGCGTCCGGCCAGCCTGTCCGATCTGGATCGCGCTGGAAACCTTGGCGCGGCCAAGCTGGAACGTTTCGGCCCCGCCTTTCTTGCGGCCATCGCCGAAGGCTGAGGAACGCCGTTCCGCCGGATCATGCACATCATGCATAAGCGTTCTTCGGCGCATAGCCGTAAAAGATCAGTGATTTTTTCCGCCGGACCATCTTTCGGTTGCCTTGAGCGCACGGCATGACAAGGATACCCCCAACGGGGCATCCAACGTAGCAGAAGGCGACCATGGCACTCGATGACCGGCAACTGACACACCTTCAGCGGCTTGAGGCCGAGAGCATCCAGATCATGCGCGAGGTCGTCTCGACCGCGTCCAATCCGGTGATGCTGTATTCGGTCGGCAAGGATTCGGCTTGCATGCTGCATCTGGCCAAGAAGGCATTCTACCCCTCGCCCCCGCCTTTCCCGCTGCTGCACGTGGACACCACCTGGAAGTTCCGCGAGATGTACAAGCTGCGCGACAAGGCGGCCGCAGATGCGGGAATGCAGCTTTTGGTGCATCACAACCCCGAGGCGCAGGAAAAGGGCATCAACCCCTTCGATCACGGCTCGCTTCATACGGACATGTGGAAGACCGACGGTCTGAAGCAGGCGCTGAGCCTTTACGGTTTCGATGCGGCCTTCGGCGGCGCGCGCCGCGACGAGGAAAAGTCGCGCGCGAAGGAACGTGTCTTTTCGTTCCGCAGCGCCAACCATCGCTGGGATCCCAAGAACCAGCGCCCCGAATTGTGGAGCCAGTACAACGCGCGCAAGGCCAAGGGCGAGTCGATCCGCGTCTTCCCGCTGTCGAACTGGACGGAACTGGACATCTGGCAATACATCCAGCTGGAAGGGATCGAGATCGTCCCGCTGTATTTCTCGGCTCCGCGCCCCGTGGTGGAACGCGACGGTCTGCTGATCATGGTCGATGACGACCGTTTCCCGCTGCGTGAAGGAGAGGAGCCGCAGATGCGTTCCATCCGGTTCCGCACGCTGGGCTGCTATCCCCTGACGGGCGCGGTCGAATCGACGGCGGCAACGCTGTCCGAGGTGATTCAGGAAATGCTGCTGACCACCACCTCCGAACGGCAGGGCCGCGCGATCGACCATGACAGCGCCGCCTCGATGGAAAAGAAAAAGCAGGAAGGCTACTTCTGATGACCGAGCAGACGCACGAGTACAAGGTCGACGCGCTGATCGCGGAAGATATCGACGCCTACCTGTCCAAGCACCAGCACAAGACGATGCTGCGCTTCATCACCTGCGGTTCGGTGGATGACGGAAAATCAACGCTGATCGGCCGCCTGCTGTACGACAGCAAGATGATCTTCGAAGACCAGCTTGCCACGCTTTCGAAGGAATCGAAAAGCATCGGCACGCAGGGGCAGGATATCGACTTCGCCCTTCTGGTGGACGGGCTTGCCGCCGAGCGGGAGCAGGGAATCACTATCGACGTGGCGTATCGCTTCTTTGCCACCGACAAGCGCAAGTTCATCGTGGCCGACACACCGGGCCATGAACAATACACGCGCAACATGGTCACCGGCGCGTCCACCGCCGATCTGGCCGTGATCCTGATCGATGCGCGTCAGGGCGTTCTGACGCAAACGCGGCGCCACAGCTATATCGTGAACCTGCTGGGCATTCCGAACGTGGTTCTGGCGGTCAACAAGATGGATCTTGTCGGCTATTCCCAGGACCGTTTCGACGAGATCGTGGCAGAATACCGCGCCTTCGCCAAATCCATCGGCATCAAGGAGTTTACCGCGATCCCGATCTCGGGCCTGAAGGGCGACAACATCGTGGACCGTTCCACCGGCATGGACTGGTATTACGGCCCCACCCTGATGGCGCATCTGGAAGAGGTGCCGCTGTCTGACCGCAGCGCGGTGGAACGCCCGTTCCGCATGCCGGTGCAGTGGGTGAACCGCCCCAACCTCGATTTCCGCGGCTTTTCGGGCACCATCTCGTCGGGTGCGGTGCGTCCGGGGGATGCGGTGCGTGTTGTGCCATCGGGCAAAACCTCGACCGTGAAGTCCATCGTCACCTATGACGGCGATCTGGATGCGGCGGTTGCGGGGCAAGCGGTCACGATCACCTTCAACGACGAGATCGACTGCTCTCGCGGGTCGGTCATCGCCGCTGCCGATGCACCCCCCGAGGTTGCCGACCAGTTCGAAACCACGCTGATCTGGATGGACGAGGCCGAGATGCTTCCGGGCCGTCCCTATATCCTGCAGCTTGGCACGCAATCCGTGACCGCCACGATCACCGAGCCGAAATACGAGGTGAACGTCAACACGGCCGAACATCTGCCCTCTCGGACGCTGAAGCTGAACGCGATCGGGGTGTGCAACATCTCTACCGACCGGCCGCTGGTGTTTGAAGGGTACGAGGATGACCGCACGATGGGCGGCTTCATCCTGATCGACCGAATGACCAATGCCACCGTGGCGGCGGGTCTGGTTCACTTCGCGCTGCGCCGTTCGCAGAACATCCACTGGCAGGCGGTGGACATCGACCGCACGGCCCATGCCGCGCAGAAGGGGCAGAAGGCGCGGGTTGTGTGGTTTACCGGCCTTTCGGGGTCGGGCAAGTCCACCATCGCGAACCTGGTGGAAAAGAAGCTGCACTCGCTTGGCCGCCACTCGTTCCTGCTGGACGGGGACAACGTGCGCCACGGGCTGAACCGTGATCTGGGCTTCACCGATGCCGACCGGGTGGAAAACATCCGCCGCGTGGGCGAGGTTGCCCGCCTGATGACGGATGCCGGCCTGATCGTGCTGACGGCCTTCATCAGCCCCTTCCGCGCCGAGCGCCAGATGGTCCGCGACCTCATGGCCGAGGGGGAATTCGTGGAAGTGTTCGTGAACACGCCGCTGGATGTTGCGGAAAGCCGCGATGTGAAGGGCCTGTACAAGAAGGCCCGTGCCGGCCAGCTGAAGAACTTCACGGGTATCGACAGCCCTTACGAGGAGCCTCAGGCGCCGGAGCTTACGGTGAACACGGCCGCGATGACAGCGGAAGACGCCGCCGAGATGATCGTGGATTATCTGCTGCGGGATTAAGATCCCGCAGATGCGGACATGAAAAAGGGCGGCGCAGGATCTGCGCCGCCTTTCTTCTTTGTAAGGGCAGGGGCCCGCCGAAGCGGGACCACCATCCGCTTAGTTGCGGCCCATGTTGGATACGAGCTTGTTGATCCGCAGGGCGATCAGCGTGCAGATCGCGCCCGACAGCAGGTAGGCGCCTGCCGCCCAGATCCCGAAGCTGGCCGTCAGGAACAGCGCCACGAAGGGGGCAAGGCCCGCACCGATGATCCAGGACAGGTCCGACGTGATGGCCGAAGCGGTGTAACGGTTGCCCTTGTTGAAGCTGGCTGCCACCGCACCCGAAGCCTGACCGAAGCTGAGGCCGACAAGGATGAAGCCCACCATCACGTAAAGCGTCTGGCCTGCGCCACCGAAGCTGAGCAGGATCGGCCCGACGATCGCGAAGATCGCAATGCCCACCGCGCTGCCGATCAGCAGCTTACGACGGCCGATCCGGTCGGAGAGCACGCCCGAAGCTGCCGTGGCGGCAAGGCCGACGAACGAGCCGATGAGAAGCGTCGTCAGGAAGCCGGCAGGGCTGTTTTCGGTGTAAAGGAACACATAGGCCAGCGGGAAAACCGTCAGCATGTGCAGCATCGCAAAGCTGGCCAGCGGGGTGAAGGCGCCCAGAAGGATGCCGCGGCTTTCGGCGCGCAACGTTTCGCCCATGCCCGTGGGGGTCAGGTCGCTGGACTTGAACATGTGGTCGTAATCGGGGCTTGCGACCAGGCGGACGCGTGCGAACAGCGCGACAACGTTGATGGCGAAGGCAACGAAGAACGGATAGCGCCAGCCCCAGTCAAGGAAGTCGGTGGCAGACATGCTCATCACCAGATAGACGAAAAGCGCGGTCGCCACGATCAGCGCGATCGGTGTGCCAAGCTGCGGGACCATTGCATACCAGCCGCGCTTGTTCTCGGGCGCGCTGAGCGCCAGAAGGGAGGCGAGACCGTCCCACGTGCCGCCGAGCGCAAAGCCCTGAGCGGCGCGGAAGATGCAAAGGAGGATGAGGGCCCAGGCGCCCAGCGTTTCATAGGTGGGGATCAGGCCCATCGCCACGGTGGACGTGCCCAGCAGCATCATCGCGAAGGTCAGCTTGGCGCCGCGGCCCTTGTTGCGGTCGACCCAGTGGAAGAAGACCGAGCCGAAGGGGCGCGCAAGAAAACCAAGCGCGAGGATCGCGAAGGAATACAGCGTTCCCGTCAGCGGGTCGACAAAGGGAAAAAGGCGTGCCGGAAAGACAAGCACGCAGGCGATTGCGAAGACGAAGAAGTCGAAGAACTCCGCCGCCCGCCCGATGATCACGCCGATCGACATTTCGCCCGGATCGGCCTCATGGGCGTGATGTGTGTCGGAATGCAGACGGCGCGCGTCCCGCTCCGCCGTGGTTGATGCAGGGGTGCTCACGTGCTCAACTCCATTCGATTGGTCGATTTGTTCTCTGCCGGTATTAGAGTAGACTTTGGATTGGGCAAATTGTCCAATGTTGCTGCACGGGCTTCGGGTTTATCGGAGGCCTCACATTCACGCCACCTCGGCCGCAGGTCCGACCTTTACGAATGGATTCGCCGTGAAAAGCTTTCGTATCGCCGCTTTGGCGCCTCTTGCACTCATAGCTGCCTGTAAACCCGTTGTTCTGGCTCCCGCCGGCGACATCGCAATCCAGCAGCGCGACGTGCTTGTGATTTCCACCCTGCTGATGCTGCTGATCATCGTTCCGGTGATCGTGCTGATCTGTCTCTTCGCGTGGAAGTACCGCGCCTCGAATCGGGATGCGGAATACGATCCGGAATTCCACCACTCCACCCGGCTGGAACTGGTGATCTGGGCCGCGCCGCTTCTGATCATCATCGCACTGGGTGCGCTGACCTGGGTCGGCACGCATCTGCTTGATCCCTATCGTCCGCTTGACCGGATCGCCGAGGGCAAGCCCATCGAGGAGGATTACACTCCCCTTCGGGTCGAGGTCGTGGCGATGGACTGGAAGTGGATGTTCATCTATCCCGAATACAACATCGCGACGATCAACGAATTCGCGACGCCGGTCGACCGTCCGGTAGAATTCTCGATCACGGCGACATCGGTGATGAACGCCTTCTATATTCCCGCGATGGCCGGCATGATCTATGCCATGCCCGCGATGGAAACGAAGCTGAACGGCGTGCTGAACCACCAAGGCAGCTATGACGGCTTCTCCTCCCACTACTCGGGTCACGGCTTCTCTCACATGCGCTTCCAAGCGCATGCCATGCAGACGGCCGACTTCGAGGGTTGGGTGCAGAAAGTCCGCGAGGAAGGCACCGACCTGACCCGCGAAACCTATGCCGAGCTTGAGCAGCCTTCGGAAAACGAGCCCGTCACCTATTTCGGCACCGTCGCGCCCGGCCTTTGGCACGCGCTCGTCAACCGTTGCGTCGAGGCGAACCGCATGTGCGTGGACGGGATGATGGCCGTGGACGAGCTTGGCGGCTTCGGCAATGCAGGCACCATGAACGTGACGGAACTGACGACGAAGGTCTTCACGCGCGGCAAGACGCCGTTCGGCGCGGCCCCCGTCGTGGTTGATGCCTTCTGCACCGTGCTCGACTCCGAGCGTGTGTACGGCGAGGAGCAGCTGATCGTCACGGCCAAGGACACGAGCCCCCTGCGCAGCCACGCGCTGGATCGTCCGGGAACGTCCCTTACGCCGGCATACACCCTTCTTACTGCGCCGTCGCGCGCACAGGCCCTTTGACGGATAGGCGACATGTCACTTACCGAATTCATTTTTGGCCGCCTGACCCTGGAGGCCATCCCATATCACGAACCGATCCTCGTCGCGACTTTCGCAGGCGTGGTGGTGATCGGTCTGGCCTTGATGGCCGTCATGTTCCGCTACCGGCTCTGGGGGCCGCTGTGGCATAACTGGATCGTAAGCATCGACCACAAGAAGATCGGGATCATGTACATGATCCTTGGCCTCATCATGCTGATGCGCGGCTTTGCCGATGCGATCATGATGCGGATCCAGCAGGCGATCGCCTTCAACGGGTCCGAAGGCTATCTGAACTCGCACCACTACGACCAGATCTTCACGGCGCATGGCGTCATCATGATCTTCTTCGTGGCGATGCCGTTCGTTACGGGCCTGATGAACTTCGTGATGCCGCTGCAGATCGGCGCGCGCGACGTGGCCTTCCCCTTCCTGAACAACTTCTCGTTCTGGATGACGGTGGGCGGCGCGGTGCTGACGATGCTGTCGCTGTTCATCGGTGAATATGCGCAAACCGGCTGGCTGGCCTTCCCGCCACTGTCGGGGATAGGGGCATCGCCATCGACGGGCGTGGATTATTACATCTGGGGTCTTCAGGTGGCCGGCGTGGGTACCACGCTTTCGGGCATCAACCTGCTGGTGACCATCATCAAGATGCGTGCCCCCGGCATGACCATGATGAAGATGCCGATCTTCTGCTGGACCGCGCTTTGCACGAACATCCTGATCATCGCCTCCTTCCCGGTGCTGACGGCTGTTCTGGTTCTTCTGACGCTTGACCGCTATATCGGGACGAACTTCTTCACCGCCGACCTGGGCGGCAACCCGATGATGTATGTCAACCTCATCTGGATCTGGGGCCACCCGGAAGTCTATATCCTTATCCTGCCGCTGTTCGGCGTCTTCTCGGAAGTCACCTCGACATTCTCGGGCAAGCGTCTCTTCGGCTATACCTCGATGGTCTATGCAACCATCGTGATCACGATCCTGTCCTACCTCGTGTGGCTGCACCACTTCTTCACGATGGGGTCGGGCGCGTCCGTGAACTCGTTCTTCGGGATCACGACGATGATCATCTCCATCCCGACGGGTGCGAAGATCTTCAACTGGCTGTTCACCATGTACAAAGGCCGCATCCGTTTCGAGGTGCCGATGTACTGGGTCGTGGCCTTCATGATCACCTTCGTGATCGGCGGGATGACCGGCGTTCTGCTGGCCGTGCCTCCGGCAGACTTCGTGCTGCACAACTCGCTGTTCCTGGTCGCGCACTTCCATAACGTCATCATCGGCGGCGTGGTGTTCGGTGTGTTCGCCGGCATCAACTACTGGTTCCCGAAAGCCTTCGGCTTCCGCCTGAACAAGTTCTGGGGACTGGTGTCCTTCTGGGGCTGGGTCATCGGCTTCTGGCTGGCTTTCACCCCGGTTTATGTTCTGGGCCTGATGGGCGTGACGCGCCGGTTGCGGGTGTTCGATGATCCGAGCCTTCAGATCTGGTTCGTCATCGCCGGCATCGGTGTGGCAACCATCGCCGTGGGTATCTTTGCCTTCATCATCCAGATCGCCGTGTCGATCATGCAGCGCGACAAGCTGCGCGATGTGACGGGCGATCCGTGGGGTGGCCGTACGCTGGAATGGGCAACGTCTTCGCCGCCGCCCAGCTACAACTTCGCGTTCACGCCTGTGGCCTACGACGTTGATGCCTGGCACGACATGAAGCAACGTAACTACCAGCGTCCGCTGAACGGTTACCAGCCGATCCACATGCCCAAAAGCACGGAAGCGGGTATCATCCTTGCCGCCCTGTCCACGGTCTGCGGCTTTGCGCTGGTCTGGTACATCTGGTGGCTTGCTGCCCTGTCCTTCGTGGCCATGGCCGGCTATGCGATCTACCACACGTTCAACCGCGATCGCGACTACTACATCACGGCAGAGCAGGTGGCAGAAACGGAAGCCGCCCGCACCAAGCTGCTTGCAACGCAGGTCTGAGACATGAGCCATGTAACCTTGCCGAAAGACGGCGCGTTCCACCTGCCGGAAGAGCCGCATCACCCCGAGGGCGCCAGCACCATGCTGGGGTTCTACATCTACCTGATGAGCGACTGCCTCATCTTTGCGGTCCTTTTTGCGACCTATGCGGTTCTCGGCGGCTCCTATGCCGCCGGGCCCGGCCCGAAAGAGCTGTTCGAGCTTGACCTGATCGCGGTGAACACGGCCATGCTGCTGTTCTCCTCCATCACCTATGGTTTTGCGATGCTGGCGATGCAGCGTCACAACAGCAAACAGGTGATTGGCTGGCTGCTGGTGACGGCGGTGTTCGGTGCAGCCTTCCTTTGCATCGAGCTTTACGAATTCCACCACCTGATCCACATCGGCGCAGGTCCGCAGCGTTCGGCCTTCCTTTCGGCCTTCTTCCTGCTGGTCGGCACGCACGGTCTGCACGTGACCTTCGGGATGATCTGGCTGTTCACGCTGGTGTTCCAGGTCCGCAAGTTCGGCCTGACATCGGCGATGCAGCGCCGTCTGGGCTGCCTGAGCCTGTTCTGGCACTTCCTTGACGTCATCTGGATCGGCGTCTTCACCTTCGTCTATCTCGTGAGGATGGTCTGATGGCTCATCACGCACATAACGACGCACACCACGGCGACGACCATTCGCACGGCTCGTTCAAATCCTACATGACCGGCTTCATCCTGTCGGTCATCCTGACGGTGATCCCGTTCTGGCTGGTGATGGAAGAGGTGCTGGAAAACCCGACGGCGACGATCCTAATCGTGACGGGCTTTGCCGTCGCGCAGATCATCGTTCACGTGATCTACTTCCTGCACGTCACGCCCTCGGCCGAGGAAGGCTGGACGCTGACCTCTACCGTGTTCACGCTGGTGGTGGTGTTTATCATGGTGGCAGGGTCCGTCTGGGTCATGTTCAACATGAACGCCAACATGATGCCCGCGCATGACATGACTGTCACCGGCGCCGAAGCGCCGGAAGGCATGGGCAGCGGCGATCCGGAATCGCCGCAGTGACAGGGTCGGGGACGGAACGCCGGCCCCGGTCTGCCCTGACGCTTACCGTCATGGCCATACTGGCAGCAGCAGGGATCGCCCTGCTGCTGTCTTTGGCTATTTGGCAGGTGCAACGGCTGGCCTGGAAGACGGATCTGATCGAACGGGTCGAGTCCCGGGTGACGGCCGAGGCCGTGCCCGCGCCGCAACCCGCCCAATGGGCCAAGGTGACGCGGCAGAATGACGAATATCGCCGCGTGACCGTGACCGGGCGCTTCCTGAACGACCACACGGTTCTGACACAGGCCGTCAGCGACCTTGGCGGCGGGTTCTGGGTGATGACGCCGCTGGAAACCGCGAACGGCACCTACCTGATCAATCGGGGTTTCGTGCTGCCTGAAGAACGTGACAGCTATTCCCGCCCCGAGGGGGAGCAGACGGTTACGGGCCTTTTGCGCATCACCGAACCGGGTGGCGGCTTCCTGCGCAGCAACGATCCCGCCGAAGGGCGCTGGTATTCACGGGACGTTGCAGCCATCGCCGCCCAGCAGGGGCTGGAGAATGTCGCGCCCTTCTTCATCGATACCGAACGCAGCGATGGGGGTGCGCCTGTCGGCGGGCTGACCGTGATCAGCTTCAACAACAATCACCTCAGCTATGCGCTGACGTGGCTTGCACTGGCGCTCGGTCTTGCCGCAGCGGCAGCCTATGTGGGGTGGCATGAATGGCGTCTCCGTCGGGGCTGATGGATCGGGCGACAGACGGCCGCAACCTCAGCCTGCTGGTGCAGTTGCGCTGGCTGGCGGTGGGCGGGCAGATTGCCACCATCAGCTTCGTCCATCTTGTGATGGGAATCGATCTGCCGCTGGTGCCGATGTATGCGGTACTGGCGGTTCTGATTACGATGAACCTGCTCAGCCGGACGCGCTTTCGTAACTGGCGATGGGCGACGGCATCGGAAATGGTTGTCGATGTGCTGGCGCTGACGACGCAGCTTGCGTTGTCCGGCGGGGCCAGCAATCCCTTCACCATCCTTTACCTGCTGCAGATCACGCTTTCGGCCGTTCTGCTGCCCCAGTCGGTGACATGGGGGCTGGTGGGCTTGGTCGTGGTGATGTTCAGCCTTCTTATCCCCTTCCACTATACCCTGACGCTGCCCGAAGGGGTGGAACATTTCCCGCTTTATATCCTTGGCATGTTCTTCGGGCTGGTGGTCGACGGCGTGCTGATTGCCGCCTTCATGACGCGGATGATGGTCAACCTGCGCGACCGGACGGAACGGCTGGCCAAGCTGCACCAGCGCGCGCTGGAGGAAGACCAGATCGTGCGGATGGGGCTTTTCGCTTCGGGCGCGGCACATGAACTTGGCACCCCGCTCGCCTCCATATCGGTCATCCTGGGCGACTGGCGCCATTCCGTCACCGATCCCGAACAGCGCGAGGAGATTGCGGCGATGCAGAAGGCGATCGACCGTTGCAAGGCGATCGTGACCGGCATCCTGATGACCTCGGGCGAGGCTCGGGGCGAAGCGCCCCATCCGACGACCGTGCACCGCTTCGTCCGCGAACTGGCCGAGGATTGGAGCGATCTGCGTGACTTCACCGGCCTGCAGGTCCGCAACGAGTTCGGCGACGACATGCAGATCGTGCTGGACGAAACGCTGACCCAGATGCTGATGAATGTTCTGGACAACGCACATGAGGTTTCCCCCGACTGGGTCGGGCTGACGGTGCGGCGGGACGGGGATGACCTGATCCTGATCGTGGACGATCGCGGTCCCGGTTTCGCGCCGGAAATGCTGGCCGATGTGGGGCGGCCCTATCGGTCCACCAAGGGACGACCCGGCCGGGGGCTTGGTCTTTTCCTGACGGTCAGCGCCGTCAGGAAACTTGGGGGCGATGTAGCGGTTGCCAATGGGGCGCGGGGCGCGGAAGTGACATTACGCCTGCCGCTGGAATCCCTTGCCTTAAGGAGGAACGATGTCTGAAGGTCTGATCCTGCTGGTGGAAGATGACGCCGATTTCGCCGCCACGCTGAAACGCTCGTTGGAAAAAAGGGGGTATCAGGTCATCACCGCCTCGGGGCCGGAGGCGCTGCCGGACGTGCTGGCCCAGCATCGCCCGACCCATGCGGTGGTGGATCTGAAGCTGGCGGGCGGCTCCGGCCTCGTGTGCGTGGATCAGCTGCACCGGCACGATCCGGAGATGCTGATCGTCGTGCTGACTGGGTTTGCAAGCATCGCCACGGCAGTGGAGGCGATCAAGCTGGGCGCCTGCCATTACCTGACCAAGCCGTCCAATACCGACGACATCCTTGATGCTTTCCAGCGCGGGGCCGGGGATACGGGCGTTGCCGCCTCAACCCAGCCCACAACCATCAAGACGTTGGAGTGGGAGCGCATCCACGAAACGCTGGTGGCCACGGATTTCAACATCTCGGAAACGGCGCGGCGGCTGGGAATGCATCGCCGCACGCTGGCCCGGAAACTGGAGAAGTGGCAGGTCCGCTGAGGGCAAGGCTTTTTCGGCAGGTTTTTCAGATTTGCGAAGCTTCATGTCGGCAGGGTGCTGAACGTCCTGCGCAACTGCCGTCTGCAGGGGCGGCGATTTAGCAGCAGCCTTCCGACCTTGAAGGCAATTTTTCGGCAGCGAATCAGTGTCAAGAAGGAGGAGTGTGTGGTGAGCCCAGCAGGATTCGAACCTGCGACCCACTGATTAAAAGTCAGTTGCTCTACCAACTGAGCTATAGGCCCACATCACAGGAGCGGTGTTTAGAGATACCTGCAGATACCGTCAAGGACAAAAAACACCACCTCTGGCAAAAACTTTGCCAAAGGCGTATATGCTGCCCATGCACCCAATCACTTTCATCAAGATGCACGGCCTTGGCAACGATTTTGTCGTGATCGACTCGCGTGGGCGTTCGCCTGTGACGACACCGGCCATCGCGCGGGCACTTGGCGACCGCAATCGCGGCGTCGGTTTCGATCAGCTGGCTGAAATCCGCGATTCCGAGAGTGCCGACTATGGGTTGGAATTCTGGAACACCGATGGCAGCCGCGCCGGTGCCTGCGGCAATGCCAGCCGCTGCGTCGCCTCGCTGATGCTGGAGGGGCGTGAGAAGGTCACCTTCACCACCGAACGCGGCGTGCTTCATGCCGAACGGGCGGGTGATCTGATTCGCGTCAACATGGGTCATCCGCAGCTGGATTGGGACCAGGTGCCACTGGCGCAGCCTGCCGACACA
This sequence comes from Falsirhodobacter deserti, assembly GCF_004015795.1. Classification (GTDB taxonomy): domain Bacteria; phylum Pseudomonadota; class Alphaproteobacteria; order Rhodobacterales; family Rhodobacteraceae; genus Falsirhodobacter; species Falsirhodobacter deserti. Next base: position 2,098,020 of record NZ_ML137218.1, on the reverse strand, counting down.
GCACATCTGCCGATCGAAGGCGATCCGGCAGCCGTGGGCATGGGCAATCCGCATTGCATCTTCTTCGTGCCGGATGCCGAGGCGGTGGATCTGACGGGGCTTGGCCCGCAGATCGAACACCACCCGATGTTTCCGCAGCGTACGAATGTGGAATTCGCCAGCCTTGTTGCCCCGGACCATCTGCGGATGCGCGTGTGGGAACGCGGGGCAGGGGTAACGCTTGCCTGCGGATCGGGCACCTGCGCCACGGCGGTGGCTGCCCATCTGCGCGGCCTGACAGGCCGCAGCGTCATGGTGGACGTGGATGGCGGGCGGCTGCAGATCGATTGGCTGGACGATGGCGTCTGGATGACCGGCCCCGTGGCACGTGTTTTCGATGGCACCCTTTCCCCTGAATGGCTGGAGGCGGTATGAGCGCGCCCGTATTCTCGACCCTCGGCTGCCGTTTGAACGCGTATGAAACGGAAGCGATGAAGGAACTGGCCGCAGGGGCCGGCCTGTCCAATGCGGTCGTGGTCAACACCTGCGCCGTGACGGCCGAGGCGGTGCGAAAAGCCAAGCAGGAAATCCGCCGGCTGTCGCGGGAAAATCCCGGCGCGCCCATCCTCGTGACCGGCTGCGCCGCGCAGACCGAACCCGAAACCTTCGCCGCCATGGCCGAGGTGACGCGCGTCATCGGCAACCACGAAAAGATGCAGGCCGAAACCTGGCAGTCCCTGCGCGCCCTCGACCTGATCGGAGAGACCGAGAAGGTCATGGTCGACGATATTATGTCGGTGAAGGAAACGGCGGGCCATCTGATCGACGGGTTCGGCCGCCACCGTGCCTATGTTCAGGTGCAGAACGGCTGCGATCATCGCTGCACCTTCTGCATCATCCCGTTCGGCCGCGGTAACTCCCGCTCCGTTCCTGCCGGGGTGGTGGTGGAGCAGATCAAGCGCCTTGTCGGCAAGGGCTTCAACGAGGTGGTGCTGACGGGTGTCGATCTGACCTCGTGGGGGGCGGATCTGCCCGCAACGCCGCGTCTTGGCGATCTGGTCATGCGCATCCTGAAGCTGGTGCCCGATCTTCAGCGCCTTCGCATCTCCTCGATCGATTCGATCGAGGCGGACGAGAACCTGATGCAGGCCATCGCGACCGAACCGCGCCTGATGCCGCACCTGCACCTGAGCCTTCAGGCAGGCGATGACATGATCCTGAAGCGCATGAAGCGCCGCCACCTGCGCGACGACGCCATCCGTTTCTGCGAGGATGCGCGCAAGCTGCGCCCCGACATGATCTTCGGCGCCGACATCATCGCGGGCTTCCCGACCGAGACGGAGGCGATGTTCGAGAACTCGCTGAAGCTGGTGGAGGATTGCGGCCTGACCTTCCTGCACGTCTTTCCCTTCAGCCCCCGCAAGGGCACCCCTGCCGCACGGATGCCGCAGGTGAAAGGCCCGGCCATCCGTGACCGCGCCGCGCGTCTGCGCAGCGCCGGTGCCGCGCAGGTGGCCGCACATCTGGAGGCGCAGCAGGGCCGGACGCACCGCATCCTGATGGAAGGCGCGCGCCTTGGCCGGACCGAGCAGTTCACGGAAGTGGAATTTTCCGCCGATCAGCCCGAAGGCCAGATAGTGACTGCCCGGATTACCGGGCGGACGGATCAGAAGCTGGTGGCCTGAGGCTCAGCGGATCGTGTCGCCGCGCGCCAGTTTTGGCGTGAGGGCGATGATCTCTCCGCCGATGATGCCGTCGCGGTGCTTGCCTGCCACGATCTCGGCCGCCTGCTGGCCGATTTCGGACCGGCAGGCATCCATCGTGGCAAGGCGCATGGGCAACCCGTCCAGCAGGTCGACATTGTTGAAGCCGGCAAGGCCGATCCGCCCAGGAATGTCGATCCCCTGTTCCATGCACCATAGCAGGCCGCCGGCCCCGATCAGGTCGTTGGAGTAGTACAGGAAATCTAGATCGGGGACGCGTGCAAGGATCGCCGCGGTCATCTCGCGCCCCTTTGCAAGCGCTGACCCGCCCTCGTAATATTCGCGGGCGGCAAGTTTGACGCCTGCTTCCGCCAGCGCCGCCTCGAACCCCTCCAGCCGCTTGCGCGCGCGATGATCCCCTTCCATCCGAGTGCCCAGAAAACCGATACGGCGGTAGCCTGCGGCAAGAATCGCTTCGGCCATCATGCGACCCGCCCGCGCGTGGGAGATGCCAACGGCGGTATCGATCACCGGCCCGTCCACATCCATGATCTCCACCACCGGAACGCCCGCATTTTCCAGCATCACGCGCGAGGTTGCCGAATGCTCCAGCCCCGCCACGATCAGGCCGGACGGGCGCCAGGACAGCATTTCATAGATGACGGTTTCTTCCTTCTCGGGGCGATAGCCGGTCGCGCCGAAGACGGGCTGCAGCCCCGTATCCTCCAGCACCTTCGAAATCGAGCTCAGAACCTCGGGGAAGACCATGTTCGACAAAGAGGGGATGATCACGCCCACAAGGTTCACCCGCTGGCTGGCAAGCGCCCCCGCGATCTTGTTGGGGACATAGCCAAGGGCTTTTGCAGCCTCCAGCACCTTTTCCCGCGTTGCCGGGGAAACATCGCCGCGGTTGCGCAGCACGCGGCTTACCGTCATCTCGCTGACGCCCGAAGCTTCGGACACGTCGCGCAAGGTCAACGGTCTGCGGATGTCTGCCATTTCTTTTCTCCCCGGACTTTTCATCTTGTTACAGGCAAGCAGCAAGCTTGTCCAAGCAGGGGTTGCGGCGCAGGCGTTTTCGTCACAAAAGGATGAGTGCTGGCCCCGTGGCTCAACTGGATAGAGCAGCCCCCTCCTAAGGGGCAGGTTACAGGTTCAAGTCCTGTCGGGGTCACCAATGAAATCAGGGGGATGCTGATAAGGCATAAGTGCGCGCAAAACACCCATAAGCTTGCGCACCCTCGTCAAGTGAAATTATCCGAGCGACTGCCAAGAGTAGCTTATGAAATTGATAAGAATAACTATTCAAATGGCTGCAACGAGCGCGACCTGTCAGGATCTTGGCTTTCCTACTCCGGGCGCCGCACGGCACCATGCTTGCGCAGGATGTCCTCGATCTGCGCCCGCGGGTAGATGCCCGCGAAGACCTGCCCGCCGACGGTGATCGGCGCGGCACCGCCCGCCGTCAGCCACGCGCGGGACGTGTTGCTGTCCACACCGAACTCCGCAAGGATCATGCCGAGCGTCAGGTAACGCTGCCGGAACCCAGCCATGGCCTCCCTTGAAAGCCGCCATTGGGTGCGACGGGTGCGCGGGTTGAGCATGATGCGCGCCGGCATGACCTTCGCCTCGACCAGACCGACGAGCCGGGGCATGTCTCGGATGCCGATCTCGCGACCGAACTCTGCGAGGGAGTTCCCGGCCAGAAGGGTGGCCCCCTCTCCAGCCTCTTCGTCCATCACGTCGAGAAGCGATCGAACCTCGGCCAGTGCGACGCAGAAGCTTCCATATCCGCTCTCCCCGGCGGCCTGACGGACTGCGATCTCACCCACGCACACGGCGGATACGATCCTGCCGACTGGCGTTCCCGTGCGCGTATGAGCACGATGGATCGGCAGCCAGATGTCGTCGGCCCGGGCCGCGGACGACGTCACCTTGCCCTGGATCGCACCAAGGAGATCCACGGCGTCCGACAGGTGCCACCTTAGCCGCGCATTCGGAAGGGCGGTCCGGGGGCGGAGGATGCCGTCCTTCTCCAGAGCGCCCAGTTCCGCCGGCGAGGCACCGAGCGCCCGTCGCATGGCCGCCTGATCCACCCTCCGCGTGATGTCGTCCAGCAGTGGCGCGAAACGTCGGGCGTCGAAGGTCGCCCGCGCGTCCGGTCTCGGATCGTCTGCTTCCAACGCCCCGGCTTCTACGAGGAGCGGGCGGAGACGGACGCCATCTACCCCGATCCCGGCGGCCGCCGAGGCCACCGAATGCAGTCGACGCTCGGTGACGGGCACCCCGAACACCAGTTCTCCCGCCTCGACGGGCCAGACGTCCAGCACCGCCTCCCGCAGGATGTCGCGAAAGATGTCCATCTCCGGATCGGCACGCATATGGGTGTCGAGGGCGAACAGAAATCGTCCGAATCTCTTCTTGATCGTGTCCCCCCACCCATCTCCATCGAAGGGGAGGGTCTTGAGCCGATCCGCGATCATCTCCGGACCGTGGCGAACGATCTCGAAGCCGGCGGCGCACGCTTGATGTCGCCGCCGGATCGCATCGCTCGGAGAGGGTTCGGTCCGGGTCAGCCCCTCGCCATAGGCGCTGCAAAACCGCGCGACGGCCGAGGTGCCGATCGGCGCCAGCCAGCTCGGATCCGGATGTCCATCGAGGCGAGCGTCCAGCCATAGGTCGAAGTCCGAGACGTCGACCATCGGACCGTCCAACGTCCCGTCCAGAATACGCTCGAGGAGACGGCCGAGATGGCGCTGGATGTCGAAGCGTTCCAGAGGCTTGCCCTCGTCCCAGAGCGGCACCAGGCTTTTGCGATGACGCAAGCAGACCGTCACCTCTCGCAGCTGCCATTGCCCACGCAATGCCATTGCCGCAAGGGGGGCAGACGGGTTGGCGAGGCCATCCTCGCGAAGGCATACCGGGCAACCCTCGACGACCGGATTGCGAAGTGCGCGGGAGATAACGAGTTCGCCACGGAACCTGGTGCGGACCCCGCGCTCGGCCACGCCGGTCCAGGACAGCAGGTCGTCGAGAGCTTCATCGGACAGCTTCGTCCAAGCGGTGAGCGCCGCGACCGCCTCGGGATCGCATTGGACGAGCCTCTTGAAGGAGCCTGCCAGATCCTGTGCGAACTCCGGTGTCGCGACCCCTTTCGACGCTGCCAGGCGGGAGAGGAAGGACGGCAGGGTTTCTCGGTGGACGGGCAGCATGAGCGGGAAGTCTCCTTGTTCTCCCAGCTTTATGCGACATCAAGGTCCCGGATGACATGCCCGGCACAAGCGACCTCTGAGCTTCGAAGCCATAACGGTCGTGCTGTAGATTGTGGGATAAACCTGCCGTTCTGAATGGGCACGGGCCTGCAACCGGCGCGGGGTCTGCTATGGCGCGGTGACAGGAACCGGCCCGCACATCGGTGCCCCGACGGTTTCATACTGGCATACAAAGCCAGCTACAGTAGCTTTGAATTCCCTTGTGCCGAGGAGATAGGCGCCTTCCAGAAGGGTCAGAAATCCAAGCGTCCATATGAACCCTGATCGATATGTCGGCAGTCTCCGGAGTGCTGTTAGCGTTGGAACAACGATCCCAAATATGGCTATCCAGAAAATTAGAGTGAAAGGGATCGACGCGAGAGTGTCCGAGCTTCTGTATATTCGTGATGTGGTCCAGGCTTCCTGAGAGGAGCAAGGCTGATGACGATTTCGAACGAATGGCTGGACGAGCTGCTGACGGGCTGCAAGCGGCCTGACGGTCTGCTTGGCGAGGCCGGGCTGAGGAAGGAGCTGAAGATCCGTCTGATGGAACGGATACTCGGGGCCGAACTGACCGCGCATCTGGGCTATGAGGCCGGTGCCGAGGCCCCGCCGGAACAATCCAACCGCCGCAACGGGATTTCAACCAAGCGGGTCAAGGGTTCGGATGGCGAGGTGCCGCTGTCGGTTCCGCGCGACCGGGACGGCAGCTTTGAGCCTGAGCTGGTGAAGAAGGGTCAGACCCGGATCGACGGGGCGGATGACAAGATCATCGGGCTCTATGCCGCCGGTTTGTCGGTGCGCGACATCCAGTCCCATCTTGAGGATCTGTATGGCCTGCGGGTCTCGCCCGACCTGATCAGCCGCGTGACCGATGCAGTTCTGGACGAGGTGCGCGAGTGGCAGCACCGGGCGCTGGACCGGATGTATCCGATCGTCATATTCGACGCGCTCAGGGTCAAGATCCGCGATGCCGTCAGTCGGATGGTCAAGAACGAGGCGGTCTACATCGCCCTGGGTGTCACCAGGGATGGGGAGCGCGAGGACCTCGGACTCTGGATCGCCGACAACGAGGGCGCCAAGTTCTGGCTGCCGGTGATGAACGAACTGCGCAACCGGGGGGTTCAGGACATCCTGATCGCGGTCGTGGAGGGCCTGAAGGGCTTCCCGCAAGCCATCACAGCGGCCTTCCCGGATACCACAGTTCAGACCTGCATCGTTCACCTGATCCGGCATTCGATGAACTTCTGCAGCTGGAAGGCCCGCAGGGCCGTGGCCGCCGATCTGCGCCCGATCTACCAGGCCCCGGCGGCGGAGGAGGCCGCCCGACAGTTGGACGGGTTCGAGGAGAAATGGGCCGGGAAATCCCCCTCCATTGCCCCGGCCTGGCGCCGGGCCTGGGCCGAGGTGATCCCGTTCTTTGCCTTCAGCGCAGCGATCCGGAAGATCATCTACACCACCAACGCCGTGGAGTCGCTGAACCGGGTGCTGCGGAAGACGCGAAAGACCAAGGGCTCATTCCCCACCGAGGAGGCCGCGACCAAGCGGATCTACCTGGCCATCCGCAACTTCGAGAAGGGCGGGCGTGCGGTTCGTGAATGGGTGGCGGCCCGCAATCAGCTAGCCATAATGTTCGCCGGACGCTTCGACGCCTGACTGGATCTGAAAACCGTATGGGCCCCGTCAGATACACAGAGTTTCAGACACTCCCATCGACGCCACGGCGATGAGGGCAAAGAAGTAGGGCTCCACGAATGCGCTGATGGCGCGGACCCAAAACGCGGTGTTCTGCCCGAACCCCTTGTGCGTGCCCCATTCGCTTTTCAGGATACTGAATGCCCAAGCAGGCCCGATTGCGCTTCCAATTATCAGCGCGTTGACGATCTCCGGGGGGAGGTCCGGCAACCCAAAAAGAGGGCCTACGAATGCCCCCACATGGCCCATCAGCGCATTCCACGCTACGATGTGTCAATCGGCCTCCAAAAGGAACCCCCTATCGGCGTGCAAAAGGGACCCCATTGGGGTGTGGTAGCTGGCCCGATGCGGCGTAGCTTCCATATCGCGCAGCCGTGTCGGGCCAGCGGGTCACCGGGTGTCACGCACGGGTCTTGAAGCGCCAGCTTTCGTTGCCGGTCTCGACGATGTCGCAATGGTGGGTGATACGATCGAGCAGTGCGGTTGTCATCTTTGCGTCGCCGAAGACGGCGGGCCATTCCCCGAAGGCGAGATTGGTGGTCACGATGATCGAGGTTCGCTCGTAGAGGCGACTGACGAGGTGGAACAGGAGCTGGCCGCCGGTCTGGGCAAAAGGAAGGTAGCCGAGTTCATCGAGGACGAGGAAGTCGAGCCGACCGAGGATGTCGGCGGTGTGGCCTTGTCGATCATCGCGGGCCTCGGCATCGAGCTTGTTGACGAGGTCGACGACATTGAAGAAGCGGCCACGGGCGCCGTTGCGGATACAGGCGCGGACGATGCTGACGGCGAGATGGGTCTTGCCGGTTCCGGTGCCGCCGATCAGCACCACGTTGCGCTGCTGCTCGAGGAAGTCGCCTGAGGTGAGGTCCCGGACCAAGGTCTCGTTGACCGGCGTGCCCTCGAACTGGAACTCGTCAATCTCCTTGGCCAGCGGCAGCTTCGCCACCGTCATCTGATACCTGATTGAGCGGGCCCGCTTCTCGCTGATCTCGGCCTGGAGCAGGTCACCGATCACCCGTTGGGGTTCGTGCTGGCGCTTCACCGCAGTGGTGAGGATCTCGTCATAGGCAGCCTTCATGCCGTAGAGCTTGAGTTGGCCCATCGTGTCGAGGATCTGCGATCTTTGCATGGTCGGTGCTCCTGAGGGTATCGTATCGGGCGCAGTCGGCGACGGGTTCGTGGGCCAGCTTCAGCGCTTCCGGGGTGGCGATCGGTGCGGGCGGCTTGGGTTCGCGGCGGCGGGCGAGGATGTTGAGAATGACATCGGCGGAATGGACACCTTCGCCGAGCGCTTCGGTGCAGGCAGCTTCGACGGCGTCCGTACCGTCGCTCAGCAAGGCGGCGAGAATCTCGACCATCTGGCGATCCCCGCCCGGGATCCGTTCCAGTTTCCGCCGGACACGGCGCATGGCGGGCGGCAAATCCCAGTCCTTGAACGGTGCCCCGTTCCGTAGTGCGCCGGGCTTGCGCGCAAGCACAGGGAGGTAGTGCAGCGGGTCGTAGACGGCATGATCCCGTCCGAAGGCGCGGGCATGTCTGCCGACCACCTGACCATCCTGCCAGAACTCGACCCGATCAGCGTAGGCGCGGATCTCGACCGGGCGCCCGACGGCGCGGGCGTCCACCGAGTAGCGGTTACGGTCGAACCGCACGAGGCAGGTCTTGGAGACCGAGGCGGGCACGGCATGGAAGCCGTCGAAAGGGCCGACATAGGGCACCAGGCGCGGACGCTCGGCCTCGAAGACCTCCCAGGTAGTCTTGTCCCGGATCTCGGTATGGGGATTGGCCTTTGCCCAGGCGATGCAGCGGTCCTGAAGCCAGGCGTTGAGTTCGGCATAGCTCCTGAACTTCGGCCTGGGCACGAAGAACCGCCGCCGGATCACCCCGACCTGGTTCTCGACCTGGCCCTTCTCCCAGCCGGAGGCCGGGGTGCAGGCGACTGGTTCGAAGAGGTAGTGCCCGCTCATCTGCTGGAACCGGCGGTTGTAGGCCCGGTTCTTACCGACGAAGATCGTGTCCACCGCGGTCTTCATGTTGTCGTAGATGCCCCGTGTGCAGGTGCCGCCGAAGAAGGCGAACGCCTTGTCGTGGGCGTCGAACACCATCTCCCGGGTCTCGCGGGGATAGGCTCGGACGAAGACCATCCTGCTGTGGCACAGCCGGACGTGGGCCACCTTGATCGTGGTGGTCACCCCGTCGATGATCGCGACCTCGTGGCTCCAGTCGAACTGGAAGGCTTCCCCGGGATCGAAGCTGAGCGGCACGTAGGCTGCGGCGGAGGCCTCGGCCTCCGATTGCGACCAGCTCGCGGCGTAGCGCCGGACAGCATCATAGCCGCCTTCGTAGCCCAGGGCCCGGAGCTCCTCGAAGATCCGGATGCGGGTCAGACGCTCACGCTTCGGACGACGGGCATTCTCGACGAGCAGGCGGTCAAGTTCATCGCGCCACGGCCCGATCTTCGGCTGGGGCTGCACGGTGCGCTCGTAGCTGAACTCGGTGGCCCCGGAGCGGATTACCTTCCGGACCGTCTTCCGCGACACGCCCAACTCGCGGCAGATCTCCTTGATTGGCTTGCCATCCTGAAAATGCCAACGCCGGATCTTCGCGATCGTCTCCACAACCAACATCCCAAAAGCCGCTCCCGATTTGCCTCGGAAGCACGATGGACCACCGCATCAGGGGGGTCCCTTTTGGAAGCCGATCACCCCAATACGGGGTCCTTTTTGCATGCCGGTTCACAAGTGAAGGCGACTCCAACCGACGAGGGCGTGAAGGTGTTCTCGGGACTCTGGTTCAACTCCGATGAACTGCAGGCATGTCGCGAGGGCCATCAGGGAAAGGTGTCGGTCTTCATCGATCCCGACGACGTCACTCTCGCCACAGTCCTCATGCTTGGGGTCCAGAAACCGATTACCGTAACCCTTCAGATTACGGCCTTCGCGGACTTGACCCTTCCGGAGGTGCTCGAGATCGTGCAGATCGGGCGAAGCGAAGATCCCCGTCTGATCGACGTATATGAGGATCGTCTGGCCCGGATCCGCCGTGAACGCTACGATAGCCTTCGTGCCATTGGCGTCGAGAAGAACCTCAAGCGAAGCTACAGCACCCTCGACGAGTGCACCAAGAAGGCCAGGGTGCTGTTCGCCGGCACCCGTATTCTTCGTGCCAGCGCCATCGAAGGCACAGTTGCTGCGGGTCAGATCACCGACATGTCGTCCGACGTGAACGTTTTCCGCTTCGGGGACGACATGGTGATCGAAGGCGAATGCGAATCGGCTGTAGCGATCGATCCCTGGGGCGCGGACGACACGGACGATGATGCCGTCCCGACCACCGATTCCAACGCTGCCGAAGATGACGCAGTGATCGCGCCGCAGCCCAAGCGTCGGTCTCCCCGGAAGCCCAAAACCGCTCAACAGAAACCGATCGCCCTCGGTCGGCCCACAAAGCTCAAGGATTTCGAATGAATGACATGATCGACATGGTCGACATGGCCGCCGTGCGCGTTGCGGCCCCGCTGAAGGCCGTCTACTACCCCTTCGGCCGGGCAGAGACCCTGAGGGCCGCGGTAAAGGCTTGCTTGACCGATTATTACGCCAAGGCGAGCGTAGGCACCAAATTTGAAGCCCGCGGTGTTCTCGTCACTGGCAAATCGCGCGCCGGCAAGACTAGGGAACTGATGCACCTGATCCAGAAGATCAATGATGCGCAGATCATGATGCCGTCCGGCTTGCCCGCGCGGATCGTGAATTGCTCACTTCCGGCCCGCTTGAACTGGAAGGAGCTGGGCCTGAAAACCCTCATGGCGCTCGGATATCCGGGGGAGGGCCGTCGGACCACGAATGCAATCTGGCAGATGGTTCGTGATCAGGCAAAGCGGCAGGGGGTCATCGGCATCCACTATGACGAAGCCCAGCACATGTTCTCGGACACCGGGAACGCGGCCAACAGGGTGGTGCTCGACTCCTTCAAGGCAGTGATGAAGGAAGCGGACTGGCCCCTGATCCTCATCCTCTCCGGCGTGCCGTCCCTGAAGACCCACATCGAGACGGATCATGCTTCCGAAGAACGCAAGCAGCTGAGGTTCCTCCTGACGCCGGTGCACTTCGAGTTGATCCGGCCGAAGGTCCAGGAGGACATCGAAGAGTTGAACACGCTCGCATACACATACGCGGACAAGGCGGGCATCGACTTCGACCCGCTGTCGAACGTCGACTTCTTCGAGCGGCTCAGCCATGCTGGCGCTTACCGATGGGGGCTGGTGATCGAGATGATGATCGAAGCGTTCACCATCTGCCGGGCGGCTGGCGAGACCAAGATCTCGGTTGACCATTTCTCGGAAGCCTTTTCCAGAATCCATGGTATCCCGTCCGGATATTCGCCCTTCACCGTTGACGATTATCTGGAGAGCTTCGACCCCGAGAACTTGCTGAGTCTGCTCGATCACGCCGACTGACCGCTGTCCCCGGATCTTCGTCGAACGCCCGCCTCGTGCGGGCTTTTTGCGTTTCTGGCGGCGGGCAACGGAAGTTTAAGCGCGCATGTTTATGCCGTGACTGCGCAAGCTTACGGCTTCGCGTCTATCCGTCATGTTGATAAGTGGCCGTAATCAAATGAGGAAATATGACGTCGAATCGCTTTCGATTTGAAAGGTGCGCGCTCATATGCCTTTTCAGCAGGGGACTGGCCGGTGGGACGGAATGACGTCAGGGTTGTCACGAAACCTGTAACGAAATCCTTCGCCATCGGAGTCGTACACCACACGGCATGCAGCGCGCCTCTTTTGGTTGCTTCTCTACACAGGAAGCCGCGCCAAAACAGTGACGAACACAACTCGGGTCACCCGTAACGATGGGCCGTGGGTGGATATGAATCCCAAACTATGGATGAGAAAAGGCGCAGTTGAAGTTCGGACCAGCAAGCGGCGCGAGGCTCACCGTATTCCAGCGAAAATCCTGTCGGCTCTCAAGCGATGGGAACGTACGTGATTTACCGCTTAGCGCGAGAAGTCCGATGTCGTGACGAAGACCCCTTTGCTTGCGCCTTCACCTGTCAACGATCCGGCGAAACGCTGCAGATCTGGCCTGCCAACGTTGTAGATCGCGTCGTATCGTTTCGCCTGGGCCATGCTGGTTGGTATTCGGCCGACGTCTCGGGTTGGCAGCATCACTGCTGCCAGAAACCGGTTGAAATACCAGGAATGTAATCAAACATGCTGCACCACCTCTATCCTCGGCCTGTCTGATCGAAAATCAGCGGGCACCGCGGGGGCGCGGGCTGTTTGTGCCGCCTAAATGGCGGTCTACAATTGCTTTCGATATACACAAAGTAGGTTCGTACCAACGAAGCCGCCCATTCGTCTGCGACGCACACGCTTCGCATCCCGCTTGTGATTGCGTATGATGCCGCCTCTCGGGTGGGAAACATGTTCAAGAACGAGATCGACCATCTTTATGCAGCCCTGCTGGGTGAACGGCCTTGGACGGAGTTTCTGCAACGGCTCGTGCGGGATGTTCCGGGGGGCAAGGCAACGCTGCAGATGTACGATTGCCAGCACCCGGAACACAGCTTTGTTGCGTCACAGACCGGCTTCGAAAGCGCTGCGCTGGCCGCTTACAGCGCCCACTATGCCGGACTGAACCTGCTTCAGCAGTCCCTTGCCACCAAGCCAGCGGGGCGGGCGTTTGCCGACGATGCCCTGGTTGCCGAAGACAGGCGCACAAAGGACAGCTTCTTCAATGAATGGCTCATGCCCAATGAGGTGAAGGCGTCCGCGGGGCTGAAGATCCAGGCATCGGGAAGTCGTGCCGTGTCTCTGGTGCTGCTCAGTGGTCAGGCGGATGCCGCCTGCCGCAGTGAGATGACCCGCGCGCTGAACAGCCTGGCGCCGCACCTGCAACGCGCCAGCGACTTCTACAAACGCCGTGCGCAGGCCGCTCAGCTGGGCGTTGTGGATCGCAATCTGCTGGATCAGTTTGGCACCGGCATGCTGCTGCTCAAAAGCGATGGCCATGTCGGGTTCATCAATGATGCTGCGCGCGACCTGCTCGAAGGCCAGTCTACGGTGCTGGGCTTCAACAACAGCCGGTTGCACGTCCGGGACAAGGACCTGAAGGATCTGGTGTCCCGGATGATGAAAGTGAACGAGGCCGGAGCGAAGGCAGTCGACTACTACGCGCCTGGACTGAAACTCTCCTTGCTGCGACCCGAACAGGACAGCGTGGAGGCGCTGTTCAACGGCGCTTCGCTCATCATCCTGATCACAGGGATCACCTGCAGGCCGCCGCGTTATGATCGCAGACTGATCGCCCAGACCTATGGACTGAGCGCCGCCGAAATGCGCGCGGTTGATGGTCTGATGGCCGGCAAGTCGCCAGCGGACATCGCCATGGAGGCGGGGTTGTCCCGAGAAACCATCCGGGTGCAGATCCGCAGCCTTTACGCCAAAACCGGAGCCCACAGCCAAGCGGACCTCATCCGCCTTGTTCGCCCGCGGTAGATCGCCGTTCCGTCGGTCTGACGGCTACCCATCTTTTCTAACCCTCATGGGGTATGCCCCGTTCGAAAAAGCGCTCTAAACGCTGCCGATCTCCTCCGGCTACATCTCATTTGTGTCGGTGCGAGTTTGTTCCCCTGTGCCCGAATGTGAGTGATTGTCTTTCTTAACGAGTGTTAGCGTAAAGAGAGGGGCCCCGCACCCGCAGCGGGGCCCTAATCTCCAAGAGGTGAGTGCGTCCAGATGCCGATCCTTCAATGGTTGCCCCTGATTGCGGCCCCGCTCTTGCTTGCCAGTGCCTGCACCGTCGCCGGTGCCGGCGACCTTTCTGTCCCGACGGGCGACGTGATCCTGACCGTCTCGGGACGCATCGAGAACACGAATGTGGGCGACACGGTCCAGTTTGACCGGGAGATGCTTGAAGCTCTTGGTTTTGTCGACGTGACCACCACTACGCCGTGGCATGCCGGAAAGATGACCTTCTCGGGCGTTCCAATGGAAGCTTTGCTCCGCGAGGTGGGAGCGGAGGGAGAGACGATCACGGCCGTCACCTTGAACAATTATCAGGCCGACATTCCTCTCTCCGACGCTTGGGAGGCAGGTGTCATTCTGGCGATGAAGCTGAACGGTCAGGACATGGCCGTGCGGTACAAGGGCCCGATCTTCGTCGTCTATCCCTATGACAGCTGGCACGGATACCAGACGCAGACCTATTATTCGCGCTCCGCGTGGCACGTAACACAACTCATCATCCGGTAGGGACATCCTGAAGTGGGTTCTTGATGCCCTTATCGCCGTGTTCATCGTCACGCGGCAACGGCCTCCGAATTAAGCCGCAGCAGTGACGCCGATATCTACATTTTATTAGGGGGTGTCTATGAAGGGTGTTGGTCCGCTATGCGGGACAAAGCCGTCACTGGGCGGCACTGCCCTTGGCCGCCGCAAATTCCGCCAGCCCCTCATCGCGGCCATGGGTGAAGCTCGCCACAGTGAGGGGCGTCGACCGGTCCGGAAAGTGATACACTGCGTTTACGCTGAACGGTCCTCCTCCCGAATGCCCGATCGCTCTTCCAGCGACTCCCATCCTGCCGATCATGAGGCCAAGGCCATAGCCGCATTCAGTCCACGGGCGTCCGTCAATCGCGCCACCAACTGGAACGGAGGTCAGCATCTGTTGGAGCGACGTCGTTTTCATCAGCTGCCCTGCAAGCAACGCATGCAGCAGCCGCGCGGCATCACTGGGGGTCCCGATCAGGCACCCGTGGTAAACCCACCCCGGATGATACCGCTTTGCGGCCCCCCAATACACGCGTGAGAACTGCTCTCGGTCAACCGCAAGCTCCACACTTTCAAGTCCAAGCGGGACGCCGATCATGTCCCTGACCAGCTCGTCAAAAGATTGGCCTGCGGCTTCTTCCACCAGCTCGCGCGCCAGCATGTAGCCTACATTCGAGTAGGACCAGCCGCAGCCCGGCGCAAAGCGCATTCCCTGAGCCATGGCTGCCTGCAAAAGATCGTCGCGTGACCAAGGCTCCTCATCGTTTTGAACAGCCTTATGATAGGCGCGAAGCGTGCCATAGTCCGGTAGACCAGCCGTGTGGTTAAGGAGCTGGCGCAGGGTGAAGGGCTTTTCCCTTTGGGGCTCATCCAGACTTATCTTGCCGTTCTCTGCCAGTTTCAGGGCGCTGATCGCGATGACCGTTTTGGTGAAGCTCCAGTAGGGCAAGAGCAGGGCAGTATCATAGTCTGCCACCTCGGCGCTGAGAGGAGGAAGAATGCAGGAAAAGATGCGTCTGCCTAGCGTCATCGTTTCAGCATAGTGCCGTTCCGACCGTCTGCAATGGGCTCTGCACGTCGAGGATGGGACGAAGCTGTCATTGCGTTAGAGGCCGTGACAGAGGATGTTCAACAAAAGAGATATACCAGTTCGCACTCGAAGGGTTGTTTATGGTCAAGTTGTTCTTGGGGGGGGTGTGGAATAGCGTGCGCTCTCGTGCTGTCCCTACAGCTTTATCTAAGTGCTGCATTGGACGGGGAGGGCGTGGAACCTACTGCTCTTTCCGATCTAAACCTCAGTCTTTACATCGCGACATATCGGCCGTTTCAGGTTTGCGTGACGCTCAGCGCGGTTTCGCTCGTCACTTTCACGGTGTTGGCAGTGACTTCCCGAGGACAAATTAGCCGAGGTTTGAGTTGGAGAGTGTCCGAGCTTCTGTGTATTCGTGATGTGGTCCATGCTTCCTGAGAGGAGCAAGGCTGATGACGATTTCGAACGAATTGCTGGACGAGCTGCTGAAGGGCTGCAAGCGGCCTGACGATCTGCTTGGCGAGGCCGGGCTGATGAAGGAGCTGAAGATCCGTCTGATGGAACGGATGCTCGGGGCCGAACTGACCGCGCATCTGGGCTATGAGGCCGGTGCCGAGGCCCCGCCGGAACAATCCAACCGCCGCAACGGGATTTCAACCAAGCGGGTCAAGGGTTCGGATGGCGAGGTGCCGCTGTCGGTTCCGCGCGACCGGGATGGCAGCTTTGAGCCTGAGCTGGTGAAGAAGGGTCAGACCCGGATCGACGGGGTGGATGACAAGATCATCGGGCTCTATGCCGCCGGTTTGTCGGTGCGCGACATCCAGTCCCATCTTGAGGATCTGTATGGCCTGCGGGTCTCGCCCGACCTGATCAGCCGCGTGACCGATGCAGTTCTGGACGAGGTGCGCGAGTGGCAGCACCGGGCGCTGGACCGGATGTATCCGATCGTCATTTTCGACGCGCTCAGGGTCAAGATCCGCGATGCCGACAGTCGGATGGTCAAGAACAAGGCGGTCTACATCGCCCTGGGTGTCACCAGGGATGGGGAGCGCGAGGTCCTCGGACTCTGGATCGCCGACAACGAGGGCGCCAAGTTCTGGCTGTCGGTGATGAACGAACTGCGCAACCGGGGGGTTCAGGACATCCTGATCGCGGTCGTGGACGGCCTGAAGGGCTTCCCGCAAGCCATCACAGCGGCCTTCCCGGATACCACAGTTCAGACCTGCATCGTTCACCTGATCCGGCATTCGATGAACTTCTGCAGCTGGAAGGACCGCAAGGCCGTGGCCGCCGATCTGCGCCCGATCTACCAGGCCCCGACGGCGGAGGAGGCCGCCCGACAGTTGGACGGGTTCGAGGAGAAATGGGCCGGGAAATACCCCTCCATTGCCCCGGCCTGGCGCCGGGCCTGGGCCGAGGTGATCCCGTTCTTTGCCTTCAGCGCAGCGATCCGGAAGATCATCTACACCACCAACGCCGTGGAGTCGCTGAACCGGGTGCTGCGGAAGACGCTGAAGACCAAGGGCTCATTCCCCACCGAGGAGGCCGCGACCAAGCTGATCTACCTGGCCATCCGCAACTTCGAGAAGGGCGGTCGTGCGGTTCGTGAATGGGTTGCGGCCCGCAATCAGCTGGCCATAATGTTCGCCGGGCGCTTCGACGCCTGACTGTATCTGAAAACCGTATGGGCCCCGTCAGATACACAGAGTTTCAGACACTCCC
>NZ_ML137218.1:1401810-2080377 GCF_004015795.1 Falsirhodobacter deserti | reverse complement strand
GAGAGTGTCCGAGCTTCTGTGTATTCGTGATGTGGTCCATGCTTCCTGAGAGGAGCAAGGCTGATGACGATTTCGAACGAATTGCTGGACGAGCTGCTGAAGGGCTGCAAGCGGCCTGACGATCTGCTTGGCGAGGCCGGGCTGATGAAGGAGCTGAAGATCCGTCTGATGGAACGGATGCTCGGGGCCGAACTGACCGCGCATCTGGGCTATGAGGCCGGTGCCGAGGCCCCGCCGGAACAATCCAACCGCCGCAACGGGATTTCAACCAAGCGGGTCAAGGGTTCGGATGGCGAGGTGCCGCTGTCGGTTCCGCGCGACCGGGATGGCAGCTTTGAGCCTGAGCTGGTGAAGAAGGGTCAGACCCGGATCGACGGGGTGGATGACAAGATCATCGGGCTCTATGCCGCCGGTTTGTCGGTGCGCGACATCCAGTCCCATCTTGAGGATCTGTATGGCCTGCGGGTCTCGCCCGACCTGATCAGCCGCGTGACCGATGCAGTTCTGGACGAGGTGCGCGAGTGGCAGCACCGGGCGCTGGACCGGATGTATCCGATCGTCATTTTCGACGCGCTCAGGGTCAAGATCCGCGATGCCGACAGTCGGATGGTCA
Source organism: Falsirhodobacter deserti (assembly GCF_004015795.1). Classification (GTDB taxonomy): domain Bacteria; phylum Pseudomonadota; class Alphaproteobacteria; order Rhodobacterales; family Rhodobacteraceae; genus Falsirhodobacter; species Falsirhodobacter deserti. The sequence continues at coordinate 2,079,764 of NZ_ML137218.1, read as the reverse complement.
AGAACAAGGCGGTCTACATCGCCCTGGGTGTCACCAGGGATGGGGAGCGCGAGGTCCTCGGACTCTGGATCGCCGACAACGAGGGCGCCAAGTTCTGGCTGTCGGTGATGAACGAACTGCGCAACCGGGGGGTTCAGGACATCCTGATCGCGGTCGTGGACGGCCTGAAGGGCTTCCCGCAAGCCATCACAGCGGCCTTCCCGGATACCACAGTTCAGACCTGCATCGTTCACCTGATCCGGCATTCGATGAACTTCTGCAGCTGGAAGGACCGCAAGGCCGTGGCCGCCGATCTGCGCCCGATCTACCAGGCCCCGACGGCGGAGGAGGCCGCCCGACAGTTGGACGGGTTCGAGGAGAAATGGGCCGGGAAATACCCCTCCATTGCCCCGGCCTGGCGCCGGGCCTGGGCCGAGGTGATCCCGTTCTTTGCCTTCAGCGCAGCGATCCGGAAGATCATCTACACCACCAACGCCGTGGAGTCGCTGAACCGGGTGCTGCGGAAGACGCTGAAGACCAAGGGCTCATTCCCCACCGAGGAGGCCGCGACCAAGCTGATCTACCTGGCCATCCGCAACTTCGAGAAGGGCGGTCGTGCGGTTCGTGAATGGGTTGCGGCCCGCAATCAGCTGGCCATAATGTTCGCCGGGCGCTTCGACGCCTGACTGTATCTGAAAACCGTATGGGCCCCGTCAGATACACAGAGTTTCAGACACTCCCTTTGAGTTGGACATCACCGCTCGTCGTTGCCCTTTGCTACCTGCTCAGCCTCACGTTCTTCGTCATCAGCCATCAAGTATACATGAACCCCGACTTCAGGACCTTGGATTACAGGATTGACCCGTTTCAGCTGTTTCTGATCCCCTTCGTGCTAAGCGCGATCCTCCTCGTGTTCCCTATCACGATCATAACGGGGCTACTTATTTTTCTGAAGCCTTGGACGGTCCGACGTTCCTGAACGTCTCCTTTGGGCTTCGAGCGACGTGAAGCCATCAGTGGCTTCAACGGGTCCGGGTTCCCGGCGCGAGCATCCCACTGCGCAGGCTTGCCAGCCGAACCTCCAGCCACCGTTCAGGTTCTTCTTTGTACGCCCGCCGAACGGCTTGATGAACTGGCCGTATTGGGGGGGTAGAGAATTGACGTTCGCATTTTCGCCTTTATCCGACTTCGAACGTGATAGCCAGACCCACGTTTCCAGATGGTTCTCCCCAGACGCTGAGTGGCTCTGAGGATCTCGTTGAGGGCGCGGGCGGCGGGACAATCGCGGGCGAGGACCAGGTTCTCCAGCCGTCATTCCACTGAAGTTCGATTGCTTCAACGTTGGGATCGGACCAACCGTCCCCGCATGCAATGCTGTTGCAAAATCCTCTGGAACCGCTGGTACAGGACGTCGGCGAACGATCCATACTTAAGGCGCCCATACGGGCGGTTCATCGGCGTTGGCTGAATGCACCTATGACAGATGCAAGTCGATGAGCTTGCTGTCGTAAGAAGTTCTGTCTGGTTGCGTCACGAAATATCATGAAACAAAACATTTGGTGCTAAGGTGGCAAGAACACCGAACCCATCTCTTTGAATAAAGTGATATTTTCTGCCTTTGCCCCCTCCTGAGGGGCAGGTTGCAGGTTTCCAGTCCTGTTGGGGTCACCAGCTTCCGTATGGGAATCCGATGCCGCGCTCTGGCGGCACCGGATATCGTATCACCCCTCGAACGGGCGGTCGCCGTTGGCGTCCTTGATGCGCGTGGGCAGGCCCATGCCGTTCAGCAGTGTCAGGAACGGCTTGGGGTCCAGCTCCTCGACGTTGACCATCTTCGACACGTCCCAGGTGCCATTCGCGATCAGTATCGCGGCGGCAACCGGGGGAACGCCCGCGGTATAACTGATGCCTTGCGATCCGGTCTCGTTGAAGGCGTCCTTATGATCGGCAACGTTATAGATGAAGACCTCGGCCTCGGCACCGTTCTTCGTTCCCTTGACGATATCGCCAATGCAGGTCTTACCAACATAATCGGGCGCCAGCGAAGCGGGATCGGGAAGCACGGCCTTCACCACCTTCAGCGGCACGACCTCCAGCCCTTCGGCGGTCTTCACCGGCTGTTCCGAAAGCAGGCCAAGGTTCTTCAGCACGGTGAACACGTTGATGTAGTGGTCGCCAAAGCCCATCCAGAAGCGGACATCTGCATCGGGATAGTTCGCGGAAAGCGAGTGAACCTCGTCATGGCCGGTCATGTAGGCCTTTTGCTTTCCCACAACCGGCAGATCGAATTCCTGCCCGACCTCGAACATGGCGTTCGACTGCCACGCGCCATTCTGCCAGCTGTAAACAGTGCCGGTGAATTCGCGGAAGTTGATCTCCGGATCGAAGTTGGTGGAGAACCACCGCCCGTGCGAACCGGCGTTGATGTCCACGATATCGATGGAGCTTACGGTGTCGAGGTAATCCGTGGCTGCCAGCTTGGCATAGGCATTCACCACGCCGGGATCGAAGCCGACGCCCAGGATCGCCGTGACCCCCGCTTCGGCGCAACGTTCGCGCCGTTTCCATTCATAGTTGCCGTACCACGGCGGCGTTTCGCAGATCTTCGCCGGATCCTCGTGAATCGCGGTGTCCATGTACGCGACGCCTGTCTGGATGCAGGCTTCCAGCACATACATGTTCACGAAGGCCGAACCCACGTTGATCACGATCTGCACGCCGGTTTCGCGGATCAGGGCGGCCACGGCATCCGTGTCGGTTGCGTCAACGGCATGGGCCCTGAACACGCCGGGCTGCTTCATGGAGCCCTTTTCGTTGACCGATGCGATGATGGCCTCGCATTTGGGCAACGTCCTGCTGGCGATATGCAGATCGCCCAGTACATCGTTGTTCTGCGCACATTTATGCGCCACCACTTGCGCGACGCCACCGGCGCCAATGATCAACACGTTTCGTTTCACTTCGAACCGTCTCCTTTAAGGACAGAGGGAAGGGCGATCAGCCGAAGCTGGCCTCGTAATCGGCAAAGCCGAATTCGCGCGCGACACGTTCCGTGCCGTCCAGTTCACGTACAACGATGCTCGGCATCTTCACGCCGTTGAACCAGTTTTTCTTGACCATCGTGTACCCCGCCGCATCCGCGATGGAGATACGATCCCCCACGTTCAGCGGGGCCGGGAAGCCGAAATCGCCATAAATGTCGCCGGCAAGACAGGACTTGCCGCAGATCTGGTATTCATGCGGGCCCGCCGTCTCCATCCGCGCGGGTTCGCGATAGATCAGAAGGTCCAGCATATGCGCCTCGACCGAGGAGTCGACGATGGCCAGCTTCTTGCCGTTGTCCAGAATATCCAGAACCGTCACTTCCAGCGTGGTCGTCTTGGTGATCGAAGCCTCGCCGGGTTCCAGATAGACCTGCACGCCGAAGCGTTCGGCAAAGGCCTTCAGGCGCGCGGCCAGCTTGTCCACGGGGTAACCGGGGCCGGTGAAGTGGATGCCGCCACCAAGGCTGACCCACTGCACCTTTTCGAACAGGTGGCCGAAGCGGGTTTCGATATCCGCAAGCTGGCGGTCGAACAGGTCGAAATCGCCATTCTCGCAGTTGTAATGAACCATGAAGCCCGAGATGCGGTCGATCACCGCCTCGATCTTTGCCGCATCCCATTCGCCAAGGCGGCTGAACTTGCGCGCCGGGTCCGCCAGGTCGAAACCGGAGGTGGAGATGCCGGGGTTCAGGCGCAGGCCGCGCTGGATGCCGGCGGATTGCGTTTCGAACCGCTGAAGCTGGCCGATGGTGTTGAAGATGATCTTGTCGGCATAGCTGACTGCCTCGTCGATCTCGTCATCGCCCCAAGCCACGGAATAGGCGTGGGTTTCCTTGCCGAACTTCTCGCGTCCCAGCCGCAGTTCATACAGGCTGGAGGAGGTGGTGCCGGCCATGTGCGGGCGCATCACGTCAAAGGCCGGCCATGTCGCAAAGCATTTGAGCGCCAGCAGCGCCTTCGCCCCCGACGCGTCGCACAAACGCTCGATCACATGCATGTTCCGCAGGATGGCGGCCTTGTCGATGAGGTAATAGGGTGTCTGGATCATCGCGTCCCCCGCACGGCCAAAGGGAAAAGAGAGGCGCGTACATAGGCATACGCCGCCGCTTGTGCAAGCGTTTTGCCCCTTGGGCGTGACATGGCAATGACAGCGCTGTATCAGCGCGCCATGGACCAGCTTCCCGATTTCCAGCATGAACACGACGCGCGCAGCCGCGGCTTTCTTTGTATCGCCGGCGTTGACGAGGTGGGCCGCGGCCCGCTTGCCGGCCCCGTTACCGCGGCGGCCGTTTGCCTGCATCCGGACCGCATCCCCAAGGGGCTGAACGATTCAAAGAAACTGACCGCCGCCCGCCGCGAGGCGCTGGCCGAAGAAATCCTTGCCACTGCCAATGTTTGCATCGCCCATGCAAGCGTGGGGGAGATTGATCGCCTGAACATCCTTTGGGCCAGCCATCTGGCGATGTTGCGGGCGGTGCAGGGGCTGGCGCAGGTGGCCGATTGCGTTCTGGTGGATGGAAACCTGAAGGTTCGCGATCTGGCCTGTCATTGCGTGCCGCTGGTGAAGGGCGATGCGCGGTCGCTTTCCATCGCCGCCGCCTCCATCGTGGCCAAGGTGGCGCGGGACCGGATCATGGCCGATCTTGCCATCGTGCATCCCGGTTACGGGTGGGAACGCAATGCCGGTTATGGTACGGCCCAGCATCAGGCAGCGCTGCAAGATCTGGGGATAACTCCGCATCATAGGCGTTCGTTTAAAACTATCCACAACATCTTGTATCAAGCCGAAATGGCAAACTGTTGATTCATTAATCGAATTGACGTTACCCCCAGTTTTGCCCCATGATTTATCCACAAGACCACGGTGAAAAGCCGGGAATCATTGAGGCGGATAAATGGCAAAGACCATGGCCAGGGCAGCGAAACCGCTGCCGCTGAACAACATTCTTTCGGGTGACTGCGTGGAGGCGATGAACGCGCTTCCCGAATCTTCCATCGACCTGATTTTCGCCGATCCGCCTTACAACCTTCAGTTGAGGGGGCAGTTGCACCGGCCCGACAACAGCCGCGTGGATGCAGTCGATGATGAATGGGACCAGTTCGCCTCGTTCCAAGCCTATGACCGCTTTACCCATGACTGGCTGCGCGCCGCGCGCCGTATCCTGAAGCCGAACGGTGCGATCTGGGTGATCGGCAGCTATCACAACATCTTCCGCCTGGGCACGGCGTTGCAGGACCAGGGGTTCTGGATGCTGAACGACGTAATCTGGCGCAAGTCCAACCCGATGCCGAACTTCCGCGGCAAGCGGTTGACCAACGCGCACGAAACGCTGATCTGGGCCTCCAAGTCTCAGAACAGCAAATACACCTTCAATTACGAAGCAATGAAAGCGCTGAACGAGGGCACGCAGATGCGCTCGGACTGGACGCTGCCGATCTGCACCGGGCACGAACGCCTGAAGGACGCCAATGGCGACAAGGCCCACCCGACGCAAAAGCCGGAATCGCTTCTGCACCGCGTGCTGCTGGCCACGACCAATCCGGGCGACGTGGTGCTTGACCCGTTCTTCGGCACCGGCACCACCGGGGCAGTGGCCAAGATGCTTGGCCGCAACTTCATCGGGATCGAGCGTGAGGAGAATTACCGCAAGGTGGCCGCCGACCGCATCGCCCGTGTTCGCACGCTGGATTCCGCCGCGCTGGAAGTGACTGGATCGAAACGCGCCGAACCGCGTGTGCCGTTCGGAACGCTGGTGGAACGCGGGATGCTGCGCCCGGGGGAAAACCTCTATTCTACCGGAAACCGCCACAGCGCCAAGGTTCGCGCCGATGGCACGCTGGCCTTTGCCGATGTGAAGGGTTCGATCCATCAGGTCGGTGCGCGGCTGGAAGGCGCGCCCTCCTGCAACGGCTGGACCTATTGGCACATCCAGCGCGAAGGGAAGCTGATCCCCATCGACACGCTGCGCCAGCAGATCCGCGCCGAGATGGTCTGAAAGAACGTATCGTCCGCCTTGATGCTGACCTGTCCTGCCGTTCCTGCGGCAGGATTTTTCGTTCCTAGCCGCCGCCAATGGCCACGAAGATAAGGCCGAAGCTGCCCAGCGAAAGAACTGCGGCGATCAGGATGAACAGACCGTCCCGCGCCATCAGCCCCAGCCCCATCAGCGCAATCGCCCCCATCGGAAGCGAGGATGCGAAGGGAAGAAGTTCCAGCGGCGGAACCGTGCAGCAAAGAAGGATGCACAAGATGGCCACGATCCGCCGGCCTGTCCCGCCCGCCACCTTCTTCATGCGAGGGCGCAGCAGGCGGTCGATCCAGCCGGCTGGCTTGTGGATCCAGGCCATCCCCTTCTTCAGCTTTTCGCCGCCGATCTTGCGGTTATCCAGAAATCCGGGCAGCCAAAGATGGTCACGCCCCCACGCCATCTGGGCCGCGATGATCGCTACGATCAGCGCGATCATGGAAGGAACGCCCGGAATGCCGCCGATGGGGCTGATCTCGATCAGGGCGGGAACGGCAAGGGCCGGGCCGAAGGTGCGATCCCCGATCGTTTCGCGCACATCATGAATTGAAACCTCGTCCTGCCCGTCGCCAAGATCGCGCAGGCGGTCAACGATATCCTGAAGGTCGGTGTTGTCATCCTCGGCCATGATCGGCAAACGCGGCGGGTCCGCGCCGGTTCCGCATTATTGTATCAGCATCAGCGCCTTGCGCATCACCGTGGGCAATTCGCGCCCGGTCAGCGTGCGGAAGCTGCCACGCTCGGGGTTTGCACCTTGCGGCACATCTGCAAAGCGGACGGCCAGAACCAGATGGAAATGGGTGAAGGTGTGGCGCACCTCCCCTGCATCGCGCCAGCTGGCGGAAAGCGGGGCATCGCCGCCCGCGCCGTCCCAGCCGGTTCCGGGCCAGCCCCACATGCCGCCCAGAAGGCCCCTGGCGGGGCGATCTTCCACCAGCCACGCGCCATCGGGGCGGCGGGCCAGCCAGACAGTGCCCTCGCGCACCGGCTTGGCTGCCTTGGGTGTTTTGCGGGGCAGGGTGGTCTGGATCCCCTCGGCCCGGGCGATGCAGGGGGTCATCCATGGGCAGATGCCACAGGCCGGATTGCGGGGGGTGCACACGGTCGCGCCCAGATCCATGATCGCCTGCGCATAATCGCCGGGGCGCATGACGGGCGTGATCTGTTCGGCCAGCCGCGTAATCTCGGCCTTGGCGGCGGGCAAGGGCGTTTCCACCTTCCGCAGACGAGAGATGACACGCTCCACATTGCCGTCCACAATGGTGGCGGGCCGCTCGAACGCGATTGCCGCAATGGCCGAGGCGGTATAAGGTCCCACCCCCGGCAGTGTCAGCAGCCCTTCGCGCGTGTCGGGAAAGCGGCCGCCGTGATCGCCCACCACGGAGCGCGCGCATTTCAACAGGTTGCGCGCCCGGGCATAATATCCAAGGCCTGCCCATTCGGCCATGACATCGGCATCGGCAGCCGCCGCCAGTGCCTCCACCGTAGGCCAACGGTCCGTGAAGCGCTTGAAATACCCTTTCACGGCCGCCACCGTGGTTTGCTGTAGCATCACCTCGGACAGCCAGACGCGGTAGGGGTCAGCCTGTCCCGCAGGCACGCGCCATGGCAGCACCCGCGAATGGCGGTCATACCAGCCCAGAAGGGTCTGGCTCAAATCCTCGTCACGCAATATTTATGCATTCCTTCGTGGCAATCTTCTGGCGCAGGGCACGGGCCAACCTTTAAGATAGGCACGATCGTGATGAGGAGCCAGATGGCCAAGACACCATCTTCCGGCAGCGCGCGACGCTTCCGCGGGTTTGAACCGGCCTCGGGGCTGCTGCGCGATCGTATCCGCGCAGCGGGTGAAAAGCGCGGCTTTGCCGTGACGCGCCTGCTGACCGGCTGGGCCGAAATCGTGGGTGAGGATCTGGCCCGCATGACGCGGCCTGTCAAAATGTCCTATCCGCGCGACAATTTCGGCGCGACGCTGACGCTTCTGGTCCGGTCCGCCCACGCCCCGATGGTGGAAATGGAAAAGCCCCGCCTGATCGAAAAGGTGAATGCCTGCTATGGCTATGCCGCGATATCCCGCATCACCCTGACCCAGACGGCCCCCACCGGATTTTCGGACGGCCACGCCGATTTCATGACCCCGCCCAAGCCCCCGGCGCCCCCCGATCCCGCGATCGAGGCGGAAGCCCGCCGCAGCGCGGGTGGTGTTGCCGATGAAGGGTTGCGGCTGGCGCTGGAAAACCTGACACGAAATTATCTGACGCGCACGGCGTCCTCGAAGAAAGGCAGATGACGATGAAGAACGGCCTTGCAAACCTTGCGCTGATCGCCGCTTTGGGTGCATTCGGCACCGCCGCCACCGCGCAGGACGCCGCGCAGACCACGACCGAGGCACCGGCGGAAGCGCCCGCCGTGCCAGACATGGTGATGGGGCAGGCCGACGCACCGGTGGAGATCATCGAGTATGGCTCCTACACCTGCTCGCACTGTGCGGACTTCCACGAAAACGTGTTCGACAAGCTCAAGGCCGAATATATCGACACCGGCAAGGTGCGCTTCGTCTTCCGCGAGGTGTATTTCGACCGGTACGGCCTTTGGGCGGCAATGGTTGCCCGTTGTGGCGGTGACATGCGGTACTTCGGCATCGCCGACATCCTTTACGACACGCAGCGCGAATGGGCCGGTTCCAGCGATCCCAGCGTGGTGGTGCAGAACCTGAAGCGCATCGGCAAACAGGCGGGCATGGATGATGCCACCCTTGATCAATGCATGCAGGATGGTGCAATGGCGCAAGCCATGGTCGAAACTTACGAGGCCAACGTGCAGAAGGACGGCGTCGAAGGCACGCCAACCATTTTCGTGAACGGCACCAAGCACTCGAACATGACCTATGACGATCTGAAGGCGCTGATTGAGGAAGAACTTAGCTGAGGATCCGGTCCAGCGCCGCAACCAGCGGCGCGGGATCATCAAGGGCCAGCCGCACCGGCAGGGTCAGGATATCGGGCCGGAAGGATGCGGGCACACGCACCGCGTCTTTTTCCGTTGTGACAAGCTGCGCGTTCAGGCGCACCGCCTCGGCCTTCAGGCGCGATAAAAGCGCGTCGGTCAGCGGCTGGTGATCCTCCAGCGCCTGCGTGGCGGCAAGATCGGCACCAAGGCCCCGAAGCGTGTCGAAGAACTTTTCCGGATGGCCAATGCCCGCAAAGGCCAGAACCCGCGCCCCGGACCAGTCCATGCCGGTGGGAAGCGGCTGAAGCCGCCCATGCAGATGCGGGATGCCGGCAGGGGGTGTCAGCGGCGCGCTGCCGATGGACAGCAGCAGGTCGGCGCGTGCAAGGCCGGCGGCCACGGGTTCGCGAAGCGGCCCCGCAGGGATGCAGCGCCCATTGCCGAACCCCTTCGCCGCATCCACCACGATGATCGCAAGATCCTTCTGAACCGAGGGGTTCTGGAAGCCATCATCCAGCAGCACGACCGGCGCCCCCGCAGCCACCGCAGCCCGCACGCCGGCAGCGCGATCTTTCGCCACCCATGTCGGGGCAAAGGCGGCCAGAAGCAACGGCTCGTCCCCGACAAGGGCCGCGGACTGGCCCGCGACGCGCACCGGCCCCTCCAGCCGCCCGCCATGCCCGCGCGAAACCACATGCGCCGCGACTCCCCGCGCCGCCAGCATCTGAAGAAGGGCGATGGTGGTTGGCGTCTTGCCTGTGCCGCCTGCATTCAAGTTGCCGATGCAGATAACCGGAACCGGGGCTTTCCAGCCCTTCCGCGCCACCCGCCGCGCCGTTGCGCGTGCATAAACGGATCCAAGCGGCGACAGCAGACGCGCCGCAAGGGCAGGGCGATCGGGCGGCGTGAACCAGAAATCTGGCGTTTTCATAGCCGTTCCTCCACCAGCCGGTCGATCAGGGCCACCACGCGATCCGTCACTTCGCTGCCATCCGAGGCAACGTCCCATGCCGCATTGGCCAACGAGGCGACGCGGTCGGGGGCCATCAGGTCGGCCAGCGCCTCGGCCAGATCGGCGGGGCGGGCAAGGGGATGCGCCGCCCGCCGCGACAACAGGCGCGAAAAGGTCGGCCCGTGCGGGCCATGTTGCGGGCCATGCAGGATCGCAGAGCCGAGGCCCGCCGCCTCCAGCGGGTCGCGCAGGGTGCCCGTGGTCAGGCTTCCGCCAAGATAACAGATGGGGGCAAGGCGATACCAAAGCCCGAATTCATCCGGATTGTCGGCGATGTAGATCTCGGTTTCCGGTTGGATCTCTTCTTCGTCGAGGCGGGAGGCGACGGTGAAACCTGCGGATTCGAGGTGTTGCGCCAGCCCGGCCGCACGTTCGGGCGCGGCTGGCACCATGATCAGCAGCAGCCGGTGCGACATGTGCAGGACGGACCGGTGGGCGGCGATGATCGCCTCCTCCTCCCCCTCGGGCAGGGCAGCTGCCAGCCAGACGGGGCGGCCTGCGATGGCACGTGTGATCTCTGCCCGCTCCGCTTCGGTGCAGGGGGGAACAAGATGCGGCTCCTCCATCCGGCCGGCCACCTTCACCTCGGGCGCGCCAGCCTTGCGGAAGCGGCGGGCGGCAGGTTCGTCCAGCGCGAGGATATGCGCGAAATGGCCCAATGTGCCGCGCATCAGGCCGGGCCAGCGGCGGCTTCCGGCGGGCAGGCGGGGCGCACGCCCATCCACCATCATCATCCGGATATCCCGCTCGGCCATGGCGGCAACCATGGCGGGCCGCACCTCCCCGTCCGAAAAGATCGCAAGGTCCGGCTGCCAATGGGTCAGAAATGCCTCGGCTTCGGCCGGCGTGTCGGGGCCGGTGTCGTCGCGAAGCGGCTGCGGCAGGCCGTGGGCCTCGACCCCCGTCACCAGCACCGCCACGTCCAGATCATTCCTGACGCGGCGTGCAAGTTCGGCCAGCGTCCGGGCGGCTTCGGGCGTGGGGGCATGCATCCACACCAAGGGCCCCTCGGGCCTTGGCGGGCGAGGGCGTGGCACGGCCTCGCGCGGGGTGCCGAGGGAATGAAGCGTGAGGCCGAGCGGGAACGCCATGAACTCCTGGTCGTGTCAGACGCCCAGTTCTTCGGTGGGCGATGCCGGCTGTGCTTCATCGCGCAGCCGATGGATGTGGGCGATATAATAGCGCATATGCGCGTCGTCCACCGTGCGTTGTGCGGCGCCCTTCCACGCCTTGAACGCCGAATCATAGTCGGGGAACATGCCCACGATGTCGATCGCGTTCACGTCGCGGAACACGTTCTTCGAAGGGGAGACAAGCTCTCCGCCGAAGACAAGGTGAAGTCGCTGCGCCATGGTGCCTCCTGGGGTGCTGGCTTAGGCCTTGATCCTAACGCGCAAGTGGCTGCCGTTCAAGATTGCATGCAACGGTATACGAAAATTGGCAAAGGAAGCACTATACATCGCCAGCAGAAACCGTTAGAAGCCCGCCTTCGGCCAAAGGTCCGACGCGGTGGAACTGGGCCACCGCCAAGGGGATGGCAGGCCGTTTGACCGGCGGTGGCGACCGCCCCCCTTTGGGAAGCTTACATGACGGATATGACAAAGATCGCCGCGCCTCTGGCCGCGGCGCTTGAAGCCAAGGGCTATGCGAGCCTGACACAGGTTCAGCAGGCGGTTCTGGCGCCTGAAATGGCTGGCCGCGATGCACTGGTTTCGGCACAAACCGGATCGGGCAAGACGGTGGCCTTCGGCCTTGCCATCGCACCGGAAATCCTGAACGGCACCGAACGCCTTCTGTTTGCCGATGTGCCGCTGGGGCTTGCCATCGCGCCGACGCGCGAACTGGCGCTGCAGGTCGCACGCGAACTGGAATGGCTTTACGCCGAAGCCGGTGCCGTGATTGCCACCTGCGTGGGTGGCATGGACTACCGCACCGAAAAACGCGCGCTGGATCGCGGTGCGCATATCGTGGTCGGCACCCCGGGCCGCCTGCGCGACCACATCGAACGCGGCAGCCTTGATCTTTCGGGCCTGCGCGCGGCCGTGCTGGACGAAGCGGACGAAATGCTTGACCTCGGCTTCCGCGAGGATCTTGAGTTCATTCTTGAATCCGCCCCCGAAGACCGCCGCACGCTGATGTTCTCGGCCACTGTTCCGGCAGGCATTGCCGCGCTGGCAAAGGATTTCCAGAACGACGCCCTGCGCATTCAGGCGGGCGGCGAGGCCAAGCAGCACGGCGACATTGAATACCGCGCCTATTCCGTCGTTTCACGCGACAAGGAACACGCGATCTTCAACACCCTGCGCTATTTCGAATCGCAGACGGCCATCGTCTTCTGCAAGACGCGGGCGAACGTGAACCACCTGATGGCGCGCATGTCCAACCGCGGCTTCCAGGTCGTGGCCCTTTCAGGCGAACTGTCGCAGCAGGAACGTAGCCACGCGCTGCAATCGCTGCGTGACGGCCGTGCCAAGGTCTGCATCGCGACTGACGTTGCGGCACGCGGCATCGACCTTCCGGGTCTGGAACTGGTGATCCACGCGGATCTGCCGTCGAACTCGGAAACGCTGCTGCACCGTTCGGGCCGCACGGGCCGCGCGGGCGCCAAGGGCGTATCTGCGCTGATCGTGCCGCAGGCCGAATTCCGTAAGGCGCAACGCCTTCTGCAAGGTGCGAAGGTCGTGGCCGAATGGGGCAACCCGCCTTCGGCCGATGATGTGCAGGCCAAGGATGACGAACGCATCCTGACCCACCCGACCCTTGGTCCGGCTGGCGAGGAAGCCCCGCTGGCGCAAACGCTGATCGAACAGTTTGGCGCCGAAAGCGTTGCGGCTGCATTCGTGCGCTTGTGGCGCGAAGGCCGCTCGGCCCCCGAGGTTCTGACGGATGTGTCCGCCCCGCCGGCCGCCAAGGAACCGCGTCCGCGCGGCGAATTCGGCGAATCGGTCTGGTACACGCTGACCGTCGGCCATACCGGCCGCGCCGAAGCGCGCTGGCTGCTGCCCAAGCTGTGCGAAGCCGGTGGCATCACCAAGAACGACATCGGCGCCATCCGCGTTCAGCAGGACCGCAGCTTCGTGCAGATCGCGAAGTCGGCAGCTCCTCGCTTCGGTGACGGACTGACGGTGGAAGACGGCATCGACATGGTGCGCATGGAGGGCGAGCCTTCGCTGGACCGCCCCGAGCGTCCGCGTCGCGACCCGCGCCCGCCGCGTGGCGACCGTCCGGTCCGCGAAGAGCGCGCCCCCCGTGCCCCGCGCGAGGATCGTGCCCCCCGTGCCGAACGCCCTGCGCGTGAAGATCGTCCGGCCCGTCCGGCCCGTGAAAAGGCACCCTACCAGCCGAAGCCTTCGCGCTTCGTGGAGGATGACGACGCACCGCGCGCCCCGCGTCCGGCCCGGACCGAGCGTGAGCCCTTCGCACGCCGCGACGATGCCCCGCGTGACAAGAAGCCGCGCTGGAAGCCCGAAGATCGCGTGCAGCGCGAAGATGCGCCGCGTCCGCGTTCCACCGGCTTCAAAAGCCATGGCAGCGATGACAAGCCCCGCTCGGCCGGTTTCAAAAGCCATGGTGCCGGCAAACCGGGTGCGAAACCCCGCGCCGCCGGCTTCAAGAGCCATTCGGGTGAGGATCGTCCCGCACGCGCAGGCTTCAAGGCCGCACCGCGTGATGCACGCGACACCACCAAGCGGTTCACCCCGCCGAAGAAGAAATAAAGGGAAGGGGGCCGGAAGGCCCCCTTTTCATATCAGGCCGACGGCGCGGCGGATGTCTTCGCTGCGCAGGGAAACCTCTTCGCCCAGATAATCGTCGCCATCCGGTCCGCACATCCAAAGCAGCGCCCGCGCCGGCCAGTCCGCCGGAATGTGGTCTGCGAAATCCAGCTGGCTGACGGCATTGATCCCGCTGTTCTTGATGCGCCGCTGCATGTCGGTGGCCACGGTCCCGGGGGACAATCCCATCACGCGCAAGCCATTCATCGCCTCTTCCAGATGGGCCGAGCGGGTGAGCATCGCCGCGCCCGCCTTCGCCGCGCAATACGCGCTCCACCCGTCATAGGGTTTGTGCGCCGCGCCGGAACTGACGGTGATGATCGTGCCGCCGCCCTGTGCCCGCATCACCGGTACCGCCGCGCGCATCCCGTGGAAAACCCCCTTCAGGTTCACATCGATCGCGCTGCCCCATGCAACCGGATCGGCCGTGGCCAGATCGCCGATGGGATCGATCACGCCTGCATTGTTGATCAGCACATCAAGTTTGCCATGCGCAGCGGCGATGCTGGCAACGGCCATCTCCACCTCGGGCCATCTTGCCACGTCGCAGCGGAAGGTGGTGGCACCCTGCGGTGCCTGTCGGCGCATCTTGTCCTCGTCCCGCCCCAGCATGACGACCTTTGCGCCTGCCTTGGCAAAGACATGCGCGGCTTCCCGCCCAATGCCGCGCCCCGCGCCCGTTATCGCGACAACCTTACCGTTCATCGGCATCCGAACCCTCCTGCCCAGCCCTTGACCCGCAGGTCGTGCCGGTCGATCCTCAGGCGAACCGATTTGCAGCGGAAGGTCAACGCATGAAACCCATCTACCTGACGGCCACGTGCCTGGCCGCGCTTGTTCTTGCCACGGGAGCGCAGGCGGATGTCACGCCCGAACAGGTCTGGGCCGACTGGCAGGCCGAGGCGGACCGATGGGAGCAGACCCTGACCGCCGACAGCAGCGGGCGCGAAGGCGACAGCCTTGTGCTGCGCGGCCTTCGCACGGTGCAGAATCAGGATGGAACGCGCGTGGAAGGCACGATCGACCGGATCGCGCTGCGCGATATGGGCGACGGCCGGGTGGAGATCACCGGATCCGCCGATTATCCGATGACGGTCACCACCAGCGGGACCGAGGAGTCCGACCCGATGACCATGTCCGTGCTGATGACGCAGCAGGACATGCGGACCGTCGCCTCGGGCGATCCGGGGGCCGTCCGCTATGACATGACCGCCCCGCGCATCCTGATTAAGATCAACGAGGTGACTGAGGCCGACGGCACCGTCGTGCCGTTCGAAGCCACGGTAACCGCCAATTACGTGACAGCGAACTGGGTCGGCGGAGCCAGGACCGGCAGCGGCAAAGCCTCCACCGTGGATCTGACGATGGACGGCGAAAGCGAGGGTGTGCGCCAAAGCCTTGATTACGAGATGACGGACGTCTCCATCAGCGCCGCAGGTGATAGCGACCGGATGGTTGGCCCGGCCGGGCAGTTTATCGGGCAGTCAGCCTTCGCCTATGCCGCCTCCACCTTCCGAGCGGATCTGGTGCAGGAGGGTCGCACCCTCAACGTGGCGGGGGAAAGCGGCGCGGGCACGATGAACGTGGTATCCACCGAAACCAGCATGGACTGGGAAAGCACGGTGGAGGACGCGGTGCTGCACCTGACCGGCGACGCGGTGCCCGGCCCGATCGAGCTGCAGATGGAAAGCGCCACGTCGCTTTTCACCCTGCCGCTTTCCGAAGGGGAGGAGCGTCAGAAGATGCGGATGAGCGTATCGCTGACCGACGTCGTCGCCTCCGAAACGACGTGGAGCCTGTTCGATCCGCGCAAGGCGCTGCCGCGCGATCCCGCGAACCTGACGATGGAGATGTCCGGTGAAGGGGTGTTTTCGGAAGATCCCGCACTAGCCGGTCCGCTGTCCTTGGTGCTGGAAAAGCTGCACCTGCAACTGGCCGGGGCCGAACTTTCCGGCAAGGGCGAGGCAAAGCTGGAAAGCGCCCCCGCCAACCCCGATGGCACGCCCGCTGCCCCCACGGTGCGTGACGGCACCCTGAACCTGACGCTGAAAGGCGGGCAGGGGCTGATCGATGCCGGGGTGAAGGCAGGCCTTGTTCCCGAAGCGCAGGCTCTGGGCGCGCGGATGATGCTGGGCATGTTCGCCCGCCCCGTTGAAGGGCAGAAGGACACCGTCACCTCCACCATCCGGATGCAGGACGGGCAGCTGACGGTGAACGGGCAGCGCCTGCAATAGCTTGCTCGTCTCGGGCCGAAGCATTACCTCCACCTGATAAAGGAGGCCCTGATGTCCGAGATGCTGGAAACGCTTACCACGCGGCTGCTGGAGGCGGCCCGCAAGGCCGGGGCGCCCGCCGCCGACGCCGTCGCCATCGACCAGAGCGCGACCGGAATCGACATCCGGTCCGGCGCGCTGGAGCAGGCCGAACGGGCCGAAGGAATAGAAGTTGGCCTGCGCGTGCTGATCGGCGGGCGGCAGGCCTGCGTTTCCGTGTCCGACATGTCGGCGCAAAGCTTTGCCATGGCCGCCGAACGCGCCGTTGCCATGGCGCGCGAGGCGCCGGAAGACCCGTTCGCAGGCCTTGCCGATCCGGACCAGCTGGCGCGAAGCTGGGATCTGGCGGCGCTGGAAATGGCCGACAGCAGTGCCGAACCTTCGCCGGCGGAACTGGAAGCCGATGCCCGCGCCGCCGAGGCGGGGGCACTGGCCTTGTCCGGCATCGTTCAGGTGGAGGCCTCCGCCTCCTACAGCCACCGCGCCGTGCATCTGGCGGCGACCAACGGCTTTTCGGGCGGCTACATGCGCACCTCGCGCTCCGTTTCGGCCGTGGCGTTCACCGGCGAGGGGACTGGGATGGAGCGGGACTGGGCCGCGGAATCCCGCATTTTCCAGGCCGACCTTCCCGATCCGTCGGGTGTGGGCGCGCTGGCTGGCGAGCGGGCCTTGCTGCGCATGGGCGCACGCCGCCCCCGCACCGGCGCGTTCCCCGTGCTGTTCGATGAACGCATCGCCTCCAGCCTGATCGGTCATCTGCTGCAGGCCGTGAACGGCGCGGCGGTGGCACGCGGGTCCGGCTGGCTGCGCGACCGTTTGGGCGAACAGGTGCTGCCCGCCGGCCTTTCGATCATCGAGGATCAGACACGCCCCCGCGCCACATCCTCGCGTCCCTTTGATGCCGAAGGCCTTGCTTCGCGCCGTCGGGACATCGTGCGGGATGGCGTGCTGACGGGCTGGACGTTGGATCTGGCCACGGGGCGCAAGCTGGGGATGGACAGCACGGCCTCCGCCTCGCGCGGGCCGATGTCGCCGCCCAGCCCCGCCACATCCAACGTGGATCTGACCCCCGGCAGCCACAGCAAGGCGGACCTGATCGCCCAGATGGGCACGGGGCTTCTGGTCACCTCGCTGATCGGCGCGTCGATCAACAGCACCACGGGGGATTATTCGCGCGGTGCGTCGGGCTTCTGGGTGGAGAACGGCCAGATCGCCTATCCCGTGAACGAGCTGACGATCGCCGGCAACCTGCGCGACATGCTGATGCGGATCACGCCTGCGAACGATGCGCGGCCGCATCTCTCCACCCGCGTTCCCAGCCTGCTGGTGGAGGGGCTGACGCTTGCCGGATCTTGACCTGCTGATCGAGGCTGCGCGCGAGGGCGGCTCCATCGCGCTGCGCTATTGGAAGCGCGATCCTCGGGTGTGGGAAAAGCCGGGTGATCTTGGCCCCGTGACCGAGGCCGACCTTGCCGTAAACGATGCGCTGGAACAGAAGTTGCGGCAGGCGCGGCCCGATTACGGCTGGCTGTCCGAAGAAAGCGCCGATGACGCCGCCCGCCTGACGGCAGAGCGGGTGTTCATCGTCGATCCCATCGACGGCACCCGCGCCTTCATGGCGGGGGAAGACACGTTCGCCATCTCTCTTGCCGTGGCAGAGCGGGGGGCGGTCGTGGCCGCTGCCGTTTACCTTCCCGCGCTGGACCGTCTTTATGCCGCCGATGGCGTGGCCGCGCTGCGCGACGGAAAACGGATCCGCGCCAGCACCCGCAAGGGGATCGAAGGGGCGTCACTTCTGACCACGCGCCCCAACCTGATGCCCGAACACTGGCCGGGCGGGGTGCCGCAACTGCGGCGCAGCTTCCGGTCCTCCATCGCGTTCCGCATGTGCCTTGTGGCCGAGGGGCGCCATGACGGCATGCTGTCGCTGCGGGACAGCTTCGAATGGGACATCGCGGCAGGCGACCTGATCGCGCGGCGGGCCGGGGCCAGCGTCAGCGACCGGCGGGGGGCGGGGCTGGTCTTCAACCAGCCGCGCCCGCTGGCAGCAGGCGTGCTTGCGGCAGCCCCCGGCTTGCACGACGCCCTGCTGCGGCGGCTTTCCCCGTGACGGATGCGCTGGTGATCGGGGCCGGCCCTGCAGGGCTGATGGCGGCCGAGGAGATGGCCCGTGGCGGGATGCGCGTGCTGGTGGCCGACCAGAAACCGTCTGTTGCGCGGAAGTTCCTGATGGCGGGCAAATCGGGCCTGAACCTGACCAAGAACGAACCGCAGGAGGACTTTCTTGCCCGCTTTCCCGCCTTTCTTCATCCGATGCTTCGCGAATTCGGCCCGCAACAGGTGATGGACTGGACGCGCGGGCTTGGGCAGGAGGTGTTCACCGGATCCTCGGGGCGTGTGTTTCCCGTTGTGATGAAAGGCTCTCCCTTGCTGCGGGCATGGCTTGCCCGGCTGGACGGGATGGGCGTTGCGATCCGCACCCGGTGGCGCTGGACCGGTGACGGATTTGACACGCCCGAAGGCCCGCAAAGGATCGATGCCGGGGTCCGCGTGCTGGCGATGGGCGGGGCAAGCTGGTCGCGCCTTGGCAGCGACGGGGCATGGGCCGGCCATCTGGACGTGCCGCTGGCCCCGTTCCAGCCTGCGAACATGGGCTTCGTCGTGCAATGGTCTTCCCACATGTCGCGGCATTTCGGCCAGCCCATCAAGGGTGCGGTGCTGAGCGCTGGGCAGCAGAGGGAGCGGGCGGAATTCGTCATATCCGCTCGCGGGGTGGAGGGGGGCGGCATCTATGCCGTCAGCCGCGCCCTGCGGGAAGGTGCGCCATTGATGCTAGACCTGTTGCCGGACCGGGACGAGGGGTGGATCGCGGATCGCCTTGCCCGCCGCGACAGCATCGCCAACCGGCTGCGCAAGCTGGGCCTTTCATCCGCCGCCATTGCCCTGGTGCAAGAGGTGGGGCGGCCGCTGCCGGACGGACCGGCGCTGGCGCGGCTGCTGAAGGCGCTGCCCGTGCCGCTCGCCGGCCCGCGCCCGCTGGATGAGGCGATTTCCACCGCGGGCGGCATCCGAGCCGAGGCGCTGACGCGTGATCTGGAGCTTCGATCCATGCCCGGCACCTTCGCCTGCGGCGAGATGCTGGACTGGGAGGCGCCGACGGGCGGCTACCTTTTGACCGGATGCATGGCGACCGGCCGCTGGGCCGGCCGCGCGGCCCTTAAAGGCCGGGGATGATGTTCAGCACGCCGCGCCGCCCGAAGGTCGCGCCCTGTTCGCGCCCGAAGGTCATGGTGGCGTTCAGGCCGAAATAGGTTTCCCGCCCCCAGGCTTCGTCAGTATCGGCATCGAAGCGGCCGATCTCGGCCCCGAGCGAAACGTTCGGCTGCACTGCGTAATCGGCCTTCAGCGCCACGCGCGACATGTCCAGATGATCGATGTCGGCACGGTCATAGGACAGGCCCAACCCGAAAGCCGGCGTCATCGCATAACGGCCCGCAACACCGGCCAGCATGCCGTCATTGTCGAAGTTCTCGCCATGGCCCAGATACAGCTCGACATCGAACAACTGGGTCTTCTGGCCAACCTCGAAGCCGAAGAAGTCCTTGTTGTCGCCCGCGATCCGTTCGACGCCATAGAACAGGCCCAGATCGGCGACGCCGTCATGCCAGATGCCGTGCAGCGTCAGGTCATGCTCTGTTTCGCCCAACTCGAAGAACTTGGAAACGCCAAGATCGGTCTGCACGCTGAAGCCGGGGGCGATGCCGAACTGAAGCTGCCCCGTCAGGCCTGCACGGGACAGATCGTTGTCGTTGTTGAACACGGAATAGCCAAGGGTGACGCTGCCGCCTTCGAACTCCAGTGCAAGGGCGGGGGTGGCGGCGGCCAGCGCCAGTGCGCCGGCGGTTGCAAGGATTTTCATGTCACTGCTCCGATCATTCTTCTTTTGCGGGCAGTATATGCCAAGGCGAGGTGTTCTTCTACCGCCGCATCATTGCAAGGCGGATCATCGCCCGTTCCATCACCGCCATCTGCGGTGCCCGCGTGGCCGACCGAAGGGTCAGGTCGGTTTCCACCAGCAGGCCCAGTGCCTGTTCCAGCCGGTGCATCCCCCAACCCTGCGCCTGCCGCAGCATCCGGTCGCGTCGCGGGCCGAAAACCGGCGGACGCATCCGGGCGATGCCTTCGGCTGCACCGCCCGGATGGCTGGCAGCGGCGTGAAGCGTGCGGAAATGGCGCAGGGCGGCGATGCAAAGGGCGACGGGCTGCACACCCTGGCCTTCCAGCCGCCGCATCAGCGGGGCGATCTGGTCGGCCCGATGTTCGGCTGCGGCATGCAGCACCTCGTCCACCTCGGCCTCGACGGTGGTGGGGGCCATCGCAGCCACATCGGCAGAGCTCAGGGGCGTTGCATCGCCATGCTTGTAAAGCGAGATCTTCTCTACCGTCTGGCGGAAATCGCCCGGATCAAGTGCCCGGGCCAGCGCCGTCAGGTCCGTCATGGCAGAAGGGTCGATGGCGTACAGGCCGGCGCGGCGCAACGTATCCTCTATCTCCTCGCGGCTGGGGGGATCGTCGTAAAGGCCGATGCACACGGCATGGGGTGCAGGTTCGAACACCTTCCGAAGGGCGGATTTCGCGGTCAGGCTGCCAGCCGTCACCACGATCTGTGCATCCCCCGCCTTCCAGTCCTTCAGCGCGGCGGCGATCACCGGTGCATGGGCATCGCCCGCATCCTCCACAAACGCCACGCGAGGGCCGGGAAAGAACCCCTGCGCCTTTATCGCGTCCATCAGCATTGCGGGATCGCGGCGCAGATCGGCCGCGGCCATGCGGGTCAGGCGCATCTCGGCCTCCCCCTCGGGGCCGATAAGGGCGGCGATCACCTCTTGCCGCCGCAGGGCCACGCGCATCGTGTCCGCACCGAAGATCAGCAGCCCGGCCTTCGCCGCATCGGGCTTGGCGAAAAACCGCGCCGCTTCCGCCCCTTTCAGGATCATTGCACCCAGAGACCCGCGCTGGCCGTAAGCCGCGTCACGATCTGGTCGGCAAGGATACGCATCAGGCGGTAATGGGCGTCCTTCTGTGCGGCAAGTCCCGCCACGGTTGATCCCGTTGCGGAATAGGAGGTGAAGTTCGTCACGGATCCGCCCGTCAGCCGGTCACCGCTGGCGCGGTCGATCACGCCCCATTCCACCGTGCCGGTGATGTTATAGCGGGTGGTGATGTTGTTGCGCTGTTCGCCCACGCCCACCGTGTCGGTGCTGATCGCATAGGTCAGATCGTAGCGGGCGGCTTCCGGCTTGCCGAGGCGTTCTTCCATCCGTTCCACGAAATCGAAGCCGTCCTTGTCGGTCGGTTCGGCAAGGCGAAAGGCGCCCTGCAGCCCCTCGGCAGGGCCACCGGGGGCATAGGCAGGGGTGAAGCCGCACCCGGCCAGCCCCAGCAGCAAAAGAAACGACCGACGGTCAGGCAACGACATTGACGATCCGCCCCGGCACAACGATCAGCTTCTTGGGGGCATTGCCCTCAAGGAAGCGGATCACGGTTTCATCTGCAAGCACCAGCGCCTCGATCTGGTCCTTCGGCATGTCCTTGGGCACCGTCACCTCGGCCCGGCGCTTGCCGTTGATCTGGATGGGCAGCGTCACGCTGTCATCGACCAGCAGCGCCTCGTCTGCCTTGGGCCATGCGGCCTGCGCCACCAGGCCCGTTCCGCCCAGCATGTGCCAGACCTCCTCGGCCAGGTGGGGCACCAGCGGCGACAGCAATTGCGCCATCACCTTCATCGCATCCCGCTTGGCATCGCCGCCCGCCTTCGATTTCGACAGCGTGTTGGCGAATTCGTACAGCTTGGCGACCGACTTGTTGAAGGCAAAGCCCTCGATCCCCTGCGTCACATCGACGATGGCGCGGGCGCTGGCGCGGGCCAGCGCGTCATCCTCGGCATTTGCCGCCGTATCGTCGCGCGTGATTTCGTCGGCGATGCGCCAGACACGGGCGAGGAACTTCGCGGCGGCTTCCGCGCCAGAGGCAGTCCATTCCACGTCGCGTTCGGGCGGGCTGTCCGACATCACGAACCAGCGTGCGGTATCCGCGCCGAACGCTTCGATGATGTTCATCGGATCGACGACGTTCTTCTTGGATTTCGACATCTTGGCCGAGGGGATCACCTCCACCGGGACACCGCCGTCGCGGGTGCGGCCGTCCACCACGTCTTCGGGCAGGTGATAAACGGGGCGGCCCTGCGCGTCGCGCGTCAGATAGATTTCGTGCGTGACCATGCCTTGTGTGAACAGGGCGTTGAACGGTTCCTGCGCCGCGGCCGGAAGATGGCCGGTGCGGTGCATCGCGCGGCAGAAGAAGCGCGAATACAGAAGGTGCAGGATCGCGTGTTCGATCCCACCGATATACTGGTCCACGTTCATCCAGTAGTTCGTCTCGTCCGTCGTCGGCGTATCGGCACGCGGCGCGGTGAAGCGCGCGAAATACCACGAGCTGTCTACGAAGGTGTCCATCGTGTCCGTTTCGCGCTTGGCCGGTGCGCCGCAAGACGGGCAGGCGGTGTCGCGCCAGGTCGGGTGACGGTCCAGCGGGTTGCCGGGCTGATCGAAGGTCACATCATCGGGCAGACGGACGGGCAGGTTTTCCTTCTTTTCGGGCACCACGCCGCAGGACGGGCAGTGCACGACCGGGATCGGACACCCCCAATACCGCTGGCGCGACAGGCCCCAGTCGCGCAGGCGATAGTTGGTGACGCCCTTGCCGATGCCCTTTTCCTCGCAGAAAGCGATGGCGGCGGCGACGGCGGCCTCGCCGGTCTGCTGCTCCTCTCCGGCGATGGGGCGCAGATAGCGGACCTTTTCCGATTTCAGAGGCACATAGGCGCCCGGCGGGATGCCTTCTTCCAGCGGCAGGAAAACAGGCTCGATCGGCAGGCTGTATTTCTGCGCGAAGTCGAAATCGCGCTGGTCATGGGCGGGGCAGCCGAAGATCGCGCCGGTGCCGTAATCCATCAGGATGAAGTTCGCGATAAAGACCGGAAGCTCCCACGAGGGATCCAGCGGGTGCTTCACGCGGATGCCCGTGTCGATGCCGCGCTTTTCCGCGGTTTCCAGCGCCTCTGCGGTGGTGCCCAGCTTGCGGCACTCGGCCGTGAATTCAGCGATGCGCGGATCGGACTCCAGTTGCTTTGCCAGCGGGTGATCGGCGCTGATCGCGGCAAAGCTTGCCCCGCGCAGGGTGTCGGGGCGGGTGGTGTAAACCTCCAGCCTTTCAAACCCTTCGGGCGCGCCGACGGTGTCGAAAGCAAATTGCAGACCGCGCGACTGGCCGATCCAGTTGGCCTGCATCAGGCGCACCTTTTCTGGCCAGTTGTCCAGCCCGTCCAGCGCCTGAAGCAGATCTTCGGCAAAATCGCTGATGCGGAAGAACCACTGCGTCAGTTCCTTGCGTTCCACGACTGCGCCCGACCGCCAGCCCTTGCCGTCGATCACCTGTTCGTTCGCCAGAACGGTCATGTCGACCGGGTCCCAGTTCACCTGCGCGGATTTGCGGTAAACCAGCCCCTCGTTCAGCATATCAAGGAACATCGCCTGCTGCTGGCCGTAATACTCCGGATCGCAGGTCGCGAATTCACGGGTCCAGTCGATGGACAGGCCCAGCGGCTTCATCTGGTCCTTCATCACGGCGATGTTGCCATAGGTCCAGTCCTTGGGATGACCGCCCTTTTCCATAGCCGCGTTTTCCGCCGGCATCCCGAAGGCGTCCCAGCCCATCGGGTGCAGCACGGAAAACCCGCAGGAGGCTTTGTAGCGTGCCACCACGTCGCCCATGGTATAGTTGCGCACGTGCCCCATGTGGATGCGCCCCGAGGGATAGGGGAACATCTCCAGCACGTAATACTTGGGCTTGGACTCGTCCCGCTTGGCAAGGAAAACCTCGGCCTTGTCCCATTCTGCTTGCCACTTGGGTTCGGACTGGGCGGGGGTATAGGACATGCGCGGGCCTTCGTTTCAGGTTACGCCACAGGCTTACAACGAAGGGTGCGAGGCGTCCAGCGTGGGCAGCCAAACCTGCTGTGGCGCACAGAACCGCCTTCATCCGCGCATATTGTGCGCACCAGGCGCGGTCATTAGCTTCGGGGCAACAGAAGGACATCAGCCATGACATTGGAAATGGGCCTCGACACGTTCGGGGATATGACGAACGACGCCAGCGGCGCACCGAAAAGCCACGCGCAGGTGGTGCGCGATGTGGTCGATCAGGGCGTGCTGGCGGATGAGGTCGGGATCGACTTCATCGGCATCGGCGAACACCACCGCGAGGATTACGCCATTTCCGCCCCCGAGGTGGTGCTGGCAGGCATCGCCGCGCGCACACAGCGCATCCGGCTGGGATCTGCGGTGACGGTGCTGTCCTCGGATGATCCGATCCGCGTGTTCCAGCGCTTTTCCACGGTTGATGCCATCTCGAACGGACGGGCAGAAGTGATCCTTGGCCGCGGGTCTTTCACCGAAAGCTTCCCGCTTTTCGGATACGACCTTTCCGATTACGAGCGGCTGTTCACCGAAAAGCTGGACCTGTTCACCAAGCTGTCGCGCGAAAAGGCGGTCACGTGGAAAGGATCGATCCATCCGGGCCTGAAGGCGCAGCGGGTGTTTCCGCCGATGGAAGGCGGCACGCTGAAGACATGGATCGGCGTGGGTGGCAGCCCTGAATCGGTGATCCGCGCGGCCAGCTATGGCCTGCCGCTGATGCTGGCGATCATCGGCGGCTCTCCGGCCCGTTTCCGGCCCTTTGTGGACCTTTACCATCAGGCCCTGGAGCAGATGGAGACGCCGGTCCTGCCGGTCGGCGTCCATTCGCCCGGCCACGTGGCCGAAACGGACGAGGTGGCGCGGGACCAGTTCTTCGCAGGCTACAGCATCATGCACAGCCTGGTCGGCAAGTCGCGCGGCTGGGGCCCGCTGCGCCGTGCCGATTTCGACCGCGAGGTGGATCGCGGCTCCATGTATGTCGGCAGCCCGGAAACGGTCGCGAAGAAGATCGCATCCACCGTCCGCGCGCTGGACCTGTCGCGCTTCGATCTGAAATATTCTGGCGGTCCGGTACCGCACGAACAGTCGATGAACTCCATCCGCCTTTACGGCGAGAAGGTGATCCCGCTGGTGCGCGACATGCTGGCCTAGAACGGAACGGGCGCGGCGAAGGTCATGCTGCGCCCCGTATCCGGATGCCGGATGCGCAGCGTTTCGGCGTGCAGCATCAGGCGGGGGTGGTCCTTGGCCGCCCCCGACGCATAAAGCGGATCGCCCAGGATCGCGTGGCCGGTTTCCATCATGTGAACGCGAAGCTGATGGCTGCGGCCCGTAACGGGCATCAGATGCACGCGCGTCGCATTGCCCTCGTATGCGATCACCTGCCAGTCGGTTTGCGCGGGCTTGCCGGTTTCATGGTTCACATGCTGGCGGGGGCGGTTGGGCCAGTCCACGATCAGCGGCAGGTCCACTCGGCCAGCCTCCGGTTCCAGCCGCCCGTCCAGAAGTGCCTGATAAACCTTCTTCGTCAGCCGCTTTTCGAATTGCTGGCTGATTTCGCCCTGCGCCGGCTTGTCCCGTGCAAAGATCATTACCCCCGAGGTGTCCAGATCCAGCCGGTGGATCAGCAGGATGTCGGGAAATTCCACCCTCAGCCGGGCGATCAGGCAATCCGACCGGTCATCCCCGCGCCCCGGCACCGACAAAAGCCCCGAGGGTTTGTCGGCCACAACGATCCGCGCATCGGCATGGATCACCCGCAGCGGCACGTCGGGCGGGGAATATACGAAGCTCACTCCGCATCCTTGAAGATGCGGGACATGATCGCGGCCAACGCCTCGGCATCCGCTTCAGTGAAGGCGGCCTCCGTGTTGCTGTCCAGATCCAGAACGCCCAGCAACCGCCCCGCGCCGTTCCAGACGGGCAGCACCAGTTCCGACCGCGTCGATGACGCGCAGGCGATATGGCCGGGGAAAAGCTCCACGTCCGGCACGATCTGTGCCTGCCCAGTGCGGGCCGCCGCGCCACACACGCCGCGGCTGAACGGGATGACAAGGCAGCCATGGCCCCCCTGATAAGGGCCGATCTTCAACAGCTCTGGCGCAACCACCCGGTAAAAGCCCGTCCAGTCGGACAGGGGGTGCGCGTGGTGCAATTCACATGCAACCGTCGCCATCAGCGCCACGGCATCCGTTTCGCCGTGGCACAGCGCGTCGAGCGTTCTGGAAAGCGCGTTGTAATCCATCAGTTCAAATGCACCTGAAGAGGGTAATAACCATCTTCGAAGTCGCCGAACAGATCGGCAAGGTCGGGATGGTCCACCGGCTCGCCGGTGTCATCGGGCACAAGGTTGCCTTCGGAAACATAGGCGACGTAGAAGCTCTGCTCGTTTTCGGCCAGCAGGTGGTAAAAGGGCTGGTCCTTGTCGGGGCGGCTTTCTTCGGGAATGGAATCGTACCATTCCTGCGTGTTGGCGAAGATCGCGTCCACGTCGAAGACGACACCCCGGAACGGATGCTTCCGGTGGCGGAGAACCTGTCCCAGGTGATACTTGGCTTCGGACTTGACGATCATGATCCTTCCTTTCGGCTGCGGGGCATAGCCCCACCGCATTGCCGAGTCCACCGGCAGCACGGGCGGGGACCCGCCATTCGCCCGTTTTCTTCGCGTGCGGCCATTTTCACATGCAGTTTTTAACCCTACACTAGCGCAAAATGAAAAACGACGAGGGGCGAATGGGCAGGTTTCTCCCGGCGGCGATTCTCTTGCTGGTGCTCATGTCATGTGGGCGCAGCGACTTCTCCGCACCGCGCGATCTTGATGACGCGTGCAGCATCATCGACCAGCGTCCCGCCTATTGGCGGGCCATGAAGGCGACCGAAAAGCGCTGGGGCATTCCGGTGCAGGTCCAGATGGCAACGATCCATCAGGAATCGAAGTTCATCGGCAATGCCCGCACGCCGCACCAGTATCTTCTGGGCATCATCCCCATGGGGCGCCAAAGCTCTGCCTATGGCTACAGCCAGGCGCTGGACGGCACGTGGGAGGAATACCGCGAGGAAACCGGCAAGCGCCGCGCCCGCCGCGACCGGATCGAGGATGCGACAGATTTCATGGGCTGGTACATGAACAAGACCAGCACCCAGCTTGGCGTGTCGCCCTATGACGCGGCCAACCAGTATCTTGCCTATCACGAAGGGCGGGCCGGTTTCGCCCGCCGCAGTTACACCCAGAAACCGTGGCTGATGGCGGTGTCCAACCGCGTCGCACAGCGCGCTTCGCGGTATCAGGCGCAACTGGCGGTCTGCCGGGGTTAGTTCCCCCGGCGCTGAACCTCGAACGGAATGGAGAAGAGCGAGGAGCGCAAGCTCACGCCTTTCTCCAGCTCCCCCAGAATCACCGTTGTCTTGGCGCCGGCGTCGTCGGTGATGATCCACTGGCGCAGCTCGGTCGGGTTGGCGGTGAACACCATGGCGATCGTGCCGTATTCGGGGTGCTGCGGGTCCTGTGCCACGACGCGGGTGGTGTTCTCCACCTCCTGATGGCCGACAACCATGCGCGCGCGGCTCAGATCCACGTTGGCGGCAAGGATGATCGACAGCGGTGTGCGCGACAGCGGATACTGTTCGGGCGGCTGGTTCGACTTGGCATCGAACACGGCAACCTGACCACCGCCTGCCATGACGACCGAGTTGTCTGGCTGCGAATACTGGAACCGTGCCCGACCGGGGCGCTGGATCATCAGCTGTCCGGTTGAAACGGAACCATCGGGGTTCACCTGCGTGAAATCCGATTGCGCGGTCGTCAAAGAGTTCAGGTAGCGCGAAATCTCGGACAACGGGATCTTCTCGGCCGCTGCGGGCAGGGCCAGAAGGGTGAGGGCGACGGCCGAAGCCATGAATGTGCGAAGCGATTTCATGGATCTTAATCTAGGGTGGTGCCGATCACCGTTCCAGTGCCATGTGTTCACCGTTGCGCCATCGCGCCTGCGCATGAAAAAGGGGCGCTGTTGCGCCCCCTGTTCTGCTTGCCTTGCAATGTCCCGATCATTGTTCGGGCAGCAGGATCTCCCGCTTGCCGACATGGTTTGCGGCGGTGACGACGCCCTGATCTTCCATCTGTTCCACCAGCTTGGCCGCCTTGTTATAGCCGACCCCCAGCTTGCGCTGGATATAGGAGGTGGAGCATTTGCGATCCTTGGCGACCACGGCCACGGCCTGATCGTAAAGCGAATCCTCGCCATCGGTATTGCCGCCAAGGCCAAGCACGGCGTCGATATCGTCGGCGCGGTCATCCTCGGGGCCTTCCACGACGCCCGACATGTATTGCGGCGGGCCGAAGGATTTGAGGTGGTTGACGATCTCCTCGACTTCCTCGTCGGAAACGAAGGGCCCGTGCACGCGGGTGATCTTGGACCCGCCAGCCATGTAAAGCATGTCGCCCATGCCCAGCAGCTGTTCGGCCCCCTGTTCGCCAAGAATGGTGCGGCTGTCGATCTTGGAGGTGACCGAGAAGGAGATCCGCGTGGGGAAGTTGGCCTTGATCGTGCCCGTGATGACATCGACCGAGGGGCGCTGCGTGGCCATGATCAGGTGGATGCCCGAGGCGCGGGCCATCTGGGCCAGCCGCTGGATGCAGGCCTCGATCTCTTTTCCTGCAACCATCATCAGGTCGGCCATCTCGTCCACGATCACCACGATGAAGGGGATCGTGACGGGCTGGAACTCTTCGGTTTCGAACACGGGCTCGCCCGTATCCTCGTCAAAGCCGGTCTGGATGGTGCGCTTGAACATCTCGCCCTTGTCCAGCGCCTCGCGCACCCGGCCGTTATAGCCTTCGATGTTCCGCACGCCCATCTTGGACATCTTGCGGTAACGTTCCTCCATCTCGCCCACGACCCATTTCAGGGCGACCACGGCCTTTTTGGGGTCCGTGACCACGGGCGACAGAAGGTGCGGGATGCCGTCATAGACCGAAAGCTCCAGCATCTTCGGGTCGATCATGATCAGGCGGCATTCCTCGGGCGTCAGCTTGTAAAGCAGCGACAGGATCATGGTGTTGATCGCCACCGACTTGCCCGATCCGGTGGTCCCGGCGATCAGAAGGTGGGGCATCTTGGCAAGGTTGGCCACGACCGGATCGCCGCCGATATCCTTGCCCAGCGCCAGCGGCAGGCGGTGCCCGCCATCGGCGAAATCGCGGCTTGCAAGGATCTCGCGCAGGATGACCTTTTCCCGGTTGGAGTTGGGAAGTTCGATCCCGATCACCGTGCGGCCCGGAACGGTGGACACCCGCGCCGAAAGCGCCGACATCGACCGTGCGATATCGTCGGCAAGCCCGATCACGCGGCTGGCCTTCAGGCCCGGCGCAGGTTCCAGTTCATACATGGTGACAACGGGGCCGGGGCGGACGCTGACGATTTCACCCTTCACGCCGTAATCATCCAGCACCGATTCCAGTTGCCGCGCATTCTCCTCCAGCACCTCGACCGAGAGCTGGTTGCGCTGGATCGTTTCGGGGCTGGCCAGAAGCGACAAGGGCGGCAGTTCGTATTCCACCACGTCGTCAAAGCGGATCGGCGCCCGTTCGGGGCGGGGTGCGGCCTTCGGCGCGGGCATGGAAACACGTGCCGACGGGGCAGGGGAGGGGGCCTGCGCGATGGGTGCGGCGTCCAGCTGCTCCTCGGGCCAGTCATCCTCCTCGCCGGCATAGGCGACGGTATCGATCTGGTCGGCCCAGAAGGCATCCTCGTCCTGGGCGTGATCCGCTTCTTCCGCCCATTGGTATTCCTGAACGCGCTGGGCGGCGGTGGTCACGGGTTCGTCCAGTGCCGGGCCAAGGCGCGGAATTGCGCCCGGTGCCTTCACCGGTGGTTCGGGTGGCAGATCGATCGTGCCACGGGCGCGGCGCGCATCCGCAACCAGCGGCTGCGGCGACTTGCGGCGGCCTGCAAGCGGCGGCTCGCGCCGCTGAACGGCAGCGGTCACGGGGGAAACGGGGGCGGTGGTCTGATGGGCGCGGGTGCGGATGACGTCGCTGATGCGGGCCTTGATCCGATCCTCGGGCTGGACATCCTCCTCCGGTTCGGGATGCGGGTCGGGATCGACGACGCGGCGCACCATCTGCGCACCGCGTGCCAGAAGCCCGCGCGGTTGCGGCGGTTCTTCCCGCAGTTCCACCCGCGGGGCACGGGGCTGGATGTTCAGCGCATCGGGGCGGCCCCAGGCGGCATCGTGGCGCTGGGCGGCCGCGCGCACGGCATCGCCTGCACGCATCGTCGGGGCGGGCAGTTCGATCTCTTCCTCGGCGCGGTGGGGGGCAAGGCGCGCGGCAAGCCCGCGCAGGGCCTCGCCGAAGCGGGCGCGCGGACGATCCTCCTCGATCACCTCGTCCTCCCACTTGGCCTGACGGGTGGTGGCGCGATCCCGCCGGCGTTCCTGCATGACAGCCGCCATCTGCGCCGCACCCGAGGCGGAACGCCCTGCCATGCCAAGGATGCTGGTATAGGTCAGGATCAGCCCGACCAGCAGGAAGCGCGCGATGCCGCGCACCTCGGCCATAGTGAAGCCGGTCACGAACAGCATCGCTGCCACCAGTGCAAAGCCGCCCAGAAGAGAAAGAAGCTTCAGCCCCGCGATGGTGGGCAGCGGCAGAAGGTTCAGCAGCGCGGCCAGCACCGTGTCACCGAACAGGCCACCAAGGCCGAAGGTTTCCTGCCATTCGGGTCCCGGCGCATGGGTCGCGGCAAAGACCGAGGCCGCCGCGACGCCAACGAGCGCGAACACGGCCCGGCCCACGGCCCGTTCCGATCCGCGATGGATCGCGAAACGTCCGCCCCAGGCGAACAACGTCACCGGAATGGCCCATGCGCCCTTACCGACGACGACGATCAGGGTGGAGGCGATGGCAGCGCCGAAGGATCCCAGCGTGTTCTGGATCGGCTGGTCGCTTTCGACCATCCATCCCTTGTCATGCGGGGAATAGCTGCCCAGCATCATGACGAACAGCAGGCCCAGCAGCACAAGGCCGACGCCAAGCAATTCGCGCCCGCGCTTTTGCAGCATTTCCTGCGTGGATTCGTCCAGAAGCGGGTCGCGCTGCCTGACGTGATAGGATGCCATCCTCAATCCCTCCCGTAGAGGCAGTCGCGAAGCGTTTCCAGCCCGCGCTGCGTGTCGTCATAAGGGGCGACAAGCGCCACCCGGATAAAGCCCGCACCGGGGTTCAGCCCGTCCACCTTGCGCGCAAGATACGCGCCGGGCAGGACGCGAAGGCCCGTTTCGGTCCAGAGTTTCAGGGCTGCCGCCTCGCCATCGGGAACAGGCAGCCACAAGAAGAACCCGCCCTCGGGCGTGCGATAGCCGGGCACATCCGCAAAGATGCGCTCGGCCAGGTTGAATTTCTGATGATACAGGGCGCGGGATGCTTCCACATGCGCCTCGTCGTTCCAGGCGGCGGTGGAAACGGCCTGCACGGGCAGGGGCAGCGGTGCGCCCGCAAAGGCGCGCAGCTTGCGGATATGGCGGATGCCTTCGGCCCCGCCTGCCACGAAGCCCGAACGCAGGCCCGGCAGGTTCGACCGCTTGGAAAGCGAGTGGAACACGAGAACCCGCTCGGGATCGGTGCCCTGATCCTTGGCCACCTCCATTGCGCCGGGGGGCGGGGCGGTGCGCCAGATCTCGGAATAACACTCGTCGGCGAATACGCGGAAATCGTGCTTTTCGGCCAGTGCCAGCAGATTGGCCAGATAGGCGCGCGAGGCGACCGCCCCCTGCGGATTCGCGGGAGAGCAGAGATAGGCCACTGTCACCCGGTCCAGCACCTCGGCGGGAAGGCCCGCATAATCGGGCAGGAAGCCGGTTTCGGCGGTGGCGGGCACATAAACAGGCTCGGCCCCCAAGGCCAGCGCGGCCATGGTATAGGCCTGATAGAACGGGTTCGGCATCAGGATGACGGGCCGCTTGCCGTTCTTGGTTTCGGGCGAAAGGGCCAGCGCGGCGTTGAACAGCCCCTCGCGCGTGCCATTCAGAACCATCAGGCGTTCGGGACCAAGATCCACATCATAGCGGCGTGCGATCCAGCCGCCGATCGCCTCCAGCAGGGCGGGGGTGCCGTCATTGGCCGGGTATTTGCCGAACCCGTCAAGATTCGCCGCCAGCACATCTGCCACGAAGGGCGGCATTGGGTGCTTGGGTTCGCCGATCGTCATGTGAATCACCTCGCCACCCGCCGGATGCGGGTCGAGAAGCGCGCGCAGACGCGGGAACGCATATTCTGGTAGGTTCGAAAACCTTTCGGGGAACTGCATCGACTGCCTCGTATCCGGGGTCTTTTGCCCCTTTTCCCGATAGGATAGCCTTTCGGGAAAGGCGGGTCCAGAATTTACCCCGCCTTTCGCGGGGTTGTGGCCGGTTTGTTTCACACAACGCCGAGGGCGCGTTCGGCGGCGGTGCCAAGGCGCAGCAACCGCTCCTCCTGCAGGGGCGGGCACATCAGCATCAGCCCGCAGGACGGGGTGCCGGTGGGCAGCGTCAGGGCGCAAAGGCCCAGCATGTTCGCGATCCGGGTGTTGCGCAAAGCCAGAAGGTTTTCCGTTGCGTAATAGGCATCGTCCTGCATCAGCCGCGCGGCGTCGGGTGGAAGTATGGCAGCCGTCGGCAGCACCACCGCGTCAAAGCCCGCCGTCAGGGCCAGCCATTCCGCGCGGATCTGTCCAAGACGGCGAAGATAGGCGATGTAATCTGCCGCACCCACATCGCGGCCGGCTTCGAATCGCTGGCGGATCGGGGGGAACATCCGGCTGCCGGCCTCGGTGATCGGGTCGCGCCAGATGGCATAGGCTTCGGCCGTCAGAAGCATGCCGGAAAAGGCCAGCATCTCGTGCAGGGGATCAAAGGCCAGCCGCGCAAGCTGCGCGCCGGTCATCGCCAGCCGGTCAAGCGCTGACTGGAAGGCCTGCGCCGGTTCCTCGCGCAGGTCCTCCGTGGCGACGGTGTCCAGCACGGCGATGCGCGCGCCCGCCAGATCGCTGCCCGACAGGTCCACCGCCCGCCGCCCTTCCAGTGCCGCCAGCAGCAGGGCGCAATCTTCGGTGCTGCGCGCAATGGGGCCGATGGTGTCGAGGGATTCGCACAAGGGAACGGTGCCCGCGTTCGGCAGCCTTCCATGCGTGGTCTTCAGCCCGACCAGATCGTTCCAAGCCGCCGGCACCCTGACCGAGCCGCCTGTGTCGCTGCCGATCGCCGCCGGGGCCAGCCCGAACGCGACCGAGGCCGCCGCCCCCGAAGATGACCCCCCCGCCACCGCCTGCGGATCGTGGATGTTCGGCGCGGTCGCCGTGACAGGGTTGAGGCCGAGGCCGGAGAATGCCAGCTCGCTCATATGCGTTTTGCCAAGACAGATCAGCCCGCCTGCCGTGGCATTGGCCAGAACCGCCGCATCGGTATCGGGAACGCGTCCGGCCAGCAGGGCCGAGCCGGCCTCGGTCGCGGTGCCTGCAGTGTCGAACAGGTCCTTCCAGCTGATCGGAACGCCATCAAGCGGGCCACGCCGCCGTCCGTCCTTGGCGCGGGTGGCGGCGGCCAGCGCCTCGTCGCGTGCGCGTTCGGGCGTCAGTCGGGCGAAGATGCGGGGGGCAAGTTCATGCGAGGCGGCGGCGTCAAGGAACGCTTCGGTCAGATCCACGGGGTTCAGGCGCCCCGACTGCATGTCGCGGCCCAGATCCGCTGCCGTGCGTTTGCCCCATTCCATCCCGTTCCACCCCGCTGATGCCTGCGCAGGATGGACAATCGGACGCGTCCATCGCTAAATCAAGCCATGAGCGGCAAAAGCGACATCCTCATCATCGGTGGCGGGCTGAATGGCCTGCCGCTTGCGCTGGCACTGGCACAAGGGGGGCTGGACGTCACCGTGGTGGATGCCCGCCCTGCCCCCGCACGGGGGGAAGCAGGGTTTGACGGGCGCGCCTATTCTCTGGCCGCCGCGTCCTGCCGGTTGCTGCGCGCGGTCGGGGTCTGGGATGCCGTTGCCGATCAGGTGCAGCCGATCCTGCGCATCCGCACGGCGGGGGGCAGGCCGGATCTGGGCGCCTCGCCATTCGTTCTGACATTCGACGGGGCCGAGATCGAGGATGGGCCCATGGGCACCATGCTGGAGGATCGTTTTCTTTACGCCGCCCTGCTGAAGGCGATCAGCGCGCAGCCGCGCATCCGTCTTTTGTCGGGCGAACAGGTGGTGGATCAGGGCGAAGGCTGGGCGCTGACAGCTTCGGGCCTGCGGCTTGAGGCGCGGCTTGTTGTGGGGTGCGACGGTCGCGGCAGCAGCACGGCCCAACGCGCCGGCATCGGGCGGATCGGCTGGGATTACGGGCAGACGGCGCTGGTCACGGCAGTCGAACATGAAAAGCCGCATGGCGGAACGGCCCACCAGCTTTTCCTGCCCACGGGGCCGCTGGCGATCCTGCCGCTGCCGGACAACCGGTCATCCATCGTGTGGAGCGAGCGGCGCAGCATTGCCGAAGCGGTGCGTGCGCTGCCGGCGGAGGAATACCTTGCCGCCCTGCGCCCGCGGTTCGGGGATTTTCTGGGTTCGCTGAAGCTGGCGGGAGCGCGGTTCAGCTATCCGCTGTCCCTCAGCCTTGCGCGCAGCTTCGTGGCGCCGCGCCTTGCCTTGGTGGGCGATGCCGCGCACGGGGTTCATCCGCTGGCCGGGCAGGGGCTGAACCTTGGATTGCGCGATGTGGCCGCACTGGCCGAAGTCGTGATCCGGGCCGCGCGGCGGGGCGAGGATATCGGCGCGCCGGATGTTCTGGCCCGCTATCAGGATTGGCGCGGGCCGGAAACGCGGACAATGGCATTGGGCATGGATGCGATGAACCGGCTCTTCTCGAACGAAAATCCGATCCTGCGGCTTGGTCGGGATCTGGGGCTGGGGGCGGTGAATGCGCTTCCGGGCCTGCGCCGCGGGTTCATTCGTCAGGCGGCCGGGCTGTCGGGGCACCTGCCCGCCCTGCTGCGGGGCGAGCGGCCTTGAGGTCAGTCCAGCTCCCGCGCTTCGCTGACCAGCATGATCGGGATGCCATCGCGGATCGGGAAGGCGACGCCTGCCGCCTTTGATGCCAATTCCTGCCGTTCGGCATCATAGCTCAGCACGGTCTGCGTCAGCGGGCAGACAAGCGCCTCCAGCATGCGGCGGTCGAAGGTGGTGGGGGTCATTGCAAGGTGTCTCCGTTCAGGCCGCCGCGAAGGGCGAATTCGATCAGCGTGACCAGTGTTTCGCGCCGCGTCACAAGCGAGGGCGCTTCCAGAAGGGCCTGCTTGTCCTCGGGCGGGAAGGGGCACAGCATGGAAAGGGAGTTGATCAGCAACTCCTCCTCGGCATCCTTCAGGCTGCCCCAGTCGGTCGAAAGCTCCATCGCCTCGAAATAGCGTGACAGCGTGGCCATGAAGGCCTTGCGGTCGAAGGCGGGATCGCCTTCGGCCCCGCCCAGATCGCGCGTGAAGCTGGACCAGTCCACCCGCCCCTTGCGATAGGGATGAAAGCCCTGCGTTTCCTCGGTCAGGCGGAAACGCGAGATGCCGGACAGGGTGATCATGTAGCGCCCGTCCTCGGTTTCCGAAAATCCGGTCAGGCGGCCCGCGCAGCCGATGCTGTGCAGCCTTTCACCGGCCGGTCCCTCGCGGGGCTGGATGATGCCGACCATGCGCTGCGGCGTTTTCATCATGTCGTCCAGCATCTGAAGATAGCGCGGTTCGTACACGTGCAGCGGCAGACGGGCACGCGGCAGAAGCAGCGCACCCGGCAGCGGGAAAAGGGGAAGCGTCTCGGGCAGGTCGGCAGCCTTGATCATGCTGGCGGACCTAGCCCGAGACGGGGGCAAAGAAAGACATCACGCAAAGATCATGGAGGAGAGCTTGCGCCGGCCTTTCAGAACGATCGGGTCCTGCGGCTTCAGGGCGTCGAAGATGGTGAAAAGCTGCGCGCGGGCGGCGCCGTCATTCCATTCGCGATCGCGGCGGAACAGGTCCAGAAGCTGGTCCACCGCCTCTTCGACCTTGCCCGAGGCATGAAGCGCCTGCGCCAGATCGAAACGGGCCTGATGGTTGTCGGGATCTGCATCCACGGCGGCGCGCAGGTCTGCCTCGGGGCCGGCATTTGCCGCCTGCCGCGCCAGTGCGATCTGGGCGCGTGCGGCCTCGATCTCTTTCGCGCCGGCGATCTTGCCGGGTGCGGCATCGGCCATGGCCTGCGCCTGATCCAGATCGCCGACAGCCAGCTGGCAGCGGATCAGGCCGGCATAGGCGGCGGCATTATCCGGCTCCTCGCCCAGAATGGCGGCGAAGGTTTCGGCGGCATCGGTGACCGCGCCTTCGGCCAGCATCTGCTCGGCCGCTTCCAGCGCCTCGCCCAAGCCGCCATCACCGGCCATCGCGGCCAGCTTGTCAACGAAGGCCTTGATCTCGGACTGCGGCAGCGCGCCCTGGAACGCATCGAGCGGCTGGCCCTGCCAGAAGGCGTAAACCGTGGGGATGGACTGGACGCGAAGCTGTGCCGCGATGCGCTGGTTCTGGTCCACGTCGACCTTCACCATCTTCACCTTGCCCTTGGCAGCGGTGACGGCAGCTTCCAGCGCGGGGCCAAGCGTCTTGCACGGGCCGCACCAGGGCGCCCAGAAATCCACGATCACCGGCACCTCGCGGCTGGCCTCGATCACGTCCTCCATGAAGGTCGCTTCCGAGCCGTCCTTGATCAGGTCGCCTTTGGGTGCTTGTGTTTCGCCAAGACCGAACATCTGTGCCTCCGTGATGCGTTGCGCCTTATATGCGCGTGATGGGCGCGAAGGCCAAGGGGATCATAGATCGAAGCTGGCGAAAACCGGCACATGATCCGAGGGTTGTTCCCATCCGCGCACATCGCGCAGCACGCGGCTGGAGTGACCCGCATTCGCGATATCGGCCGTGGCCCAGATGTGATCCAGCCTGCGGCCCTTGTCGGCGGTGTTCCAGTCGGCGGCACGATAGGACCACCAGCTGTAAAGCCGCCCTTCGGGGATGTCCTGGCGGGTGATGTCCACCCATGCACCGGCATCCTGCGCCATTGCCAGATGCTCCACCTCGATCGGGGTGTGGCTGACGATCTTCAGCAGCTGCTTGTGCGACCAGACGTCATCCTCGCGCGGGGCGATGTTCAGATCCCCCACAAGGATCGATTTCCGTGGCTTTTCCCCATGCGCCCAGTCGCGCATCTCGGTCAGGTAATCCAGCTTCTGGCCGAACTTGATGTTCACCTCGCGGTCGGGAACATCGCCGCCTGCGGGGACATAGCAGTTGTGGATCGTCACGCCGTTTTCCAGCGTGGCGGACACGTGCCGCGCGTGCCCCATCGAAGCGAAATCGCGATCCCCCGCATCCACGATGGGCAGGCGCGACAGGATCGCCACGCCGTTGTATCCCTTCTGCCCCCGGGCCACGATCCAGTTGTAGCCAAGCGCGCGGAACCGATCGAGGGGGATCTTTTCCACCGGGCTCTTGCACTCTTGCAGGCACAGCACGTCGGGCAGTTCCTCGGCCAGCAGGCGGGTCACGAGGCCCTCGCGCAGGCGGACCGAGTTGATGTTCCAGGTGGCAAGGGTGAAGGGCATGGCTCTCTCCGTTCGTCGGGAGGGCTATGGCACAAAAAAAGGCCGGGCACGAGGGCCCGGCCAGTCCAACAGGGAGGTGCCGCATCGGTACCGGTGCGGCAAAGCGGAATTTGCGACTGTTTTTTGTCGTTTCAATGACAGCGATCAGAGAACCAGCCGATATCCGCCGCTTTCCGTAACCAGCAGCCGCGCGTTCGAGGGGTCCGGCTCGATCTTCTGGCGCAGGCGATAGATGTGGGTTTCCAGCGTGTGGGTCGTGACCCCGGCATTGTAGCCCCAAACCTCGTGCAGCAGTACATCGCGCGGAACCACGCCTTGCGTTGCGCGGTACAGGAACTTGAGGATGTTGGTTTCCTTTTCCGTCAGGCGGACCTTGCGGTCATTGTCATCCACCAGAAGCTTCTGCGCGGGGCGGAAGGAATACGGGCCAAGCTGGAACACGGCATCTTCGGATTGTTCATGGGTGCGAAGCTGGGCGCGGATACGGGCCAGAAGCACCGGGAACTTGAAGGGCTTCGTGACGTAATCATTCGCACCCGAATCCAGCCCAAGGATCGTGTCGGCATCAGAGTCATGGCCCGTCAGCATCAGGATCGGGCTTTTGACGCCGGCCTTGCGCATCCGGCGGCACAACTCCCGCCCGTCGGTATCGGGCAGGCCCACGTCAAGGATGACAAGGTCATGATGGCTGGCCTTGGCCTTTTCCATTCCGTCGGCACCGGTGCCGGCTTCGAACACGTCGAAATCCTCGGTCATGACCAGCTGTTCGCTCAGCGCTTCGCGCAGATCGTCATCATCGTCGACAAGCAGGATTTTCTTCAAGGCTGCCATCTGGCCCTCCGGTTGCGGTTTCGCTTCACATGCGGGCGATGCAGGGTGGGGGCAAGAAATGCGACAACCGCTCACGCGGACGTGTGGAATGCGGGACATATGTTTCAAAATCCGGCGCATGGCGTTATCTGGGTCCTGCAAATGGAGACGCCCATGCTGCTGCTGACCATCACCGAACGCCTTGCCCGCGCGCGCAGCGATCTGCGCCTTGGCCTGCCCGTGGCGCTGACCGGCGATGAAACGGCACTGGTTGCGGCGGTGGAGGCGCTGACGCCGGTGCGGCTGGAAGAGCTTCGCGCGCTGGGGCCGCTGGAACTGGCGCTGACCGCGCGCCGCGCCGCAACGCTGAAGGCCCGGCCCTATGACGGTGACATCGCCCGCATCCCGGTGGGCAATGCGCCGCTGTCATGGTTGCGGGCGGCGGCCGATCCGGCGGGGGACATGGCCTTGCCGTTGAAGGGGCCGTTCGAGGCGCTGCGCGGCGGGGATGCCGCGGCCCATCGCGCGGGCGTGGCGCTGGCCAAATCGGCACAGCTTCTGCCGGCGGTGGTTGTGGTGCGGGCTGCCGCGCCCGATCTGCTTACCTCGCTTCCCGCCGTCACCGCGCTGGAAGAGATGGCCCGCGATCATGTGATGTCGCCGGTCGTATCGGCCCGCCTGCCGATGGTGGCATCCGAGGCGGGGCGCGTGCACATCTTCCGGTCCGATGATGACACGGCGGAACATTACGCAATCGAGATCGGCCGCCCGGATCGCGCCAAACCGGTTCTGGCGCGCCTGCACTCGGCCTGTTTCACGGGCGACGTCCTGGGCAGCCTGAAATGCGATTGTGGCCCGCAACTTCGCGCCGCACTGGCCGAGATGGGTGCGCAGGGCGAAGGCGTGCTGCTGTATCTGAACCAGGAAGGGCGGGGGATCGGGCTGGCGAACAAGATGCGCGCCTATGCCCTTCAGGATCAGGGCTTCGATACGGTGGAGGCGAATCATCGCCTCGGCTTCGAGGATGACGAGCGGGATTTCCGGATCGGTGCGGGTATCCTGCGGCAGATGGGATTTCGCGCCGTGAAGCTGCTTACGAACAACCCGGCCAAGATCGACATGATGGAAAGCCACGGTGTGCAGGTGGTGGAGCGTGTTCCCCTGAAGGTCGGGCAGACCGCGCAGAACGCCGCCTATCTGGCGACCAAAGCGGCCAAGTCCGGGCACCTTCTGTGATTCGCGTAACGCCGACAGGCACGCTGTTCCGGGGGCGGCGCTTTGCCTGCACCATCGGGCGCGGCGGCGTGACAGATGCCAAGCGAGAGGGCGACATGGCCAGCCCGCGGGGGGATCATCGGATCGTCGGAATGCTTTATCGCCCCGACCGCCTGACCGGCTTGCCGCGCTGGGCGCAACCTATCGGTCCGCGCGATCTTTGGTCGGACGATCCGCGCGATCCGGCTTATAACCTTCCGGTCCGCGCGCCGCATCCGTTCAGCCACGAGGCGTTGCGCCGGCCTGATCCGCTTTACGACCTGGTGCTGGTGCTGGATTGGAACCTGCCCGCCACGGCTGGCTGCGGATCGGCCATTTTCGTGCATACGTGGCGCCGGCGCGGCTATCCCACGGCGGGATGCGTGGCATTCGCGCAACCGGACCTGCTTTGGATCGCCCGCCGCATCCGGCAGGGCGAGGTGTTGCGAATTCAGTAGCTGCGTGCGCCGAAGATCGCGCTGCCCACGCGCACATGCGTGGCGCCATGCGCGATGGCGGTTTCGAAGTCACCGCTCATCCCCATGGACAGGTTCGGCAATCCGTTGCGTTCCGCAATATGGGCAAGATGCGCAAAATGGGGGCCGGGAT
This sequence comes from Falsirhodobacter deserti, assembly GCF_004015795.1. Classification (GTDB taxonomy): domain Bacteria; phylum Pseudomonadota; class Alphaproteobacteria; order Rhodobacterales; family Rhodobacteraceae; genus Falsirhodobacter; species Falsirhodobacter deserti. The sequence continues at coordinate 2,039,360 of NZ_ML137218.1, read as the reverse complement.
TCTCCCCCTCAGGGGGGATGCACATGGCACCAATGATCGGCAGATCCAGCGCGCGTGCCTGCGAGATGAAGCCATCTGCGTCTTGTGGCAGGATGCCGGCCTTCTGCGGCTCCTCCCCCGTGTTGACCTGAACGAAAAGCGCCGGGCAGCGGCCAAGATCCTGGGCCAGCCGCGCCAGCCGTTGGGCCAGCGACGGGCGGTCCAGCGTATGGATCGCGTCGAACAGATCCATCGCGGGTTTGGCCTTGTTGGTCTGTAGGGGGCCGATCAGATGCACATCCACCGCGCCGAAGTTTTCGCGAAAGGCGGGCCACTTGCCCTGTGCTTCCTGCACATAGTTTTCGCCGAACAGGCGATGGCCGGCCTGAAGCACAGCCTCCACCCGCGGATTCGGCTGGACCTTCGAAACGGCAATCAACCGGACAGAACCCTCGGGCCGTCCATGCGTCGCCTCTGCGGCGCGGATGCGCCGGATGATGTCGTCATATCCCATATCAAAGGCGTAGCGGGGCGCGTGGAAAAAGAAAAGAGCAGGCAAATGCCTGCTCTTTCCAAGAACGATGATCCGAGAGGATCAGAAGTTCAGGCGGACGCCGACGTCGGCAACCGTTTGGCCTTTGCCGTTCTCGTCCACGATCAGGTCGGTGTCGACAACACCAGCGCGGAGCGAAGCGCCACCGCCGAGGTCGTAGATGGCACCGATGCCGAACGTGTCGAGCTTGTCATCGCCAAATTCGTTGTTGCTTGCCAGTTCGTCACGACGTGCGAAGCCCGTCCCGGTCGTGGCGCCGAACTGATAGTCAAGGTTCAGGCCATAGGTCTTGTCAGCTTCGACGTCGAAGTTCGAGTCCACCACATCGTCATAGCTGGTGTAGAAAGCTTTTACGCCAAAGCCAGCCACGTCGGTTTCACCCGAGATGATCCACTGGCTGCCGCCGTAGTTGCCCAGACCGTTGTCTTCGTATTCGCCGTTGTCGAGGTAGCCCAGAGCAACTTTGTAGTTATCAGCGGCGTAAGCTACAGCAACCGAGTAGGTCGTGTCACGCTCGGCTTCGCGGGTGATGTCGATCGGGTTGCCCAGATCGTCTTCGCCCGGAACGGTCTCGGTCAGGCCGAACTGACGGCTGCCGTCGGTCATGCCCAGGTGGAATTCGAAGCCAGAGATGGTGTAGCTGTACAGAGCGCCCGGACCCTGGTCCAGCGTGTCAGCGCCGTCACCGCTGATGTAGGGGATGTCGGAAAGGTCGCCGAGGCCCGAGAAACCGACAGGCGACAGGTCGCCGATTGCTTCTTCAGCAGCGGAGTTTACGTCGCCCATCGTCAGCTGGCCGAATGCGCCCGAGATCCAGACCGTGCCACGCTTGCTGTCGGTTGCGCCGAACGAACCGCCACTGGCCGAGCCGGAAGCTTGGTCAGCACGGAACGAAGCGCCGAATTCCAGACCCGTGTCGGTTTGGCCCGACAGGTTGAACTTGACGCGGGCGCGCTCGGAGAACTGCACGTCTTCGCCGTCATACACGACACCCATACGTGCGTCGCCCGTCAGGGAGATTTCTGCGGCTGCGTAGCCAGTGGTTGCGGCGAGGATCGATGTCGCCAGAAGAAGCTTTTTCATTGTTTCCCTCGTTTACCTGTAAAAGGCCCGACCCGACCTTTACGGTGCGGGACTGGCATAATGTTTCCGCTCTCGTTTGTGTGAAATCAATCATAACGGAGATGAGGCGGGGATTGACGATAATAATGATGCAGCGATGCAACACTGCCCCCGGACGGGGAAATTACTTGTTCCACGAGGGTCCCTCGGCTAGGACAGGCGACAAGACGCAGTGTGGGGATCGCATGACCATGAAACGTTTCGCGCGCATGGCCTGCCTCGGCAGCCTTGTCATCCTTCTGGCTTCCTGCGGAAGCCGCGAGGCGGCGGACCGCCAGCGCGAGCAGCTTGCTCAGGCCGAGCCATACCGCAGTGATGTCGTGGGCGGGCAACGTGGTGACGGCAACATCTGGCAACTGTTCCGCAACAGTGCCGATCCCAATACGCGTATCGCCGTCAACCGCTATATCTGGACCGCCGCGCTGGATGTGCTGAGCTTCCTGCCGGTTCAGACGGTCGATCCGTTCTCGGGCGTGTTCACGACCGGTTATGGCACACCGCCCGGCGGCGGGCGCGCCTATCGCGCAACGGTTTATGTGCAGGATGCGGCGCTGGATGCCCGTTCATTGCATGTTTCGCTGCAAACCAGCGGCGGGGCTGCGGTGTCGGCAGACACGACGCGCGTGATCGAGGATGCGATCCTGACCCGCGCGCGCCAGCTGCGCCTTGCCGACGGAAAACGTTAACCGTTTTCGCGCAGGATCGCCCCTGCCAGATAAAGCGAGCCGCAGATCAGCACACGCGCCTGCGGTTCTTTCGCGATGATGGCACCCAACGCCTCGGCCACGCTTTCCGCGATCATGGCCGGGATGCCAACCTGACGTGCCGCATCCTGCGTGGCTTCGGCGGGCAGGGTGTTCGCCTCCCCCGGAATGGCCACTGCCGTCAATGTTTCGGCGATGCCTGCCAGCGGACGCATGTATCCCGTCACGTCCTTCGTGTTCAGCATGCCGCAGATCAGATGGGTGGGTCGTGGCGGAAGGCTGGCCAGCGTGGCTGCGATCGCCTGCCCGCCGGCAGGATTGTGCCCGCCGTCCAGCCACACTTCGGCCTGTGGCGCTTTTTCGATCAGCGGCCCGCGGCGAAGGCGCTGCATCCGGGCAGGCCATTCGGCCTGCGTGACGGCCGCCTCGCAGGCGTGTTCGTCATGGCCCAGATGGCGCAGCGCGGCAATGGCGGCACCGGCGTTCTGGATCTGGTGCGGGCCAGGAAGGCAGGGCAGGGGAAGGTCCAGCAGGCCGGTTTCGTCCTGATAAACCAGCCGCCCGTGTTCCGCCTGAACGTGCCAATGCTGTCCATAGGCCAGAAGCGGCACACCCAGACGGGCGGCGCGAGCCTCGATGACCTCCAGCCCCTCGGGGGCCTGCGGGCCGACCACGCAGGGCACCCCGCGCTTCAGGATGCCGGCTTTTTCGCCTGCGATCTCGGCCAGTGTGTCGCCCAGATATTGCTGATGATCGATCGACACGGGGGTGATCACCGTCAGGCGGGGCGTTTCGATCACGTTGGTCGCGTCCAGTCGGCCGCCCAGCCCCACCTCCAGCAGTGCCGCATCTGCCGGCGTGCGCGCGAAAGCAAGAAGCCCTGCCGCCGTCGTGATCTCGAAGAAGGTGATGGCTTCAGTGCCGTTCGCTGCCGAACATTCGTCCAGCAACGCCGTCAGGTCATCCTCGGAGATCAGTTTGCCGGCGATGCGGATGCGTTCGTGAAACCGCGCCAGATGCGGCGAGGTATAGGCGTGAACGCGCTGGCCCGCCGCTTCCAGCCCCGCGCGGATCATCGCTTGGGTGGAGCCTTTGCCGTTGGTGCCGGCGATGTGGATCACCGGCGGCAGGCGATGCTCGGGGTGACCAAGCGCCGCCAGCAGCCGGTGCATCCGGTCAAGGGTGAGGTCGATCACCTTCGGATGCAGCGACATCATCCGCTGCAGGATGAGGTCGGAGCCGCTCACCCCTCGGTGGCCGGTGCGGGTGTGGCAGAAGCGGGCTCTTCCACGGGCGGGGCAGGCAGATCGCCTTTGACGGCAGGCGGCTGGCGGGTCAGCATCCGCAGGATGGTCACCAGTTCGTCCCGCAGGGCCTTGCGATGCGTCACGCGGTCCAGCATCCCGTGATCCAGCAGGTATTCGGCGCGCTGGAACCCTTCCGGCAGCTTTTCGCGAATCGTTTGTTCGATCACGCGCGGGCCGGCGAAGCAGATCAGCGCGTTCGGTTCCGAGATCTGGACATCGCCCAGCATCGCATAGGAGGCGGTCACGCCGCCCGTGGTCGGGTGCGTCAGCACCACGATATAGGGCAGGCCGGCTTCCTTCAGCATCTGCACGGCCACCGTGGTGCGCGGCATCTGCATCAGCGACAAGATGCCTTCCTGCATGCGCGCGCCGCCAGCGGCCGAAAACAGGATCAGCGGTCGCTTCAGCGCAACCGCACGTTCGGCAGCAGCAACGATGGCGTTGCCCACATACATGCCCATGGAACCCGCCATGAACGAGAAGTCCTGACAGGCGGCGACAACGGGCGTGCGGGCGATCTCACCCTCCACCACAAGCATCGCTTCCTTTTCGCCCGTGCTTTTCTGCGCGGCCTTCAGCCGGTCGGGGTATTTCTTCTGGTCGCGGAAGTGCAGCGGATCGGCCACGGGTTCGGGCACGGCGATTTCGGTGAAGATGCCGCTGTCGAACAGCGCGTTGAAACGTGCGCGCGGGCTGATCGCCATGTGGTGATCGCAATTCGTGCAGACATTCAGGTTGTCGGCCAGTTCCCGGTGGAACAGCATGGTCCCGCATTCGGGGCATTTGGTCCACAGGTTTTCCGGCACCTCCCGGCGCGAGAAGAGCGAGTTGATCTTCGGGCGGACGTAATTCGATATCCAGTTCATGGTGGCCGAGGTGCCTTTTCGGTCGCGTCTGACGAAACCGAGATAGCCTCCGTCCGCGCAAATTGCAATTCTAGCTGTTCGCGGGGACCAGATGGACCGCCGACGCGTCCAGATCCCGCACCCCATGCAAGAGCGCAAGCGGTTCCTTGTTCACAAGGACGCATTGCCCGGCATCCGTTTCCTCCACCTCGATCAGCGGAACGCCGCGGGCGGGGTCGAAGGTCACCTCGATCCGGTCGGTCAGGGGGTCGAAATCAACCAGAATCGCAGGATTGCCTGCCAGTCCTTCGCCCATGACGAAGGTATCGCTGCCGTCGCCGCCCGTGCCGTAATCGTCGCCCGAAAGGAACAGGCGGTCATCGCCCGCGCCACCATTGAGGAAATCGACCTCGTCATCATCGCCGCCGATCAGCCAGTCGTTTCCGTCATCGCCGTCCAGCGTGTCGGCACCGCTGCCGCCGCAAAGCGTGTCATCATCCGCGCCGCCCGCAAGCCAGTCATCGCCATGGCCGCCGTCCAGCAGGTCATCGCCGGTTCCCCCGATCAGCGAATCCGCGCCCGCACCGCCAATCAACGTGTCGTCGCCCCCTTGCCCTGCAAGGCTGTCGGCACCGGTGCCGCCGTCCAGCAGGTCATCGCCGCTGCCGCCGCGCAGCGTGTCATCGCCCTCATGTCCGTGCAGGATGTCGCTGCCATCCTCTCCGCGAAGATCGTCATCGCCTGCGTTGCCGGACAGCAGGTCATCGCCGCCGCCGCCCGTCAGCGCGTCATTCCCGCCGCCGCCGGAAAGGGTGTCCGCCGCGCCGGCGCCGGCAAGCACGTCCCCGCCCTCGCCGCCGGTTTCCGAAACGGGTGCGTCCACCGGGTCGGGAAGATCGTCGGAGCGGGGCATCCCGTCATCCCGGCCCGGCAGCATGTCGAGGAAATCCTCGCGCGGGGCACCTTCCTCCTCCACCTCTTCCTTGTCGGCAGCCTCCTCGGGTTCCTCCTCCTCAATATGTTCGGGGCGAACGCGGGTCATCACCGCATCCGCCGCCGCACCGGCCATCATCACACCAACGATCCCGAGAAGTCCGATCATCACCCAACCCGTTAACCATAAAGCGCCTGCGAGATGCGCCGAACTGCGGTTGTTGTAGGGCCGTACCAGCCGTCTGCGAAGCGTGTTTTCGGAATGTTCTTAGAGGTTGGTTAATGTACCCGCGCCGCAATCAGGCTTTCCCTGCGGGCGATTTTGGCTTATACGCACGTATCCGCACGCATGCCGCGCGGAAGGGCCCTGCTGGACGACATCCTGGCTTGTGCCGTCATCATTCAGAACAAGGAGACATCCGATGTCGATCACCGTCGAGGAAAAGAACCGCCTCATCAAGGAATACGCGACGAAAGAAGGCGACACCGGTTCGCCCGAAGTTCAGGTCGCGATCCTGTCGTCGCGTATCGCCACGCTGACCGAGCACTTCAAGTCGCACAAGAAGGACAACCACTCCCGTCGTGGCCTTCTGATGATGGTGGCACAACGCCGCAAGCTGCTCGATTATCTCAAGGCCAAGGACGAAGGCCGCTACACGTCCCTGATCGGACGCCTGGGCCTGCGCCGCTAAGCTTTCCGACGCGCCCCCTTGCGGGGCGCGTCGCCGTTTTCGCATCGCGCGGCAGGGTCCGGCCGCACGGCAGAACGCATAAGGACCCCGGACGAACGCCGTCCGGACGCCAAGTCGGGGGAGGGACCCCCGGCCAGAACAGGAAAACACATGTTCAACGTTACCAAAAAGTCGATCGAGTGGGGCGGCGAGACGCTGACGCTCGAGACCGGCAAGGTGGCCCGCCAGGCCGACGGCACCGTGATCGCCACTCTGGGCGAAACCTCGGTCATGGCCAACGTGACCTTCGCCAAGGAACAAAAGCCGGGGCAGGATTTCTTCCCGCTGACCGTGCACTACCAGGAAAAATACTATGCCGCCGGCAAGATCCCCGGTGGTTTCTTCAAGCGTGAGGCGCGTCCGTCCGAAAAGGAAACGCTCACCTCGCGCCTGATCGACCGTCCGTGCCGTCCGCTGTTCGTGCCGGGCTTCAAGAACGAAGTCCTCGTCATGTGCACGGTCCTGTCGCATGATCTGGAAAACGAGCCCGACATCGTTGCGATGATCGCAGCTTCGGCTGCGCTGACCCTGTCGGGCGTGCCGTTCATGGGTCCGATCGGCGCCGCCCGCGTCGGTTTCGTTGATGGCGAATACGTGCTGAACCCGTCGGTCGATGACATGCAGAACCTGCGTGGCAACCCCGACCAGCGTCTGGACCTTGTTGTCGCCGGCACCAAGAACGCCGTGATGATGGTGGAATCGGAAGCCTATGAGCTGACCGAGGCCGAGATGCTGGGCGCCGTAAAGTTCGGCCATGACGCCATGCAGCCGGTGATCGACCTGATCATCGATCTGGCCGAAGAAGCCGCGAAAGATCCCTTCGACTTCACGCCCCCCGACTATTCGGCGCTTTACGCGAAGGTGAAGAAGGCCGGTGAGAAGCAGATGCGTGCCGCCTATGCCGTGCGCGACAAGGGCGAGCGTCATGACGCCGTCGAAGCTGCCAAGGCGGCCGTGAAGGCAAGCCTGACCGAGGAAGAGCTTGCCGACGTGAACCTTGGTTCCGCGCTGAAGAAGCTGGAATCGGAAGTCCTGCGTGGCGACATCATCTCGGGCGGTGCCCGGATCGACGGCCGCGACACCAAGACCGTTCGCGCCATCACCTCGGAAACGGGGATTCTGCCGCGCACGCACGGCTCGTCGCTGTTCACCCGCGGAGAAACGCAGGCGCTGGTCGTGACCACGCTGGGCACGGGCGAGGATGAGCAGATCATCGACGCGCTGCACGGCAACTCGCGCTCCAACTTCCTGCTGCACTATAACTTCCCTCCCTATTCGGTGGGTGAAGTCGGCCGCGTGGGCAGCCCCGGTCGCCGCGAAGTCGGCCACGGCAAGCTGGCATGGCGCGCCCTGCAGGCGGTTCTGCCGGCACCGACCGATTTCCCCTACACGATCCGCGTCGTGTCCGAGATCACGGAATCGAACGGCTCCTCCTCCATGGCCTCCGTTTGCGGCGGTTCGCTGTCGATGATGGATGCGGGCGTTCCGCTGAAGGCGCCGGTCGCAGGTGTGGCCATGGGCCTGATCCTTGAAGGCGACAAGTGGGCCGTGCTGACCGACATCCTTGGCGACGAGGATCACCTTGGCGACATGGACTTCAAGGTTGCGGGCACCGAAAACGGCATCACCTCGCTCCAGATGGACATCAAGGTGGCCGGCATCACGCCCGAGATCATGGAGCAGGCACTGGCACAGGCCAAGGACGGCCGGATGCACATCCTGGCCGAAATGGGCAAGGCCCTGACCTCGGCCAACGCATTCTCGGCTTATGCGCCCAAGATCGAAACGCTGAGCATCCCGACCGACAAGATCCGCGAAGTGATCGGTTCGGGCGGCAAGGTCATCCGCGAGATCGTGGAAACCTCGGGTGCGAAGGTCGACATCAACGATGACGGCATGATCAAGATCGCATCCTCGGATGCCGATGCGATCAAGCGCGCCTATGACATGATCTGGTCCATCGTGGCCGAGCCGGAAGAAGGCAAGGTCTATGTCGGCAAGGTTGTGAAGCTGGTCGATTTCGGCGCCTTCGTGAACTTCTTCGGCAAGCGTGACGGTCTGGTTCACGTGTCGCAGATCGCCAACAAGCGCCTGCAGCACCCGAACGAAGTGCTGAAGGAAGGTCAGGAAGTGAAGGTGAAACTCCTTGGCTTCGACGACCGCGGCAAGGTTCGCCTTGGCATGAAAATGGTCGATCAGGAAACGGGCGAGGAAATCGCGCCCGAAAAGAAAGACGACGCAGAAGCCTGAGGCCCTGCACGATGTGTTTTCAGACGGCCCCGCCAAGTGCGGGGCCGTTTGTCTGGGGAGGGATACGTTGAAGAACGCCTTTTACATGGTGGTGGATGAGGGACTGAGCGGCATTGCAGGCGCACATGCCCTGCACCTGGCGCAGATGTGGGACTGCGACGTTCATCTCTTTGTCGAGCGTCGGGCCGATGTAACCATCCGCAAGGTCATCGACCCGCGCATCACGTATCACATGGACCGCCTGATGCCGATGTTGCCAGCGGGCCTTCCGGGTGATGCGAAATGGCCGAACATTGTTTACCTCCGGCTTCTCGCACCGCAGTTTCTGTCGGGCTACACGCGCCTGATTTATCTTGATGCCGACGTCCTGTGCATGAAAGCCGACCCGAAGGTTTGGGGGCTTGCGCTGCCTTCCGGGCTGGCCATGGTGTCGGATTACGCCACGCTTGATCGGGCGCCTCACGATCTCAAGGGCATGCCGCGGCGGGCCTGGCTGGACAGCATCGGGGTCAAATCCGAACGTTACGCCAATTCGGGAATGTTGCTGATCGATCCTGCTGTTTTCGCAGCACACAACTTTGCGCGGCTTCTTCCGGATTACTTCGCCCGCCATCCTGCTGCCGTGCGCTACGATCAGGACTTCCTCAACAGTGTGTTCGACGGAGTGTGGACGGAACTGGGCCCAAGATTCAACTATCAGGCCACCATCCTTGAGGCTGGCTATACCAAGGCGATCGATCCGGTTTTCGTGCATTTCTGCCGGCGCCAGAAACCGTGGTGGGGGCAGGAGGACAACTGGTTCTCGCCTACCGATCCGCTTTACACCGAAGCCTATGACCGGGTGCTTTCGAATGCGGGGTTCGATCCGCAGACCTATCGCCGGCCCAACTACGTGAAGTTCGAGCGGCGGATCAAATACGCGTTCTATCGTTGGCTGGGCACGCGCGGGATCAAGGTTGCCAGAGAGGGTCGGACAATCGCGGACTGGCAGCGCCGCTCCGACTTCCTGTATGAGTTTCTGAATCAAGGGCTGCGCTCGGGCCGGTTTGCGGATGAAAGCAGGACCGCAATCCCGCGCACGGCCGAGACACCGTGGTTTGATGGGCGTTTTGTAAAAACGTGGGGCAATCCCCTGCACAAGGCGTCAAGCGCCGGGTAGGATACAAGCCTGCACCACCCTTCGAAGGCGTGGGTGGGGCAGATGAAAGGGGCGTCATGCTGAACATCCTGTGCATGAAATGGGGCAGCCTTTACGGCCCCGAATACGTGAACAATCTTGCCGCGGGGGTCCGCAGGCATCTGGACCGGCCGCACCGTTTCATCTGCTTCACGGATGACGGGGCAGGGCTGGATGACGGGATAGACGTGCGGCCGATTCCCGAACTCGGGCTGCCTGCCGGTCATAATGATCGCCGCTGGCGCAAGCTGTCGGTATTCCGCCGCGATCTGGGGATCGAGGGGACGGCGCTGTTTCTCGATCTCGATCTGGTGATCGTGGATGATCTGGGGCCGTTTTTCGATCATCCCGGCAGCTTCCTGATCGTTCGTGACGATGACCTGTTCCGCCCCAAGCCGCTGCGCAAGCTGAACCCTGCGCGGGACAGGTTCCTGCACTCGGTTGGCAACAGCTCGGTCTTCCGGTTCGAGATGGGGCAGCACGCCTACATCCTTGATGCTTTTGTGGCCGATCCCGAAGCAGCCACGCGGAGTTTCGAGATCAGCCAGCAGTTCCAGACGGCGCAGCTGGCAAAGCACGGGCATCTGGCATACTGGCCAAAGGGTTGGTGCGTCAGCTTCAAGAACGATTGCGTGCCGCGTGGCCTTGCCAGCTTCTCGCGCGATCCGGCCTGTCCGCCGGGTGCGAAGATCGTGGTCTTTGCCGGCAATCCCAAGATGACCGAGGTTCTGGAGGGGGGCGGAAACAAGTGGTATCGCCGCATTGGCAATGTGGACTGGCTGCGCTGCGCATGGCAGGGATGATCCGCAGGCTGAAGGCCGAGTGGCGTACCCGCCGCGCCGTGGCCGAGATCGAGGCGCGCGACCTTTCCCCCCGCCCGCACGGGCTGGATGTGCCACTGGTGGTATCGCTCACCTCCTATCCCGCGCGGTTCGGAACGCTGGCGCGGACGCTGAAAGGTCTGACGCGGCAGACCGTGAGCGCTGACCGGACGATCCTTTGGCTGGCGCATGGCGATGCTGCATTGCTGCCCGCCGAGGTGCGCGCGCTGGATGTCGAGGTGCGCGAGACGGCAAATTTGCGGTCCTACACGAAGATCATCCCCAGCCTTGCGGCCTTCCCCGAAGCGGCGATCATCACCGTCGATGACGATGTCTATTATCCGGCCGATTGGTTGGAACGGCTTCTGGCCGGTGATGCGCCGGTGCGGGCATTGCGCGCACATCGCGTCGTGCTGAAGGACGGGGTGCCTGCACCCTACGAGGAATGGGAGCGGGGGCTTTCGCGGGCCGACCGCTCGCCGCTGATTTTCCCCACGGGCGTGCTTGGCGTGCTGTACATGCCGGATGTCTTTCATCCCGATGTGCTGCGCGAGGATCTTTTCAGACAGCTTGCGCCAAGTGCGGATGATGTCTGGCTTTATTGGATGCACAGGATGGCGGGGCAGAAGGCGCAGAAGCTGGAGGGCAAGCTGCGCGTTCTGGAATGGCCGGGATCGCAAACCATAAGCCTGCGATCGGCAAACCTCGTCTCGGGCAACGATCAGGCGATTGCCGCCATGGTTGCCCGATATGGCTTTCCTAGTTCAGAAGAATGAGCGAGCCGTTCAGCGCGGCCGCGACCGTCACCCACAGGGCGTAGGGAACGAACAGGATCGAGGAGATCTTGTCGCGTTCCCACGCCTTGATGATGAAGGCAAGAATCGTCAGCCAAAGGGCTGTGATGATGCCGAACCCGGCCAGCATGTTGTGGTTGCCGAAGAAAACCGGCGTCCACGCGAAATTCAGGGCCATTTGAAGCAGCCACAAAAGCCCCGGGCCGCCGCCAAGGAATACGCGGGCACCGACCAGGCCGATGATGGCGTAAAGCGCTGACCAGACGATGGGGAACCATGCATCCGGCGGGGTGAAGAACGGCTTTTGCAGGCCTGCATACCACTCGCCCGGTTGCCAGTGCATGCCGATGAACATGCCGATCGCGACAACGGCTGCGATGAACAGGATATGGATGATAAGGTTCCGCATGGCCGGACACTCGCCCCAGCCGGGGTTCCCGTCAAGTCGTCCCCGGGGCTTCGGCAGGAATTGGCTTGCGGCCTTCGTCTGTCAGAAGGAACACCTCCCGCCCTTCTATCACCACGGCTGACAGGGGGCCGCCATAGGCCGCGCTGCTGTCAAGGTTCACGCGGTTGCCGTAATGGGTGGCATGGTCGATGGCGGTGTGACCGTGAACGATCAGCGGGCCGAAGCTTTCCTTCACGTCAAGAAAGCCCTTACGGATCCAGCACAGGTCCTGTTCGTTCTGCGCGCTCAGCGGGTTCGAAGGGCGAACGCCCGCGTGGCAGAAGAAGCATTGCCCCCGCTGGAAGCTGGCAGGGCGCGAGGCAAGAAAGTCGCGATGCGCCTGCGGAACGGCGGCGACCGCTTCGGCGTGAACGGCGGTGTAGGGCCGGTCGGCAGCATTGGCCACGCCATAGCTGGCCAGCGTCGGCCCACCGCCGATCTTGGGATGCAGATAGCTCAACTCGCCGCGCAGGCCCGGGTCGTGCCACTTCGGATCGTCAAGAAAGCCGCTGAACATCCGGTCGTGATTGCCCTTCAGCACGATCCAGTCCTTGCCGCCGGCAATGCCGCTGCGCAGGTATTCGATCACGCCCGCACTGTCGGGCCCGCGATCCACCAGATCGCCCACATGCACCACTGGCGCGGCCCCGTGTTCCGCCTGGTCGCGGGCGATCCGTTCATGCGCCGCGCGCAAAAGATCAAACTGGCCGTGAATGTCGCCGATGGCATAGGTGTGCATGTCGTCTCCAACGCAAAGGACCGGAGCAAGGCTCCGGTCCCGATAGGAGCGCATGACGCGCGAAGGTCAAGCCACGTCGAAGGCCAGCGGACGGACCTGCTGGAACTTTCCGGTGCCCTTCAGGGCGTCGATCACCTCGGCCTTCAGCGGCTCGTCGACATAGATGATGGCGATGGCCTGCCCGCCCGCATCTGCACGGCCCAGCGTGAAGTTGGCGATGTTCACGCCATGCTGGCCCAGCGTGCCACCCAGAACACCGATGATGCCGGGCACATCCTCGTTCGTGGTGTAAAGCATGTTGGCGCCGATTTCGGCATCGACGTTGATGCCCTTGATCTGGATGAAGCGCGGTTTGCCATCCGAGAAGACGGTGCCGGCGATCGACCGTTCACGATCCTCGGTCACCACCGTCACCTTGATATAACCGTCGAAGGTGCCCGACTTTTCCTGACGGGTGGTGGAAATCTGGATGCCGCGTTCCTTTGCGACCACCGGGGCCGAGACCATGTTGGCGTCGGGATTGGCGACCTTCATGATGCCCGCAATGGCAGCGGCGTTCAGCGCAGCAAGGTTCATCTGCGAGACAGAGCCGTCGTACAGCACGTTGATCGCCTTGATCGGCTGGTCCGTCATCTGGCCGATGAAAGTGCCGATATGACCGGCCAGCTTCACCCACGGGCCCATGACGGCGGCTTCCTCGGCGGTGACCGACGGCATGTTCAGCGCATTCTGCACCGCGCCTGTCAGCAGGTAGTCCGACATCTGTTCGGCCACTTGCAGGGCCACGTTTTCCTGCGCCTCGGTGGTGGAGGCGCCAAGGTGCGGCGTGACGACCACATTGGGCAGGTTGAACAGCGGGCTGTCGGTCGCGGGCTCCACCTCGAACACGTCGAAGGCGGCACCGGCCACATGGCCGGATTTCAGCGCCTCGGCCAGCGCCGCCTCGTCCACCAGGCCGCCGCGGGCGCAGTTGATGATGCGCACGCCGGGCTTTGCCTTGGCCAGCGTTTCGGCGTTCAGGATGCCCTTAGTCTTGTCGGTCAGCGGCACGTGCAGGGTGATGAAATCGGCGCGGGCCAGCAGCTCGTCCAGTTCAACCTTCTGCACGCCCATCTGGGTCGCGCGGTCCTCGGACAGGAAGGGGTCATAGGCCACGACCTTCATGTGCAGTCCAAGCGCACGGTCGCAGACGATGCCGCCGATGTTGCCGGCACCGATCACGCCCAGCGTCTTGTTGAACAGCTCCACCCCCATGAAGCGGGATTTTTCCCACTTGCCGGCATGGGTGGAGGCCGACGCCTCGGGCAGTTGGCGCGCAACCGCGAACATCATCGCGATGGCATGTTCGGCCGTGGTGATGGAGTTGCCGAACGGCGTGTTCATCACGATCACGCCCTTCTTGGACGCGGCAGGAATGTCCACGTTGTCGACGCCGATACCGGCGCGGCCCACGACCTTCAGGTTCGTGGCCGATTGCAGCAGCTTCTCCGTGACCTTGGTGGCCGAACGGATGGCAAGGCCGTCATACTGGCCGATGATGCGGGCCAGCTCTTCCTTGTCCTTGCCAAGCTTCGGCATGTAATCGACGTCGATGCCACGATCGCGGAAGATCTGGACGGCGGTTTCCGAAAGGGCATCGGACACGAGAACGCGGGGGGCCATGGCAGGCTCCTTATGTAAGATACAGGGGGGAGAAAAGAGAGGCGCTTACTGCGCCTCGATCTCTGCGTTGAAGGCGTATTCGATCCACGGCATCAGCGCCTCGACGTCCGAGGTTTCGATCGTGGCGCCGCACCAGATGCGCAGGCCGGCAGGGGCATCGCGATAAGCACCCACGTCAAGCGCCACGCCTTCCTTTTCCAGCCGCTTGGCAACGGCCTTGGCGAAGGCGGCGGCATCCGCGATCCGGTCATCCGTGAACTTCAGACAGACCGAGGTGCAGGACGCGGTTGCCGGATCGACCGCAAGGTTTTCGATCCACGGCTTGTCGGCGATGAAATCCGCCACGGCCTTTGCATTCGCTTCCGACCGCGCGATCAGCGCCGGCAGGCCGCCAAGGGCCTGTGCTCATTTCAGCGAAACAAGGTAATCCTCGACGCAGAGCATCGACGGCGTGTTGATCGTTTCACCCTTGAAGATGCCTTCGATCAGCTTGCCGCCCTTGGTCATGCGGAAGATTTTCGGCAGCGGCCATGCGGGAGTGTAATGCTCCAGCCGCTCCACCGCGCGGGGGGAGAGGATCAGGACGCCGTGCCCGCCTTCGCCGCCCAGAACCTTCTGCCAAGAGAAGGTGACGACATCCAGCTTGTCCCACGGAAGATCCATCGCGAAGGCGGCCGAGGTCGCATCGCAGATCGTCAGGCCTTGGCGGTTCGCGGGAATCGCATCGCCATGGGGAACGCGCACGCCCGAAGTGGTGCCGTTCCATGTGAAAACAACGTCATTGTCGAAGTTGACCGTGCGCAGATCCACAATCTGGCCGTAGGGGGCCTTCTTCACCTCGGCATGGATCTTCAGCTGCTTGACGACATCCGTCACCCAGCCTTCGCCAAAGGATTCCCAAGCCAACATTTCCACGGGACGCTGGCCCAGCAGCGACCAGAGAGCCATTTCCACGGCGCCGGTGTCGGATGCAGGAACGATGCCGATGCGGTAACCTGCCGGGACGCCCAGAACCTCACGCGTTAGGTCGATCGCCTCGGCCAGTTTGGCCTTGCCGACAGCAGCGCGGTGCGAACGGCCCAAGGGCGCGTCGGACAGCATATCAAGGGTGAAACCGGGGATCTTGGCGCAGGGGCCAGAAGAAAAGCGCGGATTGGCCGGACGCGTGGCCGGAGCTTCGAAAGCCATTGATGTTATCCTTACAGATATACGCCCTTCGTTGGGGAAGGGTGTCCCGCCGCGAATACTATGGGGCGCCCGGGTTCGAAGCAAGAAGAATCGCAAGGGCTGGCAGGAAAGCCGGCTTTCGCCTAAGCCTTTGCACGTCACGCCCATGCAAGGACCCGTCATGCAGATCGTCTCGCTTCTGACCAACCCGCAAACCCCGGTTCTGGAGGAGGCGACTGCGGAAGCACTGCGCGGGGCGTGGAATGGCGGAGCGATCCGCTGGCTTGATCGCGGCATCGCGGCAGAGTTCGAGCTGGCGAAGGTTCCGGACGATCTTTGGCATGTTTGGGAAAAGATGCAGGCGCTGGGGATCGATCTGGCGGTGACGCCGGCAGAAAACCGGCGCAAGCGCCTGCTGCTGGCCGATATGGATTCAACCATGATCCAGCAGGAATGCATTGACGAGCTGGCCGCCGAGGCAGGGGTGGGCCCGCATGTCGCGGCCATCACCGCCCGCGCCATGAACGGCGAACTGGATTTCGAAGCCGCGCTGCGCGAACGGGTGGGGCTGCTGAAGGATCTGCCCGCCTCCATCATCGACAAGGTCGTGGCGGAACGGATCACCTTCATGCCCGGCGGCACGACCCTTATCGCCACGATGAAGGCGCAGGGTGCGCGGGCGGTTCTGGTGTCAGGCGGCTTCACAGACTTCACGCAGCGGGTGGCCGCTTCGCTTGGTTTTGACGAAAACCGCGCCAACACGCTGCTGGCCGAAGATGGAAAGCTGACGGGGCAGGTGGCCGAACCCATTCTGGGGCGGGCGGCGAAGATCACCGCGTTGGAGGAGGTGACGGCGCAGATGGGCATCGGCGAGGCGGACGCCATCGCCGTGGGCGACGGGGCAAACGATCTGGGGATGCTTGGCCGTGCGGGCATGGGCGTGGCCCTGCATGCCAAGCCCGCCGTTGCCGCCCAATGCAGCCTGCGCGTGAACCACGGCGATCTGACGGCACTGCTGTATCTTCAGGGGTATGCCCGTGACGAGTTCGCAGCCTGATCCCCATCCTTACCAAGCACGTCGAAGCGGAACCATCATGCCAGCCACGCCCACCAACCATCTTCACATGACCGAGTTGATGACGCCCGACATGGCGAATTTCAGCGGCAAGGTGCATGGGGGCGAGCTGCTGAAGCTGCTCGACCGTGTCGCCTTCTCGCTGGCATCGCGGTATTCCAAGCATTACGCGGTCACGCTGTCGGTCGATCAGGTGGTGTTCAAGCAACCCATCAACGTGGGCGAACTTGTGACCTTCCTGTCCGCCGTCAATTATACCGGCCGCACCTCGATGGAGATCGGGATCAGGGTGGAGGCCGAGAACATCCGCACCGGAGAGCGGCGCCACACCAATTCATGCTATTTCACGATGGTTGCGGTGGATGATGACGGGCGCCCCGTGTCGGTTCCCGAACTGGTGCCGACCAATGATGTGGAGCGCCAGCGCCACCGCGCGGCAGACCTGCGCCGCAGCCTGCGCCGCGAACATGCCGAACGCATGCGCGCGGCGGCAAAGGATCAGGACTGACCCCAGCTTGCATCCTGCATCTCGCGCAGGCGGGATGCGGTTCGTTCGAATTCGAAGGCACCTTCGCCTTCTTCGTAAAGCTTTTCCGGCTCCTCGGCGGCGCTGGTAATCAGGCGTACTTTTGCTTCGTAAAGGGCATCAATCAGCGTCACCAGCCGCTTTGCCTCGTTGTTGCGGGCACGCGACAGACGGGGGATATCCTCAAGGATCAGAACCCGCACCGCATCGGCCAGGGCCAGAAAGTCCGCAGGCCCCAGCGGCTTGGTGCACAAGTCGGCAAAGCTGGCACGCCCCACGCCATTGGCGAAACGCGGCACCGTCACTTCGCGCGTGTTGACGTTCAGAACCAGCGGCTCCCCAGCGGCATCGCCGGTAAGGTCGTTCCAGATCTCGTCGATCTGGGTGGTGGCCGGACCGGTGAAGTAAACCTGCTGCCCCGTCAGCCGGTGCTGGCGGTAATCATTGTCGCTTTCAAGGCTCTTGACCACCAATCGCTGCTTCAACAGGCCGATGAAGGGTAGGAACAGCTGCCGGTTCAGCCCGTTCTTGTAAAGATCGTCCGGCACACGGTTGGAGGTGGTGACGATCGTCACGCCGCCTTCGAACAGCTTCTGGAACAGGCGCCCCACGATCATCGCATCGGTGATGTCGGTGATCTGCATCTCGTCGAAGGCCAGAAGGCGCAGCTTTCCGGCAATGTCATCGGCCACGGGCGCGATGGCGTCATCCACCCCGCGCTTGCGGGCCTGATGCATGGCGTGATGCACCTCCTGCATGAAGGCGTGGAAGTGGACACGCCGTTTTTCGGGAATGTCCACCGCATCGGTGAACAGGTCCATCAGCATGGACTTTCCGCGCCCGACGCCGCCCCAAAGATACAGCCCGCGGATATGCGGCGTTTCTTGCCGGGAAAACCGCGCGAAGAAGCCGCGCTTGGCGGGGGGCGGGGGGGCAGCCTCAAGCGCCTGCCGGATCCGTTCCAGTTCCGGCAGGACAGCGCGTTGGGCCGCGTCGGGTTTCAGCGACCCGGCGGCCACCCGCTGGTCGTAAATCTCAGCGAGTGTCGGCACGTCAGATGTCCAGGTTTTCCACGTTCAGGGCGTTCTGCTGGATGAACTCGCGCCGCGGTTCGACCACGTCACCCATCAGCTTGGTGAAGATGTCATCGGCTTCGGCCATGTCATCGACCTTCACCTGCAGCAGGGTCCGCGCATCCGGATCCAGCGTGGTTTCCCAAAGCTGGTCGGGGTTCATTTCGCCCAGGCCCTTGTAGCGTTGCAGGCTGAGACCTTTTTCGCCTTCGGTCAGAATGGCCTTCAACAGGTCCATCGGGCCGTGGATCAGCTGTTCGCGGTCCTTCCGGATCAGGCGCGACGTGCCTTCATAAACGTTCCGCGTGGGCTGCGACACCGAGGAGATCCGCCGCGCTTCGCCCGAGCGGAGGACGGCGCCGTCCAGCGTCCGCAGCTCTTCCACGCCGCGCAGGATGCGCGACAGGCGGATGCCGTGATCCTGCGTGATCCGGCCCGTCCAGCCGCGTTCGTATTCGCGCGCAACCTCGTCCAGCCGCTTTGCAACGATATCGGCCACGGCCTGCAGATCACCCTGCGCCGCACCCGGATCAAACGCCCCGGCCAGTGCCGCCTGTTCGACGATATGGCGCGGGTAATGGGTCGGAAACGCTTCCAGCACACGGCGGAACTGGCGCGCACCTTCGATCACGCGGTCCAGATCGCGGCCGGCCAGTGTTTCACCATTGGCAAGCCGCAGGGTCGCACCCTCGGTGCCCTGCTGGATCAGGTAATTATCCAGCGCGGCCTGATCCTTCAGGTAAACCTCGGACTTGCCGCGCGCCACTTTGTAAAGGGGCGGCTGCGCGATATAGAGGTATCCGCCCTCGATGATCTCGGGCATCTGGCGGAAGAAGAACGTCAGCAGCAGGGTGCGGATATGCGCACCGTCCACGTCGGCATCCGTCATGATGACGATCTTGTGGTAGCGCAGCTTCGCGATGTTGAACTCGTCGCGGCCGATACCGGTGCCAAGCGCCGTCACCAGCGTGCCGATCTCGGCCGAGCCAAGCATCCGGTCGAAACGGGCCCGTTCAACGTTCAGGATCTTTCCGCGCAAGGGCAGAACGGCCTGGTTGGAACGGCTGCGGCCCTGCTTGGCCGATCCGCCGGCAGAGTCGCCCTCCACCAGGAACAGTTCGGACTTCGACGGATCGCGTTCCTGGCAATCGGCCAGCTTGCCGGGCAGCGAGGCAACATCAAGCGCTGTCTTGCGCCGCGTCAGCTCGCGCGCCTTGCGCGCAGCCTCCCGCGCCAGCGCGGCTTCGATGATCTTGCCGACGATAGTCTTGGCCTGAGCGGGGTTTTCCTCGAACCACTCGGCCAGCTTTTCGTTCACGAGATTTTCGACCGCGGGCCGAACCTCGGAGCTGACAAGCTTGTCCTTCGTCTGGCTGGAAAATTTCGGGTCTGGCACCTTCACCGAAAGCACGCAGGTCAGCCCCTCGCGTGCATCGTCACCGGTGAAGTCCACCTTCTCGCGCTTGGCGATGCCGCTGTCCTGCGCGTACTTGGAGATGGTCCGCGTCAGTGCGCCGCGGAAGCCGGCCATATGCGTGCCGCCATCGCGCTGCGGGATGTTGTTGGTAAAGGGCAGGACGGTTTCGTGATAGGTGTCGTTCCACCACATCGCGACCTCGATCCCGATGCCGTTCTTTTCGCCCGTCATGAAGATCGGTTCCGCCATGACCGATGTCTTGGACCGGTCCAGATAGCGGACGAATTCCTTCACGCCGCCTTCATAGAACAGCTCCGACCGCAGCGGTTCCGCCGGGCGTTCATCCTCGATGATGATCCGCACGCCCGAATTCAGGAAGGCCAGTTCCCGCAGGCGGGTTTCAAGCGTCTTGAAGCTGAATTCAAGGTTGGAGAACGTCCCTTCCGGGTCGTTTTCCTTCGAGGAGGCAAAGAACCGCACCTCGGTTCCGCGTTCGCCCGGCGCATCGGCCACGACGCGAACATGCTCCACGCATTCGCCCTTTTCGAAGCGGGCGTAATACTCCTTGTCATCGCGCCAGACGCGAAGCTCCAGCCATTCCGACAGCGCGTTCACAACCGAAACGCCCACGCCGTGCAGACCGCCCGACACCTTGTAGGCGTTGCCGTTGTCATCGGTATTGTTGAATTTGCCGCCGGCATGAAGCTGGGTCATGATGACTTCGGCCGCCGAAACGCCTTCTTCCTCGTGCATGTCGACGGGGATGCCGCGACCGTTGTCGCGCACGGACACGCTGCTGTCGGCGTGGATCTTCACCGTCACCGCCGTCGCATGGCCTGCCAGCGCTTCGTCGATGCCGTTATCCACCACCTCGTAAACCATGTGGTGCAGGCCCGATCCGTCATCGGTATCGCCGATATACATGCCGGGGCGTTTGCGCACCGCTTCCAAGCCCCTGAGAACCTTGATGGAACTGGCACCGTAGTCATTCGGCTGCCGTGCTGCTTCGGCCATGCGCATCTACCTTTTCTTTTGTCTCCGATCTATACATCCCGCAGGCGGCAATGTCACGCGAAGGGGCGGTTTTTTCGCGGGTTCAGCGGGGAAACACGGCAGATTCGCCGCCTGTTTCGCGCACTTCCAGCATCTGCGCACGCGGGCCGAGACTGTCAAACAGCTCTGCCCCCGTGCCCGTCATCAAGGTCTGCACATCCAGCGCAAGAAGCGCTTCGTAAAGCGCAGCGCGGCGATCTGCATCGAGATGGGCGGCAACCTCGTCCAGCAGCACGACAACGGGTGCGTGGCCCGAAAGCGCGCGGGCATTGGCAAGGATCAGGCTGATCAGCAAGGCCTTCTGTTCACCCGTCGAACATTGCGCCGCGGGCATGGCCTTGGCCGCATAGGTGGCCAGCAGATCGGCGCGGTGCGGCCCTGCAAGCGTGCGCCCCGCCGCCATGTCACGGCGCCGGTCGGCCCATGCTTCGGGCCAGATGCCTTCATCCGAAATCTCAAGATCGGCGCGCGGAAAGGACAGATCCGATTGTGCGCTGCCGATCTGCGCGCGGGCTGCCGCGCGATTGGCGGCAACGGTTTGCCCGGCCTCGGTCATCTGCGCCTCCAGCGCGTGATACCATGCAGGGTCCGTCACCTCGTCGCGCAGCAGGCGGTTGCGTTCGCGCATGGCCTTTTCATAGGTCAGCACCGCCTCGGCGTGATCGGGAAGGATGCTCATCGTCATGCGATCCAGAAAGCGCCTGCGCCCTTCGGCCGCTTCGATCCACAGCCGGTCCATCGACGGAACAAGCCAGACCTGCCGCAGCACACGGCTTAGCGCGATTTGCGGGGCGGCCTTGCCGTCGATGCGCACCTGCCGCGTCTCGCCCGCTTCGGCCCAGGTCTCGATCTCGTGGCCGGCGCTTTCGGCCACGACCTTCCAGCCCAGCATCTCGGGGCGGCGGGACAGATCGTCCATCCCCGCCCGCCGCAACCCGCGGCCCGGGGAAAGAAGCGAGACCGCCTCCAGCACATTGGTCTTGCCCGCGCCGTTCGGGCCATAAAATGCAACAGGCCGCCCGTCGAAGGACAGGCGGGCGCTGCGATGGCTGCGGAAATGCGACAGCCTCAGCGACGTGATCGCAGGGCTGCTGGTGCCGGCAGTGTCAGACACGCATCGGCATGACGACATAAACGGCCGAAGCGTCGTTGCCTTCGCGCATCAGCGTCGGATCGCCCGAGGAGTTGAACAGGAATACCGCGTTTTCGCGGTCCACCTGGCTGGCGATTTCCAGCAGGTACTTGGCGTTGAAGCCGATCTCCAGCTTCTCGTCGCTATAGGCCACGGCCAGTTCTTCCTCGGCGGCACCGCTGTCGGGCGCGTTCACCGACAGGACAAGCCGGTCGTCATCCATGCTCAGCTTCACGGCGCGGGAACGTTCGGAGGATACGGTCGCCACGCGGTCCACGGCCTTGGCGAATTCGGCCGCGTCCACTTCCAGCCGGCGCGTGTTGGCCTGCGGAATCACGCGGGTATAGTCGGGGAAGGTGCCGTCGATCACCTTGGAGGTCATGGTGATGTTCGGCGTGGCGAAGCGCACCTTGGTTTCGGAAACCGAAACCTCGATATCGGCATCGTCATCATCCAGCAGCTTGCGAAGTTCCCCAACCGTCTTGCGGGGCACGATGATGCCGGCCATGCCCTGCGCACCATCGGGCAGGGGGGCGTCGATGCGGGCCAGGCGGTGGCCATCGGTTGCCACGCAGCGCAGGGCCGGGCCATCCTCGCCCGTGGCGATGTGCATGTAAACGCCGTTCAGGTAATAGCGCGTTTCCTCGGTCGAGATGGCGAATTTCGCCTTGTCGAACAGGCGGCGCAGAACCTGCGCCTTTGCCGTGAAGCTCGTCGCATATTCGGACGAGGCCATCACGGGAAAATCCTCTTTCGGAAGCGTGGCGAGGCTGAAGTTCGATCGGCCCGCCGTCACGACCAGCCGGCCGGACGCCGCATCCTCGGACAGGCTGACAAGCGCGCCATCGGGCAGCTTGCGCACGATCTCGTGCAGCATGGTGGCCGAAACCGTGGTGGCCCCCGCACGATCGACCTGCGCCGCCGCGCGATCGATCACCTCGATATCAAGATCGGTGGCGCGGAAGGACACGGCCGCGCCTTCCGCCTCGATCAGGACGTTGGCGAGGATCGGGATCGTGTTGCGGCGTTCCACAACCGACTGGGCCTGCGAGACCGCTTTCAGGAGTGTGCCACGTTCGATGCTGATCTTCATTGCCGTCTTTCCCGTTTGCCGGCCCGCGCCGGCGTGTCCGCTTGGACTTTCCGATTATCTCGGGCGGGCGTCAAGGTCAGCCCTGAAGCAGCCGCCGCAGCATCTGAAGGTCATCTGCCAGCTGCGAATCGGTGGACATCAGCTCTTCCACCTTCTTCACGCCATGCATGATGGTGGTGTGGTCGCGCCCGCCGAAACGGCGCCCGATCTCGGGCAGGGAACGCGGGGTCAGTTGCTTTGCCAGATACATCGCCACCTGGCGCGGGCGGGCAATGGTGCGAACGCGCTTGGGCCCGATCATGTCGGACAGGCGGACGTTGTAGTGTTCGGCGACCTTGCGCTGGATTTCCTCGATCGTGACCTTGCGGTCGCTGGCGCGAAGGATGTCCGACAGGCATTCCTGCGTCACCTCCAGCGTGACCGGACGCCCCACAAGATTGGCAAAGGCGAACAGACGCGTCAGCGCGCCTTCCAGAACACGGACGTTGGTGGTGATGCGATGGGCCAGGAATTCCAGCACGCCGTCGGCGATGACCAGATCGCCCATCTGGCGGCGATAGGCTTCGGCCTTCTGCTGCAACACGCCAAGGCGCAGTTCGTAATCGGTCGGGTGCAGGTCCACCACCAGCCCGCATTGCAGGCGGGACTTGATGCGGTCCTCCATGTCCTTGATCTCACCCGGGGCGCGATCGGCGGAGATCACGATCTGCTTGTTCTGGTCCACCAGCGCGTTGAAGGTGTGGAAGAACTCTTCCTGCGTGGAATCCTTGCCGGCGATGAACTGCACGTCATCGACCATCAGGACGTCGACGCTGCGGAACATTTCCTTGAAATCCATGATCTGGCGTTCGCGCAGGGCCTGCACGAAGCGGTACATGAACTGTTCGGCCGAAAGATACAGCACGCGCAGATGCGGCTGGCGCAACTGCAGTTCGTGCGCGATGGCATGCATCAGGTGCGTCTTGCCCAGACCCACGCCGCCATACAGGAACAGCGGATTGAAGGTCACGGGGCCACCCTCGGCCACGCGGCGGGCGGCGGCATGGGCCAATGCGTTCGGCTTGCCGACGACGAAACTGTCAAAGGTGAAGCGGGCATCCAGCGGGGCAGAGGTCAGATCATCCTCGCGCGCCGGGGTGCGCACGGGCGACGGGCGTGCGGCGGCTGCCGGACGCACGGGGGCCGTCGCTGCCGCGGGGGCAGGGGCCGCGCCACGCGCAACGCAGAAATCCACGCGAGAGACGTCCTGGCCCGCCTCGATCAGGCGATGGCGGATCTGGTCGGCAAAGTTGCGCTGCACCCAGTTGCCGAAGAACGAGGTCGGCACCTCGAATTCAGCCCGGCCCTCGGCCAGACGCGTCAGCTTCAGCGGCTCGATCCACGTGACATAGTTGTTCCGGCCGACATGAAGCAGCAGGTCTTCGCGCAACTTCGTCCAAATGTCGTTTGTCATCGTGGTCCTGACCGCTCCATCACCGCGCGGGCTTCCCGCCCGGTTATCATCTTGTTCACCCCGCCCCGAAGGACGGCAAGCCGCGGAGGACGACCAGCCGGCAATGCCGGTGGCCTTAACGACAAGATGATCGGCGCGGGAAAATCCTTCCCGCGACCGAATCGCAAAGTGCCGCAGTGGCACCCTATCTAGCCTTGTGAAGATCGCATCCTGCAGGCAGCCCTGGTCGCGCGAGGCGACGGTTTGGCAGCCGGGCTGCAACAGGATGCGATCGCGTCATGTCCCCCAGGACAAGTGAATCGCCCTGAGACGCTAGCCCCGTATCGGAGGGCTCCGCAACCGAACTTTGCTGTTGACGAAGAAATGGCTGGGCCGAATCCGGAACGTGTATCGCGCCTGCCGAAACAGGCTTGACCAATAAAAAAGCGCGCCATAAGGCGCGCCATTTTCGCTTAATTTTCAGCAGATTAGGCTGCTGCGCCCAGAGCTTTCACGCGCGACGAGAGGCGCGAGATCTTGCGGGCTGCGGTGTTCTTGTGCACCACGCCCTTGGTCGTGCCACGTGCCAGTTCAGGCTGGGCGGCGCGGAGGGCTTCGGCGGCTGCGGCCTGGTCGCCGGATGCGATGGCCTCTTCAACTTTGCGCAGGAAGGTGCGGATCCGCGAACGGCGCGCCTTGTTCACGGCATAGCGGGCCTCGGACTGCCGGGCGCGCTTCTTGGACTGGGGCGTGTTTGCCATAGGTCGGGTTTCCGGTTCTGTCGGGGTTCTAATCTTGAAGCCGGGTCTTTATGCCCGAGTCGGCTCGAAGTCAACCCGTTTGGCAGGACGGGCACCAGAATGTGGACCGCCCCGCCTGCACGATCCGGGCGACCGGCGTGCCGCATTCGGGGCAGGGCGCGCCTTCGCGGCCGTAAACGCGGAAGCTGTGCTGGAAGTAGCCAAGTTCCCCGCCTGTCTGGCGATAATCGCGCAAGGAGGATCCGCCCGCGGCGATCGCCTCGTCCAGAACGTCGCGGATGACGGGCACCAGCCGCGCGGTTTCTTCCCCCGTCAGGCTGCCTGCCAGCCGGCGCGGATCGATGCGGGCCCGGAACAGCGCTTCGCAGACATAGATGTTGCCAAGGCCGGCAACGATTCTCTGGTCCAGCAGCGCCGATTTAACCGGCATCTTCCGCCCCGCCAGCCTCCCCGCCAGGTAGGACGCGTCGAAGGCGTTCCCCAGCGGCTCGGGCCCGAGCGAGGCCAGAAGCGGATGGCTGCCACCCGTGGGCAGCAGGTCCATCGCGCCGAAGCGGCGCGCCTCATTGAAGGTGACCTTTGCCCCCGTTTCCATCCTCAGCACCACGTGGTCGTGCTTTTCGGGGGCGGGGTGGTCGTAATGAAACTCCCCCACCATGATTCCCGAAACCAGCATCCGCCCGGTCATCCCAAGATGGACCAGAAGCGATTCCCCCGTATCCAGATCGGCAAGGATGTATTTCGACCGCCGCCGCAGCCCCAGCACCCGCGCGCCGGTCAGCCGCGCGGCCATGTCCGGCGGGAAGGGCCAGCGCAGGCCGGGGCGGTTCACATCGGCCTTCGTGATGACATGCCCGGTCATCGCGGGCTCCAGCCCGCGGCGGACAGTTTCGACTTCGGGCAATTCTGGCATGGGCGACCTCCGGCGCATCGCTATATATGTGCGGGGCGTGGGGCACAAAGCGGTTTTCCTTCGGCCCCGCAGCATATACCCAAGTCCCAAATGACGGAGGGCGCAGATGAGCGACAGGACCACCCATTTCGGCTTTCGCACCGTGGATGAGACCGAGAAGGCGGGCCTCGTGCATGGCGTCTTCTCTTCGGTCGCCTCGCGCTATGACGTGATGAACGACCTGATGTCCGCGGGTGTGCACCGCCTGTGGAAGGACGCGATGATGGACTGGCTGGCCCCGCGTCCTGGTCAGCGCCTTCTGGATGTGGCCGGTGGCACGGGCGACATCGCCTTCCGCTTCCTGAAACGGGCCAAGGGGTCGAAGGCGGTTGTGCTGGACATGACCGAATCGATGCTGGTGGCGGGCCGCCAGCGCGCCGACGCCGCCGACATGGCCGAGCGGCTGGATTGGGTGGTTGGTGACGCGATGGCGCTGCCGCTCCCCTCTAGCAGCTTCGACGTGTATACCATCAGCTTCGGCATCCGGAACGTAACCCGCGTGCAGGACGCCCTGAACGAGGCATATCGCGTCCTGCGTCCCGGCGGGCGCCTGATGGTGCTGGAATTCAGCCAGCTTCCCAATCCGGCCATGCAGAAGGCCTATGATCTTTACAGCTTCAACGTCATCCCGCCGATGGGCAAGCTGGTGACGGGGGACCGTGACAGCTACCAGTATCTGGTGGAATCGATCCGCAAGTTCCCCGATCAGGAAACCTTCGCCGGCATGATCCGCAAGGCGGGGTTTGATCTGGTGAACTATCGCAACCTGTCCATGGGCATTGCCGCGCTGCATTCCGGCTGGAAGGTCTGAATTGAGGGGTCCGCATAACATCCTGCGGCTGATCCGCACGCTCGCCACGTTCCAGCGCACCGGCGCGCTGCCCGTGATCCTGCAACAGGCCGAAGCGCCGGCACGGCTGCGTCTGGTGGCGCATCTGCTGGCCTGGCCCTTCACATGGCTGGGGCTGAAGGGCGATCCGGCCTTGCCGCCCGTGGTGCGGGCCATCACAGCGCTGGGGCCTGCCTATATCAAGTTCGGGCAGATCCTTTCGACCCGCCCCGATATCGTGGGGGGCGATCTGGCACTGCAACTGCGCTATCTTCAGGACCGGCTTCCGCCATTCCCCACCGTCCTCGCCAAGCAGCAGATCGAGGCGGAACTGGGCACCGGCGCGATTGCCGCATTCACGGACTTCTCCGAGCCCGTGGCTGCCGCTTCCATCGCGCAGGGGCATCACGCACGTCTGGCCGACGGGCGCGAGGTTGCCGTGAAGGTCCTTCGTCCGGGAATCGAGCGGGCATTCCGCGTGGATGTGGACGCATTCTATACCGGGGCGCGCATCGTGGAGGCGCTTTTGCCGTTTTCGCGCCGCCTGCGCCCGATGGACGTCGTGCGCCATTTCGACGGCGTCGTGACGGGGGAACTGGACCTGCGGCTGGAAGCGGCCGCAGCTGGGGAATTTGCGGTGAACACCGCCAATGATCAGGGCTTCCGCGTCCCTGCGCCGATCTGGAACCTGTCGGGCCGCACCGTCATGACGATGGACTGGGTGGACGGCATCAGCCTTGCCGATACGGCAGCGCTGGATGCGGCGGGGCATGACCGGGTGGTGATCGGCGACCGCGTGCTGCAACTGTTCCTGAACCACGCGCTGCGCGACGGGCTGTTCCATGCCGACATGCATCACGGCAACCTGAAGGTGGCACCGGACGGTGCCGTGGTCGCCTATGACTTCGGGATCATGGGGCGGCTCGATCCCTATACCCGCCGCGTTTATGCCGAAATCCTGTATGGTTTCATCCGCCGCGATTACCGCCGTGTGGCAGAGGTCCATTTCGAGGCGGGCTATGTCCCGCGCGACCGCGACATCGACGAATTCGCCCGTGCCCTGCGCGTGATCGGGGAACCGATCTTCGGCATGGACGCCTCCCACATCTCCATGGCGCGGCTGCTGTCCTACCTGTTCGAGGTGACGGAGCGTTTCGGGATGCAAACCCGGACCGAGCTGATCCTGCTGCAACGTACGATGGTGGTTGTCGAAGGGGTGGCCCGCTCCCTTGATCCCCACATCAATATCTGGCAGGTCGCCCGCCCGGTGGTGGAGGCATACATCCGCGAGAATGTCGGCCCCCGCGCCGCGATCCGCGATCTGGCACGGACGGCACGGGTTCTGGCCCGCTTCGGCCCGCGCCTGCCCGACCTGGTGGAAGACCGGCTGATCCGCGATCGGCAGGAAACCACCGTGGTTGTCCGCCCCCCCTCGCGCCTGAACTGGATGGTGGCGGGGGCGGTTATCGCACTGGCAGGGGTGGCGCTGGGCGCGCTGATCTAGCGCTTCAGCGCGGCCACCTGGCCTGCGGGAACCTCAGCCCCGCCTTTCATCACCAGGATCGTGCCGCTCGCATCGTTGCGCGCTTCGGCCACTGTGGCGTAATGGCGGGCTGGACCGGTCGAGATCATCGTCTGGCCAAGATAGCTTTCGACGCCCAAGGTATACCGCCCTGCCGTCAGCGGGGTTCCGGCCTGATCCGCCGGCACCCATTCCACGCTTTGCGCGCCCGGCGCGATGTCGGTGCGGCTGACAACCTTGCCCGAGGCATCCTTGACCACCAGAACCGCGCCATCGGCATTGGCGGCCGTCTCGGGAAAAAGCGTGATCGTGCTGCCATCCACCGGAACCGGCGCATCCACCAGCGCCTGTGCCCCCAGCCAGCTGGACAGATCCGACAGCGTCAGCGCGTCCAGCTTCGCGCCCAGCCCTTCGATCAGCTCGTTCGTGCGCGTCTGCTGTTCCACCCCGGAAAAGGTGGCAAGCTGCACTGCAAAATCGCTGGATTCCATGGGCGAGGTCGGATCCTGATTCCGCATCTGCGTGGTCAGCATCGTCAGAAAGGTTTGATAGTTGGTGTCCGGCTTCAAACCGGATGCGGCGGGTGTGATGCTCATGTTGCGTTCCTATAGGCGAAGATCGAGTCCGGTCGATTCGGAAGGGCCGGTGCGGGCGACATAGGTGGCGCTGCCGGCTTTGAGTGGCGGCGCATCCTGCTGCTGTTGTTCTTGTGCGTCCTGTTCCCCATCGACCCATTCCGAGAAGTCCAGCTGTGCCCCCGCGAATCCCTGACGCGCCAGATCCTGCTGAAGCATGTCCGCATGGCGGCGCATCAGGTCCAGTGTTTCGGGATTGTCGGCGCTGACCACCACGCGCCAATCCTCCCCCTCGCGGTGCAGCGTCACCTGCACACGGCCCTGATGGTCTTCGGCGCTGTCCTTCTGGACCAGCCTTTGCAGACTGTCCTGCACCACCTCGGCAGCGGCGCGGCGGGGGGCATCCTGCGCGCTGGTTTCGGGGCCGGGCGCGGCTGGTGGGGGCGGGGCCTCTGCCTTGCGTCCAGCCATCTCGTCGGGCGGGGGCGGGGCGTCCTGCGTTTGCAGGGCATCCGGCTGCACCGCGGTACCGACCGGCGTTGGGGCGGGCCCCTCCACGTCCGGCACTGGCATATCTGCCTTGGCCGCCTTCGTTTCCGCCTGCACGGGGTCTGGCTGCACGGGGTCTGGCGGCGTCATGACAGCCGGACCGGACGGAACAGGCGCGGCCCCTTGCATGACGGTGCGGCGGGTCGGAGACTCAGGCGACGCCTGCTGTTCGGGCAGTCGCCAGACCATCTCGGACAGCGAAACTGCGGCGGGCGGCGTGTCCGTCGCTTCGGCGTCGGCGGAAACCTCCTCGGGCTCGGCGGCTTCGGCTTTGTTCGCCACTGGCTCCGCCTTGCGGGGTATTGTCGTTACCGGACCATCCGCTATGGCCGGAGCGGGGCCGGCCGGCGCTTCCGGTTCGGCTGTGGTTTCCGGCATGCCCTGATCCGGCAATGCTGCCGGCAACGTAGCGTCCGGTTTGGCTGGCATCTTTGCCGGTCCAAGAGCATCCGGTTCAACCGCCAGCGCGTCCAAGATCCCCTCGCCCTCTGGCGTCAGGTGGGTGTCGGGAGCGGGCTCTGTCTTCGCAAGCATCTCCGTGGCGGCTGGCACCTCACCCTCGGCAAGGGGAAGGGCGGCTTCAGGCTGTGGCAGAACGATGGCCCCCTTGGGCAGATCCAGCGTGAACGGGGCAACCGGCAGAACGGGGGCAACCAGCGCTGCCGCCGGCTGCAGGGACGGTAGCCCGTTTGATATATTCAGGACATGCATTGCGCGGCGGTCTCCTTTGACGGCTTTCTGCCATGGTGACCATTACCGCTTTCTTTACCGCGTTCCGCCAAACTGCACCAAATTGCAGGAGGCCCTATGATCACATCAATTCACTCCCACCCCGTCGCGCAACAGCCCGACAGGTTGCGGGAAAAGGCAGCGCAACTTGAAACCGCCTTCCTGACCGAGATGCTGGGCCATGCGGGCCTTGATGCTGCAACGGAAGGCTTCTCGGGCGGCATAGGGGAGGAGCAGTTCGCTTCGTTCCTGCGCGAGGAACAGGCGAAGGCCCTCGTACAAAGCGGCGGCATCGGGCTGACGGAACGGCTTTATCGCGCCATGGGGGGTGCGGAATGACGGCGCTTGTTCTTCTGGAACGGATCGGCGCGGCCCTGTCTGCCGGCGATCTGGAAACCGTCACCGCCTGCACCGCGCAGCTGGAGGCGGAAATTGCCCTGATCCGGCGCGAGGATGCCGCCGCCGTGCAGGTGCTGGCGCGGGATCTGGGCCCCCGGCTTCAGGCTGCGGCGGATGGCGTTCGCGCAGCGCGCTGGCGCCTGGCCGAGATCCGGGCCATGGGCCGCAAGGGCGACCGCCTGGTCACCTATGACGGCCAGGGCCAGCGCCACGACACGGGTGGAAGCACCTCGCTTGCCCGGCGTGTCTGAGTTGATTCAAATCCGAATTACTTGGTCCTGCGCCATTAGGTCCTCCTTAAGATTCCGGGGGCAGAACGGTCCTGCGCCCCACGGTAGGGGCGGCGCGACGGTTCCCGCCGGTCGCAGGGTAGAAGCCCGTTTATCGCTGCTTTGAAGGCGGCAAAGGCCACGTGAAACTGCGTGGCGACAAGGGAATAAAAAGATGTCTTCGATCCTGACCAACTCCAGCGCGATGGTTGCCCTTCAAACGCTGAAGGGCATCAACAGCAACCTCAGCCAGGTGCAGAGTGAGATCTCTACGGGGAAATCTGTCGGTAGCGCCAAGGACAACGCCGCTGTGTGGGCGATCTCCAAGACGATGGAAGCCGACGTGACGGGCTTCAAAAAGATTTCGGAAGGCCTTGCTGTTGGCAAGTCGACTGTTGCCGTTGCGCGTGATGCTGCGGAAACCGTGACCGACCTGCTGACGCAAATGAAGGACAAGATCACCCAAGCCCAGGGTGACGGCGTTGATGCCAGCTCCAAGGAAAAGATCCAAGCCGATATCGATGCGCTGAAAAAGCAGGTCAGTTCCGTTGTCGGCTCGGCCCAGTTCAATGGCCGCAACCTTGTGGACGGCAGCACCGAAAGCCCGATGAAGGTCCTGTCCTCGTTGGACCGCGACATCAATGGCAACGTCAAGGCCGCGAACATCGACGTTTCGACCGTTGACCTTCGTTCGCTGTCCATCGCCGATGGCGAGGTGCAGACGGTTGCGATCAATGATGGCACCAATGACGGTGCGGTTACCGTGGCAGCGCTGACCTTCCAGGGTGGCGCAGACGCGCTTGCTGCTGATGACGCATCCGCCGATGCAAGCGACACAAGCGGCATCATCGAAGGCGACGTTGTCGAGATCAAGGTGGGCGACAAGTCCGTCACCTACACCATTGCTGCCGGTGACGACGCAGATGCGGTCGAAGACGGCATCAACGGGGCGCTGACCGACGCTGGCTTCACTACCCTGACGTACAGCGCGGCGGACAACGAGATCACCAACTCGAGCACGACCGATACGTTCGACATCGACATGAACGTGAAGCGTGGTGGTCTGGCTGACATGGCGTCGCTGGACGTGACCACCGACGCCGAGGGCGCGATGAAAGCGATCGAGGGGCTGATCAAGACCTCCGTCGACGCCGCTTCTGCCTTTGGTACGGCCCAGAACCAGATCGAAACCCAGTCGAACTTCGTCAGCAAGCTGACGGACAACCTGAAGTCGGGTATCGGCGCGATGGTCGATGCCGACATGGAAGAAGCATCGGCGCGACTGCAGGCGCTTCAGGTGCAGCAGCAGCTGGGGGTGCAGGCGCTTTCGATCGCCAACCAGTCGCCGCAAAGCATCATGTCCCTGTTCCGCTAAGCTGAACACGGGGCCGGGTGAACATCCGGCCCCACATTTGACTTCGATCGGGAGAAGCCGGATTGAACGCCTATCACCCCCACGCCTATGCCCGCACCGACGCACCGCTTCGCTGCGAACGCAGCGTCGAGTACGATGTCTTCGCCCGCGTCACGCGCGCGCTGACCGCAGCCCCCTCGCAGCGTGACACCGCCTTCGCGTCCTATGTGCGAGCCTTGCACGACAACCAGCGCCTTTGGACCGCTCTGGCCGCTGACCTGAGCCAGCCGAACAATGCGTTGCCCGATCAGTTGAAAGCGCAACTGCTTTCGCTTTACCGGTTCACCATGCAGCACACGCCCAAGGCTCTGAAAAAAGAGGCCGGGCTTGATGTGCTGATCGAAATCAACACCTCGGTCATGCGCGGTCTTCGCGGAGGGCCCGCAGCGTGACCGGCCTTGTGCTGAAGCTTGGCCCCAACGAACGCGTCCTGATCAACGGCGTGGTCATCGAAAACGGCGACAGGCGCGCAAAACTGGCCGTGAAAACGCCGAACGCGCATATCCTGCGGATGCGCGATGCGATCCGCCCCGATCAGGCCGACACGCCCGTGCGCCGCGTTTGCTATATCGCGCAGCTTGTTCTTTCCGGTGATGCGGAGCCGGCCGAAGGCCGTAAGCAGCTTCTTTCGGGCATCGAACAACTGAGCCAGGTTCTGACCGACCACGACAGCCGCAGCCTGCTGACACAGGCGACCGCTGCTGTTTTGCAAGGGCAGTTTTATCCCGCGCTTAAGGTTCTGCGCGCCCTGCTGCCACGAGAGGAGCGGCTGCTGGCCGCGCAAGTGGGATGAGCTTCACCCCCATCATCCCCATGGCCGGCTATGGCGGCTGGACCTTCCTGCAACGCACGATGGACAGCCAGAAGGCGGCCTTCGATGCGTCCCCCGAACTTCAGCGGGACGAGGATTATTTCCGCGAAAAGATCGGCTCCATCACCTCGGCCGAGGAGCTGGTTTCCGACCGCCGCCTGCTGAAGGTCGCGCTGGGCGCCTTCGGGCTGGATGATGAAATCAACAGCAGGTTCTTCATCCGCAAGGTTCTGGAGGAAGGGACGGAAGAAAAATCCGCCCTCGCCAACCGCCTGTCGGACAAAAGCTATGCCACGATGGCGGAAGCTTTCGATTTCAAGGTCGGCGCCACGAAGGAAGCGGGTTTCGCCGACAAGATCCTTTCCCGTTTTTCCGACCGCCAGTTCGAACTGGCGGTGGGGGAACAGAACAACGACATGCGGCTGGCCCTGAACGCAGAGCGGGAATTGGCGACACTTGCCGGTAAAAGCTCCAGCGATACGACCAAGTGGTACACGGTTCTGGGGTCCAGCCCGTTGCGCAATGTGTTCCAGACGGCCTTTGGCCTGCCCTCTTCCTTTGCGGCCATCGATCTGGACCAGCAGGTGCGCCAGATGCAGGACAAGATGCAGTCCCTGCTGGGAACCGACTCCCTTTCCGCGCTTGAAGATCCTGAAAAGATGGACACGCTGATCAAGCGGTTCCTGACGATGTCGCAGATCAACAACTCGGCCGCGGCACAATCGCCGGTCTTGCAGCTTTTCCAGTCCAACGGATCGGCTGGCGGAATCCTGTCGCTTCTGGCCTAACGCAGGCACGCCTCCAGCCGCTGGAAGGCATGGGTGACACCGGTCGAACGTTCGGCCAGGAACGCGTCCAGCTTCGGCCAGAGGCGCACCGCCAGATCAACCTGCGGGTCCGATCCCTTGGCATAAAGTCCCGCCTGAACCATCATCTCGGCCTTGTCCCATGTGCCCATGATCTGCCTTGCGCGCCCGATCATGGCGTTCTGTTCGGCAGTGGCGGCCGCAGGAAGGCTGCGCGAAACAGAGCGGAGGATGTCGATCGCGGGAAAGCGGCCACGTTCGGCAATGGCGCGATCCAGAACAACATGCCCGTCAATGGTGCCGCGCAGGATATCTGCCACCGGCTCTTCCATGTCCGACCCTGCGACAAGCACGCTGAAGACGGCGGTGATGTCGCCAGCACCCTCGGTTCCCGGACCGGCCCGCTCGGCAAGCGACATGATCGCATGGCTGGTGGATGGGGGATACCCGCGCAGGCTGGCGGCTTCGCCGGCCGCAACTGCCATTTCGCGATGCGCTTCGGCGAAGCGGGTGATGGAGTCCGCCAGAAGCAGCACATGATGCCCGCGATCACGAAAATGCTCGGCCACCGTCATTGCGGTCAGGGCGCAGCGCCGCCGGACCGGGGCCGACCGGTCCGAGGTGGCAGCAATGACGACCGCGCGCGCCATGCCTTCCGGCCCCAGCACTGTTTCAACGAATTCACGCAACTCCCGCCCCCGTTCCCCGATCAGCGCGATGACGACGATGTCGGCCTGAACCCCCCGCGCAAAGCCGGCAAGCAATGTGGATTTCCCAACGCCCGAGCCGGCGAAAAGACCGATCCGCTGCCCGCGCACCAGTGGCAGAAGCGTGTCGAAGGCGGCCATTCCCGTGGCCAAGCGGTCACCCATCGCGCGACGTTCAGCGGGCTGCGGCGGGGCCGCCCGAAGGCTGCGCGCATGCGGCCCCGGCAGCAGCGGGCGGCCGTCCAGCGGGCGGCCAAGCGGATCGATGACGCGGCCGATCCAGCTGTCATCAGGTGCCACGCTCATCGCGCCCTCAAGCTCCACCCGGTCCTGAAGGGCCAGCCCCTCGATCGCCTCGTCGCAGATGACGGTCAGGGTGTCGGTGCCGATTTCCACCACCTCCCCGCCGAACCGGCCCGAGATGGCAACGCGGTCGCCCAGCGCCGCGATATCCGAAAGCCCCGTCACCCGCAGCGTTCCGCCGCCCAGCGCAGCGATGCGCCCGACGCGGCGAACAGCGGTGATGCCTTCGATCTTTGTGCCCAGGGCCTGAAAGGGAGACTGCATGACGGTTCCTTTTTCGTTCGCTTACCGTTTCTAAAGGAATCACCCTTAAGCCTTGATGAAAGTGGTCGAGGGAGAAGCCCCGATGTTCGAAAGTTTGAAGATCGTAAAAATGGCACATGCCTTGGCGGATCACGCAGGATCGCGTCAGGTTCTGGTGTCGCGCAACATCGCCAACGCCGATACGCCCGGCTTCAAGGCGCTGGATATGGGCAGTTTCGCCGACAGCTTCCGCGAGGCAGGGGCGATGCGTGCCACGCGCGCGGCCCATGTCGGCGGATCGCAGGGGCAGGCGCAAATCGTCCAGTCCCCCCTAGGGGCTGATCCGAACGGCAACACGGTATCGCTGGATCAGGAAATGGTTCGCGCGGCCCAGATCCGGCAGGAACATGATCTGGCGCTGTCGATCTACCGCGCCTCATCCGACATTCTGCGGGCCAGCCTGGGGAGGCGGGGATGAGCGATCTTCTTGGCAGCCTTTCGATTTCCGCTTCGGGCATGACGGCGCAAACCCAGCGGCTGCGGCACGTGTCCGAGAACATCGCGAACGCCGACACCCCCGGCTATCATCGCAAAACGATCAGCTTCGGCGAGGCGATGAATGGCGGCGTGACGCCAGGCCCCGTTCGCCTTGATCGCAGCGATCTGACCCGGGTCTATGATCCCTCGAATCCGCTTGCTGACGCGACCGGTCATTACGACGGCTCCAACGTCGACATGGTGATGGAAATCGCCGACGCACGGGAAGCGCAGCGCAGCTACGAGGCAAACCTTCGCATGTTCGATCAGGCGCGGCAGATGACGCAAAGCCTGTTCGATCTTCTTCGCCGATAAAGAGGTTCCAGAATGGAAATCACCGCATCCTTCGCCGCGCAGGGCTATCTGAAATCCCGCCCCGCGACAGAGCCTGACGGCAATGGCCTGTTCCGCGTGGCAGGCGATTTTGCAAAGACCCTGCAACAGGGCGAACAAACCGCAGCCGCCGCCATGACGGGCGGTGCCGCTCCGCATGCCCTTGTGCAGGCCCTTTCCGCGTCGGAGTTGGCAGTGGAAACGGCCGTGACCGTGCGCGACAAGGTGGTCGAGGCATATCAGGACATCCTGCGGATGCCCGTCTGATGCTGGACGAAGGCGTAATCTTCGACATTCTGCGTCAGGCCTTGTGGATCGCGGTGCAGATCTCCGCCCCGCTTCTGGCCGTGGCGCTGGTTGCCGGCCTGATCATCGGCCTGTTCCAGGCACTGACCTCGGTCCAGGAGATGACGCTGACTTTCGTGCCCAAGGTGGCGGCGATGCTTGCCGTGTTCTGGGTCTCGATGAGCTTCATGACCGCAACGCTGGTCTCATTCTTTCATGACGGGGTGCTTCCCCGGATCGCGGGGCAGTGAAATGGATGCAAGCGGCTATACCACGCTGACGCGGCAAGCAGGCCTGATGCGAGAGATGCAGGCTGTTGCAAACAACGTCGCCAACATCTCCACCACCGGTTTCCGGCGCGAAGGCGTTGGGTTTTCCGAATTCGTCCGCAAGCTGGACGATGCGCCGTCCTTGTCGATGGCAAACGCAAGCGTCCGCCAGATCGACCTGTCGCAGGGCGGGATCACGACAACGGGCGGCAGCTTCGATTTTGCAATCCAGGGCGAAGGTTTCTTCGCCGTGCAAACCCCTGAGGGGGAGCGGCTGACCCGCGCCGGCAGCTTCACCCCATCGCCCGAAGGGCTGCTGGTCAACCCCGATGGCCATCCGCTGCTGGATGATGGCGGCGCACCGGTTTTCGTGCCGCCGGATGCGGGGCCGGTCGCTGTAGCGCTGGACGGCTCGCTTTCCGCGGGCGGTCAGCCACTGGCGCGCATCGGGCTGTGGCAACCCGCCGATCCGAACAGCCTGCGCCACGAAAGCGGCACCCTTTTTGCCGCGGATGCGACCGAACCGACCGAAGCGGGAACAATCATTCAAGGTGCACTGGAAGATTCGAACGTCGATCCGATCGGTGAGATTGCCTGCATGATCGAGGTCCAGCGCGCCTACGAGATGGGGCAGAGCTTCCTTGATCGTGAGGATGACCGCCTCCGCACCGCAATCCAGACCCTCGGCCAGTAGGAGCTGCCATGAACGCCCTTCAGATCGCCGCCTCGGGCATGGCCGCGCAGCAGATGCGCGTGGATACCGTGTCCAATAACCTCGCCAACATGTCGACGACCGGCTACAACGCACGTCGCGCCGATTTTGCCGACCTGCATTACCAGCAGATCGCCCGCCCAGGCACCATCGCGGCCGAAGATGGTACGATGCTTCCCACGGGCGTCCAGCTTGGAATGGGGGTGCGCCCTTCTTCGGTTTCCGTGGTTCTGGCGCAGGGCTCGCTTTCGCAAACCGGCGGCGATCTGGATGTCGCCATCGAAGGTGCTGGTTATCTGGAAGTGACGCTGCCCAACGGTGCCGCCGCCTATACCCGCGATGGTGCGCTGAAGCGGTCCGCCGACGGGTTGATCGTGAATGCCGACGGGCACGAGGTTGCCCCGGGCATCACCATTCCGGACGATGCCAACAGCCTGTCCATCAACGCCGATGGCGAGGTTTACGCTTATTTTTCCGCTCAGGTGCAGCCGCAGCTTCTTGGCCAGCTGAACATGGTGAACTTCACCAATGCAAAAGGGTTGGAGGCGACTGGATCCAACCTCTTCCTTGAAACCGAAGCCTCTGGCCCACCCATCCAGGGCCTGCCCGGCGAAGACGGCCTGGGCACCCTGCGGCAGGGCTATCTTGAGGACAGCTCTGTCGATGCGGTGCGCGAGGTGACCGAACTGATCAAGGCGCAGCGGGCGTACGAGTTGAATTCCAAGGTGATCCGCGCGGCGGATGAAATCCTGTCAGCCACGGTTCAGGTCAAATGATCCCCGCCGCACTGATCCTTGCGCTGCTGCCCGCCGCGGCAGGTGCCGATACGGTGCTGGCAGGGCGAACGCTGCGGGCAGAAACCGTGCTGTCGGCCGAGGATGTGAAAACCGTTCCCGGCACCGTTTCCGGTGCGCTGGATGATCCGCGTCTGGCCATCGGGATGGAAGCGCGGGTGACGCTTTATGCAGGCCGCCCGATCAAGGCCGAAGATCTCGGCCCGCCCGCCATCGTCACGCGCAACCAGCTTGTGCCGCTCAGCTTTTACGCTGGGGGCTTGTCGATCCTGACCGAAGGCCGCGCCCTTGGTCGGGGCGGGGCAGGGGACGTGATCCGCGTCATGAACCTGCAATCGCGCACCACCGTGTCCGGCCGCGTGTCCGAAAACGGGCAGGTGATCGTGAAGTCAGGCCTGTAGGAGGAACCCATGCGCGCCGCCATACTTTGCCTGACCACCCTGACTGCCTGCGGGCCGCTGTCGCAGGTGGGCAAGGCCCCCGCCTTTTCGCCCCAGCAGGAAACCTATCAGTATCACGCGCTTTACGCGACGCCGATGCCGGATTCGGTGCGGCAGGCAACGCCGGCTTCAACCTCCTCTCTTTGGACGGGGGGGCGGTCATCGCTGCTCAGCGATCGGCGCGCCGAACGCCGTGGCGACATCCTGACCGTCGTGATCGAGATTGACGATCGGGCCGAGATGTCGAACACATCCGGCCAGACGCGCAGCGGATCAGACGAGATGAAGCTGCCTTCGCTGTTCGGCCTGCCGGAACGGCTGGACCGGAAGCTGCCCGAAGGTGCAACGATGGCCAGTGCCGTCAACACCTCTTCCAGCCACAGCTATGAAGGCGACGGATCGACCAAGCGCAATGAAAAGCTTGAACTGCGCATCGCCGCAACCGTGGTGGAGGAACTGCCGAACGGGGTTCTGCGGATCGAAGGCCGGCAGGAGGTGCGCGTGAACTATGAACTTCGTGAATTGCAGGTCACGGGCTATGTCCGCCCCGCCGACATTTCCCGCCAGAACGAGGTGACGTACGACAAGATCGCCGGCGCGCAGATCGCCTATGGCGGGCGCGGGCAGATCACGAACGTGCAGCAGCCCCGCTATGGCCAGCAGATCACCGATATCGTGTTGCCATTCTGATGAAAAAACTTCTCCCCCTCATTCTTGTGTTGATTGGCGTTGGCGGCGGCGTCGGGGCGGGTATTGCCCTGCGTCCCGCCCCGCAGGCAGAGCTGGAAGAGCAGCCCGCAGCGGCGCCCGACATCTCGGCGAAGCATGATTACATCAAGATGGGCAACCAGTTCGTCGTGCCGCTTCTGTCGCAGGGGCGGGTGACATCGATGATCGTCATCTCCCTCAGTCTTGAGGTGCAGGTGGGTGCAACGGACAATGTCTATCTGCGCGAACCGAAGCTGCGGGACAGCTTCCTTCAGGTGATGTTCGATCATGCCAATACCGGCGGCTTCGATGGAAGCTTCACCGATGGCACCAACCTTGTGACGTTGCGCAAATCGCTTCTTGAAGCGGCGCAGCAGGTGCTGGGTGCGACGGTATCCGACGTGCTGATCGTGGAGATCATGCGTCAGGACAACTGATCACCGTGCCTTCAGCCGGGCCAGAACCTGCGCCCGGCCGAAGGCGGCGCGGGCCTCGTCCTGCGCGTCCATCCATTCGGCCGTTTGTCGCGCCAGCGTCACGTTGATCGCAGCGCGGCGTGTATCTGCCCACCCCTCCTACCGCACCGCAACCCGGGCCAAGAGCAGCGGATCATCCGAGGGCGCCGCAGCCAGCTGCAAGGCTGCCAGATGTGAAAGGCTTTCATCCCGCGCCCGGGCAGCCTC
The DNA here is from genome assembly GCF_004015795.1 of Falsirhodobacter deserti. Lineage (GTDB taxonomy): Bacteria > Pseudomonadota > Alphaproteobacteria > Rhodobacterales > Rhodobacteraceae > Falsirhodobacter > Falsirhodobacter deserti. Next base: position 1,999,697 of record NZ_ML137218.1, on the reverse strand, counting down.
ACGCAGTTTCACAAGCTTCGCATCAAGCAGCAGATCCGCGATCTGCGACAGCCGGTTCAGGCGCTTCATTCCCGCTCCTTGGCTTTCTTGCGCATCGCATCTGCAAAGCGGATCGCGGCAGCGACAGCGCGATAATGGTCGGGATGGATCGCGTCCCCGATCTCCAGGCTTGCATGCAGCACACGGGTGGTTGCCGGATCGCGATGCACCGGCACGCCCGCCTCGGCCGCGCGTTCGCGGATGCGACGGGCAACTTCATCAACCCCCTTGGCCACGCAAACCGGCGCCCGCCCGCTGGCCCGATCCCATGCCAGCGCCACGGCATAATGCGTCGGGTTCACCATCACGACATCGGCCTTCGCCACCTCGGTCAGCATCTTGTTCATGGCGATTTCCATGCCGCGCTGGCGCCGCTGCTGCTTCATGTGGGGATCGCCCTCGGCGCCCTTGTGTTCGTCCAGAACCTCTTGTCGCGACATGCGGTTGCGCCTGATGTGCTGCATCCGCTGCCAAAAGAAATCCGTGCCGCCGATCAGCACTGCCAGCGCCAGAACCACCAGCAGGAACCGCAGCACAAGGCCCAGCGTGGTTGCAAAGGCAACCGCCGGATCAAGGTAAAGCATCGCCACGATCCGGTCCTTCTGGCTGGCAAGGAACCAGACAAGGATGATGCCGGTGAGGATCATCTTCACGAAGCTTTTGCCAAACTCGAACAAGCCATCCGCCCCGAACTTGTTCTTGGCGTTGGACAGCGGGGAGATGCGCGAGAGCTTCGGTGCCAGCTTGGAGGGCGTGATCAGAAAGCTGCGTTGCAGGGCCACTGAAGTGATCGCCGCCACGAAGGGGATCAGCACGAAGGGCCAAAGCGCTGCCCCAAGGCGAAGCATCAGCCCGCCCAGTGGCGCGCTTGCGCCTTCGGCCATCAGGGGGGCGAGCCGGGCGGACTGGTCCAGCAGCACCTCTGCCGCCTCGCCCGCCTCGCGCAGTGCGTTCGGTCCGGCGGTCATCGCCGCAAGAATGAACCCGCCGCAGACCGCCGCCCATGTCAGATCGGCCGAACGGGGAATGTTGCCTTCCTTGCGCGCCTCGTCCAGCTTTCGCTGTGTCGGCTCGTGTTCCTTTTCGGCGGCTTCCTCGCTCATCCGAACGGATCCGCCAGCCAGCCGTTCAGCGCTGCCACCCAAAGGGCCAGCGCCAGCGGCACAACAATTGCCAGCATTGCCATCGCACCAAGGCTGAGGGCGGGGGCACCGATCATCGCCACCATCAGCTGCGGCATCGCGCGGTTGATGACACCAAGCGCAACGTTATAGATCAACGAGCCTGCCACAAAGGGTGCAGCCAGCGCGAAGGCCAGCCAGAAGGCATGCGCCACCTGCGCCACGCCCCATTCGGCCAGCATTCCCGCGTCGGGCAGGGTGCCGGCCGGCATCGCGCGGTAGGAGAGGACCAGGAATTCCACCAGCCGCAGATGCAACCCGGCTGCCATCGCCACGGCAATTCCGCCCAGCGTCAGCAGATGGCCGATCGCCGGTTGCGGTTCGCCAGCGCCCCCCAGAAGTTGCGACAATGAACTTGCCTGCGCCACCATGGCCGCCGCCGTTTGCAGCGCCATGACCAGCAGCCGCAGCCCAAGGCCCAGCGCCAGCCCCGCCACAACCTCGGCCCCGTATCCGCCAAGTGTCAGCACCGGAACGTCAACCGACGGCGCGACGACGGCGGTGAAAGCCAGTGCCACGCCCAGCCGCACGCGCTGCGGTACGGATTGTTCGCCAAAGCCGGGCATCAGCGCGGCCACCGCACCGATCCGCAGGAAGACCGCGAAGGCCTGCTGCCACATCTCGGCGGCAGTTCCGGTCAGTTGGGTCAGGACGGCGATCAGGTCGTTCAAAGTGGCACCACGCCAATCATGGAAGGCCGCGCGTCCATTCCGATCTCGTCATATGACAGCACCGGCGCGCCAAGGCCTTTGGCGGCCACCACCGTCCGCACGAAGCGCCGCCGCAGGGCCGAGGTGACGATGGCCGGATGCGACCCCATTTCCGCCGCCTTGTTCAACTGGCCGGCCAATCCGGCGGCCAGGCGGTTGAACGCATCGGGGGGCAGGGCCACGTCGCGCCCGCCTTCCATCGTGTGGCGCGCGAACGTCTGTTCCCATTCCTGCGCCAGCTGGATCAGGGGGATCGTGCCGTCGGGGCGACGCAGTTCGGCCACCATCTGGAACCCCAGCCGCTGGCGCACATGTTCGGCCACCACTTCTGCCGGGCCAAGGCTGCGCCCTTCCGAAACCGATTCGAGGATCAGGGGAAGGTTGCGGATGGAAACACGCTCCTCCAGCAGCAGGCGCATCACGGCCAGAAGCAGATCGACCGGCACCTTGTCTGGCACCAGCTCATCCAGCAGGCGCCGGTTGGCGGCGGCACGCGCGGGGTCGGACAGGTTGGTGAATTCATCCAGCAGGCGGCGCAGGCCCTTCAGCGTCAGCAGGCGGCCAAGGTTGGCCTTCAGAACCTCCAGCAGGTGGGTGGCCAGAACCTCGGCAGGGCTGACGACGGTCAGGCCAGACAGCGCCGCATCCTCATGCCGGTCGCGCGCGATCCAACGTGCCGGCGCGCCATATACGGGCTCGCGCACATCCTCGCCCGCAGGGGCAGCGATGTCATCGGCCAGCAGGACCAGTGCGCGGTCGGAGTGCAGCAGGTCGCGCGCCCGTTCCACCCCGTGCAGGCGGATGCGATAGGTGCCGGGGGGCAGGGCGGCTTCATCCGTCAGCCGAATCTCGGGCAGGATCAGGCCGAAGGCGCTGGCAACATGGGTCCGCATGTTGGTGATGCGTGCATCCAGCCCCGTTGCCGGATCCAGAACCATAGGCACCAGATCCGAGGCAAACTCGATATGGATATCGTCGAAATCGAGAATGTCGCCCAAGGAGCGTTGCGGGGGCGGTGCTTCCGCCATCGGCGTGTCATCCACCTTCGGACGGCGCGCGCCGAACCAGGCCGCCGCCGCCAGTGCCGCCGCGCCGCAGATGAAGGGCAGGAACGGCATTCCCGGCACCAGCGCGAACAGCGCCATCAGGGCAGCCACCGTGCCAAGCGCTGCCGGGTAACGGCCGAGCTGCTGGAAAAACGCAACGTCCGCGGCGCCTTTCGCGCCGCCGCGCGTCAGCAGCAGTGCCGTCGCGATAGAGATCAGGACCGCCGGTATCTGCCCCACCAGCCCGTCGCCCACCGTCAGGATGGCATAGGTGCCAAAGGCACGTTCCACCGGCATGCCATGCATGACGATGCCAACGATCAGCCCGACGACGATGTTCAGAAGCGTGATCAGCAGCCCTGCCACCGCATCGCCCTTCACGAATTTCGATGCACCGTCCAGGGCGCCGAAGAAGTTCGTCTCGTCCAGCTCCCGCTCTCGTCGTGCCTTGGCTTCGGTGTGATCGATCGCACCGGCGGCCATGTCGGCATCGATGGCAAGCTGCTTGCCGGGCATACCGTCCAGCGCGAAGCGGGCGCCCACCTCGGCCATCCGGCCCGCGCCCTTGGTGATGACGATGAAGTTGACGATCAGCAGCACGCAGAAGATCACAAGACCCAGCAGGATGTTGCCGCCCATGATGAAATTGGCGAAGCCTTCGATCACGTGGCCGGCCGCAGCCGTGCCGGTATGCCCTTCCCCGATGATCAGCTTGGTCGAGCTGACGTTGAGCGAGAGCCGCAGCATCAGCGAGGCGAGAAGGATCGTCGGAAAGGCCGAAAAATCCAGCGGCCGTTCGATGAACAGCGTCACGGTCAGCATCAGGATCGCCAGCGCGAACGAGGCCGCCAGCCCGATATCCAGCATCCATGCTGGAACGGGCAGGATCATCATCACGACAACCGCTGTCAGCGCCAGCGCCAGAAGAACTGTGGGTTGGAAAAGTGCGCGTGCCGTCATATCAATCTCCGATCAGGCGCATGCCAAGGCCGCCCAGCGGAACCAGAGACCCTGCCGTGCCGCGTCCGCCGCGCAAAAGGGGGAAGCTGTTCTGCCGTTCCGCGCGGCCGACCTGCGGTGCGGCATCCAGCCCTTCGCGAAGCTGGGCAAAACGGGTGCGATAGCGGGCGGCATGTTCCGGCGTCAGCGAATGATAAGCGCCCGCCGCGCGGGTCCAGTCGCCGGTGGCGTCATATTGCCGGCGCAGGAAGCGGGCGGCATAAAGTGCGTTTTCCAACGGATCAAACATGGTGCGCAGATCACTGAACCCGTTCGCATGCCAGCGGTGGTTCAACTGGAAGCAGCCGACGTCGAAATTGCGCGCCCCTTGCCTCAGCGTGTTGGTGGCGAAGGCAAAGGCTTCCGCTTCGGTTTCGAACCAGTGCCCCTCTCCGCCGCGGTTGATGGCCCAGGGCCACGGGCGCAGCGCACCGTCGCGGTGGTGCCCGGTTTCGGTAAGGGTCAGCGCGCGCATCACGTCCAGCGGAACACCTTCACGCTGCGCGGCAATCCGGGCGGCTTGTTCGCACAGCATTGACGGATCGCGCGCCGCGAGCGCCGCCTGCGGCAGCGCAAGCGCGATCATCAGCCATATCCAAGCCTTCATGGGTTTCACCCGTGTTTGTCGCAGCTTCGCCGCCCTTTGCGGGCAGAGTAGGGTCTGAATCTTTCCCAAGCATTACCGTTGCACCTGCGTGCCGGTCAGAAGCGCCTCGATCCGTGCCCGGGTATCCCCGGCCTGCGCGGCAAGGGTGCGCCCATGCCCCAGCGGGCCTTCTTCGGGATGATCGACCGTCAGCAACTCTTGCGTCTGCGCCCAGGCTTCCGAGGGGGAGGGGGCGCGTTTGGGCTGCGCATCCGCACGTGCGCGAAGCGCGTCCGCGTCCTTTCCCGTCAGCCCTGCCAGAAGCCGCACGACCTCGGGCGCATTGCGATCTGCAACGGCAGCCCGCGCGGCAGCCAGACGTTCGGCCTCGGTCGCATCGGGAAGGGTTGCAGCATCGCCGAGCCACCGGACGGCCAGCTCCGGCAGCCCGATATCGGTCAGTCGGTCCGCCAGCGCGATCCGCGTGGCAAGCGGCAGCGCAGGATGCGGGGCGTCCTTGGGCAGGACGGCATGGCGCAAAAGCGTGTTGTCATCGCCCGTGGTCGCCAGCCAGCCCCAAAGCTCGTCCGCGGCCGAACGGGCATGCGCAACCTCGCGGAAGGCGGCTTCGAAATCCCCCGTGGAGGCCAGCCCCAGCACCACCAGCCGGCGCAGGGCCGCGCTGTCACGTTCCTGCGCCAGCGCCTGCAGGGCCACCAGCGTCGGGGCGTCGATGGGCGTTCCCGCCGACAGCCGCCGGTCGGCCAGTGCCACGGTCGCATCGGCAGAGCCGCGGCCGCCTTCGGCAGCAAGGGCGGCCAGATCGGCCTCCCCATCCGTGGCCTGCCGCGCGACGAGCAGACGGGTTTCGGGATCGGGGTCGGGATCGGCCCGCAGCAAGGCGTCCTGCACGATGCGGATGGACTCGGTGTCCTTCCGCCGTTCAAGCCGTTCGAGCAGCAAGGGCGCAAGGGTCCGGCGAAGATGCTGGGGCAGGGCGGTGAAGGCTTGCAGCGCGGCCCCTGCATTTTCCGGCTGCCCCGGACGCGGGGCGGGCAATGCAAGCAAGGCCCAAAGGGCGGCGGGGCCATCGCAATCGGCCATCGGTGCCAGAAGGCCGCCGGGCACCGGCTCCCCGTCCAGAATGCGGGACAGGGCGGAATACAGGCGGCGATCCTCGGCCGGAAGGGAATAGGCCTGCGCAAGCTGCCGCGCCTCCGCCCCGAAACCAAGGTGCAGATAATAACGGACAGCGCGGTCCACGGCTTCCGTGTCGGGAACGTCGAATTCGCCCTCCAGCCCGCTGCGGGCAAGGCCGAGCGCTTCCGAAACCGGCGCCTCGGTTCCCCAGCTTGCAAGGTCGAGACGTTCGGCAGGGATGCAGATGCGCCCCTCGGCCGTCAGGGGTTGCTTGGGGTCAGGAACGAAGCCCGGTTCCTGCTGCACGCGCATCTGTGGCGGCAGGGCCGTCATCTCGGGGGCGGGAGGCAGGCTTTCCACCATGTCCACGACACCGCGTGCGGCACCGTCCGCCAGCTGGCGCAGAACGGCATCGCGGAAGGCGTCCAGTGCGGGAGGGGGTGGGGCCACGTCCGGGTTGCGCGGCAGGGTCGTCCAGTCATAGCCGCGCTCCGGCCGCGAAGTCGGCAGCGCCACCACGTCGCGTTGTTTCGGTTCGGGCTGGCGCGGGCGGGGGCGGTCCGCGACCAGCCGCGCTTCGAAGCGCGAACCTTCCGGTGCGTCGCCGTCGCGGATATCCACGACGATGAGGCCGGGCTCCATCTCGAACGCCGTCGCGTGGCAGGCCGAACAGGCAAGCGCCACCCGCAGCATGCTGCTGCCTTGATCGTGCGACAGCCCGTTGATGCGCTGCTTGCCGATCCTGCGCCAGACACCGGAAAGGTTCAGATCCACCGGCTTGTCCAGCGCCAGTGCATAGCCCTCATCGGTGCGGCCAAGGCGCCAGCCCTGCTGCGAAGGCAGCACCATCGCGAGGCGCGTGAAGCCTTTGTGTTCGCCCGTATGAACGGTAACTGCCTGCCCCCATGCGCCCGAAGCGGCCACGCAAAGTGCAGCGGCAAGAACATTCTTCATGCTGCCTCCTTCAGTCCGCGAAGGGCAGCGTTCAGATCGTTGAAGGCAGGCCGGAAGTGGTGCGGCGTGTTCTGGCGGCCGACTTCGATGCAGATATTGGCCGGGTGGGCGTGCAGGTTGGCCACCAGCACCTCGCGGATCAGGCCATAGAACTGGCCGTCCTCCTCGGCGATGGATTTCAGGCGCGTGGCGAACGGGCCGACAAGGCCATAGGCAAGGAACACGCCCAGAAAGGTGCCAACAAGTGCGCCGCCGATCATGCTGCCCAGAATCTCGGGGGGCTGGTCGATGGCGCTCATGGTCTTGATCACGCCCAGAACGGCGGCCACGATGCCAAGGGCAGGCAAGGCATCGGCCATTGTCTGCAGGGCGTGGCTGGTGGTCATCGCGTGATGAGCATTCGCCTCCATCCGTTTTTCCAGAACCTCCTCCACCTGGTGGGGATCGTCATAGTTCATGGAGCCGGCGCGCAGCGTATCGCAGATCAGGTCCACCGCCTCGTGATCGGCAACAATGCGCGGGTACCGCGCAAAGACAGAAGAGTCGGCAGGGTTTTCGATATGTTCTTCCAACGCGACGGGATTGGCGCGGGCGATGCGGATCAGTTCGAACAACAGGCAAAGAAGATCGCGATAATCGTCGTTCTTCCAACGCGTGCCGCGAAACACCTTCACGACATCACGCAGCGTGGCCTTCACGGTGGCCATGTCATTGCCCAGCAGGAAGGCTCCGGTGGCTGCGCCGCCGATCATCGCCAATTCATAGGGAAGCGCATGCAGAATGACGCCCAGCTTGCCGCCCGCGAGAACAAAGCCACCAAAGACCATGACGAAGATGACGGCGATTCCGATCAGTCCCAGCATAAAGCTTACTCCTTGGGAACGAGGGCGTTGCGTCCGGCCAGCAGCAGGCTGATCGCATAGGCATTTTCAGAAGGCATTCCGGCCAGCACCGCGCCTGCCGCTTCGGGGCGCATCCGGCCGATGAAGCCTGCGGCGAAGTCGGTATCCATCGCGGTGAAAAGCGCGGCGGCGTCCTTCGGGCGCATCGCCTCGTAAACGCTGGTCAGGCGCGAAAGATCTTTTTCCGATGCACCATCGGCGACGGCCAGCGTTTCGGACAGCTTGCTTTCCGCCTGCTGAAGATCCTCCATCCGCCGGTCGATCGCGGCATTGGCCAGATCAAGCGCAGCCAGCCGTTCGGCCAGCGCCGCTTCCTGCATTTCAACCTCCGCCTCGCGTTGGCGCAGCGCCTCGGCCAGTGCGGCGGGCGGTTCGGGGCAGATCGCAGGCGCGGGGGGCATGGCCGGCGCAGATTGGTCCGGAACACGTGCCAGTGCGGTGCTGACGCCCGCGCCAAGGCGTAGCGCCCCGGCCGATCCCATGAACAGCGCCAGAATCACCAGCGCGCCAAGTCCGCGCCGCCGGCTCATTCCGCAGCCTCGCGCGGGGCGGTGGGCAGATCGTGCAGCGAGGCAAGCAGCAGTTCCAGCCGCTGCGCCGCCGCTTCGGCACGGGCCACGCGGTCTTCCAGCTTGTCGGCCGAATCGCCGGCGGTGGCGCGGGCGGCTTCCAGCGCGCGCGTCATCTCGTCCACCTGGGCCGAAAGCACGGCAATGGCACCGCCCATTCCGCCTTCAAGCTCTGAAAAGGCACGCAGGCGGCGGCCAAGAATATAGCAATAGAAGGCAGCCCCAAGTGCGCCAGCCCCCAGAAGCACATCCGTGATCAGGTCCATGACGCTTCCTTTCAGTTCAATACGAATTCGGTCACAAGAAGATCGCGCACCCGGCCCTCGCCGGTCACGATCTGGACGCGGCGCAGCATCTGCGCCCGCAGCCGCACAAGATGGGCGGGATCTTCAAGATCCTCGACAGATACGGCGCGAAGATAGCTGTTCAGCACATCCAGAATGCGCGGCTGCAAAAGTTCCACCTCGGCCTTGTGCTGGGGCGCAACCTCCAGCTCGGCGCGGAAGCGCAGGTGCTGGCGATCCGACGCATCCCCAAGCGAGATGAGCACCGGTTCAAGAGTGACATAGGACAGGGCCGGAAGCCCCACCGCCCCCGCGTCCTTCTGCGCCAGTGGCAGCATCCCCGAATAGGCTGCATAGAATCCGGCAGCGCCCAGCGTCACGGCCAGAACCGCGCCGGTTATCAGGGGCAGGCGCGACTTGCGCGGGGATGGATCCTGCTGGTCTGCGACTTCCGTCATCGGTCTTCCTTCCGCCTTTCTGCGTTGCGGCGGTTATAGGGGCCATTCCACTAACCGATTGTTAAGCTGGATAGTTCAGACAGCCTTCGTGGGCAGAAGCCCGAATATCGGAGGACACGACATGCAGAACGTGCTGTCCCTTTGGGCATCCATGGCGCTGCGGCGCAAGATCGTCATTGTCGGGGCGACACTGGGGATGTTCGCGGCCATTCTTGGTCTTTCACGCATCGCGACTGCACCCGACATGGCACTTCTTTATTCCGGGCTGGAGCCGCAGGCCGCAGGCGAGGTGGTGGGCGCGCTGGAACAGCAGGGCGTTTCATACCGGATCGAGGGCGACTCGATCCACGTGGACGCGGCACAACGCGACCGCCTTCGCATGATGCTGGCCGGGCAGGACCTGCCAAGTTTCGGCGCCGCCGGATACGAACTTCTTGACGGGCTGTCGGGGTTCGGCACCACGTCGCAGATATTCGACGCCGCCTATCTTCGGGCAAAGGAAGGGGAGCTGGCCCGTACCATCCTTTCCATGCCCGAGGTGCGCGCGGCGCGTGTGCATATCGCGCAGGGCAACGACCAGCCCTTCCGTCGCGAGGCACGGCCCACCGCCAGCGTCACGCTGACCACGGCGCAGGGCGGGCTGACACAGGCGCAGGCGCGCGCTTTGCGCTCGCTCGTCTCGGGGGCCGTCGCCGGCATGCGGGTGGAGGATGTTTCCGTGATCGACAGCCGTCGCGGGCTGCTGGACATGGATGAAACGCCCCCCGCCACCGATCGCGCCGAACGCCTGCGCCAGAACGTGGAACGCCTGCTGGCAGCCCGCGTCGGCCCCGGCCACGCGGTCGTGGAAGTCGCGGTCGAACTCGGGACGGAGCGTGAGCAGATCATCGAGCGGCGTTTCGATCCGCAGGGCCGCGTGCCGATCAGTTCCGAAATGGTGGAAAGGACAAGTTCCGATACCCGCCCGTCGGGTGCCGTGACGGTGGCCTCCAACGTGCCTGACGGCGATGCTGCCGGGGATGCGCAGGACGGGCGCAGCAGCAGTTCCGAAACGCAGGAAACGGTGAACTACGAAGTGTCCGAAACGCAGCGCGACCTGCTGCGCAGCCCGGGTGATGTTCGCAGGCTCAGCGTGGCGGTGCTCGTGGATGGGCTGACGGAGACGGCCGAAGATGGCACCACCACCTGGACACCGCGCCCCGAGGAAGAAATGACGGCGCTGCATGACCTTGTCGCCTCGGCCGTGGGGCTGGATACGGCGCGGGGCGATATCCTGACCATCCGCTCGCTTCAGTTCGAACAGGTGGCCCCGCAGGGCACGCTGGCCGAAGAGGGCATGTTCTCGCCCCTCAAGCAGATGAACATGATGCAGATCGTGCAGATCGCGGTGCTGGCGCTTGTTGCACTGATCCTCGGGCTGTTCGTGGTGCGCCCGATCCTGACGCGCCGCCCCGAGGAGCTGGAGGCGCCCGCGCCGGTTCTTGCCCTTCCCGGCACGACCGCCCTCGACGGCGAGCTGGAGGAAACGGCCGACGCCGATGATGACCTGCCCGATCCCGTGGCCCGTCTGCGCCGCCTGATCGAGGCGCGGCAGGTGGAAACGGTGGAAGTTCTGCGTGGATGGATGGACAAGGAAGAACGGACATGATTCCCCTGCGTCTTGAACCTTTTGGCGATGCCAGTGAGGTCGTGGTGACCGATGCTGCCGCGCTGGAAGACGTGCGCCGCGAGGCCCGTGCGGCAGGCCGCGCCGAGGCAGAGGCGGAAATGGCCGCCTCGGCCGAACAGGCAGAGCGGGAGATCGCGGAAACCCTTTCGCGCAGCCTGCAGGACATGGCCTTCGCATGGCACGGTGCCCGAGAGCAGATGATGCAGGCGCTGGATCCGTTGCTGCGCCAGATCCTGAACACCGTTCTGCCGCCCATGGCCGCCGCGGCGCTGGCCCCTGCCGTTGCCGATGCCGTGCTGCCGCTGGCGCAATCGGCCACCGGCCAGCCGCTGCGCCTGTTGCTGCATCCGGAAGATCACGCGGCCATTTTGCCGCGCCTTCCCGATGCGGGGTTCCCGCTTGTGGTGCAAACGGACGCCGCCGTGGCCCGTGGCTCTGCCCTGATCGCAGACGGGCTGTCCGAAACCCTGGTCGATCCCGCGGGCGCGGCAAACGCGATCCTTGCCGCGCTTGATGATTTCTTCACCCTCAATGCCGAGGTCCGCCATGGATGACACCGCCGATAGCCCGTTTTCGCAGGTCCCGATCGAGATCACCGTTTCAGTGGGCAAGGCCCGCCCCCGCGTGCGCGAACTTCTGAACCTTGGCCGCGATGCGGTCCTGACACTGGACCGCCGCGTGGAAGACCCGGTGGAGCTTTACGTCGGCGACAGGCTGATTGCCCGCGGCGTTCTGCAGGAAGGTGAGGGCGACCAGGCCGGCCAGCTTGCTGTGCGCCTGACCGAGGTTGCCGCCGGTGGGGGCGCGCTTTGATCCGCATCGCGCTGGTGCTGATCCTGCTGGCCCAGCCTGCGCTGGCGCAGCAGATCTCCATCGACATGGGGAACGGCGACGCCTCCCTTGCAGGACGTTCGATCCAGCTGATCGCGCTGATCACTGTGCTGAGCCTTGTGCCAGGCATCGCGATCATGGTGACCTGCTTTCCTTTCATCGTGACGGTGCTGTCCATCCTGCGTCAGGCCATCGGCCTGCAGCAGGCGCCGCCAAACATGCTGATGATCAGCCTTGCGATGTTCCTGACCTGGTTCGTGATGGACCCGGTGCTGACGGATGCATGGATCAACGGGATCCGCCCATTAAGTGAGGGGCAGGTGGATCTTGAAACGGCATGGCCCGCGATCGTCGATCCGTTCCGCGCCTTCATGACCGCGCGCATGGATCCGGACGCATTCGCTGCGCTTGCCTCCTTGCGCGAAGGCGCGCCCCCCGTGATCGGGGAGGCGCCGCTGTCGGTGCTGGTTCCGTCCTTCATGCTGTCAGAAATCCAGCGGGCGTTTGAAATCGGCTTCCTGCTGTTTCTTCCCTTCCTTGTGATCGACCTTGTCGTTTCGGCGGTGCTGATGTCGATGGGGATGATGATGGTGCCCCCGGCGATCGTTTCGCTTCCGTTCAAGCTTGCTTTCTTCGTGGTGGCCGATGGCTGGTCGCTGGTCGCGGCGGCATTGGTGCGGAGCTATTCCTGAGGGTGGCCAATCGGCCACGGTCGGTACCGCCCGTATGTGTTGCGGGTTGACCTTGATCGGCCGCAGCGCAGTTTGACCCGTGAATAAGAAGAAGATGGGAATCTACGTTGCGCCTGAAACTCAGACATATAGCCACGGTTGTGTCGCTCGCTTTCCTTACGGCTTGTGCCGCGCCGCCGCCGCAGGTCATGCAAGCGCCCGCAGATCCGCGATATGCCGCCGTTCAGGACGGGGAATACCTGATCCCGGCCGTAAACCCGGCCTTTCTGACGCCAGAAAAGGTGCGCACGGAAGTGGCCTATAGCGGGCCGGAATCGCCGAACACCATCGTCGTCGATCCCTTTACCCGCCGCCTTTACTATGTTCTGCCCGACGGGCGCGCGATGCGCTATGCGGTGGGTGTCGGCCCTGAAGGCAAGGCATTCCGCGGCAATGCGCGCATCGGGATGAAGCGGGAATGGCCCAGCTGGACGCCGACGCAGAACATGATCCGCACGCAGCCGGAACTTTACGCGGAATATGCTTCGGGCCTTCCGGGCGGGCTGGAAAACCCGCTGGGCGCGCGCGCGCTGTACCTTTATCGCAACGGGCGCGACACCTATTACCGTATTCACGGCACGATCGATGATCGGTCCATCGGGCGCGCAAATTCGGCCGGGTGCATCCGTCTGTTCAACCAGGACATCATCGACCTTTACAACCGCGTCGAGCCCGGCGCCCGCGTGAAGGTGCGGACCGAGGCCGAAAGCCGCGAATACGAAGGTATATGGGTGGAGGATGCCAATGGCGAGGTCCACCCGCCCGGGACGGAACTGCCCCTGCTGGTTGCGTCGGCCGGCTGAGGCTGGCGCCCAACGGGGCCTGCCGCTATCACCTTCCCGCAACGCAGCCCGGGGAGGTTACATGAGCGCCAATGTTCAAAGCCGGAGCCTGACGGTTCCGGACATCCTCGGGGCAAAGGGGGCAACTCCGCTCGTTTGCCTGACGGCCTATACCACGCCGATGGCCCGGCAGGTGGATGCCCATTGCGACATTGTGCTGGTGGGCGATAGCCTTGGCATGGTGCTGCACGGTTTGCCGTCCACGCTTGGCGTCACGATGGAGATGATGATCCTGCACGGGCAGGCGGTGATGCGCGGGTTGTCCCGCGCATTTTGCGTGATCGATCTGCCCTTCGGCAGTTACGAGGAAAGCCCGCAACAGGCCTTCCGCAACGCCTCGCGCTTGCTGGCGGAAACGGGGGCCGCAGCGGTGAAGCTGGAGGGGGGCGCGCATATGGCCGAAACGATCGCGTTTCTGGTGGCGCGCGGCGTGCCGGTCATGGCGCATATCGGGCTGACGCCGCAGGCGGTGAACACACTTGGCGGCTACAAGGTTCAAGGGCGCAATGCGGACCGCGAACGTATTCTGGCCGATGCGCAGGCCGTGGCGGATGCCGGGGCTTTCGCCGTCGTTCTGGAAAAGGTCCCGGAATCGCTGGGCCGCCAGATCACCGAGGCACTGAAGATACCGACCATCGGCATCGGCGCTGGCGCAGGATGTGACGGACAGATCCTCGTCGTGGATGACATGCTGGGCCTCTTCGCCGATTTCCGCCCCAAGTTCGTCAAGCGCTATGCCGATCTGGCGGGTGAAGCGGATCGCGCCATCGCCGCCTATGCCGCCGAGGTGCGAAGCGGCGCCTTCCCGGCACCGGAACACAGCTTCGGGGATGCCGTCAAATGATCGTTCGGACTGTGGCCGATCTGCGTGCACAGGTTGCGGCGTGGAAGGCGGCGGGGCAGACCGTCGGGCTGGTTCCCACCATGGGCGCGCTGCATGACGGGCATCTGAGCCTTGTGAACAGCGCCCGGGCCGAATGTGGACGGGTGATCGTGTCGATCTTCGTGAACCCGATCCAGTTCAACAACCCCGAGGATCTGGCGAAGTATCCCCGTGACGAGGCGCGCGACGTGGCCCTGCTGGATGGGGTCGACGCAGTTTTCATCCCCTCGGTGGAGGAGATGTATCCGGCGGGATTCGCCAGCACGGTTCAGGTGGGCGGCCTGTCGGACCTGCTGGAGGGTGCGCACCGGCCCGGCCATTTCAACGGCATGGCCACGGTGGTGACGAAACTGTTCTCGATGTCGCAGGCCGATATTGCCTTCTTCGGGGAAAAGGACTGGCAGCAGCTTCAGATCGTGCGCCGGTTCGTGGCCGATCTGAACCTGCCTATCCGGATCAAGGGCTGCGAAACGGTGCGCGAGGCGGATGGCCTTGCCATGTCCTCGCGCAATCGCAGGCTGACGGCATCGCGCGACGATGCGCGCCTGATGTATGGTGCGATGCGTGATGCGGCACAGGCGATCCGCAGCGGTGTTGCGATCGACCATGCGCTGGATCAGGCACGGCAGGCGCTGCGAAAGGCAGGATTTGCCGAGATCGATTATGTCGAACTCTGTGATGCCGAAACACTTGAGCCGACCGAGACGTTGTCCCGACCGGCCCGTATGCTTGCAGCGGCGTGGATCGACGGCGTGCGTCTGATCGACAACATCGCCGTCTGATGGAGTCAGGCGCGCAATGTCGCGCCTGTTGCCTTTGCCACCTTTTCGATGATCTTGGCGCTGGCCGCCTCGATATCCTTGTCGGTCAGCGTTTTGTCCGTCGGTTGCAGGCGCACGGTCAGGGCGAGGGATTTTTTGCCCTCGGCCTTTTGCGCATCGGTCGCGAACTGGTCGAACACGCGCACGCTTTCGATCAGCGCCTTGTCTGCACCGGCAGCCGCGTTGACAAGCGTCAGCGCCTCCACCTGTGCGTCCACAACAAAGGCGAAATCACGGTCCACCGCCTGCAGGTCCGACAGGACCAGTGCGGGCCGCGTCGGCGTTTTCACCTTGGGATAGGGGATCTTGGCAATGTTGATCGTGAAGGCAACTGCGGGGCCCTTCACATCCAGCGCATGCAGGATGCGCGGATGCACCTCTCCGAACGTCGCCAGCGCGTTCGGCCCCAGACCGATGACGCCAGAGCGTCCCGGATGCCACCAGCCCGCCGCCTTGCGGCTGATCTGCACCTTCGCGGGGGCGCCAAGGGCGGCAAGGATCGCCTCTGCATCTGCCTTGGCGTCGAACAAGTCCACCGGGCGGCGCGATCCGAAGGTGTCACGCACGGCGCTGGCACCGATCAGCAGGCCGGTCGCTTGCAGCACCTGCTCGCCGGGTTCGCCACCCGTAAAGGCGGGGCCAACCTCAAACAGGGCCATGTCGGCGAAACCGCGCGCCTGATTGCGGGCCGCGGCCCGCAGCAGGCCCGGAAGTAGGTCGGGCCGCAGATGCGTCATCTCGCTGCTGATGGGGTTTTCCACCCGCACGGCATCCGCGCCGCCGCCGAACAGCGCCGCATCGCCTGCATTGATGAAGCTGTAGGTGACGCATTCGTTATAGCCGATCGATGCCAGCGTCCGCCGCGCCATCTTCTCGCGCTGTTGCAGCGGCGTCAGGATCGGCAGCGGCACACCGGCAGCGGTGCGGGGCAGGGGTTTGCCCTGCAGCTTGGTAAGGGAAGCAACGCGGGCGATTTCCTCGACCAGATCAGCCTCTCCCAGCACATCCGGGCGCCATGAGGGCACATGGGCCATGTCGCCTTCCAGCCGGAAGCCAAGCGCTTCCAGCGTTGCGCGCTGTTCTTCGGCCGCGATCTCCATCCCGACCAGCGACACGACGCGGTCGGTGTCGAGGCGATAGGCGCGGGCCGTGTCCGGCACGGCACCTGCCACCTGCACCTCCGATGCCTCCCCCCCGCACAGGTCGAGGATCATGCGCGTCGCAAGTTCCATCCCCTCCAGCGTGAAGGCGGGGTCGATGCCGCGTTCGAAGCGATAGCGCGCGTCGGAGTTGATCTTCAGTGCGCGGCCCGTGGTGGCCGTGGTGATCGGATCGAAGTAGGCGGCTTCCAGATAAACATCGGTGGTCGCCTCGTCGCAGCCCGAAACCTCGCCGCCCATGATGCCGCCAAGGGATTCGACGCCGGTATCATCGGCGATGACCACCATGCCGGGGCGAAGGGTATAGGTCTTGCCATCCAGCGCCTGCAGGGTTTCGCCATCCTGCGCGGACCGGACGACCAGATCGCCCTTCACCTTGCCTGCATCGAACACGTGCAGCGGGCGGTTCAGGTCGAAGGTGAAGAAGTTGGTGATATCCACCAGAACCGAGATCGGACGCAGGCCGATTGCCATCAGCCGCTGTTGCAGCCAAGCGGGCGAGGGACCGTTCTTCACGCCGCGGATCACGCGGCCCGCGAACAGGGGGCAGCCTTCGGTTTCCGTGCGCACGGTGATCGGGTTCGGGAAGTTGCCAATAACCGGCTCAACCACCAGCGGCTTCAGCGTGCCAAGGCCGCGCGCCGCCAGATCGCGTGCGATGCCGCGCACGCCAAGGGCATCGGGGCGGTTCGGCGTGATCTTGATGTGGATCATCGGATCGACCGCGCCGGGGCGGTTCGCGGCCAGCCAGTCAACGAACCGCTCGCCGACTTCACCCGAGGGCAGCTCGATGATGCCGTTATGTTCGTCCGAAAGCTCCAACTCACGTTCGGACGCCATCATGCCGTGGGATTCGATGCCGCGGATCTTGCCCACGCCCAGCGTGGTGTCGATGCCGGGAACGTAATCGCCGGGTTTGCACAGCACCACGGTGATGCCTTCGCGAGCGTTCGGAGCACCGCAGACGATCTGCTTTTCGCCTTCATCGGTCTGGACGCGGCACACGCGCAGGCGGTCTGCATCCGGATGCTGTTCGGCATGCAGGACCTTGGCCAGCGTGAAGTTTTTCAGCTTCGCGGCGGGATCCGTGATGCCTTCCACCTCCAGCCCCAGATCGGTCAGGGCATAGGCGATGTCATCAAGGCTTGCAGCCGTGTCGAGGTGGGTCTTGAGCCAGGAGAGGGTGAATTTCATGTCTGTATCTCCTTAGCGGCTCAGCCCGCTGGCAAGGTCGGGCATGTCAAGCGAGGCGAAGCCGTAATGGCGCAGCCAGCGCAGATCGGATTCGAAGAAGGCGCGCAGGTCGGGGATGCCGTATTTCAGCATCGCAAGCCGGTCGATGCCCATGCCGAAGGCGAAGCCCTGCCACTGGTCGGGATCGACACCCGCGGCCTTCAGCACCTTCGGATGCACCATGCCGGAGCCGAGGATTTCCATCCAGTCGTCACCTTCGCCGATCTTCAGCTGGCCGTTCGCCCATGAACAGCGGATATCCACCTCGGCCGAGGGTTCGGTGAAGGGGAAGTGGGACGCGCGGAAACGCAGTTCGACCGAGGGCACCTCGAAGAAGGCACGGCAGAACTCCTCCAGCACCCATTTCAGGTTGGCCATGGAGATGTTCTTGTCGATGGCGAGGCCTTCGACCTGGTGGAACATCGGCGTGTGGGTCTGATCCATGTCCATGCGATACACGCGGCCGGGGGCGATCACGCGGATTGGCGCGCCCTGCTGCGTCATCGCGCGGATCTGCACGGGCGAGGTGTGGGTGCGCAGCACGTGGGGCGGGCGGTCATCGCCTTCCGCACGATGCATGAAAAAGGTGTCATGTTCCTGCCGCGCGGGGTGTTCGGGCGGGATGTTCAGCGCGTCGAAGTTGTACCAGTCGGATTCGACCTGCGGGCCTTCGGCAACGGAAAAGCCCATATCGGCGAAGATGGCGGTCAGCTCGTCCATGACCTGGCTGACAGGGTGGATGGTGCCGAAGCGGCGCGGGCGGCCCGGCAGCGTCACGTCCAGCCATTCGGCGGCAAGGCGCTGTTCCAGCGCGGCATCGGCAAGCGAAGCTTTGCGAGCCCGCAGGGCTGCGTCGAGTTCGTCCTTCAAACGGTTCAGCGCGGCGCCGGTCGTCTGGCGCTCCTCGGGCGTCATCTTGCCCAGCTCGCGCATCTTCAGGCTGATTTCGCCCTTCTTGCCAAGCGCGGCAAGACGAAGCTCCTCCACCGCAGCCTCATCCCCGGCATCCTTGATGCGGTTGAGGTAAGTGTCGCGAAGCGTGTCGATCCCGTCCATGCCGGCCTCCTTGGTCCGGCTTTGGATTAGCCGCAGGGGCGCTGACTGGCAAGGCGGGCAATAAAAAACCCCGCCGAAGCGGGGCTTTTCGAAGATCAGGCGAGGGCTTTTTTCGCCTGGGCCGCGATGGCGTTGAACGCCTCGGGCTCGCGCACGGCCAGATCGGCCAGAACCTTGCGGTCCACTTCGATACCGGCAAGCGCCAGACCGTTGATGAAGCGCGAATAGGTCATCTCGGCGTCGAACAGGCGAACAGCCGCGTTGATGCGCTGGATCCACAGGGCGCGGAACGTGCGCTTGCGGGTCTTGCGGTCGCGGGTCGCGTACTGGTTCGCCTTGTCGACGGCCTGGGTCGCGGTGCGGAAGTTCGTCGAACGGGCGGCGTAGTAGCCTTTGGCCGCCTTGATGACTTTACGGTGACGGGCGTGCGTGACGACGCCGGATTTAACGCGGGACATCTACGCTCTCCTTACCGGTTGTAGGGCATGTATTTCTTGACGATCTTCTCGTCCGAATCGCACAGGATCATCGTTCCCGTGACGTCGCGGATGAATTTCGTCGAGCGTTTGATCATGCCGTGGCGCTTACCGGCAGGACCGGCCTTGACGCGGCCGGAGGCCGTGAAGCTGAAGCGCTTCTTCGCGGCCGACTTTGTCTTCATCTTGGGCATTTTCGTCTCCTCTTGCGAGTTGTGAACGCGCGCCACGGCAATGCCACATCGGCCGGGCGCGCGGGTATCAGGGGGCGGCGTATAAGGTGGAACACCGCCCGCTGCAAGCTTATTCGAACTCGGCGCTGACGATCCGGCGTTCGTCGCAAGGGGCGACGCGCAGGATGTTCGTGGTGCCGGCACGGTTGAAGGGCACGCCGGCGGTCACGACGATCTGTTCATCCTCGGTCGCGAAGCCGTATTGCCGTGCGGCCTTGGCCGCGGCCAGAACCGCCCCCTTGAAGCGGTGCTGTGATTCGGTGATCGCGCAATGGGTGCCCCATGTCAGCGTCATGCGCCGCGCGGTTTCCATCAGCGGCGTCAGCGCCATGATTGGCACGCGCGGGCGTTCACGGGCCACCAGCGACACCGTGGTGCCGGTTTGCGAGAAGCAGCAGATCGCCTTGATCGGCGTGCTTTCCGCAATTTCGCGCGCGGCGGCCACGATCGCATCGGCAACCGAGGCGCGCTTGGCCGAGCGGCTTGCCTCGATCACCTCGCGGTAGGTGCTGTCGCTTTCGACCGAGATGGCGACGTTGTTCATCGTCGTTACCGCTTCCACCGGATAATGGCCGGCAGCGGATTCGGCAGACAGCATCACCGCATCGGCGCCTTCATAGATGGCGGTGGCGACGTCCGACACCTCGGCCCGCGTGGGAACGGGCGAATCGATCATCGATTCCAGCATCTGCGTGGCCACGATCACCGGCTTGGCGGCGGCGCGGGCCAGACGGACCAGGCGCTTCTGGATCGGCGGAACGGCCTGCACCGGCAGTTCCACGCCCAGATCGCCCCGCGCGACCATGATGCCGTCCGACGCTTCCAGAATCGCGTCATAGGCCTTCACGGCGGCCGGCTTCTCGATCTTGGACAGGATCGCGGCGCGGCCCTTTGCCAGGTCGCGTGCCTCGGTCACATCCTCGGGGCGCTGCACGAAGGACAGGGCCAGCCAGTCACAGCCCAGATCGCAGATGAACTCCAGATCCTTGCGGTCCTTTGCAGACAGCGCCGCCAGCGGCAGCACCACGTCCGGCACGTTCACACCCTTGCGGTTCGAAATGGTGCCGCCGACTTCCACCACGCAATTGGCGAAATCGGTGCCGCATTCGTGCACCCGCAGGCGGATCTTCCCGTCATTGACCAGAAGCGAAGCCCCCGGCTCCAGCGCGGCGAAAATCTCGGGGTGGGGCAGGTTCACGCGCGTGGCATCGCCCGGCGCATCCGACAGGTCCAGACGGAAGGGTGCGCCTTCGGCCAGTTCCTCGGAATCGTTTGCGAACACGCCGACGCGCAGCTTCGGGCCCTGAAGGTCGGCAAGGATGCCGATGGGGCGGCCCGTGTCGCTTTCGATCCGGCGGATAATCTCGTGCCTCGCACGGATGTCGTCATGGCTTCCGTGGCTCATGTTCAGGCGGAACACGTCGGCACCGGCCTCAAACAGTGCGCGGATCACCTCGTAGCTGCTGGAAGCAGGACCAAGCGTGGCCACGATCTTGACGTTGCGAAGGCGTCTCATTCAATTCTCCCATTCCTTGGGGATGTTTTGCCCGCTTTGGGCCCTGAAGGTCGGCAAGGATGCCGATGGGGCGGCCCGTGTCGCTTTCGATCCGGCGGATAATCTCGTGCCTCGCACGGATGTCGTCATGGCTTCCGTGGCTCATGTTCAGGCGGAACACGTCGGCACCGGCCTCAAACAGTGCGCGGATCACCTCGTAGCTGCTGGAAGCAGGACCAAGCGTGGCCACGATCTTGACGTTGCGAAGGCGTCTCATTCAATTCTCCCATTCCTTGGGGATGTTTTGCCCGCTTTCGTGTTAGCGCACAACATCCCTCGCAACTGGCTTCGGTTCTCGTCGGGATATAGGGTCAACCCGAAGGAAATGCGACAAGGAGGGCCACGTGCACCCGTTCCGTATCCATGGCGAAAATCGCGACGCCCAGATTCTGGTCACTTGCGATCACGCAAGCAACCGCGTGCCGGGCGATGTGAACGGCGGCGATCTGGGAATCGCGGCCGAAGACATGAACCGCCACATCGCCTTCGACGTGGGCGCGGCCGGGCTGGCGGTGGCGCTGGCGGACCGTTTGGGGGCGACGGCGGTGCTGTCGGATTTCTCGCGCCTCGTCATCGATCCGAACCGGGGAGAGGATGATCCCACGCTGGTGATGCGCCTTTATGACGGCACGATCATCCCCGCCAACCGCCATGTCGATGCGGCAGAGGTGGAGCGGCGGCTGGACACGCTTTACCGCCCTTATCACGCGGCGCTGGCGCGGCTGGCGGCGCGGCGGGACGATACCGTGATCGTGTCGATCCACAGTTTCACGCCGCGCCTGAACGGGCGGGCGCAGCGACCGTGGCATGTGGGCGTGCTGCATTCGCCCCTGAACGACAGGCTGAGCCAGCGGCTGATCGCCCGTCTGCGGGCCGAGCCGGACATCTGCACTGGCGACAACGAACCCTATTCGGGGCACCTTCCGGGCGATGCCATCGATCGCCACGCATTGCAGAAGGGGCGACACAACACGCTGATCGAATTGCGCAACGACCTGATCCGAAGCCCTGCGGGGCAGGCGGCATGGGCGGACCGGCTTGCCCCGGTCGTCGCGGCGGCGGTGGCCGATCTGGATCACGCGATGGCGTTTTGACGTGAGGGTGTGGCAGCCCCATCATTGCCGCACCTGGAACGGAGCCATCCCATGTTGCGACTTTTTGCTGCGATGATCTGCCTTGGGCTGGGCGGCCCTGCAACGGCTCGCCCGCCCGTCGATCTTCCGCATGTGACGCGGGACGCGTCCCGCATGGCGGCCCCCCGCGAAGAGGATGCCGCCGAGGTGTGGTTGCGCGAAAGCGCGCCGCGCCGTTAGATCGCGGCCTTTTTCGCTTCCTCGATGTAAAGCTCGCGCAGGCGGGTGGCGACGGGGCCGGGCGTGCCGCTGCCCACTTTTGCGCCGTCAACTTCCACCACCGGCATCACGAAAGTGGAGGCGCCGGTCACGAAAGCTTCGTCCGCGGCCTGCGCCTCGGCGATGGTGAAGGCGCGTTCCTCGATCTCGAACTGGGCTTCGGCGGCGTATTTCAGCAGCGTGGCGCGGGTGATGCCGTGCAGGATATCGTTGGACAGCGGGCGCGTGATGATGCGGTTGCCCTTCACGATATAAGCGTTGGAGGCGGAGCCTTCCGTCACCATCCCGTCCTGCACGAAGAAGGCGTCATCGCAACCGGCCTTCTTTGCCGCCATCTTCGCCATCGAGGGCCACAGAAGCTGCACCGTCTTGATGTCGCGGCGGCCCCAGCGCAGATCGTCGAATGCGATGACCTTGATGCCCGTCTTGGCTGCGGGCGGGAAATCCAGATCATCGACCTTCTGCGTGAACAGCACGATGCCCGACGGGGTGGTGGCCGGATCGGGGAACACGAAGCTGCGGTCGCCCGCGCTGCCGCGCGTGATCTGAAGATAAACCAGGCCATTGCCGACGCCGTTGCGCGACACCAGTTCGCGGTGGATCGCCAGCAGTTCCTCTTTCGTGACGGGATTGGCCATCCCCAGCTCGTCCAGCGAGCGGGCAAGGCGCGATTCATGCCCGGCGTAATCCAGAAGCTTTCCATCCAGAACCGAGGTCACCTCGTAGACGGCATCGGCCATCAGGAAGCCGCGGTCGAAGATGGAAATCTTGGCTTCCGTATCGGGAAGGTATTCGCCGTTCACATAGACAATGCGCGTCATGGTCATCCCCAGAGTTTCGCGTCAGACGGGTGCACCCCGGCCTGATCGAAGGTCAGCGGGTGCATGCGGTCTTCGGCCAGAAGCAGCGGACCGTCAAGGTCGGTCACCAGCGCGCCTTGCGCCACCAGCAGGGCGGGGGCCATGGCAAGGCTGGTGCCGACCATGCAGCCGACCATCAGGCCATAGCCTTCGGCCAGCGCCGCGCGCTTCAGATCCAGCGCCTCGGTCAGGCCGCCGGTCTTGTCCAGCTTGATGTTGATGACATCGTACTTCCCTTTAAGGTGCGGCAGGCTGGCACGGTTATGACAGGATTCGTCGGCGCAAACAGGCAGGGGGCGCGCAATCTCGGCCAGCATGTCGTCCTTGCCTGCCGGCAGCGGCTGTTCCACCAGTGCCACCCCCATGCGAACCAGATGCGGGGCAAGGTCGGAATAAACCTCTGCCGTCCAGCCTTCGTTCGCATCCACGATGATCTTCGTGTTCGGCGCACCGGCGCGAACAGCTTCAAGCCGCGGCATGTCGCCCTCGGTGCCAAGCTTGATCTTCAGCAGGGGGCGATGGGCGTTCTTGGCCGCTGCCGCGCGCATGTTCTCGGGCGTGTCGAGCGAGAGGGTATAGGCCGTGATCTCAGGCCCCGGTGCGGAAAGGCCCGCAAGTTCCCACACCCGCTTGCCCGTGGCCTTCGCCTCCAGATCCCAAAGCGCGCAATCGACCGCGTTGCGGGCCGCGCCTGCGGGCAGCAGGCCCTGAAGCTGCGCGCGCGTCACGTTATCGGGAAGGGTGGCGATCTGGTCGGCCACGCTGTCCAGCGTTTCGTCATAGCGGGCATAGGGCAGGCATTCGCCCCATCCCGTGATGCCGCCGCGCGTGATCTTCACGGTGATGACCCGGGTTTCCGTGCGCGAACCGCGGCTGATGGTAAAAACCTGCGCAAGCGGAAAGGTTTCGGCGAGAACGTCGATCATGCCGACCTCCTTGGAATGATGCGGGGGCTGTACGCCCCCGGCAGGGTTTCAGATCGCGTCCAGTGCGTCCACCAGTTTGCCGGCCCCGAAGCGGAAAGGATCGGTGGCAGGCAGGCCCAGATCCGCTTCCACCTTCGCGATGTAGGCCTTGGCGTCAGCCTCGTTCATGTGCTGGGTGTTGATGGAATACCCGACGACCTTGCAATCGGGATTGGCCACCCTGGCCAGCGCCAGCGCCATGTCGCGCACCGCCTCCAGCGAGGGCAGCCTGTAATCGGGCAGGCCGCGCATGTGCTCTCGCGTGGGTTCATGGCACACCACCAGCGCATCCGGCTGGCCGCCGTGAATCAGCGCCATCGTCACCCCGGAATAGGAAACGTGGAACAGCGAACCCTGCCCCTCGATCAGGTCCCAGTGATCCGCATCGTTGTCGGGCGTCAGGTATTCCACGGAGCCTGCCATGAAATCCGCAATCACCGCGTCCAGCGGCACGCCGTTGCCGGTGATCAGGATGCCTGTCTGGCCCGTGGCGCGGAAGTCGGCCTTCATGCCGCGTGCGCGCATTTCCTTTTCAACGCACAGCGCCGTGTACATCTTGCCGATCGAACAATCGGTGCCCACGGCCAGCATCCGCTTCCCCGTGCGCTTCTTGCCGTTCGCGATGGGATACTGCACCGATGGCACGCGCACGTCATGCAGCTGGCGGCCATTGGCCTTGGCGGCTGCGACCAGTTCCGCTTCGTCCCGCAGCAGGTTGTGCAGGCCCGACGCGATGTCGAGGCCTTTCTCCAGCGCCTCCACCAGCACCTTCTTCCACGCGGGTGAAATGACGCCGCCCCGGTTGGCCACGCCGATCACCAGCGTCTTGACGCCGGCGGCCACAGCCTCGTCCACCGTCATGTCGGTCAGGCCCATATCGGCCTTGCACCCCTCCATCCGAAGCTGGCCCTTGGCGAATTCGGGGCGCCAGTCCTTGATTCCCTGCGCCACCTTGGCGGCAAGGGCATCGGGCGCATCGCCCAGGAACAGCAGATAAGGCGTTTCGATCATGACGTTTCTCCGGCTGAGGGTCATCGCAGGTTAGAGGCGGTCCCGTGGAATTGGTTCTCTGTTTTTGATCCTGATTCCTTCGGCCGTCGAAGATAATCCGGCACAATGCCCGTATGGCGACAGGATCAGGCGTCGGATGTCCGGAGGGCGCAAGATCCGCGCACCGATATGCTTGGGGGTGCTTTGTAAAGAATTGTTGACAGAACGCCGGAATCACCATCACTCTACCGCTATGGTTGATCACGGGATCAGCAACGGAATACCCGGTCGTCGGTGCGGGGAGGCACTTGGCGACATCGAGGGGAGGGAGGCGCGCCTCGGAGGAAACTCCGGGGCGTTGCCATGTCCGGCCTCGCGGTTGCATCGCGCGTTCGGGGCGGGCATATAACGGCAAGCATCCACAGGGACGACGCAATGCAGTATCTGGAATTCGAAAAGCCGCTTGCCGAGATCGAGGGCACGGCAGAAGAGCTTCGCGCAATGGGCCGCCAGAACGAGTCCATGGATGTGGAAAAGGAAGCCGCCGCCCTTGACCGCAAGGCCGAGACGATGCTGCGCGACCTTTATAAGGGCCTGACGGCGTGGCAGAAGACGCAAGTGGCGCGTCATCCCGAACGTCCGCACTGCAAGGATTACATCGACGCGCTGTTCACCGAGTTCACGCCGCTGGCCGGCGACCGGAACTTCGCCGATGATCATGCCGTGATGGGCGGCATCGCGCGGTTTCACGATCAGCCGGTCGTGGTCCTCGGCCACGAAAAGGGCAATGACACCAAAAGCCGGATCGAGCGGAACTTCGGCATGGCCCGCCCGGAAGGTTACCGCAAGGCGATCCGCCTGATGGACATGGCCGACCGTTTCGGCCTGCCAGTCATCACTCTGATCGACACGCCCGGCGCGTATCCCGGCAAGGGTGCCGAAGAACGGGGCCAGTCCGAGGCCATCGCCCGTTCCACGCAGAAATGCCTTGAAATCGGCGTTCCGGTGCTGGCCACCGTGATCGGCGAAGGGGGCTCGGGCGGTGCTGTCGCATTCGCTGCGGGCAACCGCGTCGCGATGCTGGAACATTCGGTTTATTCCGTGATCTCGCCCGAGGGGTGCGCGTCCATCCTGTGGAAGGACGCCGAAAAAATGCGCGAAGCCGCCGAAGCGCTCCGCCTGACGGCACAGGATCTTCAGAAGCTTGGCGTGATCGACCGCATCATCCAGGAACCGCTGGGCGGCGCGCAGCGTGCCCCCGCAGAAACGATTCAGGCGGTCGGAAAGGCCATCGCCACGATGCTGAAAGAGCTTTCGGGAAAAAGCGGCAAGGAGCTGATCGCCGATCGCCGCAAGAAGTTCCTTGAAATGGGCAGCAAAAGCCTCGCTGCCTGATCACGGAAGGGTGGCGCGGGAAGCCGCGCCGCCTTATGCCCGGTGATACGGGCTTCCCGACAGGATCGATGCCGCACGGTAAAGCTGTTCGGTCAACATGACCCGCACCAGCATATGCGGCCAGACCATGCGCCCGAAGGACAGTGCGAAATCCGCCCGCTGGCGGAAGGCGGGCGCAAGTCCGTCCGCCCCGCCGATGACGAAGGCGACATCCTGCCGCCCGCCATCGCGCCATTTTGCAAGCTGATCGGAAAATTCGGGGCTGTTCAGCGTTCGACCCCGTTCATCCATCACCGCCACCAGCGCGCCGGCGGGCAGGGCGCGAGACAGCAGGTCGGCTTCCGCCTCCATGCCGCCACCCTTGCGATCCTCCACCTCGTGCATGGTCAGTGGACCAAGGCCAAGGGCGCGGCCGGTGCGGTCGAAGCGGGTGACGTAATCATCCACCAGATCACGCTCGGGGCCCTGCCGCAGCCGGCCCACAGCGCAAAGATGCACCCGCATCAGCCGGGCTGGTGTTGCTGGTCCGAAGGCAGCCACATCTTTTCAAGCTGGTAGAACTCGCGCACTTCGGGGCGGAAGACGTGAACGATGACATCGCCCGTGTCGATCAGCACCCAGTCGCCGGTTTCCTTGCCTTCGACCTTGGAGACGCGGCCGAAGTCGCGCTTCACGTTGTCGGTCAGCTTTTCGGCGATCGAGGCCACCTGGCGGGACGACCGGCCCGAGCAGATGATCATGTAATCGGCCATGTCGGAACGACCGCGCAGATCGATCTGCACGATTTCCTCGGCCTTGTCATCGTCAAGCGATTGCAGGACGCGGGCAAGCATCGCCTCGCTTTGTGCGTCATCGGTTTTGGCCACGGTCATGTCAGGACGCGGCCCGACCGGCAACCCGGTCGCAGGATCGGAATGAGACAGGACATTGTCCTCCAGTTATCTTGCGCGGAAAAGGCCCCGCGCCACATCCCGACGATACCATCAAGGGGCCGCAACCTCAACGCCGCTTCAACGGGCGGGCAGGGGATGCGGCGCAGAGGCGAAAAGGGCGCATATCATGGCGATTATGGGACCTTTCGCCCCGCCCTCGCGGGGCGCTGATCCAATCATGATCACGGCATCCGGCGGGAAGCAAAGCCGCAGTCTTCATGTCATGATCCGATCGCTTTCGAGAACCTTGCCGGGGACGGCAATCCTGATATGATCGGCAGTATGCAAGGGTTCATCTATTTCAACATCACCGACCATGCCCGCCTTCCGGCGCGGTTCTTCGGTGCGACCCGTAACGTCCTCGCGCGGCTTTGATGCGGCGGGCTGCCTTCGCGCATCCCAGACGCCGCTGATCCCAAACACTCAAAGCCATTCCGACACAGGACGAGCCATGACCGCTCAGGACAAACCGCGTACCCTTTACGACAAGATCTGGGACGACCACGTCGTCCAGCAGGATGCCGACGGCACCTGCCTGCTGTATATCGACCGCCATCTGGTGCACGAGGTGACCAGCCCGCAGGCCTTCGAAGGGCTGCGCATGGCGGGCCGCACCGTGCATGCGCCGGGCAAGACGATTGCCGTGCCGGATCACAACGTCCCCACCACTGCGGGCCGCGAAACGCATATCGAGAACGAGGAGGGGCGCATCCAGGTCGCCGCCCTCGATACCAATGCCCGCGCGACGGGCGTGCATTATTACCCCATCGACGACGTGCGTCAGGGGATCGTGCACATCGTCGGCCCCGAACAGGGCTGGACGCTGCCGGGCATGACGGTGGTTTGCGGCGACAGCCACACCGCCACGCATGGCGCCTTCGGTGCGTTGGCCCACGGCATCGGCACGTCGGAGGTGGAGCATGTTCTGGCCACCCAGACGCTGATCCAGAAGAAGTCCAAGAACATGAAGGTAGAGATCACCGGATCGCTTCCCCCGGGCGTGACGGCCAAGGACATCACCCTGACGGTGATCGGCCTGACCGGCACGGCAGGCGGCACCGGCCATGTGATCGAATATTGCGGGCAGGCGATTCGCGAACTGTCGATGGAAGGCCGCATGACCGTCTGCAACATGGCGATCGAAGGGGGTGCCCGCGCTGGCCTGATCGCGCCGGACGAAACGACCTTCGCCTATTGCAAGGGCCGCCCCAACGCGCCGAAGGGCGAACAGTGGGATGCCGCCGTCGCCTATTGGAAGACGCTGTTTTCCGATGAAGGCGCGCATTACGACAAGGTCATCACCATCCGTGCCGAGGATATCGCCCCTGTCGTGACATGGGGCACCTCGCCCGAGGATGTGCTGCCCATCACCGGTGTTGTTCCGGCACCGGAAAGCTTCGCGGGCGGCAAGGTCGCTGCCGCGAAACGTTCGCTGGAATACATGGGGCTGGAGGCCGGCCAGAAGCTGGACGAGATCGAGGTGAACACGGTCTTCATCGGCTCCTGCACCAATGGCCGGATCGAGGATCTGCGCGCCGCGGCCGAGGTTCTGCGTGGCCGCCGCGTCAAGGACGGGATCCGCGCGATGGTGGTTCCCGGATCGGGGCTGGTGCGTGCGCAGGCCGAACAGGAAGGCATCGCGCAGATCTTCATCGATGCGGGTTTCGAATGGCGTTTGGCAGGCTGCTCCATGTGCCTTGGCATGAACGATGATCAGCTGTCGCCCGGCGACCGTTGCGCCGCGACGTCGAACCGCAACTTCGAAGGCCGTCAGGGCCGCGGCGGCCGCACCCACCTGATGAGCCCCGCAATGGCGGCGGCAGCGGCGGTGACGGGCCGCCTGACCGATGTGCGCGACCTGATGGCGGAGGCTGTTTGATGGAAAAGTTCACCCAACTGACGGGCGTTGCCGCCCCCATGCCGCTGGTCAACATCGACACGGACATGATCATACCCAAGCAGTTTCTGAAGACGATCCTGCGGTCGGGCCTGGGCAAGAACCTGTTCGACGAGCTGCGATTCGATGCGGACGGTAACGAGAATCCCGGTTTCGTGCTGAACCAGCCCGCCTATCGTCAGGCCGAGATCCTGATCGCGGGCGACAATTTCGGTTGCGGATCGTCGCGCGAACACGCGCCTTGGGCGCTTCTGGATTTCGGCATCCGCTGCGTGATCTCCACCAGCTTTGCCGACATCTTCTTCAACAACTGCTTCAAGAACGGCATCCTGCCGATCACCTTGCCGCAAGACGTTGTGGATGTGCTGATGGAAGATGCCTCGCGCGGGGCCAATGCCCGCATGACCGTTGATCTGGAGCGTGAGGTGGTGACCACTTCGGACGGGAAGGAGTTCGCGTTTTCGGTCGATCCGTTCCGCCGCCATTGCCTGCTGAACGGGCTGGACGATATCGGCCTGACGATGGAAAAGGCCTCCGCCATTCAGGGGTTCGAGGCGAAGATGGCCACCGCCCGTCCCTGGATCTGATGGCGGTTTAACGGCACGTTAACCGTGATGTGATAGCCCGGCACCATGCGTGTCGGGCTTTTTCTTATCCTGCTGATCCTTCCCTTGGCGGCCCTGGCCGATCCGGTGCGCGTGGCCAGCTTCAACACCAGCCTGTCGCGCAAGGGGCCGGGGCTGATGCTGCGCGACATCCTGAAGGGCGATCCGCAGGCGCTGGCCGCGGCGGCCATGGTGGATGCCACCCGCGCCGATGTGATCGTGTTGCAGGATATCGATTACGATCTGGAAGGCATCGGCCTGTCTGCCTTCGCCGATCTGTTGGCGACGGACTATCCCCACCGCCTTGCGCGTCGGCCGAACAGCGGCATGGCAACGGGTCTGGATCTGGATGGTGACGGGCGGCTTGGCGGGGCAGGGGATGCGCAGGGTTTCGGCTTTTTCGCCGGCGACGGGGGAACTGCCGTCCTGTCGCGCCATCCGATCCTGACCGATCAGGTGCGCGATTTTTCGGATCTGCTTTGGGCCGATCAGCCGGATGCCCTTCTGTTCGATGGCATGACGGCGGAGGCGAAGCGTGTGCAGCGCTTGTCCTCCGTCGCCCATTGGGAGGTGCCGGTGCAGCTTCCTTCCGGCACCGTGCTGCGGCTGCTGACCTTCCACGCCACGCCGCCGGTCTTTGACGGGCCCGAAGATCGGAACGGCCGCCGCAACCATGACGAGCTTGTGTTCTGGGCAAACCTGATCGAGGGGCGGCTTCCCTTCGATCCGCCCGCGCCACCTTTCGTGGTGCTGGGCGATGCCAATGCCGACCCCGAGGATGGCGACGGGCTGGCCGATGGCATCCTGCGCCTGCTGCATCATCCCACGCTGACGGATCCGCGACCGCAAGGTTCCATCCGCGATGGCAACACGCGGGGTGATCCGGCCCTGCACACCGCCCAATATGACCGCACGGGCGGGTTGCGGCTGGATTACGTGCTGCCGATGGCGGGTCTTGCGGTCCTTGGCGCGGGCCTGACCGAGGCGGAGGAGGCGCGCGACGCTTCCTCGCACTGGCCGGTCTGGGTGGATCTGGATCTTTAACTGTCGCTGACGCGGAAGCCGCCTGGGATCGCGTCCCGCCCTTCCAGCACCAGATCGACCATCACCTGCGCCACCTTCGGCGCCATGCCAAAGCCGATCTTGAAGCCGCCATTGGCAATGAAATGTCCCGGCCTGTCTGGCCATGCCCCCAGCATCGGGGCACGCGATCTGGCGCGGGGGCGAAGGCCGGCCCACCGTTCCACTACCGGCGCATCGGCCAGCACCGGCAGCGCTGCAACCGCCTTTTCATGCAAGGCATCAAGCTGATGATCCGTTCCCAGATCCTGCACGTCACGTTCCGTCGTTGAACCGATGGCAACCGTTCCATCGGCATGGGGCACAATATGCAGCCCGTCCACGAAAAGCTGCGGCAGGGTCCGCGCCTCGTGCCGCAGCACCAGCGCCTGACCCTTGATGCTGGTGCCCACGTTGCGGCCAAGCGCAGCGGACAGATCATGCAGGCCCGCAGCGCCCGTGGCCCATATCGCAGGCGTGCTTTCTGCCTCATCGGTGATCCGGCCGCCCTTGGCGCGGATCGCCCCCGCCAGCGCGGCCAGCGCCATGCGCGGCTGGATGCGCCCGCTCAGCGTATCCTCCACCAGCAGGCCCGTGGGGGAGGGCGGTTCCCACCCACCTTGGGCGGGGCGAACGGTCCAGACAGCCTCGCCCTGCCACAGGGCCCTTGCGCCTTCGCACCGCTGGCGGGCCAGCGTTACCGCCGCGTCATCGGCCAAGGGTTGCAGCCGGCCGGTGCGGGCATAGCCGGAGGGAAGGCCCGAAGCCTCCTCGGCCCCTGCCCAGAAGGCGCCCGCCATCAGAAGGCTGGAGAGTTGAAAGGCTTTCTTTTCGTTCCAGTTTTCCGGCACATGCGGTGCCAAAGCCCCGACAACGCCCCCCGATGCCCCCGCGCCGACGCCATGCGGATCGGCAACGATCACACGCGCGCCGCGGCGGGTGGCTTCCCAGGCGATGGACAGGCCGAAGATGCCGGCCCCGTGGATGACAAGATCTGGTTGCATGGCGGCTTCATACGTCACGGGCAGGCGCGCGGCCAGAGGTTGCGCTTCCCTTCCGGCAGGCGCATGGAAGGCAGGACGGAGGCCACCCATGCAGGCAGAGCTTGACTGGCGGGACGGGACAATCCCGGTATCCACCCGCTTCGACGATCCCTATTTCTCGTTGACCGGCGGGCTGGCGGAAACGCGGCACGTGTTTCTGGACGGCAACGGCTTGCCCGCCCGCTTTCGCGACGGGTTCCATATCGCCGAACTCGGCTTTGGCACCGGCCTGAACCTGCTGGCGGCGCTGATGGCATGGCGGGCGGCGGGTGTGGCAGGGAAGCTGCGCTTCACCTCGTTCGAGGGATTTCCGATGCGCGCCGATGACATGGCCCGCGCCCATGCCGCCTTTCCCGAAGTGCAGCAGATCGCCGCGCCCATCCTAGCCCAGTGGGAGGCGGGCGCGCGCCGGATCGTTCTGGACGATCTGGAGGCCGAGGTGATCGTGGGCGATGTGCGCGAAACCCTTCGCCCTTGGGCGGGTGTGGCGGATGCGTGGTTTCTGGACGGCTTTTCCCCCGCAAAGAACCCCGAGATGTGGGCCGAAGACCTGCTGGACGAGGTGGGGCGGCACACCTGCGCGGGCGGCACCTTTGCCACTTATACTGCCGCAGGCCATGTACGCCGGTCGCTGGAAGCGGCAGGCTTCGCCGTCAGCCGCCAGCCCGGCTTCGGCACCAAACGACACATGAGTACCGGATACCGCAAGGAGCAGGAATGACCCGACCCGACACGCGCAAAGGCATCGCCTGCATGATCGCCGCCACGCTGGTTTTCTCTGTGCAGGATGCCTTGTCCAGGCACCTGGGCGAGACGAACAACGTCTTCGTGATCGTGATGATCCGCTACTGGTTCTTTGCCGCCTTCGTTGTCGCGCTGGCGTTGAAGGCGCCCGGCGGGCTGGGGCGGGCGCTGCGTCCGCGCTTTCCGGTGATCCAGGTGCTGCGCGGCGTGATGCTGGTGGCCGAGATATGCATCATGGTCGTGGCCTTCGTGAAGCTGGGGCTGGTGGCGACCCATGCCGTGTTCACCTGTTTTCCCTTGCTGGTGGCGGCACTGTCGGGGCCGGTTCTGGGCGAATATGTCGGCTGGCGGCGCTGGACGGCGGTTGCGGTGGGCCTTGTGGGGGTGCTGGTGATCCTGCAGCCGGGGGGCGGGGTGCTGTCGCTGTGGTCGGTGCTGCCCTTTGCGGCGGCGCTGCTGTTTGCGCTTTACGGCCTGCTGACCCGCTATGTCGCGGCCGAGGACGGCGCGGCGGTCAGCTTTTTCTGGGCCGGCACATCGGGGGCCGTGGCCATCACCATGCTTGGCCTGTGGTTCTGGGAACCGCTGAGCGAGGGCAGCTGGCCGTGGATGGCCGCGCTGTGCGTGACCGGCATCATCGGGCACTGGTGCATGATCCGCGCCTATGACTATGCCGAGGCGAGCGCGATCCAGCCGTTTTCGTTCCTGCAGCTTGTCTGGGCGTCGATCATTGGCGTGGCGTTTCTGGGCGAATCGCTTACGGCCAACGTCGTGATCGGCGCGGGCATCGTGGTGGCGGCGGGCTTGTTCACCTTGTGGCGGGCCGACAAGAAGGGCGAGGCGCCTACCCCCGTAGCTCGTCCGTGACGCGGACGGGGATGGGGGTCCCGGCCAGTTTCGCGCGATAGATGACCAGCGATTCCACCACGCGCTGCACATAGGTTCGCGTTTCGGCAAAGGGGATCGCTTCCACCCAGTCCACCACGTCCACCTGCGGATCACGCGGATCGCCCAGCCTTTCGATCCACTGGGCAGGGCGGCCCGGCCCCGCATTGTAACCCGAGGCGACCAGCGCCACCGACGGGCCGAAGATTTCGATCATCTGCGCAAGGTAGGTGGAACCGAGCGTGACGTTCCATGCCGGATCGGTGGTCAGGCGCGCGCGGTCATGGTCGGCCCCAAGGCCTGCGGCCAAGCGGCGCGCGGTTTCCGGCATAACCTGCATCAGCCCGCGTGCCCCTGCGGGGCTGATAACCGCCGGATCGAATTCGGATTCGCGGCGGGAAATGGCAAGGGCGAAGGCCCGGGTCACCGGCAGCCCCTCGGGCACCAGATCGGGCACGGGGTAATAGGCGGCAGGCAGGATGATCCCGCGATAGGCGGCCATTTTGGCCACGCCAAGGGCGATGTTCGGTTCCCCGGTTTCCAGCGCCATGTCGGCAAGCTGGGCAAGGCCGGTGGCATCCTGCGATTCGGCCAGATGCAGGATGAAGCGGCGGCCAAGCTGGAAATCCCCCGCCGCCAGAAGCAGCTGCGCCGCCTGAAAGACCGAGGATGTTGTGAAGGTCGCGCCGTGCCAGTCGGGGGCGTGATCCTGCGCCAGAAGTGCGGGATCTGTGGTCAGGCCCAGCCTCTCGGCAGCAAGCAGCCCGTAATAGGCCGAGGAGTGGTCGGCCGCTTTGCGGAACGTGTTCATCGCCGCATCGAAATTGCCCATCGCCTCTTGTGCGCGGCCCTGCCAGTAAAGCGCGCGTGACAGGCTGATGGCGGTGCCGACGCCGGTTTCCAGATGGCGGAAATGTTCCAGCGCCTCGGCGGGACGGTTCAGCTTGCGCAGGGCGATATGGCCGGCCAGAAATTCCAGATCGGCAAAGCTTCCGCCTTCTGTCAGGTGGTGCGAGGAGGCGAGGCGATAGGCCAGATCGGGATCGCTGTCCTGAAACTCGCGCACGAGATAGATGCGGCGGGGCGCCCATTTTTCCGGAAGGCCCAGCGTTTCGGCGCTGCCGCTGCGTTCAAGCATCAGTTCGGCGGCGGTTTCGTAAAAGCCACGCCGCATCCGCCATGCAAAGCGTTCGAAGGCAAGGCCGGGATCATCGGCAAGCTGTTCGGGCACCGCATGGATCAGGTCATCCACGCCCTGTTCATCGGCGCGCAGGGCGATCCGCGCCCGTGCCAGCGCCTGCCAGCCCATGGAAAGGCGCGGGATCATCCGCTCTGCCTCGGCCCGCGCGCCGTCCCATAAAAGGCGGTCGGTGCGCGGGATGTCCAGCCCCGCCAGCGGCACGGGATACATCTGCGAAAGTTCGGTCTGTTCCTCGGCGGAAAGGGACAGATCGCGCCATGCCCGCTCCGCCTCGGCCTGCGCTTCGGGGGCGCGGTTCGTTGCAAGATAGGCGCGGGACAGGGCTATTGCCCCTTTCGCCGTTTGCGGGGGCAGGGCGGCGAAGAAGGTGATGATGCGGCCCGCATCCCCCGAGGTGGCAATCGCGCCTTCGCCCTTTCTTTGCAGCAGCGGCAGGCCCGGCCAGTCGGGGCGGCGGGTCAGGAAATCCTCATACTCGGCGGCGGTGCCTTCGCCCGCCCGCAGGCGCTGCCATTCCACGATGTCGCGGGCCACGTCGCTGTTCACGACGCGGGCCGCTTCGGTCCAGTCATGTCGCGCGGCAAGGGCAAGGGCCGCGGCCAGCCCGTCCTCGGCGAAGGCGGGCAGGGGCAGCATCAGGCAGGCGGATAGAAGCAGGGCGCGTTTCATGACGGCATCCTGCCAAAGCGCAGGCGATGCCACAACTCAAGAAGCCGCCAGCTTGGCAAAGCGCTGCCACGCGCGTAAGACGCCAGATGACGGCGGACGAATCCGCATTTCGCACAGGAGAAGCGTGTCATGATCAAGGGGTCCATTCCTGCCCTCGTGACGCCGTTCAAGGACGGCGCCCTGGATCTGGATACGCTGAAGAAGCTCGTGGATTGGCAGATCGCCGAAGGATCCTCGGCGTTGGTGCCGGTGGGCACGACGGGCGAAAGCCCCACCCTGACCCATGATGAACACCGCACCGTGATCGCTGCGGTGGTGGAATACGCGGCCGGCCGCGTGCCCGTGATCGCCGGAGCCGGCTCCAACTCCACCGTGGAGGGGATTGGCCTGATCCGTTACGCGCAGGACGCGGGGGCGGATGCGGCGCTGGTCGTCACACCCTATTACAACAAGCCCACGCAGGCGGGCATGATCGCCCATTACCGCGCGCTGCATGACAGCTGCGACCTGCCGATCATCATCTACAACATCCCCGGCCGTTCTGTCGTGGATATGAGCCCCGAAACGATGGGAGAGCTGGCAAAGCTGCCCCGAATCATCGGTGTGAAGGATGCGACCGGCAAGCTGGAACGCGTCAGCCAGCAACGCATCACCTGCGGGCCGGATTTCGTGCAGCTTTCGGGCGAAGATGCGACCGCGCTTGGCTTCAACGCACATGGCGGCGTTGGCTGCATCAGCGTGACCGCGAACGTCGCCCCGCGCCTTTGCGCCGAATTCCAGGCGGCGACGCTTGCCGGCGATTATGCCAAGGCGCTGGCCTATCAGGATCGCCTGATGCCCCTGCACGAGGCGATCTTCCTTGAACCCGGCCTTGCGGGGGCGAAATACGCCCTGTCGTGTTTGGACCGGTGCGAGGACGAGGTGCGCCTGCCGCTGGTTGGCGTTTCGGACGGCGTGAAGGCGCGGATCGATGCCGCCATGCGCCATGCCGGCATTTTGAACTGATCTGGACGAAAGGCCCCGTGGCCCCTATCTCTGCCCGATGAAAAAATCCGATCCAAACAGCAAGCTGATCGCCGAGAACCGCCGTGCGCGGTTCGATTACGCCATCGAGGATGATCTTGAGGCAGGGATCATGCTGCTTGGATCCGAGGTGAAGTCCCTGCGTCAGGGCGGCTCGAACATCGCCGAAAGCTATGCCAGCGTCGAGGACGGGGAGCTTTGGCTGATCAACGGATATGTCGCGCCCTATCTTCAGGCCAAGACCTGGGGCCACGAGGAGCGGCGGAAGCGCAAGCTGCTGGTCAGTCGCAAGGAACTGGCCCGGTTGTGGAACGCAACGAAGCGCGAAGGCATGACGCTGGTGCCGCTGCGGATGTATTTCAACGATCGTGGCGTGGTGAAGATCCGCATCGGCATCGCCAAGGGCAAGAAGGTGGCCGACAAGCGGGAAACCGCGGCCAAGCGGGACTGGAACCGCCAGAAGCAGCGGCTCTTGAAGCAGGGCTGACGGGCGCGTAACCAAGGGGGCGGAGGTGCCCCCATGACCGACGATCCCCTTACCCTTGTTTCCACCGACTGGCTGGCCGCGCATCTGGATGATGTCGTTGTGCTGGACGGATCGTGGCACATGCCCGCCGAAGGGCGCGATCCCGCCGCCGAATATGGGGCTGGCCACATCCCCGGCGCACGGTTCTTCGATATTGATGCCATCAGCGCCGACAGCCACTTGCCGCACATGGCCCCGTCTGCCGAGATGTTCGGGGCCGCGATCGGTGCCATGGGCATCGGCGGGGCGACACAGGTCGTGGTCTACGACGCCTCGGGCGTGCGGTCTGCGGCGCGGGTTTGGTGGCTGTTCCGCCTGATGGGCCATGACGCGGTGGCCGTGCTGGATGGCGGACTGCCGAAATGGCAGGCCGAAGGGCGTCCGCTGACAACCGAAGTGCCGCAGCCGCTGGCCGAGGCCGTAACCCCCATCCCGCAGCCCGCGCGCATTCGCACGGCCGAGCAGGTGGCCGAGGGGCGGGCGCAGGTCGTCGATGCCCGCGCTGCCGCCCGCTTCCGCGGCGAGGCGCCCGAACCGCGCCCCGGTCTGCGCACCGGTCATATTCCCGGATCGCGCAATCTGCCCTTTGGCCAGCTTCTGAACCCTGACGGCACGATGAAGCCGGTGGAGGACCTGCGGCAAGCCTTTGTGGCCGCCGGAATCGATCTGGAGCGGCCTGTGATCACCTCTTGCGGGTCGGGCATCACGGCGGCGGTGCTGAGCCTTGCGCTGGAACGGCTGGGCCATCGCGATCACGCGCTTTACGATGGTTCATGGACCGAATGGGGCGGCCGCGCCGACCTGCCGGTGGAGACGGGCGATGTTTGAAAACCTGAAACCGCAGCCTGCGGACAAGATCCTGCACCTGATGCAGGCCTTCCGGGACGATCCGCGCCCCGTGAAGGTTGATCTGGGCGTAGGCGTTTACAAGGATGCCAAAGGCCGCACCCCCGTCATGCGCGCCGTGCGCAGCGCCGAGCGGCTGGTTTGGGAACGTCAGGAAACGAAGGTCTATACCGCCATGGCGGGTGACGGCGCGTTCCTGTCGGGCATGCGGCGCCTGATCCTTGGTGCGGAAACGGGGGCGGCCATTGCCACCGTGGGCGGAACCGGTGCGCTGCGGCAGGCGCTGGAGCTGATCCGCGCAGCCTCGCCGCATGTCACGATCTGGCTGTCGGACCCGACATGGCCGAACCATCCCGCGATCATAGACCATATGGGGCTGCGGCGCGCCCGATATCGCTATTTCGATGCGGCGACGGGCGGGCTGGACGTGCCGGGGATGCTGGAGGATCTGGCGCGGGTGAAGGCGGGTGATGTCGTGCTGCTGCATGGCTGCTGCCACAACCCCACCGGCGCGAACCTGTCGCTGGCCCAGTGGGCCGAGGTGGCGGCGGTGCTGGAACGGGCAGGCGCGCCGGCGCTGGTGGATCTGGCCTATCAGGGGTTTGGCGACGGGCTGGAGGAGGATGCGCTGCCCACGCGCCTTCTGGCGCAGCGGCTGCCGGAGGTGCTGGTTGCGGCCTCCTGCTCCAAGAATTTCGGGATCTATCGCGAGCGGGCGGGGGTACTGCTGGCGGTGGGTGGGGATCGCGCGCTGGTGCAGGACAATCTTGCGGCGGTGAACCGGCTGACCGTTTCGTTCCCGCCCGATCACGGGGCGCGCGTGGTTTCGACCATCTTGGACGATCCCGCGCTTGCCGCCGACTGGCGGGCCGAACTGGAGGAGATCCGCACCGGCATGATCGCGCTTCGCGGGGGGCTGGCCGTGGCCCTGCGGGACGCCTGCCAGACTGACCGCTTCGGCTTTGTGGCCGAACATCGGGGAATGTTCTCTCGCCTTGGGCTGACAGTGGCGCAGGCGCAGGCGCTGCGGGACCGGCACGGCGTTTACATGCTGGATGACAGCCGGATCAACGTGGCCGGGCTGAGCCGCGACAGCATTCCCGTTGTTGCCAAGGCGATCGCCGCTGTTCTTTGACAAACAGCCCCGCCGGTGGCGGGGCTTTCAAGGCACTTTCCTTTGGGGAGATCAGAGCTTCGTGAACTCCGGATAGGCTTCCAGACCCAGTTCGGCCTTATCGAAGCCCAGCGTTTCTTCTTCCGCTGTTGCCCGCAGGCCGGTGGTGGCGCGCAGGATCAGCCACACGATGGCCGACACGACGAAGACGAAGATGCCCACGATCACGATGCCCATCAGCTG
The DNA here is from genome assembly GCF_004015795.1 of Falsirhodobacter deserti. GTDB lineage: Bacteria > Pseudomonadota > Alphaproteobacteria > Rhodobacterales > Rhodobacteraceae > Falsirhodobacter > Falsirhodobacter deserti. The sequence continues at coordinate 1,960,990 of NZ_ML137218.1, read as the reverse complement.
CGCCCCAAGCGTCGCATCAGGGTTGGAGAACACGACAGCCAGCGTGCCCCAGATGCCGCAGACAAGGTGCACGGGGATCGCACCTACCACGTCGTCGATCTTGACGCGATCCAGCAGCGGAACGGTCAGCACGACCAGGATGCCGCCGACGGCGCCGATCAGGATCGCCCCGCCAAGCGTGGGGTACAGCGGTTCCGCTGTGATGGAGACGAGGCCGGCCAGCGCCCCGTTCAGCACCATCGTCAGGTCGACCTTCTTGTACATGATCTGCGTCATGGCAAGCGCGGCCAATGCACCACCCGCGGCGGCGGCGTTCGTGTTGGCGAAGGCGCGGCTGACATCGGCGACGTCGCTGATCGTGCCCATCGCAAGCTGCGAAGCGCCGTTGAACCCGAACCAGCCCAGCCACAGGATGAAGGTGCCCAGTGTCGCCAGCGTCAGGTTGGAGCCGGGGAAGGCCACCACGCGGCCCTGCGCGTATTTGCCAAGGCGCGGCCCAAGGATGATGGCACCCGCCAGCGCAGCCCAGCCACCGACCGAGTGAACCACGGTGGATCCTGCGAAATCCATGAAGCCGGCCGCGTCAAGGAACCCGCCGCCCCATTTCCACGAGGCCTGGATCGGGTAGATCAGCGCCGTCAGGATGGCGGTGAAGATCAGGAAGGGCCAAAGGCGGATGCGTTCGGCCAGTGCGCCCGACACGATGGAGGCCGTGGTGGCGCAGAACATCACCTGGAAGAAGAAGTCCGAACCCGTGGAGGCATAGGAATAGTCGTCGACCGCATCGGACGTCACGCCCACCGCTTCAAGGATGGCCACCCCGAAGGCGCCAAGATAGCCGCCGGTCTCGTCGGAGCCGATGCTCCAGTTGCCCAGCGGGTACATCAGGTTGTAGCCGACAAGGTAATACATCGTGCAGGCCAGCGAAAACAGCGAGATGTTCTTCAGGCACTGCATCGCGACGTTCTTGGACCGCACAAGGCCCGCTTCCAGCATGGCAAAGCCGGCCGCCATCCAGAAGACAAGAAAGCCCCCGATCAGGAAAAGAAGCGTGTTGAAGATGAACGCCACGTCGGTCGGAACGGCAACCGCTGCTGCGGCCTCCGGCGCGGCAGGTGCGTCTTGCGCCAGCGCGGGCAGCGCGGCCGTGGCCAGAAGCGCGGCAAGGCCGATAGTTGTCTTGAAGTCTTTCATTTGAACCGGTCCCCTTGTCGCGCGATCAAAGCGCATCGTCATTCAATTCGCCGGTCCGCACGCGGACGGCGTGATCCACGTCCAGCACGAAGATCTTGCCATCGCCGATCTTGTCAGTGCGGGCGGTGATGCGGATCGTTTCCACCACCTGTTCGGCCAGCGCGTCGGTCACGACGATTTCCAGACGGACCTTGGGAACGAAGTTCACCGCATATTCGGCACCGCGATAGATTTCCGTATGTCCCGACTGCGAGCCGAAGCCCTTGATTTCCGTGACCATCATCCCGCGAACGCCGATGGCGGTCAGGGCTTCGCGGACCTCCTCCAGCTTGAACGGTTTGATGGCTGCAATGATCAGTTTCACCCGTGCATCCCCTTGTTATTATGGCCCGGCCGGACCCCTGAGGACGAGAAGGCGGTTTTTTCAGGCACCGGACAATGTTCCGCCGAACGATAAGGCAGCCGGTGCAGCGCATGGCCTTTCATTTGTCCAAACGGGTGGGTGCTTGCCTAAAATGCAGGCGGCGATGGAACGCCGCCTGCAAGAAGTTGGCCTAAACATCCTTGAGGTTTGCCGCTATGGTGCGCCCACAAAACAAGACTTCGGGCGCAGACAAGGGCAGACAGGCATGAGTGGACCGACAAGGCGCACGCCCCTCGTGGCGGAGCGGCGCTATGGGCAGAAAAGCGGTGGGCGCGGCGCGTCCGGCGCTGGAAACGGCGGCAATGGTGGCGGGCCGCGCAAGCCCGCACCGCGTCGCAAACCGCCAAAGCGGCCGCGGCGCAATCCGGTCATGGCCCTGATCATCGGCCTTCTGACGCTGATCCGCCGCGTGGTCTGGGGCGTGGCATGGCGCGGCGCGTTCGTGCTGGCTGTTCTTTTGGGCGGGGCGACGCTGTATTTCGCCTCCACGCTGCCACAGGTGAACGATCTGCTGGATGCGCGGGTGCGCGGATCCGTGACGATGCTGGACAGGGAAGGGGCCACCTTTGCGTGGCGCGGCGAAACCTATGGCGGCACCCTGCGATCCGAGGATGCGTCGGAAAACCTGCGCAATGCCGTCGTCGCGACCGAGGATCGGCGCTTTTATCGCCACTTCGGCGTCAGCCCGCGCGGCATTGCGTCGGCGGTGGCGATCAACCTGCGCGCGGGGCGCGGTCCGTTCGATGGCAATGGCGGGTCCACCATCACGCAGCAGGTGGCCAAGCTTCTGTGCCTAGGCGTGGAATACGACGCCTCTCGCTGGGCGACCGAAGCGGAATACGAGGCCGACTGCCGCACCACCACCCTGTGGCGCAAGATCAAGGAAGTGCCCTACGCACTGGCGATGGAGGCCAAGTATTCCAAGGCCGACATCCTGACCATCTATTTCAATCGCGTCTATCTTGGCGCGGGTGCCCGCGGGTTCGAGGCTGCTGCCGAACGGTATTTCGGCAAGTCGGCGCGCAATGTCGATCCGGCCGAGGCGGCGATGCTTGCGGGCCTTCTGCGGGCGCCGTCCTATTACGCGCCGACGAACAACCTTCAGCGTGCCATCGACCGCGCGAATGTGATTGTCGGTCTGATGGAGGAGCAGGGCTATCTTACCGCCGAGCAGGCGCAGTATGCGAGGTCGCATCCGGCGCAGCTTTCGGGCGCGGCCAATGACCGTTCGGGCGGGTTCTTTGCCGACTGGCTGATGGAGTCGGGCCCCGATTTCCTGACGCGCGACACGACCGAGGATGTGATCATCAACACCACCATGGACCAGCGCATCCAGCGCGCGGCTCAGGATGCGGTGACGCAGATTTTCAAGGAAAAGGTCAGCGAAGGGTCCAAGGCGCAAACGGCGGTCATCGTGATGTCGGCCGATGGCGCGGTGCGCGCGATGGTCGGCGGGCGCACTGTGGCCCCCGCGGGATCATTCAACCGTGCGGTTCAGGCGCGGCGGCAGACGGGTTCGGCCTTCAAGCCCTTCGTTTATGCCGCTGCGATGGATGCCGGATTTAGCCCGGCCGATTTCGTGGAGGACAAACCCTTCACGCTGAACATTCCCGGATCGGGACCATGGACGCCCTCGAACTATGACCACACCTTCAGCGGTGTGGTGACGCTGACGCATGCGCTGGCCCATTCGCTGAACATTCCTGCGGTGCGCGTGTCCGAGGCGGTCGGCCGCGAAAAGGTGATTGATGTTGCGCAGAAGTTCGGCATCCATTCCAACCTCGTGAACAGCCCCTCGCTGGCGCTGGGGGTGTCCGAAGCGACCCTGCTGGAAATGACGGGCGCTTATGCCGGCATCCTGAACGGCGGCATGTCGGTCGAACCCTATGGCCTGACCAGCCTGCGCCTGCGGGGCGACGACGCGCCGCTGATGGGGCAGGAAGGCGGCATGGGCGAACGTGTCATCTCGGACGAGGCCGCGCAGCTGCTGACCTACATGATGACGCAGGTGATCGAGAACGGGACCGGTCGCCGGGCCCGTCTGCCCGACGGGCGCGAGGCGGCAGGCAAGACCGGTACCACGCAGGCCGCGCGGGATGCGTGGTTCGTGGGTTTCACCGCCGATTACGTGGTTGGCGTCTGGATGGGATATGACGACAACACGCCGCTGAAAGGCACCACGGGCGGGGGGCTTCCTGCCGACATCTGGCGCGAGGTGATGACGCGGGTGGAGCAGGGTACCCCGAAGGAGCCGCTGCGCAAGATCGTGCCCGAACCCCGTACCCCGCCGGCAGCCCCTACAAACGCGCCCGTGGCCGAAGCGCAGCCCCAGCCGCAGCCGCAACGGCAGCGGCAGGAGCCGAACGTTGCCGAACGGATCATAAACGATGTCATGCGCGCCTTCGGCGGATAAGACAGGCATGAAAAAAAAGGCGCCCCGCGGGGCGCCTTTTCCTTTGCACGAACGCGGCAGGGCGATCAGGCGCTGCGAAGCGCCTGCGTCAGCCGGTCGATGCTGCCGCCCTGCTGATCGAGGATGGCCTGCACCTCGGTCCGCTCGGATGCGAGCATGTTCACGCCCTGGATGATGATGTTGAAGAACTTCGGGCTGCCGCTGTTGGTGGACACGTGCCAGCGCACATCGGCGGGCGAGTTGCCGCGCGTATAGGCGGTCGAGACAACCTCGTAATAACTTTTGATCGGGCGGACGCCCGTCACCTCGATCTGGCCACCCACGAATTCGCGGAACCGGCGACCATACTTGCGCGAGACATAGCCCTGATAGGCCTGCGTATAGGCTTGCAGCTGCGCGGCCGTGGCCTGCCGTGCGGCAACGCCAAGCGTCGAACGCGCAATGGTCGCCACATCGGCATAGGTGGCGAAGACCCGTTCGAAATCAGCATACATCTGCTGTTGCGACTGGCCCGAGGCGATGATGCGGTTCACATCGGCCACGGCCTGTTCAACAGCGCGGCGGGCAGCATCGGCGCCGCCCTGTGCAAGCGACATCGAGGGCATCGCCACGAAGCAGGCACCCGCAGCCAGACCGGCGGTAACCGCGCGGCGGCTCAGGGCGGGGGCGAAAGTCAGATCATTGCGCATTGGCATCCTCGTAGGGATCGATGAAATCAGCGGGTGCCGGGGCGGCTGCCCCGTCACCGGACGCGTCGGCGTATGGGTCGATAAACCCGTCGTCGCCGCCCGAAGTTCCCGAAACCCCCGCATTCTGTTCCAGCGTGTAGCGCCGGTTCTGGAGATAGGCGAGGCGGGCCTGCGAGTAGCTGTCCGCGCTGTCATATAGGATGTCATCGAACGCACCGGAATAGGTGTAGCGCTTATCCAGTACCTCGCCGCCCTTGGCGACGGTGGTATAGCCGGTTTCCGGACTGTCGAGCAGGAAGTGCAGCGGGTTGGCGATCTGGTCCACGATCTTGCCCCAGGTGTCACGTTCGGTCGACGGGCCGAAGAACAGGTTTTCAACGTAAACGCCTTCTCCCACGCCCCATGTGTAAAGCGTTTCGCCGAAATCCGTTTTCCTGGCGGGCATGCCGATGTGGCTTGCCGGATCGAAGATGCCCAGGATCCCGATGGTGGAGTTGACGAGGAAGCGGCCCGTGTTCTGAAGTGCGTTGCCCGGGCGGCCCTGAAGCACGCCATTGACCACGTCGCTTGGCAGTTCAAGGTTTTCGGCGAAGTTGGACACGCCGGTGCGGATGGGGCCGGGCACATGGCCATAGGTGTGCGAAACCGGGCGCAACACGTGGCGGTCGACGCCCTTGTTGAAGTTGTGGCGCTGGCGGTTCACCTCTTCCTGCGGATCGGCGGTGCCGGTTGCGTGCGGCGCGGGCCCGCAGGCGGCAAGCAGCGCAAGTCCCGAGATGGCGGCCATCATCGGCAGCCGAAGCAATGCTTTCTTAATGGCCATGTCCTACCAATCCCTCATGAAGTCGTGACAGAATGTCACCGCCATATGCTCATGCCATATTCGGCTCGACCGGCGATGACAACGTCCGAAGGATTGGGGGCGAAGCGCATCATGGCAGCAATGACAGCAAGAAGCGGGCCGCCCGAACTGCGGCAGGCGCTGCGCCAGTCAAGGGGCGCCTTCGCGGCAGTCGCAATTTTCTCATGCGTTTGCAACGTGTTGATGCTGACTGGCCCGCTTTACATGATGCAGGTGTATGATCGCGTTCTGGCGGCACGTTCTGCGGAAACGCTGATGGCGCTGTCGCTTCTGGCCTGTGGCCTGTTTGCAATGATGGGCCTGCTGGATGCGGTGCGTGGTCGAATCATGCTGATGCTGGGCGCGCGGGTTCAGCAGGCGCTGGATACGCGCGTGTTCCGCGCCGCCCTGCGGCGGCTGTCGCGCGATCCCGATCATTTGCCCGCGCGTGCGGCCTCGGCGGATCTTGAGGCTGTGCAGCGTCTGTTCGCCTCGCCCGCGATGCTGGCGATGTTCGATCTGCCATGGACGCCGTTCTTTGCGGCGCTGATCTTCGTGTTTCATCCGGCGCTTGGGGCGCTGGCGGTGGGAGGCGGCGCGGTTCTTGTGGCGCTGACGCTTTTGAACCGGCGGATGGCTGAACGCCCAGCAGCCGGGGCGTCGCGCCTGAATGCCGAGGCCGAGCGGATGGCCCAGGCGATGCTGGCGGATTCCGAGGTTGTGCGCGCGCTGGGCATGCGCGGCGCGGTTCTGGCGCGCTGGCAGCAGGCGCGTCTGGCAGGGCTGGTGCGCGGGGTGGAAGGCGGGGCAATCACCGGCGCGTTCGCCTTGTTGACGCGGACGCTGCGGCTGATGCTGCAATCGGGAATGCTGGGCCTTGGGGCATGGCTGGTGTTGCAGCACGAAGTTGGGGCCGGGGTGATGATCGCGACCTCCATCCTGATGGGAAAGGCCCTGACGCCGATAGAGACGATCATCGGCCATTGGGGCGCGGTGATGCGGGCCCGCGAAGGCTGGACGCGGCTGGGCCGGTTTCTGGCCGAAGAACCCCCGCCCGTTCCGCGCCTTTCGCTTCCGCGCCCAGAAGCGCGGCTTGAGGTGCGGGATCTGACGGTCGTTCCGCCCGGTGCGTCCGCTCCCGTTCTGCGCGGCATCGGGTTCGATTTGATCCCGGGCGAGGCGCTGGGCGTGATCGGCGATTCAGGCGCGGGCAAGACGTCATTGATCCGTGCGCTGGTCGGGACATGGCCGGCCCAGACGGGGCACGTCCGGCTGGGCGGTGCGGCGCTGGATCAGTATGACGGCGATGTGCTGGGCCGGCATCTTGGGTATCTGCCGCAACGGGTAACGCTGCTTGACGGAACGGTGGCGGAAAACATCGCGCGGCTGGATGCACCGGATTCCGATCAGGTTGTGGCCGCCGCCCGCCGCGCCGCCGCGCATGAGATGATCCTTGCGCTGCCGCAGGGCTATGACACGCGCATCTCGGCCATCGGGACGCAGCTTTCCGGCGGGCAGATCCAGCGCATCGGTCTTGCCCGCGCCCTTTACGGCGATCCGGTGCTGCTGCTGCTGGACGAACCGAACGCCAGCCTTGATGCCGCGGGGACGGAGGCGCTGCACTCGGCCCTGCGCACGTTGAAGGCGCGGGGCGGGGCGGCACTGGTCATCACGCACCGCCCGGCCGCGATCCGCGATTGCGAACGGCTTATGGTGCTGGAAGGCGGCATCATGCGCGCCATCGGCCCGCGCGAGGCGATCCTGCGCCAGATGGTGCGCAACCATAGCGACATCCTGCACGAAAGGGGGGCGGCATGACCTTCGCCATAAGGACGCCCGTCCTGTTCGGCCTTGGCGTGCTGGCCTTGCTGGTCGCGGGTTTCGGGGCGTGGGCAATGCTCGCCCGCATCGATGGCGCGGTGGTTGCCCCGGCCGAGATCCGGGTGACGCAGAACCGCCAGCTGGTCCAGCATCCCGATGGCGGCGTGGTGGATCATGTTGCCGTTCTGGAAGGGCAGGCGGTGCAGGCGGGCGATCTTCTGGTTCGCCTTAACGGGGCGGACCTGCGGTTCGAACATGCTGTCGTTCAGGGCAAATGGACGGAACTTACCGCCCGCCGCGCCCGGCTGGAGGCAGAGCGGGACGGCGCCGCCACCGTGGTCTTTCCTGCTGAACTGACCGATGCGAAGGTCATGTCCGGCCAGCGCGCGCTGTTCTCGGCCCGCGCCGATACGCTGGCCGCGCAGCTTGACCAGCTTTCACGGCGCGAGGCACAGGTGGCCGATCAGATTACCGGTATCCTTGCCCAGAAAGAGGCGGGGCGGCGGCAGGCAGAACTTGTGGCCGACGATCTGGCCGATCAGCGCGAACTTCTGAAGCAGGGGCTGACGCAGCGGGCCCGCGTGCGCGCGCTTGAACGCGAGGAGGCCCGCCTTGAGGGAGAGATGGGGGCCCTTGCCGCCCGGGAAGCCGAGGCCCGTGGCCGGATCAGCGAATACAGGCTGCAGGCGCTGGGCCTAGCCTCGCAGCGGCGCGAGGAGGCTATTTCCCGGCTGCGCGACATCGAACACCAGCGGGGGGAGCTTGCCGAACGCCGCCGCGCCCTGTCGGAGCGGATCGCGCGGCTGGAAGTCCGGGCGCCGATCGCGGGAAGGGTGCTGGGCCTGACTATCAGCCCCAAGGCCGTGCTGAAACCGGCAGAGCCGCTGCTGGAGATCGTTCCGCAGGATGACCCCCTATTTGTGCAGGCGCGCATCCCGCCCCTGAATGTGGACGAGGTGTGGGCGGGGCAGACGGTGCGTCTGGTCCTGCCCGCGTTTTCGGCACGGACCATGCCGGAACTGGAAGGGCGGGTGATCCAGGTCACGCCCGATACGATGCATGATGATCAGGGAAACAGCTTTTATCTGGCCCGCATCGAACTGGCCGTGCCCGAGGGGCTGGTGCTGACGCCCGGCATGCCGGCAGAGGCATTCATCCGCACGGGAAGCCGTTCGCCCATGGCATATCTGCTGCATCCGCTGACCAGCTATTTCGACCGGGCGTTCCGCGAAAGCTGACTTGTCAGACGGCGGGGGCGTCACTAGCCTGCCGCCAGATCCCTGAAGGAGCCTTCCCATGTCCGCCATCGAAAACCGCCTTGCCGAACTGGGCCTCAGCCTGCCCGACGCCCCCCCGCCGGTGGCAAACTATGTTCCGTTCGTGCAGACCGGGAACCAGCTGTTCGTGTCGGGCCAGATCAGCCGCGGCACAAACGGCAAGCTGGGCGATGGCATCACGACAGAGCAGGGGCGCGAGGCGGCCCGTTTCTGCGCGCTGAGCCTAATCGCACAGGCCAAGGCGGCCTGCGGCGGGGATCTGGACCGGATCGCGCGGGTGGTGAAGCTGGTGGGCTTCGTAAACTCCACCCCCGATTTCACGGACCAGCCGGCAGTCATCAACGGTGCTTCCGACCTGATGGTGGAGGTGTTCGGGGATGCGGGGCGGCACGCGCGTTCGGCGGTTTCGGCGGCCTCGCTTCCCGGCGGCGTTTCCGTCGAGATCGAGGCGATCTTCGAGCTTCGCTGATGCTGCATCCCGACTTCCTGCGCCTGCCCGTCGCCCATCGCGCCTTGCACGATCGCACGGCGGGGCGGATCGAAAATTCGCGCGCGGCCATCCGCGCGGCGATGAAGGCCGGCTATGCCATCGAGATCGACCTTCAGCTTTCGGCGGATGCCGTGCCGGTGGTGTTCCATGACGATGTGCTGGACAGGCTGACAGGGCAGGCGGGACCTGTTGCTGCCCGCACCGCAGCCGAACTGTCGCAGATCGTGCTGACGGACAGCGTTGAGACGATCCCGACGCTGGCCGAGGTGCTGGAAATCGTGGATGGACAGGTGCCCCTGCTGATCGAGATCAAGGACCAGACGCCCTTTACCGGCGCGCTGGAACGGGCAACGGCCAAGGCACTGGAGGGATATCGCGGGCCGGTGGCGTTGATGGGGTTCAACCCCGAAACTGTGGTCCTGATGGCGGATCTTGCCCCGCATATCCCGCGCGGCATCACCACCTGCGATTACGCGCCCGGCGATTGGCCGGAGTTGGGCGCGGAAGCCTGCGCGCGGCTGCGGGACATTCCCGATTATGATCGCGCGGGCGCCTGCTTCATCTCGCATCAGGCGCGGGACCTGGACCGCATCCGCGTGGCGGATCTGAAGGCGCAGGGGGCAGCCATCCTGTGCTGGACGATCCGCACCCCGCAAGAGGAGGCAACCGCCCGCCGCGTTGCCGACAATGTGACCTTCGAAGGTTATGACGCTTCCATCGGCGCTTGACGCAACCCGCGCATGCGCCAGCATTGGGCGCATGAGCACACAGATCGAAGTTACCGCGCATGACGGGTACGCCAGCATTCCGCCCGATGATTGGGATGCGGTGGCCAATCCGGAGGGCGGACGCCCCGCTGATCCTTTCACCACCCATCGCTTTCTTCTGGCGCTGGAGCGAAGCGGCTCCACCGGCGGGCGGTCGGGCTGGGACGCGCGGCCGCTGACGGCCAGCATCGACGGGCGGATCGTGGCAGCCGCGCCGCTTTACGTCAAAAGCCACAGCCAGGGCGAATACATCTTCGATTTCGCATGGGCGGATGCGTTCGAACGGGCGGGGGGTGATTACTATCCCAAGCTGCAGATCGCAGTTCCCTTCACCCCCGCCACGGGGCGGCGTTTCCTGACCCTTCCGGGGCTTGAGGATACGGGCCGCAGCGCCCTGATCCAAGGTGCGCTGGCGCTTGCCAAGGGGAACGATCTTTCCTCGGTCCACGTCACCTTCTGCACGAAGGACGAGGCGCTGGCTGGCGCGGAACTGGGCCTGATGCCCCGTGCCAGCCAGCAGTTTCACTGGCAGAACCGCGGCTATGCCAGCTTCGACGCCTTTCTGGCCGACCTTTCCTCGCGCAAGCGCAAGACCCTGCGGAAAGAGCGGGAGGTGGCGCAGGCTTTCGGCGGCACGATCCACGCCTTCACCGGTGACCGGCTTCGGCCCGAACACTGGGATGCTTTTTGGCGCTTTTACCAGGATACGGGCGCACGCAAATGGGGGCGCCCGTATCTGACGCGGGCGTTCTTCGATGCCATCCACGAAACGATGGCGGACGACATCCTGCTGGTCATGGCCGAACGGGACGGGCGCTGGGTGGCGGGTGCGCTGAACTTCATCGGCCGCGAAACGCTTTATGGCCGGTACTGGGGCAGCAGCGAACACCATCCCTGCCTGCATTTCGAGATGTGCTATTATCAGGCGATGGACTGGGCCATCGCACATGGCATTTCGCATGTGGAAGCGGGCGCGCAGGGGGAACACAAGTTGGCGCGGGGTTATCTGCCGGTGGAAACCCATTCGCTGCACTGGATCGCGAACCCTGCCTTCGCCAAGGCCGTCGCGCAGTATCTTGAAGCGGAACGCGCCGCGGTGGATGAGGAGATCGAGGTGCTCACATCCTATGGTCCCTTCCGGCGCGACCACGAGGAGCGGTAGTTGCACCTGCCGCTGCGCGGGATATAGGCTGCGCGGCAAAGGCGGGGCATGGCGAAGATGAACGATATCGTGGTTGTGGGGGCCGGGCAGGCCGGTGTGGCGCTGGCGGCAAAGCTGCGCGCCTTGGGTGCAACGGGCCGCATCACGCTGATCGGCGAGGAGCCTGTGGCCCCCTACCAGCGCCCGCCCCTTTCCAAAGCCTACCTGCTGGGCGAAATGGACGTGGATCGCCTGACCCTGCGCGCCGACAGCTTCTATGCCGATCAGAACATCGAATTGCGGACGGGCTGCCGCGTCACCGGCATCGACCGCAACGCCCGCTGCGTGCGGATGGGGGCCAAGGTTCTGCCCTATGACATGCTGGCGCTGACCACGGGATCGGTCGCGCGGCGATTGCCAACCGATCTGGCCGGCGTGTTCACGGTGCGCACGGTGGCCGATGTGGATGCGATGCGGGCGCGTTTCGTCCCCGGGGCGCGGGTGGTGATCGTGGGCGGCGGCTTCATCGGGCTGGAAGCGGCCGCCGTTGCCGCAAAGCTGGGGCTGGAGGTGACGGTGCTTGAGGCCGCGCCACGCATCCTGTCGCGCGTGGCCAGTGCCGAAACGGCGGATTTCTTCCGCGACCTGCATCATGCCCATGGCGTCACGCTTCTGGAAGGTGCCGCGCTGGCGGGGCTGGAGGGGGAGGGCACGGTTTCGGCCGTGCGGCTGACCGACGGGCGCATCATCCCCTGCGATTTCGTGATCGCCGGCATCGGCATCGCCCCTGCCACCGCGCTGGCCGAGGCTGCGGGGCTGGCGCTCGATAACGGGATCGCGGTGGATGCGCGGGGCCGCACATCGGATGGCGCCATCTGGGCGGCGGGCGATTGCGCCTCGTTTCTGCATGGGGGCGAACGGCTGCGGCTGGAATCCGTGCCGCATGCCATCGATCATGCCGAAACCGTGGCGGCGAACATGCTGGGTGCGGCGCAGGATTATGTGCCCAAACCTTGGTTCTGGTCCGATCAGTATGACGTGAAGCTTCAGATCGCGGGGCTGCATCGGGGCCATGATCGCGTGGTGGTGCGGCGAGAGGCGGGCACCTCGTTCTGGTATTTCGCGGCAGGCCGGCTTCTGGCGGTGGATGCGGCGAATGATCCGCGCGCCTATATGGTCGGCAAGCGGCTGATCGAGGCCAACCGTTCCCCGGCGCCCGAAGCCGTGGCAAGCGCCGCAACCGTGAAGGACCTGCTATGAGGATCGTCGGTGGCCGCATGCGCGGCACCCATCTGGCGGATGTGGGGGCGGGGGATGCCGCCGCGCATCTGCGTCCCACCTCGGACCGTGTGCGCGAGGCGATCTTCAACCTGCTGATCAATGGCGGGTATGACGATCCCATCACCGATGCGCGGGTGCTGGATCTTTTCGCGGGCACCGGTGCCTTGGGGCTGGAGGCGATCAGCCGTGGTGCCGCCCGCGCCACCTTCGTGGATGATGGTGCAACCGCCCGCGGCCTGCTGCGCCGCAACGTGGAGATCACGCGCACTGGCGGCGTGACTGACATCTGGCGGCGCGATGCGGCGAAGATGGGGCCGAACCGCGCTGCGGGTTATGACCTCGTGTTCCTTGATCCGCCCTATGGGAAAGGTCTGGGGGAGCGTGCGCTGGCCTCCTGCCTTGAGGGTGGCTGGCTGGCCCCCGATGCGTTGATCGTTTGGGAAGAAGGGGCCGCGCCCGCGCCGCCCGCCGCGTTCGACATGCTGGATCGACGCCGTTACGGTGAAACCCACATCACCATCCTGAAAGGACCGTCCGCATGATACGTGCCGTGATCTTCGACTGTGACGGCGTTCTGGTGGACAGCGAGCCGCCGACGCTGGACCTGATCACCCGCGATCTGGCCGCGCATGGGCTGGAACTGGACCATGACGGCGTGGAGCGGCTGTTTCTGGGCGGCACCATTCCCGGCGTGTTCCGCGCCGCGCGCCAGCTTGGGGCGGACCTGCCCGAAACGTGGGTGCAGGACATCTATGCCCGCATCTATGCGCTGCTGCGCCAGCATACGCCGCTGGTGCCGGGCATTCCGGGCCTGCTGGATCGGCTGGATGCGGCGAAAATTCCCTATGCCGTGGGATCGAACGGCACGACCGAAAAGATGATGATCACGCTGGGCCAGCATCCAGATGTCTGGCGGCGGCTGGAGGGGCGCGTCTTTTCAGGGCAGGAACTGAACATGCCCAAGCCGGACCCGGGCCTTTACCGCCACGTCGCGCGCTTTCTTGGCCATGATCCCGCCGATTGCGCCGTGATCGAGGACAGCCCGACCGGCGCACGTGCGGCGCGCGCGGCGGGCATCCCGTGCTTCGGTTATGCCCCCGGCGGGAACACGCGCCTTGCAGATGAAGGCGCGACTGTTTTTGACAGCATGGACGATCTGCCCGCACTTCTGGGGCTGTGACCTTCAGCGCTTGGAAGGGTGGAAGATGCCCTTGGGCGACAGCGTGAAGATCTCTACCCCGTCTGCCGTGACGGCGACGGAATGTTCGAACTGCGCCGAAAGCGATTTGTCGCGCGTCACCGCCGTCCAGTCATCGGACAGGACCTTGGTTTCGGGGCGGCCAAGGTTCACCATCGGCTCGATCGTGAAGATCATGCCTTCTTCCAGAACCGCGCCCGATCCCGCGCGGCCATAGTGCAGCACGTTCGGCGGCGCATGGAAAACCCGCCCGATGCCGTGGCCGCAGAAATCGCGCACCACCGACATGCGGTTGCCTTCGACGAAGGTCTGGATGGCATGGCCGATATCGCCGAAGGTGTTGCCGGGCTTCACCGCTTCGATCCCGACCATCAGCGCGTCATGCGTCACGTCGATCAGCCGTTCGGCCTTGCGGTTGGCGGTGCCGGCCACGTACATGCGGCTGCTGTCACCGAACCAGCCATCGACGATCACGGTCACGTCGATATTCATGATATCGCCGTCCTTGACCACCTTGGGCCCCGGAATGCCGTGGCAGACCACGTGGTTGATGGAGATGCAGGACGCGTGGCGATACCCCTTGTAGCCGATCGTGGCCGAGGTGACGCCCATGCGCTTCACTTCGTCCTCGATGAAGGCATCGATGGCGGCGGTGGTCGTGCCGGGCACCACATGCGGCGTCACGGCGTCAAGGATCTCGGCGGCGGCACGGCCGGCCACGCGCATTCCCTCGAATTCCTGCGGATCGTAAATGCGGATACCCTCGCGGGTGACGCGGCCTCGGCTTTCTTCCAACGGTCTGGTCCTTTCTGTCCTTTCGCAAAGATAAGCGCCTTGCACGCCAAGCGCCACCCCCGCCCTTGGAACCGGCACGGGCGCAGCCTATACCTTGGCGGAACAGAAGGATGCAGCCATGCCCAACGCCACCGCCGCCATGCTGGTCATCGGGGACGAGATCCTGTCCGGCCGTACGCGCGACAGCAATTCCCACCATCTGGCGCAGGAGTTGACGGCAGCGGGGATCGACCTGCGTGAGGTGCGGTTCGTCGCCGACGATCAGGCCGCCATCGTAGAAGCCCTGAACGCGCTGCGCAGGGCGTATGATCATGTGTTCACCTCGGGCGGGATCGGGCCGACGCATGACGACATCACCGCCGATGCCGTGGCCGCGGCCTTTGGCGTGCATATCGATGTGCGCGCGGATGCCGCCGCGCTGCTGGGGGCGCATTACGAAAAGACGGGGCGCGACTTCAACGAGGCGCGCAAGCGCATGGCCCGCATTCCCGATACGGCCACGCTGATCGAAAACCCTGTTTCTGTCGCGCCCGGCTTCACCATCGGCAATGTGCATGTGATGGCCGGCGTGCCGAACGTGTTCCACGCGATGCTGGCGGGGGTGTTGTCGGGGCTGGCCAAGGGTCAGCCGTTGCTCAGCCGCTCGTTGCGGGTGGAACGGGGGGAGGGTGATATCGCCGGTCCCTTCGGTGCCCTGGCCACCGAGTATCCCGATCTTTCGATGGGCAGCTATCCTTTCGTGCAGGACGGGGTGACGGGCACCAACCTCGTGATCCGCGGTACGGACGCCGCCCGCCTTGACGAGGCGATGGCCCGCCTGACCGACCTGACCGCATGACCTGCCTCATCGCCCGCATGGCGCCCACCTGGCCGCCCGCGCGCATGTGGCGGCAGGGGCCGTGGATGCTGCGTGACGGCGCGGGCGGCGGCGGGCGCGTTTCTGCCGCCACGCTGGAAGGGGAATATGATGGCGCGCCGCCGCCCCTTGTGATGGTGCGGGGGGATGAGGCCCGGCTTGATGCCGCGCTGGCGGATCTTGGCTACACCGTTGAGGATGAGAGCGTGACCTACTGTGCCCCCGTTGGCGGGCTTGCAGGGGCCTCGCGCGCTGTTGCGGAGTGGCCAGTTCCGGACGTCACGCTTGCGATGTGGGCGCTTTCGGGCAAGGTCGGGCCGCCCCGTCTTGCGGTGATGGATCGGGTGGCGGGCCGCAAATGCGTGATCGCCGAAGAAGGTGGTGCCGGTTTCGTGGCGTTGAACGGCGATTTGGCGGTTCTGCACGCGCTTGAGGTGGCCCAAACCCATCGACGCCGCGGCATCGCGCGCGATCTGCTGCGTGGCGCGGCCCTTTGGGCGCAGCAGCAGGGGGCTGCGCAGCTTGCGCTGGTGGTCACAACGGCCAACCACCCCGCGCGTGCGCTTTATGTCGCTGCGGGGATGACGGAATGCGGCCGCTATCACTATCGAAAGGCGGCAGCGTGATCTTCCGTGCCCTTGCCTTTGTTCTGATCGCCTGTCCCGCCGCCGCCTTCACCCCGCCGGTGGAAGGGGAGGCCACCGTGACGCGCAGCGCGGATCTGCCGCTGGACCGCGTGACCCTTCCGCTGGGCGCATGGACGCCCGAAGGTTTTCCCACCGAGGCTGTGGAAGGCCGGGTGACGCGCACCGCGTGGCAGACGAGCCCGCCCGAAGGGTTCACGACGCTTTCGCTGCTGCGCCCGATCCGGGAGGCGCTTCTAGCCGAGGGCTGGACGCTGCGGCTGGATTGCGGAACCGATGACTGTGGCGGATACGATTTCCGCTACTCCGTGTCGTTGTTTCCCGAGCCTGAGATGCATGTCGATCTGGGCGACTTTCGTTATATGACCGCGGCGAAGGAGGAGGGGCGGATCGGGGTGATGGTCAGCCGCACTGCGGACCTTGGCTTCATCGAGGTGGTGCAGGTGCAGCCCACCGATGCCGCCCCCGCGACGGCCCCCGCCCCCGTGCCGGAGCCGGAACCGGAACGGCAGGCGCAGGACGGGCTGCCACGGGTGCTGGAGGGGCTGGCCTTCGCCGCAGGCAGTGCCTCGCTGAGCGGCGATCAGCCGGTGCTGGCGCAGTTGCTGGACTGGCTGAATGAAAATCCGGGCCGCAGCATCACGCTGGTGGGTCACACCGACGCCTCGGGCGGGCGGGAGGTGAATGTCGCGCTGTCGCAGGCACGGGCCGGCGCGGTGCGCGACTGGCTGATCGGGCAGGGGATCGCGGCGGATCGTTTGCAGGCCGAAGGCGTCGGCCCTTTCGCCCCGCGCGACACCAATGCCACCGAAGCCGGACGCGAACGCAACCGCCGCGTGGAGGTGCTGGCTGACTGAGGCTTGCACCGGGGCGATCTGCGTGAAACGGTCAGCCCCACCAATCATGCGGAGGGATATGATGAAGACCCGTTCGGAAAACCGTGCCTTCGGCGGCGTGCAGGGCGTTTACACGCACACATCGGACGCCACGGGCTGCGACATGACCTTCGGGCTGTTCCTGCCGGAAGAGGCGGAGCATGCGCCCGTGCCGGTGCTGTGGTACCTTTCGGGCCTGACCTGCACCCATGAAAACGCGATGGTGAAGGCGGGTGCCCAGCAATGGGCGGCTGCGGAAGGCATCGCGCTGGTTTTCCCCGACACCTCGCCGCGCGGCGAAGGGGTGGCCGATGACGAGGCTTATGATCTGGGGCAGGGGGCGGGCTTTTACGTCAACGCCACCCAGACGCCCTGGGCGCCGCATTTCCGCATGTGGGATTACGTGACCGCCGAATTGCCCGAGATGCTGTTCAAGGCCTTTCCGCTGGATGACGGGCGGCAGGCGATCAGCGGCCATTCAATGGGCGGACATGGCGCGCTGACCATTGCGATGGGGCTGCCGGGGCGCTTCCGGTCTGTTTCCGCCTTCGCGCCGATCGCCAACCCGACGGCGTCCGATTGGGGGCGCAAGCAGTTCGCGGCCTATCTGGGCGATGATGAAAGCACGTGGGCCGCGCATGATTCCACGCTGCTGATGAAGAAGCGGGGCTTTGACGGGCCGGTTCTGGTGGATCAGGGCGCCTCGGACCAGTTCCTTGACCTTCTGCGCCCAGAGGCGCTGGCCGAGGCGATGGCTGCGCGCCGTCAGGACGGAATCTTCCGCATGCAGCGCGGCTATGACCACAGCTATTTCTTCGTTTCCACCTTCATGGAAGATCATATCGGCTTCCATGCCCGCGCCCTTTATGACTGAGCTTTATGTCGATGCCGATGCCTGCCCCGTCAAGGCGGAGGTTGAGCGGGTGGCAAGCCGCCACGGGGTGCGGGTGTTCATGGTATCCAACGGTGGCATCCGCCCGTCGGCGAACCCGCTGATCGAAAGCGTGTTTGTGGCCGAAGGGCCGGATGTGGCCGATATGTGGATCGCGGACCGTGCCGGGCGGGGGGATGTCGTTGTCACCAATGATATCCCCCTTGCCGCCCGCTGCGTGGAGGCGGGGGCGCTGGTGCTGCGCCCCGATGGCGATGCGCTGACGGCTGCGAATATCGGAAACGTACTGGCCACGCGCGATCTGATGGCCGATCTGCGATCCGCCGATCCGTTCCGGCAGGGCGGCGGGCGCGGGTTTTCCAAGGCGGATCGTTCGCGGTTTCTGGACGCGCTGGAACGTGCGCTGCGTCAGGCGAAAGCCTCCGGCTGATCTTCCTACGCCTGCTGCCGTTTTTCGCGCTGTTCGGCCAAGACGGCCTGGAAGTTCGACAGCAGGATGATGGCCCCGCCAAGGAAGACCCAGATGTCGATCGCCTCGCCGTAAAGGTAGAACCCGGCAAGTGCGGCCAGCGGCACACGCAGGAAATCAATGGGTATGACCACTGACGCCTCCAGCCGCTTGAGCGCCTGCGCCTGGCAGTAATGGGCCGCAAGCGCGCCTGCGCCGGCCACCACCATCCAGGGCACATCCGTCAGGTGAACGGGGCGCCAGTCGGTCACCGCGGCGATGAAGCCAAGGGGCAGCTGGATCAGGATCATCCACACCACGATCGCCCCCGGAGAGCAGTGCTGCGTAAGCCGCTTGACCATGATCAGCGACAGCCCGTATCCGGCCGCCGCCACCAGAACCAGGCCCGCGGCGGGATCGATCATGCCCGCGCCGGGGCGCACGATGACCAGAACGCCGACGAACCCGCCGATGGTGGCCAGGATCCGCCTTTGCGTCAGACGCTCGCGCAGAAGCAGCCATGCAAACAGGGCCACCCAAATGGGCATCGTGAATTCCAGCGCGAAAACGGAGGCAAGCGGCAGCAGGACGATCCCGATGGTCCAGAAATACTGCGCCGTGAAGTGGACGACGTTGCGGATGACGTGAAGCCGCACCTGCGTCATCCGGCGCACCTCGGGGAACAGCGCGCGGCCGACGGCCAGAAGCACGAAAAGCCCCACAAGCGCACGGAAGAACAGAACCTGCCGGATGGACAGCGTTTCGGCCAGTTCGCGCGAACCCACGGACATCGCGATAAACGATCCCATGCTGAGTGCCATCCAAAACAGGCCCTGCGCGAAGACAGATTGCAGCGGGAAGATCCCGGCGGGTTGATTGCTCACCAATGCCTCCGATTGCCGATATGCATGCGGCACAGTCATCTCTTATATGACAAGTGGACGCCAGATAAAAAAGGTAATTCCGGGAAATGGCGGCGCTTGGGCGTACGTGAAGGGCAATAGATCATACAAGATGAGATGCGACGTAATCCTTGGAGCGCGGTGAATTTCTAGGTTCCGGGCGATTCACCCCTGTGCCGATGGCGGGTTTGAATGGGACTTGCCGCGCTTTCGTCCTGAACTATGCCATAAATACGGTCCGAAAGACCTCACTTAACTCTATAAATGGTCAAACGGCCCACATTGGATTTGATATAGGTGCCTTCTTCGAAAAATGGAGATCGGCATGAGCAGTGTCACCGCACCCGAATTCACAACTGATGCCAAGCTGCGCAACGAGGCTGCGTTGCTGGCCGAGTTGACTACTGCTGCCGGTCTGGATGACGCGCAACGCGCCGCCATCACGCGCCGCGCCGCCGAGCTGGTGCGCCGCATCCGCGCCGAGGCGAAGCCGTCGCTGATGGAGCATTTCCTTTCAGAATACGGCCTGTCCACCCGTGAAGGCGTTGCCCTGATGTGTCTGGCCGAAGCGATGTTGCGCGTGCCCGACCGCATCACCATCGATGCGCTGATCGAGGACAAGATCGCCCCTTCGGACTGGGGCAAGCATCTGGGCGAGGCGACATCCAGCCTTGTCAACGCCTCGACATGGGCGCTGATGCTGACGGGCAAGGTGCTGGACGACGATCAGGCCGGCACGCTGCGGCGCATGGTCCGCCGCTTGGGCGAACCTGTGATCCGCAGTGCGGTGGCCCGCGCGATGAAGGAGATGGGCCGGCAGTTCGTGCTGGGCCAGACCATCGAAGCCGCGCTGACCCGCGCCAAGACGCGCGAGGCCGAAGGCTTCACCTACAGCTATGACATGCTGGGCGAAGCGGCGATGACCGCGGCCGACGCCGCACGGTATGATCGCGCCTATTCCGATGCCATCGCCGCCATCGGCAAGGCCTGCATCGGTGTGTCGGCAGGCGGCTCGGTCGAAACCAATCCCGGGATCTCCATCAAGCTGTCGGCGCTGCATCCGCGGTATGAGGTCGCGCAAGAAGCCCGCGTGATGCGCGAGCTGGTGCCCGTTGTCCTGCGGCTGGCCAAGCAGGCCAAGGCGGCGAACATGGGGATGAACATCGACGCCGAGGAGCAGGACCGCCTTGTGCTGTCGCTGAAGGTGATCGAGGCGGTTCTGTCAGACCCCTCGCTTTCGGGATGGGACGGGTTCGGGGTGGTCGTTCAGGCCTATGGCAAGCGTGCGGGGCAGACCATCGACCGGTTGCACGCTCTGGCCACTCGGCTTGACCGCCGCATCATGGTCCGGCTGGTCAAGGGTGCTTATTGGGACACCGAGATCAAGCGCGCACAGGTGGAAGGGCTGGAAGATTTCCCGCTGTTCACCAGCAAAGCCGCGACCGATATCAGCTTCATCGCGAACGCGCAGAAGCTGATCGGTTATTCGGATCGCATCTATCCGCAATTCGCCACGCACAACGCCCACACCGTTGCCGCCATTCTTGAAATGGCGGGCGATATCCGCTTCGAATTCCAGCGCCTGCACGGCATGGGCGAACGCCTGCATGATATCGTGCTGCGCGAAAGCAAGGCCCGCTGCCGCATTTATGCGCCCGTTGGTGCGCATCGCGACCTGCTGGCCTATCTTGTGCGGCGCCTGCTGGAAAACGGTGCCAACAGCAGCTTCGTGAACCAGATCGTCGACGAAGCCATCGCGCCCGAGGAGGTCGCCCGCGATCCCTTCAGCACACCGCGCACGGCGCCGTCCTCGCTTGTTGCGCCGCCCGCATTGTTCGGGGCGCGGAAAAACTCCACCGGGTTCGATTTGAGCGATGAAGAAACGCTGGCGCGGATCGAGGCGGCCCGCGACATCACGCTGCCCGATGCGCTGCCGCTGACCGTTCGCGAAGCCACGGGCGAGATGGGCGATGTTGTGAACCCCGCCACCGGCGCGGCCATCGCGAAGGTCTTGATGGTGGATGCCGCCACGACCACCCGCGCGATCGATGATGCGCGCGTCTGGGATGCCCCCGCCGCGACGCGGGCCGAGGTTCTGCTGCGTGCTGCCGACCTTTACGAGGAAAACTTCGGGCCAATCTTTGGAATACTTGCGCGTGAGGCGGGCAAATCGCTGGGCGATGCCGTTGCCGAACTGCGCGAGGCGGTGGATTTCCTGCGGTATTACGCGGCCGAAGGGCATGACGGTCAGGCGCGTGGCATCATCGGTGCGATCAGCCCGTGGAACTTCCCGCTGGCCATCTTCACCGGCCAGATCGCGGCTGCCCTGATCGCGGGCAATGCCGTGATCGCCAAGCCGGCCGAGACGACGCCCGTGATCGCCGCCCTTGGCGTACGGTTGCTGCATCAGGCGGGTGTGCCGCTTGCCGCACTGCAGCTGCTGCCGGGGCGCGGCAGCATCGTCGGGGCTGCGCTGGCAACCGATCCGCGCGTGGCGGGCATGGTTTTCACCGGCTCCACAGCGACAGCACAAACCATCGCGCGGAACATGGCCGCGAACCTGAAGCCCGGCGCGCCGCTGATCGCAGAAACGGGCGGCCTGAACGCGATGATCGTTGATTCCACCGCGCTTCCGGAGCAGGCGGTGCGCGACATCGTGAACGGGGCCTTCCGTTCGGCCGGGCAGCGCTGTTCGGCCTTGCGGTGCCTTTACGTGCAGGAAGACATCGCGCCCCACCTGATCGAGATGATCAAGGGCGCGATGGATGAATTGCGCGTGGGTGATCCGTGGCATCTCGAAACCGATGTCGGCCCGGTGATCGACACACGCGCGCGTGACGGCATTGCCGAATATCTTGCCGCCAACAAGGGCCGCGTGCTGCACAAGGTCAGCGTGCCTTCGACGGGGTATTTCATCCCGCCGACCTTGTTGAAGGTGAACGGCATCGCTGATCTGGAGCGTGAGATCTTCGGACCTGTCCTGCATGTCGCCACCTTCAAGGGCGCCGAGATCGACAAGGTTATCGCGGATATCAATGCCCGCGGTTATGGCCTGACCTTTGGCCTGCACACCCGCATCGACAGCCGCGTGCAGGAGGTGTCGGATGCGATCCATGTCGGCAACATCTATGTCAACCGCAACCAGATCGGTGCGATTGTCGGCTCTCAGCCGTTCGGCGGTGAGGGGCTTTCGGGCACGGGGCCAAAAGCGGGCGGGCCGAATTACGTTCCGCGCTTCTTTGCTGCCCCGGGGCCGCAGGTGAACGCGGAAGAACATCTGCCCGCAGCCGACGAAGCCCTGATCGGCCGCCGGCTTGCCGCTGTTACGCCGCGCAAGATCGAAGAACGCCTGATGCCCGGCCCGACGGGGGAGCTGAACCGCCTGACGGAAATATCTCGCCCGCCGGTTCTTTGCCTTGGGCCGGGGGCTGCTGCCACGCGCGACCAGGTGGCCGCCGTGGAAGCGCTTGGCGGTCAAGCCGTCGGCGTGGAGGGGCTTCTTGCGCCTGAAGCTCTGACACGGCTTTCCGGTTTCTCGGCGGCGATCTGGTGGGGGGATGCCGTGCGTGCGCGTGCCTATGCCACGGCCCTTGCGCAGCGCGAGGGCGAGATCGTCCAGCTGATCACGGGTCAGCCCGATATCGCCCATGTCGCCCATGAACGCCATCTGTGCGTCGACACGACTGCGGCAGGCGGCAACGCCGCATTGCTGGCTGGCTGAAACAATGGCGCCCCTTCGGGGGCGCCTGTCACGGTTCGTTCCGGCATTGCGACCGGATTGGCTGCGCAAAAAGCCGCAGCCCGGGCGGTTCGTTCCGCTACGTTACGATCCCGCGGCCACTGCCGCCGGAGATCGCGCTGCACCAGCCTTCCATTGCACCGCCCGGATGATCGATACGGTTCTTGAAAGCGAGCGTGACCCAAGCGGCACACCCGCCTGTTCGGCCAGAAGCAACACAGCGTTCCAATTTACGATCTGGCGGCATAGAAGGCGGACTTTCATAGTGTCGCAAAAAGAAAACAATCAACAGGAGGACAGGATGCCGAAATCGGGTGTTTTCGGACCCGGCCAGCTTGCCTTGCATGGGCTTGTGCTGGCGATTGTCATCATCGCGGAAATCATCGGGATCATCCGCATTCCGATCGGCATCGCGGCCATCGTGCTTCTGCCGATGCTTTACGCCTTTGCCGCGGGGATCGTGCTGAACCCGAACATCACGCGGATCACGTCATCCGTACTGACCCCGAACGTGCAGAAGTTCGCGGGCACGATGATCACCATCGCGATCACGCCCTTTGTTGCAAAGTTCGGCACCACGGTTGGGCCGCAAATCGAGGCCATCATCGACGCTGGCCCCGCATTGATCCTGCAGGAAATCGGCAATCTTGGCACCGTGCTGATCGCCTTCCCCATCGCAGTTTATGTTCTGCGCATGGGGCGCGAAACGGTGGGTGCCGTTTATTCCATCGACCGGGAACCGAACCTTGCGCTGGTGGCAGAGAAGTATGGCCTCGACAGTCCCGAAGGCGCGGGCGTGATGGGCGTTTATGCCACCGGCACCCTGATCGGCACCTTCGTCTTTGCCGTGATCCCCGTCCTGATCCACGCGCTTGGCCTGTTCGATATCCGCGCCCTGGCGATGTCCTGCGGCGTCGGCTCCGGCTCCATGCTGGCTGCGTGCACCGGCGCCCTTGTCACGGCCGAGCCGGAGAACAAGGACCTGATCCTTGGTCTTGCAGGCGCGTCGAACGTGCTGACCTATGCGACGGGCCTTTACGTGGGCATGTTCCTCGCCCTTCCACTGACCCAATGGCTGTTCCGCAAGGCACGGCCGGACCTTTACTGAGGGCGCCATCATGCAGAACACCGAACATATGAATGCAGACGCCAAGAATGAACCCAAGGTCCGCGTGGGAGAAACGGCGCTTTTGCTGCTGATCGCCTGCATCATCGGCGGCGTTGCCAACTATGTCTCCACCGGCGTCGGCGCGGCCGAGGCGCTTCCCGGCATGGCCATCCTTTACGCCTGCTCGGTCATCGGGCTGATCCTGGCACGGTTCGTTCCGTTCTATCTGCCCTCCGTCGGCTGGGTGTCGCTGATCGCCATCGCGATCACCATTCCGGGTGTTCCCGGTTCCGAATGGGTGGTGGAACAGGTTGGCAAGATCAACTTTCTGGCGCTGGCCACGCCGGCACTGGCCTATGGCGGTCTTGCACTTTCGGCAAAGGAGTTTGCGATCGCCCGCACATCCGGCTGGAAGATCGTGATCATCGCGATCTGCGTGATGCTGGGCACCTATCTTGGTTCGGCTGTCATCGCCGATCTGACGCTGCGGGTTCTGGGATGATCCCCCAGGACCAGATTGCCGACGCCGTCCTTTGGCGCCGCCACCTGCACGCAAACCCCGAACTGGGCTTTGCGGAACATGACACGGCCGTCTTCATCGCAAAGAAGATGGCCGGATGGGGATATGACGTGCAGGCCGGGGTAGGCCGCACCGGCATCGTCGCATCCCTGACAAAGGGCGAGGGGCCGGCCATCGGGATCCGCGCCGACATCGACGCCTTGCCGATGACGGAAACGTCGGGCGTGGACTGGGCGTCACGCCACGCGGGCCGCGCCCATGCCTGCGGGCATGACGGCCACGTCGCGGTGGCATTGGCCGCGGCCCGTGTTCTTGCCGAAACCCCATTCGCCGGAACGCTGCGTTTCATCTTCCAGCCGGCGGAAGAAAACGAGGGCGGCGCGGGCGAGATGATCCGTGACGGGCTGTTCACGCGTTTTCCGGTTGATGCCATTTACGCAATGCACAACTGGCCGGGCCTGCAACCCGGCACGGTGGTGGCCCGCGACTGCGAGATGATGGCCGCCTTCGCGGTGTTCGAGATCACTGTGACCGGCGCGGGCGCCCATGGGGCGATGCCGCATGAGGGCGCGGATTCGCTTCTGGCCGCATCGCATATCGTGACCGCGCTGCAATCGATCGCCGCCCGCAATGTCAGCCCGCTGCGCAGTTCCGTCGTGTCCGTCACGCAGGTGCATGGGGGCGAGGCATGGAACGTCCTGCCCGAAACCGCCGTGATCCGCGGCACCACCCGCTGGTTCGATCCTTCCATCGGCGAGCTGATCGAAACGCGGATGCGGACGCTGGCGGGGGCGGTGGCGACCGGCCTTGGGTGCACGGCGGATCTTCGCTATGAACGGCGCTATCCCTCCACGCTTAATTCTGCCCCCCATGCGCAGCGCGTGCGCGCGGTTGCGCAGGCGGCGGGACTGTCGGTGGTTGACGCCGATCCCAGCATGGCGGCCGAGGATTTCGCGTTCATGCTGAACGAGGTACCCGGCTGCTATTTCTGGATGGGTGCAGGGCGCGAAGGCGATAATCCCGGCCTTCATTCCCCGCGTTTCGATTTCAATGATGCCATCATCGGGGATGCGGCGGCGTTCTGGGTCCGGCTGGCACAGGCCGAACTGGGCGCGGCTTGACAGTCGGTGCGTCGGGTCATCATCCTTTGCCGATGATGACCCTCGACGCTCGTGATATCCGCATCTACCTTGCCGTTCAGCGGCTCGGATCCATTCGGGCGGCGGCCGCGCATCTGGGGATCGCGCCCTCCGTCGTTTCGCGCCAGATTGCGGACATGGAGGCAGAGCTGGGTGTTGCCCTGTTCGATCGCAGCGCGCGCGGCGTCACGCTGACCGACGCCGGCAGCCTTGTGCTGGAACATGCCCGCCGCGCGGTGGAGGAGTTCAGCATCCTCGAGGAGCAGTTGTCGGATCTGCGGGGGATCCAGCAACGCAACGTCCGCATCCACTGCGGCGAAGGGTTCCTTGCGGATCTGGTGCAGAACGGCCTGGCCGGAATCATGACAGCCACGCCCCATGTCAGATACGACCTGCGGATCGGATCGACCCATGCGGTCGTGGCTGCGCTGGTGAATGGCGACAGCGATATCGGGATTGCCTATAGTCCGCCTGCCACTGGGGCAGTCCGTAGCGTCGCGCAGGCGCGCCATCCGCTGTGTGTGGTCCTGCCGCCGGAGCATTCCCTGGCGCAGGGAAAGCAAGTTGCGCTGGCCGATTGCCTGCGCCATCCCGTTGCGCTTCTGCCGGCAGGCCACGGCACGACCGATCTGTTGGCGCGCGTTGCCGCGGACAGCGGGCTTGCCCTGTCGCCACGGCTGATCACCACTTCCATCGACGCGCTGCGGCGGTTCGTCACCGCCGGTCTGGGGCTTGCATTCCTTCCCCGCGCGTCGGTTGCGATGGATCTGGCCGAAGGGTCGGCAGAGGTGCGCGAACTGGCGGATCTGGCTTTCACGGGCGCGTCGGCGCATCTGATGGTGCGGGCGCGGCGGCGCCTTCCCGCCTCTGTCGCGGCGCTTGCACAGCATCTGGAAGGCGCAATGGCCAGCTTTGCCGGGCGTTCCTGACAGGGCAACACTCTGTTCGATGCGGGGACGCTAGCGCAACACCGAAGCTGCGGCGATCCTGCCATGATCAGCAGGAGGGATGTGCGAGATGGCAGGTAACGTGACGGTCGGGGTCGTTGGACTGGGGGCGATGGGGCTGGGCATGGCCACTTCGGCGGCGCGTGCAGGTTTTCGGGTGCTGGGCTATGACCTGTCGCCCGTCCGCCGCGATCTGGCGCAGGCCGCAGGGGTGGAACCTGCGCCGGTGCTGGAGGCGGTGTTCGCAGCCGACCGCATCGTCTTTTCGCTGCCGACGGCGCAGGATGTGGCCAACGTGATCGAGCAGGTCCGTGACCTGTTGCAGGCGCACGGGCGGATCGTGGTCATCGACACCTCCACCTCCGAACCCGATGTGTCGCGCCGGGTGGCTGCGACGCTGGCAGAAATGGGGCACGGTTTTCTGGACGCGCCGGTATCGGGCGGGCCGGCCGGTGCGGCAAAAGGGGCGCTGACCATGATGATCGGCGGTGCCGATGCCGATCTGGCGGATGCGCAGCCGGTGATTGATGCCTTGTCCACCAAGGCGATCCATGTGGGCGAAAGCGGTGCGGGCAATGTGGCAAAGCTGGTGAACAACCTTCTGTGCGCGGCGCATATGGTCACCACCGCCGAGGGATTGCGCCTTGCGGAAGCGGCCGGCATCTCGGTGGAATCGACGCTGGAGGTGCTGAATGCCGCCTCGGGCCGGTCGATGCTGTCGGAGGTGCACTTTCCCACCTGGGTGATGAACGAAGGCTTCGACAGCGGCTTCACCATGGCCCTGATGCAAAAGGACGTGCGCCTTGCGCGCAAACTTGCCGGCGACACCGGCACCCCCATGCCGCTGACCGAGAAGGCGGCCGAACTCTGGGCCAATTCCCCCTATGGCCCGACCGAGGATTTCACCCGCATGGGCGATTTCCGCACGAAAGGATAAGCGATGACCCTGACCATCACCGCGGCCGAACAGGCCGACCGCATCCTCGCCCTGTACCGCGAGGTGTTTCCGGGGGCCGAGATAGGCAGCCTCATCGGTGGCGGGATCGTCCGCGGCACCGGCGCCTCGCTGGACCTGACGGATCCCGCATCCGGGCAGGTGTTCGCGTCGTTTCCAGATGCCGGCCCGTCCGAGATCGACGCGGCCATGGACGCCGCCGAACGCGCGCAACGCGAGTGGATGGCCATGCCCGCCCCCGCGCGCGGCCGGATCATGTGGGCGATCGCGGCGCAGATCCGCGCCCATGCACCGCTGATCGCGGAAATCGAAAGCCGCTCTGCCGGTCGGCCGATCCGCGATATCAAGGGCGAAGCCCTGCGCGTGGCCGAGATGTTCGAGTATTACGCGGGCTGGTGCGACAAGATCTATGGCAACGTGATCCCGGTTCCGTCCAGCCACTTCAACTATACCCGGCAGGAACCGATCGGCGTGGTGATGCAGATCACCCCGTGGAATGCGCCGCTGTTCACCGGCGGCTGGCAGATTGCGCCGGCCATCTGCGCGGGCAATGGCGTCGTGATCAAGCCGTCGGAGTTGACGCCGCTGTCCACCCTCATCCTTGGGCGCATGTGCGAACTTGGCGGGGCGCCGCGTGGCCTTGTCAACGTTATCGCCGGCGGCGGCCTGACGGCGGGGCAGGCGGGCGTGACCCATCCCAAGACGGGGCTGGTGGTCTTTGTCGGCTCTGCCGAGGCGGGGTCGACCATTGCGGCGGCGGCGGCAAGGAACACGGTTCCTTGCGTGCTGGAACTTGGCGGGAAGTCCGCCAACATCGTCTTCCCGGATGCGGACCTTTCAAGGGCGATGGTGGGCGCGCAGGCCGCGATTTTCGCAGGGGCGGGGCAAAGCTGCGTTGCGGGGTCCCGCCTGCTGGTGCACCGGTCGGTTCATGAGCAGTTCGTGGACGCATACGCCGACGCCGCACGCCGCATCGCGATCGGCCATCCCTTCGACGAGGCGACGCATGTCGGCCCGATCAACAACCAGCGCCAATGGGACAAGATCGGCCAGATGGTGAATGCGGGCGTGGCCGAAGGGGCGCGACTGGCCGCTGGCGGCGCCCGTCCGGAGCCGCTGGAGACGACGGGTGGTTTCTATTTCGCGCCGACGATCCTTGACGGTGTCACGCCCGACATGTCCGTGGCGCGCGAGGAGATCTTCGGCCCTGTCGTGTCCGTCCTGACCTTCGACACCGAAGAGGAGGCGATCGCGCTGGCCAATGACAATCCCTATGGCCTTGCAGGTGCTGTCTGGACTGCCGATGTCGGTCGCGCGCATCGGATGGCGGCTGCGGTGCGGGCGGGCACATTCTGGGTGAATTCCTACAAGACGATCAACGTCTGTTCGCCCTTTGGCGGGTTTGGGCGCTCGGGTTATGGGCGTTCCTCGGGGGCGGAGGCGCTGATGGCCTATACCCAAACCAAAAGTGTTTGGGTGGAAACGGCCGCCGAGCCGCCCGTCAGCTTCGGCTATGCCCCCGGCTGACCATAGTGGCCGTGCCCTTGAAGGGTACGGCCGTTCCAAAGGCCCCTGATCCCGGGCAAAGCCTGCCCCTGCTGAAGTGGCCGCAGCCGGCCCGCCCGTGACGATGCAAGCGACAGGCGCTTGACGGTCCCGTTGCGCCAGCCGTCGCGGATCGACAGGCAGGCCCGAAGCGGAAGGCAGGTGGCACGAAGCGGCGGCTGAAGAAGTCTGCTTTCGGTGGCAGGGGCGATGATGCTCGGGACGGACAAGGCGAAGGGGGCGCTGCCAGCGATGTAGATCGGGAGATCGCAATCCTGCGTGGCCTCCGCTGCGCAGGATCCGGCGGGTGGTGAATGAAGCGCTGCCCAGCACGGAAGGCGGGTTCGAGGCGCTCCACACCGGTGGCGCCGGTGCGGTAGATCCGGGCAAGCTGATCCAGATCCTGTTCCCGGTTTGCTCCGAGCGGCAGCTGGTGGGGCAGATGCAGTACAACCTGCTGTTCCGCGGGTTTGTCTACCTTGGCATCGATGTTTGGTCCGCGGGGCTGCTGACCACTGGGATGCTTCAAGGCGGGTGGGGGGGCTGAAGTATCAGTCATCTCAGGATGGCCGCCAGAACCTCCACGTCCAGAGCGACATGCATGGAGTACTGTTCAGAAAGAGCGTCGAAATCGCCGATCGCTGCGACAACCGGATCGTCCGGCTTCGTGCAGGACGCGCTGAAAACTTCGGCCGCCGCCACGCCAACCCGAAGGTCACCGCGCAACCTGCCGCAGGGCGGCTTCGGTCAGATCAAGGGCGCCCATGCTTGCCCCCCACCTGCACCGTTCATCCCAATCGCGACGAAACGGAGTTGCAGGATAAAACTAATCGAGCGTGGGCGTGCAGCCTATGCTCTAACGCCCGCATTCTCCCCGTGATGCGAGCCCGATCCGAACGTTTGCCAACCCGCGGGATAGCGACTGCTTTTGAAGGACGGGGTTGAAAAGCCCGATACCGATATTGCGATGACATCGCGGGCGCGTGGCGGGTTTTGATCTGTGATTGGCGCAAGAGGCAGGAAGCAAGTCCGCCCGAAAGACAAGACAGCCTGACTGAGATCATCTTGCCGGACACCCTGCGGGGTCATGCTGGGCGGTGAAACTGTCCGTGCGCTTTCGCGCCACCGCCCAGCTTCAACACCCGCCGCCGCCACACACTGATCTACTTATTACCAGGCGGCAGATATTC
This sequence comes from Falsirhodobacter deserti, assembly GCF_004015795.1. Lineage (GTDB taxonomy): Bacteria > Pseudomonadota > Alphaproteobacteria > Rhodobacterales > Rhodobacteraceae > Falsirhodobacter > Falsirhodobacter deserti. Next base: position 1,930,899 of record NZ_ML137218.1, on the reverse strand, counting down.
GGCCCGATAAGCGGGTCTGTCCGCTTTGTCCAGAGGAAAATGCATTTGGAACTATGGAGGAGGTCTCCTCGTGGGCTGTCCACATCTGGTATTGCGTCTTCTGGTATTGCGTCTTCGTAACAGGCTGTTGCAAATGCCGCGCTTGGGGGAGAGCCTTCTTCAGGTCCTCCCGAGCTTCGCAAGGATGGTTCCGAGAGTGTCCGAGCTTCTGTGTATTCGTGATGTGGTCCATGCTTCCTGAGAGGAGCAAGGCTGATGACGATTTCGAACGAATTGCTGGACGAGCTGCTGAAGGGCTGCAAGCGGCCTGACGATCTGCTTGGCGAGGCCGGGCTGATGAAGGAGCTGAAGATCCGTCTGATGGAACGGATGCTCGGGGCCGAACTGACCGCGCATCTGGGCTATGAGGCCGGTGCCGAGGCCCCGCCGGAACAATCCAACCGCCGCAACGGGATTTCAACCAAGCGGGTCAAGGGTTCGGATGGCGAGGTGCCGCTGTCGGTTCCGCGCGACCGGGATGGCAGCTTTGAGCCTGAGCTGGTGAAGAAGGGTCAGACCCGGATCGACGGGGTGGATGACAAGATCATCGGGCTCTATGCCGCCGGTTTGTCGGTGCGCGACATCCAGTCCCATCTTGAGGATCTGTATGGCCTGCGGGTCTCGCCCGACCTGATCAGCCGCGTGACCGATGCAGTTCTGGACGAGGTGCGCGAGTGGCAGCACCGGGCGCTGGACCGGATGTATCCGATCGTCATTTTCGACGCGCTCAGGGTCAAGATCCGCGATGCCGACAGTCGGATGGTCAAGAACAAGGCGGTCTACATCGCCCTGGGTGTCACCAGGGATGGGGAGCGCGAGGTCCTCGGACTCTGGATCGCCGACAACGAGGGCGCCAAGTTCTGGCTGTCGGTGATGAACGAACTGCGCAACCGGGGGGTTCAGGACATCCTGATCGCGGTCGTGGACGGCCTGAAGGGCTTCCCGCAAGCCATCACAGCGGCCTTCCCGGATACCACAGTTCAGACCTGCATCGTTCACCTGATCCGGCATTCGATGAACTTCTGCAGCTGGAAGGACCGCAAGGCCGTGGCCGCCGATCTGCGCCCGATCTACCAGGCCCCGACGGCGGAGGAGGCCGCCCGACAGTTGGACGGGTTCGAGGAGAAATGGGCCGGGAAATACCCCTCCATTGCCCCGGCCTGGCGCCGGGCCTGGGCCGAGGTGATCCCGTTCTTTGCCTTCAGCGCAGCGATCCGGAAGATCATCTACACCACCAACGCCGTGGAGTCGCTGAACCGGGTGCTGCGGAAGACGCTGAAGACCAAGGGCTCATTCCCCACCGAGGAGGCCGCGACCAAGCTGATCTACCTGGCCATCCGCAACTTCGAGAAGGGCGGTCGTGCGGTTCGTGAATGGGTTGCGGCCCGCAATCAGCTGGCCATAATGTTCGCCGGGCGCTTCGACGCCTGACTGTATCTGAAAACCGTATGGGCCCCGTCAGATACACAGAGTTTCAGACACTCCCATCGTTCCGGCTGGAATAAATGTCCTGGCTCAGCGCCGGTTCGTCCAGGTGTGCGTGCCGTTCTCCAAGACACGTCCATGTCGTCCATTTCGGATTGGTTTGATTTTCTGCCATACCTTCCTCGATTCCTGCCTGCCTCCCTCGTGCGAATGACGCACCTGATCTTGATAGCGAAAGATTATGCAGCTCGACTTTCCCACGCTCTTCATCATCATTCTTCTCAACGCGTTCAGCCTCGCCGTCGTCTGGCTGCTCGTCGTGCTGAAGTATCGGGAGTTGATCTCGGCCCGCTACTGGCTTGGAGGGGTCGTTCTCAACTGTGTCAGCGGGCCAATGCTGTTTCTGGGCTATGGCGTCAGCGGGCTGAACTACATCGGCCTTACCCTCGTCACCCTGAGCTTCGCTATGGTCTGGCAAGGAGCCGCAGCCTTCTACGATCTTCCTCCGCGCACGGCACGGGTGGGCATCCTGACGGCTGGAACGATGGCTGCGTTCCTTCTCTTCGGCACAAGCCAGATCACGATCAACGTGATCGCGGCGGCGACGCAGATCGGGGCCGTGGGGTTGGCCGCCGGGATTCTTCTGCGCGCGGTGGACAAGTACATCGGCAGCTATGTTGCAATACTCGCGGCCGCCCTTTTGATTGCGGGGCAGGGTGCGGAAGCCGTGACCAACATCGCGCGGCTGATGGGCCTCATGACCACGGAGGCCTATTACAAGGTGGGGGCGTGGTTCCTCGTCTGCGCGATCATTGGCGGCGTCTTGTTGAACCTCGGATTCGTCCTGATGACCATGAACCGGGCACAGGACGCGCTGCTGCGCCTGGCGGAGCAGGACGAGTTGACCGGCTTGCCCAATCGCAGGGGATTGCACACCCGGGTTGCCGCTCTGTCACCGTTTGCGAAAGCCGGAGAAACCACGTTGGCGGTGCTGGCTCTGGATCTGGATCGCTTCAAGTCGATCAACGACCAGTTCGGGCATGATGCAGGCGACGCGGCGCTGGTTCATGTCACCCAGAACATCATGCAGTCCCTGCGCAAGAACGACATCATGGCCCGTCTGGGAGGGGACGAGTTCTGCATTGTGCTGCATGGCGTCGACCATGCGGAGGCCATGGCCTTCGCGAACCGGGTCGTGAAACTGATCGCCTCCACGCCTTTGACGTGGGGCGGCCATACCCTGAATCTGTCGATCAGCGTCGGGGTAAGCGAGTGGGACCCCCACGAGCAGCCCGAAATCGCCAGTGCTTTGAAATCTGCGGATGGGGCACTGATCGGAACGAAGGCCAGCAAGCGTACGCACAACCCCACCGCCGTGCATTTGCCAGGACCTGTGCCACCCTTCCTTGCGTAACGAGGCCGGCGTCGGCCGCCGGAAAATGCTGCGCCAGCACCGAAGTTAGTTTGTGATGTAGGTGCTTTAACAGCTCGCCGCACGGTTCGGTGACAGCGTCATTGCAGGAGGCGCGGGTATCTGTCGGGACGGCTGCCGTTACCCTGACCGCCTGAGCGAGGCGGGCGCGGCATGGATGGTCCCCGCGCTGATCTTTTTCGGGTTCGGTCATGGCCTGCCGATGACACCGCTGCTGAACTTCATCCTTGGCTTCACGACGGAACAGGAGGCGGGGAAGGCGGGCGCCAAGGATCTACCTGTAGCACTTAGAGAAGATTAAGAATTTCTAAGTTACTTTGAAGTAATGAATCCATTGTGTGCCGTCGCATGCTCCGTTATGTACGCCCACCTGATCGGGCTGCGTGCCCGCCGGCAGCGTTCAACGGCCCACAACTACAAGAGCATCATGACCTTCATATCCAACAACGCGACGACCCCGAGCGGGCCGACGGGCCGAGGGTGGCGTTTCGCCGCCTTTGCCTTGGCCATTGTTCTCGTCCTCTTCGGGCTGCCCCTCGTCGGGGGTGGCATCTACCTCATCATTCTGGGCGGAAGCTGGTATTACGCTCTGGCCGGACTTGGCCTGATCGTTACGGCGGTGGAACTGGCGCGCCAGCGGATGCGGGCGCTGTGGATCTACCTGGTGGTCTGGGGGCTGACCGTCATCTGGGCGTTCTGGGAAGTCGGCTTCGACTGGTGGGGCCAGGTGCCGCGACTTGTCGCGCCGACCGTCGTCCTCGTCCTCATTCTTATCGTGCTGCCGGCCCTCCGCCGTCCGCAGGCAAGGACCTGACCATGATTTTCAAACCCACACTCGCCGCGGCGCTTCTCTTGTCCGCCGGCCCCGCCTTCGCGCAGGACGCTCCGGCGCAACCTGAGCAGCCGCAGGTGCGTCCCGCCGCTGCTCAGCCCGAAGTCGGCTCCGACTGGCCGTTCTACGGCGGCAGCGAAGGCGCGCAGCGCTACAGCCCGCTGGACCAGATCACACCAGAAAACGTCGCCAATCTGGAGCGCGCCTTCGTCTACCCCACACGCGACCTGCCGGAGCCCGGCGCGCGGTATTCGCCGGAAACCACGCCGCTGAAGGTCGGGCGCAGCCTCGTGATGTGCTCGGCAAAGAACATTCTTATTTCCATCGACGCGGCCACCGGTGAAGAGAACTGGCGTCACGATCCCGGTGTCGCGGCGCAGGCGATCCCGCATGCGGCGGCCTGCCGCGGCGTGTCCACCTATACCGAACCGTCGCTGCCCGATGGCGCGCAGTGCAAGACCCGCGTCATCGAGGGCACGCTGGATGCCCGCCTGATCGCAGTGGATCTGGAGACCGGCCAACCCTGTGCGGATTTCGGAGACAACGGGGCCGTCGACCTCTGGCAGGGTATCGGCCAGAAGGTGCCGGGCTGGTATGCCGTCACCGCGCCCCCAACCATCGTGCGCGGCATTGTCGTGACTGGAGCACAGGTCAAGGATGGCCAGAACCGCGATGCGCCTTCCGGAGTGATTCGTGGCTATGACGCCGTGACGGGCCAGCTTGTCTGGGCCTGGGATCACGGCAACCCTGACAACAGCCAGGGCCCGGCCGAAGGCGAGACCTACACGCGTGGCACCTCCAACTCGTGGACGGCGGGCGTAGGGGATGAACAGCTGGGTTATGTCTATGTGCCCTTGGGCACTCCGGCGATCGACTACTATGGCACCGGCCGCATCGACGCGATGAACGAATATTCGAACTCGCTGGTGGCACTGGACGTGACGACAGGCCAGCCGGTGTGGCACTTCCAGGCAACGCGCCGCGACGTCTGGGACTATGACCTCGGCAGCCAGCCCACGCTGCTGGATTATCCGAACGCCCAGGGAGACAACGTCCCTGCGATCATGCTGCCCACCAAGCAGGGCGACATCTACATCTTCGACCGCCGCACCGGCGAACCCCTGACCCCCATCGGTGAGGTCGAGGCCCCCAAGGACAATTCGGTCGAACCCGAATGGCTGGCCGACACGCAGCCCGTGTCGCTGTGGCACACGCTGCGGAAAGAGCCGAAGCAGGAAAAGGACATGTGGGGCTTCACCCCCATTGACCAGATGATGTGCCGGATCCAGTTCCGCTGGTCGAACTACCAAGGCTATCTGACGCCGCCTTCGGTCGACAAGCCGTGGATCATGTATCCCAGCTATAACGGCGGCTCGGACTGGGGTTCGGTTTCGATCGATCCGGTGCGCCGCCTGATCATCGCCAACTACAACGACCTGCCGAACTACGACCAGCTGATCCCGCGCGAGGAAGCCGATGAGATGGGCGTGAAGCCAATCTATGCTCCGCATGACAACGAAAGCGCGCACAAGCCGGCGGGTGCCGGTCGTGGCGAAGGGGGGGGCTCGGTCTATCCGCAGGCGGAAGAGCCCTACGCCGTGCGCGTGAACGCGGGTTGGCGGAACTGGGGTACGGGCGTGCCCTGTGCGGCCCCGCCCTATGGCGGCATCCGCGCCATCGACCTCGATACTGGCGAGACGGTGTGGGACGAGCCTCTGGGCACCGCGCGTCGTAACGGTCCGTTCGGCATCAAGTCACACATTCCGTTCACCATCGGCTTGCCCAACAATGGGGGTTCGGTTACGACGGCGGGCGGGCTGACCTTCATCGGCGCCGCAACCGACAACCTGTTCCGCGCGATCGACGTGCAAACGGGCGAGGTGCTGTGGCAGGACGTGCTTCCGAACGGCGGTCAGGCCAACCCCATCAGCTACGAGGTGGATGGCGAGCAATACGTGCTGATCGGCGCCTCGGGCCATTCGTTCATGGAAACCGGCCAGGGCGACGAGATTGTGGCCTACCGGCTGAAGAAGTAAGGACCGTGGGCGGGCCTGTTCCCGCCCTCATCCTCCCCATAACCGGAGATCGAAGTGATCAAGATCATGGCGTGGGCAGCCGCCCTTGCGATAACCGGCGGATCCGCGATGGCCGCCCCCCAGACCTATGACATCGACACGGCCCACAGCCAGGTGCTGTTCTCGTTCGATCATCACGGATTTTCGCCCGTGACCGGCCTGATCACCGGCGTTGCAGGAGTGATCTCCTTCGACGCCGAGGCTCCGACCTCATCCTCGGTCACGGCCACGATCCCGCTGACCCGCCTGACCACCGGCCACGAGGCACAGGACGCAGACATCCTGTCGCCCGATTTCCTCGGCGCAGCGGAAGTGACGTTCCGCTCCACGCGGATCGAGGTTACAGGAACCGACACCGCCTTCATCGTAGGCGACCTCACCCTGAACGGGGTCACGCAGACCGTCACGCTCGACGCTACGTTGAACCGGGCCGGTCTGTCGGCCAAGGGGGTGCCGACCCTGGGCCTGTCAGCCACGACGACGCTGTTGCGCAGTGCGTTCGACGCCGGGCGCAGCGCCCCCGCCAACTCCGACGCTGTCCGGGTGACCCTCGCGATCGAGGCGACGGCGGCGCCCGAGCCGGAGCACACGCAGAGGTGAACGCCTGTGCTCCCTTATGCATGTTCCGGGGTTGATGCCCGGACATGTCCGTCTACCCTCACACACTCAACCAAGGAGATAATCTAATGGCCTGGAAGAAACCGTCTGCCACCGAAGTCGCGTGCGGAATGGAGATCAACATGTATGGCCCGTCCGAAGACGACCGTGACGGCGGCCGCGACGATCGTCACCCGCTCTGATCTCCAAGATCCGGTGAATATCCTCATACTCGGCACTGCGGCGGGCGGTGGCCTGCCGCAGTGGAACTGCGGGTGCGGCAATTGTTCTGCCGCACGCGCAGGACACATTCCGTCAATGACACAATCTTCGCTGGCCGTAGAGGTCGGGGAAGAGTGGGTCGTCCTGAATGCCTCTCCGGACATTCGGGCGCAACTGGCGCAGACGCCTGCTCTGCACCCGCGGACACATAGGGGAAGCCCGATCCGCGCGGTGGTCGTGACCAATGGCGACGTCGACCACATCGCCGGCCTTCTGACGCTGCGCGAAAGCACACCCTTCACCTTGCACGCCACCGCCGCGACCCATCGCACACTGGACGCCAACCCCATCTTCGGCGTCCTGAACCCGGTTTTTGTGGACCGCGCTGTCCAGCAGCTCGAACAGCCGTTCGCTCCTGTCGATGGGCTGGAGGTGACCGCGTTCGCCGTGCCCGGCAAGGTGCCGCTTTACCAGGAGGAGGCCGAGGTCGATACGCGACTTCTGGGCGAGCAGACGGTTGGGCTGCGGCTGGCTGCGCATGGCCGCGTCGCCTACTACATCCCCGGCTGCGCTGCGGTTCCGCCCGATCTGCTGCACCGTCTGCGGGATGCGGATGTCCTGTTCTTCGACGGCACCGTCTGGGAGAACGACGAAATGCAGCGCACCGGCACCGGCCACAAGACCGGTGCCCGCATGGGTCACATGGCGATGAACGGCTCCCAAGGCAGTATCGCTGCGCTGGCCTCCCTGACCTGTCGCAAGATCTTCGTGCACATCAACAACACCAACCCTGTCCTGCAACCCGGACCTGAGCGTGACGCGCTTGTGGCCGCCGGGTGGGAGTTGGGGTTCGACGGAATGGACCTGACCGCATGATCCCACAGCCCGACACCCGCGACACGTTCGAGGCCCGCCTGCGCCGCATCGGGGAGGAGCGGTATCACGACAAGCACCCTTTCCACCACCGCCTTCATTCGGGCGGCTGCACGATGGATCAGGTGCGGGCTTGGGTCATCAACCGCTTCTACTATCAAAGCCGCATCCCGATGAAGGATGCTGCCTTCCTGTCTCGCGTGGAGGATCCGGATCTGCGCCGCATCTGGCGCTCGCGGATCGAGGATCATGACGGCGGCGTGGGGGAGGGCGGCGGCATCCGCCGTTGGCTGAAGCTGGCTGAGGGCGTGGGGCTGGATCCCGACTACGTCGCCTCCACGCGAGGCGTGCTTCCGGCGACGCGCTTTGCCGTCGATGCTTATGTCCGCTTCGTCCGCGACCAGCCGCTGCTGCCCGCAGTCGCCTCCTCCCTGACGGAGCTGTTCGCCCCGGCAATCCACCAGAACCGCATCGCGGGCCTGCTGGAGCATTATGACTTCGCCAACGACCAGACGATCGCCTATTTCCGCCACCGCCTGACGGAGGCGCCGAAGGACGTGGATTTCGGGCTGAACTGGGTGCTGGATCATGCCCTGACGGCGGCTGACCAGGATGCCGCCGCCGCCGCGCTGACCTTCAAGACGGAGGTGCTTTGGGCGATGCTCGACGCGCTGGACTGCGCCTATGTTTCGCCGGGCCGCATCCCGCCCGGCGGCTGGACCCCAGCCGAGGGGCTGCTGTGACTGACGCGCGGATCTTCTTTCTGCCACGCGGCGTCCGCATGCGGTGGGACGGCGTCCGGGGCCGGCAGGTCCTGTTGGGGCCGGAACGGGCGCTGTTGCTGGACGAGATCGGGCATGCCGTGATGGCTGAGGTAGACGGCGAATCCTCGGTCGCGGTTATTGCCGGACGTCTTTCGCGGAAATTCGAGGCGCCGGTGGAGGTGATCCAGCCGGACGTGGCTGAATTCCTCGACGGCCTTCTGGCGAAACGCCTGCTGGAGGTGCGGCCTTGAACACGCCCCACCGCCGTGTTGCGGCCCCGCCACCCATCGCCATGTTGGCGGAACTGACCCACCGCTGCCCGCTGGCCTGCGCCTACTGTTCCAACCCCCTGCAGCTTCTGGGCGCGCAGGCCGAGCTGGACACGGAAACCTGGGCGCGGGTTTTCCGGGAGGCGGCCGACCTCGGCATCCTGCAGATCCACCTGTCCGGTGGCGAACCCGCCGCCCGCCGCGATCTGGAGCAGCTGATGGCCGCCGCGTCGGGGGCGGGGCTCTACACCAATCTCATCACCTCCGGGATCGGACTGACCCGAGCGCGGCTGGAGGCGCTGGTGGCGGCAGGGATGGATCATGTCCAGCTTTCGCTGCAGGGCGTGACAGCGGCGATCGCAGACCATGTGGGCGGCTACAAGGGCGGGTTCGACCGCAAGATGGCGATCGCGGCGGAGATTGATGACCTGGGCATCCCCCTGACCCTGAACGCGGTGATGCACCGCACCAACATCTCGGACCTTCCCGCCACCATCGACATGGCGCTGCGGATGAACGCCCGCCGGATCGAGGTCGCCTGCGTCCAGTTCCAAGGCTGGGCCTTGAAGAACCGCGCAGCCCTCCAGCCGACGCGCGAGCAGGTTGACACCGCCAAACGCGTCGTGGCCGAGGCGACGGAGCGTCTTCGCGGCCGGCTGGTCATCGATTTCGTGCCGCCGGATTATTATGCCGATTATCCGAAGGCTTGCATGGGGGGCTGGGGTTCGACGGGCCTGAACGTCGCCCCGGATGGGCGCGTGCTGCCCTGCCACGCCGCCGAAATCATCCCGCACCTGACCTTCCCGAATGTGCGCGACACGGGTTTGGCCGAGATTTGGCGCGACAGCCACGCGTTCAACGCCTTTCGGGGCACGGACTGGCTGCCCGACGCGTGCCGCGGCTGCGAGCGGGTCAACCAGGATTTCGGAGGCTGCCGCTGCCAAGCGATGGCGCTGGCGGGCGATCCCTTCGCGATGGACCCTGTCTGCAGGCACTCCCCCCACCGCGCCAAGGTCGACGCGCTGCTCGCCGAGGATGTGTCGGATGACTGGACCTATCGCCGGATGGCTCCGGCGCGGCCCTGAACGGGCACGCCGGGGGGCAAGGGCGATCAGCCGGCGCGGATGGCTGCCACGAAAGCGTCGAAAGCGTCGGGGCTGCGGCTGGTGATGATGCCGTCCGACACGGGGATTTCCCGGTCAACCCATGTCGCGCCCGCAGTCTTGACGTCCTTGCGGATCGAGTGCCACGCGGTCATCTCGCGCCCCCACGCGTCCACTAGCAGCCATGAGTCGTGGCAGATTGCGGCGGGTTTGCACACTGCGACGAAGTCCTTCAAGATCTGGACCGCCCTGGCATCTGCGAGCAGGATGTCGGGGTTGATCTGCCCGCCCGGCAGGATCAGCACAATGCAAGCGGCCAAGGCGACGGCGTCGATGCTGTGGCCATTCAGCCCCATCGGCCCACCATCGCTGGCGTGTTGATTTCCACCCGGAAGTGGCCCGGTTTTTCCACCGAGGAGTGACCCCCCTTTAGCTTATGAGAAGCGGGTCATGGCTGGGTCAAGACATTGCTGGTTTCCTTCTTTTTACGGGCGGCGGCTTCTGTGCTGGCCTTGGAGCGGAAGCTGTTGTTTCCGGTCTTCAGGATGTGGCAGCGGTGGTTGAGGCGATCGAGCAGTGCCGTGGTCATCTTGGCAGCGCCGAAGGCCGTGGCTCATTCGCGGAAGCTGAGATTTATACTGGCTATGATCTGGTGATGGCCGAAAATCTGCCGCAACCTGCCGTTCTGATCGCCGACAGAGGCTATGACTATGAAAAATTCGGGAAGACATCGAGAGTCGCAACGGCGTGCAGATGATCCCGATGCGAAAGAACCGAAAGGTTCGCAAAACCATCGACATGACCATCTACACCTTGCGCAACATGGTCGAGCGTTGCTTCAACAAACTGAAGAACAGTCGCCGATTGGCAACCCTCGGCTTCGCAGACATCGCTTGCATCAGCCTATGGCCCAGACATTTGTCAACGTGACCTACAATGTCGTTTGGGAACTCCACGCCGGCGTTTTTGGCAGATAGCGATCAAGAAGGTCGGTGTATTTCCACCTCAATATCCTTCCTGAAGTCCTCCAGTCCTCGGTCGCCTTCGTGGTATTTCACGATGCGCCCCTCGCGGTTCACAAGCACCGAGGTCGGCCAATACCGGGTGCCATAGGCCTGCCATGTGCGGTAGCGGTTGTCCTGCACCACCGGATAGGCGATCCCATGCCGCGCGACCGCATCTTGAAGCGCGCCCAGATCGCGTTCGAACGGAAATTCCGGGGTGTGGATGCCGACGATGACCAACCCGTTTGCCGCATGGGTTTCGTGCCACTGCGTCAGATGGGGCAGCGTGTTGATGCAGTTGACGCAGCCGAAGGTCCAGAAGTCGACCAGCACGACCTTGCCGCGCAAGCTTCCCATCGTCAGCGGGTCCGAATTGATCCAGTTCTCCAGCCCCTCGAATTCCGGGGCCGGCTCGGTCGGATTCGCCGCAAGCGCAGGCAGGACGTGCAAGGCGAGCGTGGCGGCGATCAGGCCGCGCCGGGTGATGCGGGTCATGTGCAATCTCCTGTTCAAAGGCCTGCGCGCCCCTGAGGGTAAAATGCCGTGAGGCGCGAGACGACGATCGTGTCGTATCCGGTCCAGATGGCGGCGGCGGACAGGATCATCAGCACGCCGAAGACGCGCTGCAGCGCATGCGTATGGCGTGATATGGTGCGGACGCGGGTCGTCGCGGCCTGTCCGCCATATGCGATCAGCAGCATCGGAATGGCGCAGCCCAGCGCATAGGCCAGCAGCAGCACCAGCGAGCTGGTCCAGTCGGGCGATGTCGCGACGAAGACGAGGATTGACGCCAGCACCGGCCCGGCGCAGGGGGCCCAAACGAGGCCCAGCCCCGCGCCCAGCGCCATGGCTCCGCCCAGACCTTCGCCCGTGCCGCCGCCGGCCAAGGATGGGAGGCGGGCGGTGATCCGGGCCATCGGCGCTGGCCAGAGCATGAAGACGCCGAACAGCCCGATCAGCACCGCCGATCCCAGCCGCAAATCCAGCGCCGACAGACCCGCCAAGCGGGTGAAGAAACTGAAGGCCAGCGTGAAGGCGCTGAAGGCCAGCACGAAGCCGAGCACGATGAACAAGGGACGCAGCCGCGACCCCTTTCCAATGGATGCGCCCAGAAGGATGGGGAGCATGGGGAGGATGCAGGGGGCCGCGATGGTCAAAAGACCTGCGGCGAAGGCAAAGCCAAGGCTTACGGGCATGATCGTCCTCGGGGGGCGGGGAGGGCGCAGCTTCATCGCCGCGCCCGCGGGCGTCACATCGGGGGCTTGATGCCGTTCGATTCCGCAATGACGCGGTTGGTGGACAGGGTTCCATCCTCGGCCTGCATTGCGATGATGAAGACATCCGCGCCGGGGGCCAGCAGGTCAGCATCGCCCGGCCCGAAGGAGATAACGGGCACGTGCGCCGGAACGGTCATGGTAACAGTCTCGTCGCCGTATTTCAGGGTGATCTGCCCGTCATCGTTGACGGTCGCGACGCCGCTGATGGTGGCGTTGGTCATCACGCTGTCGGGGGCGGCGTCCCAAGGGCGCTGGCCTTCGTTCTGCCCGGCCATCGCGGCAGGCAGGATCGAGACCTGAAGCGCCGTCAGCCCGCCATTGCCATCCGGCACAGCAGTGGTGGAGACGGCATCGCCGACAGCGATGTCAGCGGGCGCGCGGGGGATCATGCTGACGATCTCAAGGGTGTCGGGGACTTCGAGGGCAACCGTCTCGCCTGTGCGGGCGGTGACGTTCAACGTGCCGGGGGCGAAGGATTCGACCTCTCCGCGCAGGGGGACGGGCCGGGGCTGGGCGATTGCTGGAAGGGCAGCGGCGGCAAGGAGGGCGGCAAGGATCGGGGTCTTCATCCGGAGTTCCTTTCATGGCGAAGATCGCAGGCCCATTGATGCATAGCGTCACAACACCTTGCAACACAAAGTGAAGAGCTGCCCGTCAGTTCACCCATTCGTGAAATGCAACGCTATGCGCGCGATCTGTGACGATCGCTGCAACAAAATCAGGCCACGGGAAAAGGCAGGAAAGGTGCCAGAACGGAGGTCGTGGCCGGGCCACCGATATCCTTCGCGGGTCGCGTCCCTCCGGCACGGCAATTCCGGCGGCATCGAAGGCGAGTCCATATACCGTTGCCTTCAGCGCCGCCTCCTTGCAGACCCAGCGAAGCAGCGGATCACCCACCCCGCGCACCCGTTCGGCGGGCGACATCTGGGCGCAGAGCCAGCTCAGCGGGCGCGGCGACCGCCGTTCCAGATCGACGCCGACAATCACGTCCGAAGCCAGCGCGATCAGCGCCCTATCGCCACTATGGCTGACGGAAAAGGCGATGTGCGGGGTGGTTGTCGGCCGATGGCCGGGGGGCTGCGCGATGGGGACCAGGGCCGGATGCATCCCGAACCGCCGGCCCAGTATCCCGCGCAAGGCGGTGCGGCAGGCAGCGAAACGCCGCCCGTCCTCGGGGCGCATGAAGGCCGCCGCGCGCGCGCTCCTCGCCGCTCAGCCAATCCTGCGGGGCAGGGCGGTCCAGCATCACCCGCCAGATCTGCACGCTCCTCATGCAAGACGAAGCCCGAGTCCTTCGATGGTCCGGCGCGACTGCGGGCAATCGATCCCGGCCACCACGGCCGCCCCGTCCCCGCTCAGCGTAATCGCGCCCCCGAACTCCGGCAGCGCCTTGCGCAGCGCGTGTTCCGCCGCCATCCGCCGCAGTTCCAGCCGAAAGACCTTGCCCACCCGCGTCAGCGGCAAGTCTTGCAGCACGAATATATGGGCGGGCCTTGCATGGGGTTCGGCAAGCCGGTCGCGCAGGTGATCCGCGATGGCCTCGGTGCCGGGCGACATGCCTTCGTGCAGCGTCACGAACAGGGCCGGAACTTCGCCGGCGTAACGGTCAGGCATGGCGACGGCGGCGCAGGCGGCGATGGCGGGGTGGCTTTCGGCGGCGTCCTCGATGACCGAAGGGTCGATGTTGCTGCCCGAACGGATGATGATGTCCTTGCTGCGCCCGGTGACGGCCAGCGTGCCTTGCGCCAGCCTGCCCATATCGCCGGTCACGAACCAGCCGTCCGCAAGGCCGCCCCCCTCTAGATATCCGGCAAAGACCTGCGGTCCGCGAACCGCGATCACGCCGGGGCCGTCCGCGACCGGCGCACCGGGGCCGCCTTCGCCATATTCAAGAACGCGCAGCTCGGTCTGTGGGGCGGGGCGTCCGACCGTCGCGTAATCGGGGGGCGTCGCGATGGGCGCGGTGGCGATCAACCCGGCGGTTTCGGTCATGCCATAGATGGTGTGGACGGGCAGGCCGAATATCCTTTCGAACTGCGTCGAAGCTTTTGGACCGTCCGTCGCGCGACAGGAAACCGCCCTTGCACATGGCGATCAGCGTTTCGGGGCGGAAGATGACGTTCACGCCGCCGACCATCACCAGATCGCATTCGCCGCCCCGCAGCGCCTGGCACCCCTGATGCATGGCGACCAGAGAGGACGAACAGGCGGTATCAAGCGTGAAGCTCGGCCCGTGCAGGTCCAGCAGATACGAGATGCGGTTCGACAGGATCGTCAGGGTGGAGCTGACGGCACTGTGCTGGCCGATGGCGTCGCGACCCAGCGGGCTGAACTGCGTCAGCATCCCGTCCACCATGAAACCCCCGATGAACACGCCGGTATTGCTGCCGTGCAGGCGCTCCGCCGGGATGCCTGCATCCTCGATCGCCTCGAACGCGACCTCCATCAACAGGCGCTGCTGCGGATCCAGATAGGCGGCCTCGCGCGGGGACATGCCGAAATATTCCGCGTCGAAGGCATCCAGCGGCTGATCCAGAAATCCGCCATGGCGCACGAAGATCTTGCCCGGCGCTTCGGCGCGCGGGTCATAGAACTTGTCGATGTCCAGCCGGTCGGCGGGGATCTCGCGGATGCCGTCACGGCCTTCGGCCATCAGCGCCCAGTAATCGTCAAGCGAGGCGACGCCGCCGGGAAAGCGGCAGGCCATCCCGACGATGGCAAGGGGTTCGGACGGCGCGGGGCGGGGGGCGAAATCTTCGGCTGGTACATGGCATCTCTCCTGCGGCGGGCCGTGATCGGCCTGAGAAGCGCGTGGTGCCTCAGTTGACAAGACGTGACGGGGGGATCGGGCCGAAGCCCGACACCCGATGTCGGCGATGTGGGAAAGGCTGCCCCTAGAACAGTTCTTTGGGCAGGCTCAGCGTTTTGAGGGACGTGACATAGGCGACGACAAGGTTCAGCAGACGCGCAAGGATGACGATGCAGACCGTGACGAGCGCCGCGAAGGTGACGGAGCCCAGACCGTAGTTGGCAAGGCTCATGACGCCCGGGCCGACCAGCACGAAGATCGAACCGATGATGGCAAGGGCGGATAAAAGGATCAGGACGGAGGGCGCGGCGATGGTGACCAGATCGCGTTTCGGCCCGTCGCCCACCCGGTTGCGGGGAAAGAAGCGGCTGCCCGACAGAAGGCCGACCGTCAACAGGATCACCGCGATCAGGAAGGCATACCGATCGATCGCCAGCAGCGCATCGCCCCACAGGGTCGATTGCAGGCTGTCGCGCCAGCCGGGTTCAAGGAAAAAGTTGCGCAGCCGCATCCCGACGAACACGGCGATCATGCCGTAAAGCGCGGTGGACCGCATCCGTTTCAGCCGCCATTTCACGACGGCGGCCCGATATTCGGTGGCAAAGGCGCGGGGCGATCCGAACCGTTCGATCGCGGCGCGGGCGGGATCGTCCCCGCCCTGGGTATCCTCGGCCGCCTCGGCAAGGTGATCCATGATCTCCCACCGCAGCCGTTCGGCCATTTCGCGGTCCGACGTGGCCGCTTCGGCCGTGCGGGCGGCATATTCCTCTATAAGGCGGTCGCCGCGCGAGGCTTCGTCAGAAGGGCGGTGATCACGTTCGCGAAAGAGTTCCATTGATCGCATCTCTCAGTAAGAGTTCGTCTTCCAAGATCGGTCAAAGTATAGGTTCGTCTCTTGCGCCCCGATGGAGCCTGTTCCCATTGGCTGACGATCAGCCCGGCCTTTTCCAGCCGGTGCAGCGCGGGATAGATCGTGCCCTCCGGCAGATCGAGAGCACCCTGACTGCGCTGGCTGATCTCCTTGATGATGGCATATCCATAGCCCGCGCCGCCTTCGACGACCGAAAGCAGGACGGCATCAAGGTGGCCCTTCAGCATCTCCGGATTCACGGCACCCCCATCACCCAGTTGCAAACTATCATTATCAGGTAGAATCGATGATCCTGCTGCAAGAGGCATAGCATACCTAGGTTCACACGATATCAAATTTTCGTGACTTGGGGTTGTTTGTCGGGGTCTTCTTCACAGCAGCAAGTAGGCGGACTGGATCCGCGACGCCCTGAAAAGCAAGGGGATCAGGCCCTGCATTCCAGGCCGAAGTCGCGCGGAAAGATAACCCCGCTCAGCACGCGCCTGCCATCAACCCGGGGCTATCCGTGCGACTTTGGAAAGAAGGGTTTCAGACGCGCCATCTTTGCGTCGCTCAGCAAGAAAAGATCCTGTCACCGCTCCGTTTTCGAAGCGGTGAATCACGCAGCACTACGGAAAGCAATGCATCCTGACCCTACGCGGCGGCCGTCCGGTTCGAGCGGTACTACCGTATCGCAAGTCGGCTGGTCGACAGACTATGGGTGGGGCGCACGGCCAAAAGCTCCGAAGCTGGCTCGACGTACCGGAATCTCCTGCGTCTAGCTATGCGAGCGCACGTGTTTGAGTTTTTCGGGATTCCTCACGATCCAGATCGTTTCTATCCGGCCGCTCCGGATTGAGAGGGCGGTGGTCTGCAAGATGCCGCTTTCGAGGGAGATGAAGCCGGGCGAGCCATTGATCCAGCGTAGCGGAGGGCAAGGCCCGGCCGGAAGTGTTCGCTTTCTGGCGAGGCCGGCGAACAACCGGGCAGCGTTGCGAGATCCATTCAGTATGTTGATTGCTGCCGGGACCTTGCCGCCACCATCGGTGTGAACCTCAATATCGTTGGCGAACAGGGAAAGCAGACGGTCCATGTCACCCTGCCGGCTCGCCTCCCAGAAGGCGGCGACGAGCGGATGATGTGTTTCTTTCGACGGTGGATCGGGAGGTTCGGCGCCAGCCAATTTGCGCCGCGCGCGGGAGACAAGTTGCCGACAAGCAGTGGGGCTCTTGCCAATGAGCACAGCAATTTCCTTGAAAGAGTAGTCGAACGCGTCTCGGAGAATGAACGCCGCACGCATCTCCGGGGTAAGGGTGTCGAGGGTCAGGATCAGCGCGATGCCGACATCCTCCGTAACGATCCAATCACTTTCCGCGCCCGGGGCATGATCGGCAACCAACGGATCGGGCAGCCATGCCCCGATATATGTTTCCCTGCGCGCCCGTGCGGATCGTAGGTGGTCGAGGCACAGTCGCATGACCACCGTTGACAACCACCGGGTCGGGCGGTCAATGCAGGACAAATCAACGGCACGGAATTTGAGCGCGGCGTCCTGGAGGATGTCATCCGACTCAGCCACGGATCCGGTCATGCGGTAGGCGAGCCCCGCCAGACGCCGACGCTCTCCCTCGAAGATCTGACTGTGTGAATCAGACTGCCGCATCTTGGCTCTTGCGCAGCGCGTGGCTCGTGCGAAAGCCAACCGCAAAGCGGTTCCACGCATTGATCAAGGTGATCACGAAGGTCAGCTCGACCCGTTCGCGCTCATCGAAGGATACCGCCAGGCGCTGGTAGTCGGAATCGGGCGCGCCAGTTTGCTCAATGCGCGTCAAAGCCTCGGCCCAGGCCAGAGCAGCACGCTCGCGATCATCGAAGACTGGGCTTTCTCGCCACGCCGCAAGTACATCCAGCTTCTGCTGCGACACTCCAGCTTGCCGCGCGACAGGGGCGTGCATGTCCAGACAGAAAGCGCAGCCGTTAATCTGCGACACGCGCATCTTGACCAACTCGCGCAGCGCGTCAGGGAGAGATAAGTCTTTCGCCGTCTCCTCGGCCGCCCTCATCGCCTTCATCGTATCAGGCGCGGCCTTGTAGTAATTCATACGAGGGGTCATCGCTGTCTCCGTTCTCTGTCTATACTCACATGACGAGACAGGATCGAGATTTGTGACACCTGGAACGGCGTGTTGTGCGGCCACGCATGCCCGCTTCGTCCCAGGACCAACATTCAGAGCCCTCAGCGGACAGTGGCTATACTTGGGAGGAAGCTCATTCGCTATAGGCTCTTGGGCCAACGCCTCATGGCGCGGGACTTCGACCGCCAGGTCGCTGAGCTACAGGTCCGCATTGCCGTCCTGAACGGCTACACCGCCCTCGGCATACCCGTCACGAAGGTCGTGGGATAGGTCCGTCCGGGGATAGGGGAAGCTCGACCGTCAACTGGTTTGCGCAACAGAGCCGGTGCCGCAGCTCAACGATCTACATGAAGAGCATTAAAGTTGCGGGACCGGTTGCCGGACCATAGGTACCTTCCATCGCAATCCTTCAGATCGAGGTCCGGTGAACGTCCAGACTTACCCGTCCATTGTTTCCGAACGCCTTGCACTTCGTAACCGGTGCAAAGACCCCATGTTTCAATGAATCAAGGGGTTATCGATACTGTTACCACCTGACGAAGGAGGTGACAGATGCTGGACGGAGAGGTCCCGGAGAAGGTGAATGAGGTCTGGGGCATTGCGGTCCCGACCCGCAACAGTGGTCGGCGGAAATGGCCTGAGGCCCTTCGCGCCATGGCGGTCGAGCGGATCGCGGCCGGCGAAGGGATCCGCGAGATTGCCGAAGAGATCGGCGCCAACAAATCCCTGGTGGCACTCTGGGTCAAAAACGCAAAGGGCGAAGATACTTCGCCCGCGTTCTTCGAGGTCGTGCCGCCGAGTGCGGTGAAGCCCCGTCGCCAGACGCCCGCACAGGCAGTTTCTGAATCCTCTGCCCCGACGTGCCGGATCACCATCGGCGATGCCGATATCGCCATACCTTCCGGTTACCCGGCTGACCACTTGGCCGAAATCATCCGTGCAGTGAGGGCGGCTCAGTGATCTCCCCGTCCGGCAGCTTTCGTATTTTCCTGGCCTCCGAACCGATCGACTTCCGCAAAGGTATGGACGGGCTGGTGGCGCATGTCGCCAACCACTTCGACCTGGATCCCTTCAACGGCGCCATCTACGTGTTTCGCTCCCGCCGCGCCGACCGGCTGAAACTTCTGGTCTGGGACGGCACCGGGCTGGTGCTGACCATGAAGCGGCTGAACGGCGGGCGGTTCACTTGGCCGAAGCCGCAGGCCGGGCCGGTCGTTCTGAGCAAGGTCCAGTTCGATGCCCTGTTCGAGGGGGTCGACTGGCGCGCCGTGACGGCAGCCAAGGTGTGCAAACCCTCATTCCTCTGACCAACGAGGAGACCGGGAGGCCCTTCCGGTTTCCATCCGCACCGCGCCGGGCATGTCTTGCCACGGCACCGATCCATCATGCCTGCTTTCAAGAGATATATCCATGCTATCCCGACATTTGCACGACCAAGTCTCCGCTCCGCTCTCCGTCATCATGCTGGCCAAAGCCGAGCTCGTTCCCACTGGGCACGAGGCGTCGGGTCCCTATCTGACAACAGGAGCGCGTGGCCAATGAACATCCTGATCACCGCCGACCTGCACCTTGACCTCTGGGCCGACGCCGGGCGAGATCCGTTCGCAGGCATCTTGCCGGTGCTGCGCAGCCTTGATGCGCTTATTATCGCAGGTGACTTGGCCAATGATCCGCATCGAAATTGGCCTTGGGCGCTGTCCCGGATCGCGCGGCTGGTCTCACCCGCGCAGATATGGGTGATCCCGGGCAACCATGACTATTACGGCGCCACCCTCGACGACGATGTTCTGACCCGGATAGCATCGGCGGCCGGAGCACACCTTGCCCAGAAGCGCGCTCTGACCTTCGGCACCCCCCGCCTTCTGTGTTGCACGCTCTGGACGGATTTTGCCCTGCTTGGCGATCCCGAAGCCGCCATGACGCGGGCTGCAACGGTGATGCCGGATTACGCTCGGACTCTCCGGACCGATGGTGAGTTCCTTAGCCCCGAGGATGTTGCCGCGATTCATCAAGATCATCTGAACTGGCTGACGCGGGAGATGACCGAACCCTGGCCCGGCCAAACGGTGATCGTCACCCATCACGCTCCAAGCTCGGCGGTCTCCGGTCCTATGTCCGTCATCAGCCCAGCCTTCGCGTCGGATCTTGACGGGTGGATGGAGGCGCACCGGCCCGACTACTGGTTCTTCGGCCACACCCACCGGACGCTCTCGACCCGCATCCGCGGGGCACCGGTCATCAACGTCTCGCTCGGCTATCCCGACGAGGTGCCCAAAGGCGGGGAGGCCGAACTGCTGCTGCGCGGCTTCATCTTCCCCGGCGCCTGATCGCCACTTTCCCCAACACATTTTCCCCGGCCGGGCCACTCCCGGTCGACGGCCCCCTCAGGCCTGGAGTCATCCAATGTCCAACGCCATCCCCTTCATCGAGGCGCGCTTCTTCAGCGCGAACGCGGGCCGCGTTGAGCTCGAAATCCGTCTCAAGAAACACCTGCGCAGGTTGCGCTGCAGAAGGCTCCCTCCGAATATTCTAGCCCCGATCCGCGATGTAGTGGACGCCGATGACGTCCCGGCGCCCGACCTGACGGACTTCATCGGGATGGGCCGTGACGACGAGAGCCGTATCAAGCGTCGGGTCGATCGGATCCTCGAACGCCGCAAGGCGGCCTCCGGCCTCGAGCATTTGAGGTCCGATGACCGGGCGCGACTTGAGGTGCTGAAGGACGGTGCCCGGCTGGTCTCTATCCGGAACGAGCATCACGCCGACGAACTGGCCGCAGCCTTGCACGCGGACATGCCCTGGATGGCCCCTGCCACCGAGGTGGTCTGGCACGCGATGCGCCGATCGGTGCGCGAGGGCCTGCCGGGTCTCAAGATCCCGCCGCTCTTGCTCGACGGCCCACCCGGCATTGGCAAAAGCGAATTGGCGCGACGCCTCGGCAAATTGCTGTCCACGCCTACCATGGTCATCGAAGCCACGGCGGAAAATGCCAGTTTCGGGGTCGTTGGCTCCCAGCGAGGCTGGGGCGGGTCATGCCCGGGGCGACTGATCGAAACCATCCTGCATAATCCTATCGCCAACCCGGTGATGGTGGTCGACGAGGTGGAAAAGGCCGGCACTGCTGTTTCGACAAAGGGTCACGCCTTCGGTCTGGCCGAGGCGCTTCTGCCGCTGTTGGAACCCCTGACTGCACGGCACTGGAGCTGTCCCTACTATCAAGTAAAGTTTGACATGAGTTGGGTGATCTGGGTGCTGACCTCGAACGATTACCGACAGTTGCCGGAGCCGCTGCTCAGTCGGTGCCCGCCGATCCAGCTGCGTCACCTCACCTTAACAGAACTGACAAGCTTCGTCCGCCGCGAGGGCACGAAACGCAACCTGTCGGAAGCCTCCATCGAGTCGATCTCCGAGATCCTGTCCCACCCCTCCCTGCAACGGTATCGGCCCAGTCTGCGGGTCGCGGCCCGTATGTTGCAACGCGCCGCCGATCTGGAACAGGGGCCGACGCTCCACTGAGCCGGCCCATCCACCTTTCCATACCTCCCTGAATCTAACGCGCCTGCGGCATCGCCGCAGTCGCCCTCTTCATGTCATTGAAACGGAGAAACCATCATGAAACTCTCATCCCAAGACCGCGCGTGGTGCGATAAGGTTCTACGCGCCATTGCCGCTGCCGAGGCCGGACCATCTGAGGCGGACTTAGCGCAGGCACCGGTCCTGTCGGACTGGAAAGCGGCGATTTCGTTCGACGGGCATGTGATGCTCTGGGGCGAGGTGACCGATCACCCGCTGCTCGGCACTGCGAGTAGCACAACCTCGCAGTTGATCCCCATCGATTCGGAGGCCGGCTGGTCCCGCACCGCCTCGCGCTGGTATCGGCTCGGCCGGTCCATCGACACGCTCGCAGCGGAACTGGCGGAATCGTTGAACGGGAAGAAGGCCGCTGCCGATGCGATCAGGTTTACCCTTCCCGGATTCATGAACGTGGACGATCCCGCGCTTCTCGCGCAGTTGCTGGCCACATATATCCCGCGGGTGCGAGAGATCGACGCCGCGGACCGCGACGCCCGCGAACGGGAGGGCTGACATGCACTGGTTCACCGCCGATCCCCATTATTCGCACAGCAATATCATCCGCTTCTGCGACCGCCCCTTCCCAGACGTGTCCGCGATGAACGCCCACCTGCTGGCCGAGTGCCGGGCCAGGGTTCAGCCCGATGATGACCTCTGGATTCTCGGGGATTTCACCGCGGGAAGATCCACCGATGCGCAACGGCGTGAGGTCCGAGGCATCTTCCATGCCTTGCCGGGCCGAAAGCATCTGATCCGTGGCAATCACGATGAAGACTGGGTTTCAGGCATGCCTTGGGACAGTGTGAGCGAGACCGCCGATATCGTCGTGGACAAACGGCGGTTGTTCCTTTGTCATTATCCCATGATCACCTGGCCCGGCGCGCGGCATCAGGGGCTGCAACTGTTCGGCCATGTCCATCAGAACTGGCAGGGTTCGCGAAACAGCGTCAACGTTGGCGTGGACCTTTGGGATTTCCGGCCCGTGACGCTGCCCGAGATCGAGCGCCGCTCAGCCAGCCTCCCAGTCAATGCGCACTGGAATCAGGTCGAGCCGGGTCGTGCCTGGCCCACGGAGCTTTGCGCGGGCTGCGGCCGGATCCTCGACCCGGCGCTGGTCTCTGGCGATGCTGTGGTGCGCAACGGGCGGATCGTCGTGTCCGCGACGAACGAGACGATCGTCCGCATGGGCAAGGCGATGCGCAAATGGCTACCAGAAGGTCGGCGTGTCTGCCCGGAATGCATCGGCGGCTATCTTTCCGTGAGGGAGGTCACGCTTCCCACCGGATTCAGCTTCGATGAAGCGCGGAACCGGGCCGTTCCCAAGAGGAAATAGAATGCCACCAGAAAACTTCATCAACGAACCCAGCGTCGAGGAACGCCTTCTGGCCAGAATCGACCTGATCGATGCGGCGCTGGCCTGCGCGCTGCTGCGCATCGGAACGGATGACCCGGAAGGCGCCATGCAGGCCATGGCCCGCAACGATGCAATCATCACCTTGGTTCAGAATGGCAGGACTAGGTTGCCGCTCTTCCAATTCGATACGGCAAACAATCGGGTTTTCGATGTGGTCCGCGCCATCCTGCAGGTTAGGCCACCTCATATCAGCAATCTGAGGCTGGTGTATTGGATGACGCGGGCACATGTAGACTTCCGCTGCGCACCTGCTCAACGGTTCGGCAACGATGACGCGGCAATTGTCGGCGCATTCAGGCGATATATAGAGGCAGTTGGCCAAGGATGATCCTAGGGTCCATCCCTATAAGTTTCATATCCAGAAGATGATGATCGCGGCCAGGATGATGGCGTTGAGGAAGATGTCCCCGCAGCGCTCATAGCGGGTCGCGACCCCACGCCAGTCCTTCAGATGACCGAAGGCATTCTCGATGCGGTAGCGCTTGCGATAGAGGCGCTTGTTGTATCTGGCCGGTTTTCTGCGCTTCTTCCTGGGCGGGATGCAGGGACGGATGCCACGGTTCTTGAGGTCATCGCGCAGCCAGTCGGCATCATAAGCCTTGTCACCCAGGAAGCGCTTCGCTTTCGGCGGATGGCGTAGCAGCACGAGGGCACCTCGGCTGTCGGCCATCTGGCCTGGGGAGAGGAAGACGTTCAGCGGGCGGCCTTTGCCGTCGCTGAGCATGTGCAGCTTGGAGTTCAGGCCGCCTTTCGTGCGTCCGATCGCCCGCGGACGGCCCCCTTTTTTCGCAGGCTTGCTGCGGTGCGGTGCGCTTTCAGGAATGTGCTGTCGATCATCAACGTGTCGCCATGGTTGCCGGGCTGCGCCAGTTCCTGAAATATCCGGACAAAGATGCCCATTCGAGACCAGCGGGCGAACCGGTTATACAGAGTCTTATAGGGCCCATAGACAGAAGGCGCATCCTGCCACCGCAGCCCATAGCGCTTGACGTAGATGATCCCACTCAGCACCTTGCAGTCGTCGGACCGCGCCCGGCCTCGCACCTTGGGAAAGAACGGCTGAAGTCGTTGCATCTGCCGCGCGCTCAGCCAGAAGTATCGCTTGTCTCGCATGTTCATGACCAGCGTGAATAACTCAACCTGCTGGCAGGCAACAGAAAATTATAGGGATGGACCCTAGCAGAAATGGGGCCGTCCGACATACCTAGGGGTCCATCAAGCACGCCAAAGAAGGACTAGGCTAACCTAGCCCTAGGCTGATCTGCTGGCGGTTGCTGCGAGGTCGAGGCCGGATCAAGCCATCCGGTGGCGCAGGCGACCTTGGCACGGACAGAGAATTGTCGATAGCACGATAGTAGAAGGTGAGCTGCTGCCGGTTTCGTGGACAGCTGGTCAAGCTAGCATAGCGTGGGTCTCGAACTCCATGGGGCTGAGGTATCCCAGTTTCGAATGCCTTCTGCGCGGGCTTCGTTGCGGGTGCGATAAACCTCGCGGGCTGTCCGTTCGGTCTTCAGCGATGAGAAGAAGCTCTCCATTGCTGAATTGTCCCAGACATTTCCAGCCCTGCTCATCGAGCGGGTGATCCCGTTGTCAGACATAAACCTCTGAAATTGCTTGCTTGTGTATTGCGATCCTTGGTCCGAATGATGAAGCAGAGCGTCGGCTTTCCCGCGCTGCCAGATCGCCATCATTAGTGCGTCCAGGACCAATGAGGCATCTCGATCAGCTTTCATGGACCAGACCACTGCGCGCCGAGAAAACAGGTCCAGCACGACAGCGACGTAAAGCCAGCCCTCAGCGGTCCAGATGTAGGTAAAGTCGGCCAGCCACTTCTGGTTTGGCTGGTCAGCCTGGAAGTCGCGGTCCAGAATGTTGTCGGCGATGACTGACCGTTCGGATTTCATAGGAGCCGCTGCCGAAATCGATCCGTTCACCGAGAGTCATCAAGAAGCCGTTGTCCGTTTTGTGGCGATGTCAGAGCGGGTATTGGGTTTTGAAGAACTCTGCGACGGCCACCTCAAGACGCAAGAGCACCAGCGCCTGCATGAAGAGTGTAACACATCGCGCCAGATATCGAGCGTAGCTCATGGAGTTCAGATCGCCTTGCCCGCCCTTCCCGGAGCGATATTCAACCAACCCGGTGTCGCGATCGAAGGTCATTCCCCCATGATGCGAGGCATTTCGGACCTGATTGTCGAACTCGGCGGTGATGGCCGCGAAGGCCGGGTTTTCTGCAAAGGCCCGACACCTTCCCGCCTTGTCTGTCTTCAAATACTCCGCGAGCGTGAGGTTTCGCAGCTGATCGAATAGGCGATCCTCAATCAGATTGTTCAGCATGGTCAGGATGCTGACGTGCTCTCCCAGAACCTCGAACGTGTTCCCGTAGAACATCCGCGTTTCGTCGTAGTTCATGGACGCGGCCGCGTGGTCATCGCCGATCTCAAGACCGGCGGTGACGAGATGATGAACCTGCGAAAACTCCGGGAATGCCTTGAAGTATGCGCCGCACAGGTCGAAGTATCGACGACCGTTGGGCACGCTCATCTTGGCGCCGTAGTGCTCGACGAACCGAGGGAAGTCCGGCTTGTCCTTGGCGATACGCAGCTGCTCGAAGACGGCCTCAAACAGGGTGTCGAAGTGCGGCCCTGAGACATCTGCCGCAAACTGGAACAGCCAGTCCGGCAGGTCCTCCGGCGGCGGATCGTAGGCGCTCAGCTTCAGGAACTTTTGAAATCTCTTTTCCGCCAGGTCCGGCTTGCCAGCGCGGGTCAGCGACCAGGTCCAGCGAAGCTGCTCCCATTCTTCGGTCGGCCGCGGCCTCGAGCGCTGGCTTCTGGACAGTTGCGCTAGTCTTGCCCCCAGGTCTTCCCCGGCCCTCTCCTCTGCCGCCTCTAGCAGCCGCTTGGAAAACTCCATGCTCGGGAAGGCGCCCGGGTCGCCGAGTTCACCCTTTGCGAACACGAAAGACGCATGAAGATTGATGGTCGGGGCGTCATCTACCGGTTCGACGACGGTTGCGTTCGGCCCGAACGAGACCCCTTTCCCGAACTCGACAACGACACCCATCTCCTGCTTGCACTGGACGCAAGCAAATCGATGAGCCTGAACAGGCTCCGTCCCAATCCCGATGCGCACGCGGTGAACGGTGCCGCACTCGTCGCAAGATGCAAATTCGCCGTATATCATCCTCTCCGGGTAGCATGACACCGATTGGCCTCGCTACCGTTTTTATGGCTCTTTTCCTGCTTTATCGTGGGCAGTTTCGAGTCCGGCGCCAGCCCCTTCCACTCCACAGGCTGTCACCGGACGGCGCCCGATGAGCACCGCGCTACCGGACAGGTTCTTCAGGTTGATCGTGGCATTGATGTCGCGATCTGTTCGGTGCCTCAGGCGACCAGGCCCAAGTGCGGACCGAGAGCGGCAAGGTCATGACGATCTCGATGCCGGCGCGCCGAGCCTTATAGACCAGCTACCGCGAGAACTCGAAGAAGCCGACGTCCGCGATCGCCGGGGCGAGGCGGCGGTTGTGCATCATCCAGCGGCCGTTCAGGTCTTCTTTAACGATGCGGCCGTGCTCGCGCACCAGCATCGAAGTGAGTTTGTGCATCGCATCGCGTCGAACGTTAGCGATACGAGTGTGCCACGTGGCCACGTGGCCCGCCACCTTCCCCGAGCCGGCCGACGCGCGAGAGAGCGCTCGCGATCGTGTCGCAGCGGTCGGGTGGAGACCACGAAGCGGGCCCAGTGCAGCAAGGCAACAGGACGACCTCACTGCGCTAAGGCCATGCGCGAGCAGCACTTTGCAACAACCAACATCTTGACAGAAATACCGTAAGTTGTGTTCGATGCTGTGGATCACGACAGCGAATTTCCGTCCTGTTAGCTAGTCTTCACGCGCCGCGGTCGGAAGAGGAATACGAATATGACTGCCAACGACGAGACGAAGACGGCTCTCAAAGCCGCGACCAAGGCGCTGGCGCGCAAGTATCTCTCCCCACTTCGCTATCCGGGCGGGAAGCGCAAGCTCGTGACGCATGTCGCAGCCGCACTCGACCGCAACGGAACACCCAAGATCGACAGGATCATCGAGCCGTTCACCGGCGGCGCGGCCATGTCGATTGCTCTGCTCGAATCCGGGATCGCCCGCGAAGCGATCCTGAACGATCTGGACCCGCTGGTCTCCGCTTTCTGGAAGGTCGTCTTTTCCGACCGCCACTTTGAACTCGCGGACCGCATCTTGGATGCGAAAGTCACGTTGGATGAGTGGGAGAAGCAGCGTGCCGCAAATCCGGCCAGCATCGTCGACAAGGCGTTCAAATGCATCTTCCTCAACCGCACGTCCTTTTCAGGCTCTCTGAACCCGTCGGCGGGACCGCTCGGTGGGAAGGCGCAGACAAGCGCCAATCCGATCGATTGCCGGTGGAACGCTGACGAACTCGCCGAACGCATTTGGGGCCTTGGGCGCCTCAGCGGGCGGGCTCGCGTCTACAACAAGGATTTCAGGAGCCTTGTCGGGACCTACCGGTCAGCCCATAGCCGCAACCCAGATATGCTGGCGCTCTGGTATTTTGACCCGCCATTCTTCCATAAGGCGGACAAGCTCTACCGATACTGGTTCGAAGACGACGACCACCGGGCGCTTCACAGCTGCCTGGAGCGCCTCGATGAGCCTTGGATCCTCTCCTATGACAGCTGCCCGGAAGCACGGCAGATGTATCGCGACCATGCTGGCCGGGGCGCGGTAGACATGCGCTACACGGCGGCGAAGGCCATGACGGTGCAGAAGATCGACTGCACGGAAATGATCGTCGAAAACTTCATTCTGCGAAAAGCGCATGCCGCGCTTGACGTGCAAATCACGATTCCAACGGTAAAAGCAGTAGATATACGATGAAAGCCCTTCTTGAGCGCGGCACTGCCGAAAGATCGCCCCTTGTCTCTCTGCTCGTCGACGATGTGGCGAAGCAGGACACGCATGACGGCCGCCGGGTGGGCTTCACGTTGTCGATGGACTACAGCGAAGCGCTGGTCATGGTCCACGACAAGTGGCGCAGTGATGTCGAGGGCATCCCACACAACTCGTATCTGCTCGCGGCAACCTTCAACCCGGCCGACTTTGTCACCACCGCACCGGTGGACCGCCGGGTCATCTTGCTGCGAGTGACAGGACGCGCGTCCATTGAAACGGACTCCGAGCATCTACGCGCCATTACTCAGTTCTTCCAGGAAAACCCGGATGTGAAAAACGGACGGCTGGAGGAATTGGAGCCGATCACGGTCAACCGGATGAGTTGGACCGGCATGAAGGGGCACATCCTTGGCACCTTCTTCGTCGGCCAAGACGGCGAGTTGCGCATGGGCACAGACATCGAGGACGTTTTCGCAACTCGGATGATGCGGGTCTACAAACCGACCGCGTTGGCCCTCGAGACGATCGTGAACTACGTGGACCCGGATCGGCGTAAGAAGGCGGAAGCCGACGCCACCGCGGCAGGTGGCGCTCCGCCCATTGCGTTTCAGATCGGCACCGTGCGCTACACGTCAACGCAGCACATGGCCGAGCGCGGCGGGAGCACTGCGGTTCCGGTCAAGATTTCACCGGTGGACTTTCTGGCACGCCGCACAGCCGTGTTCGGAATGACCCGGACCGGTAAGTCGAACACCACGAAAACGATGGTCTCCCAAGTGGCCACAACGTCGTTCCAGACCACGCGCCCCATCGGACAGCTGATCTTCGACATCAATGGCGAGTATTCGAACGCAAACCAGCAAGATCAGGGCAGCGCGATCAACGACGTATTCCCGGACATGACGGTTCGCTACCGGATCATTTCTACGCCCGGTTTTCGTGATCTGCGCACGAACTTCTACAATGATCTCCCGATTGCTCTGGAACTCATCGGGCATGAAATCGAGCAGCAGGGCCGATCCACGGGCGGAAACGACCTCAAGAACTTCCTATCCATGAACCTCGATCGCCCGAGTCCTTCGGAGCATTCGGAGTGGAACCACTGGTTGCGCAGGGCATCTATTTTCAGGGCAATCCTTTTGTCCGCCGGATATCGGCCCGATCCGCAAAATGCGGCTCGGCAAGAGATTGAGATAGGCAAGGACGTTCTCGCGGATATCATTCGCAAAGGGCTGAGCTCGGGCAAACTAGATGCTTCTCAGGTCGGGCAACTGCCTGACAAGCCGACGGCGGACGCGCTGGCAGACGCGTGTCGCGCCTACTTCGGTCTGACACGGCAAGGCAGCGGATCCAAGCATGTAGCATCCCTCGAAGACATGCGGACTTTCTGGCGTGCGGTGCGCGAAATCGAGATGGCCAATGACGGGCACCGCAACGATGCCACCGCAATTTCGAGCAAACCCGCGAAGGATGGTCGGCCAGGGACGCCCTGGCTGAATGAGACGGAGCGCAGCCTACTTGGCGTTCTCGTCGGCAAGTCTTCGACCACTGATGGGGCAATCATCGGCCCGGGAGCGATCGGCGCTGCGCGCGACTACCACGGGCCGAATGGGTCCAAAGAAATCGCGACGGAAATCTATTCGCTGCTGAAAGACGGCCGGATCGTGATCCTCGACCTGTCGGTAGGCAGCCCCACCATCAGAGAGGAGCTTTCCAAAAAGCTTGTGCGCGAGATCTTCAAACGGAGCAGTGCGGCCTTCAACGTCGGAGACATACCGCCTCGCGTCGTCATCTATGTCGAGGAGGCACACAACCTCATCGGCAAAAAGGCGGAGCTGACGGAGATCTGGCCGCGGATCGCGAAAGAAGGGGCGAAGTATGGCATCGCCCTCGTCTATGCGACCCAGGAGCCAAGTTCGATCCATCCGAATATCCTTGCGAACACGGAAAACTTCTTCGTCACCCACCTGAACAACGACTCCGAGATCCGCGCCATCTCAGGCTTCTATGACTTCGCTGACTTTGCCGCTGGCCTGAAGCGTAGCCAAGACGTCGGCTTCGCGCGCATCAAGACGCTCTCCGCGAGCTTCGTCACCCCAACCCAGATCTCGAAATTCGAGCCGGATCACGCGAAGCGCCAATACGAGCAAGCCAAAGCGACCGGAACGAACTCCTGGTTCACGCCGCTTCCGGCCGAGGGCCAGAACTGATGCCGTTTGCGAACGAGACCGCGTCCGCATTGGGCGCGGAGGATATCATGAAGGACGCGGAGGTGACCGCGCTCTTCCAGCGCTGTCGCCACCACCTGGACCCGGAGGCGTTCGCAGGCGAAGTGCTTCGTGCCGCGATCGATTATACGGATGAGGTCGTTCGGCCTCTGGAGGGCTTAGTCATTGCGGCCGACGGGTCCAACTATGAGGCCTCTATCTCCAACGGTTTTCCCAGCGCACGTATGGGCCTTCTCAAGATCGGCCAGGTCGGGATCGATATCGCAGAATACCACAAGATCGACCCCCGCTCAGGTGGGACGCCTGATCCGATAACCATTGCAAAGATCGAACGAGAGAAGAACACCTACTCGGTGCCGCTCACCGGCGCGGGCATCCATCTCGACGGCCACGGCCCGCGGGAGAGCTTCAGGAAATCGACGTTCGAAGCATTTCGCTCAAAGCGTTTTGAACTTCTCGGCGGCAAGCTTGAAACAACTCTTGTCGATCTCTTTGCGATTGACGGAGCGACCGAAGCCGTGAACGGCCGGAGGCATCTGAAGCTGCCCTCGACCATGAGTTGCCCCATCACCGGAGAAAGATTCGGTCACGACGTGCTCGTGCCGGAAGACATCGGAGAGGTTCCATCTCCGCACGCGCCCGATAGCCCGCTGTATCTGACCGACATTCTACGCCTCTCAGAAGCCTTCGCGGAAGAAGGCACGAATCAGCAGGCCTATACGCGCGCCATGAGCGCCCTGGAGCACCTCGTCCTTGCTCACACCATTATGCGCTTGGACGCGGATGAGCACACCCGCGCCATCCTGAACGGCGCCATCTTCCTTGTCGACGGACCGCTCGGCATCTTCGGCGAGCCGGCGAAGCTTCACCGGCCGATGATGAAGATGATCAATGACGTGCGATCCCGGGTGGTCGGGCTGCCTCCGCTGGTGATGGGGGTGACAAAGAGCGGCCGGGTA
The DNA here is from genome assembly GCF_004015795.1 of Falsirhodobacter deserti. Taxonomy (GTDB): domain Bacteria; phylum Pseudomonadota; class Alphaproteobacteria; order Rhodobacterales; family Rhodobacteraceae; genus Falsirhodobacter; species Falsirhodobacter deserti. The sequence goes on along the minus strand of NZ_ML137218.1, from coordinate 1,900,110 downwards.
GTCGAGCACGGAAAGCTGATCCAGCCGCTGCTGCTCGAACACTTCCCTAGAGGCCGAACGGTGCTGATCCCGGTCAGCGACGAGTATCGGTATCGATACATCGACTTCGGTGCGAAAAATCCTGAAAAGAACTTCGGGAACGATACCTATTACGGTCAATCGTTCCTCGTGCGCAGTGTAAGCGATCGGATCTTCGAGCTGAATATAGCCTATCCCTTTGCGGAGAAGGGGGCCGGGTTCCAAGATCGAAAGGTCGACCTCAGCGCCTATGGGGCCGACATCGGCCGCGCCATCGGGGTCGTGGAGCTATTCGAGACCGAGCTCTATGCGGACGCCAACATCGTCCAGCATCTGGCCCATCGGTGCGCCTCGATCTCGCATCGGCCCGCTGGGCGCACACTCGACATGTTCGTCAGATCGATCATCGGGGCTTAACCAAACGACGACGCGGCCCCGCGGCCGCGTCGTCCCACTATTCTCAACATCACCGGCCGCATGGCCGCCAACTCGTCGCGCGAGGCGCGCGAAGGGACATGATGACTGATAGCCAGACTTCAAAAAAGCCCAAGGTGGCGGTCGCTTCGACTTCCCGCGACGGCAAATCTTCCTCAGTTGGCAAGGCTCGTTTCAACAGAGCTTCCGAGGGCAGACCCTTTGCGGTGCGCGACCCCGGGGAGTTGGCGACGGAACCGCGTTCCTTCGTCGGTCGCATTGAGAGCGTGGAACTCCATCCAGACGCCCCTGAACGGCGACACACCATCATTATCGATGCGGTGGACACTGCCGTGGGCCTCGGTGAGGTGGATCGGCCGTTCGCAGATTGGGAGCGGGAAAACCTCGCGCTCCTGCGTATTATGACCACGGCAGAAAAGTTCGCGGAACTGGCCAAAATGGATGGTCCATACGACGAGAACGGGCATGAAAACCTCGCTGGACGCTGGATGGAGCTTCAGCTCGTTCCGAGAGGCAAGGTGTCGGGTCCGTTGGCCCAAGTCTGTCGGTTAGGTGAGCGCGGATACGAACGCCTGGAACGCTTCACTGTCTCTGAGATCACCGACTTCGGCTTCGATCCTGAAGAGCCGAGGTCTGTCGGTGCGGCTGCAAACTCATCGAAGGTCGTGGCGGCAAGGCTTAGCCGTCGCCGTCAGCCGAAGGGCGTCAAGGCGTCGACCACAGCGTCTTGGCATGACATCGCCCAACTTTACTCAGCCGTCGCAAACACTGCGGTTCATTCCATAGTCGTCCACGACGTTGGACATGCCAATTTCACGACTGTGCTCGACAGCACCGGGGCCCCGATGCTCCACTTCGACTGTGGTTGGCCTATCCCGTATAATTGGAAAACCTATCCACCGACGGAACCGGCCGGACCGTATGCGAATATCGTCGTTCTTTCGCACTGGGACTCGGATCACTACAACGGCTTCCACAGGTGGCCTGCTGTGCAGAATGCGTTTTGGGTCGTTCCTGATCAGAAACTTGGACCCAATGCCGAATTCGTTGTCGAAGCCTTGATGAAGGTCAACCGGCTCATTCTCGCCACACCATTTCCGAGCAAGGCGTTTACCGTCGGAAGCATTACCGTAATTGGCTGTGACCCATCCTCGGTCAACGGGAAGTCCAAGCAGATGAACAACTCCGGGATGGCGATGAGTATTGCCCTCGAGGGCAAAGGAAACGTTCTCCTACCAGGAGACGCCGACTACTTGGGGATCAACAATGCACTCTATCCGGCTCCCGACCGCCTCGTTGTTTCCCATCATGGTGCGAAGGTTGATGGAACAGTTCCGACTGCCCCAAGCACCTGTCCTCGTGCGATCGTCTCGCTGGGGCTGGAGAACTGCTACAAGCATCCGTCGATCGAAAGCATGAAAGCCCACGCCGCCGCGGGATGGCCTCTAGAGTTCACCTCTGAGTTACCTGATGACGTCTGGGGGCGCCAAGCGTCCCGGGGTGACCGGATCATCGTCTGAACGGTGTTATCTGAAGATCGGTGCTGGCGATTACCGATAGTCGTAGTTCTCAGGAGCTGGTGTCGGCAAGCCATGGCTCGTATCAACCAGCGAAGCGATACGGGATGGGTTGAGAATGTGTTGATTTCCACCCAGAAGTGAGCCGATGGAGTAAACCCCATCGGCTGGACCACGAAGGTCCCTTCGAACTGAGCCGCCTGCTGGGCGATTAGCGTTTCGAATTCCTCGGGCGGACGGTAGCCGAGGGCAGAGTGCAGTCTTCGGGTATCGTAGACCCGTTCCAGTTTGGCTCGATGCTTCGCCTGAACGCAGCGACTGCCGCCGCGTTCTTCTATTTGAACACGTCCGTTGGCGCGCAACCATAATCGATGTGCGGCCGCGTCATCTAACACACGACCCTGAGATTGCTAATGCGTGGCGGCCTGATCTTCAGGATCGCAGTGACAACCCTGAAAATGCGGCCATTATCAGGGTCAAACTGTAATCGTGGTAACAAGACTTGGCCATTGTGGAATATGTCTAAAACAGCTCGCTCATAGCCGCCTTTCTTTGCGATATTTTTTATCGGTTATATTTGCGAATAATGTTTGACTCATGCCTGACCCTCGCATACACCTTCCCCTCAGGACGGAAGGAGATCGGCATGGCAAACTCGACCAACATGGCAGTCGCGCTCGCGGCCATCTTCGGCCAGTCCCTGACGAGCGTCGAGGGGCTCAGCCGTGCCCTTAAACAGGCGGGTCTGCGAACCGATGGCGGCAAAGGTCGCGGCGCAAGCAACATGGTGGGACAGGATACGTTCAACCTGACAATTGTTCTTGCCGCTGGCGTTGGCATGACCGCCGCGCCGGCCTTCGTCCGGAACGTCATCGACATGGAACTGAAGAGCGGAATTCTTCTGCAGGGAGAACAGGTCGTATGGGCAGCGAGCAATCAACCGCCCCGGGACTCCGCGCTCAGCTTCATGAAGCAGGATCCGCTGCCCGGAATTGAGGTCACATCCACTCTCGGCGCGTTCGTGGGCAATTGGATTGACGGCCTGTTCGACGCCACATTGCCCTGGAAGGAGGAAGGCGTTGCCAGCCTTGAAATCGGGCTGAGCGGTCCATGGGCTGATTTCACTCTGGAGTGGGCCGGCAATCGACTGGAACTCGGCTTTGCTGCGCAAGGGGCAGATCCGAGGGCCGAGCCTGACTGGGAGCGTAGGATCATTTTGCGCGGAAACCTTTTCCGCAAGCTGGTGCAAATTGTTGAGACCTGAACCAAACAGCCACCCTTTGCGATCCCGAATTATCGACTTTAGACAGTTGGTCCCGAACATGATCCCTCATATCGTCCTCACGGCCTTCCGCCTGATACGCTGATTTCTCCGGATCGGGCGCAGGGTGTCGCTTAGCCTGATGTCTCCCCTGAACTGATCGCCGGAAACGGCCTCGAATCGTCTGTCATAGAACAGGCCGTTCCGGGGCTGCCCGGAGCATTCAGAGGGCCATCCACTTCCGAGCTTTCCTGCAGCAGACGAATTTCGGCAATCAGACCGATTGCTTTTCGCACAGCCGTCGCCCGATCCGGACCGGAGCCGAAGAACTGCCTGTCGCGGCTTCAGGAAGTTGGTCCACAAGACTTGCCCTCAGCGAGTGCCGAACGGGATGCGAAAAACTGAATCCCTTTTGGGGGTCAAGTCAACTCATTGATGAAGCTAGACTTATTTCAATTCGACGGATTGCGGAATATTATCTCGCGCGACGGTCGCGCGGCTCAAGGAGGCATAACACCATGAATACCTGATGACCCTAGATACGAAAACGCCGGAATGTTGGCGCATTCCGACGTGATCGTTTTCAGGAAGACCGACGCCCTCCAGCGTTGATACTGGTTCATTAGCAGATTCCGCGCTCCGGCGCAAGGAATCCGCATGGGCGACGGTCTTCCTCACCATAACAGGCTTCTTTCCTGACGCCGCTGACAGCCAGCCTTGCCCCGCCCGTAGATTCGGTGGGTGGGGAACGGCACCGTCATGCCTGCGCTCTGGGAAAAGCCTCATCCCCGACCGGCCTCCGTCCGTTGGGGCGCAAGTCCGCACCTGCCCGGCTCCGGGTGGGATCGATCCCCCATGAGGAACGACCATGGCAACCCACAACCCGGCGGAGCCCCTGTGCCCGCCTCCCAACCGGGCTTCGGGCAGGCTCAGCCCCATTGGCCTCCTTTGTGACGGTATCCTGTCAGCCGTCAATGCCGCACCCGGCCTCCCCGACAATGCAAGAATGGCGATCGGCACGCAGGTCAGCGGCATCGTGGTGATGTTCTCCGCAGCCGAAACAAAGGTCGAAACCGCCAAAAAGCGGATCCGCGACCTGCGGAAAGATGTGCGGGCACTGAAAGAACGGCTGGCGGTGCTGAACCAGGAGCATTTCGGCACCAGCTCCGAACGGAGCCTCGATTCCGACGCCGACATCGACCTCGGGGACGACAATCCCGACGAGGAGGACGAACAGGACGAGGAGGCGAAGGCGAAAGGCAAAGCGGCGCGGAAGATCTCAAAGGATATCAAGATCAGGCGGGTCGATCACTACCCCGAGGACATGACCTGTTGCACCTGCGGCTGCCAGATGAAATCGATCAAGGCGGAGGAGCGCGTGGGAAGCTTTCAGATCGTCCCCGAGCACGTCGTCGTGGTCAAGGACGTGTATCATACCTGTGCCTGCAATCGCGACGAACGCTGCAAGGAGAACAAGCCCGTGGCGGCCAAGGCGACGAAATTCATCATGAGGAATCGCGGTGTCGAGACCGGCCTTATCGTCGAGGCGGCGGCCCAGAAATTCTTCGAAAGCAACGCGATCTACCGGATGGAACGGCGATTTGCCAACAGCAATATCAACCTGTCTCGCCAGACCATCGGCCGGAACCTCGCCCATCTGTCCCGCTTTTTGCGCCCGGTCTGCGAGGAGCTGCTTGAATACATCAGGTCTGGCTCCGTGGCGCATATGGACGAGACCCCGCTGCGGATCCAGGCGCCGGGGACCGGAAAGAGCGATACCGGCTATCTCTGGGCCCTCTGCCGCGATGAGCGGTGTTGGAATCCGGACACGCATCCAGCGGTCTATTACGAATATGCTCCCACCCGGGCGGGGGAGGTGGCTGAAAGACTACTGACTGGTTCCCTGATCGAATATCTCCAGACCGACGGCTATGCCGGTTACAACCGCCTGTTCAGGACTGACGGCACGAACCAGCCCATGACCCCGGTGCGGTGCTGGGCCCACGCCCGGCGGAAGTTCCACGAAACCCTAAAAGCGACCGGCAGCGGCCTGGCGGCGCGGGTCAGGAGCAAGATCACAAAGCTGTATAAGATCGAGAAGACGGCGGTCGGCCTGCCTTCCGAGGCGCGCCTTGCGATCCGGCAGGAACAATCAATGCCTATCCTTGACGATATTCACACGGATCTCCTCAAGGCCGAGGGTCGGGCGCATGGAGAGCTGAAAAAGGCGATCAACTATACGCTGAACGCATTCGATGCCCTGCGGCGTTTCGTTTTCGATGGCCGACTGGAAATCGACAACAACCCCATCGAGCGCTGCATGCGGTTGATCGCCCTGGCGAAGAAGAACTCGATCGGTGCCGGCTCGCACGAGGCGGCGCAGGTCTGGGCGATCTTCTATACGCTGATCGAAAGCGCCCGTCTGAACCAGGTCAACCCGCGTGCCTATCTGAACTGGGTGGTGGAACAGATCGAGCGCAGCGGCGGCGAGATCGACCATGCCAAGCTGATGCCTTGGCACTGCCCCGTCGGGCACCTGGACGCCTGACCGTCGATCGGCCCGGCCTGCTAGGCCGGGCTAGATCCATCCCGTCATCACAATAATCAGCCGGAATCCTCGAGGTTTCCGGCCGAACGGCGTTGGAACCAAGTCAAGGATATTCGAATATCATACATGTTCGACATCAAATGAATTTCTCACCTTCAGCTTCGCAGTGCTGGCGCACCTGATCGATCCAACGATCGAACCAAACCCAGTTTCCATAGTCACCGACGCACCCGAAACCCTTGCCCGGGTTTTTCGCATCGAATTGCTTCCAGAGCTGCGTATGGTCATGCATGCGGAATTTTTGGAAACCTGCCGCTTGCATCTTCTCCACCACTTTGTTGGGCGGATACCGATCCTTGTTCACCTCCTTGAGGATGATCTTGCTGATTTCCCCCGCCTCGTCGCTGCCGCCAGAGACGATATGAACCGCGGTGTCGGCCGCGCCGGGCTTCTTCGCCACCATCGGCACAAAGCCGTAGGAGATGCGATAAGCCGGATCCTTCATCTCCTCGTCGGTGAGGCCATGCTCGAACGCATCGATGGCCGCCTCGATATGCTTCGGAAGGCCGGACGCCTTCTTCAGAGCGGCCCGCTGTTCCGCGCCGAAGGAAACAAACTGCAAGGCGAGCGGTAGGCGCTTCTCCAACCCATACTGCGCCCCGAACTCCTTCTTCAGCAGGTCATTGAAATTCAGCGCGCAGGACTGCAACTTTGCGCCAAGCGCATCATCAATCCGGTTGGTCGAGCGGTGTTCGATCTCATGGCGGATCTCGATCAGAAATTCGAGGTTCTTGGCGACTCCGCCTTTCACCGGGCATTTCGGCTACTTGAGGCAATGGCCAAGCTCCCAGAATTTTTCGGCACCCTCCTTGGTCTTCTGCCCCGCATAACGATAGTCGATTCCCTCCCGACGGAACCAAGCGTGGAGCAGATATGTCCAAGCGATGATCGCCGTAACGATGAACAGTTCGGCCCGGAAAGTCAGCCCGGCGGAGTTGAAAGTCTGGACCCCGGCGATCATCGCCTCCCGTGCTTTGATGAGCAACTCATCGCCGCGAACGCTGAGGCCGGTCGCATGATCGATGTCCGGCCATGTCGAGAGAAAGGCATCCAGATCGTCGTCAGTAGCGGGTTTCGTCGCTTTGTGCTTCGCCTCGCTTCGGATTTCTCCGATCAGCCGATGGTTTACCGTCCGGGTCGGCCGGGTGAAGTAGGCCAGGATGTCCTGATCATTCGTGGATGCTCCGCCCCGCGTGATCATCGCCTTGACCAATGCGACTTCCCAGTTCTCGAGGGTGTTTCCTCGACGCCGCTTAATTTTCTTGGGGCCATTATCCTGGTCCGCCATCCTGAACTCCCTGAGCACGCGCGGCAGCCGAGCTACCGAACATGTAGAGCACTATCTCTGGGGGCGGCTTCACCGGCAAGCCCGAGCGCGATCTCCCAGGGTTCGGCTATCATGGTGGCGCGCATCTTCGTGGGGATACAGGACGGATATGGTCCGCACAGTCGAATCGGGTCTTGGGTCGAGCGCAACGGACGCAACCTTGGCCGGGCGCGCTCCGCAAATGATCCTGACATCAGAGGCGTTTCGGGGGCCTTTGCACCGCTTACTGCACTTCGGCCCTTCAAGCCCTCCGATCGTCCTGCCTATGATGCCTATCACACGCGGCCCGAGGTCTACAGGTTCCTCTACACTCCCGTCCCCGGGGGAGAGCAGCTAGATGAGCTACACAAGCGGATCTTGAGAAAATTCGCGAAAAGCAAGCTCAGCAAAGCCGATCTAGGACGATTAGCGAACGTCCATCCAAGTCAGGTTGGCCGTGTATGCGCGGGCGACTTCAAAACAATTAGCAATAACGTGGTACAAATTTGCAGGGTCCTCAAAGTTAAGGTGCCAAAAGTCGACGAAGAGATTGAAATGGATGCTGAGTGGGCAAAAGCGAATGCGAGCCTGCGCCGGATCTGGGACCAAACCCCCGAGGGAGCCGCGATCATCAGACGCGTCCTGGATGCTATTGCAGATTTGCGCGGGCCTAAAGCCGATAAGGTGGACGGCCCACCCCGACCTTCATCGAAGCGGATGTGAATGATAGTTCTGATCGGGAGCGGTAACTCAGCGACGACCCGCGAACAGCGGCTCCCAAAGTTCGATAAGCAGAAAACCGTCGGTCTCCTAACCGCCCGAACGGGGCGGGTGACCCGGTTGTCGCTATACTGCGCACGGATGGCCGCTTTGCCCGTGGCAGCTTCGCCGCGCCGCCATTAGACGGCGCTCCCAACTCGGGGAGCAAGGCACTTTTAGAGATCATCCGCGTTCAGGGTGGAGCTCCGGCAGAGCTTTAAAAGCTGCCGCGATTGGGCCGTTCAGCATTTCTCGAGCAAATTCGGACCTGTCACCGTCTCCGATATCCGCTAGGTATAGCAGAGCGATTTGTATTCGGGCCATTAGAGCCAACGAGTCCCGTCTACAGGCCTCATCGATCCAGTCGGTTGCAACCCGAAACTCACGATGAAAATATTCATAGAGAGCGAAAGTAATGGGCTCGACGATTCCTTCGCGGTGGCACACGATCGAACCTTCACCCGGAACATCATGGACGCGCACGGCATTGAACTGTAACTCGGGGCCAACTGATCGTAGGACCACGGGCGCCGAGGCGACCTCCAAGAGGATAGCCGTGTCAATGCGCTGGTCGGCACCGTCGATCCTGGCTACCGACGGCACCATCGCAAGATGGGACAGGATCATCCAGCTGTGGAAATCGTGGTACATCTCGCCCGGTGTTTCTTCCGGGTCCAATTCGATGCGGCTGTGTCTGCCGTTCGCTTCGACGAGCAGTGAACCGTCTTCGGTTACTGTGAAGTCGACAAGGCCTATTCCTGGATGGTAAGTCGCAAAACGGGCCCCGGGCTGCACGGTTTGCAGGGTGGGTCGTTCTTCCGCGAGTGCCAACACGAGATCTAGGGATAGCCCAAACCCACTACTTGCGGCGTCCAGAATCGCTTGAGCCGCCACAATATCGCCCAGCGGCAGATTAGAAGATGCGCTTGTGAGCCATTCAGCCGCCGTGACCGGATCTAATAGTTCCGATTGCGTCAATTCATGAGCAATCAGGGCCGCCAGTTCGCTGGCCAACAATTCAGGAAGCCGCACGATCAAGACAGGCTCTCCTGACGGCTGCATCGCCGGTTTCAGGTAGCCGTCTTTAACCAGGCTCTTGATTGTGGCATTCGTGAGCCTCGTGGTCAGCTTCTTTTTACGGACCATGAAGACGCCCATGGATTGCAGGACGAGTGCGATTGGGCGCTTCCTACTGCGGGCGTCGTCAAGCACAGCCATGGCTATCTCATGAAACTGATGGCGCAGTTCCTGACCGGGGAACGCCTTTCGAGCATGGGCGATCATCTCAAGGCCGATCAGAGGGGCGAGGCTCGCTCCCCAGTTGGGATCACCGAATTTGGCGTTCTGCATGACGCTCCAAGCGCGCATTCGCAACGCCCACGGAAAGCGCAATTCGCGGGCCGATAGTGCGCCGTGCATCAACCATATGCGCATGTCCGACATCATGTTGACGGCCGCGCGGAACTCGGCGTCGCTCATCCGATCCACGGCAATCCGAGCAGCTCGACGCCCGATCTGTGATTGATCGCGACCGCCTTTGCTCTCGAGGATGCGATGAACTGCAGAGTCGTCAAACGCCACAACCACTCGCAGGCCGACACCGAAGCGACTGGAGCTGAGGTCCTCTATCTCGGCAACGGCCCTTTTGTTTCTAGGGTCGATACCGTCCAGTGCCAGAACCAAATGCAGATGCTGGTCGCCCTGCGAAAGTTGCATCAACCACGCCCGGGCTTCCTCTTTCGTCACGGGCCAGTTCAGTTGATTGGCTAACCCATCGGCGACGGCCTGGACGATGCCACTACGCCCGACTTCGATCAATAAGGTAGCAAACCGGTCTGCCTTCCGGGTTCGGCCCGCTAGGTCGCGCAAAATGTTGCTTTTGCCGATGAGCGGCGGACCTTCGATCAGGATCAGGCGCTTCCCATCTTCAAGCAAATCGATCGCTTCCTCAGTCGCCTCGCGTTGAATCAGGAAGTCCTTGGTGAATGGGAGACCGGGGTTGTCGGAAGTGGCGGTTAGATCTTCAATGGTTGCATCGCTGAGCTGCTCTACCGCCTGCCGCCAGATCGCGGGTTCGTTCCCCATCAATGTCTGGATCGCCTGCTTCAGGTTCCCGGCAGCGAGCCGCGCGGCGGCATTTATGGTCGCGACAAATTGGGTTTCCGTAAGCGTGTCGGCTCCGAGGCGCTTTCCGGTGTAGCTGTCGAAGATGCGGGTTTGATTGCCATTCGTCACAATGACGATGGGTGCCATCGGATCGAGCACCCGCGCGTAAGAGAGACCCTGTGCTTCATCCTCGGTGGACAACGCGTTGCCTTCCCGCTTTAGTTCGAGGACGGCCAAGGGAACGCCACCCTTCTCAAGAATGATGTCTGATCGCGCCTGCTTGTCGTAGCTGTCGGTATTGTCGACGTCGATCCTCGAGCGTCCAAAGGTGAACGAGAATTTGACCTGGTGTTTCACGTGAGCGGGGTCGAGCCACGGGAAGACCCGCATGACGGTGCCGCGGATTGCCGCTTCAAGATCGGTCTCGGTCTTCTTCTTGGTCAATTTGTTCGCTGGCATTATGGTCGGCTCGGTTTGGATCGGAGAAACGTACGCTGCGTCTGAAAAAGTGTCGAGCAGCAGATCGCCCATTACTGTCGCTTTCTAAGAGGATGGGGATGGCAGATAGGGCGAGGACATCCCCGGGCTTTTGCTCTTTCCGGTCGCAGCTGAAAGCCTGCAGGATGAGTAGCGGTCAGCAAGCTCGTGCGAGTTGCCTGGACAACCGCTTTTTTAGGATCGCTGCGGTCGCGATGCCACACCACAGTTGGGCGGTTTCCCCGTTCTCAGAGGGCGCCGGGCAGGGTGTCACCTCGAGGCGCTTGAGTGTCTGCTTTCCTACCATCGCTGCGCTTGCCTCGCCGCGGTGCCGTCGGACGGCTTTCCGCCCTTTCCGTGTTATCCGCGCGGTAGCGAGCGCGATGGTGGCGATGCGGTTGAAGCATCTTGCGCTACCTGCTCAACTCCGGAATTTCGCGACCCTACATCGACGGAATGTTCCGCAGACAAGAGCGCTGACATCTTGCTCAGCAAGCGCAGCACTGTGCAGAGGAGCTAGCGTATCTTCTGAGGACATGCGCGCGTCGGAAGTGCTCCTTGAAACAAAAAGCAAAACTTCTTGAAACGCGTCACATTTTTTGGCAGGCGTCAGATAGTGCTGCCTTTAGCGATGGGAAAAATTGCGTGAAAACAGCGGGGCCAATCGCTGATGCGAAAGCGGGATTGCCTTTCCTGTCACAAAGGTCTGCCTCTGATAGGCCGCAGCCCAATCTTCGCCCTGTGTTTCGATCCGGTCCGACATGTCGTGGCGCTCCTCCCTGTTCCGCCAGTGGCGAAGCCCGACCTGCGGCCGGACGGTGATCTGACACACGGGGCCGGAGCGGTGAAATTGGGAGGGACCCGCGCCTTGGCGTGGGAGGAACCGGATTTCTCCGTGGAGGCTGACGCGCAGCGGCACCAGAGCCCGTGTTCGGATTGCCGGCCGGATGGCAGGCGGAAAAACGAAATGAAAGATCGTCAGCCGTGCCAGAGCGAAGCGGAGGTGCGGTTGTCCCTTGGATCAGCGATCGCGGCGCCCGCGATCACCATATCTCTTGAAAAGCGGCCTCTCGGCTGCCGAGCAGCATCGACGCAAAGAGCCCAAAGCGGTCATTTGCTTGATTGAGGATGATCACACTATGCATGGAGCACCCATGTCATCGAACCACAGCTGACATTCGTAGCGAATGCCCGGCCGGTTCATGGCTGCGAGGGTCGAGTGGAAGATGTCGCGACATCTGACGCAATCCTCGTAACTTTCCCAGTCGAAGACCTCGTCCATGCCCAGCAGGCTCAGCCTCATGTCCATGTGATTCCGTCCGTCGAGGTCGAAAGCCACGATCTCTGAGGCGGGCACGAACAGGTTCCTTGCCTCGAGGAACGGGAGGAGCTCCTTCACCTCCTCCACGGTAAGATACGGCGTGCCGCATCCGGTGGAGCCTTTCGATATGATCAGATCCGCTTCGGCTTCCGTCATGTGGCCATCCGTCGGATTTGCGATGGAGGGGGTGTCGAAGCCCAGCAGTCGCTATTCAAGGACAACATGGCCCACCCTTAATTTGCATTCAGCCATCAGTAAGAAGCTAGTCATGCCGGAACGCAATGTCGGCTTCGTCCCATCATCAACCGTCACGGCCTTCATAGGCAAAATAGGATGTCACCAACTCTGCACGACCGAAGTTAGGCCATGGGTTTGTGTGCTAGATCCTTGCTGCGTCGTTTGGCTTGGCGCGCAGCATGTGCCATCTTCTTCTTCCGCGCCTTCACCAGGTTGATCTTCCGATACTTCTCGACCCCGGTCACTTCCTTTGCGATCCAGTCCGGAAGATGCACGTGTGTATCCTCGCGCGCCAGTTCGACTTCCGCCAGGATCACACCATCCAGAAGGCCGTGATACTCGTCGATCATCCACTGCTGATCACCCACAAGAACGTGGTGACGCGTCTTCTCGACAACCTCGCCCTTGCAGTGCTGCTCCAACAAAACCAAACCGTCCGAAGCTGGGATCGCGTATTCAAATTCGTGCCTTGCAAGGCCCTTGCGCGGCCCTTTCACGGTCAGCGTCGCTTTGTCGTCATAGAAACGAATGCGGATCTTGCGCCCATCATAGAAGGCAAGAAGCCCATCTCGCAAACGAGAGGACTTCACGACCACGCTTCGCCATGAGTCATTGGCAAGAAGAAACTTCCGTTCGATTTCGACCGGCATAGCTGACACCTGTGAGCGGTTCTCTTGGAGGGCGTTATGTGCGCTGACCTGCTGAAGTAGCAAGGTATACTGTGGCAACGAGATATTTGAGCATCGAAGTCTGCTCCATCCTATAAGACACTCAGAGCCCATTGCAGTCATTCGAAGCGATCCCTGTCAGCCTACTCCATTCAACCTCATCCGGTGCCTTGCCACCAGATCGCGACAGAACTCCGCGACGACTTTCACGCGGCGGGACTGCGCCAGATCCGACTGGGTGACGAGCCAGATGTCCTGGTCGATGCCGAGCTCGGCCTTCAGGCAGACCAGTTCAGGGCCGGCAAGGAAATGCGGCAGCACCGCCAGTCCCTGTCCTGCAACGCAGGCGGCATACTGCGAGGCCACCGAGGAAGTGATCAGCCCCGGACGCCGACCTTGCAGCAGGCGGTCCAGCCACCCGGCGGCGGGAAGATGGGCATGTATCTCGGTCCAGCCAATGAAGCTGTCCCCCTCGAACGCCGCAGCATCGGGCCGATGGGTACGCGCCGCCATATATGCGGGCGATCCGTAGAGTCCGTAGCCCAGCACCCCCAGCCGTTGCAGCGAGACGTTGCCGCGGTCCGGCTTCACCATCCGCAGCGCGATATCGGCATCGCGGCGGTGCAAGTTCGCGGTGGCGATGTCGGTCACGATCTCCAGCGTCATTGCGGGATGCGCGGTGCGAAGGCGGCCGATCTCGGGCAGGATCAGATGCGTGGCGAAGGTTTCGGCGGTGGCAAGGCGGACCGTTCCCGACACCTCGGCCTGCTGCCGCGTGCCGGACAGCGACCGCGCCGCCGCCTCCATCTCCTCGGCGCGTTCGATCAGCGCCGCGCCATCCTCGGTCAGCCGATAGCCGGTCTGCTGGCGCAGGAACAGCGGCTGGCCGATGGCCGCCTCCAGCCGCTCGATCCGTCGCGAGACGGTGGCGATGCCGAGGTTCAGCCGCAGTGCCGCCCCGCTGAGGGTCTGGCTGCGCACCACGGCGAGGAATACCTGAAGATCATCCCAGACGAGGTTTCCAATCATGGAAAACAGCCTTCCATTGCGGCGCATATATTCCAAGGATGAGCGATGACATCTTCCGCCCCGATCCGCAAGAAAGGGACAACAGATGCTACAGCGCACACTCGGACAGGGCTTCAGGACTTCCGCCCTCGGCCTCGGCTGCATGGGGATGAGCGAGTTCTACGGCCCGCGCGACGACGCCACCTCGATGCAGGTGCTACACGAGGCGGTGGAGCGGGGGATCGGCATGCTCGACACCGCCGACATGTATGGCCCCCACCACAACGAGGAGTTGATCGGGGCCTTCCTGCGCGGCGGCGCGAAGGTGAAGGTCGCGACCAAGTTCGGCATTGTCCGCGCGGCAGGCGAATACCGGCGTGGGCTGGACAACAGCCCCGAACCAAGGACACTGGCAGAAGGGAACAAAAGTAGACTGAGCTGTGCGCAAGAGGGCAGATTTTATTGGGTTCTGACGCTGCAGGACCTCCTAGGAGCGTTCTTCGTGGTGTGAGCCACACGCAGGGCTGCTATGCTGTGACACCGATACTGGCATGATCCCGGATCTCATTCGGTCGTTTTCTCGCCCCAGCTTCCCTTATAAAATTCAAGTGGCGAGGCAGAGCGGTAGTTGAGATGGAAGACGAGAAAACGATCGAAGCGCGGCGGGTGGCCCTTGCTAAAATTCGGGAAAGGCTCGACATCGATCAAGTTACGAGGGAGCGGTTAGCGCAGCAAGTCCAGCAACTTCAGGTCAACGCGAAAGCGATGATGGACCTTTTCGCTTCCGTGGCGCGTGCAATCCAACCCGTGCTGGGTCCGCTACCGGAATTTTTCAGCGCGCTGAACAGATACCGAGAAGCGAAAAAACTTCTTGCACAGTCTCAGATCATGCCAAGCCGCACTATTCCATGGCCTCTGTTTGACGAAGGAAGCCCCGAGAAATTCACTGAAAGCGTTTTGGAACACTATCGCCAGAAGTGGGCAGAGGTCGAAATTGATCTCCTATCCGGCGTTCGCGAATTTGACGTCAGCGATGTCGCAAAGGATGCGTTCGCCGACGCGCTCGCTTGCCATCGCAACAAGCTTTACCGATCCGCTGTCCTCACGTTGTTTCCCGTCCTAGAGAACGAGTATCGACAAGCGTTCAAGCGTGAACCCAAGGGACAAGCCAGCCTTAGAGATTTGAGAACTGCGATGATGGAGGTCCCGATCGGCGTTGCCTTCAAAGATCTAGCCTCCTACGACTTGATCCAGATCGTTCACAAGCATCTGTATGCCCAGGTGGTCAGCCCTGAGTCTATAGAGCTTTTCGAGAACAACCTGATCCCGAATAGAAACGCGGCAATACATGGGCTTGTGGATTACAACAACGAAATCAGCAGTCTCAATGCGATCTTTCTTGCCGAGTACGTCCTCTACCTCATCGCGCAAATTAAGCCGTACCTCGTCGAACAGGAACCCAACCTCTAGGTTGCTGACCGGAGCCGCCGGAGATGTCAGCCGTCGAGGCGGCGTCCGATTGGGATAATCCGCCATATGTTAAGGAACATTGGGCGACGGCTGTGCTGATCCTGTGTCAGTTTGAGATCGTGAGGGATCACCTAGGGATGCGGGCGACGACCTTGATCTCGAAATCGAAACCGGCAAGCCAGTTCACCCCGACGGCCGTCCAGTTCGGGTAGGGTTCCGAGGTGAAGATCCTGTCCGCCTGATCCCCAAAGCTCCTCAAGCTCAAACCGGGCACGTGACCTTCTTGGACAATCGGCCTTAGAAAAGCCCCGATGCATACCGAAGGACGCACCGGGACCGGAAGTCATCCGTCACATCGTGCGCACGGGGCGCACGACGATCTCGTTCACATCCACATCGTCCGGCTGCTCGATCGCATAGCGCACCGCACGGGCGATCGCCGAAGGCTGCAGAGCAATGGCGCGATACGCCTTCATCGCCTTGGCCGCCGCCGGATCGGTGATGGTGTCGGCCAGTTCGCTTTCGACCACACCGGGATGGATGCAGGTCACGCGCAGGTTGTCATGCTCCTGACGGAGTCCTTCGGAGATGGCGCGCACGGCATGTTTCGTCGCGCAATAGACGGCGGCCGTCGGCACGACCGACAGCGCCCCGATGGACCCGATGTTGACGATATGGCCCGATCCTCGGGCGGTCATCTCCGGCAGAACCGCCGCAATGCCGTGCAGAACGCCCTTGATGTTGACGTCGATCATGCGATGCCACTCGTCGACCTTCAGCGAGGACATGGGCGACAGGGGCATCACCCCCGCGTTGTTCACGATCACGTCCACTTGCCCGAAAGCCGCCCGCGCCGCTTCGGCGAAGCCTTCCACATCGGCAAGGTCCGTCACGTCAAGCTTCCTGAAACGCACCTCGCCCGGCAGTTCCGCCGCCAGCGCTTCCAGCCGGTCGGTGCGGCGTGCGCCCAGCATGAGCCGATACCCTGCAGCCGACAGTTCCCGTGCAATGCCGGTGCCGATCCCGCTGGAGGCGCCGGTGATAAGAACAACCTTTTCCATGTCCGATCCTTTCATGATGATATTGCGGAAAAGGTAGCGACCAAGCACCCTGCGCATAAGCCGCCCAATGCTGAATATGCTGGTAAGCAGGAAGAACCAATGAACCTGAACGGACTGAACGTCTTTCTTGCGGTGGCAGAGGAGCGAAGCTTTCGTGGTGCCGCTGACCGGCTTGGCATCAGCCGTCCCGCCGTCAGTCAAACGATCCGCCAGCTGGAAGGGGAACTCGGGAGCGCCCTGTTGCGCCGGACCACCCGCAGCGTTTCCTTGACCGAGGAGGGAGAACGCCTTCTCGCAGGGCTGGCTCCCGCTTTTGCCGGTGTGCGAGCTGCGGTCGCCTCGGTCGCCGACACCGACGCGACCCCGCGGGGGCAGGTGCGTCTTGCCGTCTCCTCCATTGCCGAAGACGTTCTGTCAGGGCACTGGCTGACGGAGTTCGTGCAGCGATGCCCCGAGGTGCAACTGGACATCACCGTGACGGATGAGGAGTTCGACATCGTGGCCGAGGGCTATGATGCCGGGGTCCGGCTCGGCGAAGTCATCGCGCAGGAGATGATCGCGATCCCGGTCTCGGCCCCGCAGCGCCAGCTGGCCGTCTGCGCACCGTCCTATCTGGCTAGGGTAGGGGCGCCCCGGCATCCGCGGGATCTTGCCGCACACCGTTGCATTGGCTGGCGACCCTCGCCGCGATCCGCTCCCTATCGCTGGAAATTTGCTCAAGACGGTCGCGAGTTTGCCGTCGCGGTGGAGCCGGAGATCACGACGAACGACATGGCCCTGATGACCCGCCTCGCCTGCGCGGGAGGGGGCATCACCTTCGGCATGGAAGAGTGCTTCCGCGTCCAGCTGGAGCGCGGCGACCTGGTGCCGCTTCTGGAGGAATTCTCCCCACGCTTCCCGGGCTTCTTTCTCTACTATCCGAGCCGGCGGGACATGCCCTCGCGACTGCGCGCCTTGATAGACTGCGTTCGGTCGGAGCGGCATGTCACGGATTGAGGTGCTGCACAGTCCGACGGATTGAGCACCTCACGCCAAGTCCACCACGGTCAGGGACGTTGCGATTATCTGCGATCAGGACGCAGGCAAGCAGCTGGCCCCGACATGTTCGGCCGGCTGGGTTCTCGGGACAACCTGATCAAAGCTTCTCAAGGAACGCCCGGATCAGCCGCGCCACGTCTTCCGCATGCGTTTCGAGCGCGAAGTGACCGGCATCGAGCAGATGGATCTCCGCGTCGGGCAAGTCCCGGCGATAGGCTCCCGCCCCGGCAGGAATGAACGCGGGATCGTGGCGGCCCCAGGCCGCCAGCAATGGCGGTCGATGCGTCCGGAAGAACTCCTGGAACGCGGGATAAAGCGCAAGGTTGCTGCGGTAGTCGAGGATGAGGTCGAGCTGGATCTCCTCGGCCCCGGGACGCGCCATGTAGGCGATGTCGAGTTCGTATCCGTCGGGCGAAAGCCGTGCGGGATCGGCACCCGTGCCGTATTGCCAGTCGCGGATCGTGTCAGGCGCGAGAGAGGGGCGGCAGGCCTCGCGGTTCTCTGCGCTCGGGTCGCGCCAGTAGGCCTCCCACGGGCCCCACTGTTCGCTGAACCCGTCCAAATAGGCGTTGCCGTTCTGGGTGATGATCGCCGAGATCCGCTCCGGGTGCCGCAAGGCCAGCCGCAGACCCACGGGCGCGCCGTAGTCGAAGATGTAGAGCGCGTAACGCTCCAGCGACAGCGCTTCGGTGAAGCCGTCGATCACCTCGGCCAGCCGGTCGAAGGTGTAGTCGAAGGCACCCCGCGCCGGGGCCTTCGTTTGTCCGAACCCGGGCAGGTCCGGGGCGATCAGCCGGAAGCGATCGGACAGGAGCGGGATGAGGTCGCGGAACATGTGGCTGGCCGACGGGAATCCGTGCAGCAGCAGGATCACCGGGGCATCGGCCGGCCCCGCTTCACGGTAGAAAACCTCGGTCTCCGCGACCGTCTCGAAACCGTAACGTGTCGTCATGGCAATGATCCTTTCCGTTTCCGCGAAACTGGACCCTTTCTTGACTGGTGAAAATCCGGTCATGTTGAGAGACTGGATTGCAGGATCTGAAATCATGGACCGTCTTGAAGCCCTTTCCATCTTCGTGGCCGCCGTCGATGGCGGCTCCCTCGCAGCGGCGGGCCGGAAGCTCGGATGTTCGTCCGCCAAGGTGACCCGCGCCGTCGCCCAGACCGAGGCGATGGTGGGCGAGCGATTGCTTGAACGCACCACCCGCCGCTTTGCTGCGACCGAGGCAGGGATCCGTCATGTCGAAAGCTTTCGCAGGATCCTGGACGAGTTCGAGAGCCTGCGTCCCAGGTCTCGCGCGACGGTATCCGGAATGATCACCGTCACAGCGCCGGAGTTGTTCGGGCGCCTGCATGTCCTGCACGCGATCCGGAGTTTCCAGAAGGCGTATCCGGAAGTTCGCGTCCGCCTTCTGTTGTTGAACCGGGTCGTTGATCTGGTGAGCGAGGGTCTGGACGTCGCGGTCCGCCTCGCGGCCCTGCCGGATTCATCGTTGTCGGCGGTGAAGGTCGGCACGGTGCGGCGCCTGACCTGCGCCGCACCCTCCTATCTTGCCGGACGTCCGCGGCCCACGCGCCCTGCGGATCTGGGCGATCATTGGTGCATCGGTCTGAACGAGGCTGGCGCTCAGGAACTCTGGCAATATCGCCACCCAATCGCGCCGCACCGCCTTCGCTCCGTCCGCGTGACCTGTCGCCTGTCGACCACCAGCGCCGCGACGGCCATCGCTGCGGCGGAAGAGGGAGAGGGGGTGATCCGCCCGCTCTCTTACCAGGTGCAACGGCAGTTGGCCGAAGGGACACTCGAAACCCTGCTCGACCGGCACGAGCCGGAGCCGCTTCCGGTCCACCTTGTGTTCCGACCGAGGCTTGGCAGCGCTGCGCGCGCTTTTGTCGATCACGTGGTCCCGTTGCTTCGTCGCTCAATCTGACGGAGGCGGAAGCAAATTTCCTGATGCCTGTCTCATCGCTCCGCTCCGAACCTTTCCAGGCGAATGCGGTTCTGGTCGTGCGGTGGGTGGGTGCCTCCTGGGCGGGTGCCCGCCACGTGAAGTGCAATAATAAGCCTTATGTCGGGTCATGCACGACGAGTGCAGGTGCCGCTGAAGACGCGCTTTAACTCCGTAAGATCCGGCGATCAGCACAAGTAAAGGCAGTTACCCCAACGCTTGAGCGCAGGCTCATCAAGGCCAATGATTGAGAAGAATGCGGTCAAAAGGCAGACCATCTGACCGAAAGGGCAGAACTATCTGCCGCTTATCATTTTTTGGCAGGCGTCAGATAGTCCTGCCTTCAACGAGGGGAAAAACTGCGCGAAAACAGTATGCCAAATTCCCAGTGCAAAGGCGGGTTTGCCTTTCCTGTCAAGAAGATTTGCCTCTGATAGGTCGCACCCTGATCTTCAACACGTGTTCTGATCCAGCTCGACATATCGGTGCGCTCCTTCCTATTCCGCCAGTGGCGAAGCCAGCCCCGCAACCGGACGGTGATCTGAGACATGGGGCCGGAGCGGTGAAATTGGGAGGAACCCGCGCTCTGGCGAGGGGGAAACCGGATTTCTCCGTGAAGGCTGATGCGAAGCGGCACCTGAGCCTGTATTCAAATCGCTAGCCGGATGGCAGGCGAATAACGAAACGAGAGGTTGTCAGTCGTGCCAGAGCAAAGCGGAGGCGCGACTGTCCTTCGGATCAGCGATCGCGGTGCCATTGATCAATATTATTTTTGGGGACGCGGCCACTGGACCGCAGAGCAGCAGCGATGCGTGGGCGTCGCGGCAACTCTACGGTTTCAGACTGTCCAGCCCCCAAGCGCGCTGTTCACATCTTAATCCGACCTAGCGCAAGCCCTCGGTCATTGTCACGAGCGCAAGCTGGCCCGGATCTGGCAAACCAACAGATTTATCGGCAAATATTCTGGCTCGGCCCGCAAGGTTCGGGAGCGGCTGAAACCTCATAACGGTGTTCGCAGCTGCGCGGATAGCAGCGTCCAGCAGATTGTCGTCGTTTCGGCACGCGTCGAGTGCGTCGACTTGCGCTTGCAATCCGTCCAGAACGGTCTTTTCGCCCAAGGCAGCTTTCCCCCTGACGATCATGGCATCGCGGGCGGTGGCAAGAAGGCCGCCGATCTCGCTCGGCTCGAACTCTGTACGCTCTTTCAGGGTTTTTGCGACCGCCATCAGGCCGGTCGCCGTCAGCGTGCCGAATGATGAAGACGAGGCTTTCTGCCACGCCTTCGACATCTCGAAGAAAGCCCGCCCAACATCTTCGGGCAGATCGAGTTCGGCACAGGCCGCGAACCCGTCGGCAACGGTTATGCCCAGATCGCCGTCGCCCAAGCGGGCATCGGCGGCACAAAGCGCGTCACGATCCGCTGATGCGCGCGCGGCAATCCGGCCGAGGCCTGCTCTGAGATCGTCCGATGTGATGCTCATGCCACGCTCCAGAATGCACAATGGGCTGGGGCACGCAAAAGTGTCTCCAGTTCGTCGTCCAGCTTCAGGATGCTCAGGGTGGCCCCAGTCATCTCCATTGACGTCGCATAGCGTCCGACCAATGGCATCACGACCGTCACTCCCAGATCGTCCAGCCGCGCATGCAGGCGGCGGTAAAGGATGTAAAGTTCCTCCAACGGTGTGGCACCCAGCGAGTTGACCAGCACCGAGACGCGATCCCCCGACGACAGCGGCCGATCCTTCTGGAGCGTGTCGAACATTTCGTCCAGAATGGCATCGGCAGTCTTGATCGGGCCGGTCCAGATGCCAGGCTCGCCGTGGATGCCCATCCCCATCTCCATCTCGTCATCTGCGATGACGGAGCTTGGCCTGCCCAGTTGCGGGATGATGCAGGGGGTCATCGCCATCCCCATCGACACGGTACTGTCCGAGGCCTTGGCGGCCAGGCGGGTCACTTCATCCAGATCGGCCATCGCCTCTGCTGCCGCACCTGCGATCTTGAACGGGTAGATCATCCCGGCGACACCCCGACGCTTGCCCGCCTCGGATCGTGGGGCGGAGACCACATCGTCGGCCACGGCGACCGAGGTGGTGCGGATGTCATCCTCGAAGGCCACCGTCTCGGCCGCCATGTCGAAGTTCATCACGTCACCGCCGTAGTTGCCGTAAAGGCACAGGACGCCCGCACCTGCATCGACGGCACGGATCGTGTCGGCCATCTGTTCAGCCGAAGGGCTGGCAAAGACGTTGCCGATGGCGCAGCCGTCCAGGAGGCCCCTGCCGACATAACCGGTGAACACGGGCAGATGGCCAGAGCCGCCTCCCGTCACGATGCCGACCTTTCCGGACGCCTTCGCCCCCGCGCGGAGGATCACACGGTGGGCGTGGGCGTGGTAGATTTCGGGATGGGCCGCAACCAGGCCTTCCAGCATCTCGTCCACATAGGCGGCGGGATCGTTGAGGATCTTCTTCATCGCGATCTCCCTCAATAGCTGCGCTTAAGGGTGTCTGCTTGTGAGCCGGGGGAGAGTTCCGCCAGCATCTCCGCGCGCGCCTGCCGCGCGGCAGCATAGAGCAGGCCCACATCCGCCGGTCCCACGATGAACTGGTAGCCCGCATCGCGAAGCTGACTGTAGCTGCGTCCGCCGCCTAGGATCGTGCCCAGCCGGATCTTCGCTCCCCGGGCCGAGGTCTCGATCTGCTCCTTCAGGCTCAGCAGATCGGCATGATCCAGTTGCTCCAGCAGACCGATGGAGCCGGATAGGTCGTTCGGACCGACAAAGACCATGTCGATCCC
This sequence comes from Falsirhodobacter deserti, assembly GCF_004015795.1. GTDB lineage: Bacteria > Pseudomonadota > Alphaproteobacteria > Rhodobacterales > Rhodobacteraceae > Falsirhodobacter > Falsirhodobacter deserti. The sequence continues at coordinate 1,878,072 of NZ_ML137218.1, read as the reverse complement.
CTCGATCGCGCCGATGGCGGCCAGATGCGGCACCGCGTCGACATGTTCGCATTGCACCATCAGAAGAAGATCGTTGTGCGCCGTGCGCGCATAGTCGACCCACCGCCCGTAATGCGACGCACGCACGATGGGCGCGGCATAGCCACGACCGCCACGCGGCGGATAGAGGCACGACCGCGCGATGGCCTGCGCCTGTTCGACGGTGTTGACCATCGGCACGATGATCGACCGCGCGCCACGATCTAATGCGCGCTTCAGTGTGGTGTCGCTGCCGTCCGGCACGCGCAGGATCGCCTCGCCGCCCGCCGCCTGCACGGCACGGATCAGACCCAGCCCTTCCTCCAGCGGGGCGGCACCGTGTTCGCAATCGATCACCACCACGTCCCAGCCTGCGTTGACGACGATGTCGCAAACCTCGGGCGATCCGGTGTCGATCCACGATGCGGTGATAGTCTCGCCGTCCAGAAGGCGTTTCTTCAATGCATTGGTCATGTTGGATTTTCCTCGTTTTTGGATGCGGGTCCGGGGGAGATGATGGTGCGGACCCCCTGCAGCAGGCACAGCCCCCAGATCAGGATGGTCGCGACACCCAGCACCATCGAGATGTCGCGCGAGAAGAAGGGCAGAAACTCGCCCTGCGACTTGATCATGGATGTCATGAAGTTCTGCTCCAGCGTCTTGCCCAGCACGACGCCGAGAATGGCCGGAGCGATGGGAATGCCGCCCAGGATCATCAGATAGCCGAGGACCCCGAGAGCGATGATGATCCAGATGGAAAACACTGAGTTCATCACCGCGAACCCGCCGATCAGGGACAGCCCGAGGATCAGTGGCATCAGCAGCCTGCGCGGCATCCGCAACAACTGGCTGGCCAAAAGGATCGCGATCCCGCCGGTGAACACCATGATGACGTTCGACAGGAGAAAGGCGCCGAATAGCGTGTAGACGACATCCCCGCTGCGTTCGAAGATGTCGGGTCCGGGGGCAAGCCCCTTCATCATCAGCACCCCGATGGCGATTGCCGTCACGCTGTCGCCGGGGATTCCGAAGACCAGTGCGGGCGTCCAGGCTCCGGCCACCGCCGCGTTGTTGGACGAACCGGCGTCGATGATCCCCTCCATATGCCCGTTGCCGTATTTCTCGGGCGTCTTCGACAGCTTGCGCGACAGGGCGTAGGTCACCCATGCCGCCACATCCGACCCTGCGCCGGGCAGTACACCGATGATGACCCCGACGGGACTTGACCGCAGGACGTGTTTCCAATGCGCGCAACTGATCTTCCAGCCGTCGGCGATGGCCCTGCGCACGGGTTCCACCACCGTCGGAAGCACCGCCTTGCCGATACCGTCACGTTCGACGGCGGCGCGGAACAACTCGGTCAGCGCGAAGAAGCCGATCATGGCGGAGATGAAGTCCACCCCGTCGAAAAGATCGTAGAACCCGAAGGTGTAGCGCGGCATCCCGACCGCCACGTCGATCCCGACGCAGGCAATGGCCAGCCCGATGAACAGGCTCGCAAACGTCTTGGGCGGCGAAGCCCCCGCGACGAATACCGCACAGCTTAGACCGAGCGCCGCGAGCCAGAACATCTCGTAGCTGGAGAAGTTCGTCGCGAACCGGGCCAGCATCGGCGTCGCCAAACTAAGCACGATGACGCCGATGATGCCGCCCGCGGCACTGGTGAACAAATCCACGAACAGCACGGTGCGCGGCCGCCCGTTATGGGCGATGGTCGCGCTATCGGCCACATAGGCGGCCGATGCGGGCGTGCCGGGAATCCGGAGCAAGGCGCCGCTGATGTCTCCGGCGAAGATGGCGGTGGACGTGGTCGCGACGATGGCGGTGATCGCCTGCACCGGATCCATGTAGAAGGTGAACGGGACCAGCAGCGCCACCGCCATTGTGGCTGAAAGCCCCGGCAGCGCACCGATCAGCGATCCGTACAACGTGCAGACCACGATGGTCAGAAGCAGGGCCGGATCGCTCAGGGAAATCAGGATATCCATGGCCTTCCCTTACCAGGCAAAGGGGAGCAGAAGCCCCCAAGGCAACGCCACCTTCATCACCGAATAGAAGCAGACATGCAGCATGAGCGTGGCAGAGACAGACAGGATGGCGGCGGCGGCGATGCTCCCGCCGAAGAACAGCGTCACCGCGAATAGCAGCGCCACGGTGGAGATGTGGAAGCCGATCGGATCGAAGGCCAACCCGTACAGCACGATCATTCCGATCAACGCCGCGATGCGTCTCAGAGCGCGCCACACGATCGTCAACGGCTCCGAGGATCGGCTCCGCAATTCCCCGACCAAGATGAGCAGCCCCGAGACGGCCATGCCGCAGGATACGATCTTGGGAAAGAACCCTGCCCCGTAGTCGAGGCCGGCGGGGAGCATGAAGCCCCGCGCGCCGACGAACATGGCCGCCCCAGCGACGATCAGCACCGTTCCGGTCGCGATATCGCGGGAGATCTGCATGTTACTGCTCCTTGGCCATGCCGATTGCCTTGATCGTCCCTCCGAGGCTTTCGTCATAGGACGTCATCAGTGCCGAAAGCTGTGCGGCATCGCCCCAAACCACCGGCGCGCCCAAGCTCTGCCGGAATGCGGCCCATTCCGGCGAGGCGACGATATCCTGTATCGCAGCTTCGTAACTGCAGGTGATCTCCTCGGGCAGGTCGGCGGGGCCGGAGATGGTGGTATAGGCGGCAAGGGTCCAGCCGCTTTCCAGCTCCGTCGCGGTAAGCGGCACATCCGGTGCAAACTCGCTCGGCTTGTCGCTCATGTAGGAAACGGCGCGCACCTCGCCCGCATCGATCAGCGCCTTGCCTTCGTCCAGCGAGGGGGTCACCATGTCCACGCCGCCCGCTAGAAGTTCCTGCAAAGCGCTTGCGGATCCCTGAGACGGAACCCAACGGATGGCCTGCGGGTCGAGACCTTCGGCATTCAGCATTCCCGCCAGCGCAAGGTGCCAGATCCCGCCAAGCGAAGTTCCCGATGCGGTCAATTCGCCCGGATTTGCGCGTGCGTGATCAAGGATCTGACCGATGGTCTGGAACTCGCTGTCCTTGGCGACCAGCACGCTTGCCGCAGGCTGGTTGATCAGCGCGATCGGCGTGATGTCGGTATAGGTCAGCGGCGTCAGGCCGAACCAGTGCATCGTGTTGATTTCGACCGATGCCGCGCCGATCGTGTAACCGTCGGGGCGCGACTGCGAAATCGCGGTATGCCCCGTCACGCCGTTGCCGCCGGTGCGGTTGACGACGTTGAACGGCACGCCGAAATGCTGTTGCAACAGCGTCGCCATCTGCCGCGAATTCAGGTCGGTCGTCCCGCCTGCACCCCAAGGCACAATCAGCGTGACCGGACGCTCCGGCTTCCATTCGCAAGCCGCGAAGGCTGTCGATGACAGGGCCGTCGCCACGATGGCGACAGCGGCAAATGCTGTCTTCTTCATGATGTCCTCCCAGACATTTGGGCCGATGGCCCTCTCCCCGATGCAAGGCTGTCACGCGAATCATATTTAGTCAATCGTTCTACTAGAACGATTGACTAGCGTGTGGTCCGTATTCACAGTCCGGAAAAATACCGGGGCCAGAAAATGACGAAGCGTATAACCCTCAAACATATTGCACAGGAAACCGGGCTTTCCGTGTCCAGCGTATCCCTCGCGCTGAAGGGTGACAGCCGCTTTCCGAAAGCCACTCTCGACAAGGTGGACGGTGCCGCGCGAAAGCTTGGCTACATCTATAATCAGGGCGCGGCAGACCTTCGGACCTCACGCAGCAACACCGTCGCGGTGTGTCTCGGCGACATTTCGAACCCGATCTTCAATGACATGCTCGCATCCGCCGAGCGCGAAATTGACAGTCGCGGCAAGCGGTTGCTTCTGGGCGTCACGCGGGAGTCACGCGAAAGACAGGCTGACTTTCTTCATCAGGCGATGCGCGTCGGTTGCGAGGCGATCCTCATATGCCCGGCCTATGGCACGACCTGTCGCGATCTGGAGGATATCTTGATCCGCTGCGGTCGTTTGATCGTGCCGACCGCCCTGTTCTTCCGCTCCATCGAAGGGTTCGCGGCACCCCAGGTCGTCAGCAACGAGTTCGAGGCCGGCCGCCTTTCCGCCAGAGCGGCGGTAGAAGCAGGTCATCGCAGGATCTTCTGGCTTGGTGGCGGACAAGAAACCAGCGCCGCGAGGCTGCGTCAGAGCGGCGCGCTGGCCGAACTGCGTGCAGCGGGAATCGAGGTGGCGGGTGTTTTCAACGGACCGACATCCCGCGCGTTCGGTTTCGACATCACGACGAAACTACTGCGGGAGGAGACGCCGGAGGATCTGGCCTTTCTTTGTTTCAGTGACCTGATTGCGCTTGGCGTTCTGTCCGGCTGCCACAATGCTGGATGGCAGGTAGGTCGAGACATTTCGGTGATTGGCTGTGACGACATGCAGGAGGTCCGTTATTCGGTGCCACCGCTGACGACAGTTCGAATCGATCTTGGACGCATCATTGAAAAAGCTTTTGAAGCTGCCTCGGAAAGCTCGAAGGCCGAGGTGACATTGTTCGAGCCGGAACTCGTTACGCGGAGCAGCCTCAAGAATTATTTGACAACTTCCAAATAGCAGCAGTGCAATCGACCATGCGGATGTGAATAGCCCCGAGTTTCTCAGGCGTCTTCACGTTTCATCATCTGCCGTCGCTTGAACTTTGCGAGTGACAGTATCCCGTTGCCCGCATGTTTGCGCTTCAGGTTGTAGAACATCTCGACCTAATCGAACATGTCCTGCTTTGCAGCGTAGCGGGTCCGGTAGGTCCTGCGCCCGATCCGTTCACGTTTGAGCAGGTTGTCCTATCCGAACGCCACCAAGATTCAGCGAATGACCGCTCCACCAATCGCTGCAAGCGCCACACCGCACTGAAGTCGGACCGCTTTAACCGCCCATCGCTACATCCCTCGCCGGGATGCGGCACATCGAATTGAACAGCAGTTCTGTCCCGATTGTGTTGGAAAACTCAGCCGGATGGTTTGCGGCCATGCTTTCCTGGAACATCTTCTTCGCCAATCTATCCAACACCTTGCCCAGCCTACAGCTATGGCAGCCTCGAAGAACAACGATCAGGTTTCAGACTGTTCGCGATCGCACGCACCTTGTTAGGCCGCTGTGTCGGCGAGCGTGAGGATTCATGCTGAACTCACTTACGCTACCATTTAATTTGAATAAGGTTGACTATTAGTCTGTCAACCTGTCATACCACTGTTTAAGTGAGTTGGGAGCTTAGCGGGCAGTGACGGCAATTGTACGCAGTGCGGTTGCAGGGGAGGTGCTGCGGGTCCCAGCCCTGTATGATGGGAAGGGTTAAATATATGAAAATTGCAATCGTTGGCTGTGGTGTCGTTGGGTCGTCATGGGCTCTGGTCTTCGCACGCAAAGGCCATGAGGTTGCCATCTATGATCGGAATGTAGACGCCGCCCAAGCGGCAGTTGATTTCGTCGCTGCAGTCGACCCTTCCTTCGCCTCGCTCTGCCGTGTGGCTACCAGCCTGCAAGATGTCTTGGAGGGTGCCCGATATGTTCAGGAAAGCGCTCCCGAGCGGCTGCCGATCAAGCAGGCGCTTTATAAGGAAATGGATAGGCTGCTGGGGGCGGAGACTGTTGTCGGAAGCTCTACCTCCGGCCTCCCGGCATCGAGTTTTACGGATGGTCTCGTTAATGCGGCGCGTTGCCTCGTCTCCCACCCCATCAATCCGCCACACCTGATCCCGCTGGTGGAGCTTGTTCCCGCGCCGTGGACCGCGCCGCAAACACTTGAGTTCACGCGGGACCTGATGCAATTGCTCGATCAGTCTCCGATCACCCTGACGCGTGAGATCAACGGCTTCGTCGTCAACCGTCTGCAGAGTGCCCTTCTTGGAGAGGCGTTCCGCTTGGTCGAGGATGGCATCTGCACCCCCGCCGAGGTGGATGCTGCCGTAGCCGATGGCCTTGGCCTGCGCTGGTGCTTCATGGGGCCGTTTGCCACGATCGACCTGAACGCCGCGCAGGGTCTCCGCGAATACTGCGCCAACCTTGGTCCCATGTATTACGGTCTGGCCAAGGAGCAGGCGGATCCTCGCGAATGGGGGCCGGAATTGGTTGCGTCGATTGACGCCGAGATGCGCGCTAATGTGCCTGCGGACGAACTGCCTGCGCGGCGCAAATGGCGTGACGGCTTCTTGGCCTCCGTCGTCGAGGCCAAGAAGGGCATTGCGAGGGATTTGGGCGTATGAGCGGCTTCGGCGCGCCTGCGCATCTGAGCCGCGAACGGTTGTCCGACAAGATCGCGAGGGACATCGAGGAGCGTGTTCTCTCGGGAGAGCTCGTGGTCGGCGATCAGCTGCCGTCCGAGCGCGACCTAATGGCACATTACGGAGTGGGTCGCCCCGCCGTGCGCGAGGCTCTGCTGTGGCTGAACAAGACGGGCATCCTCGCGATATCGAATGGCGACCGCACTCGCGTCAGCACCCCCGAACCTCGCGACTTGCTGCACGTGCTGTCCGGATCCGCGAAGCTGATGGTGGCTCGACCGGAGGGCATGCGTCAGTTCCAGAAAACGCGCATCTTCGTTGAGGCGGCCCTTGTACGGGAAGCCGCCAGGCATGCCACCGCCGCCGACATCGCGGCACTGGAGAAGCTGCTTCTGGAGAACGAGGCCAGCAAGGACGACATTGCCGCATTCGCGGCCAGCGACGACGCCTTCCACCAACGGATCGGTGCCATCGCCCAGGACTCGCTGCTGGATGCGCTTTATCACGTTGTGTTGGATCTTCTCGAGGATCAGCGCCGGATGTCGCTGAGCCATCCGGAAGCGTTGTCGAAGGCGGCCTTGGCCCACCGGTCGATCTTCGAGGCCATCAGTGCACGCGATGCCGATAAGGCCGAAGCGGCGATGCGGGAACATCTGGAAACCGTGATCAGCACCTATTGGGACATTTTCGAACAGGGCGGTGACGCGTCCTGACCGGATGCTCCCGTCGATCCTGACATTCTGAAAGGCACCGACATGCTTCTTGGCTGCATTGGGGACGACTTCACCGGCTCCAGCGATCTGGCGAACACTCTGTCCAAGCAGGGAATGCGCGTGACCCAGTATTCCGGCATCCCCACGGGTCCTGCGGATGCGTCGGTGGAGGCGGGGGTCGTCGCGCTGAAATCGCGCAGCATTCCGGTGGAAGCCGCCATCGCACAGTCGCTCCAGGCGCTGGACTGGCTGCGCGCGCAAGGGTGCCGTCAATTCCTGTTCAAGTACTGCTCCACCTTCGACAGCACGCCCGAGGGCAATATCGGCCCGGTGGCCGCCGCTCTGGCAAAGGCGCTGGACGCGCGCAAGGTCGTCGTCTGCCCAGCATTTCCGGGCGCGGGCCGCACCGTGTATCAGGGCCACCTGTTTGTTCAGGATCGCCTGCTGAACGAAAGCGGGATGGAGAACCATCCGCTGAATCCGATGACGGATGCGGATCTGAGACGCTGGCTGGCCCGGCAGACGGATATACCCGTCGGCCATGTCGGGTTGTCCAGCGTGGCCGGGGGGGCTGCCATGATCGCGCAGGCCCTCTCGGATGCCGATACCGGCGGGGCGCGGCTGATCGTCGTGGATGCCGTGTCGGATGACGACCTGATTCAGATCGGCACGGCGCTGGATGGGTTGCCGCTGCTTACGGGCGGGTCGGGCATCGCAATGGGCCTTCCGGGAAACTTCCGCCGTCAGGGTCTTCTGGCGGGTGGGAGCGATGACTGGGAGGGCGTTGAAGGGCCGTGCGTCGTTCTCTCGGGCTCCTGCTCGATCGCGACTCGGGGGCAGGTGGCGCGGCATCGCGAGATGGGCTTGCCGATGTACGAGATTCTGGCGGAGGCGGCGATCGCCGGCTCGTACGACGCAGGTGAGATCGCCGACTGGGCCTTGGCGCAGGAGGGGCGGCCGCTGATCTTCTCGTCCGCCGATCCGGTCGCGGTTCGCGAGGCACAACGGAAGTTTGGCGGTGCCGTGGTCGCCGAGGCCATCGAGGGGCTTTTCGCCTCCGTCGCGCGCGCGCTTGTTGCAAGGGGAGCGCGGCTGCTGGTCGTTGCGGGGGGCGAGACCTCCGGGGCGGTGATCGAGGCGCTGGACCTTGTTGCGCTGGAGATTGGCCCGGAGATCGCGCCCGGCGTGCCGGCGCTGCGAAGCACGCTGCCGGACGGCGGCACACTGGCCCTGGCGCTGAAGTCGGGAAATTTTGGGGGCCCCGATTTCTTCGCCGAAGCGGACGGGATCCTCGCCGGGGGCTGACGTCGGAGGGGAGGGGAGACAACACATGGAGGAGGAAAACATGTTCAATCACATTGGGAAAACGCTTCATCGCACATCGTTCGCGGCCCTTTCGGCCCTGATCCTTGCGGCGGGTCCGGGGGCCGCGTTCGCGCAGACCCTGAACCTGAAGCTTGGACACATTCAGTCCGAGCAAGACCTGTGGCACTTCGGTGCCCAGAAGTTCAAGGAGGAGCTGGAGGCACGTTCGAACGGCGAGATCACGCTGACGATCTACCCGAACTCGACCCTCGGCGGGGACCGGGATCTGGTCGAGGGGATGCAGATGGGCACCGTCGACTTCGGCCTGATCGCTGGAGTTCTGGGCAACTTCGAGCCTTCCATCCAGCTTCTCGAGCTGCCCTATCTGTTCCAGTCGCAGGAGGAGTTCGACACCGTCATCAACGGCGAGATCGGCGAGGAGATCGCGGATAACGTCCTGCAGAACGCCAACGTCCGCATCTTGGATTGGTGGGAACGCGGATCGCGTCAGGTCACCTCCAACAAACCGATCAATGGGATCGAAGACTTGCAGGGGCTGAAGATCCGCGTGCCGGAGATCCCCGCGATGGTGTCCACGTGGCGCGCCATCGGTGCCAACCCTACGCCTATGGCGTGGAGCGAAGTGTATACCGGGCTGGAACAGCACGTTATCGAAGCGCAGGAGAACCCGATCCCGTTCATCTTCGGCGGGCGCATCAACGAGGTGCAGGACTACCTCGCCTTCACCAACCACAAGTACGAGTACGTCACCCTGACGATGAGCGAGCTGCGCTGGATGCAGCTCACCCCCGACCAGCAGCAGATCATCACCGAAGCCGCCGAGGCCGCGACCATGGCCGAGAACGAGGCCGTGCGGACCCGCACGGACGAGATGCTGAAGAGCATGGTCGAGGCCGGTCTGCAGGTGACCGAGCCCGACACTGCGCCGATGGTAGAAGCGGCCACAGCTGCGCACGAGGCCTTTGCCGAGGACGTGGACATCGACCTCTACAACCGGATCATCGAAGCGGTCGGGCGATAAGCCACGGGCGTTGCCACTCCTGCTGCCATGACTGGCGCGGCGGCAGGGGATGCCAACTTAGGAGGACAGCGTGGACACGTTAGATCGTCTGATACATCAATTCCTGCTCTGGACCGTCGCGATCCTGATTTTCACCATGATGGTGGTCACCTTTGGTCAGGTTGTCGCCCGCTACGGTTTTTCCAGCTCGCTCAGCTGGTCGGAAGAGTTGGGGCGTTACCTTTTCGTCTGGATCACCTTCATCGGCCTTGCCGCCGCCTTCCAGTCACGCGCGCATGTGGCGCTGGACTTCCTCGTCACGCTGCTGCCAGCGCGGCCGTCGCGCGGTCTGGTCGTGCTGAACGCGCTTCTGGTCGCCGTGGTCGGGGCCGCCCTGGTGATCGGGGGGCTGTCGCTGATCAAATTCGGGATGAACCAGCGCAGCGCCGCATTAGGGTTGCCCATGTATCTCGTCTATTCCGTGATCCCCTTCAGCGGGTCGATGTTGTCCTATTTCGCATTGCGCGAGGCCTGGCGGCGCGCGATTCCTGTCCGGAGGGCTGACGCTTGATCTCACTCATCCTTTTCGGCGGCTTCGTGCTGTTCCTCATCCTCGGACTGCCGGTGGCCTTCGGCATCGCGCTCGCCTCCCTTGCTGGGATCCTCTACTACGGGTTCCCGATGGCGCTGTTCGGGCAGCGGCTGTTCACCTCGGTGGACTCCTTCCCGCTGATGGCGATTCCGCTGTTCATGCTGGCGGGTGCGCTGATGGGCCATGGTGGCATCACGCGACGGATCATCAACCTCGCGCTGGCCCTGTTCGGAAACATCCGGGGCAGCCTTGCCCATGTGGTGTCGTCCAGCGGTGTCATCATGGGGGGCATTTCCGGCTCCGGCGTGGCCGATGTCGCGGCGCTCGGCTCCGTCATGATCCCGGAGATGAAGAAGCGTAATTATGACGCGGGCTTCTCTGCCGCACTAGTGGCCAGTGCGGGCAGCCTCGGGCTGATCGTCCCGCCCAGCATCGCGATCATCATCTACGGGGTGTCGACGCAGTCGTCGATCGGCGATCTGTTCACCGCCGCCATCGCGCCAGGCCTTCTGTTGGGCCTGCTGTTCGGGCTCTACTCCTACTACTACGCGCGCAAGCACGGCTATCCGATCGAAGGACGTGTCAGCGGGCGGGAGAAGTGGCAGAGGTTCAAGGAGGCGAGCTGGGCGCTGTTGATGCCGATCATTATCATCGGCGGCATCCGCGGGGGCATCTTCACCCCGACCGAAGGGGGCGCGGTGGTGGCCGTCTACGCCTTCCTGGTCGGAACCTTCGTCTACAAGGAGATCACGCTGGCGAAGATCCCGCGGATCTGCATGGAGGCGGCGATCTCCACCGCCGTGATCGCGACTATCATCGCCGCGACGTCGATGTTCGGCTGGCTTCTGACGAACGCTCAACTGCCCCAGACAATCGCAGGTGCCATTCTCGGCCTGACCGAAAACAAGATCCTGCTGTTGCTGCTGATAAATGTCATGCTGCTGGTGGTGGGCATGTTCCTTGACAGCGGGCCCGCAATCCTGCTGCTGACCCCTGTATTGGCACCCGTAGCGGCGTCGGCCGGTGTGGATCCGGTTCAGTTCGGCCTGATTATGGTGATTAACCTGACGATCGGCCTGCTGACGCCACCGGTCGGTACCGCCATGTATTTGGCGAGCAGCATTTCGGGCGTTCCGATCCTTCGTCTAACACGAGCATTCCTCCCGTTCTGGGGGATCATGCTCGGCGTGTTGATGCTGGTATCCTACTGGCCGGCATTCACCGGCTGGGCCATTTCAAACTGAATTGAGGCTGCCATGACGCGTGAAATTCTTGCAAAGACGCTCTGCGACCTGTGCCGCAGCCTTTTCGACCGTGGCTACTCGGTAGGCGGTGCGGGCAACGTTTCTGTCCGGCTGGACACGGGTGGGTTCCTCGTGACTCCGACAGGTGGCAGCTTGGGCCGCATTGGTCCGTCCGATTTGGCGGAGGTGGATGCCGTTGGAACCATTTTGGCGGGGCCAAAACCATCGAAGGAATTTGCCTTCCATAAAGCGCTGTTTGACTGTCGTCCTGAGGTGGGAGCAATCGTCCACCTCCATTCTACTTATCTAACGGCCTTGTCTTGTCTGGAAGATCTGCCCAAGGATAACGCGCTGCGTGCTTTCACACCATATTACGTCATGCGCGTGGGAACCCTACCAGTGATCCCCTATTACCGCCCCGGATCGGCGGAAATTGCTAGAGATTTGGCCAATATTGCGCAAACACAGGCTGCGAACGCTTTTCTATTGGCATCGCATGGTGTCGTGGTTCTTGGAAAGAATGTCGAGGACGCTGTTAACAATGCAGAAGAGCTTGAGGAAACTGCTCGGCTGGCATTTATCTTGCAGGGAAGAAAAGTGCGGTTTTTCACAGAAGCTGAGATCGAAGAGCTTAGCGGTACAAAGGTCTAATGAGGCCATCGATCTCGTGTCCGCAGGTACGGATGTATCGACCCAGTGAAAATCTGCTCATGCTATAAGGAGTAAAACGTAGCGATGAGTGGACCATTGGAAGACGTCGTCAAACGGTGGACGGCCAAGCGCAAGTCGGCGCTGGTTATCGAGATCATTCAAGGCAAGACGACGGTGGCGGAAGCCAGTCGCAGTTTTGACCTTTCCCCGTCCGAGATTGAGGGTTGGGTCGATGATGCCCGTCGGGGCATGGAGAATGCGCTTCGGGCGAACCCGCTCGATGTCCGGCAGGAATACGAGAAGCAGCTTCGCGACCTGCAGGAAGCCTATGGCGAAGCGATGTTGGAACTCCGCGCCCGAAAAAAGTTGGCGGCCCTCATGGAGCGGGAGGACGACAATTGATCCGGACGCTCCATGAGGGCCTGCTGGCGGACGGGATCCGGGTATCGCTGGTGAAGCTCTGCGCATGGTTCGGCGTGCCGCGGCGGACCGTCTACTACAAGCCGACCAAGGCCGCCCCGAAGATCAATCTTGGCTTCGCCGAGCCAATCAAGGCCATGATCGAGGAGAACCCCTCCTTCGGCTACCGCACGGTGGCGTTCCTGCTGGGCTTCAACAAGAACACCGTGCAGCGGATTTTCCAGCTGAAGAACTGGCAGGTCCGCAAGCGGCCCATTGGCATGCGGCCCCGCATCCAGGCGATGCCATCCGTCGCCACGGCGCCGAACGAACGCTGGTCCACCGACCTCTGCCGGATCTGGGCTGGCAAGGACGGCTGGACCTCGCTGGCATTGGTCATCGACTGCCACACGCGTGAGCTTCTCGGTTGGCACCTGTCGCGCACCGGCAAGGCAACCACGGCAGCCAGCGCGTTAGAACACGCCCTGATCAGCCGCTTCGGCACCCTCGGACGCGTCAACCGCGAGTTCCTGCTGCGGTCGGACAATGGCCTGGTCTTCACCAGCCGCCACTACACGGCATTGGTCCGTAGCTACGGGCTAAAGCAGGAGTTCATCACCCCGCATTGTCCGCAGCAGAACGGCATGGTCGAGCGTGTGATCCGGACGCTGAAAGAGCAGTGCGTGCATCGGCACCGCTTCGAAAGCATCCAACACGCTGCCCGCGCGATCGGCGATTGGATCCAGTTCTACAACACCCGCCGCCCGCATCAGGCACTTGCAATGCGAACACCTGCCGAGGCATTCAGATTAGCGGCATAACCTGAGCAGATTCTGCTGGGTCGATACACGGATGCCATAAGTCCCAGAAACTTGGCTGATTCCGTACCTGCAGGGTTCCCTTTGCGAGGGTAGGCGAATTTCGCATATGGAAGGTATTGTTTCTGCGTCCTGAAGGCGCAGCATGTCCAATTATCGGAAGTCAATCAACATCTTCTCGCTTTAATATTTCGCTGCAACCGTTTCCAAGCTTAAGCGGAACAACGCCGTGGCTTGATCGATGGGCACGCTCTGCGGCCAGTGACCTTCCGGATACCTCCGCAAGCTCTTCTAGCGAAACATGCGCTGCTTTGAACTCTTCCAGCGACTTGCGTGTGGAGTAGTGGCCTCGACGAACCCACGCACCTTTGCGCTCGGTGGCGACCTGCAAGTACCCTTCATCACGCAGACGATATATCGTCTGACGATTGACCTTCAGCACCGTCGCTGCCTCCGACGACGCGACGATCTCCTCTCTACGGCGATCTTTAAGACCATGCAGGTCCTTGAGGCACACCCGGAACTCTCGGAAGCTGTTCGGTTCGGAGCCAGTGGTAATCAGCGGAACCTGACGCTCAAGAATGAATTTGGTGAGAGGCGCGATCATGACGCCCCGGAGGCGGGCGGCGACGCCGATCTCGACTGCCTCCGTGTCTGGCTCGGGGCGCCTCGCCAGCTGCCGCAGGTGCCCGATGAACTCAGCGGCATCCTTCATCTGGTAGAACGACTTCGCCTGTCCATCTTCAAAGTAACGCTTAATGAGGCCTTGGTCCGCCAACCTCTCGAACAACACATATTTGATCCCAATGCTTTTCGAAGCTTCTTTCGCGCCGACCAAGGTGTTTAGTTCCGTACTTATGTTATTAAGGACATCAACCGGGATGTATCTCCGCAGGGTGTAGAATCTCCCGCTAGGTTCCAGCTTTGCATATCCTAGTTGGGCCAGTTTGCGGCCAAGCCTTATGTGCGGAACGCCATAGAGTTTTTCCGCTGTCGTGAGTGAATGAAGCCGCTGCTCAGGGCAAGGCTGACCAAATACAATTGCGCCAGCTGCAATCGGAAAATTTTTGAATATGAAGTCTCGAACGATGTTACGGAAGATATCAAAATCTTTATCGTCATCGCGGTATCGCAGCCATTCGAAGAATACCCCGTAATGCCATCGATGCAGCTTGTCTTCGATCGGGTGAGCGTCTCGTATGGCTCTAAGCTTTCTGCGCAACCCGTTTGGCCCGCCACGAAGTACTCCAAGACCGGCCGTCCCTGCTGCGGCCCATTGTGCGTTCGTCAACCCGGAGCGCCTTGCCTTCGGGCCCTTCGTCAGCAGTAGTCCGAGCATCTCGCAAGCCTGCGCTGCAACGTGGAATGGGGAGTGATCCAGCCAAGTATCCGTGGGCCCATTTTGTATACGATCCAGCAGGTATCGCTCCAGCGAAAGTTGCTCAGGTTCAACCAGAGTGATGCGGTCAGGGCGAAAGTGCTCCACCATCGGAATGTGGTCAAAGCAATCATTTGCGTTCTTGGGCTTGGGAACCGCCACGAGATGACATCCGTGCTGCATGCAGGATCGAATTGATGCGAGCTGCCAGATACCTTGGTGGATGACTCCGGTTTTTGTGGGCGCCTCTTCAAGGCAGAGAGGGCAAATCCGTAGCGTTGTCCGGACGAAGCCGGTGAACTTGATCCGTTCCTTCCCAAGCTGAAACCAGCCCGGCTCGATCAGGGAAGGTGTTGCTGCTTGCAGCATGACGGGATCAACACCGCCAAGAACCGCCAGCCGCTGAACTTCTATCGGCGCGCCATTCACCAAGCCAAAGTAATCGATCCCGACATCGGAGCAGAACGTGATCAGCCGGGGCACGCCGTTGCGGCGGGCCAGGCGTGAGGCGAAGGAGGTCGCCGACTCCCCTGGCGCGGTGGGTACCGTCAAAGGAAGCGGCTTTGTCGCGCTGAACATCAGTGAAGCTCCCTTACGAACACCTGACGGGCGTCGATCCGGTGGTAGTCCGGGATGACGAACGGGTTGAACGCGTCGTCCGATCCGGATCGCTGCGCATAGGCTTCGACAAAGTGCCGCATTGAGAGCATCTCGTTGCCGCTCAGGTAGGCCTGCTCCATCGCGGCCAGGGTCAACTCGATGACGAGGCCGAATTGGTTGGCGGCGGCGTGAATCAGCCGCTCCGCAAGCTCTATGGTGGCAGTCTCTTCGTCGATCATGAGCTCTCCGCGCCGACAGTAGGCTTCCACCAGGCTCAGGACATCATCGGCATGGCCGACGCCGGACAATGGCCCAAAGTGGATCGTCTTCATCCGCCTGGCGAGCTGCGGATCATGGTTCAGGATATCCTCTAGCTCTGTCGTGCCGGACAGAATGATGCTGACCGGCCAATCGGCATCGGTCATCAGTGTTTTCAGCATGGCGGCGACAGCCCGGAGCTCATGCTTCGTTCCTCGCGACGCCAGATCCTGCGCTTCGTCCAGATGGACGAAGAGGACCTTCCGTTCACGAAGGTGGTGCCGCACCAGATCCCAGATGTACCAGGCCTGTCGCTCCGAGCTGATCTGGAAGCCCAAGGCTCGAAGCAAGGAATGGCCGACCAGTGTCAATCGGCCTCCAAAAGGAACCCCCTATCGGCGTGCAAAAGGGACCCCATTGGGGTGTGGTAGCTGGCCCGATGCGGCGTAGCTTCCATATCGCGCAGCCGTGTCGGGCCAGCGGGTCACCGGGTGTCACGCACGGGTCTTGAAGCGCCAGCTTTCGTTGCCGGTCTCGACGATGTCGCAATGGTGGGTGATACGATCGAGCAGTGCGGTTGTCATCTTTGCGTCGCCGAAGACGGCGGGCCATTCCCCGAAGGCGAGATTGGTGGTCACGATGATCGAGGTTCGCTCGTAGAGGCGACTGACGAGGTGGAACAGGAGCTGGCCGCCGGTCTGGGCAAAAGGAAGGTAGCCGAGTTCATCGAGGACGAGGAAGTCGAGCCGACCGAGGATGTCGGCGGTGTGGCCTTGTCGATCATCGCGGGCCTCGGCATCGAGCTTGTTGACGAGGTCGACGACATTGAAGAAGCGGCCACGGGCGCCGTTGCGGATACAGGCGCGGACGATGCTGACGGCGAGATGGGTCTTGCCGGTTCCGGTGCCGCCGATCAGCACCACGTTGCGCTGCTGCTCGAGGAAGTCGCCTGAGGTGAGGTCCCGGACCAAGGTCTCGTTGACCGGCGTGCCCTCGAACTGGAACTCGTCAATCTCCTTGGCCAGCGGCAGCTTCGCCACCGTCATCTGATACCTGATTGAGCGGGCCCGCTTCTCGCTGATCTCGGCCTGGAGCAGGTCACCGATCACCCGTTGGGGTTCGTGCTGGCGCTTCACCGCAGTGGTGAGGATCTCGTCATAGGCAGCCTTCATGCCGTAGAGCTTGAGTTGGCCCATCGTGTCGAGGATCTGCGATCTTTGCATGGTCGGTGCTCCTGAGGGTATCGTATCGGGCGCAGTCGGCGACGGGTTCGTGGGCCAGCTTCAGCGCTTCCGGGGTGGCGATCGGTGCGGGCGGCTTGGGTTCGCGGCGGCGGGCGAGGATGTTGAGAATGACATCGGCGGAATGGACACCTTCGCCGAGCGCTTCGGTGCAGGCAGCTTCGACGGCGTCCGTACCGTCGCTCAGCAAGGCGGCGAGAATCTCGACCATCTGGCGATCCCCGCCCGGGATCCGTTCCAGTTTCCGCCGGACACGGCGCATGGCGGGCGGCAAATCCCAGTCCTTGAACGGTGCCCCGTTCCGTAGTGCGCCGGGCTTGCGCGCAAGCACAGGGAGGTAGTGCAGCGGGTCGTAGACGGCATGATCCCGTCCGAAGGCGCGGGCATGTCTGCCGACCACCTGACCATCCTGCCAGAACTCGACCCGATCAGCGTAGGCGCGGATCTCGACCGGGCGCCCGACGGCGCGGGCGTCCACCGAGTAGCGGTTACGGTCGAACCGCACGAGGCAGGTCTTGGAGACCGAGGCGGGCACGGCATGGAAGCCGTCGAAAGGGCCGACATAGGGCACCAGGCGCGGACGCTCGGCCTCGAAGACCTCCCAGGTAGTCTTGTCCCGGATCTCGGTATGGGGATTGGCCTTTGCCCAGGCGATGCAGCGGTCCTGAAGCCAGGCGTTGAGTTCGGCATAGCTCCTGAACTTCGGCCTGGGCACGAAGAACCGCCGCCGGATCACCCCGACCTGGTTCTCGACCTGGCCCTTCTCCCAGCCGGAGGCCGGGGTGCAGGCGACTGGTTCGAAGAGGTAGTGCCCGCTCATCTGCTGGAACCGGCGGTTGTAGGCCCGGTTCTTACCGACGAAGATCGTGTCCACCGCGGTCTTCATGTTGTCGTAGATGCCCCGTGTGCAGGTGCCGCCGAAGAAGGCGAACGCCTTGTCGTGGGCGTCGAACACCATCTCCCGGGTCTCGCGGGGATAGGCTCGGACGAAGACCATCCTGCTGTGGCACAGCCGGACGTGGGCCACCTTGATCGTGGTGGTCACCCCGTCGATGATCGCGACCTCGTGGCTCCAGTCGAACTGGAAGGCTTCCCCGGGATCGAAGCTGAGCGGCACGTAGGCTGCGGCGGAGGCCTCGGCCTCCGATTGCGACCAGCTCGCGGCGTAGCGCCGGACAGCATCATAGCCGCCTTCGTAGCCCAGGGCCCGGAGCTCCTCGAAGATCCGGATGCGGGTCAGACGCTCACGCTTCGGACGACGGGCATTCTCGACGAGCAGGCGGTCAAGTTCATCGCGCCACGGCCCGATCTTCGGCTGGGGCTGCACGGTGCGCTCGTAGCTGAACTCGGTGGCCCCGGAGCGGATTACCTTCCGGACCGTCTTCCGCGACACGCCCAACTCGCGGCAGATCTCCTTGATTGGCTTGCCATCCTGAAAATGCCAACGCCGGATCTTCGCGATCGTCTCCACAACCAACATCCCAAAAGCCGCTCCCGATTTGCCTCGGAAGCACGATGGACCACCGCATCAGGGGGGTCCCTTTTGGAAGCCGATCACCCCAATACGGGGTCCTTTTTGCATGCCGGTTCACAGATTGCTCATCGATCGGGTCTCCTTGCGGAGCCTGAATCACGCCAGCAGCCTGAAATCAATGGGTCTGGAGCCTAGCACTGTCAACCGAGTTCGTGCCCTTTCTGTCGGAGACAGTGACAGTGGCACCTGAGCTGGAGGGCGTGGGTGAGTGCTTCGGTATAGTGTAGTGCGGTGTCTTGGTGGCTGGGTGCGTGGGTCGTGAGTTGGAGGTGGGTGGGTGCGCGCCACGTGAAGTGCAATAATCCGCCTTATGTGGGTCATGCGCAACGAGCGTAGGTGCCGCTGAAAACGCCGTATTCAATCCGCAGGATCCGGCGATCAGTACAAGTAAAGGCAGTTGCCTCAACACTAAGCGCAGGCTCATCGCAGCCATTGATTAAAGAGAAGAACGCGGTCGAAAGGCAAACCATCTGACCGAAAGGGCAGAACTATCTGCCGCTTATCATTTTTGATTTGGTCGGAGCGAGAGGATTCGAACCTCCGACCCCCTGCTCCCGAAGCAGGTGCGCTACCAGGCTGCGCTACGCTCCGACCGTGGGCGTGGGACTAACCTGTTCGCGCATCCTTGGCAAGGGGTCATCTTTCGCAACCTTCGCACTGGGTCAATGGCGTCTTGACTGCTTCTGCCAGCGCATCATCGGGCCGACGCGGGGCATGATGCCCTCGGGGCGCCAGCGCGATTGCAGGACCGGCTTGGCTTCGGATGCGCCGCCATCCTCTCGCAGAACAATATAGATGCCAGAGGCAACGATGACTGCCGCGCCGAGTATGGTGTTCCTGTCGACCGCCTCGCCGAAGATGATGAAGCCGAACAGGGCCGCCCAGATGATCTGGCTGTACTGCATCGGGGCCACAATAACTGCCTGCCCAGCACGATAGGCAGAGATTGTCAGCAGCATCGCAATGAAGGAAAAGACCGCCATGACGCCCAGAAGGCCGACATGCTGGATCGGCATCGGCTCGTACACAAAGGGCAGGATGCAGGCCATGATGACGAAGTTGCCCATCATGGGGTAAAGTAGCAGCACCACGCTTCGTTCCACCCGGCCAATCTTGCGGACGATGATCGCGGCAAGTGCCCCACAGACCGCCGCCGCAAGGGCCGCAAGGTGGCCCAGCGTCAACGGCTCGCTCCCCGGCTGGATCACGATCATCACGCCGATCAGGCCCGCGATGATCGCACCGCCCCGGTGAAGCCCCACCTTCTCGCCCAGGATGGGGATGGCAAGGAGTGTGATCAGAAGGGGGGTCGCGAACAGGATCGCATAGGCCTGTGCCATCGGCAGGACGCTGAAGGCAAAGAAGGCAGACAGCCCGGAAATGATGGCGGCGACGGTGCGGATCAGCGTCCACCACGGATGCTTCGGGCGAAGATTGCCGTCGGATCGATCACGCATCAGCATGAAGGTGACAAGGGGCATCCCGAAGCAGACCGAGAAGAACACGATCTGCACCGGACTGTAGGAGCCTCCGAGAAATTTCACCACCGTGTCATGGGTGGAGTAGACGAAGAAGGCCGTCAGGGCCGAAAGGGCGGCGCGCAGGTTGCTTTTGTCGTCCATGAATCCGTCGGTTTCGTTGCTTACGCGCAGAACCTGTCGCATCCATCTGGCAAGGCAAGGGCCGCCGCCCCCGGGTGGCGTCAGCCCGCCAGTGCCGCCACGATCGCGTCGCCCATCTGGCTGGTGGTGATGGGGGTGCCGCCTTCAGGGCCCATCAGGTCGGCGGTGCGGTGCCCGTCGGCCAGCACCTTTTCGACCGCGCGCTCAAGCCGCGTGGCCTGATCGCCCATGTCGAAGGAATAGCGCAGCGCCATCGCAAAGCTGAGGATGCAGGCGATCGGGTTGGCCTTGCCCTGACCCGCGATGTCAGGGGCCGAGCCGTGGACAGGCTCGTACAGCGCCTTGGGGCGGCCATTGGCCATCGGTGCACCGAGGCTGGCCGAAGGCAGCATTCCCAGCGATCCGGTGAGCATCGCGGCCGCGTCCGAAAGCAGGTCGCCGAACAGGTTGTCGGTCACGATCACGTCGAACTGCTTGGGGTTGCGCACCAACTGCATCGCGCCGTTGTCGGCATACATGTGCGAAAGCTCCACATCGGGATATTCGTTGTCATGAACCCACTGCACCTCTTCCCGCCAAAGGATGCCCGATTCCATCACGTTCGCCTTTTCCATCGAACAGACGTGGTTGCCGCGGCGGCGTGCGAGTTCGAACGCCGAACGGGCGACGCGGCGGATCTCGTTCGTGGTATAGCGCTGGGTGTTAATGCCGACGCGGCCGCCTTCGTTATCATCCTGAATGCCACGCGGTTCCCCGAAATAGATGCCCGAGGTCAGTTCCCGCACGATCATGATATCAAGACCGGCAACGATGTCGCGCTTCAGGCTTGAAAAGTCCGCCAGCGCGTCGAAGCACTGGGCGGGGCGCAGGTTGGCGTAAAGATCCATCTCCTTGCGGATGCGCAGCAGGCCCCGTTCGGGCTTCACCGCGAAATCAAGCACGTCGTATTTTGGCCCGCCCACGGCGCCCAGCAGCACGGCATCCACCGCCTGTGCGCGTTCCATGGTGGCATCCGTCATCGGGGCGCCGAAGGCGTCATAGGAAGCGCCTCCGATCAGGCCTTCCTCCACGTCGAAGGCGATGCCCTGGGTGCCGAACCAGTCGATGACCTTGCGCACCTCGGCCATGACCTCGGGGCCAATGCCGTCGCCGGGCAGGATAAGAAGGGATGGATTGGCCAAGGACGCCTCCTGTTTTCTGGTGTTCGGGATGGCGTAGCGAGGGGCGGGGCAGGGGTCAAGCGGCCCTTGTTCCACGGGCGGCAAGCCTCTATCTCTGGACCATGAAGCGCTTCATCCCCTTTCTGAACAAAGGTCCTGTCGTGCCGGTCATCCGGTTGCAGGGCGTCATCTCCTCCGGACGGGGGATCTCGGATGCCTCCATGGCCCCGCTGATCGAGCGGGCCTTCGGGCGGGGCAAGCCTGTGGCGGTGGCCCTGATCATCAACTCTCCCGGCGGATCGCCCGCGCAATCCAGCCTGATCGCGGCGCGGATCCGGCGGCTGGCGGATGAAAAGAAGCTGCCCGTCCATGTGTTCGTGGAAGATGCGGCAGCCTCGGGCGGGTACTGGCTGGCCTGTGCGGGCGATGACATCTGGGTGGATGAAAGCTCCCTTGTCGGGTCGATCGGCGTCATCTCGGCCGGCTTCGGGTTCCCCGAATTCCTGTCCCGCCACGGGATCGAGCGTCGGGTGCACACGGCCGGCCGGTCGAAAAGCCTTGCTGATCCCTTCCAGCCCGAAAAGCCCGAGGACGTGGCCCGGCTGAAAGCGATCCAGGCGCCGATCCATGAGGCCTTCATCGATCATGTGAAGGCACGGCGCGGGGCGCGGCTGGCGGATGCGGACCTGTTCAACGCCGATATCTGGGTGGGGCGTCAGGCGGTGGATCTGGGGCTGGCCGATGGCGTGGCGCATCTGGTGCCCAAGCTGAAAGAGCTTTACGGCCCGAAGGTGCGGCTCATGCCGCTTGCACCGAAGCGGGGGCTTTTGTCCCGCTTTGGTTTCCGCGCCGCCACGGCTGCGCTTCAGGCGGTGGAGGATCGAGCCGCATGGTCAAGGCTGGGGTTATGAGATGCTGATCAAGATCGCCGTTCTGTTTCTTGCTGTGGTTGTGCTGCTGGGCTTTCTGGGCCTGCTGAGGCGCAAACGCTGAACTTGTCCACGCTGTCGTCAGACTGTTACAGGACGCTTGGAACACCAAGAAAAACAGGGGTTTGGGCGCCTGTTCGAAATAAAACCATTCGTTAACAACAACTTGGAAATGTGCTGAAAAAATGTGCAAACCAAGCCCGCGCCTGCAAAACAAGGGGTTTTGGCATCTTCCCGCAGTTTTTGCCCAGACTTGTCCACAGGTTCGGTGGATGCATTCGCTCTTGCAGAGTGGGGGGCACCATCGCAGCCGACCGGGGAATCACTCGTGACCGATACTGCCGCCACCGCACCCACCGGCCACCAGCTCATTCAGGGGTACCTGAAATCGCTTGATGCCTCTCCGGGCGTGTACCGGATGCTGGATGCGCAAAGCCAGGTGCTATACGTGGGCAAGGCCCGGAACCTGCGGGCGCGGGTGTCGAACTATGTCCGCCCGTCGGGCCATTCGGGCCGTATCGCGCGCATGATCCGCGAAACGGCCAGCATGATGTTCCTTACCACGCGCACGGAAACCGAGGCGCTGCTGCTGGAACAGAACCTCATCAAGCAGCTGAAGCCGCGCTATAACGTGCTGCTGCGCGACGACAAAAGTTTTCCCGACATCCTGATTGCCAAGGATCACGCCTTCCCGATGATCCGCAAGCACCGCGGCAAGCGGGGCAAGGATGGCAGCTATTTCGGGCCCTTTGCCAGTGCAGGGGCCGTGAACCGCACGCTGAACCAGTTGCAGCGGGTGTTCCTGCTGCGCACCTGTTCGGACAGTGTATTCGAATCCCGCACGCGCCCCTGCCTGCTGCACCAGATCAAGCGCTGTTCGGCCCCTTGCGTGGGCAAGATCAGCAATGAAGATTACAACGGCCTGATCGCGGATGCAGAGCTGTTTCTGAAGGGCCGCTCCACCCGCGTGCAGGCCGATCTTGCGCGTGACATGGCCAAAGCGTCCGAGGATATGGAGTTCGAACGCGCCGCCGCTTTGCGTGACCGCATCAAGGCGCTGACTCAGGTGCAGTCGGGCCAGAGCATCAACCCCAAGGGCGTGCCCGAAGCCGATGTCATCGCGCTGCACATGGAAGGCGGGCAGGCCTGTGTGCAGGTCTTCTTCATCCGCGCCAACCAAAGCTGGGGCAACCGCGACTTTTATCCCAAAACGGGGGCAGGGGCCGAAGCGCCTGAAATCCTTGAGGCGTTTTTGACGCAGTTCTATGACGGCAAGGAACCGCCACGCATGGTGCTGCTGAACCACGAGGTGGAAAACCTGGATCTGGTGCGTGCCGTCCTGTCGGAGCGCGCGGGCCGAAAGGTGGTGGTTGGCGTGCCGCAGCGCGGAGAGAAGGCCGAGCTGGTGGAGAATGCCGCCCGCAACGCCCGCGAAAGCCTTGCCCGCCGCATGTCCGAAAGCGCCACCCAGGGCCGCCTGCTGGAAGGGCTGGCCGAAGCCTTTGGGCTGGATGGCCCTCCGCAGCGGATCGAGGTCTACGACAACTCCCACATTCAGGGCACGAACGCGGTTGGCGGCATGATCGTCGCGGGGACGGAAGGGTTCATCAAGGGGCAGTATCGCAAGTTCAACATCCGCAGCGCGGCGGGTGCCAACAGCGATGATTTCGGCATGATGCGCGAGGTGCTGACCCGCCGGTTCGAACGCTTGCTGAAGGAAGACCCCGACCGGCAGTCGGGCGCATGGCCCGATCTGCTGCTGATCGACGGCGGCGCGGGGCAGGTCAGCGCCGTGCACGAGGTGATGGCCGGCCTTGGCGTCGACGATATTCCGATGGTCGGGGTGGCCAAGGGCATCGACCGCGACGCCGGCAAGGAGGAATTCCACCGCATCGGCCAGCGGCCCTTCGCGCTTCAGCGCAACGATCCGGTGCTGTATTTCATCCAGCGGATGCGGGACGAGGCGCACCGCTGGGCCATCGGCGCCCACCGCACCAAGCGTGCCAAGGCCGTAAGCGCCACACCGCTGGACGAAATTCCCGGTGTTGGCGCGGCGCGCAAGCGGGCGCTGCTGGCGCATTTCGGATCGGCCAAGGCCGTGGCGCGGGCCGGCTTGCAGGATCTGCAGGCGGTGGAGGGAATTTCGGCGCAGATGGCGCAGAACGTGCATGATTTCTTCCACCCGCAGGGCTGAATTGGGCAGCGTGCCGCATATCTGTTACTGGTCCGCCCTCTTCCCCTTGGGGCGGAAAACGGGATATGCCTGAAATATGAAATGGAACCTGCCCAACACCCTGACTGTCCTTCGCCTGTTGGCCGCACCGGGTGTGGCGCTGATGTTTCTGTATTTCCATCGTCCATGGGCCGACTGGCTGGCCTTGTCGCTGTTCATCGGCGCCGCAGTGACCGACTGGTTCGACGGATATCTGGCCCGGCTGTGGAAACAGGAATCGAACTTCGGGCGGATGATGGACCCGATTGCCGACAAGGCGATGGTCGTCATCGCCCTTTTGATCATCACCGGCTATTCCGGAATGAACCCGTGGCTGATCCTGCCCGCCACCGTCATCCTGTTCCGGGAGGTGTTCGTCAGCGGCCTTCGCGAATTTCTGGGTGCCAACGCCTCGCTTTTGCGCGTGACCAAACTGGCGAAGTGGAAGACGACCGCACAGATGGTCGCGATTTCCGTTCTGTTTCTTGGCACCGGCCTTGAATATCTGGAAGGGATCAACCTTCAGGGTATGACGGCTGCCGAATACGCGCAGGCCGTGACCGACGGGATGGAGCCTGCAATCCGCACGTGCGGGGCCATCGGCTGTGCCACCACCGCAACGCAGATCGGGCTGGCCCTGATCTGGATCGCGGCGGTGCTGACCGCGATCACGGGCATCGATTATTTCGTCAAGGCGCTTCCCTTCCTGAGGGACGAGAAATGATCGACATCCTTTACTTCGCATGGGTGCGCGAACGCATCGGCCTGCCGCGTGAACGGGTGGACACAGAAGCCACCACCGTGGCCGGTCTGGTTGACGAACTGCGCGCCCGCGAAGACCGTTACGCGCTGGCTTTCGCAGATATATCCGCCCTGCGGGTTGCGGTTGATCAGGAACTGGCCGATTTCGACGCGCCCTTGGTCGGCGTGCGCGAGGTGGCCTTCTTCCCGCCGATGACAGGCGGATGATAGGCGTTCGGGTCCAGACGGAAGCCTTCGACGCGGGGGCGGAATTGAACGCCTTTTCCGAAGGGCTGCAGGCGGGCGCTGTTGTTACCTTCTCGGGCCTTGTGCGCGATGCCGGTTCCATGATCGCGATGGAGATCGAGCATTATCCCGGCATGACCGAGCGTGCCATCGCGGCCATTGCCGAGGATGCCGCAGCCCGCTGGTCGCTGGAACGGGTGCTGGTCATCCACCGGCATGGCCGGCTGCAGGTGGGCGCGCCGATCATGATGGTGGCCACAGCCGCCCGCCACCGCGCCGCAGCCTTTCAGGCGGCAGAGTTCCTGATGGACTATCTCAAGTCCCGCGCGCCGTTCTGGAAAAAAGAGATCGGCGCTGATGGGGCAGAGTGGGTGGCGGCGAAGGCCAGCGACGAAGATGCGCTGACCCGCTGGTGATCAGCCAAGCCCGTCCCGCCAGACGGCTTGCAGATCGCCCGGGCGCGGGGTCGCCTCATACACCGCACGCGCAATGGCACGGGACAGGGTGACAGCAGCGGCGTGCCCCAGAAGGAACGTATCCTCGACCGGTTTTTCACCGGTGGCGGCGGCGAAAACCAGATCGCCGTCGAACGGCGTGTGCGACGGCACGATGGCGCGCGCGATGCCGTCCTGCGCCGCCGTTGCCATCCGCTGTGCCTCGGCCTGGGTCAGCGCGGCATCGGTGGCGACGATGGCAACGGTGGTCGCTTCGCCCTGACGCTTGGTGCGCGGCGGTTCATCCTGCCCCACCAGAACCGAGGGCAGCCCGACGGAGCCGAACTCGGCATCCAGTTCCCAGGGCGCGGCCCAGAAGCGGCGGCTCTGCCCCGCAGTGACCGAACCCACGGCATTGACGGCCACCAGCGCGCCAACCGTGACCCCGTTCGACAGCACCGCCGAGGCCGACCCGACCCCGCCTTTCCACCGCGCCGTCATCGCGCCGAAACCCGCACCTGCGGTGCCAAGGGCGAATTCCTCTGCTGCCGCTTCCAAAGCCCTGCGGCCAAAATCACGATAGGGGTTTTCGGTCCAGTTCTTGTCGCCGCCGTTCAGCAGGTCGAACAGGATGGCCCCCGGCACGATCGGCACGCGCGCCTCGCCCACGGCAAAGCCGCGCCCTTGCGCGCGCAGCGCGTCCATCACGCCCGAACACGCGTCCAGCCCGAAGGCAGAGCCGCCCGAAAGAACCAGCGCATCAACCTGTGCCACCAGCTTGTCGGGGGAAAGAAGATCGGTTTCCCGCGTGCCGGGCGCGCCGCCCATGACGGAAACGGCTGCGGTGAAGGGCTTGTCTGCCGTCAGCACAGTCGTTCCGGACCGCAGCGCCTCGTCCTGCGCGTGGCCGACGCGCAGCCCAGCCACGTCGGTGATAAGGTTGTGCCGTCCTTGTTTCATCTGAAAAGTCCCAATGCCCAAGGGGCGATGAAGGCCGTCAGGATGGCGTTCAACCCCATTCCCAGACCGGCAAATGCCCCCGCCACCGGATTGACCTGCAATGCGCGGGCCGTTCCGATGCCATGCGCGGCGACGCCCACCGCAAAGCCGCGCGCCCGCCAGTCACGGATGCGCATCGCGTTCATCAGGGGCGTCACGACGATCGCCCCCGTCATGCCGGTGATCAACACCATGCCGGCCGTCATCGTAGGTATGCCGCCCAGCGTTTCCGCGATGCCGATCGCCACGGGTGCCGTGGCCGATTTCGGCGCGACCGAGGCAAGCGTTTGCGCATCAAGCCCGAACGCCCGACCGATGCCCACAGCCGTTACGGCCGCCGTGGCGGACCCTGCCAGCAGTGCCGCCATCAGCGGCAGAAGCGCCCGGCGCACATGGTGCAGATTGTCGCGGATCGGCAGCGCCAGCGCAACCGTGGCCGGTCCCAGCAGGAAGTGGATGAATTGTGCCCCTTCGAAATAGGTGCCGTAATCGGTGCCCGTTCCCAGCAGCAGCGCCACAAGGATCAGCACCGCGATCAGGACGGGATTGGCCAGCGGATGCCGTCCGCTTGCCCGCGCCATCAGATCGCCGATCCAGAAGGCGGCAACGGTTGCGGCAATCCACATCAGGGACTGGTGGCTCAGCAGGGTCCACATCCCGCTCATTCACTGGCCCTGTTGCCGGTCAGGCGTGCCACGGCCAGAAAGGCGAAGGCCCCGGCCAAAAGGGCGGCGACGGTGGAGCCGACAAGCGTGACCGCCAGTGCCAGACCCTCCGCGCGCAATTGGCCAAGAAATGCGACAACGCCCGCGCCGGCAGGCACGAACAGCAGCGAAAGGTTGGCAAGAAACACGGCGATCACGGGGCGCATCATCGCCTCTGTGCGCGGCGATGTCACCAGCAATCCCAGCATCAGCAGCATGCCGATCACCGGGCCGGGCAGGGGCAGCTGGGAAACGCGTGCCAGAACCTCGCCCGCCAGCTGGCAGCCCAGAAGAAGCAGAAAGGGTGGGATCATGCCATCTCTCCGAATCGTGCCGATCCTAGCGGTGCAGGCCGCAAGGGCAACATCTGCGTGACCTTTGCGCCTGATGCCCATATCAGGGCGCCACTTAACAGCGGAATCATCATTTGCGCTTCACCCGCCTTCGTCTTAACGGCTTCAAAAGCTTCGTGGACCCCACGGATCTGGTGATCCGCGAGGGGCTGACGGGCGTGGTCGGCCCGAATGGCTGCGGCAAGTCCAACCTGCTGGAGGCGCTGCGCTGGGTCATGGGCGAAAACCGCCCCACCGCGATGCGCGGCGCCGGGATGGAGGATGTGATCTTCGCCGGCACCGCCAGCCGCGGGGCGCGCAGCTTTGCCGAAGTCGCGCTCGTGATGGACAATTCCGACCGGCGCGCGCCGCCCGCCTTCAACGATCAGGACCAGATAGAGATCGTGCGCCGCATCACCCGCGATGCAGGTTCTGCCTATAAGGCGAATGCCAAGGATGTGCGGGCGCGCGATGTGCAGATGCTGTTTGCCGATGCTTCCACCGGGGCGCACAGCCCTGCGCTGGTGCGGCAGGGCCAGATTGCCGAGCTGATCAACGCCAAGCCCAAGGCCCGCCGCCGCATACTTGAGGAAGCGGCCGGCATCTCGGGGCTTTACGCCCGCCGCCATGATGCCGAACTGCGCCTTGGCGGGGCCGAGGCAAACCTTGCCCGTGTGGCGGATACGGTGGAAACGCTTTCCTCTCAGCTTGCCGTTCTGGCCCGCCAGGCAAAGCAGGCGCAGAGATACCGCCAGATCGGCGAGGCACTGCGCCGGGCCGAAGGCAGCCTTTTGTGGCGCCGCTGGCGCGAGGCCGATCTGGCACGCCTTGAAACCGAGGGCGCGTTGCGCACCCGCCTTGCCGCCGCCGCCGAGGCCGAGCGTGCCGCCGAAGCCGCCGCAGGTGCCCGCGCCGCTGCCGAGGCCAGCCTTCAGCCGAGGCGGGACGAAGAGGCGATCGCCGCCGCGATCCTTCAGCGCCTTCTGGTGCGCCGCGACACGCTGGCCGATCAGGAGCGGCGGGCGCAGGCCGCCATCCAAACGCTTCGGTCCCGCATCGACCAGCTTGCGCGCGATGCCGACCGTGAATGGACGCTGAACCGGGACGCTTCCGAAACGCTGGAACGGCTGGAGGCGGAGGCCGAGGAATTGGCCGCCCTTGATGAAGGCCAGGACGATGCGCTGGCCGAAGCCGCCGAAGCCGCGCGGGAAGCTGCCGACATCCTTGCCGAGCGGGAGGCCCAGCAGTCCGAACGCACGGAAGATGCCGCCCGCCTTGCTGCCCGCCACCAGTCCGCCCAGCGCCTTTTGTCGGACACGCAAGCAACGCTTGCCCGTGCCGAGGCCGAAGCCGCCCGCGCCACCGACGAGGCCGAGCGTGCCGCCGAAGCGCAAGAGGCCGCCGCCGAAGCCTATGACGCCGCGGAAGAGGTTCTGGCCGAAGCGCGCGAAGCCGCGGAAGCCGCTGCCGAGGCGCTGGTTCTGGCGGAAGACGCCCGCATGCAGGCCCAGTCTGCCGAGGGGGAGGGGCGGGCCGCCCGCTCTGCCGCCGAAAGCGCAGCCGGGGCAGTGCGCGCGGAACTTTCCGCCCTTGCGCGGATGGTGGACCGCGAGGCCGAGGGCGGCGACCCGCTTCTGGACCGCCTTGTCGTGGCCCCGGGATACGAAGCGGCGCTGGGTGCCGCGCTGGGCGACGATCTGCGGGCCGAGGAAACGGAGGGCGTATCGGGCTGGGCCTTGCTTTCAGATCTGGATGCGGACGTGCCCGAAGGTGCAACACCGCTGTCTGATCATGTGACCGCGCCGCACGTTCTGGCGCGGCGGCTGGGGCGCATCGGTGTTGTGGATACAGGGCAGGGCGCGGCCCTCCAAGCACGTCTGCGGCCCGGACAGCGCCTTGTCAGCCTGAAGGGCGACCTGTGGCGCTGGGACGGGTTCCGCGCGGCTGCGGGCGACATGCCCTCGGCCGCGGCGATGCGTTTGCGCCAGATGAACCGGCTGGCAGCCCTTCGGCAGGACCTGGACGAGGCCGAGGCCCGCGCCGCCGAAGCCGTCATGGCACATGAAGCCCTTCGCGTGCGGCTTGCAGATGCCACCCGCGCCGATCAGGCAGCCCGCGATGCCCGCCGCGCCGCCGATCTGCGCCTGACCGAGGCGGGCCGCGCCGCGTCCCGCGCCGAAGCGGAACGGTCGGTTCTGGCGGGCCGGCTGGAAGGCGCGCGCCTTGCCACAGCCCGTCATGGCGACGAGGCGATGGCTGCACGCGCACGTTTGGCCGAGGCGGAGGCCGCCATTGCCGCGCTGCCCGATCTGCATGCCGCCCGCGCTGCGGTGGAGGACGTGCGCACGGCCCTGGAAGCCGCCCGGATCGCGATGCTGACCCGCCGTGCCGCCCATGACGAACTGAAGCGTGAGGGCGAGGCCCGCAAGCGCCGCCGTCAGGACATCACACGCGAGATGGGGATGTGGCGGGGCCGTCTTGATAATGCCGAACGCCGTGCTGCCGAACTGGCCGAACGCCGGGCTGAGGCCGAGGCGGAGCTGGAGGAGGCCCTTGCCGCCCCCGAAGAGATTGCCGCCGCCCGCGATGACCTGACGGAAGAGCTGGAGGCTGCCGAGGCACGGCGCGATGCCGCCCGAACTGCCCTTTCCGCCGCCGAAGAGGCGGCACGCACCGCTCAGGCGGCCGAACGCGATACCGAACGCGCGGCGGGCGAGGCGCGCGAGGCCCGGGCCCGTGCCGAAGCCCTGCGTGATGCCGCCGCTGCCGCGGTGGCCACCGCCGCCGCCCGCATCCACGAGGAAACGGAGCGCGGGCCTGACGATCTGCTTGTTTCCTTGTCCGTCGATCCCGAGGCGATGCCCGATGCTGCCGCACTGGAGGAGGAGGTGCACCGCCTGCGCCGCCAGCGCGACGGCCTTGGCGCAGTGAACCTGCGCGCCGAAGAAGATGCGAAGGCCATCGCCGAGGAGCATGGAACGCTTGCCGCCGAAGCCGCCGATCTGGAGGAGGCGATCAAGCGCCTTCGCGCCGGCATCGCCACGTTGAACCGCGAGGGCCGCGAACGGCTTCTGGCCGCGTTCGAGCAGGTGAACGCCAGCTTCGGCACCCTGTTCACCCACCTGTTCGGCGGCGGCGAGGCAAAGCTGGTGATGGTGGAATCCGACGATCCGCTGGATGCCGGTTTGGAAATCCTGTGCCAGCCGCCGGGCAAGAAGCTGTCGACCCTTTCCCTGCTGTCAGGGGGGGAGCAGACGCTGACGGCGATGGCGCTGATCTTCGCTGTGTTCCTTGCCAACCCCGCGCCGATCTGTGTGCTGGACGAGGTGGACGCGCCGCTGGACGATGCCAACGTCACCCGGTTCTGCGACCTGCTGGACGAAATGACCCGCCGCACCGATACGCGCTTTCTGATCATCACCCACCACGCGGTGACCATGGCGCGGATGGACCGCCTGTTCGGCGTGACGATGGTGGAACAGGGTGTCAGCCAGCTTGTCAGCGTGGACCTGAAGCGCGCCGAGGAGATGGTCGGTTAAAGCTTGGTGATCCGGTCACCGACCCACACCTCTCCGTCCTGCTCCACCGAACACAGGATGCCGCGCAGGCGCAGTTCGGGCTGCGCCACGATCCAGTTCTTCGCATCGGCGCCATAGCGGACCTTCCACTTCACGCAGCCATCGTTGAACACGTCCGACACGCGGATCACGGCAGTGCCCACGCGCAGCAGCGTGCCGACCGGCAGGTTCGCCTCTGACATGTCCATGTCGGCGATGACCGGATCGCCCGGATGCGGCTGCGTCCGGTCCCGCCAGACCAGATCCAGCACGCGCTGCGGCAGGACGGAAACCTGGATCGCGGGATGGGGGCTTCCATCGGGCAGGCGCAGCCAGGGGCGGGTCAGCCATCGGTCCCCCGGCACGCCTTCTGCCCGAGTCAGGCGCAGGGCATCGGGAAAGATGCGTTCCCCCACGGCAGGGCGGAAGCAGAGGCCGGTCACCGGCGCATCATCCTTCGGCGCACCCAGCACATGCGGCAGGCCGGTCACAAGATCTTCCATCGCCATCATGTCCGTGCGTTCCCCTTCCGGCCCAGGTTCAGGTCAGCCTCGATCAGAAGCCCCTGTGCGGCGAGTTTCGCCCGCATTTGGGGATCGGGCGACATCACGTGGTCATAGAAGGCGGCGATTTCTTCGGTCGTCGCCTCGGTCAGGAAGGCATTGAGGGCGGCGTTGTTGCGATAGGCCCCTCGCTCCAGCCGGAAGGGCAGCCGGTCCAGCCATGCGGTGCGATCCTCGGCATGGAAATGCAGAAGGGGCAGGTCGTCGGTGAAGCCGATCCCCTCGATCCGGTTGCCGTTCAGGAACCCGCCATGCAGCCGCGGTTCCAGCCCCGAAATGCCGGTTCGGAAGATGGCCTTGCCCACCGCATGGCCCAGTGCGCCCGAGGCCATCACCTCGGAGTAATCGCCGAAGGCCATCACGCGCTGGGCCAAGGGCTTCAGGGGCGCGCGGAACTGGCGTGCGGCGAAGATGCCTTGCGGCAGGTCAGGATCGTGCAGCGCTTCCCACGGGCGCATGCGCACCATGATCGTTTCGGCCTGCGCCAGAACATCGGAAACAGGGCGGCGGGGCAGCATGAATTCATCAACGTCCAGATGGGCGATCCATGGCAGCGGGGCGGCGTCGTAAAGCCGGCGCATGTTGCGCGACTGGCGGTTCTGGTGACGCTCGGGGCGCCGCGGGCCCCACCATGCGGCATCGCAGCGGATCACATTGACGCGATCGATGCCCGCCAGCGCCTCGGCGGCGCTGTCATCGGGATCGTCCAGATGCAGCCAGATCTGCGAAACCCCAAGTTCAAGGTGATGGGCCAGAAAGGCCCGCAGCTTTTCCACGGGCGCGGCGGCCGTCGTGCAGATGCCCCAGTCCATCGCGTCTTCCCCTTCGACTCACTTGAAATTTCGCCGTTTCGGACCACACTTCTATTGTGACCATGGGAGGCTGTCATGCTGGAATATCTGCCCGACCATCTGCGTGAGGATCTTCGCCAAGCTGCGAAGAAACGACGTCGCGGCTCGCGCCTGCATATCCAGCTTGGTGATGTGATCTATCCGCTGCAACGCCTGTGGGCCACGGGCCTTGCCATCGAGGCGGGCCGCCTGACCCATCTGCGGGGCCTTGTGGATGTTTATGACGGGCCTCGCCATCTCGGGCACTGCCTGATCGTCGCCTCGGTGCTGGAGGAGGACGAGCTGATCTGCGACTTCAAGTATTTCCAGACGGTCGCGGATCGCCCGCCCGTCGATTTCGAACGGACGGGCGAGGAGATCTCCGGCTATCTGGCCAGCGCCTGATCACTGAAGATCGGCGAATACATCCCGCAGCCGCGCGCAGGCATCCTTGATCATCGCGCGCGGCATCGCGATGTTAAACCGCAGGAAGCTTTCCCCGCCCTTGCCGAAGGCCGCGCCGTGGTTTGTCGCGATGCCGCCCTGCCGTTCCACCCGGGTAATGATTTCGTCCATCGTCATACCGGTGCCGGAGGTATCGACCCACGCCAGATAGGTCGCCTCCAGCGGCATGGAGCGGAGGCCCGGAATGGTATCGACGGTTTCATCGAAGATCCGGCGGTTTTCGTCCAGATAGCGCATCAGGCTGTCCACCCATTCCGCCCCTTCGGGGGAATAGGCGGCCGTCGCCATCCGGACCCCAAAGGTGTTGGGCGACATGCCCAGCGCTGCCATCCGCGCGGCGAAGCGTTCGCGCAGGGCGGCATTCTGGATGATGACGTTGCCGGTATGCCCGCCCGCGATGTTGAACGTCTTGGTGGTGGCCGTCATCATCACCAGACGATCCGCGATTCCCGGCTCTGCCACCGCCATGGGGATGTGGCGCTGGCCGGCAAAGACCAGATCGTGGTGGATCTCGTCCGAGATCAGGATCAGGTCGTGCCGGCGGCAGAACTCGGCCACGCCGCGCAGCTCGTCCGCCGTCCAGACCCGCCCGCCGGGATTGTGCGGCGAGCACAGGATCAGCATCTTTTCGCGCCCTGTCATCCGGGCATCCCATGCCGTGAAGTCCATCACGTACCGGCCGTCTTCCTGCGCCAGCGGGCAGGAGACAACCTCGCGCCCGGCTGCCGCGATGATGCGGGCAAAGGCGTGATAGACAGGCGTCATCAGCACCACGCCATCGCCCGGCTGCGTGAAGGCGTCGATGCAGATCCCGGTGCCGTTGACCAGCCCGTGGGTTGTGAAGATCGCCTCCGGCTCCACCTCCCACCCGTGGCGGGTACGCATCCACCATCCGATGGCGTCCAGATAGGCTCGGTCGTCCCCGAAATAGCCGTACACGCCGTGGGCGGCCATCTCCTCCACCACCTTCTGCACGCAGGCGGGCGGGCGGAAATCCATGTCGGCCACCCACATGGCCAATCCCCGGCCCTTGGGCACGTCGTAAAGGGCCTCCATCAAGTCCCATTTCGCGGAATGGGTGCCGATCCGGTCGATCTGTTCGTCAAAGTTCATCGGGGCCTCCTTTTCGCGGGCAGGCTATCCCCTCGGAAGGGCAAGGGGAAGGATTGCGAAGGCATCCGGCTTGTCCTAAATCACGTGCATGATACGCCCCATCCTGATCCATCCCGATCCGCGCCTGAAAAAGGTCTGCACGCCCGTCGAGGCTGTCACGGACGAAATCCGCGACCTTGCCCGCGACATGCTGGAGACGATGTACGCCGCCCCCGGCGTGGGTCTTGCCGGCCCGCAGATCGGGGTGACAAAGCGCATCATCACCATGGATTGTTCGAAAGAACCGGAGGCGGAGCCGCAGCCGATGGTCCTGATCAACCCCGAGATCGTCTGGGCCTCGGAGGATTTGGGCAGCTATGAAGAAGGTTGCCTGTCCATCCCCGACCAGTATGCCGAAGTGCAGCGCCCCGCGCGCGTGCGCGTGCGCTGGACCGATCTTGAAGGTGCCGCGCAAGAGCAGGAGTTCGAGGACCTTTGGGCCACCTGCGTGCAGCACGAGATCGACCACCTGGATGGTAAGCTGTTCATCGACTATCTGGGCCCCCTGAAGCGCCAGATGATCACGCGGAAGATGGAAAAACTGAAGCGCGAACGCACGCGCGAACAGGCATGATCCGCCCGTTCATCCCGTGGCCCGACCAGCGCCTGCGCACCCCTGCGCAGCCGGTCGGAGCGATCACGGACGATATCCGAGCCATCTGGGCCGACATGGTTGAAACCATGGATGCGATGCCCGGCTATGGTCTTGCCGGCCCGCAGATCGGGGTGATGCTGCGCTTGGCCGTGGTGGATTGTTCCGACACGCGCGGCAAAGCGGTGCTGCTGGCCAATCCCGAGGTTCTTCACGCTTCCGTCCAGCCGCGCGAGCATGAGGAGGCGAGCCCCAACCTGCCCGGTGTGCACGCCGCCGTCACGCGCCCCCGCGCAGTGACCGTGCGCTTCCTGAACGCAGAGGGGCAGATGGAGGATCGCGATTTCGTCGGCCTCTGGGCGACCTCGGTGCAGCACCAGATCGACCATCTGAACGGCAAGATGTATTTCGACCGTCTTTCGCCGCTGAAACGCAAGATGCTGATCGCCCGCGCGCAGAAGATCGCCCGCCGCTGATCTCGAAGGGAACGCGATGAAAATCATCTTCATGGGAACGCCCGATTTCTCGGTTCCGGCGCTTGAGGCGCTGCACCGGGCGCATGAAGTAGTTTGCGTCTACACCCAGCCGCCGCGCCCCGCAGGCCGTGGAAAGAAGGACCGGCCCACCCCCGTTCATGCCCGCGCCTTGGAACTGGGCCTGCCGGTGCGCCATCCAGAACGCCTGAAGGCGCCCGAAGATCAGGCCGCCTTTGCCGATCTGGGCGCGGATGTCGCGGTTGTGGTCGCCTATGGCCTGATCCTGCCGCAGCCGGTTCTGGATGCGCCGCGGCTGGGCTGCCTGAACATCCACGCCTCGCTTCTGCCGCGCTGGCGCGGGGCGGCGCCGGTCCATCGTGCCATCCTTGCCGGCGATACGGAAACCGGCATCTGCATCATGCAGATGGAAGCGGGGCTGGACACGGGTCCCGTCATCCTGCGCGAGGCGACGCCGATCACGGCAGAAGATACGACAGCCTCCCTGCATGACCGGCTGTCGAGGATGGGCGCGGGAGCCGTGTTGCGGGCGCTGGAAGGCAATTTTGCTGCCACGCCCCAGCCCGAAGACGGCGTGACCTATGCAGCCAAGATCGACAAGGCGGAAGCCCGCATCGACTGGAAGCGTCCGGCTGCCGACGTGGACCGGCAGATCCGCGCCCTTTCCCCTTTCCCCGGTGCATGGTGCATGGCCGGCGAAGAACGCCTGAAGCTGCTTCACAGCCGCGTCGTCACCGGCGAGGGGGCGCCCGGTGAAGTGCTTGGCCCGCTGACCGTGGCCTGCGGAAACGGTGCCGT
The DNA here is from genome assembly GCF_004015795.1 of Falsirhodobacter deserti. GTDB lineage: Bacteria > Pseudomonadota > Alphaproteobacteria > Rhodobacterales > Rhodobacteraceae > Falsirhodobacter > Falsirhodobacter deserti. The sequence continues at coordinate 1,842,207 of NZ_ML137218.1, read as the reverse complement.
GCAGATCACCATGGCCCAGCGCGAGGGCAGGCGTGCCGTTCCGGCCGAGGAGCTGCTGCGCGGCGTTGACCTGCCAAAACGGCTGGACTGATCCCTTTTCCACCCGCTAACACGGGGGCGTGAGGGCGCGTCAAAGCGCTGGGACGGGGTGCGCCATCCTTCGCAGGTGGCCGCCCCTGAAACTGGGGGACATCATGACAGAAACAACGACGCCGGTGGCGTATGACGCCGGCGACCCGCCAACCAGCGGAAAGTGGAAGCTGATCGGACCGGGGATCGTGGCCGCGGCAACCGGCGTGGGGTCGGGCGATCTGGTGGCAACGCTGATCGCGGGTTCCCTTTTCGGCTATGCCCTGCTTTGGGCTGCGGTGGTCGGCTGCATCGTGAAGATCGCGCTGGCCGAAGGGTCGGCCCGTTATCATCTGGCCACGGGCACGACGATGCTGGACGGCTGGAAATCGCTGGGTCGCTGGACCAGCTGGTATTTCGGCCTCTACATCATGATCTGGGGCTTCGTTTACGGCGCCACGGCCATGAGCGCGACGGCCCTGCCGCTGGCGGCGCTGTTCCCCTTCATGCCGCTTTGGGCTTGGGCAATGCTTTCAGGCCTTCTGGGCTGTGCCTTCGTCTGGGCCAACCAGTACCATTTCTTCGAAAACGTGATGAAGGTGTTCATCGGCACGATGTTCTTGATCGTGGTCGGCATCGCCATCCTTGTGACGCCCGATCTCAAAGGTATCGGAACGGGCCTGATCCCGACGCTTCCCGAAGGCTCCATCATCTATACACTTGGCCTGATCGGCGGCGTGGGCGGCACGATCACCATGGCGGCCTATGGCTATTGGGTGAACGCCAAGGGCTGGCGCACGCCGAAATGGATGGGGATCATGCGGCTGGACAACCGCGTGGCCTATGTCATGACGGGCATTTTCGTCATCGCCATGCTGATCATCGGGGCAGAGCTTCTGCATTCGGCGCAGATTGCGCTGACAAAGGGCGATCGCGGCCTGCTGGACCTTGACGAGGTTCTGCGCGAGCGGTTCGGTCCGGTGGTGTCGGTCCTGTTCCTGCTGGGCTTCTGGGCGTCGGCCTTTTCGTCCATCCTTGGGGTGTGGCACGGGGTTTCGCTGCTGTTCGCCGATTTCTGGCGCAACCATGTGCAGGGCAAGGTGGCCGACACGCGCGAGGGGTTGGACAAGACGCCGGCCTTCAAGTTCTATCTGTTCTGGCTGACCATCCCCCCGATGGTCCTGCTGGCGCTCGGCCGTCCGCTGGCGCTGGTCGTGCTTTACGGCGCACTTGGGGCGTTCTTCATGCCGTTCCTTGCGCTGACGCTGATCTGGCTTCTGAACTCCAGCCGGATGCCGAAGGAATGGCGCAGCGGCTGGGTGTCGAACGGGTTGTTGGGCATTGCTGCGGCGCTGTTCATCGTGCTGTGCCTGAACGAGCTTTGGAACCTGCTGACATAAACGGCAAAGCCCGCCTCAAGAAGCGGGCTTTTTCTTGAAGGGTGCCATGCCGGCCCGCGCCAGTTCGTCCGCGCGTTCATTTTCGGCATGGCCCGCATGGCCCTTGATCCACCGCCATTCGACCTGATGCTGCGCCTGCGCCGCATCCAGCCGTTGCCAAAGATCGGCATTCTTCACCGGCTTGCGATCGGCAGTTTTCCAGCCGTTGCGCTTCCATCCGTGAATCCAGCCGGTCACACCGTTCTTCACATACGCGGAGTCGGTCACGACGATGAGCGTGGAAGGCCGCGTCAGCGCTTCCAGCGCCGAGATGGCTGCAAGAAGCTCCATCCGGTTGTTGGTGGTCAGCTCTTCGCCGCCCTGAAGTGTGCGTTCTTTCAGGACGGTGTCACCGTCCTTGGCCAGCATAAGAACGCCCCAGCCGCCCGGGCCGGGATTTCCGCTGCACGCGCCATCGGTATAGGCATAAAGGTCAGGCATGGAAGGCGGGCTATCGCAAGCCGTCCCGCCGCGCAAGCGCTCAGCGGCGGCGCTTGTCTGCCGTGACGCGAACGCGGGCCGGTTCGCGACGCATCGCGAGGGCAAATCCGGCCAGTGCCGTCATCGTGGCGATCAGAGCAATCATCTGCAAAAACTCCTCCGGTTGCAGGCACCGTTCCACCGCAGGCCGCGAATGTCAAATGGAGTGTTGGAGAGGTTCCCGCAAGACCCGCGGCACCTTGAATTCCACGCGTTCCTGCGCTGTTTCCACCAGTTCCACCGTCGTGTCGAAGCGGGCGCGGAAGGCGTCGATCACCTCGTTCACCAGAACTTCGGGGGCAGAGGCGCCCGCCGTGATGCCGACGCTGCGAATCCCTTCAAGGGCGCGCCAGTCGATATCGGTCGCCCGCTGCACCAGCTGCGCATAGGCGCAGCCTGCCGCCTTGCCCACTTCCACCAGCCGCTTGGAATTGGAGGAGTTCGGGGCGCCGATTACCAGCAGCGCGTCGATCCTGCCCGCGATGGCCTTGACCGACATCTGCCGGTTCGTCGTGGCATAGCAGATGTCTTCCTTGTGCGGGCCGACAATGGCCGGGAACCGCGCGCGAAGCGCCTCCACGATGGCAACGGTGTCATCGACCGAAAGCGTGGTTTGCGTGATGAAGGCAAGACGCTCGGGATCGCGCACCTCCAGCATTGCGACATCCTCGGGCACTTCGACCAGCAGAACCTCGCCCTCGGGCAGCTGGCCCATGGTGCCGATGGTTTCGGGGTGGCCGGCATGGCCGATCATGACCATCTGCAACCCGTCCTGGTGGTGACGTTCCGCCTCGATATGCACCTTCGACACGAGCGGGCAGGTGGCATCGACGTAAACCATCTCGCGGCGGGCAGCTTCGGCCGGAACGGCCTTGGGCACGCCATGCGCGGAAAAGATCACGGGACGGTCGCCGGGAACCTCGTCCAACTCCTCCACGAAGACGGCGCCCTTATCGCGAAGATTGTCCACGACGAACTTGTTGTGCACGATTTCGTGCCGGACATAAACGGGCGCGCCCCATTTCTGCAGCGCCATTTCAACGATCTTGATTGCGCGGTCCACACCGGCGCAAAAGCCGCGCGGCGCGGCGAGATACAGCATCAGGGGGGGCAGGGACATGCGGCTTGCCTTCTTCGACGTCGTGACAGAGGTAATGGGCGGGGGCGTCCGGGTCCACCCCCCGGAGGGCAAGATGCACGGCTATGTGGCACTGGGCGGCAATCGACCGCATGACGGGCACCCGCCCGAGGCGCTTTTGCGCGCAGCGCTGGATGCGTTCGGGGATGAGGGAATCACCCTTGGCGCGATCAGCCCCTTTTACCGCACCCCGGCCTTTCCCGCAGGTTCCGGTCCCGACTACGTGAACGCGGTGGCGGCGGTGGAATGGAGCGGCGATGCAGACGCGCTTCTGGCGGCGCTGCACCGGATCGAGGCGGGGGCGGGGCGCGAACGCGTGATCCGCTGGGGCGCGCGGACGCTGGATCTGGATCTGCTGGCACTGGGTGATCTGGTTCTGCCCGATGCAGGCCATTGGCAACGCTGGCACGATCTGCCACCCGGCCGCCAGCAGACGGAAGTGCCGGACCGGCTGATCCTGCCGCACCCGCGGCTTCAGGACCGCAGCTTCGTGCTGGTGCCATGGGCCGACATCGCGCCCGATTGGCGCCATCCCGTTCTGGATCGGACGGTGGCGCAACTTCTGGCGGGTCTTCCGGATGCGCACCTTGTCAAGAGGCTCGGTTTCACCTAAGTAGGCCCTTCCATGCCCCCTTCAGACGGAGAGACCGATGGCCCGCGTGACGGTCGAAGATTGCGTTGACAAGGTTCCGAACCGTTTCGAGCTTGTGATGCTTGCCGCCCATCGTGCGCGCGAGATCGCGACAGGCTCGCCGCTCACGGTTGATCGGGACAACGACAAGAACCCCGTCGTGTCGCTGCGCGAGATCGCCGAGGAAACGCAGCCGGCGGACCTGCTGCGCGAACGGATGATCGAAAGCCACCAGACCCAGATCGAGGTGGACGAACCCGAGGAAGACCAGATGGCCTCCCTCTTGGGTGGTGAAGCCGACCGTCCGGCCCAGGATGACATGTCCGAGGAAAAACTGCTGCGCGCCCTTATGGAAGCGCAGGGCCAGAACTGATCGGATGCGGCAGGGATGATCGACCTTGACGACCTGATCGCCCTTGTCCGCAATTACAATCCGCATACCAATACGGACCTGATCGCGCGCGCCTATGATTATGGCGCGCGTATGCATGACGGGCAGATGCGCCAATCGGGCGAGCCCTATTTCACGCATCCCGTCGCTGTTGCCGCCATCCTGACCGAACAGCATCTTGATGATGCGACCATCGTCACGGCGCTGCTGCACGATACGATCGAAGATACCAAATCCACCTTCGGCGAGATCGAGCGGCTCTTCTCCACCGAGATCGCGGAGCTGGTGGATGGCGTCACCAAGCTGACGAATCTGGAACTTTCCTCGGCGCAGTCCAAGCAGGCGGACAACTTCCGCAAGCTGTTCATGGCAATGTCCAAGGATTTGCGCGTGATCCTTGTGAAGCTGGCCGACCGTTTGCACAACATGCGCACGATCCGGTCGATGCGCCCGGAAAAGCAGGCGCAGAAAGCCCGCGAAACGATGGAGATCTTCGCTCCGCTGGCAGGCCGCATGGGCATGCAGTGGATGCGCGAGGAGCTGGAGGATCTGGCCTTCCGCGTTCTTAATCCCGAAGCGCGCAAATCCATCATCCGCCGCTTCATCACGCTTCAGCGCGAAACCGGCGATCTGGTGCACTCCATCACCGCCGACATCCGCACCGAGATGGACAAGATGGGGATCGACGCCGCCGTGTATGGCCGTGCGAAGAAACCCTACTCGATCTGGCGCAAGATGCAGGAAAAGGACCTCGCCTTTTCCCGGCTGTCTGACATCTATGGCTTCCGCGTCATCTGCGAGGATGAGGCCGACTGCTATCGCATCCTTGGCGTGATCCATCACCGCTGGAAGGCGGTTCCGGGGCGTTTCAAGGATTACATCAGCCAGCCCAAGCAGAACGGCTACCGTTCCATCCATACCACGGTGCAGGGCCGCGACGGCAAGCGGGTGGAGGTGCAGATCCGCACCCGCCAGATGCACGAGGTGGCCGAGGCCGGCGTTGCTGCCCACTGGGCCTATCGCGAAGGGCAGCGCGTCAAGAACCCCTTCGCGGTCGATCCCGCGAAATGGATCGCAAGCCTGACCGAACGGCTGGATGACGAAGACCACGTTGCCTTCATGGAAACCGTGAAGCTGGAGATGTACACCGATCAGGTGTTCTGCTTCACGCCGAAGGGCGATGTGATCCAGTTGCCGAAAGGCGCGACGCCGCTGGATTTCGCCTTCGCCATCCATACCCGCATCGGCAATTCCTGCGTTTCGGCCAAGGTGGATGGCATTCGCGTCCCGCTTTGGACCCGCTTGCGGAACGGCCAGTCCGTGGAAATCATCACCGCCGAGGCGCAGCGCCCGCAGGCAAGCTGGATCGACATCGTGACCACGGGCCGTGCCAAGGCCGCGATCCGCCGCGCCCTGCGCGAGGACGACCGCAGCCGCTTTGTCCGACTGGGGCAGGAACTTGCCCGCGCCGCCTTTGATCAGGTGTCGCGCAAGATGACCGATAAGGCGCTGCGCACGGCGGCCAAGATGCTGGCCGTGCCCGACGAGGTGGAGCTTCTGGCCCGCATCGGCTCGGCCGAGCTTGCCGCACGCCGCGTGATCGAGGTGCTGTATCCCGAAGTGGCGCAGGGCCATGCTGATGAGGTGACGCAGCGCCCCGTTGTCGGCCTGCCGTCCGACCAGACCTTCCGCCGCGCCCAGTGCTGCCAGCCGCTGCCGGGTGAACGGATCGTCGGCATCACCTATCGCGGGCAGGGCGTGATGATTCACGCCATCGATTGCCCCGCGCTGGAAGAGCTTGAAAGCCAGCCGCAGCGGTGGGTCGATCTGCACTGGCAGCCCGGCCGGCACCCGCCGATCCATAATGTCGGGCTGTGCATGACGATTGCGAACGATGCTGGGGTGCTTGGCCGCATCTGCACCTTGATCGGAGAGCAGAAGGCCAATATCTCCGATCTTGTCATCGAGGATCGCAAGCCCGACTACTACCGTATCCTGATCGAGATCGAAGTACGGGATGTGGAGCACGTGCATCTGGCAATGACCGCGCTTGAAGCCGAGAGCCAGGTGGCCCGCATCGGCCGGGCGCGTGATCTGGGGCGCAAGCCGTGAAGGGATCCTCCTTATGGTGTTCAAAAGGCGCAACCCACGCCGCGCCGGCGAATGGTTGCGTGATCTGATCTATCCGCGGGGCGGTTTCCGCCGTGCGTCGCAATACGTCCTGCACCGGATGCGCCGCTTGCCCGACCAGCCCGAACGGGTGGCGCGGGGATTCGCGGCGGGGGTGTTTATCAGCTTCACCCCGCTTTTCGGGCTGCACTTTCTTGGGGCGGCCGCGATTGCGTGGGCGATCCGCGGCAACATCCTTGCCGCGCTTCTGGGCACGTTCGTCGGTAATCCATTGACGATGCCGTTGATCGCGCTTGTGTCGGTGGGGCTGGGGCAGTGGATCATGGGGGTTCCCCACGCGCTGGACCTGCCCGAGATCGGGCGTGCCTTCGGCCATGCCGGTGGCCAGCTTTGGGCCAACATCACCGCGATCTTCACCGAAGAGGTGATGCACTGGAACCGGCTGGCAGAGTTCTTCCGCGATATTTACCTGCCTTATCTTGTCGGGGGCATTGCGCCGGGCCTCGTGGCGTCGGCGGGCTTCTACTGGCTGACGCTGCCGGTGGTGCGGGCCTATCACCGCCTGCGACTTACACGCGCGGCTGAACGGGCGCGGCGGATGCAGCCCCCCGAATAACTTGCGTGGCAGGTGACCGGCACGTATCCCGAAGGGGGGCGAAAGGGGCAGTCATGGTGTTCCGGCGGCGGATCGAACACACGTTCTGGGAGAAGATCCGGCGGACGCTTTGGCCGCGCACCGGCTGGCGGCGGGCAGGCCAGTATCTGTGGCACCGCGTTGTGCGCCTTCCTGATGATCCGCGCCGCGTGGCGCGCGGGGTGGCTGTCGGCATCTTTGCCTGTTTCGGGCCGTATCTGTTCCACGATTATGTCATCGCCATGGGGCTGGCCTGGCTGTTTCGGGGCAATGTCTTTGCCGCCCTTGTCGCATCCTGCGTGAACAATCCGCTGACACTGCCGTTCTTCGCAGTGATGTCCGTCACGCTGGGTCAGACCCTGTTGGGCGTCGGCGAGGGGCTTCCCTCATGGCAGATCATCGGGTTCTTCGGCGGGGCGGTGTCCGATCTCGGTTATAACCTTTGGGCGATGTTCACCGAGGCGGAGATGCGCTGGCTTGGGCTGGGGCTCTTCGTTCAAAGCATCTATCTGCCCTATCTTCTGGGCGGCACGATCATCGGAACGGCGGCCGGGCTTTGCGCCTATTGGATCGTCCTGTCGCTGGTGCGGGCCTATCGCGGCTTGCGGATCGCGCGGCTTCGGGCCAGAAACGAGGCGCTGCGGGAAAACGGGGGGCGGGAATGACGAAGCTGCGTCTGGGTGTGAACATCGACCATGTGGCAACGGTCCGCAACGCGCGGGGCGGGGCGTTGCCCGATCCGCTTCGGGCCGCCCTTCTTGCCGAAGCGGCAGGCGCCGATGGCATCACTGCCCATCTGCGCGAAGATCGTCGGCATATCCGCGACGCCGATATCGAAGCGCTGATGGCCGGCCTGCGCGTGCCGCTGAACTTCGAGATGGCCGCAACCGAGGAGATGCAGGCCATTGCCCTGCGTCACGGCCCCCACGCCGTCTGTATCGTGCCGGAGCGGCGCGAGGAGCGGACGACCGAGGGCGGGCTGGACGTTGCGGCGGACGAGGCACGGCTGGCAGACTTCATCGCCCCCTTGCGTGAAGCGGGCGCACGCGTGTCCATGTTCATCGGGCACGAGCCTGCACAAATCGAGGCGAGCCATCGGATCGGTGCGGCGGTCGTGGAACTGCATACCGGCCGTTATTGCGACCTGATGGCCGAAGGGAACGAGGACGCGGCGACCGTGGAACTGGCCGCCCTGAAGCGCGCGGCGGCCCATGCGCACCAGCTGGGGCTGGAGGTTCATGCCGGCCACGGCATCAGCTATGATACCGTTTCGGCCATTGCCGCCTTCCCGCAGGTTGAAGAACTGAATATCGGGCACTTCCTGATCGGCGAAGCGATCTTCCGCGGCCTTGGCCCTGCGATCGAGGAAATGCGCCGCCGCATGGATGCGGCGCGTGCCCTTGCAGGCGCGGGCTGATGATCCTCGGCATCGGCACCGATCTGGCCAATATCGAACGGGTGGAGCGGACATTGGCCCGCTTTGGCGACCGTTTCCGCAACCGCTGCTTCACCCCCACCGAACAGGCGAAGGCCGAACGGCGGGCGGATGTCGCTGGAACCTATGCCAAGCGCTGGGCCGCCAAGGAGGCGTGTTCGAAAGCGCTTGGCACCGGCCTGCGCATGGGCATCGCGTGGAAGGACATGGCGGTGACGAACCTGCCTACGGGCCAGCCCGTGATGCATCTGACCGGCTGGGCCGCCGACAGGCTGGCCTCCATGACGCCGCCGGGGCATGAAGCCATCGTTCACGTGACGCTGACAGACGATCACCCCTGGGCGCAGGCCTTTGTGGTGATCGAAGCGCGGCCGGTTCACGCCACCGAAACTTGACTTATCCGCGGCCCACGCGCATGAAGCGCCGGGTCATAAGGGGCAGGCCATGTTCGCACGCAAGAAGAAGACCGAGACCAAGGGTGGGATCGTCGAAACGATCAAGACCGTGGTCTATGCGCTGCTGATCGCAGCGGTGTTCCGCACGCTGTTCTTCCAGCCGTTCTGGATCCCCTCCGGCTCGATGAAGGATACGCTGCTGATCGGCGACTTCCTGTTCGTGAACAAGATGGCCTATGGCTATTCGCGCTTTTCCTGCCCCTTCGCGCTGTGCCCCATTTCGGGCCGCATCTTCGAGTCCGAGCCGGAGCGGGGCGACGTGGTGGTGTTCCGCCATCCCGTTACCGGCTCCGATTTCATCAAGCGGCTGATCGGCCTTCCGGGCGACACGATCCAGATGCGCGGCGGTGTGCCGTTCATCAATGGTCAGCAGGTGCCGCAGGAAGATGCCGGCATCTTCACCGAAACGTATGAGCCGCAGGGCCCGATGGGCAGCCTTCCGCGCTGCGCCAATGCGCCGGTCGGGCAGGGCGGAACCTGCGAAAAGCAGCGGTTCACTGAAACCCTGCCGAACGGCGTGTCGCATGACGTGCTGGATATCGACCCGAACGGTTTTGCCGACAACACCGATGTTTATACCGTTCCGGCAGGCCATTACTTCTTCATGGGCGACAACCGCGACAATTCCGAAGACAGCCGCTTCAGCCAGGCCGTCGGCGGCGTTGGCATGGTGCCGGCGGAATATCTGGTGGGCCGCGCCGACCGGATCGTATTCTCTGCGGCGGGCCGTTCGCTCCTGTATTTCTGGACATGGCGCCCGGACCGCTTCTTCAAGGCGGTCGAGTGAAACTGTCGGCCGATCTCCGTACGCTCCAGACCCGTCTGGGGCATGACTTCAAGCGTCCCGAACTTCTGGTTCGGGCGCTGACGCACTCATCGATCGCTTCCCCTACGCGCCCGTCAAACGAACGGCTGGAGTTTTTGGGCGACCGCGTTCTGGGCCTTGCCATTTCCGACGCGCTGGTGCGCGCTGACCGGCACGCCGCCGAAGGCCAGCTTGCCCCCCGCTTCAATGCGCTGGTGCGCAAGGAAGCCTGCGCCGATGTCGCCCGGGAAACCGGCGTAGGCGAGGCGCTGAAGCTTGGCCGATCCGAAATGATGTCGGGCGGGCGGCGCAAGGAGGCGCTGCTGGGCGACGCGATGGAGGCGGTGATCGCTGCCGTTTATCTTGACGCCGGTTTCGAGGCCGCGCGCGACATGGTACTGCGGCTTTGGGGCGACAGGATCGCCACCGCCGAGGCGGATGCCCGCGATCCGAAGACTGCGCTTCAGGAATGGGCGCAGGCTCGTGGTCAGCAACCGCCGCGCTATGTCGAACTGGGACGGTCGGGTCCTGATCACGAACCCGTCTTCACCGTGGAAGCGCGGCTTGATTCGGGCGAGACTGAGCGGGCGGATGCCCGCACCAAACGGGCCGCCGAACAAGCTGCGGCCAAGGCGCTTCTGGCGCGGATGGAGAATTGACATGACACGCGCAGGTTTCGTTGCCCTGATCGGAGAGCCGAACGCCGGCAAATCCACCCTGCTGAACCGCATGGTGGGGGCGAAGGTTTCCATCGTCACGCACAAGGTCCAGACCACGCGTGCCCGCATTCGCGGCGTCGCGATGGAAGGCGAGGCGCAGATCGTTTTCGTTGACACGCCCGGCCTGTTCCGCCCGCGTCGCCGGCTGGATCGCGCGATGGTTGCCGCCGCCTGGGGCGGCGCCGCCGATGCCGACCTGATCGTCCTTCTGGTGGAGGCGCATCGCGGCCTGACCGAGGGCGCGGCGTCCATCATCGATGCGCTGAAGGATCGCGTGCCGCAGGGCGTGCGGGTGGCGCTGGCGATCAACAAGATCGACCGCGTGAAGGCCGAGGCGCTTCTGGGCCTTGCCAAGGATCTGAACGAGGCGTTTCCCTTCGTGGAAACCTTCATGATCTCGGCCGAAAAAGGGCATGGGGTCGAAAAGCTGAAGGCGTGGCTGGGCGCCCAGATGCCGGAAGGCGAATGGTTCTATCCCGAAGACCAGATCGCGGATCTGCCGATGCGCGTCATCGCCGCCGAGATCACGCGCGAAAAGCTGACCCTGCGCCTGCACGAGGAACTGCCCTATCAGCTGACGGTGGAGACCGAGAAGTGGGAGGATCGCCCCGACGGTTCGACCCGCATCGATCAGGTGGTTTATGTTGCACGCGACGGCCACAAAGGCATCGTGCTTGGCAACAAGGGCGAGACGATCAAGTCTGTCGGGCAGGCGGCGCGGGTGGATATCACCGAATTCCTTGGCCGTCCGGCCCACCTGTTCCTTCAGGTGAAGGTGCGCCCGAACTGGCTGGAAGAGCCGGAGCGCTATTCGGAGATGGGTCTCGACTTCAAGGACGGCAACGCTTGAGCCGCCTGACGGCGGATTTCTGGGTCCGCGCCTATCTGGCGCGGCTGCGTCTGGCCGACATCCCTGCCTTTATCACGGCCAAGGGCGATCCGACCGCCGGCGCCGTGCTGGTAAAGCTGGCAACGCTGGATGGGCAGGCCAAGGCCTTCCAGCGCAGTTTTGACCTGATGACGGGCAACCGTGCATGGGTCGTGCTGGCCGAAGGTGCCGAAGCGGATGTCGATGCCGCCGTCTCCCGTCAACGCAGCTTCGATCCTGACCTTTGGGTGATCGAGCTTGAGGACCGGCAGGGGCGAACCCTACTGGACGAGCCGGGACTTTCCGATACTTGATACCCCATGGAATGGCGGGACGAGGGCGCGCTGCTGTCGGTTCGCCGGCATGGCGAAAGCGCCGCGATCATCGAGGTGTTCACGGCGGCGCATGGCCGCCACGCGGGGCTGGTGCATGGCGGTGCCTCGCGGCGGATGGCGCCTGTGCTGCAACCGGGCAACCAGCTGGATGTAACATGGCGGGCGCGGCTGGACGATCAGCTGGGAACCTTCGCGGTGGAACCTGTGCAAAGCCGCAGCGTGTTACAGGACCGGCTGGCGCTGGCCGGGCTGAATGCCGTCTGCGCCATGCTGCGGATAACCCTGCCGGAGAGGGAGCCGCATCCCGATCTTTACCGCGCCACGATACCATTGCTGGACACGCTGGGCACGGCGCATTGGGGAACCGCCTATCTTCGCTGGGAAGCGCGCCTTTTGGAGGAGATCGGCTTTGGCCTTGATCTGAGCCGCTGTGCCGTGACGGGCAGCGCCGACGATCTGGCCTTTGTCAGCCCGCGCACCGGGCGTGCCGTTTCAACGCAGGGGGCAGGGGATTGGGCCGACCGGCTTCTGCGCTTGCCTGCCGTGCTTCTGGGGCAGGGCGGCGGGGCCGAGGGGTGGCCCGACGGCTTTGCTCTGACCGCGCACTTCCTGACGCGGGAACTGGACCGCCCGTTGCCCGAAGCCCGTGCGCGGCTGGTGGATCTTCTGACGCGGCTTGCATCTTCTGGCACGACGTCCGATTGAACCCCTGAGACGAAGGGGGAGCCGATGGATCAGATCGCAGGACTGCCGCAAACAGCGTTCTGGGCAGCAATCGCCATCACGTTGTTTGCTGGAATGGTGAAGGGTGCCATCGGTTTCGCGATGCCGCTGATCATGATCTCGCTGTTTTCGTCTTTCCTGCCGCCGGAATTCGCGCTGGCAGGCCTGATCCTGCCGACGCTGGCCACGAACATCCAGCAATCCTTGCGCAACGGGATGCGGCCGGCGGTGGAATCGGGCCTGAAGGTACGCCGCTTCATCATCGCAACCATCGTGTTCATCTGCGTGTCGGCACCCTTCGCCGACAAGATCCCACCCATGGGGTTCCTGCTGTTGCTGGGGGTGCCCATCACGATCTATGCCGGTCTCCAGATGGCGGGTGCCAACCTTGCATTGAAGCTGGAACACCAGCGCAGGGCGGAATGGGGGCTTGGCGCGGTTGCGGGCCTTTATGGCGGCGTGTCGGGCATCTGGGGGCCGCCACTGCTGATCTATCTTCTGTCGCTGAATGTTCCAAAGGTGGAGAATGTGCGCATCCAGGGCGTCGTCTTCCTGATCGGCGCGATGGCCCTGTTCCTTGCGCATCTTGCGACAGGATTGATGACGGGGGACAGGCTGCTGTTTTCGGCGGCGCTGATCGTTCCCGCTTTTGCCGGAATGCTGATGGGGTATCGCATTCAGGCCCGGCTGGATCAGGCGCGCTTTCGCTGGTGGACCCAGGCGTTTCTGGTGCTGACGGGCCTGAACCTGATACGGCAGGCGATCATGTAGAAAGGGGCGGCAGTGCCGCCCCTTGTCAGTTTCAGCCGATCGCGGCGGCTTTCACATCCGCATCGATGAAGGGCACATACTGGGCGAAGTTGTCGGCGAACATGCCCACCAGCTTCTTCGCCTGCGCGTCATAGGCCGCCGTGTCGGCCCAGGTGGAGCGAGGGTCGAGCAGCTTGGCATCAACGCCCGGCACGTCCACCGGCACCTCGAACCCGCAATTCGGGTCCTTGCGGAACTGCACGCCCTCCAGCGTTCCATCCAGCGCCGCCGTCAGCAGGGCGCGGGTCGCCTTGATCGGCATCCGCTTGCCGGTGCCATAGGCGCCGCCGGTCCAGCCGGTGTTCACCAGCCAGCAGGACGCGCCATGCTTTGCGATCTTTTCCTGCAGTAGCTTTCCATAGGCTTCCGGACGTCGCGGCATGAACGGTGCGCCGAAGCAGGTGGAGAAGGTGGGGATCGGCTCCACCACGCCGCGTTCGGTGCCCGGCGTCTTCGAGGTGAAGCCCGACAGGAAGTGGTACATCGCCTGCGCAGGCGTCAGCCGCGCGATGGGCGGCAGCACGCCATAGGCATCGCAGGTCAGCAGGATCACGTTCTTGGGGTGCCCGCCCAGCCCGTCCTTCGACGCGTTGGAGATATAGTCGAGCGGATAGGCGCAACGCATGTTCTGCGTCAGGCTGGCATCCTCGAAATCCAGTTCCAGCGTTTCGGGATCGAACACCATGTTCTCGATCACGGTGCCGAACTTCTTGGTGGTGGCATAGATCTCGGGTTCCGCCTCGGCGGAAAGGGAGATGGTTTTCGCATAGCAGCCGCCTTCGAAGTTGAAGGTGCCGCGGTCGGACCAGCCATGTTCGTCATCACCGATCAGAACGCGCGCGGGATCGGCCGAAAGCGTCGTCTTGCCCGTGCCGGACAGGCCGAAGAACACGGCCGTGTCGACCGGATTGCCGACCGCATGGTTGGCCGAGCAGTGCATCGGCATCACGCCTTTTTCCGGCAGCAGATAGTTCAGCAGCGTGAACACGGACTTCTTGTTCTCGCCCGCGTATTCGGTGTTGGCGATCAGGATCAGCTTGCGGTCGAAGTTCAGCGCGATCACCGTGTCGGAGCGGCAGCCGTGGCGGGCAGGATCGGCTTTGAAGCTGGGGCAGTTGATGATCGTGAAATCGGGGGCGAAGCTTTCCAGTTCCTCGCGCGCGGGGCGGCGCAGCAGGTGCCGGATGAACAGGCCGTGCCATGCAAGTTCAGTCACCACGCGCACGTCCAGCCGGTGCTGGGCATCGGCCCCCGCGTAAAGATCCTGCACGAAATAGTCGCGGCCCTTCATGTGGGCCAGCATGTCATCGTAAAGGCGGTCAAACGCCTCGGGCTCCATGGCGGCGTTGTTTTCCCACCAGATGGTATCTTCGACGCTGGGCGTGCGCACGACGTGCTTGTCCTTGGGCGAACGGCCCGTAAAGGCGCCGGTGGTGACAAGAAACGCCCCGCCCTGTCCGATCTTGCCTTCCTGACGGGCCACGGCGGCTTCCATAAGCGCCGGCTCGGTCAGGTTGTAGTGGACGTTACCCAGTCCGGTAATGCCCTGATCATCCAGCTTTTGCGCCAGATTCACGCGTCCAATGGTCATGTGCAAGCTCCCGATGCCGCGCAGGCGACAATCCTACCCCGAATTCGGCGCCCGCGACACCTGGACGCCGGCCACATGCTGCCGCTGTGTGACAGTTTCCATATAGCATGTGGAAAAACGGAAAGAATAGGCGGGAATCAGTACGTTAGCGCAACCACGCCGGCTTTAGCGCAACCATCTGCGGCGTGAATCGGGCCTTTCGGTCTGTGGGTGCCGATCTGGGGGGAACCCGCCATTGGCCGCGATTGGCGGTTGTAAGTGATTCTGGGTAATGGAAGAAGGTAAGTGACTCGTTAACGCCTGCGAAAGACTTGCTTTTGATGCCGCACATCGCGCTTGTGGATGATGACCGGAACATCCTGACCTCGGTCTCCATGACGCTTGAGGCTGAAGGTTTCGTCGTGGAAACCTTCAGCGACGGGCAAAGTGCGCTTGATGCCTTCATCCGTCGGGCACCCGATCTGGCGGTCCTGGATATCAAGATGCCGCGCATGGACGGAATGGATCTGCTTCAGCGGCTGCGCCGGCACAGCAGCCTTCCCGTGATCTTCCTGACATCCAAGGATGACGAGATCGACGAGATTCTTGGTTTGCGGATGGGGGCTGACGATTACATGCGCAAGCCGTTTTCCCAGCGCCTGCTGGTTGAGCGGATCCGTGCTGTCCTGCGCCGTCACGAGGCGCGCCAGATGCCCCCCGAACCCGCCGATGATCGCCACCTGCTGGAACGGGGCGGCTTGCGGATGGATGCACTGCGCCATGCGGTAACCTGGCGTGAGCAGGAGGTGAGCCTGACCGTGACCGAGTTCCTGTTGCTGCAAGCCATGGCGGAGCGTCCGGGATTCGTCAAAACGCGTGACCAACTGATGCAGGCAGCGTATCAGAACGAAGTGCATGTGGATGACCGGACCATCGACAGTCACATCAAGCGCCTTCGCAAGAAGCTGCGTATGGCGGATCCAACTTTTTCGGCGATCGAGACGCTTTATGGAATCGGCTATCGCTACAACGAGGCCTGACAGGATGAAGGCGGGGCGTGACGCGTGTCTGCCCGTGTGGGGACCGTCGTCGGCATGGCGGGACTGTGGGAATGTCTTGCGCTCGCGCCTTGTGCGGCGGGCGGTGGGGTTCAACCTTGTCACGCTGTGCTTGCTGCTTGCGGCACTGATGGCATTTTCCCCCACGCGCGGCCTGCTGCTGCAGCAGCGTCAGCAGGTGCTGGAGCTTCAGGCGCAGCTTGTCGCGATGCGCATGGTGCAGGGGGATGGATCGTCCGCGCTGGCACCCATGATGGGGCAGACCATCAGCATAAGAAATGCATCGGGGTCTGTTGTCGAAGCGGCCGTTGGTCCCGCCGTTGAAACCGGCAGCCTTTGGTCCCGCCTGTTCCGCCCCAGCCCGCAATGGCTGGTGGTGGAAGTGCCGGCCCCGGACGGCGGCCGCGTGGTGCTTCGCGAGTCGCCGGCGCTGGTTGATGCACAAGTCGAGGGAGCCTATCGCGGCCTGATTGCGATCTTTGTCTGCGGCCTGATCGTCTCAGTCGGGCTGAGCCTTGCGCTGGCGCTGATGATCGCGCGCCCGCTGCGTGACCTGACGGCCGCTGCTGGTCGTTCGGGACCGGCCGAGGGGCGCATTGCCATCCCGGACATGACGGGCCGCCCCGACGAGATCGGACGCCTGTCCGAGGCCCTGCGCAGCATGGTCGACGCCCTTTACGACCGGATCGAGGCGAACGAGCAGTTCGCGGCCGATGTCGCGCATGAGGTCAAGAACCCGCTCGCCTCGTTGCGCTCGGCGGTGGATACGCTGCGGGTCGCCCGCGAGGATCAGCGCCCGACGCTCATGTCGATCATCGATCACGATGTGCGGCGGCTGGACCGGCTTGTGACCGATATCTCCGATGCCTCGCGGCTTGATGCCGAACTGGTCAAGGAGGAAGAGGAGCCGTGCGATCTGAGCGCGATGCTGCGCGGACTGACCGATCATCTGGGCCATCAGGCGGCGGGAGAAGGGGTGACGCTGGTTTGTGATCTGCCTGCGGCCCCGATCCTGCTTCAGGGGTTGGAAGCACGGCTGGCGCAGGTGTTCGAGAACCTGATCAGTAATGCGCTTTCGTTTTCGCCGGCTGGCGGAACAGTGCGGGTCTGGGCGTATCGGCGGGGCAACCGTGCGCTGATCGTCGTGGAGGATGAAGGCCCCGGCATTCCCGAAGAAGCCCTGACCGCGATCTTCCGCCGTTTCTATTCGGAGCGGCCAGAGGGGCAGTTCGGGGATCATTCGGGGCTTGGACTTTCGATCTCCAAGCAGATCGTGGAGGCGCATCGCGGCGTGATATGGGCCGAAAACATCATGGCGGAGGATGGTTCCGTGCGTGGCGCGCGTTTTGTCGTGGGGCTGCCGGCATGATCGTGCACGCCTCCTCGGTCGCATGGCAGGGGCGGGGCGTGCTGATCCTTGGCGCATCGGGAAGCGGAAAGACGACGCTGGCGCTGGCGCTGATGGCGTATGGCGCCACGCTGATCGCCGATGACAGGACTGAAGTGACGGCCTGTCCCGAGGGTCTGATCGCCACCCCCCCCGCGACGATAGCCGGTCTGATCGAGGCGCGGGGCATCGGAATCCTGCGGGCGGCGTATACCACCGCGCCGCTGGCCTTGGCGGTCGATCTGGACACGGCGGAAACAGAGCGGCTGCCGCCCTTTCGTCACACTCTTATGCTGGGTTGCCAGTTGCCCCTTGTGCTTGGGCGCGGGCAGGATCACCTTGCTGTTGCGATCCTGCAATATCTCAAGGATGGACGGCAGAGTTGAACGCGGACACGCCGATCACTCGGGCAAACCAGAGCGAGGGGCATGAGCTGGTGCTGGTCACCGGGCCGTCTGGTGCTGGACGCTCCACCGCGATCAATGCGCTGGAAGATCTGGGATACGAGGTGATCGACAACCTGCCGCTGAGCCTTGTGCCGCGCCTGGTGGAAGGTCCGCCCGTGGGGCCGATCGCGCTTGGCCTTGATATTCGCAACCGTGATTTCGCCGCGACCGCACTGATCGAGTTGATCGACCGGCTGACGCGCAATCCCGATGTTTCGCTGGACGTGCTTTATATCGACTGTTCGGCCGAAGAACTGAGCCGCCGGTACAACCAGACCCGCCGCCGTCATCCGCTTGGCGAAGCGCCCGCCGAGGCCATCGCGCGGGAGGTGGACCTGCTGACCCCCGTGCGGGTGCGGGCGGACAACCTGATCGACACGACCGAAATGTCGCCGCACGATCTGAAGGCCGAAATTGTCCGATGGTATGCGCCCGACCAGCAGGCGCGGATGTCGGTTGCGGTTCAGTCTTTCTCCTACAAGCGCGGCGTTCCCCGCGGCGTCGACATGATCTTCGACTGCCGTTTCCTCAACAACCCCCACTGGGTTGCGCAGTTGCGAGAGATGGATGGCCGCGATGCGGCGGTTGTGGACCATATCCGGCGCGATCCCAACTTCGAGGAATTCTTCACCCGCGTCCGTGATCTTGTATTGTTCCTGTTGCCTGCCCAACTGAACGAGGGCAAGGCACACCTGACGATCGGCTTCGGGTGCACGGGCGGTCAGCATCGCTCGGTCGCGCTGGCGGAAATGTTAGCGGACGTACTTGCACAGGAAGGCTGGCCGGTGTCAAAACGGCATCGGGAACTGGAACGCAGGGCGGCCGCTAAGCCCCCAACGCAGGCAGGATGAACGCGTGATCGGAATCGTGATCGTGGCACATGGTGGGCTGGCGAGGGAATATCTCTCGGCGGTGGAGCATGTCGTGGGCAAGCAAATCGCAATGGAAGCCATTGCGATCGAGGACGAGCATGACCGCACTGCCAAGCAGGCGGAAATCTTTGCGGCAGCGCAGGCCGTCGATACGGGCGGCGGTGTCGTGGTGGTGACGGACATGTTCGGCGGATCGCCGTCCAACCTGTCGCTGCCGGCCTGCATCGGTCGCAACCGCCGCATCGTTTACGGCGCGAACCTTCCCATGCTGATCAAGCTTGCCAAGTCGAGGGAGCTTCCGGTGCCCGATGCCGTGGCGCTGGCGCTGGATGCGGGGCGCAAATACATCAACAGCCTTGATCTGGGCGAGGCCGCCACCTGATGCGGCGCAACCTGCGGATCGTCAACACCAAGGGCCTGCACGCCCGTGCCTCTGCCCGCTTCGTGGAAGTGGTGGAAAGCTTCGATGCCGAAGCGACCGTGTCCAAGGATGGCATGGATGTTTCGGGCGATTCCATCATGGGGCTGTTGATGCTGGCCGCCTCGCGTGGGACCCGCATTGGGGTCGAAACCAGCGGGCCGCAGGCCGAAGCGCTTGCCGATGCGCTGGAAGCGCTGGTGGCAAACCGCTTCGGCGAAGAGAATTAGACCTTCTCGGTCAATTCCGGGATCAGGGTGAACAAATCCCCCACCAGCCCGTAATCTGCAACCTGGAAGATGGGCGCATCGGCATCGCTGTTGATCGCGACGATCACCTTGCTGTCCTTCATTCCTGCAAGATGCTGGATCGCACCCGAAATGCCGCAGGCGATGTAGAGGTCCGGTGCTACGACCTTACCGGTCTGGCCCACCTGCCAGTCGTTGGGGGCATAGCCCGCATCTACGGCGGCGCGCGATGCGCCAACGGCTGCGCCCAGTTTGTCGGCCAGCGCTTCGACGATCCGGAAATTTTCTTCCGAACCGATGCCGCGGCCGCCCGCAACGACGATGCCCGCCGATGCAAGTTCGGGCCGGTCGGATGCGGCGACATGATCTGCCACCCAGGTCGACAAGCCTGCATCAGCCAGCGCCACGGTTTCCACGGGTGCCGAATTGCCGCTGCCTGCCGCATCGAAAGCGGTGGTGCGGATCGTCAGCACCTTCACCGGATCGGCAGAGCGGACAATCTGCACCGCGTTGCCGGCATAGGCTGCGCGCTGGAAAGTGCTGTCATCTGCCACGGCCAGCACGTCCGGCACGATCATCACGTCCAGAAGAGCAGCCACGCGTGGCAGAACGTTGCGCGTCGCTGCCGTGGAGGGGGCGACGATATGGCTGAAGCCGGTCATGCCCGAAATAAGCGCGGCCACGGGTTCAGCCAGTGCATGTTCGGTTTCAGCAACCAGCACCTTTGCCACACCCTCGATGGTCGCAGCCTCGGCCCCGGCGGCGGCAGGGCCTGCCACCAGCACCGTCACGTCGCCCAGCTCTTTTGCCGCCGTGACGGCGCGCGCAGTCGCATCCAGGGCCAGCTTGCCGCCGGAAACCTCTGCCAGAAGAAGAACGGCCATCACAGCACCCCCGTCTCTTTCAGTTTCGCCACCAGTTCATCGACCGATCCGACGCGGATGCCGGCCTTGCGCTCTGCCGGCTCCATCGTTTTCAGCACCGTCAGGCGCGGCGCGATATCGACGCCGTAATCTGCCGGCGTCTTTTCTTCCAGCGGCTTGCGCTTGGCCTTCATGATGTTGGGCAGCGAGGCATAGCGCGGCTCGTTCAGGCGCAGGTCGGCGGTGACAATCGCGGGCAGGGCCACGCGGATCGTCTGCATCCCCCCGTCAACCTCGCGCGTGACAACCGCGGCGTCGCCCTCGACCTCCAGCTTGGAGGCGAACGTGGCCTGACCCCAGCCAAGCAGTGCGGCCAGCATCTGGCCCGTCGCGTTCATGTCATTGTCGATCGCCTGCTTGCCGGTGATGACAAGGCCGGGCTGTTCTTCGCGCACGACGGCGGCCAGCAGCTTGGCCACGGCCAGCGGCTCGATATCGGTGGCGGCATCTTCCGAGGCGTTGATCAGGATCGCGCGGTCCGCACCCATCGCCATTGCGGTGCGCAGCGTATCGCCGGCCTGCTTCACGCCGATGGAAACGGCCACCACTTCCGAGGCGACGCCCTTTTCCTTCAGGCGCACGGCTTCTTCCACCGCGATTTCGTCGAAGGGGTTCATCGACATCTTGACGTTGGCAAGATCGACGCCCGACCCGTCCGCCTTCACGCGAACCTTCACGTTATAATCGATCACGCGCTTGACAGGCACAAGGACCTTCATCCGCTTCTCCGTTAGTTGGCCCGGAACGGGCATCCTCTGGGTGTGAAATGCATAGCGGGCCGCTTGGGGGAAAGAAAACCCGCAATCGGCATCAAACGCCGCGCGCCGCCCATGCAACCAGCAGGATCATTCCTACGGCCAGCACCTGCGCCATTACCCGAAGCCGCAGCAGAAGGCGCACGCGGGCCTTGTCCTGTTCCCGCGGCAGCAGGCTGGACAGAACAAGCATGGCGATGATCAGCACCGCGATGATGGCGACACAACCAAGAACGAAGAAGGCCCGTTGCGATACGTGTTCCATTATGCCTCGTTCATGCTTTCATCAGGACGCGGTCCAGCAGCCGCGTCGGCAGGATGCGCCGCGCCACGGCCATCGCCTTGGTTGGGGTGGTGATGTAATACCGGGGGCGGGGCCGGGGCGCATCCAGCGCGCGGGCCAGCACCTCGGTCACGGCGGATGCGGGAAGTTCCCACCTGTCCGTACCACCATCTTCATAAAGCCGGTGCAGAAGGCCATGATATTCTTCGGCCCGGGCCGAGGCTTTCCAGTCGATCCACCGCTCAAAATGCGGGATCGCCTTTCGGCGCATGTCCGAGGTGATGGGGCCGGGTTCGACCAGCACGACATGGATGCCGGTGTCCGTCATCTCCATCCGCAGGATGTCGGTCAGTCCTTCCAACGCGAACTTGGTGGAGGCATAGGCCCCCCGCCATTTCACCCCGACAAGCCCCAGCACGGACGAGCAGTTGATGATCCGCCCGTGCCCTTGCTTGCGCATCACGGGAATGATGCGGCGGGTCAGGTCGTGGGTGCCGAAAAGGTTGGTTTCGAAGATCGCACGCAGGCCGTCGCGCGGAACATCCTCCACCGCGCCGGGGCAGGCGAAGGCCGCATTGTTGTAAAGGGCATCCAGCGTGCCGCCGGTCCGGACCAGAACCTGGTCCACCGCCCCTTGGATGCTGGCGGGACTGTCCAGATCCAGCGGAAAGCTTTCCAGCCCCTCCGTGGCCAGGCGCTCGCAATCGGCGACGCTGCGGCAGGTGGCGAAAACGCGCCACCCTTTTGCGGCAAGCCCATGGGCGGCATCGTATCCGATGCCCGAGGAACAACCCGTGATGAGGATGGAACGTTGCGTCATGGCGCCGTTATGCGCCTGCCATGACGCAAACACAAACCCTCAGTTCGCAGCCATCCGAAGGGGGGCATCGGTCAGGTAGTCGGAGGAAACCCAGCCTTCCACGCCGTCCCCCTCGATCCGGATCTGCGTCCAGCCTGCGGCGCGGCGCAGGACCGACACCTCTTCGCCCTGCGACAGTTTTCCGACAGCGTGGCGGTCGGTGGAAGGCCCGAACCGGACGTTCAAGGTGCTGGCCGTCACAAAGGCAGTGGGCAGGGTCGAAACCGTCCGCACCCGAGGTTCGGGCTGCGGTTCGCGCGGGGTATAGCGGTAGCTGAATGCGGGGGTGTTTGCTTCGGCCTGCATCAGGCCGATCCGCTTCTGGCCGTCGTCCTGCCCGCCTATCACCAGTGTCAGATAAACGGCTGCAGACAGAATCAGTGTGGCGCGAATCATTTTGGGTGACCTCCGTCAGCGGAAACTTGCGTATCGTCAAGAGAACAATGACAAGAGTGTGAAAATGTTCCCGCCTCTGGACCGGCGACGCGCAGGCGACTACAGGAATGGCATGAGTGACGAACCCGCCCTGACCTTCGAGCCTTTGTCGCGCGCCATTGGCGAGCGTTATCTGACCTATGCCCTGTCGACGATCATGAACCGCGCGCTTCCCGATGCGCGGGATGGTCTGAAGCCGGTGCACAGGCGCATCCTTTATGCGATGCGCGAATTGCGGCTTTCCCCCAGCGGGGGCTTCCGCAAATCCGCCAAGATCTCGGGCGATGTGATGGGCAACTATCACCCGCACGGCGATGCCGCGATCTATGATGCGATGGCGCGTCTGGCGCAGGATTTCGCCGTCCGCTATCCGCTGGTGGACGGGCAGGGCAACTTCGGAAACATCGACGGCGACAACCCTGCCGCCTCCCGCTATACCGAGGCGCGGCTGACCGCGATCGCGGAAACGCTGATGGAAGGGCTGGCCGAGAACGCGGTCGATTTCCGCCCCAACTATGACGGCACGCTGGAAGAGCCGGGGGTCATGCCCGCCGCCTTCCCGAACCTGCTGGCCAACGGCGCCTCCGGCATCGCGGTGGGGATGGCGACGAACATCCCGCCCCACAACCTGCATGAACTGGTCGATGCCTGCCAGACGATGATCAAGAACCCCGATGTGACGGACGAGGCGCTGGTCGATCTGGTGCCTGGCCCCGACTTCCCCACCGGTGGCACTATTGTGGAGCCGAAATCGGCCATCCTTGATGCCTATCGCACGGGGCGCGGCGCCTTCCGCATCCGCGCCAAGTGGGAAAAGGAGGATCTTGGCCGCGGCAACTGGCAGATCGTCGTCACCGAGATCCCGTATCAGGTGCAGAAGTCCAAACTGATCGAGCGGTTGGCCGAACTGATCCAGACGCGCAAGGTGCCGCTTCTGGCCGATGTGCGCGACGAATCGGCCGAAGATATCCGCATCGTGCTGGAGCCGCGGGCCCGCACGGTGGAGCCGGATATGCTGATGGGCATGCTTTTCAGGAATTCCGATCTGGAAACGCGCTTCAGCCTGAACATGAACGTGCTGATCGACGGACGCACCCCGAAGGTGTGCAGCCTGAAGGAGGTGCTGCGCGCCTTCCTCGATCACCGCCGCGATGTTCTGGTGCGCCGTTCGCAGCACCGGCTGGACAAGATCGACCACCAGCTTGAAGTGCTGGAGGGCCTGATCACGGCCTTCCTGAACCTTGACCGCGTGATCGACATCATCCGCTATGATGACAATCCCAAACGGGCGCTGATGGCCGAGGACTGGACGCTGACCCGCCCCAAGGCCACCTCCGAGGAGGATTACGTTTCGCCGGGCGGGCAGGGGACGCTGTCCGAGGTGCAGGCCGAGGCGATCCTGAACCTGCGCCTGCGCTCGCTTCGTCGGCTGGAGGAGCTGGAGCTGCTGGCCGAACGGGACGCCCTGCAGGCCGAGAAGGCGGACCTGCACGCGCTGCTGGAAAGCCCGGCGAAGCAGTGGAAGGCCATCGGCAAGGAACTGGCGACGATCCAGAAATCCTTCGGCAAGGCCACCGCCCTTGGCGCCCGCCGCAGCACCTTCGCCGAGGCGGGGGTGGTCGAGGATGTCCCGTTCGAGGCGATGATCGAGCGCGAGCCGATCACCGTGATCTGTTCGAAGATGGGCTGGATCCGTGCGATGAAGGGCCATGTCCCGCTGGATCAGGATGTGAAGTTCAAGGACGGCGACGGGCCACGCTTCATTTTCCACGCGGAAACGACGGACAAGATCCTGCTGGTCGGATCCAACGGTCGTTTTTACACGCTGATCGGGGCCAACCTGCCCGGTGGGCGCGGAATGGGAGAGCCTGTCCGCCTGATGGTGGATCTGCCGAACGAAGCCGCGATAACCGATCTGATCATCTGGAAGCCCGGGATGAAGTGGCTGATCGCGTCCACGGCGGGGGATGGCTTCATCCTGCCTTCCGACGAGGCGGTGGCCCAGACGCGGGCTGGCAAGGCCGTGCTGACGGTGAAGGACGGTGTAAGCACGGCGCTTGTGAAGCCCCTGACCGGCGATCACGTGGCCGTTGTGGGCGACAACCGCAAGATGCTGGTCTTCCCCGTGTCCGAACTGCCCGAGATGGGCAAGGGCAAGGGCGTGCGGCTGCAGAAGTACAAGGATGGCGGCCTTTCGGATGCGATCAGCTTCAATCTGGCCGACGGCATCTCGTGGCAGCTCGAAGGCGGGCGGACGCGGAGAGAGCCGGACCTTTCCGAATGGCTTGGATCACGCGCGACTGCGGGCCGGATGGCTCCGCGCGGGTTCCCGCGCGACAACCGCTTCGGGTAGTTTGTGGCTTGCGGACCGCGTCGCACACCCTAAGGTGACGCGGACCCTGACGGAGAATTTCATGCCGATCCGCCTTCTTGTTCTTTGTGCCGGACTGGCCGCCCTGACGGCCTGCGGGCGCAGCGATCTGGAGGATCCGCCGGCAGACCTGGGCAACTTCCGCCTTGGCCTGAACATCGCGGTCGCCGACAATGCCGAAAAGGTCCCGATCTCGCGCACGGCCACGCCGGACGAATGGGAAACCGCGATCCGCAAGGCGGTGGATGACCGGTTTGGACGGTATCGCGGATCGAAGCTTTACAATATCGGGATCAGCGTTGATGGCTATGCCCTCGCGCCTCCGGGTATTCCGGTAATCGCGGCGCCGAAATCGGTGCTGGTGATCACGGCGAACGTTTGGGACGATGCTGCGCAGACGAAGCTGAATGCCGAAGGCAAGCAGATCACCTTGTGGGAAGACGCTGGTGCGAACATCCTCGGCTCGGGCCTGATCCGGGGCAGGGACCGCCAGATGGAATCGCTGGCCTATAACGCCGCCAAGAAGGTGGAGGAATGGTTCCAGCAAAATCCCGAATGGTTCGACATCCAGCAGCCTGCTGCCGCAGCCGCGGACGCTGTTCCCGTCAACTGAGACTTGATTTTCCGCGCGTCACTGGATATTTGCCGCGCGGAGTAAACCGGGCCCCGTGGGGGCCCCCGAAACCTCGAGGCCCCCGCCATGGCAAAGGCAAAGTTTGAACGGACGAAACCGCACGTCAACATTGGCACGATTGGTCACGTTGACCACGGGAAGACGACGCTGACGGCGGCGATCACGAAGTACTTCGGTGACTTCCGTGCGTATGACCAGATTGACGGCGCTCCGGAAGAGAAGGCCCGCGGGATCACGATCTCGACGGCTCACGTTGAGTACGAGACCGAGACGCGCCACTACGCGCACGTCGACTGCCCCGGCCACGCCGACTATGTGAAGAACATGATCACGGGCGCGGCGCAGATGGACGGCGCGATCCTGGTTGTGAACGCTGCTGACGGCCCGATGCCGCAAACGCGCGAGCACATCCTGCTGGGTCGCCAGGTCGGCATCCCGTACATGGTTGTTTACCTGAACAAGGTCGACCAGGTGGATGACGAAGAGCTTCTGGAACTGGTCGAGATGGAAGTCCGTGAGCTTCTGTCGTCCTACGACTATCCGGGCGACGACATTCCGATCATCAAGGGCTCGGCACTTGCCGCCATGGAAGGCCGCGATCCGGAAATCGGCGAAAGCTCGATCCGCGCGCTGCTGGCAGCCGTTGACGAATACATCCCGACGCCGGCCCGCGCTGTTGACCAGCCCTTCCTGATGCCGGTCGAGGACGTGTTCTCGATCTCCGGCCGTGGCACGGTTGCGACCGGCCGCGTGGAGCGTGGCGTCGTGAAGGTCGGCGAGGAAGTGGAGATTGTCGGTATCCGCGACACCAAGAAGACGGTGTGCACGGGCGTCGAGATGTTCCGCAAGCTGCTGGACCAGGGCGAAGCTGGCGACAACGTCGGCCTGCTGCTGCGCGGTGTTGACCGTGAGGGCATCGAGCGCGGCCAGGTGCTGTGCAAGCCCGGCTCGGTGAAGCCGCACACGAAGTTCGAAGCGGAAGCCTACATCCTCACGAAAGAGGAAGGTGGCCGCCACACGCCGTTCTTCGCCAACTACCGTCCGCAGTTCTACTTCCGTACGACGGACGTGACGGGCACCGTTCAGCTGCCGGAAGGCACCGAGATGGTGATGCCGGGCGACAACCTGAAGTTCAACGTGGAACTGATCGCGCCGATCGCCATGGAAGAGAAGCTCCGCTTCGCAATCCGTGAAGGCGGCCGTACCGTCGGCGCAGGCGTCGTCTCCAAAATCATCGCCTGATATTCCCTTTCAGGTGAACGCGAAAGCCGCCCCAAGGGGCGGCTTTTTCATTTCGAGGGCTTCGATCTCACTGTGCGTTCTTGCATAGTCGCTATGCAAAAACTGAACCGATGTTATCGTGTGAACATTGGGCCCACTAAGCTTCTGCTTTGTAACAAAAATTTAAACACAAGGGAAGTGAGCGTCCTAACCTCACGTTTTCGCGATGGAAATCATCTGTCGGGGGCCCTTTTCTCGTCGAGGGCGAGTGTGCATATGAGCAGAGCCGACGAATAAAAGTCGACCTTTTCAACAAAAAGGAACATGTGATGAAACACATCATGCTCGCCTCCGCCGCCCTGATCGCCATTGCAGGCGCTGCTGTTGCAAACCCGACGAACGGCCTCAACTCGGCCGCCGAAGTCACGCTTGAAACGCTTGCACCGCAAGTGGACGCGGACAGCCTGTCCGCCATTCAAGTCAACCGGATTAACCGCGAAGTCGGCTCCAACGACGGTCTTTCGCGCGCTGACCTGTACACGATCCTCGCGAACTGATTTTTAAGGTTCAGCGTAACCGGCAAGCCGCCCCTCCGGGCGGCTTTGTCATTTTAAGGTGCAGCCCATATTTGCGTGAACCTTTTTGGGGGGACGGGCGTTTCTGCCCCGTAGCCGTCCTGAACGGCAACACACCCGGGGCGCATACCGCGCTTTGATCACTGAAAGGACACGAGATGAAGAAGATTGCTCTTACCGCCGCTGCCCTTCTGACTTTTGCTGGTGCGGCCACCGCAGAAACAGCAGCCACCAATGAAATGCCGCTGCATTCCAGCGCCATTGAGCAGCTGCGGACGCTGGCGCCCGATCTGGATGTGACCACGCTGACGCCGATCCAGGTGAACGAGATTAACGAGGAAGTCGACGGTGACGGCCTGACCGAAGCCGAGCTGACCGAGATTCTCGAGAGCATGTAACCCGCTTCGTGAAAAGGCCGCCTTTCGGGGCGGCCTTTTCAATTTCACGTCTTGTCATCCGTGCCCATATGTCATAGCTACCACTCGCGCTAGGAGTTTAGCTCAGTTGGTAGAGCATCGGTCTCCAAAACCGAGGGTCGTGGGTTCGAGTCCCTCAACTCCTGCCATATCCCCGCCTTGATCCGCCGAAGCGAAGCATGTATCAGCGCGCGGATGTGCCAAAGGACGACGTAATGGCAAACCCGATCCAGTTCATGCAGCAGGTCCGTACCGAGGTCGGAAAGGTCGTTTGGCCAACCCGTCGCGAGGTTCTGCTGACCACCGTGATGGTCTTCGTTCTGGCGGCGCTGACGGCGACGTTCTTCTCTCTGGTCGATGTCGGGATCCGGGCCGCACTGGCGGCGATTCTCGGCGCGTTCTGAATTTTTCTTGTCATCGAGGCGCGACGCGGTTATCCCGCCACGATGACGCATTGGGCAGGCGCGCAGCGATTCGGTTGCGCGCTGCTTTTTGTTCCGGCGGGTACGCCCGCGAACCATGGAGATAGGTGGCTGGCATGGCGAAGCGTTGGTATTCGGTGAGCGTCCTCTCGAACTTCGAGAAGAAGATTGCCGAGCAGATCAAGCAAGCTGTCGCCGAGGCCGGCCTCGAGGAAGAGATCGACGAAGTTCTCGTTCCGACCGAAGAGGTGATCGAGGTCCGTCGCGGCAAGAAAGTCACGAGTGAGCGGCGCTTCATGCCCGGCTATGTGCTGGTGCGGATGGAGATGTCGAATCGCGGGTATCACCTGATCACCTCCATCAACCGCGTGACGGGCTTCCTTGGCCCGCAGGGGCGCCCGATGCCCATGCGCGATGCCGAGGTGAACGCGATGCTGAACCGTACCGACGTGTCGGGCGAGGCGGCAGCACCGCGCAACCTGATCCGCTATGAGGTGGGTGAGACGGTGAACGTGACAGACGGCCCGTTCGAGGGCTTTGCCGGTCAGGTCGAGGATGTCGATGACGACAACGCGCGCCTGAAGGTGACCGTGTCGATCTTCGGCCGTGCGACGCCGGTCGAGTTGGAATTCACTCAGGTGTCGAAAGTCAGCTGAGGAATCTCGTGGGAGGTGCCCGTATCCATCCGGGGCCGGACCACTAAACCGTGCCTTCGGGCATTGTGACAAAGGAGAGGCCAAATGGCCAAGAAGATTATCGGGCAGCTGAAGCTGCAAGTTAAAGCGGGGCAGGCGAACCCGTCCCCGCCCGTTGGTCCGGCACTGGGTCAGCGCGGTCTGAACATCATGGCCTTCGTGAAGGAATTCAACGCGAAGACCGCTGATATCGAGCCGGGTACGCCCACGCCGACCATCATCACCTACTACCAGGACAAGTCGTTCAGCCTCGAGCTGAAGACCGCCCCTGCTTCCTACATGCTGAAGAAGGCTGCTGGCCTTCCCTCCGTCGGCAAGCGCAACCGCCCGAAAGGGTCGGAAAAGCCGGGCCGTGAAACGGCAGGTTCGGTGACTGTGGCGCAGATCCGCCAGATCGCCGAAGCGAAGATGAAGGACCTGAACGCCAACTCCGTGGAAGCTGCGATGCAGATCATCCTCGGTTCGGCCAAGTCCTGCGGCATCGAGGTCAAGGGGTAAGTCATGGCCACTGGTAAACGTACAAAAGCCGCACGGGCCGCCTTCGAGGGCAAGGACCTGATCGCGGTCGAAGAAGCTGTAAAGCTGATCAAGGGCGCGGCCACGGCCAAGTTCGACGAAACGCTGGAAATCGCGATGAACCTGGGCGTTGACCCGCGTCACGCCGACCAGATGGTTCGCGGTGTGGTCACCCTGCCGAACGGCACGGGCAAGACCGTTCGCGTCGCCGTGTTCGCACGCGGTGCCAAGGCTGACGAAGCCAAGGCTGCCGGTGCAGACATCGTGGGCGCGGAAGACCTGATGGAAACGATCCAGTCGGGCAAGATCGAATTCGATCGCTGCATCGCGACGCCGGACATGATGCCGCTGGTCGGCCGCCTGGGCAAGATCCTTGGCCCGCGCAACCTGATGCCGAACCCCAAGGTTGGCACGGTGACGATGGACGTGGCTGGTGCTGTTGGCAACGCCAAGGGCGGTGAAGTCCAGTTCAAGGTCGAAAAAGCCGGTGTCATCCATGCCGGCATCGGCAAGGTGTCGTTCGACGAGGTCAAGCTGGCCGAGAACGTCCGCGCTTTCGTGGAAGCCGTGTCGCGTGCGAAACCCGCAGGCGCCAAGGGCACCTACGTGAAGAAGGTCTCGCTCTCCTCCACCATGGGGCCGGGTGTGTCGGTTGATCTGGCTTCGGCCACGGGCAACTGATCCCGACCTGATGCTATCGAAGGGCCGTCACCGCAAGGTGGCGGCTTTTTTCATTGGGGCTTGCCGCACGGACGGGCAGGGGATATAGCAGCCACTTACAGCTTTCGCGCGATTCGTCGCGGGTGCGCTGTATTCGTCCTAGACGGTGGGTGCGATGCAAATCGCTTAATTTCCTGCCTGAGATGGGTTGTCGAGAGTGATTCCGGGGATTTTCCTCGGGCGATCATGGCCTCGGGACCCTGTTGGGACCCGAACGTCGCCATCCTTTCGGGGGTGGGGGCACATTTGAGCCGGGGGGAAACCCCCATACTTGGAGTGAACCTGTGGATAGAGCCCAGAAAGAGCAAGTGGTCGAGGAACTCGGCCAGATCTTCGAAAGCTCTGGCGTGGTGGTCGTTGCCCACTATGCAGGTCTGACGGTTGCACAGATGCAGGATCTGCGCGCGCGCATGCGCGAAGTTGGCGGATCCGTACGCGTTGCCAAGAACAAGCTCGCCAAGATCGCCCTTGAAGGGAAACCCGCCGCTGCGATGGGTGACCTGCTCACGGGCATGACCGTTCTTACCTTCTCCGAAGATCCTGTCGCTGCTGCGAAGGTCGCGGAAGACTATGCCAAGACGACGGACAAGTTCGTCATCCTTGGCGGTGCAATGGGTGAAACGGTTCTGGATCCGGCCGGTGTGAAAGCCGTGGCCGCCATGCCGTCGCGTGAAGAGCTTATTGCTTCGATCGTCGGCTGCATCGGTGCGCCCGCGTCGAACATCGCCGGTGCCATTGGCGCGCCTGCTTCGAACATCGCTGGCATCCTCTCCACTCTGGAGGAGCGGGAAGCCGCCTGAGCAACTCTTGGCCTGCGTGGTTGAATATGCCCACGTTGGAACCCATCTTAACGAACGGAACAGAAAATGGCTGATCTGAAAGCACTCGCTGAGCAAATCGTGAACCTCACGCTGCTGCAAGCGCAAGAACTGAAGACGATCCTGAAAGACGAGTACGGCATCGAGCCGGCTGCCGGTGGCGCCGTCATGATGGCTGGCCCGGCTGCTGGCGCTGCTGCTGAAGCAGAAGAAGAAAAAACCGAATTCGACGTCGTCCTGACGGACGCTGGCGCGAACAAGATCAACGTGATCAAAGAAGTTCGCGGCATCACCGGTCTGGGCCTGAAAGAAGCCAAGGACCTGGTCGAAGCCGGCGGCAAGATCAAAGAAGGCGTGGCGAAAGCCGAAGCCGAAGAAATGAAGAAAAAGCTGGAAGCAGCTGGCGCGAAAGCCGAGCTGAAGTAATCCGGCCGGTGCCGTCCGGCATCGACGCATGACAAGGGCTGGGTCCGAAATTTCGGGCCCAGCCGAACCTGTCTTGGAGGGAGCTTTTGCGAAAGTTCCGCCCAAGGCGCGGTTCAAGGTTCGGGAGCTTGCCGGTGGGACGGCGGGCATGAATGGAACCTCAACCCCCTGCTTCGCAAGCGGCGCGCGCCCGGTCCCCGACGGACGCACGCCCGCGAGACACGAAAGGTGACCTTGAGCATGGCTCAGAGCTACGTTGGCCAGAAGCGCATCCGCCGTTACTTCGGAAAAATCCGTGAAGTTCTGGAAATGCCGAACCTTATCGAGGTTCAGAAATCCTCTTACGATCTGTTCCTGAAATCCGGCGAAGGCCAGGTGCCGGCGGACGGTGAGGGGATCAAGGGCGTCTTCCAGTCCGTCTTCCCGATCAAGGACTTCAACGAGACTGCGGTGCTCGAGTTCGTGAAATACGAGCTGGAGAAGCCGAAATACGACGTGGACGAGTGCCAGCAGCGCGACATGACCTATGCCGCGCCGCTGAAGGTCACGCTGCGCCTGATCGTATTCGATGTTGACGAAACGACGGGCAGCCGGTCGGTCAAGGACATCAAGGAACAGGACGTCTACATGGGCGACATGCCCCTGATGACGTCGAACGGCACGTTCATCGTCAACGGGACCGAACGGGTGATCGTGTCCCAGATGCACCGTTCGCCGGGCGTGTTCTTTGACCACGACAAGGGCAAGACGCATTCCTCGGGCAAACTGCTGTTCGCCTGCCGTATTATCCCGTACCGCGGTTCGTGGCTGGACTTCGAATTTGACGCCAAGGACATTGTCTTTGCGCGCATCGACCGTCGCCGCAAGCTGCCGGTGACGACGCTGCTTTATGCCCTGGGCCTGGACCAGGAAGCCATCATGTCGCAATATTACGACACGGTGTCCTACACCTACCAGAAGAACAAGGGCTGGGTGACCAAGTTCTTCCCCGAGCGTGTGCGCGGCACCCGCCCGACCTATGACCTGATCGACGCCGCGACCGGCGAAGTGATCTGCAAGGCCGGCGACAAGATGACGCCCCGAATGGTCAAAAAGCTGATCGACGAGGGCGAGGTCAAGGAACTGCTGCTGCCGTTCGACCGCATCATCGGTCGCTATGTCGCGCAAGACATCATCAACGAGGAAACCGGTGAGATCTGGGTGGAAGCCGGTGATGAACTCACGATGGAGTACGACCGCGACGGCGAGGTGAAGGGCGGTACGCTCAAGCTGCTGCTGGACCAGGGCATCACCGAGATCCCGGTTCTGGACATCGACGGCGTGAATGTCGGCCCCTACATCCGCAACACGATGGCGGCGGACAAGAACATGAACCGCGAAAGCGCGCTCATGGACATCTACCGCGTCATGCGCCCGGGCGAGCCGCCGACCGTCGAAGCCGCATCCAACCTGTTCGAAACGCTGTTCTTCGACAGCGAGCGTTATGATCTCTCGGCCGTTGGCCGCGTGAAGATGAACATGCGCCTCGATCTGGACAAGCCGGACACGCAGCGCACCCTGGACCGCGACGACATCATCTCGTGCATTCGTGCACTGACCGATCTGCGCGACGGCAAGGGCGAAATCGACGACATCGACCACCTCGGCAACCGCCGCGTGCGTTCGGTGGGCGAGCTGATGGAGAACCAGTACCGCGTCGGCCTGCTGCGCATGGAACGCGCGATCAAGGAACGCATGTCCTCGGTCGAGATCGACACGATCATGCCGCAGGACCTGATCAACGCCAAGCCGGCGGCGGCTGCGGTTCGTGAATTCTTCGGCTCCTCGCAGCTGTCGCAGTTCATGGACCAGACGAACCCGCTTTCGGAAGTGACGCACAAGCGTCGTCTCTCGGCTCTCGGGCCGGGCGGTCTGACGCGTGAGCGTGCAGGCTTCGAGGTTCGCGACGTTCACCCGACCCACTATGGCCGGATGTGCCCGATCGAAACGCCGGAAGGTCAGAACATCGGTCTGATCAACTCTCTGGCCACCTTCGCCCGCGTGAACAAGTATGGCTTCATCGAAACGCCGTACCGCAAGGTCGCGGATGGTCAGGTGACGGATGACGTCGTGTACATGTCCGCCACGGAAGAGATGCGTCACACGGTGGCCCAGGCCAACGCGACCATCGACGAGAGCGGCCGCTTCACCAGCGACCTGATCTCCACCCGCCGCGCGGGCGAGTTCATGCTGAACCCGCCGGATGCCGTGGACCTGATCGACGTGTCGCCGAAGCAGCTGGTTTCGGTTGCGGCCTCGCTGATCCCGTTCCTTGAAAACGACGACGCCAACCGCGCCCTGATGGGTTCGAACATGCAACGTCAGGCGGTTCCGCTGCTGCAATCGGATGCGCCCTTCGTCGGCACGGGGATCGAGGCTGTCGTGGCCCGCGACTCCGGCGCCGCGATCATGGCGCGCCGCGCCGGCATCATCGATCAGGTGGACGCGACGCGTATCGTTGTCCGCGCCACCGAGATGCTGGAGCCGGGCGAGCCGGGCGTGGACATCTATCGTCTGCGCAAGTTCAAGCGGTCCAACCAGTCCTCCTGCATCAACCAGCGTCCGCTGGTGAAGGTGGGTGAACAGGTGGCACGCGGTCAGGTTGTGGCCGACGGCCCCAGCACCGACATGGGCGAACTGGCCCTTGGCCGGAACGTGGTCGTCGCGTTCATGCCGTGGAACGGCTATAACTACGAGGACTCGATCCTGATCTCGGAGCGCATCCTGAAGGATGACGTCTTCACCTCGATCCATATCGAGGAATACGAAGTCGCGGCCCGCGATACCAAGCTTGGCCCGGAAGAGATCACGCGCGACATCCCGAACGTGGGTGAAGAAGCCCTGCGCAACCTGGATGAAGCCGGCATCGTTTATATCGGCGCCGAGGTTCAGCCGGGCGACATCCTGGTCGGCAAGATCACCCCGAAGGGCGAAAGCCCGATGACGCCGGAGGAGAAACTGCTCCGCGCCATCTTCGGCGAAAAGGCTTCTGACGTCCGCGATACCTCGCTGCGTCTGCCGCCGGGTGCTTACGGCACGATCGTTGAGGTGCGGGTGTTCAACCGTCACGGCGTCGACAAGGACGAGCGTGCGCTGCAGATCGAGCGTGAGGAAGTGGAACGCCTGTCGCGCGACCGTGACGACGAGCTGGCGATTCTTGATCGCAACATCTACTCGCGTCTGCGCACGTTGCTGCTGGGCAAGACGGCGGTGAAGGGTCCGAAGGGCATCAAGTCCGGCTCCACCATCGACGCCGAACTGCTGGGCACGCTGTCCAAGGGGCAGTGGTGGCAGCTTGCGATCGGCGAGGAAGCCGAGGCCAAGGACATCGAGGCGCTGCACGAGCAATACGAGGCGCAGAAGCGCCAGCTCGACCACCGCTTCGAAGACAAGGTCGAGAAGGTCCGTCGCGGCGACGATCTGCCCCCGGGCGTGATGAAGATGGTCAAGGTGTTCGTCGCGGTGAAGCGCAAGCTGCAACCGGGCGACAAGATGGCCGGTCGTCACGGCAACAAGGGCGTCATCTCCAAGGTCGTGCCGGTGGAGGACATGCCGTTCCTTGCCGACGGGACTGCGGTCGATCTCGTGCTTAACCCGCTGGGCGTGCCGTCGCGCATGAACGTCGGTCAGATCCTTGAAACCCATATGGGCTGGGCCGCGCGCGGTCTGGGCATCAAGATCGACGAGGCACTTCAGGAATACCGTCGCAAGGGTGACATGACCCCTGTTAAGGAAGCCCTGCGCCTTGCCTATGGCGACGAGACCTACGAGGCGGCCTTCGGTGACCACGAAGACGAGGATATCCTTGAAATGGCGGGCACCGTCACGAAAGGTGTTCCGATCGCAACGCCGGTCTTCGACGGCGCCAAGGAACCGGACGTGAACGATGCGCTTCGCCGCGCGGGCTTCAACGAATCCGGCCAGTCGATCGTGTTCGATGGCCGTTCGGGCGAACAGTTCGCGCGTCCTGTCACGGTGGGTGTGAAGTACATGCTGAAACTCCACCACCTGGTGGATGACAAGCTGCACGCCCGTTCGACCGGTCCGTACAGCCTTGTGACCCAGCAGCCGCTGGGCGGTAAGGCGCAGTTCGGTGGTCAGCGTCTGGGTGAGATGGAGGTCTGGGCTCTGGAAGCCTATGGCGCCGCCTACACCCTGCAAGAGATGCTGACGGTGAAGTCGGATGACGTCGCCGGCCGGACGAAGATGTACGAAAGCATCGTGAAGGGTGAGGACAACTTCGAAGCCGGCGTGCCGGAATCGTTCAACGTTCTCGTCAAGGAGGTCCGCGGTCTGGGCCTCAACATGGAACTCCTGGATTCGGAGGAAGAGTGAGGGCGGTCTCCGCCCCACTTACCCCATCCCTGTTTTAAGGACACAAGATGAACCAGGAACTGAGCACCAATCCGTTCAATCCGGTGGCCCCCGTCCGGACCTTTGACGAGATCAAGATCTCTCTGGCATCGCCGGAGCGGATCCTTTCGTGGTCCTACGGCGAGATCAAGAAGCCGGAAACCATCAACTACCGCACGTTCAAGCCGGAACGTGACGGCCTGTTCTGCGCGCGCATCTTCGGGCCGATCAAGGACTACGAATGCCTGTGCGGCAAGTACAAGCGCATGAAGTATCGCGGCGTTGTCTGCGAAAAGTGCGGCGTTGAAGTCACGCTCCAGAAGGTGCGCCGCGAGCGTATGGGCCATATCGAGCTGGCCGCGCCCGTTGCCCATATCTGGTTCCTGAAGTCGCTGCCGTCCCGCATCGGCCTGATGCTGGACATGACGCTGCGCGATCTGGAACGCATCCTTTACTTCGAAAACTACGTCGTGATCGAGCCGGGTCTGACCGACCTGACCTATGGCCAGCTGATGAACGAGGAAGAATTCCTCGATGCGCAGGACCAGTATGGTGCCGACGCGTTCACGGCGAACATCGGTGCGGAAGCCATCCGCGAGATGCTGGCCGCGATCGATCTGCAGGCCACTGCCGATCAGCTGCGTGAAGACCTGAAGGAAGCGACAGGCGAGCTGAAGCCCAAGAAGATCATCAAGCGTTTGAAGATCGTCGAGTCGTTCCTGGAATCGGGCAACCGCCCCGAGTGGATGATCCTGACCGTTCTTCCGGTGATCCCGCCGGAACTGCGCCCGCTGGTCCCGCTGGACGGCGGCCGGTTCGCCACGTCCGACCTGAACGACCTGTATCGTCGCGTGATCAACCGGAACAACCGCCTGAAGCGCCTGATCGAGCTTCGCGCGCCGGACATCATCGTGCGCAACGAAAAGCGGATGTTGCAGGAAGCCGTCGACGCGCTTTTCGACAACGGCCGCCGCGGCCGCGTGATCACGGGCACCAACAAGCGCCCGCTGAAATCGCTGTCCGACATGCTGAAAGGCAAGCAGGGCCGTTTCCGCCAGAACCTTCTGGGCAAACGCGTCGACTTCTCGGGCCGTTCGGTCATCGTGACGGGGCCGGAACTGAAGCTGCACCAGTGCGGCCTTCCCAAGAAGATGGCGCTGGAACTGTTCAAGCCCTTCATCTATTCGCGCCTGGAGGCCAAGGGCCTGTCCAGCACCGTGAAACAGGCGAAGAAACTGGTCGAGAAAGAGCGCCCCGAGGTTTGGGACATCCTTGACGAGGTCATCCGCGAGCATCCGGTTCTGCTGAACCGTGCGCCCACGCTGCACCGTCT
Source organism: Falsirhodobacter deserti (assembly GCF_004015795.1). Lineage (GTDB taxonomy): Bacteria > Pseudomonadota > Alphaproteobacteria > Rhodobacterales > Rhodobacteraceae > Falsirhodobacter > Falsirhodobacter deserti. Next base: position 1,805,352 of record NZ_ML137218.1, on the reverse strand, counting down.
TGGCATCCAGGCGTTCGAGCCGATCCTGATCGAAGGCAAGGCGATCCAGCTGCACCCGTTGGTTTGCTCGGCGTTCAACGCCGACTTCGACGGCGACCAGATGGCCGTCCACGTTCCGCTGAGCCTTGAGGCCCAGCTGGAAGCGCGCGTGCTGATGATGTCGACGAACAACGTTCTGTCGCCCGCCAACGGCGCGCCGATCATCGTTCCGTCGCAGGACATGGTGCTTGGTCTTTACTATACGACCATGCAGCGTGACGGCATGAAGGGTGAAGGCATGGCCTTTGCCTCGATCGAGGAAGTGGAGCACGCCCTTGCCGCCGGCGAGGTGCATCTGCACGCCAAGATCCAGGCGCGGATCACGCAGATCGACAACGAAGGCAACGAGGTCGTCAAACGCTACGAGACGACGCCGGGCCGCCTGCGTCTGGGCAACCTTCTGCCCAAGAACGCCAAGGCACCGTTCGAGCTGGTGAACCGCCTGCTGCGCAAGAAGGACGTCCAGAACGTCATCGACACCGTCTACCGCTATTGCGGCCAGAAGGAATCGGTCATCTTCTGCGACCAGATCATGGGCATGGGCTTCCGTGAGGCGTTCAAGGCCGGCATCTCGTTCGGCAAGGACGATATGCTGATCCCCGACACCAAGTGGACCATCGTGAACGAGGTCCAGGAGCAGGTGAAGGACTTCGAACAGCAGTACATGGACGGCCTGATCACGCAGGGCGAGAAGTACAACAAGGTCGTGGACGCCTGGTCGAAGTGCAACGACAAGGTGACCGAGGCCATGATGTCGACCATCTCGGCCACGCGTCATGACGAGAATGGCGCCGAGATGGAGCCGAACTCGGTCTACATGATGGCCCACTCCGGTGCCCGGGGTTCGGTCACGCAGATGAAGCAGCTGGGCGGGATGCGCGGCCTGATGGCCAAGCCGAACGGCGAGATCATCGAAACGCCCATCATCTCGAACTTCAAGGAAGGTCTGACCGTTCTTGAATACTTCAACTCGACCCACGGCGCCCGTAAGGGTCTGTCGGATACGGCGCTGAAGACGGCGAACTCGGGTTACCTGACCCGCCGTCTGGTGGACGTCGCCCAGGACTGCATCGTGCGCGAGCATGACTGCGGCACCGAGCAGGCGATCACCGCATCCGCCGCGGTCAACGAGGGCGAAGTCGTCGCCCCGCTGTCCGAGCGTGTGCTGGGCCGTGTGGCTGCCGATGACATCTTCGTTCCGGGGACGGACGAGGTTCTGGTTGCACAGGGCGAGCTGATCGACGAGCGCAAGGCCGACGCGATCGACCAGGCGAACGTGGCATCGGTCCGCATCCGCAGCCCGCTGACCTGCCAGGCCGAAGAGGGCGTTTGCGCCATGTGCTATGGCCGCGACCTTGCGCGCGGCACGCTGGTGAACCAGGGCGAAGCTGTCGGCATCATTGCCGCACAGTCCATCGGCGAGCCGGGCACGCAGCTGACGATGCGGACGTTCCACATCGGCGGCGTTGCCCAGGGTGGTCAGCAGTCCTTCCTCGAAGCCTCGCAAGAGGGTCGGGTGGAGTTCCGCAACGCCCAGCTGTTGGAAAACGCAGCCGGCGATCAGGTGGCGATGGGCCGCAACATGCAGCTGGTCATCATCGATGACGCGGGGCAGGAGCGTGCGACGCACAAGGTTACCTATGGTACCAAGGTGCACGTACGTGACGGCGAAGTGATCAAGCGCGGCACCAAGCTGATCGAATGGGACCCCTATACCCTGCCGATCATTGCGGAGCGTTCGGGTACGGCCCGTTTCGTGGACCTCGTCGCGGGCCTGTCCGTCCGCGAGGACACGGACGAAGCCACCGGCATGAGCCAGAAGATCGTTTCGGACTGGCGCACGGCCCCGAAAGGGAACGAGCTGAAGCCCGAGATCATCATCATGGACCCGGAAACCGGCGAACCGATGCGTGGCGAAGGCGGCAACCCCGTCTCCTACCCGATGTCGGTGGATGCGATCCTGTCGATCGAAGATGGTCAGGAAGTCAAGGCCGGCGACGTGGTGGCCCGTATTCCGCGTGAAGGCGCGCGGACGAAGGACATCACCGGTGGTCTGCCGCGCGTTGCGGAACTGTTCGAAGCCCGTCGTCCGAAAGATCACGCCATCATCGTGGAAAACGATGGCTACGTGCGCTTCGGCAAGGACTATAAGAACAAGCGCCGCATCACGATTGAGCCGGTGGACGAAAGCCTGCAGGCCGTCGAATACATGGTGCCGAAAGGCAAGCACATCCCGGTGCAGGAAGGCGACTTCGTGCAGAAGGGTGACTACATCATGGACGGCAACCCGGCTCCGCATGACATCCTGCGGATCATGGGGATCGAGGCGCTGGCCAACTACATGATCGACGAAGTGCAGGAGGTTTACCGACTGCAGGGCGTGAAGATCAACGACAAGCACATCGAAGTCATCGTGCGGCAGATGCTGCAGAAGTACGAGGTCTTGGATTCGGGTGAAACGACGCTGCTGAAAGGCGAACACGTCGACAAGGCCGAGCTTGACGAGGTCAACGCCAAGGCCGACCAGCACGGCATGCGCCGCGCCACGGCCGAGCCGATCCTGCTGGGCATCACCAAGGCGTCGCTGCAAACGCGCAGCTTCATCTCGGCGGCGTCCTTCCAGGAAACCACGCGTGTGCTGACCGAGGCTTCGGTTCAGGGCAAGCGCGACAAACTGGTCGGCCTTAAAGAGAACGTCATCGTCGGCCGTCTGATCCCGGCAGGGACGGGCGGGGCGACCAGCCGCGTGAAGCAGGTTGCTGCCAAGCGCGACGCCACCGTGATCGAGGCACGCCGATCGGCTGCCGAGGCTGCGGTGCCGCTGGCAGCCCCGGAAGCCGCGCAGGGCGACAACTAAGACAGAAAAAGGCCCTCCGGTTCCGGGGGGCCTTTTTTTGCAGGAGGGCAAGTGAAGATACAGATGCTTGGCTTGTGCCGTTTTTCGCTTCTGTCGGAAGGCGGCTTCAAAGTTGTTCACGAAACGCTCGATGAGCGTCGGCGTCTGCTTTACGATCCGGACCGCCTGGCCCAGCGTTTCCTGTGGTTCGAATATGTCGCGCTTCCGTCATGGGCGCGGCAGACCGATCCCGATTTCAAGCTTGTCATCGCCGTGGGGGAGGATTTCCCGCTGCCATGGCTGGAACGGTTGCACGATCTCGTCTCTCCCATCCCGCAGATTGTGATCGAACTGTGCCCCCCCAACCACCACCGGCAGGTTTGTCGGACGGCCATGTTGCGGCATGCGGACCCTTCTGCCGATCGGATGGTGCTGTTCCGGCACGACGACGATGACGCGGTGGCGATCGACTATGTGGAAAGCTCCCGGCGGGATCTGCAGAGACTGGGTGGCATGGCGGACACCTATCCGCTTTTCTATCTGGATTACCCACGGGGCTTCACCCTGGATTATGACGGGCAGGTGCTGACGTTGAACCCGCAGATCACCCATACACTGGGCGTCGCCCTCAATATCGTGGCGCCGGCGGGGCATGACAGGGGTGCACTGGATTATCCGCATCACAAGCTGATCACCCTGATGCCGGGGGTCAGCCTGTCGGACCCGATCATGTATCTGCGTGGCAAGCACGAAACGAATGACAGCCGGCCGCCCGCGCGAGGCGGGGCGCCCTTTGCGTTCGATCAGACGCACGAGACGCGAATGCTTGCACGCCGCTTCGGTATCGATCTGCCTGCCTTCCGCAGCGCCCTTGGCCTTTGTTGACAATCGGCGCGACTCCACCTATACGCGCGGTACCGAATTGCGGGTTTGCCCGCCGCGAACACCTTCGGGTTATGTAGTGGTCATGATCCGGGCGAGAGCCCCGATCCTCTGGAATTCCACCGCGCCGTCCTTCACGGGATGGATGCGGTTTTGGCGTTTCATATGAAACGTCCTGAACTGGCGCCCCCCGAGAGGATCCGGGCAGGCGTCCACGCAACAGGAAGCAACGGGGAACCGAATGCCGACGATCCAACAGCTCATCCGCAAACCGCGGGAGCCGAAGAAGAACCGCTCCAAGTCACAGCACCTGGAGTCTTGCCCGCAGAAGCGCGGCGTTTGCACGCGCGTCTACACCACCACGCCGAAGAAGCCGAACTCGGCTATGCGGAAAGTGGCGAAAGTGCGCCTCACCAACGGGTTCGAGGTGATTTCGTACATCCCGGGCGAAAAGCACAACCTGCAAGAGCACTCCGTCGTGCTCATCCGCGGCGGCCGCGTAAAAGACCTTCCGGGCGTCCGTTACCATATCCTGCGCGGCGTGCTGGACACGCAAGGCGTCAAAGATCGTCGTCAACGCCGTTCGAAATACGGCGCGAAACGTCCGAAGTGAGGTTCTGAGAGATGTCCCGTCGTCACGCCGCCGAAAAGCGCGAAATCCTTCCCGATGCCAAGTTCGGCGATCGGGTTCTGACCAAGTTCATGAACAACCTGATGATCGATGGCAAGAAATCCATTGCCGAATCGATCGTCTACAACGCGCTCGACCGCGTTCAGACCCGTCTGAAGCGCGAGCCGATCGAAGCCTTCCACGAAGCGCTGGACAACGTGAAACCTTCCGTCGAAGTGCGTTCGCGCCGCGTCGGTGGTGCAACGTACCAGGTTCCGGTCGAAGTCCGCACGGAGCGCCGCGAGGCGCTGGCGATCCGCTGGCTGATCACCGCTGCCCGCAAGCGCAACGAGAACACCATGGAAGAGCGTCTTGCCGCTGAGCTTTCGGACGCGGTCAACAACCGCGGCACCGCTGTGAAGAAGCGCGAAGACACGCACAAGATGGCCGACGCGAACAAAGCGTTCAGCCATTACCGCTGGTAACCCATCAGCCTGAGGACCGAACCAATGGCACGCGACTACCCGCTGCAACGATACCGCAACTTCGGGATCATGGCTCACATCGACGCCGGTAAAACGACGACGACTGAGCGGATCCTGTTCTACACCGGCAAGTCCCACAAAATCGGCGAGGTGCATGAAGGCGCCGCGACGATGGACTGGATGGAGCAGGAGCAGGAGCGTGGCATCACGATCACCTCGGCTGCTACCACCACCTTCTGGCAGCGCCAGGAAGATCCCACGAAAGAGGGTACTTCGGACACGAAGTACCGCTTCAACATCATCGACACCCCCGGCCACGTCGACTTCACCATTGAAGTCGAACGCTCGCTGGCTGTTCTGGATGGCGCGATCTGCCTTCTGGACGCCAACGCCGGTGTCGAGCCGCAGACTGAAACGGTGTGGCGTCAGGCCGACCGTTATGGGGTTCCGCGGATCGTGTTCGTCAACAAGATGGACAAGATCGGCGCCGACTTCTTCAACTGCGTCAAGATGATCAAGGACCGCACCGGCGCCACCCCGCTGCCGATCGCACTGCCGATCGGTGCCGAGGACAAGCTGGAAGGCATCATCGACCTGATCAAGATGGAAGAGTGGACTTGGCGCGGGGAGGACCTCGGTGCTTCCTGGACCCGTCAGGAAATCCGCGACGACCTGAAGGAACTGGCCGACGAGTGGCGCTCCAACCTGATCGAGATCGCTGTCGAGCAGGACGATACGGCCATGGAAGCCTACCTCGAGGGCAACGAGCCCGACGAGGCGACGCTGCGCGCGCTGATCCGCAAGGGGACGCTGTCGCTGTCCTTCGTTCCGGTCACCGCCGGTTCCGCGTTCAAGAACAAGGGCGTTCAGCCCCTCCTGAACTCGGTCATCGACTTCCTGCCGTCCCCGCTGGACGTTCCCGCCTATACCGGCTTCCTGCCGGACGACGAGACGGAAACGCGGAACCAGGAGCGTCATGCCGATGATGCGGAGCCCTTCTCGGGTCTGGCATTCAAGATCATGAACGACCCCTTCGTGGGCTCGCTGACCTTCACGCGTATCTATTCGGGCGTCCTGAAAAAGGGCGACACGATGCTGAACGCGACCAAGGGCAAGCGTGAGCGCGTCGGCCGTATGATGATGATGCACGCCATCAACCGCGAAGAGATCGAAGAAGCCTTTGCGGGCGACATCATCGCGCTGGCCGGTCTGAAAGAGACCACCACCGGCGACACCCTGTGCGATCCGGCAAAACCGGTCGTGCTGGAAACGATGACGTTCCCGACGCCGGTTATCGAGATCGCCGTTGAGCCGAAGTCGAAGGCCGACCAGGAGAAGATGGGCCTCGCGCTCGCTCGTCTGGCTGCCGAAGACCCGTCCTTCCGTGTGGAAACCGACTTCGAATCGGGCCAGACGATCATGAAGGGCATGGGCGAACTTCACCTCGACATCCTGGTTGACCGCATGAAGCGGGAGTTCAAGGTCGAGGCGAACATCGGCGCTCCGCAGGTGGCCTACCGCGAAACCATCTCGACGCAGGCCGAGATCGACTACACGCACAAGAAACAGACCGGTGGTACCGGCCAGTTCGCACGCGTGAAGCTGACGATCACGCCGACGGAACCGGGCGAGGGCTTCTCGTTCGAATCCAAGATCGTCGGCGGTGCTGTTCCGAAGGAGTACATCCCGGGCGTCGAAAAGGGCATCAAGTCGGTCATGGACTCCGGTCCGCTGGCAGGATTCCCGGTCATCGACTTCAAGGTTGCACTGACGGACGGTGCCTTCCACGACGTCGACTCCTCGGTTCTCGCGTTCGAGATTGCTTCGCGTGCCGCGATGCGTGAAGGGATGCGGAAAGCAGGTGCCAAGCTGCTCGAGCCGATCATGAAAGTCGAAGTGGTGACGCCGGAAGAGTATACCGGTTCCATCATCGGCGACCTGACCTCGCGTCGGGGCATGGTGCAGGGTCAGGACAGCCGCGGCAACGCCAACGTCATCACGGCGATGGTCCCGCTGGCCAACATGTTCGGCTACATCAACAACCTGCGCTCCATGTCGTCGGGCCGCGCTGTGTTCTCGATGCACTTCGATCACTACGAGGCTGTTCCTCAGAACATCTCGGACGAGATCCAGAAGAAATACGCGTAACAGGGGCGGCGGGGGAAACCCCGCCCTTCCATTATGTCGGGTGTTGCAGTCGCAGCACCGTTCCTGTAGTGCGGGGCCTTCCCCGCCGCTGCGGAATCGAATCAAGAGGAAGCCACGATGGCAAAGGCAAAGTTTGAACGGACGAAACCGCACGTCAACATTGGCACGATTGGTCACGTTGACCACGGCAAGACGACGCTGACGGCGGCGATCACGAAGTACTTCGGTGACTTCCGTGCGTATGACCAGATTGACGGCGCTCCGGAAGAGAAGGCCCGCGGGATCACGATCTCGACGGCTCACGTTGAGTACGAGACCGAGACGCGCCACTACGCGCACGTCGACTGCCCCGGCCACGCCGACTATGTGAAGAACATGATCACGGGCGCGGCGCAGATGGACGGCGCGATCCTGGTTGTGAACGCTGCTGACGGCCCGATGCCGCAAACGCGCGAGCACATCCTGCTGGGTCGCCAGGTCGGCATCCCGTACATGGTTGTTTACCTGAACAAGGTCGACCAGGTGGATGACGAAGAGCTTCTGGAACTGGTCGAGATGGAAGTCCGTGAGCTTCTGTCGTCCTACGACTATCCGGGCGACGACATTCCGATCATCAAGGGCTCGGCACTTGCCGCCATGGAAGGCCGCGATCCGGAAATCGGCGAAAGCTCGATCCGCGCGCTGCTGGCAGCCGTTGACGAATACATCCCGACGCCGGCCCGCGCTGTTGACCAGCCCTTCCTGATGCCGGTTGAGGACGTGTTCTCGATCTCCGGCCGTGGCACGGTTGCGACCGGCCGCGTGGAGCGTGGCGTCGTGAAGGTCGGCGAGGAAGTGGAGATTGTCGGTATCCGCGACACCAAGAAGACGGTGTGCACGGGCGTCGAGATGTTCCGCAAGCTGCTGGACCAGGGCGAAGCTGGCGACAACGTCGGCCTGCTGCTGCGCGGTGTTGACCGTGAGGGCATCGAGCGCGGCCAGGTGCTGTGCAAGCCCGGCTCGGTGAAGCCGCACACGAAGTTCGAAGCGGAAGCCTACATCCTCACGAAAGAGGAAGGTGGCCGCCACACGCCGTTCTTCGCCAACTACCGTCCGCAGTTCTACTTCCGTACGACGGACGTGACGGGCACCGTTCAGCTGCCGGAAGGCACCGAGATGGTGATGCCGGGCGACAACCTGAAGTTCAACGTGGAACTGATCGCGCCGATCGCCATGGAAGAGAAGCTCCGCTTCGCCATCCGTGAAGGCGGCCGTACCGTCGGCGCAGGCGTCGTCTCCAAAATCATCGCTTAATCAACCGCACCGGAAGAGGGGGCGGGGGCCTACGGGTCCCCGTCTTCCCGCCGGGCCCCAAAGGGCATGTAAAATGCAAGGTCAAACTATCCGCATCAGGCTGAAAGCCTTCGATTACCGGGTGCTGGACGCCAGCACGCAGGAAATCGTCTCCACGGCCAAGCGGACCGGCGCGCAAGTGCGCGGCCCGATCCCGCTGCCGAACAAGATCGAGAAGTTCACGGTTCTCCGTGGTCCGCACATCGACAAGAAGTCGCGCGACCAGTGGGAAATCCGCACGCACAAGCGTCTCCTCGACATCGTTGATCCGACCCCGCAGACCGTGGACGCGCTGATGAAGCTCGACCTCGCGGCCGGCGTTGACGTCGAAATCAAAGTGTAAGGGGTAGACCTATGCGCTCTGGAATTATCGCAAAGAAGCTGGGCATGACCCGGCTGTTCATGGAAGACGGTCGCCAGGTTCCGGTGACGGTTCTCCAGCTCGACACGCTTCAGGTCGTGGCGCAGCGCACTGCTGACAAAGACGGCTATTCCGCCGTTCAGCTGGGTGCAGGCACCGCCAAAGCGAAACGCACCTCGGCAGCCATGCGCGGCCACTTCGCGAAAGCGAACGTGGAACCCAAGCGCAAGATCGCGGAATTCCGCGTCTCGCCCGAGAACCTGATCAACGTGGGTGAGGAAATCACCGCCGATCACTACCTCGCAGGTCAGTTCGTTGACGTCGCGGGCACCTCGATCGGTAAGGGTTTCGCCGGCGCCATGAAGCGTCACAACTTCGGCGGTCTGCGTGCGTCGCACGGCGTGTCGATCTCGCACCGTTCGCACGGCTCCACAGGGCAGTGTCAGGATCCGGGCAAGGTCTTCAAAGGCAAGAAGATGGCCGGTCACCTCGGTGCCGTCCGCGTCACGACCCAGAACCTGCAAGTGGTCAAGACCGATGCCGAGCGTGGCATCATCATGATCAAGGGCGCCGTTCCCGGGTCGAAGGGTGGTTGGGTCACCGTCAAGGATGCCGTCAAGAAGCCGGCTCCGGACAACCTTGTGCTGCCCGCCGCGCTGCGTTCGGCTTCGCAAGCCGTTGCTGCCAACGATGCCTCCGACGAAGGAGAAGCGAAATGAAACTCGACGTCATCAAGCTTGACGCCGGCAAAGCGGGCTCGATCGACCTCGCGGACGAGGTCTTCGGCCTCGAGCCGCGCGCCGACATCCTGCACCGCGTCGTCCGCTGGCAGCGCGCGAAGGCACAGGCTGGCACCCACTCGGTGCTCGGCAAGTCCGACGTGTCCTACTCCACCAAGAAGATCTATCGCCAGAAAGGCACCGGCGGCGCTCGTCACGGTTCCAAGAAGGCGCCGACCTTCCGTCACGGTGGTGTCTACAAGGGTCCGACGCCCCGCAGCCACGCGCATGAGCTTCCCAAGAAGTTCCGCGCTCTGGGGCTGAAGCACGCCTTGTCGTCCAAGGCCGCGACCGGTAACCTGATCGTTCTGGAAGACGTCAACATGACGGAAGCCAAGACGTCGACGCTTGCAAAAGCCGTGAAGGAACTGGGCTGGAAGCGTGTTCTGATCATCGACGGCGCCGACGTGAATGAAAACTTCGCAAAGGCAGCCCGCAACATCGAAGGCGTGGACATCCTGCCGACGATGGGCGCGAACGTCTATGACATCCTGAAGCGTGACACGCTGGTGATCACGAAAGCGGGTGTCGAAGCTCTGGAGGCTCGCCTGAAATGAGCGTGAAACCCGAACACTACGACATCATCAAGAAGCCGATCATCACGGAAAAGGCCACTCTGGCCTCCGAGGCGAACGCGGTGGTGTTCCAGGTCGCAATGGACGCGACCAAGCCGATGATCAAGGAAGCCGTCGAGAACGTCTTCGGCGTCAAGGTGAAGGCCGTGAACACGACCATCACCAAAGGTAAGGCCAAGCGTTTCCGCGGTCGCCCCGGCGAGCGTAGCGACAAGAAGAAAGCCTATGTCACCCTCGAGGAGGGGAACACTATCGACGTGGCCACGGGCCTCTGATAGAAGGCGCAACGAATCAAGTGGCCCCGGATTCGTCCGGGGCCACTGATTTTTACGACGGGGATCTTCGGAGCCCTTCACCGGACCTGCTTGCAGGTCCCAGCTGTACGGAAGACAGGAAACATGGCACTTAAGTCGTATAAGCCGACGACGCCTGGCCAGCGTGGGCTGGTTCTGATCGACCGTTCGGAGCTGTGGAAAGGACGCCCGGTCAAAACCCTTACCGAGGGCTTGATCAAGACGGGCGGCCGGAACAACACCGGACGCGTTACGATGTGGCACAAGGGTGGTGGCGCGAAGCGTCTCTATCGTGTCGTCGATTTCAAACGTCGCAAGTTCGACGTTCCCGCGGTTGTTGAACGTATCGAATACGACCCCAACCGCACGGCCTTCATCGCGCTGGTCAAGTACAATGACGGCGAGCTGGCCTACATCCTCGCGCCGCAGCGTCTGGCCGTTGGGGACACTATCGTTGCCGGTACGCGCACCGATGTGAAGCCGGGCAACGCGATGCCTTTCTCGGGTATGCCGATCGGTACGATCGTGCATAACGTCGAGATGAAGCCGGGCAAGGGCGGTCAGATCGCTCGTGCTGCTGGCACCTATGCCCAGTTCGTCGGTCGCGACGGCGGCTATGCCCAGATCCGCCTGTCGTCGGGTGAACTGCGCATGGTGCGTCAGGAATGCATGGCCACCATCGGTGCCGTGTCCAACGCCGACCATTCGAACCAGAACTTCGGTAAAGCCGGTCGTATGCGCCACAAGGGCGTGCGTCCGACCGTTCGCGGCGTCGCCATGAACCCGATCGACCACCCGCACGGTGGTGGTGAAGGCCGGACCTCGGGAGGCCGTCACCCGGTCACGCCGTGGGGCAAGGGCACCAAGGGCAACCGCACCCGCAAGAACAAGACGACGGACAAGTATATCGTCCGCTCGCGTCACGCCAGGAAGAAAGGGCGTTAATCCATGTCGCGTTCCGTTTGGAAAGGCCCTTTCGTCGACGCCTACCTGCTGAAAAAAGCAGAGAAGTCGCGCGAGTCGGGCAAGAACGAAGTGATCAAGATCTGGTCGCGTCGCTCCACCATCCTGCCGCAGTTCGTCGGTCTGACGTTCGGCGTCTATAACGGCAAGAAGCACATCCCGGTCGCCGTGACCGAAGAGATGATCGGCCAGAAATTCGGCGAGTACTCGCCGACGCGGACCTATTACGGTCACGCGGCCGATAAGAAAGCCAAGAGGAAGTAAGCCATGAGCAAGGAAAAGAATCCGCGCCGCGTGGCCGAAAACGAGGCAATGGCGAAAGCCAAGATGCTGCGCGTCTCGCCGCAGAAGCTGAACCTCGTGGCGGCCCTGATCCGCGGCAAGAAGGTCGACAAGGCTATCGCCGACCTGACCTTCTCGAAAAAGCGCATCAGCCAGGACGTGCTGAAGTGCCTGCAGTCGGCCATCGCCAACGCCGAGAACAACCACGGCCTTGACGTGGATGAGCTGGTTGTTGCCGAAGCCTATTGCGGCAAGAACATCACGCTGAAGCGTGGTCGCCCGCGTGCGCGCGGTCGGTTCGGCAAGATCATGAAGCCCTTCAGCGAACTGACCATCACGGTGCGTCAGAAAGGGGAGACTGCGTAATGGGTCAGAAGGTAAACCCCATCGGGATGCGCCTCCAGGTCAACCGCACCTGGGACAGCCGCTGGTTCGCCGAGTCGAAAGACTACGGTGACCTGCTGCTCGAGGATCTGAAGATCCGTGACTTCGTGCACAAGGAAGTCAAGCAGGCTGGCATCTCGAAAGTCATCATCGAGCGCCCGCACAAGAAATGCCGCGTCACGATCCACGCTGCCCGTCCCGGTGTCATCATCGGCAAGAAGGGCGCGGACATCGAGACGCTGCGCAAGAAGCTGACGAAGTTCACGGCTTCGGAACTGCACCTCAACATCGTCGAGGTTCGCAAGCCCGAGCTGGACGCACAACTGGTGGCCGAGTCGATCGCCCAGCAGATGGAGCGTCGCGTGTCCTTCCGTCGTGCCATGAAGCGTGGCGTGCAGAACGCCATGCGTATTGGCGCCCTCGGCATTCGTGTGAACGTTTCGGGCCGCCTTGGCGGCGCCGAGATCGCGCGGACGGAATGGTATCGTGAAGGTCGCGTGCCGCTGCACACGCTGCGCGCCGACATCGACTATGCCACCGACGAGGCGATGACGCCCTATGGCATCATCGGCGTGAAGGTCTGGATCTTCAAAGGCGAGATCCTGGAGCATGACCCGCAGGCGCACGACCGTCGCCAGGCGGAATCGCAGGAGGGTGCCGCGCCGCGTCCCCGCCGCGAGCGCGCGTAAGGAGCACGACAGATGCTGCAACCGAAACGGACCAAGTTCCGCAAACAGCACAAGGGCCGCATTCACGGTGAAGCCAAAGGCGGCTTCCTGCTGAACTTCGGCACCTATGGCCTGAAAGCTACCGAGCCCGAGCGTGTGACGGCGCGCCAGATCGAGGCGGCCCGCCGCGCGATCACCCGCCACATGAAGCGTCAGGGTCGCGTCTGGATCCGGATCTTCCCGGATGTACCGGTCACCTCGAAGCCTACCGAAGTTCGGATGGGTAAGGGTAAAGGCTCCGTCGACTTCTGGGCGGCGAAGGTGAAACCGGGTCGCGTCATGTTTGAGATTGACGGCGTGCCCGAATCTGTGGCAAGAGAAGCGCTCCGCCTTGGTGCGATGAAGCTTCCGGTCACAAGCCGTGTCGTCATCCGCGAAGACTGGTAAGAATTCATCTGAACCCCCGGGGATGCCCCGGGGGTTCGGATTTTTGATGAAACCCACCAGGTTCAGGGTCACCCCATCGGGGCCCTCTGGTGAGACGGAAAGGAATGGCGCATGTCCGCCAGTGAATTCACGTCCAAGACGCCCGACCAGCTGCGTGAGCAGCTTGTTGCGCTGAAGAAGGAAGCGTTCAACCTGCGCTTCCAGCAGGCCACCGGCCAGCTTGAGAATACCGCCCGTATGCGCACGGTCCGCCGCGACGTCGCCCGCATCAAGACGGTTCTGAACCAGAAAGCCGCTGAAGCGGCGGCGAACTGAGGAGCCGATTAGATGCCCAAACGTATCCTGCAAGGCACCGTGACCAGCGACAAGAACGCGCAAACGATCACCGTTCTGGTTGAGCGTCGCTTCAAGCACCCGCTGCTGAAGAAGACCGTGCGTCTGTCGAAGAAATACCGCGCCCATGACGCGGAGAACAAATTCAAGGTCGGCGATTCCGTTCGCATCGAAGAATGCGCGCCCATCTCGAAGACGAAACGCTGGACGGTTGTGACCGAAACGGTCTGATCGTTCTGCCGAAACGAAACCCTGGGGGCGGCCCGCCGCTCCCCAAAGGTCGGGAGAACCTAAATGATCCAGATGCAGACCAATCTGGATGTTGCTGACAACTCCGGCGCTCGCCGGGTTCAGTGCATCAAGGTCCTGGGTGGTTCGCACCGCCGGTATGCCTCCGTGGGTGACATCATCGTGGTGTCGGTCAAGGAAGCCATTCCGCGCGGCCGCGTAAAGAAAGGTGACGTCCGCAAGGCCGTTGTCGTTCGTACCGCCAAGGAAGTTCGCCGTGAAGACGGCACCGCTATCCGCTTCGATCGCAATGCCGCCGTCATCCTGAACAACCAGGGCGAACCGGTCGGCACCCGTATCTTCGGGCCGGTCGTGCGCGAGCTGCGTGCCAAGAACTTCATGAAGATCATCTCGCTCGCTCCGGAGGTGCTCTGATGGCTGCGAAGTTGAAGAAAGGCGATGAAGTCATCGTCCTCACCGGCAAGGACAAGGGCAAGAAAGGGACGATTTCGTCCGTTGCGCCCAAGGACAACAAAGCCGTGGTCGAGGGTGTGAACATCGCGATCCGTCACACCAAGCAGTCCCAGGGCTCGCAAGGCGGCCGCATCCCCAAGGCGATGCCGATCGACCTGTCGAACCTCGCTCTGCTGGACAAGAACGGCAAGGCCACCCGCGTCGGCTTCCGTGAGGAAGACGGCAAGAAGGTGCGTTTTGCCAAGACCACCGGGGAGGCGATCTGATGCTCGACGCTGCCACCTATACCCCGCGCTTCCGCACGCTTTACCGTGACACCATCCGTGCCGCGATGAAGACGGAGTTCGGCTACAAGAACGACATGCAGATCCCGCGTCTGGACAAGATCGTCCTGAACATGGGCGTCGGCGAAGCCGTGAAAGACACCAAGAAGGTGAAAGCCGCAGCTGAAGAGCTGTCGCTGATCGCCGGCCAGAAGGCTGTCGTCACGCATGCCAAGAAGTCGATCGCCGGCTTCCGCGTGCGTGAAGAAATGCCGCTGGGCTGCAAGGTCACGCTGCGTGGCGACCGGATGTACGAGTTCCTGGACCGTCTGATCACGATCGCGCTGCCGCGCGTCCGCGACTTCCGCGGCGTGAAGGGCAATTCGTTCGACGGCCGCGGCAACTATGCCATGGGCCTGAAAGAGCAGATCGTGTTCCCCGAGATCAACTTCGACAAGGTCGACGAGATCCTGGGCATGGACATCATCATCTGCACGACGTCGAAGACGGATGCGGAAGCGAAAGCGCTGCTGAAGCACTTCAACATGCCCTTCATCGGCTAAGCGGAGAGAGACCAAATGGCCAAGAAATCCATGGTTGAACGTGAGGTCAAGCGCGCCAAGCTGGTGAAACAGCATGCTGCAAAACGCGCCGCCCTCAAGGAAATCACCAAAAACGCAGACCTGCCGATGGAAGAGCGCTTCAAGGCGCAACTGAAGCTGGCTGAGATGCCCCGCAATTCGTCCGCCACCCGGCTGCACAACCGCTGCCAACTGACGGGCCGTCCCCATGCTTACTACCGTAAGCTCAAACTCTCGCGGATCATGCTGCGCGAACTGGCCTCGTTCGGCCAGATCCCGGGCATGGTCAAGTCCAGCTGGTAAGGAGGAGCGTAGATGTTCGTGAACGATCCTCTCGGCGATATGCTGACCCGCATCCGCAACGCACAGCTGCGTGGCAAGTCGACCGTGTCGACCCCTGCTTCGAAGCTGCGTGCATGGGTGCTGGATGTGCTGCTGGATGAAGGTTACATCCGCGGTTATGAAAAAGCCGAGACCGAAAACGGTCAGGGCGAGCTGGTCATCAGCTTGAAATACTTCGAAGGCACCCCGGTGATCCGCGAAGTCAAGCGCGTGTCCAAGCCGGGCCGCCGCGTGTACATGGCATCGAAAGATCTGCCGTCCGTACGCAACGGCCTTGGTGTGTCCATCATCTCCACGCCGAAAGGCGTCATGTCCGATGCAGCTGCACGTTCCGCCAATGTTGGCGGCGAAGTGCTCTGCACGGTATTCTAAGGAGGGTTTGATGTCTCGTATTGGCAAGAAACCCGTCGAACTGCCCAGCGGCGTGACCGCCACGGTCAGCGGCCAGATGGTTGAAGTGAAGGGCCCGAAAGGGACCCGCAGCTTCACCGCGACCGACGACGTGACGCTTTCGTTTGCTGACAATGCCGTTTCGGTTGCCCCGCGTGGCAACTCGAAGCGCGCGCGTCAGCAGTGGGGCATGGTCCGCAGCCAGGTTGAAAACCTGGTGAAGGGCGTGACCACGGGCTTCAAGAAAGAGCTGGAAATTCAAGGTGTGGGTTACCGCGCTGCGATGGCCGGCAACGTCCTGAAGCTGTCGCTCGGCTATTCGCATGAAGTCAACTTCGAAGTTCCCGCTGGCGTCACCGTCACGGCTCCGAAGCAAACCGAAATCGTTGTGGAAGGCATTGATCAGCAGCAGGTTGGTCAGGTCGCAGCGAACATCCGTGACTGGAAACGCCCTGAGCCCTACAAGGGCAAAGGCATCCGGTACAAGGGTGAGTTCGTGTTCCGCAAGGAAGGCAAGAAGAAGTAAGGGGGCGCTAAAATGGCTTTGAAAAAACGCGAGCTGTTCCTGAAGCGCCGCCTGCGCGTCCGGAACAAACTGAAGGCAATGGCCAATGGGCGTCCGCGCCTGTCGGTCCACCGTTCGTCCAAGAACATCAGCGTTCAGCTGATCGACGACGTGAACGGCGTCACGCTGGCTTCGGCCTCCACCATGGAGAAAGAGCTGGGCTTCATCGGCAAGAACAACGTCGAGGCTTCGACGGCTGTTGGCAAGGCAATCGCCGAGCGCGCCAAGAAGGCCGGGATCGAAGAATGCTATTTCGATCGTGGCGGCTTCATCTTTCACGGAAAAGTCAAGGCTCTGGCCGAGGCTGCCCGTGAAGGCGGCCTGAAGTTCTAAGGAGACGATTATGGCAGAACGTGAGAACCGTCGGGACCGTCGCGAACGCGAGGAAACCCCGGAATTCGCCGATCGTCTCGTGGCGATCAACCGCGTGTCGAAAACCGTGAAAGGTGGTAAACGCTTCGGCTTTGCTGCTCTCGTGGTAGTCGGCGACCAGCGTGGTCGTGTTGGCTTCGGCAAGGGCAAGGCGAAAGAAGTGCCCGAGGCGATCCGCAAGGCGACCGAGCAGGCCAAGCGTCAGATGATCCGCGTGCCGCTGCGCGACGGTCGGACGCTGCACCACGACACCAACGGTCGCCACGGCGCCGGCAAGGTCGTGATGCGTGCCGCTGAAGCGGGTACCGGCATCATCGCCGGTGGTCCGATGCGCGCCGTGTTCGAGATGCTTGGCGTCCAGGACGTGGTGGCAAAGTCGCTGGGTTCGCAGAACCCGTACAACATGATCCGTGCCACGCTGGACGGTCTGAAGCAGGAAGCGTCGCCCCGCATGGTGGCGAACCGTCGCGGCAAGAAAGTCGCCGACATCCTGAAGAAGCCGGAAGCTGAAGTCGCGGAAGCGTAAGGAGCAACGGAGATGGCAACCATCGTCGTGAAGCAGGTGGCCTCGGCCGCTCGCCGCCCCGCGATCCAGACGGCTACGCTGAAAGGTCTCGGGCTGAACAAGATGAACCGCACGCGCGAACTGGAGGACACTCCCTCCGTGCGCGGCATGGTCAACAAGATCCCGCACCTCGTGAAGATCATCGAGGAACGCGCCTAAGATCGAACGCCTCCGGAGACGGGGGCGTTTTTCATATCGGCTGGGACATTTTGGCCGCGACGGGTGGCTTGATGGATGCAGCCCAAGCGGATATACGCACCCGGTGGGGCTTTCTGCCCCTTGGAATCATATACGCCGTGTTTGTCTTGTCCGTCGCTGGCGGGGCAGTTCCGGCAAAGGAGAATAGCGACATGAAACTTCACGAACTACGCGACAATGAAGGCGCGGCCCGCAAGAAAAAGCGCGTTGCCCGTGGTCCCGGCTCCGGCAAGGGTAAAATGGGTGGCCGTGGTATCAAGGGTCAGAAATCGCGTTCGGGTGTTGCACTGAACGGTTATGAAGGCGGCCAGATGCCGCTGTACCGTCGTCTGCCCAAGCGCGGCTTTACCAAGCCGAACCGCAAGGAATACGCAGTCGTCAACCTGGGCCTGATCCAGAAATTCGTCGACGCCGGCAAGCTGGACGCTTCGGTCGCGATCGACGAAGCTGCACTGGTGGCTGCGGGGCTGACCACGCACCTGCGTGACGGTATCCGCGTTCTGGCCAAAGGCGAAGTCAGCACCAAGCTGAACCTGACCGTGTCCGGCGCGTCCAAATCGGCTGTCGAAGCGGTTGAAAAGGCCGGTGGCACGCTGACGGTGACGGCTCGGGTGGCTGCTGCCGCCGAATAAGGTGATGCGGGCCGCAGGTCCGCGCATCGAACCGCTTACCCCGCGCCGCCGACACCGACCCGGTTCGGCGGCGCTACCTTGAAAGAGAACGGGCATGGCATCTGCTGCAGAGCAAATGGCGTCGAACCTCAGCTGGGGGGCCTTGGGTAAGGCGACCGAGCTGCGTCGGCGCATCTTTTTCACCATCGGCCTTCTGATCGTCTATCGCATCGGCACCTATATCCCTGTGCCGGGCATCGACGGGACGTCGCTGCGTCAGTTCATGGACGGTGCGGCCGCCGGCCTTGGCGGTATTCTGTCGATGTTCACCGGCGGCGCTCTCAGCCGTATGGGGATCTTCGCGCTCGGCATCATGCCCTATATCTCCGCCTCGATCATCGTGCAGCTTCTGGCCGCGATGGTGCCTCAGCTTGAACAGCTGAAGAAGGAAGGGGAACAGGGGCGCAAGAAGATCAACCAGTACACCCGTTATTTCACGGTCGTGCTGGCGACATTCCAGGCCTACGGCATCGCCCGCAGCCTTGAGGCTGGCGGTCTGGTTACCGATCCCGGCATCTTTTTCCAGGCCTCCTGCGTCATCACGCTGGTAGGCGGGACGATGTTCCTGATGTGGCTGGGCGAGCAGATCACCGCGCGCGGCGTCGGCAACGGTATCTCGCTGATCATCTTCGTGGGCATCCTTGCGGAGCTGCCGCTGCATATCGGCCAGTTCCTCAGCCAGGGTCGCTCGGGCGCCGTGTCGCCTGCCGTCATCATCGGCGTGGCCGTCATGGTGGTCGTGGTGATTGGGTTCGTGGTCTTCATGGAGCGGGCGCTGCGGAAGATCCACATCCAGTATCCGCGCCGCCAGGTGGGCATGAAGGTCTATGACGGTGGGTCCAGCCACCTGCCGATCAAGGTCAACCCGGCGGGTGTGATCCCTGCGATCTTCGCTTCTTCGCTGCTGCTTCTGCCGACGACGATCGCGACCTTCTCGGGTTCGCAAACTGGGCCGGTGATGTCGACGATCCTTGCATATTTCGGGCCGGGCCAGCCGCTTTACCTGCTGTTCTTCATCGCGATGATCGTGTTCTTTGCCTATTTCTATACGGCGAACGTCGCGTTCAAGACGGATGACGTGGCGGACAACCTGAAGAACCAGAACGGGTTCATTCCGGGAATCCGTCCGGGCAAGCGGACGCAGGACTACTTGGATTACGTGGTCAACCGCGTGCTGGTTCTGGGGTCTGCTTATCTCGCCTTTGTTTGTGTCCTGCCGGAGATCATCCGCCACCAGCTGTCGATCCCATTCTATTTCGGCGGCACCTCGGTGCTGATCGTCGTGTCGGTCACGATGGACACGATCCAGCAGGTCCAGTCCCACCTTCTTGCCCATCAATACGAGGGGCTGATCGAGAAATCGCAACTGCGGGGCCGCAAGCGCACCGGCAAACGCGTGCCGACGCGCCGCTAAGGAAGAATGATGACGAACGTGATTCTGCTCGGCCCTCCGGGGGCAGGGAAGGGGACGCAGGCAAAACGCCTGGTGCAGGAACGGGGCATGACCCAGCTGTCGACGGGCGATATGCTGCGCGAAGCGCGCAGCAGCGGCTCCGAGATGGGGCTGAAAGTTGCCGCGGTGATGGATGCCGGCGGTCTGGTCACCGACGAGATCGTGATCGGCCTCATCCGCGAGAAGCTGGAGAGTGGCGAAAGCGCCGGCTACATCTTCGACGGTTTTCCGCGCACTCTGGCGCAAGCCGACGCGCTTGGGTCACTTCTGGCGCAGATGGGCCAGAAGCTTGACGCCGTCATCGAGATGCAGGTGGACGATGCCGTTCTGGTGCGCCGCATTTCGGGCCGCTATACCTGCGGCAGCTGCGGCGCCGTGTATCACGATGAAACACACCCGACGAAGGTGGCCGGCACTTGCGACTATTGCGGCTCCACCAACCTTGTGCGGCGGGCCGACGACAATGAAGAATCGCTGCGCTACCGGTTGACGGAATACTACAAGAAGACCTCTCCCCTGATCGGCTATTACCACGCGACGGGCGATCTGCGCCGTGTGGATGCGCTGGCCAGTGTCGACGCGGTTGCTGCCGCGATCTCGGCCGCGCTTGAACAGGGTTGACCAGAGCCCGGAAATCCAATACCTCACGGCGTCCCGCGGGAATCGCCGTGGGTCGTTTCACCCGTTCGGGGTGAGGATCGTCCTGATCGCTCGGGGCGGAGTTGTGAAAAAAGGATCCGGTGCTACGGATCCGCAACCTGGAAAGGATAACGTTTGGCACGTATTGCTGGCGTAAACATTCCGACGGGGAAACGCGTCCCCATCGCCCTGACCTACATCACCGGCATCGGCAACCACGTTGCCGAACAGATCTGTGACGCAGTCGGCATCGACCGCACGCGCCGCGTCAACGAGCTTTCGGATGCCGAAGTTCTGGCGATCCGCGAACACATCGACGCCAACTACACCGTCGAAGGCGACCTGCGTCGCGAAGTTTCGATGAACGTAAAGCGTCTGATGGACCTCGGTTCCTATCGCGGCCTGCGTCACCGTCGCAACCTTCCGGTTCGCGGTCAGCGCACGCACACCAACGCTCGCACGCGCAAAGGCCCTGCAAAGGCCATTGCCGGCAAGAAGAAATAAGGGGGCGTGACAGATGGCTCGTGATAAAGTCCGCATGAAGCGCAAGGAACGCAAGAACATCGCCGCAGGCGTTGCTCATGTGAACTCCTCGTTCAACAACACGAAAATCCTGATCTCCGACGTGCAGGGCAACGCGATCTCGTGGTCGTCCGCCGGTACGATGGGCTTCAAGGGTTCGCGTAAATCCACGCCCTATGCCGCACAGCTGGCTGCAGAAGATGCAGCACGCAAAGCGCAAGAGCATGGCCTGAAAACGATCGAAGTCGAAGTTCAGGGTCCCGGTTCGGGCCGCGAATCGGCGCTGCGTGCGCTGGCAGCGGTTGGCCTGAACATCACGTCGATCCGCGACGTCACGCCGATGGCGCATAACGGCTGCCGTCCGCCGAAGCGTCGTCGCGTCTGATAACGCGAAGAAAAGGATCGGGCCGTGCTTCACAGCGCGGCCCGGTTTCGTCATTTCTGATCCTCGGGCGCTTCTCGCTTAGGACATGGGCAAGAGGCTGGTATGGAGGCGACACGCATGATCCACAAGAACTGGCAGGAACTGATCAAGCCGACGCAACTGGCGGTCAAGCCGGGTGCCGATGCCGCGCGCATCGCGACGGTCGTTGCCGAACCGCTGGAGCGGGGCTTCGGTCTGACGCTGGGCAACGCCCTGCGCCGCGTACTGCTGTCGTCGCTTCAGGGCGCGGCCATTACTTCGGTCCAGATCGACAACGTCCTGCACGAGTTCTCCTCGGTGGCCGGCGTCCGTGAGGACGTGACCGACATCGTGCTGAACCTGAAGGGCATCGCGATCAAGATGGAAGTCGAAGGGCCCAAGCGCCTTTCGATCAACGCCAAGGGTCCGGGCGTCGTCACGGCTGGCGACATTTCAGAATCCAACGGCATCGAGATCCTGAACAAGGATCACGTGATCTGCCACGTCGATGATGGCGCCGAAGTTTCGATGGAACTGACGGTCAACACCGGTAAGGGCTATGTTTCGGCCGACAAGAACCGTCCGGAAGATGCACCCATTGGCCTGATCCCGATCGATGCCATCTACTCGCCGGTCAAGAAAGTCAGCTATGATGT
The DNA here is from genome assembly GCF_004015795.1 of Falsirhodobacter deserti. GTDB lineage: Bacteria > Pseudomonadota > Alphaproteobacteria > Rhodobacterales > Rhodobacteraceae > Falsirhodobacter > Falsirhodobacter deserti. Next base: position 1,783,613 of record NZ_ML137218.1, on the reverse strand, counting down.
GCAGCCCACCCGTGAGGGCCAGGTGCTGGACTATGACAAGCTGACGATGCGCGTGGAAACCGACGGCTCGCTGACGCCGGATGATGCCGTGGCCTATGCCGCACGCATCCTGCAGGACCAGCTGTCGATCTTCGTGAACTTCGACGAACCGGAAGCGGCGACACGTTCGGATGCGGATGACGGGCTGGAATTCAACCCGCTGCTGCTGAAGAAAGTCGACGAGCTGGAACTGTCGGTCCGTTCGGCCAACTGCCTGAAGAACGACAACATCGTCTATATTGGCGATCTGATCCAGAAAACCGAAGCCGAGATGCTCCGCACCCCGAACTTCGGCCGCAAGTCTCTGAACGAGATCAAGGAAGTGCTTTCGGGCATGGGTCTGCACCTTGGCATGGATGTCGAGGACTGGCCGCCGGAAAACATCGAAGATCTGGCCAAGCGCTTCGAAGACCAGTTCTAAGATACGGGGCGCGTCATGCGCCCCGGCAATGCCCCGGTTCGCGGGGGAAAACATGGGCAATTCCGCCCCAAGGTGAGCAGGTTCACACGCAGGATCTGCCGGACAAAGCAAAGTAGGAGATGACCTATGCGTCACGCACGTGGCTACCGCCGCCTGAACCGTACCCACGAACACCGCAAGGCGCTGTTCGCCAACATGTCGGGCTCGCTGATCGAGCACGAGCAGATCAAGACGACGCTGCCGAAGGCGAAGGAACTTCGTCCGATCGTTGAAAAGCTGATCACGCTGGCAAAGCGTGGCGACCTGCACGCCCGTCGTCAGGCGCAGGCCCAGCTGAAAGAAGACAAGCACGTCGCGCGTCTGTTCGAGATCCTCGGCCCGCGCTACAAGGACCGTCAGGGCGGTTACGTCCGGATCCTGAAGGCCGGCTTCCGCTATGGCGACATGGCCCCGATGGCAATCATCGAGTTCGTGGACCGCGATACTTCGGCCAAAGGTGCAGCCGACCGCGCCCGCCTTGAAGCAGAAGATGCAGAATAATCAAACTTGATCTTCACGATCATCAAGCCCGCCTTTTCGGCGGGCTTTTTTCTTGCATAAACGCAGCCGGTCGAGATGATATCGAGTGGGGCGGTTATGTATTTCACGGGGTTACTTGTATGCCATTGGAAGGGTCGGCGCCGCTGACGCGCGCTGTCGAGGAGGCCCTGCTTGGCCTGTCGGACATGGCCGTTCAAGGATATTGCGTTGGTCTCCATTTCCGGCGGTCAGTCCCGCTCGCACGGTTTTCAACTCTGAACAGCGTCTGGATGGAGCATTATACCAACAAGGGGTTCGTGCTGCGCGATCCGTGCCTTGGCTGGGCCTGCAGCAACAATGGCGTCGTGCGGTGGAGTGATCGGCGATTGATCGATCCCTATGGCGTTTTCCCCGAAGCCAAGCGTTTCGGCCTGAATTTCGGGGCCGTGGCCTGCGAGGGACCTGTCACTTCGATGAGCGTGGGCGTCATCGCCCGCAGTGACCGGGAATTCACCGATGCCGAACTTCAGCACCTGTTCCGCACGATCCGTACCCTGCACTGCCTGGTGTCCCCGCCTGACCGGCTTACGCTCTCGCAGATCGAGGCGCTTCGGGTGGTCTCGTCGGGCAATCGGTATGCGGGGGCGGCGGCGCAGCTTGGAATTTCGGAAAGTGCGCTGAAGGCACGGCTGTATTCGGCGCGGGAGCGGCTGCTGGCCCGTACCACGCCCGAGGCGATCCGGCGCGCCAAGGAAATCGGCCTGATCTGACGGCACCTTTCCCTGCGGGCCAACGCGGCTTATCTTCCTGTCATGGCTGACCTGTTCGATACACTACCCGAAACACCTGCGCCCAACGGCAACCGCCCCTTGGCGGACCGTTTGCGTCCGCGCGCACTTGGCGAAGTGATCGGGCAGGGGAAAATCCTGTCGCCCGATGGGCCGCTGGGGGCGATGCTGGCGGCGGGCAGCCTGTCCTCGATCATTCTGTGGGGGCCGCCCGGGGTGGGCAAGACGACCATTGCGCGGTTGCTTGCCGATGAAACGGATATGGCCTTCGTGCAGATCAGCGCGATCTTCACCGGCGTTCCGGAGCTGCGGAAGGTGTTCGAAGGCGCAAAGCTGCGCCGGCAGAACGGGCAGGGGACGCTTTTGTTCGTGGACGAGATCCACCGCTTCAACAAGGCGCAGCAAGACAGCTTTCTGCCGCATATGGAGGACGGGACGATCCTTCTTGTCGGCGCCACGACCGAGAACCCATCGTTCGAGCTGAACGCCGCCGTGTTGTCCCGCGCGCAGGTGATCGTGCTGGAAAGGCTGACGCTGGCCGATCTGGAACGGATGGCCCAGCGGGCCGAACAGGAGATGGGCCGCGCCCTGCCGCTGGACGGGTCCGCCCGCGAATCGTTGCTGGAAATGGCCGATGGCGATGGCCGCGCCCTTCTGAACCTCATCGAGCAGGTGAGCGCGTGGAAACTGGACCGGGTGCTGGACAAGCCGGCTCTGTCGGCCCGGCTGATGCGCCGCGCCGCCAAGTACGACAAGGGCGGGGAAGAACATTACAACCTCATCTCGGCCCTGCACAAATCCGTGCGCGGGTCCGATCCGGATGCGGCGCTTTACTGGTTCGCACGGATGCTGGAAGGGGGGGAGGATCCCCGCTACCTTGCCCGTCGCATCACGCGCATGGCGGTTGAGGATATCGCGCTGGCCGATCCGGATGCCCAGCGTGTCTGCCTTGATGCATGGAACACCTTCGAACGCCTTGGCAGCCCCGAAGGGGAACTGGCGCTGGCGGGGGCGCTGGTTCATCTTGCGCTCGCCCCGAAATCGAACGCCGTTTACACCGCGTTCAAGGCTGCCAGGGCCGCCGCAAAGCAGACGGGAAGCGAACCGCCGCCCCTTCATATCCGCAACGCCCCCACCAAGATGATGCGCGAAATGGGCTATGGCGCTGATTACGCTTATGACCATGATGCCGAGGATGCCTTTTCGGGGCAGAACTATTTCCCCGAAGGGATGAAGCGCCCTGTCTGGTACATGCCGCCCGAGCGCGGGTTCGAGCGGGAATTGAAGAAGCGGGTCGAGTATTTCGCCAAGCTGCGGGCGAAACGGAACGGCGAAGGTTGACAATCGGGCAGCAGGAACGGAGACAGCGCCGATGCTCCTGACACTTCCATATGTGGCGGCGGGCGGGGCGATAGGCGCCTCGCTTCGCTATCTGGTCAATGTTGCGGCGATGCGTCTTGCACCCGGTTTTCCGTGGGGCACGCTGGCCGTGAACGTGATTGGCTGTGCGGTCATGGGCATGCTGGCCACTGTGCTGGCGCTGAAGGGGGGGCAGCGGTTCGCGCCCTTCCTGCTGACGGGTGTGCTGGGCGGGTTCACCACCTTCTCGGCCTTCTCGCTGGATGCGTTGGCATTGTGGGAGCGGGGGCAGGCCGCGCAGGCCGCCCTTTATGTTCTTGGATCGGTGATCCTGTCGCTGCTGGCCGTTCTGGCCGGTGCCGTCATAGCTCGGGGGATACTTGCATGAGCGTGAAGATACTGACCGTTTCGGCCGATGAGGGTGAACAGCGGCTGGACAAGTGGTTCAAGCGGCGTTTCCCGCATGTCACGCAGGGCGCGGTCGAAAAGATGTGCCGCACGGGCCAGATCCGTGTGGATGGCGGGCGGGCGAAAGCTTCGGACCGGATCGAACCGGGGATGAGCATTCGCGTGCCGCCGCTGCCCGATCCCAATGATGACCGGCGCGATCTGCCGTCGCGGATCACCAGCGCGGACGCGAAGATGATCCAGGATGCGGTTATCTTCAAGGACGAGCATATGATCGTCCTGAACAAGCCGCCGGGGCTGCCCTCGCAGGGCGGATCGGGGCAGGGCAACCGCCATGTCGACGGTTTGGCCGAGGCGCTGAAGTTCGGCTACAAGGACAAGCCCAAGCTGGTGCACCGGCTGGACAAGGACACCTCGGGCGTTCTTATCCTTGCGCGCACGGATCGCGTGGCGCGGGCCTTGTCCGAAGCGCTGCGTCACCGCAACGCCCGCAAGATATATTGGGCGCTGGTGGCAGGCATGCCGAACCCGAAGAAGGGGTCGATCAAGTATGGCCTGATGAAGTCCGGCGGGCGGGATGAAAAGATGGTCTGCGTTCACCCGGCCAAGATGAACGACTTTCCGGAAGCAAAGCGCGCCCATACGGATTACTTCGTGCTGTGGTTCCTTGGCACCCGCCTGTCATGGATGGCGCTGGAACCCGTGACCGGCCGGACCCACCAGTTGCGCGCACATATGGCCGAGATCGGGCACCCGATCCTTGGGGATGGCAAGTATGGCGGAAGCAGCCAGGAAAATGCGGGTGACGGTTGGGGCGGCGGTGTCGGCGGCGAGATCAGCCGAAAGCTGAACCTTCACGCCCGCCAGCTGACGATCGAGCATCCGATCCTGAAAACCCCCATGACCTTCGTGGCCCCGCTGCCCGAGCATATGAAACGCGCGTTCAGCATGCTCGACATGAAGGAAAACGACGTTCCCGCCGATCCTTTCGGAGACTGACCATGAGCTGGGCCCCCAAACGCTTCTGGACCGCTGCCACCGTTCACGCAGAGGAGGGGGGCCACAGCGTCCGGCTGGACGGCCGTCCCGTACGGACGCCGGCCAAAGCGCCGCTGCTTCTGCCGACCGAAGGGCTGGCGCGCCTGATCGCCGAGGAATGGGACGCGCAGCAGGGGGAGGTTCGCCCCGATACGATGCCCGCCACCCGCACGGCCAATTCGGCCATCGACAAGGTTGCCACGCAATTCGACGGGGTGGTGTGCGAGCTTGCCCGATATGGCGGCAGCGACCTGCTTTGCTATCGCGCCGACGGGCCTGCCGAACTGGTGGACCGCCAGCGTGCGTGGGACCCGGTTCTGGCTTGGGCGGCTGAGCGGCTGGAGGCGCCGCTGACCGTCACCGAAGGCATCGTTCCCGTGGACCAGCCTGCGCCCTCCCTGATGCGCCTGCGCGGCCAGCTGCAGGCGATGTCGGCGTTCCAGCTGGCGGCGCTGTACGATCTGGTGGCGATCTCCGGCTCGCTTGTTCTTGGCCTTGCGGTGGCACATGGCCGCCTGACAGGGGCCGAAGCCTTCGCCTTGTCGCGCATCGACGAGGCGTTCCAGTCCGAAACCTGGGGTCTGGATGATGAAGCCGTGGCCGCCGAAGAGGTGAGGCTGGCCGCCTTTCTTGCTGCGGAGCGGTTTTTCCTATTGTGTCGGTGACAATTCAGCCGAATACATAAGCAGGGTCCGCTTCATACGCCGCATCAATGGGCATGGGTGGCCAGCCGGGCTTGACGCGTCGAAACTTCCCGTCCGAAGGTGGGGCAGACGCAGGGCTGGCGGCCATGGCGTCAGGGCGGAGAAACCGCGGCGTGGGCGCTTCATCAGGAAGAGGTACAAATGAACAGGACTGTTTTTCTCAGCACGCTGTCGATCGCGGCTCTTGCTGCCGTTGCGGCATCGGCAGCCACGCTGGACGACGTCAAGTCGCGCGGAGAGCTTGTTTGCGGCGTGAACCCCGGTCTGACGGGCTTTGCCGCGCCGGATGCGCAGGGCAACTGGTCGGGCTTCGACATCTCGTTGTGCCGCGCGGTCGCTGCGGCGGTGCTGGGCGATGGTAACAAGGTGCGCTTCGTGCCGACCACGGCCGAAACCCGCTTCACGGCGCTCGCCTCGGGCGAGGTGGACATCCTGGCGCGCAACTCCACCTGGACCTTTTCGCGCGATACCGACCTTGGCCTCGATTTCGCGGGCGTGAACTATTACGACGGTCAGGGCTTCATGGTGAAGCAGGATCTCGGTGTCACCTCGGCCAAGGAACTCGATGGCGCGACCATCTGCATCCAGACCGGCACAACGACCGAGATGAACCTCGCCGATTACTTCGCCTCCAATAACATGAGCTACACGCCCGTCGCGATCCAGTCGAACGCCGAAGGGGAACAGCAGTATCTGGCGGGTGCCTGCGACGCCTATACCACCGACGTGTCGGGCCTTGCAGCCACGCGCGCGGCCTTCGCCTCGCCCAACGATCACATCATCCTGCCCGAGATCATTTCCAAGGAACCGTTGGGGCCGGCAACGCGCCAGGGCGACAGCCAGTGGACTGACATCGTGCGTTGGACGCTGAACGCGCTGGTCGCGGCCGAGGAATACGGCGTCACCTCTGCCAATATCGAGGAACTGGCTGCCAGCTCCGAAAACCCCGAGGTTCGCCGCCTGCTGGGCACCGAGGGCGGCCTGGGCGAGATGATTGGCCTTGACGCGGAGTGGGCCAAGCGCGCGATTTCCACCACCGGCAACTATGGCGAGATCTTCTCGGCCACGGTTGGCGAATCCACCCCGATCGGACTGGCGCGCGGATTGAACGCGCAATGGACGCAAGGCGGGCTGCTTTACGCACCTCCCTTCCGCTGATCCTTCCGGAGGGCGGTGAACGCCCTCCATTCAGAACATCAAGAACAGGCCAGCGGTGGCGCAACGACGCCGTCCGATCCCGCATGGCCATTTGACAGGGGGTGCTTCATGGCCAATGCCGTGAACAGGCCGAAGGATACCTTCCGGCTGGGCATGCTGCTTTACGATACCCGCTACCGATCACTGACGATCCAGATCGTCGTTTTCGCGCTGGTTGTCGCAGGGGCCGCATGGTTGATCGACAATACGGTGCAGAACCTTGCCGCGCTTGGAAAGGACTTTGACTTCGGATTCCTGTCGATGCGCGCGGGATACGACATCGCTCAGCGGCTGATCCCGTATTCGCAGAACGACACGCATCTGCGGGCCTTGCTCGTTGGCCTGATGAACACGCTGCTAATCGCGGTGATGGGCTGCATCCTTGCCACGGTGGTGGGCGTCATCGTCGGCATCCTGCGCCTTTCGTCGAACTGGCTGGTGGCGCGGTTGATGACCATCTATGTCGAGATGTTCCGCAACGTGCCGATCCTGCTGTGGATCCTGCTGTTCTTCACGGCTTTCACGGAAGCCTCGCCTGCGCCTGCCGTCTTCCGGGGGGACGAGGGGCAGGGCCTTCTGCTTGGGCTTGTCGCCATCACCAACCGCTACACCGCCATTCCGGATATCGGGGTGACGCGCGGGCTGGGCTCGGTGGATCTGGGCCTGTTCAGCCTGAACCTTACCTTTGCGGCCATCGTGGGCGTGATCGTCATCAGCCTGTGGTTGCGCGGCAGGATGATCCGCCACGCCGCCGCCGTGCAAGAGGCGACGGGCCGCCGCCCCACGACATGGTGGAAATCGCTGTTGATCGTCATCCTGCCGGTCACGCTGCTGGGCTGGTGGATGGGCGTGCATCTGCTGGTGCCGACCATCAGCGGCTTCAACTTCACCGGCGGCGTCAATGTGCCGAACGCCTTCATGGCGCTGTGGCTGGCGCTGTCCTTTTATACCGGCGCCTTCATCGCGGAAATCGTGCGGGCGGGCATCCTTGCCGTATCGCGCGGACAGACCGAGGCGGCCTTCGCCCTTGGCCTGCGCCCCCGCCGCACCATGAGCCTCGTCGTCCTGCCGCAGGCGCTGCGGGTGATCGTGCCCCCGCTGATCTCGCAGTTCCTGAACCTGACCAAGAACTCTTCGCTGGCCATCGCGGTGGGATATCTGGACCTGCGCGGCACGCTTGGCGGCATCACGCTGAACCAGACGGGAAGGGAGCTGGAATGCGTTCTGCTGATGATGCTGATCTATCTTATGGTCAGCCTTGTCATCTCGGGCGCGATGAACGTCTACAACTCCCGCGTCAAGCTGAAGGAGCGTTGAGATGAGCGATACTCACGCCCAGACCGTTCGTTTCGTGCGCGACTCGATGCTTCCGCAGGCCGCGCCCCCCGCAGGGCAGGCCGGTGCCGTCCGCTGGTTGCGCGAGAACCTGTTCTCCGGCTGGCTGAACACGATCCTGACCGTGCTTGGCCTGATCGCGGTGTTCTTCCTGCTGCGCGGGTTGGTTCCATGGTTCGCCCACAGCGTCTGGAACGCGAACACCCTGACCGAATGCCGCGAGATCATTGCCCAGATATGGGGGCCGGATGCGCGCGGCGCCTGTTTTGCGGTGGTCCGCGACCGCTGGCAGCAATGGCTGTTCGGCTTTTATCCCGCGCATCTGTACTGGCGGCCCGTGCTGGCGCTGGTCCTGCTGTTCGTTGCCCTTGCACCGGTGCTGGTTCCGGGTATGTCGCGCCGGCTGATGGCGGTTTCGGCGATCTATCCGTTCCTTGGCTTCTGGCTGCTTTGGGGTGGATCCATGTGGCTGCCGGTGGTGGCGCTGCTGGGCTTCGTGATCGGGTGGGTGGTGTGGCGGGCGCTGCGCGGGGTTTCGCCGCTGCTGGCCATCATCGCGGCCGTGATCGTGCCTGTGCTGTGGTGGCTGCTGGCCGCCGCGCCGGTGGACCGGGCGCTCAGCTCTGCCATTCCGCTGGGGATCGACGCCGTCCGTTCGGACCGTTTCGGGGGCTTCGTGCTGTCGCTTACGATTGGCGTGGCCGCCATCTCGCTGTCGCTGCCGCTGGGCATCGCGCTGGCGCTGGGCCGGCGGTCCGACATGTTCCTAATCAAGACGATGTCCGTCTGCTTCATCGAGTTCATCCGGGGGGTGCCGCTGATCACACTGCTGTTTACGGCGTCGCTTCTGCTGAACTATTTCCTGCCGCCTGGAACCAGCTTCGACATCATCCTGCGGGTGATCATCATGGTGACGCTGTTTGCCGCCGCCTATATCGCCGAGGTTATCCGTGGCGGTCTCGCAGCCCTGCCGCGCGGGCAATACGAGGCGGCAGACGCGCTGGGCCTGAACTATTTCCAGGCGCAGCGGCTTATCGTGCTGCCGCAGGCGCTGAAAATCTCCATCCCCGGGATCGTGTCCACCTTCATCGGCCTGTTCAAGGACACGACGCTGGTCATCTTCGTGGGGCTTCTGGATCCGTTGAAGGGCATCACCGACGCCGTTCGCGCGTCCATGGAATGGAAAGGCATCTACTGGGAGCCTTACATCTTCGTGGGCACCATTTTCTTCATCTTCTGTTTCGGCATGTCGCGCTATTCCATGTATCTGGAGCGCCGCCTGAAACGCGATAACCGTTAAGGAGCATGCCATGCAAACTGCCGAACGCGCCGTCGACACCCGACATATGCAGATCAGCGAAGAGATTGCCATCCAGATCCGCGGCATGAACAAGTGGTTCGGCCAGTTCCATGTGCTGCGCGATATCGACCTGACCGTCCATCGGGGGGAGCGGATCGTGATCTGCGGCCCTTCGGGATCCGGCAAATCGACCCTGATCCGCTGCATCAACCGGCTGGAGGAGCATCAGTCGGGCCAGATCATCGTGGACGGTACCGAGCTGACATCTGACCTGAAGAACATCGACAAGGTCCGCTCCGAAGTCGGGATGGTGTTCCAGCACTTCAACCTGTTCCCGCATCTGACCATCCTTGAAAACTGCACCCTTGCCCCGATCTGGGTGCGCAAGGTTCCCAAGGCCGAGGCAGAGGAAACGGCCATGCACTTCCTGCGCAAGGTCAAGATCCCCGACCAGGCGCACAAGTATCCGGGGCAGCTTTCGGGCGGGCAGCAGCAGCGTGTGGCCATTGCCCGCTCACTTTGCATGAAGCCGCGCATCATGCTGTTCGACGAGCCGACATCGGCGCTGGATCCCGAGATGATCAAGGAAGTTCTGGACACCATGATCTCGCTGGCCGAGGACGGGATGACCATGATCTGCGTGACGCATGAGATGGGCTTCGCGCAAGCTGTCGCGAACCGGGTCGTTTTCATGGACCAGGGGCAGGTGGTGGAGCAGAACACCCCGCGCGAGTTCTTCAACAACCCGCAGTCGGAGCGTTCGAGGATGTTCCTCAGCCAGATCCTCGGGCACTGAGGATCGTCAAAGATCCCGCGGAACGGTGAAGGCGATGGGGCGGGCGGTGGCATAGGTCGCCTCTCGCCAGTCGTCGATGCTGAATTCGGCGATCAGTGTGGCAGCCGTCGGATAGCGGTCGAACTGCGGATGCGCGGGGCGGTATTTCACGATCAGGCCGGCGAATTCGCACATTCCCGGATTGTGACCGACCAGGGCAACCGTCTGGCCCGTGGCGCGGCGCAACTCGCGCAGGATCACATCCGGCCCCGCATGATACAATGCGGGCAGATAAGCCGGTTCCGGCGTGTCCAGAAGGGGCGCGATCAGGCCCCATGTCTCACGCGTGCGCTGGGCATCGGAACACAGGATCTGGTCCGGCACCGCGCCTTGATCGGCCAGCCAGCGGCCGATCTTGGGTGCAGCCTCCTGCCCGCGAAGGGCAAGGGGGCGTTGATGGTCCGTCAGAAGCGGATCTTCCCACGCCGATTTGGCGTGGCGGATCAGGACAAGCCGGCGCATCAGCGGATCCGCGGCTTCACCCGAGGCTCGGTCGAGCGGATCATGGAGCCCGCGCCGTGATCGGTGAACAGTTCCAGCAAGGATGCGTTGGAAACACGGCCATCAAGGATCACGACGGCGCGCACGCCTTCCTCCACCGCCTGAAGCGCGGTTTCCGTTTTCGGGATCATGCCGCCCGCGATGGTGCCGTCGGCGATCATGGCACGCACTTCATCAGGGGTCAGCTGGGTCACAACCTCGCCCGCCTTGTTCTTGACGCCGGATACATCCGTCAGAAGCAGCAGGCGATCGGCTTTCAGCGCGCCCGCAATCGCGCCCGCCGCCGTGTCGCCGTTCACGTTGAAGGTTTCGTTATCCTCCATCCCCGTGGCGACGGGGGCGACAACCGGGATGATGCCCGCCTTGTAAAGATCGCGCAGAACCTGAACGTTCATTTCGACCGGGCGGCCCACGAAGCCGAGCTCGGGATCATCGGCCACGGCAACCATCAGGTCGTCATCCTTGCCCGAGATGCCGACGGCGCGCCCCCCCTGATCGTTGATCGCCTGCACGATGCGCTTGTTCACAAGGCCAGACAGCACCATCTCCACCACCTCGACGGTGGCCTTGTCGGTCACGCGCTTGCCGCGCACGAACTCGCTCTTGATGCCAAGGCGGGTCAGCATGTCGTTGATCATCGGCCCGCCGCCATGCACGACAACGGGGTTCAGACCCACCTGCCGCATCAGCACGATGTCCCGCGCGAATTCGGCCATCGCATCCTGATCGCCCATGGCATTGCCGCCGAACTTCACCACGACAACCGCACCTGCATATCGCTGCAGATAGGGCAGTGCCTCGGACAGGGTCTTGGCGGTAGCGATCGAGTCACGCATCATGGCAAGCTGCTTCTTCATCGGGGGCCCTCGGGGTTCGGCACAGGACTAGCGGCTTTGTGAAGTCCTGCCAAGCCTCACGGTACCTTGGGCGGAATGATGATGTCGTCGGTCAGGGGCACGGTTTGCCGTTCGATCATCCTGTGCACATGCGGCCGGCCAGGCCCGCGATGCAGCTCCAGCAGCCGGTCGAAGGATTCCACATCAGCCTGCGTCCGGCGGATGTTGTGCCGGATATATTCGACCCATGTCGGTACGTGATAGGTTTCCACCCAGATGTCGGGATTTTCCAGATCGCGCAGCAGCGACCATTGCCGCGCACCGTCACGGATGCGCACGCGCCGGCGGTCCGCCATGGCATCAAGAAACGCCTGCGTGTTTTCGGGCGGGATGTCCCAGTCGACCATGACCATGATCGGCCCGGATTGCGGCTGCAGGTCCAGCCGAAGCGCCGGTTCGCTGAAGCGGTTGGCGGGATCAAGGTTCGTTTCGCTGAAATCGGGCATCGGCCAGACGCGCCCCATCAGCGCACCGAAGAAAAGCACCACCGCCGCCGCAATCAGCGTGGCCGGAAGCGAGATTTCTTCCGAAAGCACGCCCCACAGCCAGCTGCCAAGCGCCATGCCGCCGAATGTAGCCGTTTGATAGATCGACAGCGCCCGCCCCACGACCCAGCGGGGTGTCGCCAGCTGGACCGAAACGTTGAACAATGACAGCGCGGTTACCCATGCCGCGCCCGCCAGCAGCAGGCCGACAACCGTCACCGCCTCCACCGTCGAAAGGGCGATGATCAGGATGCCGGCCCCGTTCAGCACGAAGGCGCCGGTGATGATCGTCTCGATCCGCAGGCGGGCGCGCAGCCGCGGCGCGGCCAGCGCACCGCCGATTGCCCCAAGGCCGAAAGCACCCAGCAGGCTGCCATAGGTCCGCGCCTCGGCCAGAAGGATATCGCGGGTGATGACCGGAAGCAGCGCCAGAACGGCCACCGCGCCCATGCCGAAAACCAGCCCGCGCATCATCACGCGCGACAGGTTGGGCGAAAGCTGGACATATCGCAGCCCCACGCCGATGGCGTGGCCCAGGCGTTCCGGCGGAAGGATGCGCGGTTCCTGCGGGCTTTTCCAGCGGGCCAGCGCGAAAATCACCGCGGTATAGCTGACGGCGTTCAGCGTGAAGGCAAAGGCCGGTCCGGCGCTTGCCACGATGATGCCGCCCACCGCCGGCCCGACCGAACGCATGAGGTTGAAGCTCATGGAGTTGAGCGTGATGGCCGAGGGCAGGTCGGCGCGGGGAACAAGATCCCGCATGGATGCCTGCCACGAGGGCAGGTGCATCGCGTTGCCGCAGCCCAGAAGGAAGGTGAAGGTGAGCAGCAGCCAGGGGGTCAGCAGCCCCATGAACGCGATGATCGCAAGGATGGCCGACACCACCAGCAGGAAGCTTTGCGCGGCAAGCATGACGCGGCGGCGGGGAAAGTTGTCTGCCAGCGCGCCCGCCGCGATGGCAAGGATCATCACCGGCAGCGTGGTCGATGCCTGCACCAGCGCCACCATGTCATGCGAGGGCGTCAGCAGTGCCATCTGCCAGCCTGCGCCGACGTTCTGGATCAGCGTGCCAAGGTTGGCGACAAGCGTGGCCGTCCAGATCATGCGGAATGCGGGATGCTTGAGCGGCGAAAGAACCGACGAGGCCGCCATGTCCGCCTTGGGTGCCTGACCTCCGCCGCCCGGCGGTGCGGCAGAGGGGCCTGTCATTACTCCGACATCGCCGCGTTCGGCACCGGTACGTTGGTCGGGTCGGGATTGTTCGAAACTGTCGGGCGCTGGCTTGTCGCTGTCTTGGCTTGGCATCGTCTTCCTCCTGCCAACACAGCTAGGCCATCATTGAAGCGTTGCGACAATAGAACGCAGCGTTTCAATGCCATCACCTTTTTCGGAACTGGTCACCACGATCTCCGGGAAGGCGGCGGGGTGCTTTTGCAGCGCGCCCATCACCTGCTCGATCGTTTTCTCGCGCTCGGTCCGGCTGACCTTGTCGGCCTTGGTCAGCACAGTCTGAAAGGTCACGGCGGAACGGTCCAGCAGGCTCATGATCTCGTCATCGACCTTCTTGATGCCGTGACGCGTGTCGATCAGCACGAAGGCGCGGCGCAGGGTGCTGCGGCCAGCCAGATAGTTTTTCAGCAGCGCCTGCCATTTCGCGACAATGGCCACCGGCGCCTCGGCATAGCCATAGCCGGGAAGGTCGACGAGATACTTTTCCTCGCCAAGCGCAAAATAGTTGATCTCCTGCGTCCGGCCCGGCGTGTTCGAGGCGCGGGCAAGCGACTTTCGGCCCGTCAGCGCGTTGATCAGGCTGGATTTGCCGACATTCGATCGTCCGGCAAAGCAGACCTCCAGGCGGTCGGCAGGGGGCAGGCCCGGCATCGCCACCACACCTTTCACGAAATCGACCGGCCCCGCGAACAGCAGGCGGCCCTTTTCGCGGGCAAGGTCTTCGGGTTCCGGGGCAAGGGTAAAGTTCAGCATGGGCGTACCTCGTCTCCGCGAGTGATTTCGCCGCCGCGGATCACGGTGGCATATACGCCGAAATCGCGGTGGCCGTAATGGCTTTGCAATGCGGCAAGAGTGTCGGCATCGATGATGCCGGTTTCAGGGTTGGTCATGGTGGCCTTGCAGCGGGTGATCCGGTCCTCGATCCGCAGGACGGCGTCGCCGATGGCGATTTCGCGGTCGATCATATCAAACTCGGCCCAGGGCGCCGCCCCCTCGATCCAGAGGTTGCCGCGCCAGCGGTGGATCGACAGGTCCGTCCCCATCCGCCCCGACAGATCCGCCAGCGAGGAAAGCGACAGGATCGATACCGACGGGAAGGGCGTGTCGGTCATGCCGCGGCCCGCACTGACGATCCGGGCAGAGGCCGCGCGTTCGGCGGGCATCAGCGGGCGCACCCAGTCCAGAAAGACGGGCAGGTCCGCGGGATCGTCGGGCCGGAAGCACAGGTCGGGGCGATCGGGATGCGACAGCGTCACGGCCTCCCCCTCCAGCCGGGCGGTGATCGCCATCAGGGCAGGGGCCTTGGCCCCGCGTGAGAAGTTGGCGCATTGGCTCCAGCCTTCGGCCAGTCTCGCGGCTTCATGTGCGACGGCCCAGTGCCGGTCGAAGGGCAGGCAGGCGCCCGCGGAAAGCAGAACGGACGCGAGTTCTTCGCGTCCGTGTGCCTTGATCGGGTGCCGCCAGATGGACGACAGGATCATTTCTTGCCCTTCTTCTCAGGCTCCGCCTTGGTCTTGCGCTTGAAGCCTTCGCGGATATTGCCGAACAGGTCCGGCCGTTTTCCGTGGCTGCTCATGATGATATATTGCTGCGCGAAGGTGATCAGGTTGTTCGTGATCCAGTAAAGAACCAGACCGCTGGCAAAATGGCCCAGCATGAACATGAACACCCACGGCATCCAAGCGAAGATCATCTGCTGCGTCGGATCCGGGGGCGCCGGGTTCAGCTTTTGTTGCAGCCACATCGACACGCCCAGAAGGATCGGCAGCACGCCGATGAACACCATCGCAAGCGTCGTCCCCGCCTCGGGCGCGGCCCAGGGCAGCAGGCCGAACAGGTTGAACAGCGACGACGGATCGGGCGCAGACAGATCCTGCAGCCAGCCGAAGAACGGCGCGTGGCGCAGCTCGATCGTGACGAGGATCACCTTGTAGAGCGAGAAGAAGATCGGGATCTGGATCAGGATGGGAAGGCAGCCCGCCGCCGGGTTGACCTTCTTGTCCTTGTAAAGCTGCATCATTTCCTTTTGCAGCTTCTGGCGATCATCGCCCGCACGTTCCTTCAGGGCCTCCATCTCGGGCTGGAGTTCCTTCATCCGCGCCATGGAGACATAGGACTTGTAGGCCAGCGGCAGAACCAGCGCCTTCAGCAGGAAGGTCAGCGCGATGATGGAAACGCCCATGTTGCCGATATGCGCGTTCAGCCAGTGCAGCACGGCAAAGATCGGTTTGGTCAGGAAGAAGAACCAGCCCCAGTCGATGGAATCGATGAAGCCGGCAATGCCTTCTTCGTTCTGGTAATGACGGATGGTTGCCCATTCCTTTGCACCGGCAAAGACGCGCTGCGATGTTTCGATCGTGGCGCCCGGCGCAACGGCCATGACGGGCATCCGCGTTTCCGTCGTATAGACGTTCTGCTGCGCCAGATACTTCGCGACCGAGGTGAAGGGTTGGCCCTGCTGCGGGATCAGCGTCGTCATCCAGTAGTGGTCTGTGAAGCCGATCCAGCCATCGGTGGTCGCCTCGCGCAGTTCGGCCTGTGCGTTCTCACGCGCGATTCGGGGCAGATCCTCGATGGCGCTGTACTTGGTTTCGGTCAGTTCGCCATCGGTGCGGCCCACGACGCCTTCGTGCAGCACGAAGAAACCCTGAAGATCGGGCGGGGTGCCGTGACGGGCGATCATGCCATAAGGGGCCAGCCGCTGTTCCGCCTCGCCCGTGTTCTGCACACGGTCGGTGACGGTGAACATGTACTGGTCATCCACCGCGATGGTGCGCGTGAAGATCAGGCCTGCCGGGCTTTCCCATTGCAGCGACACGGGCGTGTCGGGCGTCAGCGTGCCCTGGCCCTGGATGGACCAGACCGTGTCGGGGCCCGGAACGTCGGGAAAATCGAGCCCGCCTGCCGGAACCCAGCCCTGCAGCGCGTAATAGGCGTGATCTTCGCCAACCGGCGTCAGAAGGCGCACGTTGTCGGAATTGTCGTCCAGCGTGACGTGATAGTCCTTCAGCAGCAGATCATCGATCCGCCCGCCTTGGGTTGAGATCGAGCCCGCAAGTTCCGGCGTGTCGATCGTGATGCGCGGTGCTTCGGCCGAAACCGGTGCCACGGCGGCATCGGGCTGGCCCGCCTGCTGCTGCGTGACCGGCACATCCTCGGTCGTGCTGACGATATCGGGATCGTTCGGGTTGTTCGCCTGCTGCTCCGGCGGGAAAAGCCAGAACCATCCCAGCATCACCAGAAGGCTGAGGACGATCGCAAGGATGAGGTTCTTCGTATTTTCCATGAGGCCGGCGGCGCCCTTCTTGCAGTCCGTAGGTCAGCGGTGGTTCAACAGAAGGGTAGGCTAAACGTCAAGCCTTTTCCCCTGCGGCGATCATTCGGCCGCGCGCAGATGCGGCGGCGCGTCGGGGTCGGCGGCTTCGGCCATCAGCCCCGCGAAATCGAAAAGGTTCGGGTCCAGCAGGTGCGAAGGGCGGGCATTCATCAGCGCGCGGAACATCACCTGCCGGCGTCCGGGGGTGCGTGCCTCCCACCCGTCCAGAAGCTGCTTTACCTGTTGGCGTTGCAGGCCTTCCTGCGATCCGCAAAGATCACAGGGGATGATCGGATATTTCATCGCGCTGGCGAACGCCTCGCAATCGGCCTCGGCAACAAAGGCGAGGGGGCGGTGCACGAACAGGTCCCCATCCTCGTTCAACAGGCGCGGCGGCATCGTCGCCAGCCGCCCGCCGTGGAACAGGTTCATGAAGAACGTCTCGAGAATGTCATCACGGTGATGGCCCAGAACCACCGCCGAGCAGCCTTCCTCGCGCGCGATGCGGTACAGGTTGCCGCGGCGCAGGCGCGAGCAGAGGGCGCACATCGTCCGTCCCTGCGGGATCTTGTCCACCACGATGGAATAGGTGTCCTGATATTCGATCCGGTGGGGCACGCCCATCTTCGACAGGAATTCCGGCAGCACCGTGGCGGGGAAGTTGGGCTGCCCCTGGTCCAGGTTGCAGGCCAGGATATCCACCGGCAGAACGCCGCGCCATTGCAGTTCGGTCAGAATGGCCAGCAGGGTATAACTGTCCTTGCCGCCCGAAAGGCAGACAAGCCAGCGGTCGCCCTTCTTCACCATGCCGTAGGTGTCGATCGCCTCGCGCACCTCGCGCACGAGGCGCTTGCGCAGCTTGCGGAACTCGGTCGTCTTGGGGGCGCCGTGGAACAGCGGGTGGATGTCGTCGACGTCGTCCATCATCTTTTCCTTTCCGGCACCGGATCATACCCCGATCCGCCCCACGGATGGCACCGCACAAGCCGCCGCACCGTCAGCCATGTGCCGGTGACAGCCCCGCGCTTTGCCAGCGCCTCCAGTGCATAGACCGAGCATGTGGGCTGGAAGCGGCAGCCATGACCGACCCAAGGCGACAGGAACAGCCGGTAGGCCCGGATCGGCAGGGCAACCAGATGCGCCAGCGGGCTCATTTATGGATCTGGCGCAGGGCCAGCCGCAGATCGTTCAGAAGGGCCGCGAAATCACGGTTGGCCGTGGTGTTCGGGCGGCCCACCAGAACGTAATCCCAGCCGGGCTGTCCCGCCTCGGCCAGAACCATGCGGGCAATCTCGCGCAGGCGGCGCTTGGCACGGTTACGCGCCACGGCATTGCCCAGCTTCTTGGAACAGGTGAATCCGACACGCAGCGGCGCATCATCGCCGCGTGCGCGTGCCTGCAGCAGGAAACCCTGCGCGCCCTGCCGCCTTGCCTGCGCCGCGCGCAGGAAATCGGCACGTTTTGTCAGAACCTGCATTGCCACCTCCGGACATGACAAGACCGCCGGGCCTTGCGATCCGGCGGTATCATCGCGTCGCTGTCCCGAAGGATCAGGCCGACAGCTTCTTGCGGCCCTTGGCGCGGCGGGCGTTCAGAACCAGGCGGCCACCCTTGGTCGCCATACGGGCACGGAAGCCGTGGCGGCGGGCGCGAACCAGGTTCGACGGTTGAAACGTGCGCTTCATTGCGTAACTCCATCAGACGGTCATGCCCGAAAGCCACGTGGGATTCGGACGCCTCATATTCGAAGGCCGTCTCATAAGCGTGGAAGCGCCACGAGTCAACCTCTGCATGCCTGCTGATGCCGGTCCCCCTTTGAGACGGCGGCAGGACGGGTTATGTATGTTCTGCGCCGGTTTGGGGCGCGGCGGGAAGGTGCACCTTGAAGATCGGACGCTTGGGCTTTTTCAATTCCCTTTCGGGCCGCTTCCTCATGCTGACGGTCATCTTCGTCATTCTGGCGGAGTTGATGATTCTCGTCCCCTCCATCGCGCGGTTCAGGGAAGGCTATCTGCAGGCGCGGCTGGAAAAGGCGCAGATCGCCAGCCTTGCCCTGCTGGCCACCGACGACCCCATCTCTCCCCAGCTGGAGCGGGAGTTGCTGGACAATGCGGGCGTTTACAATGTGGTGCTGCGGCGCGATGCGGTGCGCCAGCTGGTTCTGTCCTCGCCCATTCCCGAACCGATCATGGCCACGTACGATCTGCGGATGATCAGTCACGCCGCGCTGATCCGTGACGCCGTGCACGAATTCTTCGATCCCAACGCTCGCGTGGTGCGCATCATCGGCAGCCCGGTAGAGCAGGGGGGCGACCTGATCGAGGTGGCCATGTCCACCCGCCCGTTGCGCGCGGCGATGCTGGATTACAGCATCCGCATCCTCGTGATCTCGGCCGCGATTTCCATCCTGACGGCGGCGATCCTGTTCGTGGCGGTGCAGAAGCTGATGGTGGTGCCGATTCGCCGCGTTGTGGCGCATATGGCCGTTTATGCCGAAGCGCCCGAAGATGCCCGCCGCATGATCGATCCCAGTGCCCGCATTCTGGAGATTCGCGAGGCCGAGGAGGCGCTGAAATCCATGCAGCGCCAGTTGACCGACAACCTTCGCCAGAAGGAACGTCTGGCACAGCTTGGGGGCGCGGTGGCCAAGATCAGCCATGACCTGCGCAACATCCTCACGTCTGCCCAGCTTTTCGCCGACAGGATCGGGGCAAGCGTCGATCCGGCGGTGGCACGGGCCGCGCCGAAGCTGCTGAACTCCATCAGTCGCGCAGTATCCTTGTGCGAAACCACGCTGGCCTTCGGCAAGGCCGAGGAGCCGCCACCCTCGCTGACGCGATTCTCGCTGAGGATGCTGGTGGAGGAGGTGACGGATGCCGAACTGCCCGAGGATGGTCCCGTCACGCCCGTGCTGGACGTGCCAGCCAGCCTGATGATCCGCGCCGACCGTGAGCAGCTGTATCGCGTCCTGTCCAACCTGATGCGCAACGCCCGTCAGGCGATCGAGGCCACGGGCGAACCCGGCAATATCGAGATCGCTGGCGGCGAGGCGGATGTGGAATGGTGGATCCGCATTGGCGACACGGGCCCCGGCCTGCCGCCCAAGGCGCGCGAGCATCTGTTCACGGCGTTCCAGGGCGGCGCGCGCAAGGGCGGATCCGGCCTTGGCCTTGCCATCGCCTCTGAATTGGTGCGCGGCCACGGCGGGCGGCTGGAAATGTTGAATTCGGCCGAGACGGGGACCGAGTTCCTGATCCGTCTGCCAAAAGGCGAAACGCTTACCGAAGCATAATTTTTAACTTTCTGTCGTTTTTCACTTGCGCCCCCCCCCGCACATCGGTACATCGCCTCTCAACGGACCCGTAGCTCAGCTGGATAGAGCATCAGACTACGAATCTGAGGGTCGGGCGTTCGAATCGCTCCGGGTCCGCCATTTCCTCAGTTGTAAACACCGCAGCAAAGCTGCCTTCTGCGTCACGGAACTACCTCGTGCGTGTTTCCACATTCCCGTCCGCTACTTCCTGTTCCGCCAGTGGCGAAGCCATCCGTGCTTTTCACTTTGGATGACCTTGTGTCATCCGAAGGGCAAAGCAAGGTGGGCGCAGCCCAACATAGACCTCGATGGTGTTGCTTTCCACCTCTGCATCAAAGGAAGATAGTCGGTCCTCCAACCACGTTTTCGCGACGATGCTGCCGCGACTCTGCAGCAGCGTCTCCAGAATGATCCATTCGCGCTGGCTGAGGTCGACTGCCCCCTCCGGCCGCTCGACCCGCCGCTGTGCCAAATCGACCGCGAAACCGCCCACCTGCAGATGCGGGTTCGGGTTGTCCGCATATCGCCGGGCGACGGCGCTGATGCGGGCCGACAACTCCGACAGGTCGAACGGTTTCACAAGGTAGTCGTCGGCCCCCGCGTTCAGCCCGCCAATGCGGTCGGTGATGCGGTCCATTGCGGTCAGGATGATGACCGGCACCGTGGCCCCCTTGCGCCGCAGGTCGCGCAGCAGCGTCAGTCCGGCGCCGTCGGGTAGCATCATGTCCAGAAGCAGCAGGTCATAGGCGACCGTCGCCGGATGGTCCCGCGCCCCGGCCAGATCACGCGCCGAGTTGGGCACATGTCCGTCCGAGGCGATCTGGTCCCGCACGGCGGAGCCGAGGCTCTCATCGTCTTCGATCAGCAATAACCGCAACGCGCCTCCGCTCCGCATCATAACAGGCGGCGGCGACGATGCGTCAGCGCGTTCAGCTTGGCGTCAGCTTCGCGCGGCATGCAGGACGGCCCACCAGACGGACATTGCCGATGAAGACCTTCCTGCGCCGCGCCGCCCTTGCCAGCCTCCTCTGCCTCGCTTTGCCGGGCGGGTATCTGCTCCACCTCCAGACCAGCGGCAATTTCCACCCGATTGTGGGGGGCGAGGCTTACCGTTCCGCCCAGCCCGACGGGAAGGACCTGCGCGTGTGGGTGAAGCAGCAAGGCATCCGCAGCGTGATCAACCTTCGCGGCAATCATGAAGGGAAACCCTGATGACGCGGAAATCGCCGCCTCCGACGCACTTGGCCTGAAGCATGACGACTTTGGATTGTCAGCCAGTAAAGGGCTGGATCAGGCCAAGGCGGAGCAGCTGATCGCGCTGCTGCGCGACGCGCCGAAACCGGTGTTGATCCACTGCAAGTCCGGCTCGGACCGCCCGGGGCAGACCCACGGGACTACTGCCGCGCTACGGGCCAACCTATGACTGCTCATGAAACAAAGCCGATACTGGTCCACCCGAATACGGTTCCTCTCTCGCTGGCTGCACTCTCAAAGTTGCCCATCTGCAACTGCTGAGCGCCCAAATTCAACTAGTTAACCAAATTGATTTTCTTATGTTCACGTTTGCGTTTTGAGCTCCTCCCTGGGTGCTCTTGCCCAAGTTTCTCTAGGGACAAATCGATGGTCCAAGCAACACAGCTTCCGGTGGATACGTCTGCAGATGCCACCCAACTCGCCCAAACCATGTTTGGTAAGGGAATAACCGTTGTATCGGCAACCTATGAAGGTGATGCCGCTTCCAAGGGTATCTATACCCAAGGGCAGACGGTATCGCCGGGCAGCACGCCGTCCGACAGCGGTATCATTCTGTCGACGGGGCACGCGAGCAAATTCACGAACGCCGGTGGCGATAATGCGAACCAACAGGCGGGTACATCCACCAACACCGCCGGCGTTGATGGCAATCCAGCTCTGGATCAGATCGCGGGCTTGGACACGTTCGACGGTGCCATTCTGAACGCGACCTTCATCCCTGATGGCTCGACGATGACCATGCAGTTGGTCTTCTCGTCGGAAGAGTATCCGGAATATGTCAACGGCGGCTTCAACGACGCTGTCGGCATTTTCGTCAACGGCCAGAAAGTCCAACTCTCGATCGGAAGCGGCGATATCTCGATCGATAACATCACAGATGGCGGAACCAACGGCGTTCCCAGTAATGAGAACCTTTATCTCGACAACTCCCAGAGCCAGTACAACACTGAGATGGATGGGTTGACGATCACCCTCACGCTCAAGGCTCCTGTCAATCCGGGTGTCGAGAATACCATCAGCATCGGCATCGCGGATGCTGGCGATGCAAGCTACGACTCGAACCTTCTGATCGCGGCAAATAGCGTCCAGACCGAAGTTATTGCTTACGCCGATGCGATCAGTGTCGGACGTAGCAACACCAAGAATCTCGACGTTCTGCAGAACGACACCGTCGGCGAGGGCGGAACGCTGACCATCACCGAGATCAATGGTCAGCCGGTCAATCCCGGTGACAGCGTGACGTTGGTGTCTGGAACAATCGTGACACTCAACGCTGACGGCTCGCTGGGTTTCCAACCCGGTGGAACTCTTGGCGAAGAAACGTTCAGCTACGAGATCAGCGATCAGAGCGGAACGACCGATGTGGCGTTTGCAACCATCAATGTGACATGCTTCACACGCGGCACCCTGATCGAGACAGATCGCGGAGCGGTGCCCATCGAAACTCTCCGGGTGGGCGATACCGTTCGAACACTAGACAAGGGGTGTCAGGCAATTCGTTGGATCGGCAGCAACAGGTTGGAAAATGATGACCTGCGCCAGAACCCGAAGTTGTTGCCCATCCGGATCGTCGCCGGCGCTCTTGGCAAGGCAACACCGAAAACCGATCTGGTTGTTTCGCCCCAGCACAGGATCCTCGTGCGCTCCGCCATCGCACACCGGATGTTTGGCGCCGCCGAAGTTCTGGTCGCCGCCAAGCAGTTGCTGATGGTCGACGGAGTTGATGTCGTGCACGATTGCACGGGCGTGGAGTACTTCCACTTCCTCTTGGATGGGCATGCGATCGTCTACTCCAACGGCGCGGAAACGGAAACTCTGTTCACCGGTCCGGAGGCGCTGAAGGCTGTCAGTGCGGACGCCCGTCTGGAAATCCTCACGCTCTTCCCCGAGCTTGAGGTGGAGGGCTTCATCGCCGAAGCGGCGCGCCCGATCGCCTCAGGCCGGATGGGTCGTAAGCTGGCCAGCCGTCATATCGAGAACGGCAGGATGCTGGTTGCCTAACCGCATGACGCAGGCCTAATCCTCGCCCCGGTTTGTTCCGGGGCGAGTGTTCCAGTCTCATGCTAGTGGTGGGGCAGCACATGCAACCAGAAGGTTCTACGACCGTCTGCAAAGGGCTCATCGCGGAAAAAATGCGTGCCGCGTGAGGCAAGAGTACGTCGTTCCCTGCCCTGCTTTCTAAAGCGTTCGCGCCACTACCGCGATCGGCTGGACCTGTCACGTATTTGTGCCGCTCCGAGTGCTCGTTTAGGCAACTCGGCGCTCGTAGGCCAAAGTGCTTTTCCCTCCCAAGGCTGAATGACGACGACGCGGGTTATAGAAGCCGTTGGTGTATTGGAAGATAGCGGTTTCGGTCTGGCGACGGATCTCCCAGGTGCTGCGCCAGATCATCTCGGCCTTGATGGTCTTGAAGAAGGTTTCGACAGCAGTGTTGTCATAGCAGTTGGCTTTGCCGCTCATCGACGGCAGTAGGCTATGTTCGTGCAGCACCTTCGGGTAGTCATGCGAACAGTATTGGCTGCCGCGATCGCTGCGGAAGGAACCGCAGCACAATGGCCATTTTTAGCGCCAGGATCGCGAGAACCCGTTTCATTCGGTCGCTGACAGGCCAGCCAATCACCCGCCGGAAATGCAAGTCCAGGATCACCGCCAGATACAGCCAGCCCTCCCGGGTCCAGATGTAGCTGATGTCGCCTGCCCATTTCTGGTTGGGTAGATCCGCCCTGAAGTCCCGATCCAGCAGGCTTGGCGCAATGTTGAACGTATGGTCGCTGTCCGTAGTCACCTTGTATCTGCGCGTTCGTTCAACAATGATCCCGTTCTCCCGCGCCAGCTCCCGATCCTCGGCTGAGACCACATCCGTGTCACGGTGCGCGGCCCCCCATTTGTTCAGGGTCGATAAGCCGCCCCCCAATCATCAGCAACCTGACGCCGCGAAAGCCCGCTGGTCGGTCCGGTCCGCACCGGATCCTTGCGAAACTCATCCGTCCTGCCTGTGCCCATGGTCCCTCTCCTCTGCTGCACATCACATGATTAAAGAGTGGCACCAAGCCGCGACGCGTCCAGACTGCCGAGAGCGCGGTTACGGCCAGCCCAGCCGCGCGTTCGATACTCCGAGGGCTCCATGCGCGATCTTCCACACCAACCGTTGGAGCCCTGCCGCCGCAACTTGAGTAGGCGTTTTAACCTTTCGTTTACCCGTAATATCTACTTTTGGCATGGGGGGCCAATGGGACGAGCCGCCGCTATAAACCCTAAGGAACAAGAAGTTCAGACAGCGCTTGACGACTGTTAACGAAGACTGAGGCGACAGTAAAAATGCATGATCGGAATGATGTTCTGGAACGCAGAGGTTCCAGGATCAATCATCGACTGAAAAATCAGTTTCTCGATAGCAGCAATACGGGTAACTCGCCTCATCGATTGGCCGGAAGATCATTGGCTGCGGTCGATACGAAAGATCAATCGGTTTCGCCAGTTTTTACTGACTCGCCAAATGGACGTATATTCAAAAGTTCTGAAACCCATGGTTTTTCTGTTGCAGATTTTAGTGAAGTCTCGATCACCAGTGAAAGTCTGGATTGGACAAGTGCGTTTGTCTCACGTCAGAAGATTTCCCCTTATCAGCGCCAATTTGCAGAATGTAATGACCCCTTGGTAAGTTTTGCCTTGAGTGGGCCGGTATTCATTGGTCGTACCATCAACGGAATACCAAGAAGACAAGAGTTTGTGCCGGGAAGTTTCGGCATCATTCCTGCAGGCGTCCCGTTTGATAGCCAAACGGATGTTCCGGTGGAATCATTGCAGATATATGTGAGGCAAGCAATCATCGAGGAGATTGCAGGTGAACTGGGCAAAGGCGATCCTTCCAAGATAGAAATCATTTCTAGATTCGCTGTCTTGGATCAACTCCTCGAACAACTCGCTATCGCTATATCTGATGCGGCAAAAAACCCGACGCCTTTCTCGCACCTTTATGTTGATCAGCTTGCTAGCACGTTCGCTGCCAGACTCGTAGTTGAGCACAGCACGGCCACGATTGTGCCAGAACGGGTTCATGAGGGCCTCACTCAGCGTCAGATGAATACCTTAAACGAGTACATCGAAGCCAATCTCCGGACGACTTTGTCGTTATCCAGCTTGGCAAAAGTAAACAGTTTAAGCCCCAGTCACTTTGCGCGATTATTCAAGAAGTCTACCGGGATGACGCCGTATCAATACGTACTGCGACGTCGGACAAGTCGTGCGCAGCATCTTCTTTCTCAAACTGACAGACCTATCGAGCAGGTCGCTGTCGATAGCGGATTTGGCGACCAGCCTCACTTCACCCGAATCTTCAAACGTCTGATGGGGGTGACCCCGGCTAACTACCGGAAACTGCTAAGCTAGCCGTGGCACAGAAGCAACACAACTTTATACAAATAGTTCTTTGGTGAGAATCGACAAGAAATAGTTATTTCGTCCAAAGACTAGACTGGAGCTTTCTGCCTTTTCTCTGAGAGATGCGGTGTGATCGGGTAAAGTGCAGGATAATGTAGTCGATCAGCAGTCGGTGCTGACAGATGGACAAGCGACACTGGGTGGGATTTTAAAAAATTCACCGATCGAGGCCGCTTGCCAAGATCCGTGCTTCTGGATGCACTGCGGTCGACACACGACGGAAGCGCCACGATCCATCTTCAGGATAAGCCCGCTTCATCCAGCGGGCATAAGACAGATACCCCTTTCCCATCCCGTGACGTCAATATCTTTGCTCCGAAGGCAGAAGCGTCTTGGCGCGCCCCTGAATGTTGCTTTGATGAACATTTGTCTTCGGCTGAGCTTATTCATCGGTATGCTCTTTTGTCTTCGATTTGATTTACTCTTGTTGGGTCGACAAACAACCAGCTGAGCATCTGATTTTTTTGTCGCGCTCTGGTCGATCTACAGTTGTCGCCTGAGCGTGCCCGTATTGATCTTCATGCCGTTCCCCAAGTCATTAGCATATGAAACGGTCGAACGTCGCATGATCGAAATGGGCTCGCATAGTCAAACAGAATAGCACCGAGAGTGCCAGTGCAGCCGATGCAGGTGTTGGCTCATTGAGCGCTGCGGAATTCCAGGAGAAATCGCAATGAGTCACACGTCCGGCACAATCGCTTCGCACAAGCCCCGTCGCCGTTTCGCAGGCAACTGGATACCAGGCGCTGTCGACACTCCCTCGCAGCGGCGGCGGCTGATGGCTGTCCTGCGCATGGCGCATCGGGTGCTTGGAGTCCGGCGCAAAGGTCTTGGGCTTGGCACATTGGGCGGCGGCAGCGGGTCGGTTGCTGTATCATCAGCAAGCTCCACCGGTGTGATCGGCAGCTTGGCAGTGATCATAGCGTTCGGGTCCATAGCGCCAGCGCATGCCCAGTACGCCGCCGGAGGCGGCTCGGCAACTGGCGGTGACGCTGTCGCGATCGGCGCAAACGCTACCGCATCGGCGGTCCGCGGCACGGCGGTTGGCTCAGGGGCAACGGCGAGCGGCGCGAGCGGCTCGACTGCAATCGGCGTCAGCGCGCAGGCCGTCTTCACCAGAGAGTGTCCGAGCTTCTGTGTATTCGTGATGTGGTCCATGCTTCCTGAGAGGAGCAAGGCTGATGACGATTTCGAACGAATTGCTGGACGAGCTGCTGAAGGGCTGCAAGCGGCCTGACGATCTGCTTGGCGAGGCCGGGCTGATGAAGGAGCTGAAGATCCGTCTGATGGAACGGATGCTCGGGGCCGAACTGACCGCGCATCTGGGCTATGAGGCCGGTGCCGAGGCCCCGCCGGAACAATCCAACCGCCGCAACGGGATTTCAACCAAGCGGGTCAAGGGTTCGGATGGCGAGGTGCCGCTGTCGGTTCCGCGCGACCGGGATGGCAGCTTTGAGCCTGAGCTGGTGAAGAAGGGTCAGACCCGGATCGACGGGGTGGATGACAAGATCATCGGGCTCTATGCCGCCGGTTTGTCGGTGCGCGACATCCAGTCCCATCTTGAGGATCTGTATGGCCTGCGGGTCTCGCCCGACCTGATCAGCCGCGTGACCGATGCAGTTCTGGACGAGGTGCGCGAGTGGCAGCACCGGGCGCTGGACCGGATGTATCCGATCGTCATTTTCGACGCGCTCAGGGTCAAGATCCGCGATGCCGACAGTCGGATGGTCAAGAACAAGGCGGTCTACATCGCCCTGGGTGTCACCAGGGATGGGGAGCGCGAGGTCCTCGGACTCTGGATCGCCGACAACGAGGGCGCCAAGTTCTGGCTGTCGGTGATGAACGAACTGCGCAACCGGGGGGTTCAGGACATCCTGATCGCGGTCGTGGACGGCCTGAAGGGCTTCCCGCAAGCCATCACAGCGGCCTTCCCGGATACCACAGTTCAGACCTGCATCGTTCACCTGATCCGGCATTCGATGAACTTCTGCAGCTGGAAGGACCGCAAGGCCGTGGCCGCCGATCTGCGCCCGATCTACCAGGCCCCGACGGCGGAGGAGGCCGCCCGACAGTTGGACGGGTTCGAGGAGAAATGGGCCGGGAAATACCCCTCCATTGCCCCGGCCTGGCGCCGGGCCTGGGCCGAGGTGATCCCGTTCTTTGCCTTCAGCGCAGCGATCCGGAAGATCATCTACACCACCAACGCCGTGGAGTCGCTGAACCGGGTGCTGCGGAAGACGCTGAAGACCAAGGGCTCATTCCCCACCGAGGAGGCCGCGACCAAGCTGATCTACCTGGCCATCCGCAACTTCGAGAAGGGCGGTCGTGCGGTTCGTGAATGGGTTGCGGCCCGCAATCAGCTGGCCATAATGTTCGCCGGGCGCTTCGACGCCTGACTGTATCTGAAAACCGTATGGGCCCCGTCAGATACACAGAGTTTCAGACACTCCCTCTTCACCAACGCGGTGGCGCTCGGATACGCCGCATTTTCGTCTGGGTTGTCATCCACTGCGCTTGGACAGGGTGCAAACGCCACTGCAGATTTCGCAACTGCCGTGGGTCGGGCGTCCAATGCAAGCGGACTACGTAGCTCAGCTTTCGGAAGTCAAGCAACGGCGGCCGGGGTAGATTCCATTGCACAGGGCACCACCGCTAGTGCCAGTCAACAAAACGCGATTGGTATTGGCTTTCAATCGATCGCGTCCGGAGTAAATTCGGTCTATCTTGGGGCGCGCACCCTAGCGGGAACGGGGGCCTCAGGACAGGGTGCCATTGCCATCGGTACAGATGTCACCGCATCGCAATTCGACGCCATCGCCATAGGACGACTGAGTAAAGCCACAGCACGTGAAGCGTTAGCCTTTGGACCCGGTGCAAACGCAGCCGCTGCGAATTCTATCGCAATGGGATTGAATTCGAGCGTTACGGGAGACGGCGCTTCTTTGGCGATCGGTTACAACACCAAGGTGACCGGCGCGAGTGCGGTGGCATTGGGCAACTCGGCGACGGCATCCGGCGCCTTCGGTGCCGTAGCGATCGGCATCAGTGCCAGTGCGGAGAACAGCTATGCAACTGCGCTCGGTGGGGGCAGTATTTCATCTGGGCTCAGTGCGACCGCACTGGGCCGATCGGCCCACGCAACTGGGCATTATTCCGTCGCGGTGGGAACATTCGCAGAGGCGACGGCCGATGACGGCATCGCGATGGGTGACCGCGCTTCCTCAAGCGCAGAGAGCGCCATAGCCATCGGGCGCGACAGTACAGCCAACGCCGTCAATGCATTAACATTCGGTGTTGATACTGCTGCCACCGGCATCAACTCCGTTGCGATCTCTGCTTTGGCTCAAGCGTCGGGCACAAACGCAATTGCGATCGGAACCACTGCTAACGCCGGCGCTGACAACACGGTCGCTTTAGGTAACACGGCGGTCGCCGATGCCGCTGAAGCCGTTGCGATTGGAACGAATGCGACAGCGACCGGTGGAAAAGCAGTTTCTATTGGCTCTGGCAACACTGCTTTCGGCGACGGCGCGGTCGCAATAGGCGACCCCAGCTATGCAAGCGGCCGCGGTGCGTTTGTCGGCGGCGCGGATAACCTCGCCAACGCTGACGGTACAGCAACCGCCACCGCTGCAAACGAGGCGGCAGGCGCCGTCGCCATCGGCAACAGCAACGTGAGTGTCGGTCAAGGTTCGGTCGCGCTTGGCAACACAAGCCGCGCCGGCGGAGCAGGGGCGCTCGCGTTCGGCGATGCGGCGATTGCCACCGCTGGCGCTGATATTGCGATCGGCTCCGGTGCACAAGCGGCGGGCGGCGGCGCAGCCGAGACGATGGCGGTAGCGATCGGCTCCGGCGCCCAAGCAACCAATTTGGGCTCCATCGCTATCGGCAACTCGTGGGGCACAGGTGTCACAGCATCCGGACAAGGCGCGATTGCGATCGGCACTTCGGCATCGGCTACAGGCACCCGCAGCGTCGCGCTCGGCGTTGGCGCGACTGCGAGCAATAATGGTGATGTTGCGCTGGGTATGGGCTCGAATACATCGGTCGCGGTTCAGACTGCCAGCACAACCATTCGCGGGACAACGTACAACTTCGCAGGTGCAGCGCCGACGAGTGTGGTGTCGGTGGGCGCGGTCGACGCGGAGCGTCAGATCCAGAACGTTGCAGCGGGCCGGATCAGCGCCATGTCCACGGATGCGGTCAACGGCTCCCAGCTGTTTGCGGTGCAGGATTCGCTGCAGTCGGCGGTGGACGGCGTGGCGCCGCATTACCTCAGCATCAACGACAGCGGTACACAGCGGCCGAACTACAACAACGATGGCGCGAGCGGTGTCAACGCCATCGCGATTGGGCCATCTGCTGCGGCCTCGGGCCAGAGTGCTATAGCACTGGGTGCCGGCTCCACGGCGGCCAGCATAAATGACACAGCTCTCGGCTTTGGGGCTGCGGCGACGGGCGGCAATGCTGTTGCGATCGGATATCAAGCACAATCGCAGGGGGTGACGTCGGTTGCTATCGGTTGGCAGGCTAATGCGTCCCAGAACTACGGCGTCGCCGTTGGTAATGGTTCTATCGCCGGGCTGTCAGGTGCAGCTTTTGGCGTCAATGCACAGGCCACGGGAGCAACTTCGACCGCATTGGGCGCCGGCGCGCACTCAACCGGCATCAACACGCTCGCAGCCGGCGCTGGCGCTAGGGCCTCTAATGACGATGCCATTGCGCTAGGCTCAAGGACGGTCGCAAATGGACAGCAGACAGCCGCCATGGGTGCGAATGCCTCGGCCCTGGGCTTTCAGACGGTTGCAATCGGAACCGGCAGCACCACCGACGGTAATAGCGCCGTCGCTATAGGAACCGGAGCCAATGCCACAAACTTTGCCTCCGTTGCATTGGGCCTGAACAGCATCACGGACGGGAACAGCACGCTCTCACTCGGCAGGGCGGCGCAGTCGCATGGCTTCGAGTCAACGGCCATGGGTGCCGAAAGCCTGGCCGATCTTGGTGGCACTGCCATCGGAGCGCGGGCCGTTGCCACGGGGCCGCTGTCGATCGCAGTGGGCCGGACGGCTAGTGCGACGGCAACCAACACCACCGCGCTTGGCGTCCTTGCCGTTGCTGGCGGCGAAAATGCCACCGCAATCGGCAGCAGGGCGACTGCGTCCGCTCTTGATGCCATCGCGATGGGAACCAACGCTACGGCCGACACGGCTGAAGCCGTGGCGCTGGGCACCAATGCGGTCGCTACAGGCGGCAAGTCGGTCTCGATCGGCTCCAACAACACCGCCTATGGCGACGGCGCGGTTTCAATCGGCGATCCGAGCTATGCCAGCGGCACCGGCGCCTTCACGGGCGGCGCGAACAACATCGCCAATGCCGACGGCACGGCGACGGCGACCGCAGCCAATATGGCGAGCGGCGCGGTTGCGATCGGCAACAACAACGTGGCGGTCGGCCAGGGCTCGGTCGCACTCGGCAACGACAGCAGCGCGCTAGCCGCGGGCTCGCTCGCCTTCGGTGACACAGCCACTGCGATCAACGCCGGCGACGTGGCGCTGGGTTCGGGCTCGGTGACTGCCGCCGCCATCGGGACCGCCAGCACTACGATCGGCGGCGTCACCTACAACTTCGCTGGAGCGGTGCCGACCAGCACCGTCAGCGTCGGCGCAGTGGGCGCGGAGCGCACGATCACCAATGTGGCGGCGGGACAACTCACCGCCAGCTCGACCGACGCGATTAACGGGTCGCAGCTTTTCGCCACCAATCAGCAGGTGACGGCGAACACTACCGACATCGCCACCAATACGGCAAACATCACCAATCTCGGCAACACGATCGGCGACATCAATAACGGAAGTGGTATCAAGTACTTCCATGCCAACTCGACATTGCCGGATTCCCAGGCTCTCGGATCGGACTCCGTTGCCATCGGTCCGAACGCGGTGGCCAGCAATGCGGGTGACGTGGCGATCGGTTTCAATACGGAATCGAGTGCGACGAGCGCGGTCGCAGGCGCCACTATCGGGGGTACGAGCTATACATTCGCCGGCAGTGCGCCGGTTGGCGCATTCTCCATCGGTTCGGCGGGAGCAGAGCGCCAGATCCAAAACGTCGCGGCAGGGCGCCTCACCGCCACCTCGACCGACGCGATTAACGGGTCGCAGCTCTTCGCCACCAACCAACAGGTCACGAAGAACAAGATTGATATCACCAAAAACGCTTCGGATATCGCGAACCTGGGCGGAGACATCACTGACATCGGCGATACCATCAACGACATCGCCGGTGACACGACGACAACCTACACCGACGCGAATGGTAACGGCATCCGGTATGTCCGCACCAACGACAGGACATTGGCGGTCACCGATTCATTTGCACAAGGCATCGGTTCCAGCGCACTTGGTTATAACGCTGTCGCCTCGGCCGACAGCTCGCTTTCGCTTGGCCGTGACAGCAACGTCAGCATCGATGGCGGTGTAGCGCTCGGATGGGGATCGGTTTCCGATCGCGCCCTGGCGCCTACTACGGGACAAATCGCAGTCGGTCCGACGGGCTTCATAGAGTACAATACGACGGACAAGGCTCTCCTGGGAGCAGTCTCTGTCGGTACAGACACTTCCTACCGGCAGATCACGAACGTCGCCGATGGTACGAACGCCCAGGACGCGGTCACGGTGCGTCAGCTTCAGGGCGCTATCGGTTCCATTGCGGGGTCCCCGTCGAAATATTTCCATGCCAACTCGACAGCCGGAGATTCAATTGCAGCCGGAGCCGAGTCCATCGCTGTAGGCCCGACGACCGTTGTCAACGGCGACAATGGCATCGGCATCGGCAATGGCGCGGTTGTCGATCAGCTCGCCCTAGGCGGCACCGCAATTGGCCAGGGGGCGCAGGTAATGCTGGCCGATGGCGTTGCAATCGGTACACAATCAAGGGCCAACGGGATCCAGTCGGTGGCGCTTGGTGCAGGAGCTGCCAGCGATCACATCAATAGCGTCGCGATTGGCTCGTCCTCAGTCACGTCTGTGGGCGCTGAAAGCGGCTATGCGGCGTTTGCCCTTGCTACGGCCCAGACTTCAGTTGGAGAGGTCTCGTTCGGTTCCGCGGGTTCCGAGCGGAAGCTTACGAACGTGGCTGCCGGCTCGGCGGAAACCGATGCCGTAAACGTTAGTCAGCTGCAGGGCCTCGGCACGCAGATTACAAATCACCTTGGTGGCGGGTCGGTGGTTAATTCGGATGGCACGATCAGCGGCCCCACTTACAACATTCAAGGAGGCAGCTACACAACCATCTATGACAGCTTTACGGCGGTGGATAACAGCCTGACGAACATGAATAACCAGATCAACGGCGGAGGCGGCATAAAGTACTTCCATGCCAACTCCAGTCTAGCGGATTCTTCTGCGACCGGAACGGATAGTGTTGCGATCGGTCCGGAAAGCGTCGCCAGCGGTACGAGCAGCTTGGCGGCTGGCAACGGCTCAACTGCCACAGGGCAGAGTTCGGTTGCACTGGGGGAGGGCGCGCAAGCCAACAATGCCAATGACGTTGCCTTGGGTTCGGGTTCTGTAACGGATAATGCTGTCGGGACTGCTGGCACCACCATCAATGGAAAAAGCTACGACTTCGCCGGCACGGCTCCCGTCGGCACTGTCAGCGTCGGCACAGATGGCGCAGAACGAACGATCACAAATGTGGCGGCTGGTCGCGTTTCAGCAAACAGCACCGACGCTATCAATGGCTCCCAGCTTCACGCCACCAACACGGCAATCGAGGATCTACAGACCAACGTCGGAAACGTGAACAATAACGCAGTTTTCTACGATCTTGATCCTGACGGTAATAAGAAAAACAGTGTTACCCTCGTTGGTGGCGACGTCAACGCTCCGGTCGTCATTTCCAATGTCGGCAAAGGCGTCAAAGACACAGATGCTGTTAATGTCGCGCAGCTTACGGAACACTCCAAAGAAGCCAAATCCTACACAGATAATCGTGTCGATTATGCCATTGAGACATCTAATGGATACACGGATAAACGTATCGATTATGCTGTCACAACTGCCAATAATTACACGGATCAAAGGTTCAGTCAGCTTAACCAGCAACTCGGAGAAGTCCGCTCAGAGGCACGTACGGCGGCAGCGATTGGCTTGGCGGCTGCATCACTCCGCTACGACGACCGTCCAGGCAAGGTGAGCGTGGCTATGGGCGGCGGGCGCTGGCGTGGCGAGAGCGCGATAGCCTTTGGTGCAGGCTATACCAGCGAAGACGGTCGCGTTCGTGCTAACCTCTCGGGTACAGCCGCTGATGGAGACTATGGGGTCGGCTTGGGTGTGAGCTTTACCCTGAATTGAGGACAAG
Source organism: Falsirhodobacter deserti (assembly GCF_004015795.1). GTDB lineage: Bacteria > Pseudomonadota > Alphaproteobacteria > Rhodobacterales > Rhodobacteraceae > Falsirhodobacter > Falsirhodobacter deserti. Next base: position 1,749,871 of record NZ_ML137218.1, on the reverse strand, counting down.
TTGATCAGGCGAACAACTCACGGGATTGCCACCTTGCTATTTGGCCTTTTCCTGTCCAGCGGCGGCGTCGCTGGACAGGAGGTAATATCATCTGGATTCCGCATCAGACCTTCCGAGGTTGCAGTGCCATCCGATGTGCGAATTGGAGAATACGAGAGAACAATTCGGCCATTCGAAAACTGGACCCTTATTTGCGATGAAGATCTTCAAAAGCGGCAGCGCATCTGCAACGTGACCCAAATCATTGAGAACCAAGCTGGACAGATGGTTTTTAGCTGGTCACTCGCCGCGACGAATGAGGGAAGGCCGTACATGATCATTCGGACAGCCCCAATAGCGAATACTGAGGGCCTGATATCCTTCATTTTTGAAGGTCGTAGTGAGCCGGTTCAAATTGAATTCGACGGGTGCAACCAGACAGTGTGCCTGGGAATGCTGCCGGTTGGACCCATCACGCGTGAGCAGATCGCAAGAAATGCGGCACCAACTATCTCGTATCCCACCATAGATGGGAAAACGATCAGCGTAACTGCGCCTCTTAAGGGGCTTTCTGAGGCCGTTGAGGCCATCAATTGATGGAGATAGAGTTCCAATGAATCAAAAAAATTCTCCTGGCAGGACAATGGCGCGGGATGATGCTACAACCACAGAAGAAGGTCTTAAGTCGCGTGGTCCCAAGCGGAATTGGCTGAAGCCGGCTCTATTGTTTATGCTCGGAGCCGCATCTGCTGGTGCCGTCTCATATGCAGTGACGCAATATGATAGATTTGCGAACATTCTTTCACAGCCAGCGGCCGCAGAAACAAGCAATGCCCAAGACGCATCGGAGGGATCGATATTCTCGCAACACTCCAAGGAAGCTGGCATTGGTACATGTTCCACTGTTTTTCCTGCTCTAGGTGAAATTCTTACGAGTGGTTCACAGTATAGCATCCAATCTTCGTGGAATGCCGAGCGGCCAAATGATCATGCGGTTCAAGCATTCGTCGGTATGGATCTTAAAACAGACAGCTATAGTGGCCCCGCTGCAGGCATTGTGTATGCTGCGCCAACGTCCTCGGCTTGCGAAGGCACAATGATAAGAGTGGTGCCGTTCTCCACATCATGCACGGAAATTCCCGCTTTGCTTCCGGATGGCAGCAAGCTCGTCAATAATCTTGGCCAGATATCCGTCTATTATCTAGGTAAAAACGGTGGTGATGCTCTTTTGTTGCCGAGTGGCAATTCGTGTACTGTGATTTCTTATGCGTCGACAAGGAATTCTGTGGATTAATGGAAAGGCAATTTCGAAGATGAAGTTGGTTCCTATTATTGGCGCATTGGGGTTTGTTGTCACCCTTGCCGGAGAGGGCATCGCTGGCGGGCTCGCGCTACAGACAGTGGATCAAGCACCGATGTCTCAGCCAAAAAAAGAAGAACGAGGTATCTGGGCTGCAATCGCTTACTCCGACTTAGACCAAAAGCACGGATTTTTCTGGGGTGCCGATAAGCGTATGGAGGCGATGGACATTGCATTCGAGCACTGTCGGAATGCCGGTGGCGAGACGTGCAAGGTGGTCGAAGTCTTTCGTAATCATCGTCACTGGAGTGATGATGATGATACCGGATTTCCATATCATCACTGCGGCGCACTAGCCATCGGCGACAGTGCAGTCAGCCAGATCACACCTTGGGCTACAAAATCTGCGCCCACCAGACGCGAGGCAGAAGAGGGAGCCTTGGCAGTTTGCGAGGAGGCAGGCGGCAGCTGCAAGATTCTTGAGTGGGTTTGCACATGATGCGAGAGCATGAGAGCCAAAGTTTTGGCGAATCTCGTCGTCCGTATTGCATCACTTCATTGCGTAGGAGCGTCGCCGGGATACCGCAGGCGGTCGGAACATTGTACCCGATCGCGCTGTGGGGTCGTCCTCGTTGTAGTGTCGACGCCAACCCCAGCTTTTCCCGCGCATTCGCAAGGCTCATGAACCAGTGCGCGTTCACGCATGCAGACCGGAGCTTGCTGTTGAACGCTTCGATGAAGCCGCTGTCTGTCGGCTTGCCGTGACGTGAGAAGTCCGGGGTTACGTTGTTGACGCAAGCCCACAGATCGAGGTCACGCGATGAACTCGCTGCCATCGTCCACCCTGATCGTCTTTGGGTGGCCAATCTGGGCGCAGACCTGTTCTGAAGTCCGCACGACATCTTCGCTGCGATACGTGAAGCGGGGGTCCGCGGCCGGACAAAGACGGGAATGCGTGTCGACGATGGTCAGGATCCGCAGCTTGCTGCCCAGGGCCAGCCGGTCATGGACAACATCCATGGCCCAGGCATCATCGGCCCAACGACCTCGGCGCGATCATCGCGCATCTGCCTTGACCCGCCGCTTCGGATGCTTGTTCCTAAGCTGCAGACCCAACTCGTTGTAAATCCGTCGGGTCTTCTTGATGTTCACCTGCCATCCTTCCTGTCGCAGCAACACGTGGACACGCCGGTATCCGTAGCGCACCCGCGTTTGGCAAACTACCTGATCCTCAGTTCCAAAGCCGCCTGCCCGGTTCGGCGGGATTTGTAGGGGTAGCCCGATGGGTCGAAGCGCAGGGCCCGGGAGTGTCTGAAACTCTGTGTATCTGACGGGGCCCATACGGTTTTCAGATACAGTCAGGCGTCGAAGCGCCCGGCGAACATTATGGCCAGCTGATTGCGGGCCGCAACCCATTCACGAACCGCACGACCGCCCTTCTCGAAGTTGCGGATGGCCAGGTAGATCAGCTTGGTCGCGGCCTCCTCGGTGGGGAATGAGCCCTTGGTCTTCAGCGTCTTCCGCAGCACCCGGTTCAGCGACTCCACGGCGTTGGTGGTGTAGATGATCTTCCGGATCGCTGCGCTGAAGGCAAAGAACGGGATCACCTCGGCCCAGGCCCGGCGCCAGGCCGGGGCAATGGAGGGGTATTTCCCGGCCCATTTCTCCTCGAACCCGTCCAACTGTCGGGCGGCCTCCTCCGCCGTCGGGGCCTGGTAGATCGGGCGCAGATCGGCGGCCACGGCCTTGCGGTCCTTCCAGCTGCAGAAGTTCATCGAATGCCGGATCAGGTGAACGATGCAGGTCTGAACTGTGGTATCCGGGAAGGCCGCTGTGATGGCTTGCGGGAAGCCCTTCAGGCCGTCCACGACCGCGATCAGGATGTCCTGAACCCCCCGGTTGCGCAGTTCGTTCATCACCGACAGCCAGAACTTGGCGCCCTCGTTGTCGGCGATCCAGAGTCCGAGGACCTCGCGCTCCCCATCCCTGGTGACACCCAGGGCGATGTAGACCGCCTTGTTCTTGACCATCCGACTGTCGGCATCGCGGATCTTGACCCTGAGCGCGTCGAAAATGACGATCGGATACATCCGGTCCAGCGCCCGGTGCTGCCACTCGCGCACCTCGTCCAGAACTGCATCGGTCACGCGGCTGATCAGGTCGGGCGAGACCCGCAGGCCATACAGATCCTCAAGATGGGACTGGATGTCGCGCACCGACAAACCGGCGGCATAGAGCCCGATGATCTTGTCATCCACCCCGTCGATCCGGGTCTGACCCTTCTTCACCAGCTCAGGCTCAAAGCTGCCATCCCGGTCGCGCGGAACCGACAGCGGCACCTCGCCATCCGAACCCTTGACCCGCTTGGTTGAAATCCCGTTGCGGCGGTTGGATTGTTCCGGCGGGGCCTCGGCACCGGCCTCATAGCCCAGATGCGCGGTCAGTTCGGCCCCGAGCATCCGTTCCATCAGACGGATCTTCAGCTCCTTCATCAGCCCGGCCTCGCCAAGCAGATCGTCAGGCCGCTTGCAGCCCTTCAGCAGCTCGTCCAGCAATTCGTTCGAAATCGTCATCAGCCTTGCTCCTCTCAGGAAGCATGGACCACATCACGAATACACAGAAGCTCGGACACTCTCCAGGGCCCCACATGCACGGCGGATCGACACACCCCAGTCCACCAACATCCCATCGACCAGTGCCCGTGTGCGGGCACGGTGAGCCAGCAGGCGCCACCGGTTCAAGCCGGCTGGCGAACGAGCTTTCGTCGGATGACGTCCTGCAGCATCTCCCGGTCCAGGGGCAGGTCAGCCACGACCTTCTTCAGCCGGCTGTTCTCGTCCTCCAGCGCCTTCAGCCGGCGCATATCATCAGGCAGCAACCCTCCATACCGCGTTCGTCGATTGAACAGTCCACTGGACTGTTCAATGATCCTCCTTACTCCAGTTGAAGCAGGACGATTGGTGATCCCTGCCTTGCGGCAGATCTCCGCCACCGGCGTGCCTTCCTAGCCCTGCTTCAGGATGAACGCCTTCTGCGCTTCCGTAAACCTCGACACCTTCATCGTCTTCAGTTCCTCTCCCAGCCAGAGAATGTTAGCCGAAAACTCCAGTTTCAAACTGTCCAGTTCTCAGGGGCGGCAAAGGCAGGGGTCAGCGCCTGTCGCGGGATCTGCTGGCGCAAGACCAGCTGGCCGCCGCAGTCAAAACCGACCAGGTGGATTGTGTCATTGCCGATGTCGATGCCGACTACGGCAAGGGTCTCAAGGCTTCCTGCTTTCTTTACGCGCGTGGCCGTTCTCCTTTCGAATGCGGTGATCCCGTTCAGGATAACACGACTTTCGGGGGGAGCAGCCGGCACATCCCTTTAGCCGCCGTTCACACGAGCGAGGAAACATTCCCTCCTGCCTTGCTTAACTCGCCGCTCCCTCTGCAGCCACCTCGAGGATCAGTCGCCGCTCCGGCGCGTTGCCGGACAGTCGCAATATCTCGTCCAGCATATCCCCGAGGGCGGCCACGAGGTCGTCCTGCCACAGCAGAGCCTCCAACTGGCGGAAGGTCTCTCGGGCCTGATCCACGATGACGGCAAGGATCAGCGCCCTCTTGTTCGGGAAGTAATTGAAAAGCTTGCCCGTGCTCATGCCCGCCTCGGTGCAGATGGCGTCGGTCGTGGCGCGGTGAAAGCCGGTCCTGCCGAAGCAAATGCGGGCGGCGTCAACCACAGTCTGCCGCTGTGCCGCATGTTTTTCGTATGGAGCGTTCGCATCATGAATCCCATACCAAGCGCTCGGTTTTTGCCAGTCAGCCAATAGTCGTCAACCAGACTTCTGATCGAAGCAGCTCGGAAGAAGCCTTCGACTTCCCACGGCCGTGGGTCCGCTTAGGCTTGGAATGGAGCCCAGTTGCGGGTCTTTCACCTTCGAAACCGCGCAAAATTTCGGCGCTTGACGAAAATGCCCGGAAGATCCCCTTGCACGTTGCCCCGATCATTGTGGGTCTGCCTGAGCAGGGCAATGCTGTGCTTCAGGGCCGGAGCGAAGCTGTTCCACCGATACGCCGCAAAGCCGCGGCACGATCACGCAACGAGGCGTGGCATCACGAAAGCGCACGAAGCCGCATGCCGCCATGATGGCGCCGGGCACCGCTTTCAGAACGCTACTGAAGCCAGTTTGCCATCGGAGGACCCATGCCTGTTCAAACCACCGCACCGGATGCCAGCCGCGCGCTGACCCTTTCAACAGTTTCCTTCACGATCTGCTTCGCCGTCTGGACCATCTTTTCCATCATCGGCTTGCAGATCCGCGACCAGCTTTCGCTGAGCGATACGCAGTTCGGCCTTCTGGTCGGCATGCCGATCCTTTCAGGCTCGCTTGTCCGGCTTGGTCTGGGCGTGATGACGGACCGGCTGGGCGGGCGCCTTGTCTATACCCTCACCATGCTGGCGGCGGCGCTGGCGACCTTTCTGCTGGGCTGGGCCGCAACCTACGCGCAGATGCTGGTGGCGGCGCTGGGCGTGGGTCTGGCGGGCGGATCCTTTGCGGTGGGCGTGGCCTATGTTTCGCGCTTCTACGGTGCGGACCGGCAGGGTACGGCACTGGGCATCTTCGGCGTCGGCAATGTCGGCGCGGCGGTAACCAAGTTCGCCGCCCCCTTCGTGATGTTCGCGGTTGGCTGGCAGGCCACCGCGCACATCTGGGCCGGTGTTCTTGCCCTGACCGCGATCCTGTTCTGGGTGCTGAGCAAGGAAGATCCCGTGACCGCCGCCCGCCGCGGCGCGGCCGCCCCCGCCCGCAGTTTCCGCGAGGAATTCGCGCCGCTGAAAAACGGCCAGGTCTGGCGCTTCGCCGCCTATTATTTCTTCAGCTTCGGGGCCTTCGTGGCGCTGGCACTTTGGCTGCCGCATTACCTGATCGGGGTTTATGGCTTCGACATGCGGATGGCAGGTATCGTAGGCGCGGCCTATTCCATCCCTGCATCCATCTTCCGCGCCTATGGCGGCGTGCTGTCCGACCGCATCGGGGCACGGACGGTGCTTTACATGACCTTCGCCGTCTCGCTGGTGGCGACGGCAATCCTGTCCATGCCCGCAACCGTTCCGACATGGATCTTCCTGACCGTCATCTTCACGCTTGGCTTTTTCATGAGCCTTGGGAAAGCAGCGGTCTACAAGCACATCCCGAATTACTATCCGCAGAATGTCGGGGCCGTGGGCGGACTGGTCGGGATGATCGGCGGGCTTGGCGGGTTCATCCTGCCGCTGCTTTTCGGATGGCTGAAGGACCAGACGGGACTGTGGTCCAGCTGCTTCATGGTGCTGTTCGTTCTGGTTGCCTGCTGCGCCGTCTGGATGCACCTGTCCATCGCCCGCATGTCGCGTGCGCAACTGTCGCAAACGGCGTGAGGGGGCGTGATGAAGCGCAAACTTGTGGTCATCGGCGCGGGCATGGCCTCGGGCCGGATGCTGGAGCATCTTTTCAACGCCGCACCCGACCAGTGGGAGGTGACGCTGTTCAACGCCGAGCCGCGCGGAAACTATAACCGGCTGATGCTGTCGCCGGTGCTGTCGGGCGAAAAGACCTATGCCCAGATCGTGACGCATGACGAGGGCTGGTATGCGGCCCGCGGCGTGACCTGCCGTTTCGGCGAATCCGTCACGCAGGTCGACCGCAGCGCGCGGATCGTCCGCTCGGCGGGCGGGGACACGCCTTATGATGCGCTGGTGATGGCCACGGGATCTGCGCCTTTCATCATTCCCGTGGTTGGGAAAGAGCTTCCGGGCGTCGTGACCTATCGCGACCTGGAGGATACGGAGGCCATGATCGCGGCGGGTCTGGCTGGCAAAAGCGCGGTGGTGATCGGCGGCGGTCTTCTTGGGCTGGAGGCGGCAGCGGGCATGGCCGCACGGGGCGCGAGCGTGACCGTCATCCACCTGATGGGCCACCTGATGGAACGCCAGCTTGATCCCGCGGCCGGCGCTTTGCTGCAACAGGATCTGGAACGGCGCGGCATCACCGTTCACTGCAAGGGCGCAACGAAAGCGATCCTTGGCGACGGCAAGGCCGAGGCGGTGCTGCTGGAGGATGGGACGGTTTATCCCGCCGATCTCGTTTGCATGGCTGTCGGTATCCGGCCCGAAACACGGCTTGCAAATGATGCCGGTCTGGAGGTGGCGCGCGGAATCGTGGTCAATGATGCAATGCGCACCAGCGATCCGCATATCTTCGCCCTTGGCGAATGCGTGGAACACCGCGACCAGCTGTTCGGGCTTGTCGCACCGCTTTACCTCCAAGCCGAGGTTCTGGCGCAGACCTTGCTGAACAAACCGGCCACCTTCCGTCCCGTGCAGACCGCGACGCGCCTGAAGGTCACGGGGTGCGAGTTGTTCGGCGCGGGCGATTTCGCCCCGGGCGAGGGGCGGGAAGATATCGTGCTGCGCGATCCGCAAGGCGGGATCTACAAGCGGCTGGTCCTGCAGGGCGACCGGATCATCGGGATCGTCATGTATGGCGACACCGCCGACGGGGGCTGGTTCTATGATCTGCTTCAGCGGGAAGCGAATATCGGCGCGATGCGCGATGCCTTGATCTTCGGGCCTGCCTTTCAACCCAAGGCGGCCCCCGAGCCTGCACAACTGGCCGAGGCGTGCTGATGAACATGCAACCCACTCCCCCCGCAATCCGAACCACATGCCCGTATTGCGGTGTCGGCTGCGGCGTGCTTGCCACGCCCGATGGCGCGGGCGGCTTGTCCATCAAGGGCGATCCTGATCATCCGGCCAATGCGGGCCGCCTTTGCGTCAAGGGATCTGCCCTGGGCGAGACGGTGAGCCTTCAGGGGCGGCTTCTGGCGCCACGCATCCACGGCCGCGAAACCGGCTGGGACGAGGCGCTGGATCTTGTCGCCGCCCGTTTCACCGAAACCATCGCGAAACACGGACCGGATTCCGTCGCCTTCTATGTTTCCGGGCAGTTGCTGACCGAGGATTACTATGTCGCCAACAAGCTGATGAAGGGCTTCATCGGCTCGGGGAATATCGACACAAACTCCCGTCTGTGCATGGCCTCCTCGGTCGCGGGGCACAGACGGGGCTTTGGCACCGATACCGTTCCCGGCCTTTACGAGGATCTGGAACTGGCGGACACGGTGGTGCTTGTGGGTTCCAACCTCGCATGGTGCCATCCGGTGCTGTATCAGCGCCTTGCCGCCGCCCGTGCCGCGCGTGGAACGAAGGTGGTCGTCATCGATCCCCGTCGCACAGCCACCTGCGACATTGCCGATCTGCATCTGGCGCTTGCCCCGGGCGCGGATGCCGTCCTGTTCAACCTGCTGCTGGCAGAGATCGACCGCCGCGGGCTGATCGATCAGGCCTTTTCGGCCCATGTGGAAGGCATGGCCGGTGCCCTTGCCGCTGCACATGCGACCGATCCCGATGCTTCGGGACTTTCGCCGGGCGATCTGTCGGGGTTCCTTGATCTTTGGACCGGTTCGGAAAAGGTCGTCACGGTTTATTCGCAGGGGATAAACCAGTCGGACAGTGGGACGGACAAGGTCAACGCCATCATAAACTGCCACCTTGCAACGGGGCGGATCGGACGGGCGGGAATGGGGCCATTCTCGGTCACGGGGCAGCCCAACGCGATGGGCGGGCGCGAGGTTGGCGGGCTGGCCAATATGCTTGCCTGCCATCTGGAGATTGAAAATCCCGCCCATCGCAAGGCCGTTCAAACCTTCTGGAACACGCCGCGCATGGCAGGCGCGCCGGGCCTGAAGGCGGTGGACATATTCCGCGCGGTGGAGGAGGGGCGGATCAAGGCCCTGTGGATCATGTGCACCAATCCTGCCGTTTCCATGCCCGAAGCGGATCGCGTGGCCCGCGCCATCGCCGGATGCGACTTTGTGGTGGTATCGGACATGATGGAGAAAACCGACACGACGCGGCTGGCCCATGTGCTGCTGCCCGCCACCGGCTGGGGCGAAAAGGACGGCACCGTCACGAATTCGGAACGCTGCATCAGCCGGCAGCGGCGAAGCCTTCCCGCTGCCGGGCAGGCGCGGGACGATTGGCGCATCATCGCCGAAATCGGCTGCCGGATGGGCTGGCCGCAGGCCTTCGGCTGGGCGCACGCGGCCGAGGTGTTCGCCGAACATGCGGCCTTGTCCGGCGTGGCGGGGGCGCTGGGCAGCGACTTCGACATCTCGGACCTCGCCGCGATCGATGTGGCGGCCTATGACGATCTGGAACCCTTCCACTGGCCGCGATCGGCAACGAAAAAAGGCGGGCGTTTCTTCGGGGACGGCCGGTTCACCACGCCTTCCGGGAAGGGCCGGATGCTGCCGATCATCCCGCGTGCCCCGGCGCCGGTGGAAGAGGCATTTCCGTTCCGGCTGAACACCGGACGCGTGCGCGATCATTGGCACACGATGACCCGCACCGGCCTTGCCCCGCGTCTTGGCCAGCATCTGGCCGAACCGTATCTGGACCTGCATCCCGCAGATGCAGGGCGTCTGCACCTTCAGACGGGCGCGCTGGCCGAGGTGTCCACCCCACATGGCCGCGCCGTTCTGCGTGTCACGGTGACTGACAGCGTGGGGCAGGGCGAGCCGTTCGCGCCCATCCACTGGACGGGCGAAACGGCCCCGACGGGCCGGATCGGCGCGATCATCCCTGCGGTGACAGATCCCGTCTCGGGCCAGCCGGCGCTGAAATCGGCCGCCGTGGCGATCCGACCGTTCAGGGCGGCGTGGTACGGCTTTGCGGTATCGGCCCGCAAGATGCGCCCCGATTGCGATTACTGGGCCGAGGCGGCGCTGGAGGGCGGTTTCCAGATTGAACTGGCGGGCCGCCATCATCCCGATGACTGGGGCAGGGCGGCAGCGCGCCTGCTTGGCTCGCAGGCTGAACCGCTGACGATGCGGGACGATCGGCGTGGCGTTCTGCGGCTGGCCTTCCTCGAAGGGGGGCGGCTTGTGGGGGCGCTGTTCATCTCGGCCGATCCGGTTGCGGTGTCGCGCAGATACGTCGCGGCAGCGGTCGGGTCCGATTGCGGGCTGGATATTCTTGCCGGGCAGCCCGGTGCGGATCGCGAAGACGAGGGCGCACTGGTTTGTGCATGTTTCGGCATCGGCGCAAAGACGATCCTGCGAAGCATTCAGACGCAGAAGCTGGTTTCCGTGGAGGGGATCGGCAGAGCCCTGCGCGCAGGCACGAACTGTGGTTCCTGCAAGCCGGAACTGGCGCATCTTCTCGCCTCGGCCGAACCCGAGCCCTGAGGGTTTCCGGGGCGGTCCCCGTGCCCCCTCAGCCGGAAGGTTCGCGCAGTGCCGCCTTTGTCCGTGCCGCTGCGCGGGCCCTGGCCTGCGCGGCCTCGCGCGCATGGGTCATGCCCAGATGTTCCTTCAGCATCCGGTCGTAAAGAACGACATTCACCGATGCGGCAAGGTTCATGCAATCATTCGTGGGAATATGAACGACGTGCTGGGCGCGGCCGGTATGCGCACGGCCAAGCGTTCCGTCCTCTGGCCCGAACATGTAAAGGGCGCGCGGCGGATGGATGAACGTGCGCAGATCCGTGGCCCCGTCGATCAGGTCGATGACGACGACCTGCGTGCCGTGGGGGCGGTGATCGAACAGATCCTCCACCATGTAGACGGGCATCGAAAGCTGCGTGTCGAAGGTGTTGGCCGCGCTTCTGATGTCCTCGCTCCTCCCGCCCTCGATGGAAACGAAGCTGGCACGGTGGTTGTCTGCCGCGCGCAGGACCTGCCCGATGTTGTGGGCGTGCTTGGGGCGGTAAAGGCCGACACCGAAGAAGCCCTTGGATGATCGGTCGGTCTTGTTGGGTCGGGGGGCCATGGGCGTCTTTGCGTTAAGGCGTGAAGCGGGCGGTGCAGGCCCGTGCGGCATCGGGATGATGCCCTGAAGAAATACGCCATTTCGCTGCCACGTGTCGACTCGTGGCTTCGTTCGCACCCGTTTGAAGATCGCCCCCGACCGTTTCCGGTCAGGGGCAGGATCCTTCACATGGCCGATATCACGGGGATGTCGGTCAGATCGCCTTTGATCATCCCGACCTCGGTCGCCGCGCCGGTTCCAGATCGACCGTATGGATCGTGCCGCAGGCGACCGGCCACGCGATGTTCACGCCGTCTGCCGTGGTCTGGATATCGAAGGCGGTCGCCTTGTCATTCAGCTCGAAGCCCAGCTTGCCAATGGCGGCCAGCGTGCCGTCATTGGGCGAGGTTTGGCGGATCGGTGCGCCGATGGTGGTGTCGATGTCATACATCGCCGTCGCCTCGGGCTTGCCATGGGAATTGGTGTAGGCCGCCGCTGCGACCATGGGCGCCTCGCCGGCATGCATGTCGCCGTCCTCGTAGGCGAGCGAGCCGTTGACCGTCACCCTCTCCGATGTCCATGTTCGCGCGGTGGTTGGTGGTGCCGGTCATCAGGCGCAGGCGGTCGGCCATCGGGTTGAAATCGACGCTCGCGGGAATGTCGGCCATCTGTGGGGGGGCATCGTGGACAGCGCGGTGGCCGCGCCGGGTGCCGTGTCGATGATGACGATCCGGCCTTCGGACGTCACGCCAACCAGCGTTTCGTTGGCCGGACGGAAGTCGATGCCGACAAGCGCATCAACGCCGCTGACCTGCATCATCGAGACGCCCGACGGCGCGTCGGTGTCGAATATCACGAGTGTGTCGCCATCGACCAGCCCGGCAGCGGGGGCCGCAAAGGCGGGTGCGGAAAGGACAAGGGTGGTGCCGGCAAGGGCAGCGTGCAGTTTGATCATCTTGTGTCCTTACTGTTGCGGGTCGGTCATTGCCGCCCGTACCCCCCAAGACACGCGGGAGGCGCGATCTGGATGCAGGCGGGTACGAATTTTGTGGCTGCATCCAATCAATCGGTTTGGTGTGTTCATTCCTTCGAAAAGGAGCGCTAATGCTGCAACTGGACTTCACCGACGATGGCATGCAACGCTCCGGCTTCAGCGGCCCCGTACCGGAAAGAGGAGCTTGCATCCAGGACGCTGGCAGGTGCGATATTGCGCTGGCGGCCTGTGCTTGGGACGAACAGTCCGCGCTGCGCCGCATCATGGAACTGGAGGGGGGCCGCCTGATGGGCGTGGCCCAGCGCATCCTGCAGCGACCGGCTGCTGCCGCTTGACCTGACCGCGGAACCGCTGCCCCGTCCACAGGGCGGCTGGGGGAATGCCCCCGCGCCGCAAGCATGCCAACCGCGCTTGCGCCGCTTCCTTCCGGCGGGCCTTGCGGCGGCCCTTGCGCTTGCGGTGGGGCTATACACCGGCAGCACCGTCCTTCGTCCCGAACCCGTGGTCGTGGCGGTCCTGATAGATGATGCCGGCAATGCCTGCGCCGTGGTGAAGGATTACGGCACTCCTCTGCCCGCATCCGCTTTGTCAGTGAGGTCGACGTGCCCGAGGGGCGGCAGATGCAGGTCTGGACGCTGCAATCGCAGCAGACGGGACCCGTTCCCATGGGCCTTCTGGAAGCGGACCGGACCGATATGCTGGACGCCCCCGCCGCGCCCGCACAGGGGCAGCTTTACGAGATCACGCTTGAGCCCTTTGGCGGCTCGCCCACCGGCCGGCCGACGGGGCCGATTCTGGCAAAGGCTTTGCCAGGCTACAACGAGGTCATGAAGCTGCGGGCATCCAGGGATGTAAATGCCGCTCGCGGGCGGCGTCCCACTCGAAAGAAGGGGGCTGTGTGGCATACTCACGGGGTGACGCAAATAACGGGGGCAGACCATGCTTGAAGAATTCCGCAAGTTCATCGCACGCGGCAACGTGCTGGATCTTGCCGTGGGGATCATCATCGGGGCGGCATTCACCGCCATCGTCAATTCCATCGTCAACGACCTGATCAACCCGGTGATCGGCTTGATCATCGGCGGCATCGACTTCACGAACCTTTACTGGGTGCTGTCGGGCAGCGTTCCGCTGGAGGCCAGCCTTGAACAGGCGCGCGCTTCGGGTGCGGCGATCTTCGCCTATGGCAGCTTCATCATGTCGGTCATCAACTTCCTGATCATCGCCTTCGTGGTGTTCCTGCTGGTGAAGATCGTGAACCGGGTGAAGGACGCCGCGCACCGCAAGGAACAGCTGGAAGCCGTCGCAGCGCCGGCCGTGCCCAAGGGCCCCACGCAAGAGGAACTTCTTGTGCAGATCCGCGATCTTCTGGCGCAGAAGCCGCAGGTTTGACATTCCCATCCGGGCGGCTTCGGCGTATGGCCGTGCCGTCAGCCAAAGGTTCGCCCGGATGAAACTCGACCCGACCGATCGCCGCATCCTCAACGTCCTGCAGCGGCAGGGGCGCATCACCAATGCCGATCTGGCCGAACAGGTAAACCTGTCCGCTTCTGCCTGCCATCGCCGCGTGCAGCGGCTGGAGGAAGAGGGCTTCATCGCCGGTTACGTCGCGCTGCTGAACGCCCGCAAGATGGAACGCCCCACCGTGGTTTTCGTGGAAATCACGCTGTCGGGGCAGGCGGATGAGGTTCTGGCCGCGTTCGAGGCGGCGGTCCAGCGCATCCCCGACGTGCTGGAATGCCACCTGATGGCGGGCAATGCCGATTATCTTCTGAAGGTGGTGGCGCAGGATACCGAGGATTTCGCCCGCATCCACCGCCAGCATCTGGCGCGGCTTCCGGGCGTGGCGCAGATGCATTCGTCCTTCGCGCTGAAGACGGTGTTCCGCACGACCGCCATTCCCGTATAACGAAAAACCCCCAAGCCAAGGCAAGGGGGTTCAACGATGACCCGAAGGTCCAGCTTTGACGCGTCTTAGAGGTTACCCTCGCGCTGCGCTTTCTTACGGGCGAGTTTACGGGCACGACGAACGGCCTCGGCTTGCTCGCGCGCTTTCTTCACGGACGGTTTCTCGAAATGTTGCTTGAGCTTCATTTCACGGAAAACGCCTTCGCGCTGAAGTTTCTTCTTCAGGGCCCGGAGGGCCTGTTCGACGTTATTGTCACGAACGCTGACCTGCATGTGGTGTCACCACCTTCCTAAGCTAGAGTTGCACGATTGTGCAGGCCGGGCTCATATAAGACACTATATCCCTCCTGTCTACTGCAAGCGAGGTATGCCGATGGAAACGACAGACGCGAAAAACGCCGTAATCGACGCCGCGCTGGCACATGTCGCGTTTGATGGCTGGTCCGAGGCGACACTGCGGGCTGCGCTGGCCGATGCGGGCGTGTCGCCGGGGCTGGGGCGGGCGCTGTTCCCGCGCGGCGCGGTGGATCTTGCGCTGGCCTATCACTGGCGCGGTGATGCCCGGATGGTCGAGCGGGCGGCGGGAAACGAACTGGACGGTTTGCGCTATTCCGAGAAGGTGGCGGCCCTGATCCGCTTTCGCTTGGAAGAGGCCGACAGGGAGGCCGTTCGCCGCGGATCCACGCTGTTCGCACTGCCGCAACATGCGGGCGATGGGGCGCGGGCCGTGTGGCATACGGCCGATTCCATCTGGCAGGCGCTGGGCGATACGTCCGATGACGTGAACTGGTACACCAAGCGCGCCACCCTTTCGGGCGTTTATGCCGCCACCGTGCTGTTCTGGCTGGGCGATGACAGCGCCGGCAATCAGGCCACGTGGGACTTTCTGGACCGCCGGATCGCCGGCGTGATGCGGATCGAGATGGTGAAGGCGAAATGTGCGGGCAATCCGCTTGCCAAGGCGATGGCCGCCCCGCTGTCGTGGATCCGCGCGCCCCGCACTTCGCAGGACATGCCCGGGCGCACCCAATGACGACAGAGCTTCCGGAGATGATGCGCGCCGTCGCCATCACCGAACATGGCGGGCCCGAGGTGCTGAAGGTCGATTACGTCCCCGCACCCGTGCCCAGCCACGGGCAGATCCTGATCCGTGTGGCCTTTGCCGGGGTGAACCGGCCCGATGCGCTGCAACGGGCGGGGCTTTACGCGCCGCCGCCCGATGCCTCTCCCTTGCCGGGGCTGGAATGTGCGGGGCATGTGGCCGCGGTGGGGCCGGGTGTCACCCGCTGGAAGGTAGGCGACGCCGTTTGTGCGCTGCTTCCGGGCGGCGGCTATGCCACGCATGTGGTCACGCAGGCCGATCACGCGCTGCCGGTTCCCGAGGGCCTTTCACTCGCCGAGGCTGCCTGCCTGCCCGAAACATGCTTCACCGTCTGGTCCAACATGGTGATGCGCGGCGGCCTGATGGCAGGGGAGCGGTTTCTGGTTCATGGCGGATCCTCCGGCATCGGGACCACCGCGATCCAGATCGCAAGCGCAGTTGGCGCGCGTGTCTTTGCCACGGCCGGCAGCGATGACAAATGCGATGCCTGTGCCGAACTGGGGGCCGAGGCGATCAATTATCGCGACAGCGACTTCGTCGAGATCATGCGGATGGAGGGCGGCGCGAACCTGATCCTCGACATGGTGGGGGGCGATTACGTCGCGCGGAACATCAAGTCGCTGGCCGATGACGGGCGGCTGGTGCAGATCGCCTTCCTTCAGGGCGCCAAGGTGCAGATGAACCTGACAGAGGTGATGACCCGCCGCCTGACCATCACGGGATCAACCCTTCGTCCGCAAAGCACCCTCGCCAAGGCCCGCATCGCCGCCGAGGTGGAGCGGAACGTCTGGCCGATGATCGCGGCGGGCAAGGTGCGGCCTGTCATGGACAGCACCTTTGCGATGGACGATGCGCCGAAGGCCCATGCGCGGATGGAAAGTTCTGCCCATATCGGGAAGATCGTTCTGGAAATGCCGGGGGATTAACGCCCCGGCATCACGGCTGTCCTGGTGCAATCGCGCCGCGCATCGGGCGCGCAGGTGCGGGGGGCAAGATCACGGGTCATGCAGATGCGTACCTCGTCGATCCGGCCCGCGTCGCAAGTGACGGTCACGCCATCGGCCACCATCTGCGGATTGGCGGACAGGAACGCTTCTTCTACCTCGCTTGCGGGAAGGCGGCGATCGTGTCGCAGGGATTGCAGGGCAGGGGGAAGCGTCACGCTGTTCCACGCCTTCCGCGTCTGGGCATAATAGCCGCTGGCCGACAATCCCGTGCAGGTTCCGTGCTTGCGCCATTCGTGCAGGGCCAGATCGGGATCGGTTATATCGGCCATTGCCGCACGATCTGCGTGCGAGGGGCCGCGTGCGTCCGTTTCGCACCATTCCGGCCAGCCTTCTTCATATTGCGGCCAAAGGCCATGAACGATGAAGCCAAAATCCTGCCGGCACTGCGGCTCGTGCGGGCCGCCATCGGTCTGGCACCATGTGGGCGACCATGACAGGGCAAGGATGTAATAGTCGAACGCTTGCGCCCGTGCAGGCAGCGCCAGCAGGATCAGCAGCAGCGCAAGGCGCATTTTCCCTTCCCCTTCCCGTGTCCATGACCTATATACAGCGGCAATTCCCGAAAGCGAAAGTCGCGGGTCCGCCCGCAGCCGTTTTCCCGGCGCGGGAGAGATGTGTAAAGGAGCAACCTCATGACGAAGCCCCTGATGGCCAAGGCGACCGCTGTCTGGCTGGTCGACAACACGACGCTGTCCTTCAAGCAGATCGCCGATTTTTGCGGAATGCACGAACTTGAGGTGCAGGGCATTGCCGATGGCGATGTGGCGACGGGGGTGAAGGGCTTCGATCCGGTGGCCAACAACCAGCTTGATGCGTCCGAGATCGAGAAGGGCCAGAAGAACCCGCTTCACAAGCTGAAGCTGAAGTTCAACGCTGCCGCCCAGGGCGAAGACAAGCGCCGCGGCCCGCGCTATACCCCGCTGTCCAAGCGCCAGGACCGTCCGAACGCGATCCTTTGGCTGGTGAAGTTCCACCCCGAACTGACGGACGGCCAGATCGCCAAGCTGGTCGGTACCACCAAGCCCACCATCCAGTCGATTCGCGAACGCACGCACTGGAACATCCAGTCCATGACGCCGATCGATCCCGTCGCGCTGGGCCTGTGCCGCCAAACCGAACTGGATTCGCAGGTGCAGCAGGCTGCCCGCAAACGGGCGGCAGAAGGCGTGGTCATGTCCGATGACGAACGCCGCAAGCTGGTGTCCACAGAACAGTCGCTGGCGATGGACGAGGACGAACCCCGCGTCGCCCCCGAGTTCGAGATCTTCACCCGCAAGGATGAGGAAGAGAAAGAAGAGTCGGTCGATTATTCCAATGCCGATAGCTTCTTCACGCTTCCCGGCGACGAACGGGATGCAGACGACGAAGACGATCGCCGCTAAAGCCAGCGCCCGGAGGAAAACTCCGGGCGATTTCGTTATGCGATGCTTGCGCCGCGCGTTTCGGTGCGGATCGTGGCGGCGGCAAGGGCCGCCAGCAGCAGCAGCCCCGCGAACAGGCCGATGGCCAGCGTGAAGCTCTGCGCCACCACCAGCCCGACCAGCGAGGGGGCGGCAAGCCCGCCCAGACGCGCCATCGCCCCTGCGCCGCCCATACCCGTGGCCCGCAGGCCGGTGGGATAAAGCTCGGGCGTGAAGGCATAAAGCGCGCCCCAGGTGCCCAGCAATGCAAAGCTCATCACCAGCAGCGACAGGGCGACCAGGGCATCGCTTCCGGCCACGGTGAAAAGTGCGCATCCGGCGGCCGAGGTCAGCAGAAAACCGATCAGTGTCGGCCTGCGCCCCCAGCGTTCGACGCCATAGGCCGCAAGGGCATAGCCGGGCAGCTGCGCCAGCGCGACGACCACCAGAAAGCCGTAACCGCGGACGAAGCCGAACCCTTCTGATGCAAGCTGCCCCGGCACCCAGACAAACACCCCGTAATAGGCGACCGAGACAAGAAACCACAGCGCCGCCACAGCCATCGTCATGCGGCGCAGGGCGGGGGTGAAGCGGGCGGGGGCCGGCAGGTCAAGCCGCACCCCGTCGGGCATCTTCTGGCCGTTGACGTGCAGCACGCGGGCCAACACGGCCTTCGCCTCATCCTCGCGGCCCGATTTCAGAAGATACATCGGCGATTCCGGAATCCACAGGCGCAGCCAGATCCCGATCAGCGCGGGCAGGGCGGCAACGGCAAACATCCAGCGCCATGCCTCGGTGATGCCCAGAAGGCTGGCGATCCATGCCGTCAGCGCGATGATGAGGGTGCCGACTGCCCAGAACCCCTCCAGCCCGACCAGCCAGCGACCGCGGTTCTTGGGCGGCAGGAATTCGGCCATCATCGCGTAATCCACGGGAAGCGTGCCGCCAACAGCCATGCCGGTCAGGAAGCGCAAGGCCAGCAGGATGCCGAAGCTGGGCGCCAAAACCGACAAAAGGCCGAACACCGCATCCAGTGCCACGGTGATCAGCAGCACCCGCCGCCGTCCGATCCGGTCGGCCAGCCGCCCGAAGGCCGCAGCCCCAAGAAACATGCCCAGAAAGAACAAAGTGCCGGTTTGCAGCGCCTGCGGGATCGTCAGCCCGAAGGTTGCCGCGATGGATGCGGCGGAAAAGCCGACCGCGATGACCTGCATCGCATCCGCTGTCCAGACCAGCCCGAAAATTCCCAGCAATCGCCGCTGGAAGCGCCCCGCACCCCCGATCGCCAGAACGTCATCAACCGTTGCCATATGCCCCTCCCGCAAGTTGACGCTTTTGTTACGGGGCTTTCACGCAAAGGAAAGAAAAAAGGGGCCGCGTGGCCCCTTTTCCGTCAGATCGCGCAGGTCACGCCCGTGCCGCGCAGGCCGCAATACCCGTCGGGGTTCTTAGCCAGATATTGCTGGTGGTAATCCTCGGCGTAATAGAATTCCGGCACCGGCACGATTTCTGTCGTCACGGCGCCGTAACCTGCGGCCTTCAGGTTCGCCTCGAATTCGGCTTTCGTCGCCTCGGCCTGTGCCTTCTGTTCGGGGGTGTAGTAATAGATACCCGAACGATAGGTGGAGCCGACATCGTTGCCCTGCCGCATGCCCTGCGTCGGGTCATGGTTTTCCCAGAACACCTTCAGCAGATCGGCATAGGTCACCACCTTCGGATCGAAGATCACGCGCACCACCTCGTTGTGGCCGGTCATCTGGGTGCAGGTTTCCTTGTAGGTGGGGTTGGGCGTGAAGCCGCCGGCATAACCGGCCATTGTCAGCCACACGCCCGGCACCTTCCAGAAACGCCGCTCCACGCCCCAGAAGCAGCCCATGCCGAACATCGCCTCCTCCATCCCCGCAGGTACGGGGGATTTCAGCGGGATGCCGGACAGGAAGTGGGTTTCGGCGGTGGGCAGGGGCTCGGGGCGGCCGGGAAGCGCATCTTCGGCGCGAACCATCGCGGTCGGTTTGGTGAAGAACATGGAATAAACCCTCCGTAGTTGGCCGGTATATAGGCATCGCCCGCCGTCAGAGGAAGCTTTGGGGATCAATATCGATGGCAAGGCGCAGGTTGGCAGGCGGCTTCAGTTGCGCGGCCCATTCGGCAAGTGCCGCTTGCAAGGGGGCGCTGCGGTCGGCCTTTATCAGGATGCGGACACGGTGGCGTCCACGCACGCGGGCGATGGGGGCGGGGGCAGGGCCGAAGATCTGCGCGCCGATGGCCCGCAGCGGCCCGTCGCGGCGCACCAGTTCCCCCGCGAAATCGAAAACGGTGGCCACGTCGGGATGCGACAGGATGATGCCGGCCATCCGGCCGAAGGGGGGCGCGCCGGCCATTCGGCGCTCTGCGGCCTCGGCGCGCCAGAAATCTTCCTCGTTGCCGGTCAGGATGGCGCGGATCACGGGATGTTCGGGCTGGTGGGTTTGCAGCAGGGCCACGCCTGCCTTTTCCGCCCGCCCCGCGCGGCCGGCCACCTGGCGCATCAGCTGGAAAGTGCGTTCCGCCGCGCGCAGGTCCGATCCCTGAAGGCCAAGATCGGCGTCGATCACTCCCACCAGCGTCAGAAGGGGAAAGTTGTGGCCCTTGGCCACGATCTGCGTGCCGATGATGATGTCCGCGCCGCCCTCGGCGATGGTCTGGATGGATTCCTTCAGTGCCCGCGCTGTACCGAACAGGTCCGATGACAGGACAGAAACGCGGGCATCGGGAAAACGCTCGGCCACTTCCTCGGCCATCCGCTCCACCCCCGGGCCGACGGCGGCCATCTTTCCTTCCACCGAACAGGCGGGGCAGGCTTCGGGCACGGGGCGGGTCGCGCCGCATTGGTGGCAGACAAGGCGCTTCAGGAACCGGTGTTCGACCATCCGCGCGTCGCATTCGGTGCAGCCCACCTGATGCCCGCAGGCGCGGCAGATGGTGACGGGCGCATAGCCGCGCCGGTTCAGGAACAGCAGCGATTGTTCGCCTGCAGCGATGCGCCGCTCCACCTGCTTTGCCAGTGTTTCCGACACCCAGCGGTTCGGGGGCAGGCGTTCGGCCCGCATGTCGATGGCCCGCATGTCCGGCAGCTCGGCCGCCCCGAAGCGGGCAGTCAGATCCAGCCGGCGGTATTTGCCCGTATCGGCATTCACCCATGTTTCCAGTGACGGCGTTGCCGAGGCCAGCACCACCTGCGCCCCGCAGATGGAGGCGCGCAGCACGGCCATGTCGCGGGCGTTGTAAAGCACGCCCTCTTCCTGCTTGTAGGAGGTGTCGTGTTCTTCATCCACGACAATCAGCCCGAGTTCGCGGAAGGGCAGGAACAGGGCCGATCGGGCGCCCACGACCAGCTGCGCCTCCCCTTCGGAGATCATGCGCCACAACCGCCGACGCTCGGTGGAGGTGACGCCCGAATGCCATTCGGCGGGCTTGGCGCCGAACCGCTGTTCGACCCGATCCAGAAAACCGGCGGTCAGGGCGATTTCGGGCAGCAGGACCAGCGCCTGGCGGCCCTGCCGCAGGCATTCTGCAACGGCCTCAAGGTAAACTTCGGTCTTGCCGGATCCGGTGACGCCCTTCAGCAGGGTGGTGCCATAATCGCCCGTCGCCACGGATGCGGCCAAGGCGGCGGCGGCCGTTGCCTGGGTGTCCGACAGATCCTTGGATGGCAGGTCGGGGTTCAGACGGGGATAGGGCAGATCGCGCGGCGCATCCTCTTCGGCCAGAACGCCCGCCTTGACGAGGCCCTTGATCACAGCGGTGGACACGCCCGCCTCGGCCGCAAGTTCGCTTGCGGTGACCCATGCGCCGCCGAAGGTATCCAGCGTGTCCATCACCCGCAGGCGGGCATCGGTTTCGCGCGCAGGCTCGCGCCCTGTTGCGCGCAGAACGCGGCGGGTTGCGGGGCCGGCGCCAAGATCGGGCGCGCGCGTGGCAAGGCGCAGCATCTGCGGCAGGGGGGTCAGGGTGTAATCGGCGGCGCGTTGCAGGAAAACGCGCATCTCGTCCCGCAGGGGCGTCGCGTCCAGAATGCGGGTGACCGGCCTGATGCGGGCCGGATCGAAACCGCCCTGACCGCGCCCCCAGACACAACCCAGCACGCGGCGCGGGCCCAGCGGAACCTCCACCAGATCGCCGGCGGTGCAGCCGCCCTCGGGCGCCTTGTAATCCAGCGGGCGGCCCAGCGGCTCGGTCGTCAGGACGCCGACAAGATCGCCTTCCTTGAACCGTTCGGACAACCGCTTTCCCTTTCCCATGGCCTTCGCTTGCGCTATCACGGGGGCAAGCCCGGGGGGAACCCCGCAGATATCCGGAGGACATCATGAAATTCTTCGTCGACACCGCCGACGTGGCGGCCATCAGCGAGCTGAACGACCTGAACCTGGTTGACGGCGTGACCACCAACCCGTCGCTGATCCTGAAATCGGGCCGCGATATTCTTGAGGTCACGAAAGAAATCTGCTCGATCGTGTCCGGTCCGGTTTCGGCCGAAGTCGTCGCGCTGAACGCCGATGACATGATCGCCGAAGGCCGCAAGCTGGCCGAGATCGCGCCGAACATCGCCGTGAAGGTGCCGCTGACGCATGACGGTCTGAAAACCTGCAAGGTGCTGACCGATGACGGCTTCATGGTCAACGTGACGCTGTGCTTCAGCGCCAATCAGGCACTGCTGGCCGCCAAGGCGGGCGCGACGTTCATCAGCCCCTTCATCGGCCGTCTGGACGACATGAACCTTGACGGGCTGGAGCTGATCCAGGACATCCGTACGATCTTCGACAACTTCGACTTCCGCACGCAGATCCTTGCCGCCTCGGTCCGCAACGCGAACCACGTGTCGCAATGCGCACTGATCGGTGCCGATGTGATCACCGCGCCGCCCGCCGTCATCAAGGGGCTGGCCAGCCACCCGCTGACCGACAAGGGGCTGGAGCAATTCATGGCCGACTGGGCCAAGACGGGCCAGAAGATCGTGTAAGCAGACTCCGCCCGGCCCGGACCTCCCCGTGAAGAGGAGGCGCCGGGCCGGGCGGGCCGCCAAGCGGCGGCAGGCGGAAACGCCGACGACATTGGAGACATCATGCCGACCTATACCGCACTCACCACCCTGCCCGGAGAGGAGACCGCCGAGGCCCTGGCCGAGGCGCTGGAGCGGATGGAGCCGGAGCCTTCCGGCGTCGGCGTGTTCGAGATCGAGGACGGTTCGGGCCTTTGGGAAGTGGGCGCCTATTTTCTTGACCGTCCGGACGAGGTGACGCTGGAACTGCTGCGCACCGCGTTCGGGGCCGCGCCTTTCGCGGTATCCGAAGTGCCCGAAGTGGACTGGGTTGCCCATGTGCGGCGCGAACTTGCGCCCGTGGATGCCGGACGGTTCTTCGTCTATGGCTCTCATGATGCAGGCAAGGTGCCCGCAGGCCGCGTGCCGCTTCAGATCGAGGCGACGGTGGCCTTCGGCACCGGCCATCACGGCACGACGCTGGGCTGCCTCAAGGCGCTGGACCGTCTGCTGAACGAAGGTGCGACCTTTGCCAAGGTGGCCGATATCGGGTGCGGCACGGCAGTTCTGGCGATGGCGGCCGCGAAAGAGCTTCCGGACGCGCTGGTTCTTGCCTCGGACATCGACGAGGTGGCCGTGGATGTTGCCCGCGCCAATGTCGAGATCAACGATCTGAAAGGCCGTATCGCCTGCATGGAAGCGGCGGGCTTCGCCCATCCCGACCTTCAGGCCGCGGCCCCGTTCGATCTGATCTTCGCCAACATCCTGAAAGGCCCGCTGGTGGAACTTGCGCCGGACATGGCCGCCAATGCCGCACCGGGCGGGATCATCATCCTGTCGGGGCTTCTGGTGGTGCAGGCGGAAGCGATCCTTGCCGCCTATGAAGCTCAGGGGTTCGGGCTGGTTCACCGCGAGGATCTGGGCGAATGGTCCGCCCTCACGATGCGGAAGGCTGGATAAGACAAAGGCCGCGGCGGGTTTCCCCGTGCGGCCTGTCTTTTCGTCACTGATGCGTGGATCAGAACTTGGCGATGTCGGCGCGGGTCAGGCCGATGTCGTTCAGTTCGCGGTCCGACAGCTTGTTCAGCGCATTGCGGGTAACGCGTGCGTCGTTCCAGTCGCGAACGGCTTGGAAGAAGGAAGCGAAGCGCGAGGTCGAGAGTGTGCCGACCGGCGCATGGGTGGACGTCTCGATAGCGGCCATTGTGGCAGTCCTTTTCAAACGGATGAATTATGCAGCACCCTTGCTGCATGACGGTGAAATAAGCGGGCAGGGTGTGAACGACAACGCACCAGTTCGCATTGCCGAGATGCGGGATTCGCATGGCTTCGTTCGCAAAATCTTCATTTGGCAAGTGACAGATGTTCGCGCTTCGTGCTATCGCCTTGGAAAACCGGAGGGACAGGATGCGCGTGTTGGGAATCGACCCCGGTCTGCGAAACATGGGCTGGGGCATCATCGATGTGACGGGGGTGCGCGTGACGCATGTCGCTAATGGCATCTGTCATTCGGTGGGGGATGATCTGGCGCGGCGGCTTTGCTCCCTCCACGCGCAGTTGACCGAAGTGGTTGCCCGCTATGCGCCCGAAACGGCCGCGGTGGAACACACCTTTGTCAATAAGGACGCCGCCGGCACGCTGAAGCTGGGGCAGGCGCGGGGGATCGCGCTGCTGGTTCCCGCGCAGGCTGGGCTGGAGGTGGGCGAATATGCCCCCAACGCCGTGAAGAAGACCGTGGTGGGCGTGGGGCACGCGGCCAAGCAGCAGGTCGACCATATGGTGCGCCTGCATCTGCCCGGCGTGGTGATCGCGGGGCCCGATGCCGCCGATGCGCTGGCCGTTGCGATCTGCCATTCGCACCATGTGCAAAGCGCGGGCCGGCTTCAGGCGGCGCTGGCAAAGGCTTCGGCATGATCGGGCGTATCGCAGGGCGGCTGGATTACCGCGGCACGGATCATGTGCTGATCGACGTGCGTGGCGTCGGCTATATCGTTTACGTCTCGGACAGGACGCTGGCGTCGATGCCGGGGCCAGGTGAGGCGGTGGCCCTTTATACCGATCTTCTGGTGCGCGAGGATCTGCTGCAGCTTTATGGCTTTCCGACGCTGCTGGAAAAGGAATGGCACCGTTTGCTGATGACGGTGCAGGGGGTCGGGGCCCGCGCCTCCATGGCGATTCTCGGGGTTCTGGGCGCGGAAGGCGTGTCGCGGGCGATTGCCCTGGGCGATGCGCGATCGGTTCAGGCGGCGCCGGGCGTCGGTCCGAAGATCGCGCAGCGCGTGGTGCTGGAGCTGAAGGCCAAGGCGCCCACCGTCATGGCGATGGGCGGCGTTGAAAACGAACCTCCGGTGCTGGAGGATGATCCCGCACCCGCCACTGCGCCCAAGCGTCGCAGCCCGCCCAAGCCGCCCACGCGCGCGGCGAACACGGCGGATGCGCTTTCGGCACTGGCCAATCTGGGCTATGGCCCTGCGGATGCGGCAGCTGCCGTGGCCGAGACCGTGGCCGAGATGCCGGAGGCCGACACGGCCACACTGATCCGCATGTCGCTTCGGCGGCTTGCCCCCAAGGATTGATCCCCCATATCCGCCATGAAGATGGAGGTTCCCATGGGTTTTGCGAAAACCGCGATCCTGATGGCCGCGATGACGGCCCTGTTTCTTGGCGTTGGTGCGCTGATCGGCGGGCGCGGCGGCATGATGATCGCGCTGGTGATCGCCGTCGGCATGAACGCGTTCAGCTACTGGAACTCGGACAAGGCCGTGCTGCGCCTACACAACGCCCGCGAGGTGGATGAGCGGTCGGCCCCCGAATATTACCGCATGGTGGCCCAGCTGGCGCGCAATGCCGAACTGCCCATGCCGCGCGTTTTCATCATCGAAACGGACCAGCCCAACGCCTTCGCGACGGGGCGGAATCCTGAAAATGCGGCCGTTGCCGCCACCACCGGCCTGTTGCAGCGGCTGACGCGCGAGGAACTGGCCGGGGTGATGGCGCATGAACTGGCGCATGTGAAGAATCGCGACACGCTGATCATGACCATCACGGCCACCTTCGCAGGTGCCATTTCGATGCTGGCGAACTTCGCGATGTTCTTTGGCAATCGCGACCGGCCGGGCGGGTTCATCGGCACGCTGGCGTTGATGATCCTTGCGCCCCTTGCGGCGGCGCTGGTGCAGATGGCGATTTCCCGCAGCCGTGAATACGAGGCGGACCGCATGGGTGCCGAGATCTGCCGCAACCCGCTTTGGCTGGCCGGCGCGCTTCAGAAGATCGAGGCATTCGCCCAGCGGATCGACAATCCTGCCGCCGAACGCAATCCGGCCACGGCGCATATGTTCATCATCAACCCGCTTCATGCGTTCAAGCACGACAAGCTGTTTTCAACCCATCCCAACACCGCCAACCGCATCGCCGCCCTGCGCGAGATGGCAGGCGGAATGCCGGCGCCCGCTGCCGCGCCGCGCCCTGTGCCGGCGCGACCCCGCACTGGTCCGTGGGGCTGATCGGGGCTTGCGGGTGGCCGCGCGTTCCGCGATTGTTCCCTGATGGACCAGCCTGACCCCACCCTCCGCCCCGAACGTTTGCCCGAAGATGCCGATCGTGCCCTGCGCCCGCAGGGCCTTGATGAATTCATCGGTCAGGCCGAGGCGCGCGCCAATCTTCGCGTTTTCATCGAATCCGCGCGGATGCGGGGCGAGGCGATGGACCACACGCTGTTTCACGGCCCGCCCGGCCTTGGCAAGACCACCCTCGCGCAGATCATGGCGAGGGAGCTTGGCGTCGGCTTCCGCATGACCTCGGGTCCGGTGCTGGCGAAGCCGGGTGATCTGGCGGCCATCCTGACCAACCTTGAACCGCGCGACGTTCTGTTCATCGACGAGATCCACCGCCTTTCCCCCGTGGTGGAGGAGGTGCTTTACCCCGCGATGGAGGATTTCGCGCTGGATCTGGTGATCGGGGAGGGGCCCGCCGCACGCACGGTGCGGATCGATCTGCAGCCCTTCACGCTGGTGGGGGCAACGACGCGGCTTGGTTTGCTGACGACGCCGCTGCGCGACCGTTTCGGCATCCCGACCCGCCTGCAATTCTATAACATCGACGAGCTGGACCTGATCGTGACCCGCGGCTCGCGCCTGCTGGGGGTGGACAGCGATCCCGAAGGCACGCGTGAAATCGCCCGCCGCGCCCGTGGCACGCCGCGCATCGCGGGCCGCCTGCTGCGCCGCGTCGTCGATTTCGCGCTGGTGGAGGGCAATGGCCGCCTGACGCGCGAAATTGCCGATTCCGCCCTGTCGCGCCTTGGCGTGGATGATCTGGGCCTTGATGGAGCCGATCGCCGTTACATCCTGCTGCTGGCCGAAAACTATGGCGGCGGGCCGGTCGGGATCGAAACCATCGCCGCCGCGCTGTCCGAATCCCGCGACGCGGTGGAGGAGGTGATCGAGCCATACCTGCTGCAACAGGGGCTGATCCAGCGCACGCCGCGCGGGCGGATGCTGGCGCAGAAGGCATGGCAGCATATCGGCATCGCCCCGCCGCGCACCCAGCCTGATCTGTTTGCCTGACTGATCCGCAACCGCTATTCCCTCTGCCATGACGCCTGACCAGATCGCCCCGCTTTTCACCCATTCCGACGGTTTTCGCTGCGCCCGCTGGGGGCGGCCGATCGTGCCCATCGTGTTCGGGGTGCAGGATGATACCCTTTCGCTGGTGAAGGGCGCGTTGGAGGCGGTCGTCTGCGCCGCGAACCACCGCATGGCCGAACATGATCCGGAACTTGGCGCGAACCTGATGGTCTTCTTTTTCCGCGACTGGGAGGAGTTGAAGGCGGTGCCGAACCTTGACCAGCTTGTTCCCGACCCGTCCACCCTGTCAGGGGATGTGGCGCGGATGTTCCGCTTCGATTCGCAGGGCGCGATTCGGCTGGGTCTTTTGTTCCTGCGGATGGGCGGAACGCTGGCCGATGCGCCCGCCGAACCCCTTGTGCTGGATCAGGCGGCCCGGATGATGCTGACATGGGCGGGCGATCCGCCGATGCTGGAAGGCGGCGCCCTGCGGCCCGACATCGCGGCAATCCTGCGCGCGGCCTATGATCCCGTTCTGCCCGCACGGGCAGGGGATGCAAGCCACGCCCTGCGCCTTGCGGCCCGCCTGTGACGCACCGCTTCCAAACCCGCGTCTGGTACGAGGATACCGATCTGGGCGGCATCGTTTATCACGCCAACTATCTCAAGTTCATCGAGCGGGCGCGCAGCGAATGGGTCGAAGCTCTTGGCATCGACCAGAACGCGATGCGAAAGGCGGGGCAGATCTTCGCCGTCACGCGGGTGGAGGCGGATTTCCTTCGGCCTGCAAAGCTGGGCGACCGGCTGGACGTGGAAACGGATCTTGCGAACCTTGGCCCTGCGCGGCTTGTGCTGAACCAGCGCGTGATGCTTGAAAATACGCTTCTTTTCCGCGCAACAGTCACGCTTGCCTGCCTTGACGGGGCGCGTCCGGTCCGGCTTCCGGACCCTCTCCGGCAAGCTCTTGCCAGATGACGAGTTCGTGTTGGCAATCCCCCTGCAAAGAAGATAGATTCGCCGTTAAGAGGCCATAAGGGCCCCATTCGGACGAGCAGGCATAATGGACACGCAAACTCTTGCTGCGGCGCACGAGATCGACTTCTCGATGCTCGCACTTTTCGCACGCGCCACCCTGACCGTGAAACTGGTGATGATCGTGCTGCTCATCATGTCGGTCTGGTCCTGGGCTATCATCATTCAGAAGCACATAGCCTTCAAAATTGCCCGGCGCGAGGCTGCGATCTTCGATCGCGCCTTCTGGTCGGGTGAACCGCTGGACGAGCTGTTCGAGAAGACAGGCTCGCAGCCCGATGGCGCTTCGGAGAAAATCTTCGCCGCCGGCATGATGGAATGGCGGCGCAGCCACCGCCAGGACGGGCGCCTGATCGCGGGCGCGCAATCGCGCATCGACCGGTCGATGGACGTGGCGATCAACAAGGAAGCCGAAAAGCTGCAAGGCGGCCTCGGCGTTCTTGCCACCGTCGGGTCCACCTCGCCGTTCATCGGCCTGTTCGGCACGATCGTCGGCATCACCAATTCGTTCGAGCAGATCGCGATCAGCCAGAACACCAACCTTGCCGTCGTGGCCCCCGGCATCGCCGAGGCGCTGCTGGCAACCGGCATCGGCCTTGTTGCGGCCATTCCGGCGGTGATCTTCTACAACAAGCTGAACGGCGACAGCGAACGCATTCTTGGAGGATACGAGGCGTTTTCGGACGAATTTTCCACCATCCTTTCGCGCCAGCTGGACGCCTGAACCATGGCGGGTGGCGTGATGCGCGGGGCAGGTGGTGGCGGGCGCCGGGGTCGGCGGCGGCGGCGCAATGCGGCGATGTCGGAAATCAACATCACGCCCTTTGTGGACGTGATGCTGGTGCTGCTGATCATCTTCATGGTGGCCGCGCCCCTTCTGACCGTTGGCGTTCCGGTTCAGCTTCCCGAAACGGCGGCCACCGCCCTGCCGACCGAGCAGGAAGAGCCGCTGTCGATCACCGTCACGGCCGATGGCAGCCTGATGATCCAGGAATCGGACGTGGCCGAGGATCAGCTAATCCCCCGCCTGACCGCCATCGCGGCCGAGCGGGAGAATCGCAAGATCTTCCTGCGGGCCGACGGCGCGGTGCCCTATGAACGGGTGGCGCAGATCATGGGCGCGCTGAACGCGGCCGGTTTCAACAGCATCGGTCTTGTCACCGACAGCGACGGGCCGACCTTCGGCGCGGGCAACTAAGGGTTCCTCGTTCATGAGAACGGGCGTCATCATTTCCGGTATTGGGCACCTTCTGGTGATCCTTTGGCTGCTGTTCGGCGGCCTGTTCCGTCACGACCCCACACCGCCGATCGCGGTCGCGGAAGTGTCGATCATGTCCAGCAGCGAATTTGATGCGATGATGGCGCAAAGCGAGGAGCCCGCCGAAGAGCCGGCGCCGCAGCCAGCGCCGGCAGCGCCGCCTGCACGTCCTGAACGCGCACCCGAGCCCCAACCCCAGCCGGAACCAGAACCGGAGTCGCAGCCCCAGCCGGCCCCCACGCCAGAGCCGGAGCCTGCGCCAGAGCCCGCACCGGCCCCTGCGCCGCGCCCCGAGCCCGAGCCGGCCCCCGCCGCGCCGGAGGTTGCGCCCGCGCCCGTGCCGGAATCTCCAGAACCGCAGGCGGTGCTTCCGCCCGCGCCGGTGGAACAGCCGCAGCTTTCGCCCGAGGCCAGCCCGCGTCCGCGGCAGGCGCCGCGCGTGGCCCCCACGCCCGCGCCAGCCCCCAGCCCGCAGGCCGAGGTTGCCGAAACGCCCAGCCCCGCGGTGACCGAAGAACCTGCCGAGCAGCAGGCCGAGGAACCGGAGCCTCAGCCCGAGCAGGCACCGCCCGAGGCCACGACCGAAGTCGTGCCCGAACCGCAGCCGCAGGCGAATCTTGCCCCCGCCGGCACGCCGCGTCCGCGCGATCGCCCGCGCCCGGCTGCCGCGCCGCAACAGGCCCAAACGCCCACGCCGCCCGCTGCGGAGCAAACGGAAACACCCCGCCAGCAGAGCGCCGAGCCGGCGGAAACACCACGCCAGCAGGCTGCCGAAACGCCCGCGCGTCCCGCACCGGAACCGAAGCCCGAGCAGGGCGGCGCGGTCGATGATGCGCTGGCCGAAGCCCTTGCCGGGAGCGAACCGGCAGCGCCCGCAACGCCCTCGGCCCCTTCGGGCCCGCCCATGACATCGGGCGAAAAGGACAACCTGCGCGTGGCCGTGCAGCAATGCTGGAACGTCGGCTCCCTTTCGACCGAGGCGCTGCAAAGCACCGTAACCGTTTCCTTCAACGTGGCCCAGAATGGCGTGCCGGATGCAGGTTCGGTGCGGATGCTGGGGTTTGAAGGGGGATCGGATGCCGGTGCGCGTCAGGCCTATGAAGCTGCCCGCCGCGCCATCATCCGCTGCGGCGCGCGCGGTTTCCCGCTGCCACCCGAGAAATACGAGCAGTGGAAAGAAATCGAGATCGTCTTCAACCCGGCGAACATGCGCGTGAAGTGACGCGCGGCCTTCGCCGCCTATATGACCGGAAAACGCCAGAGGATGACCATGTTCAGAACCCTCGCCACCGCTGTGACGCTTGCGCTTTCCCTTGTCGGCGCGGCGCATGCCCAGCAGGGCCCCCTCCGTATCGAGATCACCGAGGGCGTGATCGAGCCGCTGCCTTTCGCGCTGCCGACCTTTACCGGCGGCAGCCAGGCTGCGCAGGACATCACGCGCGTCGTGGCCGCCGATCTGTCCGGCACCGGCCTGTTCCGCGAGATCCCGTCCTCTGCCTTCATATCCAACGTGTCCAGCTTCGATGCGCCAGTCAGCTATAACGACTGGAAGGCGATCAACGCGCAGGCGCTGATCACCGGCAACGTGATCCAGCAGGGCAACCGCATCACGGTGCAGTTCCGCCTGTTCGACGTGTTCGCAGGCCAGCCGCTGGGCGAGGGGCTGCAGTTTTCCGGCACCACCGATACCTGGCGGCGCATGGCGCACAAGGTTGCCGACGCCGTTTACAGCCGCATCACGGGCGAGGGGGCGTATTTCGACAGCCGCGTCGCCTTCGTGCAGGAAAGCGGGCCGAAGGATGCCCGCCAGAAGCGCCTTGCGGTGATGGATTACGATGGTGCGAACACGCAATACCTGACGGATTCCTCCTCGTTGGTGCTGGCTCCGCGCTTCAGCCCTCAGGGGGACCGGATCCTGTTCACCTCCTATGTCTCGGGCTTTCCGCGCATCTATCTGATGAATGTGGGGAACATGCAGGTGCGGGCGCTGGACCAGCAGCCCGGAACCATGACCTTCGCACCGCGCTTTTCGCCCAATGGCAACACGGTGGTGTTCAGCCTTGAACAGGGCGGCAATTCCGACATCTATGCGCTGGACGTCAATTCGGGCCAGCGCCGCCAGCTGACGAACGCGCCGTCGATCGACACCGCGCCCAGCTTCTCGCCCGATGGTAGCCAGATCGTGTTCGAAAGCGACCGTTCGGGGGCCTCGCAGATCTATGTGATGTCCGCTTCGGGCGGCGATGCGCGGCGCATCTCCGCAGGGCCCGGGCGTTACAACACGCCGGTCTGGTCCCCGCGCGGTGACATGATCGCTTTCACCAAGCAGCAGGACGGGCGCTTCCATATCGGCGTGATGCGCACCGACGGGTCCGAGGAACGGCTTCTGACCTCTTCGTTCCTTGATGAAGGGCCGACCTGGGCACCCAACGGCCGCGTGCTGATGTTCACCCGCGAAAGCGCGGGGGCAGGGGGCGAGCCGGCGCTTTATTCGGTCGATATCTCGGGCCGGAACCTGAAGCGTGTTCCGACGCAGGGTGCCGCTTCCGATCCCGCATGGTCGCCCCTTCTGCCGTAAGGTGGACGGATCGCCCAAA
The DNA here is from genome assembly GCF_004015795.1 of Falsirhodobacter deserti. Lineage (GTDB taxonomy): Bacteria > Pseudomonadota > Alphaproteobacteria > Rhodobacterales > Rhodobacteraceae > Falsirhodobacter > Falsirhodobacter deserti. The sequence goes on along the minus strand of NZ_ML137218.1, from coordinate 1,717,881 downwards.
CCTGTTATCCTTTGACGCGAACGTAACGAGAGGACGTGTCGATGAGCTTTCTTCCCAAGGCGCTGATGCTGGTCGCCGTGCTGGGCCTCGCGGCCTGTAACAACCCCAACCGCTTTGGTGCGGGCGGCGGTGCCGACGGGGCTTATGGCGGCGCGAATGGCGGTGCCTATGGCCAAGGTGTTGGCGGCGTTGGTGGCGTCGGCACCTCCGCGCTTGGTGATCCGAACGATCCCAACAGCCAGGCCTATTTCAACCAGCGCATCGGCGACCGGATCCTGTTCGCCTATGACCAGTCCACCCTGTCCGACGAAGGCCGCCAGGTCCTGACAGGTCAGGCGCAATGGCTGAATAGCCATCCGCAATACGCCGTGATCCTTGAAGGCCATGCCGACGAAAAGGGCACGCGCGAATACAACCTTGCGCTTGGCGCACGCCGCGCTTCCGCCGCGCAGGACTTCCTGATCTCGCAAGGGATCTCGCCCAGCCGTCTGCGCACGGTGTCCTATGGCAAGGAGCGCCCCGCTGCGACCTGTTCGGAAGAATCCTGCTATGCGCAGAACCGCCGCGTGGTGACGGTGCTGCAACAGGGTGCGGGGTCCTGATGCGGCTGGCCCTGGTCCTGACGCTGGCGCTGCTGCCGGTTCCCGCGCTTGCGCAGGACCGGGCGCAGACGCTGGCCGACATCCAGGCGGAGCTTTCGCAGCTTGACGCCCGGTTCGACAGCCTGAAGCAAGAGCTTGTGACGACCGGCGCCATCCAAAGCGGCGCTGCCGGCGGCTCTGCCCTTCAACGGCTGGATGCCATCGAAGCCTCGATCCAGCGCCTGACGGCCCGGACCGAGGAGGTGGAGCTTCGCCTGAACCGCGTGGTTCAGGACGGCACCAACCAGCTGGGCGATCTGCAGTTTCGCGTGACCGAACTGGAAGGCGGCGACATCGGCGCCATCCCCCCGACGCAGCCGCTGGGCGGGGGCGAGGCATCATCCTCGGCCGCTGCGCCAGCACCGTCCCCCACGCCGCCCGCGGGCGGAACGCAGCTTGCCGTTCAGGAGCAGGCGGATTTTGACCGGGCCCGTGAGGTGCTCGGTCAAGGTGACTTTCAAGCCGCCGCTGACCAGTTTGCGACCTTCGCTCAGACCTACACAGGCGGGGAACTGACGTTCGAGGCGCTTTACCTGCGCGGCGAGGCGTTGACACAGCTTGGTCAGACGCAAGAAGCGGCGCGGTCCTATCTTGATGCCTTTTCGGGTGATCCGGAAGGCGATCGTGCACCCGATGCGCTGCTGCGCGTGGGCCAGCGTCTGGGCGATCTGGGCCAGACGCAGCAGGCTTGCGTGACACTGGCCGAGGTTGCCTCTCGTTTCCCCGCCAGCAGTGCGGCGGGCGAGGCGCAGACGGCGGCGGCGGGGCTTGGCTGCAACTGATGCCGCAGGCGCGGTTTCTTAAGGGCCTGGAACCGGTGCCGCCGGTTCTGGGCCTTGCCGTGTCCGGCGGGGGCGATTCGGTCGCGCTGCTGGTCTTGGCGGTGGAGGCGGGAATCGCCTGCCGCGCCGTCACTGTGGATCATGGCCTGCGGGCCGAGGCGGCGCAGGAAGCCCGTGACGTGGCGCAGCTTTGCGCGCGGCTCGGCGTTCCGCACAGCACCTTGCACTGGCAGTGGGACGGGCAGGGGAACCTTTCCGACGCGGCCCGCCGCGCCCGCCGCCGCCTGATTGCCGCTTGGGCGGTGGAAAACGGCATCGACATCGTCGCCTTGGGCCACACGCGCGATGATGTGGCGGAAACCTTCCTGATGCGGCTGGCGCGCGGTGCGGGGCTGGACGGTCTGGCCGCCATGTCGGGCGACTGGGTGGAACGAGGCATCCGCTGGACCCGCCCCCTGCTGTCCGTCGGGCGGGAGGAGTTGCGCGATCTGCTGCGGGCACGTCAGATCCCTTGGGCCGATGATCCGACGAACGAGGATCCTGCCTATGACCGTGTCCGCGCCCGCGCCGCATTGCCCGATCTGCCGCTTGGTCTGACAGCGGGGCGCCTGGCCGATGTTGCCGGTCATCTGGCCGAGGCGCGTCGGGCCCTGCAAGCCGCCACGGACCTTGCAGCCCGCCATCATCTGAGCGTTCAGGCAGGTGACGTGCTGATCGATCCCGAAGGGCTTGACCCCGAAATGGCCCGCCGGCTGGTGCTGCGGGCCATCGCGTGGCGCGGGGGGAACCCCTATCCGCCGCGCGCCGCTTCTGTCGCAAGGGCGCTTTCGGCACTTGCGGAAGGGCAGCGGGCGGCGGTGCAGGGCTGCGGCATGGTGGCGCAAGGGGGGCGGTGGCGCATTTTTCGCGATTGGGCCGCCGTGCGCGACCTGAAGGTTCCCGTCACCGGCATCTGGGATGGCTGGCAACTGGACGGCCCAAGGCGCGAAGGCCTTCATTTGGCAGCTCTTGGTGCAGAAGGACTTGCTGCTTGCCCCGGCTGGCGCAGCCTTGGCGTTCCGCGTCCCAGTCTTCTTTCCACGCCCGCCGTGTGGGAGGGCCCAAGACTGGTTGCGGCGCCGCTGGCGGGGCTTTCCGTCGGCTGGACTGCGCACAGGGTGCCGTTATCGCATTGAACCCCCCGCGCGAATGACTATCTTGTCGGCGAAATGCCCGGTTCATGCCGGGTCGTGTCAGGGGAGACGGACTTTTGGGGAACGCGCGCAACATTGCCTTCTGGGTGGTCCTGTTCCTGCTTGTGCTGGCACTGTTCAACCTTTTCAGCGGGGGAAGCGCGACAAACGCCTCCCGTACCATCTCCTTCTCGGATTTCATCGAGCGGGTGGACAACAATCAGGTCAGCTCTGCCACGCTTGACGGGGAACGCATCCTGTTCCGCGGGTCGGACGGGAACCAGTATGTCGCCATCAAGCCGCAGGGCGAAAACATCACCGACCGCCTGATCGAACGTAATGTCGAGGTGCGCGCCGAGCCGCAGGAGCAGTCGGGCTTCCTGTCGCTCATCTCGCTGTGGTTGCCGTTCATCGTGCTGATCGGGATCTGGATCTTCTTCATGAACCGCATGCAGGGCGGCGGGAAGGGCGGGGCCATGGGCTTCGGCAAGTCCCGCGCCAAGCTGCTGACGGAAAAGCATGGCCGCGTGACCTTTGACGATGTCGCCGGCATCGACGAGGCGAAGGAGGAGCTTGAGGAGATCGTCGAGTTCCTGCGCAACCCGCAGAAGTTCAGCCGTCTTGGCGGCAAGATCCCGAAAGGGGCGCTGCTTGTCGGCCCTCCGGGCACCGGCAAGACGCTTCTGGCCCGCGCCATCGCGGGGGAGGCGGGCGTTCCGTTCTTCACCATATCCGGCTCCGATTTCGTGGAGATGTTCGTGGGTGTGGGTGCATCCCGCGTCCGTGACATGTTCGAGCAGGCGAAGAAAAACGCCCCCTGCATCGTGTTCATCGACGAGATCGACGCTGTTGGCCGCGCCCGCGGTGTGGGCATCGGCGGCGGCAACGACGAGCGTGAGCAGACCCTGAACCAGCTTCTGGTGGAGATGGACGGCTTCGAGGCGAACGAGGGCGTGATCATTGTCGCCGCCACGAACCGCAAAGATGTGCTGGACCCCGCGCTGCTGCGTCCGGGCCGCTTCGACCGCCAGATCCATGTGCCGAACCCCGACATCAAGGGCCGCGAAAAGATCCTGAACGTGCATGCCCGCAAGGTTCCGCTGGGCCCGAACGTGGACCTGCGCCTGATTGCGCGCGGCACGCCCGGCTTTTCGGGCGCCGACCTGATGAACCTTGTGAACGAGGCGGCGCTGATGGCTGCCCGCGTCGGCCGCCGTTTCGTGACGATGGATGATTTCGAGAATGCCAAGGACAAGGTGATGATGGGGGCAGAGCGCCGGTCGATGGTGCTGACGCCGGACGTCAAGGAAAAGACGGCCTATCACGAGGCTGGCCACGCCATCGTCGGCATGGCGATGCCCAAATGCGATCCCGTCTACAAGGCAACGATCATTCCGCGTGGCGGCGCCCTTGGCATGGTCGTCAGCCTGCCCGAGATGGACCGGCTGAACATGCACAAGGATGAAGGCAAGCAGAAGATCGCCATGACCATGGCGGGCAAGGCTGCCGAGATCATCAAGTATGGGGAAGAGGGCGTCTCCTCTGGCCCGGCTGGCGATATTCAGCAGGCAAGCGCGCTGGCGCGGGCCATGGTGATGCGCTGGGGCATGTCGGACGCGGTCGGCAATATCGACTATGCCGAGGCGCATCAGGGCTATCAGGGGCAAACGGCGGGCTTTTCGGTTTCTGCCGAAACCAAGCAACGGATCGAGGCCGAGGTGAAGCGTCTGATCGACGAAGGCTACGAGACCGCCTATCGCATCCTGATCGAGCAGTCGGAGCAGTTCGAGCGTCTGGCCAAGGGCCTGCTGGAATATGAAACGCTGACCGGCAACCAGATCCGCAAGGTCGTGGCGGGGGAGCCGATCGACGCGGAAGACGAAGACGACCGCCCCTCGTCCGGCACCGGTTCCATCGCGTCCATCCCGAAGACGCGGCCGAAACCGCCCGGCGAAACTGTTCCCGAACCTTCGGCATAAACGACGAGAGCCCCGAACCCCATGGTTTCGGGGCTTTTGCTTGCCCATGGTCGGGCTGGTGCTGCGACACGATTGACCGCTTTCCCCACGCGCGGTTAAGAGAAGGCGGCAAGCAGGGGAATAGCATGGCGACGATCATCGACGGCAAGGCATTTGCAGCGCAGGTTCGCGGGCAGGTTGGGGCGCATGTTGCGGCTTTGAAGGAACGGGGCATCGTTCCGGGTCTGGCAGTTGTGCTGGTGGGCGAGGATCCCGCTTCCAATGTTTATGTCACGAACAAGGGCAAGATGACGGTCGAGGTGGGGATGCAGAGCTTTGAGCATCGCCTTGCGGAGAGCACCCCCGAGGCCGAACTTCTGGCGCTGATCGACCGGCTGAACGCGGATCCTGCGGTGCACGGCATCTTGGTGCAATTGCCGCTTCCGGCGCATATGGATGCGGCGAAGGTGATCAACCGGCTGGACCCGGCCAAGGATGTGGACGGGTTCCATATCCTGAACGTGGGCCTGCTGGGCACGGGGCAAAAGGCGATGGTGCCATGCACGCCGCTGGGATGCCTGATGATGCTGCGCGCCCACCATGGCAGCCTTTCGGGGCTGAACGCGGTGGTTCTGGGCCGGTCCAACATCGTGGGCAAGCCGATGGCGCAGCTGCTGCTGGGCGACAGCTGCACCGTCACCATCGCCCACAGCCGCACTAAGGATCTGGCCGAGGTTTGCCGCGGCGCAGATATCCTTGTTGCCGCCGTTGGCCGGCCCGAAATGGTGCCGGGCGACTGGATCAAGCCGGGGGCGACGGTGATCGATGTCGGCATCAACCGGGTGGAGCGGGACGGCAAGATGCGGCTTGTGGGCGATGTGGATTTTGCAAGCGCGTCGCAGGTTGCAGGTGCGATCACGCCCGTGCCGGGCGGCGTCGGCCCCATGACCATCGCCTGCCTGCTGGCAAATACAGTTACCGCATGTTGCCGGGCAAATGGCCTGCCCGAACCGGAAGGTCTGACCCCGTAAGGGAGGCTCGCGCCCGGCTCAAGCCCTCCGCCGCGGAGGGCCATCGCCGCGCGCGGCTGCCGCGGATGGGCGCATCGGCACCGCAATCGGGCGGGCGCCGGTAAGGATCGCGATGGCATCGGGGGCCATCAGCGCCGTCAGTGCCGGATCGCTGCACCATAGCCCGCCGGTATAGGTGCCATAGGCGGGCATGATGATGTGCCGGCCATCGACCAGAAAACAGGGCCGCGCCGTGCCCGCCAGCCGCGCCTTGGGGTGGTAGTGGCCTGACACCTCGTTCCCTGTGCCTGACGCGACATGGCGGAATGCAAGGGGGGGCAGGACAAGGTCTTCCAGATGTGCCCCGCCGAGATCCATCGGTGTGGGATCATGGTTGCCCGCGACCCACGTCCAGTCGCGGTTTGCCATCAGGCGCGTCAACCAAAGGCGTTCTGCCTCCTCCAGTACGGCGTCGGCATCATCGAAGCTGTCGCCAAGGCAGATGACGGATGCAGCGCCGGTGGTCTGGAGATCCGCCTCCAGACGGGCAAGTGTATCACGGGTTTCATAGGGGGGAAGAAGGGCGCCGCCGCGCCGTGCCATCCGTTCCGACTTGCCAAGATGCAGGTCCGACACAACCAGAAGGTCGCGATCCGGCCAATGAAGCGCGCCCGAGCCAAGCGCGTGCAGCCGGACGGAGGCAAGGGAGAAGGCATGGATGTTCATGCTTCGTCCTTGCCGTATCCACAAGGTATTCGCAAGTGCCAGCCCCGGGCGGGGCCGGCACGTTCGTTTGATCAGCCGTTGAACAGGAAGTGGAGCACGTCGCCGTCCTTCACCTCATAGGTCTTACCTTCGACGCGGAACTTGCCCGCTTCTTTCGCGCCCGCTTCGCCATTGCCTGCCACATAATCTGCATAGGCGACGGTTTCGGCGCGGATGAAGCCCTTTTCGAAATCGCCATGGATCACGCCAGCCGCTTGCGGGGCCAGCATGCCCTTGTGGATCGTCCAGGCGCGGGCCTCTTTCGGGCCAACGGTGAAATAGGTCTGTAGGCCCAGAAGCTCATAGCCGGCCCGGATCAGACGATCGAGGCCAGCCTCTTCCAGCCCCATCTCGCCAAGGAACATCTCGGCTTCCTCGGCATCGAGCTGGCTGATCTCTTCCTCGATCCGGGCAGAGATGATGACGGTTCCCGCACCCTGCTTCGCCGCCATCTCGGCCACGCGGGCGGATTCCGAATTGCCTGCTGCCGCCGCCGATTCCTCGACGTTGCAGACATAAAGCACGGGCTTTGCCGTCAGCAGTTGCAGCATGCGCCACTGCTTTTCATCATCCTCGGCCACCTCGATCATGCGGGCGGGCTTGCCGTCGTTCAGCGCGGCCTGTGCCAGGCGCAGCAGGCGGTCCTGATCGGCAGCTTCCTTGTCGCCGCCCTTCATCTTGCGGGCAAGGTTCGCCAGGCGCCGTTCGATCGATTCCATATCGGCGAGCATCAGCTCGGTCTCGATCGTTTCGGCATCGGCAACAGGATCGATCCGGCCCTCGACATGGGTGATGTCCCCATCCTCGAAGCAGCGCAGAACATGGGCGATGGCATCGCATTCGCGGATGTTGGCAAGGAACTGGTTGCCAAGGCCTTCACCCTTGGAGGCCCCGCGCACAAGGCCTGCGATATCCACAAAGGTCATCCGCGCCGGGATCACCTGCTTGGACCCTGCGATTTCCGCCAGCTTGTTCAGCCGCGCATCCGGCACCGCAACTTCGCCCACGTTCGGTTCGATCGTGCAGAAGGGGAAGTTCGCGGCCTGCGCCGCCGCCGTGCGGGTCAGCGCGTTGAAGAGGGTGGATTTGCCAACATTCGGCAAGCCCACGATACCCATGCGAAAGCCCATAATCATCCCCTGTGCTGCAACCCGCCCCAGATAGGCCGCAAAGCCCTTGGGTGCAAGCACGCCCATTGCACCGCCGCCCGCTTTTCCCTACCAGAAAGGCACAGCAGGAGAGATTGCCATGACCCGGATCGATGCCAAGTTCGCCGCCCTCAAGGATCAGGGCCGCAAGGCCTTCGTCGCCTATCTGATGGCGGGCGATCCGGATCAGGAAACGACGCTGGCCGTGATGCGCGGCATGCCCGCCGCAGGCGTTGACGTGATCGAGCTGGGGATGCCCTTCACCGATCCCATGGCCGACGGTTCCACCATCCAGATGGCGGGGCAGCGGGCGCTGGAAGGCGGGCAGACGCTGACCGGCACGCTGGATCTGGCGCGCCGCTTCCGCGAACAGGATGACACGACGCCGATCGTGCTGATGGGCTATTACAACCCGATCTATTCCCGCGGTGTCGATCGTTTCCTGGCGGAAGCGAAGGCCGCCGGCATCGACGGGCTGATCGTGGTGGACCTTCCCCCAGAAGAGGATGACGAGCTGTGCATCCCCGCGCAGGCGGCAGGGCTGAACTTCATCCGCCTTGCGACCCCCACGACCGACAGCAAGCGGCTGCCGCGTGTGCTGGAGAATACGTCGGGCTTTGTTTACTATGTCTCGATCAACGGGATCACGGGGGCGGCTGCCCCCAAGGCCGCCGATGTCGCGCCCGAGGTTGCACGCATCAAGGCCGCCACCGATCTGCCGGTGATCGTGGGCTTCGGCATCACCACGGCCGAGGCTGCGGAAAGCATCGCCTCCATCGCGGATGGGTGCGTGGTGGGATCGGCCATCGTGAAGCTGGTGGGCGAGGGGCGCCCGGTGGACGAGGTGCTGGCACGCGTTGCCGATCTGGCAGGCGGCGCGCACCGCGCCTGATCTAGCGCCGCAGGCGCTGGAAGATGGCCGAGGCACCCCAGCCCGCCAGAACTGCCAGCGCCAGCGACAGCAGCCCGTAAAGCAAGGATTGTTCGCGCGACAGGCTGTAAAGGAAACGTTCCAGCCCAGCCTTCCGCACCCCGATATCCCGTTCCAGCACGTCGATGACCTGACCTTCACGTGTCAGGAAGATGCGGACGCGGTATTGCCCCTCGATCAGGTCCGAGGGCAGGGCGACATCGGCGCGGAACAGCGTTTGTTCGTCCAGCCAGACCGAGCTTTCGTTGATGCGATACCGGCCGGACGCCTGCCGCACGCGCAGCAGGGCGTCGGTGAATGGCTGCGAATCTGCGGTATCGTCATCATCGGCAAGCTTGATCGCCTGCCCGATGGTGATCCGCTCGCGCAGGTCGTCTTCCTCGCTCAGCACTTCGTTCAGGGGGCCGGTGGTGGCGATGGCGTAAAAGCTGGGCGCGCTTTCGATCCGTTCGGCCTCGGCGTTCATCCATATCCCGAGGTTGCGCTCCTTGCGCCGCACCACGACGGGGGTGTGCGGCCCTTCGACCACTACGATCACGTCCAGCGGCGGGCCTGCGGGGGCCGGCGCCTCGCGCCGCACGGCACCGAACACCAGAATCTCGGACCCGACATAGTTCGTGGTGATGGAGATGGAGGTTTGCGACAGGCCCGCGACGATGCTTTCTTCCTGCGCGGCGGCAGGCAGGGCAAAGGCCAGGCAGAAGGCAAGCGCGCGGATCATTGCACGGCCTCCGGCGTGACGGAGTAGGTTTCGCCCGGCGGAAGGACCAGATCGGCGCCGACCTTCAGGCTGACGGCCAGAACCATCAGTGCCAGCAGGATGCGCAGCTGTTCGGCCTGCAACTTCACGCCGACGCGTGCGCCCACCTGCGCGCCCACCACGCTGCCGATGATCAGCAGCAGTGCCAGCATGATATCCACGGTGCCGCTGGTGATCGCGTGCATCAGCGTCGTGAAGGCCGAAACAAGGATGATCTGGAAAAGAGAGGTTCCGACAACCACCTTCGTCGGCATCCCCAGCAGATAGATCATTGCCGGCACCATGATGAAGCCGCCGCCCACGCCCATGATGGCCGAAAGAAACCCGACGCCAGCCCCGATGGCCAGCGGCGGCAGCACCGAGATGTAAAGGCCGGAGGCGCGGAACTTCATCTTGAAGGGCAGGCGATGCACCCATGTGTGGCTGTGCGTCCGGCGGACAAGGGTTGTCGCCTTGCGCGCGCGGCGGAGGGAGCGGACGCTTTCGTGAAGCATCAGCGCGCCGATCACGCCCAGAAACAGCACATAGCAAAGCTGCACGAAAAGATCGACCTGCCCAAGCGCCGCAAGCCGCGCGAAGACGGCGATGCCGAAGGCGGATCCGACCAGTCCGCCCGCCTGCATCACGAGCCCCATCCGGACATCGACCGCCTTGCGCTTCCACTGCGCCAGCACCCCCGAAACCGAGGATGCGACAACCTGGTTGGCCCCCGTCGCAACGGCCACGGCGGGCGGAATGCCGATAAAGAACAAAAGCGGCGTGATCAGAAAGCCCCCACCCACGCCGAACATCCCCGACATGAACCCGACGATGCCGCCCAGTCCCAAAAGCAGGAAGGCGTTGATCGAGACCTCGGCAATGGGGAGGTAGATCTGCATATGGGACGCCGCGTTGTGTCGGGTTCGGGTGTTGGCTCAGCAGGCGGAGGAGTCAACTCTCATCAAAGGTTGCGCAGCATTTCCCGAAGGATGCGTTCCAGCTTTGCCGCACCCCGGGGCGCCATGATCTTGGTATGCTCGTGGCTCAGCGCCTCGTCCGACAGGCCCGCGCCCATGTTGGTGATGGTGGAGATCGCGGCAACCCGCAGGCCAAGGAACCGCGACAGGATGATTTCCGGCACGGTGGACATGCCCACCGCATCCGCGCCCAGAACCTTGGCTGCACGGATCTCGGCCGGTGTTTCGAAACTGGGGCCCGAGAACCACGCATAAACACCCTCGGCCAGGGGTTCACCCACCGCTTCGGCCGCAGCCTTCAGGCGCGCCCGCAGGTCTGCATCATGCGCATCACCCATGGCAACGAAGCGGGCATCCGTGGTTTCGCCGATCAGGGGATTCAGGCCGGTGAAGGCAATATGATCCGACAACAGCATCAGATCGCCCGGGGGGATATCGGCGCGCAACGACCCTGCGGCATTGGTCAGGATCAGCTGTTCGGCGCCAAGGGCCTTCAACACCTCCAGCGGGCAGCGCATGGCGGCGGGATCACCCTTTTCATAGTAATGCGCCCGGCCCCCGAAAACGGCAACGCGCACGCCTTCCAGATTGCCGATCACCAGCTTGGGGTTGTGGCCGGAAACGCCTGCATGGGGAAAACCGCCAAGATCGGTGTAAGGAATGGAAACGCCCTCCACCTCTTCGGCCAGATGGCCAAGGCCGGAACCGAGAACGAGGCCGATCTTCACCGGCTCGTGGCCCGCCTTGTCACGGATATAGGCGGCGATCGTCTCGGCAGTCATCTCAGCGTTCCTTCACATAGGGTTCGCCGCCAGCGCGCGGCGGAATGGCCTTGCCCACGAAACCGGCAAGCACCAGCACCGTAAGCACATAGGGCAGCGCCTCCAGCGCGGCCACCGGAATGGGAACAACATCGGGACGCAGCGCCAGCGCCTGGAAGAAGCCGAACAGCAGCGTGGCCCAAAGCGCGCCCCAAGGGCGCCACTTGGCAAATATCAGCGCCGCCAGCGCGATATAGCCGCGCCCAGCAGTCATCTCGCGCCCGAAGCCTGCCTGCAGCGCGGTGGCCAGATAGGCACCTGCGATGCCGCACAGAACGCCGGTGATCAACACCGCCGTGAAGCGCATCCGCGAGACCGATATCCCGGCGGTATCCACGGCGGCGGGGTTTTCCCCCACGGCCCGCAGGCGCAGCCCGAAGCGGGTGCGGAACAACACCCACCATGTCAGCGGCACGCAAAGCAGCGCGATATAGACCAGCAGCGAGTGGCCCGAGATCACGTCGGCGTAAAACGGCCCGATCACCGGAACACCGCGCAGCGTGTCGGCCAGCGGCAGCGCCACCTCGTTGAAGCGGGCAGAACCGGCAAGCGGCGGGGTGCGCCCGCCCTGACCGAAAGCTGCCTGCGCCACCAAAATCGTCATCCCCGAGGCGAGGAAGTTCAGTGCCACGCCGGAAATCAGCTGGTTGCCGCGGAAGGTGATCGAGGCGATGCCGTGCATCAGTGCCCAAAGCAGCGACGCGCCGATGCCGGCGGCCAGACCGATCCAGGCCGACCCGGTCAGGAATGCAACCGAACCCGATGTCATCGCCGCGACCAGCATCTTGCCTTCCAGCCCGATGTCGAAAATCCCCGCCCGTTCCGAAAACAGCCCTGCAAGGCAGGCCAGCAGCAGCGGCACCGTCAGGCGCAACGTGGAATCGAGGATCTGCAGAAGCGTCGCGTAATCCATCACGCCACCTTTCGCCGGCTGAAGACGAGGGACAGCATCATCCGCACCATATGGTCCAGCGCGCCGGTGAACAGGATCACAAGGCCCTGAATCACGATCCGAAGCTCGATCGGGATGGAGGTCCAGAGGCCGAGCTCGGCCCCGCCCTGGTAAAGGAAGCCGAAAAGCAGTGCCGCAAGCACCACGCCGAAAGGGTGGTTGCGCCCCATCAGGGCCACGGCGATGCCGATGAAGCCGGCGCCTTCCGATGCGTTCTGCATCAGGCGGCCGCTTTCCCCCATGACGTTGTTGACCGACATCATCCCGGCCAGCGCCCCCGAAAGCGCCATCGCGATCATGATGGTGCGCACGGGGCGGATGCCGGCGTAACGGGCGGCGGGTTCGGATTTGCCGAAGGCGCGAATTTCATATCCCAGCGGGGTGCGCCACAACAGCGCCCAGACCCCAATGCAGGCAAGCAGCGCCAGAAACAACGAGATGTTGGCCGGAATGCCCTGCGTGAACACGAGGTTCAGGCCCGGAATGTCCGACAGGGCAGGGATGCCGTGGGCAAAGCGGGCTGTCGCAGGCTCTGCCTGCCCCGGGGGGCGAAGCACGTCCACCAGCAGCCAGACGATCAGCGAATAGGCGATATAGTTGAACATGATCGTCGTGATGACGATATGGCTGCCGCGCTTGGCCTGAAGCCAGCCCGGAATGGCCGCCCAAACTGCCCCGAATGCCGCCGAGGCGACGATCGCCCCCAGCAGCGCCACCGTCCAGTGCGGCCATGGAACAAACAGCAGCGCCAGCGCGACGCCAAGGCCGCCCAGCTGGGCCTGCCCTTCGCCGCCGATGTTGAACAGGCCGGCATGAAAGGCCACCGTCACCGCCAGCCCGGTGAAGATGAAGCTGGTGGTATAGTAAAGCGTATAGCCCCAGCCATAGGCCGAGCCGAGCGCGCCGGTGACCATCGTGTTCAGCGCCTCGACTGGGTCCTGCCCGATGGCAAGGATCACAAGCGTGGCGCAGATCGCGGCAAGCAGCAGGGAAATCAGCGGCACCAGAACCACATCGGCCCAGCGGGGGATCTGTCGCATCAGGCGGTCTCCGTCACGCCGGCCATCAGCAGGCCAAGCTCTCGTTCGTTCGTGGTGGCGGCGTCGCGCACGCCCATGATGCGCCCGTCGAACATGACGGCAACGCGGTCGGAAAGGGACATCACCTCGTCCAGTTCGACCGAGACCAGAAGGATCGCCTTTCCCTGATCGCGCAGCGCGACAATCTGCTTGTGGATGAATTCGATCGCGCCGATATCGACACCGCGAGTGGGCTGACCGATCAGAAGAAGGTCGGGGTTCCGCTCGATCTCTCGGGCGACGATGATCTTCTGCTGGTTGCCTCCCGAGAAATGCTTGATCGCAAGGTTCGGCAGCGGGGGGCGCACATCGAACCGTTCCATTTTTGCTGCCGTGTCCGCCTTCAGGGCGGCATTGTCGGTGAAGGGGCCGCTGCGATAGGCGTCTTCGCGGTGATACCCGAAGGCAACGTTTTCCCACGCGGCGAAATCCATGATGACGCCAAGATGCTGGCGATCCTCGGGCACGTGCCCGATGCCGGCATGGCGGCGGTCCCGCCCGTCCTCATGGCCCGAAAGGTCAAGCTCCCGCCCCAGAAGACGCGCAGAGCCGGTGCCGGCGACGATGCCGGCCAGAAGCTCCATCAACTCCGACTGGCCATTGCCGGCAACACCGGCGATGCCAAGGATCTCTCCCCGCCGGATCGTCAGGTCGACGCCCTTCAGTCGCTCCACCCCGTCATGGCTGACGCGCAGGTCGTTGGCCTGCAGCACCACCTCGCCCAGCTGGGCGGGCTGCTTGTCGACGCGCAGCAGGACCTTGCGGCCCACCATCAGCTCTGCCAGCTGCGGCGGAGAGGTTTCGCGCGTGACGACGCTTGCGATCATCTCGCCGCGGCGCATCACGGAAACCTCGTCGGTGATGTCCATGATCTCGCGCAGCTTGTGCGTGATCAGGATCACGGTCTTGCCCTGCTCGCGCAATCCGCGCAGGATGCGGAACAGGTGATCGGCCTCGGCCGGGGTCAGCACGCCCGTCGGTTCGTCCAGGATCAGGATGTCGGCCTGCCGATACAGCGCCTTCAGGATTTCCACCCGCTGCTGATACCCGACCGAAAGATCCTCGATCTTGGCATCGGGGTCCACTTCAAGCCCGTAATCCTTTGAAAGGCGGGCAAGCTCCTTGCGGGCCTTGGCAAGGGACGGGCGCAAAAGCCGGCCGTCCTCCACCCCAAGGATCACGTTTTCCAGCACGGTGAAGTTCTGCACCAGCTTGAAATGCTGGAACACCATGCCGATGCCCGCGCGGATCGCGGCCTGGCTGTCGGGGATGGGCGTTTCCCGCCCGTCTACCAGAATCTGGCCCGAATCCGCCCGGTAAAAGCCGTAAAGGATCGACATCAACGTCGACTTTCCGGCCCCGTTTTCCCCGATGATGCCGTGGATCGAGCCCTTGGCCACGCGGATGTGGATGTCCTTGTTCGCCTGTACGGACCCGAAGGCCTTCGAGATGCCCCGAAGCTCGATCGCGGTATCGCCGGTCATCAGAAGCCGGCAACCGGGCAGGTGTCGTCGCTCATGTAGTCATGAACCTGGATTTCGCCCGCGATGATCTTCTGCGTGGCGTCGGCAACGGCGGCTTCCATTTCCGGCGTCACAAGGCTGCGGTTATGTTCGTCCATCGCAACGGAAACGCCCTCTTCGGCCAGACCCAGCACATAGGTGCCCGGCTCCAGCCCCTCGCCCTGGCTGAAGGCGTCGTAAACGGCATTGTCCACGCGCTTGACCATGGAGGTCAGGATCTGCCCCGGATGCAGCGCATTCTGGTTGCTGTCCACGCCGATGCCAAGGATGCCTTCATCCGCGGCGGCCTGCAGGATGCCGATGCCCGTGCCGCCCGCACCGTGATAGATCACGTCGGCGCCTTGGCCGATCTGGGCGCGCGCCAGTTCTCCTCCGCGCACGGGATCGTTCCATGCCGCGGGGGTCGATCCGGTCCAGCTGACCAGAACGCGGGCATCAGGGTTGGTGGCCACGACGCCTTGGGCAAAGCCGCAGCCAAACTTGCGGATCAGCGGGATGTCCATGCCGCCGATGAAGCCCACGGTGCCGCTTTCCGAGGCCATCGCCGCCATGATGCCGGCCAGATACGACCCTTCATCTTCCGAGAAGATGAGCGAGCGGACATTCGGCGCATCCACCTGATCGTCAATGATCACGAACTTGGTGTCCGGATATTCCGGCGCCACCTGCCGCAGCACGTCGGCAAAGGAAAAGCCGGTCATCACGATGGGATCAAAGCCCGATTGCGCCAGCCGGCGGAGGGCCTGTTCGCGCTGCGCTTCGGACTGCATCTCGATCTCGCGATACGATCCGCCCGTTTCCTCGACCCAGCGGGACGCGCCGATATAGGCCGCCTCGTTGAACGACTTGTCGAACTTTCCCCCCATGTCATAGATCAGGGCAGGATCTGCCAGCGCGGAACCGGCGGTGAGGGCAAGCGCGGTCGCGCCGAAAAGGGCCTTAAGCATCACGAGGGCAGCCTCCATGTGGTTTGCGCCAGTATAAGCGACTGACTAGAGAGGGCAACGCATCACAAGGGCATCCGTTGCGCCGTAGTAACGCGGACGTCGGGCGACCTGGGCGAAGCCGTGGGTGGAATAAAGGCGGATCGCGGGCATGTTGTCCGCGGCCACTTCAAGGAAGGCGATGTCGGCATCCTGCGCGGCCCGGATCAAGAACGCGGCAACCAGACGTGATCCGGTCCCTTGCCGGCGGGCATCGGGATGCGTGGCCAGCGTCAGCAGTTCCGCCTCGCCGGCGATGGCGCGGCCGATCAGGAAGCCTGCACCGTCCCGCAGCAGGAAACTGCCCGCACCCTCGGCTGCCGATTGCAGATCCTTCGCGGACCACGGGGGCGGGTTGATGAAAGAAGCCGCGTGAACCGCGGCCAGATCATTCCACATCAAGGATCACCGGCGGCGGGTCGGAAGGGGGCGCGGCATCGGCGCCGCGCAGATAGAAGGGCGAAGGGCGGCCCTGCGGCCCCTGCGCCAGCGCCACGCGCGCGATGGCTTCGGCCAGCGGGTAAAGCGGGGCGGGGCGGGGGCCCTCGGGAACCGTGTCCGTCAGGCAGGCTGGGCTGTCCGGTCCGAAGGTCTGGACATGGAACATGCCGCGCGGGGCGGGTTCGGCCACCACCAGCGGACGGGGCAGGCCGTGGGCCCGCGCCTCCAGCGTGGAAACGCCGATCGCGGGGATGTTCAGGCCAAGCGCCAGCCCGCGCGCAGCCGCGACGGCGATGCGGATGCCGGTGAAGTTGCCGGGGCCGGTGCCGACGGCCAGGGCATCAAGATCGCCCCAGGTTTTGCCGCCTGCTGCCAGAACGTCTTCCAGCAGCGGCAGCAGCCGTTCCGCCTGCCCCTTGGCCATGGCCTCTTCGGCCTGCGCCAGAACGATGTCGCCCGAAAGCAAAGCGGCCGCGCAATGCGCGGCCGATGTGTCGAACGCGAGGATCAGGGCGTCAGGCCGCAACCGGGCGAACCTCCAGAACCTCGGGGATGTAATGTCGCAGCAGGTTCTCGATCCCCATCTTCAGCGTCAGGGTCGAGGACGGGCAGCCGGCGCAGGCGCCCTGCATGTGCAGATAAACGATGCCGCGATCGAAGCCGTGGAAGGTGATGTCGCCGCCATCCTGCGCAACGGCCGGACGCACGCGCGTATCCAGCAGTTCCTTGATCTGTTCGACAATGTCGCCATCCTCGCCGGTATGTTCGGCATGGGCCGAAGCACGCTCGCCCTCGATCACGGGCTCACGGGACTGGTAATGCTCCATGATGGCGCCAAGAACTGCGGGCTTCACATGGTCCCACTCGCGCCCCTCGGTCTTGGTAACGGTGATGAAATCATTGCCAAGGAACACGCCGGCAACGCCGCCCACGGCAAAGACGCGCCGCGCAAGGGGGGAGGACGCCGCCGCATCTTCGGACGGGAAATCCGCCGTTCCAAGATCCAGCACCTGCTGGCCCGGAAGGAATTTCAGCGTCGCGGGGTTCGGGGTAGATTCTGTCTGGATGAACATGGGCAGCCTCCAAAGGTTGGTGCCGATATGCGCCCCGATCCCGCGACTGTCAAGTTTTGGAACCGTTCTAGGACGACACGAACTTGTTGAAGCGGCTGGTGCCGCCATCTTCCACTTCTTCCTGATAAAGGAAGGTCAGGTTGTTGTCGTCGAAGATCTGGAAGAACTCCTCCCACTCGATCGGGGTGAGGTTGTCTTCCGGCTCTCCGAAATCGATCCGCAGGATGCCACCCTTGCCCTTGGTCTCGACCTTGGCAGGGTGGCCGTCGCGGGCTTCGGCCCACTTGCGGATCGTGTCGTGGTCTTGGGTCTTTTTCGCTTCGGACATGGGTCACCTCCGTTTCGGGGCCAACCCGCCGCGCGGGCAGAGGTTCCCGTCAGGTGATCGCCTCCAGCCGCTCCTTTGTCAGATCGCCGGGCACGATGGTCACGGGGATGGGCAGGGTGCCGGCATTCCGGCTCATTTGCGTGACAAGCGGCCCCGGGCCACCCTTTTCCCCGCCCGCCCCAAGCACGAGGATACCGATCTCGGGATCCTCCTCCACCAGGTTCAGGATTGCCTGACAGGTGTCGCCTTCACGCAGCACCAGCTGGGGGTGAACCCCCTGGCGGTCGCGCATCCACTTGGCGAACACCTCGTAATGGGCCTCGATCCGCTCGCGCGCCTCGGCCCGCATCACCTCGGCCACGCCCATGAAATGCTGCATATCCTCGCGGTCGATCACCGCAAGTATCACGACGCCCCCGCCGGTATGCGCCGCGCGGAACGCCGCATAGCGCATTGCGTTCAGGCATTCCCGGGTGTCATCCAGAACGACAAGAAATTTCCGCATCAGATCTCCCCCTTGCTGCATGTTGGATGCAGGCGGACTGTTTGCAAGCGCATCAGCACGAATGGGCGAAATCCATGTAAAGCTGCCGCACCCGTTTCGTGACGGGCCCGTGGGCAAATTCGGTTTCGTCGAACCGCGTCACCGCCTGCACCTTTGAAAAGTTGCCCGACAGGAACACCTCGTCAGCGGCGTGGAAGTCCTCGAACGTCAGCACGGTTTCGCGCACCTCCACCCCGTCGGCACGAAGGTTGGCGATGTGGCCGGCGCGGGTGATGCCCGACAGGAACGTGCCGTTGGCGATCGGCGTGAAGACGACGCCGTCCCTGACCATGAACACGTTGGCCGTTGCGGTTTCGGCAACATTGCCCATCGCATCGCCCACCAGTGCATTGCCGAAGCCCTTGCGCTTCGCCTCCACCAGCATCCGGGCGTTGTTGGGGTAAAGCGCGCCGGCCTTTGCGTTGCAGACGGCATCTTCCAGCACCGGGCGGCGGAATCGGGTGCGCGTCAGCGTGGTGGTGCTTTCGGCGGGCGGAAGCGGCACTGCTTCAAGGCTGATGGCGAACGCGGTGGAGTTTTCGGCAGGCGCGACACCCAGTTCGGACCCGTCCACGGCCCAGTACATCGGGCGGATATAGACCGCCTGATCGCCATAGCCCTTCAGCCCTTCGCGCACGATTTCCACCATTTCGGCGGCGTCCACGGTGGGCGTGATCATCAGCGCCTCGGCCGACCGATTCAGGCGGGCGCAATGCAGATCCAGATCCGGCGTCACCCCGTCGAACAGCCGCGCGCCGTCAAACACGTTCGATCCCTGCCAAAGCCCGTGATCTGCGGCTTTCATCACGGGGATGTCGCCGTCATGCCATGCCCCGTCGAACCATGTGCGGATATGCGTGCCGAACGCCATGATCGTCTCCTTCTTTGGGCTGGGTTAGATCACCATGACCCGGGGGAAACAAGGGGCGGGAAGGGGGCGCCTCCGGTTGGGGTCTGGGGGACATGGGGACCGGAGGCGCAGGCTGTCTTGAGGAAACAGAACGCAGCCAGATACAACCATAGCGCGATTCCGAGACCGTTTCGTGACAGTCACCGCGCCAGCCGCCGAAGCCCCCGCAGCGCAAGGCTTTGCCCCAGATGCGCCATCATGCCCGCCAGCGACAGCATCAGCCCGATGATCCCCGCCGCCAGCCCAAGCGCCACGTTCGAAACGCGCACCGTTGCCCGCAGGAACCGCGCCTTGCCCAGAACCTCCATCCGGCCGACGGTGCGGGGGCCAAGCGCCTCGGCCCCGTTGGCGATACGCCGGGCATCCGCCCCGTCATCGACATAGCGCAGAAGGTGCAGCGTTTGCGCCGTGGGCAGCACGTTCTCCATCCGGTTCACGTTGCGGGCGACGCTGGTCACGGGGGCAAGCACATCGGGGCGCAGGGCACGGCGCAGATCGCCCGCCGCCAGTGCCGGCCAGTCAAGGCCGCGGGTTGCGGCGCGGTTCAGCGTGGCGGTCAGGCGCGGCGACAGAAGGCGCATCCGGTGCGCCGTCTTGACCAAGCCCGCGCCGGCCTTCACCCCCAGCGTCGTGCCGCCCGAGGCAAGGATCAGCACCGTTGCCCCCAGCCCGACGGCGGAAAGCGCCACCTCCAGCGTATCCACCGCCTCCCCCGCCACATAGGCGATGCCCCCGCGCGTCAGCCCCGCGATATCCCCCAGCGAGGTCAGCGCCACCGGCACCTGGCAGATCAGGACGGCGGAAAGCTGGCATTGCGCGGGATCATAGGCGCAGGCGGCGCAGTCCAGCATGCCGGACCAGATGCCGCTGTCGGCCGCGCGGGCGGCTTGCACGGCAGCTTCGTCGAAGGGCAGGCTCCGTTCGCGGGCCACATCCACCACGGCATCGATAGCGATCCAGTTGCGGGGATCTTCTGCCAGCAGGGCCGCCAGGCGCGCGGCGATACGTTCGGCCGTCGCTTCCCGCGCCATGGCACGGTCCGTGGCGGCGACGATTTCCGCCCCCGCGCGATCGGTCAGGGGGCGAAGGTCGGGGTCCCGCGCGATGCGGATCCCCGACCAGAGCGTGAAGACAAGCGACAGCGCCAGCAGTGCCGTCAGCCCCGCCCGCGCAGCCACCCGCAGCATCAGACCTGACGCGACCGGATCATGCCGACGATGTCATAAACATCGTTCAGGATCGGGGTGGAGATCGCCTCTGCCCGTTCGGCGCCGCGGCCAAGGATGGCGTCGATCTCGTCCGGCTCGGCCATCAGGCGGTTCATCTCGGCGGTGATGGGGCCCAGCTTGGCCACCGCCAGATCGGCCAGCGCCGGTTTGAAGGTGCCGAACTGGGCGCCTCCAAACTCCTCCAGCACTTGCGCTGCCGTCTTGTCCGACAGGGCGGCATAGATGTTCACAAGGCTTTTGGCATCGGCGCGTCCTTCCAGCCCGTCCACCGTTTCGGGCAGGGGCTCGGGGTCAGTCTTGGCCTTGCGGATCTTCTTGGCGATGGTGTCGGCATCATCGGTCAGGTTGATCCGGCTTTGATCCGAGGGGTCGGACTTCGACATCTTCTTCGTGCCATCGCGCAGGCTCATGACCTTGGTGGCGGGGCCTTCGATCAGCGGCTCCGTGATCGGGAAGAAGTTCACCTTGTAGTCGTGGTTGAACTTCGCCGCGATGTCGCGCGTCAGCTCGATATGCTGCTTCTGATCTTCGCCCACCGGCACATGCGTGGCCTTGAAGGCAAGAATGTCGGCCGCCATCAGCGAGGGATAGGCCAGAAGCCCCAGCGACGAGTTTTCCGAGTTTGCGCCCGCCTTGTCCTTGAACTGCGTCATCCGGTACATCCAGCCGATGCGGGCCACGCAGTTGAAGATCCATGCCAGTTCGGTGTGGGCGCGCACCTGGCTTTGGTTGTAAAGGATCGACCGCTTCGGATCGATCCCCGAGGCGATATAGGCGGCGGCAACCTCGCGCGTTTGCTGGCGCAGCTTTTCGGGATCCTGCCAGACGGTGATCGCATGCAGGTCCACGACGCAATACAGCGTTTCGATCCCTTCGTCCTGCTTTTGCGCGAAACGTTTCAGTGCGCCAAGGTAATTGCCCAACGTTAGGCTTCCCGAGGGTTGGATGCCCGAGAAGATGCGCGTGGGGAAAGCCTGAGGCGTTTGGACCGGCTCGGCCATGATGTGAACTCCGTCTGGAATGTATCGAGGTTTCGGCTTAACGCTGTGGGGCAAGACAAGGCAAGGAAAAGCAATGCAGCAGCATAACAGCCCGATCAATCCGTTGCCCTGGGTCGTCTGGCTGCTGGCGCTGCCGATGATCGCGATGGAGCTGGTTTTCGCGCTGGGCCAGTCGGGCCTGACCTCCAATCCCGGCGCGATCGGCTGGCGGCTTGAGGCGCTGGAGCGGTTTGCCGTCTTTCCGCAGGTGCTTCGGGCAATGTGGGCTGCGGGCGACTGGCCGCTGGTGCATGTGATGCGGATCGTAACCTATCCTTTCGTGCAGGCATCGGTCACGCAGGCCATCTTCGCGGTGGTGATCCTGCTTGCGCTGGGCAAGCTGGTGGCCGAGGCGTTCCGCCCGTGGGCGGTGCTGGTCGTGTTCTTCGGTGCAGCCATCGCGGGCGCGCTGGCCTTCACGCTGGTGGCCGGAAGCGGGGTGCCGCTGGTGGGCGCGTTCCCGCCCGTTTACGGGTTGATCGGCGGCTTCACATTCCTGCTTTGGGTGCGGCTGACGGGAACGGGCGCACAATATCGCGCCTTCACCCTGATCGGGCTGCTGATGGGCGTGCAGCTGCTTTTCGCGGCCCTGTTTGGTGGCGGGCTGCAGTGGATCGCCGATCTTGCCGGCTTCGTTGCCGGGTTCCTGCTGTCCTTCATCGTCAGCCCCGGCGGGTGGGGGCGCGTGATCGCCCGCCTGCGTCAGCGCTGACGGCGCATCGCGGCCTTCATGTCGGCAGGGCGGAACGCGCCCAGCACGAAGGCCGCCCCGAAATAGCTGACGATGCCGATCGCCACCAGCGCCGCCAGCGCGGCATAGCGCAGGCCCGCGCTGGCCAGCGGCCCCGCCAAGGCCACTGATGCCACATAAAGCACCGCCCCCATGATTGCCGCCGACAGGATGATGCGCGGCAGCCGGTGGCGCAGGCGCGCGTCGATCCGCACCGCTTCGCCCATGTGCCGCGCACCCCACCAAAGCTGTGCGAACATCACCCATCCGGAAACCGTCGTAGCCAGCGCCGCCGCCAGAAACCCGATCACCGGCATCATCGCCACGGCAAAAACGACGTTCACCACCATCGACCAGATGGCAAAGCGGAAGGGGCTGCGCGTATCTTCGCGCGCGTAATACAGCGGCTGGAACAGCTTGTGCAGAACGAAGGCGGGCAGCCCGAGGCCATAGGCGGCCAGCACCAGCGCGGTGTTCTGCGCATCGGTGGCGCTGAAGGCGCCGCGCTGATAAAGAACGCTGGTCAGCGGCAGTGCGATCACCACCAGCGCAACGGCGGCAGGAAGCGTCAGCAGCGCCGCAAATTCCATGCCCCGGTTGAAACTGGCGCGCCCCCCCTCGGCATCGCCCGCACGCAGGCGGCGCGACAGTTCGGGCAGCAGGACAGTGCCGATCGCAATGCCGACAACGCCCAGCGGAAGCTGGTACAGGCGGTCGGCATAGGACAGCCAGCCCACGGCCCCCTCGGTATGGCTGGCAACCTGCCGGCCCACCAGAAGGTTGATCTGCACCACGCCGCCAGCCAGCACGGCGGGGCCCGCAATGACCAGAAGGCGTTTAAGCTCGGGCGTCAGGCGGGGGCGACCGGGCAGGAACGTGTATCCCGCCCGCCGTGCCACCCACCATGTGAAGGCGAACTGCGCCACGCCGGTGACCGGCACCGTCCATGCCAGCGTCAGGCCCATGTCCCAGCCCATCCGGTCGGCCAGCAGCATCGACACGATGAAGACGATGTTCATCATCACGGGCACCAGCGTTGCCTCGGTGAAGCGGCCATGGGTGTTCAGCACCCCCGACATCAGCGCCACAAGCGAGATGAACAGGATATAAACGAACCCGATCCGCCCGTATTGCACCGCCAGATCGAAGCGTTCGTCGCCCACGAACCCCGAGGCCATCAGCCAGACCAGCGCGGGCATGGCCAGCGTGCCGATCAGCGCCACAAGGATCAGAACGGATCCCAGCCCGTTGAACGCATCGCGGGCGAACCCCTTCGGATCTTCCCCGCCTTCGACCTTTTTCGCAAACATCGGCACGAAGGCCATGTTGAACGCGCCTTCGGCAAAGAAGCGGCGGAACATGTTGGGCAGGGAAAAGGCCACAAGGAATGCCTCTGCGGCAGGCCCCGCGCCCAGATAGGCGGCCATCATGATGTCGCGCACGAAGCCGGCCAGCCGCGATCCGAAGGTCCAGCCGCCGACGGTCAGGAAGCCGCGAACGAGGTTGCGGCTCAACGGCCCGCCCTCGCCGCACCTTCGGAAACGGCGCGGCGCAACTTGCCTTCAAGGCTTTCGCGGCGGGACTTGTTATGCAGTTTCAGCCCGAACATGTCTTTCACATAGAAGGTATCGACAACCTGCGCCCCATAGGTCGCGATCTGGGCCGACGCAATATAGATGTTGTCGGCCGCAAGGGTGCGGGTCAGGTCATAAAGCAGGCCGGGGCGGTCGCGGGTGTCCACCTCGATGATGGTGTAGATCTCGGATCCGTCATTGTCGAAAACGATATGGGTGGGAAAGCGGAAGGCGCTGTCGCGCTTTTTCACCTTGTCGCGATCGGCCAGCGCCTCGCGTGTCACGACCTCTCCCTTCAGGATACGGTCGATCAACTGGCGCAGGCGGGGCAGGCGCGCCACTTCATAGGGGGCGCCATCGGCATCCTGCACCCAGAACACCGCCGTCACGTAACCGTCCTTGGTGGTATAGGTCCGCGCATCGACCACGTTCGCCCCCGCCAGCGCCAGCGCCCCCGACAGCCGCGAGAAGATGCCCGGATGGTCGGCCAGCGCGAAACAGGCGCGGGTGGCGGCGCGGTCGGGTTCGGCATCAAGGCCGATCCGGATCTCGTCATCGCCAAGGTCGCGCAGAAGACCCGCCAGCACCACATGCGCCGAATGGGGCAGCCCCTGCCAATAGGGCGAATAGTGGCGGTTCATCTCGGCCCGCAGATCGCGCGGATCCCACCCCGCAAGCGCCTCGCGCAGGGCGCGGCGGGCCTCGCCCTCGCGGGTTTCGCGATTCAGCGTCTCGATCCCGCCGGCAAGGGCCGTTTCGGTGTCGCGATGCAACTGGCGCAGAAGCTGCGCCTTCCAGTTGTTCCACGTGCCGGGGCCGACACCGATGATGTCGCAGACGGTCAGGATCGTCAGAAGATCCAGCCGCCTGCGCGACTTCACCGCCTTGGCAAAATCCCGCACCGTCCGCGGGTCCGAGATGTCGCGCTTCTGCGCCACGTCCGACATGAGAAGGTGATGGCGCACCAGCCATTCCACGGTTTCCGATTCCTCGGCCGTCAGGCCAAGGCGCGGGGCGACGCGGCGGGCGATCTGCGCGCCAAGGATCGAATGTTCCTCGGGGCGGCCCTTGCCGATATCGTGCATCAGCAGCGCCACATACATGATGCGCCGGTTGGCCCCCTGAAGCACTTCCGGCTTCATCGGAAGTTCATCGGCCAGTTCCCCGCGTTCGATCCGGGCGAGGGTGGAGATGCACTGGATGGTGTGTTCGTCCACCGTGTAGTGGTGATAGACGTTGAACTGCATCATCGCCACGATACGCCCGAATTCGGGAACGAACGTGCCCAGAACGCGCAGCTCGTTCATGCGGCGCAGGGCGCGTTCCGGGTTGCCATGTTTCAGCAGCAGATCAAGGAAGATCTGGTTGGCTTCCCGGTCATGGATCATCCCGTCATCGATCAGGTGCAGGTTGGCCGCGACCAGCCGCATCGTGTCGGGATGCATCATGTAGCCGGTTCGCAGCGTTTCCTCGAATATGCGAAGCAGGTTCAGCTTGTCGGACAGGAAGGCCTGCGGATCGCGAATCTCGATCCGGCCGTGATGCAGGCGGTATTCCGGCTTCAGCGTGCGGCGGCGCCGGATAAGGCCCAGAAGCGCCGGTTCGCCCTTGGCGTGCCGCGCTTCCAGCTCTGCCAGGAAGATGGACGTAAGCTCTCCCACGCGGGTGGCTTGCAGGAAGTAATCCTGCATGAACCGTTCCACGCCGCGCCGGCCGGGGCGATCCTCGTATTTCATGCGGGCGGCCACCTCCACCTGCATGTCGAAGGTCAGCTGATCGACGGGCCGGTTCGCGGCATAGTGCAGGTGGCAGCGCACGGCCCAAAGGAAATCTTCGGCCGCGCGAAAATTCTCGTATTCGTCGCGGGTGAACAGGTCGGCCGCGACGAGCCCTTCGGCGCGCGGAACCCGGTGCAGGTACTTGCCGATCCAGTACAGTGTCTGAAGATCGCGCAGCCCGCCTTTCCCTTCTTTGACGTTGGGTTCCAGCACGTATCGCTGGCCGCCCTGGCGGCGGTGGCGTTCCGCCCGCTCGGCCAGCTTCGCTTCCACGAATTCGGGGCCGGACTTTCGGAACAGCTCGGTCCACAGACGTTCGGGCAGGTCGGCGGCCAGTTCCGCATTGCCCGCAAGGAAGCGTTGTTCCAGAAGGGCAGTGCGGATGGTGATGTCTTCGCGCGCCATGTGCAGACAGTCGCGCAGCGAGCGGGTGGAATGGCCCACCTTCAGCTTCAGGTCCCACAGGATGTACAGCGTGGCCTCCACCGCCGCCCCGATCGCGGGGCTGCTGCGGGGCGGAGTCAGAAACAGAAGATCCACATCCGAAAACGGCGCCATCTCGGCCCGGCCATAGCCGCCCACTGCCACCAGCGCGATGGAGGCGGTGCCTTCGGGATGAAGCTGGCAGGCAAGGCGGAAGGCGGCAACCACCAGTGCATCGGTCAGCTGCGCCTGATCGCGGATCAGGGCCCGGGCGGCGCTGGGTTGTTCTGCGAACGCCGCCTTCAGCCGGGCACTGGCCGCCATGCGCGCAGCGGAAAGATGGCGCACGGCAATCTCGCGCGCCTCTCGGGGATCGGGGTCTGCCGGAAGGTCGGCGCGGATGGCCTTCAGAAGATCATCCGCGCCGGGAAGGTCGCCCGGCAATGTCAGGGCGTGCTGCGGGATCAGCTTAGAAGCCGAATCCGCTGCGGAAGTTGCGGGGTGCGGGGTCAATCACGCTTACCTGGTTGTTGTTGATCTGCGAGACGGCAAGCGCGCGTTCGTTGGTTCCATCGTTCAGAAGGCGGAAGGTGCCGCCGGTTCCGGCAAAGCCCTGTTTCTGTGTCAGGGCGCCGCGATCCAGCGGGCGTCCTGATTTCACAAGGGCACCGATGGCCGCGATCCCGTCATAGGCCAGCCCCGAGATGGGATGGGGTGCGGCACCGTAGGCTTGCGAATACCGCTGGGCATAGCCGCCCCAAAGTGCGGGGTCGGGCTGCGCGAACCAGCCGCCCTGCACGCTGGGCAGGCCCAGCGTTTGCGACGGGATGTCCCAACGGGTCAGGCCGATGAACTGCACCATGTCCGGCGTCAGGCCGTTGCTGCGCAGCGCCCCGGTGATGGCGGGCAGGGCGCCCGCGGTATCGGCCGTCAGGAAGACAGAGCTTGCCTGCGCATTGCGCGTGCGCTCCGCAATCGCCGGTGCGGCCTGACGGATCCCGTTCTGCGAGAAGTCATAGCCTTCCTGCCCCACGACCGTTGCGCCTGCCTGTTGCGCACCGGCCGCGATGGCGGTGCGGCCCGCTTCACCCGCGGCGTTGCGGTCATACACGATCATCATGCGGCCCGCGCCCTGGCTTTGGGCATAGCTGGCAAGGCGGCGCGCGGTGTTCTGGAAGGTTTGCCCCAGCACAAAGACATTGCCGCCTGCAACCGAGGTGTTGTTGGAAAATGCGAGCACGTTGATGTTCTGCGGGGCCACGGCATGGCCCACGGCATTCGCCTCGGCGGCATAAAGCGGGCCAAGGATGATGTCGGCGCCTTCGGCCACCGCCTGCTGCGCCCGGCTGGCGGCGACAGACGGCTGGCCCGCGGTTTGATACACCTGAAGCTGGATCTGGCTGGTGCCAAGATCGCGCATCGCAAGGCGCGCGGCATTTTCCAGCGACCGGGCCAGATTTTCGTCGCTGGCCTTGCCAGAGCCGGCAGGCACCAGAAGTGCAACCTGCACAGGTTCCCCCCGCGACACGGCGGGCGACGTGCCGGTCATGCCGACAGGCTCACATGCAGCGACCGCCAGTGCGGACAGGGCGACAACTGCGCGACCCACCGACTTGCGGGCGCGGCTGAAAACGGACAACATTCGCGTATTCCTCATCCCATGGCGCAACTCTGCGTGAGAGCCTAGGGCGACGGGCGGGGATTGGCAACTTTGGAAGGAAACATCATGGCGCTGGCCCCCGGCCTTCATTTCGTGGCCACGCCCATCGGCGCTGCGCGGGACATCACCCTGCGGGCGCTGGATATCCTGCGTGACGCCGATATTCTTGCCGCCGAGGATACGCGCACCTTGCGGCACCTGATGGAAATTCACGGCATCCCGCTGAACGGGCGCCCCATGGTCGCCTATCACGATCACAATGGTGATCAGGCCGGGCCGCGCCTGATCCGCGCGATGGAGGAGGGCAAGACCGTCGCCTATGCCTCCGAAGCCGGAACGCCGCTTGTTTCCGATCCAGGGTTCGAACTGGGGCGGGCCGCCATTGCCGCCAACCTGCCGGTGCTGACGGCGCCGGGGCCTTCGGCCGTGCTGGCAGCGCTGACTGTGTCGGGCCTGCCTTCGGACCGGTTCCTGTTCGCGGGGTTTCTGCCCAGCACCACCAGCGCGCGGCAGAAGGCCCTGCGCGAGGTTGCGGACGTTCAGGCCACGCTGATCTTCTATGAATCGCCCAAGCGGCTGGCCGCCTCGTTGCGCGACATGGCCGAGGTGCTGGGCGAGCGTGCTGCCGTTATCTGCCGCGAGCTGACCAAGCGGTTCGAGGAAACGGTGCGCGACACGCTGCCCGCGCTGGCCGAAGCCTATGACGGCCAGACGGTGAAGGGGGAGATCGTGGTCCTGATCGATCGCGCGGCCCCCCGCCAGGCGACCGAAGCCGATGTGGAGGCGGCGCTGCGCAGCGCCCTTGCCACCGCATCCGTGAAGGATGCCGCGGCAGAGGTTGCCGCCCGCCTGAACCTGCCCAAGCGTGAGGTGTACCAGATGGCCCTGCGCCTTTCGGAATGAGTGCCACGAACCACCATGCCGGTCTGGCGGCCGAAGACAGCGTGATCCGTCATTACGGACTGCCCGTGGCGGCGCGCCGCTGGCGTGGCCCGGGCGGAGAGATCGACCTGATCCTGCGCGACGGCGGCACGGTGGTGTTCGTGGAGGTGAAGGCCGGGCGGGGCGCCGCCCATGCGCTGGGCGCGCGCCAGATCGCCCGCATCCGCGCCTCGGCCGCGGCATGGCTGGGGGATGAACCGATGGGGCAGCGCACCGACTGCCGCTTTGACGTGGCCCTTGTGGTGCAGGGGCGGGTGGAGGTCATCGCCAACGTCTGATTGCAACCGCCCCCCATCTGCGCCACAGATGGGCGCAAAGACAAGGAGAGACGCATGAAGGTCGCCTTCCAGATGGACCCGATCGGGGCCGTGAACATTGACGGTGACAGCACCTTCCGCATCGCGCTTGAGGCGCAGGAGCGGGGGCACGAGCTGTTCCATTATCACCCCGATCATCTGGCCTATGACGAAGGGCGGATCACGGCGCGGGGCCAGTTCATGACGCTGCGCCGCGAAAAGGGCAATCACGTCACCTTCAGCGAAACGCAGGTGGTGGATCTGGGCGATTTCGACGTGGTGTGGCTGCGTCAGGATCCGCCCTTCGACATGGGGTATATCACCACGACGCACCTGCTGGAGATGCTGCCAGACAGCGTGCAGGTGGTGAACGATCCGTTCTGGGTGCGGAATTCGCCCGAAAAGCTGCTGGTGCTGCAGTTCCCCGAACTGACGCCGCCGACTATGATCGCCTATGACCTGCCGACCATCCGTGAATTCAAGCAGCGCCATGGCGACGTGATCCTGAAACCGCTTTACGGCAATGGCGGGGCCGGCGTGTTCCGGCTGGACCCGAACGACCGTAACCTCGCCTCGCTTCACGAACTATTCGTGTCGATGCGCCGCGAACCACTGATCGTGCAGAAATTCCTGCCTGCCGTCTCCAAGGGCGACAAGCGGGTGATCCTGGTGGATGGCGAACTCATCGGCGCGATCAACCGCGTTCCGCAGGAAGGCGAAACGCGTTCGAACATGCATGTGGGCGGTCGCGCCGAAAAGGTCGAACTGACCGAGCGCGACCGCGAAATCTGCCGCATCATCGGCCCCGTCCTGAAGGAAAAGGGCCAGATCTTCGTCGGCATCGACGTGATCGGCGACTGGCTGACCGAGATCAACGTGACCTCGCCTACCGGCCTGCAGGAACTGGAACGGTTCGATGGCACGAACGGTGCGGCCCTGATCTGGGACGCGATCGAAGCCAAGGCCTGAAGAAAAGCCCGCCAGATCGGCGGGCTTTTCTTCATTTCGTCAGGATCAGTTTGCCCGCCCGGGTGATGCGCAGGCTGTAGATCTGGCCGTTCAGCACGATCCGCGCCTGATTGCCGCCATCGGTCAGGCGGGTGGCGTCGTGCACCGGCATGGTGGTGTCGATCAGGTTCGAAAGGTCGGTCATCGCGTTCATGATTGGCGCTCCAGTCGGTCGATGAAGGCAGAAAAGTCGCAGGCCGGAAGGAGGCCGGCCAGAACCTGCCGCAGGATTTCGGAAAACTCGGACCCGGCTTGGGAATCGGTCATGGCGCACCTGCGCATACGTGGCTGATGTCATGAAACTGCGCGAAAACCGCCGGTCTGTAAATACTGATTATTTTAGTTGGTCATTTTTCTGCCGGGTGAAGATTGCACGCGGCGGGCGGGCATGCTTTTTCGGGTTCAAAGACGGAGACGGGCGATGCGGATATTCCTCAACGGTTTCGGACGGATCGGGCGATCGGTTCTGCGGGCATGGGCTGCCGGAGGCTGGCCGGACCTGCAGATCGTGGGCATCAACGACATCGCCGCACCGGACATGTGTGCCTATCTTTTCCAGTATGACAGCGTCTTCGGCCCCTTTGCCGGCACGGTCGCGCTGCAGGACGGGGCGCTGGTGGTGAACGGCACAGCGATCCCGCTGTACCGCGAGGCGGACCTGTCGCGGCTGGATCTGGCGGATGTGGACGTGGTGATGGAATGCACCGGCCGTTCCGATACACGAGAGATGGCAGAGCGGGGGCTCCGGGCAGGGGCGGCGCGGGTTCTGGTTTCCGGGCCGTCGAAGGCGGCGGATGTCACGCTGGTTCTGGGTGCGAATGAAGGCGTGCTGCGGGATGACCACCGCATCATATCCAACGCAAGCTGCACGACGAACGCGCTGGCGCCGCTTGTCCGGTTGCTGGATGCGGATTGGGGCGTGGTGACGGGCACGATGACCACGATCCATTGCTATACCGGCAGCCAGCCCACGGTGGACGCCCCCGCCGCCGATTTTGCCCGCAGCCGTGCGGCGGCGCTATCGATGGTGCCGACCACCACCTCGGCCCAGCGGCTGCTGGATCAGGTGCTGCCCGATCTAGCGGGGCGGGTGCAGGGATCGGCCGTGCGGGTGCCGGTCGCATCGGTTTCCGCGGTGGATCTGGCGGTGATGACGCAGCGACCCGCAACGGTTGAGGCCGTGAATGCGACATTCCGCAAGGCCGGCGGCGTCGTGGGTGCGGTGGACGGACCGCTGGTCAGCACCGATCTGCGGGCAAGGCCGGAAAGCATCGTCATGGCCTGCCCCGAAACGCGGATCACCCCGCAGGGAATGCTGCGCGTGTTCGGCTGGTATGACAACGAGTGGGGCTTTTCGAACCGGATGCTGGACGTCGCCCGCCTGCTTTAACCTTGCGACCAACCGTGATCCTGCCGGTGGAACCTTGCCGATGCCGTTTCGCGGAAGCGCGCATCATCCCCGGCAGAGATGGCGCGGACCATGATTTCGTGGCGTGCGATGTCCAGCACGTTGAAGCTGTTTTCCTGGTTGCGAAGGCGGTTGGACAGGCCCGTTCCTGCCTGCACGAACAAAAGGCCCGGGGCGGTGGTGAAGGGGCCGACATGGGTCGTGTGGATGTGCCCGCACAGCACCACATCCGCGCCGCATCCGGCCAGTTTCTTCAACGCCTTTGCGGCGCCGCGCATCAGGCGCTTGTCCGTTCCCTCCAGATGTTCCAGCGGATGGTGAAGCACCACGACGCGGGCGCGGTCGCCTGCATCCCTGAACGCCTCGCACACGCGGTTGATGGTGTGGGATGACATGCGCCCCGACTGGTGCGCCCAGCGATTCACGGTGTTCACCCCGACCACCTTCATGCGGTCGTTTTCGAACATCGGTTCAAGATCGGCGGCGATGTGGCGGCGATACCGGCTCCACGGGCGCAGGAAGCGCACCCAAAGGTTGTCCAGCGGCGTGTCGTGGTTGCCCGGAACGGCCAGCACCGGCGCCTTGATCCTGTCGATGAAGGCACGGGCTTCGGCGAATTGCCAATTGCGTGCCCGCTGGGTGAAATCGCCCGAGATGACACAAAGATCGGGCGCCGCCATGTTCGTCTGTTCCAGAAGCGGTTCCAGCAGGGCGGGGGAGGTGCGGCCGAAATGCAGGTCGGAAAGGTGGACGATCCGCGTCATGGCGTGTCCACCCGATCCTCCGCATGCGGAATGATGATGGACAGCGCGTCGTGCAGGATCTCGAACCGGATCGGTGTGTCCATGCGGGACTTTTCTCCGTCATAGGCAACCAGAAGGCTGGGCTTTTTCGTGTCGATGGTGAAGCTGTCGGCACGCAGCAGGGCGATGTCGCGGTGCTGTTTCACCTTGCGCGTGCAAAGCCGCCACGTGGTTTTCAGCAGCGACATCCGCCCCTCGGCCTGCGCGATGAACAGCACCAGATCGTCGTGGCTGATCTCCTCGGCGCCGGGAAGGCCGAAGCGTTCCAGCTGATAGGCAGACCGCGCGACGAAGATCAGCGGGGTCGCAATCTCCTGCTCCCGCCCCTCCATCGACAGGGTTACGCGCCAGGGCCGACGATAGCGCATGAAGGTTTTCAGCACCGACCAGTGCGCGGCGATCCTGCGCCGGCCAAAGCGTTCGTAAACGGATTCGCGCTGCTTGAGGATGGCCGGATAAATGCCAAGGCTGGCATTGTTCAGGAACACCGTGCCGTTCACCGCCCCCACGGAAATGCGGTGCGGCGTGCCGTTCAGGATGGCACGGGCCGCATCGGCCGGTTCCTGCGGCAGTTGCAGCCCGCGTGCGAAATAGTTGAAGGTGCCAAGCGGCAGAACGCCAAGATTGGCCTCGCCATGCACCAGCGTGTTGGCCACGCCCATCACGGTGCCGTCACCGCCCGCGGCCACGATGGTGGTGAACCCATCATCGACAGCCTGACGGACCGCGACCTTCAGGTCCTGGCCAAGCTGCCAGTGGCGCAGAGTGGCACCTTCGAACACCGCCATGGCGGCGTCGATGGCTTGTGCATCATGGCTGTTGCGGCCCGATTTCGGGTTCGCGATCACGCAGATGGAGGCGGGGTCGATCGGCATGTGCTTCTCCTGTACCCGCCGGAAACGCGGCAACGCGGCATCGGGTTTCACAAATGCCTGCGATGGAACAAGAAAAGGCCGGCATTGCTGCCGGCCCCTGAAGCTTCAGCGGTCCAGACACTCTG
Source organism: Falsirhodobacter deserti (assembly GCF_004015795.1). GTDB lineage: Bacteria > Pseudomonadota > Alphaproteobacteria > Rhodobacterales > Rhodobacteraceae > Falsirhodobacter > Falsirhodobacter deserti. The sequence goes on along the minus strand of NZ_ML137218.1, from coordinate 1,685,213 downwards.
TCAGGGTGTCGGCAAGCCCCTGCATCAGCTGGGCATAAAGCTGCGGGCCTGCTTCCAGCCCTGCGCCTTCGGGGGCCAGCGCGCCACCCAGACGCACGCCCGCATCGCTTGCCATCTGTTCGGCCAGCTTGGGATCGTGCTGTTCTTCGGGAAAGACGCAGGTGGCGGGGCCCGCATCCTGCCGGATGCCCGCCAGCCGTGCCGCCGACGGCGAGGACGCGTCACCGGCCGAGATGGAGCCTGCCAGCGTCAGCCCGTAATGATCGGTGAAATAGCCATAAGCGTCGTGGAACACGACGAAAGGTTTGTCCGCAACGGGCGCAAGCTGCTGCGCGATGGCGCCATCAAGGGCGTCGATATCCTGTTTCGCGGCGGCAGCGTTGGCGGCATAGGTTTCCGCGTTGGCGGGATCAACCTCGGACAGGCGCGTCGCGATGACATCCAGCCACAGCATCGCGTTCGCCGGATCAAGCCATGCATGCGGATCAAGGCCATCATGATGGTGGTGTCCGTCATGGCCATGGTCATCATGCTCATGCTCATGCTCATGCTCATGCTCATCGTGGCCGTGGGCATGTTCGGCGTGATCGTCACCGTATTCGCGCGCGTGAAGGCCATCCACATGAAGCAGCTCCAGCGCCTCGCCGCTGCGGCCCTCCATCGTCGTTTCCAGCCAAGGCGTCATTTCGGGACCAAGCCAGATGGCAAGATCGGCGTTCTGCACCGCCCGCGCCTGGCTGGGGCGAAGCTGGAAGCGGTGCGGATCGCTGCCCGGCGGCAGGATCACCTCGGGTGTTTCGCCCATCACCTGGGCCACAAGTGACTGGACGGGGGCGATATCGGTGACAACAGTCACATCCGCGATGGCGGGGGTGGCAAGGCTCGCCATAAGCAGCGATATGGAATAACGCATCTTGTGCCCTTTCATGTGCTGTTGAGATGCACTAAATGTAATAATGTAACACGTCAAGAGGTGCCTATGGCCGACCCTGTCGCCTTTGCCCGTCATGATCATGCCCATTGCGCCGGCGACATGCTGGCCCGGGCCGAGGCGATCGTGGCCGAAAAGCGTCTTCGCCTGACGCCCGTTCGCCGCAGGGCGCTGGAAATCCTGCTGGAGGAACATCGCGCCCTTGGCGCCTATGACGTGCTGCAGCGGCTTGCGGCCGAAGGCTTCGGCAACCAGCCCCCCGTCGCATATCGCGCGCTGGAATTTCTGGTGGAACAGGGGCTGGCCCACCGCATCCGCCGCCTGAACGCCTTTACCGCCTGCATGCATCCCGGAGAGGTTCACGCCCCCGCCTTCCTGATCTGCCGGTCCTGCAACACCGTGGCCGAGGCGCCTGCCGCCCCTGTGCGCGCCGCGCTGGATCTGGCGGCGGATGATCTTGGCTTTGCCATCGAACGGTCCAACGTCGAGGCGGTCGGCCTGTGCCCCTTGTGCCGTGACGAAGCATGACCCTGATCGCCGCTGAAGGATTGAACGTGACCCTTGGCGCGCAGCCGGTGCTGCATGATGTGAACCTGCATCTTGCCGGCGGAGAGATCGTGACCATCGTCGGCCCGAACGGGTCGGGAAAATCTACGCTGCTACGCGCGCTGCTGGGGATCGTGCCGCTTCAGGGCGGGCGCGTGACGCGGGCGGCGGGGCTTCGCGTTGGCTATGTTCCCCAGAAGCTGGCGCTGGACCCGACGCTGCCGATGAACGTGGCTCGGTTCCTGTCCTTGCCTGTGCGCCATTCGCGCGCGGACATTGCCGCCACCCTTGCCCGCGTGGGGCTGGAGGGGGTGGAGACGCGCCCGCTGGCCGGCCTTTCAGGCGGGCAGATGCAGCGGGTGCTTCTGGCGCGGGCCTTGCTGGCCGCCCCGCAGGCGATCCTGATGGATGAACCGACCCAGGGCCTCGACCAGCCGGGAGAGGCCGCCTTCTATCGCCTGCTGGAGGAGGTGCGGAGCGATACCGGCGCCGCCGTGCTGATGGTCAGCCACGATCTGCACGTGGTCATGGCAGCATCGGACCGGGTGGTCTGCCTGAACGGACATGTGTGCTGTGAAGGCTCGCCCCACGTGGTGTCGAACGCGCCGGAATATCGCGCCCTGTTCGGCGAAGGGACGCGCGGCGCGCTGGCGCTTTATCGCCACCACCATGACCATCACTGCGCGGAGCCGGATCATGCTTGACGATTTTCTGACCCGCGCGGCCATTGCTGGTGTCGGCGTTTCGCTGGCGACGGGGCCGCTGGGGGTGTTCGTGGTGTGGCGGCGCATGGCCTATTTCGGCGATGCGACTGCCCATGCCGCCATTCTTGGCGTGGCAATGGCACTGGCGACGGATCTGCCGATTGCGCTGGGCGCGGCGGTGGTGGCCGCCGCGATGGGGCTGACAGTGGCGACGCTGACCGGCCGCGGCTGGGCGGCCGACACGGTTCTGGGGGTGCTGGCGCATTCGGCGCTGGCCCTTGGGCTTGTCGGGATCAGCTTTGTCGGCACCGTCCGCATCAGCCTTGAAAGCTTCCTGTTCGGCGATATCCTTGCCGTTTCCCGCACGGACCTTGCGATGATCTGGGGCGGGGCGGTCGTGGTGCTGGCGGCGGTCGTCTGGCGTTGGAACCGCCTGCTGCTCAGCACGGTAAATGAGGATCTGGCCTATGCCAGCGGCATCTCTCCGTTGCGGGAAAGGCTGGCACTGACGCTGGCGCTGGCGCTGGTGGTTGCGCTGTCGCTGAAGATCGTGGGGGCTCTGCTGATCTCGGCCCTGCTGATCATCCCCGCCGCCGCTGCCCGTGCCTTGTCACGCGGGCCCGAGGCAATGGCCGTGGGGGCGACGCTGATCGGCGCGGTTTCGGCACTGGCGGGGCTTTGGGCGTCCTACCACTTCGATACCCCCGCCGGCCCGTCCATCGTGACGGCGGCGGCGGGCATCTTCATCATCGCCGCGGTGGCAGGCCGGTTGCGGCGGACCTAGCGTTGCTGGCGGTTGGCAAGCCATCTGGCCCAGGCTTGTTCGTTGCCGCGGAAGGCGTTGATGTCCACGCGGCCCCGGATGCCGGGGATCAGGCCGGTGCCGGTATATTGCCAGAAGGTCCAGTCATGGCCGGGATGCACCTCGGATGGATGCCCCGCGACCGAACGCAGCCAGAACTCCGCCCCCTGCACGCGCCACATCTCGTTCTCGCGGAAAAAGTCCACGGTGGAATAGATGATGGGCCGCTGCCCGTAATAGCTTGTCAGGATCGACAGGAAGATCGCTGCATCCTGCCGAACCTCGGCTGCGGGGGGGCGGCGGGTGCAGGTGCGCGAGGTGGGCGTCCATTCCATGTCCAGAACGGGGGGAAGATCGCCCGCGCGGCGCGGCACGTTGGCGATGAACCATGCCGCCTGTTCCTGCGGGGTGCGGCAGAAATAGTAGTAGTGATAGGCGCTGGACGGAATGCCTGCCGCCCGCGCGCCCGCGCGGTGATGGGCCAGCAGCGGATCGACGTAATCGCCGCCCTCGGTCGCCTTGATGAAGGCGAAACGGACCCCGCTGGCACGGGCCGTGTGCCAGTCGATGTGATCCTGATAACGGGCGACGTCGATCCCGTGCACCTGATAGGCGGCAGGCACGTTGCGCCCACGCCAGTCATGCGGAACGGCATCGCCGAACTGCGGCGGGAAGCCGGAAACATGATCGGGCCCGCGTGATCCGCAGGCGGCAAGAACGACGAGGAATACAAGGGCAAGCAAACGGACAGGGCGCATCGGAACTCCGGGCAGAATCGCATATCCTTGTGCACCGGATCGTGGCGCGCGTCACGCGGGGGAAAAGGGGGCGCGGCGGAACACCGCGCCCGCCGGCGGTTATTGCGGGATCTGGCCCGTGATCCCTTCGACATAGAAGTTCATGCCGGCAAGATCCGCATCGTCGGGGGTTTCCCCTTCGGCCAGCCATTCGGTCCCGTCCTGCTTGTTCAGCGGGCCGGTAAAGGGGTGAAGTTCGCCCGCGGCGATGGCGTCGCGCACTTCCTCGGCCTTCGCCTTCACATCGGCCGGAACGACATCCGTGATTTCGCCGATCTCGACCTCGCCGCCGGCGATGCCGGCCCAGGTGGCCTTCTGTTCATAGGTGCCATCCAGCAGCGCGCCCACACGCTCAATGTAATAAGGCGCCCAGTTGTCGATGATGGAGGCGACGCGCGGCGAAGGCTTGAATTCTGCCATGTCGGACGCCTGACCGAAGCCGATCACGCCTTCGGTCTTTGCTGCCTCGGCCAGCGGGGCGGTCGAATCGGTATGCTGAAGCACCACGTCCACGCCCTGTTCGATCAACGCACGGGCGGCGTCGGCCTCTTTCGCGGGGTCAAACCAGCTATAGGCCCAGACGATCGACATGGTCACGTCGGGGTTCACCTTCTTCGCCGCCAGATACGCCGCGTTGATGCCCTGGATGTTTTCCGGGATCGGGAACGAGCCGATGTAGCCGATCTTGTCCGACTGCGTCATCATGCCGGCGATCGTGCCCGTCACCGCGCGGCCTTCGTAAAAGCGTGCGTCATAGGTGGACACGTTGGCGCTGTCGCGGCGATAGCCGGTGGCATGTTCGAACTTCACGTTCGGGAACTTCGCGGCCACGTTGTTCACTGCGTCCATATATCCGAACGAGGTGGCGAACACGATGTTGCAGCCCGAAAGCGCCATCTGCGTCAGCACGCGTTCGGAGTCCGCACCTTCGGGCACCGATTCCTGGTAGGTGGTCGCATCGACACGGTCGCCGAATTCGGCGGCCAGCGCCTGACGTCCCTGATCGTGCTGATAGGTCCAGCCGCCATCGCCCACGGGGCCGACATAGATGAAGCATGCCTTCACCTTGTCCATGCCTTGCGCGAACGAGGCTGCGGGCAATGCCATCAGCGCGGCGGCCGTGGCCAGAAGCACTCTGCGTTTCATGAAGTTCTCCCTGTTTATCTTGATGCGTGGAAGGTCTTGCCCAGATCCGCAGGCGCGCCCATCGCACGCCCCCGTCCCGACGAGATGAACACAAGCACGAGGATCGTGATGACATAGGGTGACATCGACAGATACTCGACCGGAATGCGCGAACCGGCGGCCTGAAGGCTCAACTGCAGGACGCTGATGCCGCCGAACAGCCACGCGCCCAGCAGCACGCGCCACGGCTTCCAGCTTGCGAAAACGACAATGGCCAGCGCGATCCAACCGGCACCCGACGTGATGCCGTCCGTCCACTGCGGCACGCGGATCAGGCTGATATAGGCGCCGCCCATGCCCGCCATCGCACCGCCGAACAGGATCGCGGCCATCCGGATGCGGCGCACCTTGTAGCCAAGGGCATGGGCCGCATCGTGGCTTTCACCCACCGCCCGCAGGATCAGCCCGGCGCGGGTGCGGCGCAGCACCCACCAGACCGCCACCACAAGCGCGAACGAGGCATAGACCATCCAGTCATGCGAAAACAGGACCGGCCCCAGCACCGGAATGTCCGAAAGCGGCCCAAGCGGCACATCCCGCGTCAGGGGCGGGCGGATGCCGTTCCATCCCTGACCGATCAGGCTGGACAGGCCCAGCCCGAACAGCGTCAGTGCAAGGCCCGATGCCACCTGGTTGGCCAGAAGCACCTGCGTAAGCAGCGCGAACACCGCCGCCAGCGCCGCACCCGCGACCGCGCCGCCAAGAAACCCGATCACCGGGTTGCCCGTCTGCACCGCCACCACGAAGCCGATCACCGCGCCGATGATCATCATCCCCTCGACCCCGAGGTTCAGGACGCCCGACTTCTCGACCACAAGCTCCCCCAGTGCCGCCATCAGGATTGGGACGGAGGCAACGATCAGCGTGGCCAGCAGCGTGATGATGTTGATGCCGCCGATATCCATCACGCAGCCTCCCGTTTGGTCCAGCGGATGCGGTAGTTGGTCAGGATGTCCACCGCCAGAAGGAAGAACAGAAGCATCCCCTGGAAGGCCTGGATGGCGGCGGCGGGCAGGCCCAGCATGAACTGTGCAAGCTCCCCCCCGATATAGGTGAGGGCCATCAGCAGGCCGGCCAGCAGGATGCCCACAGGGTTCAGGCGGCCAAGGAACGCGACGATGATTGCGGTGAAGCCATAGCCTTGGGCGAAATCAAGGCTGATCTGGCCCGCGGGCCCCGTCACTTCGAACAGGCCGGCCAGACCGGCCAGCGCCCCCGAGATGCCGAAGCACACGATCACCAGCCGCGTGGGCGATACGCCGGCGAAGCGGGCCGCGCGCGGGGCTTGCCCTGCCAGTCGGATCGAAAAGCCCAGCATGTGGCGTTGCAGCAGCACATATGCCCCGATCACCGAGATGAAGGCAGCCACCACGCCCCAGTGCATCCCTGTTCCCGCAACAAGTTCGGGATTGGCCGAGGATGCCCATTGCGACAGGTTGCGCGATCCGGGAAACCCTCCGCCCTGCGGGTTGCGCAGCGCCCCCAGCGCCATCGAGGCCAGCAGCGATTGCGCCACGTAAACCAGCAACAGCGACACGAGGATCTCGTTCGTGCGGAACATCGTGCGCAGCAAGGCGGGAATCATGGCCCAAAGAAGGCCGCCAAGACCACCTGCAACCACCATCAGCGGAAAGATCAGCCGGCTGTCCATCGGGTAAAGCGCAAGGCCCGTTGCCGCACCCACCAGCGCGCCGACGACATATTGCCCTTCCGCGCCGATGTTCCACACGCCGGCGCGGAAACCCAGCGCCAGGCCGATCGCGATCAAGATCAGCGGCCCGGCCTTCACCAGAAGCTGCGGGCGGGAATAGGCAGCGAATTGCGGGTTGAACAGCGGGTCCCAGAAGATGGTGCGGATCGCCGCCACCGGATCCTTGCCCAGCATCGCGAACAGGATGCCGCCCGCGATCATCGTCAGCACAACCGCCAGAACCGGCGTGGCCACGGACCAAAGGCGCGAGGGGTTTGCCCGTTTTTCAAGCCGGACCATTTGCCGCCTCCATTCCATGCACGCCGCCCATCATCAGGCCGATCTGTTCCACCGTCAGGCCTGCGACGGGGCGCGGCTCGGTCAGGTGGCCTTCATTCAGGGCAGCGAAGCTGTCGGCAATCTCCAGCAACTCGTCCAGATCCTGGCTGATGACGATGATGGCCGCGCCAGCGGCCGCCCGGTCAAGGATCGCCTGCCGGATCGAAGCCGCCGCCGCCGCATCGACGCCCCATGTGGGCTGGTTGATCACGATCACCGCCGGATCCTGCGACAATTCACGGCCCACCACGAATTTCTGCAGGTTGCCGCCCGACAGCGCCCGCGCGGCGACTTCCGTTCCGGGGGTGCGCACATCGAATTCGCGGATGATTTCCTCGGCAAAGGTGCGGGCGCGGCGCCAGTCGATGAAACCGCGCCGAACCAGCTTGCGCCGCTGGGCACCGGAAAGAACGGCATTCTCGGTCAGCGTCATGTCGGGGGCGGCGGCATGGCCCAGCCGTTCCTCGGGGGCGGCCACAAGACCGGCATGGCGCCGCCCGCGCGGGCCGCGATGGCCGATGGACTTGCCGTTGATGCGCACGATGTCGGAGGCGCAGCGAAGTTCGCCGTTCAGCGCCAGCAGCAATTCGTCCTGCCCGTTTCCGGCCACGCCCGCGATGCCCAGAACCTCGCCCGCGCGGACGGAAAGGCGGATGTTCTTCAGGGCCGTGCCGAACGGGATGGGGGAGGGGGCGGAAAGGCCGTTCACCTCAAGCGCGATGTCGCCCTTGGGGGCTGCGGGCCTGGCGGGCGGCGTCAGGACGGTGCCGACCATCATCTCGGCCAGTTCGCGCGCGGTGCGTTCGGCAGGCGTGCAGGTGGCGACAACCTTGCCGCGGCGCAGGATGGTGGCGTGATCGCAGATCGTCCGGATTTCTTCCAGCTTGTGGCTGATATACAGGATCGCGGTGCCTTCGGCGGCAAGCTTGCGCAGGGTGCGGAACAGTATGTCCACCTCTTGCGGGGTCAGCACGCTGGTGGGCTCATCCATGATCAGCAGGCGCGGGTCCTGCAGCAGGCAGCGCACGATTTCCACCCGCTGCCTTTCGCCCGCGCTCAGATCCCCCACGATACGATCAGGGTCCAGCGGCAGCCCGTAATTGATGGAGGTGGCGCGGATCTGCGCCGCAAGTTCGCGCATGGGGGGCGGAAGCTCCATGCCCAGCGCGACGTTTTCGGCCACGGTCATGGCGTCGAACAGGCTGAAATGCTGGAAGACCATCCCCACGCCGGCCTTGCGCGCGGTGGCCGGCCGGTCGGGGGCGTAATCGGCGCCGTTCAGCAGCATCCGCCCCGCATCCGGCCGCACAAGGCCATAGATCATCTTCACAAGCGTGGATTTGCCCGCGCCGTTTTCACCCAGAAGCGCGTGCACTTCGCCCGCGCGGATCGTAAAGCCGATCCCGCTATTGGCCACCACGCCCGGATAGGCTTTTGTCAGCCCTTCCAGTTGCAGCAGCGCCCGTGCACCCGTCATGGCGATCTCCGTCTCGCATCCTGTTGCCTCAATAGGCGGAAGCGGCCTCATACCGCAATGATCTCGGCGCGGGAAGGCGCGCAGTGTGGCCCGATGCCACATCTGTGTTCGCTTTGCCCGCATGCCGTGCGGTGCAGGCGCTTTCGCAGGCGGTGGCGCCACGATAGACTGGATGCATGTCGAATCCTGTCCGCTTCATCCATCTTCGCGTCCATACGGAATACTCGCTTCTGGAGGGGGCTGTTCCCGTAAAGAAGCTTGTCAAGCTGTGCGAGGCTGCGGGGATGCCCGCCGTCGCCGTGACGGATACGAACAACATGTTCACCGCACTGGAATTTTCGGTGCTGGCGTCGGGGGCGGGGGTGCAGCCGCTCATCGGTTGCCAGGTGGCGGTGGATTACGATCCCGCCCAGCCGGGGGAAAAGCCGCGCCCCGCCGCGCCGGTCGTGCTGCTGGCGCAGAACGAAGCCGGCTACATGAACCTGATGAAGCTGTCCTCGTGCCTGTACGTGGACAAGGGCGGCCAGCTTCCGCAGGTGACGCTGGAAGAACTTGCGGCGCATTCGGACGGCCTCATCTGCCTGTCGGGCGGGCCGGACGGGCCGGTGGGGCGGCTTTTGCGCACGGGGCAGCGGGCAAAGGCGGATGCGCTGCTGCGCCGGCTTTCGGCCATCTATCCCGACCGTCTGTATGTGGAACTGCAGCGCCATCCCGGCGAAGGCGGTCATCTGCCCGAGGCCGAGGCCCTGTCCGAGCGCGGCCATGTGGAGATGGCCTATGCCCAGAACCTGCCGCTTGTGGCCACCAACGACGTTTATTTCCCAAAGGCCGAGATGTACGAGGCGCATGATGCGCTGATCTGTATTTCCGAGGGCGCCTATGTGGATCAAAGCCAGCCGCGCCGCCGGCTGACGCCCCAGCACTATTTCAAGTCCGAAGCCGAAATGTGCGCCCTGTTCGCCGACCTGCCCGAGGCGCTGGAAAACACGGTGGAGATTGCCCGCCGCTGCGCCTTCAAGGCCTCCAAGCGCGCGCCCATCCTGCCGCGCTTTGCCGAGGACGAGGTGGAGGAACTGCGCCGCCAAGCCCGCGAGGGGCTGGAGCGGCGTTTGGCCGTCATTCCCCATGCCGTCAGCGTGGAGGAATATCACAAGCGGCTGGATTTCGAACTGGGCATCATCGAGAAGATGGGCTTTCCCGGTTACTTCCTGATCGTTGCCGACTTTATCAAGTGGGCAAAGAACCGCGAAATCCCGGTGGGGCCGGGACGGGGTTCGGGCGCGGGTTCGCTTGTGGCCTATGCGCTGACGATCACCGATCTTGATCCCCTGCGCTATGCCCTGCTGTTTGAGCGCTTCCTGAACCCCGAACGGGTTTCGATGCCAGACTTCGACATCGACTTCTGCATGGACCGGCGGGAGGAGGTGATCCGCTATGTCCAGGGCAAGTATGGCCGCGACAAGGTGGGGCAGATCATCACCTTCGGCGCACTTCTGTCCAAGGCGGCCGTGCGTGATGTGGGCCGCGTGCTGCAGATGTCCTTCATGCAGGTGGACCGCCTGTCCAAGATGATCCCCGTGGAAGGGGTGAAGCCCGTTTCCATCGCCAAGGCGCTGGCGGACGAGCCCCGCCTGCGCGAGGCCGCGAAGGAAGAGGTCGTGGGCCGCCTTCTGGAATATGGCCAGCAGGTGGAAGGGTTGCTGCGCAACGCCTCCACCCACGCTGCCGGCGTGGTGATCGGGGACCGGCCGCTGGACGAGCTGGTTCCGCTGTATCAGGATCCGCGGTCGGACATGCCCGCAACCCAGTTCAACATGAAATGGGTGGAGGCTGCGGGCCTTGTGAAGTTCGACTTCCTTGGCCTGAAGACGCTGACGGTGATCCAGAACGCCATCGACCTGATCCGCACCGGCGGGCGGCAGTTGCACGAAGCGGCGGACGGCCGCCAGCTTTACGCACCCGAACCGGGAACCGAAAACGACATCGGCCATATCCCGCTGGACGACAAGGCGACCTATGATCTTTATTCCGCCGCCAGGACGGTTGCGGTGTTCCAGGTCGAAAGTTCGGGCATGATGGACGCGCTGCGGCGCATGAAACCGACCTGCATCGAAGATATCGTCGCGCTTGTGGCCCTGTATCGCCCCGGCCCGATGGAAAACATCCCGGTTTACTGCGAGGTGAAGAACGGCCTGCGCGAGATCGAGTCGATCCACCCCACCATCGACTTCATCCTGAAGGAAACGCAGGGCATCATCGTTTATCAGGAACAGGTGATGCAGATCGCGCAGGTCATGGCGGGATACAGCCTTGGCGGCGCCGACCTTCTGCGCCGCGCGATGGGCAAGAAGATCGCCGAGGAAATGGCCAAGGAGCGTCCGAAGTTCATCAAGGGCGCCAAGGAAACCCACAACATCGACGAAAAGAAGGCGGGCGAGGTTTTCGACCTGCTGGAGAAGTTCGCGAATTACGGCTTCAACAAGTCGCACGCCGCCGCCTATGCCGTCGTCAGCTATCAGACCGGCTGGCTGAAGGCGAACCACCCCGTGGAATTCATGGCCGGCGTCATGAACTGCGATATCGACCTGACCGACAAGCTGGCCATCTACAAGCGCGAGGTGGACAAGCTGGGGATCGAAACGGTGCCGCCTTGCGTGAACCGCAGCCTCGCCACCTTCAGCGTAAGGGATGGCAAGCTTGTCTATGGTCTCGGCGCGCTGAAGAACGTCGGCGTCGATGCGATGCGGCTGATCGTGGATGGACGGGGGGACCGGCCCTTCGCCAGCCTGTTCGACATGGCGCGGCGGGTGGACCTGAAGCGCGTAGGCAAACGCCCGATGGAGATGCTGGCCCGTGCCGGCGCCTTCGACATGCTGGACCGCAACCGCGCCCGCGTGTTCGAGGGGCTGGACGGGCTGGTCGCCTATTCGGCGGCGGTGCACGAAGCGCGGGCCTCGGCGCAGGTGTCACTGTTCGGAGAGGCGGGGGACGACCTGCCGGAACCGCGCATGGGAAGCCGCGACGATTGGCTGCCGGTCGAACGTCTGGCGGAGGAGATGAAGGCCATTGGCTTCTACCTTTCCGGCCACCCGCTTGACGATTACATGGCACCCCTTCGCCGCAAGAACGTCATGACCCTGACCGAGTTGACGGAGGCCGCCCAAGGCGGGCCGAAGGTGGCCAAGCTGGCCGGATCGGTCAGTTCCAAGCAGGAACGCAAGTCGGCGCGCGGCAACCGTTTCGCCTTCGTGCAGCTTTCCGATCCGACGGGCCTTTACGAGGTGACGGTGTTTTCCGACACGCTGGATCAGGCGCGCGACCTGCTGGAACCGGGCAAGAACGTGGTCCTGACGGTCGAGGCGCAGCTGGAAGGCGAAACGCTGAAGCTTCTGGCGCGCGCGGCCCAGCCCATCGACAGCGTGGCTGCGGATGCGGCGGGCGGCGGTATGCGCATCCATCTGGAACAGGCAGAGGCGGCGGCCTCGGTCGCGGCGCTGTTCTCGCGCCTGTCGGGCGGGGCGCGGGGGCGCGGAGAGATCCGGTTCTGCGTGACGGACGGCGAAGGACGCGAGATCGATCTGGCGCTGCCCGACCGGTATCCCGTGACGCCGCAGGTGAAGGGCGCGATCAAGGCGATGCAGGGCGTCGTGATGATCGAGGATCTTTAAGCACGGCATCCCGCCCAAGGGCGCTGAAGCCGCCACTGCGGCCGCGCCCAAGAGGGGGCTCGATGCCCCCCGAGGGTGCCCTTACCAGTGCGGCGGGCGCTGGTCGGCCAGCGGAATGGTGCCGTCATCCAGTTGCCGTTCGGCCTCCCGCTCCATCAGCAGGCCGACGCGGCGCGAAAGGCGCTCGATCTCTCGTGTCTGGGAAACGACGACTTCCGAAAGGTCCTCCACCATCCGGGTCAGGTGGGCGATCTGTTCTTCTGCGCGGTTGATCCGGTCCATGTTTCCTTCGGCGGCTTGTCGCCCGCCGCCCCTTCCGATAATGCCTTGCCCCGACAGCATAGCGAAGGGTCCGACCATGGCCAAGGACAAGTCCCCCCGCCGCCCGCGTGCGGAAACGCCCAAGGGCTTCCGCGACTATTTCGGCGCGGATGTCACCGAGCGCAAGGCGATGCTTGACGGCATCACCGAGGTTTACCATCGCTACGGCTTCGATCCGCTGGAAACCAGCGCGGTGGAGACGGTCGAGGCGCTGGGCAAGTTCCTGCCCGACGTGGACCGCCCGAACGAGGGCGTGTTCGGCTGGCAGGACGAGGATGAACAGTGGCTGGCCCTGCGCTACGATCTGACCGCCCCCCTGGCGCGCGTGGCGGCGCAATTCCGCAACGATCTTCCCAGCCCTTATCGCCGCTATGCGATGGGCCCCGTCTGGCGCAATGAAAAGCCGGGGCCGGGGCGCTTCCGCCAGTTCTATCAGTGCGATGCCGATACCGTGGGTGCGCCCTCCGTCGCGGCGGATGCCGAGATCTGCGCCATGCTTTCGGACGCGCTGGAAACAGTCGGCATTCCGCGCGGCGATTATCTGGTGCGGGTGAACAACCGCAAGGTTCTGAACGGCGTGATGGAAGTGGCCGGCGTTCTTGATCCCTCGGACCTTTCGCGGTTCGAAAATGAACGTGGCATCGTTCTGCGGGCCATCGACAAGCTGGACCGGCTGGGCGATGCGGGCGTGCGCGCGCTTCTGGGCGCGGGCCGCAAGGATGAATCAGGCGACTTCACCAATGGCGCCGGCCTCAGTGACGAGCAGGCCGAGGTCGTGATGGGCTTCATGGCCGCCAAACGGGCAACGGGCGGTGAAACCGCCGCACGGCTGCGCGAACTGGTCGGCGGTTCCGCCATCGGCCTTGAGGGCGTGCAGGAGCTTGAAACGATCGCCGAGATGCTGGACCGTCAGGGCTATGCCTCCGACCGGATCGAGGTGGACCCGTCGGTCGTGCGCGGCCTTGGCTATTACACCGGGCCCGTGTTCGAGGCGGAGCTGACATTCGAGATTTTTGACGAAAAGGGCAACAAGCGCCAGTTCGGCTCTGTTTCCGGGGGCGGGCGCTATGACGATCTGGTCAAGCGGTTCACGGGGCAGGCGGTGCCGGCCACGGGCGTGTCCATCGGTGTTGACCGGCTGCTGGCCGCCTTGCGGGCCAAGGGCCGCATGGGCGCGCAGGCGCCCGGGCCGGTGATCGTGACCGTGATGGATCGCGACCGGATGGCCGATTACATGCAGATGGCGACCGATCTGCGCAATGCCGGCATCCGCGCCGAGGTGTATCTGGGCAACCCCAAGAACTTCGGCAACCAGCTCAAATATGCCGACAAGCGCCAGTCGCCCATCGCCGTCATCCAGGGCGGGGACGAGGCTGGCAAGGGCACTGTCATCCTCAAGGACCTGATCCTTGGGGCGAAGGTCGCCGAAGAGGCCAGCCTTGAAGAATGGAAGGCCCGCCCGGCGCAGGTGGAGATCGCACGCGGCGATCTGGTGGCCGAAGTCCGGAAGATCCTGGCATGAAGGCCGCGATCCGTGCCGAGGCGGAGCGGCTTTGCGCCGCCTTCCGCGCCGCCGGTGCCCAGCCGGTAGAGGCGGACATCCTGCTTCCGGCAGATGCGCTGCTGGATCTTTACGGCGAGGATATCCGCGCCCGCGCCTATATCACCCAGGACCCGCTGCGCGGCGAGATGGTGCTTCGGCCCGATTTCACGGTGCCCGTGGTGCAGGCCCACATGGCGCACGGGGCCGATCCCGCCCGCTATACCTATATGGGCGAGGTGTTCCGCAAGCAGGACACGCTGATGCCCCGCGCCAGTGAATACCTTCAGGTGGGGTTCGAGGTGTTCGACCGCTCCGCCCCCGAGGAGGCGGATGCCGAGGTGTTCGCCCTGTTCGCCGATCTTCTGGCGCCGCTGAACCTTTCGCCGCAGACGGGCGATATCGGGATCCTGATGGCTGCCGTGCGCGGGCTGGAAACCACAGAAACGCGCCGCGCGGCCCTTTTGCGCCATATCTGGCGGCCCAAAAGCTTCCGCCGCCTGCTGGACCGGTATGCCGGCCGCACGCGGCCCCATCCGGCCCGTACACGCCTGTTGAAGGCGCTGGAGGCGGGCAAGCTGCCCAAAACGGGCGCGCATATCGGGCTTCGGTCGTCGCAGGAAATCGCGGCCCGCATCCATTCGCTGGCCGAGGATGCCGACACGCCGCCCATCCCCGCCAAGCAGGCCGAACTGCTGGAAGATCTGATGGCCCTTGCCGCGCCCGCCCCGCAGGCGCTGGAACGGCTGCGCGATCTGGCGGTGGACATGCCCCACATCTCGGTCGCGGTGGAACGTTTTGCGGCACGCCTGAGGGCGATGAAGGCGCGCGGGATCGACGTGGGTGCGCTTCCGTTCGAAACGGGGCATGGCCGGTCCTCGATGGAATATTACGACGGGTTCGTCTTCAGCTTCCACGCAGCCGATCCGTCGGTGCCGGTGGTTTCCTCGGGCGGGCGTTATGACGCGCTGACCAAGGTGCTGGGGCAGGGACGGTCGATTCCGGCTGTGGGCGGGATCATCCGCCCGCATCTGGTGGCGCCGTTGAAGGCGTAAGATCATGCTGAAAATCGGTGTGCCGTCCAAGGGGCGGCTGATGGACAAGACCTTCGACTGGTTCGGAAGCCGCGGCGTCACCATGCGCCGCACGGGGAACGAGCGGGAGTATTCCGGCGCGGTGGACGGGGTGGAGGGCGTGCAGCTTGTCCTTCTTTCCGCCGGTGAAATCCCGAGGGAGCTTTCGGCTGGCCGTATCCATCTGGGCGTCACGGGTTCTGATCTTGTGCGCGACAAGCTGGCCGACTGGTCCGCGCAGGTGGCCGAGGTGGCGCAGCTTGGCTTCGGGCATGCCGACCTGATCATCGCCGTGCCTGCCTGCTGGGTGGATGTGGACACGCTGGAGGATCTGGACGCCGCAGCCTCCGCCTTCCGGCGCACGCATGGCTTCCGCCTGCGGATCGCAACGAAGTATCACCGTCTGGTGCGCGATTTCCTGACAGCCAACGGCGTGGCCGATTACCAGCTGGTGGACAGCCAGGGCGCGACGGAAGGCACCATCCGCAACCTGACGGCCGAGGCGATCGCCGACATCACCTCCACCGGGGAAACCCTGCGGGCCAATCACCTTAAGGTGCTGGAAGATGCGGTGATCCACAAATCGCAGGCAACGCTGTTTGCGGCGCGCCATGCCGATTGGGGCGATGCCGCGCCCGTGATGAAGCAGTTGGTGGCGCAGCTTGGCCTGTCCCTGCCGGACGTGTTCCGCCCCGTTTAACGCAGGCCCATTTCCGCCAGGGCGCGGGCAAGCGCGGGGGGCAGGGGGTCCTCGTGGCCGCGCCCTTCGGGCAGGTCGGCGGGGGCATCCTTGGGATCAAGATAGCGCCAGCCCTGAAAGGCGCGGCGCGGCTGCGCCTCGGTCCGCACAAGGGCCGGATCAAGGATCAGCGCGCAACGGTCCACCCCGTCATCGCCGCGCACGGCTTCCAGCGCCGTGATGCGCTGGCGCGCCAGCACCAGCCCCTTGAATATCCAGAAGATGGAGCCGCCCTTCAGCAGCTCGTCCTCACGCTTGGGCCACATGCGGGTTATGTGCCGCGGGCGGCCCTGCCAGCGGGTCGCCTGATGATGGGCCAGGTCCTCGACGCCATTTGCGCCGACGCAAAGTTTCAGAAGATGCAGGGTCATCGGACATAAATATGGTTCCGGCGCCCGCTCGTCCATCCTTTGGCTGCGACGCAACGTTCTGGCGGCCAAAAGAATGGTTTATTCTGCCGAAAGGTTGCGGGAGGCGTCCCGAAAAGATAATCGCTCTTGCGTTGCGCGGATTTTGGTAAAATCGTGCAGGGATGGAGAATGGCGACGGGACCAACCGCCGCTTGTAACGGGAGCCACATATGAAACTTGCCCATCTTTTGGCAGCCTCTGCGCTTGCCCTGACGGCCGCCTCCGGCGTTCACGCCAAGACGCTGGTTTACTGTTCGGAAGGATCGCCCGAAGGGTTCGATGCCGCGTCCACGACCTCGGGCACCACGATGGATGCCAGCAGCGACGCCGTCTTCAACCGTCTGGTGGAGTTCGAGCCGGGGACCACCAACACCGTGCCCGGCCTTGCCGAAAGCTGGGACGTGTCCGAGGATGGCCTGGAATACACGTTCCACCTGCGTCCGGGCATCAAGTTTCATACCACCGATTATTTCACCCCCACGCGCGAGATGAACGCCGATGACGTCATCTTCTCGTTCCTGCGTCAGGGCGATCCCGAAAGCCCGTGGGCCGATTACATTCCCGGCACCACCTATGAATATTATGACGCGATGGAGATGCCGACGCTGATCAAGGAAATCCGCAAGGATGATGATCTGACGGTGACCTTCGTTCTGAACCGCCCCGAAGCGCCGTTCCTGGCCAACCTGGCGATGCCGTTCGCCTCGATCTATTCCAAGGAATATGCCGACAAGCTGGAAGCAGATGGCAACATGGCCGCGCTGAACAGCCAGCCTGTCGGTACCGGCCCGTTCCAGCTCGTCGCCTATCAGCCCGATGCCGTGATCCGCTATCAGGCGAACCCCGATTATTACAAGGGCAAGCAGGCGATCGACAACCTGATCTTCGCGATCACACCCGATCCGGCAGTGCGCCGCCAGCGTCTTGAAGCGGGCGAATGCCATATCATGCCCTATCCCGCCCCGGCCGATATCGAGGCGCTGAAGTCCAACCCGAACCTGCAGGTGATGGAACAGCCGGGCCTGAACGTCGCGTATCTGGCCTATAACACCACGGTCGCGCCCTTCGACAATCCCGACGTGCGCCGCGCGCTGAACATGGCCATGAACAAGCAGGCCATCGTGGATGCGGTGTTCCAGGGCACGGGCGTTGTTGCCAAGAACCCGATCCCGCCGACCATGTGGTCCTATAACGACGAGGTCGAGGACAACCCCTATGACCCCGAAGCCGCGCGCCAGCTTCTGCAAGAGGCTGGGGTGGAAGACCTTTCGATGGAAGTCTGGGCGATGCCGGTGCAGCGTCCCTACATGCCCAACGCCCGCCGCGTGGCCGAACTGATCCAGTCCGACTTCGCCGAGGTTGGCGTGGACGTGTCCATTGTGTCCTATGAATGGGGCGAATACCTGAAGCGTTCGACCGAGCTTGGCCGCGAAGGTGCCGTCATCATGGGCTGGACCGGTGACAACGGCGATCCGGACAACTTCCTTGCCACGCTGCTGGGCTGCGCCGCCACGGGCGAAGGCGGGGCCAACCGCGCCCAGTGGTGCAACGATGAGTTCGAGGCGCTGATCCAGCAGGCCAAGGTTTCGACCGATCAGGCCGAACGTACGCGCCTTTACGAAGAAGCACAGGTGATCTTCAAGGATCAGAACCCGTGGGCCACGCTCGGTCACTCGACCGTTTTCATGCCGATGTCGTCCAAGGTGACGGGATATGTCATGAACCCGCTGGGCCGCCACAGCTTTGAAGGCGTCGACATCGCCGAGTGATCGGCCCAAAGCATGACCCGGCGCGTCGAGGGGATTTTCCCTTCGGCGCGCCTCCAACTTTTCGAGACACCGATGATCAGATTTCTTGTTGGCAAGCTGGCCTATCTGATCCCGACCTTTATCGGGATCACGGTCGTCGCCTTCGGGTTTGTCCGGCTTCTGCCGGGCGATCCCGTTCTTCTCATGGCGGGCGAGCGGGGCATCAGCCCTGAACGGCACGCGCAGCTTTCGGCGCAACTGGGGTTCGACCGGCCCATCGTGGTGCAGTACTGGGACTTTGTCACGGGGCTGTTCCAGGGTGATTTCGGCACGTCGCTTGCCACGCGCCGTCCGGTGCTGGGCGAATTCCTGACCCTGTTTCCCGCAACGGTGGAACTGGCGGTCTGCGCCATCATCCTTGCCACCCTTATCGGCATTCCGCTGGGCGTATTTGCCGCCATCAAGCGCGGCAGCGCCTTCGACCAGATCTCCATGGGGACGGCACTGGTCGGATATTCGATGCCGATCTTCTGGTGGGGCCTGCTGCTGATCATCCTGTTCTCGGGCATTCTGGGGTGGACACCGGTTTCGGGGCGGATCGACCTTCTGTATTTCTTCCCCAACGGCACCGGCTTCATGCTGATCGATTCGCTGATGTCGGGGCAAAGCGGGGCGTTCCGGTCGGCGCTCAGCCACCTGATCCTGCCGGCCATCGTGCTGGCAACCATCCCCATGGCCGTGATCGCGCGCCAGTCGCGTTCGGCCATGCTTGAAGTGCTGTCGGAGGATTACGTCCGCACCGCCCGCGCCAAGGGCATGTCGGCCTGGCGGGTGGTGGGCGTTCATGCGCTGCGCAACGCGATGATCCCCGTGATCACCACCATCGGCCTGCAGATCGGCGTGATGATGGCGGGCGCCATCCTGACCGAGACGATCTTTTCGTGGCCCGGTGTGGGCAAGTGGATGATCGATTCCATTTCGCGGCGTGATTATCCGTCGGTGCAGGGCGGGCTGCTGCTGATTGCAGGCGTCGTGATGATCGTGAACCTGATCGTCGATCTGCTTTACGGCATCATCAATCCGCGCATCCGGCATTCGTGAGGGCAGCATGACCGCGACACCCAAAATCAAGTCCGAACGGGGCCGTGCACTGCGCGAGTTCTGGTTCTATTTCTCCGAAAACCGCGGGGCCGTGATCGGTCTGGCCGTTTTCGTCCTGCTGATCGCCATCGCGATCTTCGCGCCGCTGCTGGCCCCCCATAATCCCATCCAGCAATATCGCGATTTCCTGCTGACCCCGCCTGCGTGGCAGGAAGGGGGCACCGGCCAGTTCCTGCTGGGCACCGATGCCGTGGGCCGAGACGTGCTGTCGCGCCTGATCTTCGGCGCGCGACAGTCGCTGATCATCGGCTGCGTGGTGGTGACCATCGCGCTGATCGGCGGCATCGTTCTGGGCCTTCTTGCCGGCTTCTTCGGCGGCTGGGTCGATACTGTCATCATGCGCGTGATGGACGTGATCCTTGCCTTCCCGTCGCTGCTGCTGGCGCTGGTGATGGTGGCCATTCTTGGCCCGGGCCTGATGAACGCGATGATTGCCATCGCGATCGTGCTGCAGCCGCACTTCGCGCGCCTGACCCGCGCCGCCGTGATGGCGGAAAAGAACCGTGAATATGTCATGGCCGCGCGTGTGGCGGGGGCAGGGCACTTCCGCCTGATGGTCCGCACGATCCTGCCGAACTGCATGGCGCCGCTGATCGTCCAGGGCACGCTGTCATTTTCGAACGCGGTTCTGGATGCGGCAGCGCTTGGCTTTCTTGGCATGGGCGCGCAGCCGCCGCTGCCCGAATGGGGCACCATGCTGGCCGAGGCCCGCGAATTCATCCTCAGCGCCTGGTGGGTCGTGACCTTCCCCGGCCTTGCGATCCTGATCACGGTTCTGGCCATCAACCTTGTGGGTGACGGCCTGCGCGATGCGCTTGACCCGAAACTGAAGCGGAGCTGACATGGCACTTCTGGAGATCCGCAACCTCAACGTCCACTTCGCCACGGCGACGGGGACCTTCCATGCCGTCAAGGGGCTGGACCTGACGGTGGCCCAGCGCGAGGTGCTGGCCATCGTGGGCGAATCCGGGTCGGGCAAATCGGTGTCGATGCTGGCGGCGATGGGGCTTTTGCCGAAAACCGCCACCGTCACGGCCGATGTCATGACCTTCGATGGCCGTGACCTGCTGACCATGTCCGACAAGGACCGGCGCGCCATCATCGGGCGGGAGATCTCGATGATCTTCCAGGAGCCCATTGCCTCGCTGAACCCCTGCTTCACGGTCGGCTACCAGATCGAGGAGGTGCTGCGCGCCCATTTGGGTCTTGGCCGCGCCGACCGCCGCAAGCGCGCGATCGAGCTTTTTGCCGCCGTCGGCATTCCTGATCCGGAAAAGCGCCTTGGCTCCTATCCGCACCAGATGTCGGGCGGGCAGTGCCAGCGCGTGATGATCGCCATCGCCATCGCCTGCCAGCCGAAGCTACTGATCGCGGACGAACCGACGACGGCGCTGGACGTGACGATCCAGAAGCAGATCCTCGACCTGCTGATGAAGCTTCAGGAAGATACCGGCATGGGCATGATCATGATCACCCACGACATGGGCGTGGTGGCTGAAACCGCCGACCGCGTGATCGTGAAATACAAGGGTCGCAAGATGGAGGAGGCCGACGTGCTGACCCTGTTCGAGGCCCCCTCGCATCCCTATACCAAGGCGCTGCTGTCGGCCCTGCCGGAACATGCGACGGGCGACCGCCTGGCAACCGTTTCCGACTTCATCGACCCTGCCACGCTGGAGGCCGCACGATGACCGCAGTTCTGCAAGCCAAGAACATCATCCGCGATTATCCCGGTGCCGGGGGCATGTTCCGCAAGGCGCAGCCGGTGCGGGCGCTGAAAGGCATCACCTTCAGCGTCGAACAGGGCAAGACGCTGGCTATCGTGGGCGAATCCGGATGCGGCAAGTCCACGCTGGCCCGCATCCTGACGCTGATCGACCCGGCCACGGAAGGGGAGCTGCTGATCGACGGGCAGGCGGTGAACGTATCCGGCCTGACGCCGGAGCTGCGCCGCCAGGTGCAGATCGTGTTCCAGAACCCCTATGGCAGCCTGAACCCGCGCCAGAAGGTCGGCGACATGCTGATGGAGCCGCTGGTCCTGAACACCGACGACAACGCCGCCACCCGCCGCGAAAAGGCGATGGCGATGCTGACGCGCGTGGGCCTGCTGCCCGAACATTTCGGGCGCTATCCGCACATGTTCTCGGGCGGGCAGCGGCAGCGTCTGGCAATCGCGCGGGCGCTGATGGTGAACCCGCGGCTTCTGGTGCTGGACGAACCGGTTTCGGCGCTGGACCTTTCGGTTCAGGCGCAGGTGCTGAACCTGCTGGCCGATCTGCAGGATGAATTCAACCTGACCTATGTGTTCATCAGCCACGACCTTTCCGTCGTGCGATATATCGCCGACGAGGTGATGGTGATGTTCAAGGGCGAGGTTGTCGAATAGGGCAGCCGCGATGCCGTGTTCGGCGCGCCCAGCCATGGCTATACCCGCAAGCTGTTCGCCGCGACGCCGGTGACGGATATCGAGGCGATCCGCGCCCGCGTGGCGCGGCGCAAGGCGGCCGGCATCGGCAGCGCCGCCTGACGCCTTGCCGCGGGCTGGCGTATGGGATACCTCGGAAGGATACATCTTCATTCGGGGTATTCCATGCAACACGCCAGCCTGCGTGCGATGCTGGTGTTCGGAACGCTGCTGGCGATGCTGTTTGCTGCCGGCGCGTCCGTTCCCACACCGCTTTATCCGCTTTATCAGCAGGCATATGCGCTCGCTCCGATGGACGTGACGCTGATCTTCGCGGTCTATGTCGCCTTCCTGCTCGGGTCGTTGCTGGTGGTCGGGCGGCTGTCCAGTCATCTGGGGCGCAAGCCGGTCATCGCGGGTGCGCTGGTGCTGAACCTGCTGGCTGTTGCCTGCTTCCTGCATGCCGACAGCTATGGCGGGCTGCTTCTGGCCCGCAGCATTCAAGGGCTGGCCATGGGCATCGCCGTTCCGACCTGCGGGGCGGCGATCGTGGATGCAGACAATGACAAGGGGCCCGTCCTCAACTCCTATGTTCCGTTCATCGGCATGTCGCTGGGCGCCCTTTGCACCGGGATGCTGGTAAGCTGGGCCCCGATGCCGATGCTGCTTCCCTATCTTCTGATCGGGGTGCTGACAGCGCTGGCGCTGGTTGTCTTGGCATTCATGCCGGAAACGCATGGAAGGCGGCCCGGAGCCTGGCGCTCGCTGGTGCCGGATCTGGGCGTTCCGCCGCAGGCTCGGGCGGCCTTCGTGCGGCTGATGCCGCCGGTCATGGCCGGCTGGGCGCTTGGCGGGCTTTACATGTCGCTGATGCCGGGCGTTCTGCGCGAGGTGCTGGACACCGATTCGCAGATGGTGACGGGCATCATCGTATGCGTGCTGATGGGCAGCGCTGCCGTCGCGGTGTATGTGGGGCGCCAACGCCCCGCATTGCGCATGATGATGATCGGCGCCATCCTCCAGTTGATCGGGATCCCCGTTACGCTGGTGGGGATGGAACTTGGGCTGGCCGCACCGCTGTTCTTCGGCACCATCATCTCGGGGGCGGGGCAGGGGCTGATCTTTTCGTCCATCCTGCGGCTTCTGCTGCCGTTGGCCGCCGTGCACGAACGGGCAGGGATGCTGTCGGTCTTCTTTGCCGTCAGCTATTGCGCCTTTGCGCTTCCGGCGGTTCTGGCAGGGGTGGCCGTGCAGTATCTGGGGCTGCTGCAGGTGGCGGTGGTTTACGGGCTGGTGGTGATGGGAGGCCTGATGGCATCGATCATGGGGTTGCGCGGGGCTTGTTCGCAGCGGTGTTGACACCGGGCGCCGCACCTGTATAAGCGCGCGATCCGTCCATGGGCGGTTTCAAGTTGGTGTTGGTGGCCCCCGCAAGGGGATGACCTGTCGCCCCGCAAGGGGAAAGGACAACGCCCTTCACACATATCGAAGGAGATCAGCGGTGACCAAACGCACCTCTGCCAAGTACAAACTCGACCGTCGCATGGGCGAAAACATCTGGGGCCGTCCGAAGTCCCCGGTGAACAAGCGTGAATACGGCCCCGGCCAGCACGGTCAGCGCCGCAAGAACAAGCTGTCGGACTTCGGTACGCAGCTGCGCGCCAAGCAGAAGCTGAAAGGCTACTACGGCGATCTGACGGAAAAGCAGTTCCGTCGCATCTATGCCGAAGCCGAGCGTCTGAAAGGCGACACCGGCGAGATGCTGGTCGGCCTGCTGGAGCGCCGCCTGGACGCCGTTGTTTACCGTGCGAAGTTCGTCCCGACCATCTGGGCCGCCCGCCAGTTCGTGAACCACGGCCACGTGACCGTTAACGGCAAGCGCGTCAACATCGCTTCCTACCGCGTTCGCGAAGGTGACGTGGTCGAGGTCAAGCAATCCTCCAAGCAACTGGCGATCGTGCTGGAAGCCGTGGCACTGGCCGAGCGTGACGTTCCCGACTACATCGAAGTCGACAACTCCAAGCTGACGGCGACGTTCACGCGCACGCCGGGCCTGTCGGACATCCCCTACGCCGTGGTGATGGAACCGAACCTGGTTGTCGAATTCTACGCGCAGAACTGATCTTCATCGGATCTGCATGGAAAGCCGCTGCGGGCAACCGCGGCGGCTTTTTCTTTTCAAGCATGCACGGATGCGTTGCATAAAGGTCCCGCTTTTCAATTGCCGTGTTGAAGATACGGGCCGTGATGTCTTCATTGCTGCACAGGTCGTGCTTTCCGCCCGATCCGCACCGCGATGAGATGTTTATGCTGGCAAGCAAGACAGGGCACCGCTAGAAACCGAGTGCCAGAGGGACGAGACAATGCACGACGCAATCAAGCCGCAATCCGGAATTCTCGACATCGCACTTTATGAGGGCGGGAAAAGCCATGTGGCTGGCGTGGCAAATGCGCTGAAGCTTTCGTCCAACGAAAACCCGGCCGGCCCGTCCGAAAAGGCGAAGGAAGCGTTCCTTCGCACTGTGCACACGCTGCACCGTTATCCCAACACCGATCACGGATCCCTTCGGCAGGCCATCGCCGAGGTGCACGGGCTGGATGCGGGCCGCATCATCTGCGGCGCCGGCTCGGACGAGGTGATCACCTTCCTGTGCCAAGCTTATGCCGGCCCGGGCGACGAGGTTCTGTTCACCGAACATGGTTTCCTGATGTATCGCATCTCGGCCCTCGCGGCGGGCGCGACGCCGGTCGAGGTGGCAGAGAGGGAGCGGACCACGGATGTGGATGCGCTGCTGGCGGCCTGCACCGAACGCACGAAGCTGGTTTTCGTCGCCAACCCGAACAACCCCACGGGCACGATGATCTCTGCCGCGGAAATGGCGCGTCTGGCCGGAAACTTGCCGCCGCAGGCGCTGCTGGTGATCGATGGCGCTTATGCCGAATACGTTCAGGGCTATGACGCCGGTGCCAACCTGATAGAGGCGCGCGAAAACGTCGTGATGACGCGCACCTTTTCCAAGATCTATGGCCTGGGCGGCTTGCGGATCGGCTGGGGCTATGGCCCGCAGCACGTGATCGACGTGCTGAACCGTATCCGTGGTCCGTTCAACCTGTCCTCCACCCAGCTGGAGGTTGCCGAGGCCGCCGTCCGCGATCAGGAATGGGTGTCCCGCTGCCGGACCGAAAATGCCCGCTGGCGTGTCTGGCTGGCCGAGGCGCTGGCCGAAATCGGGGTGCCGACCGATACATCCATGGCCAACTTCGTGCTGGCCCGCCTTGGCGATGCCGATGAGGCAGAGGCTTGCGACCAGTTCCTGCAAAGCCAGGGGCTGATCGTGCGTCGCGTGGCCGGATACAAGCTGCCGCATTGCCTGCGCATCACCATCGGCGATGAAGCGTCTTGCCGCCGCGTTGCCCATGCCATCGCGCAGTTCAAGGGCCTTCGCTGATGATCTACGACCGTGTGGCGCTGCTGGGGCTGGGGCTGATCGCCTCCTCCATGGGGCACGCGATGAAGGCGGCGGGGCTGGCGGGTGAGATCACCGGCTATGCCCGCAGCGCCGAAACCCGCGATATCGCGCGCGAGGTTGGGTTCTGCGACCGTGTTTGCGACCGCATCGCCGATGCGGTGGCCGATGCCGATCTTGTCGTGCTGGCCGTTCCCGTAGGGGCGATGGGCGATGTGGCCGCCGCCATGGCGCCCTATCTGAAACCCGGTGCAACGGTGACGGATGTCGGCTCGGTCAAGCAGGCGGTGGTGGAGGCTGTTTCGCCGCACCTGCCCGATGGCGTTCACTTCATCCCCGGCCACCCACTTGCCGGGACCGAGGAGTCCGGCCCCCGTTCCGGCTTTGCCACCCTGTTCCGCAACCGCTGGTGCCTGCTTATCGACGCCGAGGGTACCGATCCCGAAGCCATGGCCCGCCTTCGCGCGCTTTGGGAAGGGATGGGCGCGAATGTGGATGTGATGGATGCCGCGCATCATGACGTGGTGCTGGCGGTGGTTTCGCACACGCCGCACCTGATCGCCTATACCATGGTGGGCGTGGCCGAACATGTACGCCGCGTTTCCGACAGCGAGATCATCAAGTATTCCGCCTCGGGATTTCGTGATTTCACGCGCATCGCGGCCAGCGATCCGACCATGTGGCGCGATGTGTTCCTGACGAACAAGGACGCGGTGCTGGATATTCTCGGTCGTTTCTCGGAGGAACTTTTCGTGCTGCAGCGCGCGATTCGCACCGGCGACGGCCAGCATCTGCACGATTACTTCACCCGCACCCGCGCGATCCGTCGTTCGATCGTGGAGGCAGGGCAGGACACAGCCGCCCCCAACTTCGGCAGGGGCGGCCGGGACGAAGCTTAACGCTCCGTCAGTTTCAATTCGATCCGGCGGTTCTGTGCGCGTTCCTGCGGGGTCGTGCCATCGGTTACGGGCTGGTATTGCCCGAAGCCGGTGGCGGCCATCCGGTGGGGCGGGAAGCCCAGATCGTCCTGCAGGAAGCGCACGACCGACAGGGCGCGGGCCTGGCTCAACTCCCAGTTGTCGCGGAATTCTCCGCTGCCCGAAAGCGGCTGGTCGTCGGTGAATCCGTCAACGCGCAGGATCCAGTCCAGATCTTCCGGAATCTGGTCCGAAACCTCGCGCAGGGTGGTGGCCACATCGGCGATCTGTGCACGCCCTTCAGCGGAAAGATCAGCCGCCCCCACGCTGAACAGCACCTCTGAGGAAAAGACGAAGCGATCGCCCACCACGCGCACGCCTTCGCGGCCTTCCAGGATCTGGCTCAGCTTGCCGAAGAATTCCGAACGGTAGCGGGCAAGCTGCTCTGCCTCGGAAGCAAGGCGGATACGTTCCGCTTCTTCCAGATCGGCCCGGCGGCGCTGTTCTTCGGCCGCGCGGGCAAGCGCGACGTTCAGCCGCTCTCCCAGATCTTCGATCTGCTGCTGTTGGACATCGCCGGTGGCATCCTGAACATTCAGCGTTTGTTGCAGCACCGCCAGTTGCGCGCGCAGTTCGGCAACCTGCGCGTTCAGCGCGGCCGATTGTTTTTCGGCATCGGTGGCCTTCTCCCGCTCGGCGGCAAGGGCCGCCCTTGCGGTGTCCAGCAGGCTGGGCTGTCCGTCCGCCGTTTGCGCGGCTTCGGTCTGTGCACCGGCCAAAAGGGTCAGCGTTTCCTCGGCTTCCCTGCGGGCCTCTTCAAGGTTCAGGCTCAGGGCGGTCAGCTCTGCGTCGCTGTCGCGCAGGCGTTCGCGCAGCGCCTCTGCTGCGGCGGCATCTACAAGGCGCTGCTGCTCTACCTCCGATAGGGCTGCCTGCGCTTCGGCTGCGGCGGCCTCGCCCTCTTCGGCGCGGCTTTGCAGATCGGCAACCATCGCCTCGATCGCTTCGCGGCGTGCGGCGGCAAGACGCGCGGCTTCGGCCTGCGCGTCGATCTCCTCGCGCGCCGAGGCAAGGGCAAGGTTCAGTTGTTCCTGCTGGGACAGGGCCTGATCGCGTGCCTGCGCCAGATCGGCGTTCTGGGCCTGAAGATCGTTGCGCGACGCGATGAGGGAGGCGACCTGATCTTCAAAGCTGGCGATGCGGTTCGAGGCGTCATCCAGTCGCGCCGTCAGCGTGGCGGCAAGCTGTGCCTGCCGCGCAACCTCGTCCTGCGAGGCGGCAAGCTGCCCGTTCAGTTCGTCATTGCGGCGCTGCTCCAGCCCCAGCCTGTCGGAAAGGACAGCCATCTCGTCGCTCAGCCGGTCAAGCTCCGTTCCTTGGGAGGTGATGGTGTCCCGCAGCACCGATTGCACGACAAGGAAGATCGTCAGCACGAACATCAGCACCAGCAGCAGGGCTGTCATCGCATCGACGAAGCCCGGCCAGATCTGCGATTCGCGTGCGCGGCCGCCCCGGCGGGAAAGGGCCATCAGATTTCACCCTTGGCGGCAAGGCGCAGCGTGTTGGTCAGTTGCGCCAGATCGG
Source organism: Falsirhodobacter deserti (assembly GCF_004015795.1). Taxonomy (GTDB): domain Bacteria; phylum Pseudomonadota; class Alphaproteobacteria; order Rhodobacterales; family Rhodobacteraceae; genus Falsirhodobacter; species Falsirhodobacter deserti. The sequence goes on along the minus strand of NZ_ML137218.1, from coordinate 1,657,710 downwards.
CCCGCAATTCGGCCACGGATTCCTGGCGGCCCACGGCGATTTCTTCCAGCAGCCGCAGAAGCTGCGTGTCGATGGAACGCAGGCGCGCGCGGTATTCCGCGTCGGCATGGGGGGCGTCCTTGGCGGCCGACACTTCCATCGCGTCGGCCATCCGTGCCTGACCATCGGCAATCCGGCTCAGTGCGGCGGTTTGCGCATCGGCCATCCGGGCATGGGCGGTATCCTGTTCCTCGCCGCGCGCAAGAAGGGCGGTGATGGCATCGGCCAGTTGGCCAGCGCGATCGTCGCTTGCCTGCCGCGCGGCTTCGGACTGGGCGAACAGGTCGCGCAGCTCGTCCATCTGCTGGCCCATCATGTCCAGCACGCCGGCGATGCTTGCATCCTCGCCATCGGCAAAGCCAAGGCGGGTGATGGAGGACAGCCATTCCTCCAGCTCCTGGTGGAAGCGCGTTTGGGAATGGGAGGCGAACAGCGCCAGCAGCCCCACGACCAGCGATCCTGCAAGCCCCAGAAGCGAGGAGGAAAAGGCCGTGCCCATTCCGCCAAGCTGGTTCTGCAGGCCCGTCATCAGTGCCCCCAGAACCTCGCTTCCGGATGTGGCCACCCCGTCTTGCGGGGCCAGCGTCCGGATCGTTTCCACAAGGGCGGGCACGGTGGTGGCAAGGCCGTAAAAGGTGCCAAGAAGGCCAAGGAAGATCAGCAGGCTGCCAAGGTAGTTGCTGACCTCGCGCGATTCATCAAGGCGCGCGCCCACCGATTCAAGGATCGACCGGGCCGAGGTTGCCGAGATGCGCGAATGCGCCGAGCGAGTGCGCAGCAGCGTGGCCAGCGGCAGCAGCATCGCGGGTGGTTCCGATTGCACGCCCTTGCGCTGCACGAACGCCTCGATCCACGTGACGGACTGCATCAGGCGGATCACGCTGGCAAAGCAGGTGGCGATGCCGATCACGAAGGCAAGGGCGATAAACCCGTTCAGCCACTTCTTCGCCAGAAACAGCGGCGACAGGTGCGGCCATGTCAGCACCACCCCCACCAGCACAAGCGCAACGATCAGCGTCATCACCAGAAGCTGCCGCAATGGCTGTGTAAAAACGTTCTCTGGCCGGGCGATGGGGCCGGGTCGGAGGGCAGTGAGGGGTTTATCCACGGAGCGCCTGCTGTCGGTCATTTCCGCGTCACGATACGGTGCCGCACTGCCCGTGCCAACCGTCAAGGCAGCAATTCGCGCACCCGCATGGCAAGATCGTGCAAATCGGCATCAGGAATGCCCAGCGTGTCCAGATGTTGGACGGTGTTCATCAGGTAATCGCGGTTCGGCCCCCGCACGCCTGCCGCACCCGCGATCATCCGTGCCTGCGTTTCGGGATCATGCAGGCAGTATTGCATGTGATCAGGGTCGATCACATAGGTCAGGGCCGTCACCTGCGGCTGGGCCAGCGGCAGCCGCACCTCGTGATAGGCATTCGAGAAAAGCTCCCTCTCGCGCAGGGCGGCAAGGGCGGCATCTTCGGTTCCTTCGCGCACCAGAAACGCAACGCCGTGACAGGCGGCACCTTCGGCGCGGTCCAGCGCAAGCACAAGGCCGGGCGCCTCGGGCGTGCCGCGATAGCGCATTGAGGTCATGCAGAAGCTGCGCCGCCAGCCATCCAGCCGGGCCAGCACCTGCCGCTCCACCTCGAAGCAGGGATCCCAGATCAGCGAGCCATAGCCGAAAACCCAAAGCCGATCCTTCATGCGCTGGTCCTTTCATGCCGCCCCCGTTAAGGCTTTGGCTAAACTTCGGCGGGGGCAAGTGCAATGCGGACGGTGTTCGGGATCTTTCTGGCGGCGGCGATCGCCTTTTGTGCATGGTGGTTCGTGGGGGCCCACCTGTTCCGCAGCGGGGTGGAGGACTGGTTTGCCGCACAAACCGAAGCCGGCCGCATGGCCGAGGTTCAGGACCTGGAGGTGACGGGCTTTCCCGCACGTTTCCGCATCGCATCCGGCCCCGTGACGGTGATGGATCCCGAAAGTGGCTGGGGCTGGCAGGCCCCCTCGGCCGAGGTGACGATGCCGGCATGGTGGCCGCTGCGCGTGGACTTCGCGTTGCCGCCGCAGCAGGTTCTTGAAACGCCGACGGGGCAGGTCGACCTGCGGCTGGATGGGGCGGGGGGCACGTTCCAGCTTTCCACGTCCCTTGCGCCGGTTGCCGGGCAGGTGAAGGCGGGCCCCTTCGCGGCATCGATGGCGGAAGGGCGGCTGACGGGCAACAGCATCGCCCTCCGCTCGGATCGGGAGGATGGGACACTTCACCACCTGACGATTAAGGCAGACGGGCTTGAGCTGAAGGCGAACGACATCCGCCTGCAGGAGGGCGCTTTCGATGCCGTGGCCGATGTGACGCTGGCCGAGGTGGTGGACGATCTGGCCGATGGCGTGGCTGTTCCGATCGACCGCATCGTGCTTCACCGCGCCGAGTTACGCTTTGACCGCGCCGTTCTGTCCATCACGGGCGATCTGGTGGCCGACGGGCGCGGCTTTGCGGCGGGGGATCTGAAACTGCACGTGGAAAACTGGCCCGCCATCCTGCAACCCGCCGTGGATGCAGGCCTGATCCCGGCGAACCGACTGGACATGCTTGAAAATGGACTGCGCATGATGGGCGGGAATGACGAGGTGCTGGAATTCCCGCTGACGGTCGAAGGTGGGATGGTGCGCTTCGGCCCGCTTCCCGTCGCAACGGCCCCAAGGTTCCGGTGACGCACAGGTTCTGTGCTTTGGCACCTATATGTCGTGAAGAAGAGGCATGGTAAGGAACTGGCCAACGATTTAAGCTCATCGAGGATGACCATGGACAACCTTTCGCGCTTCCAGCCCGCCATGCTTTCGATCCTGCGCATCGCCGCAGGCCTTTTGATCCTGAGCTATGGCACGATGAAGATCCTGCACTTCCCCGTCGGCATGCAGCCGCCGGCCGGTTCGCTGCCTTGGTTCGCTGGCTGCTTCGAGCTGATCTGCGGCGCGCTGCTGGTGATCGGCCTGTTCACGCGTCCCGCCGCGTTCCTGCTTTCGGGCGTGATGGCGGTTGCTTATTTCTATGCCCATGCCGGCAACGGGTTCTTCCCGGCGCTGAACAGCGGCAGCCTGGCCATGATCCTCAGCTTCGTGTTCCTGTATCTTGCCGTGGCGGGCGCGGGCCCGATCTCGGTCGATGCGAAACTGGGCCGCGGTCGTGTTGCAGTTGCCTGAATGTAAAGAGGCCCCCGTTCGGGGGCCTTTTCTTATTCGGCGGTCAGCAGGGGCGGGCGCTGGTTCGTAAGCCGCCCCTTCTGCTGGTCGATCTCCAGCTCGATCTTGTCGTCCTTCACGACGACCTTCACGATCCCGCCCTTGGTCAGGCGGCCGAACAGAAGCTCCTCGGCCAGCGGCTTCTTGATGCTTTCCTGGATCACGCGGCCCAGCGGGCGCGCCCCCATCCGATCGTCATAGCCCTTGTCACCCAGCCATTGCGCGGCCTCCGGCGTCAGTTCGATATGGACGTTGCGATCCATCAGCTGCGCTTCCAGCTGAAGCACGAACTTTTCGACAACCTGCAGGATCACTGATTTGGGCAGCGGCGCGAACGAGATGACGGCGTCCAGACGGTTGCGGAATTCGGGCGTGAAGGTCCGCTCGATCGCGGCGGTGTCCTCGCCCTCGCGCCGGTCGCGGCCGAAGCCGATTGCAGCTTTCTGCATGTCCGCCGCCCCCGCGTTCGAGGTCATGATCAGGATCACGTTGCGGAAATCCACCTGACGGCCGTTGTGATCCGTCAGCTTCCCGTGATCCATCACCTGCAGCAGGATGTTGTAAACATCCGGATGCGCTTTCTCGATCTCGTCCAGCAGCAGCACGCAATGGGGATGCTGGTCCACGCCATCCGTCAGCATGCCGCCCTGATCAAAGCCCACATAACCGGGAGGTGCACCGATCAGGCGCGAAACAGCGTGCTTCTCCATGTATTCCGACATGTCGAAACGCAGCAGTTCCACCCCTAGCGTCGAAGCCAGTTGCTTTGCCACCTCCGTCTTTCCGACACCGGTGGGGCCGGCGAACAGGTAGTTGCCGATGGGCTTTTCCGGCTCGCGCAGGCCTGCCCGCGCCAGCTTGATGGCCGAGGAAAGCGCGGTGATGGCCGCATCCTGCCCGAACACCACCCGCTTCAGCGTCGGTTCCAGATCGCGCAGCACTTCGGCATCGTCCTTGGACACGTTCTTCGGCGGGATCCGGGCAATCTTGGCCACCACGGACTCGATCTCTTTCACGCCGATGGTTTTCCGGCGCTTGGATTCCGCAACCAGATGCTGCGCGGCACCGGCCTCGTCGATCACATCGATCGCGCTGTCGGGCAGCTTGCGATCATTGATATAGCGCGAGGCAAGTTCCACTGCCGTCTTGATCGCATCGTTGGTGTAACGGATGTCGTGGTGATCCTCGAAATGCGGCTTCAGACCCATCAGGATCTTGATCGCATCGGGCAGCGACGGTTCGTTCACGTCGATCTTCTGGAAGCGCCGCGACAGGGCACGGTCCTTTTCGAAGTGCTGGCGGAATTCCTTGTAGGTGGTCGACCCCATGGTCCGCAGCTTTCCGCCCGCCAGCGCGGGCTTCAGCAGGTTGGACGCATCCATCGCCCCGCCCGAGGTGGCGCCGGCACCGATCACCGTGTGGATCTCGTCGATGAACAGAACCGCGTTGGGGTGGTCCTCCATCTCCTTGACGACGGCTTTCAAACGCTCCTCGAAGTCACCGCGATACCGGGTGCCGGCCAGAAGTGCGCCCATGTCCAGGCTGTAGATCGTGGCGCGGGCCAGGATGTCCGGCACCTGACCGTTGATGATCTTCCAGGCGAGCCCTTCTGCAATGGCGGTCTTGCCCACGCCGGGATCGCCCACCAGAAGGGGATTGTTCTTGCGGCGGCGGCACAGAACCTGAATGCAGCGCTCCACCTCGGCCTCCCGGCCGATAAGCGGATCCACATCGCCCTTGCGGGCCTTCACGTTCAGATCCACACAGTATTTCGACAGCGCGGATTCCTTGGCCTCTCCAGCCTCGCCCTTGGGCGTTTCGTGGTGATGTTCTTCCGCGCCGGAGATGTTGCGCGGTTCCCCGAATGCCGGATCCTTCGCCACGCCATGCGCGATGAAGTTCACCGCGTCATACCGGGTCATGTCCTGTTCCTGCAGGAAATAGGCGGCGTTGCTTTCCCGCTCGGCGAAGATGGCGACCAGCACGTTCGCGCCCGTCACTTCCGTCCGGCCCGAAGATTGCACATGGATCGCCGCGCGCTGGATCACGCGCTGGAACGCGGCCGTCGGCACGGCTTCCGACCCTTCGACGGTGGTCACGAGGGTGGAAAGGTCATCGTCGATAAACTCGACCAGCGTCTTGCGAAGCTCGTCCAGATCGACGGCGCAGGCCTTCATGACGCGTGAAGCGTCGGGTTCGTCCAGCAGCGACAGCAGAAGGTGTTCAAGTGTGGCAAGTTCGTGGCGACGGGCATTCGCAAGCGCCAGGGCGCCGTGGATGGCTTGTTCAAGAGTGTTCGAAAACGATGGCACGATATGGTGCTCCTGTCTTGCGGGTCGGCGGGGCCTTGCGGCCCTCGCGACCATTGCCTCGTAACCTAAAGATCGGGTCTTTGGCCCGCGCTTCAAGTGGGAATCCGAAACTGCGCCCGTTCGCAGCAAAATGTGAAGGGGCCGTTCCGCGTCAGCCTAGAAATTGTCCTTCCTTGACCGGATTTCGGCAAAAGCCTCGGCATCGCTGGCTTGCGGCATGCCGATGGCAGCTTTCAGCGCCGGAAGATGCGCCCGAAGGAAGGGGTTTGTGGCCAGTTCATCCGCCAGGACCGAGGGAACCGAGGGCTTTCCGTCTGCCCGCGCCTCGTCCACGGCGTCGATACGAGAGATAAGGGCTGCGTTTTCCGGTTCAAGAGCATGGGCGAAGCGCAGGTTCGACTGCGTGTATTCGTGGCCAGAACAGATCAGCGTTTCGGCGGGCAGGGCCGACAGGCGGTTCAGGCTGTGCCACATCTGCTCGGGCGTGCCCTCGAACAGGCGCCCGCATCCGCCCGCCATCAGGCTGTCGCCGGTGAAGGCATGACCGGTTTCAGGCATGTGGAACGCGATATGCCCGACCGTATGGCCCGGAACCTCCAGCACGCGGATGGATGTGCCGATCGCTTCGAACGTATCGCCATCGGCCACCTGCAGATCAAGCGGCGGCAGCCGCGCGGCATCGGCGGCGGCCCCGACCACCTTCGCGCCGGAATAGGCCTGAAGCTTGGCCACGCCCGCGATGTGGTCGTCATGGTGGTGTGTCAGCAGAATATGCGTCAGCGGCCATTCGCGCGCGGAAAGCACGGCCATGATCGGGCCTGCTTCGGGCACGTCGATGCAGATCGCCTCGCATCTGTCGGTATCGTGCAGAAGGAAGGCGTAATTGTCCTTGAGGCAGGGGATCGTCAGCAATTCGATGGGCATGGCATTTCCTTCCATCCGCGCCTAATGTCATGAGCATTCCCGCAACGGGTGCACTGCGCAATGTATCTCGACGTTCTCGACTTGCGAAATTTCTACTATCGCACCCAGCTTGGCCGGGTGGCGCAGCGTGCGATCCGCGACCGGCTTGTCGGAATGTGGCCCGAGGCGAAGGGCCAGACGGTGGTCGGCTACGGGTTTGCCGCGCCCCTTTTGCGCCCGTATCTTGAAGAAGCCCGCCGGGTGGCGGCCATCATGCCCGCCCCGCAGGGGGTGATGCCGTGGCCTGCCGGTATGGAGAATGTCTCGGTTCTCAGCGAAGAGGCGGCCTGGCCACTGGAAACGGGGATGGTGGACAAGCTGGTCCTTCTGCACGGGCTGGAACCTTCGGACGATCAGCCCGACCTGCTGGAAGAATGCTGGCGCGTGATGGGGCCGGGGGCGCGCGCGATCTTCATCGTGCCGAACCGGTCCGGTCTTTGGGCGCGCACCGAACGCACGCCGTTCGGCTTTGGCCGCCCTTATTCCACCAACCAGCTGGAAGCGCAGCTGCGCCGGCATTCCTTCGTGCCCGAGCGCGCCTATCATGCGCTGTTCGCACCCCCCTCGCACCGGCGCTTCTGGCTGCGGACGGCCGGGATGTGGGAACGGGCAGGGCGCAGGCTTGCCCCGTGGTTCGCCGGCGGCGGCGTGATGGTCGAGGTGTCCAAGCAGGTTTACGCGCCACGCAAGCCGGGGCTGACGGCGGCCGTGACTCGGCCATTGAAGGCGCTGGAAGGGGTGACGGCACCTGCGCCGCTTCCGGCCCCGCGCTTCAACAGTGTCAAGGCACCTTCGGGCGCTGGTGGGTTGTCATAGCTGCGACATATTGCCCCTGACTCTGCAATGATGTTATGTAAGCACAAGGAAAACCGTCCTCGGGCAGCGGCTTCACAGTTGCGGCAACTGGAACGCTCTGCTATTCGGACCCTCGATCTGTGACGCGTTGTTTGAACGCGCACGCCATCGCCTCGCAAGGTGCCAGCCTCTTGCGGGAAAGAATATCGAAAGGGTTGAAGTGTCTGAACCGGCCTCGATTTCCACTGGTATCGCGACACGCTACGCGACCGCAGTCTTCGAACTGGCGAAGGACGCCAACTCGATCCCGACGCTTGAAGCCGATCTCGGCACGCTGGAGGCCGCTTTGGCCGACAGCGCGGATCTGCGCGACCTGATCTCCTCGCCGGTCTATACCCGGGCAGAGCAGCAGGCAGGCATGGCGGCCGTTGGGCGCGCCATGAACCTGTCGGACCTGACGGTGAACAGCCTGTCCGTGATGGCCTCCAAGCGCCGTTTGTTCGCGCTGCCCCGCATGCTGACCGCGTTGCGCGGAATGATCGCCGAGCATCGGGGCGAAGTGGTGGCCGAGGTCGTTTCGGCCCAGCCGCTTTCGGACGAACAGGCCGCCCGCCTTGCGGAAACGCTGAAGGGCAAGGCTGGCAAGGATGTGAAACTCAAAACCGCCGTTGACGAGTCGCTTATCGGCGGCCTTGTCGTGAAGCTTGGTTCGACCATGATCGACACTTCGATCCGCTCGAAGCTTTCGGCTCTCCAGAATGCTATGAAAGAGGTTGGATAATGGCAATCCAGGCTGCTGAGATCTCTGCGATCCTCAAAGAGCAGATCAAGAACTTCGGTCAGGATGCCGAAGTGGCCGAAGTGGGCCGCGTGTTGTCGGTCGGCGACGGGATTGCCCGCGTCCACGGTCTGGACAAGATCCAGGCCGGTGAGATGGTGGAATTCCCCGGCGGCGTGCGCGGCATGGCGCTGAACCTTGAAACGGACAACGTCGGCGTCGTGATCTTCGGCGACGACCGCGGCATCCGTGAAGGCGACGTCGTCAAGCGCACGAAGGCGATCGTTGACGTGCCGGTGGGCGACGCCCTGCTGGGCCGCGTGGTCGACGCGCTGGGCAACCCGATCGACGGCAAGGGCCCGATCGAAGCGGCCGGTCGTCGTGTGGCCGATGTCAAGGCGCCGGGCATCATCCCGCGCAAGGGCGTGCACGAGCCGATGGCGACGGGCATCAAGTCCGTCGACGCCATGATCCCGGTTGGCCGCGGCCAGCGCGAGCTGATCATCGGCGACCGTCAGACGGGCAAAAGCGCCATCGCGCTGGACGCGATCCTGAACCAGAAGTCCTATAACGAGGCTGCCGGTTCGGACGAAAGCAAGAAGCTTTACTGCGTTTACGTCGCGATCGGCCAGAAGCGTTCCACCGTGGCGCAGCTGGTGAAGAAGCTGGAAGAAACCGGCGCAATGGCCTATTCGATGGTTGTTGCGGCAACCGCTTCGGACCCCGCGCCGATGCAGTATCTGGCCCCCTACGCCGCAACGGCGATGGCCGAATATTTCCGCGACAACGGCCGTCACGCGCTGATCGTGTATGATGACCTGTCCAAGCAGGCTGTCGCCTACCGTCAGATGTCGCTGCTGCTGCGCCGTCCGCCGGGCCGCGAAGCCTATCCGGGCGACGTGTTCTACCTCCACTCCCGCCTGCTGGAGCGTTCGGCCAAGCTGAACGCCGATTTCGGCTCGGGTTCGTTGACGGCGCTGCCGATCATCGAAACCCAGGGTGGTGACGTTTCGGCCTTCATTCCGACGAACGTGATCTCCATCACCGACGGTCAGATCTTCCTTGAAACAGAACTGTTCTATCAGGGCATCCGTCCTGCCGTGAACACCGGTCTGTCGGTGTCGCGCGTCGGCTCCTCGGCCCAGACGGACGCGATGAAGTCGGTTGCCGGCTCGGTGAAGCTGGAACTGGCGCAGTATCGCGAAATGGCTGCCTTCGCGCAGTTCGGTTCGGATCTTGATGCCTCGACGCAGGCGCTGCTGAACCGCGGTGCCCGCCTGACGGAACTGATGAAGCAGCCGCAATATTCGCCGCTGACCAACGCGGAAATCGTCTGCGTCATCTTTGCCGGTATCAAGGGCTATCTGGACAAGGTCGCCGTCAAGGACGTGACCCGTTACGAAGCCGCCCTTCTGAAGTTCCTGCGGACCGAGAAAAAGGATCTGCTGGACGATATCACCTACAACGACCGCAAGGTTAAGGGTGAGCTGGAAGAGAAGATCCGCGCGGCTCTGGACGCTTTCGCCAAAGACTTCGCCTGAGGGCGGGGCAGGGAGATAACGCATGCCCAGCCTTAAGGACCTTAAGAACCGGATCGGAAGCGTAAAGAACACGCGGAAGATCACGAAGGCGATGCAAATGGTCGCCGCTGCGAAACTGCGCCGTGCGCAGGACGCGGCGGAGGCTGCGCGCCCCTATGCCGAGCGGATGAATGCCGTGATGGGCGGGCTGACCGCTTCCGTGCAAGGCACGGATGGCGCACCCCGCCTGCTGTCGGGCACGGGCCGCGACAACGTGCATCTGCTTGTCGTCATGACGGCTGAACGCGGCCTTTGCGGCGCGTTCAACTCCTCGATCGTGCGCAAGGCACGGCAGCACCTGACGGCGCTGCTGGCCGAAGGCAAGACGGTCAAGATACTGACGGTCGGCAAGAAAGGCCGTGAACAGCTTCGCCGCGATTATGGCAGCCTGTTCATCGGTCATGTCGATCTGTCGGACGCCAAGAAGCTTGGTTACACCCACGCGCAGACCATCGCGCGCGAGGTGCTGGGCCGCTTTGACGAAGCCGAGTTCGACGTCGCGACGATCTTCTATTCGCGCTTCGCCTCGCCCATCAGCCAGGTGCCGACGGCGCAGCAGGTCATTCCTGCCGTGTTCGAAGCCCCGACCGAAGGCGCGGAGCGGACGGAATACGAATACGAGCCGTCGGAGGCCGAGATCCTGACTGACCTGCTGCCGCGCGGCGTGGCGACGCAGATCTTCACGGCGCTGCTTGAAAATGCCGCGTCCGAGCAGGGCGCGCGGATGAGCGCGATGGACAACGCGACCCGCAACGCGGGCGAGATGATCAACGACCTGACGATCGAATACAACCGGACGCGTCAGGCGGCGATCACCAAAGAGCTTATCGAAATCATCTCGGGCGCCGAGGCGCTCTGATCCCGAACGGAGAAACGACATGGCACAAGCAGCACAGGGCAAGGTGACGCAAGTCATCGGCGCCGTCGTGGACGTGCAGTTCGAGGGCGCGCTGCCTGCGATCCTCAACGCGCTGACCACCGAGAACAACGGCAAGACGCTGGTTCTGGAAACGGCCCAGCACCTTGGCGAAAACACCGTCCGCGCCATCGCCATGGATTCGACCGAGGGTCTGGTCCGCGGCGCCCCCGTGACCGACCGCGGCGCGCCCATCACCGTTCCGGTGGGCGACGCAACGCTGGGCCGCATCCTGAACGTGATCGGTGAGCCGATCGACGAAGCCGGTCCCGTCGAGGCGACCGAGTATCGCGCGATCCACCAGCCCGCCCCCGACTTCGACCAGCAGGCCACCACGTCCGAGGTTCTGGTAACCGGCATCAAGGTCATCGACCTGCTGGCACCTTACGCCAAAGGCGGCAAGATCGGCCTGTTCGGCGGCGCCGGCGTGGGCAAGACGGTTCTGATCATGGAACTGATCAACAACATCGCGAAGGTGCACTCGGGCTATTCCGTGTTCGCCGGCGTGGGTGAGCGGACGCGTGAAGGCAACGACCTGTATCACGAGATGATCGAGTCGGGCGTTATCAAGCCGGAAGCGCTGGCGGAATCCAAAGTGGCGCTGGTTTACGGCCAGATGAACGAGCCTCCGGGCGCGCGTGCCCGTATCGCACTGACCGGCCTGACGCTGGCCGAACAGTTCCGCGACACCTCGGGTTCGGATGTTCTGTTCTTCGTCGACAACATCTTCCGTTTCACGCAGGCCGGTTCGGAAGTGTCGGCATTGCTGGGCCGCATCCCGTCCGCTGTGGGTTATCAGCCGACGCTGGCCACCGACATGGGCGCGCTGCAAGAGCGGATCACCTCCACCAAGAACGGCTCCATCACCTCGGTTCAGGCCATCTACGTTCCGGCCGACGACCTTACCGACCCGGCACCGGCAACCTCGTTTGCGCACCTTGATGCAACGACCACGCTGAGCCGCGCCATCTCGGAGCTGGGCATCTACCCGGCTGTTGACCCGCTCGACTCCACCTCGCGTCTGATGGACCCGACGATCGTGGGCGAAGAGCATTACAAGGTCGCCCGTGACGTGCAGGGCATCCTTCAGCGCTACAAGTCGCTTCAGGACATCATCGCCATCCTCGGGATGGACGAACTGTCGGAAGAGGACAAGCTGACGGTGTCGCGCGCGCGCAAGATCCAGCGCTTCCTGTCACAGCCTTTCGACGTGGCAAAAGTCTTCACCGGCGCAGACGGTATCCAGGTTCCGCTGGAAGTCACCATCGCTTCGTTCAAGGCGGTTGTGGCCGGTGAATACGACCACCTGCCCGAAGCGGCCTTCTACATGGTCGGCGGCATCGAGGACGTGAAAGCCAAGGCAGAGCGTCTCGCCAAGGCCGCGGCGTAAGGGGGGCGACATGGCCGATACCCTGCAATTCGATCTCGTCACGCCGGAGCGGAGGCTTGCCTCCAATCCCGTGACCGAGGTGCTGATCCCGGGGGCCGAGGGTGACATGACGGTGATGGCCGGCCACGCGCCGACGATCACCGGCCTGCGTCCGGGCCTTCTGAAGGTCATCGGTCCCAAGGGGCATCTGTCCTTTGCGGTTACCGGCGGCTTTGCCGAGATCACCGGCCCTTCGCTTTCGGTTCTGGCCGAGCAGGCGATGCCTGTGGAAGAAACCAGCGCCAACGTCTTCGACGAACTTGTCGCCGAGGCCCGCAGCCTTGCCGAGATCGCGCTGCCCGAAGACAAGGCCGCCGCCGAAAAGAAGGTGGATGACCTTATCGCCCTGCGCGCTGCCGCAGGGCACTGATCCGAAAGGCCTTACGCAATGCGGAGGGCCTTTCCCTTTCCTGCTCCCGTGTTAACCTCAACCGGAAGTAGAGATGCCTGAATGATGCAAATAATTTCGACGGCGAGTCTTGGGATCCAGCGAGGATCGCATGTGATGTTCGCCGACTTCGCGGATGGCGGGGAAATGTGGACAGGGCAGGGACCGCGAGAGCGGCGGCACCACGTTTCCTTTTCCGGTCCTTTCCTGAAAGCACCTGTCGTAACCGTCAGCATCTCCATGTGGGACATGGCGCAAGAGACGGCTTTCCGGGCCGATATCTCGGCCGAGAACGTGGATCGTGACGGGTTCGATCTGGTGTTCCGCACATGGTCCGACAGCCGCGTTGCCCGCATCCGTGCGGATTGGACTGCGATGGGGTCCGTCCGGTCCGACGATGAATGGGCCGTGGAATAAAGGGGCCTTTCGGCCCCTTTTCCGTCAGCGCGTGTAAAGACCTTCGTAGATCGGCACCAGCGTATCGGTTTCGAACAGAGAGGAAACGGACGTGCCGTTCCACGTGTTCAGGATGGCTTGGGCGAACATCGGTGCGGTCGGAACGATGCGGATGTTTTCGCAGTTCCTGACGGCCTCGGTCGGTTCGATCGAATCCGTGATGACCAGCGACTTCATTACCGATCGGGAAACACGCTCCACCGCCGGGCCGGACAGAACGCCGTGAGTGATGTAGGAGTGGACTTCGGTCGCGCCGTTTTCAACCAGCACCTCGGCCGCCTTGCACAGCGTGCCAGCCGTGTCGCAGATGTCATCCACGATGATGCAGGTCTTGCCCCGCACATCGCCGATCACCGTCATCTCGGCAATCTCGCCCGCTTTTTCCCGGCGCTTGTCCACGATGGCCAGCGGTGCGTTGATGCGTTTCGCAATCTCGCGTGCGCGGGCCACACCGCCCACGTCGGGCGAAATGATCATCACGTCCTGCATCTGGTTGCGGAAGTGGTGTTCGATATCCAGCGCGAAGATCGGCGCGGAATAAAGGTTGTCCACCGGAATGTCGAAGAAGCCCTGAATCTGCGCGGCGTGCAGATCCAGCGTCAGGATGCGATCCACGCCAGCCTCAACCAGCAGGTTTGCGACCAGCTTGGCCGAGATCGGCGTGCGGGCCTTGGCGCGGCGATCCTGACGGGCATAGCCGAAATAGGGAATCACGGCGGTGATGCGGTCCGCCGACGACCGGCGCAGGGCGTCGGTGATGATCAGCAGTTCCATCAGGTTGTCGTTCGCCGGGTTCGAGGTCGGCTGGATCACGAACATGTCCTCGCCGCGGACGTTCTCATAGACCTCGACGAAGATTTCCTGGTCGTTGAAGCGTTCCACGCGCGCATCGACGAGGCTGACAGCCATCCCCCGATGAACGGCCATGCGGCGCGCGATGGCCTTGGCAAGGGTCAGGTTGGCGTTGCCGGCTATCAGCTTCGGCTCGGTCAGGGCGGGCATGGGGGCTATCCTTGGCAGCGGAATCGTCGCGCACCGAATAGCACCCAATGCCCGTGGCGGGAACGCCTATCCCTGAAGATGTGACAGGAAAGTATCAACCTCGGCATCCGTGGTACACCACGAGGTGACAAGCCGCGCGCCAAGCGGCGATCCGCCGTTCAGCTCGCCCAGATTGTAGAAGGCGGCACCGGCCGCCTTGGCACGCCGATGGCCATCTTCGGGGAATTCGGCAAACAGCATGTTCGCCTCCACGGGATGCAGCAGGCGGCCGCCGGGCAGGGCGCTGATCCCCGCAGCCAGCCGCGCGGCCGCGGCATTCGCCCGACGCGCCAGATCCAGCCACAGATCATCGGCCAGATACGCCTCCATCTGGGCGGAAAGGTAACGGTGCTTGGAAAATAGGTGCGCCCCGCGCTTGCGCCGCAACTCGAATTCGAAGGCGCGGGCGGGATCGAACATGATCACGGCCTCAACGCCCATCAGGCCGTTCTTCGTGCCACCAAAGGACAGCACGTCGATGCCGGCCTTCCATGTCATCTCGGCCGGAGTGGCACCGGTGGCGACCAGCGCGTTGGCGAACCGTGCGCCGTCCAGGTGCGTGCCAAGACCCGCCGCCTTCGCCATGCCGGCAAGTTCCGCGATCTGGGCAGGGGTGTAAACGGTTCCCATCTCGGTCGTGTTGGTCAGCGTCAGCGCCGAGGGTTGGGCATTGTGCACGGAAGCCGGCACCAGACGGTCCAGTGTTTCGCGCAGGGCCTGCGGGTCGATGCGGCCATTGTCGCCCGCGACGGGCAGCAGCTTGGCACCGCCCATGTAGAATTCGGGCGCATTGCATTCATCCACCTGCACATGCGCCGAGCTATGGCAAAGGGCGGCGCCCCAAGGCGGGCACAGCATCCCCAGCGACAACGAGTTCGCCGCCGTTCCCGTGGCAACAAGGTAAACGGCTGCGTCCGGCGCCTCGAACACCTCGCGCAGGCGGGTGCGCACGCCGTCCATGACGGTGTCGCCGCCATAGGGGGTCGCATAGCCCTCGTTGGCACGGGCAAGCGCGTCCAGTACCTGCTGCGGTACGGGCGAGGCATTGTCGGAGGCGAAGAACATCAGGGGGTCTCCTCGATCAGGTAATCTTCCCAGTCGTCTTCGGATACCTGATATTCCGGAACCGTCCAGCCCCGAACCGACGCCTTGGCACGGTGGATCGCCTCGCGGTCGCCCGTCAGCAGGTGGTGCCAGTCGGGCAAGGGCTTGCCTTCATGCAACCGGCGATAGGCGCAGGTGCGGGGAAGCCAGTACGCAATCTCGGGCAGTTTCTGCGGGCTCAGCTGGACGCAGTCGGGAACATAGTCGCGCCGCGTTTCATATTTCGAACAAAAGCAGCTTTGCCCGTCCAGAAGCTTGCAGGCAACGCGGGTCATCGCGATCTCGTTCGTATCCTCGAACTCGATCTTGTTCAGGCAGCATTTGCCGCAGCCATCGCACAACGCCTCCCATTCCTGGGGGGTCATGTCCTTCATTTTCACGGTCTGCCAGAATTTTTCGCGCATCATCTCGCCCAAGTGGGGGTTGCGGGGCGGATGTCAAAGCCCTGCCAGAACTTCGCGCGCGCGGGCGCAGTCGGCGTCCATCTGCGCGATCAGCGCGGGCAGGCCGTCGAACCGCAGTTCGGGGCGAAGATATTCCACCAGCGCGACCGAAAGGTGCTGGCCGTAAAGGTCGCCGTCGAAATCGAACAGGAACGATTCAAGGTTCGGAACCTGCCCGTCGAACATCGGACGCACGCCCAGGCTGGCCGCGCCCTTGTAGCAGCCTTTCTGCGGCCCCGTCAGGACATCGACCAGCACGGCGTAAACGCCGAAGCGCGGCAGGTGCAGATTGGCGATGGACATGTTCGCGGTGGGATAGCCAAGATCGCGGCCACGCTTGTCGCCATGCAGCACCTCGCCCTCGATCCGGTGCCAGTGGCCCAGCATCGCGGCGGCGCGGCGGGGATCGCCCTCGCTCAATGCTTCGCGAATCGCGGTGGAGGAGATGAGGTCCCCCTCGATCCCCACCAGATCGGCAATGGTGACCTGGAAGCCCAGATCTCGCCCCATCGCCGCCAGCGTCACGGCATCGCCCTTGCGATCCTTGCCGAAACGGAAATCGCTGCCGATCACCACCTGTGTCACGCCAAGGCCCCGCGCCAGAACGTCCCGCGCGAAGGCATCGGGTTCCAGCCCCGCAAGATCGGCACCGAAGGGCAATTCGAACAGCCGCTCCACGCCCAGCTTGGCCAGACGGTTCGCCCGTGCTTCGGCATTCATCAGGCGGAAGGGGGGGAGGTGCGGGGCAAGGAATTCGCGGGGGTGCGGCTCAAAGGTGACAAGGCCAAGCGGCGCGGGGCCGCGCGCCAGATCGATCACGGCCTGGTGCCCCAGATGCAACCCGTCGAAGTTGCCCATCGCGACCGAGGCGCCGCGCGCCTCTGCCGGAAGATCCCGCCAATGTCTGAAGATGTCCATTGTTCTGGTCCCGCGATCGCCCGCCCCCCTATCGCGCAGGAGGGGGGCAGTTGCAAGTCAGCGCAGGTTGCCGATGGCATAGGTGGGATCAAGCGTCTGCTCGATCAGCCAGCGGTCAAGAAGCGTTGCATCCGGGTTGGCGGTATCGTCGCCGAAATGCTTGGCAGCCAGCCCCGAGGTGATGAAGAGCGAGTCGATCCCCTCATTCAGCCCGCCCTGCACATCCGTCAGGATGCCGTCGCCGACGCACAGCGTTTCGGCATCGGTCACGCTGGCAAGGGCGGCCAGACGGCGGCGCGCCAGTGCATAGATCGGCGCATGGGGCTTGCCGAGGTAAAGGCTGCTGCCACCCATCGCGTCATAGGCCTGCGCGATCGCACCGGCGCAGAACACGCGCTGGTGGCCGATATCAACCTCGATATCCGGATTGGCGCAAAGAAGCCGAAGGCCCTGCGCCTTTGCCTGACCCAGGATCGCGGCATAATCGGCCGGTGTTTCGGTCATGTCATCGAACAGGCCGGTGCAGACGATCCCCTCGGCCTGATCCAGCGGCACGCGGGTGATCGCGGGCTGGCTTTCGGCCACGGCACGCAGATCGTCCGACAGGTCGCTGAAGAACGTCTCGTCCTTGGGGGCACCGATGTGGTGGACCTTGCGGCCCACCTCGCCGGTCAGCATGGCATATTGCGCCGCATCGCCCGACGTCGCTATGTCGTCCCAGCAATCGCGCGGCACGCCCATCCCGTCCAGTTGCGCCACGACGGAGCGGGCGGGGCGGGGAGAGTTCGACACGAGAATCACGATTCCCCCGCGCGACCGGAAGGCCTGAAGGGCGCTTACAGCTTCGGGGAAGGGGGCCAGCCCGTTGTGCAGGCAGCCCCAGATGTCGCAGAACAGCGCGCGGTACTGGCCCAGATCGGCCAGCGCGTTGACGATCCGCGCCATCAGAGGGACAGGACCGGAATGATCTGCTTCTTGCGGCTCATCACGCCGGGAAGAACGACCGTGTCACCCGAAACGGAAACGCCGAAGCTTTTCTCGGCGATGGTTTTCACCAGATCGTTCGGGATCAGCAGCGTCGCTTCCTCGTTCAGGATGTCCACCACGAACAGCAGCACCTGGTCGGCGCCGTCCTTTGCCGCCACTTCGGGCATCGCAGCCATGAGGGCATCCTTGCGCGACAGGATCTGGCCGGGGCTGGTGGTTTCCAGCACAGAAACGCGCAGTTCCTTGTCGCCCACGGAGTATTCCTTCGAATCCATCGTCAGAAGCTCGGCTTCCGAGAAGGCGGAAACGTCGGATTTCGCGGCAAACATTTCCGCCGCGAATTCGCCAATGTTCACGCGCAGGTCGCGGGCCAGCTCCTCGGCCACGGCGCGGTCATGCGGGGTGGTGGTGGGGCTGCGGAATTCCAGCGTGTCCGAAAGGATGCAGGACAGCATCAGGCCCTTGATGTGGCGCGGGGCCTTTTCGACGGCGCTGCCCATCAGGTCGTACATGACCGTGGCGGTGCAGGCCAGCGGACGGATCGTGATGTTGATCGGCGTCTTGGTTTTCAGGCCGCCGACCAGCAGGTGGTGGTCGATGATCGCGGTAAGGTTGGCATCCGCGATGTTGTCGGGCAGTTCGGCCGGGTTGTTGGTGTCGACGATGACCACGTCATCGCCTGCGGCCAGATCCAGAAGCTCCGGCATCGGCACATCCCAGTGCTGCAGCACGAAGGCCGCTTCGGTATTGGGGCGGCCCAGCAGGAAGGGCTTGGCGGGACGGTTCCGCATCTCGGTCAGGTACCATGCCCAGACGATGGCGGACGCTGCGGAATCGGTGTCGGGGGAGGTGTGGCCGAAAACCTTGATCATGGGGTGCCTTCCTGTGCTGAACGTCACGCGGGGAGGTATAGGCCGCGGCCGCCCGCTTGTCACCATATCCGCCTGTGCTTCAGGCAGAATCCGGACACTCCATGCGTGGCACGCATGACGGGTCTTCGGTTTTCTGCGTTGCGGCAAAGGTCTTGCGGGCCCATCTTGGGCGTAACGGAGGAACCCCTTCTGATATCTGGATGAGCATCATGAGCACCGCAGTCGCAACCCATGCCCCCACCGCTTCGACCGGCGGCTTCTTCAAGCGCATCGGGTCGTTCCTTGTGCTGCTGGGCGCCGTGCATCGCGTCAAGATCGCGGTGGAATCGCACCGCCAGCCCGCCGCCGACGACCTTCTGCGCCTTGGCATCGACCCCGCGCAGATGCCGCGCCTGGACCAAACCCGCGTTTGATCGCGGCACCACCGATCTTCATGACGCCGGGGGCATTGCCTCCGGCGTTTTCGTTTATCCGCATGCCACAAAAAATTCGCTGTCAGGCCCGTTGACAGGTGGGGGGCGTCTGCATAACTCTGCTGCGCGTTAGCACTCGCACCTGATGAGTGCTAAAGACATTCAACATGGACCCTGAGGGAGCTCCCAGATGGCATTCAAACCGCTGCACGACCGTGTTCTGGTTCGCCGCATCGAAAGCGACGAAAAGACCAAGGGCGGCCTGATCATCCCCGACAGCGCCAAGGAAAAACCGTCCGAAGGCGAAATCATCGCCGTGGGCGAAGGCGCTCGCAAGGACTCGGGCGAACTGATCGCGCCCTCCGTCAAGGAAGGTGATCGCATCCTGTTCGGCAAATGGTCCGGAACCGAAGTGACCATCGAAGGCAAAGAGCTGCTGATCATGAAGGAAAGCGACATCCTCGGGATCATCTCCTGAACGATCGCTCTTCAACCCACCATTCAGACTGACAGGAGCTAATCATGGCCAAGGACGTCAAGTTCGAAACGGAAGCCCGCGACCGCATGCTGCGCGGCGTGAACATCCTCGCCGATGCTGTTAAAGTGACGCTGGGCCCCAAGGGCCGCAACGTCGTGATCGAAAAATCCTTCGGCGCACCGCGCATCACGAAGGACGGTGTTTCGGTCGCCAAAGAGATCGAGCTTTCCGACAAGTTCGAGAACATGGGCGCACAGCTCGTGAAAGAAGTCGCTTCGCGCACCAATGACGAAGCAGGCGACGGCACCACGACCGCAACGGTTCTGGCACAAGCGATCATCAAAGAGGGTCTGAAGTCGGTTGCTGCCGGCCTGAACCCGATGGACCTGAAGCGCGGTATCGACCTTGCGACCGCAAAGGTCGTGGAAGCGATCAAGGCTGCTTCGCGTCCGGTCGAAGGCACGGATGAAGTCGCACAGGTCGGCACCATCTCGGCCAACGGCGAAGCCTCGATCGGCCGTCAGATCGCCGAAGCGATGCAGAAGGTCGGCAACGAGGGTGTCATCACCGTCGAAGAGAACAAGGGCACCGAAACCTCGGTTGAGGTTGTCGAGGGCATGCAGTTCGACCGCGGCTACCTGTCGCCCTACTTCGTGACCAACCCCGACAAGATGGTTGCGGATCTGGAAGACGCAGTGATCCTGCTGCACGAGAAGAAACTCTCGTCGCTGCAGCCGATGGTTCCGCTGCTGGAAGCCGTGATCCAGTCGCAAAAGCCGCTGATCATCATCGCTGAAGATGTCGAAGGCGAGGCTCTGGCCACGCTGGTCGTCAACAAGCTGCGTGGCGGCCTGAAAATCGCAGCCGTCAAGGCTCCGGGCTTCGGCGATCGTCGCAAGGCCATGCTGCAGGACATCGCGATCCTGACCGGCGGCCAGGTGATCTCGGAAGACCTCGGCATGAAGCTCGAGAATGTCACGATGGACATGCTCGGCAGCGCCAAGAAAGTGTCCATCACCAAGGACAACACGACCATCGTCGACGGCGCTGGCGACAAGGCCGAGATCGAGGCACGCGTTGCCCAGATCCGCACGCAGATCGAGGAAACCACCTCGGACTACGACCGCGAGAAGCTGCAGGAGCGTGTGGCTAAGCTGGCAGGCGGCGTTGCCGTCATCCGCGTTGGCGGCGCGACCGAAGTCGAAGTGAAAGAGCGTAAGGACCGCGTCGATGATGCCCTGAACGCAACCCGCGCGGCTGTGCAGGAAGGCATCGTCGTCGGCGGCGGCGTGGCACTGGTTCAGGCCACGAAGGCGCTGGATGGTCTGAAAGGCGCGAACGCCGATCAGGACGTCGGCATCTCGATCATCCGTCGCGCGCTGGAAGCACCGCTGCGTCAGATCTCCGAGAACTCGGGCGTCGACGGCGCTGTTGTTGCCGGCAAGATCCGCGAGTCGGACTCGCTGTCCTTCGGCTTCAACGCGCAAACCGAAGAATATGGCGACATGTTCAAGTTCGGCGTCATCGATCCGGCCAAGGTGTCGCGCACCGCGCTGGAGAACGCAGCTTCGGTTGCTTCGCTGCTGATCACGACGGAAGCCATGATCGCCGACAAGCCCGAGCCGAAGGGTGCTGCCGGCGGCGGCATGCCCGACATGGGCGGCATGGGCGGCATGATGTAAGCTGCCGTTTCCCATCGGGAAACACGGGGGCGTCCTTTGGGGCGCCCCTTTTTCGTTGGCGGCTTTCCGCGCATCGCGCTGCATGCACCCGTCACGGCGCTTGCCGGACACGCGCCCCGGTCGATAGCGTCCGTGCCAACGATAACATCTTTGGGACATGAAGATGCTGCGCGCCACCCTTGCCCTGACGCTGATCCTTGGCCTTTCGGCTTGTGGAGGAGGGGGCGAGGTCTCCCGCGCGATGAGCCCTGATCTTCAGGTTCCCGCGGGCCGTGCCGATGTGGCGCGGATGGTCGACCAGTATGCCGACATCTACGGCGTTCCACGCAGCCTTGCGCACCGTGTCGTGAAGCGCGAAAGCACCTACAACCCTGCTGCCCGCAACGGCACCTATTACGGGCTGATGCAGATCGCGCCGCAAACCGCGCGGACGATGGGCTTCCGCGGCGAGCCGGGCCCGCTTCTGGATGCCGATACCAACCTTCGCTATGCCATGAAGTATCTGCGCGGCGCGTGGATGGTGTCCGATGGCAGCCATGAAGATGCGGTGAAGTGGTATTCGCGCGGCTATTACTATGAAGCCAAGCGCAAGGGGCTGCTGCAGGAAACGGGTCTGCGCTCCTGATCTATCCGATATTTGCACTGGCGGCGCTTCCGGTTCTGATCCGGTTGGCGCTTGAGGCGGGGGCCGCCCCCCGTGCTCTGGCCGGAACCGCTCTTGCGCTGGCTGCGGGCGGCATCTGGCTGGTTCTGATGCTGTGCCGCAAGCGAACCGACCAGCGCCCGAAGCTGAAGCCGGACCTGAGCCGGATCGGCGGGGCTGCGGGGCTTGTCCTTTGGATCGGCGGGTTGTGCTTTGGCCTTGCCACCGTGCCGATCGGGCAGTCGGCGGCGATGTTCTGCGCCGCTGCCGCGCTGACGGCCTTCACGGCCCGCCTGATCCTGCGTGAGCCGATTCCGGGACTTGCCTGGCCCGTCGCGGCGCTGGCTCTGCTTGGCGCGGTTCTGGTCGGGTCGCAGGCGTGGCCGGTTGCGGTTGCGGGGGTCGGCTGGGGCAGCCACGCGCTGCTGGTGCGGCGTGGCGATCCGCTGGATGCCCATGGCGCACACCTGATCCTTGCCGCGCCCGTGGCCTTCCTTCTGATGCTGGATCAGCCGCCCCTGCGGGATCAGGCGCTGGTGCTGGCGGCACTGGTCGCACTGGTGGTCAGCCTTAGTGCGCTTTGGTGGCACCGGCGGGTGAACTTTCCCGCGCTTGCGCCGGTCGCGGTCCTTACGGCCTTGCTGGGCCTGATGGTTGGTGAGGGGCCGGGGCTGGCGCTGGCCGTTTCCGGGGTGGCAGCCTTTGCGCTTCAGCGGATGATCGGTTCCAACGGATCATAGATCATGGCACCGCCCCATGCGGCCTTGGCTAGCGTGTCGGGCTTGAAGCGCAGCGCGGCCAGTTCGTCGGGCGTCACCCAGCGGCGTTCCGTGACCACACCTTCGGGATCGCGCCACTGGGGCGACACCTCCCCCTTCAGAAGGGTGCAGCGGAAATAGATATCCACTTGGTGAAAGCTGCCATCCGGATCGTGAAACTCGTTCACCAGAACCGGCGCATCGACGGAAACGGTCAGGCCGGTTTCCTCGTGAACCTCGCGTGCGAGGTTGTCGGGGAGGGAGCTGTGAAGGTTTGCCCCACCCCCCGGTGCCGTCCAAAGATCCGAAACACCGCCCGGCCATGCGTTCACAATCAGCAGGCGGCCAAGCGCATCAAGGATCAGCGCCCTGACGGCAAGGCGGATCATTCGCCCAGACGGGCCTCCAGCGCGGCGATTTTGGCAGCCAGCGCCTCGTTCTCTTCGCGGGCCTTGGTGGCCATAAGGCGGACCGCTTCGAATTCTTCCCGCGTCACAAGGTCGCGATCGGCCAGCCACCGGTCGACCATGCCCTTGAAGGCGGTTTCCGCTTCGGTCCGCGCACCTTGCGCCACGCCCATGGCGTTGGTCATCAACTGCGACATGTCGTCGAGGAATTTGGATCGCGCTTGCATGGCATCTCCTGTTGGCTTGCCCCAGATATGGCTGCCGCACGCGCGGTTGACAACCCTGCCGCCGCACCGGAGAAGGTCCAAAACCCCCGAGGTGCCATGAGCTACATCCCATTCCCGGACATCTCGCCCGAGATATTCACGCTGAACCTTGGCGGATTTTCCTTTGCCCTGCGCTGGTATGCGCTGGCCTATATCGCCGGGCTGCTGGTCGGGTGGTGGGTGGTGCTTCGCGCGATCCGGTGCACGCGGCTTTGGCCTGCCGATACGCCCCCCATGCGGGCCGAGCAGGTGGAGCGGCTGCTGACATGGGTGATCCTTGGCGTCGTGCTGGGCGGGCGGCTGGGCTTCGTGCTGTTCTATGAACCCGGCTACTACCTGTCCAACCCGGCGCAGATCCTTCAGGTCTGGCAGGGCGGCATGTCCTTCCATGGCGGGCTTCTGGGGGTGATCATTGCTACGTGGATCTTTGCCAGCCGCGAAGGTGCGCCGAAGCTGTCCACCGCCGACATGATGGCCCTTGCCGTGCCGCCGGGCCTGTTCTTCGGGCGCATCGCCAATTTCATCAACGCCGAGCTGTGGGGCCGGCCGACCGATCTGCCTTGGGGCGTCGCCTTCCCGGGCGAGGCTGCACAGACATGCGCCGGCATCGCCGGCATCTGCGCCCGCCATCCCTCGCAGCTTTACGAGGCGGCGCTGGAAGGGCTGCTGCTGTTCGCGGTGATCTGGCTGCTGATCCTGAAGCGGAACTGGCTGAAATGGCCGGGTGCGATCATCGGCGTGTTCACGGCAGGTTATGGCCTTGCGCGGTTTCTGGTCGAATTCGTGCGGCAGCCGGATGCGCAGTTCATCTCCCCCGGAAATCCGCTGGGGCTTGCATGGCACGTGGGCGGCTATGGCCTGACGCAGGGGCAGGCGCTGTCGCTGCCGATGATCGCCGTGGGCCTGTTCCTGATTCTGCGGGCAAGGCGCGCGTGACGCCGCTGGGCCGCATCCTTGCGCAGCGTATTGCGCAGACGGGGCCGATCACGCTGGCCGATTACATGGCCGAATGCCTGCTGCATCCGGCCCATGGGTATTACACCACGCGCGAGCCGTTCGGCGCGCAGGGCGATTTCACCACCGCGCCCGAGATCAGCCAGATGTTCGGAGAGATGCTGGGCCTTTGCCTTGCCCAGCATTGGCTGGATTCGGGCGGCGGCGCCTTCACGCTTGCAGAACTCGGGCCGGGGCGCGGAACGCTTATGGCCGACATCCTGCGCGCCACGCGCGGGGCTACGGGGTTTCACGCCGCCGCCGATGTCGTGCTGGTGGAGGCGAGCCCGCGCTTGCGCGCCCTGCAGGCGCAGCAGGTTGCCGCGCGGCATGTGGGCAGCGTGCATGATCTGCCGGATGGCCCCCTCTGGCTGGTTGCGAACGAATTCTTCGATGCTCTTCCCATCCGCCAGTTCGTGCGCGATGGCGATGGCTGGCGCGAACGGGTGGTGGGGCCCGATCTGGCACCGGGCCTTTCCGCCCCCGTCTGGCCCGCCATGCTGGCGCACCGGATGGAGGATACCGCTGATGGCGACGTGGTGGAGGTTTGCCCGCAGGCCGTCCCCATCATGCAGACCATCGGCGAACGCGTGATGCAGGGCGGCATGGCGCTGATCGTGGATTACGGCGGCTGGCGGTCGCGGGGCGATACGTTCCAAGCGATCGCGGGCCATGCCTTTGCCGATCCCTTCGCTGCGCCGGGGCAGGCCGACCTGACCGCCCATGTCGATTTCGAGGCGCTGGCCCGCGCCACCCCCTGCCGGGCCCGTTACACGACGCAGGGGCAGCTTCTGACCGCCCTTGGTATCGGCCACCGGGCCGAGCGGCTGGCCGCCAAGGGCGATGCCGAAACCCATCTTTCCGCGCTGGATCGGTTGACCGATCCGGCCCAGATGGGTGAACTGTTCAAGGCGCTGGCGATAACGGCGCCCACCGCACCACCACCACCGGGGTTCCCATGACGCTGGAGATCATCACATCGCGCGCCCTGCATCCGCTGCGGCACGGCTTCTTCACCCGCAAGGGCGGTGCATCCTCGGGGATCTTCAAGGGGCTGAATTGCGGCTTCGGCAGTTCTGACATGCCCGAGGTGGTGGCGATCAACCGCACCCGCGTGGCGCAGGCGATGGAAGCGGAAGGGATCAGCACGGTTCACCAGGTTCATTCCGCCGATGTCGTCATCGCTCCGTTCGACGGGGAGCCGCGCGCCGATGGAATGGTCACGGCCACGCCGGGCGTCACGCTGGGCATCCTGACCGCCGATTGCCAGCCCGTGTTGCTGGCGGATGCGAAGGCTGGCGTGATCGGGGCGGCCCATGCGGGCTGGAAGGGCGCGCTCGCGGGTGTTCTGGAAAACACCGTGCAGGCGATGCGCGATCTGGGCGCGACCGACATCACTGCCGTCATTGGCCCGGCCATCAGCCAGCGCGCCTATGAGGTAGGACCGGAGATGCTGGACGCCTTCATGGCGGAAGATCCCGAATACAGCCGCTTCTTCGCCCAGGGGCAGGGGGACCGGCTGTTGTTCGACCTGCCGGGGTTCGGCCTGTCGCGGCTGCGGGCGGCGGGGGCAGAGGCGGAATGGACGGGCCACTGCACCTATTCCGATGCGGAGCGTTTCTATTCCTTCCGCCGTACCACGCACGCGAAAGAAGCCGATTACGGTCGCCTTATCGCGACGATCCGGCTTTAAGCCGCGCTTCCAGCACGTCGAAGGGCACACCCGGTTCTTCCTTGGCGCCGCGGATCACGAGGCTGGTCTTCACGCTTGCCACATTCTCGGCCGAGGTGAGGTGCTGCGTCAGGAAGGTCTGGAACGTGGAAAGATCCGGCGCGACGCATTTCAGGATGAAGTCGATCTCGCCGTTCAGCATGTGGCATTCGCGCACAAGCGGCAGGTTGCGGCAATGCGCCTCGAACGCGGAAAGGTCCCGTTCCGCCTGGCTGTGCAGGCGCACCATGGCAAAGACCTGCACCTCGAACCCCATCTGGCGTGGATCGATCTGCGCGTGATAGCCGCGGATATAGCCCGCCTCCTCCAGTGCGCGAACGCGGCGCAGGCAGGGCGGGGCGGAAATGCCCACGCGGCGGGCGAGTTCTACGTTGGTAATGCGACCGTCAGCCTGCAGCTCTGCAAGGATCTGGCGGTCGATGGGATCGAGCTTCGATCCGGCCATCTGCGTCTCCGTCTAAGATGGCGAGACGTTACAAGAAGCCTTCGCCTTGCGCAATATTCTGTCGCCTTCGGTGTGGGGGTTTCCGCCTGCCCGCAGCTCGCATATATCGGGGCGGCAGTTAAGAAGGGGCGACATCATGGCCGAAACTCGGCACAGCAAGGTTCTGATCATCGGTTCGGGTCCGGCAGGTTATACTGCTGCCGTTTATTCGGCCCGCGCTATGCTGAAGCCGATCCTGGTGCAGGGGCTGCAACCGGGTGGCCAGCTGACCATCACCACCGAGGTGGAGAACTGGCCCGGCGATACGCATGTGCAGGGCCCCGACCTGATGGTTCGGATGGAAGAACATGCCCGCGCGATGGGGGCAGAGATTGTCACCGACTATATCACCTCGCTTGATCTGTCGGTGCGGCCTTTCGTGGCCCATGCCGACAGTGGCACCACCTTCACTGCCGATGCCGTGATCCTTGCCACCGGGGCGCAGGCGCGTTGGCTGGGTCTGCCAAGCGAAGAAAAGTTCAAGGGCTTCGGCGTGTCCGCCTGTGCGACCTGCGACGGCTTCTTCTATCGCGGCAAGGAAGTCGTGGTGATCGGCGGCGGTAACACCGCGGTGGAGGAGGCGCTGTTCCTGACCAACTTCGCCAGCAAGGTCACGCTGATCCACCGCCGTGACACACTGCGTGCGGAAAAGATCCTGCAGGACCGCCTGTTCGCCCATCCCAAGGTGGAAATGGCGTGGCATTCCGTGGTGGAGGAGGTTCTGGGAACCGAGGGCCCGCTGGGTGTCACCGGCGTGCGCGTGAAGGACATGCGCGACGGAAGCGAGCGGGTGATCCCGTGCGACGGCTTCTTTGTCGCAATCGGGCATACGCCGGCATCCGAACTGGTGAAGGACCAGCTGGAGCTGCATTCGGACGGCTATGGGAAGGTGGAGGCCGGCGGCACGCGCACCTCGGTTCCCGGGGTGTTTGCCGCGGGCGATCTGACGGACCACGTTTATCGTCAGGCGATCACCAGCGCAGGCATGGGCTGCATGGCAGCACTGGATGCCGAACGCTGGCTGGCGGGGATAGATTCCGCACATTTCTAGGTAGATCCGGTAGTTTGGAAGGCACGGATTAAGCCATTTATGGGGCCGATCCCGGCCCCATTCTTCCATGATTCATCATGTTCCCACCGCCGAATTCACGAGTGCAGAGGAAATGATGTCATGTGGTGGCCCACGGCTGTCCTGAACTGTGATCCGACCGACACCCAAGGCTGGGGGTGGTATCATGACACAACATGGCCGACCGGGTTCTTCGGCTCCTTCGATTTAGCGGAAGGCCCGCGCGGACAGAGCCTGAAGATCGATGCTGGCGGATCCTTCGAAAATCACGTGGAATGATGCCGATCGCGACGGAAAGATCGAAGAAAAGAACTTCGGCATCTTCAGCAATACAAGCGACGGCGACCGCGTCGTCATCAGGGATGAGTCCAAGTGACTGGACGAGATCTATTCCTTCAAGGGCAGCACGCTGATCATCGATGGACAGCCGGTGAAGGTCATGGCCCATTTGTTCCTGTTCACCGACAAGACGTTCATGGTGTGTCTGGCCGACGGTGACATCCCCAAAGGCGACACGCCTGGTTCACTGACGCTGGGCCGCTATGACGGCAAGCTTCTGGTGCGTGCGGCGGCGATCAGCCACTTCGACGACGCGATGGTATGCTTCACCACCGGCACGATGATCGACACGCCTGACGGGCCGCGGAAACGCTGGATGCCGGAGCGCAGCCGGTTCGCTGGGCGGGGCAGCGCACGGTTCCGGCGCAGGGCAAGATGGCCCCATCAGCTTCACCGCCTGCGCCATCGACAACGACACGCCCCTGCAGCTTTCGCCCCAGCACCGCGTGCTGATCCGGGACAGCCGGGCCGGGATCATGTTCGGCGAGGTGGAGGTTCTTCTGCGCCGCCAAGCATCTGGTAAATGACCGGGCGATCCGCAAACCCCTGCGAGGCTGTTACCTATGTGCATATCATGTTCGACAGTCACCAGATCGTCCGGTCGAACGGCGCATGCACGGAAAGCTTCCATCCCGGACCTTGGGGGGCAGAGGTACTGAGCGAGCAATGGGACAAAATCATCTCGATCTTCCCCGAAGCTTGCGGAAGGATCGCAGCATTATGGCGAAACCGCGCGCCCCTGCCTGACGGCGTGGGAAGCGCGGGCGCAGATGGCCTAGTGCACGTTCACCGGCGCAAGGTCGTTCTGAAGCGCAAGCTGGAACGCCATGTTCCGGTTGCGCACCAGCGCAAGCTGTTCGCCATCGGCGCTGTGCAGGGCGTAAAGCGTTTCCAGCCCCTCGGCCTGATCCTGCACGTCCTGCGGCAGGTCCGCCACGGCAACGGGGCGGACATACACCAGACGATCATTGGGCGTTTCGCTGATATTCATGTCGTCTCTCCTTATGTCCTGGGGGCGGTGCGGATCGGGATGGTTTGTACGACGGTATCGGGAACGGTGCGGCGCAGGTCGACATGCAGAAGCCCATGATCAAGATCGGCACCTGCAACTTCCACGCCCTCGGCCAGCACGAAACTGCGCTGGAAGGCGCGGCCGGCGATGCCACGGTGCAGGAAGACGCGGGCCTCCTGATCCTCGGCCTGGCGGCCACGGATCACCAGCTGGCGATCCTCCACCGTGATTGTCAGGTCGCTTTCACGGAACCCGGCCACGGCCAGCGTGATGCGATAGACATTCTCGGCCACGGCCTCGATGTTGAAGGGCGGATAACCTTCCGCCGATTTCGCGGTGCGCTCCACCAGCCGTTCAAGCTGCTCGAAGCCCAGAAGATGGGGATGTGCCCCGAAGCTTAGTTTCGTCATTCGCTTGTCCTTGCATGAAGCGACAAATCCCGAAGGCCCTGGCGGCACCTTCCCCTTGAATATGGGGCCGGGCGCGGCACGACACAAGTGGCCGCCTTCGGTACAGAATTTTCGCATCGGGCGCGCGAAATACGCTATGATGGTGCAAGCCCAAGGATCGTGGAATTTGCCATGAACGCCTCAATCGAACTGAACACGGAAGACATGCTGCGGATCCGGATGGAGGTTCTGCGCCGCGAACATCGCGATCTGGACGATGCCATCCTGGCGCTGGAAGGCCAGCCGGCCGCCGATCCGCTGCAACTTCGGCGGCTGAAAAAGCGCAAGCTGGTCCTGAAGGACGAGATCGTCCGCATCGAGGACCAGCTTATCCCCGACATCATCGCCTGATCCCATTGCGGGCGGGCCGCGCCGCTGTATGATGCGCCTTTCCAAGAAGGGGGTCGTTATGGGCGTGGATGTCGGGATCATCATGGGAAGCCAGTCGGACTGGCCCACAATGCGCGAAGCGGCGCAGATCCTGGATGAGCTGGGCATCAGCTATGAGGCGAAGATCGTTTCTGCCCATCGCACGCCGGACCGGCTTTGGACCTATGGCAAGGAAGCGGCGGGCCGCGGGCTGAAGGTGATCATCGCGGGCGCGGGGGGGGCGGCGCATCTGCCGGGAATGATGGCCTCCAAGACGCGGGTGCCGGTGGTGGGCGTTCCGGTGCAGACCAAGGCACTTTCGGGCGTGGACAGCCTTTATTCCATCGTCCAGATGCCTAAGGGCTTTCCGGTTGCCACCATGGCCATCGGCGCTGCGGGCGCGGCGAATGCGGGTTTGATGGCTGCGGGCATTCTTGCCGTTCACGATCCGGCGCTGGCGCAGCGCCTTGATGCATGGCGCGAGGCGCTGTCCGCCTCCATCCCCGAGGAGCCGCAGGAATGACCCTTCAATCCGGCGCAACCATCGGCATCCTTGGTGGCGGGCAGCTTGGCCGCATGTTGGCCGTGGCGGCCAGCCGTCTGGGATTTCGCACCCATATCTTCGAACCTGCGGCGAACCCGCCCGCTGCGGATGTGGCGCATCGGGTAACGACGGCCGCTTATGAAGATACGCAGGCGTTGCAGGATTTCGCCGCCTCGGTCGATGTCATCACCTATGAGTTCGAGAATATCCCCACCGCCGCGCTGGACCTGCTGGAGGCGGAGCGGCCAATCCGCCCGAACCGCCGCGCCCTCGCCACCAGCCAGGACCGCATCGCCGAAAAGGACTTCCTGTCGGGGCTGGGTCTGCGCGTTGCGCCGTATCGCGCCGTGAATGACGCGGCAGATCTGGAGGCTGCAATTGCCGCCATCGGCACGCCTGCCATCCTGAAGACGACCCGCCTTGGCTATGACGGCAAGGGGCAGGCCCGCATCATGACGGCAGAGGATGCGGCCGCGGCGCTGGGGGCAATGAATGGCGCGCCCGCCGTGCTGGAAGGCTTCGTGACGTTCAGCCACGAAGTTTCCGTCATTGCGGCGCGTGGCGTGGACGGCTCTGTCGCAGCCTATGATCCGGGCGAGAATGTCCATCGCGACGGTATCCTGCACACGACCACGATACCGGCGCGGCTGACGCCCGGACAGCGCACCGACGCGGTGCTGATGGCGGCGCAGATCCTCAACGCGCTGGATTATGTCGGTGTGATGGGGGTGGAGCTGTTCGTGACGCCGGACGGACTGATCGTGAACGAGATCGCGCCGCGCGTGCACAATTCGGGCCACTGGACGCAGAACGGCTGTGCGGTGGATCAGTTCGAACAGCATATTCGTGCCGTGGCCGGGTGGCCCTTGGGCGACGGTGGCCGTCATTCCGACGTGGTGATGGAAAACCTGATCGGTGACGACATCCTGCGCGTACCCGATATCGCGGCCGAACGCGGTGCGGCGCTGCATCTTTACGGCAAGGGCGAGGCGCGTCCGGGCCGCAAGATGGGCCATGTGAATCGCGTTACGCAGGGGGCTGGCAGTCCCTCGCGCAGCTGATTAGCTTCATGGGCAAAGGAGATGCCCATGAACCCGCTTCTGTCCGACTGGACCGGCCCTTTTGGCCTGCCGCCCTTCGACGCGATCCGTGATGAAGATTTTGCCCCGGCCTTCGACGCTGCCCTGGCCGAGGCGCGGGCGAATATCGACCGCATTGCCAATGATCCCGCAGCCCCCGATTTTGCCAACACGATCGAGGCGATGGAACTTGCCGAAGAGGCGCTGAACCGTGTCGCAGGGGTTTTCTATCCCCTTTCCGGCGCTGAAAGCACGGATGCGCGGCAGGCCCTGCAGCGCGATCTGGCGCCGAAGATGTCGGCCTTTTCTTCCGAAATCATCAACAACCAGCCCCTGTTCCAGCGGATCGAAACGCTGTGGCAGCGCCGCGACGCGCTGGGCCTGACCGATGAACAGGCGCGGGTGCTGGCGCTTTACCACCGCATGTTCGTGCGCGCCGGTGCCCGCCTGACCGGGCAGGCGGCGCATCGGCTGACCGAGGTGAAGGCGCGGCTTGCGGTTCTGGGCACGCAGTTCAGCCAGAACCTTCTGGCCGAGGAGCGCGACTGGTTCCGCGATCTGGCGCCGGAGGATCTGGAAGGCCTTCCGGACTTCGTGGTGGAGGCGGCGCGCGCCGCCGCGCAGGAACGGGGGCGCGAGGGGCATGTCCTGACGCTGAACCGGTCGCTGATCGTGCCGTTTCTGCAGTTTTCGCCGAACCGCGACCTGCGTCGCATCGCCTATGAGGCGTGGACCGCGCGGGGCGCGAATGGCAACGATGCCGACAACCGCGCCATCGCCGCCGAGATCCTGCACCTGCGCCACGAACGTGCGCAGCTTCTGGGCTATGACAGTTTCGCCGCCTTCAAGCTGGAGCCGGAGATGGCGAAAACGCCGCAGGCCGTGCGCGACCTGCTGTTGCGAGTGTGGCAGCCTGCCCGCGCCAAGGCCGAGGATGATGCCGCGATCCTGACCGGCATGATGCGGGCCGATGGCATCAATGGCGATCTGGAGCCGTGGGACTGGCGCTTTTATTCCGAAAAGCGGCGGGTGGAGGAGCACGATCTGGATGAGGCGGCAATCAAGCCATATTTCTCGCTTGAGGCGATGATCGAGGCATCCTTCGACACCGCGCACCGCCTGTTCGGGCTGGAGTTCCGCCCGCTGGACGCACCGATGTATCATCCCGATGTGCGGGCGTGGGAAGTGACGCGCGGCGGCAGGCATGTGGCGGTGTTCGTCGGGGATTACTTTGCGCGGGCGTCCAAACGGTCCGGCGCGTGGTGCACGACGATGCGCGACCAGCGCAGGCTGGGGGGGGTACAGGCGCCGATCGTGGTCAACGTGTGCAACTTTGCCAAGGGTGATCCGGCGCTGCTGTCTTATGACGATGCGCGCACGCTGTTCCACGAATTCGGCCACGCGCTGCACCAGATGCTGTCGGACGTGACCTATGGCTTCATCTCGGGCACCTCGGTTGCGCGGGACTTCGTGGAACTGCCCAGCCAGCTTTACGAACACTGGCTTGAGGTGCCGGAGGTGCTGGCGAAGCACGCCCGCCATTATCGCACGGGCGAGCTGATGCCGCAGGATATGATGGACCGGTTGCTGGCGGCAGGAACCTATGATCAGGCCTTCGCAACGGTGGAATATATCGCTTCGGCCATGGTTGATCTGGCATTCCACGATGGTGCGGCACCTGCCGACCCGATGGCGAAACAGGCCGAGGTTCTGGCCGGGCTTGGAATGCCGAAGGCGATCCGGATGCGGCACGCGACGCCGCATTTCAGCCACGTCTTCTCGGGCGACGGATATTCCGCGGGTTATTACAGCTATATGTGGTCCGAGGTGATGGATGCCGATGCGTTCGAAGCCTTCACCGAGGTGGGCAATCCTTTCGATCCCGAAGTGGCCCGCAAGCTGGAAGCGCATATCCTTTCCGCCGGCGGCTCGCAGGAGGCCGAGGACCTTTACACTGCCTTCCGTGGCCGGATGCCGGGGGTGGAGCCGCTGCTGAAGGGAAGGGGACTGGCATGAGCGCGCCCGCGATCACCTTCACCTATTGCACCCAATGCAACTGGATGCTGCGCACCGCATGGATGGCGCAGGAACTGCTGCAAAGCTTCGGGCAGGATATCGGGTCCGTCACGCTGGTGCCGGGCACGGGCGGCATCTTCACCATCACGCTGGATGACGAGCTGATCTGGGATCGGGCCCGCGATGGGGGCTTTCCCGACAGCAAGACGCTGAAGAAACTGGTGCGCGACCGGGTCTGGCCCGATCGCGACCTTGGGCATGTGGACCGCTGATCACTCGCCGCGGGGGAAGCGTTTCGTTTCCTCCAGCACGTTCAGGTCCATGTGGTTGCGCATGTAGCGTTCCGAGGCCTTCTTCAGGGGTTGGTAATCCCACGGGTAATAGCCGCCCTGACGCAGCGCCTCGTAAACCACCCAACGGCGGGCCTGGCTTTCGCGCACCTGCGCATCGAAAAGCGCCAGATCCCAGCGGGCATCGGCCTGATCGCGCAGGGCGGCCAATGCTTCGGCCGCTTCGGGCGCATCGACAAGGTTCCGGCGTTCCAGCGGGTCCGCCTGCAGATCGTAAAGCTGGTCGGGATCGACGGCGCAGCGAATGTACTTCCACCGCCCGTCACGGATGGCGACCAGCGGGGCGATGCTGCCTTCGGCGGCGTATTCCATCGGCACGGGCTGACGCGCCTCACCCTGCGCGATGGGCACAAGGGTGGTGCCATCCGTCCACGGCATGACTTCGGTCATGGAGATGCCGGCCATGTCGCAAAGCGTCGGCGTCAGGTCCAGCGTGGAGACGGGGGTGTCGGTACGGCCTGCTTCCAGCCCCGTGATCATCAGCGGCACGCGGGCGGACCCGTCAAAGAAGCTCATCTTGAACCAGAGGCCGCGATCGCCCAGCATGTCGCCATGGTCCGAGGTGAAGACGATGATCGCCTCCTGCCGCGTGGTCTCCAGCACATCCAGGATCTCCCCGATCTTGTCATCGACATAGGAGATATTGGCGAAGTAGGCGCGGCGGGACCGGCGAATCATGTCGTCGGTGATGTCGAAGGCGGAATGGTCGTTCGCTTCCAGCAGACGCTGCGAATGGGGGTCCATCTCCTCGAACGGGATGGATTCGGGCGGTTCGGTCTGTGGGCAATCCTCGTACAGGTCCCAGTACTTGCGGCGCGCGACATAGGGGTCATGCGGATGGGTGAAGCTGACGGACAGGCACCACTGGCGCTGATCCTCGCCTCGTGAAAGGTCATAAAGCTTCTGGACCGCCTGGTGGGCGACGTCGTCATCATATTCCAGCTGGTTCGTGATCTCGGCCACGCCGGCACCGGCCACCGATCCGAGGTTGTGATACCACCAGTCGATCCGCTCCCGCGGTTTGCGGTAATCGGGGGTCCAGCCGAAATCTGCAGGATAGATGTCGGTGGTCAGCCGTTCTTCGAAGCCGTGCAGCTGGTCGGGGCCGACGAAATGCATCTTGCCGGAAAGGCAGGTCTGGTACCCGGCGCGGCGCAGGTGGTGGGCAAAGGTGGGGATTGCCGATCCGAATTCCGCTGCGTTGTCATAAACGCCGGTGCGCGACGGCAATTGACCCGACATGAAGCTGGCACGGGCAGGGGCGCAAAGCGGCGAGGCCGTGTAGGTGTTGGTGAACCGACGCGAGCGTTCCGCCAGCCGCTTCAGGTTCGGGGCATGCAGAAAATCGGCGGGCCCATCCGGAAACAGGGTGCCGTTCAGCTGGTCAACCATAAGGATCAGGATGTTGGGACGCGTCATGGAACCTCCGGCCATTGTCGGCCCTTGGTTGCATGGATCATCCCGTTGCCGCAAGCGCGGCCGCCGGAAAGCAAAGGCGCGACGGATGTCGCGCCTTGGCCACTCTTATGCGATCTGGATGTTCACAGCCGATTCGCGACCGTCACGGCCGGACTGGATGTCGAAGGTCACCGCCTGGCCATCAGCCAGCGAACGGATGCCTGCGCGCTCCAGTGCAGTGATGTGCACGAACACGTCTTTGTTTTCACCCTCGGGGGCAATGAAGCCATAGCCCTTGGTGGTGTTGAACCATTTCACGGTGCCCTTGGCCATCGTGAGTGTCTCCTGTTCCGGTGCCGTCCGCACTATGCGACGGCGTGGCTAAGTCAGAGCAAGATCGAGTCGCTGTGGCCGCAAAGGACAGGTCGATAAAGAGTAACGTCGCGCACACAACGCTAGCACGAAAAAATCATCGCGCAAGCGTCCTGTGCACCGTCGATCACGTTTAGCGTTAACGTGTGAACTTCTTGTGTTTGACCCGTTTGGGGTTCGCCGCATCGGGGCCAAGGCGACGGATCTTGTCCTTTTCGTAATCCTCGAAGTTGCCTTCGAAGAACTCCACATGGGCGTCACCTTCAAAGGCAAGGATGTGCGTGCAAAGACGGTCGAGGAAGAAGCGGTCGTGGCTGATGATGATCGCGCAACCAGCGAAATTCTCGATCGCGGCTTCCAGCGCCTGCAGCGTTTCCACGTCCAGATCGTTCGTCGGTTCGTCCAGAAGCAGAACGTTTCCGCCCGATTTCAGCAGCTTGGCCATGTGAACACGGTTGCGTTCCCCGCCCGAAAGCAGGCCGACCTTCTTTTGCTGGTCCGCGCCCTTGAAGTTGAACGCGCCGACATAGTTGCGGCTGTTGATCTGGGCATCGCCCAGTTCGATGATTTCCGAGCCGCCCGAGATTTCGTCCCAGACGTTCTTTTCCGGGTCCAGCGCGTCACGCGACTGGTCGACGTAGGCCATCTTGACCGTGTCGCCCACTTCGATCGTGCCGGCATCGGGCGTTTCAAAGCCCGTCAGCATCTTGAACAGCGTGGATTTGCCGGCGCCGTTCGGGCCGATCACGCCGATGATGCCGCCCGGCGGCAGCGTGAAGGACAGGTTCTCGATCAGTTGCTTGTCACCCATGGCCTTCGACAGGCCCTGAACCTCGATCACCTTGTTGCCAAGGCGCGGGCCGTGCGGGATCACGATCTGCGCCTTGCCGACCAGTTCCTTCACCGATTCGTCGGCCATCTTGTTATAGGCCGAGATACGGGCCTTGGACTTCGCCTGACGGGCCTTGGCACCGGCGCGGATCCATTCCAGCTCGCGCTCCAGCACCTTCTGCTTGGACTTGTCCTCGCGGGCTTCCTGTTCCATCCGCTTGGCCTTGGCTTCCAGCCACGAGGAGTAGTTGCCCTCGTGCGGCAGGCCGCGCCCACGCTCCAGTTCAAGGATCCACGACGTGATGTCGTCAAGGAAGTAACGGTCGTGGGTGACCGTCAGGATGGTGCCCTTGTATTCGATCAGGTGCTTTTGCAGCCATGCGATCGTTTCGGCATCAAGGTGGTTGGTCGGTTCGTCCAGCAGCAGCATGTCCGGCTCTTCCAGCAGCAGCTTGCAGAGCGCGACACGGCGGCGTTCGCCGCCCGAAAGGGTGGACACATCGGCATCGTCTGGCGGGCAGCGCAGGGCTTCCATCGCGATATCGACCTTGTTGTCGAGTTCCCAGAGGTTCTCGGCGTCGATCTTGTCCTGAAGCTCCGCCATCTCCTCGGCCGTTTCGTCCGAGTAGTTCATGGCCAGTTCGTTGTAACGTTCAAGGATCGCGCGCTTTTCAGCCACGCCTTCCATAACGTTGCCGCGCACGTCGAGGGTTTCGTCCAGCTGCGGTTCCTGCGGCAGGTAGCCGACCTTGGCGCCCTTGGCGGCCCAGGCCTCGCCCTGGAAGTCCTTGTCGATGCCGGCCATCACCTTCAGCAGCGTGGACTTGCCCGCGCCGTTGACGCCGACGACGCCGATCTTCACGCCCGGCAGGAAGTTCAGGCGGATGTTCTCGAAAACTTTCTTGCCGCCCGGATAGGTCTTGGAGACGCCATCCATGTGATAGACGTATTGATACGAGGCCACGTGGGTGCTCCATCTTTCAGGGATTTGGCCGCCTTCTTAGCGATAACGCTGGACAAGGGCAATCAGGGGGTGATTTCTGGCCACCGCACTTTCGCAGGGGGATGTCGTGCAGGGCTGGCCGGTGGCGCGCGCGGAAATGGTTGTCGGGCTTCTGGGCGGATCCTTTGATCCGGCCCATGCCGGCCATGTGCATATCACGCGCGAAGCGATGAAGCGGTTCGGTCTGGACCGCGTGTGGTGGCTTGCCTCCCCCGGCAATCCGCTGAAGGCCCGCGGCCCGCGTCCCATGGCCGAGCGGCTGGAAAGGGCGCGCGCCCTGATGCGCCATCCACGGGTGGAGGTGACGGACCTTGAAGCGCGGCTGGGCACGCGGCACACCGCCGCCACCCTGCGCGCCTTGCAGCGGCATTATCCGGGTGTGCGCTTCGTGTGGCTGATGGGGGCCGACAACCTTATGCAGTTCCATTGCTGGGACGACTGGCAGCGCATCCTGCGGATGGTGCCGGTGGGGGTGCTGGCGCGTCCGGGCTGGGGGGCGCGTGCGGGGCTTGGGCCGGCGGCGCGGATGTTCGCCGCATCGCGGGTGCCGCCAGCCCGTCTTGGCGCCTCGGCCGCGCCAGCATGGGCCTTTGCGACACTGCCGATGGTGGATGTTTCTTCAAGCGCGATCCGTGCACGCGGCGAATGGGGCTAGCGCCCGCGCACGGGCGTCTGTAGCGTCCGATTCATGACTACGAGACGTTTCCTTCTTGGCGGCCTTGCGGCCATCGCGGCGGTGCCCGGCTGTGCCGGCGCGCCTGCCACTGCTCCTCGTCCTTCTGTCCGGCTGACTGGTTCGGGCAGTGCCAGCGCGCTGGTGGCCCGGTCTGGAGTGACGGGCAATGTCGGCTATGTCGTGGCCGATGCCTCGGGGCGGGTGCTGGATCATCACGCGGGCGACACCGCGCTGCCGCCGGCATCGACCGCGAAGGCGATCACGGCACTTTATGCGCTGGACAGGCTGGGGCCGGGATACCGCTACGGAACCTCGGTCATCGCGGGCGGGCCGGTTTCCGGCGGGATCGTGCAGGGCGATCTGTGGCTGGTGGGTGGCGGCGATCCGACGCTGGATACCGACGCGCTGGATGCCATGGCGGCAGAGCTTGCCTCGCGCGGGGTGCGGGGCGTGACGGGGCAGTTCCGTGCATATGGCGGCGCGCTGCCGCTGATCGACCAGATCGATCCGGGCCAGCCGGTGCATGCCAACTACAACTCTGCCATCTCGGGGCTGAACCTGAACTTCAACCGGGCCTATTTTTCGTGGGGGCCGGGCGGTGCGGGGGCTTCTATGGATGCGCGTTCGGGACGCGTCGTGCCGCCGGTGACGACATCGCGCATCCGTGTGGCGGGGCGCAGCAGCCCGACCTATACATATTCCTCGGGGCAGGGGGTGGACAACTGGACCGTCGCCTCGGCCGCGCTGGGCCGCGGGGGCAACCGCTGGTTGCCGGTTCGCAACCCCGACAATTACACCGCCGACGTGTTCCGCTGGCTGGCCGCACGGCACGGCGTGGCGCTTCCGGCGCCCGTTGTCACACGCTCGGCCCCGGCGGGGGCGGTTCTGGTGCAGCATGCCAGCGCCCCGCTGACCGAGATCCTGAGCGACATGCTGGAATTTTCCAACAACATGACAGCTGAAACGGTGGGTCTGACCGCCTCGCGCCAGGGGTCGCTTTCGGCGTCCGGCGCAGCGATGACGCAATGGGCGGCTGCCAAATACGGGGTGCAGATGGATCTGCGCGACCATTCGGGCCTGTCGGGCCGATCGCGCGTGGCGCCTTCGCAGATGGTGCGGGCGCTGGTGCTGGCGCAAAGTGATCCGAACGGACGCTATCTGCGGTCGTTGATGAAGGATGAGGGGCTGTTCGATGCCAGCGGGCGCGAACACCTGTCGGACACGATCCGCATCAAGGCCAAGACCGGAACGCTCAGCTTTGCATCCGGCCTTGCGGGATATGTCAGCGCCGGCGGGGCAGAGCGGGTCTTTGCGACCTTCTGCGCCGACATGGACCGCCGCGCCCAGCTTGATCCGGGAAGCGAGGCGCGCCCCGCAGGCGGCGCTGCATGGACGCGCAATGCCCGCATCCTGCAAAGCCGCCTGATTGAAAGCTGGGTGGCGCAGGCCTAGGGGCGCATGTGGCGGGCCCGCGCGCCGCGTTCAATCGCGGCAGCGTGCAGGCGGTCGATGCGCAGCTCTTCCCGGATCTCCTCCAGTAGGCGCAGTTCGGGCTGGTAAAGCCGCCCGTCGGCGGCGGCCACGTCGCAGGCCAGCGCATAGGCGGTTTCGTGCAGCCGTTCGTCCAGTGCGGTGCGCACCAGCGCGAACAGCGCATCCAGCCCGTCTTCTTCGTTGAAAAGATCGAACACCGTGCGGGCAACATTGCCCAAGCGATCGATATCGTATTCGGCAAAGACGGGCAGGTGGTTCAGCATCTGCTGGATCGCGACCAGTTCAGAGGTTTCCACCGCCCCGTGCGAGGCGGAAACCGCGATCATCAGCGCCAGCAGCGCGTCCTGCTGCGAAAGGGAGGGGATCGTATCGTTCATGGTCGTGTCCTTCTTTTGCCCCAGATTATTGACGCGAAGGGGTCGCGGCAATAGACCTCGCGCGGCGGCACGGTGCCGCCCCCTTACACGGAGATGACGCCCATGACGGCCCTTAAAGACGCCGCGATGACCTCCAAATCCTGGCCCTTCGAGGAGGCGCGCCGGATCTTGAAGCGCGTCGGCGGCAAGGTGCCCGAAAAGGGGTATGTCCTGTTCGAGACGGGCTATGGTCCTTCGGGCCTGCCGCATATCGGCACCTTCGGCGAGGTTGCGCGCACGACGATGATCCGACGGGCATTCGAGGCGATCTGCGACATCCCCACCCGCCTGATCTGTTTTTCCGACGATCTGGACGGGATGCGCAAGGTGCCCGACAACGTGCCCCAGCAGGACATGCTGCGCGAAAACCTGCAGCGCCCGCTGACATCCGTTCCCGATCCCTTCGGCGAATACGAAAGCTTCGGGCATCACAACAACGCGATGCTGCGGCGTTTTCTGGATACGTTCGGTTTCGAGTACGAGTTCTATTCCGCGACCGACTTCTACAAGACCGGCAAGTTCGACGAGGTGCTGCTGCGCGCCTGCGAACGCTATGACGATGTGATGAAGGTGATGCTGGCCAGCCTGCGCGAGGAGCGTCAGCAGACCTATTCGATCTTCCTGCCGATCAGCCCCACGACCGGCCGGGTTCTGTATGTGCCGCTGAAGGAGGTGAACGCCAAGGATGGCACCATAACCTTCGACGACGAGGATGGCACCGAAACGACGCTGCCTGTGACGGGGGGCAACGTGAAGCTGCAATGGAAGCCTGATTTCGGCGCCCGCTGGGCCGCGCTGGATGTGGACTTCGAGATGTATGGCAAGGACCATTCCACCAACACGCCGATCTATGACAAGATCTGCGAGATCCTTGGCGGCAAGAAGCCGGAACACTTCACCTACGAGCTGTTCCTTGATGCCAATGGAGAGAAGATCTCCAAGTCCAAGGGCAATGGGCTGACCATCGATGAATGGCTGACCTATGCCTCGACCGAGAGCCTTGCCTATTTCATGTATCTGAAGCCGAAAACGGCCAAGCGGATGCATTTCGACGTGATCCCGAAGGCGGTGGACGAATACCACCAGCAGCTGCGCGCCTATGCCACGCAGGATGTGGCCAAGCGGATCGACAATCCCGTCTGGCACATCCACAACGGCAACCCGCCGGAATCGAAGATGGTCGTGCCCTTCGCGATGCTGCTGAACCTTGCTTCCGTTGCCGCGGCCACCGACAAGTCAGGCCTGTGGGGCTTCATCAAGCGCTATGCCCCCGAAGCGTCGCCCGAAACGCATCCCGATCTGGATCAGGCGGCCGAATTCGCCGTGCGCTATTTCCGCGACTTCGTGGCGCCGAAGCGGCAATTCCGTCTGCCCACCGATCAGGAACGGACCGCGATGAACGATCTGCTGGCCCGCCTGAAGGCATGGGACGGCGGTCTGGATGCCGAGGCGCTTCAGACCATGGTCTTTGCCGTTGGCAAGGATCACGGGTTCGAGCCGCTGCGCGACTGGTTCAAGGCCCTGTACGAGGTGCTTCTGGGCGCCTCCGAAGGGCCGCGTTTTGGCGGGTTCATCGCGCTTTACGGCGTGGATGAAACCGTGGCCCTGCTGGAATCGGCCCTGCGCGGCGATCTGGCCTGATGTTGCAGCCCCCCGCGCGGCGGTGTCGGGGGGCATTAAGCCACCATTGGTAATCCTTTCCGCAACGTCTGCGAGGTGAGGATTGCGATGAACAAGGCGATTACCGAAGGTCTGGCCCTTATGCCCCCGGCCTTTTCCGAAGGGCTTGATCTGTGGTCGCGCGAGGATGGCGAGCCGGGGCAGGGAAGCTGGGCGGCCCAGCCCAACGCGGCCTAGGTCTCCTCCGAGCAGGATTTGGCCGGCGGCATGGAGCTTTTGAAGCTGGACAGCACGCAGAAGCTGAGCTGCTTCCGGCAGATCCCGTGCCTGCCGGGCCTGTATCTGCGGGGGACGGCGCGGGTGAAGGCTGTTTCCGGATCGTTGCCATCGGTGCGGATCGCGGCATGGGCGGGCAACAGCCGCGGGCGGGCGCTGAACGTGCCGCTGACAGGCCCGCAGACAACGCTGCAACGATATGGCGAGGTGGTGGAGGTGACCGCCATCATCGGCTCGGGCAATCGCGGAGGCGTCGACATGGTTTGGGGCACCGATCCGGTTTACGCCCATATCGGCCTTGATCTGACCGGCCCCAATGGCGGCGTGGTTCGCATCGACGACATCGTGGTGGAGGATGTCACCTCTGTTTTCCTGCGCGACATGCTGGGCATGGTGGACGTGCGCGATTTCGGCGCGCGGGGCGACGGACGCACGGATGACAGCGCCGCCTTTGCCGCCGCCGATGCGGCCACCGGCGGACGGCGTTTGCTGGTTTCGGCGGGCACCTACCGGATCGGGTCGCACCTGACGCTGAACAGCCGCGTGCGGTTCGAAGGCACCGTGGTCATGGATGAAGGATCGCGCCTTGCATGTACGCGCAACTTCGACCTCGACACCTATACCGCCGCGTTCGGCGATGAATATCTTGGCTTTCGCAAGGCGCTTCAGGCCCTGTTCTATTTCACTGGCCATGTGACGCTGGATCTTTCCGGCCGCCGCGTCGACATCCCCGAACCTGTGGACGTGGCCGCCCTTGCCGCCACCTCCAGCTTCGAGCAGCGCCGCGTGCTGACGAACGGGCAGCTGAACGCGATCGAGGGGGGCGCGTGGGAAACGCGCACGGTCACAGCCACTGCGACCTATACGCCATCGGATTCCTATCGCCTGACGAATGTGGAGAATGTGGCCAACATCGCCGTCGGATCGCGCGTCAGCGGCGCGGGCGTCCCTCGCGAGATCTATGTGCGGTCCGTAAACGTCGGTGCGGGCACGGTGGAGCTGAACCTGCCGGCAGGGTCCGTGGGCGGCACGCGCCGCTTCACGTTCGAGCGGTATCGCTATGTCCTCGATTTTTCGGGTTTCGACAAGAACTCCAAGTTCGAGATTTCGGATGTGGAATTCCAGTGCAACGGCGCGGCCAGCGCCCTGATGCTTCCGCGGGCGGGCACGATCTTCCGCCTGTCCGACTGCGTTATCAACAAGCCCAAGGACCGGGGCATCACCTCGATCGGGACGGGGTGCCAGGGGCTGATCGTGGATCAGTGCCAGTTCCTGTCGAATGAACAGCCGCTGCGCGCGCAGGACCGCACCACGATCGCGCTGAACGTGAACGCCAACGATTCCAAGCTGCGCGACAACCGCATCGTGCGTTTCGCCCATTTCGCCGTGCTGCACGGCACGGGCCATATGTTCATCGGCAACCATTTCTTCGGCGGGGACAATGAAACTGCGGGCGTGCGCCGCGCCGGCGTCGTGCTGACCGAGATGAACGTGAAGGGGTTGTTCACCGGCAACTACATCGACAACTGCTTCATCGAAATGACGAACGAGCATGATCCGGCGCCCGGCTTCGACAACGAATTCTCGTTCGGGGGGCTGACGGTCACAGGCAACATCTTCACCGTCAACGGCACGGGGCGGGGCTTTCGGTGGCTGATGGTCACGCCGCGCGGGCCGGGTCACTTCCTGAACGGGCTGAGCGTGACGGGCAATGCGTTCCGGACGATCAACGCCACCGTGGATCGGGTGGAGGATGTGGACACCACCTATGCCGATCTGGATCGCGGGCGCTTCCGCAACGTCGTGTTCGAGGCGAACACCTTCAACGGCATCCAGCAGCCGATCTTCAGCCCCGTGACGGTGGAGCATGTGCAGAACACGCCCGCCGCCCGCTGGATGGTGGATGCCGCCGCCTACATGCCGTTCGGCGGCTGGGCACGCAACGTCACCTCGATCGTGCCGGAGGGCCCCGTCGTGGACGGTGCCGGCGCCCCCCAGGTGCCCGCCGCATGGGTGGACGTGGAACTGGGCGGCACCCGCGGCCTTGTCGCCCTCAACTGGGTCAAGCCGGTGAAGGGCGTCACGCAGGTCACGATCCGGTGCGACAACCCGACCTGAGGGTTCCGTTGACCCAGACCGCGCGGATCGCACGGTCGTCGCCCATCATGATGGTCGGGAACACCTGCGCCCATATGTCGCCGGCGCGGCGGGTGGCCTGTTCGATGGCGGGGGTGGAGGCAAGATCGACCACGACAAGGTCGGCCTCCATTCCCGGCGCGATGTTCCCGATCGAGGTTTCGGCCCGCAGCGCGCGGGCCGATCCTTGCGTGGCCAGCCACCAAAGTTGCGAAGGGTGCAGCGGGTCGCGGCGCAGCTGGCCCACCTCATAGGCTGCGGCCATCGTGCGCAGCATGGAAAAGCTGGACCCGCCGCCGGTATCGGTGGCAAGCCCCACCCGCAGGCTGGTTCGCGCAAGGCCCATGTCGAACAGGCCCGACCCGATGAAGGTGTTCGATGTCGGGCAATGCACCAGCGAGGCGCCCGTGTCGATCAGGCGGGCGCGTTCGCGGTCCGTCAGGTGGATCGCGTGGCCGAACACTGCACCTTCGCCCAGAAGGCCCTGCGCCTCGTAGGTATCAAGATAATCGCGCGATTGCGGGAAAAGAGCGCGCACCCACTCGATCTCGTCGGTTTGTTCCGACAGGTGCGTCTGCATCAGGCAGTCCGGATGCTCGCGCCACAGCGCGCCAAGGGCGGCAAGCTGTTCGGGTGTGGATGTGGGCGAAAAACGGGGCGTGATGACATAGGAAAGCCGGTCCTTCCCGTGCCACGCCTGCAGCAGCCGTCTGGAGTCGTCATAGGCCGATTGCGCGGTGTCGCGCAGACGGTCGGGCGCGTTGCGGTCCATGCAGGTTTTTCCTGCGAACACGCGCAGATCGCGCGCCTGTGCCGCCTCGAAGAAGGCATCCACGCTTTCCGGGTGGATAGTGCCATAGGTGCAGACGGTGGTGGTCCCGTTTGCCAGCGTCAGGTCCAGATACCTGTCCGCCACCTGCCGCGCATATGTTGGATCGGCGAAGCGCATTTCTTCGGGGAAGGTGTAGGTTTCCAGCCAGTCGATCAGCCGCTTGCCCCAGCTGGCGATGATCGCTGTCTGCGCGTA
The DNA here is from genome assembly GCF_004015795.1 of Falsirhodobacter deserti. Taxonomy (GTDB): domain Bacteria; phylum Pseudomonadota; class Alphaproteobacteria; order Rhodobacterales; family Rhodobacteraceae; genus Falsirhodobacter; species Falsirhodobacter deserti. The sequence goes on along the minus strand of NZ_ML137218.1, from coordinate 1,613,129 downwards.
ATGCACATGCGCATCCACGAACCCGGCCGAGATGAGGCAGCCGCCGTAATCGGTCACACGGGCCTGCGGATGGGCGGCGCGCAGCGCCTCTGCCGTGCCGGTTGCCACGATGCGGCCCGCCTCAAGCGCGACGGCTTCGTCGATATGTGCGGTGCCGCCGGCAAAGGGATCGCCATCGAACCGCAACACCTGACCAAGAAGAATATCCATCGCGTCCCTCGCTTTACCGTGATGTCATACTAAACCCTCTTTCTCGCCGGGGAAACGCGCGTTATCGCCGACCAAACAATGTGAGGTATCATGGCAGAACTCGAAGAGCGCGACGATGAGGGTCTGAACGAACGGCTGGTCCAGGATATTCTGGATGCGGTCGAAGCGCAGGACTCCGCGCGCCTGACGAGCTTGCTGGACCCGCTGCACCCCGCCGATATCGCCGACCTTCTGGAACAGGTCGCCCCCGAGGAACGGCACGAGCTGCTGATCCTGTGGAAGGGAATGGACGGCGAGGTTCTGTCCGAAATCCGCGAGGGCATCCGCGAGGAGGTCATCGACACCCTCGCCCCCGAGGTTCTGGCTGAAGCGGTGCGTGAACTGGACACCGACGACGTGGTGGACATCGTTCAGGATCTGGAACAGCCGCAGCAGGAAATCATCCTCAGCGCGCTGGACCGGGCCGACCGGGCGGCGGTGGAAAAGGCGCTGACCTATCCCGAATATTCCGCCGGCCGCCTGATGCAGCGCGAGGCGGTGGTCGCCCCCGAACACTGGACCGTGGGCGAGGCGATCGATTATCTGCGCGAGGCGGAGTTTCTGCCCGACCAGTTCTATCATGTGATCCTTGTCGATCCACGGATCAAGCCGGTGGCCTATGTCACGCTGGGGCGCGTGCTGTCATCGCGGCGCGACATGCCGCTGCGTGATCTGGCCGAGGACAGTTATCGCACCTTCCATCCCGCGGATCCCGAATCGGACGTGGCCTATCAGTTCAACCAGTATCACCTGATTTCTGCCCCCGTGGTGGATGATGACGGGCGGCTGGTGGGCGTCATCACCATCGACGATGCGATGAACGTGCTGGACGAGGAGCACGAGGAAGACATCCTGCGCCTTGCCGGCGTGGGCGATGAAAGCTCCATCTCTGACAATGTCTGGGAAACGCTGCGCCAGCGCACGCCGTGGCTGCTGGTCAACCTTGGAACGGCGAACCTGTCCGCCTGGGTGATTTCGCAGTTCGAGGGAACGATCTCGGTCATCGTGGCGCTGGCGGCATTGATGCCGATCATTGCCTCCATGGGCGGGAATGCGGGAACGCAATCGCTGACGGTGGCCGTGCGCGCGCTGGCCACGCGTGACCTCACAAGCTCCAACGCGGCGCGTGTCGTCCGGCGGGAAGTGGCGGTGGGCCTGATCAACGGGCTGGGCTTCGCCGTGGTGATGGGCGCGCTGGGCATGGCCTTTTATGGCGGGTCCATCCTGCTGGCGGCGGTGATCGCGATGGCGATGGTCATCAATCTTGCCGTGGCGGCGCTGGCGGGGGTTCTTGTTCCGCTGATCCTGAACAAGGCGCGGCTGGATCCGGCGCTTGCCTCGGGCACCTTCGTGACAACGATGACCGATGTAACAGGCTTCTTTTCCTTCCTCGGCCTTGCGACGGTGATGCTGCTGTGAAGGATCAGGCGCGCAAACAGGCGTTGCAGGCGCGGCGGCTGGCCCATGCGGCAGGGCAGGGCGCGGCGGCCCTGCACCTTGAAACCTGGCTGCGCCCGCATGGCGGAAAGGTGCTGGCCGGGTACCTGCCCATCCGGACCGAGATTGATCCCCGTCCTGCCATGGCTGCCCATGACGGCCCCGTCTGCGTTCCGGTGATCGAGGCTGCGGCACATCCCTTGCGGTTTCGCGTCTGGAGGCCCGATGCCGAACTGGTGCCCGGCACGTTCGGCATCGACATCCCCGCGAAGGGTGAGTGGCTGGAGCCTGACATCGTGATCCTGCCATTGGTGGCCTTCGATGCATCCGGCTTCCGCCTCGGCTATGGCGGCGGGTTCTATGACCGGACGCTGGAAATGCTTCGCGCGCGCCGTCCCGTTCTTGCCGTGGGCTTCGCCTTCGCCGCGCAGGAACTGCCTGCGGTGCCGGTGGAACCGACCGACCAACCCCTTGATGCCATCATAACCGAGCGTGGGCTGACAACCTTCTGACTTGCCGCGCGCGCCGCATCGTCTATGGTCGCGCCTGCCGCCCGCATGGCGAAATGGTAGACGCAGGGGACTTAAAATCCCTCGACCTTGGTCTTGTCGGTTCGAGTCCGACTGCGGGCACCAACAATCTGTCTGCCTGAAACCGCCGTGCTTTCCTTCGCACCGCCCGTTGTGCCCGCGACCTGAGCCTCAGTGCCGTGCTCGGTGCCGTGAACCGGCACCGAGCATGGCATCGCCTATTTCCCCCGCGCCTCTTTCCACTTCGGATAGTCGGTCGTCAGAAGCTCCTCCGGCCAGGTTCCGAACCAGTGATAGCCCGTGCGCCGTTCCCGGTGAACCTGATCATAGGTTTCGACCCGCACACCGTCGCGATTGGCAAGCACCGGCTCGTTCGTTTCCAGATCATAGAACCGCGCCCAAAGGGGCGGCGCATCGGTATCTTCCACCAGCCGCCGATCCGTCGTGGCCGTGTGATAATCATACACCTCCCTCGGGGCATCGAATTCCTCGATCTTGACGCCTGCAAGCTTCACGCGGTCGAACCATGCGACCGCATCCTCGATGGCAGTCACCATCTCGGGTGACGGATCGGGATCGCCCATCAGGTAGTTCACGACCCTCACGCTTTCCCAAGAGATCATGGAGGGCAGCTCGAAGGTGCGGGCACCCGTCGGCTCCAGCGTTTCGGGGTCATACTGGCCCGCCCACGCGGCTCCGCGGCCGTTCTGCTTCACCTGAAGGCGCAGCAGGCAGTCATTTCCGCGCGCAACCGCCGCCTCGGCCTCTTCGCGCGTCTTGGCATCGATTTTCGCGAAAGGCGCATCGCCATCCGCGATCCTGCGAAGCATGGTCAGGATACCTGTCGTCACCTCGTCGGTGATGGTGATCCGGTCGTGGTATTCCTGCCTTGGCGGCGAGGAATGCGGCCAGCCCCCGCAGCTTTCGATCTGTTCGGAAAGGATGAAGTCCAGCCCGCGGCGGGCGGCATCACGGTATCGCTCGTCACCGGTCCGTTCATAAGCGCCGTAAAGATATTCCGTCTGGCTGTAGACGTTGCGGTTGTCGAAGCTTGTATCCTGCTGATCCTTGGCGGTGCGCAGCTCCTCCTTTTCCTCGTCGGACAGGACCCGGGTCGGATCACGGTTTTCCACCCAGCCCCCGTTGTCGCGCTGATAAAGAAGAAGGTTGTCGGCGATGGCTGCGATATCTTCCGGGGCATGGGTTTCGTAATCCGACCCGTGCTTGTTGTGCCAGTGGTTGATGCCATCGGCAAAGGCATCAAGCGGCAGTGCGGTCTGGCTTTCCTGTGCCCAGCCGTGACCTGCAAGGCACGCGATCAGCGCGGCGACGGAGCATCGTCGTCCAAATTGCAGCATGGTTCTCCTCCCTGATGATCTCCGAAACCATAGCTTTCGGATCTTTGTGACCGGAAAGGGCAGGGTAGCACGGGTTCCGTTATGTAGGACAAATGAAATCAGGAGTGGGGGGCATGCTGACCGGCTCATGGGGGGTCGCCGGGCCTGACACAAAGCATGCTGCAGTATGCCGTTGACTTCCCTCCCCCAACGCCACTATGTGCCGCGCGGGGAGGGGGGCCTTAGAGAAAGAAGACCTCCGATGAATAAAAAAGGCGCCAACACCCGCAGCCCCGCAGGGATCACCCGCCGGCGTCTGCTTGGAACCGCAGCGGCGGCAGTCGCGGCAAGCGCGATCGCTCCGGCACGCGGCATTGCGCAGACAACAGCCGAAAAAGTCGATGTTGTCCTGATCGGCGGCGGGATCATGAGCACGACGCTGGGCGTCTTCCTGCAAGAGCTGGAGCCGAACTGGACGATCCACATGATCGAACGGATGGATTCGGTTGCCGAGGAAAGCTCCAACGGGTGGAACAATGCGGGGACAGGCCATTCGGCCCTGTGCGAGCTGAACTATACCCCCGAAACTGATGCCGGCGATATCGATATCACCAAGGCGCTGTCGATCAACGAACAGTTCCAGGTCACGCGCCAGTTCTGGGCCCACCAGATCCGCCGCGGCGTGCTGGAAAACCCGCGCAGCTTCATCAACTCCACCCCGCATATGAGCTTCGTGTGGGGCGACAAGAACATCGCCTATCTTGAAAAGCGCCACGCGGCCCTGCTGCAAAGCCCGCTTTTCGCCGGCATGGAATTCAGCACCGATCCTGAAAAGATCGCTGAATGGGTGCCGTTGATGATGACGGGCCCGAACCTGACCGAGAAGGTGGCCGCCACGTGGTCCCCGCTGGGCACCGATGTCAACTTCGGCGAGATCACGCGCCAGTTCGGCCAGCACCTGTCGGAACATGACGGGTTCACGCTGACCACCGGCCATGACGTGACCGACATCCAGCGCCTTGAAGATGGCAGCTGGCGCGTCGTGCACCAGCCCGTGGACGGCGGCCGCGAGATTGCCGTCGATGCGCGCTTCGTGTTCATCGGCGCGGGCGGCGGCGCGTTGCCGCTGCTTCAGCAATCGGGCATCCCCGAGGGCGAAGCTTATGCCGGCTTCCCCGTGGGCGGTTCGTTCCTGATCTGTGAAAATCCCGAGGTTGTGGCGCAGCACCGCGTGAAGGCCTATGGCAAGGCCGCCGTTGGCAACCCGCCCATGTCAGTGCCGCACCTGGATGCGCGCGTGCTGGACGGCAAGGAGAACCTGCTGTTCGGTCCGTTCGCGACCTTCTCCACCAAGTTCCTGAAGCATGGCTCGCTTTGGGATCTGCCGTCCTCGGTGTCGCTGGACAACATCGTGCCCATGATGCAGGTCGGCGTGAACGAGATGGCGCTGGTGAAATACCTCGTCGGTCAGCTGATGCTGTCCTTTGAAGACCAGATGGAGCAGCTTCGCGCCTATTACCCCGAAGCGCGGGACGAGGATTGGCGCCTGTGGCAGGCCGGTCAGCGCGTCCAGATCATCAAGCGGACCGAAGATGGCGGCCAGCTGAAGCTGGGTACCGAAATCGTTGCCGCCGAGGATCGTTCGCTTGCGGCGCTTCTGGGCGCATCGCCGGGCGCATCGACTGCAGCACCCATCATGCTGACCCTGCTGGAGCGGATCTTCCCCGAGAAGGTCGAAGGTGAATGGGCAGGCCGCCTGCGCCAGATCATCCCCAGCTATGGCACCAAGCTGAACGACGATCCGGCCGCGCTGCAACGCGTCTGGGCTGAAACGGCGGACGCGCTGGAGCTGGAGATGGCCGTGCCGGTGGTTGACCGGTCCGTGCTCTCCACGCCGGCAACGCCGGCCGGCGAGGTCCGCAAGGTTCCGGATATCGCACTTTGACACGCTGCTGGCGGGGCATTTCGCCCCGCCAGCACATCCCTCGGCTGCGCGGGAAAACCGGGCAGCTGGAAGATCGGCCGGTTATCTTTGCTGGCACGCCGCCGGACGGCCTTTCGCTTCGATCGGCGGCGCAACTCTCTGGAAGATGCAGGCAACGGCACTGCAAACCACCCCCCCACGGAACATCACCGCCTTTCGAACGTCTTGCCAGTAACAACGACGGAGGCCGCATGTATCTTCTGACCGCAATGTCGCTTGTGATGATCGTAGCGCTCAGCGGGGCGGTTTCGTTTCTGGTCGCGGCGATCCTTACGGGCGTCACCGGGGCGGGGGATCTTTGGCTGCTGTTCAAGATCTGCTGGGCCTTCCTTGGCCTCGGCGGGATCGTGGCGCTGTTCTGGGCGCAGGTATCATAGGCGGGAACATTATCTTCCCTCGTGCGTCTGTGTTTCAGCGGCCCCACCGGCCGGACGAAAGAGGACGACCATGCATTCCAGCATCAACCTGTCACAAACTCTCTATGCCGCCCTGCGCTCCGACTATCTGAACCATCAAAAGACGGTACACTTCGGAGCGATGTCCCGCGATCTGCCCGATATTGCCAAGCTGGCGGCCAAGGCCACCACCGAACCGCAAAAGGAACGCACGAATGGCGAATGAACCGCGCAAGGCCGACGAAAGCCGCAGCGATCCCCCGCGCAAGCAGAACGATCAGGCGGCACACGAAGGTTCGGCCCACAGCCCCGAAGAATTCGCGCCCATGAACCCGCAGCGCACCAAGGGCAAGCCGAACAGCGACGTTCAGGAGAACCAATGAAAAAAGCCCGCCGGATGGCGGGCTTTTCAAATTCTTTCAGGCGAAAGCTCAGAGAGCTTTGAGGTTCGTTGCCGACATGCGGCCGTTACGGTCCTGCTCGGTCTCGAACGAGATCTTTTGACCTTCTTTCAGACCGTTCAGGCCCGAACGCTCGACGGCCGAGATGTGAACGAACACGTCGTTCTTCTGGCCTTCAACTTCGATGAAGCCGAAACCTTTGGTGTCGTTGAACCACTTTACGGTGCCCGTAGCCATGGTGATGTTCCCTTTAGTAAATGTCGTCCGCAACATGCAACGACTTGGCAGCTCAACATCGAGTGCTGGCCGCAGAGGAACAGAATCACGAAAATCAGGTTGCTTGTCTATCATGGCTCGGATTGCCTTCTGACGCAACCGGAGTTTCGGATCCTGCGAAAGATCCGGCCCATGACGGGCCGGAACCGGCGGCAGGGCCGCATGGCCCTGCAATCGGATCAGCGAATCGGGCGGGCCGTGCCGTCCCGCGTATCGCGATCATCCTCGACCTCCACCTCGGTATGGCGGACGGTGTCGGAAACCGTTTCACGATGCGTGTCGGTGGTCTTGCGCAGGCCGACTTCCTCGACCACCCGTGCATCCTTGACCACGACAGCTTCCTCGCGATGCTCTTCGGCCTCCAGCGTGCGGTCGCGGAAGGCACCGTCGGCACTGGTCACCTCGCGGTCCACCGGACGACGTTCCAGTTCCACGCGTTCGTCGCGCAGCTCGACACTTTCGCTGACCGGCTCGGACACGGTATAGGCGCGGACGCGGACGCGGCCATGGCTGGTGTCGCGCTTGCCGACGTGCAGCCGTTCTTCCACGACGGGAATGCTGGCATCTTCGCTCGTGTCGGCTGCTGCGCGGCCACGGGTGCCGGCATCGTAACCGCCCCAGCCTTCGGCGCGCCAGCTTGCCTCCCGTTCATCCAGGTTGACGGTGCCTTCATCATCCAACACATCCAGCACACGGTCATAGTTGGCTGCATCGACCCCGGTGACGGTGATCAGGTGGCTGCCGCGCGACAGCCCTTCGGCATAGGAATAGCGGTCCTCGTCGGGGAGAAGATAATCGCTCAGCGTATCCCAGAAGCCCTTGTTGCGATCGGCATCGGCGGTGCCGGTCGTGGTGGTGCCGGTGGTTCCGGTCGACCCCTCCACCATGCGGATCTGCGCATCCGAGATGCCGATCTCGCGCAGGCGGCGCGCTGCGGATTCGGCATCCGCGCGGCTGTCGAACAGGGCGGAAACGGAGGTGGTACCCGAAGCCGAAGTGCCGATATCGCTGTTATAGGTCATCGGTTGAATCCTTTTGTGAGTGTCGAGGTGTGGACGGCGCATCCCCTTCAGGGGGAAGGCGCTCGACAATGGCGGTTTGCCTGCGCGTCGTGACCGGCACCTCGGCCGTTTCCCGACGCTCGACGCGGCGAACGTGGATCTCTTCGCGCAGGTAAAGTTCGCGCGTCACGACAAGCCGCTCTTCCACCACGGGGATGATTGTCAGATCGCCCTGGGTGACGACCTCGGGCGCAGCGTCGATCCTGCGATCGACCGGCACACGGACCACGTCCACCTCGGTTTCCGTAAGATCGACGGGCAGGCGGCTTTCCACCGTTTCCGTCCGCGTGCTGACACGCACCCGACCGCTGACATGCCTTTCCTTGGAAACGCTTGCCCGTTCTTCGGTGATCGGAAGAAACCCGGTATGTTCGTTCTTGTCCATCATATCCTTCCGCAGTGAGTGGAAGGGGAACACCTCCGACAGGCCAACGTTCCAAGATGGTTCTCGCGGCTGCCCGGATCAGCGTTTTTCCGCGAATGGCCGGATCAGCACAGGCCCAGCCACAGCACGGTGGAGAAGGTCAGAACCGTTGCGACAAGGGCCGCGACGGTCGCGATGACCGCGCTTTGCCCCAGAAGGCCGCGGCGCCTGCGGATCGCCAGCCACAGCGGCACGAACCCCGCCGACACGAAAACCGCGAAGGCCAGGATCAGCAGGGCGCGCAGCACCTCGGCCCGCACGCCCAGCGCACAGCCCGTTGCGTGCAGGGCATAGATCAGCAGGAACGCGCCGGACCAGATGACGAAGCCGGACACCAGAAGGGTAACATCTTTCATGAGACACCCGTGGCAAGAAGGCGGAGGATGAACGGAAAGCCGCTGGCGGTCACGGCGACAATCCCCGCATAGCGTTGCCACAGCGCCGAGATGGACACATCGTCCGGCCCGCGCCGCCAGTGGGAATAGCCCGCGAACAGGATGCCCAGCGCCGCATGCAGCCCGCCATAGATGGCAACGGCGGAAAGCGAGGCTGCGGCGGCATGTTCGGTCATCCCCTGGGTCCGGGCCAGAACCAGCGCAAAGCCGGCAAGGGCGGCGGTTTGCATGATGACCGGCACGATCCCCTTGGGCGCCAGAAGCACCACCAGCGCGGGGATGGCGGGCAGCAGCGTCAGCCATCCCGGGCCCGGCCAGATGGCGGGCGGCCAGTCGGGGGCAGAGATGCAAAGGAACCCCGCGCCGAACAGCAACGAGGCGAAGGCCGTGGCATCGGCCGCCACCACGAAGCGCATCGCCCAAAGCGAGGGCGGCGCGGGGTGGGCGCGGTGGTTCGGCAATGTCAGCCCCATGCCGGCATCCAGCATCTGCGGCTTTTGCCGCCCGCGCGTCCAGAACAGGAACAGCGTCACCACTGCCACCGTCGAAACGATCGCCATGGGATAGACCTTGAACAGAAGCGACAGGAAAACCCCCCCCGTGGCCAGCGCGGTCATCAGCGGCAGATAACTGGGATGGGGCAGGATGACGACTTGGCTCGGCTTGCCGGAAAGCGGATCGACGCCCAGCGTTTCCAGCTCTCCGCGCGGGGTGGCAAGATAGCCTTCGCCCGCCGCAAGCTTCGGCCCCAGTTCAGCAGGGCTCAGGCTGTCGCCGCGGGCGTCCAGATGCGGGATCGCCCCGAAGGCATAGGTGGCGGGCGGGGTCGGCATGGCCCATTCCAGCCCGCCCGATTTCCAGGGATCGCGCCGGAAGGGGCGTCCGAACTTCACCAGCATCAGCAAATCCATCGCCAGCAGCGCATAGCCGATGGTGGTGACGAACCCGCCCATGGAGGAGACGAAGTTCAGCACCTCCCACATCGGATCCTGATAGGCCCATGAACGGCGGGGCATGCCCAGAAGGCCGGTCAGGTGCATTCCAAGGAAGGTCAGGTTGAAGCCGACAAAGATTGTCCAGAATGCGGCATGTGACAGGTGCTGCACCGGCTGGCGCCCCGTGATGTGGGGCAGCCAGTAATAAGCTGCCGCCGTCATGGGAAAGACGAAGCCGCCGACCAGCACGTAATGCAGGTGGGCCACCACGAAATGCGTATCATGGGCCTGAAGGTCGAACGGAACCATCGCCAGCATCACACCGGTCAGGCCGCCGCAGACAAAGATGAAGAAGAACCCGCCCACATGCAGCATCGGAACGGAAAATCGTGGCCGGCCCGTCGCCATCGTGGCCAGCCAGGAAAAGATCTGGATGGCGGTAGGCAGCGCCACCAGCGCGCTGGCAATGGAAAAGAACGACAGTGACAGATGCGGAATTCCCGTGGCGAACATGTGGTGCACCCACAGCCCGAACGACAGAAACCCCATCGCCACGATTGCAGCCACGATGGCGCGGTACCCGACCAGCCGCGTGCTGCTGAAAACGGGGATCAGCGTTGAAAGCACCCCCGCGGCGGGCAGGAAGATGATGTAAACCTCGGGGTGGCCGAACAGCCAGAACAGGTGCTGCCACAGCAGGGGATCGCCCCCGCGCGTGGGATCGAAGAAGGGCAGGTCGAACGCCCGCTCCGCCTCCAGCAGGATTGAGCCGAGGATCAGCGGCGGAAAGCCCACCAGCATCATCCCCGCCACGACCAGCATGTACCATGCGAAGATCGGCATCCGGTCTAGCGACATCCCGCCGGCCCGCAGCAGCAGGATCGACACCAGCATCTCTACCGCGGCCGAAAGGGCCGAAATCTCGACGAACGTGACGCCCAGCAGCCAGACATCGGCATTGATGCCCGGGCTGTAGGTGCTGGAGGACAGCGGCGTATACATGAACCAGCCCGCATCCGGTGCCACGCCCAGCACCAGCGCCGCGATCAGGATCGACCCACCCATGACATAGCACCAGTAGCCATAGGCAGAAAGGCGCGGAAACGCCATGTCGCGCGCGCCCAGCATCTTGGGCAGCAGATACATCGCCAGCCCCTCGAAGAAGGGGATCGCGAACAGGAACATCATGATCGAACCGTGCATGGTGAAGATCTGCGCATAGGTCCCCGGTTCCATGAACGGGCTTTCGGAGGAGGCGAGCTGCGTGCGGATCAGCATCGCCAGCAGCCCGCCGATGACAAAGAACACCAGCGCGGGTGCCATGAACCTGCGCCCGACAACCGGGTGGTTCACCGCCGAAAGGCGCTGGAACCCGGTTCCGCTGTTCCAGATGCGATCCAGTTGCTTGTGACGCTCGATCGGGGTCATTGCGCCTCCGCTGGCCAGTCGGCATGGGCGACGGCTGTGAAACTCATGTCGATATGGCCGATGCCGCAATATTCGGCGCAAACGCCGCCGAACTCCCCCGGCTCGTCCGCATGCAGCACGATGGTGTTGGCATGGCCGGGGATGGCGTCGATCTTGCCGCCAAGGCGGGGAATCCAGAAGCTGTGGATGACATCGGGGCTGGTCACCACGATCTCCACGTCGCGGCCTGCAGGCATGTGCATCACGTCGATGCTGTCGGGCATGCCCGTTCCGGGATAGCTGAAGCGCCAGAACCACATCTGGGCCTCGGCCTCGATCCGGTCGGGGGCGGTGCCGCCAAGCGCACGCTCGCCCTGCCAAAGGGCCACGCCCGTCACCAGAAGAAGAACGGGCACGGGAAACACCAACCCGCCCCAGATGATCCAGCGATAGGCGGGTGTGTTGCGGCCCATGTCGGGGCGGAACATCAGCAACAGGAACAGCGCCATCATGAAGAGGAAGATGGCCAGCGCACCCCAGAACATCGCCCACCACAGGTTCGCCATCCCTTGCGCGACCGGCCCTGCGGGGGCCAGCGTCGAAAGGTCGCCCTCGCATCCGGCAAGCAACATCGCGGGGAACCCGATGCCTGCCGCGATCCTTGTGGCGCTGATGGAGGCCCCATGACCCAAGATTCGGAAAACGAGACCCAGCTGGCGCTGGGCGAAACCAAGAACAGCGAAACCAACCCCGTCATCGCCAACGTGCAGGAGAAGACGACCGAATCCGCCGTGGCGGTGGCCGGTCATCCCCTGCACGCAATGGCCGTGCACTTTCCCATCGCGCTGGTGATCAGCACGCTTGGGGTGGATATCCTTTACTGGTGGACGGGCGATCCCTTCTGGGTGCGTGTCAGCCTCTGGTCCTCGGGGATGGCGTTTCTTGCCGGCATCGGGGCCGCGCTTGTCGGCACGGTGGAGATCTTGGCCGTTCCCGGCATCCGCGCCCGCGCGGCAAGCTGGGCCCATGCCATCGCCGGCATGACACTGGTGGCCGTGGCCGGGGCGAACTGGGGCTTTCGTATCCTTGATCCGTCCAGCATCCTGCCACAGGGTCTGGCACTTTCCTTGCTGGGTGCTGTGATGACCGGCATCGCCGGCTGGCATGGAGGAAAGCTGATCTTCGATCACGGCATCGGCCTCATGGTGTCATCCAAGGATTGATCTGCGCAACCAGATCGCGCAGCCCGCCGGGGGCGAAAAGTCCGGCGGCAAGGGGGGGGAATTCGGGCTTGGCCAGCACCAGCCACAGGATCACCGCCGCCGTGCCCGCCGCCATTACCGTGGTCGTCACAAAGCGCCACGCCGTATAGCGTTCGCCTTCGCGGAACAGCCGGATCACGACAAGGCCGGTCAGAACGTGCAGAAAGGCCAGCACCCCAACAAAGGCCAGCTTCGCCGCGAACCACCCCTGATGCACCTGCTCTGTGAAGATCAGTGCCGTTCCTGACCCGACTGCGACGAACGCGAGGGGCGAGACGATCACGATATAGCCGAACCGCACCGTCTTCTGCAGGCGGTGCAGCTCGTCCTTCGTCTTCACATGACGACGCTGAACGTAAAGCGAAGGCAGGCTGATCAGTCCGGCGCACCACACCGCAATGGCGGCGATGTGCACGATCTTCAGCAGCTCGCTCATGCCGGATGCTCGCGGAACAGAAGGTCCACGCACAGCCGGTGCAGGGCGAGGCCGACATAGGGGATCGCGGCAGGCACCCACATCAGAAGGCCGGCAAGCTGCTGATCCTCAAGCGGGGAAAGTCCGAAGGGGGCGGTTGTGGCAAGATGGGCCGCAAACAGCGGGTGGTTGGCAAAGGTCAGCAGCGCGCCCAGCAGGCCCATCTGCACCAGCGTGCCCAGCGACAGCGTGATCGCCCGGCCCACATTCCCCGGCGCCAGAATTGCGGACCAAAGCCAGATGGCGGAAAGCAGCAGCGAAAGCTCCATCACCCAGTAGATCGGCACCGAATCCAGCGCCGCCTGATAGGGGGCAGGCATGTGCCACAGCCAGATCACGCCCAGATGCGTCAGAAAAGCCAGCGTTCCGTCTTGGGATCGCATGCGCAGCCCCAGCACCAGCAGCGGTGCGGCCACCGCCACGATCAGCACGTGATGCAGCACCCGCACCGAAAAAAGCGAGCTGGCCAGCGCGCAGATCGGAGAGATGAAGGTGATTGCCAGCACGGCCAGCCCCGCCAGCCAGGCCGTTCGCGATCCGGCGGTCCTGCCCGTCAGCGCCAGCGCGAGGATCAGGCCGCCGATGACGACCGGATCCATGTTCCAAGACTGCCAGACCTCCGCTGGCAAGGGGGCGGGGCCGCAATATGGGATTGTTTCCTGCATCGGTTTCCCTCGGGTTCAGGGAACCGAATGCACAGGAAGGTCAAACCGTTCCATGTCACCCCTGTGCCGGAGTGTCGCAGCCGCGCAGGGCAGCCAGAACGGTGGCTGCCGCATCGCCTTGCGGCAATGCGCGGCTGGCGGCCTGCACCATGGCAGCCTGCCGCTGCGGATCAAGCCCATCCAGCAGCGGCGCAAGGGACTGGGCCGTGGCCGCCACGGCCCCGCCTTCCGCATGCAGGCTGGCGAACACCTCGGTGAAGTTCGCCACATCCGGCCCGTGAACAAGGGCAGAGCCATGGGCCGCAGGCTCGAACGGGGTGTGCCCGCCCTTGGGAACGAAGCTGCCACCGATCACCGTCACGGCAGCGGCGCGATACCACAGGCCCATCTCTCCCAACGTGTCGGCGACATAGACCTGGGCTGACGGTGCCGCACCTGCGCCCCGCCGCGCCACCGTCAGGCCGCGCGCCTGCGCCAGTGCTTCGATATCGGGGCCGCGCACCGGGTGGCGGGGCGCGATGACAAGCCAGCGGAAGCGCGACTGGGCGCCGAAGGCATCAAGCATCACCTCGTCCTCGCCCGGATGGGTGGAGGCAGCCAGAAGCGTTTCTTCCCGTGGATGGGGCATGGGGGGCAGGGGCGCATCATCGGCCGCAACCGACGCCTTCAGCAGCATGCGCGGGCCGATCGCGCGTGCGGGCAGGCCAAGGTCCTTCAGCCGCGCCTCGCTTGCGGCATCCTGCGCGCTGACCCATGACATCGCGCCCAGCATCCGGCGCATCAGCGGCAGCCGCGCCCATCGGCGGGCCGACCGGTCGGACATGCGCGCCCCGATCATCAGCACCGGCATCCGCGTGGCGCAGGACAGGATACGCTCGGGCCAAAGCTCGTTCTCCACGATGACAAGCGCCTTGGGGTCGTGGCGCAACACCCGGCGCATCACGGGCCATGCGTCCAGCGGGGCAAGCCGCGACGTCACCCCCGCCAGCCCCCATGATCCGACCAGAACCTTTGCAGTGGGGTTATTGCAGGTGACCAGCACCGGCCCCTCCTGTGCCAGCGCCGCGATGACGCTGCGGGCCGAGGCAAGCTCGCCGTTGCTGGCGCCATGCACCCAAACCGCGCCACGGGGCAGGGGGCGCAGGGCCAGCCGTTCTGCCAGCCCGCCGCGCCGCCACGCAACCAGCGCCAGAACCGGCAGCGCCAGCAGCATCAGGAGGCGGTACAGGATCATTCGACCGCCACCTCCTGTCGCAGCGTGCCATCCGTGCCATAGATCAGGATGCGGTCATCCCCGGTCACCACGGCCACCCAGCCGCGCCCCAGCGTCACCGCCTGTGGGGCCACCCCGTCGGGCAGGTTGATCGCGGGGGGCAGCATTGGTTCCTGACTGGCCATTTGCGGCACGCGCGTGACAAGCAGCCAGATCACGGTTATCAGGCCCCCGATCAACACCACCGTCAGGATGGTGACCAGCGCCTTCAAAAAGCCCAATCCGGGCGGCAAGCCTTGCGGAGCCTCGTCCATGGCGATCCTTTCCGGCCCCGAGGGGGCCAATCTTCAGGTAATCATCGGGCCGAACCCGCCTGACCGTCTTGATAAGGCGCTGGCGCGCGAGGTGCCAGAGGAGGCGGCCCTGTCCCGGTCCCGCCTTGCAAAGATGATCGCGGCAGGCGACGTGCTGCGGGGTGGCCAGCCGGTTGCCGCCAAGGACCGCGTGGCCGAAGGCGACGTGCTGACCCTGCGCCTTTCCCCCGCCGAGGAGGTGGAAACCCGCCCCGAGGCCATTCCGCTGACCGTGGTTCATGAAGATGACGATCTGATCGTGGTGGACAAGCCCGTGGGGATGGTGGTGCATCCCGCGCCGGGGTCGCCCTCGGGCACCCTGGTGAACGCGCTGCTGGCCCATTGCGGCGATACGCTTTCGGGCATCGGCGGAGAGAAGCGACCCGGGATCGTGCACCGGATCGACAAGGACACTTCGGGCCTTCTGGTGGCGGCGAAATCGGACCGCGCCCATCACGGGCTGGCCGCCCAGTTCGAAGCGCACACCGTTACGCGCCGCTATGTCGCGCTGATCCACGGCGTTCCCGATGCCGCCGATCCGCGCCTGCGCGGCACGCCCGGCGTCAGCTTCGAGGCGGGGGGCATCCTGAAGATCGCCACGCATCTGGATCGCCACCGCACCGACCGCCAGCGGCAGGCCGTCACCTTCCATGGGGGGCGCCATGCCGTCACCCGCGCCCGTGTGCTGGAAGATTACGGTGTTGCCGCGCTGGTGGAATGCTGGCTGGAAACCGGGCGCACGCACCAGATCCGCGTGCACATGGCGCATGTGGGCCACGGGCTGCTGGGCGATCAGACCTATGGCGGCAAGCGCAAGGTGGCCGCCAAGGCGCTGGGCCTGGCCGCGGCCGAAGCTGCGGCGGCCTTTCCGCGGCAAGCGCTGCACGCCGCCACGCTGGGTTTTGTTCATCCTGTCACGGGGCAGGATCTGGCTTTCGAATCGCCCCTTCCGCCGGATATGGCGGCGCTTTTGAACCTGCTGCGGGCGGGGGCCGGTGTTGAAATCTGAAACATCCACCCCCACATCGGCCACGTTCGCGTGAACGGACGCAACAAATGCGCATCCGCGACGGTTTCCCCTGCGATACGCGTTAAACGCGTTAAACGGTTGTGACGATGCTTTCGGCACCGCCGCAGGCATGAATGGAGGTTCACATGGCAAGCTATACCAACCTTCCCGCACCCAGCCCGGAACAGGGGCTGAACCGCTACATGCAGGAGATCCGCAAGTTCCCCCTGCTGGAGCCGGAAGAGGAATACATGCTGGCAAAGCGCTGGGTGGATCATCAGGACGCCAGCGCAGCCCACAGGCTCGTTACCTCGCACCTTCGGCTGGCCGCCAAGATCGCCATGGGGTATCGCGGCTATGGCCTGCCGCAGGCCGAGGTGATCTCGGAAGCGAATGTGGGCCTGATGCAGGCCGTGAAGCGCTTCGATCCCGAAAAGGGCTTCCGCCTTGCCACCTATGCGATGTGGTGGATCCGCGCCTCGATCCAAGAATACATCCTGCGGTCATGGAGCCTTGTGAAACTGGGCACCACCAGCGCACAGAAGAAGCTGTTCTTCAACCTGCGCAAGGCCAAGGCAAAGGTGGGCGCGCTGGAAGAAGGCGATCTGCGTCCCGAAAACGTGGCCCGCATCGCGACCGATCTGAACGTGTCGGAGGACGAGGTCATCTCGATGAACCGGCGCCTGTCGGGATCCGATGCGTCGCTGAACGCGACGGTGGGGTCCGAAGATGGCGGCGCGCAGTGGCAGGACTGGCTGGAAGACGAAGACAGCGATCAGGCCGCCGACTATGCCGAACGGGACGAGCTGGAAACCCGGCGCGAGTTGCTGGCGCAGGCGATGGATGTGCTGAACGATCGTGAAAAGGACATCCTCGTGCAGCGCCGTCTGGCGGACGAGCCGGTGACGCTGGCAGATCTTTCGGCAACCTACAGCGTCAGCCGCGAACGTAGCCGCCAGATCGAGGTGCGCGCCTTCGAGAAGTTGCAGAACCGGATGCGCGACCTTGCCCGTGGCAAGGGAATGGCCATTCCGTCATGAGAAAACGCCCGCGATGATCTCGCGGGCGTTTTTTCAGTCTTCCATCGCCTCAAGCTCGTCGATGAAGCCGGCGATCATTGCAAGCCCCTTGTCCCAGAATGCGGGGTCGGATGCGTCAAGGCCGAAGGGTGCCAGCAATTCCTTGTGGTGCTTCGAGCCGCCCGCCTTCAGCATCTCGAAATACTTGTCCTGGAAATCCGCGCCACCCTCGGCGTAAACGGCATAAAGCGCGTTCACGAGGCCGTCGCCGAAGGCATAGGCATAGACGTAGAAGGGCGAATGCACGAAGTGCGGGACATAGGACCAGAACGTCTCGTACCCGTCCATGAATTCGAACGCGTCGCCAAGGCTTTCGGCCTGCACCGACATCCACAGCGCGTTGATGTCGTCGGGCGTCAGCTCGCCCTCGGCGCGGGCGGCGTGCAGCTTGCATTCGAAATCATAGAAGGCGATCTGGCGGACGACCGTGTTGATCATGTCCTCCACCTTGCCGGCCAGCAGGGTTTTGCGTTCTTCCCTGGTTTTTGCACCATCCAGCAGCTTGCGGAAGGTCAGCATCTCGCCGAACACGCTTGCCGTTTCGGCCAGCGTCAGCGGGGTGGAGGACAAAAGCTCCCCCTGATCGGCGGCAAGGCGCTGGTGGACGCCGTGGCCCAGTTCATGCGCCAGCGTCATCACGTCGCGCGGTTTGCCAAGGTAGTTCAGCATCACGTAAGGATGCACCGTGGTGACCGTCGGATGCGCGAAGGCGCCCGGGGCCTTGCCCGGCTTCACGCCCGCATCGATCCAGCCCTTGGTGAAGAACGGTTCGGCCAGTTCGGCAAGGCGCGGATCAAAGGCGGCATAGGCAGTGCGAACCGTGTCGCAAGCCTCGTCCCAGCCGATGGTGCGGGGCGTTTCGGTGGGCAGGGGCGCGTTGCGGTCCCAGACCTGCAGCGTGTCCAGCCCCATCCACTTCGCCTTCAGGCGGTAATAGCGGTGCGAAAGCTTGGGATAGGCCGCAACCACCGCATTGCGCAGCGCCTCGACCACCTCCGGCTCCACATGGTTGGACAGGTGGCGGGCCGATTGCGGGCTGGGCATGTTGCGCCAGCGATCCTCGATCTCTTTTTCCTTGGCCAGCGTGTTGTGGATGCGGGCGAACAGCTTGACGTTCTTGTCGAACACGGCCGCAAGCGCCCGCGCCGCCGTTTCGCGCCGGGCGCGATCGGCATCGGTCAGCAGGTTGAGGGTCGCTTCAAGGTTCAACTCCTCGCCATCGACATCGAAGGTCATGCCGGCGGTGGTTTCGTCGAACAGGCGGTTCCATGCAGCAGCGCCCACGGTGGACTGATCGTGCAGGAACGTCTCCAGCTCGTCCGAAAGCTGATAGGGACGCATGGCGCGCATCCGGTCGAACACGGGGCGATAGCGGGCCAGATCGGCATTTTCCGCCAGAAGGCCGTCCAGATGCGCATCCTCCAGCCGGTTGAATTCAAGGCTGAAGAACACCAGCGGGGTGGTGAAGGTGGTGATGCGGTCCTGCGCGTCGGCCATGAACTTGGCGCGGTCGCTGTCCATGGTGTTCTGGTAATAGCGAAGGCCGGCATAGGACATCAGGCGGCCGGCGGTGATGTCGATCTGTTCGTAAAGCTGCACGCATTCCAGCAAGCCCGCCGCATCCAGATCGGCCAGCTTGCCCTGATAGGTGGCGGCAAAGCGGGCACAGGTGTCGCGCACCCAGTCCAGATCGCGTTCCACCTCGGCGGCGTCGGGGGAGGGGTAAAGGTCCGTCAGGTCCCATTCGGGCAGCTTGCCGAAGCCCCCGCCGCTGGCATTGGCGTCGAAAACGGGGCGGGGCAGGGGCAGCGTCATGGGATATCCTTCGTCAGTTGCTGACACCCATGTAGGCGCTGCCCGCGCCGATGTTCAAGTGAGGCTGCCCCAGAGGTCGTATTCGCTGGCCTCGTCCACCCGCACGGTGACCATGTCGCCGGGTTTCAGATGCTCGAACCCTTCGTCGATGAACAGGTTGCCGTCGATTTCCGGTGCGTCGGCCTTGGTGCGGCAGGTGGCGCCATCGGCGTCAACCTCGTCCACGATGACCTGCTGCAGCGTGCCGACCTTGCGTGCCAGCTTGGCTTCGGAAATGGCCTGCGCCTTTTCCATGAAGCGTTCCCAGCGGTCCTGCTTCACCTCGGCCGGAACATGGTCCGGCAGGTCGTTGGACCGTGCACCGGCAACGTTTTCGTACTGGAAGCAGCCGACGCGATCCAGCTGCGCCTCGTCCAGCCAGTCCAGCAGGGTCTGGAACTCTGCCTCCGTTTCGCCGGGGTAGCCCACGATGAAGGTCGAACGCAGCGTGATGTCGGGGCAGGCGGCGCGCCATGCGGCGATCTCGTCCAGCGTTTTCGCGGCGGCAGCAGGGCGGGCCATGCGCTTCAGAACGTCGGGATGGGCGTGCTGGAACGGGATGTCCAGATATGGCAGCACCAGCCCTTCGGCCATCAGCGGGATCAGGTCGCGCACATGCGGATAGGGATAAACGTAATGCAGCCGCACCCACGCGCCCAGCTTGCCCAGTTCGCGCGATAGGTCCGTGATGTGCGTGCGCACATCGCCGTCCTTCCACGGGGCAAGATCATGCTTGCGGTCCACGCCATAGGCAGAGGTATCCTGCGAGATGACAAGAAGTTCCTTCACCCCCGCCTCGACCAGCTTTTCCGCTTCGCGCAGGACGGCGTGGGCCGGACGGCTGACAAGGCGGCCGCGCATGTCGGGGATGATGCAGAACTTGCACTTGTGGTTGCAGCCTTCCGAGATCTTCAGATAGCTGAAATGCCGCGGCGTCAGCGAAACGCTTTGCGCGGGCAGCAGGTCGATGAAAGGGTCGGGCTGCGGCGGCACGGCCTTGTGCACGGCATCCAGCACCGCTTCGTATTGGTGCGGGCCGGTGACGGCCATGACCTTGGGATGGGTGCCGGTGATGTATTCGGGGTCGGCGCCAAGGCAGCCGGTGACCAGCACCTTGCCGTTTTCACGCAGCGCCTCGCCGATGGCATCAAGGCTTTCGGCCTTGGCCGAATCCAGAAACCCGCAGGTGTTCACGATAACGGCATCCGCACCCTTGTAATCGGGGCTGATGGCGTAACCTTCGGCACGCAGGCGCGTCAGGATCCGTTCGCTGTCCACCAGCGCCTTGGGGCAGCCAAGGCTGACCATGCCGATGGTTGGCTGGCCGGCGCGGGCGGGCGCGTCGATCACGATCCTGGGGGCCAGGTCGGGGCGGAGATTCGGCGGGTTCTGGGTCATCGCAGCCATATAGCGATGGCCGGCCCGTCGCGGAAGGGGGATTACAGCAGGGCGGCGTTGCGCAGGGCGGCAAGGTCGGCCGATCCGGTGCAGAAGCAGGCCACGCGAAGCTGGCCTTCAAGCACTGCAAAAACGTCCAGAACCGCTTCGGGGCCTTGCATCGCGGCGGGAAGCAGCATTGCGGCAAAGCCCGCCATATCCGCACCGATGCGAATGGCGCGGGCGGCATCAAGCCCCGTCGCCAGCCCGCCCGAGGCAATGATCGTTGCCGAAGGGCAGGCCGCGCGCGCCTGCCGGACCGAACTTGCAGTGGGAATGCCCCAATCGGCAAAGGCGCCGGCGATGGCTGCATCGCGCGGATGCGCCGCCCTTGCGCCTTCCACGGCAGCCCAGCTTGTGCCGCCGCTGCCGGCCGTGTCGAAGATCGTGATGCCTTCATCCGCCAGCCGTGTCACAAGCGCTGCCGAAAGACCGGCACCCACTTCCTTTACCACCACGGGAACGGGCAGCGTGCGGGCCAGCAGGCCGATCTTCGCTGTTAGGCCGCGCCAGTCACGATCCCCCTCGGGTTGCAGCGCTTCTTGCAGGGGGTTCACATGGATGATCAGCGCGTCGGCGCCGATCGCCTCCACCGCGCGCCTTGCGTGATCTTCCCCGTAACCAAGGTTCAGTTGCGCCGCGCCGAAATTGGCAAGGATCGGGATGTCGGGGGCAGCCTTGCGCAGCGACAGGTCCAGCCCGCCGGTATCGCCCGCCTCCAGCGCGACGCGCTGCGAGCCGACGGCCAGCGGCACCCGCGCCGCCTGGCAGGCCCGCGCAAGATTATCATTGATCGCAGCCGCCCGCGCCGGCCCCCCGGTCATGGAGCTGACAAGGAAGGGCAAGGCCACGGGGCGGCCAAGGAACGTGGTGGTCAGGTCGATCCCGTCCATGTGGAGGTCGGGCAGGGCATTGTGCGCAAAGCGCACCTCCTCCAGCCCGGTTCGTCCGCTGCCTGCCGCCTGTCCGCCCAGCACGATATCCAGGTGCTGGGATTTGCGCTGGCTGGTCATTGGGGCGGGGTTTCCGAAGCTATGATTTGACATACGGGCGGTTCCCTCCAGATAGTGCCAGATGACAGCCGCGGCAAACGTAAGCGATCCCCGACGATGAACATGACGCACGACCTGTCCTCGACTGCAAGCCATGACGAGCGGTTCCGGGCCTTTCGCACGGCGCTGGAGCAGCGGATGCACCTGCACCTTGGGACCCCTCCCGGTGCGCCTGCGCGGCTGATGGCGGCGTCGGGCGATGCGATCATGGCGTCGGGCAAGCGGATGCGCCCGTTCCTGTTGCATCTGGCGGGTCAGGGCGCCTGCGACATGGCCCTGCTGGATGCCGGCTGCGCGCTTGAAATGGTGCATACCGCATCCCTGATCCTTGATGATCTGCCCTGCATGGACGATGCCAGCCTGCGGCGCGGCAAGCCCGCCACCCATGTGGCATGGGGGGAGGCGACGGCGATCCTCGGGGCGGTCGGGCTGCTGAACCAGGCCTATGCCATCATCGGCACCCTGCAGGCCGACGACGCGCAGCGCGTGGCGCTGGTGAACGCATTGTCGCGGGCCGTGGGTTGGACAGGCCTTGTCGCGGGGCAGGAATATGACGTGAACGGCTTTGCCGCGGGCGATGGTGCGGCGGGCGGCGCCCTGCGGCGGATCGACCGTGTGAACCGCATGAAGACGGGGGTGCTTCTGGTTGCCGCGATGGAGATGGGGGCGGTCCTTGGTTCCCGCGACGCCGAATGCCGCCGCCATCTGCGCCGCTTCGCCGAGGATCTGGGGCAGGCCTTTCAGATTGCCGACGATCTGGGCGACGTGATCAAGACCAGGGAGGAATTCGGCAAGGATGTCGGCAAGGATGCGGGCAAGGAAACCTTCGTTGCCGCGCTTGGGCCCGAACGGGCGCTGCATCGCTGCCTTGATCTTCTGCTGCGGGCGCAGCATGCGCTGGATGCGGCCAAGGTCGATCCCGCCCCTTACCAGTGGATGATCGGGCAGGTGTTTGATCGTGACCTTCTGGCCGCCCGCGTCGCGGCCCCCCGAGAGGAAAGAGTGGCGTATTGATGGACTGGCTTCTTCCCGTCATCGTCGTGATCGCGACCGTGGCCTTCATGGAATGGGTCGCATGGGCATCGCATAAATACATCATGCACGGCTGGGGCTGGGGCTGGCACAAGTCCCACCACGAGGAAACGCATGGCCCGTTCGAGATGAACGACCTTTACGCCGTTGTTTTCGCCATCTTCGCCATCGGACTGTTTCTGGCGGGCGAATATCTTTGGCGTCCGGCAACGTGGCTGGGCATTGGCGTGACGCTTTACGGCGTGCTGTATTTCGTGGCCCATGACGGGCTGGTGCACAAGCGATGGCCGTTCAACTATATCCCCCGCAAGGGCTATGCCAAGCGGCTGTACCAGGCGCACCGGCTGCATCACGCGGTGGAAGGCAAGGAAGGCTGCGTGTCCTTCGGCTTCATCTATGCCAAGCCCGTCAAGGCGCTGGTGAAAGAGCTTGACCAGAACAAGCGCACCGACCCCGAGGTGGTGCGCGACGTTCAGGACGGCCGCTGATAAAGCCCCACTCGCGGCTTCGGCTTGCGAACCCTGCTAAGGGCGACATCGGCGGGCGCGGCGGCGAACATTGCCGCCTTTTCCGCCTTGGTGGTGCTGATGCGCCGGTCCCATGCCGCCGGCCCGCCGCCGCGCAGTTTCAGCCCGATTGCCCCATACACGCGCCGTGCCGCCGCAATGGCCAGCGCAGAGCGGGGCGGCAGTTGCCCCATGCCGGTCAGGGCGCTGTCGTAATACCCTTCGGCCATGTCCAGAAGCTGAAGCGCGGCGCGGTAAAGATCATCGCGGTCGCGCGTGGTCAGCAGGTCGGCGGGGATATAGCAGCGGCCGGCGGCGGCATCCTCCATCACGTCGCGGGCGATGTTGGTCAGCTGGAAGCCGATGCCAAGATCCGAAGCGCGGTCCAGCACCGCCGGATCGCGCACGCCCATGATCTGCGCCATCATCACCCCCACCACGCCCGCCACGTGATAGCAGTAATCCAGAAGATCATCGGTGGTGCGGTATTCCCGCCCTTCCACATCCATGGCGAAGCCATCCAGAAGCTGGTTCGGATAAAGGGCGGGAATAGCGTTGCGCTGCGCCACGCGGCGCAGGCTTTCGAACACGGGATCGGCCTGTGGTTCACCCGCCAGCGCGGCGGCGGTTTTCGCCCGCAGGTCGGCAAGGCGCTGCATCTGGCCCTGCCGGAACCCTTCGGACTGCGCCATGCCGTGATCCTGCCCGTCGATCACATCGTCGCAATGGCGGCACCATGCGTAAAGCATGACACAATCATCGCGCGTTCGCCGATCGAAGATGCGGGCGGCGGCGGCAAAGCTTTTGGAGCCCTTGGCGATGCTTTCCTCGGCATGGGCGATCGTGGTGTCGGTCATATCATCAGCCCTGCCGTTGCCTCGGCGCTGCCCACGACGCCGGGAATGCCCGCGCCGGGATGGGTGCCCGCGCCAACAATGTAAAGGTTCTCCAGCCGCTCGTCGCGGTTATGGGGGCGGAACCACGCACTTTGCGTCAGGATCGGCTCGATAGAGAATGCGCTGCCAAGGTGTGCATTCAATTCGTCGCGGAAATCAAAGGGCGTGAAGTGGCGAACGGTCATCAGGTCGCGCCGCAGGTTGGGGATGTACCGCTCCTCTAGGTAATCGAGGATCTTGTCGCGGTATTGCGGCCCGATCACATCCCAATCCACATCGGCCTGCCCCAGATGCGGAACGGGTGACAGCACGTAATAGGCGCTGCACCCTTCGGGCGCCAGCGAGCCGTCCGTCACCGAAGGCGCGTGCAGGTAAAGCGAAAAGTCGTCGGGCAGGTCATGCCCGTGGAAAATCTCTTGTATCAGCTCGCGATAGCGTTTGCCGAACAGGACCATGTGGTGGCGCAGGTCCGGCCTTTCGCCGCGCAGCCCGAAATAGGTGACGAAGAGCGACATCGAATGCCGCTTCGCCGCCAGCCTGTCGCCTTTGGCATCGCCCAGCAGCTTGCGATAGGTGTGCACCACATCGGCATTGCTGGCGATCATGTCGAAGGCATGACGCTGCCCGTTCACGTGGATGGCGGTGGCGCGGCTGCCTGCGGTTTCGATCCGCTCCACCTCGGCGTTGCAATGGATGATGCCGCCAAGGTCCTGGAACAGGTTCACCATGCCCTGCACCAAGGCGCCGGTGCCCCCCATGGCGAACCACACGCCGCCCTGACGTTCCAGCGCATGGATCAGCGCATAGATCGACGATGTTTCGAACGGGTTGCCGCCCACCAGCAGGGTGTGGAAGCTGAAGGCCTGGCGCAACTGGTCGTCCTTGATGAACTTCGCCACCATCGAATAGACCGAGCGCCAGCTTTGCAGCCGTGCAAGCTGCGGCCCCGCCTTGATCATCGACTTGAAATGCAGGAAGGGCACTGTCCCCAGCTTTTCATACCCTTCGCGATACACGTCCTGTGAATAGCGCAGGAAGCGGCGATATCCTTCCACGTCCTGCGGGGATTTCGCCGCGATCTGCCGGTCTATGGAGTCCTGATCGTCGGCATAGTCGAACTTGAACCCGTCCTCCCAGCACAGTTGGTAAAAGGGCGTGACGGGCAGAAGCGTGACGTAATCTTCCATCCGTCGGCCCGAAAGGCGCCACAGCTTCTTCAGGCATTCGGGATCGGTGATGACGGTCGGCCCCGCATCGAAGGTGAAGCCCGCATCGTGCCAGACATAGGCGCGCCCACCCGGCAGGTCGCGCTTTTCGAACAGGGTCGTGGCGATGCCCGCCGATTGCAGACGAATGGCCAGCGCAAGGCCGCCAAGTCCCGCGCCGATCACGGCGGCCGTTCTTTCAGACATTCGAGATCCTTTCGGGCAGAACGCGCAGGGCGCGTCCGATGGGCACGGGAGGCTTGCCAATCAGGATGCGTGCCATGTCGGCCGAACTGGTGCGGCCGGCATAGAAACGCTCGATCAGCGGCTCGGGCAGGCGATAGAACCGCTCCATCACCTTGCGACGCTCGGCCGGGCGGGCGGCACGGAACAGCATCCGGTTCAACATGCGGTAAAACCGTTGCCCCCGCGCGCGCAGCAGCGCGTCATGGCGGATTGCCTGCGACAGGCGGGCGGACCCACGCTGCCAGTGCGCCTCCACCAGGGCCGAGGTGCGGACGGCGTCGGGCAGCGAATAGCCGGTGACAGGGTGGAACTGCGCCGCCCGCATCCCGATGCGCGGCAGGTCCGTGTCACGCCAGAAGCGGGGCGCGTCGAACTCCAGCATCAGGGGCAGGGCACCCGTTTCCTCGGCCAGAACGCGGCTGATCTGCCAGCCCTGCTGCGCGGCATAGGCGGCGATGGCGGTGCGGAATCCTTCGGGTGCAAGATCGGCGCTGTCGGAATAGCGCGTATCCTCGATCAGCAGGCGGTCGGGGCCAAAGGGCAGAACATAAACGAAGCGGTAGCCGTCGATCTGGTCCACCCTTGCATCCATGATGATCGGGTGCTTCAGGCCGTGGGGGGCGGCAAGCTCCACCTCTTGGCCGACGAACTTCTGGAACGCCAGATCCTGCGCGGGATGCGGGGCCATGCCGCGCGCATCGATCACGCAGGCGGCGTCGATACGGGCTCCGTCTTCCAGTTGCAGGTGATCCTCGGCCAGCGATTCCGTTCGCGCCTCGATGATGGTCAGCCGGTCATGCTGGAGGGCGTTCGCCATGCGTTCGGGCGTGATGGTGGCATATCCGGCGCGCAGGCTGCGGCGGAAGGCGGGAAAATGCACTTCCTGCCCCTGCCATTGATGCGCGATGGCCGGTTGCAGCCAGCGGCGTTCATCCGCCGTCACGTCATGTTCGTGAAACGACCATGTGCGCCCCGTCAGCGGGCGCGGATCGATAAGCGTGATGCGGGGTGGATCGCGGCGATCCAGCAGCCGCAGCGCCGTTACGGCGGCGGCCAATCCCGCACCGGCAATCGCGATCTGTGTTTGCATCCATCCCTCGTTCTTCAAGGGCGATGGTAGCGGTCGGATCGGGAAAGGCGAGGGGAATTTCTTGTGCAGGATCAACCTGCAGGCCTTCTTTCCAGAAAGAAACCCGTGGCAGCCCGTAGGGGAGTCGAACCCCTCTTTTCAGGTTGAAAACCTGACGTCCTAACCGATAGACGAACGGGCCACTTGGGTAGCGGGCTTCTACGCAGAACGCGCAAAGGGCGCAAGAGGATTTTTGAAAGTTTCTTGATAAAGTTGAAGGCGGACCGGCAAGCGAAAGCCGGAGGCGATCATTCTGTCATGAAAGGGGGAAGTGGCAGCCCGTAGGGGAGTCGAACCCCTCTTTTCAGGTTGAAAACCTGACGTCCTAACCGATAGACGAACGGGCCACTGCGGGGGCTTCTAGTGCCCCCGAACGGCAGGCGCAAGAGGAAAAATCACTTTTCCTCGGCAGCATCTTCAAGGCGAAGCTGCACGCGGTTGCGGCCGCCCCAGCTGTTCATCTCCAGCCGGCCGGCAAGGTGGAAGCGGCGCGTGCCGCAGCCTTCCAGCGCGGGGCCAAGCGGGCCGTCGAATGCACCAAAGGCCACCGCGTCGATCTGCGGGCCGCCAAGGCCGCCAAAGGTCAGCCGCAGATGACTCTCTCCGATTCGGCGGCATTTCAGGCTTTGCGCGGCAAAGGCAAAGCGTGGCGCGGGGGAGGAGGCGCCGAAGGGGCCGGCCCCCTCGATCTGCTCGATCAGCTCGGGGGTGCAGGCCTCGGGCATCAGCAACCCTTCCAGCCGAAGGTCGGAGGGGCCCGCATTGCCGGCCCCCTGTTTGGCAAGCAGTGCCGCCAGCCGCTCCATCGCTTCGGGCAGGCGCTTCTCCTCCACCGTCAGGCCGGCGGCCATCTTGTGCCCGCCGCCCTTCAGCAGGAGCCCTTCCGAGGCAAGCCGGTGGATCGACGCCCCCAGATCCACGCCGCTGATGGACCGGCCCGATCCCTTGCCGATCCCGTTATCCATCCCGATCACGATGGCAGGGCGGTTGGTGGCTTCCTTCAGGCGCGAGGCGACGATGCCCACGACGCCTGGATGCCAGCCTTCGCCCGCCGCCCAGACCAGCGGCGCGTCAAGCCCGCGCGCTTCGGCCTGTGCCATGGCTTCCTGCCGGACGCGCGCCTCGATGTCGCGGCGTTCGGTGTTCAACTCGTCCAGCCGCGCCGCAAGGGCGGCCGCTTCGCGCGGATCGTCCGTTGCCAGCAGCCGCGCGCCCAGATCGGCCTGCCCGATGCGCCCGCCCGCATTCACCCGCGGCCCCAAAAGGAACCCAAGGGCATAGGCAGTGGGCGCCTCGTTCATCCGTGCCACATCGGCCAGTGCCGTCAGTCCCACGCGTTCGCGCCGCGCCATCACCTTCAGGCCTTGCCGCACCAGCGCCCGGTTCACCCCGATCAGCGGGGCAACATCGGCCACCGTGGCCAGCGCCACCAGATCCAGCATCCCGATCAGGTCCGGCCCCGTCACGCCTTCGGACCGCAGGCGGCGGTTCGCCTCCACCAGCATCAGGAACACCACCGAGGCGGCGCAAAGGTGGGCAAGGCTGCCATCCTCGTCCTGCCGGTTGGGATTCACCACGGCCAGTGCGGGCGGAAGGGTTTCCGCCCCAAGGTGGTGATCCAGCACGACCACATCGGCCCCAGCCGCCGCAGCGATGGGTTCATGGCTGAGCGTGCCGCAATCCACGCAGATGATCAGATCGTGCCGCGCCGCCAGATCGCGCATCGCAGGCACGTTGGGGCCATAGCCTTCATCGATCCGGTCGGGGATATACAGTGTCGCCTGCCGTCCCAGTGCCCGCAGCCACACGATCAGCAGCGCGGCAGACGATCCGCCATCAACGTCGTAATCGGCAAAAATCGCGATCCGTTCGTTCCGCCGCACGGCCTGCAGCACGCGGTCCGTCGCAGGGCCCATGTCGCGCAGCGTCATCGGATCGGGCAGAAGATCCCGCAGGGCAGGGGCAAGATACAATTCCGCCTCGGCCGGGGCCACGCCGCGGCGCACAAGCGTGCGGCACAGGGCGGCGGGCAGGCGCGTTGCCTGCACCATCGCTTCGGACAGGCGGTCCTCCTCGTCGCCGGGGCCGACCCAGCGGCGACCGGTGAGGGAGCGTTCAACGTTCAGGAAGGGGCGCAGGATCGTCATGGCCCCGACATAAGCCCTTCGCCGCGGAATGGGTAGAGGCTGGCCGGTATGCGAAAACGCCCTGCCGCGGGGGCAGGGCGTTCATGGATCAGATCGCCTTGATCGGGTTGCGATAGGTCATCCGCCGGACCGACCCGGTGCGCGAGCGCATCAGGATGGTTTCAGTCGTAAGCCAGCCCACCTCGCGCTTGATGCCGGCGACGAGGTTGCCATCGGTCACGCCGGTGGCGGCGAAGATCACGTCGGCGGTCACCAGCTCGTCCCGGGTGTAAACGCGGTCCAGATCCTCGATCCCGGCCTTGCGGGCGCGGCCGATCTCGTCATCGTTGCGGAACAGCAGCTTGCCATAGAATTGGCCGCCCATGCATTTCAGCGCCGAGGCTGCCAGCACGCCTTCCGGCGCCCCGCCCGAACCCATGTACATGTCGATGCCCGTGCCGGGGGTGGAGCAGTGCATCACGCCCGCCACGTCGCCATCGGTGATCAGGCGGATCGCCGCACCGGTGGAGCGGACCTCAGCAATCAGATCGGCGTGACGATCACGTTCAAGGATGCAGACGGTGATGTCCTGCGCCGAACCGCCCTTGGCCTTGGCCAGCGCGTACACGCGTTCAGCCGGCGACATGGCCATCGTCACCGTGTCGGGGGCATAATCTGGCCCGATCGCCAGCTTTTCCATGTAAACGTCGGGCGCGTGCAGCAGGGTGCCGCGTGGGGCCATTGCAATCACGGTCAGCGCGTTCGGCATGTCCTTGGCCGTCAGCGTCGTGCCTTCCAGCGGGTCCAGCGCGATATCCACCGCCGGGCCGTTGCCGGTGCCCACTTCCTCGCCGATGAACAGCATGGGCGCTTCGTCGCGTTCGCCTTCACCGATCACCACGACGCCTGCGATATCCAGCAGGTTCAGCTGGTCGCGCATGGCGTTCACGGCGGCCTGGTCGGCGGCCTTTTCGTCGCCGCGCCCGATCAGGTTGTGCGAGGCAAGCGCCGCTGCCTCCGACACGCGGGCCAGGCCCAGCGAAAGCATACGGTCTTGAAATTGTTCTGCGTTGGCCATCTTGCCCCTCGTCTCCTCTTTGCGCCCTAGTGGTAGAGCGGGGGGAGGCGTGGGGCAAGCGTGGTGGCGCTATCAGACGTCTTCGATGCGCAAGGCGACCGGTTCGCCCACCAGAACGCCGGTGCTTCGGAACGATTCCAGCGCCGTCAGGATATCATCGCGCGTGGCCTTGTGCGTGACGATCAGGACCGGCGCATCGCCGTCCATGTGGCCATACTGGCGCATCCGGTTGATGGAGATGCCAGCCTCGCCCAGCCGCGTTGCGATCTTGGCCAGCGCGCCGGGCTTGTCTTGCAGGCGCATCCGCAGATACCACGCGGCCGGCGCGGCAGAGCGGGCTGCCACAGGCACCGTCAGCGATGCGGCGGGCACCCCGAACGTGGCCGTGCGGATGCCGCGCGCCAGATCGATCACGTCGCCCATCACGGCGCTGGCGGTGGGCCCCTGGCCCGCACCCGCACCGCGCATCACGATCTGGCCCACGGCGTCGCCTTCGACCACGACCATGTTCGTGCCGCCCGAAAGCTGGCCCAGCGGGCTGTCGCAAGGTACAAGGCAGGGCGTCATCCGCTGTTCCAGACCGCGGCCCGTCATCTGGGCAACGCCCAGCAGCTTGATGCGATAGCCCATATCGGCCGCGCGCCGGATATCGTCGATGGAAATGGCGCCGATGCCCTCCATCTCCACCGCGTCGAAGGCAACCTGCGTGCCGAACGCGATGGAGGACAGCAGGCTCAGCTTGTGGCTGGCATCGATGCCCCCGACATCCAGATTCGGGTCTGCCTCCAGATAGCCGAGGGCGCGGGCTTCCTCGAACACGACCTCATAGGGCAGGCCCGCATCTTCCATCCGCGTCAGGATATAGTTGCAGGTGCCGTTCATCACGCCCATCACGCGGCGGATGCCATTGCCGGCAAGGCCTTCGGCCAGCGTCTTGATGATCGGGATGCCGCCGGCAACGGCAGCCTCGAACCGGATGCAGCGGCCCGCCGCTTCGGCGGTTTCCGCCAGCGCCTGGCCGTAATGGGCCAGCAGCGCCTTGTTCGCGGTGACCACGTCTTTGCCAGCGGCCAGCGCAGCTTCGGTCGCGTCCTTGGCGGCACCTTCGTGCCCGCCCATCACTTCAACGAAAACGTCCACATCGTCGCGGCGGGCAAGGGCAACCGGATCGGCTTCCCAGGCAAAACCCGACAGATCCACACCGCGGCTGCGCATGGGATCGCGGGCGGAAACGGCAGTGATGGTAATCGGCCGCCCCGCGCGCATTGCGATCATGTCAGCATGCTGCTGAACGATCTTGATGACACCGACGCCGACCGTTCCAAGGCCGGCAAGTCCGATACGCAGGGGAGCGGGCATGAATCCTCCGATAATAGCCTTCGGAGTGATAGCCGGTTGCGACGGCCCCTGCCAGCCTTTAGCGCAACTGCGCGGCACGGGCGCGCAGGGCGGCGGCACGTGCGTCCAGATCCGAGGCGGTTTCGGGGCCGGTCAGGTTCTTGCCGATGCGGGCATCGATCTTTTCCTGCGGTAGCAGGACAGGGGCGGGGCCTTCATCGGTGGGGGCGGGAATGTCCGGGCGCGGGCCGCAGGCGGCCAGCAGCAAAAGAAGCGCAATCGCCTTCATCCCGCAAACCTGCCGAAGCGGCCCTGGTTGAAGATCATCGGATCGCCATCGCCCACCGTCACGCGGCCAACGCGGCCCACGACGATCAGGTGATCGCCCCCGTCATGCGTGGCATGGGTGGTGCATTCGAAGCGCGCCAGAACCCCGTTCACCAAGGGCGCGCCGTGGTCGCCAACATCGTGGTCAAGGTCGGCAAAACCGGGGCCGCCGCGTCCGAAAGCGGCCGAAACATGCGCCTGATCATGGCCAAGGATGTGGATCGCAAAGCGTTCCGCCCGTTCGAAATGTACGAAACGCGAGGAGGAGCGGGCGGGCGACCAAAGCACCAGCGGCGGGTCCAGTGACACGGATGCGAAGCTGTTCGCAACCATTCCCACGGGGCCCTGATCGGTCATCGTGGTGACCAGCGTCACGCCGGTCGCGAAACGGCCAAGGGCATCGCGAAAGGGAATTGCGTTGCCATCGGCCTCGAACGTGGTGATCATGCTGCCCCCCCTGCCTTGCCCCGTTTTTATGCGGGAGCAGGGCAAGGGTGTAAAGATCACTCGGCGGCCTCCTTCATTTCGAAGCCTTCGGCCAGTTTGTCGGTCGGGGCGACCGGATATTCACCCGAGAAGCACGCATCGCAGTACCGCGGGGCTTTCGGATCACGGCCCGCCGCCTCGCCCGCCGCGCGATACAGCCCGTCAAGCGAGATGAAGCGAAGCGAGTTGACGCCGATCCAGTCGCGCATCTCGTCCTCGGACATGTTCGCGGCCAGCAGCTTGGACCGTTCGGGCGTGTCCACACCATAGAAGCAGGGCCATGCCGTGGGGGGCGATGCGATGCGAAAGTGCACCTCGGCCGCGCCGGCATCAAGGATCATGTCCTTGATCTTGCGGCTGGTGGTGCCCCGCACAACCGAATCGTCCACAAGGATGATCCGCTTGCCCTTGATCAGCGCCCGGTTGACGTTCAGCTTCAGGCGAACGCCCATGTTGCGGATGGACTCCGTCGGCTCGATGAAGGTCCGGCCCATGTACTGGTTGCGGATGATGCCCATCGCATAGGGGATGCCCGATTCCTGGCTGAAGCCAATGGCGGCAGGCGTGCCGCTGTCAGGCACGGGGCACACAAGGTCAGCCTCCACCGGGGCTTCACGGGCAAGTTCCACCCCGATCTGGCGGCGGGTTTCATAGACCGAGCGGCCGCCGAGGATGGAGTCGGGGCGCGAGAAATAGACATGCTCGAAGATGCAGAAGCGCGACTTGGCCGGCGCGAAGGGGCGCGAGGAGGTGATGACGCCATTCTCGATCACGACCATCTCGCCCGGTTCCACCTCGCGGATGAAATCGGCGCCGATGATGTCCAGACCGCAGGTTTCCGACGAAAGGGCGTACCCTTCGCCAACCTTGCCCAGAACCAGCGGGCGCACGCCCAGCGGGTCGCGCACGCCGATCAGCTTCGTGCGCGTCATGGCGATGACCGAAAAGGCCCCTTCCACGCGGCGCAGGGCATCTTTCATCCGTTCCGGCACGGTGCGCTGGATCGAACGGGCCATCAGGTGGATGATGCATTCGCTGTCCGAGGAGGACTGGAAGATCGAACCACGCTCGATCAGTTCCTTGCGGAGCTGGGCGGCGTTGGTCAGGTTGCCGTTATGGGCAATGGCTGCGCCGCCCATGGAAAATTCGCCGAAGAAAGGCTGCACGTCGCGGATCGCGGTCGCGCCCTTCGATCCCGCGGTGGAATAGCGGACATGGCCGATCGCCAGTTCACCCGGCAGCGTGTCCATCACCTTCTGGTTGGTGAAGTTGTCGCGCACATAACCGAAGCGACGGGCCGAGTTGAACCCGTGCTCGGGGTGGTGCGTGACGATGCCGGCCGCTTCCTGACCGCGGTGCTGCAGCGCGTGAAGGCCAAGGGCCACGAAATTCGCCGCATCGGCCACGCCGACCACACCGAAAACGCCGCATTCTTCCTTCAACTTGTCATCGTCGAAGGGGTGGGAAAGGAAGGGTCGCATGGGTGCGCTCCGAGTCCGTGGAATTGCCCCCCCATGTAGTCACTTCCGGCGCGGCTGTCACCCTCCTGATACGTTTTATCAGCCTTGCGTTGCCGCGGGGGCTTCAGGGGCCACGGGCTGCACCGGAACGCCGCAGGTGCCCACCAGCTTTTCATACTGCTGCACGACCCAGCCGGGCGCGTCATCGGGAACCTGGTCGTTGATCTTGCCCTGGAACGAGGCGAACACATGGGCCGCGCGCGAATTGTCCACCATCGGCACGGTTTGCGCCCCGATCACGCGGTCATAGACGATGAAGGCCACAGCCACGAGGATGATGCCCCGCGCCGCGCCGAACAGGAAGCCAAGCGCCTGATCCACCGGCGACAGTGCCGTGTTCTGGATGGCCGAGGACAAAAGCGGCGTGAACAGCGAAATGACGACCAGCGACAGCGCGAAGATGGCGGCAAAGGCCGCGACCATCGAAAGTTCGCAGCTGTCGCCGATGAAATCGCCCACCACCGGGATCTGAAGGATCAGCGGCTTCGCGGCTGCGGCGAAGGCGAAGGCCAGCACGGCGGCCAGGATCCAGCCGAGGATCGCCATGACCTCGCGCACCAGTCCGCGCGCATAGGCGAGGATGGCCGACAAGACGATCACAACCGCAACCACGGCATCGATAAGGGTAAAGCCGTCCATAACCTTCTCCTGGTCAGCCTGCCCCGAACATCTCACCCACGAAGGCGGTAAGGTCGGCCATCTGCCGAACCTCCATCCCGCCCGTGGAGCCGAGTTTGGATCGGCTGGGGGCAATCGCCCGTGTGAAACCAAGTTTCGAGGCTTCTTTCAATCTGTTTTCTGTCTGTCCCACGGGACGCAGCGCGCCCGAAAGGCTGATCTCGCCGAAAAGCACGGTATCTGGCGGAATTGCCACATCCTCGCGCGCGGAAACCAGTGCCGCCGCAACGGCCAGATCGGCGGCGGGTTCATTTACCCGCATGCCGCCGGCCACGTTCAGGAACACGTCGAGGCCGGCGAAGGGAATGGCGCAGCGCGCCTCCAGCACGGCAAGGATGGTGGAAAGGCGGCCCGAATCCAGCCCCACTACCGTGCGCCGCGGGGTGCCCAAGGGGGAGGGGGCGACCAGCGCCTGAATCTCGGTCAGGACCGGGCGCGTGCCTTCGATGCCGGCGAACACGGCCGATCCCGGCGCGGGCTTGTCGCGTTCGGACAGGAACAGCGCCGAGGGGTTTGCCACCTGTGCCAGCCCGTCGCCCGTCATCTCGAACACGCCGATCTCGTCGGCGGGGCCGAAGCGGTTCTTCACGGCACGCAGGATGCGGAACTGGTGGCCGCGCTCCCCCTCGAAGTAAAGCACCGTATCGACCATGTGTTCGACCACGCGGGGGCCCGCGATCTGGCCTTCCTTGGTCACGTGGCCCACAAGGATCACCGCCACGCCCCGCGTTTTCGCGAAGGTCACAAGTTCATGCGCGGCAGCGCGCACCTGACTGACCGATCCCGGGGCGCTTTCGATGTTGTCCAGCCACATGGTCTGGATCGAATCGATGATGGCCAGCGCCGGGCGTTCGCGGTCCAGCGTGGTCAGGATCTCGCGCAGGTTGGTTTCGGCACCAAGGGCCACCGGGGCCTTGGCCAGCCCCAGACGCTGCGCACGCATGCGCACCTGCGCCGAGGCTTCCTCGCCCGAGATGTAAAGGCATTTCAGCCCCGATTGCGCGAAGCTGGCAGCGGCCTGCAGCAGAAGGGTGGATTTGCCGATGCCCGGATCGCCGCCCACCAGCACCGCCGAGGCGGGAACGAGGCCCCCGCCCAGAACGCGGTCCAATTCGTCCATGCCGGACGCGGCGCGGGGCGGGGGGGCTTCCTCGGTCGCAAGGTCCGTCAGCTCGATCCCCTTGCCGCGCGCGGCGCCAAGCGCCTTCGGGCCGGTGGAAAGTGGCGCTTCCTCGACGATCGTGTTCCACGCGCCGCAAGCGTCGCATTTGCCCGCCCATTTGCGATGAGAAGCCCCGCAGGCTGTGCAGGTGAAGGCCGGACCCTTCGCCATCAGCGGACGCTTTCGATCGGCCCCTCGGCCCGCCCATGGATGAACTGCTGGACATAGGGATCGTCGGTCGCATCCAGACCGGACACCGCACCCGTCCAGCGCACCTTGCCCCCATGCAGCATCGCCACGTTGTCGGCGATCGCGCGCACGCTGGTCATGTCATGCGTGATCGTCATCGCGGTCGCGCCCATCTCGGTCACGATCTCGCGGATCAGGTCGTTGATGACGCCCGACATGATCGGATCAAGGCCGGTCGTCGGCTCATCGAAGAAGATGATCTCCGGCTCGGCGGCGATGGCGCGGGCAAGGCCCACGCGTTTTTGCATCCCGCCGGACAGTTCCGCCGGATACTGATCGGCCACATGTTCCTTCAGGCCCACGCGGCGAAGCTTTTCGATGGCGATGGCCCGCGCCTGATCCTTTGGCAGCTTCCGCGCGCCCTGACGCAGGCGGAAAGCCACGTTTTCCCAAACGCGCAGCGAATCGAACAGCGCACCGCCCTGGAACAGCATGCCGAAGCGGGCAAGAAAGGCATCGCGGTCACCGCGGGTCACGTCCTGGCCGTCCAGCGTGATCGTGCCGCTGTCGGGCCGCACAAGGCCCAGAACCGATTTCAGCAGCACCGATTTTCCGGTGCCCGATCCGCCGATGATCACCATGCTGGTACCCTTGGGGATCACCAGATCCACGCCGCGCAGCACATGGTTGGACCCGAAGGCCTTGTGAACGTTCCGAAGCTCGATCATGACCCGAAGAACACCCTTGTCAGCAGGAAGTTGGCCGCGAGGATCAGGACCGAGGCGGCAACAACCGCCGATTTGGTCGCATCGCCCACGCCCTGTGCGCCGCGGCCCGAATTCATGCCGTGGTAAACGCCCATCAGCGCGATGATGAAGCCAAAGGCCGCGCCCTTCACAAGGCCTGAACCGATGTCCCAGAACTGCAGGAAGTTGACCGTGTTCTTGATATAGGTGGAGGAGTTGAAACCAAGCTGGTTGATCCCGACGATCCAGCCGCCTGCGATGCCGATGGAATCGCCCACCGCCACCAGCACCGGCACCACCAGCACCGCCGCGACGACACGCGGCACCGCCAGGTATTTCAGCGGGTTAGTGGAAAGCGTCGTCAGCGCGTCGATCTGTTCGGTCACTTTCATCGTGCCGATTTCGGCCGCGATGGAGGACGTGACCCGCGCCGCCACCATCAGGCCGCCCAGAACGGGACCAAGTTCGCGCACCATGCCGATCGCGGTGATGGAAGGAACCGCAGCCTCGGCCCCGTAACGCGCCCCGCCGGCATAGATCTGCAGCGCCAGCGCGCCGCCCGTGAACAGCGAGGTCAGGCCCACGACCGGAAGGCTGAACCAGCCGATCTGCAGCACCGCGTTAAGAAACTCGCGCGGATAGAAAGGCGGGCGGAAGATGTGGCTGACAACCTGAAACGCAAAGATCGCGATGCGCCCGATGCTGGCAAGCATGTCCAGCACCAGACGGCCCAGTGCCGCCAGCGGAGCGGTCAGGGTCATGCGCCCTCTCCTTCGTATTGGCGATGATAGCGCTGGCCGAGCGAGGTCAGCATCTCGTATCCGATGGTGCCGGCGATATCGGCCAGATCATCCGCCGACTGGTAGGGGCCGATGATATCCAGCGTGTCCGGCACCGTTTCCAGATGCGAGATATCCACCGTGATCAGATCCATCGAAACGCGTCCGATCAGCGGGCAGGGGACCTTGCCCGCCCAAAGCGTGGCCTGACCCGACAGCGCGCGCAGCAGCCCGTCGGCATATCCGGCGGAAACGGTCGCAACATAGCTTGGCCCCTCGGCCCGCCACGACGCGGCATAACCCACGACCTCGTCCGCGGCGACCTCGCGCACCTGCACCACGGGCAGTGACAGCTGCAGCGGGTTGCGCCCGGAATCGAAGGGACGGCAGCCGTAAAGCCCGATACCGGGGCGCGTCAGGTCGAAATGATATCGTTCGCCCAGAAGGATGCCGCCCGTGGCCGAAAGCGACCGCGGAACGCCGCAGCCGTCGGTCATGGCGTGAAATTCAGCCAGCTGCGCTTCGTTCATCGCGTGGTCCGGTTCATCGGCACAGGCAAGGTGCGACATGATCAGCTCTGGCCCCAGTTCCAGAACCATGCCCGCCACGGCTTCCCATTCGGGCATTTCCAGCCCCAGCCGGTTCATGCCGGTATCAAGCTGGATGCCGAACGGATGCCCCGGCAGCGTTTCCACATGCCGCATGATCTGGTCGATGGAATTGAGCATCGGCGTCAGGTCAAGATCGCGGATCAGGTCCGTATCGCCGGCCATGTGGCCGGAAAAGACATTGATCTGCGGCCCGTGCCCAAGGACGGCGCGAACGGCCGCGCCTTCTTCGGCTGCGGCAACGAAGAAGCGCCGCGCACCCGCGCGGGCCAGCGCCCGGCTGACACGGCCTGCGCCGGTGCCATAGGCATCAGCCTTGACCACGGCACCTGTCTGGGTGGTGGCGGCGGACATGCGGTCCAGCGCGCGCCAGTTGGCGGCGATGGCGTCGAGATCGATGAAGAGACGTGCGGTGGCCATGTGTGCTGTTTCGACAGTCGGGACCACAAGGTCAAGGGCAAAGCAAATGCGGCGCAGTCACTTGCTGGTCAGCGATCAGTCGCCGGCCTGCGCCGATAGCCATTCGACGACAGGTTCGCGGACGCTGTCGCCGTTCAGCATCGCCGCCTCGATCACCTCGCGCAGCTCGGACAGATCGATCCGGCGCAGAAGCGTCTTCACCGGCCCGATGGAGGCTGGGCGCATCGACAGCGTGCGGATGCCAAGGGCGGCAAAGCACATCGCCTCGATCGGGCGGCCCGCATCTTCACCGCAGAAGGACAGGTCGGTGTTTGTCGCCTCGCACCGCGCGACGATGCGGCGCAGAAAGTCAAGGAACGCCACCGACAATGTGTCATAGCGGCGGCGGACACGCTCGTTCTCGCGGTCGGCGGCGAAGAAAAACTGCTTCAGGTCGTTCCCGCCGATGGAGATGAAGTCAACCTCGCGGAAGAAGCGGTCGGGCGCGAAGGCAAGGGCAGGGGTTTCCAGCATCGCGCCCACGCGCAGGCTTTCCGGCACGGGGTGGCCAAGGTTCCGCTCCCGCGCGATCTGGTGCATCAGGATATCGCGTGCTTCGCGGAATTCCGATCCTTCCGCGATAAACGGGAACATCACCGTCATCGGGCGCGCACCA
Organism: Falsirhodobacter deserti; assembly: GCF_004015795.1. Lineage (GTDB taxonomy): Bacteria > Pseudomonadota > Alphaproteobacteria > Rhodobacterales > Rhodobacteraceae > Falsirhodobacter > Falsirhodobacter deserti. Next base: position 1,574,773 of record NZ_ML137218.1, on the reverse strand, counting down.
TGGGCCCGGATCAGCGCCTGAAGCTGCATCTGCATCACGCCGCGCTTGTCCAGCGCCACGCGGATCGCGCGCCAGCCCATCGCGGGGTTCGGTTCATCCTGCGGCTTCATGTAGGGCAGAACCTTGTCGGAGCCGATATCCAGCGTCCGGAAAGTCACGCAGCGCCCCTTGGCTGCATCCAGCACGCGGGCATAGATGCGGACCAGTTCCTCGCGGCGGGGCATCTGGTTGCGGACAAGGAACTGAAGCTCCGTCCGGAACAGGCCCACGCTTTCCGCGCCCGAATGTTCCAGCGAGGGCAGGTCTGCCATCAGGCCCGCATTCATGTGCAGCTTCGTGATCGTGCCGCATCTGGACTGGGCCGGAAGCTGCCGCAACGAAGCATAGCGTTCCTGCGCCTGCGCCTGCATCGCCATCTTGTCGCGGAAAGCCCTTGTTACCGTTTCTTCCGGACGTAGATGGACGATCCCCTGATCCCCGTCCACCAGCACCGGATCACCGTTCAGTGCTTCGGTCGTGATGCGGTCGGCATGGATGACCAGCGGGATCGCCAGCGCCCGCGCCACGATCGCCGCATGCGATCCGACCGAACCTTCCTCCAGCACGATGCCCTTCAGCTTGCGCCCGTAATCCAGCAACTCGGCAGGCCCGATGTTGCGCGCCACCAGCACCGGATCGGGGGGCATCTCGGCCCCTGTATCGCGGCCTTGCCCCGTCAGGATCCGCAGCAGGCGGTTTGCCAGATCGTCCAGATCGTGCAGCCGGTCGCGCAGATAGGCGTCGGGAACGGCCTCCATCCGGGCGCGGGCGGCCGATTGTTCCTTTTGCACCGCCGCTTCAGCCGAAAGGCCGCGGGTGATGTCTTCTTCCATCCGGCGCAGCCAGCCGCGCGAATTGGCGAACATGCGATAGGCTTCCAGAACCTGCCGCTGTTCCTTGTCCAGCGAGGCCGCCGAAAGCAGGTCATCCACCGAAACGCGCAGCTTGGCGACGGCCTCGCGGATGCGCTCGATCTCGGTCAGGGGGTCGTCGGCCACGGGGTTGGTGACCACGACGCGCGGTTCGTGCAGCCAGATATGGCCTTCCGCCGCGCCTTCCTGCCCCGTGCCGCCACGGAACATAACGGGATGGGTATGCTTGGCAGGGGCAACCTCGTCGCCGTTGAAGGCGCCAAGTTCGGCCATCTCGGCCAGAACCATGGCCACGACCTCAAGCGCGTCGACCTCGTCCTCGGCATAGATGCGGGCGGCTTTCGATTGCACGACCAGCACGCCAAGGCGTTCGCCCACCCGCTGGATCGGCACGCCGAGAAAGGCCGAATACGCCTCCTCGCCGGTTTCGGGCATATAGCGGAAGCCGCGCGCCGCCGGCGCATCGGCGGTGTTCAGCGGCTTGCCCATCCGTGCAACCTGGCCCACCAGCCCTTCGCCCAGCTTCAGGCGCGTCTGGTGCACGGCCTCGGCCTTCAGCCCTTCGGTGGAGCAAAGCTCCAGCGTGTCGGCATCGCGGAACATGTAGATGGAGCAGACTTCCGACCGCATCGAATCCGCGATCAGGTGGGTGATGCGGTCCAGCCGGTCCTGGCCTTGCCCCGGAAGGGCAAGGCTGTCACGAAGGCGCCGCAGAAGCTTGCGGCTGTCGCTGTCGCTGCGTTCCGGCACGATGCCTCCCGATCCCGTGCGCGCGCATTTGCGTCGCGCTTATCCCATTGTCGGACCTGATGACGTCCCGCGCAACCCAGGATTGCAGGGGGCTCAGGCCTTGTCGAGTTCGAATGCGTCGTGCAGGGCCTGGACGGCAAGCTCGGTATACTTGCGGTCGATCAGGACCGAGATCTTGATCTCGGACGTGCCGATGACCTTGATGTTCACGCCTTCCGCCGACAGCGCGCGGAACATCTTCGCCGCAACGCCCGCGTGGCTGCGCATGCCGATGCCAACCACGGAGACCTTGGCCACGTCCTCGTCGATGATCAGCTCGTCATATCTGATCAGATCGGCGGCCTTGGCATCTTCCAGCGCCTTCTTCGCGCGGGCGACCTGGTTGATCGGGCAGGAGAAGGTCATGTCCGTGACGGCACCGGGATGCGCCTCGTCATAATCCTTTTCCGAGATGTTCTGGACGATCATGTCCACGTTGATGCCCGCATCGGCCAGCGGGCCGAAGATGGCCGAGGCGACGCCAGGGCGGTCCTCGATCGTGAACAGGGTGATCTTGGCTTCCTCGCGCGAGTGGGCGACGCCGGAGACGACTTTCGATTCCATGATTTCATCCTCTGCGCAGACGAGCGTGCCGGAGTTCTCGTCGGTATCTTCAAAGCTGGACAGCACCCGCAGGCGAACGTTGTAACGCATTGCCAGTTCGACCGAACGGGTTTGCAGGACCTTCGCGCCCAGCGAGGCCAGTTCCAGCATCTCCTCGAAGGCGATGCGGTCCAGCTTCTTCGCGCGCGAGGTGATGCGCGGGTCGGTGGTATAGATGCCGTCCACATCGGTATAGATGTCGCAGCGTTCGGCATCGAAGGCGGCGGCGAAGGCCACGGCGGTGGTGTCCGAACCGCCACGGCCCAGCGTGGTGATCCGCCCCTCGGGGCTGACCCCCTGGAAGCCCGCAACAACTGCAACGCGGAAGCCTTCGGCGAACTTGGCATCAAGATTGCCGCGCGGAATATCGACGAATCGTGCCGCCGAATGGGCCGAGGTGGTGTTGATCGGCACCTGCCAGCCCTGCCAGCTGCGCGCGGGAATATCCATTTCCTGCAACGTCAGCGCCATGAGGCCCGCGGTGATGTTTTCGCCGCTGGCAACAACGGCGTCATATTCGCGCGCATCGAACATGGGCGAGGTCTGTTCGACCCAGCCGACAAGCTCATTCGTCTTGCCCGACATGGCGCTGACGATGACAATGACGTCGTATCCGCGCTCGACCTCTTTCTTGACCTTCTGGGCCGCATTCTTGATGCGTGCCAGATCGGCCACCGAGGTGCCCCCGAATTTCATGACGAGAAGTGGCATGGTCCCCCCTCTGCCGGACATACGCGATCCCCTCTAACGATCCGAAATGACAAGAGCAAGCGGCTGTCAGGAAAGGCAATGATCTTTCCTGCGCTGCGGGGCGTGAAATGGGATGGGCGGCTGAATCGCCGACGCACCCCGAAAGGCGCGCCGGATGATCCGGGGCAGAATGGGGGCTTACAGCGCCCGCCAGCCGATGTCGCGCCGCGCGAACCCCTCGGGCCAGTCGATGCCGTCCAGCATGCGATAGGCTTCGGCCTGCGCTTCGGCCAGTGTCGCGGCGCGTGCGGTGACGTTCAGCACGCGCCCGCCGGTGGCCACGATCTGCCCGTCCTTCATGGCCGTGCCCGCATGGAACACCATCTGGCGGCTGGTTTCCGGCATCGTTTCAAGCCCGCGGATCACGCTGCCCTTTTCATAGGTGCCGGGATAGCCCTTGGCGGCCATCACCACCGTCAGCGCGTGATCGTCGGCCCAGTTTACCTGTGCGCTGTCCAGCTTGCCTTCGGCACAGGCCATCAGCAGGTCCAGCGCCTGCGCGCCAAGCCGCATCATCAGCACCTGGCATTCGGGATCGCCGAAGCGGGCGTTGAACTCCACCAGCCGCGGAAGGCCGTCCTTGATCATCAGCCCCGCATAGATCACGCCCTGATAGGGGGTGCCGCGCTTTGCCAGTTCCGCCACGCAAGGCTTCACGATTTCTTCCAGCGCCATCTTCGCGATCGCATCGCTCAGGACAGGTGCGGGGGAATAGGCGCCCATGCCGCCCGTGTTGGGGCCCGCATCGCCTTCGAAGGCGCGCTTGTGATCCTGCGCCGTGCCAATGGGAAGAACGTTCACCCCGTCCGAGAGCACGAAATAGGATGCTTCCTCGCCCTCCATGAATTCCTCGATCACCACCTCGGCACCGGCGGTGCCGAAGCTGCCGCCGAACATGTCGTCGATGGCGGCCAGCGCCTCGGCCTCGGACATGGCGACGATCACGCCCTTGCCGGCGGCAAGGCCATCGGCCTTCACCACGATGGGTGCGCCCTGCTGGCGGATATAGGCCTTGGCACCCTCGGCCTCGGTGAAGCGGGCATAGGAGGCGGTGGCCGCACGCGCATCATCGCAAAGCTGCTTGGTGAAGGCCTTCGACGCCTCGATCTGCGCTGCGGCAGCGGAAGGGCCGAAGGTCAGGATGCCTGCGGCCCGCGCGGCATCGGCCACGCCTGCCGCCAGCGGTGCTTCCGGCCCGATGATCAGAAAGTCGATGGTGTTGGTTTCGCAGAATGCGACAACTGCCGCGCCGTCCATGATGTCCAGATCGGCGCATTCGGCCAGTGCCGCGATGCCCGCATTGCCCGGTGCAACGATCAGCCGGTCGCATTTGGGGTTCTGCTTCACCGCCCATGCAAGCGAATGTTCACGCCCGCCGCTGCCCAGAATAAGGATGTTCATTGCCGCCCCCGCTTGGCCTTCATGCCCATGCGTTCTAGGGTTGCCCCCGTCAAACCGCAAGAAGGCCCACATGGATCTGTTCGAGGAACCCGCAGGCAATGCCCATGACTTCACCGTTTCCGAACTTTCGGGGGCCGTGAAGCGCGTGATCGAGGGCGAGTTCGGCATGGTCCGCGTGCGCGGAGAGATCGGGCGCGTGTCCCGCCCCGCCTCGGGCCATCTTTATTATGACCTGAAGGATGACCGGTCTGTCATTGCCGCGATCACGTGGAAAGGGCAGGCGGCGAAGCTGACCGTGAAGCCCGAAGAGGGGATGGAGGTCATCGCCACCGGCCGCATGACGACCTTCCCCGGCCAGTCGAAGTACCAGCTGATCGTGGAGGATATCCGCCCCGCAGGGGCTGGCGCGCTGATGGCGATGCTGGAAAAGCGGCGCAAGGCGCTGGCTGCCGAAGGGCTGTTTGACGAAGACCGCAAGCGCCCGCTGCCGTTCCTGCCGCAGGTGATCGGGGTGGTCACCTCGCCCTCGGGGGCCGTGATCCGCGACATCCTGCACCGGCTGCGCGACCGTTTCCCCCGCCATGTCCTGATCTGGCCCGTGGCCGTACAGGGCGAGAAATGCGCCCCCGAGGTTGCGGCCGCCATTCGCGGCTTCAACAACATGCCGGACGGAATGCCGAAGCCCGACCTGCTGATCGTTGCCCGTGGCGGCGGCTCGCTTGAAGACCTTTGGGGCTTCAACGAGGAGATCGTGGTCCGCGCCGCCGCCGCTTCGCGCGTTCCGCTTATTTCGGCGGTGGGGCACGAAACAGATACCACGCTCATCGACTACGCCTCGGACCGCCGCGCCCCGACGCCCACTGCGGCGGCAGAAATGGCGGTGCCGGTGCGGGTGGAGCTTCTGGCGGCGGTGGACCAGCGCGGGGCCAGCCTCTCGCGCTGCATCGCGATGGGATTTGTGAACCGCAGCCAGCGCCTGCGTGATCTGGCGCGCGCGCTGCCGCGTCCGGAAACCCTGACCCAGACGGCAGCGCAGCGGCATGATCTTTGGGCGGGGCGTCTGGATGGCGCACTTGGCCTTGGCATCACTGCCCGCCAGTCGCGCCTGACCGAACTTGCGGTGCATCTGCGCCCGCGACTGCTGGCCGATCTGGCCGCGCGTGGGCGGGAACGTCTGGCCGAACGCGCCAAGGCGCTGGAGGCGTGCACCCATCGCCGCCACGAACGCGGGGCCGAACGACTGACGGCGTTTTCGGCGCGGCTGGGCCCTGCCTATGCCCGTGCCCTGGCCGAAGCGGGCCGCGAAACGGCCCGCGGGCGGGAGCGGCTGGCGGCGCTTCAGGCGCGGCTGGATGAGGCCCCCGCCGCCCGCTTGCGCGTGCTGTCGGACCGGCTGGAGGCGACAGACCGTTTGCGCCAGACGCTGGGCTATCGCGAAACGCTGGCGCGCGGCTATGCCGTGATCCGGGGCGATGACGGGGTGGTGACCACGAAGGCCGCCGCCGAACGCGCCACGCGGCTGGAAGCGGAGTTTGCCGATGGCCGCCTGCTGCTGAACGGCAAGCCGAAGAAAAGCCGCCGCGACGATCCGCCCGCACAAGGCTCCTTGTTCTAGACCCCGACCTGCGGTCCGGGGCAAAACAGCGGCTTTTCGGATCGTGACACTTCGGACAGTTCGGTGCCTGCAGGTTCGTTCATGAAACGGGCCGACAGGCCGGTGCCGTCATGCCAGAAGGTCCAGCACTGCGGCTCCCCCGTTTCGTAAACGAAGCAGATCTGTTCGTCTTGCGGATACCAGCGGCCATACTGGCATTGCTCGCCCTGGAAAGCCCAGACGACGCGGCGGCCGGGCAGATACTGTTCGGTTCCGAAAACCCGCCCGTCGCTGGCATAGGACAGGGTGCGGTTGGTGGCGTATTCCTCGAACGCCTCGGCCGTAAGGGGGGATTGGGCGGCAACAGGGCCGCAGATCCCCGCGATCATCATTGCGCCGAAGACTGCGCGCATCTTTGTCCTCCATGTCTGAACGGCGATCCTGCCAGAGGATGGCGCGGTGCGCCACCGTTGCCCTTCGCCCCCAAAGCGCATAGGTGAGAGGAAACCCACAGGATGACGAGGCACCGATGGCGTCCTTCTTCAGCAAATTGCGCGCACGGATGACGCGGTCCTCGGACAAGCTGGGCGAGGGGATCGATGCCGTCGTGGCCGATGCGCCCAAGGCGCCGGCGCCGCAGGCACCTGAAACGCCTGCACTGCAGCCGGCCCCGCTGGCGCCGCCCGAACCCGCGCCCAAGCCCGGCCTTCTTGGCCGCCTTCTGGGGCAGGAAGAGCCAAAGCGCGAATTCGACGATGCCATGCTGGAAGGGCTGGAAGAGGTTCTGATCGCCGCCGACATGGGCGTCGAAACCTCGCTTCGCGTGGCGGCCAACATCGCCGAAGGGCGGTTCGGCAAGCGCGTTTCCACCACCGAGATCCGGCAGGCGCTGGCCACCGAGGTTGCCCGCATCATGGAGCCGGTGGCCCGCCCGATGCCGCTTTCGGCCCGCCGCCCGCAAGTGGTTCTGGTGGTCGGCGTCAACGGTTCGGGCAAGACGACCACGATCGGCAAGCTGGCCAGCCAGTTCCGCGCCGCCGGCAAGAAGGTGGTGATCGCGGCCGGCGATACCTTCCGCGCGGCGGCTGTGGAACAGCTTCAGGTCTGGGGTCAGCGCGCGGGCGTGCCCGTTCTGACGGCGCCCGAAGGATCGGACCCCGCCAGCCTTGCCTTTGACGCCATGACCAAGGCCGAGGCCGATGGCGCGGATCTTCTGATGATCGACACTGCAGGGCGGTTGCAGAACCGCGCCGACCTGATGGAAGAGCTTTCCAAGATCGTCCGCGTGATCCGCAAGAAGGACCCCTCGGCGCCGCACAACACGCTGCTGGTGCTGGACGCGACCACGGGGCAGAACGCCGTCAACCAGGTGGAGATTTTCCGCAAGATCGCCGATGTCTCGGGCCTTGTGATGACGAAGCTGGACGGCACGGCACGCGGGGGCGTTCTGGTTGCACTGGCCGACAAGTTCGGCCTGCCCATCCACGCCATCGGCGTGGGCGAGCAGATCGACGATCTGGCCCCCTTCGATCCGGATGATTTCGCCCGTGCACTGGTCGGGCTGGACGCAAGGTAATCAGGGAAACGACATGGAACGCCGCAAGATCAATCCCCTGCTGAAAATGGTGCTGGAGGTCGGCCCCGTCGTGCTGTTCTTCGCTGGATATCTGGCGCTGAAGGACAGTACCTATACGATCGGCGGCACCGACTACAGCGGGTTCATCGTGGTGACGGGGGCCTTCATCCCGCTGCTGGTGATCACGACGCTGATCCTTTGGCGGCTGACGGGACACCTGTCGAAGATGCAGGTGGCCACGGTGGTGCTGGCGGTCGTGTTCGGCGGCCTGTCGGTCTGGCTGAACGACGAAAGGTTCTTCAAGATCAAGCCGACGCTGATCTATCTGCTGTTCGGCACCATTCTGGGCGTGGGCCTGCTGCGGGGGCAAAGCTATCTTCGGCTGGTGCTGGAGGAGGCGATCCCGCTGCGCGAGGAAGGCTGGATGATCCTGACCAGGCGCATCTGCGCCTTCTTCTTCGCCCTTGCGCTCGCGAACGAGGTGGTCTGGCGGATGTTCTCTACCGAGGTTTGGGTCAGCTTCAAGACGTTCGGGCTGACAGCGGCGCTGTTCCTGTTCTTCATGGGGCAGGGCAAGCTGCTGCAGACCTACGGCATCGAAAAGAAGTAAGGGGGCGCAACGCCCCCTTTTTTCAGCGTTTCCCGAACAGGTGCTTCTGGGCTTCCTTGTCCTGACCGGCATCGGTGCGGAATTCCGCCCCAACGGCGCGGCCCTTGGCAAAGGCGGGGCGATCTTCCAGCGCCTTCAGCCAGCGGGCAAGGTTGGGCTTGTCCTCCAGCGTTTGTTCCTGCTTTTCCCAGCCCATGACCCATGGCCAGATCGCGCAATCGGCGATGGACACGAAATCGCCTGCCACAAAATCGCGATCGGCAAGGCGGCGATCCAGCACGCCGTAAAGCCGTGCCACCTCGTTACGGTAGCGGTTCTTGGCATAGGGCAGGTCGTTGGCCGGATCCATCGCGGGGGCATACATCAGGAAGTGGTGCGCCTGGCCGGCCATGGGGCCGACGCCGCCCATCTGCCACATCAGCCACTGTTCCACCTCGATCCGGTCGCGTTCGGTGCTGCCGTAAAGCTGGCCCGTCTTGCGGGCAAGATATTGCAGGATCGCACCGGATTCGAAGATCGAAACGGGCTGGCCATCGGGGCCTTCGGAATCGGTGATCGCGGGCATGCGGTTGTTCGGCGCGATCTTCAGGAAGTCGGGCGCGAACTGTTCGCCCTTGCCGATGTTGATCGGATGGACGGTATAGGGCAGGCCCATTTCTTCCAGTGCGATGGTGATCTTGTGGCCGTTCGGGGTCGGCCAGTAATAAAGGTCGATCATTCTGCATCCTTTCGCAATGCCTCGGTTGCAAAGGTAGGGGGCATGGGCATGCGGTGCCAGCCCTTCATGCGCGCAGCGGCTGTGCACCCGACCAGATCGCCGACCAGCGGGGCGTCACCTCGTCGGGCAGGGCCGCGCGAAGGGTCGAAAGCGGCAGCGCCTGCGGGTCCAACAGGAAGCGGCGGTACAGGCGGAACATGCCGGGCCGCAGATAGCATGACCAGTGGCAGATCCGCCGTTCGGGCGGGCGCGTGGGAAAGCCAAGCTCGGCAAGGGCGTCGCGGTGGCAGGCAGCATCGATCTGCACCGTGGCCACGCGCGGGCCGGAGGGTAACGTGCTGATGGTGCGGCGGCCCGACAGCGGCGCGATCACGTTCTCATACAGCATGTCGTAGCTGTCGTTTTCGCGGCTGGTGATGTTCAGAACCTCGGTTTCCGTTCCCGTCAGGTTGCGTTCGGCGGTGTCGCGGAATTCTGCCCCGGCCAGCAGGGCCATGCGCGTGATGGCGCGTGGGGGAAGGTGGGGCAGGGCGGCCAGCGCCACGCGCGCCCCAAGACTGTGGGCAAGGATGCTGACGGGGGCACCGCGGCGATCCAGTTGCCGGATCAGCGTGGCAAGGGCGCGGCCCGCAGCCTCGGCCCGCCGGTTGGCCTGCCAGATGGTGCCCGATCCGTCCCACCCGAACCCGATGCACAGGCCCCTTTGCCCGCGCCCGAAGCCAAGGCGGCGCGGCCAGCCGTCGGGGCCAAGGATGCCGGCATGCGGATCGTCGTGCGGATGGCGCGGGGCGTACCGGAACCCGTGGACCAGGATGGACACCGGCGCGTCCGCCTCAAGCGCCCCGAGGGCGGCAGGGATCGCACCGTCGCTGGCTTCGACGGGCAGACCCCCCATGGCATTGACGGCGATCAGCATCCTGCGCCCCCGCTTGTCCCTTTGGCCCGTTTGTCGCACTGCAAGGCGAAGCGGTGATGACGGGCAGGTGAAGGATTGACGAAAGCCATCGCGCGTCCTAAGCCCACGGTTGTGGCGCTTTGAGACCGGATTGCGGGCCACGTTAAACAAGCCGCTAAAGAGGTGAGGGCAACGCCTCCGCGCTTCCGGCGTCGGAGGCTTTTGACGTTTTGGAGTGGACGATGGCCGAGGACTGGAAAACCCGCACGAAGCTTGTGCATACCGGCAGCCGCCGCAGCCAGTATGGCGAAATGGCCGAGGCGATCTTCCTGACGCAGGGCTTCGTTTATGACACGGCTGAACAGGCCGAAAAGCGGTTCCAGGCCACCGAGGGCGACGAGTTCATCTATGCCCGCTATGGCAACCCCACGACCCGCATGTTCGAAGAACGTATCGCCGCTATCGAGGGGATGGAGGATGCCTTCGCCACCGCATCCGGCATGGCCGCCGTCAACGGCGCATTGATGTCGATCTGCAAGGCGGGCGACCGGATCGTGGCCGCGCGGGCGCTGTTCGGATCCTGCCTGTACATCCTTGAAAACGTGCTTGGCCGCTTTGGCGTGGAAATCGTGCTGGTGGACGGCACCGATCTGGATGCATGGCGGCAGGCCGTCACGCCCGGCACCAAGGCGGTGTTCCTTGAATCCATCTCCAACCCCACGCTGGAAGTGATCGACATCCGCGCCGTGTCCGAGATCGCCCATGCCGCCGGTGCGCTGGTGATCGTGGACAACGTGTTCGCCACGCCGATCTTCAGCCGCGTGAAGGATCTGGGTGCCGACGTCGTCATCTATTCCACCACCAAGCATATCGACGGGCAGGGCCGCGCCCTTGGCGGCGTCGTTTGCGGCACGGTCGATTTCATCCGTGGCACGCTGGAAGGTTACATGCGCCATACCGGCGGCGCGATGAGCCCTTTCAACGCGTGGATCATGCTGAACGGCATGGCGACGCTGGACCTCCGCTGCCGCGCGATGGCCGAAACCACGTGGAAGATCGCGCAAACGCTTGCCGGCGACACCCGGCTGGGCCGCGTGATCCATCCCTTCCTGGACAGCCATCCCCAGCAGGCGCTGGCGAAGTCGCAGATGTCCGAAGGTGGCACGATGATCGCGTTCGAACTGGCGGACAAGGATACGGCCTTCCGCTTCCTGAACGCGCTGCGCGTCATCAAGATGTCGAACAACCTGGGGGATGCGAAATCCATCGCGACGCATCCGGCCACCACGACGCACCAGCGCCTGCCGGACGCACAGAAGGCCGAACTGGGCATCACGCCCGGCCTGATCCGCCTGTCCGTGGGGCTCGAGGATGCGGACGATCTTATTACCGACATCCGCAACGCGCTGGATGTGATCTGACTTGGGCGAACGGCGCGGCGGCGCTATATAAGCCGCGCCTGATCCCACGAAGGGGTTTACGATGAACATCCGTGCTGACCTTCCGCCGACGCGGGCCGAGGCGGAGGCCGCGCTTGCGGTTTTGCGCCACTATACGGCCAACGCGACGGAGGATGACGTTGCCGCGCTGCAGCTTCCCGCGGTTCTTCGCGCTTATCCGGAGCTGAGCCGCGCTTATCCTGCGGGTTTCACGGCCGATGCGGCCTACCGCGCGACGCTTCCCGATCTGCAGAACGGCCCGTCCAGCCTGATCGTGGGGGCGCAGGCCGTCATCCAGCATGTGGGCATTTCCAACTTCCGCCTGCCGATCCGGTACCGGCTGAAGGATGGCGGGGATGTGGTTCTGGAAACCTCGGTCACCGGCACCGTCAGCCTTGAGGCGGAAAAGAAGGGCATCAACATGAGCCGCATCATGCGGTCCTTTTATGCCCATGCCGAGCGTGACTGCTCGCTTGAAGTGATCGAGCACGCGCTGGAGGATTACAAGCGCGACCTTGGCAGCTTCGATGCGCGCATCCAGATGCGGTTTTCCTTCCCCGCGCGCGTGCACTCGCTGCGGTCGGGGCTGACGGGGTGGCAGTATTACGACATCGCGCTGGAACTGGTGGACGTGGCCGGCCAGCGCAAGAAGATGATGCATCTCGACTATGTTTACTCCTCCACCTGCCCGTGTTCGCTGGAACTGTCCGAACATGCCCGCCAAACGCGGGGGCAGCTTGCCACGCCCCATTCGCAGCGGTCCGTCGCGCGCCTGTCGGTGGAAATGACGGGCGACCGGCTGTGGTTCGAGGATCTGATCGCGCTGGCCCGCACCGCCGTGCCGACCGAAACGCAGGTCATGGTCAAGCGCGAGGATGAACAGGCCTTTGCCGAACTGAACGCCGCCAACCCGATCTTCGTGGAAGACGCCGCCCGGTCCTTCTGCGCCGTGCTGCAGGCCGATCCGCGCGTACGCGATTTCCGCATCATCGCCAGCCATCAGGAATCGCTCCACTCCCACGACGCCGTTTCGGTCCTGACCGAGGGGCAGACCTTCGCACAGCAAAGCATCGACCCGAAGATGCTTGCAACGCTGGTCCACAGTGGCTGAACGGGCGCAAAAACAAACGGGGCTAGTGGATATACGGCCCGTTGCCTATGTGATCGGCCTTCTGGTCGTGGCGCTTGGCGTCACGATGCTGGTGCCGATGATGTTCGATCTGTTCACCGGCGAGGGGGAGTGGGCGAGTTTCCTGCAAATCTCGCTCATCACGATGGTGCTGGGGGCGGCCACGGCACTGGCCTGTGCCAATGGTACACGCGGTGCGATGAACCTGCAGCAGATCTTCCTGCTGACGGCAGGGGTCTGGATCGGGCTGCCGCTGTTCGGGGCCTTGCCCTTCATCATCGGTGCCACGCAGGCAAGCTTCACCGATGCGATGTTCGAATCCGTTTCGGGAATGACCACCACCGGGGCCACCGTTTTCAGCGGGCTGGACGATCTTCCGGCAGGCATCATCCTGTGGCGCGCCATCCTGCAGTGGCTGGGCGGCCTGGGGATCGTTATTGTCGCGATGCTGTTCCTGCCGGTCATGAAGGTTGGGGGGATGCAGTTCTTCCGCTCGGAAGGGTTTGACACGCTGGGCAAGATCCTGCCCCGCGCCATGGACATCTCTGCCGCGCTGATCCGCATCTATGTCGGCATGACGGTCGTCTGCATGCTGACCTTCAGCGCGATGGGCATGACGGGCTTCGATGCGCTGGCCCATTCGCTGACGGCCATCTCCACGGGCGGCTTCTCCTCGCACGATGCCTCGTTCGGGGCGTTTGCGGGTCCGCTGGAATATGCCTGCGTGTTCTTCATGCTGGCTGCGACGCTGCCCTTCATCCGGTATGTCCAGATGCTGCACGGCCATTACGCGCCGATCTGGCACGACCGGCAGGTGCGGACCTATCTGCGCTGGAACCTGTATGCCACCGTCGCCATCGTGATCTATGACGTCTGGGCCAACCGCGCGCCGGTTCTGCCATCCTTTCGCGAAACGATGTTCAACGTGGTTTCGGCATTTTCGGGCACGGGGTTCACCAGCGTGGACCTGTCGCAATGGGATGCCTTCCCGCTGCTGATCCTCATCATCGTCGGGCTGATCGGCGGGTGCACATCCTCGACCGGCTGTTCAGTGAAAGTGTTCCGCTATCTGATCCTGTTCGAGGCGATCCGAGTGCAGATCCGCCGCCTGCGTTCGCCCAACGCCGTCATCTCGGTCCGGTACGAAGGCAAGGTGGTGGATCGCGACGTGATGAACTCGGTCATCCTGTTCTTCACGATGTTCATGCTGACCTTCGGCGTGCTGGTGGTGCTTTTGTCGATGACGGGGCTGGATGTGCGGGCCTCCATCACGGCGGCATGGACATCGATCGCGAATGTCGGGCCGGTGTTCGGGGGCGGGGTCGCCCCCAGTGGGGCGCTGACCGATTTCCCCGATGCGACCAAGTGGATCATGATCTTCGGCATGCTTGTTGGCCGGCTGGAGCTGCTGACAGTGTTCGTGCTGTTCATGCCGCGCTTCTGGATGCGTTGACGCACCCGCCCGTGCCCCCTATGCAGTGGCGACCCCGAGTGAAGGAGCCGCCATGTCTGCCACCACGCCCCCCCGCAGTTTTCAGGAGATCATCCTGCGCCTGATGGGCTATTGGGGTGCCCGAGGTTGTGCGGTGCTTCAACCCTACGACATGGAGGTGGGGGCGGGAACCTTCCACCCGGCCACGACCCTGCGCTCTCTCGGCTCCAAGCCGTGGGCTGCGGCCTATGTCCAGCCCTCGCGCCGCCCGACAGACGGACGCTATGGCGAAAACCCGAACCGTCTTCAGCACTATTACCAGTATCAGGTGATCCTGAAGCCTTCGCCGCCCGACCTTCAGGCGCTGTATCTTGGCAGCCTTCAGGCCATCGGCATCGACATGAACCTGCACGATATCCGCTTCGTGGAGGATGACTGGGAATCCCCGACGCTGGGGGCGTGGGGGCTTGGCTGGGAAGTGTGGTGCGACGGGATGGAAGTGTCGCAGTTCACCTATTTTCAGCAGGTCGGCGGGCATGACTGCAAACCTGTTTCGGGCGAGCTGACCTATGGCCTTGAACGTCTGGCCATGTATGTGCTGGGCGTGGATCACGTGATGGACATGCCGTTCAACGACCCGGACAGCCCGACGCCGCTGACCTATGGCGACGTGTTCCGGCAGGCCGAACAGGAATACAGCCGCTGGAACTTCGACATTGCCGATACCGACATGCTGCTGCAGCATTTCAAGGATGCCGAAGCGGAATGCGACCGCATCCTGTCGGCCCCCGAGGTGGACGGCGCAGGCCGCCGCATCATCATGTCGCAGCCGGCCTATGACCAGTGCATCAAGGCCAGCCACCTGTTCAACCTGATGGATGCGCGGGGCGTCATCTCTGTCACAGAACGGCAGGCCTATATCGGCCGCGTGCGTGCGCTGGCCAAGCGCTGCGCCGATGCCTTCGTGATGACCGACGCCGGCGCCTCTCACTGACGGATACCTGTACATGCCCGATCTTCTGCTCGAACTCTTCTCCGAGGAAATTCCCGCCCGCATGCAGGCCCGCGCGCGCGAGGATCTGCAAAAGCTGGTCACCAATGGTCTGGTGGAGGCGGGTCTGACCTATGCCTCGGCCGGGGCCTTTTCCACGCCGCGCCGTTTGGTGCTGGCGGTGGAAGGGTTGAACGCCGAATCCCCCACCGTCGCGGAGGAGCGCAAGGGCCCCAAGGCCGATGCCCCCGAACAGGCGCTGGCAGGGTTCCTGCGCGGCCTTGGCATCACCGATGCGGCGCCCGTGATGGCGCTGGCGGGCCAGCCTTCGGGCAGCCATGTCCACCTGAACGGCGTCGTGATCGAGGTTCGCGACGACAAGAAGGGCCAGATCCTCTATGCACGGGTGACAAAGCCTGGCCGCCCTGCCGCCGATATCGTGGCCGAGGTGGTGGAGCGGACGATCCGCACCTTCCCGTGGCCGAAATCCATGCGGTGGGGCAGCGGACAGCTTCGCTGGGTGCGCCCGCTGCATTCCATCCTGTGCCTGCTGACGACCGAGGCGGGCAGCGACGTGGTGCCGGTGACCGTCGATCACCTGACGGCGGGCAACACCACGGAAGGCCATCGCTTCATGGCGCCGGGCCGGTTCGCGGTATCCTCATTCGACGATTATCGCGCGAAACTATTGGCTGCCCATGTGGTGCTGGACAGTGCCGAGCGTGAGGCGATCATCTGGAACGACGCCACCACCGCCGCCTTCGCCCAAGGGCTGGAGCTGGTGGAGGACAAGGGCCTTCTGGCCGAGGTTGCGGGACTGGTCGAATGGCCTGTCGTGCTGATGGGCAGCATCGACGAGGCGTTCCTTGGCCTGCCGCCCGAGGTTCTGCAGACCTCCATGAAGGAACACCAGAAGTTCTTTTCGGTCAAAGCGCCTTCGGGCCGGATCGAGAAGTTCGTGACCGTCGCCAACCGCACCACCGTCGATGAAGGCGAGACGATCCTGAAGGGCAACCAGAAGGTGCTGTCCGCCCGTTTGTCGGATGCGCGGTTCTTCTGGGAAAACGATCTGCGCACCGTGAAGGCCGAAGGGCTGGAGGGGATGGGCGCAGGCCTTGCCGATGTGACCTTCCACAACCGTCTTGGCAGCCAGGCCGACCGCGTGGCCCGCATCGCCGATCTGGCGGCGGAACTCGCGCCGCTGGTCGGTGCCGATCCCGCGCTGGCAACGCAAGCCGCGCAGGTGGCCAAAGCCGATCTGCAATCTGACATGGTCGGCGAATTCCCCGAGCTTCAGGGCTTGATGGGCCGCTATTACGCCGAAGCTGCGGGCCTTGATGGCCAGGTGGCCGAGGCGTGCCAGTGGCATTATTCGCCCCTTGGCCCGTCGGACGTGGTGCCGACGGCGCCGGTCACGGTGGCGGTGGCGCTGGCCGACAAGATCGACACGCTGACCGGCTTCTGGGCGATTGACGAAAAGCCGACGGGATCGAAGGACCCCTACGCGCTGCGCCGCGCCGCGCTGGGCGTGATCCGGCTGGTGCTGGGCAACGGCATCGCCACCGGCCTGTCGCAGATCCTGTCCAGGGGCGTGGAACAGCATGGCGGTGCGACCGACGTCGTCGCCGATCTTCTGGGCTTCTTCCATGATCGTCTGAAGGTCCACCTGCGCGATCAGGGCGTTCGGCACGATGTGATTGATGCCTGCCTTGCCATGCCAGGAAACGACGATCTGGCGCTTCTGGTGAAGCGGGCCGAGGCGCTTCAGGCGTTCCTGTCTTCGGAGGACGGCACGAACCTGCTTCAGGGCTTCCGCCGTGCCGCCAACATCCTTGGCCAGGCCGAAGCGAAGGACGGTGTCGAATATTCCTTCGGTGCCGATGCCAAGTTCGCCGAAACGGATGAAGAAAAAGCGCTGTTTGCCGCGCTTGATCTGGCCGACGGGCGGATCGGCCCGGCACTGGAAGCGCAGGATTTCGCAGCCGCGATGACCGCGATGGCTGCCCTTCGCGTGCCGATCGATGCCTTCTTCGAGGCTGTGCAGGTCAATTCTGAGAACGAGATCGTTCGCCGGAATCGCCTGAACCTGCTGCACCGCATCCGCGCCGCCTGTTCCAGCGTCGCCGACCTCACGAAGATTGCCGATTGACGGCCTTGCCGCGTCCGGATGTTCCGGACGCGGGCCATTGGCGAAACGGCGCGCCGCCGCTATCCTTGTATCATGCAGATGAGCGCGCCCTTCCCGGACCATGTCCTGATCACCCCCACCCAATGCATCACCGCCGCCGCACATGGCTGGCGGGCCAAGTGCCTGCAGCGGCTGATCCGGCTGGATATTCCCGTGCCGCTGACGGTGGCGCTGCCCATCGTGACCGTGCGGGCCATCGCGCAGGGCCAGCCGGTGGATTGCGCGCGCATCCTGTCGCGTTTCGGTCCCGCGCCTCTTGTTTCTGTCAGGCCGAGCCCGCAGGAAACCGATTGGGGCGGCCCTTCAACCGTCCTGAACATCGGCATGAACGCGGCGCGGCACGCCGAGCTTTCCCGCACCCATGGCAAGGCCGCGGCGGACCAGCTTTATCTGCGCTTTGTTCAGGCCTATGCCATCCACGTGGCGCGGCTTGATCCCGACATGTTCGACGGGTCCGACCTGGGCGAGGCGCTGCGCGCCTATCAGGACCAGACGGATGAACCGTTCCCCGAAAATCCCGCCCGCCAGCTGACCGAGGTGACCCGATCCATGTCCCGCGCGTGGGAGGGGACGAGCGCGCGGCTGCTACGGCAGGCCAAGGGTGCGCCCGAAGGGGCTGGGCTGGGCCTGCTGGTGCAGCAGATGGCGCAGGGCGTGGGGCAGGGGCTTTCGGGTTCGGGCGTGATCCAGTTCGTGGACGGCGAAACGGGCCGCCCGCAGATCACGGGCCGCTTCCGCAATCAAAGCCAGGGCGGTTTTTCGCTGGCCGAGGGTGCCGAACTTTACCTGACGCGCGATGCGCGCGGCCCCTCGCTGGAGGAGGAGGCCCCGCAGATGTTCGCGGACCTGATCCGCCACGGCGCCCGTTGCCGCGAACGCCTGCGCGAAGAAATGCAGATCGAGTTCACGATCGAGAACGGCCATCTGTCGGTGCTGGATGCGGTGAAGGTGCAGCGCAGTTCGGGGGCTGGTGTGCGCATCGCCGTTGCGCTGGCCAATGACGGCGTGATCCCGCGGCAAGAGGCGGTTCTGCGGATCAAGCCCCGCGATCTGGCCGAGATGATGCACCGTCAGGTCGATCCCCGCGCGCCGCGCGACCGGATCGTGCGGGGTATTCCCGCCTCGCCGGGTGCGGCGGTCGGGCGGATCGCCTTCAGTTCCGTCACCGCGCAGACCTTTGCCGCACGGGGGGAGCCGTGCATTCTGGTGCGCCGCGAAACGGCGCCCGAGGATGTGCGTGGCATGCATGCCGCCGCCGGCGTGCTGACGGAACGGGGCGGGGCCACCAGCCATGCCGCCGTGATCGCGCGCGGCCTTGGCGTGCCTTGCGTGGTGGGGGCGGGCGATCTGCGGCTTGATCCGCGCGAACGCATTCTGACCCTGCCCGACGGGCGCGTGCTGCATGAAGGCGATATCATCACGCTGGACGGTTCCACCGGCGAAGCGCTGGCAGGCGCTGCGGAGCTGCTTGCGCCGTCACTGGACGATGCGTTCCGCACGCTGCTGGGGTGGGTGGAGGCCGCCTGCGACATCGGCGTTCGGGCCAATGCCGACACGCCTGCCGATGCCGAACTTGCCAGCCGCTTTGCCGCGCAGGGCATCGGCCTGTGCCGGACGGAACATATGTTCCTTGAGGATGACCGCCTGACCGTCATGCGCGAGATGATCTTCGCCGACGGGCCAACGGATCGTGCGGCCACGCTGGCGCGGCTTTTGCCGATGCAGCGGGCAGATTTCATACGGCTGTTCACGATCATGGCAGGCAAGCCGGTCTGCATCCGCCTGCTGGACCCGCCGCTGCACGAATTCCTGCCGAAAACGCGTGAAGGGCTGCGGTCCCTTGCTGAAGCGCTGGACCGGCCGCTGTCCGAGATCATCCGCCGCGCCGAGGCGCTGGCCGAGGCGAACCCCATGCTGGGAATGCGCGGCGTCCGCCTTGGGATCGCATGGCCGGAAATCTATGAAATGCAGGCCCGCGCCATCTTCGAGGCGACGCTGGCCTGCGCCCGCGAGGGGATTCGCGTAGTGCCCGAGGTCATGGTCCCCCTCATCTCGGCACGGCGGGAGGTGGAACTGGTGCGCAGCCGGATCGACGCCGTCGCCTCGGCGGTGCGGATGCAGGAAGGGGCGGAACTGGGATACCGTCTGGGCGTGATGGTGGAAACGCCCCGCGCCGCGCTTCGGGCGGGCGACCTGGCGGTGAACGCTGCCTTTTTGTCCTTTGGCACGAACGATCTGACGCAGATGACCTATGGCCTGTCGCGCGATGACGCGAGCCGCTTCATGAACGCCTATGTCAAAAGCCGCGTTTTTCCCGAAGATCCCTTCCACACCCTTGATATCGAAGGCGTGGGCGAGCTGTTGCTGATCGGGGCCGAGCGGGGGCGGGCGGCCCGGCCGGACCTGACGCTTTCGCTTTGCGGCGAACATGGCGGCGATCCGGACACCATCGCCTTCTGCCGCAAGGCCGGTTTCGATTACATCTCCTGCTCGCCCTATCGGGTGCCATTGGCGCGGCTGGCTGCGGCGCATCTGGCCCTTTCGGAACGTGTCACCCCGGTGGGGGAGCGGGACTGGATCACGGGGGAACTGCGCCGCCCTGACACTATCGTTAACCCTTCTTAACCACTCTAGGTGGACTTTCTGTCATCTAGCCGTTACGAGAGACCGCTGTTGTGCGCGGATGGGTAGAAGGGACGTCCCAGCCGCATGACGTGTGAAACAATGCGGGACTGACATCATGCGACTGTTTGGACTGGGACTGGCCGCTGCGGCCTTCCTGTTGGCGGGCACGATGGGCGCCAAAGCCGATCCGGGCTTCCACATGCCCCGACTTGGCCCGAATGCCGAGGTGGAACGTGTGGCTTATGTGCCAGATGCCGGCCGCTCTCTTTCTGATCCGGTGCCGAAGGCGCTTCCGATGATCCGCTATGACACCCAGTGGCTGCGTGCGCAAAGCCCCGAGGTGGCACATGATGCCGACTGGAAGTGCCTTGCCGAAGCCGTCTATTTCGAAGCACGGGGCGAACCCCTGCAGGGCCAGTTCGCGGTGGCAGAGGTGATCCTGAACCGCGTCGATGCCTCATCCTATCCTTCCGATGTCTGCGCGGTGGTCACGCAGGGCGAAAAGGGGTCGGTGTGCCAGTTTTCGTTCATCTGCGACGGCAAGCCGGAAGTCGTGACGGAAAAGCGCGCCTTCGAACGGGCGGGCAAGATTGCCGCCGTGATGCTGGACGGGGCGCCAAGGATGCTGACCAAGGGGGCGACGCATTTCCACACGCGGGCGGTGAACCCGTCCTGGGCCTCGCGACTGCCACGCACGGCGGCGATCGGCGGTCACCTCTTCTACCGGGAATGAGAGTGGCGTAGATTGCGCCGCATGGACCGGATTTTTCTGCGCGACCACGTGGTCGAAATCGAGATTGGCGCCTTCGAGGTGGAGCGCGGCACTCGCCAGCGGCTGCGCTTCCATGTGGAGGTGGAGGTGACGCGCGTCCGGGCGGGGGACGAGGTTGACCTTATCCTGTCCTATGACCGTATTTCAGAAGCCATTGCCGATGAACTGGCGGCGCGCCGGGTCAACCTGCTGGAAACGCTGGCGGATGGCATTGCGGGTCGTATTCTGGCCCATCCGCAGGCGCAAGCAGTTCGGTTGGTCATCGAAAAGCCCGATCGCGGCCCCTTCACCCTTGGCATCGACGTTACCCGCCGGCGCGGGGATGTGACGGTGACGGGCGGGGCCGCACCCGCCCCCCGCATCGTCTGGCTGGGGCATGCGGGCGTGCCGGTTGCCGGGGCGATCAACTGCGTGGCAGGCGACCCGGTGCAGGTTTCCGATCCGCAGGCGCAGCGCCGGCTGGACCTTCTGGCGATCGAACAGGCGGCGTGGCAGCGGGTGACAGGCGGCGTTACCGTAGCCGCAACGCGGACCGAGATGGATTGGGCGCTGCGGCAGGGGCTGGCAGTGCTTTGGGCGCCGTCAAAGATGGTGCTGGGGGCATCCGAGCCGCCTGCCTCCACCGCGCCGGATGCGCTGGTGCTTTGGCTTGCAAAGATCCTTGGCGTGGATGAGATCACGGCTTTTGTTCCAATCTCGGCGGAAAGCCGCGTCCGCGTCGTTCAGGGGTGACTTGCCACCGCACGCGGCTTGGATAGAACTGCCGCCATGACTTATTACCGCCCCATCGCGATGACCGATCGCGCGCGCCCGGACGGGGCGCTTCCCCTCGCCGGCGGCTGGTGCTGGTTCGATCGCGCCGAGGTGCTGGAGCGGGATCGCCCGCCCCGCCTGATCGCGGCATCGGACCTGCCGGCTGAGGTTCTGGCCCGCCTGACGGCCCCGCGTCCGGGGCTGCACGGGCTGACATGGGATGCGCCGCGCATCATGGGCATCGTTAACGCGACGCCGGACAGTTTTTCCGATGGCGGCACATATGATCCGGTGGCGCAGGCGCGGATCGTGGCTGAAGATGCCGACATGCTGGATATTGGCGGCGAAAGCACGCGTCCCGGCGCGGAAACCGTCGCCGCGGATGAAGAGATCCGCCGCACCCGTCCGGTGATCGCGGCTCTGCAGGGGCTTTGCCCGATCTCGGTTGATACGCGCAAGGCGGCGGTGGCCGAGGTTTCGGGGGCTGCGATGGTCAACGACGTTTCGGCGATGATTTATGATCCGGCCATGGCCGAAACCGTGGCCCGCACCGGCGCCTCCATCTGCCTGATGCATGCGCAGGGCGTGCCGGAAACGATGCAGAACGATCCGCGATACGGCGATGTGCTGCTGGATGTTTACGACCATCTGGCCGAGCGTATCGCGGTGGCCGAGGCGGCGGGCATTCCCCGCGCACGGATCGTGGTGGACCCCGGAATTGGGTTCGGCAAGACGATGGCCCATAACCTTGCGCTGATCCGCGGGCTGTCGCTGTTTCACGGGCTTGGCTGTGCGATCCTGCTGGGCGTGTCGCGCAAGGGTTTCATCGGCAGGATCGGCGGGGCAATGGTTCCGCGTGACCGGATGCCGGGATCGGTTGCGGTCGCGCTGGCGGGCGTGGCGCAAGGGGCGCAGTTGCTGCGCGTGCATGATGTATGGGCAACACGGCAGGCATTGTCGCTGTGGATGGCCTCGACCGGAGGAATGGAATGACCCGCAAGCTTTTCGGCACAGACGGGGTGCGCGGCACCGCCAACACGGCGCCCATGACGGCAGAGATCGCGCTGCGGCTTGGCCTTGCGGCAGGCAAGTATTTCCGGCGCAAGTCGGTGATGCCGCGCGTGGTGATCGGCAAGGATACGCGCCTGTCCGGCTATATGCTGGAAAATGCGCTGACAGCGGGGCTGACGGCGATGGGCATGAACGTGCTGCTGCTGGGGCCGGTGCCGACGCCGGCCGTGGGCTTTCTGACACGATCGATGCGGGCGGATCTCGGGGTCATGATCTCGGCCAGTCACAACCCGCATCAGGATAACGGCATCAAGTTCTTCGGTCCTGACGGCTTCAAGCTGTCTGACGCCGCCGAGGCCGAGATCGAGGCCCTGCTGGACACCGAGATCCCGCTGGCCGATCCCGCCGATATCGGCCGCGCCAAACGGATCGAGGATGGGCGCGGGCGTTACCAGGAATATGCCAAGACGACCTTCCCGCACGGGTTGCGGCTGGATGGATTGAAGGTGGTGATCGATTGCGCCAACGGTGCCGCCTATCGCGCGGCGCCCGAGGTGCTTTGGGAACTGGGGGCGGATGTGATCCCGGTCGGCACCTCGCCCAATGGCAAGAACATCAACCTGCATTGCGGCTCCACCCATCCCGAAGCCGCGGCCGAGGCTGTGGTGGCGCATGGCGCGGATGTGGGCATCGCACTGGATGGCGATGCGGATCGCGTGATGATCCTTGACCAG
The DNA here is from genome assembly GCF_004015795.1 of Falsirhodobacter deserti. GTDB lineage: Bacteria > Pseudomonadota > Alphaproteobacteria > Rhodobacterales > Rhodobacteraceae > Falsirhodobacter > Falsirhodobacter deserti. Next base: position 1,551,852 of record NZ_ML137218.1, on the reverse strand, counting down.
CATGGCCGTGTGGCCGATGGCGACCAGATCATGGCGCTGCTGGCGGCCCGCTGGGCCGAGGAGGGCCGGCTGAAAGGCGGCGCGCTTGTGGCCACCGTGATGTCCAACCTTGGACTGGAGCGGTTTCTTGAAGGGCGCGGCCTGCGGCTGGAGCGCACACCGGTCGGCGATCGCTATGTCGTGGAACGGATGCGGGAGGGCGGCTTCAATCTGGGCGGCGAACAGTCGGGCCATATCGTGATGACCGATCATACCACCACCGGCGACGGGCTGGTGGCCGGCCTGCAGTTCCTGGCCGAGATGGCGCGGTCTGGCAGGCAGGCATCCGAGCTGACGCAGAGCTTCGAGACCGTGCCGCAGATGCTGAAGAACGTCCGTTACGCCGCAGGGCAGGAGCCGCTGGCAGCTGCACCGGTGAAGGCCGCCATCACGGAGGCCGAGGCGCGGCTGCATGGCAAGGGGCGGCTGCTGATCCGCAAGTCGGGGACGGAACCCCTGATCCGCGTGATGGCCGAGGCCGAAGATCCCGTGCTTCTTTCCGAGGTGGTCGAAAGTGTCGTCACCGCGGTGGAGCAGGCGGGCTGAGGGAACATTTGCCCGATCCGCCGGTTGCTTTCGTGAAGATGCGAAAGGACAGAACGATGTCGGTGGATACGCTTGTCGTGCTTGCCCTGTGCCTGAGCCTTCTGGCAGTTGCCGCGGCCAGGACGGCCGCCAAGCCTGCGAAGGTGAAGGTCACGGTCGGGCGGAAATGAAAAGGGCGCCCGGCCGGGCGCCCTTTCATCATCAGTTGCGGGCGCGATCGACCATCTTGCCCTTGGAAATCCAAGGCATCATCGCACGCAGCTTTTCACCGACCTGTTCGATCTGGTGTTCATCGTTGATGCGGCGCGTTGCCTTGAAGAAGGGCTGGCCGACGGCGTTTTCCTGCATGAAGTCACGCACGAACTTGCCGTTCTGGATGTCGGTCAGGACAGCTTTCATGCGGGCCTTCGTTTCTTCATAGGGAAGAACGCGCGGGCCCGACACGTATTCGCCATACTCGGCCGTGTTGGAGATCGAGTAGTTCATGTTGGCGATGCCGCCTTCGTAGATCAGGTCCACGATCAGCTTCACTTCGTGCAGGCACTCGAAATAGGCCATCTCGGGTTCATAGCCGGCTTCCACCAGCGTTTCGAAGCCCATGCGGATCAGCTCGACGAGGCCGCCGCACAGAACTGCCTGTTCGCCGAACAGGTCGGTTTCGCATTCCTGACGGAAGTTCGTCTCGATGATGCCCGAACGGCCGCCGCCGATGCCCGAACAATAGGACAGGCCAAGCTCCATCGCGCGGCCCGTTGCATCCTGGTGCACGGCCACGAGGCAGGGAACGCCGCCGCCCTTGGTGTATTCGCCGCGAACGGTGTGGCCGGGGCCTTTGGGGGCCATCATGATGACGTCCACGCCGGGCTTCGGCTCGATCAGGCCGAAATGCACGTTCAGGCCGTGGGCGAAGGCAATCGCCGCGCCTTCCCGCAGGTTGTCATGGACGTATTTCTTGTACGTCTCGGCCTGCAGTTCGTCGGGCATGGTGAACATGATCAGGTCGCACCAAGCGGCGGCTTCGGCGATGCCCATGACCTTCAGGCCTTCGGCTTCTGCTTTCTTGGCTGAGGGGGAGCCTTCGCGCAGCGCGACGACGAGGTTTTTCGCGCCCGAATCGCGCAGGTTCAGCGCATGGGCGTGGCCCTGGCTGCCATAGCCGAGGATCGCGACCTTCTTGTCCTTGATCAGGTTGATGTCGCAATCGCGATCATAATAGACGCGCATATCCGCTCTCCTTGTCTTTGTGGGGGCAGTGTAGCCGCAAACGAGCGAACCACGTTGCAATCTTGCAGGTCTTCCGTCAGAGGATGAGATATTCATGCGTGCTAGGCTGAAAGCGGAATAGATCATGCAGCTGGACGATACCGACCGCCGCCTTTTGCGCCATCTGCTGGATGATCCTTCCGCCAGCACGGCCACCATTGCCGAAAGAACGGGGGTGGCGCAGGCAACAGCGTGGCGGCGGCTGGAACGGCTGACGGCCCAAGGCATCATCCGTGCGCAGGAAGCGGTGATCGACTGGCGGGCGATGGGCTACGAGGTGGAGGTGTCCCTGCGCTTCAGCCTCGACAAGACGGCCCCCCGCGCATTTGACGATTTCATCGCCGCCGCGCGCGAGGTGCCGGAGGTTCTGGCGATCGAGACCTTCCTTGGCCGGATCGACCTGCGGCTGAACGTCATCGCCCGCGACATGGCGCATTGGCAGGAAATCTATCGCGAGAAGATCCTGACCCTGCCGCATATCGCCGATATCGAGGCGCTGATGCTTGTTTCCACCATCAAGGATGCCGAGGCGCTGCCGGTATGACCGATCTTGACGACACCGACCGCGCATTTCTTCGCGCGCTTGCACAGGATGCGACGCAATCGGCGGGGGCGCTGGGCCGCCGTTTCGGCCTGTCCCAGCCTGCCGCCTGGCGCCGTATCCGCCGGCTGGAAGAGGCGGGGATCCTGACCGGCCGCCGCGTGGTGGTGGACCGCGAGGCGCTTGGTTTTGGCGTGACGGTGTTTCTGGGCATCAAGCTGGCCACGAAAGGCCGCGTCAGCCTTGAGGATTTCGAGCGCGCCGCCACCGCCATTCCCGAGGTGCAGATCGTGCAGCACGTTCTGGGCCTGTTCGATTACCGCCTGCGGGTGGTGGCGCGCGATATTGCCGATTTCGAACGCGTCCTGCGCCGGCGGATCATGACCCTGCCGGGCGTGGGGCAGGTGGAGGCGAACGTCCTGCTGAGCGAGGAACGCCGCCCCGGCCCGGTTTAGCGGCCAAGTCCCGCCCGCATCAAGGCGCGGCGCACTGGCGTCACCCCGTGCAGCGCCTGAAGCCCGAAGGCCCGCAGATCACGCATCATCGGCACCGACAGCATGGAGGTCCGGTTCAGGGCGCGGATCGCTGCGGCGCGGGTCCGCACATCGGCATGGCGGCGGCGGTGATACGCCTCCAGCATCGCGGCATTGCCCAGCGTGTCGGGGTGGGCCAGATCCAGCAGCGCCGCCAGATCCGCCAGCGAGGTGTTCAGCCCCTGCGCACCGATGGGCGGCAGCACATGCGCGGCTTCGGCCATCAGGGCCAGCCGTTCCGAGGCCATCCGATCTGCGACCTGCGCGATGATCGGGAAGATGCCGGTGGGCGAGTCGACCTTCAGCGTGCCAAGGATGCCGGCCGAACGTTCGGTTGCGGCCACGGAAAGCTGGTCCGGGGGCAGGCCGCGCAGCCGCTCCGCCTCCGCTCCCCGTTCCATCCAGACGATGGCGGATCGGTGGGTGCCGTCCTTGTCGGGCAGGGGAACCAGCGTGAAGGGCCCGCCCGTGCGATGCACCTCGGTGGAAACGTTCTGGTGGGGGATGTCATGCGTGACGCTGAAGGCCAGCGCCTTCTGCCCGAACCGCGTTACCCGCACCGGGATGTTTGCCGCGCGGCGCATCGGGCTGTCGCGCCCATCGGCGGCGATGACCAGCCTTGCGCTGACGGTCGTGCCATCGGTCAGCGCCACCCGTGCGCCCGCTTCCCGCGTGGCAAGACGGGCCGTGCCGATGCCTTGCAGATGCGTCACGTTCGGCAGGTCCTCCAGGCGGGCGGCCATCACCTTGCGCAGCAGCATGTTCGGCAGGTTCCACCCGAAGGGCTGATCCGAGATTTCGGCGGCATCGAATTCCCGCACCAGCCGCGCTTCGGGCAGGGGCCCGCCCGCATCGACGATCCGCATGACCTGCAGCGGCGCGGCCTGCGGGGCAAGGCGATCCCAAAGCCCCGCCGCCTCCAGCACAGGGATGGCGGGTTGAAGAAACGCGGTCGAGCGTTGATCCTCGGGCGCGACGGGTGCGGAATCAACGCAGATCACCCGAAAGCCCTTGGTGCCGAAAGCTGCGGCTGCGGTCAGTCCGGCCACCCCGCCGCCCGAGATCAGAATGTCGGTGTCCATCATGCTATTCCAGAAGCCGTCCCAGAAAGGCGGCAAGATCATCGGTGTGGTGGTGGATATGGGGCGCGGGGGCAGGCCGCTCGGCCACATGCACCGTGCGCATCCCAAGCGCGTGGGGCACGGCAAGGTTCCGTGCGTCATCCTCGAACATGGCGGCTTCGGCGGGGTTCAGACCGTCGGCGCTGAAAATGGCCTCGAACGCCTCACGCTCGGGCTTGGGGCGGTAATCGGCATGTTCCACGCCGTAAACCGCATCGAACAGGCCCGACAGGCCCCGCGCCTGTAGCACCCGTTCGGCATAGGGGGCGGAGCCATTGGTGTAAACGATGCGCCGCCCCGGCAACCGGCGGATATGCGAGGCCAGAAGATCGTCGATCGTCAGATGGGCAAGCGAGATGTCGTGCACGTCGACCAGATAGGACACGGGATCGACGTCATGTTCGCGCATCAGGCCGGCAAGCGTGGTGCCGTAAAGCTGCCAATAGGCGGCGCGCATCCGGTCCGCTTCCTCCCGTTCAACTGAAAGGGTGCGCATGACCCAATCGGTCATCTTCACCTCGATCTGGTCGAACAGGCGGGCGGATGGGTGGTAAAGGGTGTTGTCCAGATCGAACACCCATGCGCGCACATGCTGAAAGTCTTGGGAAATCATGTGCAGGATAATAGCTTTGTGATGCGGGCGCGGCAATCTGTCACCGGAACGGCGGTTGCAGCACTTTGCCGCAGGGGGATAAATGCGGCAGCCGGAAAAGGGGGCCAAGGGTGCAGAAGGACGCATATTCGCTGATCATCGCCGCGATCGAGGGCGGCACCTACAAACCCGGCGACCGCCTGGTGGAATCAGAGCTGGCCGAACGGCTGGGCGTATCGCGCACACCCGTGCGCGAGGCGCTGCAGCGGCTGGAAACGCAGTCGATGCTGGTGCGCGACGGGCGCAGCCTGATCGTCGCTGCGCTTGATCACAACCAGCTTGCCGAATTCTATGCCGTTCGGGCCGAGCTGGAAGGCTTGGCTGCGCGCCTTGCCGCCCGCCATGCGCGGGACGAGGAAATCACCGTCCTGCGCCGCATGGTGGAGGAAGACCGTTCGCTTCTGGGGGGGGACCCGCAGCTTCTTTCACGGGCCAACCGGCGGTTCCACAAGCAGATCCACCTTGCTTCGCACAACCGGTTCCTTGTGCAACAGCTTGGACTTTTGCAGCGGTCGATGGCCCTGATGGCCGGCACCTCGCTTGCGGCCGAAGGGCGGGACGGATCGGCCATGGCCGAACATGATGCCATTGTGGCCGCGATCGAGGCGCGGGACGGCGAAGCTGCCGACGAGGCGCTGCGCATGCATATCAGCCGCGCCTTCGAAACCCGCCTTCTGGTGGATGCCGGAGAGCTGAAGCTGCGCTAGCCGAAATGGCCGTGGGATGTCTTGTCCCAGTAGAATGGCTTGGCCACCATTTCCCACAGCGCCTTGTAGACCGAGATGGTGGCCAGCGGATAATAGAACAGAAGGGTCGGCACCCAAAGCGGGTTCATCCGGTGGCCCGTCTTACGCAGGGCAAGGATGCCGATGGTGATGTTGATCGCCTCGGTCATCAGGAACATGCCCACCAGCGCCACGACCGACCAGCCTGGCAGGGCATGCGTGACGGGATGCGGAAAGCCAAGCGCCAACAGCCAATAGGACCACAGCACCGGCGCCAGGATCGCCTGTGACAGCGCGCAGAAGAACATGATCTGAAAGCCGATGAAGCCGCGCGGCCCGATTTCACGCCACAGGCGGCGGGGTTCGCGCATATGCACGATCCATGTCATCATGTAGCCCTTTTGCCAGCGCGACCGCTGCCGGATCCAGGCGAGCGGCATGCAGTTGGCTTCCTCATGCGTGACGGTGGGAACCAATTCGGTGCGATAGCCGTGGCGGGCAAGGCGGATGCCCAGATCGGCATCCTCGGTCACGTTATGGGCATCCCATGCGCCGATGCGGGCCAGAACCTCGCGACGGACGTAAAGGGTGGTGCCGCCGAGGGGGATCGCCATGCGCAGGCGCTGGATGCCCGGCAGGATCACGCGGAACAGGGCGGCATATTCCACCGTGAAGCAGCGTGCGATCCAGTTGGTGCGGGGGTTGTAGTAGTCGAGGATACCCTGAAGGCAGCCCAGATCCGGCCCCGCGGCGTGGAAGCGATCCACCATCTTGCGGATCTGGTCGGGGGCCGGGGCATCCTCGGCGTCGAAAATGCCGATGATGCTGCCGCGCGAACAGGTCAGCGCGTGGTTCAGTGCGCGGGGCTTTGTTTTCAGCTTGCCATGTGGTGTCACGATCACGCGCATCCATTCGGGCAGGCTGGCGTGTGCGAGTGCCTGCCGCGTCAGGTGATCGCGTTCTTCCACGGCCAGCAGGATTTCCAGCCGGTCGCGCGGGTAGTCCAGCTTCGACAGGCGCAGGACCAGCCGCTCGGCAATATCAGCCTCGCGGTAGAGGGCGACGATGATCGTCACCACCGGCAGGTGGGCCATGACGGGCGGCTGCGCGGGCGGCGGGTTGGCACGGTGCGCAGCGATGGCTGCCACCAGTTTTAGCCCCATGGACAGGACAAGCGAGATGATGGCCCAAACAGAGGCCACTGCCAGAATAGATGCCGGCCACAGGATCACGACGGCCACCAGCAGGATCAGGCACAGCAAAAGCGGGTCCTGCACCGCTGCGTTGTTCCAGTTGCGGCAACTGTAAAGATCGGGCACCGCGTTCTGTGCCCGCATGGCCAGCACCGCGCCGCGCGTGTTCAGAAGGGCCGCGTTCACCGAAGCCTCATCCGCCAAGGCGCAAGCAACGGGGCCCAGCCGCGAGGTGAGGTGGGCATGATGCGCCTCGTAATCCTCGGGAGTGGGGGCGAGGATGATCGTTACGTCTCCAAGCTGCCGCCACGGAACGAGGTTGTGGCGCAGGCAGAAATCCGCATCCAGACTGTCGATCAGGCGCGGATCGGGCGCATCAGTAAGGGGATCGATGCGGCGCATGCCGTGATGGCGGGCCAGAAGGGGATAAAGCCGGTCGGATGGAACAAGCCGCAGCGCCAGAATTGCCTGGGCAAGGCCAATATCCCGTTCAACGGCAAAGTCGCGGGCCCTGGCGAGCCCGGTTTCGCCAAGCGCGCCGCTGGCCAGCAGCAGTTCGGGCAGCGTGGGCCGGGCCGAAGGACGCTTGGCGGCCCGCTCGGGCGAATAGATCGGTTGCAGGCTCATCGGGATGCCCTCCGGTGCTCCGGAAGGCATCGCGTAAAAAGGTTAATCCGCCATTAATCAGGCGCGGCGGGCCTGCATGGCTTCTGCAAACCGTTCGAACAGGTGATAGCTGTCTTGCGGGCCGGGGCTGGCCTCGGGGTGGTACTGGACCGAGAACACAGGCTTGCCATCCAGACGGATGCCGCAGTTGGAACCGTCGAACAGGCTGACATGCGTTTCCAGAACGCCAGCGGGCAGGGTCTGGCTGTCGACCGTAAAGCCGTGGTTCATCGACGTAATCTCAACCTTGCCGGTGTCATTGTCTTTCACCGGATGGTTGGCGCCGTGGTGCCCATGGCTCATCTTTACGGTCTTTGCGCCAAGCGCCAGCGCCAGCATCTGGTGGCCAAGGCAGATGCCGAAGACCGGCACATCCTTTTCCAGAACGCCCTTGATCATCGGCACGGCGTATTCGCCGGTTGCCGCAGGATCGCCGGGGCCGTTCGACAGGAACACGCCTTCGGGGTTGAGGGCCAGCACCTCTTCCGCGGTGGCGGTGGCGGGCAGAACCGTCACGTCGCAGCCGGCCGATGCGAGACAGCGCAGGATGTTGCGTTTCGCACCGTAATCGATGGCGACGACCCGCAGCCCTTCGCCCTCACGCCTGGTGAAGCCTTCGGGCCATGCCCAGCGCTTTTCATCCCAGCGATAGCTTTGGGCGCAGGTCACGTCCTTGGCAAGATCAAGGCCGACAAGGCCGCGCCACCCTTTCGCCTTCGCAACAAGGGCGGAAATGTCGAAGTTGCCATCAGGATCATGTGCCAGCGCGGCATGGGGTGCGCCCTGCTGGCGGATCGCGCGGGTCAGCCGCCGCGTGTCCAGGCCGCCGATGCCGATCCGGCCTTTCAGCCGAAGCCATTCTGCCAGTTCGGTCGTGGCGCGCCAGTTCGACGGTTCGGTCGGATCCCATTTGACGACCATGCCGGCGGCAACCGGATCAGCGGTTTCGTCATCTTCTGCCGTGGTGCCGACATTGCCGACATGCGGGAAGGTGAACGTCACGATCTGCCCTGCATAGGAGGGGTCGGTCATGATTTCCTGATAACCGGTCATGGAGGTGTTGAAGACCAGTTCGGCCACCGTTTCCCCGACGGCACCGAAGCCGCGGCCATAGAACACCGTCCCGTCGGCCAGCGCTAGGCAGGCTGTGGGTTTGGATTGCGGCTCCATCGCGCGACTCCTTTTTTTGCATTTGGATAAACGGGCGGAACCTATGGTCTGGAGGGGGCATGGTCAAGGCTTAACGCGCGTTGCGCATGCGGGCCTTGATCTGTATTCTGCGCCACTGGAACAGCAGGAGTTCTTTTATGACAATCCGCGACAAGCTGCAGGCTGCGCTGAAGGATGCCATGCGCGCGAAGGAGGCGGATCGCCTTTCGACGCTGCGCCTGATCAACGCCGCCGTCAAGGATCGCGACATCGCCGCCCGCGCCGAGGGCGAGGAAGTCGTGCCCGATGCAGATATTCTTGCCGTGCTGGGCCGCATGGTCAAGCAGCGCCAGGAAAGCGCCCGCGTTTATGAAGAGGGTGGCCGCACCGATCTTGCCGCTAAGGAACGGGCCGAGATCCGCGTGATCGAGGATTTCCTGCCCCGCCAGCTTTCGCCTGCGGAAGTGGAACAGGCGATCGACAACGCCATCGCGGAAACCGGTGCGACCAGCCTGCGCGACATGGGCCGCGTGATGGCGCATCTGAAGGCAGAATATACCGGGCAGATGGATTTCGGCGCCGCCGGGGCGCAGCTGAAGGCCCGTCTCGGCTGACATCCGCCTGTTCAGGGAACCTCTGGCCTTGGTGCGTGTTGCAGCGACTTGTGACCCGACGCACCAGAAGGAGGCTTTCCCGTGAACGCTCAGGTCCGATCCGAGTACTTTACCGAATGTGCGGGGGCGGCTTTGTCCGCCCGCCGTGGCTTGCTGAACGCGCGTGCACTTAACCACCGTTCGCGCGACATGTATGACATGCTGACACTGGCAGAGCTGGAAGAAATGGCCCCGCCCGATCTGGCAGGGCCGCAGCGTCCGGCGGGTTAGGCCTGCCGGACCTGGGCCGGTGCGGGTTCCCCTGCCACTTCGGGCAGTGTTACGCGCTGTCCGAAGCGCAGGGACCAGCCGACTGATCCGACGAACAGCGCGAAGGACAGGAATGACAGGGTGGCGCCTGCGTTCTGCCACATCTCGGTCAGGCCGGGCAGGAATGACAGGTTCACACCCGCGAACATCATCAGCGCCTGCAAGCGGCCCGAAACGTCGGGCAATGCGCGGCCGGTTATCATCGGCAGCCACAGGTGCAGCCCGGCGAACAGCCCGAACACCGCGCCAAGGCCAAGCGCGTAGTGAAAGCGTGCGATCGTGCCTTCTGTACCTGCGAGGGCCAGCAGAACAGCGCCGAGAATCAGTGCGACGAACCCGCAAGCCCAAAGCAGCGGCGCATCGAAGGGACGCGCCCCGCCGGCCAGCGTCAAGATCCACATCATCGCCGCGAGCAGTGCGGGCGGGATGAAGGCCCATGTCGCGATGCCGAAGAACCCTTCCTCGCTGACGCCAAGGCCGTTGGTGTAAAGTTCCTGCATCCAGAGCGTAACGCCGAGGCCCGCCAGTAGTGCCATCGCAGCCAGTACGGCCGGACGGCCGACCAGCGGGCGGCCTGCGCGGATCGCGATGATGTGGCTGGCGATGCCGATGGAGGGAAGGGCGATCACGTAAAGCTGCGGATGCGCAAAGAACCACAGGATCTGGCGCATCGCCTCGGCATCGCCGCCCTGGCGCGCCAGCAGGTCTGCCGCGCTGCCCTTGCCAAGTGCCAGCATCAGCGCTGCGCCTGCCACCGTCGGCACCGCCAGCAGGACAAGGCCGGCGGCGATTGTCAGCGACCACGCGAAAAGCGGTGCACGGTCCAGCGTGACCCCCTCGGCGCGGTGATTAAGGAAGGTGGTGATCGTGTTGATCGCACCAAGGATTGCCGAAAGCCCCGTCATCGCCAGTGCTGCAAGTGCCAGCGGGGCCGACGACAGCGCCATCGCCACAACCGCCATCAGCAGGGACGCGGCATAGATCCACCAGCCGGTCAGCGCCATCCGCGGGAAGGCAAGATCCTTCGCGCCAATCAGCGAGGGAAGAAGCCACAGCCCCAGCCCGCTGCACAGCGCCGGCATCAGCGTGAAGAACGCCATCAGCAGCCCGTGCGAAGCGGCAAGCACGGGCCAGAAGCCCGAATCAGTGCAGGGACGCGCGGCATCGGCAATCAGGCGGATGCCGCCCTGACACAGGTGCTGCAGGCCCGGTGAGGCAAGTTCCAGGCGCATCAGGGCCGTCAGTGCCAGCGAAAGAACACCTGCCAGAACCGCCGTCAGCAGGAAACGCAGACCGATCATGCGCGGATCGGTTGCCGGAAGGCGGTGGTTCAAGAGGTCGGCCATGGGCCCTCCGTTCTGGCTGGGGCGCGGCGCCCGGCTGTTGAGGGCAGGTTATACTGCCGTGTCCGTGCCGTTCAACTCGGGGAAGTGGCGCGGGAACGTCGCCATCAGGGCCGTGTCCACATCCTCCATCGTGACGGGCAGACCCAGATCGACAAGGCTCGTGACACCATGTTCGCGGATGCCGCAGGGCACGATGCCGTCGAAATGCGACAGGTCGGGTTCGACGTTCAGGCTGATTCCGTGGAAGCTGACCCAGCGGCGCAGCTTCACGCCGATCGCGGCGATCTTGTCTTCGCGAACGGCGCCCGTAGGGCCGGGGGCCTTGTCGGGACGCGCGACCCAGACGCCGACACGCCCTTGGCGACGTTCGCCCCGCACGCCGAATTCGGCCAGCGTGTCGATCACCCAGTTTTCAAGCGAACACACGAACTGGCGCACATCGCGCCCGCGGGCGCCCACGTTCAGCATCACGTAAGCGACACGCTGCCCCGGCCCGTGATACGTGTATTGCCCGCCGCGCCCCACGTCGAAGACGGGAAAACGGTCGGGCGCGACCAGATCCTCGGCGCGGGCAGAGGTGCCTGCGGTGTAGAGGGGGGGATGTTCAAGCAGCCAGATCGCCTCCTCCGCCTCGCCGCGGGCGATGCGGGCGACCCGCTCCTCCATCGCGGCAAGGGTGGCGGCATAATCGGCGTGACCGGGAAGGTGGGTCCAGTCCATGATGGGCCTTTCTGTAACGCCATCACAGATGGGCGAATCCGCCGCCGGATACAATCGCCGATCGACTGCAAGAATCCGCTTTTCATCGCGCGGAACGTCAGTTAAAAGCCCGACACCAAGCCAAGGCAGTGCGGTCGTGGCGGAATTGGTAGACGCGCAGCGTTGAGGTCGCTGTGGGGTAACTCCCGTGGAAGTTCGAGTCTTCTCGACCGCACCATTTTGAACCAAGGGCGGGCTGCAAGGTCCGCCCTTGTTCGTTGCGCTCCCCACCGTACGGTCCGCTTTCCCCACCTTAACCCGCGACAGGCACCTTTGCGTCATCAACGCGGAAAGGGGCGGGGAATGGATGGCTGCGGCATGGCGCTTTGTGCGCTGGGATCGGAAGGGGCGCGTACGGTGCTGGCCGGCGCCTTTGGCGGGCTGACCCGCTGGATTGCCTCGGAACAGCGGCGCTTGAAATCGGCGGTGCTGGCCGTGGCCGGCGGGGCGCTGGCAGGCCACTATCTTTGGCCGATGAGCCTTTGGGCGCTGGGCATGGATGCGGCGCCGCAGGCGATTCCCATGGCGGCCTTCATTTCGGGCACGCTTGGAATTTCCGGCGTGCGCATGTTCGGCGCGATCTGCGAAAGCCGCGCGCGGAGGCTGCACGATGCCTGAGCTGCTGATCCGTCTTGCCCGCGAAGAAGGCCGCGCCTGGGCGCTGGCCACGATCATCACCTTCATCATCTGGGGATCAAGCCTGTGACACTCAGCTTCCGGGGCCGCGCAGAGCGGCTGAACGACTTCGACCTGCCCGAGATCGGCGCGCTGATCGGCGTGGGTGAGGATGAACTGCATGCCGTGATCGAGGTGGAAACTGCGGGCGGCGGATATGATTCGCAGGGCCGTCCGCGCATGTTGTTCGAGCCGCATGTCTTCTGGCGCGAATTGCCGGCAGCAAAGCGGAAGGGGGCTGAACGGGCAGGCCTTGCCTATCCCGTCTGGGGCACGCGGCCCTATCCCAAGGACAGCTATCAGCGGCTGGCACTGGCGCGGTTGCTGGACAACACGGCGGCGCTGCGGTCAGCGTCGTGGGGGATGGGGCAGATCATGGGCTTCAACCACAAGGCGGCGGGGTATGACACGGTTCAGGGTATGGTCGCGGCCTTCATGGACAGCGAGGCGGCCCAACTTGAGGCTATGGTGAACTTCATCCGGTCCGAAGGGCTGGATGACGAGTTGCGCCGCCATGACTGGTCGGCCTTTGCCCGCGGCTATAACGGTGCCGGCTATGCCCGCCACGGGTATCATACGCGTTTGGCGGCGGCCTATGCCAAGTGGGCGCGAATTCCCGATACGGTCGTGTCGTGAAGTGGGTGCTTGCCGTGCTGCTGCTTTGCGCCGCTTCGGGCGCGCAGGGCTGGCGGATGGGGCACGGGGCGGCAGAAACGGAGGCGGCGCTGGCGCTTTCTGCCGCGCGTGCCGAGGCCTTTCGCGCTGCACAACTTGCGGGGCGGGCGGAAATCGCGCGCCTTGTCGCCGCCGCTGAACGTGACCAGCTTGCCCAAGCCCTGGAGGATGCCGCCCATGCGGACCCTGACGCCGATTCTGTCGTTTTGCGCGCTGACAGCGTGCGCCGCATCGCCCGCCGATAGGCCCGCGCCGCCGCCCAGCCTGCTGGTGCCCTGCGCGGCCCCGCAAGGCCTGCCCGACCGCAGCCTGACGCAGGCCGAGGTGGAGCTGGCATGGGGCCGCGACCGCACCGCCTTGCGCGATTGCCGCGACAGGCTGGCGGCGCTGGCGTTATGGCAGGATATGCAGCCAGAGCCAGATGGAAACCAGTGACGCTGCCGTCGCGATCAGCACGCTGGACGCGCTGACGCGGCGTGCCACCCCATAGACGTTGGCGAACAGATAGGCGTTCATTCCGGGCGCCATTGCTGCCGTCACCACAGCCGACCGGATCTGGCCGACATTGAGCCCGACGGCGTGGCCGATAAGATAGGCAACGCCCGGATGGACGACCAGCGACAGGAAGCAGACCATGGTGATCAGCTTCGCATCCCCCTCGGGGCGGTAACGGCACAATGCGCCGCCAAGGCCGAACAGGGCAGCCGGCAGGGCGGCGCGAACCATCATCTGCAGCCCGCCATCCACCGCGGTGGGAATCGCAAGGCCGCTGAAGTTCCACGCAAAGCCCAGCATGATCCCGATGACCAGCGGCTGGCGCACGATGGCCCGCAGGATCTGCCGCGCAAGCTGCAGGGGGGACAGGCCCGTGCCGCGGGCGCGCGCAATCTCCATCAGGGCGATGCCGCTGCCGTAAAGGATGGGCGAATGCAGCGCGATGATGGTGAAGTTCCCTGCCAGCGAATCGGGCCCGTAGGCCCGCTCCATGATGGGAAGCCCCATGAGGAGGGAATTGGAGAACATGCAGCAGAACCCGATGGCCACCGCATCCTCGGCCGGGCGCCTGAAGATGAAAAGCACGGCAAGGATGCCGATTGCGAAGCAGACGAACGCGCCGGTATAGAAGGCGAGGAAGATCCCCGGCTCGAAGCTGTTGGCGATGTCCAGCGTGGCCATGTTGCGAAACAGCAGGCACGGAACCGCGAAGTTCTGCGCGAACCGCAGGATGCCATCCACCGCACTGTCCTGCATCAGGCCGGACCTGCGCGCCCAATAGCCGAAACCGATGACGAGAAAGACAGGAAGGATGACGTCGAGGAGCGCACTCACCCCTCGATCCTCATGCCGTCGAAGGCGGGGCGGACATGCGCGGGCAGTTCGCCCAGCAGCGTGTCGTAATCCATGTCCAGGTGCATGTTGGTCAGGATCGCGCGTGCCGGGGCTGCGCGGGCGATCCACTCCAGTGTCAGTGCCAGATGCGCGTGGCTTGGATGGGGATTGCGGCGCAGCGCGTCCACGATGAACAGGTCAAGGTTTTCCAGCGCGGGCCAGCTTTCCTCGGGGATGTCGACAGCGTCGGGAAGATAGGCGACATTCCCGATGCGGAACCCGAGGGCATGGATGGCGCCATGATCCGCGCGGAAGGGAAGAAAGGGTATCGGCCCGCCCGCGCCCCGAACCTCGAACGCACCGTCGATTGGATGCAGATCGCAGATGGGCGGATAGCTGGAGCCGACGGGCTGCACAAAGGCATAGGCAAAGCGCGAGAACAGCGCATCCTGCGTTTGCTGGTCGGCCCAGACGGGCAGGCGGGTGCCGGTGTTGAACACGATCTGGCGCAGATCGTCGATGCCGTGCACATGATCGGCATGAGGATGGGTGAAGACGACTGCATCCAGCGTGCCCACGCCTGCATCCAGAAGCTGGTCGCGCATGTCGGGCGTGGTATCGATCAGCACGCGGGTGGTGCCGTCCGGCCCGTCCCGTTCGACCAGCATCGAGCAGCGGCGGCGCCGGTTCTTGGGATTGGCGGGGTCGCAGCTTCCCCAATGGCCGCCCAGCCGGGGCACCCCCCCGGATGATCCACAGCCGAGGATGGTATGCCGCATCATGCCGCCGCCTTTGTAAACAGCCGGTCGAAGTTGGCGGTTGTTGCGGCGGCGAAGTCTTTCAGCGAGAGGCCGAACACCTCGGCCCCGACCTTTGCGGTATGGGCGGTATAGGCGGGCTCGTTCCGCTTGCCGCGGAAGGGGGGCGGGGCCAGATACGGGCTGTCGGTTTCCAGAAGGATCCGGTCCAGCGGCGCGGCAGCGAAGATGTCGCGCAGCGCGCCCGATTTCGGAAAGGCCGCAATGCCCGACATGGACAGATAGAAGCCCAGATCCAGCATCGCCCTGCCCAGTTCCGCCGAGGAGGAGAAGCAATGCATCACGCAGGAATAGGTGCCGGCGCGGTGTTCCTCGGTCAGGATGCGGGCCATGTCGTCATCTGCCTCGCGGGCATGGATGATCAGCGGCAGGCCGGTCTGGCGCGCCGCCTCGATATGCACGCGCAGGCTTTCCTGCTGAACGGCAGCGGAATCGCCGCTGTAATGGTAATCAAGGCCGGTTTCGCCGATGCCCACGAACTTGGGATGCGCGGACATGGCAACAAGCTGGTCCACCGTGGCCATCGGCTCTTGCGCCGCGCTCATCGGGTGGGTGCCGGCGGCATAGAAGACGCCGTCATGGCTTTCGGCGATGGCGCGCACCTGCGGTTCGTTGCGCAGGCGGGTGCAGATCGTGACCATGCGCGAAACGCCTGCGGCGCGGGCACGGGCAATCACCTCGTCCCGCTCGGCGTCGAAATCGGGGAAGTCCAGATGGCAGTGGCTGTCAACGATCAAGGGGATAAGGCTCATTGATTGCGGGCGACCAGGGCCGCCGTCTCGTCGATTCTGAGGAACATATCCATAAGAAGGGCGGCAGGGTCAAGGTTGACCGCCCGCCCGCGCCGTGCACGCAGGCCAAGGGTTTGCTGAAGTTCGGCCCATTGGCGGGCGGACAGGGGATCGGGGGACAGGCGTTCGATCACGTCCGCCTCGCCCCTTGCGGCTTCGGGCGGAAGCTGGCCAAGGGTGCCGGCCCGCGCCATTCGCGCAAGGAGGCGGTCCACCAGCCCCACGATCATGTCGAAGCGGGCTTCGGCCCCACGGCCCGCACCGCTTTCGGCCAGCGCCAGTGCGCGGCCACGATCCATGCGGGGCAGGGTGCCCAGCAGATCCACCAGCTGCTGGTAAAGCCCAAGGCCGCCCACGTTCAGCAGGCGCACGGCCTCGCCCACAGAGCCGCCGCCGAGTTCGGCCAGCGGCACCGGATCGTCCACTTCGGCCCCCGCCTGCGCCAGCGCGTCGCGCATCTGATCGGGCGTCAGCGCGCCCAGCCGCAACTCGCGGCAACGAGAGCGGATGGTGGGCAGAAGGCGCTGCGGCTGGTGGCTGATCAGGATCAGGGTGACGCCGGCCGGCGGTTCCTCCAGCAGTTTCAGGATGGCGTTGGCACCGGCCGGGGCAAGTTCATCGGCCGCGTCCACGATGGCGACGCGCCGCCCGCCATCGGCGGCCGAAAGGGTGAAGAAGGTCTTCATCTTCCGCACCTCGTCCACGCGGATATCGGCGGAAAGGGCCGATCCGGTGGCATTCGCCCCCCGCCGCAGCAGGAACAGGCGCGGTTCGGACAGGGCGGCGATGCGGCGAGCCACGGGATGGTCGGGCGGCACATCCATGCCGGAGCTGCCATCCTGCGCCAGAAGGAACCGTGCGATCCGCCATGCAAGGGTGGCCTTGCCCACGCCGCGCGGCCCGGTGATCAGCCAGCCGTGATGCAGCCGTCCCGAACGGTGGGCGTCAAGAAACGCCGCCTCGGCCGCGGAATGGCCAAACAGCATCGGCGTTTCGCGGGGATGGGGGGCACCCTCAACGCGGTCGGGTTCGGGAAGCTCGGTTTCGGCCATGGTCATACCTTGTTCGCCGCGTGGCGAGGGAAACTTCTATGCGCTGTCCAGATGCGCCAGCGCTGCCGCCAGCACATCCGCCGCCACGGCATCGGCATCGCGGCCCCCGTCGATCACGCGGAAACGGCCGGCCTGCGCAAGCTGCAGGA
This sequence comes from Falsirhodobacter deserti, assembly GCF_004015795.1. GTDB lineage: Bacteria > Pseudomonadota > Alphaproteobacteria > Rhodobacterales > Rhodobacteraceae > Falsirhodobacter > Falsirhodobacter deserti. The sequence continues at coordinate 1,534,907 of NZ_ML137218.1, read as the reverse complement.
AACCGTCGCGCATCGCCTGTTGCAGCGGCAGGCCCATATCCTCGAACCGCTGCTCTCCCCCGCGGGTACGGGCGCGGGCAAGACCAAGGGCGGGATCAATGTCGATCAGGAAGGTCATGTCCGGCTCGGTGCCGATCATGGTGCGGTGCAGCAGGTCGGTTTGTTCGGACAGTCCCCCGCGCAGGCCCTGGTACATCCGCGTGCTGTCGGCGAAACGGTCGGATATGACGATCCCGCCCGCCTCCAGCGCCGGAAGGATGGTCTTTTCCAGGTGGTCGCGCCGCGCCGCGGTGAACAGCAGCAGCTCGGTCATTGCGGACCAGCGGTCGGGGTCCCCCTCCAGCACGAGGCGGCGGATCTGTTCCGCCCCCTCGCTGCCGCCGGGTTCGCGCGTCAGGGTCACGTGATGGCCGCGCGACCGCAGGCTTTCTGCCAGCGCGCGCGCCTGCGTGGATTTGCCCGACCCGTCGATCCCTTCGAAGCTGAGAAATACGCCCCGGCGGGTCACGAGGCGGATTGCCCGCCAGCAGTGTCGGCCGCAAGGAAGCGGTCGGCCAGAACGCGCGCGGCGGTCATCAGGCGTGTGCCAAAGCCGCCTGCGGGCACGTCGGTTTCCGCCACAAGCGCGATCGTCTGGTCATTCATGCCGGGCACGCGAATATGCATCTGCGCCAGTTCCTGCCCCTTGGCGACGGGGGCCTGCACGGGGCCGGTATAAACGATCTCGGCGGTGATCTGGTCCTGCGACTGCACGGGCACCAGCAGCTTCACCTCCTGGGGGGCGACAAGGCCAACCTGCGTGGCTTCGCCCATCCAGACATCGGCGGCGCCGACGCGCTGGCCCGGCTGGATCACGCTTTTCTGTGCGAACTGGCGGAAGGCGAAGTTGGCGATGGCCTCGGCCTCGGTTGCGCGGTCCGCATTGCTTTGCAGGCCGTTCAGCACGAACACGATGCGCCGCCCGTCGGTTCTGGATTCGGCCGATCCCACAAGGCCATAGCCCGACTGTTCGGTATGGCCCGTCTTCAGCCCGTCGGCCTGCCAATCGCCCGCGCGGATATCCAGCAGCGGGTTGCGGTTCTGGGAGTTTGCGGGCACGCGGTTCTTGTAGTCGAACGAGCGGACGGCGAAGTTCTGGTAAAGTTCAGGGAATTCGGTAATCAGGCGCACGGCCAGCACACCCAGATCATGCATCGACATCAGGTGGTCGGGATGCGGCCAGCCCGAGGAATTGGCGAAATGGGAATCGTTCAGGCCGAGCTGGGCGGCCCGTTCGTTCATCATCTCGGCGAAATGTTCCTCGGTGCCGCCAAGTCCTTCGGCGACCACGACGCAGGCATCGTTGCCCGAGTTCACGATGATGCCGTGGATCAGTTCTTCCACCGTGGGGCGGTCATCGGGTTTGACGAACATCTTCGACCCGCCCATCCGCCATGCCTTTTCCGAAACGGGGAAGGTGGTGTCCATCGTCACGCGGCCTTCGTGCAGCGCCTCGAACAGCATGTTCAGCGTCATGAGCTTGGACATGGAAGCCGGGTGTTCCGGCACATGGGCATTCTTGTCCAGAAGCACGGTGTGCGTGGTCATGTCATAAACCCAGGCCGAGCTGGCACGCGTGTCGAACGCGTGGCCAAGGGCCGGCACGGCGGTCATCAGGAGGGCGAGCATCAGCCGTTTCATTGTATCGGTTCCCCAGGGCAGTCAGTTCTTGCGCGCGCAAAGCATAGAAGCGGATCGCGGCCGAGGGAAGCCACGCTTGCGTTAGGGGTTTCCGTTGGGGCCGCCAGCGGCTATGACACGCACGGTTTGACCAAGGACCGGAAAGGACCGCCATATGGCCAATGTCGTCGTCGTCGGCGCCCAGTGGGGCGACGAAGGAAAAGGCAAGATCGTTGACTGGCTCAGCGAGCGCGCGGATGTCATCGCGCGTTGTCAGGGCGGTCACAATGCCGGCCACACGCTGGTCATCGGCGAAAAGGCGTTCAAGCTGTCGCTGCTGCCTGCGGGCATCGTGCGCGGTGGCAAGATCTCCGTCATCGGGAACGGCGTCGTGCTGGACCCGTGGCACCTTGTGAGCGAGATCGAGAAGCTGCGCGGGCAGGGTGTGGAAATCACCCCGGAAAACCTGCTGATCGCGGAAAACGCGCCGCTGATCCTGCCGCTGCATGGCGAGCTGGACCGCGCCCGGGAATCGCAGGCTTCGGTTGCCAAGATCGGCACCACGGGCCGCGGCATCGGCCCGGCCTATGAGGACAAGGTTGGCCGCCGTGCCATCCGCGTGGCCGATCTGGCCGATGATGCCACGCTGGAACTGCGGGTCGATCGTGCGCTGGTACATCATGATGCGCTGCGCCGCGGCCTTGGGATGGAGCCGGTGGATCGCGATGCGCTGCTGGCCGCCTTGCGGGAAATCGCGGTGCAGGTGCTGCCCTATGCGGCACCCGTCTGGAAGGTGCTGAACGAATCCCGCCGCGCCGGCAAGCGCATCCTGTTCGAAGGGGCGCAGGGCGCGCTGCTGGACATCGATTTCGGCACCTATCCCTATGTCACCTCCTCCAACGTGATCGCGGGTCAGGCGGCGACGGGAACGGGCCTTGGCCCCAATTCCATCGATTTTGTTCTGGGCATCGTCAAAGCCTATACCACCCGCGTGGGCGAAGGCCCGTTCCCCGCAGAGCTGAACGACGATGATGGCCAGCGTCTGGGCGAGCGTGGGCATGAATTCGGCACCGTGACGGGGCGCAAGCGCCGCTGCGGCTGGTTCGATGCGGTTCTGGTGCGTCAGACCTGCGCCACCTCGGGCGTGTCCGGCATCGCGCTGACGAAGCTGGACGTTCTGGACGGTTTCAAGACGCTGAAGATCTGTACCGGTTATGAACTGGATGGCCAGAAGCTGGACTATCTCCCCATCGCGGCGGACCAGCAGGCGCGTTGCACCCCCGTTTACGAAGAAATGGACGGGTGGAGCGAATCGACCGCCGGCGCCCGTTCGTGGAACGATCTGCCCGCAGCCGCGATCAAGTATGTGCGCCGGATCGAGGAGCTGATCCAGTGCCCCGTCGCGCTGCTCTCCACCTCCCCCGAGCGGGACGACACGATCCTTGTGACGGACCCCTTCGCGGACTGATCCGCGATCAGCCCCTCATCTCTCGCAGAAAGACCGAGCGGGAGGTGAGGGCGAAGCGGTTACGATCCTGTTTTTCCAGGATCGCAACCGCAACAAGTTCTTCGAACGCTTCCACCATCGCCTCATGCGTGATCGTGCCAAGACTGGCCACGTGCCGCAGGATTTGCGGGCGCGTGAACGTGGCGCGATGTTCCATGCACACCGAGAAAACGGCCGCGGCCTCCACCAGTTCGGGCGGGGTTTCGGCGCCCAGCCGGTCGGCAAGGCAGGCAAAGCCGGTAGAGCCGGGGGCAGGTTCGGTCCTTGTCCGTCGGGGCGCGGTATTCGCAGTTCCGTCCAGCCGGTGGGCGGCGCGCGTGGCCACCAGATCGCGAAGGTGGCGAATCGCCAGCTGGCGTCGCTGGGCGCGTGGCTCGTTCATCTGGCTGTCGGCTTCCTTGATCAGGCGGTCCACCGAAGGATCGGCTTCTTCGGGCGTGGGTTTGGCGTCGCGCGCCTGCGGGGCCGCCCCGAAAGTAGGGTCGGTTGCTGCAAGCGTGCGGAAGTGCGAGGTAACTTGCTTCATGGTGTTGAACGGATCATCAAACCCCTCCAAAGTGCAGGAGAAGGTTCCGTATGAGACGGTCAGGATTTTCTTCGGTCCGTTCATATGGTGCCCGCCCCTCGGGCCCGATCCGGGTCGGCAAGTTGGTAATCAGATCGTGGTCACTTCAGGGATGGAACCTGTCCGTTCGCCATCTTCATGGCGCGTTGCCCCTTCACTCGCATGATGACGCGGATTGTTCAATCATCGCAGGCTGTAACGCTTGTGGCTGGCGGGCCGGTGACGCGACGTGATCTGCGGCTTTGCACCGCACGTGCGCCCGTTCTGGTGGCGGCCGATGGCGGGGCCGACCGGGCGCTTGCCGCAGGGATGGAGCCGGAGGCGGTTATCGGCGATCTTGACTCCATTTCGGATGGTGCGCGGGTGCGGCTGGCAGGCCGTCTGCATCATGTGGCCGAGCAGGAAAGCACGGATTTCGAAAAGGCACTGAGGTATGTGGAGGCGCCGCTTATTCTTGCGGTGGGTGTGGCGGGTGCGCGTGTGGATCATGGGTTTGCCGTGTTGAATGCATTGGTGCGCCATTCCGGCCCGCCCTGCATCCTTGTCGGGCCGCAGGATGTAATCTTCCATGTTCACGAAACTGTCAACCTGCGGTTGAAAGTGGGGGATCGGATCTCGTTGGTGCCGATGGCGCGCATCGCCGGACGGTCGGAAGGACTGGTGTGGCCCATCGACGGGCTGACCCTTGCGCCTGACGGACGGATCGGCACCTCCAATGCCGTTGCGGCGCCGGATGTGGTACTGTCCTTCAACAGGCCCGGAATGCTGGTGATGCTGCCACGCAACCGGCTGGACACAGCGATCCGCGCGATCACCTGACGCTTATTCGTTCGGATCCCTTGCACGCTCGGCCGCGCGCCGCACAAGGACCGAACGCAGATCGTGCATCGTCATCAGCAGATCGTTGGTAACAGCATCAAGCTGTTCATCCGTCGCCTTGCTTTGCGCCCACTGGGCGGCAAGGTTCATCTGCTCCATCGCAGTGCGTATGGCTTCCATCTCGCGCAGGGCCAGAAGGCTGCGGCGCGCGGTGATCCACGCGCCGATCGCTTCTTCCTCGTCCCCGGTCAGGACGCGATCCCCCTGGTTCTTGAACTCGCCCTTGGCGATGTTCACCGTCGCGACATGCTCCATGTCCAGACGCCGGTGGCGGTTCTCCGTGTCCAGCCGGAACACGAGCGCGCCGTTGTCGCGAATGCGGAAATAAAGATCGGGGGATTGCTTGGCCATTACTCAGCTCAGACTGTCACAGAACCGTTGGATGCGGGTGCAGGCTTCGCGAAGCACCTCGTCGGCAGTAGCATAGCTAACGCGGAAGTTCGGGGACAGGCCGAATGCCGCGCCGAAGACCACGGCCACGCCTTCCTCTTCCAGCAGGGCATTCGCAAACACCTCGTCATCCGTGATCTTCGTGCCGGCGGCGGTCGTCTTGCCGATGCAGCCCGAGATGTCGGGATAAACATAGAATGCGCCTTCGGGGGTGGGGCAGGTGACGCCCTTCGCCTTGTTCAGCATGGACACCACAAGATCGCGGCGGCGCTGGAACAGAGCCTTGTTCGCCGTCAGGAATTCCTGCGGGCCCGTCAGCCCTTCCAGCGCCGCATATTGCGAGATGGAGCAGGGGTTGGAGGTCGATTGCGACTGGATCGTGCCCATGGCCTTGGTCAGTTCCACCGGGCCGGCGGCATAGCCGATGCGCCAGCCGGTCATGGCATAGGCCTTGGACACGCCGTTGCAGGTCAGCGTGCGGTCATATAGCGCGGGTTCGACCTGCGCGGGCGTGAAGAATTCGAAATCGTCGAACACAAGGTGTTCGTACATGTCATCGGACATGATCCAGACATGCGGGTGCTTCAGCAGCACCTCCGTCAGGGCCTTCAGTTCGTTCTTCGTGTATCCCGCGCCCGTGGGGTTGGAGGGGGAGTTGAAGATGAACCACTTGGTCTTGGGCGTGATGGCCGCGTCCAGCGCCTCGGGCGTCAGCTTGAAGTTCGTCTCGATTCCCGCGACCACCGGAACGGGCGTGCCACCGGCCAGCAGCACCATGTCGGGATAGCTGACCCAGTAGGGGGCCGGGATGATCACCTCGTCGCCGGGGTTCAGGGTGGCCACGAACGCGTTGTAAAGGATCTGCTTGCCGCCGGTGCCGACCGTCACCTGGTTCGGTTTGTAGGAAAGGCCGTTTTCGCGCTGGAACTTGTCGCAGATGGCCTGCTTCAGTTCAGGGATGCCGTCCACGGCCGTGTATTTCGTCTTGCCCGCGTCGATGGCGCGCTTGGCCGCATCCTTGACGTTCTGGGGCGTGTCGAAGTCGGGCTCGCCCGCGCCAAGGCCGATAACATCGCGCCCCGCGGCCTTCAGTTCCCGCGCCTTGTTGGTCACGGCGATGGTGGGGGAAGGTTTGACGCGGGAAAGGGTATCGGACAGGAAGGCCATGGCGGCTCCTCAATTTGAAGTTTTCGCGCAACCGTCTTAGGGTCAGCGCAATTTTCGATCAAGCCTCCGGAGAGGGAGAAAAGAAATGGATGACCGGCTCAAGCGGCTGTCGATGCGGTCGTGGCGACGCGGCATGAAGGAAATGGACCTGATTCTTGGTCCGTGGTCCGATGCGAATCTGAAAAATCTTCCGCAAGAGAAGGTAGAGCTTTACGATCTGCTGCTGGAAGAAAACGATCAGGATCTGTTGTCCTGGATGCTGGGCCAGCGGCCGATCCCAGAGGGACCGATTGCACCGCTTGTTTCCGAAATCGCCGTCTTCGCACGGGAGCGTTTCAGAAAATAAGGGCGATTTACCATATGTTTCCAATTTCTGCCGAATGTGTTCGTGTGATTATGGAGACGTGTGATGGATATGTCCGCCGAGCTCATCGATGGATCTGCAACAGCCATGCTGTCGAGCTATCTGGAAACGTTGAGCCTGGTGGAACGGATGCACCGCCTGTTGCTGGATGTCGTGAAGGATGAATTCGAGAGGATCGGCCTTCTTGAAATCAACTCCGTGCAGGCGTTGCTTCTTTTCAACATCGGCGCCAACGAAGTCACCGCGGGGGAGCTGAAAAGCCGCGGTTTCTATCAAGGCTCCAATGTCAGCTACAACCTGCGCAAGCTGGTGGATCTGGGATACATGCATCACGAACGTTCGGCGGTTGATCGCCGTTCGGTGCGCGTGCGGCTGACCGACAAGGGATTGAAGCTCAGAGCACGGCTGGCGCAGCTTCTCGAACGTCATGTCTTCGGACTGAACGATCGCGGCCTGCTGACGCTGGACATGCTGGAAGATGCAAACAGTGCGCTTCGCAAGATGGAGCGGTTCTGGACCGAGCAGATCCGCTATATCTACTGACGCCAAAGATGGGCGCGGCTGGCCAGCGCCCCCTGCGCCTTGGCCAGCATCCGGTTTCCGGGGCCGGGGCGGGGGATGGTGCCGTGGATCAGCCGTTCCGCCACCACCTCGGGCGGGCAGGGGCGGCGGGTGACCGGATCGAAATATCGCGGATAGGCGATGAGCGCGGCATGTGCCACCTGCCACAAGGGGCGCGGCGCGCGCCGGAACGGAACAGGCCCCAGATCGCGCGTCAGGCCCCAGCCGGCATAGAAGGGGGCGCCAAGGCAGGTCACCTGCAGGCCGCGCAGCAGCGCCTCGAAGCCCAGAAGGGAGGTCATGGTCCAGACCTCCTGGCAGGAGAGAACCAGCGCCATCGGGTCGGCATTTCGCGCAATAATGTCGGCGTCGCGTGCCTCGGTCGCGCCGGGGCGCAGGCCAGCTTCCACATCGGGGTGCGGCTTGTAGATGAGGACGGCATCGGGATGCGCCGCGCGGGCCGCTTTCAGCAGATCCTCGTTCCGCCGAACGGTGCCGCCGCCAAGGCGGATGGAGGCGTCATCCTCCACCTGTCCGGGGATCAGGATGCGGTGGCCTTGCGGCATGTCGGGCACCGCGCCGCCAAGGTTGTATTTCGACACCCCGCCCGCCTTCAGCGCTGCGATCAGCCGTTCTATCCGAGCTTCGGCCCCCGCTGGCGGCGGTGCGAGGATCAGCCTTTCCAACCGGCTTTCGCGCGAGGGGTCGTAGTAGATCCCCAGATCATCGGCGACCAGCGAAAGGGGGGGCACCAGCTCCGCCCCCAACCCCCTGGAGCGTAGGAAGCCGTCTTCCACGCGTCGGATCACGGGGGCAGACAGGCCCGCCGGTTCCCGTCCAGCCCAGATCAGCAGGCCAGCACCCCGATCGGTCGCCTCGGCGGCAGCCTTGGCTGGATCCTGAACGAAGCGCAGCGGCTTTTCCCCGCCGAAAACGGCCTGCAGGCGGTTCCGTTTCCACAAGCGCATGCCGGTTGCGACATGGCCGTGGCGATCGTCGCGGAAGGCGCGGGTTTCCGCCTCAAGCTGGTCCACCGCCTCTTCGAAGGTGCAAAGGCGGTCGCGGCACGGATCATGCCACAAGGGCGTCTGGATCATGGCGGCTGCGAAAAGCTGCTGCACCGAAGGGCGTGCGCTGCGTCGGGGGAAGGACACTTCGTCAACACTCAGGCCCCAGCCGGCATAGAAGGGCGTACCGAAAACCCGGGGGCGGTGACCGGCAAGGATCGCCTCGAAGCCCAGTTGCGACGAGACGGTATAAACAGCGTGTGCCCGCTCCAGCAGCTTCCATGGCGACACGGGGGTGGTCAGCGTTTCGATATCGCTGAAATGGCCCCCGCGCAGGCCACCAATCGTTTCCGGATGGGCCTTGACGACTATTCGCATACCGGGATGTTCTTCCCGCGCCGCCACCAGCATCCGCGCGAAAGCGGCGTCACCGGCATCACGGGTGGAGGCATCGCCGCGCACCTGATCGACCACCAGCACGAAACCCGGGGCGGGCAGCGCCGCATCGGGATCGAAACTGTTGTACTTGCTAAGATCCAGTGCCCGCAGGCGCGCAATACCTTCCTCCGCACGGGCCAGAAGGTCAGGTTCCGCAGGTTCGTGCAGGGCCGCTTCGATGGACGACCGGCGGCTGGCATCGAAATGCACCGTGTTGTCCAGAAACACGCCAAGTGGACCGCAGCGACGCGCCCGACCGGGATGGACAGAGCGGAGGAAGGCATCCTCCAGCCGCAGCAGGGGCACACCGCGGGCCCGTGCCGCCGCCTCGCCCCGCCGTGCAACGGGGCTGTGCCCCCAGACCACAACGGCATCTTCGGGGCCAGGAAGGCCGATCCGCAATTCGTACCCCGCCAGTTGCAGGATACGACGAATGCGGGCCTGCCGAAGCAGACCCGCATTGTAGAAGAACAAGCGCCTTGGCGTCACCTACCGACTCTGGTGACCGAGTTGGCCGCGTTTGTCGTGCCAAGGATGGCCTGAACGGTTTTCGTCCACTGGGCAAACGGCGCTTCGGTCACATAGATCGTATCGCGATCCTGCACCCGGAAATCACGCGCCTGGAACATGCCCGAAGGTTGGGTCAGATCCAGAACATAGGCCACACGCTGGCTGCCCACGATATCGGTGCGGCCCGTCAGCTGGCGTACGGTTTCGGCCGGCTCATCCCGGAACACGAAAACGCCTTTCGGATCGGCGAGATTGGTTTGAAGGCCACCGACCTGCGCAATGGCTTCCAGCGCCGACATCTCCGCCTGCTCGAACGGGACAACAGATTGGCCGGTGGCGCCAAGTGCGATGAAGCGGCGACGGTCGCGTTCGACGGTGATCACGTCGCCATTGCGCAGCGCGATATCAAGCGAAGGGTTGTCGTAAAGATCCTGCAGGCGAACGGTGCCCGTCTGGTTCCCGCGCGTTACCCGCACCACCGTCGCCGAGGGTTCATCGACCGAACCGCCTGCAAGCGACAGAACGCGAAGAAGCGTGCGCGACGGCTGCGCCAGTGGATAAATGCCCGCAGCGCCCGCCGTTCCGGTGACGGACACCGTGGCGCCATCGCCGGCTACGCGTTGCACCAGAACCTGCGGATCGGGCGTCTGGTTCTGCAGCGCATTGGTGATGGACTGGCGAAGCGCTTCCGGCGTCTGCCCGGCAGCGCGGATGCGGCCGGCATAGGGCACGAAGATGAACCCGTCGCCTGCCACCTGCACCTCGCTGAGGGAGGAAACCCGCTGGCCGCTGTTTCCCAGAAGCGGATCGTCGCGGACGTTCTCAAAGATCGTCAGCGTCAGCGTATCGCCCGAGGAAATGGTGTCCGGCCCCACCTCTGCCGCGCTGCGGAAGGCGGAACTGAAGCCGAAATTCGTGGGATCGTTGATGATCCGGTTCACCTGCGGCGTTACGGTGAAGATGAACGAATCCCCGCCGTTCTGCACCGAACCGGCGAAGATTTCCTTTTTGTTCGGGCCGGAGCGGGGAAGCCCACACGCTGCGACCGTTGTCATAAGGGTAACGAGGATGGCCCCCCGGGCCAACCGCACTGCGTTCGACTTCACTTGCCGCTCCATTCAGGTCGCATTTTTCATGGATACTACATTAGGATGCCCGTGATGTGACCCCTTAAATCGCGAAAACGTGTCAAGGAACCACGCGCAGCGGCTGACGCGGGGCCGACTTGCCACAGGGCAGGGCGTCATACGGGTCCTCGGACTGAAGCATCATGTCCACGACCTGCCGCAAAAGCGCATGGCGTCCCCGCGCGGAATAAAAGCCGCCAGGCACCTGGGACGTTTCCAGCAGATAGTGGCGGAAATCGCGATAGGCGCGCCCGTCGGGCCGCTGCGGCGAAGCGAAGAACTGCGCCAGCGGCTGATCGGCCACAAGTTCCGGCTTGCCATAGACGGTGCGGCCAAGGGCAGCCAGCGGCAGGCCGCGCCACAGCACCTGCTGTCCGGCGGTGGAATTGACGGTGACCGCGCTGCGGGCATCGTTCATCAGGCGGGCAAGCTTGCCGCCGCGCACGAAATGCACGCGGTTGGTTATCCCCAGTTCCCGTGCCAGCCGCTTCACGTCATCGGCCACCGGCGCGCGGTTATCCTCAAGCGGGTGGGCCTTGAAGACAAGGTGGTGATGTGCCGGCGCGCCAGTGGCGAAAGCCTCCATCACCAGTTCCAGAAACTCCGACATGGTGGAGAAGGAGGAGTGCATGCGGAAGCTGGAATCATGTTCCAGCTGCAACAGCACCAGATGATAAGGAAAGCCCCCGCGCATGATCCGCCGCGTGGCCAGGCGGCGTTCCACGTGGTGCAGCGGCATCAGGGCCAGGCGCTTCAGATACAGCAGGAATTCATCGCCCACCTTCAGGTCGCGATGCGGCCGGAAGTTGGGATAGCCGCGCCCCGTCATGACGAAGAAGTGGTAGGCGGCGCCCCAGAACACGTGTTCGCGCATGTCGCCCCAGCGGGCGGGCGCTTCGGGAAGCTCCATGTCGCAGCGGGCAAGCGCCTCGCGCATCTGGTCGATGGGCATGTCCATCAGCCGCGAATTGCCGTTGGAGCCGCCGCGTTCATAAGTCACCCAATGCGGGCGCAGATACCCTTCCTCGAACACGTGGACGGTGATGCCGCGGGCGCGGGCGATCTCGACGGCGCGGGCATGGATGGGCCGGGTATCGCCGTAAAGCACGATATCGGTCACGCCCTTGGCTGCGGCGATGCTGGCGAAGGTGTCGGGCCACTCCTCGGGTTGGCCCGTGAAGGGGATCAGCGTCTCCCTTGGCCAGAAAGCCTGATCGCCCGGATTGAAGGCCACGCGCCAGACCTGCGCGCCCGATGCGGCTATGCCCCGGCCCAGGGTCCGGAACCACGGCCCGTGGGGCCCCTGCAGGAACAGAAAAACACGAGCAGTATTGGACATGTCAGTGGGCCGCATGACTTATCAAGGCTGAATTCTCTTCAAACGGAGCTTCCTTTGCAAGGCCGAGGCTTGTTACGCTGCGTCAACAGGGTTACCCAGAACAAAAGCGAGGTGCCAGACTTGTTCACGGGAATTATCACCGACATCGGAACGGTTGTTGCGACAGAACGGCGCGGCGACCTGCGGGCGCGGATCCGCACCGCTTACGATACGGCCGGCATAGATATCGGCGCTTCCATCGCCTGTGACGGGGTTTGCCTGACCGTTGTGCAGCTGGGGCCCGACTGGTTCGACGTCGATATATCGGCCGAAACGGTCGAGGTGACGAGCATCGGCGCGAATGGGGGATGGGCCGAAGGCAAGCGCCTGAACCTTGAACGCGCCCTGCGCGTGGGGGATGAACTGGGCGGCCATATCGTTTCGGGGCATGTCGACGGCGTGGCAGAGATCGTGGATCTTCGCCCCGAAGGTGACAGCCTGCGCCTTACCTTCCGCGCCCCCGAAGCGCTGGCGAAGTTCATCGCGCCCAAGGGGTCGGTTGCGCTGAACGGCACCTCGCTGACCGTGAACGAGGTTGCGGGCGCCGAATTCGGCGTCAACCTCATCCCCCATACCCAGCAGGTCACGACGTGGAACGAGGCCGCCCTTGGCCAGCGCGTCAACCTGGAGGTGGACACGATGGCCCGTTATGTTGCGAGGCTGCGCGAATGGGGCTGACAGGGCACCCTATTTCGTGAGGCGGGGCTGACATCTCTGGCCTTCGCGGGTCCCTGAAGTTATGTGCAAAGCGATCCGCGGAGAGTGCCATGACCGAAAAAACCGAATTCAGCGACGCGATCTCGAGCATCGAGGAGATCATCGACGATGCCCGCAACGGGCGCATGTTCATCCTGGTCGACCACGAGGATCGCGAGAACGAGGGCGACCTGGTCATCCCGGCCCAGATGTGCACGCCATCGGCGATCAACTTCATGGCGACCCATGGGCGCGGGCTGATCTGCCTTGCCCTGCCGTCGGCCCGGATCGACGCGCTAGGCCTGCCGCAGATGAGCATGAAGAACGGCAGCCGGCACGAAACGGCCTTCACCCTGTCGATCGAGGCGAAGGAGGGCGTGACCACCGGGATTTCCGCCCATGACCGCGCCCGCACCGTTTCGGTGGCGATTGATCCGTCCAAGGGTGCCGACGACATCCATTCCCCGGGCCACGTCTTCCCCCTTCGGGCCCGCGACGGGGGTGTGCTGGTTCGTGCCGGACATACCGAAGCGGCTGTGGACGTGTCGCGTCTTGCCGGCCTCAACGCTTCGGGCGTGATCTGCGAGATCATGAACGATGACGGCACCATGTCGCGCCTGCCCGACCTCGTGGCCTTTGCGCAGCGTCACGGGCTGAAGATCGGCACCATTTCCGACCTGATCGCGTATCGCCGCCGGCACGACAACCTTGTGAAGGAACGCGCGGTGCGGCACGTCAAGTCCGCCTTCGGCGGTGACTGGATGATGCGCCTGTTCGTGGACGAGCCGACGGGGGCCGAACATATCGTCCTGATCAAGGGCGACATTACCACCGACGCGCCTGTGCTGACGCGTGTGCATGTCCTCAACCCGCTGGAAGACGTTCTTGGCCTTGCCCCCGAGCGTGTGGACGAGGTGCCGGCCGTGATGCGTGCCGTGGCCGAGGAAGGGCGCGGAGTGGTGGTGATCCTGCGTGATCTGAGCCAGACCGTGCCCGCTGCGGGCGAGGCTTCGCCGCAGACGTTGCGGAACTATGGCGTCGGGGCGCAGATTCTGGCCGCCTTGGGCTTGCACACGCTGACGCTTTTGACCAATTCGGCGGCTCCGAAAGTGGTGGGGCTGGAGGCATACGGCCTCACCATCGCCGGAACCCGCATGATCAGGAAGGACTGACCGATGGCTGCCTCGGAACAGCATTATTCACTGCCGCTGCCCAGCTTCGAGGCGCCGGTCAAACTCGCCATCGTTGTGGCGCCCTATTACAAGGATATCGCCGACAACCTGATCGCCGGTGCCCGCGCCGCGGCCGAACAGGCTGGCGCCACCGTCGAAGTGATCGAGGTGCCGGGCGCACTGGAGATTCCGACTGCCATCGCGATCTGCGAACGGCAGGCGGAGTTTGACGGCTATGTCGCGCTTGGTTGCGTGATCCGCGGAGAAACGACGCATTATGACACCGTTTGCAACGATTCCAGCCGCGCCATCACGTTGCTGGGCCTGCAGGGCACCTGCATCGGCAATGGCATCCTGACCGTGGAAAACCGCCGCCAGGCCGAAGTTCGCGCCGATGTGGCTGATCAGAACAAGGGGGGCGGGGCTGCCGCCGCCGCGCTGCACCTGATCGCGCTGCGCCGCCGCTTTGCCGCGCCGCGCCGCAACATCGGCTTCCGCCCTGACGAGGTGCATCTGGCCAAGGGCGAGGGGACGCTCGCATGACACCGGCCGAAAAACGACAGATGAAATCCGCCTCGCGTCTTTATGCGGTGCAGGCACTGTTCCAGATGGAAGCACGCGGTCAGACGGTCGAAGCCGTGGTGCGGGAGTTCGAAACGCACCGCTTCGGTGAGATCCTTGATGGCGAGGAGATGGCCGAGGGCGAGCCGAACCATTTCCGCCACCTCGTTTCCGAGGCTGTGGAGCGTCAGGGGCGCATCGACCAGATGACCGACCGGGCGCTGGTGGCGAAGTGGCCGATCGACCGGATCGACTCGGTCCTGCGGGCCTTGTTCCGCGCTGCCGGGGCGGAGCTTGTGCTTGGCGATACACCCCCGAAGGTGGTCATCACCGAGTTCGTGGATGTGGCGAAGGCCTTCTTCCCTGACGGGCGGGAGCCGAAATTCGTCAATGCGGTGCTGGATCACATGGCCCGAGAGGCCCAGCCGGATCGCTTCTGACCTGAAAACCCGCCGCTATGGCGGGTTTTTTGTTGCAACACGGCAACAAGAAGGTCTCATGACGTCGTTCGGGGCCTGATACCTGCAAACGTAACGTGAGCGTCGGAAGGCGATCTTTGTGTTACATAACGGTTACACCCTTTACACAACGTAAGGTAACATTCCCGTTTGGGAGGATTTCAGGCGGTTCATTGCCGATTTTAAGCAGATGAAAACAGGTTCCCGCTTAACGGAAATTTTTCGTCCGTCTCGGGGCTCATGGTCACTTAGGTCAACACGCCTATTCTTCTTCTTGGCAATATCAAGAAGCCGCCTCGCTGGCCGAATGGCCCGGGGATACTCCGGTTTGAAAGGACAGGAAGAATGAAAAAGAGCATGAAGATCGCAGGCGCATCCGCGCTGGCTCTGATGATCGCAGCACCGGCCTTCGCGCAGAGCGCAACGGACACGATCGTGAACCCGAACTCCATCGGTGATCAGATCGACCAGCAGCGCTTCGACGTGCAGCAGCAATTCGACCGTTCGAACGACGCTTTCCGTTACGGCGCTCCGGGTGTTCGTGAAGGCCTGTCGGGCGGCGCGTCGCTGGGCTACTCCGGCAACACCGGCAACAATGAAACGCAAAACCTAAACATCGGTGCCCGCCTGACGCACAAGTCCGGCGTGTTCACGCAGAACCTGAACTTCCTGATGCAGTACCAAGAGAACGACGAAGACTCGCAGAAGGAAAAGGTGTACGGCATCTATGATGGCGTCTATGACTTCAACGACCGCTTCTACGGCTTCGTCATGGGCCGCGTGGTCACTGACGGTCTCGCTGACGAGGTTTCCGACACCGAAGCTGAAGATTATTTCGGCGTCGTGGACGAATCGCTGCTGTCGGACGCACAGCGCGCCGAGATCATCGCCAACACCGTCGAGCAGGACGCTTTCATCGGTGTGGGTCCGGGTTACCGCATCTTCAACCGTGAAGATCTTGCATGGCGCGTTCAGGTCGGTGTTGGCCAGTCCTACCTGAAGTTCGGCGACGGTCGCAGCGAATCCGAGGTCGGCTACGTGCTGTCGTCGCGCTTCTACTGGGCGATCAACCCGAACGTCTTCGTCACGATGGACACGGACGCTCTGAACTCGGACGAAGCGCTGCGCGTCAACAACGACCTGGGCGTGAACTTCAAGATCACGGACGCATTCTCCACCCGCGTCAGCTACCTGTCGGACTACAACGAAGCACGTGGCGGCTCGCAAGACCGCACCGACAACACGCTGGGCGTGTCGCTGGTTTACGGGTTCTAAGAAACCCGGTTCCGTCGCAGGGCGGACCTGAGGGGTGGCGAAAGCCGCCCCTTTTTCATGCCGGACGATCAGGCGAAAAAGATGTGTGGGGAAGGTGACGGGCCCGCAGCGACCGTGGACGGCGGGATTTCCCGAGAGCCTGACGAATCAGGTGGGAACCAGATACCATGACCAGGATCATGGCAGAGCCAGCTCCCTCGGAAGTGCTTATCGGCCACTGGAAAAAAGCCTCGCACGTGAAGAGCAGAACCCGTCCACCCCCACATAGGAAGCAGGCGGGTTGCGTGCAAGTCAGTCTTCGTAAACTTCGGGGATGCTGCGCGGGGCGCGGTCCAGCCATTCGGGGACAGGAAGGCCCTTTTCCTTCAGGAAGGCCGGGTTGAACAGCTTGGACTGATAGCGGTTTCCGTAATCGCACAGAACGGTCACGATCGTGTGGCCCGGGCCCATTTCGCGCCCCATGCGGATGGCACCCGCCACGTTGATGCCCGACGATCCGCCAAGGCAAAGGCCTTCCTCCTCCAGCAGGTCGAACACGATCGGCAGGGCCTCGGAATCGGGAATGCGCCAGCTGTAATCGGGCGTGATGCCTTCAAGGTTGGCGGTGATGCGTCCCTGGCCGATGCCTTCGGTGATGGAACTGCCGGGGGAGGCGAATTCGCCGGTGGTATAGAACGAATGCAGGGCCGCGCCCTCGGGATCGGCCAGCCCGATCTTCACGCCCTTGGGCTGCAGCGCCATCGCCACGCCGGCAAGCGTTCCGCCCGAACCGACGGCGCAAACGAAGCCGTCCACCTTGCCGCCCGTCTGTTCCCAGATTTCCGGCCCTGTGGTTTCCACATGGGCCTGACGGTTGGCGGTGTTGTCGAACTGGTTGGCCCAGATCGCGCCGTTCGGCTCTGTCTTGGCCAGCATTTGCGCAAGCCGCTGGGAATAACGGACATAGTTGTTGGGATTCTTGTACGGGGCAGCCGGCACCTGCACCAGTTCGGCCCCGGCAAGGCGCAGCATGTCCTTCTTTTCCTGACTTTGCGTCTCAGGAATGACGATGACGGTGCGGAAGCCCATCGAGGCCCCCACCAGCGCAAGCCCGATGCCGGTATTGCCGGCCGTGCCTTCGACGATGGTGCCGCCCGGCTTCAGGGCGCCCCGCGCCATGGCATCACGGATGATGTAAAGCGCCGCGCGGTCCTTGACCGACTGGCCGGGGTTCAGAAACTCGCACTTGCCAAGGATCTCGCATCCCGTCTCCTCGGAGGCGCGGCGCAGGCGGATGAGGGGGGTGTTGCCGATTGATGCGGCCAGATCGATGCGGATCGTCATGCGGATCTCCTCTTTGCCTTTAAGGTTTAGGGTGGGGGGCAGGCGAACTCAAGCGCTTGCAACCCGTGCATGGTCACGTCACAAATGACACGAACAGCTGAGGAGTGTAGCTATGCGTACCCGTGCCGCCGTCGCCCTTGCCCCCGGACAGCCGCTGGAAGTCATGGAGGTCAACCTTGAAGGCCCGAAAGCGGGCGAGGTTCTGGTGGAGATGAAGGCAACGGGCATCTGCCACACCGATGCCTTTACCCTGTCAGGCGCCGATCCCGAAGGGATATTCCCCGCCATCCTTGGCCATGAAGGCGCCGGCGTGGTGCTGGAAGTGGGCGAGGGCGTGACGACGCTGAAGCCCGGCGATCACGTCATCCCGCTTTACACCCCCGAATGCCGCCAGTGCCCCAGCTGCCTTTCGCGCAAGACCAACCTTTGCACCTCGATCCGGGGAACGCAGGGGCAGGGGCTGATGCCGGACGGGACAACGCGTTTCTCGATGCTGGATGGAACGCCGATCCTGCATTACATGGGCTGTTCCACCTTCGCCAACCACACGGTCGTGCCGGAAATCGCGCTTGCCAAGATCCGTGACGATGCGCCCTTCGACAAGGTCTGTTATGTCGGTTGCGGCGTGACCACGGGCATCGGCGCGGTGATCAACACGGCCAAGGTGGAGATCGGCGCCAAGGCTGTCGTGTTCGGTCTGGGCGGGATCGGCCTGAACGTCATTCAGGGCCTGAAAATGGCCGGCGCGGACATGATCATCGGCGTCGATCTGAACAACGACAAGCGTGAATGGGGCGAGCGTTTCGGCATGACCCATTTCGTGAACCCCAAGGAGATCGAGGGCGGTATCGTCCAGCACATCGTCAACATGACGAAGACCCCGATCGACCAGATCGGCGGCGCGGATTATTCGTTCGATTGCACCGGCAATGTGCAGGTGATGCGTGATGCGCTGGAATGCACCCACCGCGGCTGGGGCCAATCCATCGTGATCGGCGTGGCACCCGCGGGGGCCGAAATTCAGACCCGTCCGTTCCAGCTGGTCACGGGCCGCGTCTGGAAAGGTTCGGCCTTTGGCGGGGCGCGCGGGCGTACGGACGTTCCGCAGATCGTGGACTGGTACATGGACGGCAAGATCGAGATCGACCCCATGATCACCCACACGCTGCGCCTTGAAGACATCAACAAGGGCTTCGATTTGATGCATCACGGCGAAAGCATCCGCAGCGTAATCATCTACTGATGCGTACCGTTCTGGCCTTGCTGGCGGCGCTTGTCGCCAGCCCCGCCTTGGCAGAGGGCGATGCGGACAAGGGCCGGATCGTCTATCGCAAATGCATGGTCTGCCACAGCCTCAACGAAGGCGCGAACCGTCAGGGGCCGTCGCTTCATAACATCGTCGGCCGCCCTGTGGCCGCTGTGGATGGCTATACCTATTCCGATGCGCTGGTTGCCGCGGGGGAGGAGGGGCGCGTCTGGGATGACGAGCTTCTGCGCGATTATCTCTACAATCCCCGTCAGGCCTTTCCGGGTACCAGGATGATCTTTGCTGGTCTGCGCAAGGATCAGGATCTGGCCGACATCATCGCATACCTGAAAGCCGAGGGCGAAAAATGAGGATCGTCTTCGATCTTGACGGCACGCTGGTGGACAGCCTGCCCGACATCCATGCGGCTGCCTCGGCCACGCTGGAGGATATGGGATATCTTCCGCTGGACAGGACGACGATCCGCAGCTGCATCGGCCACGGGGTGGAGCCGTGGGTGGTGGATATCATGCGGGCCGCCGGCGCCTCGGGCGCTCGGGCCCTGTGGGTGGAGGTGTTCACCCGGCATTATGCTGGCAATGGCTCGCTCACCCGTCCTTTCGACGGGGTGGTTGAGGCGCTGGCAGCCCTTGCGCCGCTGGCGCACTTCGGGCTGTGCACGAACAAGCCGTATGACCTGACGCTTGGCGTGCTGGAAGATCTGGACCTTGGCCCGTTTCAGGTGGTGATCGGCGGTGACAGCCTGCCGCAGAAGAAACCCCATCCGGCACCGCTGCTTGCTGCCGCGCACGCGCTGGGCGACGGGCCTGTGCTTTACGTGGGCGACAGCGAGGTTGATGCCGCGACCGCGAAAGCCGCCGGCATCGATTTCGCGCTTTTCACCGGCGGCTATCGCAAGACGCCAGCCGAGGATCTGCCCCATCGTCTGCGCTTCGACAGCTTCCGCGACCTTCCGGCGCTGGTTCAGTCGATCCGCTGAACCCTGATCCGCACGCCGGATGCAGGTTGCGCCGGGACGCGGTTCATCGCCACGGAAAGATCCTGCGGGGGAAGCTCATAGCTCATCTCGTTGCACAGCATCCGCACGGCCGAGGCCATGAGCGCCAGCGTCATCGCCTCGCCCGGGCAGCGGTGGGTGGTGGCAACTGCGCCAGCGCCTTGCGGCACGAAGGCAGGATCTTCCACCTTCCAGTCCAGCATCCGTTCAGGCCGGAACTTGTGCGGCAGCGGGAAGTTCCGCGCATCGTTGTTGGTGCCGTAGATGTCGAACAGGATGCGCGTTCCGGCGGCGATGGTCGCGCCCTGCCATTCCACGTCGCGCGTGGCAACGGCGGCGGTGAACGGGAAAAACGGCGAGATGCGGCGCACCTCTTCGCAGAAGTCGGTGATGTAATCCTCGTTGCCGCTGTGGAACAGGCCGCACCAGATCGGATGTTCGTGCAGCGCCTTTGCAGAAAACGCGATATAGCGGCCAACGGCCACAACCGGACGAAGGATGTTCAGGATTTCCACGGCCGCAACTTCGGGCGGAAGTTCGGCTGCCATCACGGCAAGGGCGCTGCCTTCGGGGGCGTTGCCACCCGCGCGCGCGGCGGCGGCCTGCTGGCGAAGCCATCGCTCCACGCGTCGCCGCTGCATCAGCGTCACAAGGGTGGAGGGGCTGAAATGGCCTGTCCGATCGCTCATTGCGAAAAGAACGCGCGTCAGTTGCCGCAGGCGCGCTTCCGAAGGATAAAGGCCGGCCCAATGGCACACGGCCCGCGTCAGCGCGGCATTGGCCAGATGCAGGATGGAAATTTCGGTGCCGGGGCGAAGCTGGGCGCGCCATGCTGCCTCGAACCCGCGCACAAGGGCATCCACGCGGGCAGGGTCCATGACAAGACGAATGAACATGGCCTTGCGCGCGCGATGCTCCTCGCCCTCCAGTTGCTGCACGCTGCCCTTGTCCTGAAGCAGCCGCAGCACCGTTGCAGGCATTGCCCCCTGCCGCGTGACAACATCGGACCCGTAAAGCAGACGGCCCGCTTCCGGGCCGCGCAGGCAAACCGCCTCCCGCCCCATCAGGCGTGCCCGGAAACCGTCAACATGCATCGCGTCGCAGTTGCGGCCGATGAAGTGGTAACCCTGGCGTAGCAACGTGAAGGTGTGATCAAGACCGGGCAGGCGGGGCAGGAGGGCAGGGACAGCCCAATCCGCCCCCGCGCGCGGGCCGAAGCCTTCGGGGTCCTGTCGTGTCATTGTGGAGGCTCCCTGATTTCCGCACCCGCCGCGCAGCGGGCGCAGTCTCTCGTTCAGGTAACGCCGGAGAGGAGCATAGGTTCCGGCGCCTCGAGAAAAAATATATCCGCGGTCAGCGGCGGCGGTCGCGCCGCGCACTCATCGGTTGGAAGGCAACGCCCACATGCGCCTCGCAATAGGGTTTGCCGGCGGCGCAGGGCAAGCCGCAGAACCAGAACTCTTCAGTCGCGGGATCGCCGATCGGCCATTTGCAGGTCCGCTCGGTCAGGTCCATCAGCGTCAGCTTCCGTGCGCGTTTTTCAACTTCGCGGACCGAGGCAAGCGTTTCGGGGCTGATCTCGTTCGCGGAAGGCTGCGGGGGCAGTGGCTGGCCGGCAGGCACGATCGGGCGGCGCATCGGCGTCGGCGCGGTGGCGACGGGCGCGGGGCGCGGGGCGGGCTGTGCCTCGCGGACGGGTTCGGGGTCGGGGCGCACGGGTTCGGGCTTGGCTTCGGGCGCCGGTTCGGCAACCGCGACATCCTCGCCTTCCGTTCCACGGTTCGAAAGGCCCAGACGGTGCACCTTGCCGATGACGGCATTGCGCGTCACGCCCCCAAGAACCTTGGCGATCTGGCTGGCAGACTGGCCTTCCGTCCACATACGCTTCAGGGTTTCAACGCGTTCATCGGTCCAGGACATATCGGTCTTCCGCTGAGGGTTCCGCTTGCGGCGCAGTCTATCCGCGCGAAGGGCGGAGATACAAGCACGGCCGCCGGAATTCAAGGGCAGGGGGCGGAAAGTGCTTGTCGAACACGTGCAGCGCCGCTAACGCTTACGTCATGATCGAACGGATTGCACATATCACTTGCCGCCGACGTCGTCGCTGACGTTCACGATCACGCCTGCGCGGGCGTTTCTTCGCGCATATCCCATCCCTTATGACGTTGACTTGCGGGCATCGCCTTGGCACCCCTTTTCGTGCGTTTTTTCAAAGGATCTTTTTCATGATCGCTCCCGTTCTGCCGACCTATAACCGCGCCCCGCTTGCCTTTGTCGAAGGCCGCGGCAGCTGGCTTGTCGCCGAGGACGGGCGCCGATTTCTGGATCTGGGGGCCGGGATTGCGGTGAACGCGCTTGGCCATGCCGCGCCGGAACTGGTGGAAACCATCAGCGCACAGGCCGCGAAACTCTGGCATGTTTCCAACCTCTATCGCATTCCCGAACAGGAAGCGCTGGCGCAGGCGCTGGTTGATGCCACTTTCGCCGATACCGTGTTCTTCACCAATTCGGGCACCGAAGCGATGGAGCTGGCCGTGAAGATGGCCCGCAAATACTGGTACGGCAAAGAGGACCGGAGCGAGATCGTGGCCTTCCACGGCGCGTTCCACGGCCGCTCCTCGGCGGCGATCGCGGCATCGGGGTCAGAGAAGATGGTGAAGGGCTTCGGCCCGTTGCTGCCCGGCTTCGTTCAGGTTCCGTTTGACGAGATGCCCTCGCTTGAGGCGATCACCCCCGCCACCGCCGCTGTCATCATCGAACCCGCGCAGGGCGAAGGGGGTATCCGCATTGCGTCGGACGCGTTCCTGAAGGCGCTGCGGGCGAAATGCGACGAAACCGGCGCCTTGCTGATCTTCGACGAGGTTCAGTGCGGCATGGGCCGGACCGGCAAGCTGTTCGCGCATGAATGGGTTGGCGTCACCCCCGACATCATGATGGTGGCCAAGGGCATCGGCGGCGGCTTCCCGCTGGGCGCGGTGCTGGCGACCGAGGCTGCGGCCGCCGGAATGGTGGCGGGTACGCACGGGTCCACCTATGGCGGCAACCCGCTGGGCTGCGCGGTGGGCGGCAAGGTCATGCAGATCGTGTCCGATCCGGCCTTTTTGGCTGAGGTGGGGCGAAAGGCCGCGCTGTTCCGGCAGGGGCTGGAGGGACTCGTCGCCTCGCACCCCGACGTGTTCGAGGCTGTCCGGGGGCAGGGGCTGCTTCTGGGCATCAAGTGCCGCAAGCCAGCGGGCGATGTTGTTCAGGCCGGATACGATCAGCAACTGCTGACGGTGGCCGCCGCCGACAACGTCATCCGCCTTCTGCCCGCACTGAACATCCCCGACGAGGATATTGCCGAAGCCCTGTCGCGCCTTGACCGCGCGGCGGCATCGCTTGGCTGATCCCCTCAATCCTTCGCCTTCCGAAAGCAAGAACATGAAGCATTTCCTTGATATCCACACCACCGCGAAGCCCGAGTTGAGGGGCATGGTGGACAGCGCCCTTTCCATGAAGGCGGCGCGGAACGGCCGCCCGAAGGGCACACCTGATGACGATCAGCCGCTGGCGGGCCACATGGTCGCGCTGATTTTCGAAAAACCGTCCACCCGCACGCGCGTGTCCTTCGATGTGGGCGTCCGCCAGATGGGCGGGCAGACGATGGTGCTGTCGGGCAAGGAAATGCAGCTTGGCCACGGCGAGACGATCGCGGATACGGCCCGCGTCCTGTCGCGCTACGTCGACCTGATCATGATCCGCACCTTCGAAGAAGCGACGCTGCACGAGATGGCCGAATATGCCACCGTGCCGGTGATCAACGGCCTGACGAACCGCACCCATCCGTGCCAGATCATGGCCGACATCATGACCTATGAGGAAAAGCGCGGTCCGATCACCGGAAAGAAGGTGGTCTGGGCGGGCGACGGCAACAATGTCTGCGCCAGCTTCATTCATGCGGCCGCCCAGTTCGGCTTCGACTTCACGTTCACCGGTCCGCAAACGCTGGACCCCGAGGCTGAATGGCAGGGACTTGCCCGCAATGCCGGCATCGGGTTCAGCATCGAACGTGATCCGCTGAAGGCTGTTGAAGGCGCCGACCTTGTCGTGACCGATACATGGGTTTCCATGCACGATCCGGAATCGGCCAAGGAACGCCGCCACAACCAGCTTCGTCCCTATCAGGTGAACGAAGCCCTGATGGAGCGGGCAAACCCCGACGCGCTGTTCATGCACTGTCTGCCCGCCCACCGGAATGACGAGGCGACCAGCGCTGTGATGGACGGCCCCCACTCGGTGATTTTCGATGAGGCCGAAAACCGCCTTCACGCGCAAAAGGCCGTCATGCGCTGGTGCCTTGGGGTTTAACCCCCGGCTGCGTTCAACTCTCGCAGGCTGGTGTCCGAAAGCTCCAGCTGCACGCCGTTTGCCAGTTCCTCCACCTGATCGGGGGAGCTGGCCGAGGCAAGCGCCCCCACGACACCGGGCTGCGCCACGACCCATGCCAGCGCGATTTCCGTCAGGCTGGCGCCTTCACGTTCCGCCGCGCGGTCCATCGCGTGCAGGATCGCATGACCCTTGTTGTTCATGTAGCGCCGCCCGATGCTTTCCCCGCGCGAGGATTTCTTCAGGTCCGCCTCTCCGCGGTACTTGCCGGTGAGGAACCCGGCCGCGAGCGAGAAATAGGGCAGCAGGCTGACACCGTTGCCCTGCATCAGCTCGGCCAGATCGGCATCGTATTTCTCACGCGTGTAAAGGTTGAACTCGTTCTGTACTGACTGGAACTGCGCGAGGTTCTTTTCCTTCGAGGTGCGGATCGCGCGATCAAGCTGCGCCGTGTTGTAGTTGGAGCAGCCGATCCAGCGTACCTTGCCTGCCTTCACCAGCCGGTCGAACGCTTCAAGCGTTTCGGCGGGCGAGGTTTCGGGGTCGGGTTCATGTGGCTGGTAAAGATCGATATAGTCGGTCTGAAGCCGCGTCAGAGAATCCTCCACCGCCTTTTCGATCCAGCGTGCGGAAAGGCCCTTCTGGCCTTCGCCGCCCAGATCCATGCCGACCTTGGTGAAAACATGAACCTTGTCGCGGTTGCCGCGCGCCTTCATCCAGCGCCCGATGATCCGTTCGCTTTCGCTGTCATTGCCCGGCACCCAGCGGGAATAGACATCGGCCGTATCCAGCGCGGAAAAGCCTGCATCCACGAAAGCATCAAAGGTGGCGAAGGATGTCTTTTCATCCGCCGTCCAGCCCGCCGTGTTGGTGCCAAGAACCCAAGGGGCGATCTGGATGTCGGTCTGACCAAGTCTGCGTTTCATCGGGGTTTCTCCTGTTTCCCCGCACAACGCGTTCAGGTGCCGCGTGGTTTCGCCCTCAGGGTCGGGGCGGCCTGCGTCGGGTCTTCTGGCCACGGGTGGCGGGGGTACTGGCCGCGCATGTCCTTGCGCACATCGGCATAGCTGGAGGCCCAGAAGCCGGGCAGGTCCATCGTCACCTGCACGGGGCGGCGGGCGGGCGACAGAAGTGAAATGCGCAGCGGCCGGCCTGCAACCGTGGGGTGGGCGGTCAGGCCGAACATCTCTTGCAGGCGCACCTCGATGGCGGGAACCTCGCCGTCATAGTCGATGGGGATGCGGTTTCCCAAGGGGGAGGTGAAGTGCGAGGGCGTCAGCCGGTCGATCGTCTGCACCCCGTCCCAGCCCAGCCGGGCGCGTAACGGCTCGCTCAGGTCCAGCGCGCGCAGGTCGGCGGCGGTGCGTTTGCCGGCAAGAAAGGGCAGCAGCCAGTCAGGATCGGCCAGAAGTGCCTCGTCCGACACATCCATCACGTCGCAGAGCCGGATGCGTGCGCGCAGGCGGGCGGCGGCGGGCGTCCATGGCAGGCCGATCTGGCGAAGGCCTTCGAAAGCCGCAAGCCCTGTCGCTTGGGGCGGGGCGTCCCAGACGCGGTCATCCAGCACCAAGGCGCCAAACATCTCTTGCTTGCGGGCGATCACGCGGTTTTCGCGCCGGGACCATTCGCAAACGTCGCGCCATCGGGTCGGGAAAAGGGCGCGCAGCTCGGCCTCGGCGATCGGAACGGCCTGACGCACCTTCGCCTCGCGCGGGTCGCCATCAAGGTCGGTGGCCACGATCAGCCGTTGGGAGGAGAGGGGCAGGCCCGCCTCCATTGCCGCGCCCTTGCCGCCCGAAAGCACCCAGCGGGGGGTATCGCCCTTGCGGCGCAGCCCGATGCGGTCGGGATAGGCCAGCGCGGCCATCTGGCCCAAGGAGTGATCCTGTTTGCCCGCCATGCGCGACAGGCGCTTTGCCTCTTGCCGGATGCGGTCGATCGTGGGGCGGTGGGCGGCAGCAAACCGGTTCGGATCGCGAATGGCGGCCATGCGCTGGGCCAGATCGGGCGCCGCGCCGCGCAGCGGATCGCGTTCTGCCAGAAGGGCCGCCAGCAGCGGGCTGTCGCCGCCTGACAGCGCCAGCATATGCGCCAGCCGCGGATGCAGCGGGGCGCGGGACAGTGCGCGGCCGTGATCGGTGATGCGCCCGTCCTTCAAGGCACCCAGATCGTGCAGCAGCGCCCGCGCCTCGGCCAGCGGGCCTTCGGGCGGGCGGGTCAGGAAGGGCAGATCGTCGCTGCCCCAGACGGCCAGTTCCAGGGCAAGGCCGGTCAGGTCCGCCACCTCGATCTCTGCCGGGGGGAAGGCGGCAAGGGCACCTTCCTCGCCCTTCGTCCAAAGGCGATAGCAGATGCCCTCGGCCACACGGCCCGCGCGGCCACGGCGCTGCTCGGCCTCGGCCCGTGTCACGCGTTCGGTGACCAGCCGCGACATCCCCGAGGCAGAATCGAACCTCGCCCGCCGTGCACGCCCGGCATCCACCACGACGCGGATGCCGGGAATGGTAAGCGACGTTTCGGCGATGGATGTTGCAAGGATGATGCGGCGGTTCGGGGAAGGGGCCAGCGCCGCCCGCTGCGCGGTAAAATCCATCGCGCCGAACAGGGGGCGCACATCGCCGTCCAGCAGCGTCTGGACGCGGCGGATCTCTCCCTCGCCCGGCAGGAAAACGAGGATGTCGCCTTCGGTTTCCCCGGCGGCGTGGCGCACCAAGGCCGCCGTATCCGCCTCCAGCCGCCCCTGCGCGGGGCGGGGCAGCCAGCGCGTTTCCACCGGAAAGGCCCGACCGGCCGAGGTGATGACAGGCGCATCCATCAGCGCGGCCACGGGGGCCGCATCCAGCGTGGCCGACATCACCACCACCGCCAGATCCTCGCGCAGGGCCCCGCGGGATTCCAGCACCAGCGCCAAGCCGAGATCGGCATTCAGCGACCGTTCGTGGAATTCGTCGAAGATCACGGCTCCGATCCCGTCAAGCGAAGGATCATCCTGCACCATGCGCGTCAGGATGCCTTCGGTCACCACTTCGATCCGGCTGCCGGGCTTCGAATCGCCGCGAATGCGATAGCCGACGGTCTGGCCCACATGCTCGCCCATCTCCTCGGCGATGCGTTCGGCGGCGGCGCGGGCGGCAAGGCGGCGCGGTTCCAGCATGACGATGCGGCCCGCGACATGCGGCAGCAGCGCGGGTGGCACACGGGTGGTCTTGCCCGCGCCAGGCGGGGCCTGAAGCACGGCCATGCCGCGATCGGCGATGGCGGTGATCAGGGCGGGGAGAGCCTCGTCGATCGGAAGGGTCTGCATGGGGCGCTTATCGCGCGGCGCTGCCGCCGCATCAATGGGCCGCGAAATGTACGCAGCATTTTCGGGCCATTAACCTTTCCGCGCGATCCTTGCCGCATCACAGGAGGAGCTTTCCGATGATCGTTCAGGCATTGAAGCAAGTGGGGATGGCATTTCTGGCACCGGCGCGGGCGGTTCCGGCGACAACCTCCTTCTTCGAGGTGCAGTTGATCAGCAACGTGGCGCAGGCCATCGGCACCGTCCCGCTCAGCATCACGACCGACCGCCCGTTCGAGGTTGCCCGGGAACTTATGCGCGATCGCGACCCGAAGGCGTGGGGTGTGGAAATCCGGCCGGTGCGGCGCGCCCACTAATCATGGGCGGGCGCACGGCGCGATGCGGCAAGATAGGGGCGCGTGACATCACGCAGCGAAACGTCCAACGCTTCCAGTTGAAGCGCAATCGCGCCATCGCCGGCCAGAACAACCTCCAGCAGACCCGCGCCTTCTTCGGCGGGCACCCAGTTCAGGGCCAGCACCGACAGGACCGTGTCCTTGTCGTTCCGATCGATCCCCTGGCTGCGCACCGCCAGAACATCCTGGAAACACAGGATTGAACGGACACGCTCCGGCGCGGCGATGCGATCTTCCCAGCGAAAACGGTTCAGAAGCATCAGGAACTGGCGCTTGGACGGGCGATACCGCATTTCGGTGATCGGCAGGACGGCATCCTGCACCAGCGCCGAGATCACCTTCAGATCCTCGGCATCTTCGGCGCCAAGGTAAAGCGGCCGCTCCTCGGCATCTTCGAATCGCGCGTCGGCCATTTTTGTCTCCCCCGTCCGGTGCGTGGTCAAGATAAGCACCGGACGGGGAAGGGCAAGGTCAGCCTTCAATACGTTCGATCAGCGCGCCGCAGGCGGAAAGTTTTTCCTCCACCCGTTCATATCCGCGATCAAGGTGGTACACGCGGCTGACGACGGTTTCGCCTTCCGCCGCCAGCGCGGCAAGGATCAGCGAGACAGAGGCCCGCAGGTCCGTCGCCATCACGGGCGCGCCGCGCAGCTTGTCAACGCCATGCACGGTGGCGTGGCCACCATGCACTTCGATCCGCGCACCCATGCGGGACAGTTCCGGGGCGTGCATGAAGCGATTCTCGAAGATCTTCTCTTCAAGGATGCTGGTGCCTTCGGCGGTGCACAAAAGTGCCATCATCTGCGCCTGAAGGTCAGTGGGGAAGCCGGGGAAGGGCTCTGTCACCACGTCCACGGCGCGGATGCGGCCGTTCTTGCGGCTGACCTTGAGGCCGGCTGCCGTTTCCTCGACGCTGATGCCGGCTTCGTCCAGCTTTTCGCAGAAGGCGCCCAGCAGCTCGATCCTGCCGCCCAGCAGCTCCACCTCGCCGCCGCAGATGGCGGGGGCCAGCATATAGGTTCCAAGCTCGATCCGGTCGGTCACGACGGGATGCGTCGCGCCGCCCAGCCGGTCGACCCCCTGGATGGTGATGGTGGACGTGCCTTCGCCTTCGATCTGTGCGCCCATGCGGCGCAGGCAGCGGGCAAGGTCGACGATCTCCGGCTCTCGTGCTGCGTTCTTCAGGACGGTGGTGCCTTTGGCCAGCGTGGCGGCCATCAGCGCATTTTCCGTGGCGCCAACCGAGACGACGGGGAAGTCGAACACTGCGCCCTTCAGCCCGCCCGGTGCCTTGGCATGGACATAGCCGTCGCGCAGGTCCAGATCCGCGCCCATCGCTTCCAGCGCCTTCAGGTGCAGGTCCACAGGGCGCGCGCCGATGGCGCAACCGCCGGGCAGCGAAACCTCGGCATGGCCGAACCGCGCCAGCAGCGGGCCCAGAACAAGGATCGAAGCGCGCATCTTGCGCACGATCTCGTAGTCGGCCTTCTGGCTGGCGATCTGGTGCGAGGAAAGCGCAAGAACCTGCCCCCCCTGCAGCGACGCCACCTCGGCCCCGAGAGAGCCGAGAAGCTGCGTCATGGTACGGATATCCGACAGGCGCGGCGCGTTGGTCAACGTCAGCGGTTCATCCGTCAGAAGGGTGGCCGGCATCAGCGTCAGGCAGGCGTTCTTGGCACCTGCAATCGGGATCTGCCCGTTCAGGGGGCCATTGCCCCGCACCAGAATCGAATCCAAAATCTCAGTCCTTGTCCTGCTCGGCGTTCCCTTGGGAACGGGCGCGCGCCTGTGCCTTGCGTCGGGCCATATTGGCCTTCAACGCGGCCTTCAACCGGTCTTCGCGCGTTTCTGGGGCGGGCGCACCGCGCTTCGGCGGCTTCATGCCCGAGGGTGTGTCATCCTTGTTCATGCCATCTTGTAGCGCGGGGAAAAAAAACCGTCCAGTTGGGGTTGCATGCCGTGATTTTTGCGTCTATCCACCCGCCACGGCGCTGCAGTAGCTCAGTGGTAGAGCACACCCTTGGTAAGGGTGAGGTCGAGAGTTCAATCCTCTCTTGCAGCACCATTATATCCCGTTGATAACAAAGAAAACCCTTGTATCTAGGGGGTTCGTGCCCTTTTTGGTGCCAAACGCGGTGCCAGAATGAGGGCGAGACGATGGCTGGAAAGTTGCGACACTGGAAAGAGAAGGGCGGGCGGTTCTACGCCCGCGTTGCTGTTCCCAAGCCGCTGATCCCCTACGTCGGCAAGTCCGAGCTACTGGAAACTCTGGGTGGCGATCGGCGCGCGGCTATGCGGAAGCACCCAGGCGCGGTGGCCGTCCTTCAGGCGCAAATCATGTCCGCCGAGCGTCAAGCTGCCCAAGCGGGAGCCATGCCGGTCCAGGAGGGACGCTTCCTTCTCACGCCTGCTCAGATCGCCGCCAGCCATTACATCCGGCGGCTCGCCTTCGATGACGAACTGCGGAACGATTCACGCTATGCTTTGATAGGGATAGACGATCAGCTGGTGCAGCAGCTCCGGGACGGATCGGCCGGCAAGCTCAGTGATCTCCAACTCGCCGAGACTATGGGCTTAGAGATCGAACGTTTTCGTAGAGCCGGAAATCTGACGGCAGACGCGGGTTCGGAAGAATGGCGTTCGATTGCACGTGCTCTTTGCGCCGCCGAGCTTGAGGCACTTGCCCGAGTTGTCGAGCGAGATGAGGGCGATTTCACCGCTCAGTCATCGCACCCCCTTATCGGGAACGCGGACCCGGTGTAGGACTCACCTGCGCCGGTCCCGCTCAAGATGCTTTTCCATGAATACATCGCCAGCCGGCAAGCTCTCGGAAAGCACAAGGACGGAGCGAAGCAATGGGAGAACGCGGTCAAGCATCTGATCAAATTCGTCGGCCACAGTGACGCGGCCCGGATCACGAAGCGCAATCTGCTCGATTGGCGCGACAAGCTGCTGAGCGAAAAGAAAGCGCCGAAGACCGTCTCTGATGTCTACCTTGCCAGTGTTCGCGCCGTTTTCCGCTGGGCGTTCGAGAACGACCGCCTTTCTGGGACGCCTCGAAGGGCAGCGATCCGCGCCTGACGAGCCGGCTGCGGGCGGCTCTGCGGGCCATCTTCTGATCTGAACTTCCGGTCTGGCCGGCCCGTCCCGGCCGGAGCAGGAGGCCGGGATTTGCTTGACAGAGGCCTGATCTGTAACGCTTCCACGTTACAGGCCGTCAACTTCGGCCTGAAACGTCAATGTCACAAGGCAAAAGCTGTCAAGCAAGGTCAAGCAACCCCGGCCAGGCCCGCCCGGAACACCCCCGTTGCTTGACACCACCATACCCTAGCTTGACGGAAATCACCCCAGATGCACTTTTCCGAATCTCGTCAATTTCACCTGAAGCGCGTGCTGAAGCAGCTTCGCATTTGGGGCGCTCCACCAGCTCCAGAGCATCCTAAAGGCCAGCCTGCGGCTCGCTCACGCAGTCGCAGGCACATTCGGAAGCCCATCCTCCTCAAGCCTGGGTGTTCGAACTCACAGGAGGCCGAGAGGCGGACAAGGGATGATGCCCAGGCTGGGCGGCTCGGCCAGGCGGGAGCGCAGCGAAAAGGGCTACCTGCCCTGGGTGAGAGGGGGAAGAAGTCGAAAGGTGTATCGAAGCCCGTCCAGGTGCTCACATCCCCTCCAAGAGGGGAGAGGCGGCACGATCTGC
Organism: Falsirhodobacter deserti; assembly: GCF_004015795.1. GTDB lineage: Bacteria > Pseudomonadota > Alphaproteobacteria > Rhodobacterales > Rhodobacteraceae > Falsirhodobacter > Falsirhodobacter deserti. The sequence continues at coordinate 1,503,848 of NZ_ML137218.1, read as the reverse complement.
CTGCGGAAAGGATTGTTCAGACAGTAGCCTACGGGTGCCGCGCCTGATCAGCTCGCCTTATCCGCCCGAGAAACCGCACCCTCCTCCAAGGACAACCGATGGCCGTGCCGGAAAGCTGATCGAGACGTGACACCAGCGCCAATCACAAAAGCTCTCAAAGCGCGCGCCTGGCTGGCTTTCCCTGCTGGGTGCACCACCGGCACCAGGACACAGTGAACAGGCTGCCAGGGACGCGCTGAAGCGCTCTGGCGCAGGTTCAAGAACTACCTGATCGGGTCTGCGTATGTAGCAGGGGCAGAAGGCCGGGGGCGCCTGCCCGCCCAACGTCACCGGAACGCCGGAAGGCTGACTGGTTCCTCGGGTGCCGGAAGGTTGTCCCAGGATGCGGATCAGCGTGACAGCCGGAGCCGTTTCTCGACAAAGGTTTAAAGTTACCAGTAAGAAGTAAGATACATATAATGTCGTGAGACGGCTCCAGTTGTCACGTCTCGGAAGGCATCCTCCGGCACGACGAAACGGCTCTGTTTCAGATGTTGGGCACCTCCGGCCAACGTGGACCTTCCGGCTGTTGCTGCAGCATGTCTGCACTCCATGGAACATGCTGGCCGAGCTTGCGGTAGGGGTCGCGCGGCCCCCAAAGCTGACCTTCCTCGACCCATGACTTGCCCGGCCAGACTGCGGTGCCGGACGAGGATGGACATGGGTAAGGCTTGATCTCCATGGGAGCCCTCGCCGGCATACAGGCACGCTCCGGGGCAGAGCGGCTCGGATGCGCCGCGTCGGGATGGCCCCCAAGGGCAGACTGAAGTCCTAGACGAGCCCGCGATGCTCATCCTGATGCCGCATGGGTCGCCACCCAAGTGTAAGTCTAGGCTCCTCTGTTGACAGGCCTGGAGAGCCGTTTCTGAGGAGCTCCCGGCCGCGGCGAGAGATGCCGAAGACGAGCGTTCAGAAACAATGGATCTGGAGCTAGCAATTCCCGTTCGCATAGCGCTTCATTTCATTCGCTGTCGTGCAACTTCCGCGCCCAGGCATTCAATCACCAACAGGTTGGCGGTCAAAGGGGTGAGGATGCCATCCGAACTTCGGATCCGCAGGCCGGACAGCGCGATGACCTTGTCGGCCGCTTCACCGACAGGACTTGACGCACGTCCGGTGATGGCGATGGCCCTTGCTCTCGCATGCCGTGCGCTGCGGAGGAACTTCACTGTGTCCTCGGTCAGGCCTGAAAGGGAGAAGGCGATCGCGACGCAGCCCGCATCGAGGCCATGTGCGACCTCATGGGCGATATGCGCGTCGCGGAAGGAGAAGGCGGGAAGGTTCAGCCGCTGCAGACGGTAGGTCAGCATATCGGCTGCCATGCTGGATAACCCGGCGCCGTAGATGTCGATGCGTCGGCTGCGGAGCAGAAGGGTCGCGACAAGAGCAAGCTCCTTCCCATCCATACTCCGCGCTGCATCGCTGATGCTCCGCTCGAAAGCGTCTCGTATCGTGTCGTAGGCACCTCCCGATGATAGGCCGGGTGGCGGCGTCTGCGGACGGCCCAGCTCTACCGCAAGCGCCATCTTGAAGTCCCGGTAGCCCTTGAAGCCGAGGCTGCGGCAGAGCCGCACGACGCTTGCTTCGCCACTGCCGGAGAAGCTGCCCAGCTCCGTTACCGACTGGTGAATGACCATCTCGGGATGTTCCAGCACGTATTTCGCAATGCGACTCAGTGCGTTGGGCAAGGCATCCATGCTGCCCTGCAACAGGTCCAGCACGTCGGTCGGAACGGACGCGCCGTCGGTGGATCTCATCTGCCGTCTTTCTCGAACCTGTCCATGGATTTTGCGCACAGGCGGAGGCCGCGTCAAGCTGATCGGTTGGAGATTTATTCCACGCGGTCACAAAAATGAAAAATAATGCCGCTAGCAGATTGGCAAAAGCACCGAAACGGGAAACGCGAGGGACCATGCTCATCAATCGCCGCCACACCCTTGGCCTTCTGGGGGCCGCCACCGGGTCGCTGATCCTGCCGCGCAGTCTGCGTGCGCAGGGAACGCGCCGCGAGATCACCATCGCGGTGCAGAAGATCACCAACAACGGGACGCTCGACGTCTGGAACGAGCAGTCGAACGTCGGCGAGCGGGTGTTCTTCCCCAACATGTGGGAAGGGCTTATCGACCGCGACTGGATGGGCAACCAAGGTCCGGTGGCGGCCCTTGCCACCGAGTGGAACCGCCTCGACGACAAGACGATCGAGCTGAAGCTGCGCGAAGGCGTCCGCTTCCACAACGGCGACGAGATGACGGCCGAGGACGTGGTATTCTCCTTTTCGGACGAGCGCCTGTTCGCCGGGACCGCGCCGGTCGGCGGCACCACCCTGTATGCCGAGGATTTCAAGCCGCAGAACGCCAAGGAGCTTCCGGCCGGCATTCCCGGCGTCGCGCGCCGCATGTGGCCCGCCCTGCGCGGCGTGGAAGCCGTGGACAGGTATACCGTCCGCTTCCACAATGCGACCCCGGACCTGACGCTGGAAGGTCGTCTCTACGCCAACGGCTCGCAGATCCTGAACAAGCGAGCCTGGGATGAAGCCGCAAGCTATGCTGAATGGGCTGCCAAGCCCGTCACCACCGGCGCCTACATGGTCGAGGAGTATCGTCCCGACGTGTCACTGACACTGGTCGCGCATGACGACTATTGGGGCGGACGCCCGCCGCTGGCACGCATCCGCTTCGTGGAGGTTCCCGAAGTCGCGAGCCGCGTGAACGGCCTCATGTCGGGGGATTACGACTTCGCCTGCGACCTGCCGCCGGACCAGATCGCCACGGTCGCGGCCGCGCCGGGCCTCGAGGTGCAGTCCTCCACCATCTGGAATCACCGCCTTTCGGTATTCAACAAGCTGAACGAGATCCTCGCGGACCCGCTGGTGCGCCGCGCCTTGACCCATTCGATCGACCGCCAGATGATCGTGGACGCGATGTGGGGCGGCGAGACGGTGGTGCCCGCCGGCCTGCAATTCGAAAGCTTCCGGTCGTCCGACATGTTCATCGAGGGCTGGGCGGTGCCGGAATACGACCCCGAGCTGGCGCGCAACCTCCTCAAGCAGGCAGGCTACAAGGGCGATGCGATCCCTTATCGTCTGCTGAACAACTACTACACGAACCAGACGCCCACGGCGCAGATCCTGGTGGAGATGTGGGCTCAGGTCGGCCTGAACGTCGAGATCGAGATGAAGGAAAATTGGTCCCAGATCCACGATGCCGAAGGCACGCGCGGCGTGTTCGACTGGTCCGCCTCCAACACGATCAACGATCCCATCACGCCAATGGTCGTCCAGTTCGGACCCAACGGACAGGCGCAGCAGATGCGCCACTTCTGGAATGATGAGGTGAACCAGCTTTCGGTTGTCATGGAAACCTCCACCGACCGGGCCGCGCGCAAGAAGGCCTTCGCGCGGATGCTGGACATCTGCGAGCGCGAGGATCCGGCCTATCAGGTGCTTCACCAGAATGCCGTCTTCACCGGAATGAAGTCGGAGCTGAACTGGAAGGCCGCACCGGCCTTTGCGATGGACTTCCGCGCCTCGAACTGGAGCGCCTGATCCCTGACGCACGGCGGGCGAACGCTCCCGCCGTGCCCGATTTGACCCACGAAGGAGGGCGGGATGGCCTTCGTTTCCATTCGCGATCTGCGCGTCGCATTCAGTGGCGTGCCCGTGCTGCACGGCATCGACCTCGATATCGCGAGGGGCGAAGCAGTGGGGCTTGTCGGTGAGTCGGGCTGCGGCAAGTCAGTCACCTGGCTGGCAGCGCTCGGTCTCCTTCCGGGAAAGGCGCGCGTCACCGGCTCCGTCACGCTGGACGGGGAGGAGCTGATCGGGGCTTCCCGCCGTGCGGTCGAAAAGGTGCGCGGCGCGCGCATCGCGATGATCTTTCAGGACCCGTCCTCTTCGCTCAATCCGGTGCATCGGATCGGCCGGCAGATCGGCGAAAGCCTCGCGCTGCACCGCGGGCTGCGGGGTGCGGCTGCAAGGGCGGAGGCCATCCGCCTTTTGGACATGGTGGGTATCCCCTCGGCGGCGAAGCGGATCGACCTTTACCCGCACGAATTCTCCGGCGGGCAATGCCAGCGCATCATGATCGCCATGGCGCTGGCCGGGCAGCCGGACCTCCTGATCGCAGACGAGCCCACGACCGCGCTCGATGCCACGATCCAGGCGCAGATCCTCGACCTTCTGGCGCGCCTGCGGCACGAGACGGGGATGGCGATGGTGTTCATCAGCCACGACCTCGGCGCCGTGTCGTCGATCTGTGATCGTGCGACGGTGATGTATGCTGGCCGCATCGTGGAGCGGGCGGAGATCGGGGCGCTGTTCCGCGCGCCGATGCATCCCTACACGCGGGGCCTCTTTGACGCGATCCCGGATCTGGATGCCGAACGCGCGCGCCTTGCGCCGATCGAGGGAACTGTTCCCGATCCCAAGGCCCTTCCGGCGGGCTGCGCGTTCTCGCCCCGTTGTGTCCGCGCCAACGGATTCTGCCGGATGGAGGAGCCCGACCTGAAGCCGCAGCCGAACGGCGGCGAAGTCGCATGCTTCTACCCCATTCCCGCCCCGCAGCGCGAGGAGGCCTTCGCATGACCCCGCTTCTGCAGACCCGCGGGCTGGTCCAGCGCTACGTCACCGGCAAGTCGCTGTTCGGCGAGGCCGATACCGTGCGTGCGGTGGACGGAATCGACCTGTCGGTGCGCGAGGGCGAAATCCTCGGCATCGTGGGGGAGAGTGGCTCCGGCAAATCGACGCTCGGCCGGATGCTTCTTGGTCTGGAAGTCCCGCATCAAGGCGAGGTTCTGTGGCAGGGCCGGCCCATGCCTTCCCCGCGCACCGCCGCCTGGCGCGAGCTGCGCGCCCAGATGCAGCTGATCTTCCAGGACCCGCTTGCCGCGCTCGATCGCCGGATGACGATCGGCGCCCAGATTGCGGAGCCGCTGGAGATCCACGACATCGATCGTGCAAACGCGGCGGACCGCGTGGCCGAACTGATGGACCGCGTCGGTCTGCGCCCCGATCAGGCGCGAAGCTATCCGCACGAGCTGTCGGGCGGGCAGCGTCAGCGCGTCGTCATCGCCCGCGCCCTTGCAAGCCGTCCGCGATTTCTTGTCTGCGATGAGCCGGTCTCGGCGTTGGACGTGTCGATCCAGGCGCAGGTGGTGAACCTGCTGCGCGACCTGCAGGAGCGGGACGGGTTGACGATGGTGTTCATCAGCCATGACCTGAAGGTCGTGCGCAACATCTGCGACCGCGTGGCCGTCATGTATCTGGGCCGCGTGGTGGAGGAGGCGCTTTCCGACCGGATCTTCTCGGACCCGCGCCACCCCTACACGCAGGCGCTCGTCTCATCGATCCCGAAAGTGGGACAGGGACTGGAAGGCCGCATCATCCTGCCCGGAGAGCCGCCGAACCCCGCCTGCCGCCCTTCGGGTTGCGCCTTCCATCCGCGCTGCCGCGCGGCTGTCACCGCCTGCGCCGCGACCGAGCCTGCGCTGGAACATCATGATGGTCGTCTCGCCGCCTGCCTATGCCTGAGCGAACGGGAGGCCGCATGATCCGCTTCGTCTTCCTCAAACTTGCCCGCGCGCTGCTCACGATCCTGCTGGTCATGACCTTTGCCTTCGTCGTGCTGCGCCTGTCGGGCGATCCGGCGCAGATCATGCTCGGCCCCGACGCACCGCAGGATGCCATCGACGCGTTCCGCGCCCGCTGGGGCTTCGACGATCCGCTGTGGCGCCAGTATCTCGCCTATCTGGGGCAGATCCTGCGGGGCGACTTCGGTGTCTCCATGCGCGACGGGTCCGCGGCCATCGACCTTGTCATGGAGCGGGTGCCTGCCACGCTGGCGCTGACCGTTCCCGCGCTGGTCCTGAAGCTGGCGATCGGCATCCCTGCAGGCGTTTATGCGGCGCTCCATCGCGAAAGCATCGCCGACCGGGGGGTCATCATGGCCTCGATCTTCGGCTTCACGATCCCCTCATTCGTGCTGGGGCTGGTGCTGGTCCTGATCTTCTCCATCACCTTCGATCTTCTGCCTTCGGGTGGGCAGGATACGTGGCGCCATGCGATCCTGCCGATCCTGACCATGTCCATTGGCGGCATCGGCATCCTTGCGCGCTTCTCGCGTTCGGCCATGATCGAGGTGCTGGGCCAGCCATACATCCGCACCGCGATGGCCAAGGGCCTGCCCTGGCGCGACGTGGTATGGCGGCACGCGCTGCCGAACGCCGCCGTGCCCATCGTCACGCTCGTGGGCTTCATGCTCGGTTCGCTGATCGCGGGGGCCGTGGTGGTGGAAAGCATCTTCTCCTGGCCCGGCGTGGGGCGGCTGATCGTCGTGTCCGTTGCCAACCGCGACCTTGCGGTGGTGCAGTGCCTGCTGCTGGTGATCGCTGCGACAATGGTGATCGCGAACCTCCTCGTTGACTTCACCTATGGCCTGCTGGACCCGCGCCTGCGGTCCGCCCGCCCCGCGCATTGAGGGTTCGATGACGATCGCAATCGCAAAGCCCCGCCTTCTTACCCGCATCCGCCTGCGCGTGCCGCTTCTTGTCGCCATCGCCATCGGGTGGCTGACGCTGATGGTCGCCACCGCCATCTTCGCCGACCTGATCCGGCCCTACGAGGTCACGAGGATGGACCTCATGGCCCGCCTGGCGCCGATCGGCACACCTGGCCACTGGCTCGGCACGGACGAGCTGGGGCGCGATGTCTTTTCCCGCCTCGTCCAGTCGATCCGCGTGTCGCTGGTCATCGCCTTCGGCGCCACGATCCTTTCGGCGGTGTTCGGCACGACGCTGGGTTTTCTTGCCGCGCAGTTCCGGGGTTGGGTGGAGAACTTCGTGATGTCACTGGCCGACTTTCAGGCCGCGCTGCCCTTCATGATCATGGCGCTGTCGGTGCTGGCCTTCTTCGGAACCTCCATGGTGCTGCTGGTCTGCCTGATGGGCTTTTACGGGTGGGAGCGGTATGCCCGCATCGCGCGCGGGCTTGCCATTTCCGCCTCGGCGCAGGGTTACGCTGCGGCGGTGGTGCAGTTGGGAGCCACGCCGCGCAGGCTTTACCTGAAGCACATCCTCCCGAACGTCGCCTCCACCCTCATCGTTTCGATGACGCTGACCTTCCCCGAGATCATCCTAATGGAATCCGGGCTCAGCTTCCTCGGCCTCGGGGTGCAACCGCCGCAAACCTCGCTCGGCAACATGGTGGGGTTCGGGCGGGAATACCTGACCCGCGCGCCCCACATCATGCTCGCTCCCGCGCTCATCATCGTGCTGACCACGCTGTCCATCTCGCTCCTTGGCGACTGGCTGCGCGACAGGCTCGACCCCACGGTAAGGTAGTTACATGCCGAAGATCATGGCCCATCGGGGTGCCCGCAACCTCTGGGCTGAAAACTCGCTTCTAGGCTTCCGCGAAACGGTGGCCCTCGGCTTCGACGCGATAGAGTTCGACCTGCACGTGACCGATGCGGGGCAACTGGTCGTCATTCACGATGCCATGCTGGATCGCACGACGACCGGCACCGGCCCCGTGCGGGCGCTGACGGATGAAAGCCGCCGCGCCCTGCGCCTGAAGGGGCCGGACGGCAAGACCATCGATGAAGGCGTGCCTACCTTCGAGGAAGCCTTGGAGATCCTGCGGCAAGGCTCCGCCGATCTTTACGTGGAGCTGAAGGGGGACGAGGCCGGGCGTTCCTATTCGGGCATGGCGGCGATGGCAGCGGCCGTGCTGGACCGCCACGGCCTTCGCGACCGCAGCGTCCTGCACAGCTTCGACATCGCCGTGGTGCGCGAGATCCGCGACACGGCCCCCGGCTTCCGCCGCCTGATCTCCGTCAACCGGGACTGGGCTGACCGGCAGGGGGGTATCGCGACCTTCCTCGGCGAGGTGGACGGGCTGGTCGACATCGTCGGCATCCACCATGAGCTTTACGAGGCCGAGATCGACACGATCGCCGCGATCCGCCCGATGGAGACGACCTCCGTCTGGACGATCAACGACGCGGACACCATCCGCCGCTGGGCCGGCACCGATGTCGGCTTCATCGTGTCGGACGATCCCGTCCTCGCGCGGAGCCTCGCCGGATGAGCGCGATCCTCTTCGACTGCGACGGTGTGCTGATCGACAGCGAGCCGATGGGCTGCGTCGCCTTGGCGCAGGCGATCACCGCCGCCGGCCTGCCCATGACGCCCGATGACGCGGCGGCCATCTTTCCAGGCAACGGGCACGCCGAAAGCCTTGCCTGGATGACGGCGAACGGCCTCGACGGCGGCGCGGTCCTTGCCGAGGTGGACCGGATTCTGTTTGCCATGTTCGAGCATGAGGTGCCGCTGATCCCCGGCATCGAGGCGGTGCTGGACGCTATCGACGTGCCGATGGCCGTCTGCTCCAATTCCATGATCCGGCGGCTGGACCTGTCCCTTGGCCGCACCCCGCTGCCGCGGCGGTTCGGGAGACACGTCTATTCGGCAGAGCAGGTGGCCCGTGCCAAGCCCGCGCCCGATCTGGCGCTGTTCGCAGCAGGTCAGCTCGGCATCCGGCCGGAAGATGCGATCTTCATTGACGACAATGTGCACGGCGTCGCCTGCGCCCGCTCGGCGGGCTGTCTGGCCGTGGGGTTCGTCGGCCCGTCCGATCATCGTCCCGAACAGGATGCCCGTCTACGGGCCGCCGGGGCCCATCATGTCGTGCATGGCACAGACGGGCTGCTGGCCCTGCTGCGCACCCGTATTCCCTCCTCTCAGAAAATGGCCTGACACATGACCGATCTTCCGCTTCTCGGCATAGCGATCCCGACCCGGCTGCTGCCCGTCTACCGCGATTTCCTGCTGTCCGAAAATCGTGATCTGGAACTGCAGGACTTCTGCGACGCTGACCTGCTGAACGGTGATTGGCGCGCCGTGGCGGAGGAAGCCAAGGCACGCCTTGCCGGATATGGGGGGCGCCTCGGGATTCACGGCCCCTTCTGGGGCCTGAACATCGCCAACCCGGATATCGAGATGGGCGACCTCGTCCGTCGCAAGCATCTGCAGGGGCTCGAGGTTTGCGAGCATCTGGGCGCCACGCAGATGGTCGTGCACTCGCCTTATTCGACTTGGGACTTCAACAACCTTGACAACGAGCCGGGACGCGCCCGCTACGCCCGCGTGACGGAAACCTGTCACCGGATCATGAGCCCCGTGGTGCGTCGCGCTGAGGAGATCGGCGTGACCCTCGTGATCGAGAACATCGAGGACAAGGATCCCGACATCCGCCGCATACTGGCCGACAGCTTCGGCTCGTCGGCCGTGGCCGTCTCGGTCGACACGGGACATGCGCATTACGCGCACGGATCGACCGGCGCGCCGCCGGTGGATTATTTCATCCGGCGTGCAGGCGACCGGCTGCAGCATGTGCATCTGCAGGACGCCGACGGGCATGCGGATCGGCACTGGGCCATAGGGGAGGGCAACATCCTGTGGCATTCCGTCTTTGCTGCGCTCTCCGAACTGCCGTCGAACCCGCGCCTCATCCTAGAACTACGGGACAAGGACAGCATCCATGGGTCCGTGGACTGGCTCGTGAAAGCGGGTCTCGCTCGCTGAGCTTTGCGTTCCATGCCCGCTTTGACCGTACTTACAGAAATGTAGGTGCGGTCGATGATGGAAGCCCGGAAAGCGCACCTCCTCCCTCGGAGTGCGAAGGCGCATTCTGCGTCCCAGTGACGTGCTTCCAGCTCTCGAAGCTACGGGGGCGCATCGTCAAGGGCGCCTGACGACAGAACCTTCCCCGATCTTCGAAGTTCTCCGGCTGACCCCTGCAGCATCGGGCAGGCATGGGCATGAGGAAAGGCTTGATCTCCATGGGCCTTCGCCGGCTTACAGGCACGTTCCAGGGCAGACCCGCTTGGACGTGGCGCGTCAGGATGGCACCGCAAGGGCAGACCGAAGTCCTAGACAAGCGCCCTGCGCTCATCCTCATGCCGGTTGGGTCGCCATCGAAGTGGCGCCCTATGCTCCTCTGTTGCGTGTCGCTGTCAGCACCAAAAGACGCTCGTTAGCCAGAATGCTTGCCAGGCCGATGACATCGCCCGTTCTGCCGCTGGCGTCACGTCGCGTGGCCCAGAGATCTACATGGCAACGATGAACGTTAGCGTGAGCTCAATGCCGGTGTTGCTCTGGCCGCGCCTAGGGTCTGCCGCGCGACAGAGGATGGGACATTGAGCGCCGCACCGACGGGACGTGGCTCTGAACCTCATGTCGGTGTCGATGATGGGACATGCCTGCCGTTGGCGACGTTGCAGCGCTTGAAATTTCAGGCAGGTATTTCAAGGATATCTTTCGGCATAGGATTGCCCCAAAAACCCAAAAGGTTGCTTTATAGCCCCAACCCGCGCCTCGAGCGGCACCCCATCTCGGCGTCAGCGCCGGAGGAGACTGAGAGCCATGGTTGCACGGGATCAGGAACGGATGAAGGCGGGTCGGAAGGCGCCGAAACCGCTATGGGCACATGGGGCGGCGCTCCCGCGGCTCAGGTGTCTTTGCCCAGGAGGAGCGCCAGGTGCTCATAGGCCTCGTTGAGCGTGTCGAACTCCTGGTCCGTGAAGCCCGCCTGCTCGGGGCGGTCGTCGTGGCCCATGTTGGCGAGCGTGAATACGACCTGCCCGTCCTCCTCGTGGATCGCGAGCTCTCGGCGCTCGTCGGCAACCATCTGCACGGCGGCGAAGTGGACGAGGGCCGTGTCGGAGAAGGAGATGATCTTGAACTTGGGTATCATGGTGCGGGACCTTTCAGCTTGGCATTCTTCGGGACGCCCGCCAGCCATACATCATGGCACATTCGATGTCGCCCGATCGCGGATCTTCGCATGCCAGCGCATCGTCTGCCGACGCAGAATTGCGCGGTTTCTGTTATGAAGCGCATAGGGTGGCGCCCCGGAGGAACAGTATCCCTGAAGCGTCACCACCAAAGGTGATCGGGATGGGACTGAGCCGACATTCGAGACAGATCAATGGGACTGTCTTGAACTTGCACGCTTGTGAATACAGGGTTGTCGGCACCCGTTTCCATCACCGACGCAGCACCATGCTGCCGTGATAGAGGACGCCTTCCACGAAATCTCCATCGGCAGTGAAGCCGGTATCGTCCCGATATTCGATTCGGTCACCGGTTACCGTGTATCGGCCTGTGTAGGCGGCCTCGCGCGTGCCGCGTGCCTCGATGTAGCGGCCGTTCTGAAGAAGCTCATGCCGGATGTGGTTATCTGCGGTGATCCACATTCCGGCATAGGGATGCGCCGCAACGTCGTCTGCCACGACGATGGCTGGGATGTTCAGGTCCATGATGCGTCCTCTCACACCGAGCGGGTGGGGCGGATGACGATCTCGTTCACATCGACATCCTCGGGCTGTTCCAGCGCGAAACGGGCCGCGCGGGCGATGGCATCGGGCTTCAGGGCGATGGCACGGTAGGCTTTCATGCCTTCCGCCGCGACGGGATCGGTGATGCTGTCGGCAAGCTCGCTTTCCACAACGCCGGGATGGATGCAGGTCACGCGGATGTCAGGATTCTCCTGACGAAGCCCGTCGGAGATCGCACGGACGGCATATTTCGTCGCACAGTAGACTGCCGCCGTAGGCGAGACCGAAAGGGCACCGATCGAGCCGATGTTGATGATATGGCCCGACCCGCGTCCCGTCATCTCGGGCAGGACCGCAGCTATGCCGTAGAGCACGCCCTTGATGTTCACGTCCACCATCCGGTCCCACTCCGCGACCTTCGTTGCGGCCATGGGCGAGAGCGGCATCACCCCCGCATTGTTGATGATGGCATCGACCCGGCCCCATTCGGCCCGCGCCGCCTCTGCGAAGGCGGCAACATCATCGGCCCGCGTCACATCCAGTTCACGGAAGCGGATGTTGCCGCCCAATTTGTCAGCCAGCGCTGCCAGCCGGTCCATCCGCCGCGCGCCGATCATCAGTTTCGCCCCTGTGGCTGCCAACTCGCGCGTGATGCCTTCGCCGATGCCGCTCGATGCGCCGGTGATCAGGATTACCTTGTCCATCTTCGTCTCCTTTGTTGATGAGGCGAAGGTAGACGCGAGCACTTGAGCGCGGTATCCGCCCAGTGATCAACAAACTGTCCAGCCAGGCTAACCAATGGATTTGAACCTCCTGCGCATCTTCCTTGCTGTGGCCGAGGCGGGCAACTTCACTGCCGCCGCCGAACGACTGGGCGTAACACGCTCCGCCATCAGCCAGGGCATCCGCCGGCTAGAGGATCAGCGCGGCCTCGCCCTTGTCCACCGCACCACCCGCAGCGTCAGTCTGACCGAGGCGGGGGCGGGGTTGCATGCGGCCATCGCCAATCCCTTTGCGGAAATCGGTGCGGCGCTCGAAGATCTGGCGACCGACACACCACGCGGAACGCTGCGCATCGCCGTCACCTCCATCGCAGAGCGGTTCCTGTCCGGCCCGCTGGTCGCCAGCTTCATCCAAGCATATCCCAACATCACTCTGGACGTTACCGTGGCCGATGCCGAGTTCGACATCGTGGCGGAGGGGTTCGACGCAGGCGTGCGTCTTGGCGAGGTGATCGCGCAGGACATGATCGCCGTGCCATTGACCGGCGAGCAGCGCCAGATCGCCGTTGCCGCACCTGGATACCTTGCCGCCCACGGCACCCCCACCCATCCGCGCGAGCTGACGGCGCATCGCTGCATCGGCTGGCGCCCTGCGCCGGGCCGCGCGCCCTACCGGTGGGAATTCGAGGAGAACGGTCGCGCCTTCGACGTGGCCGTTCCCGCCCATCTGACGACCAACGACATGCAGCTCATGATCCGCACGGCGCTGGCCGGCGGTGGCATCACCTTCGGGATGGAAGAAAGCTTCGCACCCCATATTGCGACGGGAAGCCTCATCCCGGTTCTCGAACCGTTCCTGCCGCCTTTTGCAGGGTTCTATCTGTTCTATCCCAGCCGGCGGAATGTCGCGCCCAAGCTGCGCGCCATGATCGACCACGTGCGGAGTCCTGTCACGCTCCGCACTTCATTCCGCCAGTCAGAGTCGAAATAGCCACTATTCATGAGGTCTGGCCTGCCTTGACCGTCTCGTTGGTCAATGCTGGGATGAAGCGGCCATTCGTCGGCGCCAATGATCGGATAAGCGTCACTCATCGCAGCTTTCTGGACTGGAGGTATTCGACCAGCGCCGCAAGCGCGGCGGATTTCTGATTCCTGCCAGGGTAGTAGAGATGATAGCCTGACCAGAGCGGGCAAAACTCTTCGAGGCAGGTCCGAAGACGGCCCGTCGCCAGATGCTCCGAGACGAAGGGCTCGAACAGGTAGATCAGCCCTTGCCCTGCCAGTGCGGCCTCGATCAGCACATGGGCGTCGTCGGCGATCAGCGGACCTTTGACCGCCATCTCGATACGACGTTCGCCTTGTCTGAACGACCATCGGAACAGATCGCTGTGGCTCGCATGTCGATAGTTCAGGCAGGCATGGTCGGCGAGGTCCTCCAGACGCTTCGGAACCCCGCGTCGGGCGAAGTAGTCGGGCGAGCCGATGACCACCGCGCGCAGGTCGGGACCGAGGGGCACTGCCGACATGTCCTGCTCCAGATGCGCACCCATCCGGATGCCGGCATCGAACCCGGCCTCGACGATGTCGGTCAGCTGGTCGCTGATGCGCAGATCGACGATCACGTTTGGATATTGCTCCATGAATCCCGACAGCGCGGGGATCATGATCGCCCTTGCCGGGTATTCGATTGACGTCAGGCGTAGGGTGCCGACCACGCCGCCGCGCGCCTCCCTTAGCTCGGTCAGCCCATCCTCGATCAGCCGCAGGGCCGGGTTCAACGAGTTTAGAAGACGCTGTCCGGCCTCGGTCGGACGCACATTGCGCGTTGTCCGCGCCAGCAGGGGCAGGCCGATGCGCTGTTCCAGCGCGGCGATCGCCTGACTGATCCCCGACTGCGCGCGTCCGAGCCGCAGAGCAGCGCGGGTAAAGCTGCCCTCCTCGGCCACCACCTGGAACAATTGCAGGTCGGGAAGATCGCGACGATCCATTCATAGGCTCCGCTGATAAGCGCTATCACTTCAATCAGTATAGTGATCGACAGAGGGCATGGCTATCTCGCTTTCAGGTATCATTCAGCAACGACAGAGACACCGACAATGATAAATTTCCACAGTCTTTTCCTGTCTGGAAGCGTAGCACTCGGCACCATGATTGCGCTGCCGGGCGTGGCCGCCGCTGACGTTCAGAACATCGTTTTGGTTCACGGGGGGAACGTCGATGGCAGCACCTGGCGAGAGGTCTACGACCGGCTGATCGCACAAGATTTCAACGTCACGATCTCTCAAATGCCGATGACATCCGTCGAGGATGATGTCGCGGCGGTTCAGAGAAACCTTAACGCTCAAGATGGCCCGATGCTGCTTGTCAGTCATTCCTATGGCGGTGTGATAATCACCGAAGCCGGTGGCGACCCGAACGTGAAGGGCCTCGTTTATGTCGCATCGTTCCAGCCGGACACCGGGGAAAGCGCCAACATGCTGCTGGCCTCGGAGCCGACGGAGTTTACGGCCGACAAGCTCAGAATCTTTGACGATGGGCATTTCCTGGTCCGTGAAGACGCATTCGTCGCGCTGAACGGCAACGGCCTTTCCGACGAAGACGCCCGCTTCGCCGCAAGGTCCCAGCCGATGACCAACTCGGCAAACCTCGCGCATGAGGTTGATGTTGCGGCCTGGAGCGGCAAACCGAGCTGGGCCGTCATCGCCACCGAGGACCGGGTCATCGCAACCGATCTGCAGCGCCGCATGGCCAAACGCGCGGGTTCGACTGTCGTCGAGATCGAGAACGGCCACATGCTGCCGATGACGAGCCCCGACGAGGTGGCCGAAGTGATCGCGCAGGCCGCCCGGACGTTAGAATGATGCCCCAGTATGAGGACAGGATCATGGGACGCATGACGGACAAGATCGCGCTGGTCGTTGGTGGCGCAAAGGGGATCGGTTGGTCGATCGCCGAGCGGCTGGCCGCCGAAGGCGCAAAGGTGTATCTGACCGGGCGGCGATCTGCGGATGTCGAACACGCAGCGATGGCCATCGGCCAAGGCGCGCGCGGCCTCATCGCGGACGCGAGCAACGCCAATGATCTGGCGCAGGTGGTGCAGACGATCAGGCAAGAGCAGGGGCACCTAGACGCGCTGGTCCTCAACGCAGGCATATCGGAGCCGGCATCACTGGGCCAAATGACACCTGAACATTTCGACCGTCTTTTCTCCGTCAACGTGAAGGGACTGGTGTTCGGGCTTCAGGCAGCGGTTCCCCTCATGCGTGAAGGCGGCTCCGTAGTCCTGATGGGATCGGTCGCCGGGAGCGCGGGCATTGCCGACTATGCCACATATGGTGCGACAAAGGCGGCTGTCCGCGCTTACGCCCGCACCTGGACGGCCGAGCTGGTCTCTCGCGGCATCCGCGTCAACGTTCTGGCACCCGCATCTACGGATACCGAGATGATGGCGGCTGTTCCAGACGACGTTCGCGCAGCCATCGTTGCCACCATCCCAATGGGACGCATGGCGCGCCCAAGTGAAGTTGCCTCTGCCGCGCTTTTCCTTCTCAGCGACGAGGCGAGCTTCATCACAGGCGTGGAATTGTTCGTCGACGGCGGAATGCAACAGGTCTGATAGGGGGTGTGCCGGCCTGGCGGCCGTGTTCGCCCAGCACAGGCGTCAGCCGTCCAGCGGCTGGCACCGAAGCTCGCTTCAGGCTCCGAACGTCGAGGCTGCTCGTTCGCGCCTGGCGCCGGATGTGCAGTCGAGGATAGGAAATTTCCGACATTCATTGCCGCAAGGACAGCACGCCCGCCCCGACGATCATGATCATGCCAATGGACGCAATCACGTCAGGCGCCTCGTTGAAAAACACGATACCCCAAATGACAGCAAAACCGACGTAAGCGAAGTCGAAAGCGCCGATCACCGCAGGTGGGCCGTTCTGATAAGCAATGGCCGCGCCGACGCTGCCAATCAGGATGGCGGCGGCCAGAAGCCCCATCGAGATCCACTCGGCTTGCCCCATCGGCGTCCAAGGCGACAGCAAAAAGCCCTGCCTCAGCTCCATCGGCAGGAGAAGTATGATCCCAGCAGCAACGCCTCCGACGATGATGAAGCCGATGTTCAGAGCCAAAGATAAGCTTAACGGATGTTCATCGCGGCACCGGGTTCGCGTCACGATCATGGCCCCGGCATACAGCATGGCGGAAATCAGCGGCAGGAGAGCATAGGCGTTAAAATCATCTGCTTTCGGTCGAAGGATCAGCAGAACGCCCAGGAAACCGAGGACAACGGCGAACCATCCGGTCTTCGAGATACGATCGCCAATGAAAATGGCCGAGAACAGGATGATGAAGATCGGAAGCGTGTAATAGGCCGCTGCCGCCGCCGGGAGGGAAAGCTTCGGCAGGGAAAGGTAATAGGACACCCACATGGCTATAAGCATCAGGCTTCGCAGTGTGACCCAACCTATAGCCGCAGGCACACGAAGGCTCCCCAATGAGAACGCAAGGCACCCAAGGATCGGAAGCAAGATCAGTGATCGGAGGACAAAGATTTGCCAGATGACAAAGCTGCCGCTGGTCATCTTTATGAGGGCATCCCCGAGAGACAACGCCAGAACAGTCAGGATGATCGAGGAGACAGCGAGTGGAAGGCGGTCTCCAGACGTGGTGCTCGCTGACGCCGACATGCAATCTCCGTGCTGATCACCGGAACCTTATGAGAACATCCCATAAGGCGCAATGTCGGCCCCGAGTCTGAATGCGGGTGCTGCGCCGGCTGCGTCGAGCGCTAGTCGTGCAGTCGAGGATGGGACAATTGTATGTGCCGGCTGCTGTTCGCAATCGAGATTTTCAGCGTGGTTTGCGGAAGTCGCTCATATGTATGCGGCCTGTGTCTCGGCTCGCGGGCCGTGGCCATTCTGGGGTTGCGGACGCGCCGTGGTCTACATAGCGGACAGGTCGGTCATGACCCATTGTCCCATCAGACTCTGGGGGCGTATGTTCTCCGTTCCATGCTGTTCTCTCTCCTGCGAACTCCGTGAAGGCCGGGGGTGCGATCAGATCGCTTCCGCGGCCATGTCTCTATCTTCTATGACATCAAAGCGGGTGCCGTGCCTCAGGATGCTCCATGCGGTGCGGGCCAACTTGTTGGCCAGTGCGATGGCGGCCTTGTTGTGGGGTAAGCGCGCGGCGGCGTCGGTCAGCCAGGCGCCGAAGCTGAACACAGGCCATCGGTGTGGGCGCATCATGATGACCTTGGCGGCCTGAACAAACAGCATCCGGAGGTATCGACTACCTCGCTTGGTGATCCGGCCAAGGACCGTGCGCCCGCCGGTGCTGAACTGACGGGGCACCAGCCCGACCCAAGCGGCGAAGTCGCGGCCGCGGTCGAAAGCTTCGCCCTTTCCAATCGCGGCAACCAGTGCTGTCGAGATCATCGGGCCGATGCCGGGGATCGTCATGACATTGGCGCAGTTCTCCTCGGCTTTGCTGACCTCCACGATCTCGGCCGAGACCCCCTCGATCCGCCCGTCCAGCCAGCGCCAGTCATCGCGCAGCCCTATCAGGATGGCACGCATCCTTGGAGATATCTCGTGGTGACGCTGTTCGAGGATGTTGTCGAACGAGTTGTCCAGCGCCCGCAGACCGGGACGAACAGTGATACCCTGCTCGATCAGGAAGGCGCGTATCTGGTTTATGGTCGCGGTGCGGCGGGACACGAGGCGGGCCCGAACGCGATGCAGCGCTTGAAGATCAAGCTGGTCTTGGCTCTTCTCTGATACCGTCCGCAGGTTCGGGCGCAGCGCCGCTTCGGCGATGGCCTCCGCGTCGTTGTAATCGTTCTTCTGGCCCTTGTTGAACGGCTTCACGTAGATCGCCGGGATGATCCGCGGCTCGAAGCCCATCGCCCGCAACGTTCGGCTGACGACGTGGGCGCTGAGGCAGGCCTCCATGCCAACGATGCAACGTGGCAGGCCGTCGAAGACGGCGGGCAGCGCCTGCCGCCTGATCTGCTGGCGCAAGACCAGCTGACCGCCGCAGTCAAAACCGACCAGGTGAAATGTGTCCTTGCCGATGTCGATGCCGACTACGGCCAAGTCTTCAAGATGTCCCGCTTTCTTCACGCGCATGGCTACTACTCCTTTCGATGCGGTGATCCCGTTCAGGATAACACAACGCTGGGGGGAGCAGCCGGCACATCCCATTACCGGACGTTCGTGCGCCGGATTGCCGAACTCGCCGAGCTTGTTAAGCTACTCGAATGAGCACCGTTATCATCAGAGACGCGACACACGACGATGCAGATGCACTTCTGGCTGTGCATCAAGCCGCGATCGGAACACTTGGACGCGAAGCCTACACGGAGGGCGAGTGCGAGAGTTGGGCGTTTGGCCTTACCTCAAGCGGCTATGTAAACTCCATGGACGCCGGCGAGACGTTTGTCGCCGCCATCTGCGCGGATACCCTCGCCGCCTTTTGCTCTTACATGGATAACGAGATCGCAGGGCTTTTCGTCCATCCACAATGGTCGCGCCAACGCGTGGCGAGCAAATTGCTTTCGACGGCTGAAGGACGCATGCGCCAAAGCGGGGTCAAGAAGATCATCCTTGATGCGGCGGCTTCCGCTGTGCCTTTTTATCAGGCCGCTGGATACGTGATCGAATGCCAGACACCGTGGAGAACTAGGGGAGGTCTAAGCCTCTCATCCTACCGGATGACGAAGGACTGCTAAGGGCTCCGAGTTTCGGTGCTGCACGACTGCCTAGCGCCGGTCGTGCAGTCGAGGATGGGACGAAGCTGCCGTTCGCCTACTGCTATGCCCCGCGTTCCAAGAACTGCTGGCACAACACCCCAAAATCCTTTCGCGCATCCACATGGACCGAGTGTCCTGCGTCCAGCATGACAAGCATCGTGTCCTTTCGCCGGTCGGCCATCGCCTTCAGGTGCTCGGCATTGCAAACCCGGCTTGCCCGGCCCCCGACGACTAGTGCGGGACATTCACTGGCGAGCCAAACGCCCCAATGATCGCCATTCGTAGCCTGCTCTGAGCGCAGGAACTCATCCGGGTCGAAGTTGAGCTGCCACCCTTCGGGGCGTCGTTCGATGGACCGTTGCAGGTAGGGGGCAAGGCGCGGGCCCAGCTTGGCCTCCAGCTCCTCGCGCCGCCTATAGATGCCCGCCCAAGGCGCGACGAAGGGTGCGGAGTCATCGGCGATCTCAACACCGATGTCCTCGATGACCATGCACTCGACACGTTCGGGGTGCTGCGCGGCCATATGGTAAGCGACGATGCCGCCAAAGGAATGACCAATCACGGGCACCGGATCGATGATGCCAAGGTGATCCAGAAGAGCTACGGCATCGCTGATGTAGGCTGGCAACGCATGCCGATCCGTATGATCGCTTTCACCGAAGCCGCGCTGATCTAGGGCCACCACCCTCCAAGCTGGCGCGAGGTCAGCCGCAAGATCCTCGAAATCGGACGCGCCCATCCAGTGTCCATGCAAGGCAAGCAGCGGCTTTCCGTCGCCGCCGCCGTCGAGGAACGAGAAGATGAGGTCGTCGTGCTCGAAGCTGCCACGGCGCATGGGTTCTCCTTTCGTTTCCATGCGGTATGGGCGGCGGGAAGGGTCAGGTCAATGACCGCTCTGGGCTCCGAGTGTCGGTGCTGCACGACTGCCTAGCGCCGGTCGTGCAGTCGAGGATGGGACGAAGCAGACCTTCAGCGTCAGGAAGTGGGTGTCTGCCGAACCGGAGCTTCGCGCAATCTGCCCATGATATGCGTGTCGATCAGCACGCGATCGGATCCTCACGATGGGAGGAGTTCCGCTCGTCAGGTTTTGGCTCCCGCTCGAAGGCGTGTAGAGGGCGGCGCTTCCGTGGCTCAGGTGTCCTTGCCCAGAAGGAGCGCCAGGTGCTCGTAGGCCTCGTTGAGCGTGTCGAACTCCTGGTCCGTGAAGCCCGCCTGCTCGGGGCGGTCGTCGTGGCCCATGTTGGCGAGCGTGAATACGACCTGCCCGTCCTCCTCGTGGATCGCGAGCTCTCGGCGCTCGTCGGCAACCATCTGCACGGCGGCGAAGTGGACGAGGGCCGTGTCGGAGAAGGAGATGATCTTGAACTCGGGTATCATGGTGCGGGACCTTTCGGCTTGCCGTTCTTCGGGACGCCCGCCAGCCATACATCATGGCACATCGGATGTCGCCCCAATCACGGATATTCGCATGCGAGCGCATAGGGTGGCGCTTCGAAGGAACATCATCCCTGAAGCGTCACCACCAAAGGTATCGGGATGGGACGAAGCGGTCATTTGTGAACCGGCATGCAAAAAGGACCCCGTATTGGGGTGATCGGCTTCCAAAAGGGACCCCCCTGATGCGGTGGTCCATCGTGCTTCCGAGGCAAATCGGGAGCGGCTTTTGGGATGTTGGTTGTGGAGACGATCGCGAAGATCCGGCGTTGGCATTTTCAGGATGGCAAGCCAATCAAGGAGATCTGCCGCGAGTTGGGCGTGTCGCGGAAGACGGTCCGGAAGGTAATCCGCTCCGGGGCCACCGAGTTCAGCTACGAGCGCACCGTGCAGCCCCAGCCGAAGATCGGGCCGTGGCGCGATGAACTTGACCGCCTGCTCGTCGAGAATGCCCGTCGTCCGAAGCGTGAGCGTCTGACCCGCATCCGGATCTTCGAGGAGCTCCGGGCCCTGGGCTACGAAGGCGGCTATGATGCTGTCCGGCGCTACGCCGCGAGCTGGTCGCAATCGGAGGCCGAGGCCTCCGCCGCAGCCTACGTGCCGCTCAGCTTCGATCCCGGGGAAGCCTTCCAGTTCGACTGGAGCCACGAGGTCGCGATCATCGACGGGGTGACCACCACGATCAAGGTGGCCCACGTCCGGCTGTGCCACAGCAGGATGGTCTTCGTCCGAGCCTATCCCCGCGAGACCCGGGAGATGGTGTTCGACGCCCACGACAAGGCGTTCGCCTTCTTCGGCGGCACCTGCACACGGGGCATCTACGACAACATGAAGACCGCGGTGGACACGATCTTCGTCGGTAAGAACCGGGCCTACAACCGCCGGTTCCAGCAGATGAGCGGGCACTACCTCTTCGAACCAGTCGCCTGCACCCCGGCCTCCGGCTGGGAGAAGGGCCAGGTCGAGAACCAGGTCGGGGTGATCCGGCGGCGGTTCTTCGTGCCCAGGCCGAAGTTCAGGAGCTATGCCGAACTCAACGCCTGGCTTCAGGACCGCTGCATCGCCTGGGCAAAGGCCAATCCCCATACCGAGATCCGGGACAAGACTACCTGGGAGGTCTTCGAGGCCGAGCGTCCGCGCCTGGTGCCCTATGTCGGCCCTTTCGACGGCTTCCATGCCGTGCCCGCCTCGGTCTCCAAGACCTGCCTCGTGCGGTTCGACCGTAACCGCTACTCGGTGGACGCCCGCGCCGTCGGGCGCCCGGTCGAGATCCGCGCCTACGCTGATCGGGTCGAGTTCTGGCAGGATGGTCAGGTGGTCGGCAGACATGCCCGCGCCTTCGGACGGGATCATGCCGTCTACGACCCGCTGCACTACCTCCCTGTGCTTGCGCGCAAGCCCGGCGCACTACGGAACGGGGCACCGTTCAAGGACTGGGATTTGCCGCCCGCCATGCGCCGTGTCCGGCGGAAACTGGAACGGATCCCGGGCGGGGATCGCCAGATGGTCGAGATTCTCGCCGCCTTGCTGAGCGACGGTACGGACGCCGTCGAAGCTGCCTGCACCGAAGCGCTCGGCGAAGGTGTCCATTCCGCCGATGTCATTCTCAACATCCTCGCCCGCCGCCGCGAACCCAAGCCGCCCGCACCGATCGCCACCCCGGAAGCGCTGAAGCTGGCCCACGAACCCGTCGCCGACTGCGCCCGATACGATACCCTCAGGAGCACCGACCATGCAAAGATCGCAGATCCTCGACACGATGGGCCAACTCAAGCTCTACGGCATGAAGGCTGCCTATGACGAGATCCTCACCACTGCGGTGAAGCGCCAGCACGAACCCCAACGGGTGATCGGTGACCTGCTCCAGGCCGAGATCAGCGAGAAGCGGGCCCGCTCAATCAGGTATCAGATGACGGTGGCGAAGCTGCCGCTGGCCAAGGAGATTGACGAGTTCCAGTTCGAGGGCACGCCGGTCAACGAGACCTTGGTCCGGGACCTCACCTCAGGCGACTTCCTCGAGCAGCAGCGCAACGTGGTGCTGATCGGCGGCACCGGAACCGGCAAGACCCATCTCGCCGTCAGCATCGTCCGCGCCTGTATCCGCAACGGCGCCCGTGGCCGCTTCTTCAATGTCGTCGACCTCGTCAACAAGCTCGATGCCGAGGCCCGCGATGATCGACAAGGCCACACCGCCGACATCCTCGGTCGGCTCGACTTCCTCGTCCTCGATGAACTCGGCTACCTTCCTTTTGCCCAGACCGGCGGCCAGCTCCTGTTCCACCTCGTCAGTCGCCTCTACGAGCGAACCTCGATCATCGTGACCACCAATCTCGCCTTCGGGGAATGGCCCGCCGTCTTCGGCGACGCAAAGATGACAACCGCACTGCTCGATCGTATCACCCACCATTGCGACATCGTCGAGACCGGCAACGAAAGCTGGCGCTTCAAGACCCGTGCGTGACACCCGGTGACCCGCTGGCCCGACACGGCTGCGCGATATGGAAGCTACGCCGCATCGGGCCAGCTACCACACCCCAATGGGGTCCCTTTTGCACGCCGATAGGGGGTTCCTTTTGGAGGCCGATTGACATCATTCGCCGTATGAAGTCATTTCTCCCGGCAGGTGCCGACAGCCTGCCTCCGCAATGAGACATCGGTCATCGGACACCGATAGGCACGTCGCTTCCTCAATCAGCCAGCACTCTTCCATTCGACCGGCGTGACGTAGATGATACTGCCGTCCACGCTGACCATCACATCGCCGTCCTGAACGTTGACCTGCACTTTCATGGAGCGGCTGGCGTGTTTTCCAAGTGCAGCGGACTCCCTCTCGGATATGTTCACAACCTGAAGGTTGGCGAACCGAGTGGTGCTGCTCCTGATCTTCTCCCACCAGATCTCGGTCGTTCGTCCACCGTAGCAATAGAGGATGACCTCTTTGGATTTGCTGCAGGACTGACGAACAACTTTTTCGCTTGGAAGTCCCAAAGCAACCCAGAGTTCAAGTTCCCCGCTCAGGGTCTTCTGCCAGATGTCCGGCTCGTCATCCGTCGAGAGGCCTTTGGTCATCTCCAACTGCTCGTGGGCGTTCAGGGCAAAAGCGAGAATGCGCACCATCAACCGCTCGTCCGTCTCCGAGGGATGTTTGGCAACGGTCAGCTTATGGGTCGCATAGTAGTGGCGATCCATGTCGGACACGGAAAGCTCGACTTTGTGGATGGTGGATTTCTGCGCCATGATCTGGCCCTGTATGATGAAGATCGGATGCTTAAGACGTGCGACGGCCCGATGAAAGCGGAAAGGAACCCCATGATGATACGTAAGCTTCAGCACTCGGCTGCCGTTGCAAGACCCGATCCGACGCCGAACTGTGCCTGCCTCCGATGTTTCATCGGGGAACTTCAAGACAGATGAACCACACCGCCGAAGATCTGAGGGCTCGTCTGACGTCGGGTGCGACGGCCAGTGGCGTGCTCCGCGACTGGTGTGTGCGGCGTTTCGGGCCCGGAAGGCTTGTGGCGCAGGTTCTGGAAGATCGCGCGGCCGAGGATGGCAGACGGCACCGGTGCGTGGACCTGCTCTGGCAGGATACGGCTGTTTCCAACGCTGTGAACATCTATCTGCCTGGGGGGCTGCCGGAGGATGTTCGGCACCGGATGCTGCATACGGCTGTCCCTTTCGGAGTGCTGCTCGAAAGCGCTGGTCTCGTGCGACGCACCACTCTTGCGCGGCTGCTCCCCGCAGACGGTCCGTATGTTCTTGAGGTCCACGCCGCACTGGCCCTGCCGGGACAAGGGGATGTGGCTTTTGTCCATGAACTTTACCGCAGCACACTCATCGGCTGATGGAGTTGGCGCGGCCGCAAACTCATGGAGCGCCATACGCGCTATCCCGGCTTTGTCACCCAGAAAGGACGAGCGGCCGCTCGGACACGTTCTAGTAGCGGATGGGACGAAGCTGCCGTTTGCGGTGGCGCAGCGTGCTCCAGCGATGGGGTTGCTTTAGAGCGGCTTCAAGGAACCGACAGCCGATTGGTCGCGCCAAGCTTTCTTTGGCGATTTTGTTCGCTGTGCTTGCATGGGACGCCACGATACATAAATGGTTTCGCCGCACCCTTCGCAATCGAAGTGAACGTGTTGATCGGTCCTGAGCTTCTCAATTATTCGCTTAGGAATGTCGCGGGATGCTCTACATGCGCGACAGACAATCCCAAAGGTTCTGCGCCCGAAGGACATGTCAGACTGCACGTAGTCATAGCTTTCATCACAATCGGGGTTTATGCAGTTAATGGACTGCCCTTCCTTTAACAGTTCAAGCCGTCGCTTGTTTTTTGAACCGCAGATACATTCGAAGGAAACTTCCTCGCCCATGCCAGAAGACATCAATGTGCCTTCGGAAATTCTCTTGATTTCTGCAAGAGCCTGTTTGACCTTAGACGCTATCGCTTGAATGTCACCGTATTGGTTGACGGTCGCGTCTTTAGAGGTCGGAATTTCGATGTGTAGGGCGAGTTTCGCAAGCCCGTTCCACAACTTTCCAAGCTTGCTGGGGGAGAAGCCGACTTGAGTGCCGACAGGAAGCCAATCCATGGCCTCGTAATCCTCACGAGTGGGCGGAGGCGAACCCTCTGGCACAGGTCCCCGCGCGATAGACAGCGTAAGGGTCCCGGCGGCTTTGACATCAACCTCCTGAATAAGAGTCTTCACTATATCGCTCGGCTGCCATTTCCTCAGATCATCGTGAGAAATTTAGTCATGCACTAACCGTAGACGTTCATAGCAAATTCTCTCGATAGCCAGACGGCACTCAAGAGCGGCATAGGTCACGCTGGCTTCTGTGTTTTCTTCAAGAAGTTTTTCAATCTGTGAAATTGTTGGTTCCAAAGTGATCATGATCATCTTCACGCGAATATTCATCACAGAAGACCTATGCCGCCCAAGGACAGTTTCCAACTGACGTGTGTTGCAATGCTGCTTTCGATGCCTCGATAGTTTGCTATTGCAGCGCACATCTGCTTTGACAGGCCGCCCCGCAGCGTCGAGATCCATTACTGGATGTCGGCTTGTGCCGAACTGGAGCGTTTAACCCTTGGTCGGCAGCCATACCGCGAACGGCGGCTTAGGGGCTTTCGCGTCGGTGAGCGGCCAGCGGCTTTTTCGTCCGAAGGGTCTGAGAGCGGCCGGGGCAACGTAGCCGTAGGTGCCCGCGGAGAGACAGAGGGAATATCGTCCGGAGGCCTCAGGCACCGGCGGCTTAAAATGCGAAGCGGAGTGAAGCAGTCCAGCCTGCTGATGTAGCCCCGCTCGTGCCGGTCGTGAAGCTATCGAAAATCCCGCGTTCTCACGTGAATCGCCTCGTGATGCAGTTCGCGGATATACTTGTCCCGCGCGCGGAGCCCCTCGGATGGCATCACACGCGGATCGGGTGCGGAGGGGCGATGTGGAAGCCGTCACCGCGTCCAGGCGGTAGCTTGAAGGCGGCGCCGCGCTCCCCCACGCTTCCAAGATCAGCGGACAGGCCCGCGACATGTTGCGCAACCAGGTGCACGACCTCGCCCTCGCGCTGCACCCGGCCGCGCACGGCGATCATGCCTGCGTCAAGGATGATGCGCCGGCGGAGTCGATCACGAGGCCGCCCGGCGGATCCACCGCAACCATTGGGCTGACGCGTTCCAGCACCCAGAGGCCGAGCCGCCCGAGGCTCTCCGCATCCGCCTGCGGGTTCGCGGGTTCGATCAGCAGATCCGGCACCAGCGCGTGCGCCTTGCTCACCGGCATGCCGACGCGCAGCCCGAGGGTCAGGGCGACTTCGTTGGGGGCCGTGACCACACGGTGGTTGTCGACCCGCCTGGCGATGATCAGCGGCCTATCCGAAGGCGTATCGTCCTGCCGCCGCAGCCGATCCGTCGGCCAGGTGGGCAGGAAGACGGAGATGATCCGTGGTGCGCAGACATGGCAGTGTCGGGCTCTGTTGGATTGAGAGCTCAAGGCATATGTTCCCCGGTCGTTCCATTGCGGTATTCAAGTCAATCCGGTGAACCACACTCGTGATCAGGTCGTTGCGGCAGGAGAGGGCGCGAAAACGCCCGCGCGGAGGACGGATGATGTGCAATTTGTATAACGTGACCACGAACCAGCAGGCGATCCGGGACATCGTGGACGTGATGCAGGACAGCCTCGGCAACCTCGAGCCGGCGCTCAATGTCTATCCGGACCGGCCCGCGCCTGTCGTGCGCAACACGCAGGCGGGGCGCGAGTTGGCACGGCTGACCTGGGGCATGCCGACACCGCCGCAGTTCCTGAAGGCGCCGGATGCCCCGGACACCGGCGTGACCAACATCCGCAATACGTCCAGCCCGCATTGGCGGCGCTGGCTGGGCGTGGAGAACCGCTGCGTGGTGCCAGCGACCGCCTTCTCGGAATACGGCCAGCAGCCTGACCCCGCCATTAAGCGCAAGCCGCTGCACTGGTTTGCCCTCGACGACACGCGCCCGCTGTTTGTCTTTGCGGGGATCTGGACGCTGTGGCGCGGCACACGCGGATCTGGCCGCACCCCACGACCGGGAGATCACGAACTCTTCGCCTTCCTGACCTGCGAACCAAACGAGGTCGTGAAGCCCATCCACCTTAAGGCCATGCCCGTAATCCTGACCACGCAGGACGAGATCGACATGTGGCTAACCGCCGACTGGCGAATCGCGCAGGCGCTGCAGCGGCCATTGAGCGATGACCAGCTGATCCTGGTGGAATGATCTCGGCATGCCGCTGATGACCCCTGACCATCGCTACATCATCGTGCGCGGTCGGCTGTGGCGGGCCGCGAACCCGAACCTGCCGGACGAAGAGCAAAAACGCCTTGTCGCCGCGCTGATGGATGCGCGGCGAGAGGTGAAGGCGGCGCGGGCGGCCAGAGATGCAGATGGCGAAGCGGCGGCACACCGTGCGGTCGATCAGGTCAAGCACGATCTTGGCGAGCGGGGTCACGTCTGGTGGTCCGGTGGCGCACCGGACCTGACCCGGAAGATGGCGAAGAACACGCCTTACGCAGACTGGTTCAGTAGCGTGGAGGGTGATGACTGCTGGCCTTGAAAAGGGGGGCAGCTACCCCAAGACGCTTGCAATGTATCCGCGACCGCCACTCGCCTTGAATTGAGGAATGGCTGGTGGGACCGGCCGCGTCGCGAAGTCGCGAAGTCTTAGAAGGATGATGGTCTTGTCATCCAGGTGTATCGGGTGCCCGCAGAAGATCTGCCGCCAAGGCTCCGCTGTGGCCATATCTGGCACATTGCAGACGGAAGTGACGCAACATTTTTTAGTTCCAAATTTGGTGCGTTCCGGCGTGCCAATATCGCATGTAAGTCATTGATTTATATGGGTCAACGTAGAGTTCAATCCTCTCTTGCAG
Source organism: Falsirhodobacter deserti (assembly GCF_004015795.1). Classification (GTDB taxonomy): domain Bacteria; phylum Pseudomonadota; class Alphaproteobacteria; order Rhodobacterales; family Rhodobacteraceae; genus Falsirhodobacter; species Falsirhodobacter deserti. Next base: position 1,476,174 of record NZ_ML137218.1, on the reverse strand, counting down.
CACCATCCACCCTTCTATCGCAAGATGCGCGGCACGCGAATCCGCCGCGCCTTGGCTTATGCCGTCAGCAGGACCCGCAGCTTGGCCACCGCGCTGGCCGGATCTTCCTGATAGGAAATGGTGTCGGCAAACTCTCCGTTGCGGTCGAACACCATGACCTTGGAGGTATGGTCCATCGTGTAATCGCCCCCCTCCAGCGGCACCTTCTGCGAGAAGTTGCGGAACGCGTCCTCGGCGGCTTTGACCTGTTCGGGCGTGCCGGTTGCGCCAAGGGCACCCGGAAGCCAGCCGACGTAATCGTTCAGCATCGGCAGGGTGTCGCGTTCAGGGTCGATCGTGATGAAAACGATGCGCAGATCGTCCGCAGCTTCGCCCAACTCGTCCTGCCACAGCATCATGTCGCCAAGGGTGGTGGGGCAGACATCGGGACAATGGGTGAAGCCGAAGAACACCGCCGTCACCTGGCCGGGCAGGGAGGCAGAGGTGAAGGTCGTCCCTTCGGTGGTTTCAAGGGCGTAATCGCCATAGCCGATGCGGTCGGCCGCGCGCTTGTCCATCAGCGGCGAAAGCACGCCCACCCACAGCGCAACCAACGCAAGTGCGCCGATGGCGGCGGCCAGCATGACCTTCAGACTTCGTAATGCGGGCATGGCGCCCCTCCTTACTCCAGATCGCACAGGGCGGCGGATGCCGAAGGGCACGCTGCGCCACCACGGGTTCGTGGCGCAGGTTGTGACGCAGCCCCCCTGCAAGCGCAAGCGGGCTGCGGCGATAGGTCACTCGCCGCGGATGACCTTGCGGAAGGGCTCGAACAGGCCCTCGTTGCCGACGATGACCGAACCGCTTTCCAGCGGATCCTGACCGTCGCGAATCCCCGACACAAGGCCGCCTGCTTCACGCACGATGACCAGCCCGGCAGCCATGTCCCACGGCTGGATGCCGCGTTCCCAGTAACCGTCGTAGCGGCCGGCCGCCACATAGGCCAGATCAAGCGCGGCGGCGCCCCAGCGGCGAACGCCGGCGCAAACGGGCATCAGCCGTGCCAGATCCTGAAGCGTCGCAGGCAGGGTGCCGCGGCCGCCGAAGGGAACGCCGGTGGCAAAGATGCCCTCGATCATCTGGCGACGGCCCGACACGCGCAGGCGCTGGTCGTTCATCCAGGCGCCGGCGCCTTTTTCGGCCCAGAAAAGTTCGTCCTTCGCGGCATCGAACACGACGCCAGAGACGATTTCGCCCTTGTGTTCAAGTGCAATGGAAACGCACCAGTGGGGCAGGCCGTGCAGGAAGTTGGTGGTCCCGTCCAGCGGGTCCACGATCCAGCGACGGGTCGGGTCCTGCCCGTCGGCGCCGCCTGTTTCCTCGCCCAGCCAGCCATAGGTGGGGCGGGCGGTCATCAGTTCTTCCTTGATGATCCGTTCAGCCTCGCGGTCGGCTTTCGTGACGAAGTCGCCCGGCCCCTTGGAGGAGACCTGAAGGTTCTCGACTTCGCGGAAGTCCTTCACGAGGGACCGGCCAGCCTTGCGGGCCGCCTTGATCATGACGTTGAGGTTCGCGCTGCCTTGCATGCCGAGGGACTCCTGTTTTCAAGGGCGGGGGTATACCCGCAGGGCCGCCCGAAGAAAAGGGGTCAGCGGGCGAACTCGTGCCGGCGTGGCAGCAGGGCCGTCAGGATGCCAAGCGCCGGCAGCCAGGCACAGGCCGCATAAACGGCGCGGATGCCGTAAGCGTCCGCTGCAAGGCCCAGCCCTGCCGCGGCGATGCCGCCCATCCCGAAGGCCAGCCCGAAGAAGATGCCGGCCACCATGCCCACGCGCCCCGGCAGCAGTTCCTGCGCCGTGACCACGATGGCGGGGAATGAGGATGCGATGATGAAGCCGATGATCACCGTCAGAACCGCCGAGCCCATCAACCCCGCATAAGGCAGTGCCAGCGTGAAGGGCAGCGCACCAAGAACCGAGAACCAGATCACCGTTGTGGTGCCGAAGCGGTCGCCGATCGGCCCGCCCAGCAGCGTTCCCGCCGCCACAGCGCCAAGGAACAGGAACAGCATCAGTTGCGAGGTCTGGGTCGAAACGCCGAAGCTCTCGATCAGGTAGAAGGTGTAATAGGAGGAAATGCTGGCCGTGTAGGCGTTCTTGGAAAAGGTCAGGAAAGCCAGAACCAGCAGCGCAAGGATGATGCGGTTGCGGGGCAGGGGCAGCGTGCGATCCACCGGGGCGCGGCCCTTGGTGCGCGCATAATCCTGGTACCACAGGCCCACGCGATAGAGGATGACGATGCCCAGTGCCGCCAGAACGCAGAACCATGCGACAGAAGGCCGGCCCAACGGCACCACGATGAAAGCCGCCAGCAACGGCCCGGCCGCCTGGCCCGCATTGCCGCCCACCTGAAAGATCGACTGCGCCGCCCCGAACTTCCCGCCCGAGGCCATGCGCGCCACGCGGCTTGCCTCCGGGTGGAAGACAGAGCTTCCGATCCCGATCAGCGCCGCCCCGACCAGCAGCATCGCGAAACTGGGCGCCCATGCCAGAACAAGCAGCCCCATGAAGCTGGAGGCCATGCCCACGGGCAGCGACATCGGCGCGGGCTTGCGATCGGTATAGATGCCGACCACCGGCTGCAGCAGCGATGCGGTGCATTGGAAGATCAGCGTCAGCATCCCGATCTGCCAATAATCCAGCGAGAAGTCTTCCTTCAGGATCGGGTAGATGGCCGAAAGCAGAGATTGCAGAACGTCGTTGACGAAGTGGCACAGGCTGACAGCAAGAATGACAGGATAGGCCGTGGATAAGGCCGGCGCCGTGGCCGGCTTCACGACATTCTGAACGTCCGTCATCCTATCCCTCCGCTTTGCGTGCCTTGGTCATAAACCCGCAGGGGCCGCAGCGCCAGCAAGATTGCGGCCTATCAGCGCACCCTTCCAGTCCCGCAGCGCCAGCGACTGCGATTCCGACAGCGCAAGAAAATCGGTCATGAAGGGCTTTGCGTCGTCGGCGGTGCGCGTCGCGGCATAGCTGGTGCGCGTGATCGTGCCGGGGGAAAGGGGCAGCAGGGCGTAATCCGGATGCTCGCGTACCTCGCGAAGGACCCAGTCGGGCATGACGGATACGCCGCGATCCGCCGCCACCAGCATCAGGATCACGGCCGTCAGTTCCACCGCCCGCGTGCCACGGGGTTCCACCCGCGCAGGCGTCAGAAGTTCGGTGAAGATGTCCAGCTTTTCGCGGGCGACGGGATAATGGATCAGAAGCTGGTCGCGGAAATCGGCAGCCTCGATCATGTCGCGGCTGGCCAGCGGGTTCATGGCCGAACAGATGAAGGTTGGCTGGTAATCGAACAGCGGATGAAAGGTCACCCCCTCCATCGCGACGGGATCGGATGTGATGACAACGTCGATTTCATCGCGCAACAGGGCGGGAAGGGCATCGAAGGCCAGCCCCGCACGGATGTCCACATCCACATCCGGCCATTCGTGGCGGAAGGTTTCCAGCGCCGGAAGCAGCCATTCGAAGCAGGCATGGCATTCCATGGCGATGTGCAGCCGCCCTGTCTTGCCGGACCGCAGGGCGCGAAACTCTTCTCCCAGCGCCTCCACCTCGGGCAGGACGCGGTCGGCAAGGCGCAGCATCCGCAGCCCCGCCGCCGAAAGCTTCATGGGCTTGGTGCGGCGAACAAACAGTTCGACCCCCGCCTGATCCTCAAGGCCCTTCACCTGATGCGACAACGCCGATTGGGTGATGTTCAGCATCTCGGCCGCGCGGGCAAGTCCGCCGGCGCGGTGGATGGCGCGGATGGTGCGAAGGTGGCGCAGCTCCAGATGCATCTTGCGGTTATCCTCATGTTTGCGCTGCGCATCATGAAGCGGGTCGCGGGCGCTGTAAATCTCTTGCCAGACGGTTTTCCCTTGGCTAGACGTGCGCCCATCAGGTCAGGGAGAAGCCGGTTCGCGCCGGTGCCGAAGGAGCAACCGCCCCGGTAAACTCTCAGGCAAAAGGACCGGCCTGACACGAAGCTCTGGAGAGAGGCCGTTTTCGCGCGGCCCGCCGACGGGATAACGATCTCAGGCGCAAGGGACAGAGGGGGCATCGCGGGACAGGGATCTGCCTGTCCGAGTGGTGCCGGTAATTCCCCGGCCTGACATGACCGAGAGGTGCCCATGGCCGACCTGCAACGCCTTCCGCTGCACGATCTTCACGTTGAACATGGGGCCCGCATGGTTCCCTTTGCGGGATGGGAAATGCCCGTCCAGTTCCAGGGCGTGATGGCGGAACACCTGCACACCCGCGAAAAGGCCGGTCTGTTCGATGTCAGCCACATGGGGCAGGTGATCCTGAAGCCGCGTGCCGGCATGGACGCCCTTGCGCACGAGCTTGAGGCGTTGATGCCCGTATCCGTTGCCGCGCTGGCCGAGGGGCGGCAACGCTATGGCCTTCTGACCAACGAACAGGGCGGCATCCGCGATGATCTGATGTTCGCCAACCGGGGCGATCATTTCTATGTGGTCGTCAATGCCGCCTGCAAGGACGCCGATATTGCCCACCTGACGGCTCATCTGGGCGATCAGGTCCAGCCGGTGCAAGGCCGCGCCCTTCTGGCGCTGCAAGGTCCGCTGGCAGAAGATGCGCTGGCCCGTCTGGTTCCCGCGGTTTCCGCGATGCGCTTTATGGACGTGATCACCGTCGACACGCTGTTCGGGCCGCTCTGGATCTCCCGCTCGGGCTATACAGGCGAGGACGGGTTCGAGATTTCGGTGCCGGATGCCGGCGCCGATGGTTTTGCCCGTGCGCTTCTGGCCATGGAAAAGGTTGCGCCCATCGGCCTTGGTGCCCGCGACAGCCTGCGGCTGGAGGCCGGGCTGTGCCTTTACGGCCATGACATCGACGATCGCACCAGCCCGGTCGAGGCGGGGCTGACATGGGCCATCCAGAAATCGCGCCGCGCTGGCGGTTTCGCGGGTGACGATCGTATCGTGAAGGAACTTTCCGAAGGGCCCGAACGTCTTCGCGTGGGGCTTCTGCCCGAAGGCCGCGCGCCGATGCGCGAGGGTGTGGCGCTGTTTGCTGCTGATGGCACGCCGGTCGGCACCGTCACCTCTGGCGGGTTCGGCCCGTCGGTCGGCAAGCCGGTCGCGATGGGCTATGTCGCCTCTGCCCATGCTGCCGTTGGCACGCCCTTGTTTGGCGAGGTGCGGGGCAAGCGTCTGCCCGTCACCGTTGCCGCCCTTCCTTTCGTCCCCGCATCCTACAAACGTTAAGGACCTTCCCCATGAAATATACCGAAGAGCATGAATGGCTGCGCGTTGAAGGCGATCATGTCGTCGTCGGCATCACCGAACACGCCGCGACCCAGCTGGGCGACGTGGTTTTCGTCGAAATGCCCGAGGTGGAAACGCAGGTTGCCACGGGTGACGAGGTTGTCGTGATCGAAAGCGTCAAGGCCGCCTCGGACATCCTTGCCCCCATCGACGGAGAGATCGTGGAGGTGAATGACGAACTCGCCTCCAACCCCGGCCTCGTGAACGAGGATCCGACCGGACGCGCGTGGTTCTTCAAGCTGAAGGTGGACGATCTGAGCGTTCTGGACACCTTCATGGACGAAGACGAATACGCCGACCTTATCGGCTGATCCTGGGGGCCGCTGTGCCCCCGCTTTTCTTACGGCAGGACTGTCATGGCCTATACGCCCGTCGCTTACGATCCCTATGATTTCGCCAACCGCCGCCATATCGGCCCATCCCCTTCCGAGATGGAAGAGATGCTGGCCGCCTGCGGTGTTTCCTCGCTGGATCAGCTGATCGAGGAAACGATCCCCGCCTCCATCCGGCAGGACAAGCCGCTGGACTGGGCCCCCTTGGCCGAGCATGAACTGCTGGCAAGGATGCGCGAAGTTGCCGACAAGAACCGCGTGATGACGCAGCTGATCGGGCAGGGGTATTACGGGACGGTCACGCCGCCCGCGATCCAGCGCAACATCCTGGAAAATCCGGCCTGGTACACCGCCTATACCCCCTATCAGCCCGAGATCGCGCAGGGCCGCCTTGAGGCGCTTCTGAACTATCAGACGATGGTGTCGGACCTGACGGGCCTGCCGGTTGCCAATGCTTCGCTTCTGGACGAGGCGACGGCGGCGGCCGAGGCCATGGCGATGGCGGAACGCGCCGCGAAATCGAAGGCCCGCGCCTTCTTCGTGGACGAAGCTTGCCACCCGCAGACGATCGAGGTGATCCGCACCCGCGCCCTGCCGCTGGGGATCGAGGTGATCGTGGGGCCGGCGGATACGCTGGATGCGAACGCCGTTTTTGGCGCGATCTTCCAGTATCCCGGCACCTTCGGCGAAGTGCGCGACTTCATCGCCGAGATCGAGGCGCTGCACGCCGCCAAGGCCATCGCCGTGGTGGCGACCGACCTGCTGGCACTGTGCATCCTGAAAGAGCCGGGCGCGATGGGCGCGGATATCGCCGTAGGCAGTTCGCAGCGCTTCGGCGTGCCGATGGGCTATGGCGGCCCGCATGCGGCCTTCATGTCCTGCCGGGACGAGCTGAAGCGGTCGATGCCCGGCCGTATCGTGGGCGTTTCTATCGATGCGCGTGGGAACAAGGCCTATCGCCTTGCCCTGCAAACGCGCGAACAGCACATCCGCCGCGAAAAGGCGACCTCCAACGTTTGCACCGCACAAGCGCTGCTGGCGGTGATGGCCAGCTTCTATGCGGTGTTCCACGGCCCGCGGGGCCTGCGCGCGATTGCCGAACGTGTGCATTTCAACACCGTCCGGCTGGCCAATGCGCTGCGCGAGGCAGGGGCCGATGTGCAGCCTTCCGCCTTCTTCGACACGATCACCGTGCGCGTGGGCGTGGGGCAGCAGGGCATCATGGCGGCGGCCCGTCACCGCGGCATCAACCTGCGCAAGGTGGGCCGCGACCGCGTCGGCATCAGCCTTGATGAAACCACGAATGACGAAGTGATCGCCCGCGTTCTGGACGCCTTCGGCATCACGGAAGCCGCGCCTGCCACAACCGAACCTTCCGTCCCCGAGGCGATGCTGCGCCAGACCGATTACCTGACCCACCCCGTGTTCCACATGAACCGGGCGGAATCGGAGATGATGCGTTACATGCGCCGTCTGGCCGATCGCGATCTGGCGCTGGACCGTGCGATGATCCCGCTGGGATCCTGCACGATGAAGCTGAACGCCGCAGCCGAGATGATGCCGATCACCTGGCCGGAATTCGGCAGCCTGCACCCCTTCGCGCCGGTCAACCAGGCGCAGGGTTATGCCGAGGCGATCTCCGACCTGGCGGAGAAGCTGTGCACCATCACCGGCTATGACGCGTTTTCCATGCAGCCCAATTCGGGGGCGCAGGGGGAATATGCGGGGCTTCTGACCATTCAGGCCTACCACCGCTCGCGCGGGGACGTGGACCGGAACATCTGCCTGATCCCGATGTCGGCCCATGGCACCAACCCGGCCACCGCGCAGATGGTGGGGATGAAGGTTGTCGTGGTGAAATCCTCGCCCAACGGTGACGTGGATATCGACGACTTCCGCGCCAAGGCCGAAGCCGCGGGCGACAAGCTGGCCGCCTGCATGATCACCTATCCTTCCACCCACGGCGTGTTCGAGGAAGCCGTGCGCGAGGTGTGCGAGATCACGCACAAGCATGGCGGTCAGGTCTATATCGACGGGGCCAACATGAACGCGATGGTGGGTCTGGTGAAGCCCGGTGCCATCGGCGGTGATGTCAGCCACCTGAACCTGCACAAGACCTTCGCCATCCCGCATGGCGGCGGCGGCCCCGGCATGGGGCCGATCGGCGTGAAGGCGCATCTGGCGCCGTTCCTGCCGGGCCACCCCGAAACGGGTGGGGATGAAGGGCCGGTTTCGGCTGCTCCCTATGGTTCGGCTTCGATCCTGCTGATCTCTTGGGCGTATTGCCTGATGATGGGCGGCGAGGGGCTGGCGCAGGCAACGCGCGTGGCGATCCTGAACGCCAACTATATCGCGGCGCGGCTGCGCGGGGCGTATCAGGTGCTGTTCATGGGCAACCGTGGACGCGTGGCGCATGAATGCATCCTTGATACCCGTCCCTTCGCCGAAGCGGGCGTGACGGTAGATGACATTGCCAAGCGCCTGATCGACAACGGCTTCCACCCGCCGACCATGAGCTTCCCCGTTCCCGGCACGCTGATGGTGGAGCCGACGGAATCCGAAACCAAGGCAGAGCTGGATCGCTTCATTACCGCGCTTTTGACCATCCGCGACGAGATCAAGGCGGTGGAGGCGGGCGAAATCTCGGCCGATGATTCCCCTCTTCGGCACGCCCCCCACACGGTGGAGGATCTGGTTGCCGACTGGACCCGCGCCTATCCACGCGAACAGGGCTGCTTCCCGGCAGGCAGCTTCCGGGTGGACAAGTACTGGCCGTCCGTGGGCCGCGTCGACAACGCCTATGGCGACCGGAACCTGATCTGCACCTGCCCGCCGATCGAGGCGTATCAGGACGCGGCCGAATAAGCCTTTTCTGCCCCGTTGACAGACAAATGACGATGGGGCAGAAATTTCGCCGTTGGGGTCGTAGCTCAGTTGGGAGAGCGCGTCGTTCGCAATGACGAGGTCAGGGGTTCGATCCCCCTCGACTCCACCATCCTCTGCTTGATTGCACTGTGGTTTGTCGTTCAGGCGATCGAACGCGACGGCGGGGACAGATAGGTCACCTTCGACGGGCTTTCCAGTTCCAGGCGCAGGCGTGCCAGCGCTTCTGCATTCATGGGCCGTCCCAGATGATACCCCTGGAAGCTCGTGCAGCCCAGGGACGTCAGGACAACCAGTTGCGTTTCCTGTTCCACGCCCTCGGCCGTAACGTCGATCCCAAGCGAGGAGGCCATCTCGATCATCGTGTGCACAAGCCTCATGGCTGTCGCATCGCAGTCCAGCTGCTGCACGAACGACTTGTCGATCTTCACCCGGTCGAAGCCGAACTCCCGAAGATAGCGGATGGAGGAATGCCCCGTTCCGAAATCATCCAAGGCGATCGTTACGCCGACTTCGCGCAGGGCCGTGATGTTCTTTTGCGTAATGCTGCGACGGTTTATGGCCGTCCGCTCTGTCAGTTCCAGTTCGAGGCGCGAAGGGGGCAGGCCGTGATCGCTCAGCACCGCCAGAACCTGCGCGGAATAGCCGGCACGGGAAATCTCCAGTGCGGAGACGTTGACGGACACCTTCGGCAAAGCCAGTTCCATGGCCGCACGGCATGCCTTGGCCAGCACCGTCCGCCCAAGCCCTTCGATAAGGCCGCGTTCTTCTGCAAGAGCCACGAACACCTCGGGTGAGATTTCCCCCAGATCGGGATGGTGCCACCTTGCAAGCGCTTCCGCCCCCAGCAGCGCGCCTTGCCTGTCGAAGATCGGCTGATACTGGACCGTGATCTCGTCGCCGCCATTGGTCAGCACAACCGCCAGATCAGCCGCGAGCCGGTTCTTCTTGCCATCCGCATCATCCATGCTGCCATGGTAAAGGGTGAACTGGGCCCGCCCGCCGTTCTTGGACCGGTAAAGCGCGATGTCGGCGCAGCGGATCATTTCATCCTTCGTGCGGGTGCAGGCTTCCGAATGGACGGCACCCATGCTGGCGGTGATCTGGAAATAATGACCGTCGATGCGGAAAGGCTCCGACAGTTCCGCATCGATCCGGCGGCAATGCTGCGCAAGGTCGTCCTCGGTCGCGACATCGGGCACGATGATCGCGAATTCGTCCCCGCCAAGCCGTGCAACCGTCGCGCCGTCATCAAGAACCCGAAGCAGGCGCGCCGCAACCCGCTGAACAAGCTTGTCGCCCATCGGGTGACCATAATTGTCGTTCACCTGCTTGAAGGCATCAAGATCGACCAGGATCACACCGGCAGGGGGGGCATTGTCCTGCAGCGCCTGTTCCATGCGTTCTTTCAGCAGCACGCGGTTTGCAAGGCCGGTCAGCATATCATGATGCGCCCGGTGCCTCGCGTCCCGCTCGCTTCGTGCCAGCTGCTTGGTTGTGCGGTTCAGGCGGATGGCCAGCATCAGGAACATCCCAAAGCACACGAGCGAAACCATTGCGGCGGTCGGTGCCAGTTCCCGCGCCAGCGCGTGGCCCGGCCGGTCCGGTGCCCAGGAAAACCAACTTTCCCGCGCCGCGCCGTCAAGAACGGGCACGGAAAGGCGCGGGGTCGCTGCGACCGATGTGCTGAACTGCGCATCGGCAAGCTGGAAGGGCTGGGCCACTTTCTGCGCCAGAGCCGCATTCAGATGCCGGACCGCGACGTGAAGCGAGGTCGCCTTGGGCAGGAAGGGGATCATGTCGTTTTCCGGCACGATGGGCACTATGCTGATGAACGCCGGTCCATCTTCAAGATCGACGATATCGGTCCGGGAAAGCTTGCCGGCTTCCTCTGCATCGGCTGCCTCAAGCACCAGCTCATACAGTTCGGCAAGCAGCGGCCGGATGGCCTGAAGCGTTTGTTCCTGCGTATCGACCGGAACGGTCGACATTTTCGCAGCTGCATAGATGAGCGTTCCTGCGGGATCGACAATGAAATCGAGATCGTGGCCGAAATATTCCTGCATCCAGACGCCAAGGTTGTCGCGCATGAACACTTCGTTTCGCTTGCGCACTTGAAGAACGGCGTCGTTCCACACGACGGAACTGCGCTGTTCCCTTGGCTGGCTTTCCAGCAGAGAGCTTATCATTGTCCGGGCAAATGCCGCTTCACGCTGTGCCGCATCATGATTGATCTGCCGAACGCCCATAAAGGAAAACATCCCCGCAACCAGCACGCCCGCAAGACCGAGGAAAAGGATTGCCAGAAGGGTGATCGATGCCGATCGCCGAGAGTAGGTCGGGGGGGAATGATTGATAAGCCGCATGACCAGACACTCGGTGAGAAACCTTAACGAGTTCTGCTTCTCCCCGATCCCACAGCCAAATGGGACACCTAAATGATAGCATTACATATTGAATACCGCAGAAAGTTTAACAGAACTGTTCTTTTGGACAGGTTCAGGCAACGTTCCCGTACTCCTGCCTGCCGTGGTTCAGAAATCCCCCGCGGCGAGCAGCGCAATCTCTCCGTCCCACCTCGTGGCCAGGGCATCCGCCGCCCGCCATGCGCGCAGCCCCGAGCGGCAGGCAAAGACGGTGCGCTGCCCCTCGTGGGGGGTGACGCGGCCGGGTTGCCGCAGGGCATGGGGAGCGATCGCTGCGGGTGTCTCGTCCTTTCCGCGCAGTTCCACGATCAGGTCGGTTTTCCGCAGGTCGCTGCGCGCGATGAACCGGTATCCGCCTTGCGGTTCGGGCGCGCGATCGAAACGGAAGGTCGAAGGGCGCAGCCCGTCCATCCGGATCAACTGACCAAGCGGTGAGGGGGCAAGCCCCAACAGCACCGAAAGCGCCATCTGCGCCTGCATTGCCCCCAGCATTCCCACCATCGGGCCCAGCACGCCTGCCGTCGAACAGCTTGCAAGCGTTTCGGGCAGGTCGGGAAACACCGCACGAAGCGAGGGCGCGCCGCCGCAAAAGCCGCCGACATAACCCGCGACCCCCAGAACCGAGGCCGAGATGAGCGGCACCCCCGCCGCAAGGCAGGCATCCGAAAGGGTGTAGCTGGCAGCGAAACTGTCGGCGCAATCCAGAACCACATCCGCCTGCGCCACCATCGCCGCATTCGACGGATCAAGCGTGCATATCAGTGGTGTCACGGTGGCAAGGGGGTTCAGCGCCGCCATTTCTGCTGCTGCCGCCGTGGCTTTTGGCTTGCCGATGTGGCGGCCATAGATGGGCTGGCGGTGCAGGTTCGTTTCCTCGGCCCTGTCGGGATCGATCAGGGTGATGTGCCCGATGCCCGCGCCGACAAGATATTGCAGCGCCGGCACGCCAAGGCCACCGGCACCCACGATCAGCACATGCGCGGCGCGCAGCTTCGCCTCGCCCTCCGGCCCCGTGACCAGCGCTTGACGCGCGTATCTTAAAGCGTCAGCCATTCGCGCATCCTTGCCTGGGGGTCAGGGTTCAGCGTGATGTCGGTAACGGCCGAGGCGATGTCGGCGCCCGCTGCCAGCGCCTCGCGTGCGCGTTCGGGCGTCAGGCCACCGATGGCACAAAGCGGGATGGTCCCGATCCGCGCCTTCCATTCGGTCAGCTTTTCCACCCCCTGCCGTTCCCATTTCATCTTCTTCAGGATGGTCGGCCAGACGGGACCAAGGGCGATGTAATCGGGATCGCAGGCCAGCGCCCGCTCCAGCTCCGCCTCGTCATGGGTGGAGATGCCAAGCTTCAGGCGGGCCTTGATGGCCGGCAGGTCAGCGTCGTCCAGATCCTCTTGCCCCAGATGCACCCAGTCGCAGTCCAGATCCAGCGCGGCCTGCCAGTGATCGTTCACCACAAGGATGGCACCCGCCGCACGGCACAGATCGCGGGCGCGGGTAATCTCCTCCTCCGGATCGCGGTCCTTCACGCGCAACTGCACCATGCGCACGCCAAGGGGCAGGGCGCGGGCGATCCAGTCGGCGCTGTCGAAAATGGGATAGAAGCGGGGAAGCGTCACAGGAAGGCCTTTCCGATAAGGGGGGTGGAGGGCGCGGCCATGTCGCGCGGCTCCATCGGGTCGGCGGCATGGGCGGCGGTGCCCGCCTCGATCGCCAGCGCCATGGCACGGGCCATGCCTGCGGGATCGCCCGCCTTGGCCACGGCGGTGTTCAGCAGAACGGCGTCAAACCCCATTTCCATCGCGGCTGCGGCATGGCTGGGCAGGCCGATGCCCGCATCCACCACCAGAGGAACATCCGGAAAATGCGCCCGCAACGCCCGCAGCCCGTAACGGTTGTTCAGCCCAAGGCCCGATCCGATGGGCGCACCCCAGGGCATGAGAACCTCGCATCCCGCATCCAGAAGATGTTCGCAGACGATCAGATCCTCGGTACAATAGGGGAAGACCTGAAACCCGTCCGCCGTCAGGATGCTGGCGGCTTCGACCAGTGCGAAAGGATCGGGCTGCAGGCTGTCGGCATGGCCGATCACCTCCAGCTTGATCCATGGCGTGTCGAACACCTCGCGGGCCATCTGGGCGGTGGTGACGGCCTCGCGCACGGTGTGGCAGCCGGCAGTGTTGGGCAGGATGCGGGTGCCAAGATCGCGGATCAACGCCCAGAAATCCTGCCCGCCGCCGGTTTCGCGCCGCAAGGACACGGTGGCGATGCCCGCCCCCGAGGCGCGGAACGCTTCGGCCAGAATGGCGGGCGAGGGGTATCCCGCGGTGCCCAGCATCAGCGCACTGGAAACTTCGGTGCCATAGAAGGTGGGCATCCTCAGCCTCCCTGCATGGGGGCAAGCACTTCCAGCGCCGCACCTTCGGTCAGTGCCGTGGTGGCGCGAAGGCCTGCGGGAACGAAATCGCCGTTCAGGGCGGTGGCAAGCTTGCCGGTGAAGCCCGCTTCCTCCAGCGCCTCGGCAACGGTGGTGGCGCGCAGATCGTGCGGGGTGCCGTTAATCGTGATCTTCATCCATGAACTCCGGTCGTTGGCCCGTGGTGATGTGGTCCGCCACCATTTGCGCCACGGCGGGCGCCAGCAGGAAGCCATGGCGATACAAACCGTTGGCATGGATCGTATCGCCCTTGCGGCGGATGCGGGGCAGGTTGTCGGGAAAGGCGGGGCGGGCATCGGCCCCAAGCTCCAGCACCTCCGCCTCGGCGAAGGCGGGGTGCAGGGCATAGGCGGCGGAAAGCATCTCCAGCACCGCACGCGCGGTGACGGGGCCGCGATGGGCGGATTCCACCGTTGTCGCGCCCAGCATGAAAACACCGTCGCCGCGCGGCACGATGTAAAGCGGAATGCGCGGATGAAGCAGCCGGACAGGGCGTGACAGGGTGATGTCGCGGCAGCGGATCACCAGCATTTCGCCGCGCACGCCGCGCAGATCGCGCAGGGCATCGCGGGCGGCAAGGCCGCGCGCATCGATGATGCGGCCTTGCGGTTCGGCCCCGAAGGCGATGCCCTTGCCTTGCAGATTTGCTGTCAGGATCGCCAGCGCGTCGCGGGGTGTCAGATGGGCCTCGTCATCAAAAAACAGCCCGCGCGTGAAGCGGGCAAGGTCGGGCTCCACCTCGGCCGGGGCGATGTCGCGGTGATTGCTGGTGCGGCGGGCAAAGCGTGTCACCTCCGCGCGGTCACGGGCGGGGCTGACGACCAGCGTGCCGTTGCGCATGACGGGAACGCCTTGTGCCTGCCACCAGTCGGCAGCGATCAAGCCGTTGCGGGTGACGGGTTCTTCCGCCGCCTCCCCTTCGCAGAAGGGGGCGAGCATGCCGCCCGCATACCACGAACATGCCTCTGGCCCGGCAGGGCTGCCGGCGATCTGCACCGGAACGTCGCGCGCCGTAAGTTCTGTTGCGATGCAAAGGCCAAGAACACCGGCGCCGCGGATGGTGATCATGCCCACACCTCGTGGAAGTGATGCACGGGGCCGTGGCCGCGCCCGATCCCCAGCCCGTCGGCGGCGCGGATCGCGCCTTGCAGCCAGCCATGCGCGCGACGCACGGCATCGGTCATCGGCAGTCCCTGTGCCAGCCCGGCAGCGATGGCCGCGGATAGAGAGCAGCCGGTGCCATGTGTGTTCCGGGTGTGGATGCGGGGGGCGGTGAACCGCTCCACCCCCGTGCCCACCAGCAGGTCGGTGCAAACGGGGCCGTCGGCATGACCGCCCTTCATCAGCACGAAGCGGGGGCCAAGCGCACGCAGCGCACGGCCCTGCGCCAGCATCTCCTCCTCGGTCGTGGCGGGCTTGGTGCCCAGCAGGCGCGCCGCTTCCGGCAGGTTCGGCGTCAGGATCGTGGCGCGGGGCAGCAGTTGCGACACCAGCGCCTCGATCGCGCTGTCCGGCAGCAGTGCCGCGCCGGATTTGGCGATCATCACCGGATCCAGCACCACGGGCAGATCGGGCAGGCCAGCCGCAACCACGGCAATCGCCTCCGGCCCGCCGACCATCCCGATCTTGATCGCATCAACGGCGATGTCATCCAGTACCGCCGACATCTGCGCTGCGATCATGGGCGGGGCCACCGCATCAACGGCACGCACGTCCACTGTGTTCTGCGCCGTGATCGCCGTCAGCACGCTGGCGCCGTAAACGCCAAGCGCCGAGAATGCCTTCAGGTCGGCCTGGATCCCCGCGCCGCCGCCACTGTCGGAGCCTGCGATGGTCAATGCCGTCTTGGTCATGCGTTCTCTCCACATGGGGGCATGACGGGCAGGGGCGGCAGAACGCCGCGCGCCGGTTTGCGCGCATCCGTCCGCTCGTTCCCTACGCCGGCATGACCCGGATCAGGTTCGATGGGTCGGTGCGCGGCACCTCTCAGCCCCGGAACGGGCACCCCAACGAGCAGTTCACGCGAAGCTATGCCGCCTTCCGTTCCCATGCAAGAGGGTCGCGCAATAAGGACATCCCCCGCCATGGCCCGACGGCACAGGAACCTTGTTCCGCCGTGATGGCAGCGAAAGAACGGCCGTTCGCCCCCGCTGGATGACGCGAAACGCGCAAGGGGCATAGCGAGCGGCCGTTTCCCCCGTGCCACTTGTGATCAGGCGGCAAACCGCCGAAATGGAGGCCAAACCCATGCAGACGGGGCATCCGATGAAAACCATTCTTCTTTCCGCGATCACGCTGGCCGGATGGGCCGGTATGGCAGCTGCCAATGACTTCGGTCCGCTTCTGGCCCCGGCACAGGTGCAGGAAGCAACCGCGCCGCTGATCCTCGATATCCGCGAGGAAGGCTTCGACAAGGGCCATATCGAAGGCGCGGTTTCCGCACCTTATTCGCTGTTCCGCGGGCCGGCCAGCAACCCCGGAGAGCTGATCCCCGAAGACAAGCTGGAGGCGACGCTGCGCGATCTGGGCGTGACGTACGAACGCCCCACGCTGATCGTGCACCAAGGCAAGGATGACAGCGACTTCGGTGCGGCGGCACGCGTCTATTGGACGCTGAAATCTTCGGGCGTCAGCCAGATCGCGATCCTCAACGGCGGCATGAACGCCTGGCGCGATGCAGGCCTTGCAGTCACCACGCAGGCCACTGCGCCGCAGCCGTCGGATATCGACATCACCTTCTCGGACCAGTGGCTGGCCACCGAGGAAGACGTGAACGCTGTCGTGGGCGGCGAAAAGACCGCCACGCTGGTGGACGCCCGCCCGCCCGCCTTCTTCGAGGGCAAGCAGGCGCACCCTTCGGCTGACCGCCCCGGCACGCTTCCGGGGGCGGAAAATGTTCCCCATTCCGTCTGGTTCGATGGCACGCCCCGCATCGGTGATGCCACCAACGCCAAGGAAATCGCCGCGCGGCTTGGCCTGAACGGGCAGGAAGAGGTGGTGTCCTTCTGCAATACCGGTCACTGGGCCTCCACCGAATGGTTCGCGCTTTCGGAACTGGCGGGGCTGCCGAACGTGAAGCTCTATCCCGAATCCGTTGTCGGCTATTCCCATAACGGCGGTGAAATGGCGAACGTACCCGGCCTGATGGACAACCTGCTGCGGCAGATCCGGGGCGTGAACTGATGGCAACGGCTGCGATCGATGCCCCTGCAGGGGCAGGGGCAAAACGCGGTACGCTGATCCTTCTGGCACTTGTTGCCGTCGGGGCCGTGTCGCTGCTGGCGGGCGCACGGTTCGGGCTGCTGCTGGCCATCGGCCTTGGGTTCGGCATCGTGCTGGAGGGGTTGCGTTTCGGATTTGCAGGTCCTTGGCGGGCGATGCTGCTGCGGCGTGATCCGGCGGGCATTCTTGCGCAGCTTCTGGCCATTGCGCTGGTGGCTGTTGTCGCCTTTCCGCTCCTTTCCTCCCACGCGGGGGAGCTTACGGGCGCGCAGGCCCCGATAGGTTTCGCGATGGTTGGCGGTGCTTTTGTGTTCGGCATCGCGATGCAGATCGTTCTTGGTTGCGGATCGGGAACGCTGGTGAATGCGGGCAGCGGAAACCCGGTCAGCCTTGTTGCGCTGCCGTTCTTCTGCATCGGAAGCTTTTTCGGGGCGTTGAACCTTGTGTGGTGGACCGACCTTGGATCGCTGCCAATCATCGTTCTGCAGGGCACCGGCGGGCTTGCGGTGACGCTGGGGCTGCTGGCGCTGGTGGCCGTGGTGGTGCTGGTGATTGCCGCGCCCGGCACGCGCCGCATCCCGACGCGGCTGATCGTGGCGGCCGTGCTGATGGCGGCACTGGCACTTGGCAACCTCGTGGTGGCGGGGCAGCCCTGGGGCGTGGTTTATGGCCTTGGCCTTTGGGTTGCCAAGGCTGCAACGTCAATGGGTGCCGACCTGTCGGGTTCCGCCTTCTGGGCCGCACCGGGCAACGCCGCGCGCATCGGGCAAAGCGTTCTGACCGATGTTACCTCGCTTACCAATTTCGGCATCATCGGCGGGGCGTTCCTTGTGGCGGCGTGGCGTCGCGGAGGGTTGTCGCAGCCCCTGCCGAGCCTGCCCGCACGGGCATGGATCGCCACGATCATCGCGGGCTTCCTGCTTGGCTATTCCTCGCGCCTGGCGTTCGGCTGCAATGTGGGGGCGTTCTTTTCGGGCATTTCCACCGGCAGCCTGCATGGCTGGGCGTGGTTCGCGGCAGGCTTTGCCGGATCGGCGCTGGGCGTGCGCCTGCGCCCCCATCTGGGGCTGGAGGGCCGGGCATGACGCGCAAGCTGACAGCAGGGGCGGCACTGGCCTTCATCCTTGGCGTGATCGCGCTGGATGTGACAGGCGCGCCGGCAAACCCCTACAAGGCGCCGGCGCTGCTGGCGCTGGGATCAGGCGCAGTTGCCACGGGCGGTTTCTGCGGGGCCTTGCCGAAATGACGGGTCAGGGCGCCGGATAGGCGCCCGCCCCAAGCGCGATCTGCAACGTCGCATAATCGACGGCCTGATCGCGCACCGCCGACGCCTCGCCCAGACGCGCATTGGCAAGCGAGCGGTCGGTGTCCAGAAGATCCAGAAGTGACAGGGCACCCGCCTCGAAGTTCTGCTGCGAAAGGGTCAGCGCCCGCTCGTACGAGGCGACGGACCGGGCAAGAAGCGCCACCGTCCGCCCGTCGCGCCGGAAGGTGCTGTTTGCGCTTTGCACATCCTCCACCGCGTCCAGCACGCTTTGCCGCCACGCAATCTCGGCCTGCCGCGCTGCGGACAGGCTTTCGTCCCGCGCCGCGCGCAGTTGCGGCTGATTGAAGATGGCTTGCGCAAGTGAGGGGCCGAAGCTCCACGCATCGGTCCCGCCTTCGGTGACGGAGCCGGACAGCGTAACCGAGGGGTAAAGCTGCGCCGTCGCCACGCCCACCTGCGCCACCGACTGGGCCAGTTGGCGTTCGGCCTGCCGGACATCTGGGCGGTTGCGAACCAGATCGGCAGGGATGCCGATGGCGGCCGCATTGCGCGGTCTGGGCTGCGGCGCACCCGCCTGCATCCGTGCCACCAGCGGCTGCGCCGGTTCGGCCAACAGCGTTGCAATTGCATAAACGTTGGACAGGAACGCCGCTTCCAGTGCGGGAAGATTGGCGCGGGCATCGTCCAGAAGGGCCTGCACCTGCGCCTCGTCCAGTTCGGTTGCCGCACCCGAAGCGCGCTGGTTCTGCGTGATTTCCAGCGTGCGTTCGCGGGTGGCAATGGTTCGACGCGTCAGTTCCAGCGCATTCTGGTTATACCGCGCGTCGATATAGGCACCAAGGATCGCCGAAAGATAGGCAAGCCGGGTCACGCCCACATCCGCCTCTGCCGCGCCAAGATTGGCCAGTGCCGCCTGGCGTGCACGGCGCACGCCGCCGAACAGGTCGATCACGAACTGGGCGTTCAGCGTTGTCGCGCTTTGCGTGCCGGCGGCCTGAACGGCACCGCCGCGCCGGCTGCTGCTGGCACTGACGCCGCCATCGACCGATGCGCTCAGCCCCGTCTGGCGCAGGCTGGCCTCGGCGGCGGCGATGCGTTCGTTGGCGGCGGCAAGGTCAAGGTTCTGCGCCAGCCCGCGTGCAACCAGATCGTTCAGCACCGGATCGTTATAAGCCGTCCACCAGCGGCGGGAGGCGACTTCCCCGATGGGGCCGGCACTTCCTTCGGCGAAGGTGGAGGCAAGGCGGATCTGCGGTGCGGTGTAATCGGGCCCTACGGCGCAGCCTGCGGTGGACAGCATCAGCAACAACAGGATGGGACGGATCATTTGGTTTCCTTGCGGCTGAAGATGCGGCGGACGCAGACGAAGAACGCCGGCACGAGGAAGATGCCAAGGATCGTGGCCGAGGTCATCCCCCCCAGCACGCCGATGCCGATGGCGTTCTGGGCGCCTGCACCCGCGCCGGTGGCGGTGGCCAGCGGAACCACCCCCAGAATGAACGCGAACGAGGTCATGAGGATCGGGCGCAGGCGCTGGCGGGCGGCTTCCAGCGTGGCGTCGATCAGGGTCCGGCCTTGCCGTTGCAGATCCACCGCGAACTCCACGATCAGGATGGCGTTCTTGGCGGCAAGGCCGATGGTGGTCAGAAGCCCCACCTTGAAATAGACGTCATTGGCCTGTCCCGTCAGAAGCGCCGCCGCCAGGGCACCCACAACCCCCACGGGCACTGCCAGCAGGACGGAAATCGGGATCGTCCAGCTTTCATAAAGCGCGGCAAGGCAAAGGAACACGACCAGCACCGAGATGGCGTAAAGGAACGGGGCCTGTGATCCCGAAAGCCGTTCCTGGTATGACAAACCTGTCCATGCGGCGCCATAGCTGCCGGGAAGGTCTGCCACCAGTTCCTCCATCCGGTCCATGGCCTGACCCGAGGAGACGCCTTCCGCCGGTGCGCCCGAAATCTGGATCGCGGAGGTGCCGCCGTAACGGTCAAGCGAGGCGGGAACGGTTTCCCATCCGATGCTGGCAAAGGAGGGGAAGGGTACCATTTCGCCGTCGGAATTGCGGGCCTGCCAGCGGTAAACGTCGTCGGGCTGCATCCGGAACGGCGCGTCGCCCTGCACGATCACGGGGCGCAGTTCTGCACCCATCTCGAAGTCGTTGACGTCCCGCCCCGAGAAGATGATCCCCAGCATGGCGTTCACCTCGGTTAGGGTCAGGCCATAGCTTTCGGCCTTTTGCGCATCGATATCGATCCGCATGGCGGTGCGGTCCTGGTTTTCATTTCCGCGCAGGTTCGTGACCTGCCCGTCTTCGGTCGCGCGTTCGACCAGAAGGTCGGCGGCGCGGCGCAGCGCCTCTTGCCCCGCGCCGGACTGGTCGATCAGGTACATCTCGAAGCCGGAGCTGTTGCCCATGCCGGGAATGGCCGAAGGCTGGATGACGATGATGCGCCCTGCGCGCATGGTTTTGCGGAAGTGGGCGTTTGCCCGCTGCGCCACGGCCCCTGCGCCAAGGTCCGGATCGCTGGCGCGTTCCGCGAAATCCTTCATCCGAACGAAGATCATGCCGCTGTTCTGGGCATTGCCGCCCCAGCCGAAGCCAAGCGCGGCAAAGGTGCTGGCGATGGCATCGCCTTCTTCGTCCAGCAGGTAATCCTCCACCGTTTTCATGGCGGCATTGGTCTGGGCGCTGGTTGATCCGTCGGGCAGGCGCACGATGACCATCAGCGATCCCTGATCTTCCTGCGGCAGGAACGAGGACGAGATGTTGGAGAACATCACCCAGATCAGGCCGATCACCACCGCAAGGGCGGCAAGGGCGGCGAAGGGGCGGCGCAGGATCCGCCGGTTGGCCCCGACATAGCCGCGGGTGAAGCGGTCGAAGTTGCGGTTGAACCAGCGGGCAGGGGCAACGCCCCCGCCATGCTTTCGCGGGCGCAACATGGTGGCGCAAAGCGCCGGCGTCAGGATCAGCGCGACCAGAACCGACAGCACCATGGCCGAGATGATCGTGATCGAGAACTGGCGATAGATGATGCCCGTTGAACCGCCGAAGAACGCCATCGGCAGGAACACGACCGACAGGATCATGCCGATCCCCACCAGCGCGCCGGTGATCTGGCCCATCGACTTTTCAGTCGCCTCGACAGGGCCAAGGCCTTCCTCCTCCATCACCCGTTCGACGTTTTCCACCACCACGATGGCATCATCCACCAGAAGGCCGATGGCCAGCACCATGGCGAACATCGTCAGCGTGTTGATGGAATATCCCAGAACCGAAAGGATGCCGAAGGTGCCCAGAAGCACGACCGGCACCGCCAGCGTCGGGATCAGCGTGGCGCGCCAGTTCTGCAGGAACACGAACATCACGATGAAGACGAGGATGATCGCCTCGATCAGGGTGTGTTCGACCTTCTTGATCGACAGTTCCACGAAGGGCGAGGTGTCATAGGCATAAGCGATGCTGACGCCTTCGGGGAAGGCGTTGGCCAGGCCGTCCAGCACTTCGCGCACGTTTCTTGCCGTTTCCACGGCATTCGCCCCGTTTTGCAGGTTCACGCCGAAGCCGGCCGCGTTGGACCGGCTGAAGCGGCTGTCACGGCCATAGCTTTCCTGACCTATCTCCACCCTCGCCACATCGCCAAGACGGACCGCGGCCCCATCCTCGCCGGTTTTCAGCAGGATGTTGCGGAACTGGTCCACGGTGGTCAGCTGGCTTTGGGCCGTGATCTCGGCTGTGAATTGCTGGCCTTCGATATTGGGCTGTTCCCCCAGAGATCCGACCGTGACGGTGCTGTTCTGGGCAGAAACCGCGCCTGTCACATCGGCGGGCGTCAGCTGGTATTGCACCAGCCGGTCGGGATCCAGCCAGATCCGCATGGCATAGCCGGAGCCGAACACGTTGATGCCCGACACGCCGGGCGTGCGCTGGATCGGCCCTTCGACCGTTTCTTCCAGCATGTCGGCCAATTCCAGCGCGCTATAGCGGTTGTCGGCACTGACCAGCGCCCCGATCATCAGGATGGAGGAGGTGGATTGCCGCACCGTGACGCCGTTGTCCTGCACCGTATCGGGCAGCTGGTTGATCACGCGCTGAAGCTGGTTCTGCACATCGACCTGCGCATCATCGCCATCGACGCTGTCATCAAACACCATCGCGATCGACGATCGTCCCCGAGAGGACGAGGATGTCATGTAAAGCAGCCCGTCAAGGCCGGTCATCGCATCCTCGATCACGGTGGTGACGGAGTTCTGCACCGCTTCCGCCGAGGCGCCGTTATAGCTGGCCGAGATGCGGACAGTGGGGGGCGCCACCTCGGGGTATTGGGAAATCGGCAGGGTGGTGATGCCAAGCGCCCCGAACAGCATCGTAACGATGGCCAGAACCCAGGCGAAGACGGGGCGGTGGATGAAGAAACGTGCCATCAGTTGCCCGTTTCTTCCACGACGCCAAGATCGTTGACCCGCGCCTCCACCGGTTGGCTCGTGGTGCCTTCGGATACCGCATCGCAATTGTCGACGATGATGCGGGCGCCGTCTTCCAGCCCTTGCGTGACGATCCACGCGTTGTCGCTGCTGCCGGCGGGCGTCACCGTGACCTCGGTCGCTTCGCTTTCGCCGTTCAGGGTCCAGACGCTGATGCGGCCATCGGGTTCCAGCGTCGCGGCAAGCTGCGGGATCAGGAAGGCATCGGCTGTTCCCACCGTGACGGACGCGCGAACGAACATGCCGGGCAGGATCAGCTGGCGAGGGTTCTCGAACTCCACCCGGATGCGGATGGTGCCCGTGGTCGTGGACACGGTGGAGGAGATGGCGCGCACGATGCCGGTGCCGTCGTAAACCTCGCCGTTTTCCAGCCGGATGGAGATGTTCAGGTGATCACCCGGGTCCATGTCGCCGCTGGCGATGCGCGCGCGGGTTTGCAGCATCTGCGAACTGGCCGCCGAGAGATCGACATAGATCGGGTCCAGCGCCGTCACCGTTGTCAGCGCGGCGGATTGCCCTGAGGTGACAAGATCCCCCACCGAGGTTTCGGGAATGCCCGCCACCCCGTCGATCGGGCTGGTGATGGTGGTGCGGTCAAGGTTGATGCGGGCGGTGGCCAGCGATGCTTCGGCCTGGCTGATGGCGGCGCGGGCCTGAAGCAACGTCACGCGCGCCTGGTCCACATCGGCCTGCGTCACCCCTGTGCCGGCCAGCCGTTCGAACCGTTCGGCGGTGGCCTCGGCGGCGGGCAGGGCTGCGCGGGCGCTTTCAAGCTGCGCCTGCGCGGAATCCAGATCAGCCTGATAACTGCGCGGGTCGATCGTGAACAGCGGGTCGCCCGCCTTTACTTCACTGCCCGGCTGATAGATAATTGACGTAACGATTCCGTCCACAAGCGGGCGGATTTCTGCCTCGCTGCGGGCTGCGGCCTGACCTGTAAGGGGCACGGTTACGGGAACCTTCTGACGATGAAGCGCAACAACGCCGGCACGCAAGGCCTCTTGCCCAGCGGATCCCTGCGCCATCGCCGGACCGGCCAGCATCAGCATCATTGCGGCCAGCGTCGCAAGAATGCGCGCGCACTTGCGTGGATATGCTGTCATGTCCCTCGTTCCGAGCTTGTGCTTGATGGTTGGGCCTTCATACGTGGCTTTCAGGATTTTCCGTCGTCGGATGCGGCTGACATGATGTCACGCTACCGTGAATGGAACTTTGCATGTGCGGCGGCCCATCCGGTCGATGGTCGCAGGAACGCCGACCCCTCGCAAGGGTAGACCGGGTAACCAGTCCGAAAGGATACGACGACCAATGACTGCAACCGTGACCGCCCCGCCCGGGGCAGAGGACTCGCCCTCGGCGATGTCCGTTCTTCGCTCGCCCTCTGCACTGACGCGCGAAACACTGGCCGGGATCGTGACCGCCCTTGCGCTGGTGCCAGAGGTGATTTCCTTCTCGTTCATCTCGGGGGTGGACCCGAAAACCGCGCTGGTCGCGTCGGTCGTGATGTGCCTGATCATGTCCGTGATCGGCGGGCGGCCCGCCATGGTGACGGCGGCCGCAGGCTCGATTGCACTGGTGATCGGCCCCATGGTGCACCGCTATGGCGTGGGATACATCCTGCCGACGATCCTGCTGGCGGGCGCGATCCAGATCGCCTTCGGCTTGGGCGGGCTGGCGCGGCTGATGCGGTTCATTCCGCGTTCGGTGATGATCGGCTTCGTGAACGCTCTTGGCATCCTGATCTTCATGGCGCAGGTACCGCATGTTCTGGGCGGATCGCCAGCCGTTTACGCGATGCTGTTGGCGACGCTGGCCATCGTGCTGGTGATGCCGCGCTTCACCACGGCGGTGCCGTCGGCACTGGTGGCCATCGTGCTGGTGACGGCCATCGCCATCTTCGGTGGCATCGCCGTTCCCAACGTGGGCGGCGAGGGGGAAATGGCCCCCGGCCTTCCGGGCCTGACCGAACTGACGGTTCCGCTGACACGTGAAACCCTTGCGATCATCTGGGCGCCCGCATTGTCGGTTGCCTTCGTGGGCCTGCTGGAATCGCTGCTGACGGCAAAGCTGGTGGACGAGATGACGGACACCCGCAGCCACAAGGGCCGCGAATCCTGGGGTCTTGGCGTCGCGAACATCGCTGCCGGCTTTTACGGCGGGATCGCGGGCTGCGCGATGATCGGGCAGACGGTGGTGAACGTGAAGATCGGGGGCGGGCGGTCGCGCGTGTCCACCTTCGTGGCCGGGCTTGTGCTTTTGCTGTTGGTGACCGTTCTGTCCGGGCTGATGGCGCAGATCCCGATGGTGGCGCTGGCGGGCGTGATGATGGTGGTGGCCGTGCAGACGATGGACTGGCACTCGGTTCGGCCGGGAACGCTGCGGCTGATGCCGCTGCCCGAAACGCTGGTGATGGTGGCGACGGTGGTGCTGACGGTGGTCACGCACAACCTTGCCATCGGCGTGGGCGGCGGGGTGCTGCTGGCGGTCATGTTCTTTGCCCGCCGCGTGGCCCACGTGATCGAGGTGCGCAGGCTTTCGGACGGTGCCCGCTACGAGGTGGAGGGACCGCTGTTCTTCGCCTCTTCCAACGATCTGTTCGAGCAGTTCCGCTATGCAGAGGATCCGCCCCGCGTGACGGTTGACCTCAGCCGTGCGCAGATTTGGGATGCGTCCACCGTTGCGGCGCTGGATTCGATCCGCACGCGGTATAGCAATCACGATACCGAAGTGTCGTTCGAAGGGCTGGACGCGCGCAGCATCGCGCTTCATGACAGGCTGACTGGCCGGCTGGGCTGACCGATGCCGCGCCCGTATTGCGGGCGCGGCCCCTCAAGGAGCATCGCATGAGCACCCGCTTTCCTCCCGCCCGCTGGCCTGCTTCGGCTCGGTGGGTGCTTCTGGTCGGGATCGCACTTGTGCTTGTGCTGCTGATGGAGATGTTCCACCTGCCGGCGGCGCTGCTTCTGGGCCCGATGTTCGCCGCCATCTTCATGGCGGTGAACGAAGCCTCGGTGCGGGTGCCGCGCCCTGCCTTCATCCTGTCGCAAAGCGTTGTGGGGCTGATGATGGCCTCCGT
The DNA here is from genome assembly GCF_004015795.1 of Falsirhodobacter deserti. Lineage (GTDB taxonomy): Bacteria > Pseudomonadota > Alphaproteobacteria > Rhodobacterales > Rhodobacteraceae > Falsirhodobacter > Falsirhodobacter deserti. The sequence continues at coordinate 1,450,732 of NZ_ML137218.1, read as the reverse complement.
CCTGCCGCTGGACCTGTTCGACGAGATCGCGCGCGACTGGCCGATCTTCGTTTCGGGCGTGCTGTTCACCGTGCTGGCGGCGGCGGTGCTTGGATATTTCATGACGCGCGCCCAGCTGTTTCCGGGCACCACCGCGATCTGGGGATCATCCCCGGGCGCGGCGGCCGCCATGGTGCTGGTCTCGGAATCCTATGGCGCGGATATGCGGCTGGTGGCCTTCATGCAGTATCTGCGCGTGGCGTGCTGTGCCCTTGTTTCCACCATTCTGGCGCGGTCGCTGGGGTTGGACCCGACGGCCGTGCAGCAGGTTGACTGGTTCCCGCCGCTGGACATTGCCGGGGCGGCCATGACCCTGGGGCTGGCCGTGCTGGCTGCATTCGCCGGATCAAGATCGCGCATTCCGGGTGGGGCGCTTCTGGTTCCGCTGATGCTGGGGCTGGTGGTGAAGTTTACCGGGGTGATGCCGCTGGTGCTGCCACCGTGGCTGTTGGCGCTGTCCTATGCGGTGATCGGCTTCGGCGTGGGCCTGCGTTTCACCCATGAGGTGGTGCGCCATGCCGCCAGGACGTTTCCGCGCGTCCTTGGGTCGATCATGATCCTGATCGGGGTTTGTGCGGGATTCGGATACCTGCTGCACCTCGTGGCAGGGGTGGACCTGCTGACGGCGCTGCTGGCCACCAGCCCCGGCGGAGCCGACACGGTTGCGATCATCGCATCCTCACCTTCCATGAACATCGACCTGCCGTTCGTGATGGCAATGCAGGTGGCGCGGTTCATCTTCGTGGTGCTGACCGCGCCTGCGCTGGCACGTTACCTTTCAACCGGCGCGCGGGCAGGCTGAGCGGCGGGGATCAGTGCCGGCCGCAGAAGCAGCGCGGCCACCAGCCCGATCATAGCGATCACCATCGCGCCCAGATACACGCCGGTGAACGCCTCGGCATAGGCGGCGGCATTGTCCTGTGCCACCCGCGCCGGATCCAGCAAGGATGACAGGATCGCGCCATAGACCGAGATGGCAAGCGCCGCCCCGCCCATCCGCATCAGCGTCACCGCCCCCGTGGCCGCCCCGACATCGCGCCGCGGGGCCGAGAACTGAACCCCGATGATCGGTGCCTGCTGGCCAAGGCCGATCGCCAGCCCCTGCACCAGCAGCACCCCCGCGATGGCTGCAAGCGGCGTGTCCGGCCCCATGCGCGACAAAAGGAACAGCGTCGCGACGCTTAGGCAAAGGCCCGTCACCAGAAGCGGCTTGTAGCGGCCGGTGCGGGCGATGATGCGCCCTGCGGTCAGCGATCCTGCCGCGATGCCACCCGTGACGGCGATAAAGAACAGGCCGGCATGGGCGGGCGAAAGCCCCGTTGTCATCTGCAGGAACAGCGCATGGAAGTTGACCATGCCGATGGCGATCCCGCCCGAGGTGAGCGAGACGATCAGCAGAAGCGGAAAGACCGGATCGCGGAACAGGCCCAGCGGCATGATCGGCTCGGGTGCGCGGCGTTCGATGCGGATCCACAGGCAGACGGCCAGAATCGCAACGGCCGGCAGCACAAGCGCAGGCGGCGAAAGCATCGATCTGAAGATCTGGGCGCTGTCGGCCCACAGCACGGTGGCGGCGATGGCAAGCGCCAGAAGCAGCGCGCCCGCCCAATCGATCTTGGGGCGGCGGCCCGGGCGGGTCAGTGGCAGCATCAGGTAAAGGCCCGTCAGGGCGATGGCTGCGATGGGCACGTTCACCAGAAAGATCGACCGCCAGCCCAGCGTCGTGCTGAGGATGCCGCCGATGGTCGGCCCGATGCTGCCCGATGCCATCAGCACGAGGCTGGAAAAGCTCTGGTATTTCGCCCGCTCCCTCGGCTCGAACAGGTCCGAATTGATGGCGAAGATCGAGACCATGATGCCGCCGCCGCCAAGCCCCTGGAACACCCGCGCGGCGATAAGCTGGTTCATCGACCCTGCAAGACCGGAGGCGAGCGAGCCGAGCGTGAAAAGTGACACCGCCGCCATGATCACGTATTTGCGCCCGAACAGATCGCCCAGCTTGCCATAGATCGGCATCACCGCGCTTGTGGCCAGCAGATAGGCCGAGCCGATCCAGCTGAACCGGTCCATCGCGCCGAACTCGGCCACGATGGTTGGAAGGGCGGTGGAAACGATCTGGTTGTCCAGCGTTGCCATGAACATGGACAGCATCAGGAAGGCGAAGATCGCGCGGCGTCGTGCCGGTGTCAGGCCCATGCCATAAGCGACATCGGCGGAAGCGGCAGAAGACATGGGCACCTCATTTTCTTGCGCACTGAGTGGGTGAAGGGGCGGGTCCTGTCAACCGCAGGGAGGTAGAGGGGGCAAAACTGGTGCCGTCAGCGTCCTTGATGCGCACGCTGTCCAGTTCCTGTGCAGCTGCGGGTCAATCCGCGCCGCCTGCAAGAAATGTCGGGCGGATCGCGGCAAGCGGCTTGCCAAGGCGGGGGTGCCCCTGTTGGATGCGCCAATAGCTTTGCGCAGTCAGGATGGCCCGCATGACTCCTAACGATCTGTTCCACGTCATTGAAGCCGATCGCGCGCATGTGTGGCACCACCTGACCCAGCACAAGATGTTCGAAACGTCCGATCCGCGGATCATCGTTGAAGGCAAGGGCGTGCATGTCTGGGATGCGGCGGGGCGCAGGTTCCTTGATGCGGTTTCGGGCGGGGTGTGGACGGTGAATGTCGGCTATGGCCGCACCAGCATCGCTGATGCGGTGCGCGACCAGCTTGTGCGCCTGCCTTATTTCGCGGGGGCGGCGGGGTCGGTTCCTGGCGCGCTTTTCGCGCAGCGTCTTCTGGAAAAGATGCCGGGGCTGTCGCGGGTCTATTATTCGAACTCCGGCTCGGAAGCGAACGAGAAGGTGTTCAAGATGGTGCGCCAGATTTCGGCCACGCATCACGGCGGCGGAAAGTCGAAGATACTGTTCCGCGAGCGCGATTATCACGGCACGACGCTGGGAACGCTGGCGGCTTGTGGGCAGCCCGAACGTGCCGCGCTTTACGGCCCGCTTCCCGAAGGGTTCGTGCAGGTGCCGCATTGCCTTGAATATCGTGCGCAATGGGAGGGGCCCGATTACGGGAGCCGGGCCGCCGATGCGATTGAAGAGGTGATCCTGCGCGAAGGGCCGGACACCATCGGCCTTTTATGTCTGGAGCCTGTGACGGCTGGCGGCGGCGTGATCACCCCACCCGAAGGATACTGGCCGCGCGTGCAGGAGATCTGCCGCAAGTACGACATCCTGCTGCATATTGACGAAGTGGTTTGCGGTCTTGGAAGGACCGGCAAATGGTTCGGATACCAGAACTATGGCGTGCAGCCCGATTTCGTGACGCTCGCGAAGGGGCTTGCCTCGGGCTATGCGGCGATTTCCTGCACCGTCACAACCGAGGCGGTGTTCGAAAGGTTCAAGGACGCAGCCGATCCGATGGCGCTGTTCCGCGACATTTCCACCTTCGGGGGCTGCACATCCGGCCCTGCTGCCGCGCTGGAAAACATGCGCATCATCGAGGAGGAGGGGCTGCTGGACAACACGCGGCGCATGGGTGCCCGATTGGCCGCGAACCTGCGTGCGTTGATGGACCGGCACGAGGTGATCGGCGATGTGCGCGGCATCGGCCTGTTCCAAGGCGCCGAACTGGTTGCGGACCGGCGCACCAAACAGCCGGTGGAGGAACGCCTTGCGCAGCGGGTCGTGGCGGAATGCGCCGCCGAAGGGGTGATCATCGGCGTCACCAACCGTTCCCTTCCCGGAATGAACAACACGCTGTGCCTCAGCCCGCCGCTGATCGTAACGGCTGGCGATATCGACACCATCACAGATGCCATCGACACCGCGTTGACGCGCGTGTTCGGATGACGCCGCATCGACAGAAGGAGCCTTTGTCATGAAAACCGTCCTCATTACCGGCGCGACAGCCGGCTTTGGCCGCGAAACCGCGCGTCGTTTCATCGCGGGTGGCTGGAAGGTCGTGGGCACCGGGCGCCGCGCCGAACGGCTGGAGGAGTTGCGGGCAGAACTGGGCGACACCTTCTGCCCGCTGGCTTTTGACATCAGCGATGTGGCAGCGATGCAGGCGGCCATTGCCGCGCTGCCCGACGGGTTCGGCGGGATCGACCTGCTGATCAACAATGCGGGGCTTGCGCTGGGCACCAAGGCCGCACCCGATATCGATCTGGCAGACTGGATGACCATGATCGATACCAACGTTAAGGGCTTGGTGGCGATCACGCAGGCCCTTCTGCCGGTTCTGATCGAACGCAAGGGCGGGATCATCAACCTGTCCTCCATCGCGGGGAACTGGCCGTATATGGGTGGCAATGTTTATGGCGCGACGAAAGCCTTCGTGCGGCAGTTCAGCCTGAACCTGCGGGCGGATCTGCATGGCACCGGGGTGCGTGTGACGTCGCTGGAACCGGGAATGGCAACCAGTGAATTCACGATGGTGCGCACCAAGGGCAACACCGAGGCGCATGAAAAGCTGTATTCCGGTACCGAACCGCTTACGCCCGAAGATCTGGCTGAAACGATGTGGTGGATCGGAACACTGCCCGCGCATGTGAACGTGAACGCGTTGGAGCTTATGCCGACAAGCCAGTCGTTCGCAGGACTGAAGGTGCATTACGAAAGCTGACGAGAAAGGGGTGCCGGTTTGTCCGGCACCCCATGCGTTCAAAGTACGAAAATCAGGATCAGCACGACCACCGCCGCCGCTGCAAGAATTGCCCCGCCACGCATCAGGCGCTGCGCCCCATGTCGGCATGTTTACCCTCGGCCACTTCTTCGACCAGCTTGGCGCAGAAGGCGGGAAGATCATCGGGGTTCCGGCTGGTGACAAGGCCGCTGTCCACGACGACTTCCTTATCCTCCCAAGTGCCGCCCGCATTGCGGATATCGGTCTGCAGCGACGGGAACGAGGTGAGGGTGCGGCCCTTCACGACGTCGGCCTCCACCAGAAGCCAAGGGCCGTGGCAGATGGCGGCAACGGGTTTTTCCTGTTCGACGAAATGGCGCACGAAAGCGACAGCATCCTTGTCGGCGCGCAGATGATCGGCCCCCACGGTACCGCCGGGGATTACGACCGCGTCGAACCGCGTTGCGTCGGCTTCGGCGAAGGTGGTATCCACCTCGTGCTTGCCGGCCGGTTCCAGATCGCCGTTCACGGCCTGTGCCGCTTCAGCCTTTTCGCTGATGACGGTGACCTTGGCGCCTGCGTTTTCCAGCGCCTCTTTCGGCTTCAGGAACTCCACCTCTTCGGTGCCGCTGTTCGCGATCAGGATAGCGACAGATTTACCGTCGAGTTTCATGAGATTCTCCTTTTGCACTTGCGATGCCACAACGTAGGCGCCCTGCGAATGTTCCGTCGCCGGAACTTGGGTTCTGCCTCTGCGTTCATCTTTGCATCTCGCAATGGAGGCGATCATGGCCAGCAGTACGATTTCGACACGCGATGTGGACGGCACGCCGGTTTATAGCCCGGCGGGCGATCATCTGGGGCATATCGACCATCTGATGATCGACAAGGTTTCAGGTAAGGTTGCCTATGCCGTCATGGCATTCGGCGGCTTCCTTGGCATGGGGGAAGCGCATCATCCGGTGCCGTGGCCGAAGCTGCGCTTCGACACGGCGCTTAACGGATATGTCACCGATATCACGAAAGACCAGCTTGAGGGGGCGCCCGAACGTCCGGATGACTGGCAGGACAACCGCGACTGGGCCACGACCTTCTACGGCCATTACGGCGTGGCGCCTTACTGGCTGTAGGTCAGTTCGTGTTGCGGCGCGGCATGAAGGGCAGGGGCGCGACGGGGATACCATCCTTCAGAAGCTGACGCGCCTCGTCCAGGCGGGCGATGCCGTGGATTGCGCGGGCGGGGACATCCCCCTCGTGCATCCGGCGCGCTTCGGTCACGAAGTTCATGCCGACATCGTCTGAATTGGCTTCCACCTGCCTGCGCAATTCTGCCAGCGCCTTTTCGCGATCCATCGCGGGATCTGTCAAAGCATGCTTCACCGCCGGGGCCATCAGCGCCTTGTCGATGGAGGCGTCACCGCAATCGGGGCACGAAACATGCCGCGCAGCCTTCAGCGCATCGAAAGCGGCAGCCGACTGGAACCAGCTTTCGAAGGCGTGGCCGCGTGAACATTTAAGCGCATAGCGGATCATCTTGCCCCCTTCAACAGCGCTGCCCGATTTAAGCAGATCAGCGCCGAGATCAAGCGTCCTTCACCGCAAAGGTGCGAAGCAGCTTCGCAAGATCCGGTTCATCCACCAAGGCGGCCGCCTTTTCGGGGGAAAACCACTTCCGGCGGCGCTGCTTGTGTTCAGGATAGCGTTTCGCCACGCTGGTCACCTTCAGCGGATAAACTTCCACTTCGCAGGGGATTGCCAACTGGCTGGAGGTGCGCCGCGAGACGACTTTGTCGTAGCGGTATCGCCCGGCCATCTGACCAAGCTCTCCGGTCACGCCCGCTTCCTCCCACGCTTCAAGAGCGGCGGCGGACGCATCGTCGCGATCCTCCATCCTCCAGCCTTTCGGCAGCACCCAGCGTCCGGTTTCGCGGCTTGTGATCAGCAGGATCTTGGGCTGCCCGTTCTTCAAGCGCCAGCACAGCGCGCCCAGCTGGGTCCGCACTGCGATATCCATCAACTTGATGGTGTCCTGCTTCACGTTTGAAGGCCCCCCTGGTCAAGACATCCCATTTGGTCAGGATGATTTAGATGGCCCTTCAAATGGTGGCATCAAGGGTTTAAAAACCGTTAAACCTACAACATCTTGCAGTGATGCCGCTTTTTTTTCCGCCTTTGGCCGGCCCTGATGCAAGCACCGGCATCCTGTTCGCGGATGCCGGCACGATGGTCGGAACGTGGCCTTGCGCGAAGGGCAGGCTTCAGGAAGCAGCTTCCAGCGCAGCGATGATCCCTGCGAAATCGTCTGCCTTCAAGCTTGCCCCACCGACCAGTGCACCATTCACGTTATGCAGCGCGAAAATCTCGGCCGCGTTGGATGGTTTTACCGACCCGCCGTAAAGCAGCCGGATCTGGCCTGTTCCCAAGCGATCCGACAGGCGGGCGCGCAGGGCGTCGTGAACTTCGGAAATTTGGTCGGGGGTGGGGGTGCGTCCGGTCCCGATGGCCCAGACAGGTTCATAGGCCACTACCAGCCGTGCTGCATCGACATCATCGGGAAGGGAGCTGTCGATCTGCCCGCCGATCACCTCCAGCGCGCGGCCTGCGTCGCGTTCTGCCTCGGTCTCTCCGACGCAGAGGATGGTCGTCAGGCCTGCAGCCTGTGCTGCCGTGATCTTCTCCGCAACCTGCGCATCCGTTTCACCATGGTTCGCGCGGCGTTCGGAATGGCCAAGGATGACATGGCTTGCACCCGCATCCACCAGCATCGCAGCCGAAATGTCACCCGTATGCGCCCCGCTGCCCGCCGCGTGGCAATCCTGCCCGCCGATCTTCAGCACCGTGCCTTCTGCCAGCGCCGCCATGCGCGACAGCAGCGTTGCGGGCGGACAGATCAGGATGTCACATTCGGGGGAGGGGGCGGCGTCCAGAAGCGCCTTGATTTCGGACAGGCTTTCACCTGTCCCGTTCATCTTCCAGTTACCGGCAGCCAGTCCGCGCATCGTTCCTCCTTCGCTTTGCAAACGAAGCTAGGGCATTGCGGGTGAACGGGAAACCTTAATCGCGGAACTTGACCGATTCACCGCAGCCGCAAGCGTCCACAACATTCGGGTTGCGGAACTTGAAACCCGATTCCAGCAGCGTGGTTTCATAATCGATTTCAGTCCCGAACAGGAACATCTGGGCCATTGGCGCGATCATCACGCGTGCACCATCCTGTTCCACCAGTTCATCCATCGGATTCACGTCATCGACGTAATCCATGGTGTATTCCATGCCCGCACAGCCGCCTTTCTTGACGCCGATACGCAGCCCCGCCGAACCTTGCTTCGACATCAGTCGTGCGATCTGCTTCGCCGCGGCGGGCGTGATGGAGACGGCTTGTTTTCCGGGGATCGAGAACATGGGACTTCCTTTCGCAGTTCAGATGGGGCGGCGCGCGCCGCCCCGCAAGGGGGTCACATGAAGCCAAGTTCCAGGCGCGCCTCGTCCGACATCATCTCCATCCCCCAGGGCGGATCGAAGGTCATGCCGACATCGACCTGCTTCACGCCCGGCAGGGGTTCGACCGCATCGGCCACCCAGCCTGGCATGTCACCCGCCACGGGGCAACCCGGGGCCGTCAGCGTCATCAGGATCTGGACCTCGTTCGCCTCGTTGATCTCGATCGTGTAGATCAGGCCGAGGTCGAAGATGTTCACCGGAATCTCGGGATCATAAACGGTGCGGCAGGCATCCACGACTGCTTCGTAAAGCGGATGTTCGGTCGTGGAGGGCTTGATCAGCGGGGCGCCTTCGGCAGGGGTTGTATCGGTCATTGGGGGGATCCTTGTTTGTTGCAGATATAAGGACGCCGCCCCTATGCCTCAACCCAGATCGTGACGGGACCGGCGTTTACAAGCGCGACCTGCATATCCGCCCCGAATCGTCCCGTCTGGACAGGAACATCCCGGGCCATGGCGGCTGCGAAATGGTCGTAAAGCCTGCGCCCATCTTCGGGCGGGGCGGCGGCAGAAAAACCGGGACGGTTGCCCCTCGTGGTATCTGCCGCAAGCGTGAACTGGCTGACAACCAGCGCCGCGCCGCCCGTATCCTTCAACGACCGGTTCATCTTGCCGTCATCGTCGCGAAATATGCGCAGCTTGCCGATGCGGTTCGCCAGCGCCTCGGCATTGGCTTCGGTATCACCATGCACCGCGCAGACAAGGATCAGCAGGCCTGGCCCGATCTGGCCGATCACCTCGCCCTCCACCGTGACGGAGGCTTCGGAAACGCGTTGCAGAAGCGCCTTCACAGCTCGTGCCTCCAGGGCGGGTTGGCACCGGGGCGTGACACGGTGATGGCGGCGGCGCGGGTGCCAAGGTACAGCGCATCGTCCAGAAGATCGTCGGGCCACGCGGCCCCTTTCACCAATGCACCCGCACGGTGCAGCGCGGCCAGAACGCCGGCGTTGAACGTATCACCCGCGCCAACCGTGTCTGCCACCGTCACCTTGGGTGCTGCGACAAAGCGTTCCTGCGTTGCCGTCAGCGCCCGCGCGCCCTTTGCGCCTTCGGTCAGCAGCACCAGTTTCGGACCCTTGGCCAGCAGCCCCTTTGCCAGATCCACCGGATCGCCCGCACCCTCCAGCCAGCGCAGATCCTCGTCCGAGATTTTCAGGATGTCGGCTTGTGCGATCATCCGCCCGATCCGCTGGCGATACCGGTGGGGGTTCGTGATGAAGCCGGGGCGGATATTGGGGTCCAGCATGGTGACGCGGCTGCCCGCCTCCCGCGCCATCAGCGCGGCATAGGTGTCTGCCGCAGGCTCGCTGACAAGGGAGATGCCGCCGAAGAACAGCGCCTGCACATCCGCAGGAATGGCGGGAAGGTCATCCACCGCCAGCATGCGGCCCGCCGTGTTTTCATCATAGAAGGCATAGCTTGCCTGCCCGTCGGTCAGCGTGACGAAGGCCAGCGTCGTGGGGCGATCCGATCGGGCGCAGAACGCGGTATCGACCTTCGACGCCTCCAGCGCCCGGGCAAGGCGGGTGCCAAACAGATCGTTGGACAGGCCCGAAAAAAAAGCGGCAGGCGCCTCCAGCCGTCCAAGGGCGATGGCCGTGTTGAAAACTGCCCCGCCCGCATGGGGCATGAATCCGTCCCCTTCGGGCAGCATGTCGATCAAAGCCTCGCCGCAGCACAGGATCATGTGAACCCCCTCCCATCTTGCGGTGGCCAAGCTATCTGCCCGCATGGCACACCGCAATGGCACGAAGGGGTATGTGGATGGCGCTTCACATGATCAATCCGCAGATCCTTGGGAATTTCGATCCCGGCCAGCAGGCACGGGTGAAGGCAGGACAGAAGCTGACGCGGATCTGGCAGGGTGAGGCGCAGCAGATTCCCGCCAACATGCGCGGCAACCCGCGCGGATTTGCCCGTGGCCTGGCCGAGGGGTTGCCGGGCCTTCGCCGCCTGCGGATGGCATTCAACATCTTCAGCTTCAATGCCGATGGCAGCTTCCATCCGGAGATGGAGGGTTTTCTAGACGAAGCCTGCAAGGCAGGGTTCGAAATTCACTGGGTGCTGGCTGACGGCCCCAGTCAGGAAAGCGGCACGGGGCTGGAGGCGCACTGGGCGTCCTCCTACTCTGCCATGGAAACGCAGCAGGACTGGCTGAACCTGATGCCCGTGCTGCGCCAGCGTCACGCTGCGGCGTGGGATGCGCTGCTGGGCTGGCTGGACATGCGGCCGGACATCCGCACCTGCAGCTTTGAAGCGATCAACGAGGCCGCCAGCTATGATCGCGCGGCCGATTGTTTTCCGCGCCTGCGCTCCCGCTTCGTGGAAGAATATGTCGAAGCGGTTCTGGCCATCCATGACCGCATCGCCGCAAGGTGGGCCGACCGAGATTTCTATGTCGGTGGCTGGGCCTATAGCGCCGATTTTCACACGCTGGCGGATGTGCAGCTTCCCTCGGGTGGCACGGCGTTGACGCGATTCCGCGACAGGATCGGGGAAAGGCTGGTGTGGTCGGCGCATTTCTATCCCCAATGGGGCCCGAATGTCGGCACGGTCGAGGATTACGAGGCGGTGCTTGATCGCCGCTTCGCCGCGATCCTTGGTGACCGCGTGGTGCTGACCGAGTTCAACGTCCAGAACGGCAGGGTGAACGATCCGCGCGTGGCCGATGACAAGGATCGCGCCCATTTCATGATCGCCCGCTGCGGGCGCTGGTTCCACCGGCACGATATCGGGATCGGCTGGTGGGCGGCGGCGAATTATGCCGCAGGTTTCCTGATAATGGTGCGCGGCAATGGCGGGCTCCGCCAGCGGCACCAGAACACGTTTGGGGCGGCGTATGGTCTTTACGCCTATGGCATCCAGACTGGCTGTTCACCGGCCCCGACAGCGGCGAAAGCCCCGTGAAGGTGACCGGCATCGACAAGGCCAGCAATGCGGAAAGCGATTGGGATGACGATCCGGACCCGCTGGATGACGTGAAGGCCTATGGTCTCGGGTTCGGGGGCCGGAGGCTGTGCATCCTGCGCGCAGACGATGCGGCCAACAACTTCCTTTACGGTGGCGATGGCCATAACATCCTGCTGGGCGGCCCGATGGATGACCACCTGATGACGGGCCGTGGCGGCGGCGTGATCCGCACGGGCGAGGGGAACAACATCGTCACCACAAATGGCGGCAATACCCGTATCTTTTGCGGGGAAGGTTATTCACTCGTCTCGGTCTTTGTCGGCAGATCGACCGTCATCTGCGATCCGGGTGGGCATACATGGATTTTCGGCTTTGATCCGGCAAAGGGCGACAGGATCAGCTTTCAGGGCGCCTTCGATGGGCCGGAAGCGCTGCGTAGGGCCATTTCCGTCGAACCCGCGGAGGCCAGCTTGAAGGGGGAGGAGAACCTGATCATCGCGCTTCCGGGCGAGGGGGAGGTGATCCTGCAGGGATGCGGGCCGCTGGCGGATGCCTTGGCTGATCATGTTCCCGATTTTACCGAGGGCTGGTATGGCCGCGGCTGGCAAGAACCGCCGGATGGTAGCCCCTAAAGCGCGCAGACACGCAGCGGAAGGGCGGCCGCACCAAGGGCAGAGGCGTTCACGCCCAGCTCCGATACCAGCAGCCGTGGCGCAGGACGGGGAACGCCGTATCGCGATCCGTGGTGGATCGTTGCCCTCTTGATCAGCCGCGAGGCAAGGGCGGGCGGTATCTGCCCCCCAAGGACGATCGCCTGAGGGTCAAAGACCGACCAAAGCACCGCGACCAGCCGGTTGAAGGCAGGCATGACCTGATCCACCCATTGATCGACACCCGGCCAATCGGGATCGAAATCGCGTGCCAGATCGCCGACATGGGAGGGACCGACACCGTTTTTGCGCAGGAGTGCGACAAGGGACTGAAGGATGGGGCGGTTGTCCAGCTCCTCGGGGCCAAAGATGCCCGAAAGTTCTCCAGCATTGTTGTTGCCGCCGCGCCAGAGTTCTCCGTTCTGGATCAGCCCGCCGCCCAGCCCGTAATTGAATGACATATAGGCGAAGGTGGGGTGGATCTTGCCGGCCCCCAGCATCGCTTCGCCCACCGCGCTGGTGTTTGCGCCATTCTCCACCCAAACCGGGCGGTTGAAATGCTGGGACAGCAAGGGGCCAAGTTCGATCAGCGCCCAGTCCTTCAGCGGCAGCGGGCTGTTGAAGCGCGTACCGCCCACCCAATAGCCGGCGATCCCGAAACCGATGCCAAGGCAGGCTTCGGGATCGATGTCATGTTCTGCAGTAAGCTCCCCTATCCGTGAGGTCAGGCGATCCAGCACCACCTTCCGGGGGACGCCTTGAAGCCTGTGCTGTTCCTGAACCAGCGGCTTGCCCGAGAAATCCATAAGCGCGATGCCCAGATCATCCGTGTTCAGCGAAACGCCCCAGCTGTGGGCAAAGCAGGGAAGCAGCGTCAGCGTCGGGCTGGGCTGGCCGCGCCCCGCTGCAGGATGCGGAGGGCCAAGCCTGATCATGCCGCGCAGAACCAGTTGATCCACGATGCGATGAAGCGATTGCTGCGTCAGGTCCAGCCGGCTTGTGAGCTCGGACCGCGACAGGCCAGGATCCGCCCATAACGCCCGCAGAACCTGCCGTTCGTTGGCGGACACGACCGGGCCGCCAGCACTCCGTAAAAAACGGCAGTCAAGCAGGGTAAGGGGATTGTAAGACATGTCAGACATTTAGTCGGCTATGAAAAATTTGCGCGAAGTAATCTACTGCAAAGCGCGCGAAATCCTCCGTGGATGCCGAAAAGTCACAATGTGGGTTCCGGGCGGCCGATTATTTCCCCTAGGGCCGGCGCAGCCGGTTGCGGAACAGGCCGCGACGGCTTGGCCTTTCGAAAATTTCGTCCGGGCCGTCCGGATCCAGGATCTCGTTATCGGCCAGCCATTCCTCGATCGAGGTGAGGTCGGGGGTTTCGTATGGCACCAATGATCGGCCCGGTCCGCGCAATGCCTCGATCGCACCCAGAAGAGAGCCGTGGGTGTCGATGGCACGGGCGACATCTTCGGGCGTGCTGTCCAGATGTTCAGCCATCAGGCCAAGACGGAGATCGCGGATGGCCAGATGCATCTGGCCCGTTTCATCCTGCGCGGCATCCACCGCCACATCGCATTCGCTGTCCAGCCGCATGGAGCGGTTGTTGAAGTTCGACGAGCCGATGCGCAAAAGCCGGTCGTCCACGATCATCGTCTTGGCATGGACATAGATCGGGTTTTCCTGCGCCGTGACCGGGTGGTAGATGCCGAAGCGCCCGTTCGGGCAGTGCCGGCGCAGCGATTCCACCAGCCGCGCGCGTGCGGTATCCATTGCCAGCGGCTCCAGCGTTCCGTCGGCGCTGACGGGGTTCACGATCACGATCTCGGGGCCGTCCGGTTCCTCAAGCCGCTTCGCGATGGCCGCGGCAATGCGGCGGGACGCGAAATACTGGCTTTCGGCATAAATGAACCGCTTTGCCGCTGCGATCAGGTCCAGATAAAGCGTTTCGATTTCCCGGATGGGCTTCTGATCCTGCATCTCGGGGCGGCTGCGGGCAACGGCCACGCGCACGTTCTTCAGCATCGGCTTGATGCTGCTTGGCCACTCGGCCCGCCCGCCCGTCACGGCGGGCAGCCCCTCGCCGGTGGCGCGCTTCCACCGGTCGCGGCACACATCAGCCAGAACCCGCGCCGCCTTCCCATCGCAGATGCTGGTTGCATCGTGCCAGGGCCCAAGCTTGCGCCCCGACGGGGTTACCCGGGCCGGTTCGTCATCGCGGTGGGCGCGGGTGTCCCAGCGCTTCAGCGTCATGTCGATGCCGCCGCAGAAGGCGATGCGATCATCGATCACCAGCAGCTTCTGGTGGTGCGATCCGGCGGGCGGGTGGATGCCGTCCAGCCGCGCCGTGATGCGCTTGTGCGCCTTCCAGCGCAGCAGGTAATAAGCGTTGTTGCCGCGCAGCCAGTTGCGCAGCATGCCCGAATTCCATTGAAGCAGCCGGATTTCCAAATCCGGCCGACGGTCGGCCAGCCAAAGGACGAAAGTGCCCAGCCGCCTCGGGGCCCCGTCATTCACATCCGGGGAACCGAAGCGGATACGGGCATCGAAGTCCCAGCCGATCATCATGATGCTTTTTTCGGCCCGCTGCATCGCGATGCGGGCGGCGTCGAAGTAATCGGCAGCATCGACGATGACCGAGAAACGCTCGGCCTCTGCGATTTGCCAGCAGTTGCGGTCGGGTTGCAGGATCTCAGACATCATGAATCGCAAGGAAGGGCAGCCCATGCAGATGTGGTGAAACCCTGCGAAGTCAATAAACTGGCGTTCTTCAGCCGCCGAAGGTGAAGCGCAGGCCAAGCCGGTGTTCAGGACGGTGCCGAAGTTCAGGTCGGTGCTGTCCTCTTCGCCCGAAGCTCTTTCACGCCGTTGTTGACGATGACAGCGTCGCCGGCCGTGTTGATCGCATCATCCACCTTAGGTGTCTCGCCTCTGGTATAGATGCTTTGCGTATTTGCCTGAGCCGCCATTGCGAGCATGACGGCGGCTCGGGAAGCCAGAACGGCGACGTTAGTGGGCAGGAGCCTCGTGACCTCATGCCTCCCGCCTCAAGGCGGGAGGCATGGCAGCGGCGTAAGGTATCCGCCCCTGATGGCAATCAGGGCGCGTGGTTCAGGCGCTGTTCGGCCAATTCGGTCAGCTTGCGGTCGGTGGCCTCTTCCTCGGCTAGCGTCGCTTGCAGAAGTGGAACGATCTCGGTTCGTCCAAGCTCTTTCGCCCAGGCGATCAGCGTGCCGTAGCGCGTGATCTCGTAATGCTCCACCGCCTGTGCCGAGGCGGCAAGCGCGGCGTCCAGAACGCGCGGATCTTCGACCTCGCCGGCGATTTCGTTGGCTTCCTTGATGATGCCATCGATGGCGGGGCAGGTCACGGCCTTGGCATCCTTGCCCAGCAGGCGGAACACCTCGTCCAGACGTTCGATCTGGCGGTTGGTTTCCTCAAGATGCACCTCGAAGCCGCGCTTCAGTTCAGGCGCGGTGGCCTTGCTGATCATCTTGGGCAGCGCCTTAGTGATCTGGTTTTCCGCGTAATAGACGTCCTGCAGCTGGTGCAGGAACAGATCGTCCATGGTTTTGATGTCATGGGTAAACAGGCCCATAGTCATTCCTCCATTGGTTTCGCACACCAACGGGTGGGGCGGGCCAAGGTTCCCGCCCCGATGTTTTCAGCGTGCCGCCGCGTAGATGCGGTCGATGGTTTGCGACAGGCTGACCAGACGCTCTGCTTCAGGATCGAAGCGGGGGTTCTGTGCCAGTTGCCGCGCCCATGCCTGCGCCATGACGCCGCCCCATGCATCGGGTGGCGCGACCAGTTCGTCCGTTGCGGTGCCGCGATGCAGATGCGCGGCGAAGTCGTAAAAGCCATGGCCGGGATTGGTCAGCGAGGCACCAGCTTGCGTGCCGTGCACATGGGCCGCGATCTCTGCCTCGTGGCCGGCGTTCAGCTTCCACGAACAGGCGATGTTGATCGTCACGCCCGTATCGGTGGTCAGCGTTGCGGTGGCGTAATCCTCCACCTCGGTTTGCGGCACGGCCGGATCGCCCCCGCGATAGACGCGGCCACGCACATCCACGATGGCGGGAAAATCGAGGCACCAAAGCGCGCTGTCCACAAGATGCACGCCCAGATCCATCAGTGGCCCGCCGCCCGACTGGGCCTTGTCATAGAACCACGGCTTGTCGGGGCCATAGGCGTTGTGGAACACCAGATCCATCGCGAACACGCGGCCCAGATCACCCGCCCGCACGCGGTCGCGGATCGCGTTCAGCGCCTTCGTGCCACGATAGGACAGATCCACCGACAGCAGCCTGTCAGCCTTTCTGGCGGCGTCCACGGCGGCACGGGCCTCGGCCTCGTTGCGGCCCAGCGGCTTTTGGCAGAATACGGCGCAGCCTGCCTCCAGCGCCTCGATCGTCTGGGCGGCATGCATGGCCGAGGGGGTGGCGATCACGACGCCGTCCGGCTTGGCGGCCAAGACGTCCTGCAGCGTGTTGCCGGTTGCGGCGCCGGGGGCCAGGGCTGCCGCTTCGGCGACGCATTCGTCCGAGGGATCGGCCAGCGCCACGATGTCGACGCCGCCTTGTTCGCAGATGGCCTGCATCCGGTGCCGTCCGATCCAGCCAAGGCCGACAAAGCCAAGCCGGGGGCGGGCGGTGTTCACGGGTTCGGGTGCGTGCGTGTCGATCTTCAGCTGCATGTGACGTAGGCCTTCACCAGGGCATCGGGTTTGTCGCGCGTGGCATCCAGCGCGCGGTCAAGCTGTTCCAGCGGATAGGGGTGCGTCAGCAGGGGCCTGGGGTCCAGCAGGCCGCTTTCGATCGCGGCGATCGCCTCGCGCATGCCTTGAAGATAGACCTCGGGCTTGCGTTCATGGGCGTTCACCACGTCGATGCCCCGCCAGTTCCAGTTCTGCATGTTCACCTGGCGCGGACCGTCCTGATGATATCCCGCGATGACCAGCCGCCCGCCTTCGGCCACGATCTCTCCGGCCAGATCGAGGGGCCATTGCTTGCCCACGGCCTCGATCACCACGTCGCAGAAATAGTGGTTGGTCAGATCGCCCACCTCGCTGATGATGGCGTGGTGGTCTTCCATCGGGATCGTGTGGGCCGCCCCCATGTCCCGCGCCAGCGCCAAAGAGCTTTCGCGGCGCGAGATGGCGATCACCTCCGCCCCCGCCTGCGAGGCAAGGCGCACCAGTGCCGCGCCCATGAACCCGATGCCGATGATCGCAACCTTGTCGCCAGCCGAGATGCCGGAGCGGCGGAAGATGTTCATCGCGCAGGCAAAGGGCTCGCCCGGGAAGGGGCCGGTGATGGACTCGGGGATCGGGATCAGCATGCCCGCATCCACCACTTCATGGGTGGCGAAGCTGTTCTGGCCAAGGAAGGCGACGCGCAGGCCCAGCATTTCCTCGGCGCCTTCGCCGGAAGCTTCCACAACGCCCCAGCCTTCATGGCCCAGCCCGCCCGGATCGGTGGGAAACTGCATCCAGTCCGGCCCTTCCCATGGCGTCAGGTTCGATGCGCAAACGCCGCAACCTTCCAGCCTGATGCGAACCTGCCCTTTGGCAGGTTCGGGCAGCGGAAGGGTGACCATCTCGATCCGGCCGGGGCCGGTGACACGCACAGCCCGCATCTGATCGGTGGGGGGAAGGGGACGGTTCATAAGCAACTCCGGTTCGTGTCAGGGCCCGCCGCCGACGCGGGCCGGAAGCGGATCACGTTCCGCCAACGCGACCATGCGGGCACGGTTCCGGAAGAAGTTGAAGAAGTCATTGTTGATGCAGAAGAACCCGCCCTTCGCGCATGCGTGAGGGCAAGACATTGTCACGCCGGAAGATTTTCTTTGGAACAATTTCGTTTCGGGGTCCGTTCGCCGTCGGCAAGCGACAAGAACATCAACGGGATCTGCGATGACGAGGGTACTTATTACCGGAGGATGCGGCTTCATCGGGCGCCATGTGGCCGAAGAGATGATCGCACATGGCTACGATGTCCGCCTCTATGACGCAATGATCGATCAGGTGCATGGCGGCGTCGAAGTGCGCCTGCCCGAAGGTGCCGAGGTTATCCGCGGCGACATGCAGGATCCCCAACGGGTGCGGGCCGCGCTGGACGGGTGCGACGGCGTGATCCATCTTGCCGCCGAAGTGGGCGTGGGCCAGTCCATGTACGAGATCGCCCGCTATGTCGGCGCCAACGATCTTGGCACCGCCGTCCTGCTGGAGGCGATGCTGAACCACCCGGTGAAGCGCATCGTCGTCGCATCTTCCATGAGCGTTTACGGCGAGGGGTATTATGCCCTGCCGGATGGCACCCTGCTGGAAAACGTGCGCCGCAAACCGGCCGATGTGCGCGCGGGCAACTGGAACGCGACCGCCCCTGATGGGCAGCTGCTGTCGCCCGTGGCCACGGATGAAGACAAGCGTGTCGATCTTGCCTCCATCTATGCGCTGACCAAATACGCGCAGGAACGCGAGGTCATGATCTTCGGCGAGGCGTATGACGTCGAGGCCGTCGCGTTGCGCCTGTTCAACGTGTTCGGGGCAGGGCAGGCGCTGTCAAACCCCTATACCGGCGTTCTGGCCAACTTCGCTTCGCGCCTTGCATCAGGTGAACGGCCGACGATCTTCGAGGATGGCGAGCAGCGCCGTGACTTCGTGCATGTGCGCGACGTGGCCCGCGCCTTCCGCCTTGCCTATGAAAAACCCGAAGCGGCGGGAGAGTTGTTCAACATCGGTTCGGGCAGCGCCTATACCGTCACGCAGGTGGCGACCCTTCTGGCCGAAGCGATGGGCCTGCCGCAGCTTTCGCCCGAGATCACCGGCAAGTATCGCGCCGGCGACATCCGCAACTGCTTTGCCGACATCTCCAAGGCGCGCGAACTTCTGGGCTTCGAACCGCAGGAGAAGCTGGAAAATTCGCTGGAGGAATTCGTCACCTGGGTGCGCGGCGAGGTTGTCGTGGATCGCGGTGCCGAGATGCGCCGGCAACTGGAGGAGCGGAGGCTCGTTTCATGAAGGGCTACGGCTTTGCCGAATGGTTCCGGCCCGGTGAATACGACCGTGTGGAGGAGGTCCTGCCAGAGCTTCTCGCCTCGGGTGCGACGCATCTGCGCACGCATCTGAGCTGGGCTGAATACCTCGCCCCCGGCGGCGAGAAGTGGTTCGACTGGCTGATGCCGAAGCTGGGGGGGCAGATCGATCTGCTGCCCTGCGTGCATTACACACCGCCGTCGATATCGCGCAACGGGCGCACAACAGGTGCGCCGCATGTGCTGAAGGATTACGCCGACTTCATCGATCACGTGCTGACCCGTTACGGGCAGCACTTTTCGCATATCGAACTGTGGAACGAGCCGAACAACCTGCTGGATTACGACTGGCGGGCCGACCACGATTACCAGATGTTCTGCGAAATGGTTGGCGGGGCCGCGTATTGGGTCAACCAGCGCGGCTGGAAGGCCGTTCTGGGCGGGCCGTGCCCCTTCGATCCGCTGTGGCTGGACCTGATGGGCCAGCGAGGCGTGCTGCAGCAATGCGCCGCGGTGGGGTTCCACGGCTTTCCCGGCACATGGGACAGCGAGGAAGGGTCGTGGCGCGGATGGGACATGCATCTGGGCGAGATGCGGGCGATCCTTGACCGCCATAACCCGCAATCGGAAATCTGGATCACCGAGGCGGGATATTCCACGTGGCGCGGCGACCAGATGGAGCAGGCCCGCCGCTTCGCCAAGGTCATGGAAGCGCCCGCGGACCGGCTTTACTGGTATGCGTGGCGCGATCTGCCGCGCGATGTTTCGGTGCAGGAAGGCTTCTGGTTCGATCCGCGCCATTACCACATGGGCGCGGTGGAGGCAGAGGGCCAACCCAAGCTGCTGGCGCGCCTGCTGACCGATGGCGGCCTTTCGCGGGTGCGCGAGGTGACGCATCTGGCCTCGCCGTCGCTGTCCAAGGCGGTGAAGCCCGTGGTCATCACGGGGGGCAGCGGATTCATCGGATCGAACCTTGCCGACAGCTTCCTGCGCGACGGGCATGACGTGATCGTGGTGGACAACTTCAGCCGGCCGGGGGTGGATCAGAACCTTCGCTGGCTGGCCGACCGTTATGGCGACCGCATCCACCCGATGCCCGCCGATCTTCGCGATGAAACGGCGATGCGCGATGCGATCCGCGATGCGCAATCCGTGATCCATCTGGCGGCACAAACGGCGGTTACCACCAGCCTCACGGCTCCGGTGGATGACTTCGAGGTGAACGCCCGCGGCACGATCAACGTGCTGGAGGCCATCCGTGCATCGGGCCGGCAGATCCCGATCGTGTTCGCTTCCACCAACAAGGTCTATGGCGCGCTGGACGATCTGCGGATGCTGGAAACCGAAGACCGCTATGTTCCCGCCGATGCGCATATCCGCGACCATGGCATCGCCGAGGATCGTCCGCTGGATTTCTGCACCCCTTATGGCTGTTCCAAGGGCGTGGCGGACCAGTACGTGCTGGATTATGCCAAAAGCTATGGCATCCCCTCGGCAGTGCTGCGGATGTCCTGCATCTATGGTCCGCGCCAGTTCGGAACCGAGGATCAGGGCTGGGTGGCGCATTTCCTGATCCGCGCGCTGATGGGCGAGGAGATCTCGGTCTATGGCAATGGCAAGCAGGTGCGCGACATCCTGCATGTTTCGGATGCCGTGGCCGCCTATCGCGGCGTGCTGGATAATATCGGCCAGCTGAAGGGCCGCGCGTTCAACCTTGGCGGCGGGGTTGGCAACTCTGTCAGCCTGAAAACCGTCCTGCACGAGATCGAACGCGTGGTGAACCATCCGGTGCCGCTTTCCTTCTCAGACTGGCGGCAGGGGGACCAGCTCTATTTCGTGGCCGATACGGGACGCCTGAACGCCGAGATAGGCTGGGCCCCGAAGGTGAACTGGCGCGAAGGTCTGGCCGATCTGGCCAACTGGTTGCGGGCAAACCGCAGCTTTCCCGACCTGTCCGAACCGCAGCGGGTCCGAGCATGAGCTTTCGCATCCTGATGACACTGGATGCGGCGGGCGGGGTCTGGCGCTATGCGATGGACCTTGCGCGCGCCCTGCACGGGGTGGAGGTGGTGTTTCTGGGCTTCGGTCCCCCGCCATCCCCCGATCGGCGGGCAGAGGCGGAAGCCATCGGAACGCTGGACTGGACCGGACTGCCGCTGGACTGGATCGTGCCCGATGCGGCGGCACTGGCCGGTGTGCCGCAAGCGGTTGCCGAAGCGGCGGTGCGGCACGGTGTGCAGCTGATTCACCTGAACCTGCCGACGCAGGCTGCGGGACTGGAGACGGACCTTCCGGTTCTGGCCGTCAGCCATTCCTGCGTTTCCACATGGTTTCGGGCGGTGCGGGACAGCGATCTGCCCGATGGGTGGGAATGGCAGCGCAAGATGAACGCGGCTGGATTGCACCGTGCCGATGCGGTGGTTGCGCCCTCTGCCTCCCATGCGCGGCTGCTGCAACGGGTTTACGGGTCGGTGCCGGTAACCGTGGTTCCCAATGCAACGCCGGTGCCGGAACGGCAGACGGCGGATAGCCCGATGGTTGTCGCCTCGGGGCGGTGGTGGGATGACGGCAAGAATGGGGTCACGCTGGACCGGGCGGCCGCGCAGATCGCTTGGCCCGTGACGATGCTGGGCCCGCTGGACAGCCCTACGGGACAGGCCTTTCGCGCCATGAATGCCGACGCGCCCGGCAACCTGCCGCATGACGATGCCATGGCACTCATGCGCGATGCGGGGATCTTCGTCTCCCCCTCGCTTTACGAGCCGTTCGGGCTGGCCGTGGCCGAAGCGGCACGCGCCGCGATCCCGCTGGTGCTGGCCGACATCCCGACCTTCCGCGAGCTGTGGGACGAGGCCGCGATCTTCTTTGCGCCCGCCGATGCGGATGCGCTGTCCGGCGGCGTCAATCGGCTGGCGGGCGATGCGGACCTGCGGCGGCAGATGGGGCACGCGGCGCGCGAACGGTCCCGCCGTTATGCGCCCGATATGCAGGCCGAGGCGATGCTTAGCCTTTATGCCGGACTGAGAGAACCACAACAACAAGCCGCCACGAGGTGACATGCGCTTTTTGTTCTACACCCACTCGCTGATCTCTGACTGGAACCATGGCAATGCCCATTTCCTGCGCGGCGTGATGCGCGAGCTGCTGGCGCTGGGCCATGATGCGACCGCGCTGGAACCCGAAGACAGCTGGAGCCGCGAGAACCTGATCGCCGATCAGGGCGGCCATGCCGTCGATGCCTTTCACGGCACGTTCCCGATGCTGAACGCGCAGGTGTATGGCCCCGGCTTTGATCATGCGGCGGCGGTGGACCGTGCCGATGTGGTGGTGGTGCATGAATGGACCGATCCCGCATTGGTGGCCCGGATCGGCGATCTTCGGAAGGCCGGTGGCAAGTTCACGGCGCTGTTCCACGATACCCACCACCGCGCCGTCAGCCGCGAGGGGGAGATCGCCGGGCTGGACCTGTCCGGCTATGACGGCATCCTTGCTTTTGGCGAGGCGCTTTGCGAACGGTATCTGAAGGCAGGCTGGGGCCGGCAGGTCTATTCCTGGCACGAGGCGGCCGATGCTGCGCTGTTCCGCCCGGTGGAGGCCGAGGAAGAGGGCGACCTCATCTGGATCGGCAACTGGGGCGATGACGAGCGCAGCGCAGAGCTTGACGAGTTCCTGATGCGCCCCGCGCACGACCTTGGCCTGCGCACCACGGTGCGGGGGGTGCGGTATCCTGATCACGCCTTGCAGCGGCTGGACGCAGCAGGCATCGCCTTCAAGGGCTGGATTGCCAATGCCGAGGTGCCGCAGGCCTTTGCCCGCCACCGCGTGACCGTGCACGTGCCGCGCGGGCCCTATGTGCGCGAATTGCCCGGCATCCCCACCATCCGCCCATTCGAGGCGCTGGCCTGCGGCATCCCGCTGGTTTCCGCCCCGTGGTCGGATGCTGAAGGGCTGTTCCGCGACGGTGATTTCCGCTGGGCCCGCAACGGCGACGAGATGCGCCGCCACCTGCACGAGCTGGTGAACGATGCCGATGCCCGCAAGGAACAGGCCGCACACGGGCTGGAAACAATCCTTGCCCGCCACACCTGCGCCCACCGCGTGCAGGAACTTCTGACCATTCTTGACGACCTGTCGGCATCCGAAAGGAAAACCGCATGAAGACCATTGCATTTTACGGGTCAAGCCTGCTTTCCGCCTATTGGAACGGTGCGGCAACCTATTACCGGGGGATGCTGAGGGCGCTGGCGGCACGCGGCTATGATATCACCTTCTATGAGCCGGATGTGTATGACCGGCAGGCCAACCGCGACATCGATCCGCCGGACTGGTGCCGCGTCGTTGTTTATGACGGCACCGTGGAGGCGCTGGAGAAGGTCGCAGCCGAGGCGGCCGGCTATGACATCGTGGTCAAGGCCTCGGGCGTGGGGTTCGAGGATGACCTGCTGCTGGCGCGCGTGATGGCGGCGGCAAGGCCGAATGCGCTTCGCATCTTCTGGGATGTCGATGCGCCGGCCACGCTTGCCGAACTGCGCGCTGCGCCGGATCATCCGATGCGCGCCTTGCTGCCCGATCTGGACATGGTGCTGACCTATGGCGGCGGCAATCCCGTCATCGCGGCCTATCGTGAACTGGGGGCAAAGGACTGCGTGCCGGTCTACAACGCCCTTGATCCCGAAACGCACCATCCGGTTGATCCGGATCCGCGGTT
This sequence comes from Falsirhodobacter deserti, assembly GCF_004015795.1. Classification (GTDB taxonomy): domain Bacteria; phylum Pseudomonadota; class Alphaproteobacteria; order Rhodobacterales; family Rhodobacteraceae; genus Falsirhodobacter; species Falsirhodobacter deserti. The sequence goes on along the minus strand of NZ_ML137218.1, from coordinate 1,427,273 downwards.
TTCCTGCGATCTCGCCTTTCTCGGCAACCGCTTGCCCGACCGCGATGCGCGGGTGGCCGAATTCTTCCTGCGCCCGGCCAGGCTGGCACCAGAGCAAAGCTTCCTTATCGGCGGCTCGGGCTGGGGCGACGTGGAGATGCCGGGCAATATCCGCAAGCTGGGCCACGTCCGAACGGCCGATCACAACGCCCTGAACGTTACGCCCCGGATGGTGCTGAACGTGGCCCGCGACAGCATGGCGGTGAACGGCTTTTCCCCCGCCACGCGCGTGTTCGAGGCTGCGGGGGCAGGGGCATGCCTGATCACCGACTTCTGGGAAGGGATCGACCTGTTCCTGAAGCCCGATGAAGAGGTGCTGGTGGCCCGCGACGGGCAGGACGTGGCCCAGCTACTTGCCGAAGTGTCGCCCGACCGCGCTGCCCAGATCGGGCGCAACGCGCTGGCCCGGGTTCTTGCCGATCACACCTATTCCAATCGCGCCGAGCAGGCGGATGCCCTGTTCTGCGCCCACGCGCGTCGGATGGAGGCGGCAGAGTGAACGTGCTGGACCAGAACCGCCCGATGGAGATCGTGATCCTTGGCCTGTCGCTGTCCTCCTCCTGGGGGAACGGGCATGCCACCACCTTCCGTGCCCTGATCAAGGGGCTGGCCGCCGAGGGGCACCGTGTCCTGTTTCTGGAACGCGACATGCCGTGGTATGCGCCCCATCGCGACATGCCAGATCCCGACTTCTGCGAGCTGGTGCTTTACGACGGGATCGACGGGATGCTGGCCGAATATGGCGACCGGCTTCGCAACGCCGACAGCGTTATGGTCGGCTCCTATGTCCCCGAGGGGCCGGTGCTGATCGACCGGCTGGCGGGGATGGGGCTGCGGCAGCTGACATTCTATGACATCGACACGCCGGTCACGATGCAGGCGCTGGATGATGGCACCTGCGAATACCTTGCCGAACGGCAGATCCCGCTGTTCGACATCTATTTCAGCTTCTCGGGCGGGGAGGTGCTGACGCATCTGGAACAGGTGCGGGGTGCAAAGCGGGCCGAGGCGTTGTTCTGTTCGGTTGATGACCAGCTTTATCCCTGCGATCCGGGTATGCCCAAGCGATGGGATCTGGGATATCTTGGCACCTATTCGCCCGACCGGCAGCCTACGCTGGAGGCGCTGCTGCTGGAACCGGCACGGCGCCTGCCCGAGATGCGCTTCGTGGTGGCCGGGCCGCAATATCCCGACGACATCGACTGGCCTTCCAACGTGGAACGGATCGACCACCTGCCGCCCGCGGGGCACCCCGATTTCTATAACGCCCAGCGCTTCACGCTGAACGTGACGCGCGCCGCCATGCGGCGGATGGGCTGGTCGCCCAGCGTGCGCCTGTTCGAGGCGGGCTCCTGCGGCGTGCCGGTGATCAGCGATAACTGGCCGGGTCTGGACGAACTTTTCGCCGATGGTGACGCGATCATCATCGCCGAGGGAACCGAGGATGTGGTGCAGGGATTGAAAGAAGCAGATGAAGCGCGCTCGCGGAGGATCGGACAGGCGGCGCGAGAAACCGTGCTGGCGGGCCATACCGGCCGCGCTCGTGCGCGGGAAATGATCAAGGCGATGCGAACCGAACGCGTAGCGTGACAAGGGCGAACGGCCCGTAAAGGAGGAACCATGATCCAGACGAAACCCAGTGTTCTGACGATCCTCGTAGCTGGCGGAGCGGGCTTCGTCGGATCCCACCTTTGCGAACATCTGCTGGAACAGGGCCACCGCGTCATCTGTCTGGACAGCTTCCTGACGGGAACGCAGGATAATGTCCTGCCGCTTGCAGCCTATCCCAACTTCCGCCTGATCCAGCAGGACGTGGCGGACCCGCTTGATATCTCAGAGCGGCTGGACCGGGTTTACAACCTTGCCAGCCCGGCATCGCCGCCGCACTATCAGGCCGATCCCGTTCACACGATGATGACAAATGTGCAGGGCACGCTGAACCTGCTGATGCTGGCAGAGCGGCACGGCGCGCGGTTCCTGCAAGCCTCCACCAGCGAGGTTTATGGCGATCCCGAGATGCACCCCCAGCGCGAGGATTACGTGGGGCATGTGAACTGCACCGGCTCGCGTGCCTGCTATGACGAAGGCAAGCGCGCGGCCGAGGCGCTGTGCTATGACTTCGTGCGGGCGAAACGCGCCGATGTGCGCGTTGCACGGATCTTCAACACCTATGGCCCGCGCATGCGCCCCGATGACGGGCGGATCGTGTCCAACATGATCGTGCAGGCGCTGACGGGCCAGCCGATGACGGTGTATGGCGATGGCAGCCAGACGCGCAGCTTCTGCTTCGTATCGGACCTGGTTGCGGGGCTGATGGCGCTGATGGAGGCTCGGATCGCCCCGGCCACGCCGGTCAACCTGGGCAATCCCGAAGAGTTCGAGATCCGCGACCTTGCGATGCTGGTGCATGACACGATCCCCACCACCTCCACCATCGTTTATCGGGACCTGCCCGAAGACGATCCGAAGCGCCGCCGGCCCGACATCTCTCGGGCGCGGGAGCTGCTGGGCTGGCAGCCGAAGGTGAAGCTTTCCGAAGGGCTGCCCCAGACGATCGCGTGGTTCGCTGCCCACGTGAAGGCGCAAGCAACCCACACAGGAGAGACGGCGTCGGTTCAGACGCTGGTGCAAGGCTGAGACATGGATTTCGAGAACGATCTGCAGGCCCGCATCAAGGCGCTGGGCCCGTGGTTTCACAACCTTTCGATCGGAGGGATACAAACGGCGCCGGACCACTTCCTTGGCGATTACCCGAACTTCAAGTGGCAGGGCTTCCGGCATGTTATCCCCGATGACATGCACGGGATGAAGGTTCTGGATATCGGGTGCAACGCCGGCTTCTATTCGCTGGAGATGGTGCGGCGGGGTGCCGACCGCGTCGTCGCCATCGACAGCGATCCCCGCTATCTGGCGCAGGCGAAGCTGGCCGCCGAGGTGGAAGGCGCGAAGATCGAGTTCCGCCAGATGTCGGTTTATGAAGTTGCCGATCTGAACGAACGCTTCGACTTCGTGATATTCATGGGGGTTCTGTATCACCTGCGCCATCCCCTTCTGGCGCTGGACCTGATCCGCGAACATGTGGCGGACGGACAGATGCTGTTCCAGTCTATGCAGCGGGGATCGGACAAGGTCGTCCCCATAGCGCCCGATTACGATTTCGACGATTGGACGCCCTTTGAAGGGCCCGACGTTCCGCTGCTTTATTTCATTGAGCGGGATTATGCCGGTGATCCGACGAACTGGTTCGTGCCCAACAGGGCAGGGATGGAAGCGATGCTGAGGAGTGCGAACTTTACCATTACCGAACACCCTGAGCGGGAAGTTTATCTTTGCCGTGCATCTTAGCCTTGTGTTGATGCGCATTTAATCTTGCGGAACCGCGCGTTGTCCTGTTCACCTCGAGCATGCAAGCGGGAGGAACATTGATGCGCATCGGCCTGTATCCGGGGACGTTTGATCCGATCACGCTGGGGCATATCGACATCATGGAGCGTGCGACGCGGCTGGTGGACCGCCTTGTGATCGGTGTGGCGATCAACCGCGACAAGAAACCGCTTTTCTCGCTTGAGGAGAGGGTGGAGATGGTGCGCGCAGAGACCGCCCACCTGAACAGGTGTGAAATCGTGGTTCATCCCTTCGAAAACCTGCTGATCGACTGCGCCCGCGATGTGGGCGCGCAGGTGATCGTGCGGGGTCTGCGGGCGGTGACGGATTTCGAGTATGAATTCCAGATGGTGGGGATGAACCGCCTGATGGATGACCGGATCGAAACGGTGTTCCTGATGGCGGATGCCAAACGTCAGGCAATCGCCTCGCGTCTTGTGAAGGAAATCGCGCGGCATGGCGGCGATGTCACCAAGTTCGTCACCCCTGCGGTGGCGGATGCATTGGAACATCGATACGCATGACAACAGAGGGGCGCATTTTCGGACTGTTCAGCCGCCTGATCCTTGAGCGGCGATCGACGTTTTTCCGATGGACCTTCGCGCTCCTGTCGCTTGCCATCGCGATCTCACTCCGCTGGGTGCTGGATGATCGTCTTTCCGACGGCTTTCCCTTTCTGACCTTCTTTCCCGCGATCATCCTGACCACCTTTCTTTGCGGGCTTGCGCCGGGCCTTGTGGTGGCCATCGGGTCCTTCCTGGCCGCGTGGCTGCTGTTCGTGTCCGTACCGGGAACGGTCGACCTGTCGGCGCAGGCAGGGCTGGCGATGGGGTTCTTCGGCCTTGTCGTGGCGACAGACGTCCTCCTGATTACGGTCATGATCCGCGCCTTCAGTCATCTGGAGGATGAGCGGGCGCGATCGGAACGCATGGCCGAGCAGCGCCGCCTGATGTTTCACGAATTGCAGCACCGGGTTTCCAACAACCTTGCCACCGTTGCCGGACTTCTGACGATCCAGCGCCGCGCGGTTCAGGACCTCACGGCCCGCAAGGCACTTGATGATGCCGCCACACGCATCAACGTGATCGCCCGGATGAGCCGTGTGCTGCATGATCCAAAGGCACAGGATGTCGACTTCGGAGAGTTTCTGCACGAGATGGCGCATGATCTGGCCGAAGCCTCGGGCGCGGCGGATCGGGTGACGCTGACACGGGATTGCGCGCCGGTGACCGTGACGCGGGATCAGGCAATTCCGCTGGGGCTGATTGCCACCGAACTGCTGACCAACGCCTTCGAACACGGCTTTCCTGATGATGCCAGCGGCAATATCCGGCTGCTCCTGGCCGTTGACGGGACCACCGTGACCCTGCGGATCGAGGATGACGGTTGCGGCCTTCCCGCCGGCTTCTCGCTTGATCGGGCGTGCAGTCTTGGCCTGACCATCGCGCGGCAGTTCGCGCAGCAGATGGGTGGATCGCTGACAATGAAAAACCGCGCCCCGAAGGGCACGGTTTCGGAACTGGTCTTTCCGAGGGATTAGATAAGCTTGCCCATCGCGACGGCGGTGTCTGCCATCCGGTTGGAAAAGCCCCATTCGTTGTCATACCAGGACAGGATCCGGACCATGCGCCCCTCCATCACCTTGGTCTGGTCCATGTGGAAGATGGACGAATGCGGGTCGTGGTTGAAGTCCGAGCTGACATTGGGCGCATCGGTGAAGCCCAGCACACCCTTCAGCGGGCCGTTGGCGGCGGCGCGGATCGCGTTGTTCACTTCGTCGACAGTCGTATCGCGCGAGGCTTCGAAAACGAGATCCACCACGGAAACGTTCGGGGTCGGCACGCGGATGGCAACGCCATCCAGCTTGCCCTTCAGTTCCGGCAGAACCAGCCCCACGGCCTTGGCCGCGCCGGTGGAGGTCGGGATCATCGACAGGGCAGCTGCCCGGCCGCGGTAAAGATCCTTGTGCACCGTATCCAGCGTCGGCTGATCGCCGGTATAGGAATGGATCGTGGTCATGAAACCCTTGGAGATGCCGATCGCATCGTTCAGAACCTTGGCCACGGGCGACAGGCAGTTCGTCGTGCAGGAGGCGTTGGACACGACCAGATCGTCGGCGGTCAGGGTGTCATGGTTCACACCATAGACGATGGTCTTGTCCGCACCGTCGGACGGGGCGGAAACCAGCACGCGAGAGGAGCCGTTTTCCAGATGTACCTTCGCCTTTTCCTTGGAGGTGAAGATGCCGGTGCATTCCAGCACCACATCCACATCACCCCAAGGCAATTCGGCCGGGTTCTTCAGCGCCGTCACGCGGATGGGGCCACGGCCCACATCGATGCTGTCGGCCGTGGTTGTCACTTCTGCCGGAAAACGACCATGGACCGAATCGAAACGAAGCAGGTGGGCGTTCGTTTCAACCGGACCCAGATCATTGATGGCGACAACCTCGATATCGGTCCGGCCGGATTCGACGATTGCGCGCAGCACGTTGCGGCCGATCCGGCCAAAACCGTTGATTGCAACCTTAACTGACATGGCTCTCTCCCGTGTGGCGTTGGCGCTAACATGGGAGTGTGCAGGCTTCAGGGCAAGGGTTTTCCGACTATCGCCAGAATTCCACCCAATCGACAAGCTTCAGGAACTTCCGCATCAGGAAGGTCACGCCCCCCCATTCCGCCTGCACGTCAATGACGATGGCCGCGATGATGATCGCGGCCAGCCATAAAGCAACCTTGTTGGTCAATCGCAGCCCCTCTTATTGAAGGAGCCGCCCCATCGCTGCGGCCACATCGGCCATGCGGCAGGAAAAGCCCCATTCGTTATCATACCAGGCAAGGACGCGGACAGTGCGCCCGCCGATCACCTTTGTCTGGTCTGGCGCGAAGATAGACGAATAGGGCGTGTGGTTGAAGTCGATCGAGACCTTGGGTTCGGGATCATAGGACAGAACGCTGCCCATGGCGCCGGCAGCGGCTTCTTCCACCACGGCGTTCACATCGGCCACCGTCACGTCCTTGCTGGCCACGAAGGTGAGATCCACCGCCGAGACGTTCGGCGTGGGGACACGGATCGCCGATCCGTCCAGCTTCCCTTTCAGTTCCGGCAGCACTTCGGAAATGGCCTTGGCCGCACCGGTGGAGGTGGGGATCATCGCCATCGCGGCGGCGCGGGCGCGGTACAGATCGTTGTGGCGACGGTCCAGCGTTGGCTGGTCGCCGGTATAGGAGTGGATCGTGGTCATGATGCCGGATTCGATCCCAATCGCGTCGTTCAACACCTTTGCCAATGGCGCGAGGCAGTTCGTGGTGCAGGACCCGTTCGATACCATCTTGTCCGAGATCAGCAGGTCGCGGTGGTTCACACCATAAACGACAGTACGGTCCACGTTCTTGGCGGGGGCAGAGATCAGGACCGATTTCGCACCGCGATCAAGGTGGGCATTGGCCTTCATGCCATCGTTGAACTTGCCGGTGCACTCCAGAACGACATCCACGCCGTCCCATTCCAACTCTTTCATCTCATAGGTGGACATCATGCGAATGGGGCTGCCGCCCAGATCCAGCATGCCATCCTTCACTCGCACGGTGCCGGGGAAGCGGCCATGGACGGAGTCATATTTCAGCAGGTGGGCGTTCGTTTCGATCGGGCCGGTTGCGTTCACCGCCACGACCTGAACGTCGTTGCGGCCCGACTGGGCAATATGGGCCAGGGTGCAACGACCGATCCGCCCGAAACCGTTGATGCCAACCGTGATGGTCATGACGCTGATCCTCTCTGCGATGTCGCGCCGAATGTAGGCGTTCAAGCGGCGGCGGAAAAGCGAATATCGCACGAAATCAATATGTTATCGCAAACATCGGGCGGTTGCGCTAACGTCGTGCTTGCCTGCTGCCCGTGACCGCGCCAGATAGCATCGAGAGAATGACAAAGGTTTCAACACGATGAGCGGACTTCTTGCACTGCTGGACGATGTGGCAGGTCTTGCCAAAGTGGCCGCAGCCTCTGTCGATGATGTGGCGGCGGCTGCGGGAAAGGCGGGCACCAAGGCCGCTGGCGTGGTGATCGACGACACGGCCGTCACCCCGCGATACATCACCGGCATCAATGCGTCGCGCGAACTTCCGATGATCGGGCGCATCGCCATCGGATCGCTTCGCAACAAAATCCTAATCCTGCTGCCGCTGCTGCTTCTGGCGCAGGCCTTCCTGCCATGGATCATCACGCCGGTTCTGATGCTCGGCGGCCTTTACCTGGCCTATGAAGGGGCGGAAAAGACGATCCATGCCCTTGCCCCCGCCCGTGCCGACGCGAAAACCAAGGCGGACCATACGCCGAAGGATCCCGGTCGTCTGGAGGAGCAGAAGGTCGCAGGCGCCATCAAGACGGACTTCATCCTCAGCGCCGAGATCATGACCATCGCCCTCAGCCAGATCGAAAATGACAGCATGTGGGTGGAGGCGGCCGCGCTGGCGGTTGTTGGCATTGCGGTCACCGCAGGTGTCTATGGCGCGGTGGCCATCCTCGTGAAGATCGACGATGTCGGGCTTGGCATGGCAAAGCGATCGGCCAGCCTGCGCGGGGTCGGGATGGCGTTGGTGCGCGGGATGCCGAAGCTTCTGGCTGCGCTGTCCCTGGTCGGGACGCTGGCAATGCTGTGGGTCGGCGGCAATATCCTGACCCATGGCCTGCATGAAACGCTTTGGGCCGCGCCCTATGAGGCGATCCACCATCTGGCCGAGCGGGCGGCCCATGCCGTTGGCGTGGCGCAGGGGCTTGTGGCATGGCTGGTGGCAGCGATCTGCGACGGGATCATCGCGCTGGTGCTGGGCGGCATCGTTGTCGCCATCACGCACCCGTTCATGAAAAAGGCCGCCCATTAAGGGCGGCCTCCAAGCTTTACAGAAGCGATTTTACCTTCTCGACCGTGGCTTCGGCAGTGATGCCGAATTCCTTGTAAAGACGATCAGCAGGGGCCGAGGCGCCAAAGCCGGTCATGCCGATGAAACCGGCCTTCTTCTCGGTCCCACGCTCGCCCAGAAGCCAACGCTCCCACGGCATGCGCACGCCTGCCTCGATCGCAACGCGAACAGGGCCGGGGGGCAGGATCTTGCGACGATAGGCTTCGTCCTGCTGTGCAAAGATCTCCATGCAGGGCACGGAAACGACGCGCGTGCCGATGCCTTGGGCTTCCAGCATCTCGCGGGCTTGCAGCGCGATTGCGACTTCGGTCCCCGTGGCCATCAGGATGACCTGACGCTTGCGTGTAGATTCAGCCAGAACATAGGCACCGTGGGCCGTCATGTTCTTCTGGCTGTGCGTGGTGCGCACGGTCGGCACGCCCTGCCGCGACAGCGCCATGACCGAGGGGGTCGATTTCGTCGTCAGCGCCAGTTCCCATGCCTCTGCCGCTTCCACGGCGTCTGCGGGACGGAACACCCAGGTGTTGGGCGTGGCGCGGCTGATGGCCAGATGCTCCACCGGCTGGTGGGTGGGGCCGTCTTCGCCCAGACCGATCGAATCGTGCGTCATGACGAACACGCTCGGCACGCCCATCAGCGCGGCAAGGCGCATCGCGGGGCGGGCATAGTCGGTGAAGGCCATGAACGTGCCGCCATAGGCGCGCAGCCCGCCATGCAGCGTGATGCCGTTGATCGCCGCAGCCATGCCGTGTTCACGGATCCCGTAATAGACATAGCGGCCCTTGCGGGTTTCCAGATCGAACACGCCCATGTCGGCTGTCTTGGTGTTGTTCGACTTGGTCAGGTCGGCCGAACCGCCGATCGTTTCCGTGACGATCGGATTGATCACCTCCAGCGCCATTTCCGAGGCCTGACGCGTTGCCAGCTTCGGGGCCTTTTCCGTGATCTGCTTTTTCAGCGCACGGATCGCGGCGGGCAGGCGCTTGGGCATGTCACCGGCGAACTGGCGCGCAAACTCGGTCTGCTTGGCTTCGGACAGCGTGGCGAGGCGGATCTTCCACTCGGCATGTTCCGACGCGCCTTTGCGGCCGATAGCTTCCCAGGCCGATTTGACATCTGCCGGAATCTCGAACGGGCCATGCGCCCAGCCATAGGCTTCGCGCGTGTCGGCGATCAGCTTCGCGTCCGTCAGGGCGCCGTGCCCGGTGGAGGTGTCCTGCGCCGAGGAACCCAGCGCGATGTTGGTCGTGCAGGCCACCATCGCGGGGCGGGGGGATGCCTTGGCTTCGGTGATCGCGCGGTCGATATCCGCCGGGTCATGGCCGTCGCATTCGAACACGTCCCAGCCCGAAGCCGCGAAGCGCGCCTTCTGATCGGTCAGGTCCGAAAGCTCCACCTTGCCGTCAATGGTGATGCCGTTGTTGTCCCACAGCACGATCAGGCGGGAAAGCTTCAGCCGGCCGGCAAGGCCGATGGCTTCTTGGCTAACGCCCTCCATCAGGCAGCCGTCGCCGGCGATCACATAGGTGAAGTGATCGACGATCTTCTTGCCCCAGCGGGCGCGCAGCGATTCTTCCGCGATGGCGAACCCGACCGAGGTGGCGATGCCCTGACCCAGCGGGCCGGTCGTGGTTTCAATGCCGCCGGCATGCCCGTATTCGGGATGGCCCGCGGTGATCGCGCCCCACTGACGGAAGTTCTTGATCTGATCCAGCGTCATGTCGGCATAGCCGGTCAGGTGCAGCAGCGAGTACAGCAGCATGGAGCCGTGGCCCGCCGAAAGGATGAAGCGGTCGCGGTCCGGCCATTGCGGATCGGCGGCATCGAACTTCATGTGCTTTTCGAACAGGACAGTGGCCACATCGGCCATGCCCATCGGCATGCCGGAATGGCCCGAATTCGCGGCGGCCACGGCATCCAGCGTCAGGGTGCGGATGGCCACGGCCTTGGACCAGTGGTCGGGGTGCTCTCGGCGCAGGGTGGGAAGATCCAAAGCGCGCGCTCCTCTTGTGTCGGTGGGGTCCGTTGTCCATAGCAGGAGGGGCGGCAAGATCAAGCGCGGCAAGGGATTGGGGGGCTAAATCCCGCAGGCAAACCCGCTAAGATCGGCGAAATGCGGCGCGGATCGCGATTCGCGCGAAACCAAGGAGGCTGGATGCAGGATCTGGTGGAGCTTGAGCGGCGGATCACCCGTGCGCTGGAACGGATCGGTACGGCGGCCGAAGGGCTGCAGGGCGGCGCAGTCGAATCCCGCGCCGTGGAAGAGGAGCGGCTGGTCAACGCCCAGCTGACCGAGCGTTTGCGGGCCGTGAAGGAAAAGTCCGGCGCGCGGATCGCGGCACTGGAAGCAGAGGTCGCAAGCCTGACCGAGCAGCTGGAAGCCCTGCGCGCCGCCGCAGGAGAGTTGCACGAACAGCTTTCCAGCATGCGCGGCGACACAGGGCCGGCAGAGGTGGAAAGCCTTCGCGCCCTGCGCGCCACTGACCGGGCCGAGCTTGACTCGATTCTTTCGGCGCTGTCGCGGCATGTCGCCACGGCAGAAGAGGAGACGCGGAATGGCTGATCTGGACATTACCATCGGCAACAAGACGTTCACCGTCGCCTGCCAGGACGGGCAGGAACAGTTCCTGCGCGCCGCCGCCAAGCAGCTTTCCGAACAGGCAGACATTGTGCTGTCGCAGATCGGCCGGATGCCCGCGGACCGGATGCTGCTGATGGCGGGCCTGATGCTGGCCGACAAGACAATCGCGGTAGAGCAGGAACTTGCCACCGCCCGCGCGACACTGCACGAGTTCCAGACCCGCCCCGCACCCGAGCCCGAGCGGGTGGAGGTGCCGGTCATCCCGCCGATCATCCTTGAAACGATGGCAGAGCTTGCCGCGCGGGCCGAAGCCGTGGCCGGCGCCGTCGAGGAGAAGGCAGCTTCGTGAGGGGTATGCTGGCGCTTGTTCTGTTTCTGCCCGCCCTGGCGCAGGCCGGAACGGAGCATCGCACCATGGCCTATACCTGTGACCGCGGGGTGCAGGTTCCGGCAACCTACGTGACGGCCGATGATCTGTCGGTTGCGGTGCTGAATGTTGAAGGCAGCCAGATCACGCTGGAGGCGGAGCAGGCCGCCTCGGGCGTGCGCTATGGCTGGCCCTCCGGCGGGTCGCACTATGTCTGGTGGACGAAGGGGCCCAAGGCGACGCTTTATTGGCGCGACGGCGAGGCGGACAGGGAAGTGGTTCTTCTGACCTGCGCCCGGAACTGAAAAGCCCCGGCAATGCCGGGGCTTTGTCTTATTCCGCGTTGGCTTCGCGGATCTTGTTGGCCGCGTCCTGATCGAACGCGATGCCGTTATCGGTAAACAGGGTGTCCAGTTCACCAGACAGCGTCATCTCGGTGATGATGTCGCAACCGCCAACAAATTCGCCCTTCACGTAAAGCTGCGGGATCGTCGGCCAGTCGGAGAAATCCTTGATGCCCTGGCGCAGTTCCGGCGTCGCCAGAACGTTCACGTCCTTGAAGGCAACGCCCATGTAGTTCAGCACCCCTGCAACGCGGCTGGAGAAGCCGCATTGCGGCATCTGCGCCGTTCCCTTCATGAACAGCACCACGTCGTTGATTTCGATCGTTTCGCGGATCTGGTCCTGCGCGCTCGTCGTGTCGGTCATGTCGGTTCCTTTCAGGCCCGTTTCTGTCAAGCTGGCGCCTTGGTGGTCAGGGCCAGCGCGTGCAATTCGCCATTGGCTCCGTCCATCTTGCCCTTCAGGCTGGCATAGACGGCGCGTTGCTGCTGCACGCGGTTCATGCCCCGGAAGCTTTCGTCGATCACCTCTGCCGCCCAGTGGTTGCCGTCGCCGGCAAGGTCGGTGATCGTGATCTTCGCGTTCGGGAAACCTTCCCGGATCAGGGCTTCGATATCATGGGCTTCCATGGGCATGGGTATGTCCTTTGGCTGTCCGTTCAGATGTAGCCCCGCCCCACGCCTCGTGCAAGGTGGCGGGGCAGGGGATCAGGCCACCGCCGCGGCGAAAGCCGATCGGTAAAGCGACGAAAGTTCGGCCAGCGGGGCCTGTGCGCCCCCAAGGCGGATGGTGGTGCCGCCAAAGGTGCCAACCTGTTCAAGCTCAACGCCCGCAGCCTGCGCTGCGGCCTGAAGCGCCGCCAGTTCCGATGGTGCAATGGCCAGCAGGTACCGGGCCTGATCCTCGCCGAAGAGCGTGCCGGTATCGGCAGCGGTCAGCGCCGCGCCGATGCCCGCCCCCTCGGCCATTTCGAACGCGGCAAGGGCAAGGCCACCATCGGCCAGATCGGTTGCAGCCTTCACGCGGGCGCGGTTGGCGCGCAGGAAGTCGCCGTTGCGACGTTCGGCTTCAAGATCGACATGCGGGGCATCGCCGTCCTCGCGGTCCAGCAGTTCGGCCAGAAGCGCGGACTGACCCAGATGGCCTTGCGTGCTGCCGATCACGACCGCCAGATCGCCGGCCGAGGGTTGCCCCGAGATCATCTCGTCCAGCATCAGGATACCGACGGCGCCGATGGTCGGCGTCGGCAGGATGCCCTGACCATCGGTTTCGTTGTAAAGCGACACGTTGCCCGACACGATGGGCATGTCCAGCGCCACGCAGGCCTCGCCGATGCCTTGGATCGCGCCGACGAACTGGCCCATGATCTCGGGCTTCTCGGGGTTGCCGAAGTTCATGTTGTCGGTCGTGGCCAGCGGCTTCGCGCCAACCGCGGTCAGGTTGCGATAGGCTTCGGCAACGGCCTGACGGCCGCCCTGCACGGGGTTCGCCTTCACGTAACGCGGCGTCACGTCGCTGGTGAAGGCCAGCGCCTTGCTGCTGCCATGCACGCGCACCACGCCCGCGCCCAGGCCGGGCGCGCGAATGGTGTCGGCCATGACCATGCTGTCATACTGTTCATACACCCACGCCTTGTGCGCATAGGACGGCGAACCGATCAGCGCGCGCAACCCCTCGATCGGGTCGATGGCGGGAATGTCGGCCATCGGCGCGGCGGCGGGCGTCGGCACCCACGGGCGGTCATATTCGGGGGCCGAGGAGGACAGTTTCGACAGCGGCAGATCCGCCATCACCTGATCGTTGTGAAGGATCAGGAAACGATCTTCGGGAATGGTTTCGCCCACGATGGCGAAATCCAGATCCCATTTCACGAAGATGGCGCGGGCCTCGGCCTCTTTCTCGGGCTTCAGCACCATGAGCATCCGCTCCTGGCTTTCCGACAGCATCATCTCGTACGCGGTCATGTTCGATTCGCGCTGCGGGACGTTGTTCAGGTTCAGCTTGATGCCAAGACCGCCCTTGTCGCCCATTTCCACCGCCGAACAGGTCAGGCCTGCGGCCCCCATGTCCTGAATGGAGATGACGGCACCCGAGGCCATCAGCTCAAGGCAGGCTTCCAGCAGGCGCTTTTCGGTGAAGGGGTCGCCGACCTGCACGGTCGGGCGCTTCTCCTCGATGGTTTCGTCGAATTCGGCGCTGGCCATGGTTGCGCCGCCCACGCCGTCACGGCCCGTCTTGGCGCCCAGATACACAACCGGCATGCCAACGCCCGAAGCGGCGGAATAGAAGATCGCATCCGCATCGGCCAGGCCGGCGGCGAAAGCGTTCACAAGGCAGTTGCCGTTGTAGGCTTTGTGGAAGCGAACCTCGCCGCCCACGGTGGGCACGCCGAACGCGTTGCCATAGCTGCCGACGCCTTCCACCACGCCCTTTACCAGATGGCTGGTCTTTGGGTGCGACGGCACGCCGAAGGACAGCGCGTTCATTGCCGCGATGGGCCGCGCACCCATGGTGAACACGTCGCGCAGGATGCCGCCCACGCCGGTGGCCGCGCCCTGGTGTGGCTCAATATAGGACGGGTGGTTATGGCTCTCCATCTTGAAGATGACGGCTTGCCCGTCGCCAATATCGACCACGCCCGCATTCTCGCCGGGGCCGCAGATGACCTGCGGGCCGGTGGTGGGCAGTGTGCGCAGCCACTTCTTCGACGACTTGTAGGAACAGTGCTCGTTCCACATCGCGCTGAAGATGCCAAGCTCGGTGAAGGTCGGCTCCCGCCCGATGATGCCAAGAATACGGTCGTATTCGTCCGGCTTCAGGCCGTGGGCGGCAATCAGATCGGGCGTGATGGCGGGCTCGGACATGGCTTCCTCGGACGCAGGGAGATTTGACCCGCGTCATAAGGCCAAAGACCGATCAGGGGAAGGCACGAAAAAAAAGCCGGGCATAAGCCCGGCCCAAGTCCAACAGGGAGGTATGAAGCCAGCGATCATAAACCGCCACCTTCACAAGCTGATTTAAGGCCGGGATGCCTATTTCGCAAGCAGAAGTAAAACTTGTAAGCGCATGGCCGCCATGCGCTTTTCGCATATCAACCTGCTTGGGACTTCTTGCGATAGGCGACGACTTCCTCGCTCACGAAGTCGCGGAAGGCGGCCACCCGCTTGGAATGGCGCAGTTCCTCGGGATAGGCGAGGAAGACCGGAACGTCGTTCGACGACACCTCTGGCAAAACCCGCACCAGATGCGGAAACTCGTCGGCCAAGTAGTCGGGCAGCACGCCGATCCCCAGATGGTTCAACACGCCCTGCATCACCCCGAAATAGTTGTTCACCGTCAGGGTGGAGGGGATGTCATGGCTCATCAACTCGGCCACCAGCGCGGCACCTGCGCTGACCTGCGGGGTGCTGGCATGCTGGCAGATAAGGCGGTGCTTGCCGAAATCGTCCATCGTCTGGGGTGTGCCGTGCTTTGCCAGATAGTCGGGGGACGCGTAAAGCTGCATCCGGATCGTCATCAGGCGCTTGCGGATCAGGTCGGCCTGGCTGGGTTCCTTCATGCGGATGGCCACGTCGGCCTCGCGCATCGGCAGGTCCAGAACGCGTTCTTCCAGCATCAGGTCGATCTTCAGTGCCGGGTACTTGCTGTAAAGCGTGGTCAGGCGCGGGGCCAGCCACATGGTGCCAAGGCCGATCGTGGTGGTCACGCGCAATTCGCCGAACACCTCGTCCTCGCTGTCTCGGATACGGGCGGCGGCGGCATCAAGACGCTTGGCCATCGCGCTGGTCGCATCGAACAGAAGCTCACCCTGCTCGGTCAGGATCAGGCCGCGCGCATGGCGGTGGAACAGCGTAACGTTCAGACTCTCTTCCAGCGCGCGGATCTGCCGGCTGACGGCTGATTGGGAAAGGTGCAGCGTGTCGCCCGCATGGGTCAGGCTGCCTGCATCGGCAACCGCGTGAAAAATGCGAAGTTTGTCCCAGTCCATCCCGGCTTTCCTTGCCCTTCCACCCCATCTAGTCCCTGCATGGCAGAGTTGCAAATGGAACATGGCTGGAAACCGCTCGTAATCTCGCATAGGCAGGTGGAAATGCGGATGCAGGGGGAGGGTGCGATGGCCGTTGGCGTCTTCGATTCGGGTCTTGGCGGGCTGACGGTGCTGGATGCGCTGCAAAGGCGCATGCCTGATGTGCCCTTTGTTTATCTGGGCGACAATGCCCACGCGCCTTACGGTGTCCGTGATGCCGATGACATCTATAACCTGACGACGCGCGCGGTTGAACGGCTTTGGGCCGAAGGGTGCGACCTTGTGATCCTTGCCTGCAACACCGCATCGGCTGCCGCGCTGAAGCGGATGCAGGAAACATGGGTTCCGCCGGAAAAGCGCGTGCTGGGCGTGTTCGTTCCGCTGATCGAGGCGCTGACAGAACGCCAGTGGGGCGACAACAGCCCCCCGCGCGAGGTTGGGGCGAAGCATGTCGCCCTGTTCGCCACCCCTGCCACCGTTGCAAGCCGCGCGTTCCAGCGTGAACTGGCCTTCCGGGCCATCGGCGTGGATGTGGAGGCGCAGCCTTGCGGCGGCGTGGTCGACGCGATCGAGGCGGGAGACGAGATTCTGGCCGAAGCGCTGGTGAAATCCCATGTGGAGGCGCTGCTGCGCCGGATGCCGAAGCCCGATGCCGCCGTTCTGGGCTGCACTCATTATCCATTGATGGAGGCGGTTTTCCAGAAAGCGCTTGGGCCCGATGTGGCCGTCTTTTCGCAGCCCAACCTCGTGGCCGCCGCGCTTGACGATTACCTGAAGCGTCGCCCTGAATTTCTTGGCGCGGGAACCGAAAGCCGTTATCTGACCACGGGGAAACCTGACAGCGTTTCGTCCCACGCCACACAATTCCTGCGCCGTGGCGTGCGGTTCGAAGCCGCCTGATCGACCCGCGTGACAGAAAGGACGACCATGACCCATCGCATCGCCATTCTCGGCGCCTCGGGATATACGGGGGCGGAGCTGGTCCGCCTGATCTCCACCCATCCGTCGATGCGGATCGTGGCCCTTTCGGGGGACCGCAAGGCCGGCATGGCCATGGCCGAGGTGTTCCCCTTCCTGCGCCACCTGGACCTGCCCGTGCTGCAGAAGATCGAGGAGATCGACTTTTCGAACGTTGATCTGGCCTTCTGCGCATTGCCGCATGCCACCTCGCAGGCCGTGATCAGCCAGCTGCCGCGCGATCTGAAGATCGTGGATCTTTCCGCCGATTTCCGCCTTCGCGATCCGGCCGAATATGAAAAGTGGTATGGCAAGCCCCATGCCGCGGTGGAAATGCAGGCAGAGGCCGTTTACGGCCTGACCGAGTTCTATCGTGACGAGATCCGCAATGCGCGTCTGGTTGCGGGCACGGGCTGCAACGCCGCCACCGGCCAATATGCCGTCCGCCCGCTGATCGAGGCTGGCGTGATCGATCTGGACGAGATCGTGATGGACCTGAAGGCAGGTGTGTCGGGCGCGGGGCGCAGCCTGAAGGAAAACCTGCTGCATGCGGAATTGTCCGAAGGCACCAACGCCTATTCCGCTGGCGGCAAGCACCGCCATCTGGGGGAGTTCGACCAAGAATTCTCCCGGCTTGCCGGGCGTCCCGTGCTGATCCAGTTCACGCCGCATCTTGTGCCCATGAACCGCGGAATCCTTGCGGATGTTTACGTTCGGGGGGAACCGCAGGCGATCTACAAGGCGCTGGCAAACCGTTACGGAGATGAACCCTTTATCCACGTTCTGCCTTTCGGCACGCTTCCCTCCAGCCATGATGTGCGCGGATCGAACCATGTGCATATCGGTGTGGTCGGTGATCGCATACCGGGGCGGGCGCTGGTGGTTGCCACGCTGGACAACCTGTGCAAGGGCTCCAGCGGCCAGGCGATGCAGAACGCGAACCTGATGTTGGGGATCGAGGAAACCGCCGGTCTGATGCTGGCCCCCGTTTTCCCATAAGCAGGAAAGTCTAGGCGGGAAACGCATGAAGGGTCTGAAGAAGCGCCGGCGCATCCAGATCATCGCGCTGGCTTTTGTTGCCCTTGCCGGATCGACGGCACTGGTGGGCTGGTCGATGCAGTCCGGCATCAACTTCTTCCGCTCGCCCAGTCAGGTGCTGACCGATCCGCCGCGCGAGGGCGAGGTGTTCCGCCTTGGCGGGTTGGTGCTGGAAGGCAGCCTCGTGCGCGGGCAGGGCGAAACCGTGTCCTTCAGCGTGACCGATGGCGGCGCGATCGTTCCGGCGCGTTACACGGGCGTTTTGCCCGATCTTTTCGGCGAAGGGGAGGGCGTGGTGGGCACCGGCACAATGGAGGGCGACATGTTCGTGGCCACCGAGATCCTTGCCAAGCACGACGAGACGTATATGCCCAGAGAGGTTGTCGATGCCCTGAAGGAACAGGGTGTTTACGAAGCCCCGGAATGAAAAGGACCGGCCCAAGGGCCGGTCCTTTGCGTTAGCGCGATTCCATGTCGGGATAATCCCGACGCTCCGGCCCGGTGTAAAGCTGACGCGGACGGCCGATCTTCAGCGCCGGATCCGAGATCATCTCTTTCCACTGGCTGATCCAGCCCACCGTGCGCGACAGCGCGAAGATCGGCGTGAACATCGAGGTGGGGAAGCCCATCGCATCAAGAATGATGCCCGAATAGAAGTCGACGTTCGGATAGAGCTTCTTGGAGATGAAGTACTCATCCTCCAGCGCGATGCGCTCCAGCTCCTTGGCGACCTGCAGCGTGGGGTTGTTGTGGATCCCCATCAGCTCCAGCACCTCGTCGGCGGATTCCTTCATGACCTTCGCACGCGGGTCGAAGTTCTTGTAGACGCGGTGGCCAAAGCCCATCAGGCGGAACGGATCGTTCTTGTCCTTGGCCCGCGCGATGAATTCGGGAATGCGGTCCACGGTGCCGATCTGGCGCAGCATCTCCAGGCAGGCCTGGTTCGCGCCGCCATGAGCCGGCCCCCACAGGCAGGCGATGCCTGCGGCGATACAGGCGAACGGGTTCGCACCCGAGGAACCTGCCAGACGCACGGTGGAGGTGGATGCGTTCTGCTCGTGATCGGCATGCAGCATCATGATCCGATCCATGGCCTTTGCCAGGATCGGGTTCACCTCGTACTGCTCGGCCGGGACAGAGAAGCACATGTGCAGGAAGTTCGACGCGTAATCCAGATCGTTGCGCGGATAAACGAACGGCTGGCCGATGGAATACTTGTAGGCCATCGCGGCGATCGTCGGCAGCTTGGCGATCAGGCGGAACGAGGCGACCTCGCGCTGCCACGGATCCGAGATGTCGGTGCTGTCGTGATAGAAGGCGGACATCGCCCCCACGACGCCGACCATCGTGGCCATCGGGTGCGCATCGCGGCGGAACCCGCGGAAGAAGTTGTGCATCTGTTCATGCACCATCGTGTGGCGCGTGACTGTGGTGCGGAACTCGTCCATTTGCGCTTTCGTGGGCAGATCGCCGTAAAGCAGCAGGAAGCACAGTTCAAGGAAGCAGGACTTTTCGGCCAGCTGTTCGATCGGATAGCCGCGGTGCAGCAGTTCACCCTTGTCGCCGTCGATGAAGGTGATCGCGCTGTCGCAGGACGCGGTGGAGGTGAAGCCGGGGTCGTAGGTGAAGACGTCCAGCTCGCTGTAAAGCTTGCGGATATCGAGCACGTCCGGACCTGCCGTCGGGCTGCGGACCGGAAGCTCTACGGTCTTGTCACCGAAGGTCAGTGAGGCGTTTTTGGTCATAGGGTCATCCCTCTCCAGTCGCGGGGGGACGATATCGGCCCCCCAATCACGTTGCGGGGCCGCGGGCGCTTATGCAGCATCCCGAAGTCGCGCGATCGTTTCGTCCCGACCGATGACCAGCATCATGTCGTAGACGCTTGGCGTCGCCGTCCGTCCCGCAAGTGCGGCGCGGATCGGGGCGGCCAGCTTGCCGAACCCCAGACCCTGTTCCTCCGCAAAGCCGGTAAGGATCGGCTCCAATTCCTCCTTCGTCCAGCTAGCACCCGCCAGCCGCTCCGTCAAACCTTTCAGTATGCTACGGGATACAGGATCAAGCGCAGCTTCCGCCTTCTCGTCCCGTTCGACCGGGCGGGAGGCGAGGGCGAAGCGCCCTTTTTCCAGCAGGTCCGGGAAGGTCTTGGCCCGATCCTTCAGCGCATACATCCCGCGCAGCAGGCGATCCCGCTGCACCCCGTCCAGTGCGGGCTGACCGGCGGCGGCAAGAAAGCCCTCCAGTTCCGCGATCAGCGCCGCGTCGTCCATCATCGCGATATGCTGACCACAAGTATGTTCCAGTTTCTTGAAGTCGAGCCGGGCCGGTGCACGCCCGATGCCCGGCAGGTCGAACCACTCCTTCGCCTGCTCGGTCGTGAAGATCTCGTCATCCCCATGGCTCCATCCAAGGCGGGCAAGGTAGTTGCGCATCCCGGCGGCGGGATAGCCCATCACCTGATACTCCTCCACGCCCAGGGCGCCGTGGCGCTTCGACAGTTTCTTGCCGTCGGCGCCGTGGATCAGCGGGATGTGCGCCCATACGGGAACCGTCCAGCCCATCGCGTCATACACCATCTGCTGGCGTGCCGCGTTGTTCAGATGGTCATCGCCGCGGATCACGTGGGTAACGCCCATGTCGTGATCGTCCACGACCACGGCCAGCATATAGGTGGGCGTGCCGTCCGACCGCAGGATCACCATGTCGTCCAGCTGGTCGTTGCGGAAGCGGACGGTTCCCTGAACCTCGTCGGTGATCACCGTCTCCCCTTCGCGCGGGGCCTTCACCCGTATCACGAAAGGCGCATCGGGATGGGTGGCGGGATCGGCATCGCGCCACGGGCTCTGGAACAGGGTGGAGCGGCCCTCGGCCCGTGCAGCCTCGCGGAATGCCTCGACCTCCTCTTGCGTGGAAAAGCATTTATACGCCGTGCCGCCCGCAAGCATCTGGTGCGCCACTTCTGCATGGCGGTCCTTGCCCTCGAACTGGCTGACCACATCGCCGTCCCAGTCAAGGCCCAGCCATGTCAGGCCCTTCAGGATCGCTTCCGTCGCCTCGGGGGTGGACCGTTCGCGGTCCGTATCCTCGATCCGCAGCAGGAACTTGCCGCCACGCCCGCGGGCGTACAGCCAGTTGAAAAGCGCGGTGCGCCCCCCGCCGATGTGAAGATAACCCGTGGGGGAGGGCGCGAAGCGGGTGACGATTTGGGACATCGGAGATTTAACCTTTCGGAAACCATGCTGTGCGAGGTTTGTCCCCGACTGATTAGGCAAATAGGACATGAAGGACAAGGTTTCCGCCCCCCTCATCGCTTTGGCCGATGTGCGGGGACGCTTGTTCCCGTTGCTGCCGGTTCTGATGGGCATCGGCATCGGCTGGTGGTTTTCTTTGACGGATGAACCGGGGCGCTGTCATATCTGGCGGCGGCCCTGATGGGCGGGGCGTTTCTGTGCATCGCGCTGCGGGGCCATTACCTTCTTCGTATTCCCGCATGGGGCGCGGTTGCACTGGTGGCGGGATTCCTGCTGATCGGGGCGCGGGCATGGATGCAGGAGGCGCCCGTTCTTGGATTTCGCTATTACGGTGCGATCGAGGGGCGGGTGGTGGAGGTCGACCGGTCGGCCGGCGATCATTTGCGACTGACGCTGGACCGGGTGGTGCTGGAAAGGACCGCACCGGACCGCACGCCGGAAAAGGTGCGGGTATCGCTTCACGGCGAGCAGTCCTTCTTCACGCCGCAGGCGGGGGCGAGGGTCATCCTGACGGGGCACCTCATGCCGCCGATGCCGCCCTCGCAGCCGGGGGGCTTCGACTTCCGGCGCATGGCATGGTTCCAGCAGTTGGGCGCACTCGGCTATACCCAGTCCCCCGTTCTGCTGCTGGCGCCGCCCGAACCTGCCACGCAACTTGTGAACCGGCTGAGGGAGCGGCTTTCGGCAGCCGTCAGCAGCCATATCGACGGGCAGGCAGGCGCCTTCGCGTCGGGTTCGGTGACGGGGGATCGTTCCGGCATCACCCAGGGTACGGTCGTCGCCCTGCGCGATTCCAACCTGTCGCACCTGCTGGCGATTTCGGGAATGAACCTTGCCTTCCTTGTGTCCTTCGTTTTTGCCGTTCTTCGTTTCGGGTTGGCGCTGGTGCCAGTCGTAGCGTTGCGGGTAAACACCAAGAAGATAGCGGCAGTCGTCGCCGTTTGCGTGGCCGGCTTCTACCTTGCGCTTTCGGGCGGCAACATCGCAACAGAGCGCGCCTTCATCATGTCGGCCATCATGCTGGGCGCGGTTCTGGCCGATCGGCGCGCCCTGTCGATGCGTACCGCTGCCCTTTCCGGGATCATCCTGCTGGCCCTTCAGCCCGAGGCACTGATCAACGCGGGATTCCAGATGTCGATGGCTGCCACGGTGGGGCTGATCTGGGGCTTTGGCGCGGTGGACCGGCTTGCCTTTCGCCAGCGCCTGCCAAGGTGGAGTGTTCCGGTCTATGTCGCGCTGCTTTCATCGGTCATCGGGGGGCTGGCGACGGGGCCGATCGCCGCGGCGCAGTTCAACCGCTTTGCCGATTTCGGGTTGCTGGCCAACCTGCTGACCGTACCCGCCATGGGACTGTTGATCATGCCGGGTGCGGTGGTCGCCACATTGCTGGCCCCGTTCGGCCTGCCGCAGCCCGGCATGTGGATGATGGAGGCGGGTGCGCGCTGGATCCTTGCCGTCGCACATTGGGTGGCAGGATGGGAAGGGGCCGTGACAGGCATTCCGGCGCCGCCGCCATGGGTGCTGCCGGCGCTGGTGCTGGGGATGGCGTGGATTATTGTCTGGCCGCAGCGTGTGCGCCTGCTGGGGGTGCTGCCAATGGCGGTGGCGCTGGCGGGATGGTCGATCGCCGAACGTCCGGCCGCGCTGGTGGCGGCTGATGGGATTCTGGTCGGCATCATGGGCGATGACGGGCGCAGCCTGTCCTATCCCAGCGGCGGAAGCTTCGTTGCAGGCTCGTGGCTTCGGTCGGACGGCGATCTTGCCGCGCAGGTTGTCGCGGCCGCCCGTGATGGCTTCCGCGAGGTGGACGGCATCCGGTCAGGTGATCTGGATGGGCTGGTTCTGGCGCATCTGAAGGGCAAGGCCGCGCCGGATCATCTGGCCCGTGCCTGCGAACTCGCGGATGTTGTCGTTATCGCTGCGCGTCTGGCCGAACCGCATCCCGAAGGTTGCCGCGTGATCGACCAGCAGGAGCTTTCGCGAACAGGTGCCATGGCCCTTTCGGTGGGGGAGGGGGGGCTGGTGATCCGCCCGACCCTCGCGACCCGCAGGGTCTGGGACGGGGCAGATCAGTAGTTGCGGATCAGGCCGACAAGCCGCCCCTGAACCTTTACCATGCCTTCGGGCAGCACGCGCGTTTCATAGCGCGGATTGGCCGCTTCAAGCGAGATCATGCGGCCCTTGCGGCGGAAGCGCTTCAGCGTCGCCTCGTTCCCGCCGATCAGGGCCACGACGATGTCGCCGTTTTCGGCCGTGATCTGTTCGCGGATGATGACGGTGTCGCCGTCATTGATCCCGGCTTCGATCATGGAATCGCCCTCGACCGTCAGCGCATAATGTTCGCCCCGGCCGGACAGCATGGTGCCGGGAACGGCAACATGATGGGTGATGTTCTGGATCGCCTCGATCGGAATGCCGGCGGCGATCTTGCCCATCACCGGCACTTCCAGCGCGTCCAGCGTCACGGGCAGGGCGCCAACGGGCTGGGCGGGGCGATCACCCTCGATCACCTTGGGCTGGAAGCCCCGTTCCATCGCCTCGGGCAGTTTCACGATCTCGATGGCGCGGGCGCGATGGGCAAGGCGGCGGATGAAGCCACGTTCCTCCAGCGCCGTGATCAGGCGGTGGATGCCGGATTTCGACCGCAGGTCCAGCGCCTCCTTCATCTCGTCGAACGAGGGCGGCACGCCGTCCTGATCCGTCCGCTGCTTGATGAAGTTCAGCAGTTCCATCTGCTTGCGCGTGAGCATCCTATTATCGTCCCGTTCAGGTTCCACTCTTGTTCTGCCCGTGTTCCCTTTTTGTGTCAAGAGGTTGCCGTTCCGGATCGGCGTAATCGTGCAGATTTCCGCGCCAGTCGGTGATCCGCCAGTGCCCCCCGCCCAGATCTTCCGCATGATCGCGCGTCAGCGGCACCTTTCCATGGCCTCCGGGAATGTCGAGGACATAGCTGGGCATCCCGATGCCCGACAGGTTGCCACGCAGGGCTGACATGATGGCCTGCCCCTCGGCGATCGTGGTGCGGAAGTGGCTTGTTCCCCGCGCAAGATCGCAATGATGCAGGTAATAGGGTTTCACCCTGTTTCGCAGCAGCCCGCGGAACAGGCGGGCCAGCGTTCCTGCATCATCGTTCACCCCGCGCAGCAGCACGGTTTGCGACAGCAGCGGCACCCCTGCATCCGACAGGCGGGCAAGGGCGGCACAGGCGTCGGGAGTCAGTTCGGCGGGGTGGTTGGTGTGAACAACTACGAAAACGGTGCGGCCCCGCAGCGCCTGCAGCAGGCGGTCGTCGATCCGGTGCGGCGCCACGGCCGGCACGCGCGTGTGGAACCGTATGACATCGATATGCGGAATGGCGGTCAGCCTGTCTATCAGATGCGCCAGCCTGCGCGCCGACAGGACCATGGGATCGCCGCCGGTCAGGATCACCTCGTGGATGTGGGGGTGGGCGGCAAGATAGGCGATGATGCCGTCCAGCTCGGCCGCAGAAAGGGAGCCGTCCTCGCCCACAGCCTCGCGCCGGAAGCAGAAGCGGCAGTAAACTTCGCAGGTTTGGGTGGCGTGCAGGATCACGCGGTCGGGATAGCGGTGGGTCAGTCCCGGTGTCGGGCTGAAGGTGGCATCGCCGATCGGGTCGTGCAACTCTTCGGGGCGGATAGTCAGTTCCGCCGCCGTTGGCACGAACTGGGCCGCAACGCCCGGATCATCCGCATCGCGCATCGCATCTGTCATGCGGATGCGGAAGCCATCCGCCACGGCTTGCAGATCGGGCGTTTCCGCATGGATCAGGCCATCGCGAACAAGATCGGCCAGGGTTTCGGAGGCGCGGCGCGGCACGGGTGCAGCATCCCTTTTGCAAAGGGCGCTTTTATCGCGCGGGGGGCGGCGGGATGCAATGCAGTTTCCTCTGGCAATCGTGCGCCTCTTCCTTATCAATGGCCGCAGAATTGCGGAGGAAAGATGACCCAGACCGCCAGACACGACAAGATGGACTTGGCCCTTCCCCCGCAGGAGGCGACGCTTCTGCACAACGCCTATGGCGAGGCTGATACCATTCTTGAATATGGTAGCGGTGGGTCGACCCTGCTGGCGGCATCGATGCCGGGCAAGCGCGTTTTCAGTGTCGAATCCGATCCCGAATGGGTGGGCCGGCTGCAGGCTGCGACCGAAGGCGCCGTTTCACGGCCGGTTCTGCATCATGTCGATGTCGGGCCGGTGGGCGACTGGGGGCGCCCCCTGGCGCCGCGGCAATGGCCGAAGTTCCACCGCTATCCCACGACGGTCTGGGACCGTGATGACTTCGTGCATCCTGACGTGGTGCTGATCGACGGATTGCTGCGCCCTGCATGCTTTGTCACCTGCGCCATCCGCATAACGCGCCCCGTTACTGTCCTGTTTGATGATTACGCGGGCCGGCCCGCCTATCACATGGTGGAGCGCATCGCCCGGCCCGTCCTGTTCGAGGGGCGCATGGCCGTCTTCCATCTGGAGCCGGGGCTTCTTTCACCTTCCGACATGACGATGGTTCTGGAGATGTTCACGCAGGTGAACTACGGCG
>NZ_ML137218.1:834310-1396810 GCF_004015795.1 Falsirhodobacter deserti | reverse complement strand
GATGTAACGGGGCTCAAGCCACGAGCCGAAGCTCAGGATGCATAGCGATATGCGTGGTAGCGGAGCGTTCTGTGATATAGAACGCTGTCTGTTCTGCCTTCGGGCAGCGCAGACAATGTTCTTTCTGTGAAGCCGGGCTGTAAGGCATCCGGTGGAGAGATCAGAAGCGAGAATGTTGACATGAGTAGCGACAAACAGGGTGAGAGACCCTGTCGCCGAAAGTCCAAGGGTTCCTGCTTAAAGCTAATCTGAGCAGGGTAAGCCGGCCCCTAAGGCGAGGCCGAAAGGCGTAGTCGATGGGAACCAGGTTAATATTCCTGGGCCAGGAGGAAGTGACGGATCTCGAGGGTAGTTCGTTCTTATCGGATTGAACGGGCTGCTTAGAGGTTCCTGGAAATAGCCCTCCATGAGACCGTACCCTAAACCGACACAGGTGGACTGGTAGAGAATACCAAGGCGCTTGAGAGAACCACATCAAAGGAACTCGGCAAAATACCTCCGTAAGTTCGCGAGAAGGAGGCCCCACGTGCACGCAAGTGTGTGTGGGGGGCACAAACCAGGGGGTGGCGACTGTTTACTTAAAACATAGGGCTCTGCGAAGCCGTAAGGCGACGTATAGGGTCTGACGCCTGCCCGGTGCTGGAAGGTTAAAAGGAGGGGTGCAAGCTCCGAATTGAAGCCCCAGTAAACGGCGGCCGTAACTATAACGGTCCTAAGGTAGCGAAATTCCTTGTCGGGTAAGTTCCGACCTGCACGAATGGCGTAACGATCTCCCCGCTGTCTCTGATGTGGACTCAGCGAAATTGAACTGTGTGTCAAGATGCACACTTCCCGCGGTTAGACGGAAAGACCCCATGAACCTTTACTATAGCTTCGCACTGGCATCAGGATTGTGATGTGCAGGATAGGTGGTAGGCATCGAAGCGGGGACGCCAGTTCCCGTGGAGCCATCCTTGAGATACCACCCTTCGCACTCTTGATGTCTAACCGCGGTCCGTTATCCGGATCCGGGACCCTGCGTGGTGGGTAGTTTGACTGGGGCGGTCGCCTCCCAAATTGTAACGGAGGCGCGCGAAGGTTGGCTCAGACCGGTCGGAAATCGGTCGTTGAGTGCAATGGCAGAAGCCAGCCTGACTGCAAGACTGACAAGTCGAGCAGAGACGAAAGTCGGCCATAGTGATCCGGTGGTCCCAAGTGGGAGGGCCATCGCTCAACGGATAAAAGGTACTCTGGGGATAACAGGCTGATGATGCCCAAGAGTCCATATCGACGGCATCGTTTGGCACCTCGATGTCGGCTCATCTCATCCTGGGGCTGGAGCAGGTCCCAAGGGTATGGCTGTTCGCCATTTAAAGAGGTACGTGAGCTGGGTTTAGAACGTCGTGAGACAGTTCGGTCCCTATCTGCCGTGGGTGTAGGAGACTTGAGAAGAGTTGCCCCTAGTACGAGAGGACCGGGGTGAACGAACCACTGGTGGACCAGTTATCGTGCCAACGGTAGTGCTGGGTAGCTATGTTCGGACAGGATAACCGCTGAAGGCATCTAAGCGGGAAGCCCCCTTCAAAACAAGGTCTCCCTTGAGGGCCGTGGAAGACCACCACGTCGATAGGCCAGAGATGTAAGTGCGGTAACGCATTCAGTTGACTGGTACTAATTGCCCGATAGGCTTGATTTGATCCAGAAAAAGCAGGATCAAAAGCAAACACCGACTTGAACAAGCGACATGAAAAACCATGTCCCTGATGTTGTGAAACCTCCCTGGCTCCCGCCAGGGAATGGGTTCTTCTCCGGTTTGGTGGTCATAGCACGAGCAAAACACCCGATCCCATCCCGAACTCGGCCGTTAAGTGCCGTCGCGCCAATGGTACTGCGTCTTAAGACGTGGGAGAGTAGGTCACCGCCAAACCTGAAAAGAACCCAATCTCTCAGAACAAACCCTCACAAGATCAAAAAACAGCGCCGCACAAAAATAATCGCAGCGCAAACGTCGCGGGATGGAGCAGCCCGGTAGCTCGTCAGGCTCATAACCTGAAGGTCGCAGGTTCAAATCCTGCTCCCGCAACCAAATTCCGCGAAATCCGCACCAGATACGGCGTCGAGCTCACTCGGCGCCGATTTGCGTAGCATCTGCGCCAAATCTCCCTCGATCTCGAGACGATGCGCCCCTGAGAACTGGACAGTTTGAAGCTGGAGTTTTCGGCTAACATTCTCTGGCTGGGAGAGAAACTGAAGACGATGAAGGTGTCGAGGTTTACGGAAGCGCAGAGGGCATCCATCCTGAAGCAGGGCTAGGAAGGCACGCCGGTGGCGGAGATCTGCCGCAAGGCAGGGATCACCAATCGTCCTGCTTCAACTGGAGTAAGGAGGATCATTGAACAGTCCAGTGGACTGTTCAATCGACGAACGCGGTATGGAGGGTTGCTGCCTGATGATATGCGCCGGCTGAAGGCGCTGGAGGACGGGAACAGCCGGCTGAAGAAGATCGTGGCTGACCTGACCTTGGACTGGAAGATGTTGCAGGACGTTATCCGCCGAAAGCTCGTTCGCCAGCCGGCTTGAACCGGTGGCGCCTGCTGGCTCACCCTGCCCGCTCACGGGAACTGGTCGATGGGATGTTGGTGGGCTGGGGTGTGTCGATCCGCCGGGCATGTGGGGCCCTGCGCTTCGACCCATCGGGCTACCACTACAAATCCCGCCGAACCGGGCAGGCCGCTTTGGAACTAAGGATCAGGAAGTTTGCCAAACGCGGGTGCGCTACGGATACCGGCGTGTCCACGTGTTGCTGCGACAGGAAGGATGGCAGGTGAACATCAAGAAGACCCGACGGATTTACAACGAGTTGGGTCTGCAGCTCAGGAACAAGCATCCGAAGCGGCGGGTCAAGGCAGATGCGCGATGATCGCGCCGAGGTCGTTGGGCCGATGATGCCTGGGCCATGGATGTTGTCCATGACCGGCTGGCCCTGGGCAGCAAGCTGCGGATCCTGACCATCGTCGACACGCATTCCCGTCTTTGTCCGGCCGCGGACCCCCGCTTCACGTATCGCAGCGAAGATGTCGTGCGGACTTCAGAACAGGTCTGCGCCCAGATTGGCCACCCAAAGACGATCAGGGTGGACAATGGCAGTGAGTTCATCGCGTGACCTCGATCTGTGGGCTTGCGTCAACAACGTAACCCCGGACTTCTCACGTCACGGCAAGCCGACAGACAGCGGCTTCATCGAAGCGTTCAACAGCAAGCTCCGGTCTGCATGCGTGAACGCGCACTGGTTCATGAGCCTTGCGGATGCGCGGGAAAAGCTGGGGTTGGCGTCGACACTACAACGAGGACGATCCCACAGCGCGATCGGATACAATGTTCCGACCCCCCTGCAGTATTCCGGCGACGCAGCCAGCCCGTCGCCATGACCAAGCCGGAAAACTCCAGCATCCGGCAGCCTAGGATTGGGGAGCAGCGGAAAAACCGACAGCCTCTCGACATAAACGCGGGACTAAAAATGGGGGCAGGGCACGGGGAAGGCGTCGTTCGCTCCGCCGAAGCTGCTGTCAGATGAGGCGCAGATGCTGACGGACGCGACGTTGCCCATCGACGGCGGCGTCCTCGCGGTCGGAGAGCCTACCGTGCGCCCCATGTGTCCGACAGGCGATAGCCTTCGGGCCACGGGTCCGTTGGGTCCAGCATGTGCTGGTGCGTTCCCGTAATCCACGCGCGTCCCGAAATCTCGGGCAGAATTGCGGGGCGGCCACCGACTGTAGTTTCGCCCAGAATACGGCCCGTGAAGGTCGATCCGATCAGCGAGACGGCCGTCAGGCTGTCCATCAGGCCCATCTTTCCCCGCGCGTGAAGCACCGCCATCCGCGCTGACAATGCTGTTCCGGTGGGCGAGCGGTCAACCTTTCCCGGCTGGATCGCGACGGCGGCAGTGGTTCGCAGACCATGCTCCGTTTGCTCCACTTCCCCAGCAAACAGGCAGAAGGAGAAGTGTCGCCAGTCGGGGTTTTCCGGATGATGAAAGCGCAGGCTCGCGTTGGCCGCGTTAGTAATCCGCACGCCCAGCGTCGCGATGGCGTGGGCGTTGTTGGCCGTAAGCTCGATCCCCAATGCCGCCGCATCGACGATCACGAAGCTGTCGCCGCCATAGGCCGTGTCGACGGTCAGCGTGCCCAGCCCCTCCACATCCAGCCTCGTATCCAGCGTTGCGGCGAAACTGGGCAGGTTCTGCACGAAGATCCGCTCTGCCTTGCCGTTCCGGCACTCGGCGCGCACCCTGACCAGCCCGCCGGGGGCTTCCAGCACGATTTCCGTCACCGGTTCCTGCATGGGCAGGATGCCGCTATCCAGAAGCACCGTTGCCACGCAGATGGAGTTGGAGCCGGACATGGGCGGCGTGTCCTCCGGCTCCATGATGATGAAGGCGGCGTCGGCGGCGGGGTTCTTTGGCGGAACCAGCAGGTTGACGTGGCGGAAGACGCCGCCGCGCGGTTCGTTCAGCACGAAGTTGCGCAGGGTCTGATCCTTGGCGATCCAGCGGCTTTGCTCCCACAAGGTGGCGCCGGGGGGCGGGGCCACCCCGCCGACGATGACATCGCCCACTTCTCCCTCGGCGTGGGAGGAGATAACGTGGATGGTCTTGCGGCTGCGCATCTTGGATCCTTATCAAAGCCAGAGGGGAAGATGGTCCGGTGCCCGCCCGGACACTGCCGCGGCCACGCAATCGGCCAGACTGCCGAAGCGCACAGCGCGGCCGGAGAGACCCGGGGCGTAATGGGCGTACTTGCCGGAATTCGTCATCAGCGTGCGGGTCGAAGGTGGAAACACCGGCTCTGAAATAGAGCACCAGCAGAGGTCCGGCACGATCTGGGCGCCAAACGCCTCCAATATCGCAAGGGTGCCGTCCGCCTTTGCCGCTGCGATAGTGTCATGGCCGCAGGTGATGATGGTGGGCACCCGCATCTTTTGCCCGCCGACCACCCCCGACAGCGCCCGACATTCGGCCAGCGAAAAGTGCGGGCTGCCCAAGGCCACAAGGTCAATCTCAGCGGGTCCGGAGTTGAATTGGCGCCACGCGGCGGCCAAATCGGCGCGGGTGATGGTGGCGGTGTCGGCCTCCGGATCGATCTGGTCCGCCTCGGGCGTGAGACCCTCGATGTGCAGCATGGGCGCGGCGGATGTGGTTCCGAAGGCCGCACACAGCGCCTTCAGCGCGTCGGCATCGGGCCTGACCGTGATGCCCGTCAGCAGCGGAATGCGATCCGGCGCACGCAAGCCCGCCACATAGCCGATCAGGGGCCAGACCGCGTCGTCTGCGCCCGACGGCAGGTCTACCTTCAGGATGCGGCGCGCGATCCGTTCTTCGGACAAATACACGCCAGACAAGGGGGCACGGCCGGTCAGGGCGATCATCAGGTCCAGAAAGTCCGGATGCTTCACCGTTCGCGCCCCAAGGACCGAGTTTGCGTAGATGACGGCGTTGGATTCGGCCCAGGCCACCGCCTCCCCCTGCGCGGGCGCGGTTGGAAGCTGATAAGGGGCGCAAGTGAAGCTTGGCCGCGCACCCATCCGGACATAGGCATCGGCCAAGCGACTGGCGGGGCCGCCGAACTGCGGCGGCACGCCCTGAGCCTGCCAGTTCTGCCGATCAACCGAAATCGCGTTCATCGTGGTCGGCACGCAAACCTGCGCCCTCATCTCTGCCATCGTTTCGGCGAACAGCAGGTTGGCGGGGCTGGCATAGATGCAGCCGTCGATATGGACCTGCGTCACGTCGATCAGCGCGGTCGCACCCTGCTGGGCCGCCATGGTGCAGATCACCTCCATCGCCAGCTTCTGGGCGGGTGAGCCTTGCAGCATAGCATGATCCTGCGCCGTCAGTTGCATTGCGGAAATGGGCAGCGGCGAAAGAGCAAAGCGCCGCCCTCCCGCCTGAAGATGCGTGTCGGTGATGGTGGCATGGGTGGCGCGGGACAGGGCGTCGAACTCTGCCTCGTCCAGCCGCAAGACAGGAAGGGCACGGCCGAACATTCGGCCGGCAATCAGCGCGCCCAGGGTCAGGATGTCCTCGGGCCCCCGAAAGACAAGTGCGGCCGGTCCACGCCCCGTCAGCGCCAGATCCAGCAGAACCCCGCTTCCGGTGCAGGAGCCGCGGCTGGTCGGCATCATCAGGATCGCGCCGGTCAGGCATTGCCCCGCCAGTGGGTGATGCGCATCGATCACGATGCCCGTGGCCGGATCGACACCGCCCCAGAAGCTCAGTCCCTCGGCCGTGTGGACCACGGGCCCTTCGGCCTGACCGGCGACGACGATCCGGGCAGTCATTTGACCACGAAGCCGTGCGCAAAGGGATCGCGATCATCGATGAAGATAGTGTTGTAGCCTGTCATCCGCGCCCATCCGGCGATGGAGGGGATGATGGCCGGTTTGCCCGCAACCGTTGTTTCCGCTTCCACACGGCCCTTGAACAGGCTGCCGATGATGGATTCATGCACGAATTCATCGCCCGCCTTCAGCTTGCCCTTGGCCGCAAGCTGCGCCATCCGGGCCGAGGTTCCCGTGCCGCAGGGTGACCGGTCGATGGCCTTTTCGCCATAAAAAACGGCGTTGCGGGCATGGGCACCTTCAACGGTCGGCGCGCCGGTCCACTGGATATGGGACAGGCCACGGATCTCCGGATGCTCGGGGTGGATAAACTCGTATTTCGCGTTCAGCGCGGCACGCAGCTTGGGCGACCAGCCGATCAGCTCGCCCGCCGTGTGGTCGGCCATGTCGCGGAAGACCTTCTGCGGCTCCACGATGGCATAGAAGTTGCCGCCATAGGCCACGTCGACCACGACTTCGCCCAGTCCCTCGACCTCGGCCGTCAGCCCTTCGGCGTGCAGGAATCCGGGAACGTTCGTCAGGCGAACCTCCTCCACGAAGCGGCCTTCCTGGCGATAGGTGATGTCCACCTTGCCCGCCGGCGCGTCGATGGACAACTGGCCGGGCACCCGGGGCGTGATCAGGCCGTTTTCGATCGCCATGGTGATCGTGCCGATGGTGCCGTGCCCGCACATGGGAAGGCAGCCCGACGTTTCGATGAACAGCACGGCGACATCGCAATCGGGCCGCGTCGGCGGATAAAGGATGGAGCCCGACATCATGTCATGGCCCCGCGGCTCGAACATCAGGCCGGTGCGGATCCAGTCGAACTCTCGCAGGAAGTGGGCGCGCTTTTCCAGCATGTTCGCGCCGGTCAGCAGCGGCCCGCCGCCCGAGACGAGCCGGACGGGATTGCCGCAGGTGTGCCCGTCGATGCATGAAAACGTGTGCGAGGCCATGTCAGAACCTTTGGGGAGAGAAGGGTGTAAGATCGATGGCGGGGGTGGACCCCGTCACAAGGTCGGCCACCAGACGTGCGGTGCCGGCCGATTGGGTCAGCCCCAGATGGCCATGACCGAAGGCGTGGATGACCCGCGGCGTCGCGCGGGAACGGCCGATTGCGGGAAGGCTGTCGGGCAGCGACGGGCGGAAGCCCATCCATTGCGTGCCGCCTTCCGTCTTCAGCCCCGGCAGGAACGCTGCGGCCTTGTCCAGCATCGCCTTCGACCGCTGGAAGTTCGGCGGGCGTGAAAGCCCCCCAAGCTCCACCGCGCCGCCGACCCGGATGCCGGTGGACAGGTTGGTGACCACGAAGCCATGGCCCCCGAACGTCACCTGCATCCGCAGATCGAACGCCCCGGGCGGAAGGGTAGTGTTGTAACCCCGCTCAGTCTCCAAGGGGATGGTGTCACCCACATGCGCGGCCAGCCGGTGCGAGAAAGCGCCCGCCGCGATGATCACATGATCAGTCCGCCGTCCCTCCACCTCCACCCCGCCGTCAAGAGGACGCAGGGTGGACACGTTGAGACGTTCGATCGTGCCGCCCCCTGCGCGGAACCGTTCCGCCAGCGCCAGGACATACAGCTTCGGATCGTCGATGGAATACCAGCAGGGCGTGAAGGTGCCGTGGGTGAAGCGGGGGGACAGGCCGGGCTGAAGCTCCGCCATCTCATCTGCGGTCATGTGGCGGAAGTCGATGCCATGCGCTTCGCGGGCGTCCCAGCCGGGTTTGGAATCGTCGAATTCTCGCTGGGATTCGTAAACTTGCAGGTTGCCGTTGCGGCGCAGCATGTTCACGGTGCCGGAGGCGGAAAGGAACGGCTCCAGCTCTGCCTTGGACAGGTCCATCAACGCCGTCTGCGCCGAGGTGGAGGCGGCGACTTGGGTGGGGGAGCAGGCGCGCCAGAAGCGGTACATCCACGGGGCGATCTTCAACGCATAGGCCGGTGGGACCGTCAGGGGGCCCAGCGGATCCAGCATCCACTTCGGCGCCTTCTTCAACAGGCCGGGCGACGCGAGGGGCAGGATGTCGGTGAAGGCGAAGGCCCCGGCGTTCCCGGCCGAGGCGCCCGCCGCCGGACCCTCACGGTCCAGAACCGTGACGTTGAAGCCACGCGCCTGAAGCGCCAAAGCCGAGGACAGGCCGACAACGCCGGCCCCGATGACGATGATGTTCGACATGATCAATGCGTGGCTGACAGGAAGGTTTGCAGTTCGGGCGTGCGCGGCGCGCCGAACAGTTCCGCGGGGGGCGCGATCTCGGCCATGACACCTTTGTGGAAAAATGCCACGCGGTCAGAAACTTCGCGCGCAAATTTCATCTCATGCGTGACGCAGATCATGGTCATGCCTTCCTGGGCCAGCAGGCGAAGCGTGTCCAGAACCTCCCCCACGAGCTGCGGATCGAGGGCGGACGTCACCTCGTCGAACAGCATGTAGTCGGGCGACATCGCCAGCGCCCGCGCGATCGCCATCCGCTGCTGCTGGCCGCCGGACAGGCGCGAGGGATAGACCTTCAGCTTGTCACCCAGACCCACATGGGTCAGCTGTTTCACCGCGATGGCCTCTGCCTCGGCCTTTGGCAGGCCAAGAACCTTGCGTGGCGCCAGCATGACGTTTTCCAGCACAGTCAGGTGGGGGAAGGCATTCCATTGCTGAAAGACGATCCCGACCTTGCGGCGCAGCTTGTTAAGGTCGGTGCCCTTCGCGTGAACCTCGGTTCCGTCCAGAAGTATGCGGCCGGAATCGATCGGCTCCAACCCGTTGATGCAGGTCAGCAGCGTGGACTTGCCTGACCCCGACCCGCCGATGACGGTCAGAACCTCACCCTTCTGCACGGTCAGGTCGATGCCCTTCAGAACCTCCAGCGAGCCAAAGGATTTGCGGACGTTCTGGATCTCAATCATTTGGGGACCATCGTCTTTCGAGATACCCGCCAAGCCGGGCAACCGGGAAGCTGAGAAGGAAGTAGATGGCACCGCAGATCATCAGGATGAACAGCGGTTCCTGCAGGCGCGTCACAAGGATCTGCGAGGCGCGCAGCAGTTCGATCAGGCCGAGCCAGAGGACGAGCGAGGAATCCTTCAGAACCCCCAGCGTCAGCCCGATCCATGCCGGCAGCGACACGCGAGTGGCCAGCGGCGCCACGATATACCGCATGTCATGCCACCACGTCATGCCAAGCGAACGGGCCGCGCGGCGCGTGGTGTGAGGAACAGCCTCAATCCCGCCACGCACGATTTCGGTGCAGAAGGCGGCGGTATAAAGCGACAGCACCACACATGAGGTGGTGAAGGGGTCCCATCCGAGGCGGGCGATGGCCTGAAACGCGTTGGCCAGCACCAGCTGGATCAGCAAGGGGACGGACCGGAAGATGTCCAGCACGAAGGTCAGCGGCAGCGACCAGACGGGGCCCGCCTGATACCGCAGCACGCCGAAGACGATCCCCATCAACGTGCCGGCAACAACCGAAACCGCGGTGACCATCAGCGTCATCCCCGCGCCATGAGCCAGGAAGATCAGGTCGTTCCATGTGAGGGCGGTGTCGAACATGTCAGCCTCTCAATACCGGAACATGCGCCATGCCACGGCATGGGCGGCCAGCGTCACGGCCTTGGCAATCAGGTAATAGATCACTGCTGCAATCGCGAAGAATTCAAAGGTGCGGAAGGATCTTGCGTTCAACTCCTGCGTGACACCTGCAAGGTCGGTGTTCATCCCGACAATGACGCCGAGCGAGGTCATGAGGATCGCCCAAACCATCTGGTTCGTGGCGGGAAGGAAGGCCACGCGGAACATCTGCGGCATTACGATCAGCCGAAACGCTTGCGTCGCGGGCATGCCCAGCGACCGTGCCGCGCGGGCCTGCGTGTCGGGAATGGCCTTCAGGGCGCCACGGAAATTTTCGGCGAGATAGCCTGCATTGTTGAACGCGATCCCCGCCAGCAGCGAGGTGAAGGGGCTGAGATGGATGCCAAAGGCGCCCAGCCCGAAATGCGCCATGTAGATCTGGAACAAGGCCGGCGTGTTGCGGGCCAGTTCCACCCATGCGGTTGCGAAGCCGCCAAGGATGCGGTTGCCCGACAGGCGGAACATGGTCAGCAGCACGGCGACGGTCACGCCGATCAGCATGGACAGAAGCGCGATCTGAAGTGTGACCAACGCGCCGTCCAGCATCTGCGGCAGGGCGTTCAGCGCCTGGTTCCAGCGGAAGTTGTAGTTGAACATGATGGGTTGCGTCCCGGAATGGGCGCCGGCAAGGCAAAGCCTGCCGGCGCGGGCGCCTCAGATCAACGGTAGACGCCGTTGGCCGTCAGGTCAGGCACTTCGCCTCCGACCCATTTCTCGTACAGCTCGGCATAGCGGCCGGAGCGGACCTGATGGTTGATGAAGAGGTTGAGGAAGTTCAACAGGCCATACTCCTCGCGCATGGCAAAGAGCGAGACATAGTCCGTGTCGAACGGCGCCGTGCCCACCACCGAAATGCCGGGGAAGTTGCCGGTCTTGACGTTCGCCTGCGCCACGGTGGACGTGGACACGGTGGCGTCGATCTGCCCTTGGCTGAGGGCAAGGAACACGTCGGCTTGGGTCTGATAGGGCCGGAACGTGCCGGTTCCCCATTCCTTCACCTGCTCCTCCAGCGCGATCGCCTCGTAGGTGCCGGCAGTGGCGCCCACGGTCTTGCCCTTCATCCCCTCGAACGAGGTGACTCCGGACGCTTCATTGGCCGTGACCGCCATCTCGAACGCGAAATAGGGGATCGTCATCCCGACCGTCTTGGCACGTTCCAGCGTGTCGGATGTGGAGGCGACACCGACATCGACGCGGCCGGACATCAGCGCCGGGATGCGTTCGGGGAAGGGTGTCTCGACGATCTCGGCCTCAACTCCCAAAGCGGTGGCAAGATCGTTGCAATAATCGACGTCGAAGCCGATCGGCGTGTTGCTTTCATCCCGCGATCCCATGGGCGGGAAATCCAGAACAACCGCGCAACGCAGTGTGCCAGAGGAGATGATGTCGTCCAGCGCGTCGGCATGGGCTACGGACGCCAGAGACGTGGCGGCAAGAAGCCCGGCCACAAATGCGGTCTTCATGTAGATACTCCCTGATGGTGGTCTTGATTCGACCTACTCGTTCAAAAGTTATGACGCCGGGATTTTTGTGACGCAACAGAGAATACTCTATGTATACATTAAGTGTCACAAAGAAGGAGTCGCCCGTATGGCCGAACGCAGCCCCGTCACAGTCGAAACATTGACCGCGATGATCGAGGAGATCTTCCGCAACGCAGGCTTGTCAGAGCGACAGGCGGCGGCGACGGCGCGGGTTATCGCCCTGGCGGAGCAGGACGATTGCACCTCGCATGGGGTCTATCGTCTGGCGGGATGCCTGCGGACCATCAAGGCGGGGATGGTCAAGTCGCAGGCCGAACCTGTGCTGACGGATGACGGCTCGGCCGTGTTGCGGATCGAGGCGGGGGGTGGATTTTCCTGCGGCGGGTTCGATCTTGCCGCGCCCGTTCTGGCGGAACGTGCGAAGACCCTGGGGGTGGCGGCGCTGGTCATCAACGACTGCGTCCACTTCTCCGCGCTGTGGCCGGAGGTGGAAACGCTGACGTCCTTGGGGGTGGCGGCGCTTGCAATGTGCCCAAGCTATGCCAGCGTTGCGCCGGCAGGGGGAAACGAGGCGCTTCTGGGCACGAACCCGATCGCCTTTGGATGGCCCCGCGTGAACCGGCTGCCCTACGTTTTCGACTTTGCCACCAGCGTCGCCGCGCGCGGCGAGATCGAGTTGCACCGCCGCGCCGGCACCTCGCTGCCGGAAGGATGGGCCGTGGATCGGGAAGGGCGGCCGACGACCGATCCGGTCAGCGCGCTGGAAGGCGCGATGCTTCCCTTCGGGGCGCACAAGGGATCGGCCATTTCGACCATGGTGGAACTTCTGGCGGGGGTGATGATCGGCGATCTGACCAGCCCGGAGGCGCGTGATCTGGTGGGCGGCACAACCCTTGCGCCACGGCATGGCGAACTGGTGCTGGCCTTCAGCCCCGAACGCTTCGCGGCCGGGCGGCCGGGCGATCCCTTTGCCCGCGCCGAAGGTCTTTTCGAAGCCATCGTTGGTCAGGGCGCGCGCCTGCCGTCCCAACGTCGTTTTGCCGCCCGCGCAAAGGCGCAGGCGGAGGGTATTCATCTGACCGAGGCCGAATGGACGGAACTGGAGCAGCTCCGCACACTCGGCCTCGACGCGGTCTAGGAGGTCAGGCCGCGTATTGGCGGACGGCGGGTTGCGCCGTCCAGCCCTTGTACCACGCGTCAAACAGCTGAAGCTGCGCTTCGGCATAGCGGCGCTGGCTGTCGGTCAGCGCGTCGGTTTCATAAAAGTGCAGGCTGTATTCCGGCGAACCCTTCAGCACCATCATGTGCTTGAAATAGAGGACCAGATCGGGACCTTCGTCGAAGGACGAAAGGACGGCCAGCGCCTGCTCCAGCTCCAGGGTGAGCTGGCGGGCCGTGGCGTCGCCCTTCGCTGCCGCCTGAGCCAGTTTGACCAGATGAAGCACCTCTTTGGGAAGCACATTGCCGATGCCGGTGATCGCGCCCGTAGCCCCGCAATTGACGAAACCATGGAAGACGGCTGTGTCGACGCCGACCATCAGCGAGACATCCTCGTCTTGGCTGGTGATGTTTTCCGCGGCATAGCGCATGTCGGCCGGGCCGCCGAACTCCTTGAAGCCCACAAGGTTCGGGTGTTCGGCGCGCAGGGCGAAGAACAGGTCGGCACGGGTGGCAAATCCGTAGTAAGGGCTGTTGTAGATCACGGCCGGAAGATCAGGCGCTGCCGCCAGAATGGCCTTGAAATGCGCCCTTTGTGCGGCGACGGACGGCCCGCGTGACAGAACCCGGGGGATGACCATCAGGCCTTGCGCGCCGACCTTCTGGGCATGCGCTGCATGTGCCACGGCCTTGACGCTGTTAATGGCGCCGGTGCCGACAATGACTGGAACGCCGGCTCGAACCAGACGCTCCACTCCCTCCATCCGCTGTTCGTCCGTCAGAAGGGGCCAGTCGCCCATCGATCCGCAATACACAACGGCGGACATGCCGTGCGCGACAAGCTCCTTACCTTTGGCGACAAGGGCACCGAAGTCCGGTTGGCGGTCTGCGGTGCAGGGGGTCATCAGGGCCGGAATGCATCCGGAAAAGATCTGGGCTTTCATAGGCGGCTCTCCAAAGGAAAAGGCAGTCGGGAATCATTGCTCTGCTGAGAACAATACAAACTGTATTCTGCGTGTCGACAGAACTTGCAGCTGTGAATCAAGCTATTTAAGTTGACGCCGAAGATGTTATACAAGCTGTCGACAACAGATAGGGCCTGAATGATCGAGCAGATCGAACGAACGGAGCGCAAGCGGGGCGAGGGCGTCCGGCTGGTCCACGCGATCTTGAGGGAAGAGATCCTTGATCTTGTTCTGCCCCCCGGCAGCCCGATCGACGAAATCCAACTGGCAGAGCGTTTGTCCATGTCACGCACGCCGATACGCGAGGCGCTGGTCCGGCTGGCCGGAGAAGGTCTGGTCACGACCTTGCCCAATCGTTCCACCATCGTGGCGAACATTGATTTCCTTAACGTGCACAACTTCTTCGATGCGCTGACTTTGATGTACCGCGTCACGACCCGACTGGGCGCACAGAACCGCACGGATCAGGACCTGGAGGTCATCCGCGAACATCAGCTGCGCTTTGCCGCGGCCGTCACGACGCAGGACGCCAAGGCCATGATCGCGACCAATCGCGATTTTCACGTCGCCATCGCCGAGGCTGGCCGAAACCCCTATTACACCGCTCTGTTCCAGCGCCTTTTGGACGAGGGGCGGCGAATCCTGCGGGTCTATTACTCCTCGTTCGACAACCGGCTGCCGGAACAATATGTCCGCGAGCATGACGAGATTATCGCCATCCTGGAAGCGCAGGACGTGGCCGAGGCGGATCGCATGGCAACTCTGCACGCCGACCAGATCGTGCAGCAGATCCAGAGGATGATCGCCCGCGACAACCGGCAGACGATCC
Organism: Falsirhodobacter deserti; assembly: GCF_004015795.1. GTDB lineage: Bacteria > Pseudomonadota > Alphaproteobacteria > Rhodobacterales > Rhodobacteraceae > Falsirhodobacter > Falsirhodobacter deserti. The sequence goes on along the minus strand of NZ_ML137218.1, from coordinate 1,382,390 downwards.
CGTTGTAGGATCAGGTGATCACGTTGAAGGTCTGGTGAGCGACTCTGCGGGTGTGGCAGTAAAGAAGCGCTGGCGGCGGCCCGTGGGAGATTGTGTTGAAAAACCTGGTCCAGCTCCCGCACCAACTGCGCGTTGAGGTAGGCGCGAGCTTCCTTGTCACGCCACCTGCGGATTGACCAGGACCAGCTTAGCGAGTTTTCAGTGCTTGACGCCGCCGGGTTTCACACCGGGATCGACCGTGCGGCGTTTCGGCTGGCAGAGGATCACGTTGCCGCGCTTTGACCCATCGGATGAAAGTGACGCACCATGACCTATGAAACGATCCGGTTTGAGATCGACAGCCGGCAGGTCGCCTATGTGACGCTGAACCGGCCCGCAAAGCAGAACGCGATGAACGCAGCGATGATCGCCGAGCTTAGCGACGGGGCAGGAATGTCCGACGTGCGGGTCGTGGTTCTGCGGTCCGAAGGAAAGACCTCTGCGCGGGCGGAGATCTGGGCTGGATGAAAGCCCAGTGGGAAAAGGATCGTGCCGGCAAGCTGGATGAGGCGATGGCTGCTGGGCCTTTGGGATGCGCTGCCCCGTCCCGTGGTTGTGTGTTCAGGGCGCCGCCTATGGCGGTGGTCTGGGCTGATCGCGGTTTGTGAAATGGTTGTGGCCGAGGATGCCGCGCGTTTCGCACTGACCGAAACCCGCCTTGGGCTTGTCCCCGCCACGATCGGGCCATTCGTCGTGCGGCGTCTGAAAGAGGCGTTCGCGCGTCAGGTGTTTTTCAACGCCAAACCTTTCGATGCCGCATTCCTGTTGCCCGCGGGACTTTTGGCCACCGCCGTCCCCGCCGAAAGACTTGACGAGGCGAGCGAGGCAGAGGTTCTCGCGTTCCTCGACTGCGCTCCGGGTGCGGTCTCGGCGGCCAAGTCCCTTTGTCGGCGACTGGCAAGCATCGCCGATCCGATCGCTGCCGCCGAGTTGTCGGTGAACGCCCTTGCGGACCGGTGGGAGACCAGCGAGGCTCAGGAAGGCATCGCTGCTTTCTTTGCAAAGGAAAAGCCAAGCTGGCGGCTGCGCACCTGAGAGTTTGCGCAGACGAGTGATCATGCACGGCCACTATTACCCGCGCTGGCAGGCGTTCTTCGACATGGCCGATTACCTCCCGGCCCCTGCCGTCTATGCCGGTGGCCGATATTGACCATCTTGCCGCCGCGCCCCCGCCTCATCAGGCCGAAGGCCTCATGGGGTTCTGATGATGTCGAACTGCCTGCGCGGGCGCTGGGCGGATTGTCCTCTCGGATCGCCGTGGCTGCGTTGCCGGTTGGTCAGGACTTGGTCAGCCGCTCCAGCAACCGAACACTCAGCGTCACCGGTTCGGGAACCTCCAGTGCGGTCCAATCCCGCTCCATAGCAGCAGGGAGAGAGAATGCGCTGGCGGAGCGGATGCCGCGCAGTTCGTCCCACGATACCGGAACGGCAACCGGCGCTCCCTCGCGCGCGCGCAGGGAAAAGGGGGCGATCGCGGTCGATCCGCGATCATTGCGCAGCCAGTCGATAAAGATGCGCCCCTTGCGCCGAGCCTTTGACATGGTGGCCGTGAAGTGATCGGGTGCATCCTCGGTCATGACGGTGGCAACGAGCTGGGCGAAAAGTTTCGCCGTATCCCAGCTCGCCGTGCGGCGCAGCGGCACGATAACGTGGATGCCCTTGCCCCCCGACAGCAGCGGCCATGAGGCAAGTCCCAGGTCGCCCAGCCGATCACGCAAGGCCATGGCAGCGCTTCGCACGGCGGGAAAGCCCAGACCCTCATCGGGATCAAGGTCGAAAACCAGACGTTCGGGGCGATCCAGCCGGTCGCTGCGAGCGCCCCACGGGTGAAACTCCACCGTGCCCATCTGGGCGGCACCCACCAGTCCGCTGGCATCAACAATATGAAGATAGTCGGCGATCTTGCCGCTGGATTCTTCGATCTTGATGCTGCGGATGCCGCCCGGAAAGCCCTTTCCGAGGTGTTTTTGAAAGAACCGTTCCCCCTCCAGCCCTTCGGGCAGGCGCACCAGGGATGCCGGCCTGCCGGCCAGGGTCGGCAGGATTCTCTCTGCCATCACGTCATAGTATCTTACGATATCAAGCTTCGTGATCTTCTTGCGGGGAAAGATGATCCGGTCCGGGTTGCTGATGCCGATGCCTGCGATCTGCGGGCGATCGGAAGGTTGCTGTTTCGGAACATCCATCGCGATTTTGGGCGCAGGCTTGTCTTCACGCAGGCCAACGAAACGCGCATGCCGAAGCAATCCATCTGCGGTCAGTTCTGCATAGGCGATCTCGGCAACAAGCACAGGCTCCACCCAGCGGGCACCGCGTGTTTCGGCCGGGCGCTTTGCCAATGGCGCGGTTGTGCGGGCCAATGGTTGCAACAACGCCATCAGGTCATCCTGCGCCGCATCGTCAAAGCCGGTGCCGACCTTGCCGCGATACACAAGCTGCCCTTCATCCCTTGTTGCCAGCAGGAGCGAGGAAAACCGACGCCCACGCTTGTCCGAAGGTTGCCACCCGCAGATCAGGAACTCTGCCCGCCGGATGCATTTGGTTTTCTGCCAGATCAACGAACGTCCAGCCCGGTAAGCAGCGTCGCGGCGCTTTGAGATGAGGCCTTCGCCGCCCGCTTCGCAGATGACGCCCAAAGCCTCGGTTGCGTCCCCTTGAATGGCTGGGGAAAGCCGCACCGGGCCAAGGGGTGGCGCGCTGGTCAGCAGCTTTTCCAACGCGTCACGCCGGTCCTCCAGCGGACGCCCCGACAGGTCATGTCCATCCAGCGACAGAAGGTCGAAGGCGTAGAACAGGAAGGGGCCGCCCGCCTTGATCGCAGCCTGCAGGCCGGAAAAGCCTTGAAGGCCCGCCCCGGCGACGATCTCGCCATCTATGACCGCGGTATCACACGGAAGTGCCGTCAAAGGTGGCAGGAGTTCTGCAAAGCGGTCCGACCAATCCTGACCGCTGCGTGTGCGGATCACGGTGCCCCCCTTGCCGATGGCTATCTGCGCGCGATAGCCGTCAAGCTTCACCTCGTGCAGCCAATCCTCGCCCTCGGGCGGCGCATCCACCAGCTGCGCAAGCTGCGGCTTGCGAAAGCGGGGCGTGGCGCCCTTGCGCGCAGCTTCGAAGGGTTCCGGTCCGGTGCCGGCTGCGATCTGCGCTAGGGTTCTGTTCGTCAGGATGCTGCGGTCGAACGCCTCGGCCAGCGGAACGTCGGATCTGGAGGCGGCGGCGTCATCCTCCTTGATCATCAGCCAGTTCTCGCGGCGTTCTTTCCCTTTCATGCGCACCAAAGACCACGCCCCGGTGCCACGCCGCCCGTGCAGCGCGAAATGCAGGTGGCCCTTGGCCAACCCGTCATCGACATCATGAAAGGGCTGCCACCATCCAAGATCCCACAGCATGACGGTGCCTGCGCCATATTCGCGCGCGGGGATGGCGCCCTCGAAGGTCAGATAGTCGAAGGGGTGATCCTCGGTCCTCACGGCCAACCGCTTGTCGGCGGGATCGGCGGACGGCCCACGCGTGACCGCCCATGACAACAGCACCCCGTTCCATTCAAGCCGCAGGTCCCAGTGCAGGCGCGTCGCATCGTGCATCTGCACCGAATATCGCAGGGCCGCGCCACCGCCATGCCCCCCCGACGGTTCGGGCGTCACGCTGAAATCGCGCTTCTGGCGATATGCCCGCAGCGCGTCCATCAGGCGGATTTACGCGATCTCGATCCGCTGCTGCGCGGCTTCTTCTTCGCCGCCTCGTCCGTTTTCAGGCTTTGGCGCAGCGCTTCCATCAGATCGACGACATTGGTGCCCTTGGAGGTGCCCTTGTCGCCGCTGGTGACGCGCGGCGTTTTCCGGTTCTTGCGCTTGGATTCAATCAGTTCGCGCAGGGCGGCATCGTAATGATCGGTGAAGGCGCGGGCATCGAAGGGGGCGGTCTTGCGCTCGATCAACTGGGTGGCCACGGCCAGCAGTTCCTTGTCCGCCGGTTCATCCTCGATCGAGGCGAAAAGCGGATCGGCCGACTTGATCTCGTCGGCGTAATGCAGCGTTTCCATCAGCAGCCCGTCACCGCAGGGGCGGATGGAGCAGAGATATTCACGCCCCCGCATCGTCAGCTGCCCCAGCCCCACCTTGCCGGACTGGCGCAGCGCATCGCGCACGACGCGATAGGCATCCTCGGCCAGTTCGTCCGTCGGGATCACGTAATAGGGTTTGTCGTAATAAAGCGGAGAGATCTCGGACGCGTCCACGAATTGCACGAGTTCGAAGGTACGCTTGGTTTCCAGCCGGATCGCGTCGATTTCCTCGGGCTGAAGCAGCAGGTATTCATCATCCCCAAGCTCGTATCCCTTGAGGATTTCATCGGTCTTGATCTTGCCGATGCCGGCGACCGTCTTTTCGTAATTCACCCGCTTGCCCGACGGGCCGTGGATCTGGCGAAAGGACACGCGCGCCCCTGTTTGCGTCGCGCTGTGCACTTCCACCGGAATGGACACAAGCGAAATGCGGATCTGACCCTTCCAGACAGCGCGCGAAGCCATGGCAACCCCTCCCTTTGCGCGCCAACGCGTCGCCAGGGAGGGGGTTCCCGATCAGCCCTGCAGCGTGCGCACGCCAATGCCTTCGCCGCGCGCCTTCATCGCCTCCACCGCAGCCATGGAGCCTGCTGCCGTGGTGAAGTAGGGGATCTTCTCGTAAAGCGCGACCGAACGGATGTCGCGGCTGTCTGCCACGGCCTGCGCGCCTTCGGTCGTGTTCATCACCAATGCAATGTCGCCGTTCTTCAGCCGGTCCACGATGTTCGGGCGGCCCTCATACACCTTGTTGACCAGCGTGGCCTTGATGCCCTGCGCCGTCAGCCAGTTCGCCGTGCCGCGCGTTGCGACGATCTCGAACCCGAGGTCCAGCAGGCCGCGCGCGGCTTCGGCCAGTGCCTCGGTCTTGTCGGCATCCTTGACCGAGAAGAACACCCGGCCCTCTTCGGGCAGGTGCGTGCCCGCACCCATCTGCGCCTTCAGGAAGGCCAGCGCGAAGGTGCGATCCCAGCCCATCACCTCGCCAGTGGACCGCATTTCCGGCCCAAGCAGCGTATCGACACCGGGGAAACGGGCGAAGGGCAGCACGGATTCCTTGACCGAGAACCACGGCGTGATCGGATCTGCCAGCGTCATTGCATCCGCCAGTGGCAGCGAGGTGTCGGGGCCGACACCTGCCGGATAGGCTTCACGCAGCGGGAAGGTGTCCAGTTTCTCGCCCGCCATCAGGCGCGCCGCGATGGATGCGATGGCGCTGTCGGTGGCTTTGGCCACGAAAGGCACGGTGCGCGATGCGCGGGGGTTCACTTCCAGTACGAAGATCGTGCCGTCCTTGATGGCGAACTGCACGTTCATCAGGCCGACCACGTTCAGTGCGCGTGCCATGGCAATCGATTGGCGCTTCAGCTCCTCGATCGTTTCGGCATCCAGCGAGTGGGGCGGCAGGCAGCAGGCAGAGTCGCCCGAATGGACGCCCGCTTCCTCGATATGCTCCATGATGCCGGCGACGTGGACGTTCTGGCCGTCGGAAAGGCAATCCACGTCCACTTCGATCGCGCCGGTCAGATAGCTGTCCAGCAAGACGGGGTTCTTGCCCGAAACCGTGACGGCATTGGTGATGTAGCGTTTCAGGTGATCCATATCGCGCACGATTTCCATCGCGCGACCGCCCAGAACATAGGAGGGGCGGATGACCAGCGGGAAGCCCACACGGTCGGCGATCGCCAGCGCCTGTTCGTCCGAAGATGCGATGCCGTTCACCGGCTGCTTCAGGTTCAGATCATTCAGCAGTTGCTGGAACCGCTCGCGGTCCTCGGCCAGGTCGATCGCGTCGGGCGTGGTGCCGAGGATCGGGATGCCTTCTTCTTCCAGTGCATGGGCCAGTTTCAGCGGAGTCTGACCGCCGAACTGCACGATGACGCCATGCAGCGTGCCATTCTCCTGCTCCACGCGCAGGATTTCCAGCACATGTTCCAGCGTCAGCGGCTCGAAATACAGGCGGTCCGACGTGTCGTAATCGGTTGAAACCGTCTCGGGGTTGCAGTTGACCATGATGGTTTCATAGCCCGCATCCGACAGCGCATAGCAGGCATGGCAGCAGCAATAGTCGAACTCGATCCCCTGGCCGATCCGGTTCGGGCCACCGCCAAGAATGACGATTTTCTTGGCGTTCGACGGGCGGGCCTCGTCCTCGACCTCGCCCTGAACCGGGCTTTCATAGGTCGAATACATGTAGGGCGTCTGGGCTTCGAACTCGGCCGCGCAGGTGTCGATGCGCTTGAACACGGCGGTAACGCCAAGGCTGCGGCGCGCCTTGCGGACGGCTTCCTCGGATTGGGCGGTCAGGCTGGCAAGACGTGCGTCCGTGAACCCGAACATCTTCAGGCGGCGCAGGCCTTCGGCATCGGCGGGCAGACCGCCGGCGATGATCTTTGCTTCTTCTTCGATGATCTCGCGGATGCGGGCGAGGAACCACGGATCGAAGCTGGTCGCGGCCTGGATCTCATCATCCGAAAGGCCGTGCCGCATGGCTTGTGCGATCAGGCGGATGCGGTCGGGGGTCTGGGCGCTGATCGCCTTGATGATGGCAACCTTCTCCGGCGCACCCTCGATGGCGATCTCGTCAAAACCGCTGAGCCCCGTTTCAAGGCTGGCCAAGGCCTTCTGCATGGATTCGTGGAAGGTCCGGCCGATGGCCATCACTTCTCCCACCGACTTCATGGCGGTGGTCAATTCGGGCTTCGATCCGGGGAACTTCTCGAACGCGAAGCGCGGGATCTTGGTGACGACATAGTCGATGGTCGGTTCGAAGCTGGCAGGGGTGACCTTGGTGATGTCGTTGTCCAGCTCGTCCAGCGTATAGCCGACGGCCAGCTTCGCGGCGATCTTGGCAATAGGGAAGCCCGTCGCTTTCGATGCCAGCGCCGAGGAGCGCGACACGCGCGGGTTCATCTCGATCACGACCATGCGGCCATCGGCGGGGTTGATCGCCCATTGCACGTTGGAGCCGCCGGTTTCAACGCCGATCTCGCGCAGCACGGCGATGGAGCCGTTGCGCATCGCCTGATATTCCTTGTCCGTCAGCGTCAGGGCAGGGGCCACGGTGATGGAATCGCCCGTATGCACGCCCATCGGGTCGACGTTCTCGATGGAGCAGACGATGATGGCGTTGTCGTTGCGATCCCGCACGACCTCCATCTCGTATTCCTTCCAGCCCAGAAGGCTTTCATCCACCAGCACCTGCGCAACAGGCGAGGCGTCGAGGCCCGACCGCACGATCCGTTCATAATCGTCGCGGTTATAGGCGACGCCGCCGCCCGTACCGCCCAGCGTGAAGGCGGGGCGAATGATGGCGGGCAGGCCGACATATTCGATCGCGGCCATCGCCTCGGCAACGCCGGCATTGATGTCGTATTTGCCGTTTGCCAGTTTCGGGGCGGCAACGATGGTGGCCTTGGGGTTTTCGATGCCCAGACGGTCCATCGCCTCGCGGAACAGCTTGCGGTCCTCGGCCATTTCGATGGCTTCGCGGTTGGCACCGATCAGCTGGACGTTGAACTTTTCCAGCACGCCCATGTCGGCCAGGGCCAGGGCGGTGTTCAGGCCGGTCTGCCCGCCCATGGTGGGCAGCAGGGCGTCGGGGCGCTCGGCCTCGATGATCTTGGCAACAACCTCGGGGGTGATCGGCTCGATATAGGTGGCGTCGGCCAACTGCGGATCGGTCATGATCGTGGCCGGGTTGGAGTTCACCAGGATGACCCGGTAACCCTCTTCGCGCAGCGCCTTGCAGGCCTGTGCGCCGGAGTAGTCGAACTCGCACGCCTGGCCGATAACAATGGGGCCTGCGCCGATGATCATGATGGAGGTGATATCGGTTCTTTTCGGCATGTTTGGCCCCATGTGGCTGCCCCCCGAAGTCCATGCGGACAGGGTCGGAGTCGGGCAGGGATTATGCAAATTGACGCGGTTTATAGTGATGTCGCGCCCCCGCGCAACCCTGAACCGGCAAGTGCGTGCATCAGTGGGAACCTGGGCCCCGCCGCGGGGTTGTCAGGTGCCTTTTGCGGCGCGCTGCCGAAGGGGGCTTCGCGGCATGGTCGGACGATCACCTTGGGGTGTGATGTCTTGATGTGGCGGACCGGATGACCAGCTTTGTTCAGCACAGCCAGCAAGGGAACTGCAATGTCGGACGCACGAGAGATCGGGGCCCCGCGGCTTCTGCTTTGGGCAGAGTTCATCGGGTTCTATGTGGTGGTGCCGGTTGCCGTCGCGATGTTCATGCCGCCCGACCGGCTGTTCGAATGCCTGTTCGTCTTCATGCTTGCCGGCTTGGCGCTGCTTTGGGCAACGCCGGGGTTTCACTGGAACGAGCTTCTGGGCGGATGGCGGGCAATCAGCTGGAAGGCGGTGGCGGCATTGTCGGCCGTGACGCTGGTGGCTGGCGTGATCGTGATGCAGCTCGCCGCACCTGAACGGATGTTTGCAACCTTGCTGAACCATCCGCACAGGCTGCTGATCATCGCGCTGCTTTATCCGCTGCTGTCCGCCCTGCCGCAGGAGATCGTGTTCCGTGCCCTGTGGTTCCGCCGGTATCGCGACATCATGCCAGCGGGCAATCAGGGGATGATGCTGAATGCAGCGCTCTTTTCGCTGGCCCACCTGATGTATTGGAACGGAGTGGTCATGGTGATGACCTTTGTGGGCGGGCTCGTCTTCGCCTGGGCCCATTCGGTGCGGCGCAGCTTCCCGATGGCGTGGATCATGCACTCCATCGCCGGGCTGATCATCTTCACCGTCGGCCTTGGCATCTATTTCTATGCCGGCAACGTGGAGCGGCCGTTCTGACGCGGCCGCCCCGATCGATCAGTATTTCGACGGCACGTAAAGTTCCGGCGGCAGAACCTTGCGTTCGTAGTCGGGGTTGAACACGCGCTCGGGCAGGCTGATATCCTCGTGTGGCACATCCTCGTAGGGGAACAGCGTCAGCAGGTGGTCGATGCAGTTCAGGCGCGCGCGCTTCTTGTCGTTACCTTCAACGATATACCACGGCGCTTCGGGGATGTTCGTGCGTGCGAACATCTGTTCCTTCGCCTTCGTGTACTGTTCCCACCGCACGCGCGACTGCAGATCCATCGGCGACAGTTTCCACTGCTTCATCGGATCATGCACCCGCATAAGGAAGCGCATCTGCTGTTCTTCATCGGTGATGGAGAACCAGTATTTCACCACCTTGATGCCGGACCGGACCAGCATCCGTTCGAATTCCGGAACATCCTCAAAGAACTGCTCTACCTGATCTTCGTCGGCAAAGCCCATCACGCGTTCCACGCCTGCGCGATTGTACCAGCTGCGATCGAACAGCACGATCTCTCCGCCTGCGGGCAGGTGGGGGACATAGCGCTGGAAATACCACTGCGTCTTTTCACGGTCCGAAGGCGCAGGAAGCGCGACCGTGCGCACCACGCGCGGATTGAGGCGCTGGGTGATGCGCTTGATGACGCCGCCCTTGCCGGCAGAATCGCGCCCCTCGAAGATGACGACGACCTTTTCCTTGTGATACTGCACCCAGCTTTGCAGCCGGATCAACTCCGATTGCAGGCGGATCAGGTTGCGGAAATAATCCAGCCGGTCGATCCGCGAGGGGTGGGACTTCTTGTAGATCTTCGCGATTTCCTGAGAGAGCTGTGCGTCTTCCAGCTCCAGCTCGTAGTCCTCGTCCAGCGTATCGGCAAGTTCCGCTTCCAGCCAGTCGCGGGCAGAGGTGTCGTCCATGGTCGTTACTCCTGATTGTCGCGCCCTTCAAACATAGGAATGTGACAGGGCCTTGACGACTTGACTTCACGCGGCAGGCGGTGTTCCTCCGACGCGAACCAAAGCCTCGTGGAAAGGGGAGCGTGATGCACGCCTATCGCAGCCATACCTGTGCCGATCTGAACACCGCAAATGTCGGGCAGGATGTGCGCCTGTCCGGTTGGGTGCACCGCGTGCGTGACCACGGCGGCGTGCTGTTCATCGACCTGCGCGATCATTACGGCATCACGCAGGTGATCTGCGACAGCGACAGCGCAGCCTTTGCCGATCTGGAAAAGGTCCGCGCCGAATGGGTGATCCGGATCGAAGGAAGCGTGAAGGCGCGCGACGCCAGCCTCGTGAATCCCAAGCTGCCCACGGGCGAGATCGAGGTTTATGCCCGCGGCGTCGACGTTCTGGGCGCGGCGGACGAACTGCCGATGCCGGTCTTCGGCGAAGTCGACTATCCCGAAGAAACGCGCCTGACCTATCGCTTCCTTGATCTGCGCCGCGAAAAGCTGCACCGCAACATGATGCTGCGTTCGAACGTGATCCGTTCGATCCGCAACCGGATGTGGGACCAAGGCTTCAACGAATTCCAGACGCCGATCATCACCGCCTCCAGTCCCGAAGGTGCGCGCGACTTCCTCGTGCCGTCGCGCCTGCATCCGGGCAAGTTCTATGCGTTGCCGCAAGCGCCGCAGCAGTTCAAGCAGCTGATCATGGTGGCGGGCTTCGACCGTTACTTCCAGATCGCACCCTGCTTCCGCGACGAAGATCCGCGCGCCGACCGTTCGCCGACCGACTTCTACCAGCTGGACATCGAGATGTCGTTCGTGGAGCAGGAGGATGTGTTCGCGTCCGTGCAGCCCGTCATCCAGGGCATCTTCGAGGAGTTTGGCGGCGGCAAGCGCGTTGATACCGATTGGCCGCGCATCGCCTATCGTGACGCAATGGCGTGGTACGGCTCGGACAAGCCGGACCTGCGCAACCCGATCAAAATGCAGGTCGTGTCCGATCATTTCCGCGGATCGGGCTTTGCCATCTTCGCCAAGCTGCTGGAGCAGGAGGGGACCGAGATCCGTGCCATTCCCGCGCCCACCGGTGGCAGCCGCAAGTTCTGCGACCGCATGAACGCCTTCGCGCAAAGCCAGGGCCTGCCGGGCATGGGCTATATCTTCTGGCGCGCGGGTGCGGACGGTCTGGAAGCCGCCGGTCCGTTGGCCAAGAACATCGGGCCGGAGCGGACGGAGGCGATCCGCCAGCAGCTTGGCCTGGGCGAGGGTGACGCCGCCTTCTTCCTTGGCGGCAAGCCGGACGCGTTCGAGGCTGTCGCAGGCCGCGCCCGCAACGTCATCGGCGAGGAACTGGGCCTGACGGAAAAGGACAGCTTCCGCTTTGCGTGGATCGTCGATTTCCCGATGTACGAGAAGACCGACGACGGCAAGATCGATTTCAGCCACAACCCCTTCTCCATGCCGCAGGGCGGGATGGAGGCGCTGAATGGCGATCCGCTGAAGGTTCACGCCTACCAGTACGACCTTGCCTGCAACGGGTACGAGCTGATCTCGGGCGGGATCCGGAACCACAAGCCGGAGATCATGTTCAAGGCGTTCGAGATTGCGGGCTATCCGAACTCGGAAGTGGAAAAGCGCTTCGGCGGCATGGTCAAGGCGTTCCGCTATGGCGCGCCGCCCCACGGCGGCTGCGCGGCGGGCATCGACCGGATCGTGATGCTGCTGGCCGATGAGCCGAATATCCGCGAGGTCATCATGTTCCCGATGAACCAGCGCGCCGAAGACATGCTGATGAACGCCCCGTCGGAGCCTATGAACGAGCAGCTTCGCGAGCTGGGCCTGCGCGTCATTCCGAAGGAATGAACCGGCGCCGCCGCGAAAGCGGCGGCCGCGTTGCGCGGCGGGAGGCCTAGGCCCCCCGTTGCAGCCGGTGATAGATGTGGGTGAACGTCGCCACGCCCAGCACCGGCATGATCAGGTTCACGATCGGGATTGATAGCGGTGCCGCCATCAGTGCCCCCGCCAGCCAGACCCGTGCAATGTGGCGCTGGCGCAGCCGCTTCGCTTCGGCCCGGCCCACGCGGCGCATTGCCACCAGCGTGAAGTATTCCCGCCCCAGCAGCCAGCCGTTCAGCGTGATGAACAGCACCGGCGCCAGCGGCCCCGCAAAGACATATGCCGCCAGTGCCACCGTGTTCACCGCAATCAGCAGCAGGAAGGCGCTGGCGCTTTCCCGCAGTTGCTCCAAAAAGGGCAGGGGCGCTGCGGCGGGCAGGTGGGGATAATGCCGCTTCTCGACCGCTTCGGCCACGTCCTCAAGGAAGAACCCCGTAAAGGCCGATGCCACCGGAACCATCAGGAAGACGGAGGCGGCAAGCATCACCACGATGCCGCCGGCACCGGCCACCCAGTCCAGCCCGCCTATGGGGCCGATCCATGGCAGGCTGACTGTGTCGGGCACCAGCACCCCGATCCCCCAGACGAACAGGGCCGTGATCGCGATCAGCAGCAGGATGGTAAGCCCGACGCCCATGAGCAGGACGCGGCGAAAGCGCGGGTCCAGCGCCTGCCCGACGGCACGGAAAAACGCGGCAAGGATCATGCGCCCAGCCACGTCGTGATGCTGGCGACATCGGGCCGCGGACGTTCTGCCGGGGCGGTGCCTTTCGTGCCGATATGCACGATACCGGCGATCCATTCGTTCGCAGCCAGCCCCATCCCTTCGGCAAAGCCGCGATCATGGGACACCCATCCCGTGATCCAGCTTGCGCCCCAGCCCGCCGCCAGTGCCGCGTTCAGCAGCGAAACGCAGACGGCACCGGCGGACAGCGTCTGCTCCATCTCGGGGATCTTGTCCGAAAGCTTGGGGCTGGCGACCACCATCACTGCAAGGTTGCCGATATCGAACTGCGCCCGGCCCTTGGCGCGCTTTTCATCATCCAGCCCAAGATCCGTCGCACGCTTTTCGGCCAGGTCGGCAAGGCGGGGCATTGCTTCGGGGGCGATGACGACAAAGCGCCACGGCACCAGCATCCCGTGATCGGGCACGCGAACCGCCGCTTCCAGTATCGGCAGAAGCTGCTCGGTGCTGGGGCAGGGCGCGATCAGCGTTTTTGGCGGATGCGAACGGCGCGTCAGCAGGAATTCGGTCACGGCGGGACGGGCTTGCGGCATGGACATCTCCTTCATCGGGGAAGGGTGTGGGGCGGGGGCCGCCTGCCGTCAAGTCACTCGCTGCACAAGTAAACGGCACCGCCCACGGCAACCACGCTGACGGCTGCAGCGGCAAGCCCGATGGGCGTGGCCAGTGCCGCGCCCGCCGCCCCCGAGGCCGAGGCGACGGTTTGCTGCACGGCCGCGCCCGCGCCGGACAGAACCACCGCACCGCCCGGGCGTGTCACCGCCTGCACGCCGTTCACCAGACCTTCGCTGCCTTCGGGGGCATCGGCAAGCCCGGCCACCGCCAGCGATGTCTGAACCGAGGTGTTGACCCTTTCGCAGAACGTCTTGCGCGGGGCACGGCACCGCAGATAGGCGTCCCGCTCCCCCTCGGAATAGCCGGAATAGGTTTTCGCCCGCCGGTCCCATTGCAGGCAGAAGAGGCCACGCTGTTCATCGGTCAGATCCGGCGTCAGATAGCGCAGGGTGACATAGGCCGGGCAGTCGATCTTGCCCCAGCCGCCCAGGATCGCCTCGCGCCGCGTCCGGTTGGAAGAAACCGCGCCATCGCCTTCGTCGAAGAACAGGCCAAGCCGCTGCCCGCCCACGGATGTGGTGCAGGTTTGCGTTTCCGCCAGAGCGGGAAGGGGAAGCAGCAGGAACAGAAAGGCGAGGATGCGGATCATGCGCGCAATCTACAGCGCCGAAACATCCCGCGCAATTCACGTTCCGCGTGTCACGCGATAGCTGCCTTCAGGCAGGTTCAGCGCCGCTGCCAGATCGCGAAGCTGCACCATCGACAGGACGATGCGCTGGGGTTCATGCGTGACGGGATCAACCTGTTCCAGCGTAATCTGGTCATCGAAGGCGTGGATGGTCACGTCCTCCTGCAGATCGGGGCTTCCCTCGTCGATGAGGGTGACAGTCGTCGCGTCGAATTCGTGCTCGATGGTAAACATGGGAAAAGCTTAGGACGCATGAGGCCGGGCCGCCACTGGAATATTGGCGTGGCGGCACGCGTCCTATATCCAGCAGCAACGCGGAACAGGAGGATGCGATGCGCAAACTGGGATTGGTGTTGACGGCTCTTGCCCTTGCCGGATGCGAACCGTTGCCGCAGCAAGAGGTGACGCAGCGGCCGCCGATGCAGGTGTCCGATCCGGGGCCGAAGCTCAGCCCCTCGGCGGCGCGATCCGCGTTCAACGCGGCGCAATCAAGGATCGAACCCGTGGCGGAGCGGGTGTGCCGCGAGCGGACGCGGGGGAGCAACTGCGACTTCCTGATCTCCATCGATACGTCGCAGGGCAATATCGCGAACGCGTACCAGTCGCGCGATTCGCGGGGGCGCCCGATCATCCGTTTCACCACGGCGCTGGTGAACGATGCGCGCAACACGGACGAACTGGCCTTTGTGATGGGCCACGAAGCGGCGCACCACATTCTTGGCCATCTGGACCGGCAGGCCCAAAGCGCCACGGCAGGGGCGCTGCTTGGCGGCATCGCGGCCTCCATCGCGGGGATCGACCCCGAAACCCTGACGGATGTGGGCGCGGGTCTTGGTGGGCGTGTTTATTCCAAAAGCCACGAGCTTGAGGCTGACAGCCTTGGCGCCGAGATTGCCATCACCGCAGGCTATGATCCCGTGAAGGGACTTGGCTTCTTCCAGCGTTTGCCTGACCCGGGCGACCGGTTCCTTGGCTCGCACCCCGCCAATGCCGACCGCATCGCGGTGGTGCGGCGCAAGGCGGCACAGATGGGCCGTTCATTCTAGGCCACGCGAAGGCCGGCCACCCATGTCCCGCGCATGAGGGGCTGGCCGTTAAGCCGCGCCACGCGGATCAGGTCGGCGCGCAGGCCGGGGGCCAGCCGCCCCCGATCCGTCAGGCCAAGCGCCTTGGCCGGCGTGGCGGTGACGGTGGCGAAGCCGCGCGCCAGATCGTCCCAGACGCCGCCCAGCATCATTGCCGAAGCCAGCAGCGCCGCTGGAACGTAATCGGACGAGATGATGTCCAGCAGCCCCGCCGCCGCAAGCTCTTGCGCGGCGACATTGCCGGAGTGGGAGCCGCCGCGGATCAGGTTCGGTGCGCCCATGATGTTGTGAATACCCGCGGCGCGATTGGCCTTTGCCGCCTCCAGCGTTGTGGGGAATTCGGCCAGCTGCACGCCATGGCGGGCCGAGGTCTCGACCTGCTGCCGCGTTGTGTCGTCATGGCTGGCCAGCACGGCGCCCCAGCGATGGGCAGCGGCAACGGCTGCAGCCTGATGCATGGCGCCGAACCGGCTTTGCAGGGCCGCAAGGCCGGATATGTGCTGCTGGAACGCTTCATCCGACATGCCGCGCTTGCCCTTCACAAAGGCCGTGAACTTTTCCATGTCGCGGAACTGGCGCTGGCCGGGCGTGTGATCCATCAGGCTGACGATGCCGATGTCATCCTCGGGCCCGAATTCCGCCAGCTCGTCGATCAGGGTTTCGGAACACATCTCGGCCCGCAGGTGAAGGCGGTGACTGATGCGCAGGTGGGGGCGCACTGCAAGAATTTCGGTTGCAAGGGCACGTGCATATCGCTTGTACCCTTCGCCGCTGGCGATAGATCCGACACGCAGCGCATCAAACACCGTGGTGATGCCGCAGCCTGCCAATTCGGCGTCATGGGCGGCGATTGCGGCTGCATGGGGCCAGTCCACGCCGGGACGGGGCTGGATGTGACGTTCAAGATTGTCGGTGTGCAGTTCAATCAGGCCGGGCGCGATCAGGTCGCCGCCGCAGTCGATCCCGCTTCGCGTGGCTGTGCCCAGGTCGGCAATCAGACCGTCGCGGATCACCAGCGCGCCTTGGCGCACCTCATCCTGAAGCACCAGCGTGGCATTGGTGAAAACTGTCTCGGTCATATGTGGTCCAACTTGGTGGAACTAGTTGTTTCGTCAATGGATTGTGGCACCAATGACGTGGAATGCCGATAGACGGGGGAATGCAGATGAACCGATACGCGATCTATTACCTGCCGCCGCCGGGGCCCCTGGCGCGTTTTGGTGCCGAATGGCTTGGCTGGGACCCTGTTGAGGGGAAGCGCGTATCGCACCCGCTTTCCGTTGACGCCCTTGTGACTGAGCCGCGCCGCTATGGCCTGCACGGAACGCTGAAGGCACCATTCCGGCTGATCGGCCCCCAAGCGGATCTTGAGGTGGCGGTGGAGGATCTTTCCCGCCGCCTGTCGCCCGTCTGGGCCGGCCCGTTGCGCATTTCGCGGATCGGGCGTTTTCTTGCACTGGTGCCTCAGGGCGATCAAACGGCGCTGAACAATCTTGCAGCGCGGATCGTGACCTTCCTTGACCCTTTCCGCGCCCCGCTGACCGAGGCCGAAATCGCCCGCCGCAAGCCCGAAAGCCTGACCCCGAGGCAGCGCGAGTTGCTGGACCAGTGGGGCTATCCCTTCGTGATGGAGGAGTTCCGCTTTCACATCACGCTGACCGGTCCCTGCGACGTGGCCCCTGAGGCGCTGGAGCCGCGCCTTGCCCCGCTTCTGCCGGATGATTTCGGCATCCACGAGATCTGCCTGATGGGCGAGGATGATCTGGGCCGGTTCCACCTGCTGCGCCGCTTTCCGATCTAGTGCCACGCCAGCTTGCGGGATGCGGCGAAGGCATCCACGAAGCGCGCTGCTGTTGGGGTTCTGGGGCGTGCCCCGTTCGCAGGAAGCTTGCCACGCCCGCCCGCGGACCGCAAACCCGCTTTGCTTAGCGCCAGGGAAGGACGCCCGGCGCACGGCGGCCCATCAGATCGGCAACGATGACCAGCGCCATGACCAGCACCAGCGAAACAACCGACAAGGCGGCCGCAGAGGTCGAGTTCCCTTCGTATTGCAGGGAGAAGATCATCACGCCCACCGTTTCAGCGCCCGAGGACCAGAGGAGCGAGGATAGCGTCAGCTCGTTTATGGCGGTCATCACGATCAGCACCGCACCGGCCATTGCGGCAGGCGTTACCATCGGCGCGAAGATAGAGATGATGCGCGCCAAGGGGGGTGCGTTGAAGATGCGTGCCGCCTCGTCCAATGCGGGTTCGGCCGAGGTCGCGACAGCGGCAACGGGGCGAAGAACCAGCGGCAGGAAACGTGCAAGATAGGCAAGCAGAAGGATCGCAGGCGTCCCATAGATCGAAATGCCGATCAGGGGCAGCGGTGGCAGGAAAACGAGGATCATCGCCAGCGCCAGCACCGTTCCCGGCACGATGAAGGGAATATCGGCCAGCACGTCCAGCACGCGCATGCTTTTCATCCGTGCCACATGGGCCAGCCAGACCAGCGGGATCGCAACGATGGCCGACAGTGCCGCCGCCGCGAAGGACAGCGAAAGCGAATTCACCAGCGCACGCCGGATGGTCCCGTTGCCCAGTGTTTCGGCAAAGTGCGCGACCGAGATGTTTGAGAGTGACAGCTTCACCCCAAGTGCGGGTGAAAGCGCGGTTCCCAGAAGCGCAAGGATCGGCAGGATCATCGCCACAAACAGGACCAGCCAGACCGCCGCTTCGATCACCACGCGGGCGGGCCCGATGTCGAAGCGCTGAAAGCTGCGACCGCCCGGCACCGGCACGGCAAGCCGCATTGCCACCGCCCGCAGCGCCAGCGCCGCCGCGGCCATCACAACAAGAATTAGTGCCAGAACGGCAACTTGCCCCATGACCTGCGGGCCAAAGCCGTTCAGACGCTGATAGATCAGCGTCGTCAGCATGGAAAACCGCCCCGGAATGCCAAGCAGTGCAGGCACGCCGAAATTGCCCACGGCAGCGGCGAAAGCCAACGTTCCGCCCGCGGCGATGGCGGGCAGGCAAAGTGGCAGGATCACGCGCAGCATGATGGACGCGCTGCGGGCGCCCGCGATGCGCGCCGCCTCCACCAGGTCACCTGACAGCGTTGAAAGCGTCGCACGCACCGCGATGAACACGAGTGGCATATGCTCGATCCCCATGAGGAAGGCGATGCCACCGCCGGAATAAAGCGGGTTGCGGCCTTCCGGTGCAAGCCCCAGCGGGCCGAGGATGGGGGAGGAGCTTCCAAGCAGCTCGATCCACGCCAGCGCCATGATCTGGGAAGGGATCAGCAGCGGCGAGAGGATCAGGAAGGTCATCGCCACGCGGCCGCGAAGATCAAGGCATCCGACCAGCAGCGCCAGCAACGTTCCCGCCACGACCGAGATGAGAACGGAGATCCCCGAGGCTTCCAGCGTGTTCCGGACGGCGCGGCCCGTGGCGCGGCTGTCGAGGGTGTCGCGCATCAGCCCAAGGACTTGCCCTTCATCCCCCGGCGCAAATGCCGTCAGGAACAGGCGCGCAAGCGGCCAAAGCCCGATTGCCACCACGTAAATGATGACAAGGGCGGCCAGCAGATGCTGGCCACCCCATCTTGCGCGTCCCGCAACCTTGTCAGCCACCGAAGAGATCGGAAAACTCCTGCTTCATCGCCTGGTCTTCTTTCAGCATGACGGCCGGATCGGCTTCCATGATCTTCAGCGTTGCCGGATCGGGATAGCCTTCGGGCTGCTGCACGCCTTCGAGGATCGGGAAGTATCCCTGCGTGACGGACTGTTCCTGCGCCGCGCGGCCAAGCTGCCAATCCACGAACACCTTCGCGGCTTCGGCATTGTCGCTGTCCTTCAGGATGGCGATGGGCTGCGTGATGGTGGACACGCCTTCCTCGGGGAAGGCGAAATCGACGGGGGAGCCTTCCTTCTTGGCGTTCAGCGCCATGAAGTCCACGATCATGCCATAGGCCTTTTCGCCCCGCGCCACGGCTTCCAGCACCGTGCCGTTGCCCTGACCCGCGACAGCGCCGTTCTCGGCCAGCGTTTCGTAATACTCCCAGCCAAGGCCGGGCTGCTGAACGATGGTGCCGACGTGGATCACGGCGGCGCCGGAATAAAGCGGCGACGGCATGATGGTTTGTGCGGCAGCTTCCGGCGCTTCCAGATCGTGCCAGCTGGTCGGCGCTTCCGTCACCAGATCGGTGTTGTAGATGATGCCGGTGGTCAGAAGCTTGGTGCCGAAGAATGTATGATCGGGATCGATCAGTGCGGCGGGGATGCCATCGGTCGCGGCATCTTCGTAGGGCAGAAGGCGGTCGTCGTTCTTCAGTTGCGTCATCGCCACCGCATCGGCGATCAGCACCAGATCGGCCGGGGTGGATCCTGCCGTGAATTCGGCCTGCAGCTTCGACATCAGTTCCGTCGTGCCGGAGCGGAAGATCTCGACCTCGATCTCTGGGTGGTCCTGGTTGAACGCCTGCACGACAGCGTCCATCTGGTCGGTCGGCTGCGAGGTGTAAACCGTGATCGTGCCCGAAGCCTGTGCAAAGGCAGCGCCAGTCAGCGCGGTGGCACCCATGAGCCCGAGGGCGATTGTGCGGAGCATCGTCATCTTCCTGTGTTCAAAGCATTTCCGGCGCTTTTACGGCTGCATTGCAACCCTTTGGTGACAGCATCCGGTTTTTCCAAAGCGCGTCCGGATCTTTCTGCCAAACCGAAAGCTCTCCATTCGTGGGGCGTCGGAACGGGCCATCCGAAAGCAGGGCATGTATTTCCCGCGCGGTGCCGGAATGGCCAACGATCAGAACGGGGAAGGGGCCTGTGATGGCGGTCAATGCCGCGCGGACACGGTTGCGGAAGGCTTCCGGCCCCTCGCCGCCCTCGGGGGTGGCGTCGCGCACCAGAACATCCCGCGGCTGCCCCTCCCATATGCCCCAGTTGCGTTCCTGAAGGCCGGGCAGAAGCCTGACGGGCAAGCCCGCCTGCCGCGCGATGGGGGCTGCGGTTTCCTGTGCGCGTTGCAGCGGAGAGCACCAGATCGAGGCGATGGGCAGATCGCGCGCCACCGCTGCCGCCGCTTCGGCCTGGGCACGACCTTCGTCGGTCAGCGGCAGATCCGTCGCGCCGCCGATGGTCCCTGCAGCGTTGGAGGCAGTCTGCCCGTGGCGCAGAAACCAGAAGGGCTGTTGCAGAAGCGGTATCATGCGGAAACGGTCGCGGCCATGGATGCCGCTGCCCCGCCTTCCCGCGGAAGCAGCCAGCCAGAGCGTATCTGCAGCCCCACCAACGTACCCGACGGGACAGAGGTTGTGTGCGGCACGTCCAGAAGCGTGTCGCCCAACCCCTCGGGCAGGACGGACAGGATGAACATCCCGTTCTCCATCCGGCGGTCCACAACGCGGCCCGTCAGCGGGCCATCGGCCGAAACCGAAAGATCCCGCGGGCGCAGGCAAAGCCACGCCGCCCCGTCGGACACATCCCCCGGCAGGCGGATCGTGCCGCGGGGCAGGTGAACAGCGCCATCCGAAACGTGAACCGGCAGCGTTCGGCCATGGCCGACGAAGCGGGCAACCATCGGTGTGGCGGGCCGGTCGAACAGCGCCTCGGGCGTGTCGATCTGTTCCAGCCGACCAGCATTCATCACGCCCACATGCGTGGCGACGGCCATCGCTTCGTTCTGGTCATGCGTCACAAAAACAAAGGTGGCGCGGGTTTCGGCGTGGATGCGTCGGAATTCGGCCAGCATCGACTGGCGCAGATGCGCATCAAGGTTGGCCAGCGGTTCGTCCAGCAGGATCAGGGCAGGACGCACCGCCAGCGATCGCGCCAGCGCCACGCGCTGCCGTTGCCCGCCCGAAAGCTCGTGCGGTTTGCGGCTTGCCAGATGCGACAGGCCGACAACCTCCAGCGCCTCGGCCACGCGGCGGGCACGATCTGCCGAAGGAACGCGGTGCATCTTCAGCCCGAACGCGATGTTGCCCGCCACCGTCATATGCGGCCACAGGGCATAGGACTGGAAGACCATTCCCAACCCACGTGCGCCCGGATCAACAAAAGTGGTGTCATCCACGACCGTGCGCCCGCCGATGGCAATACGCCCCGCATCGGGTTTTTCCAGCCCCGCAAGCAGGCGCAGCAGCGTGGTCTTGCCACAGCCTGACGGGCCCAGAAGCGCAAAGAACGCACCCGAAGGAATGGTAAAGGAAACCCCGTCAACAGCGGCGGTTGCGCCGAAGCGGAGGGTGACGTCGGAAAGCGCGATCTTGGCCATGCGCGGTCCTTATTGCAGGAAGGTGACGCGGGTATGACGGTCAGATCGGCAGATAGCTCACGATGTCGCCCTCGGCGCGTGCGGCATCGTTTTCGGGGCGGATCAGCAGGGCGTTCGCCTCGCTCAGCCGCAGCAGAAGCGACGAATCCTGCTCGGCGAAGGGGGTGATGCGTCCGCCCTCCACCACGCCGCGCATGAAATGCGTGCGGGGGCCGTTGGCCGGCACCGGTTCGGCCAACGCCGCCTGCATCCGCGGTGCCTGCGCCGCCCGGCCCGTCATCGCCCGCAGCATCGGCAGCAGGAACAGCTGCGCACAGACATAGGAAGAAACGGGATTGCCCGGCAGCCCCAGCATCGGCACCGCACCCAGCCGCCCCGCCATCAGTGGCTTGCCGGGACGCATGGCGATCTTGTGGAAAGCCTGCTGCATCCCGAGTTCTGCTGCGACGGCACCGACCAGATCGTGATCACCGACCGATGCGCCGCCGATCGTAACGATCAGGTTCGCCCCTGCGGCCAGCGCGAAGGTTGCGCGCAGGCTTTCCGCGTCATCCTTTGCGATGGGAAGAATGCGCCCACGCCCGCCTTCCTCTTCGATCAGCGCCTTCAGCGCGAAGGCGTTGGAGGAGGGGATCTGGTCGTCCCGCATCGCGGCGCCGGGCATCGCAAGTTCGTCGCCGGTGGAAATGATGGCGACGTCGGGGCGGCGGAACACCTCCACCTCCGGCACGTCCATGGCTGCAAGAAGGCCAAGATCGGCAGGGCGCAGGCGGCGCGGTGCGAAACTCTGACCTGCGGCGAAATCCTGACCGCGACGGCGGATATGGAGCGAATCCGAAGCCTGCGTGATGGCAATGCGGTCGCCGTCACGAACGGTGTTCTCCTGAATGACGATCCGGTCGGTGCCCTTGGGCACCGGCGCGCCGGTGGAAATGCGCACTGCCTGATCCGGCCCCACCTGCTGCGGAAAGGCGTGACCGGCCTTCGCCTCGCCGACAAGGCGCAGCACATCGCCCACACGCGGGTTCCCCGCCACGGCATAGCCGTCCATCGCCGAAGCATCGAATGGCGGCTGATCCCGCCGTGCCGCAACCTCGCGCGCAAGAACGCGCCCCGAAGCCTGCGCCAGCGGCAGGCGTTCGGTGTCCATTTGGCAGGCAAGGCCCAGAACCAGTTCCAGTGCTTCGGAAACAGAGATCATGCTTCGTACCGTCCCGATTTGCCGCCGTCCTTCAGGGTAATGCGGATGCCGCCGATCTCCATGCTCTTCTCCGCTGCTTTCAGCATGTCGTAAATCGTAAGGGCGGCGGTGGAGACGGCTGTCAGCGCCTCCATCTCCACGCCGGTCCGGCCAGACGTGCGGACGGTGGCGGTGATCCGAACGCCCGGCAGGGCGGGATCGGCCACCAGATCCATCGCAACCTTCGTGATGGGCAGCGGATGGCAAAGCGGGATCAGGTCTGCCGTCTTCTTCGCGCCCATGATCCCGGCAAGTCGCGCCACGCCCAGCACATCGCCCTTCTTCGCCTGTCCGGCCTCAACAAGCGCAAGGGTCTGCACCGTCATCCGCACGAACCCTTCGGCGGTGGCCACGCGCGCCGTTTCAGCCTTGTCCGAGACATCGATCATGTGCGCATCGCCCTTGCCGTCGAAATGGGTCAGCATCAGGCCTCCATCAGGGCGCGGGTCGCGGCGGTTACGTCCTGCTGCCGCATCAGGCTCTCGCCGATCAGGAAGGCGCGGGCGCCCACATCTGCCATTTCGGCCATGTCATGCGGCGTAAAGATGCCGCTTTCCGAGATGACCATCCGGCCCTCGGGCACACGCAGCGCAAGTTCACGCGTCGTATCAAGAGTGACTTCGAACGTCTTGAGATTGCGGTTGTTTATCCCGATCATAGGGGATTTCAGCCGCAGGGCACGATCCAGTTCGTCACCGTCATGCACCTCGATCAGCGCATCCATGCCCCAGTGCATGGCGGCATCCTCCAGCTCGGCCGCCTGCGCGTCCGACACCGAGGCCATGATGATCAGGATGCAATCGGCCTTCAACGCCCGCGCTTCGGCCACCTGATAGGTGTCGTATAGGAAATCCTTGCGCAGGCAGGGCAAGGCGACGGCATCCCGCGCCGCCGTCAGAAACGCGTCGTCGCCTTGAAAACTGGGCCCATCGGTCAGGATGGAAAGGCAGGTCGCGCCGCCGGCCTCATAGGCACGGGCCAATGCGGGCGGATCGAAATCAGGACGGATCAGGCCTTTGGAAGGGCTGGCCTTCTTGATCTCGGCAATCAGGCCATAGCGGGGGGCCTGCGTCAGGGCGCGATAAAACCCGCGCGGGGCGGGTGCGGCCTTTGCGGCTGCCTCTACCTCGGCCAGGGGTCGGGCTGCCTTGCAGGCAGCGATGTGATCCAGCTTGTAGGCCTTGATGCGGTCCAGAACGCTCATGCCGATACCTCGTTCGTCAGGCGGGACAGGGCCGCCAGTTTTGCGCGGGCAGCGCCGCTGTCGATGCTTTCGCGCGCCATGTCCGCCCCTTCGGGCAGGTTCGTGGCGCGGTCTGCCACAACCAGTGCCGCGGCAGAGTTCAGAAGCACCGCATCGCGATACGCGCCCGGCGCGCCGTCCAGAAGGGCACGCAGCGCTTTGGCGTTGTGGTCGGGATCGCCCCCAATGATATCCTCGAACGGGTGTGCGGGAAGGCCGGCATCTTCGGCGCCGACCTCAAATTCGCGGATTGTGCCGTTTTCCAGCGCGGCAACCTTGGATGGGGCCGAAATTGCCAGTTCGTCCGTTCCGTCGCCGCCATGAACAAGCCATGCCTTTTGCGAACCCAGAAGCTTCAGCACCTCGGCCATCGGGCGGATAAGCTCGGCCGTGTAGGCGCCGGTCAGCTGGCGGGTGACACCTGCAGGATTGGTCAGCGGACCAAGAATGTTGAACAGCGTGCGCGTCCCAAGTTCAATCCGCACGGGCATCACGTGGCGCGTGGCGGGATGGTGCATCGGGGCCATCATGAAGCCGATCCCGATCTCGCGCAGGCAAGCTTCCACCACGTCGGCGCCGACCATAACGTTCAGGCCAAGCGATGTCAGCGCATCCGAGGCGCCGGACTTCGACGAAAGGTTACGGTTGCCATGCTTGGCGACCGGCACGCCCGCGCCTGCAACCACGAAAGCCGTCGCGGTGGAGATGTTCAGCGTGCCCTTGCCGTCGCCGCCCGTGCCGACAATGTCGATGGCCCCTTCGGGTGCACGAACCGGCACGCATTTCGCGCGCATCGCGGCGGCTGCGGCGGCATATTCTTCAACCGTTTCACCGCGCGTGCGCAGGGCCATCAGAAAGCCACCCATCTGCGCGGGCGTGGCCTGCCCTTCGAACAGGGCGGCAAACGCCTGATCGGCTTCGTCACGGGTCAGGGGGCGGGTCGCGGCGGTGCCGATCAGCGGTTTCAGAACGCTCATGCCGCCAGCGGCACCTTGGCGCCCTGAAGGAAGGTCTGCATCATGCGGTGCCCGTGTTCCGAGGCGATGCTTTCCGGATGGAACTGCACCCCTTCGATCGGCAGATCACGATGCTTCAGGCCCATTATCGTGCCGTCTTCCAGCCATGCCGTCACTTCAAGGCAGTCAGGCAGGGATTCACGCTCCACCACCAGGGAATGATAGCGGGTGGCCTGGAACGGGTTCGGCAGGCCTGTGAACATGCCCCTCTCTGAATGGTGCATGGTGCCCATCTTACCGTGCACGATCTCGTGGCAGCGCACCACCCTGCCGCCGAAGGCCTGCCCGATGGTCTGATGCCCAAGGCAGACGCCCAGCAGCGGGGTTCGCGTTTCGGCAGCGGCTTCGGTCAGGGCAAGGCAGATGCCTGCCTGCGCCGGATCGCACGGGCCCGGCGACAGCACGATCGCCGAAGGGTTCAGCGCCATCGCGGCCTGCACATCCAGCGCATCATTGCGTTTCACCACAACCTCCGCGCCCAGCTCCCCCAGATAATGGACAAGGTTATAGGTGAAACTGTCGTAGTTATCGATGAGCAGAAGCATGCCGGCGCCGTCGTTAGGGGGTGAACCATGTCAGGGGTCGCGCTATACATGGCCCTTGCAACGGGCGGGCGTCAAGGGCAGCAGGGAAAAGCGATGATGGCAGCGGGCATGTTTTCCGGGATGATGGCGGGACTTCTGGCGTTGGCCATCTGGTCGCAGATGACGCCGCTGCCGGCACCGGAACCGGCAGCAAGCGCGTTTTTCGGGCCTGAAGCGCCCTAGTTGCGGTTGCCCGAGAAAAGGCCCGCATCCTCGGCCGCGCGGCGCAGCGCCTGCGCCTTGTTGACCGTTTCCTGATACTCGCTTTCAGGGTCGCTGTCGAAGACGATGCCGGCCCCCGACTGGATGTGCAGCATCTGGTCCTTCAGAACCGCTGTGCGCAGGGCGATGCAGAAATCCATCTCTCCGTTCGCGGCGAAATAGCCGACACCGCCGCCATAAACGCCGCGTTTCGACGGCTCCAGCTCGTCGATGATCTCCATCGCGCGGACCTTGGGGGCCCCTGACACCGTGCCTGCGGGAAGGCCCGCCAGCAGGGCCGACAGCGCATCCTCGCCTTCCGCCAATTCGCCCACCACGTTCGACACGATGTGCATCACGTGGCTGTAGCGTTCGATGATGAACTTTTCGGTCGGCTTCACCGTGCCGATCTTTGCGACGCGGCCCACGTCGTTGCGGCCCAGATCCAGCAGCATCAGGTGTTCGGCCAGTTCCTTGGGATCGGCCAGAAGATCTTCGGCCAGTGCCTGATCCTCGGCCGGGGTCGCGCCCCGCTTGCGGGTTCCCGCGACGGGGCGGATCGTCACCTCTCCGTCGCGCAGACGGACGAGGATTTCGGGGCTGGCCCCGATGATCTGGAAGTCGCCATGGTTAAAGAAGAACATGAACGGCGACGGGTTCGTGCGGCGAAGGCTGCGATACAGCGCGAACGGGGGAAGCGGGAAAGCCTGGCTGAACCGCTGCGAGGGGACGACCTGGAAGATATCTCCCGCGCGGATGTAATCCTTCGCCTTTTCGACGGCCGCCTTGAAACCTTCATGCGTGAAGTTCGACGTCACCTCGGGCAGGGGCTGCGCCTCGCCCAGGGTGTGGGCGGCGGCGGGGGTCCGGTCCAGATCGCGCAGCACGTCCATCACCCGTTCGGCGGCCTGCGCATAGGCGGCGCGCGCCGACAGGCCTGATCCTGCCCATGCAGGGGCGACAATCGTCACCTCTCCTTTCACGCCATCCAGCACCGCCACGACCGACGGGCGCATCAGGATCGCATCGGGCACGCCGATGGTGTCGGGGTTTACGTCCGGCAGGTCTTCCACCAGGCGGATCATGTCATAGCCGAGATAGCCGAACAGCCCCGCCGCAAGCGGGGGAAGATCGGCCGGCATCTCGATCCGGCTTTCCGCGATCAGCGCGCGCAGGCTTTCCAGCGGATCGGCTTCGACCGGGCGGAAGGCGTCGCGATCAAAGCGCGCCTCGCGGTTGATCGCAACCTGCCTGCCTTCGCAGCGCCAGATCAGGTCCGGCTTGAGGCCAACGATGGAATAGCGGCCGCGCACCTCGCCGCCCGTGACGGATTCCAGCATGAAGGTGTCGGACCGTGCCTCTCCCAGTTTCAGCATCAGTGAAACGGGCGTGTCCAGATCGGCGGCGATGCGGGCATAGACCAGCTGGTTTTGCCCTGCGGCCCAGCCATGCTCAAACGTGTGGAACGAAGGGATGATCTTCATGGTTACGGGATCTGCGCATGGACGGCGTCGATGACCGTCTGGTTGATGCTGACGCCGGCGTTGTCGGCGATCGCCTGCGTGTAAAGCTGGCGGGCATCGTTGGCCAGCGCGCCTTCCAGTTGGGCGGCAAGCTGCGCTTTCAGCGCCTGGGCGCCTTCGCCATCCTGGTCTGCGGTCTCGATGCTGTCCAGACGCAGCACGCCCACCCAGTTCGGCGTTTCGATGACCTGTGCCGCGCCTTCTTCCATCTTGAACGCGGTTTGCACGGTCTGGGGCGGGGCAGAGGCGATCGTGCCGTCCCGGGCAATTTGCTCCGTCACGTTCACGTTGCCGAAATCGGCCAGCGGGGCGCCATCCTGGACAGCCTGACGGATCTGTTCGGCGCGTTCGGCAAGGGCGCGGTTCAGGGCATCGGCGCGCCATGCTTCGGCCACGCGGTCGCGCGCCTCCTCGAACGGGACCGGGGCGGCGGGCTTGATGCCGTCCAGCCGCAGCGCGACCAGACCGCCGTCATCCAGCGTGACGAGTTCGGGGAAATCGCCTTCCTGCGCATCTTCTGCAGCCTGACGGAAGGCGGGGTATCCGGCGATCACGTCGTCGCTGTTTTCGCTGTATTCAAGCGTGCCGAGGGTGACATCGGGCTGCTCTGCCAGATCCTCCACCGTGGCGCCGCCGGCCAGAACATCGTCCAGCGTGTCACGGCGATCGGCAATGGCGCGGCGTGCGGCGTCGAACTGGAACTCGGTGGCCAGATCGTCGCGCACCTCCTCGAAGGGAACCTCATGCTCCGACAGGATGCCGTTCATGCGGAACAGGGCCGGGCCGAGGGTGCTGTCCAGCGGACCCACGACGCCCGGCTCTTCCAGTGCGAAAACGGCATCGCCGGCAGGGCCCAGATCCTCGATCGCGACATCGCCCAGATCGGCATCGGCCAGTTCCAGGCCACGTTCGGCCACGATGGCATCGAAGCTTTCACCTGCATCGATGCGTGCCTTCGCAGCCTCGGCAGCGGCTTCATCGGGGAAAACCAGCCGTTCGACCAAGCGGCGTTCGGGCTGCACGAATTCGTCGATGCGCTGGTCGTAAAGGTTGCGCAGCGCCGCTTCATCCACGGGCAGGGCGGGGGCAACGGTTTCAGGCAGCAGCGCGGCGTAGGTGATCTGGCGCGTTTCGGGCGCGGCGAAATCGGCCGAATGCGCATCGTAATATGCGCGCAGATCCTCATCGCTGGGGGCGGGGAGGGGTTGTTCCAGATCGGCTTCGGTTACTTGCAGAAGCGAGAAGCCGCGCCGTTCGGCGATATAGCCGTAAAGCGCATCCGTTACGGCCTGCGGAGCCGTGAAGCCGCCCGAAACGGCCCCCACCAGAAGGGAGCGGGCAAGGCCGTCGCGCAGGTCCGCCTCATACGTTGCCGGGTTCAGGCCATTCTGGCGCAGCACAAGATCATAGGTGTCGCGGTCGAACTGGCCGGAGGTGCCGAAGAACGACTGGTTCTGGCGCAGTTCTTCCGCAACGGCGCTGTCACCGACGGAAAGGCCGATCCGCCTGGCCTCGTTGGAAAGGGCGGCCGAGGAAATGAGCTGCTGGCGCACCTGTGCGTCCAGACCGAACTGGCGGGCCTGCGCCAGCGTGAAGGCCTGACCCGTTTGCTGCGAAATGCCCTGAAGCTGCTGCTGCAGGGCATTTGCATAGGTGTTGGCGTCCACATCCTCGTCACCCACGGTCGCGATGGACTGGCCGGTGGTACTGAAATTGGTGACGCCGAAGCCGCCAAGGCCAAGAATAAGCATCGCCACCAGCATCCACACGGCGACCGACATCACCTTGTTGACGCGTTTCTTGCCTTCAGCCATGCCGGTCCCCTTCAGAAATGGTCCGGCCCTTCCTAAGGGCTTGCGGGCAACGGGGCAAGGCCGACCATGGGGGCGCGTCAGTCGGTTCCGCGATAAGGCTGGACGTATTGCAGCGCCATGTCCCAGGGGAAGAAGATCCAGGTGTCCTGGCTGACCTCGGTGATGAAGGTATCCACCTGCGGGCGGCCCGAAGGCTTGGCATAGACGGTGGCGAAATGTGCCTTTGGGTACATGCGGCGCACGAGTTCCAGCGTCTTGCCGCTGTCCACCAGATCGTCGACGATCAGGATGCCTTCGCCGTCGCCCATCAGGTCGGCCTGCGGTGCCTTGGTGATCACGGCGTCACCCTGCGACTGGTGGGAATAGCTTTTGACGCTGATCGTGTCGACAACGCGCACATCCAGTTCGCGGCTGACGATCATCGCGGGAACAAGGCCGCCGCGCGTGATGCCGACCACGGCGCGCCATGCGCCCCCATCCGGACCGCGCCCGTCAAGCCGCCACGCAAGCGCGCGCGAGTCGCGGTGGATCTGGTCCCAACTGATGTGAAAGCCTTTTTCGTGCGGCAGACGTTCGGGTGACATTTGGCCTTCCTCGAAATGAAATCCGCACCTCCGATGTCGAAGGTGCGGGGGATGATAGCAAATGCGGGGCGATAGGCCCCTTTACTTATGAGGCGCGTCGATATCGGGCGCATCGACCGCCTTCATGCCGACAACGTGGTATCCGGCATCCACATGAAGGCATTCGCCCGTTACGCCCGAAGCAAGGTCGGACAGCAGGTAAAGGGCGGATTTGCCAACCTCTTCCTGGGTGATGTTGCGGCGAAGGGGAGAATTCAGCTCGTTCCACTTCATGATATAGCGGAAATCGCCGATGCCCGAAGCCGCCAGCGTCTTGATCGGCCCGGCCGAGATGGCGTTGACGCGGATCGCGTCCTTGCCAAGATCTTCGGCGATGTACTTGACGGACGTTTCCAGCGCCGATTTCGCGATGCCCATCACGTTGTAATGCGGCATCACCTTTTCCGCCCCGTAATACGTCAGCGTCAGCAGGCTGCCGCCATCGGGCATCATCGCCGCCGCACGGCGCGAGATGGCCGTGAAGCTGTAGACCGAGATGTTCATCGTCATGGCGAAGTTCGCGGGCGACGTGTCGACATAGCGGCCGCGCAGTTCGCTCTTGTCGGAGAAGCCGATGGCATGGACGACGAAGTCCAGCTTGCCCCACTTTTCCTTCAGTGTGGCGAAAAGGTTGTCCATCGACTCTTCGCTGGCCACGTCACATTCGACCATGATATCGCTGCCGATGGTCGCCAGAAGGGGTTCGACCCGCTTCTTGAGCGCTTCGCCTTGATAGGAGAATGCCAGCTCGGCACCCTGATCGGCACAGGCCTTGGCGATGCCCCAAGCGATGGACTTGTCGTTTGCAAGGCCCATGATCAGGCCGCGTTTTCCAGCCAGCAATCCGTTCATCCGGCTTCCCTCGCCACGTTATTCTTTATCTGGCGGGTGTAGGCGATGTTTTGTCGCGCTTCAAGTCGCTGCCCTTGCGTTTTGTTCTTCTTCCCCTACGGTTCGACGGATATGCAACGGTCGGGGATATCCATGGACGAACGTACGGGCATCTTCGCGGGGCAGGACCCGTTTGCCATAGCAAGGGCATGGCTGGCTGAGGCGGAGCCGCGGGAGCCGAATGATCCCAATGCCATAGCGCTCGCCTCGGTCGATGCCGGCGGGATGCCCGATGTGCGGATGGTGCTGCTGAAAGAGATCGAGGCCGACGCGTTCGTCTTCTATACCAATTATGACAGTGCCAAAGGGCAGCAGATCGCCCAGACTGGCAAGGTTGCCTTCGTGATGCACTGGAAATCGCTGCGCCGCCAGATCCGCGTACGCGGACATGCCAGCCGCGTGGAGGGGGAGCAGGCGGATGCGTATTATGCATCCCGGTCGTTGCAGAGCCGGCTGGGTGCGTGGGCATCAAGGCAAAGCCAGCCGCTGGAAAGCCGGGCCGCCCTGATGACCGAGGTTGCGAAGGTGACAGCGCGTTTCATAGGCAATCCGCCGCGCCCGCCATTCTGGGGCGGGATCCGGATCATTCCGACCCAGATCGAGTTCTGGGCCGATGGTGCCTTCCGACTGCATGACCGCTTTTGCTGGACGCGGGACGATGAAAAATGGAGCGTGAGGCGGCTCAATCCCTGAACTACGGTTAGTTTGCTAAATCCAGGGTTGAAATTAACACTATGGGTGTCATCCGCCCTTGCAACCGCCTTTGGAAGGGCGGACAAGGCCCCGGATAACGGAAACATCGGGGCGGTATGTTGTGCTGACGTTGAGCGAGTTGGAGGAGGGACAGACCGTCGTGGAGGGGCGGGTGAAGTGGTTCGACCCTCTGCGAGGTTTTGGTTTCGTGGTAAGCGATGTCGTTTCGCAGGATATCCTTCTGCATGCCAATGTGTTGCGTAACTTCGGCCAAAGCACGGTTGCCGACGGGACGGGCATCTCCGTTCGCGTCCAGAAGACCGATCGCGGCGTTCAGGCGGTGGAGGTTGTCGGAATCGCCAAGCCCGAACTGCCCTCGATCATTCGGGGCGAAGGTGAACTGACGCTTGATGCCGAGACAGTGGAGGCCCTACCGATGGAGCCGGCACGCATCAAGTGGTTCGATCGTGCGAAAGGCTTCGGCTTTGCCAATGTCTTCGGCAAGCCGGACGACGTTTTCGTTCACGTGGAGGTGCTGCGCGCGGCCGGCCTTGCCGATATCGCGCCGGGAGAGGCGGTGGTGCTGCGCATTGCGGATGGCAAGCGCGGGCGGATGGCCGTCCAGCTTATGGCTTGGGACGAGGCTGTGCGGGGGGCGTGATGAAAGCCGGCATTGTTGCCCTTCTTCTTGTTCTTGGACCGCTGCCCATCGCGGGACATGCGGCCTGCCGCGCCGATCAGGTCGAGCTTCGCACCGAGCAAGGGACCATCCGCTTTGCCGTGGAGATTGCAGATGACGCGGCTGAACGTGCACAAGGGCTGATGCATCGTGAAACGCTTCCACGGTCGGCCGGAATGCTGTTCATCTATGACTATCCGCAGGCTGTAAGCTTCTGGATGCGCAATACCCTGATTCCGCTGGACATGATCTTCATGAATGCGCAGGGCGAAGTCCGTTCCGTTCATGCCAATGCACAGCCATTGGATGATACATTAATTCCCGGCGGCGAGGATATCCTGACGGTGTTGGAGATCAATGGCGGCCTTGCCGCGCGCCTGGGGATCACCGAAGGCAGCGTCATGCGCCACCCGTCGCAGGACCAAGATACTGCAAGCTGGCCCTGCGCAGAATAACTGCTTTCCTTCCCGCCATCGCTGGGTTAGGAACACGGCGGTTCGGGGCGTAGCGCAGCCTGGTAGCGCGACGGTTTTGGGTACCGTAGGTCGTAGGTTCGAATCCTATCGCCCCGACCAGCGCTTAGCACCCTTGGGGGGGCGTTTTACACTTCCTTTTACAGCCTTTGTTCGCCGTTCGGCCTCTTCCAGCTTCTCTGCGAGGCTGTCCGTCATGCCGGCGTATCTTTAGGCTCCAGACCCATTGTTTTTGAGCGCTTTGCATAATTTAGGCTCCGCAAGGAGACCTAATCGGTGAGGCCGCTGAGGGTCTTGAGCCTGCGCGCGAAGTTGTAGGCCGCCATGAAGTCGGCGAGGTGGGCGCGGAGCTGGTCATGGCTGTCGTAATGGAAGCGTTTGACGGTCGCGTCCTTGATTGTTCTATTCATCCGCTCAACCTGCCCATTCGTCCAAGGGTGGTTGGGCTTTGTCAGACGATGTTCAATCCCGTTGGCCTCGCAGATCATGTCGAAACGCATGGGCCTGGAGTAGATGGTGTTCCGGTTTCGGGGTTGCTCTGCGAACTGGATGCCGTTGTCTGTGAGGACAGTGTGGACCTGATACGGCACGGCTTCGAGCATGTGCTGCAAGAACTCCCAAGCTGTCTTCCTGTCCGCCTTGTCGACGAGGTGCGTCACGGCGAACTTGCTCGTGCGGTCGATGCCGACGAACAGAAATAGCTTGCCCTCAGCGGTCTGAACTTCGGCAATATCGATGTGAAAGAAGCCGATGGGGTAGCGTTTGAATTTCGACCGCTTCGGCTTGTCGCCTTCCACGTCAGGCAAGCGAGAGATGCCATGGCGCTGAAGGCACCGATGCAGCCCTGAGCGTGTCAGATGTGGGATCGATGGCTGCAGGGTGTAGAGGCAGTCGTCAAGCGGTAGCAGCGTGTGCCGTCGAAACGCGACAATCGCCGCCTCCTCAGCCTCCGTCAGGATCGTCGAACGTGGCTCCTTCGGCCCCGTCTTGAGATCCTCGACCGTAGCTCGCCTGCGCCACTTCGCGACCGTCTTGGGGTTGATGCCGAGCTCCCGGCTCAGCGTCGCGAGCGAAGCTTGCGATCGTTGTATTGCAGCTCGGACAGCGTGCGTGGTCGTGGCGCTGCCGTGACGAATTTGTCCCATAGAGCATCCTTCCATTCCAAAGAAAGGATCGCACCATCAAACCATGGGATCAAACAACTAGGTGCGTGCCCGCCGCCGCCAGATTCTCTGGCAACCGTTCTGTTTGGCTCTGAAGTGAATGGCTGGAGCCTAATTTGAAAAGATCATCTCTATCTCTGTGTCAGAGACGAGTTCTAACTCTTGCCAAAGGTCGATAATCGCATCCCTTTCCTCAGGATTTATTTTGGCTATCCTTTTGGAATGTATTGAAAAGGTATGACTCTTCCCGACTTTGGCATCTTGGATTAGTTCAAGAGCCCGCGCAGTGTCAGGCACCTTATTGAACAACGTTATCGGGGGCACCAAATCCTCACAGAAGTAAGTATCCAAACTTCCGAACTTTTTGTATACGAAGCTACTTATCATCAGGAACTCTGTTGCATAGCAGCTTTTGTCGGAGAAAAGATGTTCAAATGACCCGAACTTTGTAGAGATCAGAGCTTCAAGATCTTCGAGTACATCTCTAGTTATCGGGAAGGGAGTGGTTGTTGGAGTCGCAGGCATTTTAAGATATTCTCTAGAGACATTCACGCAGCTCAAACTGTCCCGCAACCACTTGTGCTGCGTCTGCCCGTCGCGTCTGATACGGGTGTATGTCCTAGGCTTGTCGTCTTCGATTGAGAAGAAATCTCCTGCCATTATAGGGCGGATAAAATGGTTCTTTGAATCAGTAATGACGATGTTTTTGCCTGCCAACGCTTTGTAACTACGCAACTTGAGGATCTGCTGGGTTCTCCATCCTTCTATGTCGCATGTATCGAGCAGCAGGGAACGGCCATCTATTACGCGGGTCTTATTTGCGTGAGTGCCTAATTTTCCGAGGTTGTCAGAGATGAAAGATTGAACATGCGCAGCCGCTTCATCACAACTTTCATTGATGATCACGAGGATCTCGCCTAGAATATCCTCCGGCACATATTTATCTATAGATTTTGCCTGTAGTAGCCAAAGTTTCAAATCGGCTTTGTAAACTACTGTTGCAAGTGAGAATGTCATCCTAGCCCGTACCTGAAAATTTTACATGAACTTCGAATATCTCTCGGCGACTGGGCGCGATGGGACAGGATACAGAGCTCCCGCGAGACTTCAAGGTGGCAGTTCATCTGCTTTGTATTGACCTGGTGAAAATCTGCTCACGCTATAAGAAGTAAAACGTAGCGATAAGTGGGCCATTGGAAGACGTCGTCAAACGGTGGACGGCCAAGCGCAAATCAGCGCTGATCATCGAGATCATTCAGGGCAAGGCGACGGTGGTGGAAGCCAGCCGCAGCTACGACCTTTCTCCATGCGAGATCGAGGGTTGGGTCGATGATGCCCGTCGAGGCATGGAAAATGCGCTGCGGGCGAACCCGCTCGATGTCCGGCAGGAATACGAGAAGCAGCTCCGCGTCCTGCAGGAGGCCTATGGCGAAGCCATGCTGGAGCTGCGCGCGCGGAAGAAGCTGGCGGCACTCGTGGAGCGGGAGGACTATGCATGATCCGGGGCTAAGAGCATCATCCGTATCATGCCGGATAACGGCATAGTCGAGCGCTTCGGACGCTGAAAGAGCAGTGCGTTCACCGCCACCGCTTCGTGAGCATTCAGCACGCCGCCCGCGCCATCGCCGGCTGGGTCCAGTTCTACTACACGCGCCGCCCGCATCAGGCCCTTGCCATGCAGACACCAGCCGAGGCATTCAAAGCAGCAGCGTACCCTGAGCAGATTCAGCTGGGTCAATAGGTAATCCTCCCAATGGTTAAGGAGATGCGGCAGTAGAATTTTCTCGTAGCGTGAGCTGAGGAGATTCGAATGAGGAAGACCCGATTTACCGAGCCGCAGATCATGGCGGTGCTGCGCCAGGCCGAGGGCGTCGTCGCTGTGCCGGAGCTGTGTCGCGAGGATGGGATCAGCAGCGCGAGCTTTTACAAATGGCGCGCGAAGTATGGCGGCATGGATGCCTCCATGATGAGCCAGATGAAGGCATTGGAAGACGAGAACCGGCGGCTCAAGCGCATGTTTGCGGACCTCAGCATGCAGGCGGATCTGCTCAAGAAAGCTCTTGGAAAAACGTGACGCGGCCAGCTCAACGCCGCGAGTTGGCCGCGAGGGCGGTGGCGAAGAAGGGGGTCAGCATTGCGCTGGCCTGCCGAACGTTCGGTGTCAGCGAGACCTGCTTTCGCTACAGCCCGAGGCGCTGTGCCGAGAACGAGATCATCGCGGATCTTCTCGAGGGCCTGACCAAGGCGCACCGAACCTGGGGTTTCGGCCTGTGCTTCCTGTATCTGCGTAATGTCCGCGGGCATGTCTGGAACCACAAGCGGGTGCGTCGGATCTACTGCGAGCTGGAATTGAACCTTCGGATCAAGCCAAGGCGGCGGATCAAACGGGACAAGCCGGACCTGCTTACCGTTCCGGAAGCGCCGAACCTTGTCTGGTCCATGGACTTCATGGCCGATCGTCCCGCCGATGGTCGCCAGTTCCGGCTGCTGAACGTCCTGGATAACTTCAACCGCGAAGGCCTGGGCATCGAGATCCACCTATCGCTGCCCGCCGAGCGGGTCGTGCGGGCGCTCAACCAGATCATCGAATGGCTCGGCAAACCCACCGCGATCAGGGTCGACAACGGCCCGGGATACGTCAGCTCGACGTTGTTGGCGATCTGGGCCGCGAAGCAGGGTATTGCGCTGAACCACATCCAGCCAGGCAAGCCGCAGCAGAACGCTTATGTGGAACGCTATAACCGCACCGTCCGGCACGAATGGCTGGACCTCTACATCCCTGAAACCATTGCAGAGGCACAAAGCATCGCAACCGACTGGCTATGGACTTGCAACAACGAGCGACCCAACATGGGCATCGGCGGCATAACACCCGCACAGAAACTGAAAATGGCTGCCTGAGTTCTACGGCCAAACCCCGTTGAAACAGGGAGGATTACCAATACTGCTTCGGTCTGTCAGGGTCGCCTCAAGTTTCAGCTACGGCGACGAACGTCAGAGATATGCCTAGACGCGTCTTGACGTTTCATAGCCATACCGGATTAGATCCGCGTTCCAAAGTAGCGCTTCCTCAGCTTCACGCGCCATGGTAGAGGGCGTGCGTCCGGGCATGGTCCGGCAGAAAAGATTATGGATACTTGAGGTAGCGAGACCCACATCATCTGGATGAGCTTGGATTTCAGCAATTGCGATGCTCATAGTAGCCTCACGAAATTAGCTCTCGGACTACGGGGTAGTTTAGCAGGAGGACGGAAGTAGTATGATGATAGCTTCTGAGTTAGAACCGAGAAAGTCGCTAAACGCTCCTGTCGTCTTCGGGATACCCCTCAAGGCAAAGGGCGACGACATCGAGTGGGTCCGCATTAACAAAAACCTTTCGAAAACGCTACAGTCTTTGCTTCGACAGGAGGATCAGGACTTCTGCGTGATCATCGCCGGTCACGATGAACCGACTTTTGAATCTGATGACCGGATCATCTGGGAGTCTGTCTCTTTCCCAAAACCTGAAAGCCCTGATGCCGGCAGTCTGGACAAGACGCTGAAACGGAAAGCTGCTGTGCGGCGGGCTGCCGAGAAATATCCGGAGGGGTTCTATTTCTTCATTCTTGATGCGGATGATCTGATTGATCAGGATATGGTCGAATACATCCGTCGTGATGATAACAGGAATGGTTACTTTCTTACCAGCGGCTATGTTCTCAATGAGGCTGAAGGACACCTTGCTCTCATGTCGCCGGAGAACAAACGCCCGTTCTATAAATCCTGCGGTAGTTGCGCTGCTGTCTGGTTTTCACCGGAAGATTTCCCATCGGATGATGTGCGTTCCGCTTGTTTCGAGGCTCTGCGCGTTCACGGCAAAATTCCTGAAGCGTTTCAGGAGATCGGAAGGCCGATCCAAGCTGTTCCCTTCCCGGGAGCTGTTTACGTCATAAACAACGGGGCCAATCTTTCAGTTCTACAAGGAAAGTCGGCGGTTCAGACCCGCCACGCGTCATCCTTCGCAATCGTTGATGAAGCCGAGGTTGCAAAGATACTGTCGAGGTTTTGACCTGATGTGACACGCGGTTGCTAAGCTAGATGACAGCTCCGGGAGCGACCGGCTCTGAAGCTGTGATCGGTTTGTTCCAAAAGCTTATTTACCTACGATTTCCATTAGTTGATGCAGACGGGAAAACATCTAATGATAGCTGATCACGACGAGCCTGCTCGAGATCTTGGGAAGCTGGTCTCGGCCGAACATGAAAAGCTGAGGCTGGTTGCCGATGTGAGTGAGCGCTTTGAGGAGCTGGCGATGCTGACTTCCGCTCACGAGCAGCTTTTAGCGGACGAACCGAAGATCCGGTCGGAGCTGGCACGCTTAAAGGCCGCGAATCTGAAGTTGACGTCGGAAGCTAATGAGCTTTCTGCGGAGAGGGATCGGCTGAAACAGGAACTGGCCGAGGCGGAAGAACGCTACAACGGTCTGATGAACAGCTTTTTCTGGAAAGTCACCCGTCCGGTGCGTCGAACCATTGATGTCGCTCGCGGCGCCTACAGATCAAAGTAAGCCTGCTGGTCTATCCGCAGTGAGACAGAAGAACATCTTCTGTCTCACTGCGGATACAGCAAGTGATCAGCTGCTGTACTCCATCAAGTCGGTAAGCCGCGCCGCAACCACATCTTCGCTGCAGTTGCTGCGCACGAAGTCCAACCCCCTCTGCGCCTGCTTCAGATACTCTGCCGGATCGGCCCACAGGCGCCAGATGATGCGGGTCACGTCATAGGCTGGCACGTAGATTGCCGCGCGTCCGAAGATGTCCTTGAACGACGGCGGCAGAATCACCACCCGGGACGCGGCCATCGCCTCCATGACGTTCCGTCCAAACTCCTCAATGTAATCTTCGTGTGTATAATGGACGAAGAAGTCGAGGGACTTGAGGTAACTGTTCACCGGCTTCGTATCGAATTCATGGATCGTCCAGTTGTCTGGCACGCCGGACAAGCGGTCGCGCATCGAGCGGATACCGCCTAGGAACGACACGTCCACGTTCTTCACGTCGGCGCAGTAGGCCAGACGGATATCCTCCGCCGCAGCCGGCCACTTCGTCCAGTGATCCCGCGAGTGTCGTCCAAGTTGAACGCGACGGTCCCCGCCGAAGTCGACCGGAAGCTCTGCCTGCAGCGGAACATCGCCTTCATAAGGGGGGCTCCAGATCTCGCCATGCACGTTGTGGAAGCCCGGCATCATGGACATCATGTTCTTCACGCGCTGCGAGATCGGAATCCAGGCCGGCCGCTGGCCGAACAGCTCGATGCAGGTCTGCTCCACATCCAATGCGTCATAGTAGAACGGGACCTCGCTCCACCGCTGCATCGGCGACTGGTTCGCCAAAACGGCGACATGTTTCGCGTTGATGGTCGGCACGCGATCAATGCGGTAGTTCAGGATCGGCGGGTGGTGAATCAGGACCAGGCTCGCCTCGACGGTGTCTTCGGGAACGATGATGTCGACGTTGTCGTGATACGTCAGCTCCAGATACTCTTTCGCGATGTCCACGATCTTGAGGTCGTATCGTGGCCAGTGGAACAAGCCGACACGCTTTCCGTCGGCAATGGCGGCCTTGATGTAGGCTTCATTGCATCGCCGCGTGCCGCCCAGAAGACTCAGATCCGAGATCAGGATGACGTCGTATCTCCAGTTCTTCTCCCAGTGGCGGGGCGCAAGGCCTTGCGGGATGGGAAAGGGCGACTTCATCGACGTGCGCTGAAGCGCCATGTCAGAGACGTTGCCTTCCTCCAGCCGCTTCGCCCGCCAGTAGGCGGCCTGCCGCGCATACTCGCGCCGGATGCCGAAGGTAAGGCTGTTGAGGCTGGTGCCCTTCTGCTGGGTCAGCGAGTTTTCGTGCACTAGGAAGAACGAGAAGGGGATGCTGGGATAGGCATCGATGATGCAGTCCTTGCCCCACAGGCTGTACATCCGCTGGATCAGCTCGTCGTCGGCATTGGCGAATACGCCATCCCA
The DNA here is from genome assembly GCF_004015795.1 of Falsirhodobacter deserti. Classification (GTDB taxonomy): domain Bacteria; phylum Pseudomonadota; class Alphaproteobacteria; order Rhodobacterales; family Rhodobacteraceae; genus Falsirhodobacter; species Falsirhodobacter deserti. The sequence goes on along the minus strand of NZ_ML137218.1, from coordinate 1,343,149 downwards.
TTCGCCCAGCTCCTCCAGCGAGGCGCGCGAGATCAGCAGGGACGGATAGCTCCGGTGAACGTATTCGAGCCTTTCGCGCTGCGGCCTCAGGTTGAACCGGAGGCTGGGCATCGCTCGCGTCATGAAAGAGCAGGAGGCTTTGGCCTCGGGCGCCTCCAGCAGCGCCTTCATCTGCATCTCGATCATCTGGTGGTGCGACCAGTCATCGCTGTCATGCACGGTGATGTACTGTCCCCGCGCCAACGACAGGGCGCGGTTGCGGGTGGGGTAGGCACCCATGTTGACGTCGTTCTGATAGATCTTCAGACGGTCGTCCTCGGCGGCCAGCTGCTGAAGCTGGGCCCAGCTGTCGTCGGTGCTCCGGTCCTCGACGCAAATGATCTCGAGGTTGGGCCAGCTTTGACCCAGCAGGGACCGGATGGCCACTTCGAGGAAGGTTCCTGCGTTATAGACAGGAACGAGCACGCTCACGAGCGGCGCGTCGGGATCATGCGGCGGACGGTTTGCATAGGCAATGTTGCCAAACGTCAGGCCCAGTTCGGGATCGATGAGGGAAATCGGGTCTAGGTCCGCCGAGGTGTAGATCTGGTTCAGGCTCTCGAGGCGGGCGTCCGTGCTGGCAACGCCATCGCGTGCCAGCAGAAGGTTGCTCTTGGCGCAAAGGAAATCGCCGTCCGGCCCCTTTCGCAGGACGAAGTCGATCTTTTCTTCCGCAGCGGGGAAATCCCCTTTCTCAATGAGCGTGTCGATGATCATCAGCTTTACGCGCCGGGACCGGAAAAGCTTGACGTCGAACTTCCGGATCATCTTGAGGAACCTCAGGCTCTGCTCGTAGTCGCCGCGCAGGCTGTTCCAGCGCGCCAGCGTGAAGCAGGCGGCGGCTCTCTCTTTATCGCTGCGTGCATCGTCGGCAACCGCCGCGACCAGCAGTTTCTCCGTCTGTCCGGCAAAGCCGCTCCAGAGCTTGGTTTGCAGATCCGCGACGGGAAATCTCGGTTTTGCGGTCCTGAGGGGACGATCGGCGAAATATGCTTGGAAATGCTCGATCGGATTGGCATCTTTCGCCAACTGGTGGTGGTGTGCGTAGATCCTTGCCGAGAACGATGGGGACGGCTGCCGCTGGAACATCACACCATAGCGATTGTAATGATCGCGCGGATCCAAGCCGGTCAGGGCCACATCAGGATAGCGAGACGTATACCAGTCTGCGTCGAAAAGTGCGTCTTCGTTCACGCCGGACGGTTTCTTAGTGCTCATCCAAAAGTCCCACTGATCATGTTCGTAACCGAGGCTGCGTCTCCTCGGCCTGCCTGCAGCGGTGTTAGCAGAGCCCGACCCCCGGTGGTAGATCGTGTGTTGCCCACTTTGCGACGCCTTGCCTGATGCCGTTCACCTCGGATGTGTCACGCGCCGTCTGGCCCGACTCGGAGCGCCCGAAGTCTTTTACGGATGTCGTGTAACCCATTGTTATCACGTCAGCGGTTCAGGGGCGGTTTTGCAGGAATCAGCAATCAGAACATGATGTTGTCATGGATTCGGGCACCGAAGGTCGTAGGTTCGAATCTATCGCCCCGACCAGCACTTTTCATGGCATACCGGGACATATCTGAAGATGCGCAGTGAAGTGCCGTAGAAGCCCCAAGTTCCCAGAAATCCAGCGAACTGGCTTCGGATAATGGCTGCTGTTGCCTTAGCCTGCAGTTCGCCCCACACGCATAGGCATCGCGGGCAGCTTATCATGCAGGCTGAATTTGACGGGTGGGTTACAAAAAAACGCGCTGAACCACTGTGCAGCGAAAAATCGTGACACAAGCACCACACCCGTCTGCCAGCAAACACGCTCGCAGCAGTTCGGTTCCCGCCTATCTGCCGTCTCGTCGGGATCTTTGAACGCTTGCTTGCCGGCTCTGCACGTCTGTCTGGCGCATGCCGTTATTCAGCCGTGGCCAGCGGCTATCTGCAGCTTGCAAGCTGTCGTTTGTAATTTGCGGCGCGGGTTTCGACTCGCCTTGCCACATTCATCAGCCATGGCTTGTTGCGGTATGTGCCGCGCCTGTAGCCTGTGCGGCCCTCGTGGAAAACCAGATACTGGTTTGCTGCGTCATGGCGCGAGATTCCCATGGACCGTTCGGTCTGCGACATCGTCCATCCTATGAAGTCCGCTGCGTCATGAATGCGGTCCCGCCGGGCCCAGCGTCCACCCTCTTTCTCCTGATACTCTCGCCACGTGCTGTCCAGCGCTTGGGCATAGCCATATGACGAACTGGCGCGACCCCTTGGAATGAAACCAAGCAGCCAGCGGCGCGGGGGACGTGCATCGCCCCTGAAACTCGATTCCTGATAGATGGTCGCCATCTGCACATGTACCGGAACGCCCCACTTGCGTTCCGACGCGCGCATGGCACGGGCGAAATCAGGCCTTTCAGCCAGAATGGCGCATGCATTTGTCGCATTCCGCGGTGGTGTGGCATTGCTTGCGCATGATGCCACCAGCAGCATAACGGCGCATGCCTGAATCAACTTTCGCACGGTCCTGCCCCTTCGTGTTTTTCAGGCACCGTAACCGGAGCGCGAGGGGAGGGAAATGGCCGATACCATCATCGAATGAACAGATGATTATCAGCGTGATGATGTTGATTGAAAGTGGTGCCCGGAGACGGATTTGAACCGCCGACACGCGGATTTTCAATCCGCTGCTCTACCAACTGAGCTATCCGGGCACTTTCAGCGAGGTCCCTCGCTTCGGTGGCGCACTGATACGGCAGCGCGTGGGGGGTGTCCAGAGGGTTTCTCAGAAAAACGTCATCTTAATGCTGAGTTGGGAATGTTTCTTCTTCGGGCGGCTCATCCTCGGTGGCGGGCAGGGCGTAACTGCCGTTCAGCCAGCGGGCCAGATCCACATCCGCGCAGCGGCGGGAGCAGAAGGGGCGGTATTTCGCATCCGCCTCCTTGCCGCAGATCGGGCAGCTCATGCCAGCGCCTCCGTAAGCGGAATGCGGTCACGTTTGCGAACCAGCTCGTAAAGACCCATCGCCGTCCAGCCAACAAGGCTGGTTTCCGCCGCCTCGGCCTTGAAGGCCGCGCGAAGAACCTGATCCAGGGTTGCACGATCTTTCTTGGACATCGGCGCGAAATCAACCACGACCTGGCCGCCCAAGCCACGCAGGCGAAGCTGGCGCGGCAAATCGCGGGCCGCAGCGACGTTGGCCTTCATGCCTGCCGCCGGTGAGGTATCGGGCCCGGTATTCACGTCGATGGCCACCAGCGCGCGCGTCGTTTCGATGATCATGGAAGCGCCGGCAGCCAGTGGCACGACGCTGTCCAGCGCCGCATCGATCATCTCCAGCACACCGCCGGATTCGAACGATCCTTCTGTTACCTCGTCGGCTGGAACGTCGGTCCAGTCACGCCACGCAGCCTCATGCGGGGCAGGGCCGTCCACCAGCAGTTCCGGATCGCCATCCATGTCGGACAAGACAGCCTCGGCAAGCGCGCGGGTGGCGGCGATATCCTCGGCAATCTCGTCGTCGGGGGCGTCCGCGCAGGCCGAACGCAGGATCACACCATGCTCCGACCCCTGCATTACGCCCGCTGCAAGCGCAGTCAGCTCTTCGCGCAGATCCTCATCGCGGATGCGGCGCGACACATTGAGCCCCGGCGCCCCCGGCGTGATGATGCAAAAGCGGCTTTTGAACAACAGGCGCAGGCTGACGGGCGTGGCTGTGCCAGCTTCCGCCGTACCGGTCACCTGCACCAGAACGCGTTGCCCCGGTGCAAGGCCGGACACCTGCCGCAGGAACCCCGATCCGTGGGGCAGGCGAACGAACACGCCGCCCTGTCCCTTGACGGGACGGTCGACTATCCCGCGGAAGATCGCGCCCGGAAGGGGCAGGTCATTCTGCGGGGCGATCAGCAGATCATGCAGTTGCCCGTCGACGACCAGTGCAGCAGCCTCACGGCCGTTCAGGTGGTCCAGATGGATCACGCGACCTTTCATGCCGTCCTCCAGACGGGCCAGCCAGCGGCGGCCAGAAGTTGTGCCGTTTCGGCCAAAGGCAGGCCGACAATGCCGGTGAACGAACCCGAGATCCAGGGAATGAACGCGCCCGCTGCGCCCTGAATGCCGTAGCCGCCGGCTTTGCCCTGCCAATCGCCCGAATCAAGATAAGCGTTCAGTTCGATGTCCGACAGCCGCTTCATCTTGGCGTGACTGACGACTTCGCGCGTGAACACACGTTCCCCCCGCCGCACAACGACGGCAGTGATGATCTGGTGGCGGCGTCCGCCAAGCGCGATCAGGAATTGCGCAGCTTGCGCCTTGTCGGCAGGCTTGCCCATGATCCGCCGCCCAAGGGCAACGGTCGTGTCGGCGCACAGCACCACATCGTCAGGGCCACTTGCGACAGCTTCGGCCTTTGCGCGGGCGATGCGTGCGCAATAAGGGCGCGGAAGCTCGTCCTTCAGCGGCGTTTCATCGATATCGGGCGGGGTGATGGCATCCGGCTGGATGCCAAGCTGCCCCAGCAGTTCTTTCCGCCGGGGACTGGCCGAGCCAAGGATAAGGCGCATGGGCCTTACTTGAAGCGGTAGTTGATGCGACCCTTGGTAAGGTCGTAGGGTGTCATTTCCACCTGCACCTTGTCGCCTGCCAGAACGCGGATGCGGTTTTTGCGCATCTTGCCTGCCATTGTCGCGATCAATTCATGGCCATTATCGAGTTCGACCCTGAATGTGGCGTTGGGCAGGAGTTCCTTCACGACACCGGGGAATTCGAGAATGTCTTCCTTGGCCATGTTGTCTCCAGAATGGATAATGCCCCGCATGCAGCGGGGCTTGCGCGGTTAGATGCGCCCCAGAATCATTTTTTTCAAGTGCAAAAGCGATTCGGGCAGACGGAGGAATGAAATGACCGACACGTACGAGGGCGCCTGTCACTGCGGCAGCGTAAAGTTCAGCGTGACGCTGAGCGATGGGCTGAGCACCGCCCGCCGTTGCGACTGTTCGTTCTGCCGGATGCGCGGGGCCGTGGCGGTTTCGGCGCGGCTGGACGGGATCGCGATCCATCAGGGGCAGGACCTGCTGACGCTTTACCAGTTCAACACCGGTCAGGCGCGGCATTATTTCTGTTCGCGCTGCGGTATCTATACCCACCACCAGCGCCGTTCGAACCCCGAGGAATACGGCGTGAACGTCGCTTGCCTGCAGGGTGTAAGCCCGTTCGATTTCGCCGAGGTGCCGGTTTCGGACGGGGTCAACCATCCCAGCGACGGGTCCAGCAACGGGCGGATCGGCGTTCTGCGCTTTGAAAGGATCTAACGTTCTGGCGGGCCGAACCGCGCGATCATCCGTTCGCGGATCTGGTCGCGCGTCCGGCGATAGGCTTCAAGCTTCGCCTCACGATTCTCTCCGGTGCCGACCGGATCGATGATCGGCCAATGTTCCACCGCCAAGTGATGGCGGCGGGTCAGCTTTTCGGCCATGTCGCGGCTGGCGGCAGACAGGGCGATGATCAGTTCGAAGCCGGAAAGCTCCTCTCCCCGGTCGCGCATATCCTCGAAGGATCGGGTGCGGTGGCGTTCCAGTTCGATCCCAAGCTCGCGGCAGACGGCAACGGAAAAGCCGTCGATTTCCAGATCGTTCCGTACGCCGGCAGACTGGACATAGCTGCGCGTGCCGTAAAGCTGCTTCATCAATCCTTCTGCCATGGGCGAACGGACGGCATTGTGATCGCAGCAGAAGAGGATGGAGGCGGGCATCTTGTCCATGCTACCTCTGCATCGCGCAAATCAGGGTAAAAAGCCGGCGGGCCGTTTCCAGATCCACCTGCGCCTTGCCTGCCAGACGCTCCTGCACGATGCGGGCGCCTTCGTTGTGGATGCCGCGCCGCGCCATGTCGATGGCTTCTATGCGGTCGGCAGGCAGGCGGTTCTTGGCTTCGATCAGGCTGTCGCAGATCTGGAAGTAATCCTTCACGACCTGCCGGAACGGGCCAAGCGAAAGATGAAACTCCCGCATGGCCCCGCTTGCCGAAACGGCAAACACGACACGCCCTTCGCGCATGGCCAGATGCAAATCGTAGGGGCCTTCCAGATCAAGCAGGGCGAAGTTGTTCTCCTGCGCCAGATCGTCCATCGCGGCGCGGCAATCGCCGCCCGGTTCGGCGTCGATCGTGATGTTCACCAGCCGCGTCATCGGTTCAGCCGGTCCAGCCGCGCGCGAACGGACAGGCCGTGCGCTTCAAGGCTTTCCGAGATTGCCAGACGTTCGGCGGCAGGGCCGATGGCGGCCAGCGCCTCGGGTGTCATGCGGGCAAGGGTGGTACGCTTGAGAAAATCCATCACCGACAGCCCCGAGGAGAAGCGGGCCGATCTGGCGGTGGGCAGCACGTGGTTCGGGCCGCCGACATAATCGCCAATAGCCTCGGGCGTCCATGCGCCAAGAAAAATCGCGCCGGCATGGGTGATGCGATCGGCCAGGGCTTCGGGGTCGGCCACGCAAAGCTCCAGGTGTTCGGGGGCGACGCGGTTGGACAGCGCGGCGGCCTGTTCCAGATCATCCGCCACGATGACCGCGCCGAAATCCTGCCAGCTTTTGGCAGCGATCGCCCGACGTTCCAGCGTTTGCAGGCGGGCTTCGACGGCTTCGGCCACGGCGCGCCCGAACGCGGCGTCATCCGTGATCAGGATCGACTGGGCGCTTTCGTCATGTTCGGCCTGTGACAGCAGGTCCAGCGCGATCCAGTCGGGGTCGTTTTCGGCATCGGCAATCACGAGAATCTCGGACGGGCCGGCGATCATGTCGATCCCGACCTTGCCGAACACCCTCCGCTTGGCCGCTGCCACGAAGGCGTTGCCGGGGCCGGTGATCTTGTCCACCGGAGCGACGGTTTCGGTGCCATAGGCAAGTGCCGCGATCGCCTGCGCGCCGCCGATGCGGTACACCACATCAACGCCGGCCAGCGACGCTGCCAGCAATACCAGCGGATTGACCACACCGCCCGGCGTGGGGCAGGCGATGGCCAGCCGTTCAACCCCCGCCACCTTGGCAGGGATCGCGTTCATCAGGACGGAAGAGGGGTAGCTTGCCAGCCCGCCAGGCACATAGAGCCCCGCCGCCGAGACCGGCGTCCAGCGCCAGCCAAGGGATGCACCGCTTGCATCCGTCCATCGTTGATCCTCCGGCATCTGGCGGGCGTGATAGGCGCGGATACGTTCTGCAGCCAGCTCCAGCGCAGCCCGATCCTCGGGCGACACCTTGGCGATCTCTGCCTCGATCTCGTCAGGGGTGAAAGAGAGCGTTGCGGGCGTCAGGTCCAGCCGGTCGAAACGCGAGGTAAGCTCGATCACCGCCGCATCGCCCCGTTCGCGCACATCCGCGATGATCGTGCCGACAATGGCATCCACATCAGGGCTGTCCTCCCGCTTCATTCCCAGAAGCGCGGTGAAGGCCTGTTCGAAATCGGCGTCGCGGGTGGACAGGAACTGGGGCATTGGGGTCTCCTTACCCGCGCAGGCATACCAAGCGCGGAAGAGGCCCTCAAGACATCAGCGCCGTGTCAGGCGTGCCTGACCGTAAACGGTATCGGTGGTGATCTGGGTGACGCGCATCATGTCGCCCGCGGGGCGATAGGTCAGCGTGAAGGGAAAGACACGTTTTTCGGCCATCTCCCGCGCGGAATAGCCACCCAAGCGGCGGAATTCGCCGTTGCACGTCACCGCCCCGTTCTGCCTGCGGGGCTGGGACAGCGCGATCTCGGTCGCACGCCGCCCGTCGAAGATGCGAAGCGACCGGCCGCATTCCTGCCCGGGTGGCACATCGCGCAACGTGGCATAAAGCGCGGTCAGCGGATCGACGGTTCCGGCTTGCGTCGCGGCGTCCACGTCATCTTCATCCGCGCGCCGGGGCGGATCGTATTCCTTCACCTGCGGCACACCGGCGCGATAATCCATCGTGCCGCTGCGCGTACGCCCGTTATTGTCCGCACGCTCGGCATAGGAGGAGGGGATGAACCTGTTCCCCGTCACGCGCCCCTGCGCACTGGCGTCATAACGGATGCGGCGCAGGATGCCGACGAGCCCGCCGCTTTCCAGCACGCCGTTGACGGAATAACGGCCATCCTCCACCCGCGCGGCGATCCGCAGGCTGCCGGCGGTGATGCCGCGGATGGTCAGGGAATAGCTTGCCTGCTCGGTCTGCTGGGCCGTGGCCGGAAGGGCCAGCAGAAAGGCAAGAAGGGCAAGGGTGATCTTTCGCATCGGGTGTCCTTTCGGCAGTCCGACCTATATATTGCAGATACGCGGTGTTGCCATGTCGCTTCCTGCTTGACGCCGGGGTGGCATGCCATTAAGGACGCCCAACGGATTTTCGGCGCTCTGCCTTTCGGCGGTGCCCATCATGTTTGAAGGATCAACATCATGTCGCGCGTCTGCGAACTGAGCGGTAAGGGCCCGATGACGGGCAACAAAATCTCGCACGCCAACAACAAGACCCGTCGGCGCTTCCTGCCGAACCTGAACGACGTTACCCTGATCTCTGACGTTCTGGGTCAATCGTTCAAGTTCCGCGTTTCGGCAGCTGCCCTGCGCACGGTCGATCACCGCGGTGGTCTGGACGCTTATCTGGCAAAAACCGCCGATGGCGACCTGTCGGCGAACGCACTGAAGATCAAGAAAGAGATTGCGAAGGCTCAGGCAACCGCCTGATCCCACGCCGATATCCGCAAGATCAAGGCCTCGCCCATGCGGCGGGGCTTTTTGCGTTTCATTGGTGCGGAGGGGAAGGGCGGAAAATCCGCCCTCCGGTTCAGCCGCAATAGGCCTGCGCCGCCTGTCCGAAACTCTTGTAGCGGTTCCAGAAAGCGCTGTCGCTGGATTTGCGGGACACGCGCATCGCCTGCGCTTCGTCCGGATCCTTGAAGAAGGCGGCGGCGCGGTGCTGATCCGAGGAGTTCAGCGTCATGTCGGCCGCCTGCTGGATGCACGAACATATCTGGGCATTGCCTGCGCCGCGGTCGGATCGCAGGCAGGCCCGCTCCACCGGGCCGGCGGATGCGATCATCGGGAACGCGGTCGCGATCAGCGCCGCTGCAAGCATTGTTTTCTTCATCTGTCTGCCTCGTGTTTCGGGCGGTCTTGTGCTGCCCTGTGCCGAATACGTGCGAGTATGAGGGCCGTTAAGGATTATGCAACACCGGCGCCGGGGTCGCTCTTTCCCTCGCGGGGTTGTGACGTCACGCGAAGGGCATTGACCGGGTGTTGTTTCATGGTCATATGCGCGTCATGACCCAGCTCGACCGCATCCGCAACTTCTCCATCGTGGCGCATATCGACCACGGCAAATCCACCCTTGCAGATCGGCTGATCCAGCTGACGGGGACGGTGGCCGAACGCGACATGAAAGCGCAAATGCTTGACGCGATGGATATCGAGCGTGAGCGCGGCATCACCATCAAGGCCAACACCGTCCGGATCGAGTATCCGGCAAAGGATGGCCACACCTATATCCTGAACCTGATCGACACCCCCGGCCACGTGGACTTTGCCTATGAAGTCAGCCGGTCGATGCGGGCCGTTGAAGGCTCGCTTCTGGTCGTGGACGCATCCCAGGGGGTCGAGGCGCAGACGCTTGCCAACGTATATCAGGCGCTGGATGCCGATCACGAGATCGTGCCGGTGCTGAACAAGATCGACCTGCCCGCGGCAGAGCCGGACCGGGTCAAGGCGCAGATCGAGGATGTGATCGGCATCGACGCCTCGCAGGCGATTCCGATCTCGGCCAAGTCGGGCATGGGCATTCCGGAGGTGCTGGAGGCGATCGTTCAGCGTCTTCCCGCCCCGAAAGGCGACCGCGACGCGCCCCTGAAGGCGATGCTGGTCGATTCGTGGTACGATCCCTATCTGGGCGTCGTGGTCATGATCCGCGTGATGGACGGGGTGATCCGCAGGGGCGACCGCGTGAAGATGATGCAGACCGGAGCGGTTTACGGCATCGACCGTTTGGCCGTGCTGAAACCCGCCATGGTGGATATCGCCGAACTGGGCCCGGGCGAGATCGGCGTGCTGACAGCTTCGATCAAGCAGGTGCGCGACACACGCGTCGGAGACACGATCACGCATGAAAAGAAGGGCACCGACAAGCCGCTTCCGGGCTTCAAGCCGGCCCAGCCCGTCGTGTTCTGCGGCCTGTTCCCCGTTGATGCGAACGATTTCGAGGATCTGCGCGACGCGATCGAGAAGCTGGCCCTGAACGACGCCTCCTTCAGCTATGAGATGGAGACATCGGCAGCACTGGGCTTCGGCTTCCGCTGCGGCTTCCTTGGCCTGCTGCATCTTGAAGTGATCCGCGACCGTCTGGAACGCGAATACGACATGGACCTTATCACCACCGCCCCGAGCGTGGTGTTCAAGCTTCACATGAAGGACGGCGAGGTGCGCGAGCTGCACAACCCTGCCGACATGCCCGACCTGACCTATGTCGACCATATCCAGGAGCCGCGCATCAAGGCCACGATCATGGTGCCGGACGAGTATCTGGGCGACATTCTGAAGCTGTGCCAGGATCGTCGCGGCATCCAGCTGGATCTGTCATATGCCGGCAGCCGCGCAATGGTCGTCTATGACCTGCCGCTGGCCGAAGTGGTGTTCGACTTCTATGACCGCCTCAAGTCGGTCACGAAAGGCTATGCATCCTTCGACTACCAGATCAGCGAATACCGCGAGGATAACCTCGTGAAGATGTCCATCCTCGTGAATGACGAGCCTGTGGATGCGCTTTCGATGATGGTGCACCGGGACCGGGCCGAAGCCCGTGGCCGTGTGATGTGCGAGAAGCTGAAAGAGCTGATCCCGCGTCACATGTTCAAGATCCCCGTGCAGGCCGCGATCGGCGGACGGGTGATCGCGCGGGAAACGATCTCTGCGATGCGCAAGGACGTGACGGCCAAATGTTACGGCGGTGACGCGACCCGGAAGAAGAAGCTTCTGGAAAAGCAGAAGGCGGGTAAAAAGAAGATGCGCCAGTTCGGCAAGGTGGAGATTCCGCAGGAAGCTTTCATCAGCGCCCTGAAGATGGACAGCTGACACGAACGGCGGGCAACTTTGCCCGCCGTTTTCGTTCAAGGCATCAGCGGCCCGTTTGGGCCTTCAACTCCTCGATCCTCTCGCTTGCCTGCGCCTTCGTCAGGCTGTCGTCGAACGTCTCTCCCGCTTCTTCGCTCAGGGTCTTGAGATAACTCGCCTGTGCGCCGGTCATCGCTTCGTCGCCCGTGACCCAATCAGCTGGATCTTTCTCGGCATTGCCTTCGGGATGTGCTTTCGGATTCGTCATTGGCTGCTCCTGTTCACGCTGCGTTCTGCAACGTCAGGCAGGGGTGAATGTTCCGGCGCCTGATTGCCTGTCGGTCGCCTCGCAGCGGCGGATGATGCACAATCTGCGGCACTTTCCATTTGAAAGATCTGCACCTTGGTCCGAACCCTTGCTGTGGATATTCGGAGCTGGAAACCGCTGATCCATCTCGTTCAAGTGAATCCTCGGCACCGTCGGGGCTTCAGATAACTTCGGGTGGGGGCGTTCCTCGGGCGGATGGTCCCGGCTTCAGCCGTCCAGGCTAAAAACACGGAAGGGACATGCAAATTGCCCACGACCCGTGATCCCAATCGCAGACCGAAGGTGATGCAGATTATTGAAGAGATGTGGAGGCGGGTACCGGAATCGAACCGGTCTTCACGGATTTGCAATCCGCTGCGTAACCTCTCCGCCAACCCGCCAGCCTTCAAGGTAGAAAGGGGTTTAGCCGACGTGATGGCGCGACGCAAGAGGTTGCTCTCAACAAAGCTTTCAACAATCCCGTTCCGGAAGCGATCCGTTCCGCTGGTCCTGCGCCGCCTTGGCGCAAGCGGTAAGTATGCGCCCACATCATGAACGACATCCCGGGCCAAGGAGAGAGCCATGGATCTCGAAAAATCCGGCTTTACCGCAGCCGCCGACCGTTATGCGGACCCGCGATACTGATGTCCCGCGCCTATCTCGCGCAGGTGCAGGACAGCAACAAAGAGCGGTGCCCGCGCCCTATGAGGCCGTGAAGGGCGAGCAGGTCAGTCAGGATCTCGGTAAGCTTCTGGACGCAATCCTGGCGAAGCCACAAAAAAGCGTTCCCGTCGTACAGCCATGTAAAATATAATTAAAACTGAAAATGTTCGTAACTCTGTATCGCGTTATGATAATCAGTCTGAGGGGTAGCTATCTTCCACTTAATCGCCTGCTTTCGTCTCCCACTTTTGGTGGGGACATCGGTGAATCATGAGGATTTAGATGCCATATATTACACAGATCAACGGCGCGACGATTGACCTTGCCGCTGAAACACCCGTTGTTATCCTGCCTCCGACCGGGGTGCTGAACTCCTTCGGGCAGTCGACCGCTTTCTCCGGCTACAACGTAGACGGTACCGGCGATGGCTCCGAGCCAGAAACCGTATCGACGGGCGATTTTCTGGCGCCTGTGGTGGACGGTGCTCCTGTACCCGGAACCTACGGGGGCGGTGTTACCTTCAGCAACGCTGAACTGGAGCTCGGCGTTCTCGGTACGGGACTGACTCTGCAGGTGAACCCGGTCCAAGGGAACTACTTTATCGGCGAGGATGGAAGCGTTTACATCATCACCGAAGCTCCTCTGGATGCGGACAACCTGACAGTCACCGGGACCCTTTCGACCCCCCTTTCTACGACTCCTCTCGTGGATGTTTCGCTGACCGAACTTGTCGCCAACCCAGTTGTCTCGCCTCTCATTCCCGGTGGTGTGAATGGCCTGCTCAACACGGTGGTGACCACTCAGACAGCAGATCCTAATGCTGATCTCGTCATCCCGCCCGGAGAGATCAACGATATCGTCTGCTTCGCGGCTGGAACCCTGATCCTGACCCCCCAAGGCTACCGTCCGGTTGAGGAGCTGCAGGTCGGCGATCTGGTGTGCACCAAGGACAATGGTGACAAGCCGCTCAAATGGATCGGCTCGCGCAGGCTGCTGGCCACGACATTGCAGGCGAACCCGAAGCTTCGCCCGATCCGCATCAAGGCTGGTGCTCTCGGGGACGGCGTTCCTTCCTCCGACCTTCTGGTCTCTCCGCAGCACCGCGTGCTTGTCCGTTCGAAAATCGCGATCCGCATGTTCGACACGAACGAGGTTCTCGTTGCCGCGAAGCAGCTTCTTTGCCTCGACGGGATCGACATCGCGGACGATCTGGAAGAGGTGCACTATTACCACTTCCTGTTTGATCAGCATGAGGTGGTGATCTCGAACGGTGCCGAGACGGAGTCGCTCTACACCGGTGCGCAGGCGCTGAGCGGCGTCGGCAAGGCGGCCTTGGACGAGATCTTCGCAATCTTCCCGGAACTGAAAGAGGAAGACTACGAAGCGATCGGTGCCCGTTTGTTGCTGTCGGGTCGTCAGGGTCGCAAACTGGCCATGCGGCATGTTTCCAACGGGCAGCCTCTGGTCATGTGACTTAGGGGCCGACGCTTCCCTTATCTCACTTGCCATACTGGCGGCATTGAAGCGGCCCCTTCGGGGGCCGCTTTCCCATTAGGGACGCAATGCCGATCGTCGACTTCTAGGTTGCAAGGTTGTGCTGCTGTCGCTGGTGATCCTGTTCGACGAGTGGCGGCCAGTGAGGATCAGTGGCAGTGCACGGAGCCTGTGCCGTTGTCCATGTGGCAGCATTGGCCGGGAGGCGAGGACTTGCGACAACCGCCGCCGTGGGCGGAGGCGGTAGATGCTGCAAAGCCCAAGGCGATGATCGCCAACAGGGTCGCGGATACGATGGACTTCATGGGTTCACTTGTGAGGCTGCGAAGCACTCAATCTCAGTGGGATCACCTGCCGAGTCTACGAGAAAGTTCCGTCGGAGGGCAGAAGAAGGGGGAGCGGCGGCTCTTCGGCAGGGGAAGCTGGCGGACCAGTCCACGTATGTGCTTCGGCGGCACCGGGATAACCGGGTGATGTGACAGCGGGCGGCCCTTCTGTTCAGCTTTTGTCAGTGTGTTGATTACAAGGACGATGGGAGTGTCTGAAACTCTGTGTATCTGACGGGGCCCATACGGTTTTCAGATACAGTCAGGCGTCGAAGCGCCCGGCGAACATTATGGCCAGCTGATTGCGGGCCGCAACCCATTCACGAACCGCACGACCGCCCTTCTCGAAGTTGCGGATGGCCAGGTAGATCAGCTTGGTCGCGGCCTCCTCGGTGGGGAATGAGCCCTTGGTCTTCAGCGTCTTCCGCAGCACCCGGTTCAGCGACTCCACGGCGTTGGTGGTGTAGATGATCTTCCGGATCGCTGCGCTGAAGGCAAAGAACGGGATCACCTCGGCCCAGGCCCGGCGCCAGGCCGGGGCAATGGAGGGGTATTTCCCGGCCCATTTCTCCTCGAACCCGTCCAACTGTCGGGCGGCCTCCTCCGCCGTCGGGGCCTGGTAGATCGGGCGCAGATCGGCGGCCACGGCCTTGCGGTCCTTCCAGCTGCAGAAGTTCATCGAATGCCGGATCAGGTGAACGATGCAGGTCTGAACTGTGGTATCCGGGAAGGCCGCTGTGATGGCTTGCGGGAAGCCCTTCAGGCCGTCCACGACCGCGATCAGGATGTCCTGAACCCCCCGGTTGCGCAGTTCGTTCATCACCGACAGCCAGAACTTGGCGCCCTCGTTGTCGGCGATCCAGAGTCCGAGGACCTCGCGCTCCCCATCCCTGGTGACACCCAGGGCGATGTAGACCGCCTTGTTCTTGACCATCCGACTGTCGGCATCGCGGATCTTGACCCTGAGCGCGTCGAAAATGACGATCGGATACATCCGGTCCAGCGCCCGGTGCTGCCACTCGCGCACCTCGTCCAGAACTGCATCGGTCACGCGGCTGATCAGGTCGGGCGAGACCCGCAGGCCATACAGATCCTCAAGATGGGACTGGATGTCGCGCACCGACAAACCGGCGGCATAGAGCCCGATGATCTTGTCATCCACCCCGTCGATCCGGGTCTGACCCTTCTTCACCAGCTCAGGCTCAAAGCTGCCATCCCGGTCGCGCGGAACCGACAGCGGCACCTCGCCATCCGAACCCTTGACCCGCTTGGTTGAAATCCCGTTGCGGCGGTTGGATTGTTCCGGCGGGGCCTCGGCACCGGCCTCATAGCCCAGATGCGCGGTCAGTTCGGCCCCGAGCATCCGTTCCATCAGACGGATCTTCAGCTCCTTCATCAGCCCGGCCTCGCCAAGCAGATCGTCAGGCCGCTTGCAGCCCTTCAGCAGCTCGTCCAGCAATTCGTTCGAAATCGTCATCAGCCGTGCTCCTCTCAGGAAGCATGGACCACATCACGAATACACAGAAGCTCGGACACTCTCAAGGACGATCAGGCCGATCAATCCGGCATCAACATCCAGCTCAGCCGAAATACCGACTTGGCAAGCTTTGGGAGGCTGGTTCGGTACTGGCGGATCTGTCTGGCCATGACAGCATGCAGTATCCTGAAGCGCCGCACCGAACGCTAGAGGGTGGCAGACGGATGGGCCACACAACCCGCTGAAAAAGCCACCAGCACACACTTTGTAAACGATTACCACATCCGTCAGGCCACCCAATGCAGGTCGACCGGATCGGGTTCCCAACTTTTTCACCGCTACCGCTTTTTTTTGCGGATCGCCCCTGCCTCTGGTTTGGAGCGCTGGCTCACCTTCTTCCACAATCGAACACCTCTGCAGCGCTTGCAACTGGGTTTCCTGCTGGACCGGACGTCCATGCGCGGGCCATCCTGTGCGGAGGACAGGAGATCCCAGATGCAGATGACACCGCGCCAGATCCTCGACAAGCTTGTATCCTTTCCCACCGTCAGCCGTGACAGCAATCTTCCCCTTGTGGACTGGGTGGAGGAGTTTCTGGACAGCCATGGCATCACCGCCCACCGCGTCTGGAATGCCGATCGCACCAAGGCCAGCCTTTACGCGCTGGCCGGGCCGGAGGTGGAGGGTGGGATCATCCTGTCGGGGCATTCCGACGTGGTGCCCGTGGACGGACAGGACTGGACCGGCGATCCGTGGACGGTTTGCGAAAGGGAACAGCGGCTTTACGGGCGTGGCTGCGCCGACATGAAGGGATTTGTCGCACTGGCGCTGGCAGGAATGGCGCAGGCAGCAAAGGACAATCTTGCCCGGCCGCTGATTCTCGCGCTTTCGCATGACGAGGAGCTGGGCTGCATCGCCGCGCCCGCGATGATCGAAGAAATACAGCGCAGCCTGCCGACCGCCGCCGCCGTGGTGGTGGGAGAGCCGACGATGCTTGTGCCGGTTCTTGCGCACAAGGGAAGCTATGGCTTTCAGGTGCATGTGCGGGGGCACGAGGTTCACTCGTCGCGGATGCACAAGGGGGTCAGCGCCATCATGCTGGCCGCGCGCCTGATCGACTGGGCGAACCGGATGAACGCGCAAAGCGCCGTCGATGCCGTGGCCAGCGATTTCGACCCGCCCTGGACGACGCTGCATGTCGGGACGATTGCCGGCGGCACGGCAGAAAACATTACCGCCCGCGATTGCCGCTTCGGCCTCAGCATGCGCGTAATGCCGACTGACGATCCGCAGGTCTGGATCCGCCGCATCCGGGACGAGGCGGCGCGGCTGGAGGCCGAGGCGCGAAACGTTCATCCCGACGCCTCCATCACGATCACGGCAACACATCATGTTCCGCCGTTGCTTCCGCAGCCCGCTAACGCGGCAGAGGCACTGATGCGCAGGGTGCTGGGTGCCAATGATGGCGGGATGGTCAGCTATGGCACCGAGGCGGGTCAGTTCCAGCTTGCTGGCTTCCCCGCGATCGTCTGCGGGCCCGGCGATATCGCGCAGGCCCATCAGGCCGATGAATACATCAGCATGGAACAGTTCGACCGCGGCTGGTCGATGGTCCAGCAGTTGGTGGCCACGCTGCGGGGCTGATGTTCAGCCGCCAGTATGGCTCATGTGGCGGGGCATCTGTCCGGCCACTTCGCGGCGGGAATAATCAAAATCATGCCCTTTGGGTTTGAGGGAGATCGCGCGGCGGATCGCATCTTCCAGCCCGCCATCCGACAGCCCACTGCGCATCGCATCGCGAAGATCGGCGCGATCTTCCTGGCCAAGGCACATGTAAAGCTCTCCCGTGCAGGTCAGGCGCACGCGGTTGCAGCTTTCGCAGAAGTTATGGGACAGGGGGGTGATGAACCCGACCTTCTGACCCGTCTCGGCCACCTGCACGTAACGGGCGGGGCCGCCGGTCCGCTCTGCCAGCGGGATCAGGCTGAGACGTTCGCCAATGCTGCGGCGCAGGTCTTTAAGGGACCAGAACTGATCCAGCCTGTCGCCGGTTTCGCCCATCGGCATCACCTCGATGAAGGTCAGATCGTGCTGCTGGGTGGCGCACCAGTCCAGCAGGGTGAAAAGCTCGTCCTCGTTGAAGCCTTTCAGGGCGACGGTGTTGATCTTAACCCGCATCCCCGCGGCCTTTGCGGCGGCAATCCCGTCCATGACTTGGTTCAACCGGCCCCAGCGGGTGATATGGGCGAACTTGCCGTCATCCAGCGTATCAAGCGAGACGTTGATGCGGCGCACGCCGCAGGCCGCCAGATCATCCGCATATTTCGCCAATTGCGACCCGTTTGTCGTCAGGGTCAGTTCCTCCAGCGCGCCGGATGAAAGATGGCGCGACATGGCGCGGAAGAAGTCCATGATGCCGCGGCGGACCAGCGGCTCCCCTCCGGTTACGCGCAGTTTCTTCACGCCCATCCCGATGAAGGTGGAACACAGGCGGTCCAACTCCTCCAGCGTCAGAAGTTCGGCCTTTGGCAGGAAGGTCATCTGTTCGGCCATGCAGTAAAGGCAGCGGAGATCGCAGCGGTCCGTGACCGAAACGCGCAGATAGGAGATGGCTCTCTGGAATGGATCGATCAGTGGGGCTTGCATGTCGGGAAACTAGGGCTGAAGGTCATCACGCTCAAGTGCGATTGACACCAAACTCTGCTGGCTTAACTTTTGCTGCATGCGTGTTCTTCTGCTTCTTGCCCCGCTTCTGATCCTTGGCGCCTGTTCGGGCGTTTCCAATCCATTCCGCGCGGCACCTGCCGAACGGCCGGCCCCGGCTACGACCACGTCCACGGCATCTGCTGTGGTGGGTCAAAGCGCCGCGCGGTCGGTGGAAAGCTACGACCTCACCTCGGAGGCAGAGCGCCAGCGGGCCCTATCCACGCCCGCCGATGCAGGGGCCGATCAGCTGGGGCAGGTGGTCGTGGCGCTGGGTAACGCGGCAGAGCCGGGCTTCTGGCTGCGGTCCTCGCTCGTGAAGCAGCCGCAGAAGGGGCGCGTCGAAACGGCGGGTGGCCAGTCGGTGGCTGTTGATCTTCTTCCGGGTGCGGGATCGGCCCAGCTTTCGCTTGCGGCCTATCGCGCGCTGGGCCTGGGGCTGACGGATCTGCCGCAGATAACTGTCTACGGCGGCTGACGTTCACCTATCGTTCGCATCCGCCTTGGCAGTCCGGCTGCCAGTCCCTATCTTCAGCCTGACCGATCCGGGGAGTGGCATGGAACAGAAGTTCATCGAGGTGCGCGGCGCGCGCGAGCATAACCTCAAGGGCGTGGACGTCGACATCCCGCGCGATCAGTTCGTGGTGATCACCGGGCTTTCGGGATCGGGAAAATCCTCCCTTGCGTTCGATACGATCTATGCCGAAGGCCAGCGGCGCTATGTCGAAAGCCTGTCCGCCTATGCCCGCCAGTTTCTTGACATGGCAGGCAAGCCGGATGTGGATCGCATTTCCGGCCTGTCGCCGGCCATTTCCATCGAACAGAAGACGACCTCCAAGAACCCGCGTTCCACCGTTGGCACGGTGACCGAGATTTATGACTATCTTCGCCTGCTTTATGCCCGTGCAGGCACGCCATATTCCCCCGCCACCGGCCTGCCCATCACGGCGCAGCAGGTGCAGGACATGGTCGACATCGTCATGGGCATGGCGGAAGGCACGCGCGGCTATCTGCTGGCGCCGATCGTGCGTGACCGGAAGGGCGAGTATCGGAAAGAGTTTCTGGAGCTGCGCAAGCAGGGCTTCCAGCGGGTAAAGGTGAACGGCCAGTTCCATGAGCTGGACGAGCCGCCGACGCTGGACAAGAAGTTCCGCCACAACATCGACGTCGTGGTCGACCGGATCGTGGTGCGCGGCGATATCGCGATCCGCCTTGCCGACAGTTTCCGCACCGCGCTGAACCTTGCCGATGGCATCGCCATCTTTGAAACCGCCGTGCCCGAGGGGGAGGAGCCGGAACGCACCACCTTCTCGGAAAAGTTCGCATGCCCGGTGTCCGGCTTCACGATCCCCGAGATCGAGCCGCGCCTGTTTTCGTTCAACGCGCCCTTCGGGGCTTGCCCCGCCTGTGACGGTTTGGGGGTGGAGCTGTTCTTCGACCCGCGCCTGATCGTGCCGGACCAGAACCTGTCCATCGCCCAAGGGGCGCTTGCGCCCTGGGCCAAGTCGAAATCCCCCTACGTAACCCAGACGATCGAGGCGCTTTCGACCCATTATGGTTTCGATCGCAAGACGAAGTGGAAAGATCTGCCCGAGAAGGTCCAGTCGGTCTTCCTGAGCGGTTCGGGCAAGGACGAGATCACGTTCCGCTATGACGAGGCGGGCCGCGTCTACCAGATCGCGCGCACCTTCGAAGGGCTGATCCCGAACCTTGAACGTCGTTACCGCGAAACCGACAGCGCGTGGAGCCGCGAGGAGATGGAGCGGTACCAGAACCAGCGTCCCTGCGGCGTTTGTGCGGGCTATCGCCTCAAGCCCGAGGCATTGGCGGTCAAGATCGGCGGAATGCATGTCGGTCAGGTGGTCGAGATGTCGATCAAGGATGCCTACGCGTGGATGGACACCGTTCCCGCGGCGCTGAGCGCCCAGAAGAACGAGATCGCCCGCGCCATCCTGAAGGAAATCCGCGAGCGTCTGGGCTTTCTGGTCAATGTCGGTCTTGATTACCTGTCCATGAGCCGTGCCGCCGGCACGCTTTCGGGCGGTGAAAGCCAGCGCATCCGGTTGGCCAGCCAGATCGGGTCGGGTCTGACGGGCGTGCTTTACGTGCTGGACGAACCGTCCATTGGCCTGCACCAGCGCGACAATGACCGCCTGCTGACCACGCTGAAGAACCTGCGCGATCAGGGCAATTCCGTCCTTGTGGTCGAACATGACGAGGATGCCATCCGCGAGGCCGATTACGTTTTCGATATCGGTCCGGGGGCAGGGGTCCATGGCGGGCAGGTGGTGGCCCACGGCACACCCGAACAGATTGCTGCCAATCCGCAAAGCGTCACCGGCCAGTATCTGAACGGCACGCGGTTCATCCCCTTCTCGGCCGAACGCCGGAAAGGCAACGGCAAGAAGCTGACGGTGGTGAAGGCCAGCGGCAACAACCTGCAGGACGTGACGGCCGATTTCCCACTGGGCAAGTTCGTTTGCGTGACGGGCGTGTCGGGTGGGGGTAAATCCACGCTGACCATCGAAACGCTGTTCAAGACGGCGGCGCTGAAGCTGAACGGCGCGCGTGAAACGCCCGCCCCGTGCGAGACGATCAAGGGGTTCGAGCATCTGGACAAGGTGATCGACATCGACCAGCGCCCCATCGGGCGCACCCCGCGGTCGAACCCCGCCACCTATACCGGCGCCTTCACGCCCATCCGCGACTGGTTCGCGGGCCTGCCGGAATCGAAGGCGCGGGGCTATGGTCCCGGCCGGTTCTCCTTCAACGTGAAGGGCGGCCGGTGCGAGGCGTGCCAGGGTGACGGCGTCATCAAGATCGAGATGCACTTCCTGCCCGACGTGTATGTCACCTGCGAAACCTGCAAGGGCGCGCGCTATAACCGCGAAACGCTGGAGATCAAGTTCAAGGACAAAAGCATCGCCGATGTTCTGGATATGACAGTGGAGGATGCGCAGGCCTTCTTCCAGGCCGTACCCTCCATCCGCGAAAAGATGGATGCACTGCTGCGTGTCGGCCTTGGCTATATCAAGGTCGGCCAGCAGGCGACGACGCTTTCGGGCGGTGAGGCGCAGCGTGTCAAGCTGTCGAAAGAGCTGTCGCGCCGGGCCACGGGCCGCACGCTTTACATTCTGGACGAACCGACAACCGGCTTGCACTTCGAGGATGTGAAGAAGCTGCTGGAGGTGCTGCACGAGCTGGTCGATCAGGGCAACACGGTCGTGGTGATCGAACACAACCTTGATGTGGTGAAGACCGCGGATTGGGTGATCGATATCGGCCCCGAGGGTGGGGATGGCGGTGGCCGGATCGTGGCCGAGGGAACCCCGGAGGATGTGGCGCGGGTGGAGGCGAGCCATACGGGCCGCTATCTTGCGCCCATGCTGAAGCAGAAGCGGATGGCCGCAGAATAACCGTGCGGGCACGATGGTGCCCGCACGAGGCTCGGGGTCTTGGAACCTTGGCCATCTTTTCGTGTTGCGGATCAAGCGCAGGCGAACCGCCGGCATCCGCAAGGACAGATGGACAAGCATGATGCAACAAGACCCCGCCCTTCACGATGACCATGAAACCGCGAACACGCTTTCAACCGGCCTTGGCTGGTTCTCCATCGGGCTTGGCCTTGCCGAACTGGTGGCCCCGCAGCGTTTCGCGCGATTGACGGGTGCGAATGCGGGCCTTGTTCAGGCCTGCGGCATCCGGGAAATCGCTTGCGGTCTTGGCATCCTCACCTCCCGCGGGGCCGATCGTGCCCCCTGGATGGCGGCCCGTGTGGCGGGTGATGCGATGGACATGGCCACCGTTGCTGCCGGACGCGGCAATGCGGGCGTTTTGCTGGCGCTGGGCGGTGTTGCCGCTGCCGATGCCTATTGCGCTTATGTCCTTTCGCAGCAGCCTTCGCCGCGTGGCGAGGCGCGCCGCCTCACCGGTGGCCCCACTGCCGACGACCCCGAGGTGGAGCAGGTAATCCTGATCGAGCGTCCGGCACACGACATCCGCAAGCTTCTGCGCGACCCCGAGATGTTGGCCCGCATCGGCGGCTTCCACGCGGTGGTGGAGCCGGACGGCATGGACCGGGTCCGCTGGGCAATGCCTTCGTTGCACGGGGTGATCCGGCCATGGACGATGCGGCTTGATCGTGATGACGAAGGGTCGGTCATATGGCGCAGCGAGGATGGCGGCGCGCTTTCGGTTCTTGCGTTTCATCTGACCGATACGGGGCGCGGGACGGCTGTCCGTCTGCATGCACGGTTCGATCCGCCGGGCGGGATGCTTGGCCGCGCTGCCGTGTCTTTCTTCGGTCCAACGGTGCCGAAGGCTTTTGCGATGAAGGCGCTGCACTTCCTGAAAAGCCTTGCGCTGACGGGTGAAGTGCCAACCATCCACGGCCAGCCCGCAGCACGGCCGGACCCACGCTGAGATAACAGGAGGAACCGCCATGCGCGCGCTTTGCTGGAACGGCATCAACGATCTGCGGGTGGAAACAGTCCCCGATCCCGCCATCCTCAATCCCCGCGACGTGATCCTGCGCGTCCGGAAAACGACGACCTGCGGTTCGGACTTGCACTTCATCGGCGGGTACATCCCTTCGGCCCGTGAAGGGGACATCATCGGCCACGAGTTCATGGGAGAAGTGGTCGAGGTTGGCCGCGACGTGAAGAAGGTCCGGAAGGGCGACCGGGTGGTCGTGCCCTCGTTCATCTCGTGCGGGGAATGCTGGTATTGCCAGCACGATCTTTATTCCTTGTGTGATACGACCCACCCCAAGCCAGAGCTTCAGGAGCCCATCATGGGCCATGCCACGGCGGGTATTTATGGCTATACCCATGCCTTTGGCGGCTATGCCGGAAGCCATGCCGAATATATCCGTGTGCCCCATGCCGATGTGGATTGCTTCAAGGTGCCCGACGGGGGGGGACGAGGCGGCGCTGTTCCTGTCGAACGCGGCACCCACTGGGTACATGGGGGCAGATTTCTGCAATATCCGTCCGGGCGACACCGTGGCCGTCTGGGGCTGCGGCGGGGTCGGCCTGATGGCGCAGAAGTCCGCCTTCCTGATGGGGGCGGGCCGCGTCATCGCGATCGACCGTCTGCCCGAACGTCTGGCCATGGCCCGCGATCACGTGGGGGCCGAGGTGCTGGATTATACCAAGGTCGACAGCGTGCCCGAGGCGCTGAAGGAAATGACCTATGGCCGCGGCCCGGATGCCTGCATCGATGCAGTGGGAATGGAGGCACATGGCACCGGCCTTGGCCATGCCTATGATCTCGTGAAGCAGCAGCTGTTCGCCCATACCGACCGCGCGACCGCCCTGCGCGAGGCTGCCGTCGCCTGCCGCAAGGGCGGGGTGTTGTCGGTTCTTGGCGTCTACGGCGTGGTCGACAAGTTTCCGATGGGCGTCATCATGAACAAGGGCCTGACGCTCCGCACGGCCCAGCAGCACGGGCAGGCCTATCTTCCCCGCCTGCTGGAGCATGCCCAAGAAGGCGAGCTTGATCCGACCTTCCTTGCCACCCACCGCATGTCGCTGGAGGACGCGCCCCGCGGGTACGAGATGTTCAAGACGAAGCAGGATGGCTGCCTTCGCGCGGTATTTACGCCTTGACGGATAGGCGGCATTCTGCTGCCGCCTTCCGAATCTGCCTCTGGCATCCGCCCGCACTGAGCGTTAATGAGCGCCAAAGACTGCGGGGTTATATCATGAACAAAATGGCTGACGTTGAAGGCAATGATCGGGTGACCGTCGATCTTGCCGCCGCCTCCCGCGTCAATTTCGCATCCTCGCAGAACGGCGTGTCGGTGCTTCAGCGGCTCGTCGTGCGCAATCACGGCGAGGAGGCGCTGGAGGGCGTGACGGTCACGGTGGAAAGTTCGCCCGCCATCTTCCGGCCCAGGACGTGGATGCTGGACCGCATCGCGCCGGGGGCAGAGGTGGCGCTTCCGGGCTTGGAAACACCGCTTGATCCTGCACTTCTTGGTGGCCTGAACGAAGCTGAACTTGGCAGCCTGACCCTGACCGTCCGGCAGGGGGAGGTGTTGCTGGCACAGGATACCCGCAACATCGAGATGCTGGCCCGCGACGAGTGGGGCGGGCTGACGGAAATGGCCCAGCTTCTGGCGGCCCATGTCTCGCCCAATGATGCGGTGGTGGCAGGGGTTCTGAAGGAGGCCTCGCTGCTGCTGGAGCGGGCAGGGCACAGCGGTGCCATCGACGGTTATCAGTCCAAGCGGCCCGAGCGGGCATGGATGCTGGCCGGCGCGATCTGGTCGGCGCTGACGGGGATGGGGCTGTCCTATGCCGTTCCCCCCGCCTCGTTCGAGAGAGAGGGCCAGAAGCTGCGCGATCCCGCCCGCATCCGGGCCGAGGGGCTTGCGACCTGCCTCGACAGTGCGCTTCTGCTGGCGGCCTGCTTCGAGGCCGCCGGCCTGCATCCCGTGATCCTGTTCAGCGAAGGGCATGCATGGACGGGGGTCTGGCTGGTGTCGGGCGATTTCGGCGCGGTCACGGAGCCTGACGTCATGGCGGTTCGCAAGGCCGCCGATGCGCGCGAATTTGTCATGGCGGAAACCACGCTGCTGACAAGGCGCCCGTCTGTTGGCTTCCATGATGCCGTGGCCGAAGGCCGTGCCCACGTGGACGAGGACCGGGAGCATGACTTCCTGCTGGCCATTGACATCAAGCGTGCCCGCGCCGCCCGTATCCGTCCGCTTGCAAGCCACCGCATAACCGACGAGGCCGCCGCCGAGGTGGAGGTCAGCCCTGCCATCCTGCCGCCACCGCTGGATTTTGGCCGGCTGCCGGGCGAGGTGATCGAGATCCAACCCTCCACCGCTGCGGATCGCATCGCACGCTGGCAGCGCAAGCTGCTGGATTTGTCGCTGCGCAACCGGCTGTTGAATTTCAAGGATACACGGCAGACGCTGCCCTTCATCTGCCCCGACATCTCGATGTTGGAGGATCGGCTGTCGGGCGGCGCCCGGTTCACCATGCTGGCCCTGAAGGACGAAGATCCCGTTGGCCCGCGCGATCTTCTGGCGGCCGAGGCGAAGGCCCTGAACCTCGAGGTTGCCCGCGACGCCTTCGATCGGGGGCAGCTTGCCGTTCCCCTGACCGGGAAGGAAACGAATGCCCGCCTGGTGGAGCTTTACCGCCGCGCCGCAAGCGACATGCAGGAAGGCGGCACCAACACGCTGTTTCTTGCCGCCGGGTTCCTGCGCTGGAAAAAGACCGAAGATGACAGCCGCAGCTATCGCGCACCGCTTCTGCTTATTCCGGTGAAGCTGACCCGCCGGTCGGCCCAGTCCGAATACGTGATGGAGGCCCATGAGGATGACGTGCGCTTCAACGCCACGCTGCTGGAATTCCTGAAGCGCGACTTCGACCTGCAGATCCCCGAACTGGAAGCGGAGCTTCCGCGCGATGAAAGCGGGCTGGATCTGCCGCGCATTTTCGACGCCCTCCGCCGCCGCGTGCGTGACGTGGCTGGGTTCGAGGTGGTGGAGGAGTTGGCGCTTTCCACCTTCTCCTTCGCCAAGTTCCTGATGTGGAAGGATCTGGTGGACCGGACCGACAGCCTGCGTGAAAGCCGGCTGGTGCGGCATCTGGTGGACAATCCTGAAAATCCCTTTCTGCCCGAAGGCGCGCCCGGTCTGCCCATCCCGCAGGATGTGGACCGCCGCATCGCCCCGACCGACCTGTTCGCGCCGCTGCCTGCCGACAGCTCGCAGCTTGCCGCCGTTCTGGCCGCGCAAGAGGGGCATGACTTCGTCCTGATCGGTCCGCCCGGCACGGGGAAAAGCCAGACCATCGCCAATATCATCGCCCAGTGCCTTGCCTTCGGGAAGACGGTGCTGTTCGTGGCAGAAAAATCGGCGGCGCTGGATGTGGTGCATCGCCGCCTTTCGGCCCATGGCCTTGGCGATGCCACGCTGGAGCTTCATTCCAGCAAGGCCGACCGCAAGTCGGTTCTGGAACAACTTGGGCGCAGCTGGGACCGCAGCGTTCAGGCCTCGGACGAAGAATGGGTGCAGGTGGCCGATGACCTGCGCCTGCATCGTGACCGGCTGAACGCCTATGTGGAAGCCCTGCACCGCAAGGGTTCGCAAGGCTTCAGCGTGTTTCAGGCAATCGGTCGGGTCGCCTCTGCGCCGGATCTGGGCTTCACGCTGGCCTTCGGCAATCGCGATGCGCATGATGCCGAAAGCTATCGCCGCTTGCGCGGGTTGGCCGAAACGGCGGGGCGCACGTGGCAGATCGCGGGCACATCCGGCTTTGCATTGATCGCGACTGACGAATGGTCGTTCAGCTGGGAGGCGGAGCTTCTGGACCGCACTGCCACCCTGCGCGACGCGGGCCGGGCGCTTCTGGAGGCGATGACTGCCTTGCGCGCCGAACTGGGCCTGCGCCCAGATCCGGAAGGTTCGGTTACAGGACGTGAAGGGCTGGCGCAGCTTTCGGGCCTGACGGACGGGCCGGACCTTTCATGGGCGCTGGACCGCGACATCCATACCCTGCGCGCGCTGGAGACGGATCTTGCCAGCCTTCTGCGCCAGCATCAGTCGGCAAGGGACGGGCTGGCTGCCGATTACGCGCTGGACGGCCTTCCCTCCATGCCGTTGGAGAAGATGGATACCGACTGGCGCGTCGCGCAGACCAGGATATGGCCGCTTTCCGCTTTTGCGAAATCGGGCGTGACGAAGCTGCTGCAAACCTATGCGAAGGGCGCGGCAGATCCGGAGCGAGATTTGCCGGCGCTGATCCGACTGCGCGATCTGCGCAAGCGCATCGACGCGCTGGGCCTTGCGGGCTGCCCCGCCTTTGCAGGTGCGGATACGGATATGGCGGCGTTTTCGGCGTGGCTTGATGCCGCGGGAAGGCTGCACAAGGGCCTGCGCATGCTGGACGCGCATGTGACGGATCCGGCCCGCTGGGATCGTGCGCGCATCGCCCTTGCGCGGCGGGATCAGGGCGCATTGCAGACCGCACTCGTCGCCTTTGGGGCTGCATTGCCGCGCTGGCAGGATGCCGCACGGGCCTTTGAAGCCGCCTCGGGCAGCAGGACGGACCTGCCACTGACGGAACTGGCCTCTGGGCTGGACGAGATTGAGGCGCGCCGCGCCGCCCTTTCCGACTGGACCCGCTGGTGCGCGGCGCGGCACGAGGCCGAGGCGGCAGGCCTTGGCCCGCTTGTGGCCGCGCTGCCGTCTCTGCCCTGTTCGGCCGAAGATGCCTTCGACATCGCCTATGCCCGCTGGTGGCTGCCTCTGGCGATGGATGCCTCGGATACGCTGCGCCAGTTCGCCCACTGGGCACATGAGGATGCGATCGAAAGGTTCCGTGCCCTCGACAACCGCGCAACGCAGCTGGCGGCCACGCAGGTGATGCGCCGGATCCAGCACGGCCTGCCCGCCAAGGATGCCGTGCCGAAGAAGTCGGAACTGGGGACGCTGCGCCACCAGATGGGCCTGAAGCGGCCCAGCATGCCGATCCGGACGCTGGTCGCCGAAATGCCCACCAGCTTCACGCGCCTTGCCCCTTGCGTGCTGATGTCGCCCCTTTCGGTGGCGCAGTATCTGCCGGCGGGGCAGGCGGCCTTTGACGTGGTGATCTTCGATGAGGCTTCGCAGATCACGACGTGGGATGCCATCGGCGCCATCGCCCGCGGCAGGCAGGCCATCGTGGTGGGTGATCCCAAACAGCTTCCGCCCACCAATTTCTTCGGCCGCAGCGACGACGACGAGGAGGACCTGCCCGAAATCGACCGCGACCTCCCCTCCATCCTTGATGAGGTTTCGGCTGCGGGCATCCCGATGCGGCAGCTGGACTGGCATTACCGCAGTCGCGATGAATCGCTTATCGCGTTTTCCAACTGGCATTACTATGGCGGGCGGCTGGTCACCTTCCCGTCGCCGGACACGCAATCGAAGGCGGTGCAACTGCATCATGTCGGCGGTGTTTATGGCCGCGGGCAGGGGCGCACCAACGAGGCGGAAGCGCGCGCCATTACCGCCATGATCGTGACGCGGCTGACCGAATGGCTGGGCCTGCCCGAAGCTGACCGCCTGACCCTTGGCGTCATCACCTTCAACGCAGAACAGCAAAAGCTGATCCTCGATCTGCTGGACGAGGAACGCCGCCAGAACCCCGACCTTGAATGGTTCTTCGATGACGAAAGGGAAGAGCCGGTCATCGTCAAGAACCTTGAAAACATCCAAGGGGATGAACGGGACGTGATGCTGTTTTCCGTCACGTTTGGACCTGATCAGGCGGGCAAGCTTTCGATGGCCTTCGGCGCGCTGAACCTTGATGGGGGCGAAAAGCGGCTGAACGTTGCCGTCACCCGCGCAAGGCGGGAGTTGCACGTTTTCGCCTCGGTCCATGCGGACGAGATCGACCTGACCCGCACCCGCGCCCAAGGCGTGCGCGACCTGAAGGCGTTTCTTGATTTTGCGGGGCGGGGGGCGGTTGCGCTGCCCGCACAGGACCATGGCTCGCTTGGTCCGGTGGAAAATGCGTTCGAGGCGGCGATAAAATCGGCAATCGAGGCGCATGGATGGGAGCTTCGCCCCCAGATCGGCGTATCGGGCTTTCGCATCGATCTGGGCGTGGTCCATCCCGATCGCGCGGGTACCTATCTTGCGGGCATCGAATGCGACGGGGCAACTTACCACTCCTCGGCCACGGCACGCGATCGCGACAAGGTCCGCCAGACGGTGCTGGAGGGGCTGGGCTGGTCCATCCTGCGCATCTGGTCAACCGAGTGGTTCCGCAGTCCCTCCACGGTTGCAAGCCGCATCAACGCCGACCTTCTTGCGCTGTTACAGGCTGATCGCGCAAAACGGGCCGCCGCTGCGGAATGACTGGTTTCCCCGGCAGCATTGCCGGGGCGCACGGGATCAGGCGGTGTCAGCTCGCTCATGATCGTCGTGCCTCCTTCTTTTCGGCTTACTGCGATGCAGCTGTCTGGTAGCGGTCGGGTCCAGGGACAGTCCCTTTCTGCGCCCGTGATTGGCAAGATCAGGCGGTTCAGGGCCCGCAATCGTGGGTTGAAATATACGCGCCGGCAGATGCTGTTCCTGCACCAGAACCCTTGATTGGTTGAGCATTGGCAGCATTTCACCTATAGTAACTGCTTAAGACATCACATCTTAGCGAGGCGCGTCTATGCGCCAGCGTCCGGCCGTTTGGCTTCGGGCGTCAGATGATCAAGACTGCAAAAGGAAAGACACTTGGCAGAGAACACCCAAGTTCCCGACGATCAGGAGCCGTCCGAGGCGGTTCCGGCACCCGAGGGTGCCACCGAAATCATCGATACCGATTATGAGATCGGGCAGGACAACACCAACTATCGGCGGCGCTTCGTCTTCGAGATGGACATCCACAACGTGGTGTTCAGCGTCGCGGCGCTTGGCATCGTGGGCTTCACGGTCCTGACGCTGATCTTCCAGACGACCGTGGGGCCGCTGTTCACCGGTCTGCGGGATTTCCTGACCAGCAACATGGCCTGGTTCTTCATCATGGCGGCCAACATCTTCGTGCTGGTTTGCCTGGTGCTGATCGTGCTGCCGCTGGGGCGGATCAGGCTGGGCGGGCCGGATGCGACGCCCGATTACAGCTATGCGTCGTGGCTGGCGATGTTGTTTGCGGCAGGCATGGGCATCGGTCTGATGTTCTATGGTGTTGCGGAACCGATGGGGAACTTCACGGCAGCTTTCGACGGCCCCGTGTTCGGCCCTGATGGCGTGCGCACCGACTGGTCGCCGCTGGGGGGTGCCGAAGGGGATGCGGAAGGCGCGCGGCGGCTTGCCATGGCTGCCACGATCTTCCACTGGGCAATTCACCCGTGGGCAATCTATGCCATCGTGGCGCTGTCGCTGGCGCTTTTCGCCTTCAACAAGGGCCTGCCGCTGACCCTGCGTTCCGTATTTTATCCGATCTTCGGAGAGCGTGTGTGGGGGTGGCCGGGCCACATCATCGACATTGTGGCGGTTCTGGCCACTATCTTCGGCTTGTCCACGTCGCTTGGGATCGGCGCGCAGCAGGCCGCTGCGGGTCTGGACTTCCTATTCGGTATTCCGGCCACCATCGGCTCGATGGTCATGCTGATCATCGTGATTTCCGGCTTTGCCATCGCATCCATCATCAACGGGATGGAAAAGGGCATCAAGCGCCTTTCCGAGATCAACATGGTGCTGGCGGTCCTGTTGCTGCTGTTCGTCATCCTTGTGGGGCCGACGCTTCAGATCCTTTTCGGCTTCTTCAAGAACCTGCTGGCGTATGTCGAATATCTGCCTGCCTTGGCCAACCCGATCGGCCGAGAGGACGACAACTATCGCCAGGGCTGGACGGCCTTCTATTGGGCATGGTGGATCAGCTGGTCGCCGTTCGTCGGCATGTTCATTGCGCGCGTCAGCCGCGGGCGCACCGTGCGCGAGTTCCTGATCGCGGTTCTTCTGGTTCCGTCGCTCTTCTCCACGCTGTGGATGACGGCACTGGGCGGGACAGCCATTTCGCAGGTGGTGTCACAGGGCATCACCTCGGTGCAGGATGCGGGCGTGGAACTGCAACTGTTTGAGATGCTGGCCCATCTGCCGCTGACGGCGATCACCTCTCTTATCGGGATCGTGCTGGTCGCGGTGTTCTTCGTGACCTCGTCCGACTCCGGCTCGTTGGTGATCGACACGATCAGCGCCGGCGGCAAGATCAACGCGCCCGTTCCGCAGCGGGTGTTCTGGGGAACCGTGCAGGGCTTGGTCGCGATTGCGCTGCTTCTGGGCGGTGGCCTGACGGCGCTGCAGGCGATGGCGGTATCCACCGGCCTTCCATTCGCGGTCGTTCTGCTTGCTGCGTGCGTGGCGCTGATCAAGGGCCTGATGGCCGAGCCGCGTTGATCAAACGAAAAGAGCGGGCAGTGCCCGCTCTTTTCATCACCGGCATCGAGGTTGCCAGAGCCCTCAGCCGGTGGCCATGAAGCGGCAAATCCGGCTTGTGTCCGGCGCTTTGGCGAGCTTGTCCGCCGTGATGTTGGCGGCGATATCGTCACTCTCCATCATGATCACCCGGTCGCTGACAAGACTGGCAAACCACATTTCGAGGCCAGCACGCGGGCGATTACGACATGCTGTTTCTGCTCGTCCGAAAGCTGGTGCGGGAACTTGCGGCATGGGCGGCCATGCCCACGCAGGCAAAGGGGGTCATCGCCACCTGCTCTGCGGCCTCCTTGCTCACGCCGTGGTAACAGGGACCGAACACGACGTGTCCAGTGCGGTCATCCGCGGGAACAGGTTGAAGGACTGGAACACCGTGCAAGCCTTGGCGTACTCAACGAAGATCGCTTTTGTCGCTCAGGGATGTTCCATATGCGGCGCTTAGCGCAGAAATGAAGAGATGAGTCGTTGCATCCCATTGCCAATATTCGCTTCAAGGTTGGCGAGATACTTCGGGGGACGTAGAACTCTTATCACGGCCCAGTGACATCAGAAATATATGGCGGAGAGAGAGGGATTCGAACCCTCGAGACGGTTCCCCGCCTACACACTTTCCAGGCGTGCGCCTTCGACCACTCGGCCACCTCTCCGTTGAGCGGTGAATAGACCGATATGGCATATATGTTCAAGTGGGTTCTTCACAAAAACCATAAAGCGGAGTGTCACAATCCAAGGTTGAATATAACTCATCTAACCGCTTGCATTTGTCGCGGCTTGGGGCATGCTGCTCGTATAAGGCGACTGTGATGAGGGAGTGTCATGCCGACCGGGACTGTTAAATGGTTCAACACCACGAAAGGCTTCGGCTTCATTGCACCGGATGACGGTGGCAAAGACGTTTTCGTTCACATCTCTGCGGTGGAACGGGCCGGGCTTCGCGAGCTGAACGACAATCAGAAGATTGGCTACGAACTCCAGTCCGGTCGCGATGGGCGTTCCTCGGCGGGTGACCTGCGCCTTCTTTAAGGCAGCAGGGCGGCCTGCACGTCATTTCCCCAACCAAGGTGAAGACCTGAATCGCTCCGGATCACGGGGCGTTTCATTATTGTCGGGTGCTTCAGGATCAGATCGCGGGGCGACAACGCCCGTTCATCATCGCCAAGGCCGCGCCACGTTGTCGAAGAACGGTTGACGGCACGATCCCCAAACGCCGCCACGATCTCGGTCACCTCGTCTTTCGACAAGGGCAGGGCGCGGATATCGCGCCATTGTGGATCATGACCCGCCAGCGCCTTCCTTGCCTTGCGGCATGTGTCGCAGGTAGGGATGCCGTAAATGATCATTGCGTGCCCTTTTTCATTCGAATTAGGTCGGAAATATCTCAAAATCCGTACAAGCGGTAAAGGATCCATTCACCGACGGACCCATGCTGCCTGTGAACACTGCAGGTCATCGACATCTGGGCTCGCGCCGGCATGGTCATCCCGGTAGAGGCGAGCCTCGCCATTTTGCTGCAGGATGGGCCGGCAAGGTGCACATCGCGGTGAACCTTTCGCCCGTACAGTTGAACAACCCCGATTTTGTGCCGCACCTGCAGGCGATATTGGTCGAAACCGGTCTTGATCCTTGGCGGCTGGAGCTGGAGATCACGGAAAGCACTATCATCGCCGGGAAGGAGCGGGCGCTGTCCATGCTTGGCCAGATCAAGGAGCTTGGGGTGACGATCGCCATAAACGGTTTCGGAACGGGCTACTCCTCGCTTGAAACGTTGCGCGCGTTCCCCTTCGACAACATCAAGCTGGATCGAAGCTTCATCCGCGACGTGGGGACGAGCCGGCACTCCATGGCCATCATCCGCGCGATCCTCGCGCTTGGGCGCAGCCGCGAAGTGCCGGTGCTGGCGAGGGTGTGGAAACGCCCGCGCAGTTGTCGCTGCTGCAGCATGAAGGATGTGATGAAGCGCAGGCTATTTCTTGGGCCGCCCCGGTGCCCTGACCCTGCCCGAACCGGCTGAAACGAGCAGGGTGGCCTGATCAGGCGGGCTGAACCACGCGGCGCGGCTCGGCGTGCAGGCGCGTGCCGGTCTGCGCGTCGAACAGGTGCAGCCGGTCGGCAGGAAGGGTCAGCTGCATCACATCCGTCAGTGGGACAGCGGGGGAAAGGGTGACCGTCAGTGCCTGATCGCCGACCATCCCATGAACGAGCCTTTGCGCGCCCAGTTCTTCGATATACTCGACCTGCATGCTCATGCCGGCCTGACCGGGGGGCGCAACCTGCATATCCTCGGCCCTCAGGCCCAGCGTTACAGGACCGTTTACTGCCGATCCGACGGCAACGGTCAGCCCGCCGAAGGAGAGCGTTCCGTTATCAATCCGCGCATCGACAAGGTTCATTGCCGGAGAGCCGATGAAGCTTGCCACGAACGTAGAGGCGGGGCGGTGATAGATTTCCAGCGGCTTTCCGATCTGTTCGATCCGGCCGCCATTCAGCACGACAAGCCGGTCCGCCAGCGTCATCGCTTCAAGCTGGTCATGCGTAACGTAAAGCGATGTCGTGCCCAGCCGTTTCTGAAGCTTGCGGATCTCGCCCCGCATCGTGACGCGCAGCTTGGCGTCAAGGTTGGAAAGCGGTTCATCGAACAGGAAGGCCGCGGGCTTGCGCACGATGGCGCGGCCCATGGCGACGCGCTGGCGCTGGCCACCTGAAAGGGCGCGCGGCTTGCGATCAAGATACTGACTGATTTCCAGCATCCGTGCGGCTTCGGCCACCCGCGCCTCGATCTCGGCTTTCGCAGTGCCCCGGTTCTTCAGACCATAGGCGAGGTTTTCGCGAACCGTCATATGGGGGTAAAGCGCATAGTTCTGGAACACCATCGCGATGTCACGATCGGCCGGGTCCAGATCGTTGACGCGCCGCTCACCGATGCGAACCTCGCCCCCGCTGATGGTTTCCAGTCCCGCAACCATGCGCAGCAGGGTGGATTTGCCGCAGCCGGAAGGGCCCACCAGCACGATGAACTCGCCATCCTGAATGTCGAGGGTAACCCCGTGGACGGCCGTGTTGCCGCCCGCATAGGTCTTTACCACGTTGTCGATCGTGATCTTGGCCATGACGGCTCCTTACTTGTCGCTTTCGGTCAGGCCCTTGATGAACCAGCGCTGGAAGATCACCACCACCGCAACGGGGGGGATGATGGCCAGCACCGCCATCGCGAAGGCCTGGTTGTAATCGGGGATCTGCGAGCCGACCCACACCTGAAGGATCGATTTAATCCCGCGCATCAGGGTGAAGAAGGACTCATCCGTCGTCATCAGCATTGGCCAAAGATACTGGTTCCAGCCATAAACGAACATGATGATGAAGATGGCCGCGATCATTGTCTTGGACAGGGGCACGATCACGTCGATGAAGAACTTGATCGGTCCTGCACCGTCGATGCGGGCGGCTTCAAGCAGTTCGTCCGGGATCGATTTGAAGAACTGCCGGAAATAGAAGGTGCCAGTGGCCGAGGCCAGAAGCGGCACGATCAGGCCGGTATAGGTGTTCAGCAGATGCAGATCCGACATCACGCCGTAAGACGGCATGATCCGCACTTCCAGCGGCAGAAGAAGCGTGGTGAAGATCACCCAGAACATGAAGGTGGCCGCACGAAAGCGGAAATACACCAGCGCATAGGCCGCCATCATCGACAGCACGATCTTGCCCACCGCAAAGCCGATGCCAAGGATGAACGAATTCATCAGCATCCGCATGCCCGTAATCTCGCCGGTGAAGCCGCCACGCTGCGTCAGCACGGTGCCATAGGTTTCCGCAAGATGGCTGCCCGGCAGGATTTGCAGGCCCTGACGGTGGATTTCTGCCGCCGTGTGCGTGGAGGTCATGAAGGCCACCACCACCGGCATCACCAGAAACAGCGCGCCGATGATCAGGATGACATGGTCGAGGGGTTTCGTCCGATGCATGGGATCAACCGTAATGGATGCGCTTCTCAAGGAAGCGGAACTGCACGATGGTCAGCGCGAACACGACCAGCATAAGGATCACCGACTGGGCCGAGGATCCGCCGATGTCATTGCCGCGAAACCCGTCGTCATAGACCTTGTAGACCAGCGTGATCGGGTTGTTGGCCGGCTTGTCCTTCACCATCACGTCGATCACGCCGAAGGTGTCGAACAGCGCATAGGTGATGTTGATGATCAGCAAAAAGAACGCTGTCGGCGCCAGCAGGGGCATCACGACGGTGCGGAACCGCGTCCAGCCGTTCTTGCAGTCGATGAAGGCGGCCTCTCGCACGGATACGGGCACGGCCTGAAGGCCAGACAGGAAGAAGATGAAGTTGTACGGGATCTGCTTCCACACCGACACGAAGATCATGGCGAAGGCGGTGTCGAAATAGTTCAGCCCGACGCGCATGTCCCAGCCGAACCAGGCCGCCAGCTTCACGAAGGGGCCGATATGCATGTCAAAGAACATCATGCCGATCAGCCCCGCAACCGGCGGCGCGATCGCGTACACGGAGATCAGAAGCGTCTTGTAGGTTGCTGCCCCGCGGATCACTGCATCCGCCTTCACGGCCAGCAGCAAGCCAAGCGACAGCGACAGGAAGGTCACCAGAACGGTGAAGATTGCGGTGAAGCGCGCCACCCGCTGATAAGAGTTGCTGGTCAGCGCGTCGGCATAGTTCGCCATGCCAACGAAGGTCGATCCGAAGCCGAACGGGTCCTCCAGATAGAAGGACGACTGCACCGCCTGAATGGACGGCCAGTAAAAGAACACGGCGATGACCGCCAGTTGCGGGGCAAGAAACAGCCATGGCAGCAGGCGGCTGTCGAATTGGACCCGCTTTGCGGGATCGGCAGCCTTGCCGCGCAGGCGCGCCGCCATCCGCGCCATCATGCGGGGCGCCGCCGCCGGGGGGGAGGTCAGTTCGGCCAAGCGCACTCTCCTTCATCAACGTGGAAGGGCCCCCGCGAAGGGGGCCCGAACAGGATCAGGGCCGGATCAGCCTGCGGTGCGCGCGAAACGTGCCAACAGGGCGTCGCCCTCTTCCTTGATCGTTTCGAACGCTTCGGTGACCGTGGTTTCGTCAGCGAAGATGCGGTTGAACTCACGCTCCATGATCGAGCGGATCTGCGGATAGAAGCCAAGGCGGTACCCGCGCGACCATTCGCCGCCTTCCAGCATCAGCTGCTGGATGCCGACTTCAGCGACCGGCTGTTCTTCGTAATGTCCTTCGGATTTGGCCAGATCGTATGCGGCCTCGGTCACCGGAACATAGCCGGTGGTCTCGTGCCAGAACTTCTGCACCTCGGGCGAGGTCAGGAACTGGAAGAACGAAGCCGTGCAGGCATTTTCCGCGTCCGGCTTGCCGGCCATCGCGAACAGCGCCGCGCCGCCGATAAAGGTGTTGGTGCCCGCACCCTCCACATCGCCCCAATAGGGCAGGAACGTTGCCGAGAAGGGCATGGAAGCGGTCTGCTGAAGGCCGCCGAACGAACCCGACGATCCGATCCACAGCGCCACCTTGTCCTGTTCGAACGGGCCTTGGTTATCGGACCAGCCGGCACCGTAATAGGCGTAATAGCCTTCGTCGTGCCACTCCTTCAGCTTTTCGAACATGCGGATCAGGTGTTCATCCGTCATGTTGATGGTCGTGCCTTCGACCGAGTCATAGCCGTTGTTGTTCGACGCGAACTGGATGTTGTGACGCGAGAAGAAGTTCTCGACCATCATCCATGTCAGCTGGCTGGCCGTCATCGGGATATAGCCGGCTTCTTTCAGCGCGGGGGCGATCTTCTCGAAGTCTTCCCACGTCTTGGGCGCCTCGACCCCGGCCTCTTCCAGCGCATCCGTGTTGATGTACATGATCGGCGCGGAGGAGTTGAACGGCATGCCGACGAACTTGCCTTCGGCATCGGCATAGAAATACCGCACGCCCTGGATGAAGGCTTCGCGGTCGAAGTCGTATCCGGCGTTCTTGATCAGATCCTCGGCCGGCACCACGGCACCGGGGGCATTCATGATCGTGGCCGCACCGGCATCGAACACCTGCAGGATGTTGGGCTGTTCGCCCGAACGGAAGGCGGCGATACCGGCCGACAGGGCTTCTTCATAGGTGCCGCGCGAGACGGGCGTCAGGTTGCACTGATCCTGCGAGTCGTTGAACTGCTGCGAGATCTGGTTGATGGCTTCCTGGTTGCTGCCACCCATGCCGTGCCACCAGGTGATGTCGGTGGCGGTTTGTGCGGAAGCGGCAAGGGTGGAAGCGCCGAGAGCGAGAATCGCGATGGTCGAGGTGATCTTCATGTCCGTCCTCTTGACTTGGATGCGCTGCGACTAGCGCGCCAATATCAACGGATCGGTGACGGATAGGTGACAGTTGCGCGACATCCCCGGCCGCTCATCACTTCTTTATCAAAATCGTATATCTCGACGTGTCTGCCCCCCTGGCCAAAGATCGCGCGTTTCACTTCAGCCCATTGATACTGCAGGGGACAGAGCAGACATATGAAGGACATAGCGGGGATAACCACCATGAGCCTGGCCGATTTTCTGATCCTTCTTCTTGTCGCCCTTTTGGTGATCTGGGCGTTTCTGCGCTATACCCCCTCGGATTCGCAGGATTGGCACGTCGATCCGATGACAGTGCGCAAGCCGTCGCGGCCGAACCACCTTCTGCTGCGCGATGATGGCCCCTTACTTCCGCTGCCCCCGCATCAGGTGGCCGCGCGGCTGGAGGCGGTGGCCCGGCATACGCCCCGCACAAAGATGTTCGCGGGCGAGGGGTTCCACCGCACATGGATCACCCGGTCTGCGGTGCTTGGCCTGCCCACATTCACCTCTGTCCGGCTGATCCCCGACGGGCAGGGAACTCGGGTGACCGTTCATGCCCGCGCCCGTTATCTTCCGCGGCTGCCGCAGGCGGAACGTTCGCGCGTCGAAAGCTGGCTGGAAGAGTTGCGCAACATCACGCAACCCACGGGGGCGGACGGCGTTCCTCCAGCACCGCCACACGCTTCCTGAGGGCGGCAAGCTCCGCCTCGCGCAGCTCGGCCTCGGCTGCCAGATCCTCGGTGGTGGGGACGGGCGGTTCTTCTTCCTTCGGCCCGATCAGTGGCGCGAAAAGGCGGCCCAGCAGGCGGCCCAGATCATCCATGATCAGGAAGAACGACGGCACCACCACAAGGCTCAGCACTGTGGAAACGATGATCCCGCCGATCACGGCGATGGCCATGGGCGCGCGGAACGATCCGCCAGCCCCGACGCCCAGTGCCGAAGGCAGCATCCCCGCAGACATCGCGATGGACGTCATGACGATGGGCCGCGCCCGTTTATGCCCCGCTTCCATCACGGCGGAAATCCGGTCCATGCCGCGGGCTTTCATCTCGATCGCGAAATCGATCAGCAGGATCGCGTTCTTGGTCACGATACCCATCAGCATCAGGATGCCGATCAGCACCGGCATCGAAAGCGGCTCTCCGGCAAGGATGAGCGCGCCCGCCACGCCCCCGATGGCAAGCGGAAGCGACAGGATGATCGTGAATGGCTGCACGACAGAACGGAACAGCAGGATCAGCACCGAAAGCACCAGCAACAGCCCCATCACCATCGCGTTGCCGAAGCTGCGCTGCATTTCGGCCTGGATCTCGGCATCGCCCACTTCGGCGATGCGAACGCCCCGGGGCAGATCCACGGATGCGGCCACGCGCCGGAACGCCTCGGTCGCGGTGCCAAGGGCAACGCCGGGCGGAAGGTTCGCGCCGATGGTCACCCGCCGCTCACGGTCATAGCGGTCGATCATGCTTGGCCCTTCGGCAAGGAACACATCCGCAACCGCCGAAAGGGGAACAAGCGCGCCACTGGCCGTTGCCACCTTCACGGCGGCGATGCGGGCCAGATCGTCCCGCACGGCATCTTCCAGCCGTACGCGGATCGGGATCTGCCGGTCATCCAGCGAAATCTCGGCCAGAGCGGCATCGACATCGCCCAGCGTGGCTACGCGCACGGTGCGGGCGATGGTGTCTGTATCCACGCCAAGCCGCGCGGCTTCGTCCATACGCGGCACCACATGCACCTCGGGTCGGGGCAATGCGCCTTCCGCTGCGATGCCCGACAGCAGCGGTTCTTCCCGCAGGGCCGCCTCCAGCCGCGATGCGGCCTCGGTCAGGGCGGCCTGATCCTGTGAAAGGACCGAAAATTCGATATCCCGCTGCCCGCGATCATTCAGCTTGAAGGCGCGAAGATCGGGAATGGCGGCAAGCCGTTCAAAGATCTCGGCCTCGATGTCCGATTGGGGGCGCAGGCGCCCTTCGGGTTGCGGCAGAACGTAATGGGAAAGGGGGCTGAAGATTTGGTAAAGCCGCCCCTCCAGCCCGTCGGCAGGATCGTCCAGAAACACGGTCACAGAAGCGCGGCGCACATCCATATCCCCCGTGGGGGAAGAGCCGCCAAGCACGAACACCTCGCTGACGCCGTCAACCTCGTGGATGACGTCCTCCATCCGGCGGGTCGCGGCATCTGTCTCCTCCAGCGTTGCGCCCGGGGGCAGTTCCACGCTGACGGGGATGCGGCTCACATCCTCGGGCGGAAGGAAGCTGCCGGGGATGCGAAGCATGAACATCAGCGACACGGCCAGCATTCCCACCGCCACTGCAATGGTGGTGTAGCGCCACCGGGTCGTGGTTCCGATCAGCCGCAGATAGCCGCGCATCACCCGGCCATCCTTTTCTTCATGCGCGGCATCGCGGTCGCGCATCAGATAGGCCGCCATCATCGGGGTGATCAGCCGCGCCACCAGAAGCGAGAACAGTACGGCGATCGCCACCGTCAGGCCAAACTGCCGGAAGTACTGTCCCGGTATCCCCGGCATGAAGGATACCGGTGCAAAGACGGCAACGATGGTCATGGTGGTGGCGATCACGGCCAGCCCGATCTCGTCCGCGGCATCGATGGCGGCGCGATAGGGGGATTTGCCCATGCGCATGTGCCGGGCGATGTTCTCCACCTCCACGATGGCGTCATCCACAAGGATGCCGGTGGCAAGGGTGATGGCCAGCAGGCTGACGAGGTTTAGCGAAAAGCCCAGTAGGTCCATGATCCAGAA
Source organism: Falsirhodobacter deserti (assembly GCF_004015795.1). Lineage (GTDB taxonomy): Bacteria > Pseudomonadota > Alphaproteobacteria > Rhodobacterales > Rhodobacteraceae > Falsirhodobacter > Falsirhodobacter deserti. Next base: position 1,303,088 of record NZ_ML137218.1, on the reverse strand, counting down.
GGTCGGGATGGCCGAGAGCGGAAGGGCCAGCGCCGCGATGGCGGTTGCCCGCCAGTTGCGCAGGAAGGCCAGCACCACCAGCACGGCCAGAACCGCGCCTTCGATCAGCGTGTGCAGCGCGGTTTCATAGTTGCCGATGGTATAGCTGACCATGTCATCGACCTTGACGATCCGCGCGTCGGGATGGGCGCGGCGCAGATCCTGCAGCGCCGCTTCCACCGTTTCGGCGACCGACACTTCCGAGGCGCCCTGGGCACGGAACACGGCGAAGGTCACCGCGGGGCGCCCCCCCGCGCGCGAGAACGAGCGGACCTCCTCATAAGTATCCTCGATCCGGCCCAGGTCGGACAGGCGTACCTGCCCCCCGGCGGTGGGGATCATCGTTGCGGCCAGCACATCCAGATCCGGCGCATCGCCCAGCGTGCGGATCACCTGTTCGGTGCCGCCGATCTGCCCCCGTCCGCCGCCCAGATCCACGTTGATCGCGCCGATGCGGCGGCTGACCTCCGCCGCCGTCAGGCCATAGGCGTCCAGTTTCACGGGATCCAGCGTCACGCGAACCTCGCGCTCGGCCCCGCCGAAGCGGTCCACCTGCCCGACGCCGGGGCTGCCCTGAAGGGCGCGGATCACGGTGTCGTCGACGAACCACGAAAGCTCCTCCACCGTCATGGAAGGGTCGGACACGGCGTAGGTCAGGATCGCCTGACCCTCCACGTTCACCCGCGCCACGATGGGCGGTTCCACATCACCCGGCAGATCGGCGCGGATGCGGTCGATCTCGTCCTTGACGTCCTGCACGGCGCGATCGGTGGGCACCCCCATGTCGAACTCGATGATCGTGCGGGACGACCCGTCGCTGATGGTGGAGGTGACATGCTTCACACCGGGAATGCCGGAAACGGCATCCTCCACCTCGCGCGTGATCTGGCTTTCCAATTCAGCAGGCGCGCCGCTTTCCTGCACCACCGTCACCGCCACCAGCGGCACGTCGATATTGGGGAAGCGCGTCACCGGCAGGCCGAAGAAGCTTTGCATCCCCAGCACGATCAGCATCACGAAGGCGAGGATCGGCGCGACAGGATTGCGGATGGACCAGGCCGAGAAGTTCATTCAGCTCTCCGCCGGAACGGGGTTGATGCGGTCACCCTCGCGCACGAAGGCGCCGGCCTTGGCCACCACCTGCACGCCTTCGGAAAGGCCGTTCGCAATCTCTACCATGCCGCCCTCGCGGATGCCGGTGGTGACGGGGGTGCGGTGAACGGTGCCGTCCGTCACGGTCATCACGAAGCTGCCTTCGGCGTCGCGGCCCACGGCGGTGGCGGGCAGGGCCATCGTTTCGCGCTGCGCGGCCGCAATCTCCGCCTGCGCGAACAGGCCGGCCCGCAGGCGCGAGCTGTCATCCACCGCGATGCGAACGCGGCCAAGGCGCGTCGTCTCGTCCACCTGCGGTTCCACCAGCCGCACCCGGCCTTGCAGCGTGCTGCCATCGGGCAGGGTCAGCGTGGCCGGCTGGCCTTGCGCAAGGCGCAGCAAGTCAGTTTCGGAAACGTCGGCGCGCAGTTCAAGCTGCCCATCGCGGATCAGCACGAACATCGGCTCTGCCGAAGGGCTGGCAATCTGGCCGATGGCGGCATTGCGGGTGATGACGCGGCCCGCAACGGGCGTTGTCACGTCGGTCCGGCGAAGTTGCAGATCCAGATCGGCAAGCTGCGCATCGACAACGCGTATATCCGCCTTGGCCGCAGCGACCTGCTGGGCGGCGGCGGTCACCCGCGCCTCGGCCGTGGCAGCGCCCGCCCGTGCCTGATCGACCGCCGCCTGCGAGGTTGCGTTACGGGCTTGAAGCTGGCTGGTGCGCTCGGCATTCGCGCGGGCCTCCACGGCGCTGGCATCGGCTTCGACGCGTCCCGCTTCGGCCTGTGCGGCGGCGGCTTCGGCCTGCGCGCGCTGGGCCTGCAGCCGTGCACGTTGCAGTTCAAGGGTTGCGGTGGAAAGGCGGGCCAGAACCTGACCGGCGGCGACGTAATCGCCCACGTCGGCCTCCAGCGCTTCCACCGGCTGGCCGTCGATCAGGGGCTGCACCTCCACCCGCTGCACCGGCTGGACAAGGCCGGAAACGATGACGCGGTCTGTCAGCACCTCGCGCCGTGCTTCGGTCACGGTCAGGGCAGGCAGAGACGCCTCCTGCGCGTGCAGGGGCGCTGCGCCAAGAAAAAGGCAAAGAATGGCGAAGCGGAACATGGATGTGCCCCCGGCAACAGGTTGCCCTAGATGTGAGCGGCACAGCCCGTTGTTCAAGACGCTGCCGGGGGGGCATTGCGAACAACGCCCCCCGGCCCGGTCAGGATGCGTCCCGGAAACGCGTGGTCGAAAGCGCCGCTTCCATCAGGCGGCGGGTATATTCCTCGCGCGGGGCGTCGAAGACCTGATCCGTCGCACCTTGTTCCACGATCTCGCCGGATTTCATCACGATGATGTGGTCGGCCAGTGCCCGCACGACCGAAAGATCGTGGCTGATGAAGAAATACGACAGCTTGTATTTCTGTTGCAGGTCCCGCAGCAGCGTCACGATCTGCTTTTGCACGGACCGGTCAAGCGCCGAGGTCGGCTCGTCCAGCACGATCACGCGCGGGCGCAGGATCATGGTGCGGGCGATGGCGATGCGCTGGCGTTGCCCGCCCGAGAATTCGTGCGGATAGCGGTTGCGCATGGAGGCGTCGAGGCCGACCTCCTCCAACGCCTCGCCCGCGCGCTTGTTGCGTTCGGCGCGTGACATGGACGGTTCGTGGATCAGCAGACCTTCGGTGATGATCTGCCCCACCGTCATGCGCGGCGAAAGCGATCCGAAGGGATCCTGGAACACCAGTTGCAGATCGTGGCGGAAGGGGCGCATTTCGTCGATGCCGCGCGGCAGTTCGTTGCCCAGCCAGGCCACGCGGCCGTGGCTTTCGGTCAGGCGCAGCAGGGCGCGGCCCAGCGTGGACTTGCCTGATCCGGATTCGCCCACCACGCCGATTGTCTGCCCTTCGCGCAGATTTATCGAAATGCCCTTCACGGCGTGCAGGTAATCGGGCTTCCTGAACAGCCCGCCGCCCAGCGGGAACGTCACGCGCACATCATCGCCGCGCAGCAGTTCGGGCGCGTTGTCGGCAGGGGGCAGCTTCGTCCCCTCCGGTTCGGCATCCAGCAGCATGCGGGTGTAGGGGTGCTTGGGCGCGGTGAACACCTGTTCGGCCGTGCCATCCTCCACCACTTCGCCGCGGCGCATGACGGCAACGTGGTCGGCAAAGCGGCGGACGATGCCCAGATCGTGTGTGATGAACACGATTGCCATGCCAAGGCGCTTCTGCAGATCCGCCAGCAGTTCGAGGATCTGCGCCTGAATGGTCACGTCCAACGCGGTGGTCGGTTCATCCGCGATAAGGATGTCGGGATCGTTGGCCAGTGCCATGGCGATCATCACGCGCTGGCGCTGCCCGCCCGACATCTCGTGTGGATAGCTGTCGATGCGCCGCTCCGGCTCGGGGATGCCGACCAGGCGCAGCAGTTCCAGGATGCGCGGACGCGCCTGCTTCCTGGACATGCCGGCATGATGACGCAGCGGTTCGGCCAGCTGGTCGCCGATCCGGTAGAGGGGGTCGAGCGAGGTCATCGGCTCCTGGAAGATCATCGTGATCTTCTTGCCGCGGATCTTGTTCAGCTCCCTCTCCGACAGGTTCAGAACCTCGCGGTCGCGATACCGGACGGACCCCGTGGCCGCGCCGTTGGCGGCCAGCAGCCCCATCAGCGCCATCGTCGTCTGGCTTTTGCCCGAGCCGCTTTCGCCCACGATGGCCAGCGTATCACCCGATTTCAGGTCCCAGTTGACACCTTTCACGGCATCGACTGGACCATCGTTGGTTTGGAACGTTACGCGCAGGTCGCGCACGGACAGGATCGTGTTGTCGGTCATGTCAACGCTCCTTCGGGTCAAGGCTGTCGCGCAGGCCGTCGCCAAGGAAGTTCAGCGCGAACAGGATCACGGTCAGCACGGCGGCCGGTCCGATCAGCTGCCACGATGCGCCGCGCATGTTCTGCGCCCCTTCCGAGATCAGCAGGCCAAGCGATGTCATCGGGTCCTGAACACCAAGCCCTAGGAAAGACAGAAGGCTTTCGGCAAGGATCGCCTTGGGAACCAGCAGCGTGACGAACACGATCACGGGGCCAAGGGCGTTCGGGATGATGTGGCGGCGCAGGATGCCCGACCGCGTTGCGCCCAGCGCTTCGGCCGCCTGCACGAATTCCCGGCGCTTCAGTGAAAGGGTCTGACCGCGCACGATGCGGGCCATGTCCAGCCATTCCGTTGCCCCGATGGCGATGAAGATGATCAGCAGGCTTCGCCCGAAGAACACCAGCAGCAGGATCACGAAGAAGATGAAGGGCAACGAATAAAGGATATCCACGATCCGCATCATCACGTTGTCGATGCGCCCGCCCAGATACCCCGAGATGGCGCCATAGGCCACGCCCAGAACCAGTGCCATGGTCGATGCCAAAATCCCGATCGCCAGCGAGATGCGAACCCCGATCAGGATGCGGGACAGCATGTCACGACCAAGGTTGTCCGTGCCGAGGAAGAAGTAGTTACGCTCCACCTCCAGCGTCAGGGTTCCGGTCAGCCCGTTATCCGCAAGCACCAACTCGGGGTTGAAGAACTGGTCCGAGCGCTGGAAATACCTGACAAGCCGTTCATCGATCGGCTGGTCCGAGGCGACGGAAACGGTGACGGTATCGCCGGAGACGTCTGTTTGCGTCGTTTCCACACGCGCGCGGCGGATCAGGCTTTCGACCGCGGGTTCGATTTCCTCTGCGCGGGGGTAGGCTTCGAGGCTTGGCGGCACGCGGACATATTGCTGATAGATCGCGCCGTAAGGGTGGGGCGAGATCATGGGCCCGAAGGCACCTGCCAGTCCCAGCACCACAAGGATCACAAGGCTGGCCAGTGCGGCACGGTTCTTTTTCAGGCGGATCCACGCATCCTGCCAGAGAGAGCGGCTGGGCATCGCCGCAGTCATGGGGATATCAGTCATAGCGCACCCTCGGGTCAAGCCAGGCATAGGCGAGGTCCACCAGCAGGTTGAAGATCACCACGAATACGGCAATCACCACCACTGTGCCCATCACCAGCGTATAGTCACGGCCAAGCGCGCCCTGGACAAAATACCGGCCAACGCCCGGCAGGCCGAACACGGTTTCCACCACCACGGACCCCGTCAGCAGCGCCGCGGCAGTCGGGCCAAGATAGGAAACGGTGGGCAGCATCGCCGCACGCAGCGCGTGAACCCCCACGACAACGCGCGAAGGCAGCCCATAGGCGCGGGCGGTGCGGACATGGTTGGCACGCAGCGCCTCCACCGTGGCGCCGCGCACAAGGCGCGCGATCACGGCCACCTGCGGCAAGGCAAGCGTGATGACCGGCAGCACCCAATAGGCGGGATTTGCGTTGCTCCACCCCCCGGCGGGCAGAACACCAAGGATGACGCCGAAGAACAGGCTCAGCAACGGGGCGATGACGAAATTCGGGGTGGTGATGCCCAGCGTTGCAATGGCGACGATCAGGTTGTCCAGCCATGAATTCTGCCGAAGCGCCGCGATGGCGCCAAGGATGATCCCAAGAACGGTAGCCGCCGAAAGGGCAAGCCCGCCCAGCAGGATCGACACCGGCAGACCCTGTGCGAAAAGCTCGTTGACCGAGAAGTCGCGGCGGGTAAAGCTGGGGCCAAGATCGCCTTGCAGCAGGTTGCCCAGGTACATCAGGTATTGCTGCCACAAGGGCGCATCCAGATTGTAGGCCTTCTGCAGGTTGGCAAGGATGAGGGGGTCCAGTGGGCGTTCCAGATCGAACGGGCCACCCGGCGCAATGCGGATCGCGAAGAAGGTCAGCGTAACGATGATGAAGATCGTCGGCACGGCACTGGCCATTCGTCGCAAGGTGTATCCAAGCATCGAATACCTATAAGTTGAAGGGCGGGCCTTTCGACCCGCCCGTGTGGATCAGTTCAGGGACAGCCAGCGTGTGGCGTGGGCATCCATCAGGTTGTCCTCGTAACCCTGAACGTCGGCGGAGACCAGCGCACGCGAGGAATAGGCAAGGATCGGGATGATCGCCTGTTCGTCCAGCAGCGTTTGTTCGGCATCTGCCAGAATCTTCGCCCGTTCCTGCAGATCCTGCGTGATGGCGGCCTTGTCCAGATCCGCGTCGTACTGTTCGTTGCTCCAGCGCGAATAGTTGAAGGGCACGCCGGATTCGTAAAGCATCAGGAAGTTCTGCGGATCGTTGTAGTCGCCGATCCAGCCGGCCCGCGCCATGTCGAAGGGCCCACCCTCGCGCAGATAGTTGAAATAGGTCGTGCCCTCGACCTCGTTCAGGCGCGCATTGATGCCGATGTTGGACAGCATGTCGGCGATGGCGGCCATCGTGTTCTTGTGGTTTTCCCCGGTGTTGTAGCGCAGTTCCACCGTAAGGCTGCCGGGTTCGACGCCGGCTTCTTCCAGCAGGGCAAGGGCGTCATCCTCGCGGTCGAACAGGTCCTTGTCGGCGTAATCCACCGTGACCGCATCGCCGTCATAGTTGGCGATGCCGGGGGGGACCAGCTTGAAGGAGGGAAGCATCGTGCCGGCCCAGACGGACTCGGCGATGAAGTCGCGGTCGATGACCATGGAGATGGCGCGGCGCACGCGTGCGTCCTTCAGCGGGCTGCCCTCGGCGCCTTTCACGGGCAGGTAATAGGTGCCCAGATACGGCGCGATCCGCAGTTCGTCGGCAAGGTTCTGCTGCACGTAATCCATCTGCTCGGCCGGAACGTCGGAGCAGATCTGCACCTCGCCGGCTTCGAAGCGGCGCATGCAGGCCGACCGGTCTTCGAACGGGATCCAGTTCACACGGTCGATCGCGACTTCATCCGCGTTGTAGTAATGCGGGTTCTTCACCATCACGAGCTGGGAGTTCGGCGTGAACGATTCCAGCTTGTAGGCGCCGTTCGTCACGAAATTCTCGGGGCGAGTGAACTGGTCGCCGAATTCCTCGACCGATTTCTGGTGCACTGGCAACGCGGCCTGGTGGGTCAGAAGCTCGATGAAATAGGGGGTGGGGGCCTTGAGCGTGATCTCCAGCGTCTTGTCGTCGATGGCGCGCACGCCCAGCTGGTCGACCGGCATCTCGCCACCGGCGATCGCCTCGGCGTTCTTGATCGCGAACAGGTTGGAGGCATAGCCCGCAGCGGTCATCGGATCGACGATCCGGTGATAGGCGAACGAGAAGTCATGCGCGGTGACCGGATCGCCGTTGGACCATTTGGCATCGCGCAGATGGAAGGTGTAAACGGTGCCGTCTTCCGACAGGTCCCACGATTCCGCAACGCCGGGAACGGCCTCGCCCTCGGCGCTTTGGATGACCAGGCCGTCGAAAAGATCCTTCAGAATGCGGCCTTCCGACACGGTTTGGGTGTGGTGGGGGTCGAGCGTCGCGGGATCGGTGTCGTTGCCGCGATTGATGACGACTTCGGCCGAGGCTGCGCCCGCGCCAAGCACCAGCGCAAGCGCCGATGCTGCCAGCAGATCACGTGCTGCCATGTGAAGTTACTCCCTGTGCGTTATTGCTTGATGATCCAGAAGTCCTGCGAAATGAAGGGCAAGTCAACTGCCTTCGTCGCGCCCTTTCCCATACCGTAGCGTCGGGATATGGTGGCCGTTCCCACTGCCGGAGACGACATGACCCCCGATCCCACACGCCGCATTCCCACCATCATCGCTGCCGAAATCGGGGCCGCGCCGCAGCAGGTAACCGCCGCCATCACCTTGCTGGATGGCGGGGCGACGGTCCCTTTCGTTGCACGTTACCGCAAGGAGGTGACGGGCGGGCTGGACGATACGCAGCTGCGCCTTCTTTCCGAGCGGCTCGGCTATCTGCGCGAGATGGAGGCGCGGCGGACGGCCATCCTGAAATCCATCTCCGATCAGGGCAAGCTGACGGGCGATCTTGAAACGCGCATCGCCGGCGTCACCACGAAGGCAGAGCTTGAGGACATCTATCTGCCCTACAAGCCCAAGCGCCGGACGAAGGCTATGATCGCGCGGGAAAACGGGCTGGCGCCGCTGGCCGAACGTATTCTTGCCAACCGCAACGCGGACCCCGCGAAACTGGCCGAAGGTTTCGTGACCGAAGCCGTCGCCGATGCGAAGGCAGCATTGGAAGGCGCACGCGACATCGTGGCCGAGGGACTGGCCGAGAATGCCGACCTGCTGGCCCGCCTGCGTGGCCACATGAAAACAGTCGGCCGCCTGTCCGCCCGCGTGGTGGAAGGAAAGGAGGCCGAGGGCGCGAAGTTCGCCGCCTATTTCGCCCATGACGAGGATTGGTCGAAGGCGCCGGGGCACCGTGTGCTGGCGATGCTGCGCGGGCGGAACGAGGGGGTCCTGAACCTTGATCTGGGCGTCGATGCCGATGCACCGCGCGGGCAAAGTCCGGCCGAACGCATGGCGGGCGCGGCGCTTCGAGCGAACGGGCAGGGCGCGGGCGATGCCTGGCTGCGCGACGCGGCGGCCTGGACCTGGCGCGTGAAGCTGAAAACCTCGCTGACACTGGACCTGATGACCGATCTGCGAGAGCGGGCCGAGGCCGAGGCCATAGACGTGTTCGCCCGCAACCTGAAGGATCTGCTGCTGGCCGCGCCGGCGGGCGGGAAGGCAACGCTGGGCGTGGACCCGGGCATCCGAACGGGCTGCAAGCTGGCGGTGGTGGATGGAACGGGCAAGGTTCTTGAAACGGCAACCATCTATCCGTTCCAGCCCAGGAACGACATCCGCGGCGCTTCGGCCGATCTGGCGCGCCTGATCCGCGCGCATGGCGTGAAGCTGGTGGCCATCGGCAATGGCACCGCCAGCCGCGAAACGGAAAAGCTGGTGGCGGACGTGATTTCGGCCCTGCCGGAAAAGCCGGTAAAGGTGATCGTATCGGAGGCGGGCGCATCGGTTTACTCCGCATCCGAACTTGCCGCGAAAGAGTTTCCGGGCTTGGATGTTTCGCTTCGCGGCGCCGTTTCCATCGCGCGGCGCTTGCAGGACCCGCTGGCCGAACTCGTGAAGATCGAGCCGAAAAGCATCGGCGTCGGCCAGTACCAGCATGACGTCGATCAGTCCCGTCTGGCCCGGCAGCTTGATGCCGTGGTCGAGGATGCCGTGAACGCGGTGGGTGTCGATCTGAACACGGCATCGGCCCCGCTGCTGGCGCGTGTGTCCGGGCTTGGCACGTCGCTTGCCGAGGCGATCGTGGCGCATCGGGATACGCAGGGGCGCTTCAACTCCCGCCGTGAACTGCTGAAGGTAGCCCGTCTTGGCCCCAAGGCGTTCGAGCAGGCGGCAGGCTTCCTGCGTATTCCCGACGGGACAGAACCGCTGGATGCATCCTCCGTCCACCCGGAGGCCTATGATGTGGCACGGCGGATTGTCGCCTCCTGCGGGCGGGATCTGCGCGCACTGATGGGGGACAGCGCCGCGCTGAAATCGGTGAACCCACGCGACTTCATCGACGAGCGGTTCGGCCTGCCTACGGTCAAGGACATTCTGGCCGAGCTGGAAAAACCGGGCCGCGACCCGCGTCCCGAATTCAGGACAGCCACCTTCGCCGAAGGCGTGAACGAGATCACGGACCTGAAGCCCGGCATGATGCTGGAAGGCACCGTGACCAATGTGGCCGCTTTCGGGGCCTTTGTGGATATCGGGGTGCATCAGGACGGTCTGGTGCATGTCAGCCAACTGGCCGACCGTTTCGTGAAAGATCCCCATGAAGTGGTGAAGGCCGGCGATGTTGTGAAGGTGCGCGTGACCGAGGTGGACGTGCCGCGCAAGCGGATTGGCCTGACGATGCGCAAGGATGGCGGCGCCGCGCCCGAAAAGCGGGAAGAAAAGCCGAAGGTGCGCGGCCCGATGCAATCTGCCCCTCGCAGCTCGGGCGGAAATGCCTTCGCCGATGCGCTGAAGGGCTTGCGGAATTAATTGGGCGGCCAATCGGCCGCCCATTTTCGGCGGCCCGCTTTGCACGGAGCGACGTGCCTAAACCATCCGGTGCAGCCAAGTGCATATTAACCCACCAGAATCGCAGCAGATACATGTAGCTTGCGAGGGATGGCATGAAGGCGCGCGCATCTTTCCTTGCGGCCACGCTTGGGTTCAGGACATATTGCTTCGTCGCCAGCTTCCATCCCTAAATTATATTGCGTTTTATCCGCAAATAATGCAGAAAGAAGTGGAGCTATCCTGCTGTAGCTCAAAGGGAGGAAGTCATGACGTTTTTTGCAAACAGGCTGGTTGCAGCCTGCTTGGCGACGTTTGTCGCCATCGGTCCGGCGGCGGCGCAGGATCTTGAAGTTTCGATCCTCGCGCCCGCGGGCGCAGGTGGTGGATGGGACTCGGCTGCGCGGTCGCTTCAGCAAGTGATGATGTCCACGGGCAATGCCCGCAGCGTTCAGGTGGTCAATGTTCCCGGTGCGGGAGGCACCGTGGGTCTGGCCCAGTTCGTTCAAAGCGCCGAAGGTTCACCCAACCAGATGCTTGTTGGCGGGATCACGATGGTGGGCGCCATCATCACCAACGGTGCCCCTTATGATCTGACCAACGTCACGCCGATCGCCAGGTTGACGGGCGATCCGCTGGTGATCGCCGTTCCCGCATCCTCGCCCTATCAGACGATGGCCGACCTGATGGCCGGCATCGAAGGCAACGTGGAGCGTACGATCTGGGCCGGCGGCTCGGCGGGCGGTGCAGATCACATTCTGGCAGCCTTGGTGACGCAGGCGGCCGGTCAGGATCCTGCCAAGGTCAACTATGTCGCCTATTCCGGCGGCGGAGAGGCCCTTGCAGCCATGCTGGGCGGGCAGGTCACGGCGGGCATCTCGGGCTATGGCGAGTGGCAGGGCCAGATCGAATCCGGCGATCTTCGCGCCCTTGCGATTTCCTACCCCGAGCCGATCGAGGGGATCGATGCGCAGCCCCTGAAGGCGCAAGGCTATGACATCGAACTGGTCAACTGGCGCGGCATCTTCGCTGGCCCCGGCATCAGCGACGAAGACAAGGCAGTGCTGGAGGAAGCCGTTTCCAACACCGTCCAATCCGCCGAATGGCAGGAACTGATCGCCGCCCGCGGCTGGTCCGACTATTACGCCGGGTCGGAAGAGTTCACCGACTTCATCGCTTCGGAAGCCGAGCGCGTGCACGAGGTTCTCAGCTCCATCGGTCTTGCGAACTGAATAAGGTGCGGGCGGTAAAACCGCCCGCCCGTCACGGGACAAGAAGGGGGGAGCCATGATCCAGCCAGCCACTACCGGATTTCACCGGCCCACGCTTATCATCGGGGTCGCGTTGTTCGCGATCGCGGCGATCACTTTCAATGATGCGCGCAACATGAACATCCGTGCGAGTTATGGCATGGGTGCGGACGCAGCGTCCTATTTCGTCGCGGCCTTTCTTGCGATCCTGGGCGTCGGGCACCTGTTTGCCGCGTTCCGTCCGGGGATCGAGGCAGAGCAGGCGGCCTGGAAGGCCTTCAGCTGGGTTGTCCTTGGGCTGTTCGGCCTGGTCGGCGCGATCTGGCTGGGCGCGGGCTTCATCCTCGCCTCCACGCTGCTGTTCGTGTTCACCGCGCGCGCCTTCGGGCGCCGGGCGCTGATCAAGGACGCGGCCATCGGCGCGGTGTTGGCCATCGGCATCTTCCTTCTGTTCAACAAGATTCTTACCCTCGCGCTGCCCATGGGGCCGTTCGAGCGGCTTTTCTGAGGTCGCCATGGACTCGCTGGTTTATCTTCTCGGCGGATTCGCTACGGCGCTGGAGCCGATGAATCTGGTTTTCGCCGCCATCGGCGTTCTTCTTGGCACCGCCGTTGGTGTGCTGCCGGGCATTGGCCCTGCCTTGACGGTGGCCTTGCTGCTGCCGGTGACGTTCAAGCTGGACCCCGGCGGGTCTCTCATCATGTTTGCCGGGATCTATTATGGCGGGATGTATGGCGGATCGACCACGGCCATCCTGCTGAACACGCCGGGTGAAAGCGCCTCGGTCGTGACGGCGCTAGAGGGCAACCAGATGGCGCGGCGCGGGCGCGGCGGGCCCGCACTGGCGACGGCGGCGATCGGATCGTTCGTGGCCGCCCTGATCGCGACGCTGGGGCTTGCCTTCCTTGCGCCGCTGCTGGTGAAGGTTGCCGTCAAATTCGGTCCATGGGATTACTTCGGCCTGATGTTGATCGCCTTCGTGACGGTGTCGGCAACCTTCGGAAGCTCGCCGTTGCGGGGGCTGACCAGCCTTGCGATCGGCCTGTGGCTGGGCCTGATCGGCATCGACCAGCTGACCGGCCAGACGCGGCTGGCTTTCGGCGTGCCCAACCTCTTTGACGGGATAGAGGTGACCACGCTGGCCGTCGGGCTTTTCGCGATCGGGGAGGCGCTGCATGTCGTGTCCCGTCATCTTCGCACCTCTGAAAAGCCCATTGCCATCAAGGGGTCGATCTGGATGTCCCGTGAGGATTGGTCGCGGTCGTGGAAGCCGTGGATCCGCGGCACCGCCCTGGGCTTTCCCATCGGCGCCCTTCCTGCGGGCGGGGCAGAGATTCCGACCTTCCTCAGCTATACCATGGAACGCAAGCTGTCGAAGAAGCCGGAGGAGTTCGGCACTGGCGCCATCGAGGGCGTTGCCGGGCCGGAGGCTGCCAACAACGCCTCTGCCGCTGGAACGCTGGTGCCGCTGCTGACGCTGGGCCTGCCAACCTCGGCCACTGCCGCGGTGATGCTGGCGGGTTTCCAGCAATACAACCTGCAACCGGGCCCGCTGCTGTTCGTGCAGTATCCGGCGCTGGTCTGGGGGCTGGTGGCGTCGCTGTTCATCGCCAACGTCATGCTGCTGGTGCTGAATCTGCCGCTGGTCGGGCTATGGGTGCGCCTGCTGAAGATCCCGGTGCCATGGCTTTATGCGGGCATCCTTGTCTTTGCATCGATGGGAACCATTGCGGCCAATCCTTCGGTGGTGGAACTGCTGCTTCTGCTTGGCTTCGGCTTCCTCGGTTTTCTGATGCGCCGCTACGATTATCCCATCGCGCCGGTCGTGGTCGGGCTGATCCTTGGCCCCTTGGCGGACAGCGCGCTGCGCCGGTCGCTGCAGATGAGCCTCGGCGATCCGATGATCCTGCTGCAGCATCCCGGATCGGCGATCATGATCGGCATTGCGACGCTGGCGCTTGTGGCCCCGTTCCTGTTCCGCGGCCTTGCAAAATTCCGCCAGGACGAGGATTGAGGCCCCAGAAGAAGGAGCAGTCATGGCACGCGGCAGTCTATCCCCCCAGATCATCTCTCGGATCCTGGATCATGCCCGCGCCAACGGCTTCAAGGCCGGCCAGCATCTGCCTGCGCAGGTGCTGGCCGACACGTGCCGCGTGTCGCGCGCGCCCATCGTCGCGGCGCTGAAGAAGCTGGCGGAGCAGGGCCTTGTCCGCTCCGAACCGAACCGGGGCTTCTTTCTTGCCCATGATGCCGGTGATCTGCCCCCGGCAGCAGAGGAGGGGGAGGATCCCGACTATTTCCAGATCGCCGAGGACCGTCTTGCCGGCAAGCTTGCCGACCGGATCAGCGAGACGGAGCTGATGCGGATCTACGGGCTCCCGCGCGGCAGGCTGCTTCGCATTTTGCACCGCATCGCCGAGGAGGGATGGATCGACCGCCTTCCCGGCAATGGATGGCAGTTCCGGGAAACCCTGACCTCGCGCAAGACCTATGAGGACGCCTATAACTTCCGGGCCGCGATCGAGATGCAGGCATTGCTTTTGCCAAGTTTCCGGATCGATCCGGAAGCCTTTGCTGCCGCACGCCAGCATCAGACGGCATTGCTGCAGCATTATGAAGACCAAAGCCGCTCGGCGATCTTTGGCACCAATATCGGTTTCCACGAGATGCTGATGCGATGCGCCAACAACGACTTCTTTCTTGATGCCGTGCGCCGCATCAACCGTATCCGGCGGTTGCTGGAATATCGCATAACGAACGACCGCACTCGCCTGCCGCAGCAATGCCGTGAGCATCTGCAGATCCTTGATCTTATCGAGGCGAAGGACATGCATGCCGCCGCAACCTTCCTGCATCGCCACGTGCGCGAGGCAGGAAGCATCAAGGTGCGGCTGATCAACTGATATTGCACTTTATCGACCAAAAATGCTAACCCTGCCGCAGCCGGGGGGAGAAAACGATGGCCAACGACTCGACGTTCTCGTTCAACGGGACGGATTATCGCGTTGCCGATCTTCACGGGGCCGCGGAAGGCAAGCTGCGCAAGCTTCCCCATATCCATCGGCTTCTTCTTGAAAACGTTCTGCGGACGGCGGGCGATGACGCCGGGCGGGCGCGCAGGGCGATCCTGTCATGGCTGGAAACGGGACGAAGCGAAGAGGAGATACCATTTCTTCCGTCGCGCGTGCTCATGCATGACACCACATGCGGGCCCGCCTTGGTGGACATTGCGGCGATGCGGTCGGCCCTTGCCGAAGCAGGGCATGATCCGCAACTTCTTAATCCCGTTCTGCCCGTGGATGTCTCGACCGATCATTCGCTTGCCGTGGATGTCTTCGCCTCTCCCGATGCAGTGCAGCGGAACCTGGCCAATGAATACCGCCGCAATGGCGAGCGGTATCGCTTCATGAAATGGGCGACGAAGGCGCTGAGCAATTTCCGGGTGCATCCACCCGGCACCGGGATCATGCACACGCTGAACCTTGAACGGCTGGCAACGGTCGTGACCGAGCGGGACGGCTGGCTCATCCCCGACACCCTGATCGGGACGGACAGCCACACGCCCATGATCAACGGCATCGGCGTTCTGGCTTGGGGCGTCGGCGGCATCGAGGCGGAAAGCGTCTTCTTCGGCATGCCGGTGATGCTTCGTGTGCCCGACATCGTGGGCGTGCGACTGACGGGCGCCTTGCACGAGGGGGTGACGGCAACCGACTTCGCATTGACCGTGACCGAGCGCCTGCGCCGGATCGATCTTGCGGACAAGTTCGTCGAGTTCTTCGGGCCGGGCGTATCCTCGCTTTCGGCAGGGGATCGGGCGGTGGTTGCCAACATGACGCCGGAATTCGGCGCAAATTCCGGGTTCTTCGCTGTGGATGATGCCACCACGGCCTATCTTCTTGGCACGGGCCGCCCGGCAGATCATGTCGCGAGGCTGGAAGCTTATTGCCGCCAACAATCGCTCTGGTTCGATCCCGACGAGGAGCCGGTTTTCACCAGCGTCGTCGAGATAGACCTGTCAGAGGTCGAGGTCAGTGTCGCAGGGCCGCGCCGTCCGCAGGACCGGATGCCCGCGTCGGCAACAGCGGATGCGGCAAGCAGGGTGCGGGGCGGGCCGCCGGTTGCGGCCCTTGCGGGCCAGTCGCCTGATGGGGGGGTTGCGATCGCTGCCATCACCAGTTGCACCAACACGTCGGACCCGCGTCTGCTGATCGCCGCAGGCCTGCTGGCCCGCAAGGCGCGTGCGCTTGGGCTGAAGCCACCCGCGCATGTGAAAACATCGCTCGCGCCCGGATCGCCAACCGCGCAGCGTTACCTGGAGCGTTCAGGCCTGCTGGAGGATCTGGAGGCCGTCGGCTTCGGTATCGTTGGTTTCGGTTGCACCACCTGCATCGGCAATTCCGGTTCGTTACCCCGCGTCGCGGTGGAGGCGCAGGCCGAAGGGCGCCTTCAGGTTGCGGTCCTGTCGGGCAACCGCAACTTTCCCGGTCGTGTGCATCCGCAGTTGGAAGCGGGCTTTCTTGCCTCCCCTCCGCTGGTCATAGCCTTTGCACTGGCAGGGGACGTGGAGCGCGACATTCTGCGGGACCCGCTCGCACTGGGTGTTCATCTGCGCGATATCTGGCCAAGCGGGGCCGAGATCGATGCCGCGCTGGCGCTCGCGATGGACAGCGCCGATTTCGCGGCTGCCTATCAAGCTGCGGAAGACAGCGAGATGTGGGCGGAACTGGACGCGCCCGACACTCCGCTTTTTCCTTGGGACCCGAAGTCCACGTACATCCGACGCCCGCCTTTCGCGTCGTTCAACAAGGGAAGGGGTCTTCATGCGGTCCGGGCAACGCCCATCCTTGTTGTCGGGGATGATGTCACGACCGACCACATTTCGCCCGCCAGCCAGATCCCTGCAGGCGGCGAGGCAGGAAGATATCTGATCGAGAACGGAGAAGACCCCAAGGATCTGAACGTCTTTTCATCCCGGCGTGGGAATTGGGAGGCGATGCTGCGGGGGTTGTTCACGAACCGCTCGGTAATGAACCTGCTGAGAAAGGACATCCCGCCGGGATCCACCGTGATGCCGAACGGAGAAATCCTGCCTTTGTGGCACGCAGCCGAACGATACCGCGAAACTGCCACACCGGTGGTTATCGTTGCGGGCGAACGTTACGGCATGGGATCTTCACGCGACTGGGCCGCAAAAGGTGCGGCGCTGCTTGGCGCACGGGCCGTCCTTGCTGCCAGCTTCGAACGCATCCACCGCTCCAACCTGATCGGGATGGGCATCCTGCCCCTGCGCATGGTGTCGGAAACGCCTGCGTCACTTGCCCTGGATGTGCGCGACGGGATCGACCTTGATCTGGACCCTGCAAAGCTGACGCCTCGCGCCAAGATGCAGGTCATCGTAGATCGCTTCTCGGGTGAGAAACTGCGGATCGACTGCGTTGCAGCGATCGAAACCTCACTGGAGGTGGAGACGTTGCAGAATGGCGGGATCATGCCCTTGATTCTTCGCCGCATGATCGGTGGGGAATCGTGACGGGCGGCTGGTGTCATCCGGTGCTGTTCCGGCAGCATCAATCATGTGCCGACGCGCACTTTCCCGAGATTTTTACGACAAGCAGCGTGCCAGAGGTTGGCCATCTGGCGGTCCGCAGGCCGTTGCCGCCTGCTGTCCGCGCCTGCCGAAAAATCTTGTCCGACAGCGGGGCTTAACCGGCGTGGCTGCGGCAGGTCTGGACCTGCCGCGAAGCCCGTCTTAAAACGGGATTTCGTCGTCAAAATCGTTGGAGCGACCGGCTGCGGGCGCACCGCCACCCGAACGCCCGCCGCCGCTGCTGCGGCCGCCTTCGTAATCATATCCGCCGGACTGGCCGCCACGATCTTCATATCCGCCGCCCGAGGATGCGCCGCCGCCTTCACCGCGTCCGCCCAGCATGGTCAGTTGGCTGCGGAAGGGGCGCAGCACCACCTCGGTGGAATACCGGTCGGCGCCGGACTGGTCCTGCCATTTGCGGGTTTCCAGCTGGCCTTCCAGATAAACCGAGGAGCCCTTGCGCAGGTATTGTTCAGCCACCTTCACGAGGTTTTCGTCCATGATGGCAACGGAATGCCACTCGGTACGCTCCTTCCGTTCCCCCGAAGCGCGGTCGCGCCACGTTTCGGTGGTGGCAACGCGCAGGTTGCACACGCGCCCGCCGTTCTGGAAGCTGCGCACCTCGGGATCGCGGCCGAGATTGCCGATGATGATGACCTTGTTGACCGAACCTGCCATGTGCGTTCCCCAGTAAAACCTTGCGACAGGGCTTACACGCGTGCCCTTCCACCCGCAAGGAAGGTTTCAGGCCGCGCAGGCTGGCACCGCTGACGTTTTCGCGTATAGTCGCGGACGGGACAGCGAAGGGCGGATGGATGAAACGCATTGCGCTTGCGGCCTGCATGGCCGCGATGATGGCCGGAACGGCCGGTGCCGAAGGAATTTTCGCAAGCAGCGGCGGCGGGGGCGGATCGCGCCTTTCGGCACAGTTCAGCGTGCTGGACGGGCGGGCAGGGCGGCAATATTCCGGATCTACCCGGTTGCGCCCACCGTCCGAGGTGAAAGAGCCGGAGGGTCCCCGTTATACCGGATCCTATCGCGGGCAGTATCTGGCCACGGCTCGTGCAGCCGCGCAGAAATACAACGTGCCGGAGGAGCTTTTCCTGCGTCTTGTGCAGCAGGAGTCGGGATGGAACCCCATGGCGGTTTCCGTCAAGGGCGCGCGCGGGTTGGCACAGTTGATGCCCGATACGGCGCGCCTGCTGGGCGCGGCCATCGATGATCCGGCATCGAATCTTCATGGCGGCGCACGCTATTTGCGCATGATGTATGACCGGTTCGGCAACTGGCAGCACGCGCTGGCGGCCTATAATGCGGGCCCCATGGCTGTTGAGCGGTATGGCGGTATTCCACCCTATGCCGAAACGCAGGCCTATGTGAAGGTCATCGCGGGCGGCTGATCGGGGGCAGGTGCCCCCGCGCCTTAGACCAGTGCGCCTTCGGCCGAGATGCGCGTCTTGCCACCAAGATACGGCCAAACTGCCTCGGGCAGATCCACCGACCCGTCTTCCTGCTGGCCGTTTTCCAGTACCGCGATAAGGCAGCGGCCCACGGCAAGTCCCGATCCGTTCAGCGTGTGAACGAATTCCGGTTTTCCGCCTTCGGGGCGGAAGCGGGCATTCATGCGCCGCGCCTGGAAATCGCCGCAAACCGACACGGACGAGATTTCACGATAGGTGTTCTGGCCGGGCAGCCACACCTCCAGATCGTGGGTCTTCGTGGCACCGAAGCCCATGTCGCCGGTGCAAAGAACCATCACGCGATAAGGCAGGCCCAGCTTTTGCAGGATCGCCTCGGCGCAGCCGGTCATGCGGTCATGTTCGGCTTCCGACTGGTCGGGCGTGGTAATGGAAACCATCTCCACCTTTTCGAACTGGTGCTGGCGCAGCATGCCGGATGTGTCCTTGCCGGCCGAACCCGCTTCAGAGCGGAAGCACTGGGTATGGGCCGCCATGCGGATCGGCAGGACCTCCCAGTCAAGGATGTCGCCGGCAACGGTGTTGGTCAGCGTTACTTCCGAAGTGGGAACCAGCCACCAGCCATTGGTGGTGCGATAGCTGTCTTCCGAGAATTTCGGAAGCTGGCCGGTGCCAAGCATCGCCTCGTCACGCACAAGGACCGGCGTCCATGTTTCCGTCAGGCCGTGATCGGTCACATGCGTGTCCAGCATGAACTGCGCCAGCGCGCGGTGCAGGCGGACGACCGCGCCCTGCAGCACGACAAAGCGGCTGCCCGAAAGCTTGGCCGCAGTGGCGAAATCCATGCCGGGCTTGGCGCCCGCGATTTCGAAATGCTCTTTCGGGGGGAAGTCGAAGGTGCGCGGGGTGCCCCAGCGGCGCAGCTCCACGTTCTCGTCCTCGCCTCCGCCATCGGGCACATCAGCGCGGGGAAGGTTCGGGATGGTCAGCAGCAGATCGCGCAGGCGCGCATCCTCGGCGGCGGCTTCTTCATTCAGGCGCGCGATATCGGCTTTCTTCTGCGCGACAAGGGCGCGCAAACGCTCGAACTCGGCCTCGTTGCCCGAAGCCTTGGCTGCGCCAACATCCTTGCTGGCGCGGTTCTGTTCGGCCTGCGCGGTTTCGGCAGCAAGGATCTTGCCGCGCCGCGCTTCGTCGATGGCAAGGATGCGCGACGACATCGGTTCGGCCCCGCGGCGCGACAAGGCCGCATCGAAAGCGGCTGGGTTCTCGCGGATGGCGCGAATGTCGTGCATGTCCTTGCTCCTGATGAATGAACTTCGGCCTTTCCTATGCCCCATCGCGGCGCGCCGGGGAACCGGAAAAATCCCGCAGCCCGCGCCGTAGAAACGTGAGGCGGCTGCGCGTATATGCCCCGCACCCGCCGGCTTGCCATCGGAGGGGGGCGCCATTAGGGTGCGCCACCGACATCCGGGGCATTGCCCCGCGCCAGACGAGGAAAACGCATGTTCGCAACCCCCGCCTTCGCACAATCCGCAGCTTCGGGCGGCGCCGCCGGCGCGCTGACCAGCTTCGTGCCACTGATCCTGATCTTCGTGATCATGTACTTCCTGCTGATCCGTCCGCAGCAGAAGAAGGTCAAGGAACACCGCAACATGGTGGAACAGCTGCGCCGCGGCGATCAGGTCGTCACGCAGGGCGGCATCATCGGCAAGGTGACGCACGTTGCCGAGGGCAATGAGATCCAGGTGGAGATCGCCGAGGGCGTGAAGGTCAAGGTCCTGCGCCACACGATCGCGCAGGTCATCTCCAAGACCGAACCCGTCGCCTGATTTTCATGACCCGGACCTGAAGATGCTGCAGATACCCCTCTGGAAACGGTTCCTCATCTGGGGCATTTGCGCCCTTGCGGTGCTGTTCGCCATCCCCAATGCCTTTTATGGCCGGGTCGAAAGTCACAACGACGCGCTGGCCGCGGTGGCGGTGCAAGGCACTGCCCCCACGCCCCAGCAGCAGGCGGCCATCGAAAGCTGGCCCAGCTGGATGCCTTCGGGCCTGATGAACCTTGGCCTCGATCTGCGGGGCGGGGCGCATCTTCTGGCCGAAGTGCAGCTTTCCGACGTATATGCCGACCGGATCGACGGGCTTTGGCCCGAAATGCGCGACGCCCTGCGCGCCGCACGGGCAGAGGTCGGGAGCATCCGCCGCGCACCGTCCGAACCGGGCGTGCTGCGCATCCAGATTTCCAACCCCGATGGCATTGCACGTGCGGTCCAGATCGCCCGCGGTCTGGCCCAACCCGTCCAAAGCGTGACCGGCACCGGCCAGAACGATCTTGACGTCCGGGGCGAGGGGGACACCATCGTCATCCAGCTGTCGGAG
Source organism: Falsirhodobacter deserti (assembly GCF_004015795.1). Taxonomy (GTDB): domain Bacteria; phylum Pseudomonadota; class Alphaproteobacteria; order Rhodobacterales; family Rhodobacteraceae; genus Falsirhodobacter; species Falsirhodobacter deserti. The sequence goes on along the minus strand of NZ_ML137218.1, from coordinate 1,282,397 downwards.
GCCGAACGCACCGCCACCGACCAGCGCACGTTGCAGCAGAGCCTGGAAATCATCCGCCGCCGCGTGGACGAAGTGGGCACGCGCGAGCCGACGATCCAGCGTCAGGGCGATGACCGCATCCTGATCGAGGTTCCGGGCATCGGCTCTGCCGCCGAACTCAAATCGCTGATCGGCACCACGGCCCAACTGACCTTCAACACGGTTGTCAACCGCACCACCGACGCGAACACGCCGGTGGAGCCGGGGCAGGAACTGCTGGAATCCGAGGATGAGCCGGGCGTTTATTATGTCGTTCAGGCCACGCCGGTGGTTTCGGGCGAACAACTTGTGGATGCGCAGCCCGCCTTCGACCAGAACAACCGCCCTGCAGTGAACTTCCGCTTCAACGGATCGGGCGGGCGCATCTTCGGCGATTACACCGCTCAGAACATCGGCCGTCCCTTTGCCATCGTTCTGGACGAACGCGTCATCTCGGCCCCCGTCATCAACTCGGCCATTCCGGGCGGATCGGGGATCATCACCGGCAACTTCACCGTCGAACAGTCGACGGAACTTGCCGTCCTGCTGCGCGCCGGGGCCCTTCCGGCCGGTCTGGAATTCCTTGAAGAACGCACCATCGGGCCGGAGCTTGGGCAGGACAGCATCGATGCCGGGCGGACGGCTTCGATCGTTGCCATGATCGCGGTCGTGGTGTTCATGGTCGCCTGCTATGGCTGGTTCGGGATGATGGCCAACATCGCGCTGGCCGTGAACGTCATTGCCATCTTCGCGGTCCTGTCGCTGATCGGCGCGACACTGACGCTGCCGGGCATCGCGGGGATCGTGCTGACCATGGGCATGGCCGTGGACGCCAACGTGCTGATCTTCGAGCGTGTCCGGGAAGAGCTGCGGGCAGGCCGCAACGCGGTGCGTGCGCTGGATGAAGGTTTCCAGAAGGCGCTTTCGGCCATCATCGACGCCAACATCACCACGTTCCTGACGGCAGTGATCATGTTCGCCGTGGGCTCCGGCCCAGTGCGCGGCTTTGCCGTGACGCTGGGGATCGGTATCATCGTGTCGATGTTCACGTCCATTTTCGTCGCCCGTTCGCTGATCGCCACCTGGTATGCGTGGCGCCGGCCCAAGACCATCACCGTGTAAGGAGAGGCGAACATGGCCCTTCGTCTGAAGCTCGTCCCCGATACCACGACGATCAACTTCTTCCGCTGGCAGTGGCTGACCTTTGGCAGCTCCATCGCGCTTATGATCGCTTCGCTGGTGATCGTGGCGGTCATGGGGCTGAACTTCGGCATCGACTTCCGCGGCGGCACCACGATCCGCACCGAATCCACGCAAGAGGTGGATGTGGGCACCTATCGCTCTGCCCTGCAGCCGCTGGGCATCGGTGACATCATCATCACCGAGGTGTTCGATCCCGGGTTCCGCGCCGACCAGCACGTCGCCTCCATCCGGATCGAGGCACAAGAGAATGCCGAAGCCGCCACGCCCGAAACCGTCGCGCGGGTGCAGGATGCCCTGCGCGAGATCGACCCGTCGATCACCTTTCCGTCGGTCGAATCCGTGGGCCCGAAGGTTTCGGGGGAGCTTGTCCGCTCGGCCGTGATCGCGCTGGTCCTCGCGGCGCTTGGCATCGGGATCTATATCTGGTTCCGGTTCGAATGGCAGTTCGCACTCGGCACGGTCGTGGCTTCGGTCCATGACGTGCTGGTAACCGTCGGCATTCTCGCGCTGTTCCAGATACGGTTCGACCTGACCACCGTTGCGGCGCTTCTGACGATCCTTGGCTATTCGGTGAACGACACGGTTGTGGTATTCGACCGCCTGCGCGAAAACCTGCGGAAATACAAAACCATGCCGCTGCGCGACGTGATGAACCTGTCGGTCAACGAAACGCTGAGCCGCACGATCATGACGGTCGTCACAACGCTGATCGCACTGTTCGCACTGCTGATCTTTGGCGGCGACGTGCTGCGCGGCTTTGTTTCCACGATCATCTTCGGCGTGATCCTCGGTACCTATTCCTCGATCTACATGGCCAAGAACCTTGTCCTCTGGATCGGTGTGAACCGCGAGCCGAAGGCCAATCCGAAGGCCGGCACCAAGTTTGCGGATATCGACGCCTGATGCCCCTGATCGAGGAAATCTCGTACCCCGAAGCGCAGCCGGTGGAAGGCTACGGCCCCGGCTTCTTCCGCATTGCCGGCAAAGTGCTCGAAGGCCCCTTGCTGGTTTCCCCGTGGAGCACGGTCGGCTGGGGCGGATACGAGGATACCGCAACGCCGCTGGCGCTTGCGGACAGGATAGACGTGCTGTTCCTTGGAACCGGTTCCGAAATCGCCCATGCACCGCGCGCCTTTCGCCAGGCAATCGAAGCTGCCGGCGTGGGGGTGGAGGTCATGAACTCCCCCGCTGCCTGCCGTACCTATAACATCCTTCTGTCAGAGGGGCGGCGCATTGCGGCGGCGCTGATTCCTGTCGGCCCTTGACCGGCGTCACGCCATGCGCCATTCCGACGCGCATGGTTCCGATGGATAAACTCGCGCAGATCACCCGCCGCTTCGAATATCTCGAGGCGAAGCTGTCCTCTGGCGCCGCGCCGTCCGAGATTGCCGCCCTGTCGCGGGAATATGGCGATCTGAAACCCGTGGTGACCGAGATCGCCGCCTATCGCCAGGCGCTGGACGATCTGGCCGAAGCCGAGGCGATGTTGTCCGACCCCGAGATGCGCGCCTTGGCCGAGGATGAGATCCCCGTTCTGCGCGCCCGTATCCCTGAAATGGAGCAGGCCCTGCGCCTTGCGCTGCTGCCCAAGGATGCCGCCGATGCGCGGCCCGCGATCCTTGAGATCCGCCCGGGCACCGGCGGCGACGAGGCGGCGCTTTTCGCAGGCGATCTGCTGCGAATGTACCAACGGTATTCCGAAGCGCAGGGATGGAGCTTCCAGATCATCGACCTTGCGGAAAGCGATCTTGGCGGTATCCGCGAAGCAACTGCGCTGGTGCAGGGCGAAGGGGTCTTCGCCCGACTGAAGTACGAATCCGGCGTGCACCGCGTGCAGCGCGTGCCCGAGACAGAGGCAGGAGGGCGCATCCACACCTCGGCCGCAACGGTTGCCGTGCTGCCCGAGGCGGAGGAGGTGGAGATTGACATCCCCGCCAGCGACATCCGCATCGATACCATGCGCGCTTCGGGGGCGGGGGGGCAGCACGTCAACACAACCGATTCTGCCGTCCGGATAACGCACATACCCACGGGCATCGTCGTCACCAGTTCGGAAAAAAGCCAGCACCAGAACCGCGCCATCGCGATGCAGGTGCTGCGCGCCCGGCTGTACGAAATGGAGCGGGACAAGGCCGACACCGCCCGCGCCGCCGATCGCAAGGCGCAGGTTGGCAGCGGCGACCGGAGCGAGCGCATCCGCACCTACAACTTCCCGCAGGGCCGGATGACCGACCACCGCATCAACCTGACCCTTTATGCGTTGCCGCAGATCATGGCCGGCGACCTGACCGAGGTGATCGACGCGCTCATCTCGCACGATCAGGCCGCCAAACTTGCCGAGATGGAGGCGTGATCGTCGCGGAGGCCCTGCGCGCGGGCACTGCGCGCCTGGCCAAGGCGGGGATCGACGAACCTGCCCGCGATGCCCGCTGGTTGCTGGCCCACATGATGGGATTCGCCCCCGACCGGCTGGTGCTGCACATGCAGGACGAGGTGGGCACTCACGCCGCCCATCGGTACGACATCGCGCTGACGGCCCGCGCCGCCCGCCAGCCCGTCGCCCAGATCGTCGGCGAGCGGATGTTCTGGGGCCGGCGGTTCAGGATTACCCCGGAAGTGCTGGACCCGCGCCCGGAAACGGAAACGCTGGTCGCATTGGCGCTTGCGGAACCGTTTGGCAGCGTTCTTGATCTTGGCACGGGTTCTGGCGCCATTGCCCTGACACTGATGGCCGAAACGGGGGCGGCGGCAACCGCCACCGATCTGTCCCCCGGTGCGCTGGCTGTTGCGGGCGAGAACGCGTCGCGCCTTGGCCTGCACCCGACGTTTCTGCTGGCCGATTGGTTTGCGGGCGTGCAGGGTCGTTTCGATCTGATCGTCTCCAACCCGCCCTATATCGCAGAGGACGAGATGGAGGGCCTTGCCCCCGAGGTGCGGGAGTGGGAGCCGCGCATGGCCCTGACGCCCGGCGGCGACGGTCTGGATCCATATCGCGCCATCGCGGCAGGCGCTGCGGATCATCTTTCCCCGAACGGTCGCCTGTTGGTGGAGATCGGGCCGACGCAGGGGCGGGCGGTTTGCGATCTTTTCCGCAGCCACGGGCTTGACGAAGTGGCTGTTCATGACGACCTTGATGGAAGAAGTCGGGTCGTTTCGGCCCGCAATCGCGATTTCCCCCGCGAAAGGCGCGATTAATTCACTATTGGCGGCAAACAGGTCTTGCCAGACTGCCCCTTGGGTGATTAGTGATCTACACGCGGCGGGCAACTGGTTATCAGCGCCCGCGCGGTCACGCCGATGCAGCACAGTCCGCTTGTGGCTCGCCCGTTGTTCGGGTGCCAGCATGCGCAGCAAGACTCAGGCAAGGCCAGATAATCGGATACAAGGACACTATGCGATCCTCCAAGTCCCGCTCGCGTTCAAAATCGAACCGCCCGCGCCCCTTGGGCAATATCATCAACCGCGTGTTCGACAGCTCCGGCCCCGAGGGGAAGGTGCGTGGCACGCCGCAGCAGATCATCGAGAAATACCTCGTTCTGGCGCGTGATGCCCAGCTTTCGAATGATCGGGTTGCAGCAGAAGCTTTCCTGCAACATGCCGAGCATTACACGCGCATGCTGAGCGAGGCGCAGCGCGAAATGGCGGCCGAGCAGGAGGCGCGCCAGCAGCAGCACGCGCAGAACCAGCAGCACCATAACCAGCGCCGCGACGACAACCGCGACCAGCAGCCGCGCCGTGACCGTGAAGACGATCCGCGCCGCGAGCGGGAAGAGGAAGCGCCCGCTCCGCAGGCCGAGGTGCAACCCGATCCCGCAGAGGCCGAGGCCCCGGCCGAGCAGGCCAGCCTTGATCTGCCGGCCGAGCAGCTTGAAGCGCCTGCAGCCGAAAAACCGCGCCGTCCGCGTGCACCCCGCGCGCCGCGCGCTGAAGGGGAAGCGCCGCGCCGCACCAACACGCGCCGTCCTCGCAAGAAGCCGGAAGACGCGCCCGAAGGTGCCGGCCCGCGCGAGACTGTGGAATAAGGAAAGCCGCCCCTCGGGGCGGCTTTTTCATTTGGCGATTTCGCGGGCGAGGGCGCAGAAGCCTTCCAGCGGAATATCCTCGGCCCGGTCCGTTGGTGCGATGCCCACCGCGTGCAGGCGATCCTCGATATCCGGGGCAACGCCCTTCAGGCTGGAGCGGAGCATCTTGCGCCGCTGGTTGAAGGCCGCCGCCGTCAGCCGCGACAGGACGGCAGCATCGGCGGGAAAACGCGGCTCGTCCAGCCGTTTCAGGTGTACAACGGCAGAATGGATCTTGGGCGGCGGCGTGAAGGCTTCCGGCGGCAGGGTCATCACCACGCGTGCATCCGTCCGCCACTGGGCCAGAAGCGCCAGCCGTCCATAGGCTTTGGAACCGGGCTTGGCCACGATCCGCTCGGCAACCTCTTTCTGGAACATCAGCGTCAGGCTTTCCCAGAAGGGCGGCCACTCTTTCGGCGTCAGCCAGCGCACCAGAAGTTCCGTCCCGACATTGTAGGGAAGGTTTGCAACGAGCCTGATGGGGCCGGTCAGCCGGTCTGTAGGGTCAATGGCAAGCGCGTCTGCATTTATGACCTCCAGCCGGCCGGGATAGGCTTCGGCAACTTCCGCAAGTGCGGGAAGGCAGCGGGGGTCCTTTTCGATCGCAAGAACGCGGCGCGCGCCTTCGGCCAGCAGCCCGCGTGTAAGGCCGCCGGGTCCGGGCCCCACCTCGATCACGTCGGATCCGGACAGATCGCCCGCCATTCGCGCGATCTTCGCGGTCAGGTTCAGGTCCAGCAGGAAGTTCTGCCCCAGTTGTTTCTTTGCCACCAGATCATGCGTGCGGATCACTTCGCGCAGCGGTGGCAGGCCGTCAATCGTGCTCACGGGTGGTTCCCATTGTTGCGGCCATTCGCAAGGCCGCGATAAGGCTGGAAGGATTTGCTACACCCTTTCCGGCGATGTCGAACGCTGTCCCATGATCGGGAGAGGTGCGGATGAACGGCAGGCCAAGCGTCACGTTCACGCCATCGTCGAAGGCGATGGTCTTGATCGGGATGAGCGCCTGATCATGATACATGCACACCGCTGCGTCATAGCGGGCGCGGGCGGCTGCGTGGAACATGGTGTCGGCAGGCAGCGGGCCGACAAGGTGCATGCCTTCGGACCGCAGCGCCTCCAGCACGGGAACAATCCGCGCCTCTTCCCGCCCGATGGTGCCGCCTTCACCTGCATGTGGGTTAAGTCCCGCCACGGCGATCCGCGGGGCAGAAATGCCGAAGTCATGGATCAGCGCCGAATGGGTGATACGAAGTGTGTCTTCCAGAAGCTGCGGCGTCAGGGCTACCGGCACTTCCGCCAGGGGGATATGGATCGTGGTCGGCACCACCCGCAGGCCCGGCGCCGCCAGCATCATCACGACCCGGTCCACCCCCGCCAGTGCAGCAAGGTATTCGGTGTGGCCCGGATAGGCAAACGCCGCGCCGTCCTTCAGCGCCTTTTTGGAGATGGGCGCCGTGCAGATGCTTGACACCTCGTTCGCCTGTGCCAGCGCAACGGCCCGCGCGATCACCTCGATCACGCCGGCAGCATTTCCGGGGTGTGGCTGGCCGGGCGTGGCGGGGGCGGCAAAGGCGTGCGGCAGCACCGGCAGATAGTTCGCAGATACCTCCAGCGCTTCGGCCGGGGCCGAGATGCTGGCCAAGGGACCCGGCAGATGGCGCGGATCGCCGATCACGAAGAACGGCACCTCCGCCCCCAGAATGGCGCGGGCCTTGGCGGCAAGTTCGGGGCCGATGCCCGCAGGCTCGCCGCAGGTCAGGGCGACGGGCTTCACGGCGTGCGGATGATGGCGTTGTCGCGCAGCTGGCTCAGGTAAACCGTCGCCAGGGCGTTCAGCTGCTGGTTGGTCAACTGCTGGCGGATGGCGTCCCGATCCACGGCCTGATCCTGAATTGGGCGGCGGGCGCAAAGCATGACCAGCGACGGGGCGCTGCCGTTCACGACCGCGCTTTCATACTGGTCAAGCCTGGCGATCGCCGGTGCCAGATTGGCGGGAAGCTGGCTTTCCGCTTGCGTTCCGCGCTGCACCGGAACCCCGTTGCGGCGTGCGGCTGCATAAAGATCGTTGCAGGTATCTGCACGGGCCGTCACCGTCGCCGCCGCTTCGGCGGCATTGGCCGCCGGCAGCGGATAGAGGGCATAGTCCACTTCAGTCGGGCGCTGCGTCGGGGCAGATTCTTCCTTGGCGCGAAGCTGGAAGATGGCAATGGCATTCGGCAACTGAAGCGGCTGCGTCACGCCGCCCGCATCAAGCCCAAGAAACACGGGCTGCAGCCCCGGCGGAAGTTCAGCCAGCGACAACCATTCCAGCGCACCGCCATTATCTGCCGTGCGCGATGCGGAATATTGCCGTGCGAATTCCGCAAAGTTTGCACCAGCCTCAACGCGGCGAACGATATCTTCGGCGGCGGCAAGCGCCTGCGCTTCCTGCCCGGGTGGGACGGGCAGGATCACCTCTGACAGCAGGACGCGGATGTTCGGGGCCTGACGCTGCGCTTCCACGGCGCGGTCGATATCGGCATCGTTGATGACAACGCGGTTGGCGAAACGACCACGCACCACATAGCGCCACAGCACGCCCGCCTCCACGAAGGCGCGGAAGGTGGCCCGGTCAACGCCCGCGGCCTCGATCTGCGAGATGAACTGCTCGGCGGTAAGATCAGCCCGCTGGGCAAATTCGACCATCCCATCCTCGATCTCGGCGTCCGAGACGGTGATGCCGGCCTGACGTGCGGCATCCAGCCGAAGCCGATCCTCGATCAGGCCATCCTTTGCGACCTGCGGGATGTCGCCCGGGGCGCGCAGCAGGGTCAGAAAGCGGATGCGTTGCTGAAGCTCCCACTCTGTCACGGCGCTGCCGTTCACGATTACATTCGGCGCGAACAGGTTTTGCGCCAGCACCGGCGTGCTTTGCCCCGCGATAAGGGCCGCTGCAAGAAGAGGAAGGGTGTAGCGATGCATTCTGTCTTCTCTTGTCTGCTTTCGGGGGATCAGCCCTGGCAGGTGCCGGCGGGGCCGGGCCGCTTGTTGCTGCCAAAACCCAGAAGATCGACCGAAAGGCCCACCTCCGTGCTGGGGTCCACACTAGTCGAGGATGCGAACTTACGCGAGAGGTAAAGCTCCATCGCAAGGCACTCGTTGCGGAATTCGGCGCCTATGCCCGCGCGCACGGCGCGATCCGCGTCGAAATCGTAGCGCGAGGTGGCCCGCGCGGCCCATGCATCGGTGAAACGGTAACGGGCGTCGACCGTCATTTCCGACAGACCGCGCTGGCGATCCTCCCCGGCATCGGCAAGGATCTTCACGTAGCCGGCCGCCAGATCGAACCGCTCCAACGAGGCCTGCATCCGAAGTTCGGACTTCGTGACGGACAGATCATCATCGAAAAGCGTACGGTTGGTGATGATCAGCCCCTCGCTCATCATGATCTGGAACTCGGCCAGCCAGTCGCTGTTCTTGCCGTTCAGGCCCGAGGCTTCGCTGAACTGGTCCAGATCGCGTTCGCGGAAGACGCGGCCGACGGTGGTGCCAAAGCTCCACCCCGAGGGGGCAAGGCGGGTATAGTTCAAGCCAAGGTTCAGTCGTGCCCCGCGTTCATATTCGTCGAACCCCGAATAGCGGTTCAGCGCGAACAGGTTGGACGCATCGAATTCGACCAGCGTGCTGTCCTCGTTCGGAATGTCTTTCGTGTCATTCGGGCTCCAGACAAGTTGCGCCACCGGGCTGATGATCTGGCTGACGCCATTGGTACCCGCCTTGACCCATGGCCAACGCAGTTCCGCCCCCAGTGCGCCGGTCACGCGGGTGGTGGTTCCGGCATATTCGGCGTCCTGATCGATGTTGTAGATGTCGGTCCGAAGTTCCCCCAGCGTCGTGCCAAGGATGCCTGCGGGAAGGACGTAGTTGCGCCGCCAGTCCAGGTGCAGGGAGGCCCGCCGCGTGTCGCGCCCATCGGCGATGTCGTCCACGTCCAGGTCCGTATCGAAAGGATTGTCCGAGCTGCGGCCCGCGCCGTAAAGCTGGACCTGCAATCCTGCCTCGCCGCCCAGCGGGCCGCCGGTGAAGCGGCGGTGCAGCGTCGCCTCGCCCACAAGCGAGGGGATGGTGGAGTTCGGCTCTCCGTCGCGGATGGAATGGAAGTTGATGATCCGGCCCGAGATGTGTTCGTTCCGGCGCGTACGCGAGATTTCGGCGCTGCTTTCCAGACGGTCACGCTGGTCCAGTCCGTAATCATAGAAATAGGCAGCATCGCTGACGGTATCGACGCGCAGATCAAGGGTGTAGTTCTGCGGCAGCGCGAACTGGCCCGTCGCCAGAAGATAGCTGCGTGTGCCTTCCTGCAACCTGTCGCGCGAAACGGCACCGTTCACCTCTATCCAGCCGGCGTTGAAGGCCTGGCGATAGCGCATGTCCAGCGAGCGGGCGTTCTTTGTTGCCAGATACGGCGTCAGCGTCAGGTCGCGCGATGGGCCCAGCGGCAGGAAATACGGGATCTTCAGGCCCGTCCCGAAATCCGAGGTGGTGCGAAGAGAAGGTTGCAGCACGCCGCGCATCCGCTCCACCGTGGGGTCGGGCATCCGCAGGCGGGGGATATAAGCGATGGGCACGCCCGCAAAGCGAAGCTGCGCACGGTCGAAATAGATCTGGCGCGTTTGCTCGTCATGGATGATCTCTCTCGCGCGGATCTCCCACAGCGGCGTGGGATTGGAGGCGCACACCTGACAGGAAGAGGCGACGGAACGGCCAAGGCGGGTATAGCGGTCGCCGATGCGGCTGACCTCGTTCGCGGCAAGCTGAAGCTGCTGGTTCAGCACCACGCGGGCCGAGCGCAGGACCCCATCGCGCAGATCGCCCGAAAGCTGGGCCTGATCCGCCAGAACCACGGTTCCCTTGCCATCATCCAGCGTGATGGGGCCGCTGATGGTCAGGCTGTCGCGTCCGCGGTCATATTCCACCCGCTGGGCCCGCAGGCGCTGACCCTGATAGAACACCTCCACATGCCCCGAGGCGGTCAGCACGTTGTCGTTGCGGATGTGAAGATCGTCTGCGACCAGGGTGGCCTGATCCTGCTGCGCCATTGCGGGCAGGGACGAAAGGGCCAAGGCGAACAGGGCGGCACGAAGGCGCATCAGCCATCCTCCAGATGCAAAAGAAGCCCCAGAGAGGCGAACACTGCGGCAATAGATGGGATCCACGCCGCCAGAAGCACGGGTATTTGTCCGTTTTCCCCAAGGATCTGCGCGAAGCTGCGCAGGAAGAACACGCCAAAGCCAACCAGAAGCGCCAGCAGAACCTTGTTGCCAGTGCGTCCCAGCCGCGCATGACGCATCGTGAAACCGGCGGCGATCAGCACCATGGCGGCAAGGAACACGGGCAGGGAAAGCTCGCTCTGGAACCAGACGCGGTGTTCGCGGGCCTGAAAGCCGGCATCTTCAAGCCCGCGGATATAATCCGGCAGCTTCCAGATCGCGATGTCAGAGGGTGCGCGGAACCCTTCGCGGATCGTCTCACGCGTCATGTCCGAGGGCAGGGCGAGGGTGTCCAGGATGCGGGCGCTTGCCTCGGGCGTGGCTTCGGAAAGATCCCAGCGCTTCACCCCCGTCAGACGCCATTCGCCCGCGCCAAGCTGCGCGGTTTCAGCCCCGATACGTCCGAGGAGCTGCCCTTCGGAGTCGAAGTCCATCACGGTCACGCCGCTCAGCGATGTGCCATTGGCATTTGCGCGGTCGGCATGGATCACGGTCTGGCCATGCGCGCTTCCCTGCCGCAGCCAAAGCCCTTCGCCGGAAACCGAAAGCGTTTGCGACGTTTCCTGCGCCAGCCGCGCCACCACCACCTCGTACCGGTTGGACGTGGCGGCAACGATCGGATTCATCACGGCCACGATCACCATGCCCAGAAGGAAGGCGGTGATGGTGGGCGCGACCAGAATGCGCAAGCCCGCGCGCCCTGCCGCCCGCATCACCACCAGTTCCGAGGATCTTGCAAGGCCAAGGAACAGGGCGATGGCGGCGAGGATCACGATCAGGGGCAGGATCGTATAGATGCTGGCCGGAACATGCAGCAGTGACAGGCCGAAGGCACCGCTGATTCCCACATCGTCGGAAAAGCGGCGCATCTGGTCCAGCATGTCGATCAGCAGCAGGATCCCGAAGAAGATCAGGAACACCCGTGTGACCATCCGCAGGAAGCGACGCGCGATATAGAAGCTGAGGATCATGCCCGCCGCCTTGGCCGTTGCGACCACCAAAGAAGTATGACGGCCAGCATGCAGCCGGTCAGCGGTGCCGCATAGGCCAGGATCCAGCCGCCCGCGAATTGCGGCCCTGCGGACCCCGCGACCGTGTTCACAAGCTGCACCACGATCAGCAGCAGAACCGCGAACAGGATCTGCCGCCAAAGCCCGAACCGGCTGTAGGCGCCCAGCAGCAGCGCGGCAAAGCCGATCAGGCTGGCGGCGAGGCCAAGAAACGGCTGGCCCAGCCGGTCATGCCCCTCGAAGATCATCTCGGCGCGGGTGGAGCGGGTTTCGGTCTGCGCTGCCTCGGTCGGATGCAGAAGGGCGGAGGTTGAAAGTTCGTTCATGCGGCGGGCGCTGCGCTGCGCGGGTTCAAGCATCGCGCCGATGTCATAGGTGAAGTCGGCAAATCGGGTCACGGCAAGGCGGCCTGCCTCCAGCGTTTGGGCCATCCCGTTCACCATCACCAGCTTCGGCCCCGTATCGGTGCGCACCAGAAAGGCACTTGCCGCGGTATAGATCACCTCGGCCGGCCCGCGGCCGTCGCGCAGGAACAGGCCGTCCAACTCTCCGCTCGGGGCGATTTCGCGGATATACAGCGTGAGTCCGTCGGCCGGATGCAGGAATTCCCCGTCCTTCACGAACTGCGCGGCAAGGCTGTCGCGAACCTCGGCGGTGCGATCGGCCAGGACGGTGCGCGACAGGGGAACCAGAACGTTCATCAGGACCAGCATCATAGCCGCCACGATCAGCCCGAACAGAACCACGGGCCGCGCCAGCCGGAAGGCGGAAAAGCCGGTGGCCTGCATCACCACAAGCTCCGACTCCGAGGCCAGCCGGTTCACGACGTAAACCGTGGCCACAAAGGCCGAGATGGGCAGGACCAGCCGGATCACATTCGGCAGTGTCAGCAACGAGAACTCAAGAAAAACCAGCGCTGACTGCCCATCGCCGATCAGATCGTCAAACAGGCCAACGGCCGAGTTGATCCAGTACACCGCCACAAGAACAAGTGAGAAGAATCCGAACAGCTGCAGAAGTTGCGACAGCATGTACCTGTCGAATCTTGCCACGGCTGCCCTCATGCTTCTTGCTGTTTTCCGGCACGCTACCCCAATCGCGCGGTGGGGAAAACTGGTATCTGGCCATCTTCCCGACCTCGGGATACGGTCACGCGGAACCTTGCCTTCGATGGAGATGCCGATGACAACCCCCGTGACCATCCAATTTGTCGACACGGATGTCGAGAGCATCGCCGACGCACCGGGCCGCGTGATTGCGTTTCTTGGGGGCGACGGCAAGATGGGCATCGCCGCGCGGCGGGTGGATCGGCTGACCCGCGGTGCGCTGAAGCGCGTTGCCGCATCCGATGCTTTCGCGCGGCTGAAACCGGGTGAGGGGCTGGAGCTTGCCTTTCCCGCCGGGCTTGCCGCTTCGGCGCTTCAGGTGATCCGGCTGGACCGCAAGGACGATATCACTGCCGCCCGCAAGGCAGGTGCGCTGATCGGCCGCTCGCTTGGCCGCGATGGGGCGCTGGTGCTGGCCGATGCGGTGACGCGTGCCGCCGAACTTTCCTTCGGGCTCGCCCTGCGGGCCTATCAGTTCATCGACCGCAAAACCACCAAGGGTGAGGAGTTCGGGGCCGTGACGCTGATGGTGAACGGGCCCGAGGCGGTCGCCGCCGAGGCTGCGCCGCTTGCCGCATTGGCCGAAGGCATCTTCTTTACCCGCGATCTGGTCAATGAACCTGCCAACATCCTGACCACCGACGACTTCGCCGCCCGTCTTGCCGCCATGCAGGAACTGGGGCTGGAGGTGGAGATCCTTGAGGAGGAGCAGCTTGCCGAACTTGGCATGGGCGCGCTTCTGGGGGTGGGAATGGGCTCTGCCTCGCCGACCAAGGTCGTGGTGATGCACTGGAACGGCGGGGGGGAAGAAGCCCCGCTGGCGCTTGTGGGCAAGGGCGTGGTGTTCGACACGGGCGGCATCTCGATCAAGCCTGCGGCGGGCATGGAAGACATGACCATGGACATGGGCGGCGCGGGCACCGTTGCGGGCGTGATGCGCACGCTGGCGCTTCGCAAGGCCAAGGCCAATGTCGTGGGCCTTGTGGGGCTGGTGGAAAACATGCCCGGCAGCCGGGCGCAACGTCCGGGCGACGTTGTCACCTCCATGAAGGGGGACACGATCGAGGTGATCAACACCGATGCCGAAGGCCGCCTGTTGCTGGCCGATGTGCTTTGGTATGCTCAGGAACGCTTCCAGCCTGTCGCCATGATCGATCTTGCGACGCTGACCGGCGCTGTTATCGTGGCGCTTGGCTTTGAAAACACCGGCGTGTTTTCGAATGATGACGCGCTGTGCGAGGCGTTCCTTGCCGCCGCCAAGGCCGAGGGCGAGGGCGCATGGCGCCTGCCGATGGGGGACGCCTATGACGCGGCGCTGAAATCGCGTGTGGCCGATATGCGCAATGTGGGCGGTGGGCGCGCCGGCAGTTCCCTCGTCGCCGCGCAGTTCCTCAAGCGGTTCGTCAAGGACGAGGTGCCGTGGATCCACCTTGATATCGCCGGCACCGCCGCTTTGAAGGGGGACTGGGCATTCGGCCCGAAAGGTGCGACCGGCTGGGGCGTTCTGGCGCTGAACCGCCTGATCCGCGACCGCTTCGAGGGCTGATCGGTGCCGGTGATGTTTTATCACCTCACCCACTCCACGGTGGAGCAGACGGCCTTCACCTTGCTGTCGCGCGCGCTGGCCACAGGCTGGCGCGTGATGCTTCGCGGCGATCCCGGAACGCTGGACCGGCTGGATGAGGCACTTTGGACATCGCAGGATGACAGTTTCCTTCCCCACGGGCGCGAAGGCGGGCCCCATGATGCCGACCAGCCGGTGCTGCTGGGTCAGGGGCCGATCGGCAACGGTGCCAACTGCCTGATGGTCGCGGGCAGTGCCGACTTCACGCCCGAGGAAGCGGCGCCGCTTGATCGCCTGTGGGTGCTGTTCGACGGGATTGACAATATCGCGCTGGCCCGCGCACGCGATCAGTGGCGCGCCGTGGTACAGGCGGGCGTCACCGCACAATATTGGTCCGAGGAATCGGGCCGGTGGGAAAAGAAGGCAGAACGTTCGGGTGCCGAATGAAGATCCGCCCGGAAGCTTCTGAGGACGACCGGAAAATCCGTAAACTTCTGATCGACGCTTTCGGGCGGCCGGATGAAGCGGATCTGGTGGCTGCCTTGCGCCGTGACGGCGCCGTGGCACAGGCGTTGGTGGCCGAGGTGGAGGGCGAGATTGTCGGGTACCTGATGCTTTCGCACCTTGATGCGCCATTTTCGGCCTGCGCGCTTGCACCGCTGGCTGTTGCACCGATGTGGCAGCGGCAGGGTATCGGCGCCGCCCTGATCGAGGCCATCGACACAGGATGCGACGCGATCTTCGTGCTGGGGGATCCGGCATACTATTCCCGCTTCGGGTTCAGCACCGATCTTGCCACCGGATATGCCTGCGCCTTTGCAGGACCCTTCTTCATGGTGAAGCCGCAGGCGGAAATACCGGCCACGGGACGTATCTTTTACCCGCAAGCCTTTGCGGCGCTTTAACGGCTCAGGATCATGCGGTCACCCGCGATGCTGATATCGAACCGGCCAAGATAACTCATCCCCAGAAGCGATCCGTCCATCTCTCCGGAATTGACGAAAGCGGGAAGGCGCGGATCGGTGAACGGGCCAAGGCGGACGTCCTGTAACTCCACCCGCGCGGTTCGGACGGGGCCGTTGGCGGTATAGGCGGTGCCAAGATAATCCAGCGCGTCCGGCTCGATCCCCAGCCTTTTGGCGTCGCGGGCGGAGAGGACAACCTGGCTGGCGCCGGTATCGGCAAGAAAGCGGATGTCGCGCCCTTCAACTGTCAGGGTGACGTAGTAATGCCCGTCCGGCGCGCGCGGGATCGCAATCTCGCCGCCCTCGCCAACCTGCTGCTGGGGGGCAAGGGTCGGCCCCATTTCGTTCCAAAGGCCATAGCCTGCGGCAACGGCCAGAAAGATCAGGCCCCAGGCCGCCGCGATGCGCAAAGCGGCCCCCATGCGGCTGCGAAACTCCACGAAGATCCAGCTGCCGACAAATGCCAGCAGCAGAACAAGATACCCAAGCCGGCCAATGTCGAATGCTTCCATGGCCAAGGATATAGGCGGCTCAGCCGGCCGCCTCCAGACGTTCCTGCGCCCGCAGCCAAAGATCTTCGGCCCGGTCCAGACCTTCCATCACCTCGGCATATTTCTTTTGCCACACGGCAGCTTCGTCGGGGCGTTCATACAGCGCGGGATCAGACAGTTTCACAGCCAGCTTTTCGCGCATGTCGTTCAGCTTCGTGACTCGCTCCTCGCATTTGCGGACTTCGGAGCGGAGGGCGGTCAAATCCTCGCGGTTGACCTTCTTCTTTTCCGGCTTGGGTGGCGCTGCGGGTTCGTCCCCGGTCAGCAAAAGGCGGCGATAAGCCTCCAGATCCTGATCGAAGGCGGACACTGCGCCGTCCTTCACCAGCCAAAGCCGGTCGGCCACCAGCGACAGAAGGTGCATGTCGTGGCTGACCAGAACCACCGCACCGGAATAGCTGTTCAGCGCCTCGGTCAGGGCTTCGCGGCTTTCCATGTCAAGGTGGTTGGTCGGTTCGTCAAGGATCAGCAGATGCGGTGCGTCCAGCGTGGCCAGCAGCAGCGACAGGCGCGCCTTTTGTCCGCCGGAAAGCCGACCGACAGCGGTTTCCGCCTGATCTGCCATCAGTCCGAAACCAGCCAGCCGTGCGCGAAGGCGGGGCTGCCCTTCGGCGGGACGCATCCGCTGCAGGTGCTGCAGCGGCGTTTCATCCACGAACAGCTCATCCACCTGATGCTGGGCAAAATAACCGATCCGCAGCTTGGATGACCGCGTCATCCGCCCATCCAGCGCCTGAAGTTTACCCGCCAGAAGCTTGGAAAGTGTGGATTTTCCTTCGCCGTTGCGGCCCAGAAGCGCGATGCGGTCATCCTGGTCGATCCGCAGGCTGAGGCGGCGCAGAACCGGCTTGCCGTCATACCCGACCGAAGCACCGTCAAGGTTGATGATCGGCGGTGAAAGCTCTTCGGGTTCGGGGAAGGTGAAGACCTGCTTCTTTGCCTCCTCGGGGGGCGTGATCGTCTCCATCTTTTCCAGCATCTTCACGCGGGACTGGGCCTGAACGGCCTTGGAGGCTTTCGCCTTGAAGCGATCCACGAAGCTTTGCAAATGGGCGCGGCGGGCTTCCTGCTTCTTCGCCTCGGCAGCCAGAACGGCACGTCGTTCGGCCATCTGGCGGGCGAATTGGTCATACGGACCAGTCCAATAGGTCAGCTTCTTCGAGTCGAGATGCAGGATGCCCTGTACCGCGCGGTTCAGCAGCCCCCGGTCGTGCGAGATGATCAGGACAGTATGAGGATACTTCTGAAGATAGCTTTCCAGCCAAAGCGCACCTTCAAGATCCAGATAGTTGGTCGGTTCGTCCAGTAGTAGCAGATCGGGCTGGGCGAACAAAACGCCGGCCAGTGCCACGCGCATCCGCCAGCCACCCGAGAAGTCGGAGCATGGGCGAAGCTGCGCCTCTGCATCGAAGCCAAGCCCCTTCAGGATGGACGACGCGCGCCCTTCGGCCGACCATGCATCGATATCGGCCAGACGGGTCTGCACCTCGGCGATCCGGCTGGCATCGGTTGCCGTCTCCGCCTCGGCCAGAAGGGCGGCGCGTTCGGTGTCGGCGGCCAGCACCGTATCCAGAAGCGAGGTGGAGGAGGACGGAACCTCCTGCGCGACGCCCCCGATGCGGGCACGGGTCGGAAGCGAAATCTCGCCCCCTTCAAGTGCCAGTTCGCCCTTGATCAGGCGGAACAGCGTCGTCTTGCCCGCGCCGTTGCGCCCGACAAGGCCGACCTTGTGGCCGGTCGGGATGGTGGCCGAGGCGTTTTCGAAAAGCGGTCGGCCTTCGATCGAATATGTTATGTCGGAGATACGCAGCATGAACGAGGCTTGCCCCATGCGGCGCCCGCCGTCAACGTCCGGCATTGGCATTCCGTGCCGATCTGATCTATAGCGGGCTCAACCCGCGACGTGGTGGAGAGGCAAGATGAACAAAGGCTGGACGAAATCCGACTGGCGCGCAAAGCCGCGCATCCAGATGCCGGACTATCCCGACCAGACCGCCCTGACGGCGGTTGAAGGCCAGCTTGCCGCTTATCCGCCCCTGGTCTTCGCCGGCGAGGCGCGGCGCCTGAAGGCGCAGCTGGCCGATGTTGCCGCCGGCAAGGCGTTCCTGCTGCAGGGTGGCGACTGTGCCGAGGCGTTTGCGCAGTTTCGTGCCGACAATATCCGCGACACCTTCCGCGTGATGCTGCAGATGGCCGTCGTGCTGACATATGGCGCGAAGGTGCCGGTGGTGAAAGTGGGCCGCATGGCCGGTCAGTTCGCCAAGCCGCGTTCTGCCCCGACCGAGGTTGTGGGCGGGCAGGAGCTTCCGTCCTATCGCGGCGACATCATCAACGGCTTCGACTTCACGGCCGAGGCGCGGGTGCCCGATCCCAAGCGGATGCTGCAGGCTTATACTCAGGCTGCGGCCACGTTGAACCTGCTGCGCGCATTTTCGACCGGCGGCTTCGCCGATATCCACCGCGTTCATTCCTGGACGTTGGGCTTTGCCGAACATGACAAGGCCGAACGTTACCGCGAGGTGTCCAACCGCATCGCCGATGCGCTGGACTTCATGACGGCTGCGGGCGTCAATGCCGATACGGCGCATACGCTGTCCTCTGTGGAATTCTATACCAGCCACGAAGCATTGCTTCTGGAATATGAGGAAGCACTTTGCCGGGTGGACTCGATCTCGGGCAATCCGGTTGCGGGTTCGGGCCACATGATCTGGATCGGTGACCGCACGCGCCAGCCCGATGGGGCGCATGTGGAATTCTGCCGCGGCGGGATCAACCCGATCGGCCTGAAATGCGGCCCGTCCACCACGGCAGAGGATCTGAAGGTCCTGATGGCCAAGCTGAACCCCGAAAACGAGGCTGGCCGCCTGACCCTGATCGCGCGCTTCGGTGCGGGCAACGTGGGGGACCACCTTCCGCGCCTGATCAAGGCCGTGCAGGAAGAAGGGGCGAACGTTGTCTGGTCCTGCGATCCGATGCATGGCAACACCATCAAGTCTGCCTCGGGCTACAAGACGCGGCCTTTCGACAACGTGCTGGCCGAGGTGAAGGACTTCTTCGCCATTCACCGCGCTGAAGGCACCGTCCCCGGCGGCGTCCATTTCGAGATGACGGGGCAGGATGTGACCGAATGCACCGGCGGCCTGCGCGCCGTCACGGATGAGGATCTGTCGGATCGCTACCACACTGCCTGCGATCCGCGCCTGAACGCCAGCCAATCGCTGGAACTGGCCTTCCTTGTTTCCGAAGAACTGTCGGCCCAGCGCGAGGCGATGCGCCGCGTTGCCCTGTAACCGGCCCGTGACGCCCTGCGCGCTTGGCTTTGGCCGCGCGCAGGGCTATTTGCCCCCATAGGGCCACGAGGAGACACCCATGACGCGCTTTGAATACCAGGTCATTCCCGCACCGGCGAAGGGCGAGAAAGCGCGCGGCGTGCGCAGTGCTGCAGAGCGCTTTTCTCTGGCACTGGCGGGCGTGATGAACCGCATGGGACGCGACGGCTGGGAATATGTGCGCGCCGAGAGCCTGCCGGCCGAGGATAAGAGCGGCTGGATGCGACGCACGGTCACTGTTCAGCATGTTCTGGTGTTCCGCCGCCCGGTTTCCGATCATGCGCCGGCCATTGCCGAACATGCGGCTGCCAACGGGCCCGCGTTGACCGTCGCCAATCCGCCTGAAGGGGCGCCACGCCCGATCGGGCCGGCGCGTCAGGGCTGACGCGCGGCGGCCAGCGCGGCCGGAAGGGCGGCTGCAAACAGATCGTGGTCCTCCGGCAGGCCGATGCTGACGCGGATGCAGCGGTCCTGCGGGGCCGTGAAAGGCATCCGCACAAAGATGCCTCGTTCGATCAGTTCCTGCAGAACGCGCCGGGCGAAGGCACCATCCGCACCGCAATCCATCGTAACGAAATTGGTCGCCGAGGGCAGGGGATTCAGCCCGTTCTGCCGCGCGGCTTTCGACAGCGCCTGCCGTCCGGCCTCCACCTGTGCGCGTACATGCGCCAGCCATTCTATGTCGGCCAGCGCGGCCAAGGCGCCGGTCTGCGCGATGCGGTTCACGCCGAAATGGTTGCGCACCTTGTTGAACGCCTCGATCAGTGGGGCGGCACCCGTGGCATAACCGATCCGTGCACCGGCCATGCCATAGGCCTTGGAAAAGGTGCGCATCCGGATGACGCGCGGATCATCGACATCGATGCGGGGGATCGTGCCTTCCGGCGCCAATTCCACATAGGCTTCGTCCAGGATCAGCAGACAACCCTCGGGCAGGGAAGCGACCATGTGTTCCACAACCGATGCCGGATGGTGGCTGCCCATCGGGTTGTCGGGATTGGCAAGATAAAGAAGCTTGGCATCCACCTCTGCCGCGCGGGCGACCAACGCCTGCGGATCCTCGTGATTGCCGGCATAGGGCACCTTGTGCAGCGCCCCGCCAAAGCCCGTGACATGAAAGTTGAAGGTGGGATAAGCCCCCTCCGAGGTGACGACCGCATCGCCCGGCTGGATCAACAGGCGGACAAGCAGGCCCAGAAGCCCATCGATCCCTTCGCCCACCACGACGTTCGACGGTTTGATGCCGTGATGCGACGCCAGCGCCTCGCGCAGGTCATGGTTTTCGGGATCGCCGTATTTCCAGACGTCCTGCGTGGCGCGCACCATCGCTTCGATCGCGGCGGGCGACGGGCCTATGCGGCTTTCATTCGCCCCGAGACGCGCGGCGAAGGGGTGCTTGCGCAAACGCTCCTGCGTTTCAGGCCCAACGAAAGGCACGGTGGACGGGAGAGAGCGGATCAGGGGCGTAAAGCGCGGCATCGGCGGGACCCTTGGGGTGATGGAAAGGCGCCCGCTGGGGGGCGCCTTTCGCAGGATCAAAGCTGGGCGAGGGCGGCGGCAAGTTTGGCAGCCTCCGCCTCTTGCAGGGCAAGGTTCTCACGGGCTTCCTCGACCACCTCATCCGGGGCGGATTCGATGAACTTGGGGTTCTTCAGCCGCCCGCGCAGGCCGTTCATGTCCTTTTCCAGCTTTTGAAGGGTCTTTTCCAAACGCGCCTTTTCAGCCGCGATGTCGATGACGCCCTCCAGCGGGATGGCGAAGGTGGCCCCTTCCACCGCGACGGTGATCGCGCCCTTCGGGATGTCGGCAGCCTCGGTCAGGCTTTCGATGCGGGCAAGGCGCTGGATCAGGGCCGCGTTCCGGTCCCATGCCGCGCGGGCGGCGGCGTCCATGCCGATCGCTTGCGCATCAAGCCGCAGCCCGACCGGCACACGCACCTGCGCGCGGGCAGAGCGCACGCCCTCGATCACCGAGATCACCCACGTCATCTCTGCCGTGGCTTCGGCGTCGGTCACGGTGAAGTCGGGCCAGTCGGTGTGGACCAGCGGCTTTGCGCGGGTGCCGGTGGTTCCCCAAAGCTCTTCGGTGACGAAGGGCATGATGGGGTGCAGCAGGATCATGCACTGGTCCAGAACCCAGGCCATGGTGCGGCGCGTTTCGTCCGCCGCATCGCCATCGAACAGCGGCTTGGCGAATTCGACATACCAGTCGCACACCTTGCCCCAGACGAACGAATAAAGCGCATTGGCCGCCACATCGAAGCGATAGCCCTCCAGGGCCGCGTTCACCTCGGCCAGAACGGCAGATGTTTCGCTGATGATCCAGCGGTTCACAGTTGCCGTGGCCTGCGGTGCGGCAGTTTGTGTCGCATGCCCTTCCCAGACGCCGTTCATTTCGGCGAACCGGCAGGCGTTCCACAGCTTCGTTCCGAAGTTGCGGTATCCGGCAATGCGGGCGGTTGAAAGCTTCAGATCGCGCCCCATCGCGGCCATCGCCGAAAGGGTGAAGCGCACGGCATCGGCGCCGTATTCGTCGATCAGCTCCAGCGGGTCGAGGACGTTGCCCAAGGACTTGGACATCTTCTTGCCCTTTTCGTCGCGGACAAGGGCGTGGACATACACCGTCTTGAAGGGCACCTGATCCACCACGGCCAGTTGCATCATCATCATCCGGGCAACCCAAAAGAAGATGATGTCAAAGCCGGTCACCAGTGTGGTGGTGGGGAAGTACTTCTGCAGTTCCGGCGTTTCTTCGGGCCAGCCGAGCGTTCCGATGGGCCACAGGCCCGAGGAGAACCACGTGTCCAGCACGTCGGGATCGCGCCAGTAGCTGACGGCGTTGATGCCCGGCACCTGCTCGGCGCTGTTGCCGATGGCCTCTTCGCGGCTGGCGGCGGGTACCAGTGCGAACTCGCCATAGTAATCCAGCATCTGCTGGCGCGCTTCCTCTTCGGTTGCGGCGCAGAAGGAGACGGTTTCGGACCAGTCGAAGGGGGCGACGCCCTCTTCCTCGGGGATGCGGCGCGGGCCGTACCACACCGGGATCTGGTGGCCCCACCACAGCTGGCGGCTGATGCACCACGGCTCGATGTTCTCCAGCCAGTGGAAATACACCTTGGCGTCCCGCTCCGGCAGGATCTGGGTGTCGCCATTGCGGACGGCATCCAGCGCAGGGCCGACGATTTTGTCGGTATCCACGAACCACTGGTCGGTCAGCATCGGTTCGATCACGACCTTCGACCGGTCGCCGTAGGGCTGCATGATGGGTTTGGATTCCACCACCGGAACGCGGGTCAGATGTTCGGAACCCGTTTCATCGTCGATGGACTTGACCAGTTCCGTCACGGCGAGGCCGGCGGCGTTGATGTCGGCGATCACGGCCTTGCGCGCCTCGAACCGGTCCATACCGCGATACTTGGCGGGAACGAGGTTCAGGCCGTCCACCTCGGTTTCATCGGTGGGCGAACCGGCGGCGATCTCGCGTGCACGCGCCACCGCCTCGGCATACGGGGCGCCATCGTCGCGCATCGCGCCGCGGGTATCCATCAGGCGATACATCGGCAGGCCGTTGCGCTTTGCCACCTGATAGTCGTTGAAGTCATGCGCGCCGGTAATCTTTACCGCGCCAGATCCGAAAGTGGGGTCGGGATATTCGTCGGCGATGATCGGGATCAGGCGGTCGCACAGCGGCAGGTGCACCATCTTTCCCACGATGGAAGCATAGCGATTATCCGAGGGATGAACCGCGACGGCGCCGTCGCCCAGCATCGTTTCAGGCCGCGTGGTGGCGATGGAGATGTAGTCCCGCACCTCGCGCAGGATGACGTTTCCGTCCTCGTCCTTTTCCACGTATTCGTAGGTTTCGCCCCCCGCCAGGCGGTACTTGAAGTGCCACATGTGGCCTGAGGTTTCGATGTTCTCCACCTCCAGGTCCGAAATGGCGGTTTCGAAATGGGGGTCCCAGTTGACGAGACGTTTGCCGCGATAGATCAGGCCCTTGCGATACATCTCCACGAAGACCTTGGCGACGGCCTCGGGGAAGTTGCCGGACATCGTGAAGGCTTCGCGCGACCAGTCGCAGGATGCGCCGAGGCGCTTCAGCTGGCCAACGATGGTGCCGCCGGACTTGTCCTTCCATTCCCAGACCTTGTCCAGAAACGCCTCGCGGCCCAGTTCGCGGCGGGAAGGTTGCTGGGTGCGGGCCAGTTCGCGTTCCACCACCATCTGCGTGGCGATGCCGGCATGGTCGGTGCCCGGCTGCCAAAGCGTGTCGAACCCGCGCATCCGGTGCCAGCGCACCAGAATGTCCTGAAGCGTGTTGTTGAAGGCATGGCCCATGTGCAGGCTGCCGGTCACGTTGGGCGGGGGAATCATGATGCAGAAGGTTTCTTCGCGCGATGCATTGGCACCGGCGCGGAACGCCCCCATCTCTTCCCACATCGCCGAAAGGCGGGCCTCGGCCTCGGCTGCGTTGAACGTCTTTTCCATCGCCATCTTCCGGCCCCCTTCTTCACTGTCCGCGCAGGGATACAGGCGTTCGCCGCCGGTGAAAAGCCTGTCGTGAAACCGACATTCCGCCCTGTCAGGATTGGCGAAAGCGGCTTTTTGCGAAGGGGGCGAAAAAACGCTTTGCAAACGCTTCGATGTGCTGCATAGGGGCGGCCTTGTTTTCAGGAAAAGGGCGGCTCATACGCACCTGGCCTGGTTCTTCGAAACCTCGCAGGTGTCGCTTCCGGGAACATTCGGGGGGCGGGGCCGCTTCTGTTGGCAGAAAGGAAACGCCGATGGGACTCTCGAAAACAATCTGGACTTCGCCGGCCGAATATATCCGGACGCTGCAGCCCGAAACGCCGGTTCTGTTCTTCTCTCCCTCTGTACTGCAGGGGATGGCCCGCCGCTTCATTGACGGCTTTCCGGGCATGGTCACCTATGCGGTGAAGTCGAACCCCGAGGAAGTCGTGATCGAGAACCTTGCCGCCGCAGGCGTGCGCGGGTTCGACGTGGCTTCCCCGGCCGAGATGCGGCTGATCCGTCGCCTCGCCCCCGAGGCGGCGCTGCATTACAACAACCCCGTTCGTGCGCGGCATGAAATCCGCACGGCGGTGGAGCTGGGCGTAAAAAGCTACAGCGTCGATTCGGCGTCGGAACTTGCCAAGTTGATCGAACTGGTGCCGGCGGAAGGGACCGAAATCTCCGTCCGGTTCAAGCTGCCGGTGGCGGGCGCCGCTTATAACTTCGGGGCCAAGTTCGGCGCCACGGTGGAGCTTGCGGCGGAACTGCTGGCAACGGCGGCGAAAGCGGGTTTCGTGCCGTCCATCACCTTCCACCCCGGCACGCAATGCACGGATCCTGCGGCATGGGGCAGCTACATCTCTGCCGCGGCCGAGATTGCGCAGGGCGCGGGCGTGACGATCGCGCGGCTGAACGTGGGTGGCGGCTTCCCGAACCACAGGCTGAATGCCGTTTCACCGGATCTGGACGCGATCTTCGATCTGATCGACCGCACCGCGACCGAGGCGTTCGGCGACAACCGCCCGCAGCTGGTGTGCGAGCCGGGCCGCGGCCTTTGCGGCGATGCCTTCACCCTTGCCGCGCGCGTGAAAGCCGTGCGTGACGGGCAGCATGTGTTCCTGAACGACGGGACCTATGGTTCGTTGACCGAGCTGCCGATGATTGGCGTCATCGACCGGATCGAGGTGATGACCCCTGAAGGAAAACTGCGCGAGGGCGACAAGTCCGACCGCATCATCTTCGGCCCGACCTGCGATTCCGTGGATCGGTTGCCGGGCGAACTTCCGCTGTCGGTGGATATCGAGGAAGGCGACTTCGTCGTCTTTCAGGGGATGGGCGCTTATTCCGCTGCAACCAACACCCGCTTCAACGGGTTTGGCGAGCTGTCGATGGCCACTGTCCTGTCGCTGAAGCTGTAAGCATTGACCCCGTCCGTCGCCTCTGGCAATTCCGGAGGCGACAGACAGGACAATGACATGAACCTCTTTACCGAACTCCGCACCGTCGTGACCGGGGCGATCGCCGCGATGCAGGCGGCAGGGGATCTGCCCGAGGGGCTGGATCTGGCCAACGTCGCGGTGGAACCTCCGCGTGATCCGGCACATGGCGACATGGCCACCAATGCTGCGATGGTGTTGGCCAAGCCCGCCGGCTTGCCACCGCGCAAGATCGCCGAAGCGCTGGCCGCGCGCCTTGGCACGGACGAGCGGGTGGCAGAGGTGGAGGTGGCCGGTCCCGGCTTTCTGAACATCCGCCTGAAAACGGGCGTATGGCAGCAACTGGTTGCCGCCGTCCTGTCGCAACAGGGGGATTATGGCCGCAGCGCCATGGGGCAGGGCGTAAAGGTGAACGTGGAGTTCGTTTCGGCAAACCCCACCGGCCCGATGCATGTTGGCCATACACGTGGCGCGGTCGTGGGCGATGCGATGGCAAAGCTGCTGGCCTTCGCCGGTTATGACGTCACGCGCGAGTATTACATCAACGATGGCGGCGCGCAGGTCGATGTGCTCGCACGTTCGGCCTATGAGCGTTACCGCGAAGCGAACGGGCAGGAGCCGGAGATTGCCGAGGGCCTTTATCCGGGCGATTACCTGATCCCCGTGGGGCAGGCACTGAAGGAAAAGTATGGCGACAGCCTGCTGGACCAGCCCGAAAGCGTCTGGCTGGCGGATCTGCGGGAATTCGCGACGACGCAGATGATGCAGATGATCCGCGAGGATCTGGCTGCGCTGAACGTGGAAATGGATGTCTATTCCTCGGAAAAGGCGCTTTACGGCACCGGCAAGATCGAGGCTGCGCTGCAACGGCTGCGCGACATGGACCTGATCTATGAAGGGGTTCTGGAGCCGCCGAAGGGCAAGACACCCGAGGACTGGGAGCCGCGCGAGCAAACGCTGTTCCGTTCCACCCTGCATGGCGACGATGTTGACCGGCCGGTGATGAAATCCGACGGATCGTGGACGTATTTCGCCCCCGATATCGCCTATCACTTCGACAAGGTGGAACGCGGCTTCGATCTGCTGATCGACATCTTCGGCGCCGATCATGGCGGTTACGTCAAGCGGATGAAGGCGGCCGTTGCGGCCCTTTCGAACGGCCGCGTGCCGCTGGACGTGAAGCTCGTGAACCTCGTGAAGCTGTTCAAGAACGGCGAGCCGTTCAAGATGTCGAAGCGAGCGGGCACCTTCGTGACCCTGCGCGACGTGGTGGACCAGGTGGGCGCGGACGTCACCCGCTTTGTGATGCTGACGCGCAAGAACGACGCACCGCTGGATTTCGACTTCGACAAGGTGCTGGAGCAATCGAAGGATAACCCCGTCTTCTATGTCCAGTACGCCAATGCACGCATCAACTCGGTCCTGCGCAAGGCGGCCGAGGCGGGCGTGGAGGTTGATGACCTGACGCTGGCTGCCACCGATTTCTCGGCCCTCGGGCACGAGGCAGAGATCACGCTGATCAAGAAGCTGGCCGAATGGCCGCGTCTGGTGGAAACCGCCGCCCGCAGCAACGAGCCGCATCGCGTCGCCTTCTACCTTTACGAGCTTGCATCCGACTTCCACGGCTTGTGGAACCGGGGCAACGATGAACCCTCGCTGCGGTTCGTTCAGGACGATCCGGCCATGGCACAGGCGAAAATCGGACTGGCGCGGGCGACGGGCGTTGTGATTTCCAACGGATTGGGTATCCTTGGGGTCACGCCGGTTGAAGAAATGCGCTGATAAGGCACCCGCCGGTCGTGATGAACAGGCAAGATCGCGGTGGGCAGACGCCGCATTGGGGCAGTGACATGGCTGAGGTGGACTTCGACGATTTCGAAGCCGCGGACTATGTTCCGCGGCGCAGCTTCCGGTTTCAACGAGTGATAAACATTGCCGGGGCGGTCAGTTCGGTCGCGATGGTGGTTGCGCTTGCATGGTGGGGCTATCACACCACGGTGCGTGATGTGCGCGGCGTGCCTGTTGTGCGCGCCCTTGAAGGCCCGATGCGTATCACCCCCGATGATCCGGGTGGCCAGATCGCCGACAATCAGGGCCTTTCGGTCAATGCGATCGCGGCCACGGGGGCCGCTGGTGCCCTGCCGCAGGAACTGATGCTCGCCCCGCGTCCGGTGGAGCTTGACGTTGGCGACGGCCCGGGCCTTGAGGGCGAGGAACCGCCCCAGGAGATCATGGAAGCCGTGGCCGAGGCGACTGGTGCGACCGGTGCTGTGCTGATGCCGGCAGCCTTGCCCTCACCCCCGCCGACGCCCGCGAAGGACGCCGAGGAACAGGGCCTTGCCTCCACCGTGGAGGGCGAGCCGATCCAGGAGATCGCGATCACGCCCCCTGCCATCGATCCCACGCTGATCCCCCCCGAGTTGAAGGATGAGGAGGTTCTGCCTCCTGCGCCTCCGGGTGCGGTCACACGGTCGCCCCGTCCCCCGCTGCGCCCGGCTTCGGCCGTGGCCGCAAGCGCCCCTGCGGCGCCCGTTCAGGCAGCTGGGAAGGAAACACCGGCATCGGCGGTGAAGCCCGGCGATCATCTGGTGCAGCTGGGCGCTTTCGATACCGAGGAACAGGTGCGGAAGGAATGGACGCGCCTGACGGGCAAGTTCGGCAACCTGATCGGCGCGAAATCGCTTCTGGTGCAGAAGGCCGTCAGCAACGGCCATACCTTCTATCGGCTGCGCGCTACGGGGTTCGAGGATGCTGCGGATGCGCGCCGTTTCTGCTCTGCGCTGCTGGCAGAGAACGCGGCCTGTATCGCAATCGTGGCGCAATGACCCTGCCATACGGCGCCACGATCTTCGGTTGCGATGGAACAGCACTAAGCGCGGAAGAAAAGGCTTTCTTCCGCGATGCGAACCCGTTCGGCTTCATTCTTTTCGCGCGTAATGTCGATACACCGGACCAGCTTCGCCGGCTGACGGCGGACCTGCGCGAGGCTGTTGGCCGCGACGCGCCGATCCTTGTGGACCAGGAGGGCGGACGAGTGCAGCGCCTGCGCCCCCCGCACTGGCGCGAGTATCTGCCTGCGCTTGATATGGTGGAACGGGCCAGCGATCCCGTGCGGGCGATGCAGATCCGTTCCACGCTGATTGCGGCGGAACTGCGCGCTGTTGGGATCGATGCCAACTGCGCGCCTGTTGCCGATGTTGCGGGGGATGCGACCCATCCCTTCCTGCGCAACCGCTGTTACGGCACCGATCCCCAAGTGGTGGCCGATCTGGCGCGCGTGGCGGCGGATGCGCATCTGGCGCAGGGCGTTCTGCCGGTTGTGAAACACATGCCGGGACATGGCCGGGCCACTGCCGACAGTCACCGCGATCTGCCCACCGTCACGGCTTCGGCGGAGGAGTTGGAGCGGGATTTCGCGCCCTTCCGCGCGCTGTCGGACCTGCCGATGGCGATGACGGCGCATATCGTGTTTTCTGTGTTCGATGATGCGCCAGCCACGTGCTCGGCCACCATGATCGACCTGATCCGGCAGGATATCGGCTTCGATGGTCTGCTGATGACCGATGATATCGAGATGGAGGCGCTTTCCGGTTCTGTGGCCGATCGGTCCTCGGCGGCTATCGCCGCGGGCTGCGACGTGGTGCTGCACTGCAATGGTGGCATGGCCGCCCGCCGGGCAGTGGCGGCGGCAGCCGGAACCATGAACATCGCCGCGCAGCGCCGCGGCGAGGCGGCAATGGCGGCGCGCCGGGCACCTGAGGGCGTGGATCTTCGCGCCTTCGATGCGGAACTTGCCGCGCTTCTGGGCGCATAAGTCCATGCAGAACGATCCGCTGAGCGTCAGCGACCGGCTGGCGAACGAATCCCTGATCGTGGATGTCGAGGGGTTTGAGGGGCCGCTTGACCTGCTGCTGATGCTGTCGCGCACGCAGAAAGTGGACCTGCGCCGCATCTCTGTACTGCAACTGGCCGAACAGTATCTGGCATTCGTGGAACGGGCAAAGGGCCTTCGGATCGAACTGGCCGCCGATTATCTGGTTATGGCGGCATGGCTTGCCTATTTGAAATCGCGCCTGCTTCTTCCGCCGGATCCGGCAGAACAGGGACCTTCGGCAGAAGAGCTGGCAACGCATCTGGCATGGCAGCTTGAACGGCTGCAGGCGATGCGCGAGGCGGCAGCCCAGCTGATGGCGCGTGACCAGAAGGGGCGCGACTTCTTCGCTCGGGGGCAGGAGGAGGAGGTGACGCAGCATCGGCGCACCAATTGGTCCGCAAGCCTGATCGACCTGATGCGCGCATATGCGCGGCTGCGCACGAAGGACGAATTCCGCCCCTTCGTCATGGACCGCCAGAATGTCTTTACGATGGAGCAGGCGCTGGACCGGATGCGCGACATGCTTGGCTTTTTCGGCGAATGGGGGGATCTGGCCGATTGGCTTCCGCCGGGCTGGGATACGCATCCGATGCGCCGCCGCTCGGTCACGGCTGCGCATTTCTCGGCCGTGCTGGAAATGGCGAAGCGTGGGCAGATCGACCTGCGTCAGGGCGGCACCTTCGCCCCCATCCTGATAAGGCGGCGGGCATGACGGGTATTCCAATCGCCGAACAGGAACGGATGGTGGAAGCGGTGCTTTTCGCCTCGGCCGAGCCGGTGTCCGTGGCGGAACTCGCCGCGCGCCTGCCAGAAGGGGCAGACGCCGCGCAGGCGCTTGCCAATCTGCGAAAGCATTATGAAGGCCGGGGTGTGCGGCTGGTGCGTGTGCAGGATCGCTGGGCCTTTCGCACTGCGCCCGATCTTGGATTCCTGATGCAGCGGGACGTAGTAGAAACGCGCAAGCTGTCGCGAGCAGGCATCGAAACGCTTGCAATCGTCGCCTATCACCAACCCGTCACCCGGGCCGAGATCGAAGAGATCCGCGGCGTGGCTGTTAGCCGCGGAACGCTGGACCAGTTGCTGGAACTTGAATGGATCCGCCTTGGCCGCCGCCGCATGACGCCGGGCCGTCCGGCCACCTTTGTTGTGACCGAACAGTTCCTTGATCATTTCGGGCTGGAGAGTGCGCGCGATCTTCCAGGTGTGAAGGAACTTCGCGAGGCAGGATTGCTTGATAATCGACCCGCTCCGGCCATGATGGACTCAGCGGCGGACGAATCGCAACAGGGCGAGGACTGACGATGATGTTCAGGATGCTGCAAAGAATGCTCATCGGGATGGTGATGGGCAAGGTCGTGACCAAAGGGATCGACTATGCCTCGCGCAGGGGCAAGGACCCCGCGCAGATGACACCCGAGGAGCGTGCCAAGGCACAAAAGATGCAGAAGATGGCGCAGCGGGCGCGCAAGCTTTCGCGGATCACGCGCCGCCTGCGTTAGCGGAAATGCTTGGCCAGCTTCAACCCCTGGCCTTGATAGTTCGAGGCGATGCCGGCCCCATAAAGCAGGTCCGGTGCTTCGCTCATGCGTTCATAAACCAGTCGGCCCACGATCTGCCCGTGTTCAAGCGCAAAGGGTGCTTCATGGCACCGCACCTCAAGCACACCGCGTGAACCGCTGCCCGTCCCATGGCCGAAACCGGGGTCGAAGAAGCCGGCATAGTGGACGCGGAATTCCCCAACCATCGCCAGATAAGGGGCCATTTCGGCAGCATGGTCGGGCGGAATGCTAACAGCCTCACGACTGACAAGGATGTAGAACGCGCCCGGGTCAAGGATGATACGCCCCTCGGTCGCGTGCACCTCTTCCCAGAAGTCCGCGGCCGGATAATGTCCGATGCGCGCCAGATCGACGACGCCGGTATGGGGTTTCGCACGATAGCCTGCGGGCCCGTCAAGCCGCAGATCAACAGAAAACCCCAGCCCGTCAGAGATCATTGCCTTGCCATCGACCAGCGGTGTCCGGTCGTGAAGGGCCGACAGTTCGGCATCCGTCAGAACCGCCTGTCCACAACGCAAGCGCAGCTGGTTCAACCGCATGCCCGGCCGCACCAGTACAGAGAAGCTCCGTGGGCAAACCTCGGCGTAAAGGGGGCCTTCATAGCCCGTGGTGATGCGATCGAACTCCACGCCGCCGTCGGTGATGGTCCGCGTCAGAAGATCAAGCCGGCCGGTAGAGCTTTTGGCGTTCGCCACCGCCGAAACATGGGGGGGCAGGGCCAGGCGTTCCATCAGCGGGATGACATAAACGCATCCCTTTTCCAGCACCGCGCCATCTGTCAGATCAATGCGATGCATCTCGAATTCTTCCAGACGCTCGGACACGGTGCGGCCGTGGCCGGTCAGGAAACTGGCACGCACGCGATAGGCATGATGGCCAAGGCGCAGATCAAGGCTTGCCGGTTGCACCTGCTCGGGAAGAATCGGCTGTTCCGCAGCGATGGTTCCTTTTTCGATCATCTGCCGCAGCATTTGCGAAGGAAGGACACCGATCATGCAAGACTCCGAATATGAAGAAAGCCGCCCGCGATTGCGGACGGCTTTTCTGTTTTGGTCGGGCCGGCGAGATTCGAACTCGCGGCCTTCCGCCCCCCAGACGGACGCGCTAACCAGGCTGCGCCACGGCCCGACACTGGGCGGATACATACCAAGTTCCACGGCAGGAGCAAGACGAAACCGCAGGAAAAATCGAGGTTATCTTTCATCCATCCGGCGGCGCAGCGTCGACAGGCGATCGTGCATGTCATCCAGCACAGCCGAAGGCAGCGTGCCGGGTTCCAGCGCCAGCAAACGCAGGATCAGGAAAGGCAGGGCCGGTTGGTTTTCCGGCGCTTCACGCAGGCGTTGGGCGCGTTCGCGCGCCAGCGCCGCATCGGCAAGGCCCAGCGGCGGGGGCGGGCCATCTTCGACGATGTCCTCGGTGCCGGATCGGGCAAAAAACTCTTCCTCGGTCACGGAAGCATCCTCTTCATCTTCGGACGCGGGGGAGAATGTCCAGCCGGCATCTTGTGTCGTATCTCGGGTCGGGGCAGGGCCGCGTTGCGGGAAGGGGTGCACCTCGGCAACGAACGAATCTTCGGCAAGTTCGATGAATGCCGCTTCGTCCTGCCGGCCCATCTCAGCCACCCGGCGGACCCCCTGTTCGCGCAGAATTTTCTGAACGCCGCGAATCGTCATGCCGTCATCATGCAACAGGCGGCGGATGCCGGTCAGAAGTGCGACATCCGATGGGCGGTAATAGCGGCGCCCTCCGGCACGCTTGACCGGCTTGATCTGCGGAAAGCGGCTTTCCCAAAAGCGCAGCACATGGGCCGGCGTTTGCAGGATGTCGGCCACCTCGCTGATGGTGCGGAAGGCTTCGGCCGATTTCTCCATTCAGTCCTCGTGCTACTTTTTCGTCCCCGCGACGACACGATCCTTCATCAGGTGCGAGGGACGAAACGTCAACACGCGGCGAGGGCTGATCGGCACTTCATCCCCGGTCTTGGGATTCCGGCCCACACGTGCAGCCTTGTCGCGCACGGAAAACGTGCCGAAACTGGAGATTTTGACCTGCTCGCCAGCGGCAAGCGCGTCGGAAACGTGCTGCAGCACACTTTCCACCAGCTGCGCGGATTCGTTGCGTGACAGGCCGACCTCCCGGAACACCGCTTCGCTAAGATCCATTCGAGTCAGAGTTTTACCGCCCATGGTTCCCCCCGTTGGACTTTCTTGAAAGGATGGGGCGGGACCCCATCCCTGTCAAGCAAACAACCTCAGGTTGTCTTACCAGCGAATGACGGCTGATCCCCAGGCAAGGCCGCCGCCGATCGCTTCGGTCACCACAACATCGCCCTGCTTGATCTGCCCACGTTCCTTGCCGACGGAAAGCGCAAGCGGGATGGAGGCGGCAGACGTGTTGCCGTGATCCTGAACGGTCACCACAACCTTTTCCATCGGAAGGCCCATGCGTTGGGCCGTCGCGCTGATGATGCGCAGGTTGGCCTGATGCGGCACGATCCAGTCTACATCATCTGCCGACAGGCCCGCCTTCTCCAGCGAGGTATGGGCAGTTGCGGCCAGCTTTTCCACCGCGTGGCGGAAAATCTCGCGCCCCTGCATCTTCAGGTGGCCGGTTGTACCGGTGGAGGTGCCGCCATCAACGTAAAGCAGATCACGGAAGCGCCCGTCGCTGTGCAGGTCGGAGGCCAGAATGCCCCGTTCGCCTTCGGCACCCTCCAGCACCAGCGCGCCCGCACCGTCGCCGAACAGGACCGAGGTTGTCCGGTCTTCCCAGTCCATCAGGCGCGAGAATGTCTCGGCTCCGATGACCAGCACGCGGTTCGCCTGACCCGAACGGATCAGACCGTCTGCATTGGTCAGCGCGAAGATGAAGCCGGCGCACACCGCCTGAACGTCGAACGCGAAGCCTTGCTCCATCCCCAACTCTCCCTGAACCATGGAGGCGACAGAGGGGAAGGTCAGATCGGGGGTGGAGGTGGCGACGATCAGCGCGTCGATATCGGCAACAGTCAGTCCGGCATCGGCCAAAGCCGCACGCGCGGCGCGCGCAGCGATATCCGTCGTCGTTTGCCCTTCGGCAACGATGTGGCGCCGTTCGATCCCGGTGCGGCTGCGGATCCATTCATCCGAGGTATCGATCCGCGCTTCGAACTCCGAGTTGGGAACGACACGTTCGGGCAAATAGTGCCCGACGCCTTTGACAACGGCACGCAAAGTCATCCGGTGGTTCCGTCCTTCGTGATTATCGCGGCATCCTGCACTGCCGCAGCGGCCGAAGCAACCTGCGCTGCCAACCGGTCATTGAATCCGGACTTGGCAAGCTGGAACGCCAGCTTGATGGCCGAGGATACACCCGTGGCATCCGCCGCACCGTGGCTTTTCACGACCGTGCCATTCAGGCCAAGGAAAACGCCGCCGTTCACGCGGCGCGGGTCGATCCGCTTCTGCAGGCGTTTCAACGAAGCAAGAGCGAGAACCGCCGCCATCTTGGACAGGAACGTCGCGCGGAACGCGTCGCGCAGGAAGTCCGAGATGATCTTGGCAGTGCCTTCGCCCGTCTTGATGGCGATGTTTCCGGTGAAACCGTCAGTCACGATCACGTCGCAGCGATCGGCGGGGATGTCTCCACCCTCCACGAAGCCAACAAAGTCATAGCTGCCGCCCTCGGCATTGGCCGCCATGAGGTCATAGGCCTCTTTCATGCCGGGGCGGCCCTTGTGTTCTTCCGTGCCGACATTCAGCAGGCCGACGCGGGGGCGCTGAAGATCCATCCCGTTTCGGGCATAGGATGCGCCCATCAGACCATATTGAAGCAGGTCTTCGGAATCGGCGCGCACATCGGCACCGACGTCGAGGATGACATTGAAGCCGCCGGGATTGCGAGAAGGCCAAAGGGCCGCGATCGCGGGGCGGTTCACGCCCGGGATCTTGCGCAGGCGCAGCATGGACACAGCCATGAGCGCGCCGGTATTGCCGCAGGAAACGGCCGCATGCGCCTCGCCCAAGCGAACGGATTCGATCGTGGACCACATCGAGGTGTCCTGACCGCTGCGCATCACTTGGCTTGGCTTGTCTTGCATCGTCACGACGCGGGGGGCGTGACGAACTTCATAGCGCCCTGCCAGCGTCTTGCGCTTATCAAGAAGACGCCTGATCTCACCCTCATCGCCATGGACGATGAAGTTGATTTCAGGGTTCTTCTCGGCAGATGCGACAAGTCCGGCCACAACGGCAGCCGGACCCCGATCGCCGCCCATGGCGTCGACCGATATGACGATCTTACGCGTTGCGCCGATCGCCGGGGTCTTCGTTTCGAGCGACATCGGAAAAATCGGCGCGAGGGCGCGGCTTATGCCGCGTCGTCGTCCAGATCGACGTCGGTCGACGTTGCGACGACTTCGCGCGAATCATAGTGGCCGCAAGCGCCGCAAACGTGGTGCGGGCGCTTCAGTTCGCCGCAGTTGGAGCACTCTGCCGGGTTGCCGGCAACGAGTGCATCATGCGAACGGCGCATGTTGCGGCGGGATTTCGTGACGCGGTTCTGCGGGACAGCCATTGTCTCGACCTCAGCTTTATGAGGGGACGCGGCCCCTTGTGTTACCTTTGAAACCGACAACCGCCGCAAATGCGAAGGGAGCGATTACCTGTTCGATGAGGCGCGGAACATAGCGAAATCTTCTCGCGATGCAAGCCCCAATCCTCGCGCCTAATTGCCATCCTTCAGCTTGTCTTTCAAGGCCTGAAGCCCGGCAAAAGGGCGAAGATCGGCATCTTTCAACGGTTCCGCTCCCGGAGGGGCGAAAACAGCCTCGCCCAGTTCGGCCCCTTCGGCCCGCGGGTAAAGCGGAAGCGACAGGGCCAGCTCTTCTGAAGCAACCGCCAGCAGGTCGATCACCTCGGGCAGGGGTTCCTGCGTGTCGTCCTCCGGCATCTCGGCCTCGTCGGCCATGGGGGTGGTGAAGCGGGCGATGTATTTGCGGTGAAGCCGGGTGTCGATCCGCGTTTTCACCGGGGCCAGCGTGACAACGCAGGGCTGTTCCACCACCGCCTTCAATTTTCCCTCCAGCCGGAAGTCTTCACGGCCTTCGGCGCGGATATCCCCTTCGAACACAAGGCCGGAGATGGAGGTGATCTTCAGATCCTGTGCCATGCGGCGCAGTTCCGCGTCGGTGGGGCGCAGTCGGAAGCGGTGCGGCTTGCGGGTGGGCAGGGTCGCAACGCGAAGGATGTGGTTCTGCGGTTCGTCGTGCATCTGTGCGCTTCCTTTCTTGAACAGGGGCGCTGCCTTCTGTTAAGCCAATGGTCGATATGGGCCCACGGCCCGCAAGGCAAGGGGTGGGCATGGCTTTGGCAGCACGTAAATTGGCATTGCTTCGCAACACGGTTGCCGGGCTTGCCCTGATATCCGTGGTCGCCTGTGCCCCGATCTATCGCAACCACGGCTATGTCCCGATGGATCAGGATCTTGCATCCATCCAGATCGGCGCAACGCGTGACCAGGTGGCAGAGGCCGTCGGCCGTCCGGCCACCACGGCGCTTTTGAACGAAAACGGCTGGTATTACATCCAAAGCCGCTTCCGCACGTTCGGCCTTTCCCGCAAGGAAGTGGACCGCGAGGTGGTGGCGATCAGCTTCGACGGCCAGGGCCG
This sequence comes from Falsirhodobacter deserti, assembly GCF_004015795.1. GTDB lineage: Bacteria > Pseudomonadota > Alphaproteobacteria > Rhodobacterales > Rhodobacteraceae > Falsirhodobacter > Falsirhodobacter deserti. Next base: position 1,246,308 of record NZ_ML137218.1, on the reverse strand, counting down.
CGTCAGCAATGTCGAACGCTTCGGGCTGGAGCAGGGGCGCATCGTTCCCTTGTCGCGCCGCGTGACCAACAGCGGGATCGAAGGCAGCACCTTCCTGCGCCAGTTGTTCGGATCGGTCGGCCGCATGCGGGCCGACCAGGTGATCGACGATTAATCCTTCGGTGCGAAATTCAACGCCACACCGTTGATGCAGTAACGCAGGCCTGTCGGCTGCGGCCCGTCGGGAAAGACATGCCCCAGATGGGCATCGCAGCGGTTGCAGTGAACTTCGATCCGCTGCATTCCGAAAGAATCATCACGTGACATGCCTACAGTTTCTTCATCTGCCGGGGCATAGAACGAGGGCCAGCCGCAATGGCTTTCAAACTTCGTTTCCTGTTCGAACAAGGGGGCACCGCAGCAGATGCAGGTGAAGGTTCCGGCCTCGGTTGGCAGATCCTCGTGGCTGCCGGGGCGTTCGGTGCCGTGCTTGCGCGTCACCCGATATTGCTCGTCGGTCAGTTGTTCGCGCCAATCGGCATCGCTTTTGATGATTTTTTCGACCATCTGCATCTCCTGAAGCTGTCGCACGGGCGTCACGCCTTGAAGGCATGACCTGTTGAAGCATTATGTAGGCAAGCGCGGAGGGAACTCCAAGGAGGACGGGATGCTGGTTCGTGGACGGTACAGGGCACGCGAGGCCGCCGGATCTGGCGATATCGCCCGCGCACAGGCCCTGCGGACGCGTGCCTTCGGCTTGGCAGAGCCTGACTGCGACGCCTTTGACGACATCTGCACCCATATCCTGATCGAGGAGGGCGAGGAGCTTGTTGCCTGCTATCGCCTGCTGCGCCTGCCGCCGGGACAGATCGACCGCAGTTATTCGGCGCAGTTCTATGGCTTGGCGGGCCTGAACGGCTTTGACGGCACCATGATCGAGATGGGCCGCTTCTGCGTGGCGCCCGAGCGGCGGGACCCGGATATCCTGCGGATCGCATGGGGCGCTATGGCAAGATATGTCTCCTCCTCGGACGCGCAGCTTTTGTTCGGCTGTTCGTCCTTCCGCGGGGTGGAGCCGGAGATGTATCAGGACAGCTTTGCACTGCTGCGGCAGGGGCACCTTGCACCAAAGCGCTGGCTGCCGCGTGTGAAAGCCCCAAGGGTGTTCCGCTTTGCCCGCCGCCTGCGCGACCACCGGCCCGACATGCAGAAGGCCCTGCGCGCGATGCCGCCCCTGCTTCGCAGCTATCTGGTGATGGGGGGCTGGGTTTCGGACCACGCGGTGGTAGACCGACAGATGAACACGCTGCACGTCTTCACGGGGCTGGAGATCAAGGCGATCCCTGCGGCCCGTGCCAGCATGCTGCGCGCGATCGCGACCTAGAGCCCCACCATGCGGCGGATATCATCGGGCGTTGCGCCCTCTTGTCGGAACGTGGCGATGGCGCGGGCATCATCGCGCTTGGCAAGCCTGCGCCCCTGATCGTCGCGTATCAGACGGTGGTGATGGTATCGCACCTCTGGCAGGCCCAGAAGCCGCACCAGGAGTGCATGGATGGGCGTGGCATCGAACAGGTCCGCGCCGCGCACCGCCTCGGTCACGCCCTGATGCGCGTCATCCACAACTACGGCCAGATGATAGGCCGCGCCCATGCCGCGGCGCGACAGGATCACGTCCCCCACCTGCTGCACCATATGGTTTGCATCGTATCTGAATTGCCCCGCCTGCAGGCCCGTTTCGGTGAAGGAAACCGCAACTCCCTGCATCGCCTTGGCCATATCAAGCCGGATCGTATCCTCCGGCCCGGCCTCGTTCATGCTGCGATGGCGACACGTGCCGGGATAGATCAGCCCGTCCGGTCCCATCGCGCCTTCCTGCGGGGCGTTCAGCGCCGCGCGGATATCGGCACGGGTGCAGCGGCAGGGATAGGTGAAGGGTGCAAGCCGCGCCAGTGCGGCGTCATAGGCCGCCTGCCGGTCCGACTGGCGCAGCACGGGCTTTGGCCAGTCCAGGCCCAGCCAGCGCAGGTCTTCGAATATCTGCTCCTCCCACGCCGCGCGGGCGCGGGAGCGGTCGAGATCCTCGATCCGCAGCAGCGCGATGCCCCCTGCGTCCCCTGCGCGCTGCCATGCGGTCAGTGCCGAAAAGGCATGCCCCAGATGCAGCGGCCCCGTCGGCGACGGGGCGAACCGCGTTACATAGCCAGCCATGCGCCGAACGCTTCCTTGGCGCGGTCGGTATAGGCCTTGTAGCGGTCCTTGCGCCCGCGGCGGCCGCCCTTCGCCTCGATCGGGGGGAACAGGCCGAAGTTCACGTTCATCGGCTGGAAGGTCTTCGCCTCGGCCCCGCCGGTGATGTGGGTGATCAATGCGCCCGTTGCCGTTTCCGGCGGCGGCGGGGGCAGGTCCCGGCCAAGAATCTCTGCCGCGGCCATGCGGCCGGCCAGCAGGCCCATCGCCGCGCTTTCCACGTACCCTTCAACACCCGTGACCTGACCGGCAAAGCGGATATTGGGCTGCGCACGCAGGCGCATCCGGTCATCCAGCAATGTGGGGGAGTTCAGGAAGGTGTTGCGATGAATGCCACCAAGCCGCGCGAACTTCGCATCCTGCAGGCCCGGGATCATGCGGAACACTTCTGTCTGTGCGCCATACTTCATTTTCGTCTGGAAGCCGACGATGTTGTAAAGCGTACCCAGCTTGTTGTCGCGGCGCAGCTGCACCACGGCATAGGGCTTTTCCTCGGGCTTGTGCGGGTTTGTCAGGCCCACGGGTTTCATCGGCCCGTGGCGCGGCGTTTCGCGGCCCCGTTCGGCCATCACCTCGATCGGAAGGCAGCCATCGAAATAGCCTGCCGTCTCACCTTCGCGGAACTCGGCCTTGTCGGCGGCCATCATTGCGTCGATGAATGCCTCGTATTCGGCCTTGGTCATCGGACAGTTGAGGTAGGCCGTCCGCTCCTCCTCCGTTTCACCCTTGTCATAGCGGGACTGGCGCCACGCGATGGTCATGTCCACCGTGTCGGCATAAACGATGGGGGCGATGGCGTCGAAGAAGGCAAGGCTTTGGGCGCCCGTCACCTTGCCGATCGCCTCGGCCAGCGCGGGCGAGGTGAGCGGGCCGGTCGCGAAGATCCACTGGCCATCGGCTGGAAGCTCGGTCACCTCGCCCTCGGCCACCGTGATGAGGGGGTGGCTGCGAAGGCGGGCAGTCACATCTTCGGCGAAGGGATCGCGGTCAACGGCCAGCGCGCCGCCGGCGGGCAGGCGATGGGCTGCCGCCGTTTGCATGATCAGCCCGTCCGCCGCGCGCATTTCCCAGTGCAACAGGCCCACCGCGTTCCGTTCATCATCATCCGAGCGGAAAGAGTTGGAGCAGACCATCTCGGCGAAGCTGCCGGTGCGATGGGCGAAGGTGCCGACTTGTGGGCGCATTTCGTGCAAGACGACAGGGACGCCCATTTGCGCGGCCTGCCATGCGGCTTCGGATCCGGCCATGCCGCCGCCGACGATATGAAGTTGCTTTGTCATGCCCTTGTCTTACTCTGCGCCGCAGGATTCTGGAAGCCGGAACCCCCCGGGGCCGCCGCACGTTCCAACAGCAAAAGATGAAGAGGTATCAGAGGGATGACAACACGCGGCTGGATTTCGGTGCTGCTGATCGCAGCGGTCGTGTTTTTGGTCATCCTGTTCGCGCCGCAGGTTCCACTGCTGATCTTTGCAGGCATTCTGGTTGCCGTGTTCCTGCGCGGATCAGGCGCATGGATCGGCCGGAAGACGGGAATTGGCGGTGGCTGGGGGCTGCTTGTCTTTTCGCTGCTGATCGCGATTCTGATCTTGCTGTTCTTTACCAGCGCATCGCAGGCGCTGTTCGAACAGTTCGGCCAGCTTATCACGCAGCTGCCTTCGGCCATCGACCGGCTGGAGCAGTTGCTGAACGAGAATCCGTGGATGCAGCAGGTCAGTCAGCGGGTGGATTTCGAAAGCATGATCCCCAGTGGCATGGGCGCTCTTGCGACCGTCTCCTCAACGGTCGGGATCCTCGGGAACATGTTCCTCGTGGCGTTTATCGGCATCTATCTGGCGATCTCGCCCGGCATCTATCGTCGCGGCATGGAATCGCTTGTCGCGCCAGAGCTTCGGCCACGGGCGGAACGCATGCTGCTGGATTCCGGTGCCGCCCTGCGATCATGGCTGACGGCGCAGTTCGGATCCATGCTGGTGATCGGCGTGCTGACCTTTATCGGACTGACCGTTCTTGGTGTGCCCCTTGCGCTGATCCTTGCGGTTCTGGCTGGCATCGCAACCTTCGTACCCAATATCGGCCCGGTGGTGGCGGCGGTTCCGGCGATCCTTCTGGGGATGTCGCAAGGCATGAACACGGCGATGATGATCGTCGGGCTTTATATCTTCGTGCAGGCGATTGAGAGTTATCTTGTGACGCCGCGCCTGCAGCAGGAACTGGTATCCCTGCCGCCGGCGCTGACAATCTCGTTCCAGCTTATGCTGGGATACCTGTTCGGCCTTCTGGGCTTTGCGCTGGCAACGCCCTTCCTGGCGGTCGTGATGACGCTCGCGAACAAGCATTACATCGCGGATTATCTGGAGGAGGGTCAGCCCTCCTCCTCATCCCCCTGATCGGCGATCCGTGCGACCGATACGACATGTTCACCCGCTGCGGTGTTGAACACCCGTACGCCACCAGCCGAACGCGACCGGAAGCTGATCCCGTCCACCGGCACGCGGATGGACTGGCCGGTGGACGTGGCCAGCATGATCTGGTCGTCCATCTCCACCGGGAAGGAGGCGACCAGAGGCCCGCCGCGCATCCCGTTATCGATGGCGCGCACGCCCATGCCGCCACGACCCCGAACCGGATAGGCGTGGCTGGAGCTGAGCTTGCCCGAGCCGTTTGCCGTGATCGTCAGCAGGATATCCTCTGCCGCCGACATCTCGGCATAGCGGGCCACCGACAGCTCGCCCGCATCGGCTTCTTCTTCATCGGTCTCGGTTTCGTCTGAATTGCCCATCGCTGCGCGGCGCATCTTCAGATAAGCGGCGCGTTCCTGCGGATCAGCCTCGAAGTGCCGGATCACGGACATGGAAACGACGCTGTCATCCTCGCCCAGGCGGATGCCGCGCACGCCGGTGGAGTCGCGGCCCTTGAACACCCGCACATCGGTGGACGGGAAGCGGATCGCGCGGCCCGATGCGGTGACAAGCATGACGTCGTCCTGCTCGCTCGTGACGCGGACGTTCACCAGCGTCACGTTTTCCGGCAGCTTCATCGCGATCTTGCCGTTGCGCATCACGTTGGTGAAATCGGACAGCGCATTACGCCGCACATCGCCTTCGCTGGTGGCGAAGACGAGCTGCAGGTTGTCCCATTCCTCCTCCGGCTCATCGATCTTCAGAAGGGCCGCGATGGAGATGCCGGGCTGGATCGGCAGGATGTTGACGATGGCCTTGCCACGTGCCTGGCGGCTGGCCAGGGGCAGGCGCCATGTCTTCAGCTTGTAGACCATGCCGTCGGTCGTGAAGAACAGAAGTTGCGCATGAGTATTGGCCACGAAAAGCGTGGTGACGACATCGTCTTCCTTTGTCGCCATCGACGACAGGCCCTTGCCGCCGCGGCGCTGGCTGCGGAACTCGGCCAGTGGGGTGCGCTTGATGTACCCGCCCGAGGTGATGGTCACGACCATGTCCTCACGCTCGATCAGGTCCTCGTCTTCCATGTCGCCGGACCAGTCGGCGATTTCCGTGCGGCGCGGCACGGCGAACAGGTCACGAACCTCGCGCAGTTCGTCCGAGATGATGGACATGATGCGATCACGGCTGCCAAGAATTTCCAGGTAGTCGCGGATCTTCGCGGCCAGTTCCTGAAGTTCGTCCGTGACTTCCTTGACACCCATCGCCGTCAGGCGTTGCAGGCGCAATTCAAGGATCGCACGTGCCTGCGCTTCCGACAGGTTGTAGGTTCCGTCATCGTTCATCGTGTGGGTCGGATCGTCGATCAGGCGGATATAAGGCGCGATCTCTTCTGCCGGCCAACGGCGCGTCATCAGCTTTTCACGCGCTTGCGCCGGATCGGCCGAGGCGCGGATCGTGGCCACGACTTCGTCCACGTTGGACACTGCAACGGCAAGACCGCACAGGATGTGGCTGCGTTCGCGCGCCTTGTTCAGCTCGAACGCGGTGCGGCGGGCAACGACATCTTCGCGGAATGTGATGAAGTGGGTCAGGAAGTCGCGCAGCGTCAGTTGCTCGGGGCGGCCACCGTTCAGCGCCAGCATGTTGCACCCGAAAGAGGTTTGCATCGGCGTGAAGCGCCACAGCTGGTTCAGCACCACGTCCGGCGTCGCATCGCGCTTCAGTTCGATCACGACGCGAACGCCCACGCGGTCGGATTCGTCGGCAACGCTCGCGATGCCCTCGATCTTCTTCTCGCGCACCATCTCTGCGATCTTCTCGATCATCGAGGATTTGTTCACCTGATAGGGAATCTCGTCGATGACGATGGCATAGCGGTCCTTGCGGACCTCTTCCACGCGGGTCTTGCAGCGGATGATGACAGAGCCGCGGCCTTCAAGATAGGCCTTGCGCGCGCCCGACCGGCCAAGGATCAGGCCGCCCGTGGGGAAATCGGGGGCAGGGATGATTTCCATCAGCCCTTCGGTCGACAGGTCCGGGTTTTCGATCAGGGCCAGCGTGCCGTCGATCACCTCGCCCAGGTTGTGGGGGGGGATGTTCGTGGCCATGCCGACGGCGATGCCGCCTGCGCCGTTGACCAGCATGTTGGGGAAACGGGCCGGCAGAACCGTGGGCTCACGGTCCTTGCCGTCATAGTTGTCCTGGAAATCGACCGTGTCCTTGTCGATATCGGCAAGCAGGAAGGCAGCGGGCTTGTCCATCCGCACCTCGGTATAGCGCATGGCGGCGGCGCTGTCGCCGTCCATGGACCCGAAGTTGCCTTGGCCGTCCAGCAGCTTCAGGCTCATGGAGAAGGGCTGCGCCATCCGCACCAGCGCGTCATAGATCGCGCTGTCGCCATGCGGGTGGTATTTCCCCATCGTGTCGCCCACCGGACGGGCCGATTTGCGATAGGGCTTGTCATGGCCGTTCCCGCTTTCGTTCATCGCGTGCAGGATGCGGCGGTGCACCGGTTTCAGCCCGTCGCGCAGATCGGGGATGGCGCGGCTGACGATCACGCTCATCGCGTAATCAAGATAAGCCGTCCGCATCTCCTGGCTGATGGAGACCTGCGGCGTAAGCGGGCCGCGATCCGGATTTTCGTCAGCGTTGTCAGGGATGTCGGGGGTATCGGTCACGTCTGCGCGCTTTCTGGTTTTTCCGTTGTGCCGACTATAGCCGCAGGGGCCAGTCGGCACAATGGCGGCGGGTAAAACGACCCTCAGAAGCTGCGGGTCGGACGGTCAAAAACCTTGCGTCCCATCAAGGACCCCACAAGATCCACCATCATCTTCGCCGTGCGCCCGCGTTCATCCAGAAAAGGGTTCAGTTCCACCAGGTCAAGCGAGGTGACAAGGCCGGATTCGTGCAACAGCTCCATCACCAGATGCGCCTCGCGGAAGGTGGTGCCGCCCGGAACCGTGGTGCCGACGGCAGGTGCGATGGAGGGATCAAGGAAATCCACATCCAGCGAGACGTGCAGCATCCCGTCCGCCTCGCGCACCTTGTCAAGGAACGAGCGCAGGGGGGCGACGATCCCGAATTCATCCAGCACCCGCATGTCGTTTATCTCGATCTCATGATCCAGAAGGGCAGCATGTTCCTCGGGATCGACCGACCGGATGCCGAACAGGCAGATGTTGCGCGGCGGCAGCGGGGCGGGGAACGGGGGGAAGGCTTCGAACCCCTCGCGCCCGGCGATATAGGCGACGGGCGTTCCGTGCAGGTTCCCCGATGTCGTGGTGTGCGGGGTGTGGAAATCCGAATGGGCGTCCAGCCACAGAAGGAACAGCGGGCGCCCCACCGCGTGGGCATGGGCCGCAGCCCCCGCAACGGAACCGAGGGCAAGCGAATGATCCCCGCCCATCACCACCGGAAAGCCGCCGTCGGACAGGGCGGACTGGACGGTGGCCGACAAGGCCTCGGTCCAGCCGACGGTTTCGGCAAGGTCATGCACGGCGGCGTTGGAGCCCGAAACCTCCCTCAGCGGGGGCAGGGCGACGTCGCCGCGATCCTCCACCCCGTGACCAAGCGCGGTCAGAGTCGCGCCAAGCCCGGCCACGCGATAAGCTGCGGGCCCCATCAGGCAGCCCGCGCGCCGTTGGCCACTGTCGACCGGAGCGCCGATCAGGATGCAGGAATGTTTCATCTATCCTCCTTCGCAGTTCCCGTCGCAACATAGGATCACCTTCGCGGGATGCTATTCAATATCGGCGCATCCCCGTTTAAGGTCGCGCTGCCGCAGCAAGGGAGCCCTGAATGCTAACAGAACTGGGACACTTCACTCTGGTCCTTGCGCTGTTTGTTGCCGCCCTGCAATCGGTGATCCCGCTGGTGGGTGCACATAAGAGCTGGTCCGGCTGGATGGCGATGGCCGGTCCGGCGGCGAAGATCCAGCTTTTGCTGATCGGCTTTTCCTTTGCCGCGCTAACGCATGCATTCGTCACCTCGGACTTCTCGCTGAAGCTGGTGGTGGAGAATTCGCACACGCTGAAGCCGCTGATCTACAAGATTTCAGGCGTCTGGGGGAACCATGAAGGCTCTTTGCTGCTGTGGACCCTGATCCTTGCGCTTTACGGGGCGCTGGTGGCGTGGTTCGGGGGCAACCTGCCGGACCGGCTGAGGGCACGGGTTCTGGCGGTGCAGGCCATGATCGCGGTGGCGTTCATCCTGTTCATGCTTCTGACGTCCAACCCGTTCCTGCGGCTGGCGGTGCCGCCCTTCAACGGGCAGGATCTGAACCCGCTGCTGCAGGATCCCGGCCTCGCCTTCCACCCGCCGTTCCTTTACCTCGGTTATGTGGGGATGAGCATGCCATTCTCCTTCGCGGTTGCCGCCCTGCTTGAGGGCCGGGTCGATGCCGCCTGGGGCCGCTGGGTGCGCCCTTGGACGCTGGCGGCGTGGATGTTCCTGTCCGTTGGCATCGCGCTGGGGTCGTGGTGGGCATATTACGAGCTTGGCTGGGGCGGGTTCTGGTTCTGGGATCCGGTCGAAAACGCCTCGTTCATGCCGTGGCTGATCGGGTCTGCGCTGCTGCATTCCGCGATCGTCGTGGAAAAGCGTGAATCACTGAAGGCGTGGACGATCCTGTTGGCGATCCTCGCCTTCGGCTTTTCGCTGATCGGCACGTTCATCGTGCGGTCAGGTGTCATCACATCCGTCCACGCCTTTGCCAGCGACCCCGATCGCGGGATGTTCATCCTTGTCATCCTTGGCATCTTCATGGGCGGCGCGTTGACGTTGTTCACCGCCCGCGCCGGCACGATGGAGGCGAAGGGCGTCTTTTCCACCGTCAGCCGCGAAAGCGGGCTGGTGCTGAACAACCTGCTGCTGACGGTTTCCTGTTTCGTGGTGTTCATCGGCACGATCTGGCCCCTTATCGCCGAGATCGTGTGGAACCGTACACTTTCCGTCGGCGCGCCTTTCTTCAACGCGGCCTTCACGCCTTTCATGATCGGCATCGCGCTGGCCCTGCCCATCGGGGGGCTGATCCCGTGGAAGCGGGCCGAACTGGGGCGCGCGCTGCGCACGTTGCGCGGTGCATTGGTGCTTGCCGTTGCGCTGGGGGCGCTGGTCTGGGCGATGCAAAGCGGACGGTCGGCGCTGGGCCCGATCGGGGTCGGGCTTGCCACTTGGGTCGGGGCGGGGGTGCTGATCGACCTGTGGCAGCGCACGGGCCGCGGCGCGCTGGGCGACAGGTTTCGCCGCCTGCGCCGCCTGCCGCGGGCCGACTGGGGCAAGGCCGTCGCCCATTTCGGTTTCGCCGTCAGCATTTTCGGCATCAGCGCCATTCTTGCCTGGCAGGTGGAGGATATTCGTGTGCTGCGCGAAGGGGAAAGCTATGATCTTGGCCCCTATACCATCACGTTGCAGGATGTGCGGGAGGGCGAAGGCTCCAACTACTTCACGACCATCGCCGAGATGCGAGTGGAGCGTGGCGGAGCGACCGTAACCGTCCTGCATCCGGAAAAGCGCATCTATCCGGTTGCCGGAATGCCCACAACCGAAGCGGGGATCGACCACGGCCTGCTGCGCGACATCTATCTGGTGATCGGCGATGCACAGGATGGGGGTGGTTATGCCGTGCGCGGATATATCAAACCCTTTGCCAACTGGATCTGGGGCGGTGCCTTCCTGATGGCCCTTGGCGGCATCATCAGCCTGACAGATCGGCGGTATCGCGTGGCAGCTGGCGCGGCACGGCGTGCCCCTGTCGTGGTGGGTGCCGAATGATCCGTGCGCTGCTTGTGATGCTTGTGCTGGCCGGTCCTGCCTTTGCCGTGCAGCCCGATGAGATACTTTCCGATCCCGTGCTGGAGGCCCGCGCCCGCGACATCAGTGCCGGCCTTCGCTGCCCCGTTTGCCGGAACGAGAGTATCGACGACAGCAACGCCAGCATCGCCCGCGATCTGCGCCTGCTGGTGCGCGAGCGGCTGCAGGCGGGCGACACCGACGCTGAAGTTTCTGATTTCGTCGTGGACCGTTACGGCGAATACGTACTGCTTTCGCCGCCCGCGCGGGGCACGACCCTGCTGCTTTGGGCGGCAGGGCCGCTGCTGCTTCTGGGCGGGGCGGGCATTGCCGCGCTTTACCTGCGCCGCCGCCGCACCGGCCCGACCGAGCCGCTTTCGGATAAGGAAAAAGCCCGTCTGGACCAGATCCTGAAGGGTTAAACGCCGCGCGACAGGGCGGCCACGCCCGTCCGTGCAATCTCACGCAGGCCAAGCGGGCGCATAAGATCCGCGAAGGCATCGATCTTCTCGGCGGTGCCCGTCATTTCGAAGACGAAGCTCTCCAGCGTGGAATCCACCACATTGGCGCGGAAGATCTCTGCAAGTCGCAGCGCTTCGATACGGGCATCGCCGCTTCCGACCACCTTGAAAAGCGCAAGCTCGCGCTGCACGGCGGGGCCTTCGACTGTCAGGTCATGCACCTCGTGCACGGGAACAAGGCGGCCAAGCTGCGCCTTGATCTGTTCGATCACGATCGCGGTGCCGGTGGTGACAACCGTGATGCGCGACCGGCGGCCTTCATGGTCCACCTCGGCCACGGTAAGGCTTTCGATGTTGTAACCGCGGCCCGAGAAAAGGCCGATCACGCGGGCAAGCACCCCGCTTTCGTTATCGACCATCAGGGCAAGCGTGTGCGCCTCGATGATCTCTCCGTTGGCGTCCCGCATGTGATAAGCGCTCTTGTTCATGGCGTTCCCCCTCAGACCAGTGCCGCGCCGTGCGTTTCGATGACGCCCTGCGTTTCCGCTTCGCCCAGCAGCATTTCGTTATGTGCCTTGCCCGACGGGATCATGGGGAAGCAGTTCTCGTGCTTTTCCACAAGGCAGTCGAAGATCACCGGCCCGTCATAGCGGATCATTTCCATGATCGCATCGTCCAGATCGGCAGGATCCTTGCACTGGATGCCCTTGCAGCCGAAGGCTTCGGCCAGTTTCACGAAGTCCGGCAGGCTTTCCGACCACGAATGGCTGTAGCGTTCGCCGTGGATCAGTTCCTGCCATTGGCGGACCATGCCAAGGCGTTCGTTGTTCAGGATGAACTGCTTCACCGGCGCACGGAATTGCATCGCCGTGCCCATTTCCTGCATGTTCATCAGCCAAGACGCTTCACCAGCCACGTTGATGACCAGCGCGTCGGGATGCGCGATCTGCACGCCGATAGAGGCGGGCAGTCCATATCCCATGGTGCCAAGGCCGCCCGAGGTCATCCAGCGGTTCGGATCCTCGAACCCGAGGAACTGCGCGGCCCACATCTGGTGCTGGCCCACCTCGGTCGTGATATAGCGGTCCATGTCCTTGGTCAGCGCTTCCAGCCGTTCAAGCGCGTATTGCGGCTTGATGGTGGAGGAGGAGGGTTTGTAGGTCAGGCAGCGCACGGCCTTCCATTCCGCAACCTGCCGGTTCCAGCTGGCCAGCGCCTCGGTCTTCACCTTCCGGCCGCGTTCGGTCCAGACGCGCAGCACTTCGGCCAGCGTCTTGCCAACATCGCCCACGATGCCAAGATCGACATGGATGATCTTGTTGATCGAGGAAGGATCGATGTCGATATGGACCTTCTTCGAATTGGGCGAGAAATCGGCAAGGCGGCCCGTCACACGGTCGTCGAAGCGCGCACCGATGCTGACCATCAGGTCGCAGCCGTGCATGGCCATGTTCGCCTCGTACAGCCCGTGCATGCCAAGCATGCCCAGCCAGCCCTTGCCGCTGGCGGGATATGCGCCCAGCCCCATGAGAGTGGAGGTGACGGGGATGTTCGCCGCATCCGCGATTTCGCGCAGCAGGCGGCTTGCCTCGGGGCCGGAGTTGATGACGCCCCCCCCCGTATAGAACACGGGCCGTTCGGCCGTTTCGATCATCTGCACCAGTTGCGCCACGGCATCCATGTCGGGCGCGGTTCGGGGCTGATAATGGGGCACGCGGATCGCATCCGGCGCGACATAGGTGCCTTCCGCGAACTGGATGTCCTTCGGAATATCGATCAGCACCGGGCCCGGGCGGCCCTTCGTGGCGACGTGGAATCCTTCGTGGATGGTCGCGGCAAGCTTTTCCGTGTCCTTCACCAGCCAGTTATGCTTGGTGCAGGGGCGGGTGATGCCCACCGTGTCCGCCTCTTGGAAGCCATCCGTGCCGATCAGGAAGGTGGGGACCTGTCCCGACAGAACGACCAGCGGGATCGAATCCAGCAGTGCATCCGTCAGGCCGGTCACGGCGTTCGTTGCACCGGGGCCGGAGGTGACGAGAACCACCCCGGGTTTGCCGGTGGAACGGGCATAGCCTTCGGCCATGTGCACCGCACCCTGTTCGTGCCGCACAAGAATGTGGCGGATGTCGTTCTGCTGAAAAAGCTCGTCATAGATGGGCAGGACAGCGCCGCCAGGATAGCCGAAGACAACTTCGACGCCCTGATCTTTCAGGGCCTGCACCACCATTTTCGCACCGCTCATCCGCATCGTCGGGTTCTCCGTCTGGTTATCGGGGCAGGGCGCGTCGGGGTGATCGTTATCACCGGCCAAACGGTTATGCACAGGGCAACAGCCCACCTGCCGTCCGCTGGTAGGTAAGGGAGGATCCGGCAAGGGTCAACGCTTTATTTCCACAAACCAGTGGCCGTTCGCATCTTTATTGTTATTCTAGGTCGATACTGGAAATTTTATGATCGACGGGGTGGGCCAGCCGCAGGCCTGCCTGAGCGGCCGAGGTCGGCTGGAAGGGGGTTGCCGGCTCGGCGAAGCCGGCGGCGGCCGGCAGGGTTTCGAAAGCGTGCTGGAAATCGGCGCGGACGGGATGGAACCGGCGCGGAGCGGCGCCGACCAGCCCTTCGGTTTCGATGCAGCCAAGCGCCAGATCGATGCCGCGCTCGCTTCGCACCGGCAAAAGCAGCAGCCGCGCACCCAGACGCGCCCGCCCCGGCGGGGATACGCCTTCAAGCGAAAGATCAAGGACGCCGGGGGCTTCGAACACCTCCTCGATCTGCGGGGTACAGGCATCGCGCTTTTCAGGGTCGATCAGCGACAGGAAGGGCATGCCGCGCAGATCCATGCCCATCACCTCTTCCAGAACAGCGCAGCCAAGACGGAAGCGGGTAACGCCCACCTTCCGACGTTCGATCATGAAGGTGTTTGCCAATGCCCACGGGATGTTCGCAGGAGCGATATCGGAACGATGCGGCACATCGCCATTCCGGCGCAGGCTTTGCCAGTAGGCGCGAAGGCGGGTGACGGCCTGGTGCCGCTTCGCCATGCCTGCCTGAACTTTGCCCATCGGAAATTCGACGATCATCCAAACACCTTTTCGCTGAACGCGAAACTCTGTCCACGCTTCCACTTGCCCCGAGATAGCAGCAATCAGGGGGAATTCCGCATGAAGATGAATGAACAGTTAATGGTAACCAATTCGTTAATCACCACCCCGCCGGCCATGCGCGTCGATCCTGCTTGACCTCTTGCACTGGCGGGGCCAGATGCCGGTAACGGAACCAGAACGGACAAGATGATGCGGCGCGGACTTCTCTTGATACTTTCCTCTCCCTCGGGGGCGGGAAAATCCACGCTGTCGAAGCGCCTGATGGCATGGGATCCCGATATCAGCTTTTCCGTCTCGGCCACCACCCGCGGACCGCGCCAGGGCGAGGTGGACGGCAAGGATTACTTTTTCCGCACGCGCGAGCAGTTTCAGGAGATGGTCGCCCATGGCCAGATGCTTGAACATGCCGAAGTGTTCGGCAATTTCTATGGCAGCCCGCGTGCACCCGTCGAACAGGCGATGGCAGAAGGCCGGGACACGCTGTTCGACGTGGATTGGCAGGGCGGGCAGCAGATCCGCAACTCTGCCCTCGGTCGCGACGCCGTGTCGATCTTCATCCTTCCCCCCTCGATCGAGGAACTGGAGCGCCGTCTGCGCGGGCGCGGGCAGGACAGCGAGGAAGTGATCTCACACCGCATGGCCAAATCACGCGATGAAATCGGGCATTGGGCTGAGTATGATTATGTTCTGATAAATCATGATATTGATCATGCCGAAGCGCAATTGCGTGCTATACTTACCGCCGAACGACTGCGCCGCGACCGTCAGCCGGACCTGACAGAGGTGGTGCGCGGCATGAATGCGGAGTTTGAACGAAGATGATCTACACCCTCGATGATACCGCGCCACGCCTCCCCGCCTCGGGCGATGTCTGGATCGCGCCGGGCGCCCATGTCATCGGGAAAGTGGCGCTGGCCGAAGGGGTCGGCATCTGGTTTGGTGCGGTCATACGCGGCGACAACGAGGAAATACGCATCGGCGCGGGCAGCAACGTGCAGGACAACGCCGTGCTGCACACCGACTGGGATTTCCCGCTTGCGGTGGGGGCCGATTGCACCATCGGCCACCGCGCGCTTCTTCACGGTTGCACCATTGGCGATGGCACATTGATCGGCATGGGCGCCACGATCATGAACGGCGCGCGGATCGGCTCTGGCTGCCTGATCGGGGCCAATGCCCTTGTGACCGAGGGGAAGGAGATTCCCGACGGGTCCCTTGTGATGGGAAGCCCGGGGCGCGTGGTGCGGATGCTTTCGGAAGAAGAGATTGCGCGCCTGCGCCTGTCAGCGCGGAATTATCGGATGAACATGCGCCGGTTTCGTGAGGGGCTGGTCCATACTTGACGTCAAAGTGCCAGAATCCTGACGTTCAGGGGGCCGGCTCTGGCTTTCAGCTCCTCCTCCACCATCCTCCCATTGGGCAACTTCTGCGTCAGGACACCTATATTGGGCTGGTGTTCCGCTTCCGAGACGTGGCGGAGGATGTCGAAGGCGTCAAAGGAGTCTGTGAAAAGCGGGCAAAGGATCCAGTCGGGTCGCACGCAGTCCACCAGCGATCCGCTCATGTCGCGGAACCGTGCCATGACAATGGAGGGGCGGCGCGGTAGTTGATCGATATACATGAAAGCATGGGGAGTTTCGACCACGAGCCATGTCTCGGGCGTGCCGAGCGGTGGCGGGCTCACTCCCGATATGGGCGAACGCATCATTCCTCCCTGCGGGCGAGCGTCCGCTGCACGCGTCTTCCGGTTGTAGTCCGCCAGCGACATGACAGGCAACCGGCTTCCCCCCGCAATTAGCTTTTTTCCCAAAGTGTCACGAAAGATACAAACTTGTCGATGCAAACCGTTCCGGTGCGGATAAAGTATGGTGCAGCGTCGGCGCAAGGCAAACAACGATGCCGGAATTCGGGTGGATAATGCAGAGTATCAAGACAGTGGCTGCGACGGATGACAGCAATATCCGGATGTTGCGGATGGTGGTCGATGGCATCCCGGTTCCTGCACTGATCATCGGCTCCGATGAACGCATTATAGTTGCTAATGAGACGGCCCTTGATCTTTTCGGACAAGCCGTCATCGGGCGGCACTATATTCTGACGATGCGCCAACCCGGGCTTCTGGACGCCATCGAAGGTACGTTGCGCCATAAACAGAAGGCGTGCGGGCGCCATATTATCACCGGCCCGTCGCGGGAAGCCACCTATCGCGTGACCGTTTCGCCCATGCCCGAAGATCAGGTGATGTGCGTTTTCGAAGATATCACAGAGCAGGAGCAGGTGGGCGCGATCCGCCGTGACTTCGTGGCAAATGTCAGCCACGAATTGCGCACCCCGCTTACCTCGCTGCTGGGTTTCATCGAAACGCTGCAAGGCGCAGCCAAGGATGATCCCGCGGCGCGGGGTCGGTTCCTGACGATCATGTCCCGCGAGGCGGAGCGGATGAACCGGCTTGTCCGCGACCTTCTTTCGCTAAGCCGGGTCGAAAGCGAAGAGCGGGTTCGCCCCACGACGCCTGTCGATATCGTGGCGCTGGTGGCGGGGGCCGTGACGGCCTTGCGGCCAACCGCTGCGGCGGCCGGGGCCGAGCTGGAGATCACGGGCCAGCAGGAGCCCCTGGTCATTCCGGCAGATCCCGACCAGATGGTTCAGGTGTTCCAGAACCTGATCGAGAACGCGATCAAATACGGTGCCACGGGCGGGCGCATCACCATCGATCTGCGGCGGGACGATACCGACACGCTGCGTCTTGGCCCGACGGTCGTGATCGACGTGATCGATCGTGGGGAGGGGATCGACCCGATCCACATTCCCCGCCTGACCGAGCGGTTCTATCGCGTGGACAACCACCGCTCGCGCGAGATGGGTGGGACGGGGCTTGGGCTGGCGATCGTCAAGCACATCGTGAACCGGCATCGCGGCCGGTTCCGTATCGAAAGCGAAAAGGGCAAGGGCAGCGTCTTTACCGTGATCCTGCCCCAGAACTAAAGCTGCGCGATCATTTCGTTCAGCAACGAGAAGACGCCGTTCGCCTCCACGTGGGACATGACCAGCGCGTTCGGCTTGCGCGGCGTGATGCCCCACCAGTCTATGACGCTCATTCCGCGCGTCAGCTCGCTTCGGGTTTCGATCTGCACGTTCACGTGCCTTCCCATGAAAAGATACGGACGCAGCAGATAGGCGATGACGGGGGGGCTGTGCAGGGGCATTCCTTCGGCCCCGAAGGTTTCGTGATAGGGGCGGGTCAGCACATCCGCCCAGGCTGCTGCAGCCTTGGCAGGTTTGGTGCCTATGGCACGCAAAGCGGCAAGCCGCGGCGGGGATGCAACCAGTTGATGGGCGATATCCAGTGGCAGCAGAGTGCAACTGACATCGGAATCAAGCACGAGTTGCAGCGCCTCGGGGTCGATCCAGGCGTTCTGCTCGGCCACAGGGGAAAGGATGCCGGTTGCGCAACGGCTTCCGGCCATCATCACGATCTCGCGGATACGGGGCGCGATGTCCGGCGCGCGTTGCAACGCCGTGGCGATATTGGTCAGCGGACCAAAGCAGCAAAGGGTGACCGAAGACGGCTCTTCGTTACGCAGCGTTTCGATGATGAAATCGGCAGCGTGCAGCCCCTGAACCGGAACATCAGGGCAGGGCGCCTCGAAACCGTCCAGACCGGTATCCACGCCCGGACGTTGCAGGCTGGCAGGTTCACGGATCAGGGGGCGGTCGCATCCGGCAAAGATGCCGATGTCATGCCGCCCGGCCAATTCGCAAACGCGGCGCGTGTTGTGCAGCGCAGCCTTCAATGGAACACGGCATTCGACAACGGTCACGCCCAGCAACTCCAACTCGTCAGAACTGCCAAGCGCGACGAGCAGACCGATTGCATCGTCCTGCCCCGGCGCCGCGTCGATGATGATCTTCTGTGTCGTCATGATGGCCCCCTTTGGACGCATGCGGGGGATCAGAAGGTAAAACTGCTTAAAAGTCTAGGTTATTACTCTCGTGCACGATTAAATCGCAAACGTGTTACGTGGCGGTTGCACGTTCGGCTGCCTTGGCATCGTTCCACAGACCGTCCATCTCCTCCAACGAGCTTTCGGCCGGGGTGCGTCCGTCCTTGGAAAGTGCGTCTTCGATAAAGGAAAAGCGGCGCGTAAACTTCGCATTCGCCGCCCGCAACGCCTGTTCGGGGTCAACATCCAGATGGCGGGCAAGGTTTGCCATGACAAAAAGCAGGTCGCCGAATTCTTCGGCAATATCGGCCTGTGCCTTCTCATCCCGCGCCTCGACCAGTTCGGCCATTTCCTCGGCAACCTTGTCCAGCACCTGATCGGTGGAGGGCCAGTCAAAACCGACACGCGCCGCCCTGCGCTGAAGCTTCACCGCCCGCGTCAGCGCCGGAAGGCCAAGCGCAACCCCATCCAGCACGCGCGTTTCGCTTCGGGCCGCACGTTCGGCAGCTTTCAACGCTTCCCAGTCCGGTTTCTCGCCACCCTCGAAGATATGCGGATGGCGGGCGATCATCTTGTCGGCAATGCCGCGCGCAACATCGGCAAAATCGAAAAGACCGGCTTCCTCGGCGATGCGGGCGTGGAAGATGGTCTGGAACAGCAGATCGCCCAACTCTGCGGGAAGTTCGTCCCATGCCTCCCGCTCGATCGTGTCGGCAACCTCATAGGCTTCCTCGATAGTATAGGGGGCGATGGTTGCGAAGCTTTGCGCCACGTCCCAGGGGCAGCCGGTTTCGGGATCGCGCAGGCGCTCCATTACCTCGATCAGGCGGCGCAGTTCGGTTTCGGCACGCATTGCAGCTTCCTCTGTTTTCCGGTTGAACACTGGCTAAGCCCCCTCGGATCAGGAGTCCATCATGCCCGTCCCCAACAGCATCGCCGCCCATGCCGAGGAGATGACAGCCTGGCGCCGGCACCTGCACGCCCATCCCGAGCTTGATTTCGACTGCCACCGGACGGCGGCTTTCATCGCGGCCCGCCTGCGGGACTTCGGCGTGGACGAACTGCATGAAGGAATCGCAAAGACGGGCATCGTCGCCATCATTAACGGGACGGGGGACGGCCCTACCATCGGCTTGCGGTCCGACATGGACGCGCTGCCCATCGCCGAGGAGACGGGAGTTGCACATGCCTCCACCATTCCGGGCAAGATGCATGCCTGCGGCCATGACGGGCATGTGGCGATGCTTCTGGGGGCAGCGAAGTATCTGGCCGAAACGCGCAACTTTTCGGGCCGCGTAGCGCTGATCTTCCAGCCCGCAGAAGAAGGCGGCGGCGGGGCCGAGGTGATGGTCGCCGAAGGGATCATGGAGCGCTTCGGCATCGGGCGCGTCTTTGGCATCCACAACTGGCCGAACCTGCCGAAGGGCGTCTTCTTCACCAACCCCGGTCCGATCATGGCCTCGGTGGATACGGCGACGGTGACACTGCGGGGCAAGGGCGGCCATGGCGCAATGCCGCACACCACGGTGGATCCCGTGATCGCGATGGCCTCGCTGGTGCAGGCGCTGCAGACGGTGGTGTCGCGCAATGTTCCGGCGCTGGATCAGGTCGTCGTTTCCGTCACGCAGATCCATGCCGGCAGTGCGTCCAACATCATCCCGTCGGAAGCCTGGATGACCGCCACGATCCGCGCCTTCACGCCGGGAATGCGCGATCTTGCCGAACAGCGCATCCGCGACATCGTGGCCGGTCAGGCTGCCTCGTTCGGGGTGGAGGTCGATATCGACTATGAACGCGGCTACCCGCCCACCATCAACCACCCCGAGGAGGCAGCCTTCGCCGCCCGTGTTGCCGCCGAACTGGCCGAGGTTGATGCAGACACGCCGCGCCAGATGGGGGCCGAGGATTTCTCCTATATGCTGCAGGCGCGGCCGGGGGCGTATCTGTTCCTTGGCGCGGGGCCGGGGGCAGGACTGCACAATCCCGGATTCGACTTCAACGACGAGATCGCACCCCTTGGTGCAGCCTTCTTCGCGCGGCTGGTCGAGACCGCGCAACCGGCGGGATAACGCCCTTTGTAACAGAAGATCGTTTCTTCATTAGACTTTCATGTAACGGCTGTCATAGTTCGCGGACGATACATCCGATTGGTTCGGTGCAGAGGGAGGAAGACTTTGCGCATTGCAGTTCTTGGCGGCGACGGTTTCGTTGGTTGGCCCACATCGCTTCACCTTTCGAACCTCGGCCACGAGGTTCATATCGTGGATAACCTGTCGCGCCGCTGGATCGACACGGAACTTGGCGTCCAATCCCTGACGCCCATGGACTCCATCCAGGAACGCTGCCGCATCTGGCATCAGGAAACCGGCCACCGCATCCATTTCCACCTTCTGAACCTTGCCACCGAGTACGACCGGCTGAAGGGCTGGCTGCTAGAGGTGAAGCCCGACGCGATCATCCACTTCGCCGAACAGCGCGCTGCGCCATATTCGATGAAAACGGACCGTCACAAGGTTTACACCGTCAACAACAACGTCAGCGCGACGCACAACCTGCTGGCCGCGATGGTTGAAACGGGAATTGACGCGCATCTGGTGCATCTGGGCACGATGGGCGTCTACGGCTATTCCTCGGTCGGGGCGCCTATCCCCGAAGGGTATCTGGATGTGGAGATCGACACGCCCACCGGCAAGAAAAGTCAGCAGATCCTGTATCCGACGAAGCCAGGCTCGGTCTATCACATGACCAAGTCGTTGGATCAGATCCTGTTCCAGTTCTATGCCCAGAACGACGGGCTGCGGATCACCGACCTGCATCAGGGCATCGTCTGGGGGACCCATACCGACCAGACGCGCCGCCATGAACAGCTGATCAACCGCTTTGATTATGACGGCGATTACGGCACCGTGCTGAACCGCTTCCTGATCCAGGCCGCTATCGGCTATCCGTTGACCGTGCACGGAACGGGTGGGCAGACGCGTGCCTTCATCCATGTTCAGGATTCGGTTCGCTGCGTGGAACTGGCGCTGGGCGATGCCCCCAAAGCGGGGGAGCGGGTCAAGATCTTCAACCAGATGACCGAAACCCACCGCGTTCGCGATCTGGCCGAACTGGTCTCGAAAATCACCGGCGCAAAGATCGCCAACCTTCCGAACCCCCGCAAGGAAGCGGCGGAAAACGACCTGATCGTGAACAACGAACAGTTCCTTGCGCTGGGGCTGAAACCGACCACTCTGGCCGAAGGCCTGCTGTCCGAGGTGGTGGACGTGGCCAGGAAATATGCCCATCGCATCGACCGTTCGCGCGTTCCGGCCGTTTCGGCCTGGACCAAGGACATTGCTCAACTGGTCGAGCGTGACCCCGAGGGCAAGCGCCTGCGCTCCGTCTCCTGAATGGAGGGGCTGTATCCCGACCGGCCCGCGACAAGTTCGCGGGCCTTCGTCACATTGGTGACCAATGCCGATTATGCGCTTGGGGCGAAGGCGCTGATCAACTCTATCCGTGCAACCGGTTCCACCGCGGATATCGTGGTGCTGCATACGGATGTGCCCGAAGCGCAGGGGCTGGATGCGCGGCTTGTTCGCTGCGATCTGCTGCCCACGTCGGATGCGTTCAATGTTGCCCATGCACGTGATGCGCTTCATGCCAAGGCCGCCTTCACCAAGGGCGGAAAGCCCCCGTTCCATACGCCGCTGGACAATTTTGCCAAGCTGCGCCTGTGGCAACTGGACTACGAACGGGTGGTGTTCCTTGATGCCGACACGCTGGTGCTGCGGAACGTGGACAAGCTGTTCGACTATCCGGAGTTTTGTGCCGCACCCAATGTCTATGAAGGGCTGGCGGATTTTCACCGGATGAATTCAGGGGTGTTCACTGCGCGCCCCTCGGCTGGCACGTTTGACGACATGCTTGCAAAGCTGGACGTGCCGGACGCGTTCTGGCGGCGGACGGACCAGACCTTCCTGCAGTCCTATTACCCCGACTGGCACGGTCTGCCGATCTTCTGCAACATGCTGCAATATGTCTGGTTCGCCATGCCGGAATTGTGGAGTTGGGATGACATCCGCATCCTCCATTACCAATACGAAAAGCCTTGGCAGGATCACGACAAGGCAGACAAGCTGCGCCCCCTTATCGACTTGTGGCGCATGTATGAACGCGGAGAGGTTCCAGACCTGTCCACGATGCCCGCCCCATGAAGGTTGCCGTCACCGGGGCGACGGGTTTTGTCGGAACGTTCATTACAAGGGCGCTTCTGGCCGCCGGTCATGATGTGACGGTTCTTGGCCGCCGCGCGGTGGAGGGGGCTGGCTTCCAGCCCTTCACGCTGGGTGAGGCGCCGGCAATCGACGCCGATGTGCTTGTTCATGCCGCCTTCCGCCACGAGCCGGGACGTTTCCGCGGCGGAGAGGGCGATGATCCCGAGGGGTTTCGCGCGGCAAATCTTGACGGCTCCCTAAGGTTGATCCGCGGGTTCGGGGGGCGGACGGTGTTTCTTTCGTCCCGTGCGGTTTACGGGGATTATCCTGCCGGCACGGTTTTGACCGAAGGCATGCAGCCACGCCCGGATACACTTTATGGGCAGGTGAAACTAGCGGTGGAGGCGGAAGCGACGGTCAGCCTGCGTGCCACTGGCGTTTATGGCCCCGGACAAGGGCATAAATGGCAGGAGATGTTCGCGGATTATCTTGCGGGCCGCGCCGTCAAGCCCCGCGTCGCAACCGAGGTGCATGGCGCTGATCTTGCCGCGGCTGTCTTGGCCGTGCTGGGTCGGGGGCAAGGTGTCTTCAACGTTTCGGATTTGGTGCTGGACCGGCGCGACCTGTTGGCAGAGGTCGCCATCGTGACAGGATGTGTTCAAGCCCTTCCGCCGCGCGGCGATCGCAGCCAGGTCAGTGCGATGGACTGCACGAAGCTGAAAGCTCTTGGCTGGCGGCCCAGCGGATGGGGAAGGCTGATCGCCAGCCTTCCCGCGATGCTTCAGAGTGTGCCATCCAGATAGCGCTGGATCACCGCCTCGCTGCCCTCGGCCCAGACGGCGCGGAGCAGTTCGGCAAAGCGCGTGGCCACAGCCGCATTCTCGCCCAGATCGCCGTAAACCTCGTGCATGGCCAGCCATGCTGCAGGGTCGTCCTTCGCTTTGGCCGAAACGAGCGTCAGCTTTTCCCAGTTCGGGTCGTTTGGCGCGATCTCCGTTCCCTTCTCGCTGGTGCCGAAGCAATAGCGGCACCACAGCGCCGACAACAGGATCAGGCCCGTTGCATCGCCACCCTTGGCCACCACGTCGCGGATGGAAGGCACGATGAACTTCGGCTGGCGGTTCGATCCGTCAAGGCAAAGGCGGCGCACCGTATCGGCCACGGCAGGGTTGGCACAACGATCAAGGATCAGCTGCTTGTAGGCGTTCAGATCCGTATCCGGCACCGGCGGAACGATCGGCAGGATCTCATCCACCTCCACCTTGTCAAGGAAGGCGCGGATCTGGGGATCCTCCATCGCCTCGTGCACGAAGTGGATATCCTTCAGCCCGCCGGGATAGGCGATGATCGCATGACCGCCGTTCAGGATGCGGATCTTCATCGTCTCGTATGCATCGACTGCGTCGGTGAAGGTCACGCCCACCTTTTCAAGCTGCGGGCGGCCGGCGGGAAAGTTGTCCTCCACCACCCATTGGCGGAAGGGCTCGCAGGTGACGGGGGCGGCATCTTCGATGCCAAGGCCTGCGACCATCTGCAACTCTCGTGGGCCGGTTGCCGGGGTGATGCGGTCCACCATGGAATTCGGGAATGCGACATTTGCCCTGATCCAGCCCGCTAGTTCTTCATCGAACAGCTGGCACAGGCCGACGACTGCATCGCGCGTGACATGTCCGTTATGGGGAAGGTTGTCACAGCACATGACGGTGAAGGGCTGAACGCCCGCTGCCCGCCGCGCCTTCAGCGCGGCAATGATCGCGCCGAAGGCCGTTTCCGGCGTGTCCGGATTTGCGGCATCACGCTGGATTGCGGGATGTTCGGGGCTGAACGTGCCGGTCTTGGGGTCGATGAAATATCCACCCTCCGTCACGGTCAAAGAAACGATGCGGATGGCGGGATCGGCCATGGCCGCAATCAGCGGTGCATTCGTCGGATCGACGGGAACGAAACCGGGCATTGCGCCGATCACACGGCTGACGGTCTGGTTCGGATCAAGTTCCGTTACCGACGACAGGTAATCCTGTTCAGCCAGCAACAGGCGCATCTTTTCATCCCCTTCGCGCACCCCGGCGCCAAGGATCGCCCAGTCATGATCAAGGCCCATGCCGAACAGATCGTCGAGATAGACGGCCATATGCGCGCGGTGGAAGTTGCCGGTGCCGATATGCACGATCCCCGGCGTCAACGCCCTGCGGTCATAGGCGGGAACACGGATGCCTTCGGGAAGGGAGGAAAGGTTGGCTTCGTTCAGTTTCATGTCAGCTTATCCGGATGTCGTAGGGAACGGCCGGTGCAGCACCGGCCCGAAGCCTTACAGGGTGTTTCCGCTTTGGTCGAACCGATGGATGCAGGCCGCGTTGGGCGTCAGCCAGACGGTATCGCCGTGATGCAACGCAACCTCGCCATCAGCGCGGACGTTGATGATACCGTAATCGGTCTGAACATGCAGATAGGTGTCCGAACCCAGATGCTCCGATACCGTCACGCGGCCCTGCCATGCGCCCGTCGTTCCGACGTCGATATGTTCGGGACGGATGCCGATTTCATGCGCATCGTATTTCGCCGCCTCGGCCCCGCCGATGAAGTTCATCTTCGGGCTGCCGATGAACCCTGCCACGAAGCGGTTCTTCGGATGACGATAAAGGTCAAGCGGGCTGCCGACCTGTTCGATCCGGCCTGCCTGCAACACCACGATCTTGTCGGCCATGGTCATCGCCTCCACCTGGTCGTGTGTGACATAGATCATGGTGGTCTTCAGCGTGTTGTGCAGCTCCGAAATCTCCAGCCGCATGTTCACGCGCAGCGCGGCATCAAGGTTCGACAGCGGTTCGTCGAACAGGAACGCCTTGGGGCTGCGGACAATGGCGCGGCCGATGGCGACGCGCTGGCGCTGGCCGCCCGAAAGCTGGCCCGGACGGCGATCAAGATAGCTGGAAAGGTTCAGCACCTTGGCGGCATTGTCCACCTTGGCGTCGATTTCCCTCTGGCTCATCTTCGCCATCTTCAGCGGGAAGGCGATGTTCTTGCGCACCGACATGTGCGGATAAAGCGCATAGCTTTGGAACACCATCGCAAGGCCGCGCTGCGCGGGCCGCTCTGCCGTTGCGTTGCGCCCGTCGATCTGGATCTCGCCGCCCGAGACGTCTTCAAGCCCCGCGATCAGTCGCAGCAGCGTGGACTTGCCGCAGCCCGAAGGGCCAACGAAGACCACGAATTCGCCGTCGTTGATTTGCAGGTCCAGCGGGGGAATGACCTCGGCATCACCGAAGCGCTTCGTCACACCTTTGAGTTCGATCTGGCCCATGGTCTTCTTCCTTATTTCACGGCGCCGAAGGTCAGGCCACGCACCAGCTGCTTCTGGCTGAACCAGCCCAGAATCAGGATCGGCGCGATGGCAAGCGTCGAAGCGGCAGAGAGTTTCGCGTAGAAAAGCCCCTCGGGAGAGGAATAGCTGGCGATGAACGTCGACAGCGGCGCCGCGTTCGAGGTTGTCAGGTTCAGCGTCCAGAACGCCTCGTTCCACGCCAGGATGATGTTCAGCAGCAGCGTGGAGGCGATGCCGGGGACGGCCATCGGCGTCAGGACGTAAAGGATTTCCTTGCCAAGGCTGGCGCCGTCCATACGTGCGGCCTCGAGGATCTCTCCCGGGATTTCCTTGAAATAGGTGTACAGCATCCAGACGACGATGGGCAGGTTCATCAGCATCAGCACGATGATCAGGCCGGCGCGGGTGTCCAGCAGGCCCCAGTCGCGGAACAGAAGATAGATCGGGATCAGCACGCCGACCGCGGGCATCATCTTCGTGGACAGCATCCACATCAGCACGTCCTTGGTCCGCTTGCCCGGCACGAAGGCCATGGACCATGCCGCCGGAATTGCCACGGCCAGCGCAAGAATGGTGGAGCCGAGAGAGATGATGACCGAATTCATGAAGTGCCCGAAATAGTTCGAACGCTCCTGCACGGTGACATAGTTGGCCAGCGTCCAGTCGAAGTTCAGGAACCGTGGCGGGATCGCGATGGCCTGTGCCTCGGTCTTGAAGCTGGTCAGGATGGTCCACAGGATGGGGAAGAAGATCGCCAGCGCGATGATCCATGCGATCACTGTCACCACGATCTTGCGTTGCGGGGTGCTTTCGCGGGCCATCTTACGTCTCCAGGTTCTTGCCGATCATCCGCATCAGGAAGATCGCGACGATATTGGCGAGGATGACGGCGATGACGCCGCCTGCAGACCCCAGGCCCACGTCATATTGCAGCAGCGACTGCGAATAGACGAGGTAGGTCAGGTTGGTGGATGCGTTGCCCGGACCGCCATTGGTCGTCACGAGGATCTCGGCGAAGATCGACAGCAGGAAGATCGTCTGGATCAGGATCACCACCGTCGCCGCGCGTGCAAGGTGCGGCAGCATGATATGGAAGAAGCGGCTGACGGGTCCCGCGCCGTCCATCTCCGCGGCTTCAAGCTGTTCGCTGTCAAGGCTTTGCAAGGCGGTCAGCAGGATCAGCGTGGCGAAGGGCAGCCATTGCCACGCCACGATCAGGATGATCGAAAACAGCGGCGCCTGCGCCAGGAAATCAAAAGGCTGCAGCCCGAACACCGTTGCCAGCCAGCCGAACAGGCCGTTGACCGGGTTCATGAACATGTTCTTCCAGACCAGCGCCGAAACGGTGGGCATCACGAAGAACGGCGCGATGACAAGCACGCGCACGATGCCTTGGCCGAACATCGGCTGATCCAGCAGCAGCGCCAGCAGGATGCCCCCGATCGTGGTGATCAGCAGGACGCCCAGCACCAGCACCAGCGTATTGATCAGGGCGGGCCAGAAGTTCGGATCGGTGAAGAAGAACTGGTAGTTCTCAAAGCCCACGAGGGGGTTATCGCCGGGGATCAGCAGGTTGTAACGCAGGAACGAGAAATAGATCGTCATCCCCAAGGGCACGATCATCCACAGAAACAGCAGGATGACGGCGGGAGAGATCATCAGACGTCCGGCGGCGCGAGAGGCTTGCGTGGCCATGCGGGCGGTCCTTCACCTTGTCGAAAAGGTGCGACGGAGATCCGCCGCACCTTCGGGTCATGCGCGTGAAGCGCGATTTACTTCGGGTAGCCGGCGCGCTGCATTTCGCGCTGGGTCAGTGCCTGGGCCGCCGTCAACGCCTGATCGGCATCCGACGAACCTGCCAGCGCCGCCGAGAAGACCTGACCGACAGCCGTGCCGATTGCCTGGAATTCCGGAATGGAAATCCATTGGCCGCCGGTATAGGGAACATCCTGAACCGAAGGGTTCTGGGTGTTGGCATTTTCGATCGCGGTCAGCGTGGGCTGCGCGAAGGGCGCCTTCATGTACTCCTCGTTTTCATAAAGCGAGGTGCGCGTGCCGGGAGGTGCGTTGGCGATGCCATCCTCTTGCGCGACAAGGTTTGTGTATTCCTTGGACGTTGCCCAGGCCACGAATGCCTTGGACGCTTCCTGCTTGGTCGAGGATGCGGGGATCGCAAGGTTCCACGACCACAGCCAGTTGCCGTGGTTGTCGCCGCCGGCAGCCGTGGGGAAGGGGGCGAAGCCCACGTTCTCGGCCACGACCGAATCCTCGGGGTTGGACACGAACGAGGCTGCCACCGTGGCGTCGATCCACATGCCGCACTTGCCGGTCTGGAACAGCGCAAGGTTTTCGTTGAAGCCGTTCGACGATGCACCGGGCGGGCCATAGTTCGTCATCAGGTTCAGATAGGTGTCCAGCGTCGCCTTCCACTCCGGGCTGTCGAACTGGGGTTTCCAGTCCATGTCGAACCAGCGCGCGCCCATCGAATGGGACATCGCCGTCAGGAAGGCCATGTTCTCGCCCCAGCCGGCCTTGCCGCGCAGGCAGATGCCATAAGTGCCGTTGGCCTTGTCGGTCATCTTCTCGGCGGCTTCGGTGATAAAGTCCCAATCGGGATTTTCCGGCATCGTCAGGCCCGCTTTTTCCAGCAGGTCAGTGCGATACATCAGCATTGCGCTTTCGGCATAGAAGGGCGCTGCGTAAAGGGTACCGTCCACAGTCAGGGCGGCGGCCACCGGGGTCAGAAGATCCTCGGCGTCGTAATCCTCGCCCATGTCGTCCAGCGGCAGAAGCCAGCCCTGGCCGGCCCAGATCGGAACTTCATAGTTGCCGATGGTCAGAACGTCGTACTGGCCGCCATTGGTGGCGATGTCGGTGGTGACGCGCTGGCGCAGGACGTTTTCTTCCAGCGTGACCCAGTTCACCTCGATATCGGGATGCTTCTCGTTGAAGTGGGACATCAGGCCCTGCATCCGGATCATGTCGCCGTTGTTCACCGTGGCCACGGTGATCGTTTCGGCCATTGCCGGCAAGCCAAGTGCCACAAGGCAGCTTGCTCCCAACACTCCACGCAGTGTCTTGGACATAAGTATAACCTCCCCTGTCCGGGCAAACGCCCTTCCGTTTCGAATTCACACGCAGGAGGGGCGAGCGTCAAGCGACTTCGGCCCGGATTCACCTTTGGTTAACTATGTCAGCGGGCGGCACTGTCCGGACTGCAGGGGGTCCGCCCCACTGGTCAATCGGCTGGACGCATGGCACGTTCCCCGCAAAACAGGGGGACGACAAGATGAACGCAATTCCGGTTTTCGATGGCCATAACGATTTCCTGCTGCGCCTGCAGCGTGCGCCCAAGCGCCGCGAGAAGATCTGGCTGGAAGGCGAGGGGATCGGGCATCTTGACCTGCCGCGGATGCTCAACGGCGGCTTTGCAGGCGGCCTTTTCGCCATCTACGTTCCCTCACCAGAGGCGGCGGGCGGCCGGCGCATGGACGAGCCCCCCTATGACGTGCCCCTGCCGCCCGAGATGAGCCATGCCGAGGCGCTGCCCTATGCCATGTCGATGGCCGGTCACCTGTTGTGGATGCAGCGTGTTAGTGGCGGCGCCTTCCGCATCACCAGAACGGCAGCACAAATCGAGAACGCGATGCGCGACGGCGCAATCGCCGGTGTCATGCATATGGAGGGGGCGGAAGCGATCGATACCGACCTTGATATGCTTCACGTCTTTCATGCGATGGGCCTTCGCTCGCTTGGACCGGTCTGGAGCCGCCCGACAGCCTTCGGGCACGGCGTTCCCTTCCGCTTCCCTTCGGGCCCCGATACCGGCCCGGGCCTGACACCGGCAGGCCGGCGTCTTGTGCACGAATGCAACAAGCTGAAGATCGTGATCGACCTGTCCCACCTGAACGAGGCGGGGTTCGACGACGTGGCGCGCCTGTCAGATGCGCCGCTGGTGGCCAGCCATTCCAATGCGCATGCCGTCACGCCCTCTGCCAGAAACCTGACGGACAGGCAGCTTGACGTGATCCGCGAAAGCTGCGGCATGGTTGGGCTGAACTTCGCCACCAGTTTCCTGCGCGAGGATGGGCGCCGCGCCCCCGAGATGGGATGGGAACCCGTGCTGCGCCATCTGGACCACCTGATCGCACGGCTGGGGGAGGACCATGTCGGCTTCGGCTCGGATTTCGACGGCTCCACGGTGCCAGAGGGGATCGGCGACGTGACGGGACTTCCCGTGCTGCTGGATGCGCTGCGCGCCCATGGCTATGACGATGTGCTGCTGGAAAAGCTGGCTTGGCGCAACTGGGTCGGTGTACTTCATCGCAGTTGGGGCGAATGAAGGGAGACGGCGCTTGACGCGCGCGCGCTGGCGGTCATCTTGAACGCATCCGTCCGCAACCAAAAGACGCGCCGTGACACAATCACTGAGAGTCGACATCCTTCGCCATCTTTCCTTTACCATCGGGAAGGACCAAGCCCACGCCACAACCTATGACTGGCGGATGGCGCTGTCCTATGCCATCCGCGACCGGGTGATGGAGCCGTGGTTCGCCGCCACGCGCCGCACCTGGGCGGAAGACCGCAAGCGCGTATACTACCTGTCGATGGAATTCCTGACGGGCCGTTTGCTGGAGGACGCCGCCATCAACCTTGGCCTTCACGAGGAGGCGGAGGCAACGCTTGCGGCGCTGGGCGTAGATTACCGCGCCGTGGTGGAGGATGAGCCGGACCCCGCACTGGGCAATGGCGGTCTTGGCCGTCTTGCCGCATGCTTCATGGAGTCCATGGCCACGCTGGGCTGCCCCGCCTATGGCTATGGCATCCGCTATGAACACGGTTTGTTCCGGCAAAGCTTCCATGGTGGCCAGCAGGTCGAAGCCCCGGAGGATTGGCTGGACCATCCCCACCCGTGGGACTTCGACCGCCCCGAAGCGCAATACGTCATCCCTTTCAAGGGAATGGTGGAGCAGCGGGACAGCAAGCAGGTCTGGGTTCCGGAAGAAACCGTCTTCGCACAGGCCCATGATACGCCCGTCATCGGCTGGCAGGGCAAGTGGGCGAATACGCTGCGTTTGTGGAGTGCGCGTCCCACCGGCCAGTTCGATCTGGAGCGGTTCAACCGGGGTGACTATACCGCCGCGGCCGAACCTGAAACCCTGGCCCGCACGCTGAGCCGGGTGCTTTATCCCGACGATACCACTTATCAGGGAAAGGAGCTTCGGCTGAAGCAGGAGTTCTTCCTGACATCGGCCGCACTGCAGGACATTCTGCGCCGCTTCCTGCAAAGCAGGAGCGATCTGCGTGCAC
Organism: Falsirhodobacter deserti; assembly: GCF_004015795.1. Lineage (GTDB taxonomy): Bacteria > Pseudomonadota > Alphaproteobacteria > Rhodobacterales > Rhodobacteraceae > Falsirhodobacter > Falsirhodobacter deserti. Next base: position 1,215,553 of record NZ_ML137218.1, on the reverse strand, counting down.
TGCCGAAATATGTCGCCATCCAGATGAACGACACCCATCCCGCCATCGCGGGGCCCGAACTGATCCGCCTGCTGGTTGATGATCACGGAATCGAACTGCGCGATGCGGTGCATATTGCGCAAAAGTGCCTTGGCTATACCAACCACACCCTTCTGCCCGAGGCGCTGGAGCGCTGGGCGACCTATACCTTCGGTAACGTCCTTCCGCGCCACATGCAGATCGTGGAGCAGATCGACGGGCTGCATCTGGAGGAAAACCTTTCGCGTCCCCACTATGTCGGCATCGTAAAACATCACGAAGTGCGGATGGGGGAGCTTGCCTTCATCATGGCACACAAGGTGAACGGCGTTTCAGCCTTGCACACCGACCTGATCCGCCAGAACCTGTTTCCCGATCTGGACAGGCTGCATCCGGGGCGTATCGTGAACCAGACGAACGGGGTCACTCCGCGCCGCTGGCTCAAGATGTCCAACCCGGCACTGTCGCGCCTGATCACGCAAACCATCGGCGAAGGGTGGGAAGCCGATCTGGACAAGCTGAAGGGGCTGGAGCCGCATGTGGATGATGCTTCCTTCCGTCAGAAGTTCGGTTCGGCCAAATGGGCGAACAAGGTGCGGCTGTCGAACTGGCTGAACACGACCACGGGCATCGCCGTCGATCCCGATGCGCTGTTCGACGTGCAGGTGAAGCGTATCCACGAATACAAGCGCCAGCTTCTGAACATTCTGGAAACCATCGCGCGCTGGAAAGCGATCCGCGACAATCCGAATGCCGATTGGGTGCCGAGGGTCAAGATCTTCGCGGGCAAGTCCGCCCCCGGCTATGCCGTCGCGAAAGAGATCATCCACCTCATCAACGATGTCGCCACGGTCATCAACAATGATCCCGTGACAGGGGATATGCTGAAGGTGGTGTTCCCTGCGAACTACAACGTCTCCATGGCGGAGAAGCTGATGCCGGCTGCCGATCTGTCCGAGCAGATCTCTACGGCCGGGAAGGAGGCGTCGGGTACGGGCAACATGAAGTTCATGATCAATGGTGCCCCCACCATCGGAACGCTTGATGGTGCCAACGTGGAAATCCTGCGCGAGGTGGGGGAAGACAACTTCTTCCTGTTCGGCCTGACCGCGGACGAAGTCATCCGCCGGCGCGAGGATCCCGATCATGCCCGCAACGCCATCGAGGCAAGCCAGACCTTGCTGGATGTTCTGCAAATGATCGCCGAAGGGCGCTTCTCTCCGGATCAGCCGGACAGGTATCATCAGCTGGTACATCGCATGTGGCACCACGATTATTTTCTGGTCGCATCCGATTTCGACTCCTACATCAAAGCCCAGGGAGAGGCCGACCGCGCCTTTGCCGACCGCGACCGCTGGCTGAAGATGGCCGCGCTGAATACGGCCCGTTCGGGCTTCTTCAGCTCGGACCGGACCATCCGGGGGTACATGACCGACATCTGGGACATCGAGCCCGCGATCTGAAGGACGGACAGTGGGAGCGAACGTGACGCCGGCAATGGACCCGAACGAAGCCGCCGCCATCTGCGAAGGGCGGCATGGCCAACCGTTCGCAGTCCTGGGGCCGCACCCTGCAGCCAAGGGGTGGCGCGTCACCGTGTGGCAGCCGGGCGCGGAGCGGGTGTGGCTGGAGCCGGGCGGCGAGGCGCAGCCCGTGGAGGGGTTTCCCGGCCTGTTCATCGGCAAAACGGCCACCCGCGAATATCGCCTGTGGGCGCAAGGCCACGGCACGGAATGGACCGTCGACGACCCGTACCGTTTCGGACCCGTTCTGGGAGAGATCGACGAATACCTGCTGGGCGAAGGGACACATCATCAGCTTTGGGACGCGCTGGGCGCGCATCCTATTGTTCATGAAGGCGTGGAAGGCACGCATTTCGCCGTCTGGGCCCCCAATGCGCAGCGCGTTTCCGTGGTGGGGGATTTCAACCTTTGGGACGGGCGTCGCACCCCCATGCGCGCACGCGGAGCGACGGGCGTATGGGAGATTTTTCTGCCCGCTATCGGCCCCGGCACGCCCTACAAGTACGAGATACGCAGCAACTCGGACGAGGTGATCCAGAAGGCCGATCCTGTGGGCTTTGGCGCGGAACATCCCCCTCGCACCGCCTCGGTGGTTCGGGATCTGGCCCATCCCGACTGGCACGATGGCGACTGGATGTTGCGGCGGCAGGATGCGCAGAACATCGATGCGCCGATTTCCATCTACGAGGTGCATCTGGGCAGCTGGCGGCGCGCCTCCGGCAACCGGATGCTGTCATACACCGAGCTGGCCGAGCAGTTGGTGGATTACGTCCACTGGATGGGCTTCACGCATATCGAACTGATGCCGGTGTCGGAGTTTCCGTTCGATGGAAGCTGGGGGTATCAGCCCGTCGGGCTTTTCGCGCCGACCATCCGCCACGGCACGCCCGATGAATTCCGTGCGCTGGTAGATGCGGCGCACCGCAAGGGGCTGGGCGTCATTCTGGATTGGGTTCCGGGCCACTTCCCGTCGGACCCGCATGGCCTTGGCCGCTTCGACGGCACGCCGCTTTATGAACATGCTGATCCGCGCGAAGGCTTCCACCATGACTGGAACACGCTGATCTATAATTACGGCCGACGTGAGGTGAAAAACTACCTTACCGCCAACGCCCTTTATTGGCTGGAAGAGTATCATTTAGACGGGTTGCGCGTCGATGCCGTGGCGTCAATGCTGTACCGGGATTACTCGCGCCGGGAGGGTGAATGGGTGCCGAACCACCTTGGCGGCCGTGAAAATCTTGAAGCGATCGCCATGCTGCGCGACATGAACAGCGCCGCCTATGGCACGCATCCCGGCATCATGACTGCGGCCGAGGAATCCACGTCCTTTCCCGGTGTGTCGCGCCCCGTGGATCATGGCGGGCTGGGTTTCGGGTTCAAATGGAACATGGGCTGGATGAACGATACGCTGTCCTACATCCAGAAGGACCCGATCTATCGCAAGTACGATCATCACAAGATGACCTTCGGCCTGCATTACGCATGGTCGGAAAACTTCATCCTGCCGATCAGCCATGACGAGGTGGTGCACGGCAAAGGCAGCATGATCGCGAAGATGCCGGGTGAGGGCAGTCAGAAATTTGACAACCTCCGCGCGTATTATGCGTTCATGTGGGCGCATCCGGGTAAGAAACTTCTGTTCATGGGCTGTGAATTCGCGCAGGGGCGCGAATGGACACATGATCACAGCCTTGATTGGCACGAGGCCGATCTGCCGCAGCATCGCGGCGTACAGCTTCTGGTGCGTGATCTGAACACGCTTTACCGCGACCTGCCTGCACTGCACCGCAACGACACCCGCCCCGAAGGCTTCCGCTGGCTGGAGCCGAACGACGCCGATGCTTCGGTGCTGGCATGGGCCCGCCTTGGCGCGGCAGAGGACGAGATGGTGGTCTTCGTCGCGAACTTCACCCCAATCGAACGGGACTATCGCCTTGGTTTCCCCGCTGCGGGGCAATGGACCGAGATATTGAACACCGATGCCGCGATCTATGGAGGAAAAGATCGCGGCAATCTGGGATCGGTCACGACAGAGGCGGTGGGCTGGCACGGGCAGGACCATTCGGCCCGCATCTGCCTGCCGCCCTTGTCGGCCATCATGTTCCGGCACACGGGACGATATCAATAGAGGGAGGGCGGAGGCGGATGGCAAAGACGATGCGTGTCCTATCGGTAGTGTCGGAATGCGTTCCGCTTCTGAAAACGGGGGGGTTGGCAGACGTGGCCGGTGCCCTTCCGCAGGCGCTGGCAGAACGCGGGGTAGGGATGCGCGTGCTGATGCCTGCATACCGCAAGCAGCGCTGGCGGCTGGACGGCATGGAGGTGCTGTTTCAGGAAGAAAACCTGTTCGGCGGTACGGGGAGCGTTTATGGCGGGACCATCGGCGGGATCGATTTTTTGCTGCTTGATGCGCCGCACCTGTTCGACCGCGAAGGAGGGCCATATTCCGGCCCATGGGGCGACTGGGAAGACAACCCGCAACGTTTCGCGGCGCTGTCATGGGTTGCGGCGCGGATCGCTCGGCAGGGGCTGAACGACGGGTGGCGTCCGCAGATACTGCATTGCCACGACTGGCAGGCCGGCTTCGCGCCCGCCTATCTGGAATGGGGCGGCCCGCGGGATGTGAAAAGCATCATCACCATCCACAACATCGCCTTCCAAGGCTGGGCCAAGGCGGAGCTGTTGAACGAACTGCGCCTTCCGCCGCACGAATTCCACATCCATTCTCTGGAATATTATGGCGGATTGTCCAGCCTGAAGGCGGCGCTGGTCACGGCAGACGCGATCACCACCGTTTCCCCCAATTATGCGATCGAACTGATGCTGCCGGAATATGGGATGGGCTTGCAGGGCATTCTGGCCGAACGGGCGGATATCGTCAGCGGCATCCTGAACGGCGTCGACACGCAGGTCTGGTCGCCGGATGCCGAGGCAACGCCTTACAGCTTCGACAATCTGCGCGGCAAAATCGAGAACCGCGCCATGCTTTGCGCCGCGTTCGATCTTGAGGTGCCGGGCCCGCTTGCCATCGTCGTCAGCCGCATGACCGATCAGAAGGGGATCGACCTTCTGCCCGAAGTGCTGCCCGAATTCATCGAGGCGGGCGGAGGCATTGCCATCCTAGGGTCGGGTGATCCGGCGCTGGAAGGGGCGATGCGTGCGCTGGAACTGCGTTATCCCGAACGCGTCGGCGTGCGTGTGGGATATGACGAAGGGCTGAGCCACCTGATGTTCTCGGGCGGGGATGCGGTGCTGGTGCCCTCGCGGTTTGAACCTTGCGGCCTGACGCAGATGTACGGGCTGCGTTACGGCACGCTGCCCGTGGTGGCGCAGGTGGGCGGATTGGCCGACAGCATCATCAACGTGAACCCCGCCTCGATGATGGCGGGTGTGGCCACGGGATTCACGTTCTCGCCCACCACGGCGGATGCGCTTGCGGGGGCGTTGCGCCGTCTGGTCCGGCTTTGGCACGAGCCCGAAGCATGGGCGCAGGTGCAGCGCAATGCGATGCGTCACCCGGTTGGCTGGGAAGCGTCGGCCGAGCAATACGCGCAGCTTTATGCCGAGCTTGTTGGATGAACCTCGGCGCGACGATCACCGACAAGGGCGTTCAGTTCCGCCTGTATTCCGCACATGCCGAAGCGATGGAGCTTTGCCTTTTTCACCCTGACCGCCGCATCCCCATGATGCGGAACGGCGATGTGTGGGAGGTTGAGGTGCCCGGTATCGGCGCCGGCACCGAATATGCGTTTCGTGCGCATGGCCCGTGGCAACCCGATCAGGGTCATTGGTTCAATCCGGACCGCCTGCTGCTGGACCCGTATGCACATGAATGGACCGGCCCGCTGAAATGGAGCGTGGCGCTGCAACCGGACGCGCCGGAGGGCGGTGCGGACGATCTGCCGCATTGTGTGGTGACGGCGCCGAGACCGCCGCTGCCCCGTGGCCCCGAAACCCCGTGGGACCGCACCGTGATATACGAGGCGAATGTCCGTGGCCTCAGCATGCTGGCGGACAAGGTTCCCAGCGTGTTCCGCGGCACCTTTCTTGGCATCGCCTCCAGGCCCATCATCCGGCACCTGAAGCAACTGGGCGTCACGGCGGTGGAATTGCTGCCCGTTCAGGCATTCATCAATGACCGCTTCAGCACAGAGCGGGGGCTGACGAATTACTGGGGCTATCAGTCCTTGGGCTATTTCGCGCCCGATCCGCGTTACGGCACGCTGGGCGAATTTCGCAGCATGGTCCGCGCCCTGCACAAGGCAGGGATCGAGGTCATCCTCGACATTGTCTTCAACCACACGGGCGAGGGCGACGAAACGGGCCCCTCGGTGATGTATCGCGGGTTGGACAACCAAAGCTATTACCGGATGGATGGTGGCCGGTACCTGAACGATGCGGGCACCGGCAATACGCTGGACCTGACGCAGCCCGTCGTTCAGCGGCTGGTGATGGATGCGCTGCGCTTCTGGGCCACGCAAGGGGTGGACGGGTTCCGCTTCGATCTGGCAACCGTGCTGGGTCGCGGGGCCGGCGGCTTCAGCCCCCGCGCCACGATCTTCGACATGATCCGGCAGGATCCGGATTTGCGTGACCTGAAACTGATCGCCGAACCGTGGGATATGGGCGAGGGTGGCTATCGTCTTGGGGAATTTCCCGCGCCTTTTGCCGAATGGAACGACCGGTTCCGCGACGACATCCGCCGGCTTTGGCGGGGTGACCGGGTGATGGGCGCGGTGGCGGCGCGGATGACCGGCTCGGCCGAGGTGTTCGACCATGACCGGCGGGCGCCATGGGCCTCCATCAACTACGTCACCTCGCATGATGGATTCACGCTGACCGACCTGGTGACCTATTCGCAGCGCCATAACGATGCGAACGGCGAAAATGGCAAAGACGGTAAGGCCGAAAATTTCTCGGACAACATGGGGACCGAAGGCCCGGACGAGGCGCTGGACGAGGCGCGCGCCCTGCGCCGCCGCAACATGCTGGCCACGATGATGCTGGCGCAGGGCACGCCGATGATCCTTGCCGGCGACGAAACCGGAAACAGCCAGCAGGGCAACAACAACACCTATGCCCAGGATAATCCGACGGGCTGGGTGCAGTGGACGAAGGATCCGATCACGTCCTTTGTCTCCCGCCTGATCGCGCTGCGCGCCGACATGCCCCTCCTGCGTCAGGGCCGGTTCCTGCATGGGGAGGCCACCGCCTCGGGCCGTCCGAACGTTGCATGGCATCTGCCCGGCGGCGGCGAGGCCGGTCCGCAGGATTGGGACGACATGGCAATGCTGTGCATGGAGCTCAATGGTGAGGGGGAGGCCGCGTTCATCGTGCTCAACCCCGTCCGCGCCGCTGCGCTTTCCCTTCCGACGGGGCGTGACTGGCAACTGGTTCTTGATACGACGCAACCCGATGCCGATGCGCCGGCATGGGGGCTTGAAGCGCCCGCGCATTCCGTGCTGGTCTTCCGGCACACCGACTAGGGACAGAAGATGACGACAATTCCGACAGTTGCTTTCGACGACCAGAAGCCCGGCACATCGGGCCTGCGCAAGAAGACGCGCGTCTTCATGCAGCCGCACTACCTTGAAAACTTCGTTCAGGCGATCTTCACCGCGATCGGGGGCGCCAGGGGCAAAACCTTTGTTCTTGGCGGCGACGGGCGTTATTTCAACGACCGCGCGGTGCAGGTTATCCTGCGCATGGCGGCAGCGAATGGCGCATCGCGGGTCATCGTGGGGCAGGGCGGCATCCTATCCACGCCAGCCGCATCCAACTTGATCCGCCAGCGCAAGACGGATGGCGGCATCATCCTGTCGGCCAGCCACAATCCCGGCGGCGAGGATGAAGATTTCGGCATCAAGTTCAACATGCCCAACGGCGGTCCCGCCCCCGAAAGCATCACCGACGCGATGTACCGCGAGGCTTCAGCCATCGTCAGCTATGAAATCCTCGAGGCGCAGGATGTAGATCTGAACGCCCTTGGGGAAACCAGCCTTGACGGCATGGCCGTCGAGGTGGTCGACAGCGTTGCCGATTACGCGGCACTGATGGAAACGCTGTTCGATTTCGACGCGATCCGCGCGATGTTTGCGGGCGGCTTCCGCATGCGGTTCGACGCGATGTGCGCCGTGACCGGCCCTTACGCGACCGAGATTATCGAGAACCGCCTTGGTGCCGCCGCAGGCACCGTGACACATGGCACGCCCATGCCCGATTTCGGCGGCATGCATCCCGATCCCAACCCGACCTGGGCGCATGAGCTGATGGACGAAATGATGGGCCCGGACGCGCCCGATTTCGGCGCAGCCTCGGACGGGGACGGGGACCGGAACATGGTTGTGGGGCGTGGCATCTATGTGTCCCCCTCCGACAGCCTTGCCGTTCTGGCGGCGAATGCGCATCTGGCGAAGGGATATGCCAAGGGGATCGCGGGTGTTGCCCGCTCCATGCCGACGTCGGCTGCCGTGGACCGCGTTGCCAAGGATCTGGGGATCGAGGCGTTCGAGACGCCGACCGGCTGGAAGTTCTTCGGCAACCTGCTGGATGCGGGCCGCGTCACCCTTTGCGGCGAAGAAAGCTTCGGCACGGGTTCGGACCATGTGCGTGAAAAGGATGGTCTGTGGGCAGTTCTGCTTTGGCTGAACATCCTTGCTGTGCGCAAGCAGTCGGTGGCCGATATCCTGAACGAACATTGGCAGAAATACGGGCGCAACTATTACTCCCGCCACGATTTCGAGGCGGTGGACAAGGAGAAGGCCGACGAGATGGTGGCCGCGCTGCGTGGTGCACTGGCTGATCTGCCGGGGCGCACCATGCAGGGCATGGCCGTCGCTGCCGCCGACGATTTCAGCTATACTGATCCGGTGGACGGTTCCACGTCGGCCAAGCAGGGCATCCGGGTGCTGTTCGAGGATGGCAGCCGCATCGTGATGCGTTTGTCCGGAACGGGCACGCAGGGTGCCACCCTGCGCCTTTATCTGGAACGGTATGCCGAGTCAGGCTTCGATCGCGACCCGCAGGACGCGCTGGCCCCGGTGATCCAGGCTGCGCATGAACTGGCGGACATCGCTGGCCATACCGGACGGACCGAGCCTGACGTGATCACCTGATCGCTGCTGCGCAGCCCTTCAGGGCTGCGTAATCATCCTCGATCACGCTGACGGGGAAGGCGCGCACGAAATCGGAGAATCGGCCTTTGTCGTGCATCGCCTCGGCAAAGCCCAGCTGGCCCATCCAGGGAACCATCGCCCGCGCCATCCCCCCGCACAGCGCAATCCCGCCGAAGGGCAGGTGAAGCAGCGCAAGATTGCCGACCACCGAACCAAGAAGGCCGGTAAAAATCCGTGCCGCCTCGGTTGCGTCGCTGTCCTGCCCGATCATCGGGATGATCTCCCTCGATGCGCGCTCGCTGCCGGTCACGAAGCCGTAGATCGCGGCAAGGCCACGCCCCGACAGGGCTTCTTCCACCGTTGCGATGCCGTGGATGGTTTCCAGATGCCGCGCAAAGCGCAACTCCTGCTCGGTCCGGACCGGCAGGTTGATATGGCCGCTTTCCGAGGGCGGAACGATACGACCGAAGGCCGTAGTGTAAACGGGGCTGGAATTGAACCCCGTTCCCACGCCCACAACCAGGCGGCTGGCATCTTCGGGGGCTGCTTTGCCGGGCAGGATTTCTCGCAGCGGAATGTGGCCAAGCGCATGGCCCTGTGCCTGAAGGTCGTTCAGAACCGCCACCGATGACGTTCCGGTGATCTCGGCCAGCCGGATGGGATCGATCGTCCAGTCAAGGTTGGTCAAGCGGGCCACGCCGTTGCCCACGGGGCCCGCCACTGCAAGGCATGCGCCAGAAATGCGCTCTCCCGCGTCGACAAGGAAGCGCTTCACCAGCATGTCGATGCCCGTGAAATCTGCATTGGCAAAGCGGCGGACGCTGTCCTCGCGTATTGTAAGCCCGTCGGACAGGGCGATCCGGGTGTTCGTGCCGCCGATATCGGCCACGAGGCTGAGATTGGACATGAAATCCTCCCTTTGACTTGAGTTTAGGTGTTCTTCGTTCCCTCGCAACTTCGAAATCCCGTCTTATGTTGGACTTAGGCGAATCGAGGAGAGCGCATGGACGCAGCAGCGAAGCCTGTCGACTGGGCCGACAGGAACTGGTGGCGCGGAGCGACGATCTACCAGATCTATCCGCGCAGTTTTCAGGATACCGATGGCGATGGTGTGGGCGATCTGCGAGGGATCGAGCAGCGACTTGATCACATCGCGGATCTTGGTGCCGATGCCATCTGGATCAGCCCGTTTTTCAAATCGCCGATGAAGGACTTCGGCTATGACGTGGAGGATTACACCCGCGTCGACCCGATGTTCGGCACGAACGAGGATTTCGACGCGGTCATCCGGAAGGCCCGGTCGCTGGGCCTGCGGGTGATGGTCGATCTGGTGTTCTCGCACACCTCGGACCGGCATCCTTGGTTTCAGGAAAGCCGCCTCAGCCGTGATAATGCGAAATCGGACTGGTATGTCTGGGCCGATCCCAGCCCCGACGGCACCGTGCCGAACAACTGGTTGTCGATGTTCGGCGGATCGTCCTGGCGATGGGACTCGCAGCGGGAGCAGTATTATCTTCACAACTTCCTGGCCTCGCAGCCCGACCTGAACCTGCACAACCCCGAGGTGCAGGAGGCGCTGCTGGACGTTCTGCGCTTCTGGCTGGAGCGGGGGGTCAGCGGCTTCCGCTTCGATGTCATCAACTTCTACTTCTGCGACCGTTACCTGCGGAGCAACCCGCCGCTTCCGCGCGAGCTTCGGAATGACAGCATCGCGCCGTCGGTAAACCCCTATAACCACCAGCTGCACCTGTTTGACAAGAACCAACCGGAAAACCTCGATTTCCTGCGCAAGCTGCGTGCTGTGATGGAACCCTACGCCGCCGCTGCCGTGGGCGAGGTGGGGGATGCGCAACGCGGACTGGAGATCATGGCCGAATACACGACCGGCAATGACAAGGTCCACATGTGCTATCCGTTCGAACTGTTGCAGCCCAAGAAGCTGACGGCGCCGCTGCTGGAGGAAACGTTCCACCGGATGAACCGTGCGGCACCGGACGCCTGGCCCTGCTGGGCCTATACCAACCACGACACAGTCCGTCTGCCGACGCGCTGGAATGCCTCTGACGCGGCGCTTCGAAGCTATGCCGTTCTTCTGATGTGCCTGCGCGGTTCCGCCTGCATCTATCAGGGTGAGGAGCTTGGCCTGCCCGAAGCGGAGCTGGCGTATGAGGATCTGCAGGATCCCTACGGAAAGGAGTTCTGGCCACAGTTCAAGGGACGTGACGGGGCACGCACCCCGATGGCGTGGACGCAGGGCACGAATGGCGGGTTCAGCACCGCGCAGAAGCCCTGGCTGCCTGTTGTGTCCACCCACCTGGAAAGGGCGGTGGAAACGCAGGCGGGTGTGCCCGGCTCCATGCTGGAGCATTACCGCAAAGCCCTGCGCCTGCGCCGCGATTATCCCACCTTGCGGCATGGCGCGATGGACGCCCTTTGGACGCAGGGCGATCTGATCCAGTTCCTGCGGCTGGGGGTGGAGACGATCTTCTGCGCCTTCAACCTTGGCGACGGAACGGTCGAGGCGCGCCCTCCGGAAGGGAACTGGATGGTGATGGGAACCGACACGGGAGCAAAGCCGCCTGCCGCGTCGGTAACCTTGGGGCCTTGGGAATTCTGCCTCGCCCGCCGGGTCTAGTTCAGGCGGACTGGCCGGCTGCCGCCATTGGTGGTCAGCCAGTCCGGCCACCCGACATAGCGTTCGACGATGAACAGCGCGGCACAGGCCGCGATCACGCACAGCACGAGGATCACCTTCCACATCGGCGGAGGGTGACGCACCCATTGCGCCATGCGAAGGAACCAGATCAGGTTCATGTATCCTCCGTGAACCGTACCTTGCCGATATAGGGCAGGTTGCGGTTCGACTGGGCAAAGTCGATCCCGTATCCCACCACGAATTCGTCGGGGATGGTGAAGCCGGTCCATGTCGCCTTCATGTCCACCTCGCGGCGGGAAGGCTTGTCCAGCAGGGCGCAAACCTCCAGCCTTTTGGGGCCGCGCGACCGCAGAAGCGCCGTCACATGCGACAGGGTGAAGCCGGTATCGACGATATCCTCCACCACCAGCACGTCGCGGCCCGCAACCTCGCCGCGCAGGTCCTTCAGGATGCGAACCTCGCGGCTGGATTGCATCGCATCGCCATAGGAGGAGGCTTCAAGGAAATCGACCTCCACCGGCAGGCCGATCTCGCGCACCAGATCCGCGATGAAGATGAAGCTGCCGCGCAACAGGCCCACCACCACCAGTTTTTCCGTCCCCTCGTAATGGGCCGTGATTTCGCGTGCCAGATCCTCCACCCGTGCCGCAATGGCCTTGGCCGAGATCATCTGGTCAATTTCGTAGGAACGTTTCGTCATGCTATCCCCTTGCACATGTGGACCCGAGTAGCGAAAACCTCTCGGGAAGTCACGGAGGATGCCATGCCGACCCATCACGAAACCCGCCGCCTGCCATACACGGCGGCGCAGATGTTCGATCTTGTGGCCGATGTCGGCTCTTACCCGAAATTCCTGCCGTGGAACTCGGCTGCGCGCATCCGGTCCCGCACGCCGGTCGAGGGCGGCGGAGAGATGATGGAAGCCGATCTGGTGATCTCGTTCAAGGTATTTCGCGAACGGTTCGGCAGCCGCGTGACGCTGTGGCCCGAACAGAACAAGATCGATACCGAATATCTGGACGGCCCGTTCAAGTATCTGAAATCCACCTGGTCCTTCCGCGACCTGCCGGAAGGCGGCTGCGAGGTGGATTTCTTCGTTGATTTCGAATTCCGCAACGCCATCCTGCAGGGCATCATCGGGATGGTCTTCAACGAGGCGATGCAGCGGATCGTCCGCGCCTTCGAGGCGCGGGCCGCAGAGCTTTACGGTTCGGGCAACTGATCCATGCCGGTGGCCGCGCGCAGCATCTTCAGCGCGTGGGCCATCGTCGCTTCCCGCACCGCGCTTCGGCCAAGGGCGCCGAAATCGACCGTTTCCGTCACCGTGGGGTGATCCTGCATGGCAAGGCCGAAGCAGACGCGCCCTTCAGGCTTGTTCTCGCTTCCGCCGGGGCCAGCAACGCCTGTCACGCTGACGGCGATCGTCGCCCGCGAACGGTCAAGTGCGCCTTGCGCCATCTCGGCGGCAACGGCTTCGGATACCGCGCCTTCGGCATCCAGCGTCTCGGGGGAAACGCCCAGCATCTCCACCTTGGAGGGGTAGGAGTAGGTCACGAACCCACGCTCGAACACCTTGGAGGAACCGGGGTTGCGCGTGATCTCGGCGGCAATCAGGCCGCCGGTGCAGCTTTCGGCGGTTGCGATGGTTATGCCGGTTTCTTCGGCATGTTTTTGGAAATCGATCCAGCTCACATCAACACTCCATGTGCGATGCCGGCGGCCACCATCGTGGCGAAACCGGCAAACAATCCGGCCCAAAGATCGTCGGCCATCACCCCGGCCACGCCGCCCCTCCGGTCGGCGCGGCCGACCAGCCACGGCTTCCAGATGTCGAACAGGCGGAAGAACAGGAACGCACCCACCCATCCGGGATAGGCGATGACGGCCCAATTCTCCACTCCGTGCCACCAGAACGCGGCGGCGGGAAACAGAAGCGCCAGCCATTGGCCCGCGACTTCGTCGATGACGAATTCGGACGGATCCTCATGCTCGCCGCGCAGTTCGTGACCCAAGGCCCACCAGCCAACGACGGTCACAAGAACCGTCGCGACGACCAGCGCGGGGAAACCAAGATACCGATCGATCAGCAGCCCAAGGATCAACGCCCCGGCAGAGCCCCAGGTTCCCGGGGCCGGTCGCAACAGGCCCAGCCCGAAACCAAGGCAGATCCAGCGCGTCATGTCAGTCCCTCATCAGAAGCGCGGTGGCGACAGAGGCGATGCCTTCCTCGCGGCCCGTGAAGCCAAGCCGCTCCGATGTTGTCGCCTTGACGGAGATGCGGCCGACCTCCACCCCCATGATCGCGGCCAGAGCTTCGCGCATTGCCTCGGCATGGGGACCGATCTTCGGACGCTCGCACACCAGCGTCACGTCGCAGTTCATCAGGCGATATCCGCGCGCGGCCACCCGTTCCATCGCGTGGCGCAGGAAGATGTGGCTTTCCGCCCCCTTCCATTTCATGTCCGACGGGGGGAAGTGCTGCCCGATATCCCCTTCGGCAAGCGCGCCATAGATCGCATCGGTCAGCGCATGCATCCCCACATCCGCATCCGAATGCCCCTGAAGGCTGCGTCCGTGCGGAACTTTCACCCCGCAAAGCCAGACGTGATCCCCCTCGCCAAAGCGGTGCACGTCATAGCCGTTGCCGATGCGGATATCCATGTCGCGCCCTTTCAACAGCCGCTCGGCCCGCGCGAAATCGTCGGGCCATGTCACTTTCAGGTTGGATTCGTCGCCCTCCACGATGGCGACGTCAAGGCCCGCCGCGCGGGCAACCTCCACATCATCCGCGGCGCCGCCCGGATGCGCCTCATGGGCCGCAAGGATGGCGTCGAAGCGGAAGCCCTGCGGGGTTTGCGCCCGCCAAAGGTTCGTTCGGTCCTGCGTGCCGGAAACATGCGCCTCGCCCCGCCAAAGCGCGTCGGTGACAGCCAGTGCGGGTGCGGCGCCGGGGGAGGCCTCCAGCGCTGCCAGAACACGCGCGATCACGGCGGGCGGCACCAGCGGGCGGGCACCGTCATGGATCAGAACGCGCGTGACGCCGCGCCCTTCCAATGCACGCAAGGCGTTCAGCACGGATCCGGCGCGTGTGTCGCTGCCCTCCACAACCTCCACCTCCAGCGGTTCGGCAAGGGGGCGATCATCGGGGTGGATCACAAGAAGGCGTTGAAGTCCGGCAAACGCTTCCAGCGTGTGCGCGATGATCGGGCGCCCGTTCAGGGGCCGCCACTGCTTGGGCAGCCCACCGCCGGCACGGCTGCCGCGGCCTGCGGCGACGATGATGGCAACTGTGGTCATTTCCTTGCTATGGCATGCTCCACCCCTCAAGGAAAGTGTCGCCTGCGCCCACGAACTGTGCATGGCGCACAATAAAGCATCATCAACACCTTTCCGGGCGTTGATGCGGTTGCAACCAAATTGTAAATCGTTGGCGCAGGGCGTACCCCGAAGGCTGACGCTCAAGGATTAGGCAGTTGTCCATTCAGATCGCCTCCGTAACCATTGACCCGCCCGTGCTGCTGGCCCCGTTGGCCGGCATCACCGACTTGCCGTTCCGCCAGCTGGTTTCGCGGTTCGGGGCGGGCCTCGTTGTTTCCGAAATGGTCGCCAGCCAAGAGGTCGTGCAGGCCAAGCCCGAAGCACGGGCGAAGGCGGAACTGGGACTGGGCGATCAGACCACCTCGGTCCAGCTTGCAGGGCGCGATCCGCACTGGCTGGCCGAGGCGGCGCGCTATGTCGAGGGGCAGGGCGCACGCATCATCGATATCAACATGGGCTGTCCGGCCAAGCGCGTCACCTCGGCCAGCGGCAACGGGGCCTGCGGGTCCGCGCTGATGCGGGAACCTGATCTTGCGCTGCGCCTGATCGAAACGGTGGTGAATGCGGTTTCCGTTCCTGTCACGCTGAAGATGCGCCTTGGCTGGGATGATGACAGCCTGAACGCACCGCAGATCGCCCGCATGGCCGAAGGGGCCGGCATCCGCATGGTCACGATCCACGGGCGCACGCGCTGCCAGTTCTACAAGGGGCAGGCCAATTGGGCCGCAATCCGGCCGGTAAAGGAGGCGGTGACCATTCCCGTCATCGCCAATGGTGACATCACCAGCCCTGCCGCTGCCGCCGAGGCGTTGCGCCAGTCAGGGGCAGACGGCGTCATGGTGGGGCGCGGCGCGCAGGGACGCCCGTGGCTTCTGGCCCAGATCGCCTCGGCGTTGCACGGAGGGGCTGCGCCCGAAGTGCCGGCAGGTGCAGATCTGACGCATATGGTCATCGGCCACTATACGGCGATGCTGGATTTTTATGGCATCGAACTCGGCGTGAAGGTCGCCCGAAAGCATCTGGGCTGGTATCTGGAGGCCGCCGGGGCGCCCAAAGGAAACGTGCTGACACTGAACGATCCAGAACAGGTGATCGACGCGCTGCACGGGGCGTTCAGCCAGAAGGCGATCGCCGCATGACCCTCCCCAGCGACGCGTCGATCTGGTCCAGCCTTCCCGTTCCCGCCCTGTTGGTGGATGCACAGGATGCAGTGATCGCGATCAACCCGCTGGCGGAAAGCTTCCTGAACGCGTCAGAGAAAAGCCTGCTGAACGAGCCGGTGCTGGACCGCCTTTCCATCGATGCGCCGATGGACGAGGCGATCGCCCGCGTGCGCCGCAACCAAGGCGCGATGTCCATCAATGATGTGGACGTGACGACGGGGGAACGCCCTCCGATCCAGTGCAACATCCAGATCGCACCCTTCGCCGATGTGCCGGGGGCAGTCATGCTGCTGATCTGGCCGCGCGAGATTGCCGACAGGCTGGGCAAGGCCGCCGCCGTCCGGTCTGCCGCACGGTCGGCCATCGGCATGGCGGAAATGCTGGCGCATGAGATCAAGAACCCGCTGGCCGGCATATCGGGTGCGGCGCAGCTGATCTCGGTCAACCTCGCGCCCGAGGATCGGGAACTTGCCGATCTGATCGTGGAGGAAACGCGCCGCATCGTGAAGTTGCTGGAGCAGGTGGAGCAGTTCGGCAATGTCCGCCCGCCCGAACTTCGCCCCGTGAACATCCACGACGCGCTGGACAAGGCCCGCCGCTCGGCGATGGTCGGGTTTGCCGCGCAGATGACGATCGTGGAGGATTACGATCCTTCGTTGCCCATGACCTATGCCGATCCGGACCAGTTGATGCAGGTGTTCCTGAACCTGATCAAGAACGCGGCCGAGGCGGCAGGGTCGGGCGGCGGCACCATTCGCCTGCGGACCTTCTATGACCTGTCACTGCGCCTGCGCCGGCCGGATGGCGGGGGCACCGTCCCGCTGCAGGTGGAGATCATCGATGACGGCCCGGGCATAAAGCCCGAAATCGCGGCGCAAGTGTTCGATCCCTTCGTTTCGGGGCGTGAGAACGGCACAGGGCTTGGCCTCGCGCTGGTGTCGAAGATCGTGTCCGACCATCGCGGGATCATCGGCGTGGATTCCGTTCCCGGCCGCACCGTGTTCCGCGTGTCACTGCCCGTTGCCCCGCGCATGGCAACATCAAACCAGATGGAGAACTGAATGGACGGCACGATCCTTGTCGCAGATGACGACCGCACCATCCGCACGGTGCTGACCCAGGCGCTGACGCGGGCGGGCTGCAAGGTCCATGCCACCTCGTCCCTTCTGACGCTGATGCGGTGGGTGGAAGAGGGCAAGGGGGATCTGGTCATCTCGGATGTCGTGATGCCCGACGGCAACGGGCTGGAGGCGCTGCCGCGCATCGCGCGACTGCGGCCGGGCCTGCCGGTCATCGTCATCTCGGCCCAGAACACCATCATGACAGCCATTCAGGCCGCAGAGGCGGAAGCGTTCGATTATCTTCCCAAGCCGTTCGATCTGCCGGACCTGATGAAGCGGTCGGCGCGCGCGCTGGATACCAAGCGGCGCGCCTCGGCCCGCCCCGTTCAACCGCGCGAGGGCGGGGACGATCTGCCCCTGGTTGGCCGCACCCCGGCGATGCAGGCACTTTACCGGTTGGTGGCGCGGGTGATGAACACCGATCTGCCCGTGCTGGTCACCGGCGAATCGGGCACCGGTAAGTCGCTGATCGCGCGCGCGATCCACGATTTTTCCGACCGGCGCGCGCAGCCTTTCGTGGTGGCGCAACCGGCGGATTTGCATGGCCCGGACGCCGCGGCCACGCTATTGTCGAAGGCCCGCGGCGGCAGCCTCGTCTTTGATGAAGTGGCCGACTACGATGATGAAACGCAGGCCCGCATCGTCCGCCTGCTGGATCAGCTGGGCGATTCCGCACCGCGGATCATGGCAACCTCGCAATCCGATCTTCAGGCCCGGATGGAACAGGGGGGCTTCCGGCAGGACCTGTTCTATCGCCTTGGCGGCGTGACGCTGCATGTGCCGGCCCTGCGCGAACGTGTGGACGATATTCCGCTTCTGGCCGAACATTTTCTTGCACGTGGAGAGCGGGACACGGGGTCCACCCGCCGGCTTTCCCCCGAGGCGCGGGAGATGGTCCGCGCCTATAACTGGCCCGGAAACGTGCGGCAGCTTGAAAACACCCTGCGGCGGCTTGTCGTCACCTCGGCCGAGGCAGAGATCACAAAGGCCGAGGTGGAGGCGGTTCTTGGCAACCAGCCCGCCATGGAACCCCTTCGTGGCGGCGGCGAGGGCGAGAAGCTATCAGCCTCGGTCGCACGGCATCTGAAGCGGTATTTCGATCTGCATGGCGGGGCCTTACCGTCGCCGGGCGTTTATCAGCGCGTGCTGCGCGAGGTGGAAGGTCCGCTGATCGAGATTGCACTGGATGCGACAGCCGGCAACCAGGCGAAATGTGCCGATCTGCTTGGGATCAACCGCAATACACTGCGCAAGAAAATCACCGAACTGGATATTCGCGTGACACGCCGCCGGAAGCTGATGTAAAAGCGCAACAGAAGGCACGCCTATCCGGTGGGTCATGTGGGTAAAGTTTCCCGTCGAATGAGGGCAAGCGTCTCCGTGCGATCTGCGGCACGCAACAACACCTTCATGCGCCTGTCGCGGCTTCGCCGCCAGCGCAAGGTGCAAACGGCTGCGACCTTCGCACTGGTCGCGCTTGGTCCGGTCTTGACGGGGCTGACGCTGCTGTTTCTTGGGCCGTTGAAACTGTCCAGCGGATCGCCGGCGCTGCGTCTCGTGCTGCTGACGGACCTTGTCTATGTGCTGGTCGTGGCGGCGCTGGTGATGGCGCGCGTGGCGCAGATCGTCGCCGACAGGCACAGCCGTTCGGCTGGATCACGCCTGCACCTGCGGCTTTCGGGCGTGTTCGCGCTGGTGGCGCTGATCCCGACGATTCTTGTCGCAGTTTTCGCCGTCATCACGCTGAACATCGGTCTTGAAGGCTGGTTCTCTGACAGGGTGCAGCGTGTTGTTGGCAATTCGCTGGCAGCCGCGCAAGCCTATGAGGCGGAGCATCGGCAGGACTTGATCGACGACGCCCGCGCCCTTGCGCAATATCTGGACACGGCCAAGCGCACCACCTTCTTCCTTCAGGATGACCAGTTGCGCCCCATCCTTTCGCAAGGGCAGGAGCTTGTGCAACGAGGGTTGCGCGAGGCGTACCTGATCGATGGCGGGGGGGAGCTTCGCACGCGGGGTGATCGCAGCTACCTGTTCGATTTCGACCGCCCCACGCGAGCCCAGATTGTGCAGGCACAGCAGGACGGCGTGGCGGTGATCCAAGATTGGTCCCATAACGAGTTCCGCGCCATCGTGCACCTTGAGGCGTTTCCCGACCGCTATCTTTATGTCACGCGCGAGGTGGATGGCCAGATCCTGAGCCTGCTGGACGATACGCGCGAAACCGTGCATCTTTATCACCAGCTTGAGGCGGATCGCGGCCGGATGCTGTTCGAATTCGCGCTGCTCTATCTGGGCTTTGCCGTCATCCTGATCCTTGCTGCCGTGTGGCTGGGACTGTGGTTCGCCGAACGGCTTTCGGGGCCGGTGGGCCGTCTGGCAGGCGCGGCGCAGCGCGTTGGCGGGGGCGATCTGGACGTTCAGGTGGCTGAGGAGGATGGCGATGACGAGATCGCCATGCTGGGCCGGCTGTTCAACCAGATGACGCGTCAGTTGAAGCGCCAGCGGGACGATCTGGAACACAGCCATGCGCAGGTGGAACGGCGGCGCAGGCTGTTCGATTCGGTGCTTTATTCGGTGACATCGGGCGTGATCGGTCTGGATGCGCAGGGGCGGGTGGATTTCATCAACCGTGCCGGCCGCCGCCTGCTGGACATGGATTCTACCGATCTGCCGCTGGACGTGGCGGTACCGGAATTCGCGCCGCTGTTCGCCCGCCTGCGCGAAATGGGCGGCACCGTACAGGAAGAGCTGCGAATTTCGCGCAAGGGGAAGCTGGAAAGCCTTCTTGTACGCATGTCGGTGCGGGAAACGCCTGAAGGGCTTGAAGGCTATGTAATTGCGTTCGATGACGTGACGGATCTTGTCAGCGCACAGCGCCTGGCCGCATGGGGCGACGTGGCGCGCCGCATCGCGCACGAGATCAAGAACCCGCTGACGCCGATCCAGCTTTCGGCCGAACGCATCAAGCGCAAGTTCCGTCCCCTGGTCGGTGATATGGCGGGTGATCTTGAACAATATACCGACGTCATCGTGCGGCAGACGAATGACCTGCGGCGCATCATCGACGAATTTTCAAGGTTTGCCCGCATGCCGGAGCCAGATCGTCGCGAACACGACCTTGTGAAGATCCTGCGAGATGCGGCAATCCTGCAGGTCGGCCTGAATATCAAGACGGATCTGCCGGACACCCCCCTCGTGATGGATCTTGACGCCACAATGATCTCGCAAGTCCTGACAAACCTGTTGAAGAATGCCGGTGAAGCCATTGAGGAGGCAGGTAAATCGACAGTAAAAGACTATTGCCCGGAGATACGTCTTTCGCTTTGCACCGAGGCAGAGGCCGCTGTGATCCGCATCGCCGACAATGGCTGCGGCCTTCCGCCAGATAGATCGCGCCTGTTCGAGCCCTATGTGACGACACGTGAAAAAGGGACGGGACTGGGCTTGGCGATTGTCAAGAAAATCGTTGAAGAACATGGGGGCACGCTGTCGCTGACGGATGCGCCAGTGTTCGATGGAAATGATCATGCGGGTGCGATGGCGGAAATCCGTCTGCCGCGCACTCCGCGCCGCCGCAAGAACGGAGAAGGCAGATGAGCAGCATCCTGATCGTCGATGACGAGCGTGATATCCGCGAGTTGATTGGCGACATCCTGCGCGACGAAGGCTTCATCGTGCGCCTTGCCGGCAATTCGGACGATTGCATGGCCGAAATCAACGCCGATCCGCCCTCGTTGATCATCCTTGATATCTGGCTGAAGGACAGCCGGATGGACGGGATCGACATCCTCAAGACGGTGAAGCGCAACAACCCCGATGTGCCGGTGGTGATCATCTCGGGCCATGGCAA
Source organism: Falsirhodobacter deserti (assembly GCF_004015795.1). GTDB lineage: Bacteria > Pseudomonadota > Alphaproteobacteria > Rhodobacterales > Rhodobacteraceae > Falsirhodobacter > Falsirhodobacter deserti. The sequence continues at coordinate 1,194,783 of NZ_ML137218.1, read as the reverse complement.
CATCGAGATCGCGGTCGCCGCCATCAAGCAGGGCGCATATGATTTCATCGAAAAGCCGTTCAACATCGACCAGTTGATGGTTGTTGTGACGCGGGCAATGGAAACGTCCCGCCTTCGTCGCGAAAACAGCGAGCTGCGTCGCCGCGACACCACCTCGGCCGAGATGATCGGCTCCTCCTCGGCGTTTCGGACGCTTCGCCAGCAGCTGGACAAAGTGACGAAGTCCAACGGGCGCGTAATGCTGACGGGCCCGGCAGGGTCGGGCAAGGAAATGGCGGCGCGGTACATCCACACTAATTCTGCCCGCGGGGAGGCCGCTTTCGTCACCGTGTCCTCGGCCGGGATCGAGCCGGAGCGGATGGAGGATGTGCTGTTCGGCCGCGAAACGACCGAGCGGGGGCTGGAAAAGGGACTGCTGGAACAGGCCCACGGCGGCGTCGTTTATCTGGACGAGGTGGCAGAGATGCCGCTCGGCACCCAGTCCAAGCTGCTGCGGGTTCTGGTTGAACAGCAGTTCACACGAGTAGGCGGCGTGGAGAAGGTGCGCGTCGACCTGCGGGTCATCTCCTCCACCTCGCGGGATCTGCGAACCGAGATTGCCGCCGGGCGCTTCCGGCAGGAGCTTTATGACCGGCTGAACGTGGTGCCAATCGCGGTGCCGTCGCTGGCCGACCGGCGTGACGATATCCCCGAACTGGCGCGGCATTTCCTTGAACTGCTGCACAAGGCGCAGGGGCTGCCGCTGCGCCGCCTGTCGCCGGATGCCGAGGCGACCTTGCAGACCATGCCCTGGCCCGGCAACGTGCGCCAGCTTCGCAACGTGATCGAGCGTGTGCTGATCCTTGGCGAAGGCTCCGGCCCGATTGAACCGGCCGAACTGCCTGGCCTGGAAGGCGCCCCCGCGATGGATGGCCGGTTAAGCATCGGCGGGCTGATCGCATCCATGGCGCTGCGCGAAGCGCGCGAACTGTTCGAAAGGGAATACCTTCTGACCCAGATCAACCGCTTCGGCGGGAATATCAGCCGCACGGCCAGCTTTGTCGGGATGGAACGTTCGGCGCTGCACCGGAAACTGAAGTCCCTTGGCGTGGTCAAGGGCAACGGAACCGAGGATCAGGCATGAAGGTCATCATCTGCGGCATCGGGCAGGTGGGCTGGCAGATCGCCCGCCAGCTTTCGGGCGAGCGCAATGACGTGACCATCATCGACATGACGGTGGATCTGGTGCGGCGTGCTACGGAAACGCTTGATGTTCAGGGTGTTATCGGTTTCGCCAGCTATCCTGATGTGCTGGAACGGGCGGGCGCCAAGGATGCCGACATGATCATCGCGGCCACCCGGTCGGACGAGGTGAACATGGTCATCTGCCAGGTGGCCCACTCCATCTTCGAGGTGCCGCGCAAGGTGGCGCGCCTTCGGGCGCAAAGCTATCTCGACGCGATCTATGCCGATCTGTACCGCTCGGGGCATATGCCCATCGACGTCGTGATCTCCCCCGAAAAGGAGGTGGCGGAGGCCGCGCTGCAACGGCTGGCAGCCCCGCAGGCCTTTGACACTGAAAGCTTCATGGAAGGGCGCGCGCAGCTTCTGGGCCTTGCGCTGGACGAGGATTGCCCCGTTCTGCACACGCCGCTGCGCCAGCTGAACGAGCTGTTTTCCACCCTGCGGGCCATCGTGGTCGGTATCCGGCGCGAAGGGCGGCTGTTCGTGCCGGATGCGGGCGTTCAGCTTCTGGCGGGGGACGCCGTTTACATCTTCACCCATTCGCATGACGTCGCCCGCACGATGGAGGTGTTCGGAAAGGCCAGCCGTAAACAGGAACGGGTTGTCATCATCGGCGGCGGCGCGGTGGGGCTTGCTGTGGCGCAGGCACTGGAAAAGCGCCGCGATGGCGTGCGTGCGAAACTGATCGAGTATGACCGTGGCCGTGCGGAAGCCGCCGCCGACGCGCTGGAAAAGACCATCGTGTTGAATGGCGACGGGATGGACGGTTCTCTTCTGGAGGAAGCCGATATCGGCCGCGCCGATGCGGTTCTTGCCCTGACCGATAACGACAAGACGAACCTTCTGGCCGCCGTTCGCGCGAAGGAGGCGGGATGTGCGTTATCGATCGCGCTGGTGAACGATCCGACGCTGGTGCCGCTGATGGGGCCGCTGAACATCGACGCCCATATCAATCCCCGGGCGACCACCGTTTCATCGATCCTGCGCTATATCCGGCACGGGCGGGTTCGCCAGATCTATGCCATTGGCGATTCCGAGGCGGAACTGATCGAGGCGCAGGTCCTTTCAACCTCTTCCATGTCGGGCAAGATGATCCGTGACATCGCCTTTCCGCCGGGCGTGCTGGTCGGGGGGCTGCTGAAAGGTGACCGGATGATGAAGCCCGACCCCGATCTGCGGGTGGAGGAGGGCGACATCATCGCCATCTTCGCCATGAGTGCGGACGTTCCCGAGGTGGAACGCCTGCTGCAAGTTTCCATCGACTTCTTCTGATGTCGCGCCTTGCACGACTTCCGCTGCTGATCTGGCTTGGCATCATCGGCGGCGCTTTCATGTATCTTCCGGCCGGCCATGCGCTGGTGCGGGGGAACATGCCCGTTTCGCGGGCCTTTTTCTATTCCGGGACGCTGGTTCTGATCGTCGCGGCAATGCTGGCCATCGCGACCGCGAACCGCCGCTCGAAAGACGTGGCGCGGGGCCATCTGGCAGCGATGCTCGCGGCCTATCTGGTGATGCCGCTTGTGCTCGCGATCCCGTTCAACTGGACAGTGCCGGATACAAGCTTCTTCAACGCGTGGTTCGAGATGCTGTCCAGCTTCACGACCACGGGCGCGACGCTGTACGACACGCCGGGGCGTCTGCCCGACACGCTGCACCTGTGGCGGGCGCTTGTCGGCTGGTTGGGCGGGTTCTTCGTGATCTTGACGGCGGTTGCGGTCATGGCACCGATGAACCTTGGCGGGATCGAGGTCATCTCGGGCCGTCCGCCGGGCCGTCCCGCCCTTGGCGCATGGATCGAGGTTGCCGATCCTTCAGAGCGGATCCAGCATCACGCGCTACGCATCTTTCCCGTCTATACCGGCCTGACACTGGTGCTTTGGGCACTTCTGCTGGTCAGCGGAGAGCCGGGGATCTTCGCGTTGTCCTTCGCCATGGGCACGCTTTCCACGTCCGGCATCTATCCGGGCGTGGACTTCGCGCAGCAGCCCGGCCTTCGCATGGGAGAGATGTTCGTCTTCCTGTTCTTTTCAGTGGCGATCACCCGAAGGATGCTGCCCGGCCTCGCCTCGATCGAGCGGTCTTTCCGCATGCGCGACAACCCCGAGGTGCAGTTCGCGGCACTTCTGATGCTTAGCGCGCCGACGATGCTGGTCCTGCGCCACTGGCTGGGCAACGTGGATTATACCGGCGGGCTGGGGCAGTTCGCACACGCGCTTTGGGGCAGCATTTTCACGACACTCAGCTTCATGACGACGACGGGGTATGTTTCGGGGGGGTGGGATGTGGCGCGGGGCTGGTCAGGGCTGGACAGTTCCGGCCTGATCCTGCTGGGGCTGGCCGTGGTGGGCGGCGGTGTAGGAACGGCAGCGGGCGGCGTGACATTGCTGCGTGTCTATGCCCTTTTTCGCCATTCGCAGCGCGAGATGCAGCGGATCATCCACCCGTCCTCCATCGGGGGTGGCGGGCCGGTCGCGCGGCGTATCCGCGGCGAGGGGGCCTATGTCGCGTGGATCTTCCTGATGCTTTTCGCCCTTTCTGCCGCCGTTGCCATGATGGCGCTGGCACTGGTGGGGGTGGGGTTTGAATCTGCGCTGATCCTCACCATATCAGCCCTGACCACGACCGGCCCCCTTGCAGGGGTTGCGGGAGAGGTGCCGGTGCTGTGGTCGGATCAAACGGCGGCGGCAAAGGTCATTCTGGCGGCGGCCATGGTGCTGGGGCGTGTGGAAACATTGGCGGTTCTTGCGCTGATCACCCCTGCAACGTGGCGTCGCTGATCAGCGGTTTGGGTCTGGAACATCGCCCTTTTCCGCTTCATAGTGGATATGCACCGCAAGGCCCATGGCCGGCGGGCGAGGGATAAGACGCATAATAACGATAAGGCAAACGCGAATGGCCGCTGACAAGCAGAACCTCCAGGACGCCTTCCTGAACCACGTTCGCAAGGCCAAGGTGCCTGTAACGATCTTCCTGATCAACGGGGTGAAGTTGCAGGGTGTGATTACCTGGTTCGACAATTTCTGCGTGCTCCTGCGTCGCGACGGCCAATCTCAGCTTGTCTACAAGCATGCCATCTCGACAATCATGCCGGGTGCGCCCATCAACCTTTACGAGGGTGAAGACTGATTACCGATAACGATACCCCGCGGGGTGCCCCGCACGAAACCGAGGCCGCGCTTACGCGCGCCTATGTCCTGCATCCCGACCTTAAGGCAAGCCAGTCGCGCCGCTTGCCAGAACACGGTCTTGCCGAAGCGGTGGCGCTTGCCGCGGCGCTTCCGGGCCTTGATGTCGTTGGGGCGGAGGTTGTCCGCATATCCAAGGTCGCGCCCGGAACCTTGTTCGGATCCGGCAAGATGGATGAACTGGGCGCCCGCATGAAGGCCGAAGAGGTGTCTCTTGTGCTGGTGGACGGCCCTGTTTCCCCGGTTCAGCAGCGGAACCTTGAAAAGGAATGGGGCGTCAAGCTTCTGGACCGCACCGGCCTGATTCTGGAAATCTTCGCCGACCGTGCCCGCACGCGGGAAGGGGTGCTGCAGGTGGAACTTGCGGCGCTGTCCTATCAGCGGACGCGCCTGGTGCGGGCCTGGACACACCTTGAACGCCAGCGTGGCGGTCTGGGCTTTGTGGGTGGCCCCGGCGAGACGCAGATCGAAGCTGACCGCCGCGCCATCGACGAGCAGATGATCCGCATCCGGCGGCAGCTTGAAAAAGTCGTCCGCACGCGCGAGCTGCATCGTGCGGCCCGCCGGAAGGTGCCGTTTCCGGTGGTGGCCCTAGTCGGTTACACCAACGCCGGCAAATCCAGCCTGTTCAATCGCATGACCGGGGCCGAGGTTCTGGCCAAGGACATGCTGTTTGCCACGCTGGACCCGACGATGCGCGCCGTGGAGCTGCCGACCGGCCTGAAGATCATCCTGTCTGACACGGTGGGCTTCATCTCGGACCTGCCGACGCAGCTTGTCGCCGCTTTCCGCGCCACGCTGGAAGAGGTGCTTGAGGCAGACTTGATCCTGCATGTCCGCGACATCGCCCATCCCGAAAGCGCCGAACAGGCGGCGGATGTGGGTGACATCCTGAACTCGCTTGGCGTCGATCCTGCCGTGCCGATGTTCGAGGTGTGGAACAAGACCGATCTGGTCGAAGGGCCTGCGCGGGTTGCGATCCTTGAACGGGGTGCGCAGTCGGAACATGTCTTCCCACTTTCCGCCCTGACAGGTGAAAACGTGCTGCCGCTGATCGAGGCGATGACACGCGCGCTGGACGAAGACCGCACGCAGGAAACGCTGACTGTTCCCTTCGCCGACGGGCGCCGCCGTGCATGGCTGCATGAAGAAGGCGTGGTAGAGGCGGAAACGCCGGTCGAGGATGGCCACAGCATCGCTGTGCTGTGGACGGCACGCCAGCGGGCCCGGTTCCACGATCTTTAGGTGACCGTGATGATGCGCGACTGGTTGGCCATGTCGCGCATCTCCTCCTGATACCCTTCAGACATGCGCAAACGCTTCAGCTTGGCGTCAAAGCGCTTGCGGATCAGGGCTTCGGCCGCGGCAATTGCCGGATCGGCGCGCAGCGTGGCCAGCAGCGCATCCAGCCGGTCAGCCATGCGCAGGGCCGATCTGTCCTCGATCTCGTTCCGGTCAAAGCGGCGGAAATAGTTGAGGTCGTACTTGCCGTGATTGTTCAGAACGTCCCCCCGCAGGCGGCGCATCAGGTATTCCTCATGCGTTTTCACGCCGTAATGGTTCACCTGCGCGAAGTCATAGCCCTTTGAATGCCGCGTTTGCCGCCACGTCATGACCCGCCCATCGATGGGCTGGGCCGATCCGTTGATCCACGGCAGCCCGGGCGGGTTTTCGATATGGCTTTGCGCGCGGGGACGATGGATCGCGATGCGCAGGTAATCCTCGTTCCGGTACAATGTCTTCACGCCATAACCGGGGTTGAAATCATCATCCGCTGCCCAGACCAGACGCCGGGTGACCGGCGCCTCGACATATCGCTGGATGCCTGAAGATCCGAAGAAACGCCACGTCACGGCCATCGCGTCCGTATCCGTTTGGTTCATCAGGTCGATCAGGCTGTCCACGTCACCCGCTTCTGTCTTGATCGCCAGAAACTCATCGAAATCCATCACCATGAGGTAATCGGACGATCGTACCAGCGGATGATGCGCCGCACGCTTCAAGGCCCGCGATTGCGGGGGCATGTCGCGTATGGGCGGATTTTCCATCCGGGTCACAAGGCCCAGTCCCGCAAGCGCATCCAGCATCTCGTCCGTGCCATCCGTGCAGTCGTTGGTATAGGCAAGGATGTCCGTGAACCCCAGCAGGTGGTGATAAGCCACCCATTCCAGCACATAGGGCCCTTCGTCCTTGGCCATCGTGACAAGGGTGATGCGGCCGTTGGGGGATGTATTTGCCCCGCCCGGGATGTTCTTCCTTCTTGCCGCCAGATCCGACAGGAAGCTTTCGGGATCCAGCGCGATGGCGGCCCGCTCGGCGGCCTTTTCCTCCGGTGTCGGCACATACCTGATCTTGCCTGCCGCAGGGGTGGGTATGGCTTCGTAATCCGCCAGCCCCCGGCTTTCCAGATGCGACCCGAGCCAACTTGTGCGTGCGGGCAGGCCGCCGGGAAGGTTGCTGGTGAACTTTTGCAGCCACGGCTGGAAAATGCGAAGGCACAGGCTTTGGTCCTGTTCAAGCTGCGCGATCAGGCTTTCACGTTCGGGTGGCTTGACCAGCCGTTTGCGCTCGTCGAACGAAAGGGGGAAGAAGGTGCTGGCTGGCAGCGCATGCTCCATCTCTCCGGCTTCGGTGGCGAACCATGTCAGTGCCTCGGATCCTGTGGTGTCCCATGAAAGATCTTCAAGCGGGACACTGGCGCCATGGTCGCGCATTCGCTGAAGCCGCCGCCGGGTCCCGGCTTTCGCCCAGGGGGGGATCGGGGCTTCGGCAGTCAGGAAGTTCATCATCGCGCCAAGGGTTCTGGAACCATGCGGCATGCCCACGATGGCATCGCAAAGAAGCTGACGCTCCGAACGCTCATGCCCCAGGAACCATTTCATGGAGGCGGGGAAGGGGCGCAGGGCGAGGATATCCATGCCTGCCCAGACCATTCCTTCCTGCGCGATCATGAAGGTGCGGAACGCATCGACATGGTTTGTGGCAGCCTCTGTTTCGGCGGGGCGGGGAAGATCGACATCCCAAACCTCGCGCGCATCCATGACATGCGCACCTTCAGGGGCATTCGGCACGCCATGATACGTAAACAGCGTGAAATCATGCCCCAGTTCAAGGAATGAGCGGATGGAGGCGATCTGCGTCCAGGACAGGGTTCCCCCGACCCAGAGGGAGCCGATCCGTGCCGTTTCGGTCATGATAATGTCCCTGACGACCTTCTTGCGTCAATCATAGGTTGCGGTGGGCGCAGCCTGTCAAGCAGCAGGTTGACGCGCTGGCGTGATATCTTATTTTTCCCCGGTTACGAGGAGCGGGATGATGGATGAAGCAAAGGGCGCAGCGCTTCTGCAGGGGCGGCTGCTGCCGGAAGAGGTTGCGATTGCCATCAGCTACAACACTACGACACAGGCAGTGATGATGGCAACACCTCGGGACCTGGAAGATTTCGCCCGCGGTTTTTCCCTGACCGAAGGTATCGCCGCGTTCGAAGAGATCGAGGCGGTGGAAGTGGCCGAGGTGCCGCGCGGCATTGATCTGCGGGTTTGGCTGAAACCGGCGGCGGGCGCGCGCCTTGCCGAGCGGCGGCGTGTCATGGCAGGGCCCGTCGGCTGCGGCCTGTGCGGCATCGATTCACTGGAGCAGGCGCTGAGGGATGTGCCACCCGTGACGTCCGACCTGCGGATAAGGGCGGCAGATGTAGGGCGGGCGATGGCTGCGCTTCCGGCGCATCAGCCGCTGCATGATGCCACCCGCGCCATGCATGCCGCAGGGTTCTGGACGCCGGACGCGGGGATCGTTGCCGTGCGCGAGGATGTCGGCCGGCACAACGCGCTGGACAAGCTGGCAGGGGCATTGGGGCGGCCGGATGCAGGCGCGGTGCTGATCACAAGCCGCGTTTCTGTTGATCTTGTGCAGAAGGTGGCCATGCTTGGCGCGCCGGTTCTGATTTCCGTTTCTGCCCCGACCTATCAGGCGGCAATGCTGGCCGATGATCTGGGCATCACGCTGATCGGGCTGGCCCGCAGCGACGGCTTCAAGTGCTTCACCCATGGATTCCGCGTTCACGAAGGTTAAGATCAAGGGAACAGCGGGCGGCCTTGCCCGTTTCGTCAGGAGTGTTTGCCAGCCGCGACCGCTTCCCCCCCCCCCCGATCTGCCAGCAGGACATCCCATGAAAGACGACACCGAACGCCAGCAGGACCCGACGACCCCGTTCTATGACCGCCCGACAGGGGGGTGGGGATCGGTGAAAAGCGTACTTCGGCACATGGGAACGGGCAACGCCTCGCTTGGGGTGTTGGATACCCTGTGGAACCAGAACAAGCCGCGCGGGCACATGTGCACGTCCTGCGCCTGGGCCAAGCCCGCCTCGCCGCATCTGGCCGAGTTTTGCGAGAACGGCGCCAAGGCCACGATCTGGGACCATACGCGCGAACGCTGCGGGCCCGATGTGCTGGCCCGCCATACGGTGACCGAACTGCGGATGTGGCGCGATCACGATCTGGAAATGCTGGGCCGCCTGACGCACCCGATGCGCTTCGACGCCGCGACCGACCGTTATGTTGAAACAACATGGCAGGAGGCATTCGCAGCCATCGGTGCCTCGCTTCGCAAGCTGGACCCCCGTTCGACCGTCTTTTATGCCTCGGGCCGGGCCAGCCTCGAGACGTCCTATATGTGGCAGTTGTTCGCGCGCCTTTACGGCCACAACAACCTGCCCGACAGTTCCAACATGTGTCACGAAACCACCAGCGTGGCGTTAAAGGAAAGCATCGGATCGCCTGTGGGCACCTGCGTGCTGGAGGATTTCGAAAGCTGCGATCTGATCATGTTCTTCGGCCAGAACACCGGGTCCAACAGCCCCCGGTTCCTGCATCCGCTGCAGCAGGCCCGCAAGCGTGGCTGCAAGGTCGTGACCTTCAATCCCGTGCGCGAACGCGGCCTGATAGAATTCGCCAATCCCCAAAGCCCGACCGAGATGGCAAGCGGCAAGGGAACCAAGATCTCGGACATCTATCTTCAGGTGAAGCCGGGGGGTGACATTGCGGCCATTGCAGGAATGGCCAAGCACCTTTTCACGATGCAGGACCGCGCCGACGGCGTTCTGGACCGTGCCTTCATCGAAGAACATACCGACGGCTTCGCCTCGTTCGAGGAATGGGCCCGCGGGATGGAGTGGGCCGAGATCGAGCATGTCTCCGGCCTGACCCGCGCCGATCTGGAGGAGGTGGCAGAACTTTACGCAAATTCCGGCCGCGTGATCGGCGTTTACGGCATGGGCCTGACGCAGCATGTGCACGGGTCGCAATCGGTGGACATGCTGATCAACCTTCTGCTGATGCGCGGCAATATCGGGCGGCAGGGTGCGGGCATCTGCCCGGTGCGGGGCCATTCGAACGTGCAGGGCCAGCGGACCGTTGGCATCGCCGAAAAGCCCGAGCTGGTGCCGCTGGACAAGCTTGCCAAGATGTTCGGCTTCGAGCCGCCGCGCGATAAAGGCATGACGACGATCGAAGCGGTGCAGGGCGTCCTTGATGGCACGGTGAAAGGATTCCTCAGCCTTGGTGGCAACTTTGCGCGTGCCATTCCCGATCCGGGCCGCGCCGATCCCGCTTGGGCCAATCTGGAACTGAACGTTCAGATCGCCACCCGCTTCAACCGGTCGCATGCCTTGGTGGGTGACGGGGCATGGCTGCTGCCCTGCCTTGTGCGCGGTGAGGTGGACCTGCAGGCAAGCGGCCCGCAGGCCGTGACGATGGAGGACAGCCTCAGCCATATCCACGGGTCCATCGGGCGGCGCAAACCGGCGGCCGATACGCTGTTGTCGGAACCCGCCATCGTTGCCGGCATCGCCAAGGCGACACTTGATCCAAACCCCAACGTCCGCTGGGATGACTGGGTGGCTGATTACGGGCTTGTCCGCGACCTGATCGCCGAAACCTATCCCGACCAGTTCCACGACTTCAACGAGCGCATGTTCCAGGCGGGGGGCTTCTATCGCGGAAACGCGGCCCGACGGCGGGAATGGAAAACCAAGACAGGCAAGGCGCGGTTCACCACGCCCACCAGCGCAAGCGCGCTTGGCACGATGCCGGGGCAGGGTATCTATACGCTGGTTACCCTGCGGTCCAACGACCAGTTCAACACGACCGTCTATGGGTATCGCGACCGGCTTCGCGGGTTGGAAACGGACCGGATGATCGTCCTGATGTCACCCGAGGAGATCGCCGCCGCCGGCTTGCGCGACGGCCAGCGCGTTTCCCTTCTTTCCGCGCATGACGATGGGACGGAACGGCGTCTCGACGGGTTGAAAATTACGGCCTATGATCTGCCGATGGGCTGTGTTGGTGCGTATTATCCCGAAGCGAACGTTCTTGTGCCGCTGGACCTGCACGATCAGGCCTCGCACACGCCCGCTTACAAAAGCGCGCCGGTGCGGGTCGTGCCTGAACCGGCCTGATGATCTGCGGGGTCATCCTTGCGGGCGGCCGTGGCCAGCGGATGGGTGGGGCGGACAAGGCGCTCCTGCCGCTTGGTCAGCGCCCGCTTCTGGATCACGTGGTCGAAAGGCTTGCGCCGCAGGTCGATACACTGGTGCTTAGCGCGAACGGCGATCCCGCGCGTTTTCAGGGGCGTCTTCCCGTCGTGCAGGATGAAACGCCCGATTATCCCGGACCTCTTGCCGGAATCCTTGCAGGGATGATCCGGGCCGAAGGGGCGGGGGCGACTCGTATCGTAACCGTTGCCACGGATACACCGTTCTTTCCGGATGATCTGGTGAAGCGGCTTTGCGATGTGGATGGCGCTGCAGTCCGGATTGCAACCTCGGCCGGGCGGCCTCACCCGACCTTCGGGCTGTGGCCAGTGGAGGCGGCCCCGCTGCTGCGGGACTGTTTGCATAGCGGGGATCGCAGCATCATGCACGCTGCGCGGTTGGCCGGTGCCGCGATGGTGGAGTTCGCCTCTGCCCCCACCGATCCGTTCTTCAATATAAATACGGCTGAAGATTACCGGAAGTGCATGGCCTAGCTTCAGCGGCCTTCCATTATGAAAAGGTGCCCCGCAGGGCGCCTTTTGTGAATCGACATCAGGATGATCTCATTCCGGAAGGCGGTAGGCGATGATGTAATCCCCGATCGGCGTTTCCATGAAATGGTGCCCGGTTGCCGCGATCAGGACATAGTCGCGGCCATCAACTTCATAGGCGATGGGATTGGCCTGTGCCCCGGCGGGCAGCACATCGGACCAGACCGTTTCTCCGGTTTCGACATCGATCGCGCGGAACAGGTTATCGGTTGCGGCCCCGATGAAGATCAGCCCGCTTGCCGTTATGACTGCACCGCCATTGTTCGGCGTTCCGATCTTCATGGGCAGGTAGGAGGGGATGCCGAAGGGTCCGTTCCGGCGGGCGGTTCCGATGGGCGTATCCCAGATCGTTTCGCCCGTGGTCATGTCGATGGCGCGGATGCCACCATACGGGGGGCGCGTGCAGGGCACGCCGGTGCCGGTGTTGCGCCAGCCCGCGTTCACATCGATGGCATAGGGGCTGCCAGCCTGCGGATCACCCGCACCTTCGGCATTGTTGCCGCTGCTTTCGCCCGGGGACTTTTCATTGATCGGGCGCAGACCCATCTCGTCAGCCTTCTCGCGCGGGATCAGCTTGTTGTAGTTCGGAACGTCGTTGTAATTGGCGATCAGGATGTTGCGGTCCGTATCGACCGCAACCGATCCCCAGTCGGACCCGCCGTTATAGCCAGGATACTGGATCCACGGGCGGTCTGCCGAAGGCGGCGTGAAGAAGCCTTCGTAACTGGCGCGGCGGAACTGGATGCGGCACCAAAGCTGGTCGATGGGGGTGAAGCCCCACATGTCCCGTTCTGTCAGATCATCCTTGCGAAGCGTGTGCCATTCGGAAATCGGCTGCGATTTGGCAAGAAAGTCCGGCTCCACGCTGCCTTTGGTGGGGGCTTCGATCTCTCCCACCGGGACCAGGGGCTCGCCGGTGGTGCGATCAAGGATATAGATGTCACCCTGTTTCGATGGCAGCAGGATCGCGGGCGTGCCTTCGAAGTCCAGCAATGACGGCTGGGAACCCAAGTCATAATCCCAAACATCACGCCGAACGGTCTGGAAGGACCAGACCGGCTCGCCCGTCAGGGCGTTCAGCGCCACAAGTGATGTTGCCCACTGATTTTCGTGCTCGCTGCGGTTGGAGCCATAGTAATCGACCGAAGAGTTGCCCATCGGCAGATAGACATATCCCAGTTCTTCATCCGCAACGGCGGTGGTCCACATGTTGGGTGTGCCGCGGGTATAGGTCTCACCCTCGGCCGGTTGGCCGTATTCGCCGGGATTGCCCAGATCCCACGCCCAGACAAATTCGCCCGTCACGGCATCATAGCCGCGTATCACGCCAGAGGGCGCATCCTCGGCCTGACCGTCCTTGACCTGCGCGCCCGTTATCACCACGCCGCGCACGATGGCGGGGGGCGCGGTCACCGCATACCAGCCGGGCACTTTCTCTCCGATGCCCTGCCACAGGTCGATTTGGCCGTTTTCGCCAAAATCGGAGCAAAGATCTCCTGTTGTCAGGTCAACCGCGATCAGGCGGGCATCGATGGTTGCCTCGATCACCCGTGATTTGCAAAGAGCGCCATCGGGCACGTCCGGCGCCGTATAGACCGACACCCCGCGGCACGATGCAGAATAGGGGATCGCATCGTTCGAAACCTGCGGATCGTATCGCCAATTCTCCTCGCCCGTCGCGGCGTCGATGGAGATCAGGATGTTCTTTGCCGAACACATCACAAGCTGGTTGCCGATCTTCAGCGGCGTCGTTTCGGCGGCATATTTGCCTTCGGCATCGCCCATCGGCATGTCGCCGGTGCGGTAAACGAATGCGCGTTCAAGCTGGTCCACGTTTTCAGGCGTGATCTGGCTTAGCGGGCTATAACGGGTGGCATCGGCGTTGCCGCCCCAGAAGGGCCAGTCGCTGCCGACTTGCGCCTGCGCCTGCGCAGGGCGTTCAGCCGGGGCGGGAACCGGCGCTTCGGCCTGACCGGCCCCTTCGGGCGCGGGAAGATCGTCGGGCGCGGGTTCGCCCGGCGCGGCAGCATCGGGTTGCGGTTCAGGTTCGGCCGTTGGCTGTGCGGGCTGGATTTGTGGTGCCTGCTGGGGGGGAGCCGCTTCGGCATCCTCGGCTTCCGGCAGCGCCGAAGGAATTTGGGCCTGATCGCCTGCAGGCGGGGCGGCCGTTTCCTGTGCCCATATCGGCAGTGCGGTGGATGCCAGAAGCGCGGCAAGGCCGGCGCGCAGGATCATCGAGTTCATGTCGTTTCCTCCCCGTTCAGCGGTTGCGGGCGCGGCCAAGCGCAGGCAGCACCAGCAGGATCAGCACCAGCACCACGGTTGGCGCAACAAGGCGCGGCACCTGTGCCCACCAATCGGTCCCCACCTCCCAGAAGGCCCAGACGACGGTCAGAAGCCAGACGATCACATAGAAAGGCAGTGCGGCGCGCCGTTGTCTTGCAAGCAGCCACGCCGTGATGCAAAGTCCGGCCCCCGCCAGCGCGTAATACCAGCTTCCGCCCAGCGCGATCAGCCAGATGCCACCCAGAAGCAGTGCGATGCCGAACAGGCCAAGCACGACCGCCAGCACGATGGTGGCGATCCGCCATCCGCCCGTGCGGGGGATTCCTGCGCGTATCCAGCCGGATTTGTGGAAGGTTGCGTCTGCCATCATCGCCTCCTCATTGCGCTGATCCTTCGGCTTGCTTCAGCCCGGGATCAGGATGCTTTCGGGTTTCAGGTGGGGCAGGGTCCAGAGAAGTCTAGCTGTTTTTCGGATCAGGCGCGGGCGCCCGAAGCCCGTCACGCAGGGGCGCGCGACGCAGCGGGATTTCAGCGGCGCTTGCCGGCAGGTTTCGTGATCCTGTTACCGCGCGGGCCCGACTGAACGGGCGTGTTGGCACGGCTTTCCTCGGCCAGCTTGCGCCACCTGTCCACCCGGGCCGGATCGATCGATCCGTCTGCCAGGGCTGCCTGAACCGCGCAGCCCGGCTCGTGGGCGTGGGTGCAGTCGCGAAAGCGGCAATGGGGCGCAAGCTCTGCAATCTCGGCGAACAGCACGTCCAGTCCCAACGACATATCGCTGATGTGCAGGGTGCGGATGCCTGGCGTGTCGATCACCTGTGCGCCGCCCGCAATCGCGTGAAGCGAGCGGGACGTGGTCGTATGCCGCCCCTTGGCATCATCCTCGCGGATGCTGCCGGTCAACTGCGCCTCATCGGGGTCTTTTTCCGTGATGGTGTTCAGCAGCGAGGATTTCCCCACCCCGGAGGAGCCGACCAGCGCAACCGTCTGGCCCACGCCGCACCAGGGTGCCAGAACTTCCGCCGCCATGGCCGAGGTTGCATCAAGCGAGACCACCGCCAACCCGCGTTGCAGGCCCGTGACCTGATCGCGGTAAGGGGCAACATCCGCCACCTGGTCGGCCTTTGTCAGAACAACCACGGGCGTGGTGCCTGCTTCGTTGGCAAGGGCCAGATACCGTTCGATGCGGGCCGGATTCAGGTCATCGTTGCAAGAGGTGACGATGAAAAGCGTATCCACATTCGCCGCGATCAGTTGCGGCTCGCGCCCCCCTTCGGTGCGCCTGCGCAGCAAGGTCTTGCGTTCAAGCCTGCGGACCAGCAGGCCGGTTTCCGGCTCCACCAGGATCCAGTCGCCCACCGCATAATCCGAGGTGTTGGTCCTGGGTGGCAGGTTCAGGCGGACGGGGCCATCGGGGGAAGCCGCCGTCATCCGCGCCCGGTGAACGGTCGCAACGCGCATGGGGGCAAGCGAAAGCTCCTCGGCGTCCAGCTGTTCGGCAAAGAACGCCTGCCAACCAAGGGCATCGAGTGCCGAACGAGG
Source organism: Falsirhodobacter deserti (assembly GCF_004015795.1). Classification (GTDB taxonomy): domain Bacteria; phylum Pseudomonadota; class Alphaproteobacteria; order Rhodobacterales; family Rhodobacteraceae; genus Falsirhodobacter; species Falsirhodobacter deserti. The sequence continues at coordinate 1,179,463 of NZ_ML137218.1, read as the reverse complement.
ATGATCGGATGCAGATTTCACGATGATCTGAATGCGCCCGTTCCGTGACCTTTGCAAGCCTTTCCCGCCCGACACGAGTGGACTTCCCACCCTGCGGCGGTCTAATCCGGCACCAAGGGTTGTTTGGCGGGGAAAAATCATGCTGTGGGACATTCAGGCGCTGATGAAGCCGGCGCTTTCGGTCATCGATCTGATCCCGAACGTACATCGCACCCCTGCGCTGGCGGCCCTGCGACGGGCGGTGCTGGATGGCAGGCCCCTGTCGCTGCGCTTGTCGGCCGAGGAAAAGGAACTCGCGTTCCGCGAAGCATCGGTGCAGCTGACCTCTCCCATCGGCGCGCGGGTGCTGCTGGCCCTTTACAGGGGCGGGCATCTGAAGCTGAAGAAACCCCCGCAGAAATCGCTGCCTGCGCTGGAGGCTTATGCCGCGACGGAAGAATCCTTCCGTGCGGAAGTGGCCCGGATCCTTGCCGCCGAAGATGCCAGGCGCGAGCGTCTGGCCGAGATCGTGGCGGATCCCGCCTGCGCTCGCCCCGAGGAGTTGAGCCCCTATCTGATCGACAAGGTCATGACGGCCCATCTTGGCCACAACGTATTCGGGCAATTGCAGATCGGCGGCGTCACCTGCCACCGCGCGCTGAGCCAGCCATCGGCCAGCGACGGGCTGCGCGCTGAAAGCCGCGTGATCTGCTGGTGGCATGATGATGCCGGCCACCGGCATGGCGACACTGATTAGGGTTGCGGCCAGCCTGCCGGTTCAAGGACGCTCACAGGGCAGGCGCCGCTCTGTCTGCTATCGAAAATCCCTCGTTTTCACACGGATCGCATCCAGATGAAGATCGGGGATATAGATATCCCGCACTCGCACCCCTTTTGACGGGCTCGCGGGGATTGGCGTCTCCGCCCCGTTCCCCATCTCCACCTTCCCTTTGCTTTCCCGCGTGCTGACGCTTTTCAGCTCTGCCGACAGATCCGCAATGTTGCGTGCGATCAAGTGGACGACCTCGCCCTCGCGCTGGACCTGACCCTTCACGGCAATCATTCCCGCGCCAAGGATGATGCGGCGGTGCGCCTCGAACACCTTTGGCCAGATAACAAGATTGGCGATGCCGCTTTCATCCTCCAGCGTCAGGAACATCACGCCCTTGGCCGAACCCGGACGCTGGCGCACAAGCACCAGACCCGCCACTTCGCACCAGCGGCGGCCGCGCGTGGCCATGGCCTCGGCGCAGGAAATGATCCGCCGTCTTGCAAGGTCCGGGCGCAGGAAGGCCACCGGGTGCCGGCGCAGTGAGAGGCCCGTATGGCTGTAATCTTCCACCACCTCGCGTCCGTCGGGCATGGGGCGCAGGGCAATGGCGGGTTCCGCAGTGTCTTGCCGGCTTTCGCGATCCGCGGCGGCAAACAGCGGCAGTTCATTCTGCGGCAGGCCCTTGATTGCCCATAATGCCTCTCGGCGGGCAAGGCGCAGGCTGGGGTGGAAGCCGTCGGCCTCGGCAATGCGGACAAGGCTGGCGGCAGGAACGTCCACCCGCCGCCACAGATCCTCGATCGAGGTGAAGGGGTCATCCATCCGCGCCAGCGTGATGGCAGCGGCATGGGCATTGGCCAGCCCCTTCACCATGCGCAGCCCCAGCCGGACGGCGAAGGCCTCGCCCGCAGGCTCCAGCGTGCAATCCCAGTGGGAGGCGTTGATGCAGACGGGCCGTATCTCCACCCCGTGTTCCTGCGCATCGCGAACGATCTGCGCCGGGGCATAGAAGCCCATCGGCTGGCTGTTCAAAAGAGCGGCGCAGAAGGCATCGGGGTGCCAGCACTTCAGCCAGCTTGAGGCATAGGCAACTAGAGCGAAGCTGGCGGCATGGCTTTCGGGAAAACCGTAGGAGCCGAAGCCCTCCAGCTGCCGGAAGGTGCGTTCGGCGAAGTCGGGGGAATAGCCGCGCTCGGCCATGCCGTCGATCAGCTTGTCGCGGAAGGCGCTGACGCCGCCGGTGAACTTGAATGTCGCCATCGACTTCCGAAGCATGTCAGCCTCGCCCGGCGTGAAGCCGGCGCAGTCGATGGCGACGCGCATTGCCTGTTCCTGGAACAGCGGCACGCCGAGGGTCTTGCCCAGCACGTTCCTCAACGCGTCCGTCGGGTATTCCACCGCCTCCAGCCCCGCCCGCCTTCGCAGGTAGGGGTGGACCATGTCGCCCTGGATCGGGCCGGGCCGGACGATGGCCACCTGCACGACAAGGTCATAGAAGGTGCGTGGCTTCAGGCGCGGCAGCATCGCCATCTGCGCCCGGCTTTCGATCTGGAAGGTGCCAAGCGTGTCGGCGCGGCGGATCATGGCATATGTGCGCGGGTCCTCGGCCGGAATGGTGGCAAGGTCATAGCGTACACCCTTGTGGTCGGCGATCAGATCCAGCCCCTTGGACATGCAGGTCAGCATGCCAAGCGCCAGCACGTCGACCTTCATGAACTTCAGCGCGTCAATGTCGTCCTTGTCCCATTCGATGATCTGCCGGTCGGCCATGGCGGCGGGTTCGATCGGCACCAGATCGTCCAGCCGGTCCTGCGTCAGCACGAACCCGCCCGGATGCTGCGACAGGTGGCGCGGAGTGCCCTGAAGCTGCGCCGCCAGCGCCAGGGTCAGCCGCAGGCGGCGGTCATCGGGGTTCAGGTTCAGCTCCTGTATCTGGCTGTCGCTGACGCCGGTTTCCGACCAGGCCCAGATCAGGCCGGAAAGGGAGGCGATCAGATCCTCCGGCAGCCCCATCGCCTTGCCCACATCCCGCAGCGCCCCCTTGGCGCGATAACGGGTGACCGTGGCGCAAAGGGCAGCGCGATCGCGGCCATAGGTCTTGTAGATCCACTGGATCACTTCTTCGCGGCGTTCATGCTCGAAATCCACGTCGATGTCGGGTGGCTCGTGGCGTTCGGCAGAGATGAACCGCTCGAAAAGGAGGTCATTGCGGCTCGGGTCGATCGAGGTGACGCCAAGGACGTAGCAGACGGCGGAATTTGCGGCCGACCCGCGCCCTTGGCAGAGGATCCCGCGGGAGCGGGCAAAGCGGACGATGCTGTGCACGGTCAGGAAGTAGGGGGCATAGCCGAGCTTGTCGATCAGCGTCAGCTCGTGGTTCAGCGAAGCAGTGACCCCGTCCGGAATGCCGTCCGGATATCGGGTTGCGGCACCTTCCCAGGTAAGGCGGGCCAACGTCTCCTGCGGGGTCAACGCGGGATCATCGCGCTCTTCCGGATACTGATACTTCAGCTCGTCCAGCGAGAAGCGGCAGCGGTTCGCGATCTCGATGCTGCGGGCCAGCGCCTCGGGATAGCGGGCAAAGAGGCGGTGCATCTCCTCCGGCGGCTTCAGATAGCGGTCGGCGTGACGTTCGCGCCGAAAGCCGAGGGCGTCGACGGTGGTGGTGTGGCGGATGGCGGTGACCACGTCCTGCAGGATGCGGCGGGACGGCTCGTGGTAAAGGACGTCGTTCGTGACCACCGTCGGCACCCGCATCTGTGCCGCTAGCGTGGAAAGCTCGTGCAGCCGCATCTGGTCGTTCGGGCGGCGGCGCAGGGTCAGCGCAAGATAGGCGCGGTCGCCGAACAGCTTGCGCAACCGCCGCAGGCGCAGCCCGCAGGTGTCATCGGCAAGGTCGGGCACCAGCACCGCGATCAGCCCTTCAGCATAAGGCGCAAGATCGGTCCATTCCAGATGGCAGCCGCCCTTGCCGGCGCGGGATTTGCCCAGCGACAGCAGGCGGCAAAGGCGCGAATAGGCTGCGCGGTCGATGGGATAGACCAGCAGCGCCGTGCCGCAGGCAAGGTCCAGACGGCAGCCGACGATCAGCCGCATGCCGGTCGTCTTCGCCGCCTCATGCGCGCGCACGATGCCGGAAAGGGTGTTGCGGTCGGTCACCGCCAGCGCGGTCATCCCCATCAGGGCGGCGGTGGCGAACAACTCCTCGGCCGAAGATGCGCCGCGCAGGAAGGAGAAGTGGGAGGTGACCTGAAGCTCGGCATATCTCATCCGAACACCCCGTGCAGGAACCAGCGATGCGAGCCTGTGGCGGCATTCTCGCCATCACCCGCGCGGAAGATCCAGAACCGCTCGCCCGCATCGTCCTCGATGCGGAAATAATCGCGCACGGCGATCAGCTCGGCGTCCCGCTTCCACCATTCGCCAAACACCCGCTCTGGCCCGTCGGCCCGGCGCACGCGCCGGCGGATGCCCCGCCACGAGATCCAGTTCGGCGGGTGATCGGGCAGAAGGGCCATGGTCTCGATCGCCTCGGGCCGGGGCAGCAGGCGCGAGGGGCGGGGCCAGTGGTCGGGCCAGCCGGCACCGGTCTCCTCGGCCAGGGCAGGGATGCGCCGAACCGACCGTTCCGGCACGTCGCTGGCCACCGGGGCCATGCGGTAAACGGCGCGGGGGCCGACCCGGTTTGCCAGCACGTCGATCAGTCCGGAGAGGTCCGGTGCCGTGGCATCGAGGCTGCTGATCTGCTTGGCCGCCAGCGGCTCTGTCAGCGTCGCGGTCAGGGTCATGATCTCTATGCCGAAGCCGGGAGCGATGGTTTCGATCCTGTCGCAAAGCAGGCGGGTCAGCCGCTGCGGGTCGCGCTGCGGGACGGCAAGGCCGATGCGCACCGTCTCCACCCGGTTGTCGACGCGGGTGCAAAGAAGGTCCAGACGGCGCACGCCAAGGCCCCGCTCCTCCAGCGCCGTGCAGAGGGAGGCGACCAGCTTGCGGATATAGCGGGCGATGGTTTCTGCCGCACCGATGGGTTCGGGAAAGGCGCGGCGCACCTCGACCAGCCCCTCGGGGCGCAGCGGTTCGATGGGTTCGGCAAGCTGCCCAAGCGCCTGATCCATACGGCGGCACAGCTCTGGCCCGAAACGGCGGGTCAGCGGCGCGCGGGGCTGGCCAAGAAGATCGCCGATGCAGGCAAAGCCAAGATCGTGCAGGCCTGACGCAACGGATGGCGGCAGGCGCAGGGCTGTCAGTGGCAGGGGTGACAGCAGTGCCTCTGCCGAACCCGCCTGTGCGATGATCGCCGGCTGCGCCACGAACCGCGCCAGCGCATGGGCCGCCCCCCATGTGTCGGCAATGGCGGCGCGGGCGCTGACACCGGACAGGACCAGCCGTCCGATCAGCGCATCCAGCATCGCCTCCTCGCCGCCATGCAGATGGTCGGCGCCGGTGGAATCGATGACGATCCCGTCCGGCGGGTCCACCGCCACGATGGGGGCGATGCGCTGCAAGACCCAGAAAGCCAGCCGCTCAAGGCTTGCCAGATCCGCCGCCGGATCGGCCCGTTCGATCAGCAGGTCCGGAACCAGCGCCTGCGCCTTGCTGACCGGCATGCCGGGGTGCAGGCCCAAACCCATGGCGGCTTCGTCCGCAGCGGTGACGATGCGGCGGTTGCCGACCCGTCCGGCGATGATCAGCGGCCTAGCCGAAAGCGTGTCGTCCTGCCGTCGCAGCCGATCGGTCGGCCACAGCGGCAGGCAGACCGAGATGACCCGTGCCATCACATGCCTCCAGCTCGATATCCAGACTTTCGCCCGCCCGCGCGCGGATCAGTTCGATCAGCCAGCGGGCCCGCCCGACGCCGGGAACCGGCAGCGGCGATGAAGGAAGCACCGACACACGCCAGCGCGTCATGGCTGCCGTGGGCTGGCCGAAGTCGCTGGCTTCCGTGGGATGCCGCCAGCGGCGCAGGGCGATGCCGGTGGTGCCGGATCCCTTGGCCGCCAGGTGCAGACGCCGCGATGCCGTCATCGACAATCTGGCCACATCCGCAATGACGGCGGCAAGGCCACCATGACGCAAGCCTTCCTCCATGCAGGCCAGCACGCCCTGATCATCACCGGCGTCCACATAGATGACGCGGTCGGGGGGCAGCCCGGCCTGCTCCAGCCCGGGTGCGAAAAGATCGGCCTGCGTTACGCACCACAGCACTGGGCCGTTGAGGCGGGCGGCGATGCCGGCGGCAAAGCACGCGGCCGCCGCCCCGTCCACGGCACCACCCCCGCCGCCCGCGACTTCATGCAGACAGCCGAGGACGAGGCCGCCCTTTGGCAGGCGACGATCGAGTTCGGGTATATCGAATGGCAGCACCGCGGGTGGCGGGCCGCCGTCACCCTCGATCGCCGCGACCTGCTGGCGCAGCGCGGCAAGGGCCGGGTTAGGGGAGCGAGCGGACATGGCAGTGTCAGCCTCCGTTGAGGGATCGGTTCATAGCATAGTTCACCTTTTGTTCACATATGAACCCGTAGTCAATCCTCTGCCGCCGCGAGTGGACTGCGAAGGCGGTGGTGACGCAGGGGATCAGTGTTGTGCTGGCCTGTCGGACGTTCGGCGTCAGAGAGACGTGCTTTCGTTACAGCCCAAAGCGCTGTGGCGTTCCAGCCCGTCCGCCCATGGCTCATGATATCCAGTGCCTTGAACTGCCGGGCGAGATTGAAGGCCATTGAATGTGGTTGATCCGGTGGCGACCAGGCCGATCCGTTCGGTCTCGCGGGCGACGGCCGCCAGCGTCATCATCACGTCGAGATTGAAGCCGGACGGCTCGTGATCGAGATCGACGGAAACGGCAGAGGGACCGTCGGGCAGAAACAGGAACTGGAACTTCCCGCGCTCGGCGGTCTGCGCCTGCCGCACCTTCGCATCGAAGCTGGTATAGGCGCGGGGGTCCGTGCCGGGCATCCGCCAGGCGTGGGGCAGAGCGCCGTGGTCATTTCCCAGATGCATACCGAGGATCATTTGACGCGCAATGAAGCCTTCTTCTTTTGCTTTTCAGGATGGATTCAAAGTCTGCCCGGCTTTGGTCAGGTCGGGACCTGAAGGGCATCTCTGCTACCACGGGGCCTCGAGGGCGGACGTGGAGTGGACCGGAATGAAGGTACCCTCCGGTCCCGCCTGGTGATCACATGAACAGGACTCGGGTAAGGCGGACGGCGTAATCCGAGTCGGGGTTTGTGGTGGTGTCGCCCATGCGTTCCGCGATTGCCGCAATGGCCAGTTCGCGGTGCGCCGGTAGGCGCGAACGCTCGGTCGCCGCCAGCGCATCAGGCATCTGCTTGCGCGTGATACCGGGGGAAGTTCCACTCCCCCCGAAGGCGCTATTTTTACGCTTCGGAAGGCACATCGATGTCGCATGGATGCCCGTCCGTCAGAGTTTGCCACGTCTTCCAGAAGCAACCAATCAGGCAGCGCGCTCCAGAATACGTCGCAGCGTGGCAACGTTGGCCAACAGTTCCGGCTCTGTCATGGCGCAGAAGCCCAGCAGAAGCCCCTGCCGCGGGGATGACTGGTGGTAGCGGCCGGAGATGGGCGGGATGCGCAAGCCCTGCCGGCGCGCTTCTTCCGACACCGGTACATCTGGCAGACGCATCAGCGTTGGCAAGGCAAGGCCGACGCAGGTGGGCAGCGGCTCAAGCCAAGGGTGCAGGGTGCTTTGCACAAGGCTCAGCAGGCGCTGCTTACGCGCGTCATACACCCTGCGCATCTTCGTCATGTGGCGAGCGAAATGGCCCTGCCGGATGAAGTCGAGAAGCGCCGCCTGCATCGGCAGACTGGCCATGTGGCCCGAGATGAAGGTCGCCTCTGCCATGTCATCGGCAAATGCCTCGGGGACCACGGCATAACCGATACGCAGGGCGGGAAACATCGTCTTGGCGAAAGTGCCGACATAAAAGCTCCGTTGTCCGCCATCCAGCCTTTGGACCGCAGGGATGATGGTGCGGGGTGGCAGGAACTCGTTGTCGAAATCGTCCTCCACGATCCATGCATCCGTCCGGCGGGCGTAGTCCGATATCCAGTGCCGCTGTGCCAGCGGCATGACGCGGCAGAACGGCTGCTGGCAGCTTGGCGTGACATAGATCGCCTTGGGCGGGACGAGATGCGGGTGCGAAAGGTCCCACCCCTCTTTCGGCCCCACCGGCAGCGGAGCGGCCGTGGCCCCCGCGGCAAGGATCGCGGCAAGGGCGCCGGTATAGCCAGGCTCTTCCATCCACACCATGTCGCCCCGCTTCAGGATCAGGCGAAAGATCACGTCGAGCGCTGCCTGCCCGCCATTGGTGATGACCACCTGATGCGGATGGCAGACCACACCTCGGCTGAGGCGCAGGTTCTGCGCGATCAGCGCCCGCAGGTCGGGCAGTCCGGCGGGCTGGTCATAGGTCAGGTCATCATGCCGCGACATCTGCAGGTGCCGCGCAACCATCCGGTGCCACGTCTTGAAGGGGAACTGCCGCAGGTCGGGCACGAAAGGCCAGAAGCCCGGACGCTCGGCAATGGCGCGCGGTGTCCGGTGGCCGCGCATGAGACCCGCCCCCGTGCGTAGGGCGGAGGCGGGAGCGGGAAGGGCGCCCTCGGGTCGCACCCGCTCCTCCCGGAATGCGGGCTCCAGCGTCACGCGGGCGGGCGCACCGGGGCGGGTGGCAATATACCGCTCGGCCGCCAGTCGCTCATAGGCCCAGGAGACGGTATTGCGGGAGACGCCGATCGCACCGGCCAGCGCGCGGGTGGACGGAAGCTCGGTTCCCTTTTCCAGATCGTAACACAGGATCATTTCCCTCAGACGCTCGAACAGTTGCTGCTGGATCGGGACGGCACTGGCACGGTCAAGCGTCAGGCCGATGACGGGCATGTCGTAAGGCATCAACTGGTCCTTTCACAAAGGCGACCACTGGCACTTTACAGCTGGCGCGGCCCTTCCGTAGCGTATCGGCAGGATGACAGGTCAAGCCGCGGCTTTTGCTTGCGGAACTGCCTTGCGAACAAGCCAAAGGACCAATCCCCATGCAGTTGGAAAACCCGAACTCGCTGCCGCGCCATGCCCCCAATTCCACCGAGGCGCGCGACATCGAATACCTGTTGCACCCGGTCACCAACGCCAAGGCGCACCGCACCACCGGCCCCATCATCATGGAGCGGGGGGAGGGCGTGCGGATCACCGACACCTCGGGCAAGACGTATATCGAAGCGATGGCGGGGCTTTGGTCGGTGGGCGTCGGGTTCAGCGAGAAGCGGCTGGCCGATGCGGCTTACGCGCAGATGCTGAAGCTGCCTTATTCGCAGATATTCTCCCACCGCTCCCATGGACCTGCGGTGGATCTGGCGGAAAAGCTGGTGACGATGGCGCCGGGGAACATGTCCAAGGCCTTTTTCACCAGTTCCGGGTCCGAGGCGAACGACACCGCGCTGAAATTCCTGTGGTATCGCTCCAACGCGCTTGGCCAGCCGCAGAAGAAGAAGATCATCTCGCGCAATCGCGCCTATCACGGGATCACCATTGCCGCGACCTCGCTGACGGGGATCGCGGCCAACCATAACAGCTTCGACCTGATCGTGCCGGACATGATCCGCCTGACCTGCCCCCACCATTATCGCGAGGCGCAGGAGGGAGAAAGCGAGGATGCTTTCGCCACCCGTCTGGCCGAGGAGCTGGAGGGTGAGATCCTGAAGGCCGGCCCCGAAACCGTTTGCGCCATGATCGCCGAACCCGTGATGGGCGCGGGCGGCGTGGTTGTCCCGCCTGAAACCTATTGGCCAAAGATTCAGGAAGTTCTGCGCAAATACGATATCCTGCTGGTCGCAGACGAGGTCATCACCGGTTTTGGGCGCACCGGCCAGATGTTTGCCTGCGACACCTACGGAATCACGCCCGACATCATCGTGCTGTCCAAGCAGATATCCTCCTCCTATCTGCCTATTTCGGCCATCCTGATGAATGACCGGGTGCTGGACCCGATTATCGAGCAGTCGGACCGCGTGGGTGTGCTGGCGCATGGATACACCGCCGCGGCCCATCCTGTCTGCGCCGCCGTGGCGCTGGAAAACATCGTCATCATCGAGGAGCGGGACCTTGTTGCCAACGCGGCCGAAGTTGGCAGCTACATGATCGAAGGGCTGCGCGCACTGGCCGACCATCCGCTTGTGGGCGAGGTGCGGGGCATCGGCATGATCGCCGCGCTTGAACTGGTCACAAACAAGGCGGCGCGGACTGCGCTGGAAAAGCCGGGCCAGCTTGGCGCGAAGGTGCAGGCAAAGCTGATGGAACATGGCGTGATCTCGCGTGCGGTCGTGGATGCGCAGTGCTTCTGCCCGCCGATGATCATGACCCGCGCCGATGTCGACGACATGATGGTTCGCGTCCGCCGGGCGCTGGACGACGTGGCCGCCGACGTGCTGGCCTGAGCCACTGGACAGGAGAGAGACATGGCATTTCGCACCCTTGCGCTTGGCGTTGCGGTTCTTGCCTTCGGTTCCGCGGCGGCCTCGGCCCGTGACCTGGTGGTGGTGGGTTGGGGCGGCGCCGGCCAGGCCGCCCAGGAGGAGGTTTTCTTCGAATCCTTCACCGAACAAACAGGTATCCCGCTTCAGCAGGAAAGCTGGGGCGGCGGCTATGGCATCATCAAGGCCAAGGTCGGCACCGGCGACATAAATTGGGACGTAGTGCAGGTGGAGGCGGACGAGTTGGAGCTTGGTTGTGCCGACGGCATCTATGAGCCGCTGGACTGGGCACTGATCGGGACCGAGGACCAGTTCGCGGGCGGCACCGCCTCGGAATGCGGCGCGGGCACGCTGACCTGGGCCTTCGCCTTGGGGTGGGACGCCGACGTGCTGCCCGAAGGCCCCGAGACATGGGCCGACATGTGGGACACCGATCGCTTCCCCGGCAAGCGCGGACTGCGAAAGGGCGCGAAAGGTTCGCTGGAGATCGCGCTTCTCGCCGATGGCGTTCCGGGAGAGGAGATCTATGATGTGCTGGCCACGCCCGAAGGTGTGGAGCGCGCCTTCGCCAAGCTGGACGAGATCAAGTCCGATGTGATCTGGTGGGAGTCTGGCGCGCAGGTGTTGCAGCTTCTGGGCGCGGGCGAGGTTGTCATGGCAGCCGCGTATGACGGCCGGCTGACCATGGCCGCCCGGGACGAAAACCGCAACTTCAAGCTGTCCTTCGACGGCGCGCTGTATGCCACCGACAGCTGGGTCGTGCTGAAGGGCACCCCGATGAAGGATCAGGCGATGGAGCTTGTCTCCTTCATGAGCCAGGCGGACAGGATGGCGCAGATGCCCGCGCTTCTGCCCTACAGCGTGCCCAACAGCGAGGCGATGTCGATGCTCACGCCCGAGGAAGCCTCGCTCCTGCTGACTGCACCCGAGAACTCCGGTAATTCCATCCCGATCGACACCTGGTTCTGGGTGGATAACATCGAGGCGCTGACCACCCGCTTCAACGCTTGGCTGGCACAGTAGTAGGGATCCGGGATTGAGCCGTTCGCCCTTCATCCGCTGCGATGGCGTGTCCAAGTCCTTCGGGGCGAGCCGTGTCATCGACTCCCTGCAGCTCGACATCTTTCAGGGGGAGTTCGTGAGCCTTCTCGGCCCCTCGGGATCGGGCAAGACCACGCTTTTGACGATGATCGCGGGGTTCGAACGCCCCAGCGAGGGCGGGATCTGGCTGGACGGATACCGGATCGACGATCTGGCCCCGCACCGGCGCAACATGGGAATGGTGTTCCAGAACTATGCCCTGTTCCCGCATATGAGCGTGGCCGAGAATGTCGGCTTCCCGCTGCGGATGCGCAAGATCGCGCGGTCCGAGGCACGCACCCGGATCGCCCGCGCGCTGGAGATGGTGGAGCTGGGCCATCTGGCCGAACGCCGCCCGTCGCAACTCTCCGGCGGGCAGCAGCAGCGCGTGGCCCTTGCCCGCGCGCTGGTGTTCGAACCGCGGGTCGTGCTGATGGACGAACCGCTGGGCGCGCTGGACAAGCGGCTGCGCGAACAGATGCAGCTGGACATCCGCGACCTGCACCGGCGCCTCGGGCTGACCATCGTCTTCGTGACGCATGACCAGTCCGAGGCGCTGACTATGTCCGACCGCATCGCCGTCTTCAACAATGGCCGCATCGAACAGATCGGCACGCCCGAAGTCATCTATGACCGGCCCGCGACCCGTTTCGTGGCCGAGTTCATCGGGGAAACGAACCTGATGACCGGCAAGGTGGCCGAGACAGGGGCCGATGGTTCCGTGATCGCCCTGCCGGGCAATACGCGCATCCGCGTCCATCAGCGGTTGGAGCCGGGCGTCGATGTGTCCATCTGCCTGCGGCCCGAAAGGTTGCATCTGGGCGGAAAGGGCGGAAACGTCCTGTCCTGCCAAGTGACGGACCGCGTTTATATGGGCGATCACCTGCGTGTGGCGCTGGACGGGCCGGACGGCACGTTGATCGGGCGCTTGCCGTGCAGCGCGAACGGGCTGCGCGCAGGAATGCCAATCAACGCCTCCTTCACGCCCGAGGATTGCTGGGTGCTGCCGGCATGACGGGGTCTCGCACGTTGGGGATCCGCGCCTTCGCGCTGGTTCTGCCCCTGATCCTGTTCCTTGCGCTGTTCTTCGTCTGGCCGCTGGTCAGCATCGCCACGACGGCGGTATCGGACAACGAGGTCGCCCGCGCCTTTCCGAACCTTGGCCGCGTGATCGACGAATGGGATGGGGTCTCGCCTCCGACTCCCGCCATGCAGGAGGCGCTGGTCGCCGACATCCGAGAGACAGCGCAAACGGCAATGGGTGATGCGGTGCGTCGTCTGAACACCCAGACATCGGGCTTTCGGTCGCTTTTCGGGCGCACGCAGCAGGCCGTGGAGCGGGCCGAGGGGGCCGTCGACCTTCCCTCCATCGATGAGCGATGGGAGGATCCGGTCTTCTGGAATACGATCCGGTCGGCCCTTCCGCCCTATACGACCCGCTTCCTTCTGGGCGCGCTGGACCTGCAGCGCGGCGAGGCGGGAGTCGAGGCGATGCCCCCTGACCAATCCGTTCACCGGCAGGTCTTTTTGCGCACGATCGGGATCTCGGCGCTGGTGACGCTGTTCTGCGCCCTGATCGGACTGCCCTTTGCCATGCTGCTGGCCGTCACGACCGGCTGGGTGCGGCAGGTTCTGATGGCGGCGGTGCTGCTGCCGATGTGGACATCGGTTCTGGTGCGCTGCATGGCGTGGCTGATCATCCTGCAGAAGGACGGTGTGATGGCCGAAATCATCCGCACCCTCAGCGGCCTGCGCGAGGCGGTGCCGCTTCTGTTCACCCGAACCGGCGTGCTGATCGCGATGACGCATGTGATGCTGCCCTTCATGATCCTGTCGATCTACAGCGTGCTGATTGCAATGCCGAAGAGCCTCATGATGGCGGCGGCCTCCATGGGGGCGCGGCCACTGGCGGCCTTCCGCACCGTGCTTTTGCCGCTGGCAATGCCGGGGATCGTGTCGGGGGCCCTGCTGGTGTTCATGACCTCGCTGGGGTTCTACATCCTGCCGGCGTTGCTGGGGGGCGGGGATGACCAACTCATCAGCTCTTTCGTGGCGAACTATGCGATCCGGCAGGCGAACTGGTCGCTGGCCAGCGCGCTTGGCCTTGTGCTGCTGATCGTGACGGTTGCGATCTTCGCGCTTTACCAGCGCCTGTCTGACCGTTTGGCGCGGAGATAGGGGATGGGTGTCATCAAGTTCGCCTGGGGCCTTGTGTGCGTCATCTTCCTGATGGGGCCGCTGCTGGTGATCCTGCCCATCGCCTTCAACGCCGGCAGCTTCATGGTGCTTCCGATAGAAGGATGGTCGCTGCGCTGGTTCACCGTGCTGTTCACCGACCCCGCCTGGCGGCTGTCGATCTGGAACAGCCTTATCGTGGGCGTCGCCTCCTCGGCGCTGGCGACCGTGCTGGGGACGCTGGCGGCGCTTGGCCTCCGGGGCCACTTCGGGTTGCCCATGACGCTCACGCGGATCGCGTTCTTGCTGCCGATGGCAACACCCGCCGTGGTGCTGGGGGTGGGGATGCAGCTTGTATACGCCCGCATCGGGCTGAGCAGCAGCTATGCGGGCGTTATCGTCGGGCATGCCGTTCTGTCCATTCCGCTGACGATCCTGTCGGTGGCTGCGGCGCTGGCCAGCGTGGACCGCACGGCCGAGCGTGCGGCGGCAAGCCTTGGTGCCGCGCCGCCCAAGGTGCTGTGGCTGGTCACCTTGCCCATGGCCTTGCCGGGGATCGTGACCGGTTTCGTTTTTGCCTTCGCCAATTCATTGGACGAGGTGGTGCTGACCATCTTCCTGGCCGGCCCGAACCAGCGGACGCTGGCCCAGCAGATGTTCCTGCAATTGCGCGACAATCTCTCGCCCGCCATCGCGGCGGCGGCGTTTTCATTCATCATCGCCACGGTCTGCGTCGGCGTCACGGGGCTGTGGCTGCGCCACCGGAACGCGGCCCGCAGCCGCTGAACAACGTGAATGGACATAGACATGACCGATCCTGATATCGATGGCGGCCGGCTCTGGTCGGACCTGATGACGTTGGGCGCCATAGGCGGGACCGCGGCGGGCGGGTGCTTCCGTCCGGCGCTGTCGGAAACCGATGCCGCAGCGCGCGCCCTGTTCCGCCTTTGGGCGGAGGAGGCGGGTATGATCGTCACCACCGACGCCATCGGCAACATCTTTGCGCGACGGACAGGGTCCGAGGATCTGCCCCCCGTGATGATCGGCAGCCACCTGGACACGCAGATGCCCGGCGGGCGGTTCGATGGCGTCCTTGGCGTCGTGGCGGGGCTGGTTGTGGTGCGGGCGCTGAACGCCGCCGGCATCACCACTCGCCACCCGATCGAAGTCGTGAACTGGACCAACGAGGAGGGCGCACGTTTTCAGCCCGGCGTCATGGGCTCTGCAGTTTTTGCGGGCCTTCTGCCGCTGGAGGAGGCACTGTCGCGCACCGACCGCGACGGCACCCGCCTGTCGGACGAACTGGCGCGCAATGGCATTGCGGGTCCGGTTCCCGCCGCCCCGCGCCCTGTTCATCGCTATCTGGAACTGCATATCGAACAGGGCCCGCTGCTGGAGGCGGAGGCCACGGATATCGGCCTCGTGACGCACAGCACCTTCATGTGCTCGGGCTTTGTGGACATTCACGGCGCCAACGCCCACGCGCAGATCGAGGCGATGGGTCAGCGCCGCAACGCGCTTCTGGCCGCCGCCCGCCTGATCCTTGCGATCGAGGAGGTGGGCGCGGCGGTTGATCCCGCGGGACGCGTTTCCGCCACCGTGATCGAGAACTGGCCCAACAACCGCGTGAACATCCCGCACCTGACAAAGCTGACCTATATGGCTGTGCATGACACAGCCGAAGGCTTGGCCGATATCAACGCCCGCATCCGTGCTGCGGCGGACGCGATTGCCGAGGCGACGCGCACGCGTATCGATATTGCGCCGTCCCATCTGCGGCAGGCGACGGTGTTTCCCGCCGATCTGCGCAAGCGGGCAGCGGATGTGGCTGGCGGCCGTGGCCTGACCGTGCGCGAGATGATGACCCTGACCGCGCATGACGCGCTGTCGCTGGCGCATCTTTGCCCTTCTGCGCTGATATTCGTGCCCTGCCGCGACGGTATCAGCCATGCCGAGGGTGAATGGTGCGAGCCGCATTGGGCGGCCAATGGGGCAAGGCTGCTGTTGGGGCTGGCGCTGGATCAGGCGGACCGGATCACCGAGGTGAACATCTGAAGATCCTCCGCATCCATGCGGATCATCCCCGGATCTTCGGCAAGGATGCGGGCGGGGACGGCGACGGTGTCGTCAAGATGCCCTTTCATTGCGGCCTGCGCTGCCGCGCCGTCGCCAGCCTCCAGCGCGGCAAGGATCCTGCGGTGTTCGTCCAATGCTTCCGCAAAGAGACCGGGGTGGGAGGGAAAGACCCATCGCCGCAGCCGGTCCAACTGTCCCGTTGCGCCATGCAGGACGTGCCACGCCTCCTCGATCCCTGCCACGGCGAAGATCAGGCGGTGAAAGGCGCAATCTAGTGCAAAGGAGACATCGGCATCGCGCGCTTCCGCCGCGGCCTCCATCCGATCGAGGATGTGATGCGCGCACGCAGGTCCGCCTTGCCGGCCCGCTGGCTGGCCAGCAGCACGGCCGGAACCTCGAGATTCGCGCGCATGAAATGTCCGACCACCACCTGCCGCATCACGATCGGGTTCACAAAGGTTGCATCCGACGGCACAACCATGACCAGCCCCTCCTGCGCCAGCCTGCATACAGCCTCGCGGAAGGGCGCGCGCGAGATGCCAAGTTCGGCGCAAAGCTCCCTCTCCGCCAGACGGGCCCCGGGGCGCAGGCGCATGGCGATGATGCGGCCGCGCAACGCGTCATAGGTGCGGGCGGATTTGGACGGGGCAGGGGGAAGGATCATGCGTCGTGGGCAAGCGTGTCGGCAAGGGCGGACAGGAAGATGTCGGCATCGGCCTCGGTGAAAGGCAGTGGCGGGCGGATCTTCAGCGAGGCGCCATCCTTGCCCGAGGCACCGATCAGCACCCGGCGCGCCCGGAGCCCGTTGACCACGCGCGCCGCGCGGGCGGCATTGCCAAGATCCAGCGCAAGGAACAGGCCCGCGCCCCGCACCTCTCCCATCCCTCGCATTCCAGCCGCCATGTGCTGCCCCACGCGGGCGGCATTGGCCACCAGCCCCTCCGCCTCAATTACGTCCAGCACCGCCGCCGCCGCCGCGACCGACACATGGTTCGCGCCGAAGGTGTTGAAATAGCGGACTTCGAGGCCGAACCGCTCCAGCACCTCGGAGCGGGCGACGGCGGCGGCGATCGGCATGCCGTTGCCCATGGGCTTGCCCATGACCACGATGTCAGGGGTGATGCCGTGGCGCATGAACCCCCAGAAATGGCTACCAAGCCGCCCGAAGCCGGGCTGCACCTCATCGGCGATGTAAAGCGCGCCGGCGCGGTGGACGGCCTCGATCACCCCCTGCAGAAAGCCGGGCGGGTCTGCGATCACGCCGTCGGTGGAAAAGATGCTGTCGGCGATGAAGGCGGCGGTGCGGATGCCGCGCCGGGCCAGATGGGCGATCGCGGCCTCCACCTCGGCGGCCATGCCGGGGCCGGGACGCACGGTCATCACCTCCGGCCCCAACGGAACGCTGTCGCCAAGGCTGGGAGAGATCGCCGCCGTTGCCGCAGTTAGGCCGTGATAGGCATTTTCGCTGATGATGATGCCGGCGGCCCCCGTGTGGAACCGCGCGATGCGCAGGGCCAGGTCCACAGCCTCCGATCCCGTGCAGGTATACATCACCCGGTCCAGCGCGGCGGGGAAGGTGGCCAGCAGCCGCTCGGAGTAATCCAGAACCGCCTCGTCAAGATAGCGGGTATGGGTGTTCAGCACCGCCGCCTGCCGCTGGATCGCCGCCACCACATGGGGGTGGCAATGCCCGACCGAAGGAACGTTGTTGTAGCAGTCCAGATACTCCACCCCCTCGGCATCATAAAGGCGAACGCCTTCGGCTCGAACGGGATGCAGCGGATGGTCATAAAACAGCCGGTAGGAGGGGCCGAGCAGGCGCTGCCGGCGTTCGACCAGGTGGCGCTCCGCCTCGGGCAGGGCGGCCGTGTTGCCGTTGAAGCCGTTGATCATCCGGGTCATGGCAGCGTCTCCACTTGGCCGCTGGCGCGAAGCTGCTCCCATGCGGCGGGGCATTTGGCAAGGATGCGGTCGGCCTGTTCGGGGAACAGGCTTGCCCGCCAGTAGGGGATCAGGAGCCGCATGGCGATCCGCGCGCGGATCGTCGGCCAGAGGAGGCGGCGTTCCTCCGGCAGCAGCGGGCCGTAACCCTCCAGCATGGCTAGAACCGAGTGGACGGGATCGTCCGTGTCCTGCTGGTAACAGGCTGCCACACCCACATCGATCAGCCGCGCGGCGTGGCACAGGTCGCCAAAGTCGATGATGCCGGTGACGCGGCTGCGTTCGGTCGGATCGACGAGGATATTCTCGCGGTTGAAGTCGTTGTGGATCACCTGCGAGGGCAAATGCGGCAGGCGGGGCACGACCACGTCCCTGAACCGCGCAAGGGTTGCCGCAACCTCCTCACGCCAGTCCGGCGGCAGCAGGGGGATGTGGCGTGCAAGCGAGGGCGAAAGGCTCGTGTTCCATGTCAGCGGATGGTGGGCGGAGGGATGGGTGAAATCCACCAGCGCCGCCTGCATCCGCGCCAGCAGCGCCCCCACGGCATGCCGTTGCGCGTCGTCCACGGGGCCGGCCCCCTGCGTCACACCCGGCAGAAAGGTCACGAGCCGAACGGACCGATCCTCGATCCGGGCGTCGAGGGCGCCGGTGCGCGTGCGGATCACGCGCTGCACGGGGATGAAGGGATCGCGGAGTTCCACATGCGCCAACGCCGCGGAGTGCATGGCGGTGACGCCGGGATCCTCTCCCGGTGTCAGGATCTTCAGAAGGAAGGCCTGCCCATCCTCCAACGTCAGGCGGTAGTTGGAGTCCTTCTCCCCCCACAGCCATTCCACGCGGCCCTGCAGGCCATAGATGTGTTGCGCGATGGCGGCGGCACGACCGGGCGTGATGATCTCGGCCCGGTGGGCCAGTTCGATTCCGGTGACCGTCATGCGCGGCGCGGGGCAGAGAGCGTTTGTTCGGGCCATGCCGCCTGATAGGCCGCGGCCAGCCGCAGCACAATGTCGTCGCGGTACATGGCCCCTACGAATTGCAGGCCCACGGGCAGCCCGCCCCCGTCCATGCCGCAGGGCACCGACACCGCCGGCTGCCCCGTCATGTTGAACGGATAGGTGAAGGGCGACCAGTCGGACCAGTCCTTGCCTTTCACGCCGCCGGGGAAATCGGTCCCGGCTTCAATCGCCGTGGTTGGCATGGTGGGCAGCATCAGCGCGTCATACCGCTGGTGGAACTGCGCCATGGTTACGCGCAGGGTGGCACGCACCTGTTCGGCGGCCACGACCTCGGTCCCGGTCAGCGCCTTGCCCTTGCGCCAGATCTCCACCAAGCCGGGGTCCATGAGGGCCAAGCGTTCCGGGGTGGGATCGGCCATATCGACCGACAGCGCCTCGCCTGCATACCAGAGGGCGATCAGCGCGTCCTGCGGGTTGGCAAACCCGGGATCGACCTCCTCCACGATGGCGCCAAGTTCGGCCACGCGGGCGGCCGCACGATCCACGACGGCGGCTACGTCCGGAGACACCTCGGCATAGCCGAGGTTGCGGCTGTAGCCGATCCGCAGGCCCTTCACCCCTTGCGCCAAAGCGGCGGTCCAGTCCGGCACGGGGCTGGGGCACCAGCCATACATCTGGCGGGGATCAGGTCCGGCCGTGGCAGCCATGAACAGCGTCGCATCCTCCACTGTGCGGGTCAGGGGGCCGCGATGCGCCAGTTCGAAAAGCGGGGTGAAGGTGTCGGAGGGGATCCAGCCGAAGGAGGGCTTGATGCCGAAGCAGCCCGACCAGCTTGCCGGGATCCGGATCGATCCTGCCCCGTCCGATCCTTCATGCAGCACGCCCATGTTCAGCGCCGCCGCCACCGCCGCGCCGCCCGAGGATCCGCCCGAGGCGCGATCGGTTCGCCACGGGTTCAGCGTGTTGCCGAAGGCGGGACCATGCGTCACGCCCTTCCAGCCGAATTCCGGGCTGGTGGTGGTCCCCAGCACCGTCACGCCCGCCGCGCGCAGGCGTTCCATGATCAGGAACTCCTGCGCGGCGGGTTCGTGCGCGCCCAGCTTCGAGCCGCGCCGATGCGGGATACCCTTCACGGGCGTCAGTTCCTTGATCGTCGTCGGCGCGCCGTCAATGGGCGAAAGGGGGGCGCCCGCCTTCCACCGCGCCTCCGAGGCGCGCGCCTGTTCCAGCGCCATCTCGGGCGTGACATGGGCGAAGGCGTTGACCTCCGGGTTGAACCGTTCGATCCGGTCCAGCGAGGCTTGCGCGGCCTCCACGGGCGAGGCGCCGCCGCTGGCAAACAGGCGGGATAGTTCGGCGGCGGTCATCTCGCCCAGGTCGGCTTTCAGGATCACGTCCATGGGTTTGCTCCTTCAGATCATCCGCGCTTCGTGGGCGCGGCCGGGGATGGCGTCGATCAGACTGCGGGTATAGGGGTGGCGGGGGGCATCGAAGATCTCGGCGCCGGAGCCGAGTTCCACGACCCGGCCCTTCTGCATGACCATGACGCGGTCGCAGATCTGGGCCGCCACGCGCAGGTCGTGGGTGATGAAGATCAGTGACAGGCCAAGGTCGCGCTTCAGGCTTTGCAGCAGGTCCAGCACCTGCGCCTGGATCGAGACGTCGAGGGCCGAGACAGCCTCATCGGCGATGATGATGCCGGGCTTCAGCGCAAGGGCGCGGGCGATGCCGATGCGCTGGCGCTGTCCGCCGGAAAATTCGTGCGGGAATCGGTGTGCGGCGTCACGTTTCAGGCCCACCATCTCCAGCAGGTCGGCAGCCTCGGCCATCGCCTTTGCCGGGTCCTCGCCATAGGCGATGGGGCCGGAGGCGATGATGCGGCCTACGCGTTCGCGGGGGTTCAGGCTGCCGTACGGGTCCTGGAAAATCATCTGCATCCGGCGGCGGACGCGGCGCAGTTCCTCCCCCCTCAGGGTGGCCATGTCCTGCCCGTCCAGCAGGACGCGGCCGCCATCTGGGTCCTGCAACCGCACAAGGCACCGCCCGACCGACGATTTGCCCGAGCCGCTTTCGCCCACGATGCCCAGCGTTTCACCCTTGGCGAGCGAGAAGGAAACGTCCTGCACCGCATGCACCTCCCGTGGGCGGGAGAAAAGTCCGCCGCCTTGGCGATAGGTCTTGGTCAACCCCTCCACCGTCAGGATGGGGGCAGAGGTGACGGGCGCGCGCATGCCGGCCTGCATCTTCGGGATCGCCGCGATCAGCTTACGGGTATAGTCGTGCTGCGGGTTGAAAAGGACCTGTTCCACCGTGCCTTCCTCGACCACGCGGCCAAGCTGCATGACGGCAACGTAATCCGCGATCTCGGCCACCACCCCGAAATCATGGGTGATGAACATGACCGCCATGTTGCGGTCCCTTTGGAGCCGCGCGATCAGGCGCAGGATCTGGGCCTGCGTCGTCACGTCCAGCGCGGTGGTGGGTTCGTCCGCGATCAGGACCTGCGGCTCCAGCGCAAGAGCCATGGCAATCATCACCCGCTGGCGCTGCCCCCCCGAAAGCTGGAAGGGAAAGGAGGCGGCGGCGCGGGGCGGATCGGGCAGGCCCACCTCCTCCAGCAGGGACAGCGCCTTGGCGCGCCGCTCGGCCGGGGTCAGAAGGCCGTGCGCCTCGAACACCTCCTCGATCTGGGCCGAAACTTTCATCAGGGGGTTCAGCGCCGTCATCGGCTCCTGAAAGATCATGGCCACGCGGCGGCCCCGGATGTCGTGCAGCGCGTCCTCGGACTGGGTGAGAAGGTCGGTTCCATCCAGCAGGATGCGCCCGTTCGACACGCGCACACCTTCGGGCAGGAGGCCCATCAGCGCATTGGCCGACATGGACTTGCCAGACCCGCTTTCGCCCACGACGCACAGAAGCTGGCCGGGCGCGATGCGGAAGCTGACCCGGTCCACGGCATAGGGGCGGTCGGCGCCATCGGGCAGGGCGACCGACAGGCGCTCGATCTCCACGACGGGTTTGGCGATGGTTTCGTGCTTCATTTTCCCCTCCTCTTCAGGCGCGGGTTCATGGCGTCGTTCAACCCCTCGCCGATGAGGTTCAGCGCAAGAACGGTGAGCAGGATGGCAAGGCCGGGAAAGAAGCTGACCCACCAGGCCTGCCGGATGACGGTGCGGCCTGCGCCGATGACATAGCCCCAGCTCATGACGTTGGGATCGCCAAGGCCAAGGAAGGACAACGAGCTTTCGATCAGGATCGCGGCCGCCACCATCATCGAGGCCATCACGATGATCGCCGACAGCGTGTTGGGCAGGATCTGGCGCAGGATGATCGTGCGTGCCCGCTGCCCCGAAAGGATCGCCGCCTCCACGAACTCGCGCGAGCGCAGCGCCATGACCTCGGACCGCAACAGCCGCGCGACAGGGGGCCATGACACCAGCGCGATCGCGATGACGATGGAATAGAGCGAGGGCTGGAAGATCGCGACCAGCACCACGGCAAGGGCAAAGCTGGGCACGGTCTGGAACAGTTCGGTGAAGCGCATCAGCGCATCGTCGATCCGGCCGCCGAAATAGCCTGCGATGGCCCCGATCGGCACCCCGATCAGCATGGACACCACCGTCGAGACCAGCCCCACCAACAGCGAGACGCGCGCCCCATGCGCCACGGCCGAGGCGACGTCGCGCCCCATCGGGTCGGTGCCCAGCGGGAAGGCGTCCATGGCGAAGGGGGCGAGGAAGGGGCGCTGCACCATCGACCACGGGCTTTTGGGGTAAAGCAGTGGCGCGGCCGCGGCCAGCACCACGATCAGCAGCAGGATCAGAAGGCCGACCACGGCGCCTCGATTCTGCCGGAAGCGGTTCCAGAACTCCATCATGCCGTCACCCGGATGCGTGGATCGACCAGACGATACAGGATGTCGGTGATCAGGTTGAACAGCAGCACCATTGCTGCCGAAACAAGAAAGACGCCCAGAAGCAGGTTGTAATCGCGCTGCGTCAGGGCGTCGAACATCAGCCGCCCGATGCCGGGCCAGGCAAAGACCGTCTCGATCAACACGGCGCCGCCCACAAGCTGTCCGGCCTGCAAGCCGGCCAGCGTGACCACGGGCAGAAGCGCGTTGCGCAGGACATGGCGGCGCTGGATCAGGGCGGGACGCAGACCCTTGGCCTGCGCCGTCTTGACGAAGTCGAGGCGGCTGACCTCCAGCATGGAGGCGCGGGTCATCCGGGCGTAGACGGCCATGAAGAACAGCCCCAGCGTCATCGCGGGCAGCACCAGATGCGCGGCGATGTCCTCCATCCGGCGCAGGCCGGTGTGGTCGGCGCCCACCGTCTCGTATCCGAAGGCCGGCAGCCAGCCCAGCTGGACCGAGAACAGAAGCACCGCCATCAGCGCCAGCCAGAACAGGGGCGTCGCATAGAAGATCAGCGCGATGGTGGAGATCACGCTGTCCTGCCAGCGCCCCTGCCGGGCCGAGGCCAGAACCCCCGCCAGCGTTCCCAGCCCCAGCGAAATTACGAAGGCCGAGAGGGACAAAAGCAGCGTCGCCGGCAGACGTTCGAAGATCAGATCCGCCACCGGCACCTGCTGGCGGTAGGAATAGCCGAGGTCGAACTGCAGGATCGTTCCCAAATACCTGCCAAGTTGCACGTAAAGCGGCTGGTCCAAGCCGAACCGCTCGCGCAGTTGCTGCAGGAACACCGCGTCCGTCTCGCCCGCTTCTCCGGCCATGACCTGCGCGGGATCGCCGGGGGCCGCCTGGATCAGAAGGAAATTCAGGATCGCGATGCAGACAAGGATAAGCGCCGCCTTCATCAGCCGCGCAAGAATGAATTTCGCCATGAGGTCACCGTCCCTTCGGGGCAGGGGCGCAGACGCCCCCGCCTTGCATCACTGCTCGATCCAGGCGTCGCGCATGGAGTCCGCGGGGCCGTGGGCCGAGGTCACGATGTCATGCACCTTGCAGTTGTAGATGGTGGGGAAGGTCAGCTCCAGCAGCCAAGCAACGGGCACGTCTTCTTGGAGCTTGACCTGCACTTGATCATAGATCTCCTGCCGCGCCTCTGCCGGGTAGGCAAGCGCCGCCTCCTCGAACATGCGGTCGACCTCGGGGTCGGAATACCCTTCGACATTGTTCCAAGGGCTGCCCTGTTCGATCTGGCTGGTAATGTAGTTGCGCGACACGCCAATGGCCGGATCGCCGTTCTGGTAAAGATAGGTGAAGGCGATGTCGTAATTCCAGTTGGCGGTACGCTGGTTCCAGCCGGCCACGTCCGCGGCCTCCATCTCCACCTTGATACCCACGTCCTGAAGGTTCTGGCGCACGGCCTCGGCCCAGCGTTGCCATGTCTCGCCATAGGGGATGGGCAGAAGGCGGATCGGCTCCCCGTCATAGCCGATCTCATCCAGCAGCGCCTCGGCCTTGTCGGGATCGTATTCGTAGACCGGCTCCTGCTGCGAATAAAACGGCGTCTTGGACGAGATCGGACCCGTGGCGACCTTGCCATAGCCATTCCACAGCACGTCCAGCGCGAACTGGCGGTCCATGGCATACATGACGGCCTGCCGGAACTTCGGGTTGTCCATCGGCGGGTTGCGGTTGTTCAGCCACATCCAGGACAGCGGCGCGTAATA
The DNA here is from genome assembly GCF_004015795.1 of Falsirhodobacter deserti. GTDB lineage: Bacteria > Pseudomonadota > Alphaproteobacteria > Rhodobacterales > Rhodobacteraceae > Falsirhodobacter > Falsirhodobacter deserti. Next base: position 1,155,364 of record NZ_ML137218.1, on the reverse strand, counting down.
TTCCCAGCCCTTGTCGGTGATGCAGGTGTTGGGAAGCTCCGTCAGGCGGGGAATGTCGAAATTCTCGACCGAGCCGCCGGGCAGGATGTCCACCACCCCTGTCTCATAGGCCACTGCGCGGGAGGCGGCGTCGGGAATGACGTGGTAAATCACCTCGTCCAGATAGGGCTTGCCCTTGTCCCAATAGGCATCGTTCTTTTCCAGCTTAATGAAGCTGCCGCGCTGCCATTCGACGAACCTGAACGGTCCGGTGCCGATAGGTTTGTCATTGGCCGGATTGGTCATGTAATCCGTGCCTTCATAGATATGCTTGGGCAGGATGGGCATGGTGCCATAGGCGAAGGCGCGGATGAACGGCTCGAACGGTTGCGTCAGCTTGAAGACCACCGTCGCCTCGTCGGGGGCTGTCACGCTTTCCACCTGCGCCATCGTGTTGCGGTGGCGCGGCTGCGTCTTCATCAGGAAATCGTTGACGGAGAACAGGACATCGGCTGCCGTCATGGGCGTGCCGTCATGGAAGGTCACCCCCTCCTGCAGATGGAAGGTATAGGTCAGCCCGTCCTCCGACACCTCCCAGCTTCTGGCAAGCGAGGGCATGGGTGCCAGCGTCTCGTCATAACGCAACAGGCTTTCATAGATGTTGCCTCCCACGGCCAGCGCAGGGCCGTTGGTGACGATGCCGATCATCAGCCCCGGGGGTTCGGGTTGCACGATCAGGTCGGCGGTGCCGCCGGGGGTGGCCTCGGCCTGCGCGAGTGCCGTCGTCAGAAGAAGCGCGAGAGTGGCGGATACTACGTGTCGCATGAACATCCCTGTCGATCATGGTTGGCGCGCTCTGCGCAGCCACCGATATTTCGCAATGTTTTCAGCGTGGGATTCGCGCGACCATCGTGTCAAAGCGCGGATGGATGTTAGGGTTTGCCTGAAGGTCATTGCCCAAGATCCGGGCAGGATCGCTCTCGAATGATGCCCCACGCGGCGCTTTCGAATGCGAGGCAGCAAGAATCGACAGTAGCGGTTGCGGGGCGGGGCGTGCACGCGCAGCCTTTCCGGAAGATGAAAACCCAGGACGCCCCATGACCCTTTCAGCTTCTGAACCGCTGCGTGTTGTCGCCCTTTCCTCCACGTTCGATCTGGTGGAAATGTTCGCCGATGCGCGCGATCCTCGCCTGATCCTGCTGCGACCCGAGGAGGTGGAGGACCCGCTTGCCGTCCATCTTGCGCTGGCATGGAAGCCTCCGGCAAACGCGTTCCAACGGTTTCCGAACGTGCGACTGGTGCACTCGATCGCGGCCGGCGTGGACAGCATCACCGCCTGTCCCAGCTTGCCGACCGAAGCGGTGATCGCGCGGGTCCGCGACGACGCGCAGGCAACGATGATGGCCGGTTTCGCAGCCGCTCATGTCATCTGGCACCATCGCCGCATGCACGACCACGCCCGCGCGCAGGCAGAGCGGCGGTGGGAGCGGAGCTTTCGCCCGGCCATGCCCTTTGATGTGACGGTTGGGATATTGGGATACGGGCTTATGGGGCGGGCCGTCGGGCGCGCGCTGGTTGCACTTGGCTATCGCGTCATCGCGGCGCGCAGTTCCGAAGGAGAGGCGGAGCCGGGGGTAGAGCTGTTCACCGGCCCCGCCAGCATCGGCGAGGTCGCGGCACGCGCGAATATCCTCGTGAACGTGTTGCCGCTTACCCCCGCAACGCGTGACATCCTGAACGCGGACCTGTTCGCGCGCATGCCGACAGGGGCCTCGTTGATCCAGATCGGGCGGGGGGAGCATCTGGTGGAAGACGATTTGCTGCACGCAATGGATACCGGGCGCATCCGATCCGCCACGCTCGATGTGTTCCGGCAGGAGCCACTGCCCACCGCCCACCCCTTCTGGACGCGGCCGGACATCCTGATCACGCCGCACAAGGCCTCCGATGCCAGCCGGAAGGAGATCATGCGCCAGTTGGTCGAAAATTGCGAAGACCATCGGGCGGGCCGGACGCCGCGCGGTCTTGTGAATCGCGTCGCCGGCTATTGAGCGGGAGGCGCAGCCTCGTCATCTGCGACGCCCTAGGGGTCAAGATCCGCGACCTCGGCAGTCGGATGGTCAAGAACAAGAGACTTATCTTGCCGGAGGTGTCGCCCCGGATGTGAAGGCTCGGGCTCGGGGGCGCCCATGAAAGGTTTGGCGGCCGGTGATGACCGCCCCTTGCAACCGCGGCCGGGCAAATGAAGGTCGCAACAGCGTAGCGGAGGCGATGAATGTCATCAGGGTTATCAACAAAAGGTCACATCGCATCGAAAGCCGCCCAGAGAATAAGCACCGTCTATAAACGACGGTTTTGTGGCCTCTGCGAACATAATTATCGGTTATAATTCCGGTGGGCGTTGTGAAGATGGGAAAAGTCGTGTGCCAGATCACAACAGGAGCTTCCCATGGTCCGCCGCCCCCCGCTTTTCATCTTTGCCCTCGCTTGCATGGCCGGGCTGACCTCTCCCGCCGTCGCACAGGACGGGCTGCGGGTGGCGCTGGACGGCACCTTTGCGCCCCATGCCATGCCCAGCCTCTCGGGCGGGGTGGAGGGATTCAACGTAGATCTCGCCAAGCTGATCGCAGAACGACTGGACACCACGATCCAGATCGATGCCGCACAGTTTTCGGGCCTGATCCCCGCGATGCAGGCGGGGACCTACGATTTCCTCGTGGCGCCCGTGACGGTCACAGCGGAGCGGTCGGAGAACATGATCTTCACCGAAGGATTCATGGATACAAATTTCACCTTCGTCCAGAAGGCCGGCACCGCACCCGGCGCCACGTTGGAAGATTATCGGGGCCAGTCGATCGCGGTAAACAAAGGGTCCGCCTACGATGTCTATGCCAACGAACATGCGGCGGAATACGATCTGACGGTAACCGCGTACGGTACCGCGACCGACGCGGTGGAGGCGGTGCTGACGGGACGCGCCGACGCTTCGCTGACCGGATCGACGGTGGCGGCCTGGGCAGTGAAGAAGAACCCGCGCCTGGCGCTCGGGGCGGAACTGGCGACCGGGCAGGTCTGGGGCCTGCCCTTCCGCAAGGACGACGTGGAGAACCGCAACAAGGTGGATGCCGTGCTGGAATGCCTCAAGGCCGACGGCTCGCTGGCCGAGTTGTCCAAAAAGTGGCTGGGTGTTGAGCCCGCCGCAGGGTCGATGATCGTGACGCCGGTCGCGGGCTATGGTGTTCCGGGTTTCGCTGGATATGAGGACACGGCCCACGAGGTCGCCTGCTCGTCCTGAGCGGCCGGAGACGTTTCATGACACCGATGCTTGAGATTGCCGCGCTGGAAAAGCGGTTCGGCGACACCACCGTCCTGCGCAACATCGACCTGAAGGTCCGTCGGGGGGAGCTTGTCTTCGTGATAGGCCCCTCAGGCTCCGGCAAGTCCACGATGCTGCGCTGCTGCAACCGTCTGGAGGAGCCGACCTCGGGTTCGATCTTCATCGCCGGGCGGAACATCATGAACGCGCTGTCGAAGGACCTGAACAGCCTGCGGCTTCAGACGGGCATGGTGTTCCAGGGCTTTCACCTTTACCCGCACATGTCGGTCGTCAGGAACGTCATGCTGGCGCAGGTCAAGGCGCTGAAGCGCGGCGAGGCCGAGGCGAAGGCCCGCGCGATGGACATGCTGGACCGCGTGGGTCTGGCCCACAAGGCCGAGGCCATGCCGACGGAGCTTTCGGGCGGCCAGCAGCAGCGTGTGGCCATCGCCCGCGCACTGGCGCTGGATCCGAAGGTGATGCTGTTCGACGAGCCCACCTCGGCGCTGGATCCTGAACTGGTGGGATCGGTGCTGAAGGTGATGAAGGACCTGAAGGCGCAGGGCATGACGATGCTGGTTGTCAGCCACGAAATGGGCTTCGCGCGCGAGGCGGCGGACCGTGTTGTTTTCATGGATGGCGGCGTCGTGGTCGAACAGGGCCCACCCGAGGCGATCTTCGGCAACCCGCAGCACGAACGCACCCGCGCCTTCCTGTCCCGCGTATCGAGCCACGCATGAACCGGTTCCTTGACACCTTCTTTGCGCCGCAGGTCTTTGCGCGCTATCTGCCCGAGGTTCTGGCCGCGATCTGGACGACGCTGTGGCTGGGCGTGGTGGTGATCGTGGCAGGGATCGCGATCGGGCTGATGCTGGCCTGCCTGCGCGCCGCGCGGAAGTGGTGGCTGACGCTGCCCATCGTGATCTTTGCCGACATGCTGCGGGCCTTGCCGCCGCTGGTGCTGATCCTTCTGATCTATTTTGGGCTGCCGGCACTGGGGATCACGCTGTCGGGGCCGCTGGTGCTGATCCTTGTGCTGACGGCCGTGCTGGCCGCCTTTGCCGAGGAAATCTTCTGGGCCGGCCTGACCGCGCTCCCCCGCGGACAGTGGGAGGCGGGGCGTGCGACGGGCTTGGGCTTCGTGCAGGTGCTGATCTTCATCGCGCTGCCGCAGGCGGTGCGGATGGGGATCCCCTCGCTCGTGAACCGGTCGCTGGCGATCACCAAGATGACGGCCCTCGGCTCGGTCATCGGGGTGAAAGAGATTTTGGCGGTGTCCTCCTCGGCGCAGGCCGTGTCGGGGTCGGCGACGCCCCTGACGCTGGCGGCCATTGCCTATCTGGTGATCTTCCTGCCCGCCGTGGTTCTGGCGCGCTGGCTGGAACGCCGCTTCACCTGGAAGGTGTGATCCATGCCCGGTATCATCGAGATGTTCTTCAACCTCGACATCATGCGCCAGTCGCTGCCCCTGCTGCTGGGCGGGCTGTGGATGACGCTGAAGCTGTGCGCGGTGGTGATCGGGCTGGGGCTGGTGGGCGGGCTGTTCCTGTCGCTGGCGGCCACCAGCCCGCGCCGCTGGCTGCGCTGGCCCGCGATGGCCGTGATCGACCTGATGCGCGCCCTGCCGCCTTTGGTGCTGCTGATCTTCATCTATTCCGGGCTGCCCTTCGCGGGGGTGGAGATGCCGGCCTTCGCGGCCGTGGCCATCGCGTTCCTTCTGAACAACTCCGCCTATTACGCCGAGGTGTATCGTGCGGGGTTGCAATCCCTGCCGAGGGGCCAATGGGAGGCGGCGCGCGCCACGGGGCTGTCCATGCCGCAGACGCTGCGCCACGTGATCATCCCGCAGGCGGTGCGCAACGTGCTGCCCGACCTTTTGTCTAACACGGTGGAGGTGGTGAAGCTCACCTCGCTCGCCTCGGTCGTGTCGCTGGCGGAGCTTTTGTACCAGGCCAACATGGCCCGCTCCGTCACCTATAACTCTTCTCCGCTGGTGCTGGCGGCGGCGATCTACCTCGTGCTTCTGTGGCCGATGGTGCGCCTTGTCAGCCGTTACCAGCGCAAACTTTCCATCTGAGGACATTCCCATGAAAATGATCGTTGGCGGCGCGCAGATCGGCGGCATCCAGAAGGACGAAGGCCGTCAGGCCGTGGTGGCGCGGATGATGGCGCTGATGGAACAGGCGCATGAGAAGGGGGTGGAGTTCCTTGTCTATCCCGAGATGACGCTGACCACCTTCTTCCCCCGCTTCTATGTCGAAGACCGGTCTGAGTTCGATCACTGGTTCGAGACGGAGATGCCGAACGCCGCAACCCAGCCCCTGTTCGACATGGCGAAACGCTTCGGCATGGGCTTCACCTTCGGTTATTGCGAGCTGACGCCGGAGGGGCTGCATTACAACACCTCCATCCTCGTCAGCCCTGAAGGGGAGATCGTGTCGAAATACCGCAAGACCCACCTGCCGGGCCATGCGGAGTACGAGGCCGACCGGACGCACCAGCATCTGGAGAAGCGCTATTTCCTGCCGGGCGACACGGGGTTCAACGTGGTCCGCAACCAAGGCGCGATCATGGGCATGGCGATCTGCAACGACCGCCGCTGGCCGGAAACCTGGCGCACGCTGGGCCTTCAGGGGGTGGAGCTGGTGACTATCGGCTACAACACCCCCAGCCAGAACAACCTGTCCAAGGAGGAGGGGATCGAGCGGCGCGTGTATCACCATGAGCTTTCGGTCTGCGCGGGCGCCTATCAGAACTCCACCTATGCCGTGGCCGTGGCGAAATGCGGGATGGAGGATGGCAACCACATGTTCGCGGGATCGATCATCGTGGATCCGGACGGCTTCGTCATCGCGCGGGCGACGGGCGAGGGGGACGAGTTGATCGTGGCCGAATGCGACTTCGACAAATGCGCCTTCGGCAAATCTACCGTCTTCAACTTCGCCGCCCACCGGCGGGTAGAGCATTATGGCCGGATCACCGAGCAGACCGGCATGAAGATTGAGGTCTGAGCCATGTTCGACACCGTCATCCATTCTGGCATGGTCGTCACGGCGACTGACACCTTCCGCGGCGATATCGGCATCAGGGACGGCCGGATCGCGGCCGTGGCCGAACGCATCGAGGGCGGGGAGCGGCGCATCGACGCGGGCGGCCGCCTCGTGATGCCCGGCGGGATCGAGGCGCATGCCCATATCGCGCAGGAAAGCTCGGCCGGTGTGATGACGGCGGACGACTATTACTCGGGCTCGGTTTCGGCGGCGTTCGGGGGAAACTCGTCCTTCATTCCCTTCGTGGGGCAGCATCGCGGGCAGTCGGTGGATGACGTTCTGGCGACCTATGACGAACGCGCGAAGCGGTCAGTGATCGATTACAGCTACCACCTCATCATCTCGGACCCGACGGAGAAGGTTCTCACGGACGAGCTGCCCCGCGCCTTCGGGCGGGGGATCACCAGCTTCAAGGTCTTCATGACCTATGACCTGATGAACCTTGGCGACGGGGGGATGCTGGACATCCTGACCGTGGCCAAGGAGCATGGCGCGATCACCATGGTTCATGCCGAAAACAACGAGATGGTGAAATGGATGAACCGCCGTCTGGCCGCGAAGGGCCTGACCGCACCGAAATACCACGCCATCAGCCGCCCGGAACTCGCCGAGGAGGAGGCGATCAACCGTGCCATCAGCCTTGCCAAGCTGGTGGATGCGCCGCTGTTCATCGTCCACGTCTCCACCGCCGGCGGGGCGGCGCTGGTGCAGCGGGCAAAGCTGGCCGGGGCAAAGCTGTTCGCCGAAACCTGTCCGCAATACCTCGCCCTGACGCGCGACGATCTGGACCGGTCGGGGGTGGAGGGGGCGAAGTTCATGTGCTCCCCGCCCGTGCGCGATCGCGCCACGCAGGACGCCCTGTGGAAGCACATCCAGTCCGGCACGTTCGAAAGCGTATCCTCGGACCATGCGCCCTATCGCTTCGATGCGACGGGGAAGTTCACAGCCGGCATGGATGCGCCCTATCCGAAGATCGCGAACGGGATGCCCGGGATCGCGGCGCGGCTGCCCTACCTCTTTTCGGAAGGGGTTGTGCGCGGCCGGATCACCTTGCAGCAGTTCGTGGCGCTGTCCTCCACCAACGCGGCCAAGACCTTCGGGATGACGAAAAAGGGGTCCTTGATGCCGGGCATGGACGCCGATATCGTGATCTGGAACCCGGAGGTGACGCGCACCGTCACGCTGGCCGACCAGCATGACAATATGGACTATACCCCGTTCGAGGGGATGGAACTGACCGGCGTGCCGGAGGTGGTGATCAACCGCGGCGTCGTGATCGTGGAAAACGGCGAATTGCTGGCCGCCGAGGGGCAGGGCCGCTTCGTGGCCCGCGCCTGCGTGGACCTGACGGGCAAGGCGGGGTATCGCGCGAAGGAACTGGATCCCGCGCAGAACTTCGGGGCGGAGATCGCACCATGAGCATCCTTGTCATCAACCCCAACTCCTCGCAGGGCGTTACTGACGGGTTGGTTGCGGCACTTGCCCCCTATGGCCCGCAGTTTGACTGCATCACCGTACCCGAAAGCCCCGCCACCATCGCCACAAACGAGGATGTGGCCCGCGCCGGCCTGCGCGTGCTGGAGATCGCGCGCAACCGGCAGGCCGATGCCATCATCACCGCCTGCTTTTCCGATCCCGGCCTTGATCTGATGCGGTCCGAAGGCATCCGCGCCTTCGGCATTCAGGAATGCGGGATCCTGACGGCCATAGCGCGGGCCGATCGTTTCGGCATCATTGCCCTGTCCCCCAAATCCATCCCCCGCCACATGGCACGGATGCGCCAGATGGGCGTGATAGGGCGGCTGGCGGGCGAGGTCGGTTTGTCCGGGGTTTCGGCGCTGGACGCAGGCACCTCCGACGCGGTGCTGGCGGAAACGCTGGAGGCGGGTGCCAGGCTGGTCGACATGGGCGCAGGCGCCATCGTTCTTGGCTGCGCGGGTTTCGCTCCCCGCCGCCGCCTTCTGGAAGACCGCCTGGGTGTTCCCGTGATCGATCCCGTGCAGGCGGCGGCGGTCATGGCGCTTGGCGCGGTTGTGGCCTGATGGCATCCGGTGGCGTGAACCCGGCCGACATCTCGCTGCGGATGCTGGAGATTTTCGCGACGATGATGCGCTGTTCCACCACGGTCGAAGCCGCGGAAGCGTTGAAGATCAGCCAGCCCGCCATTTCGGCCGGGGTTCGACAGCTTGAAGCGCAGTTGGGCCTTGTCCTGTTCGACCGCACGGCCCGTCGCCTGACCCCGACCCCAGAGGCGCGCGAGCTGTATGAGGAAATCCGCCCCATCTTCGGACTGATCCGCGGCTTCGCCGTTCGGGCACACGACATGAAGCTGGGGCTGACGGGACGGCTGCGCGTCATCTCGACGCCACCGCTGGGGCACACCGTTGGGCCGCAGGCGCTTCAGCGGCTATTGCAGGATGTGCCGGACATCTCGGTCAGCTATGATGTGCGGCGGCTGGTTGATGTGCTGGAGGCCGTGCAGACGGGCGCCGCCGATATCGGCATTGCCCTGACGCAGGAGCGGTCGGACCTTCTGGACACGCATGTGCTGCAGCAGGCGCAGATGGTGGCGCTGGTTCCCCGCGACAGCCACCTTGCGGCGCAGCCCCATGTTGCCGCCGACGATCTGGGCGATCAACCCCTAATCGGGCTGGAGCAGGAGTCTAACCTTGGCCGTCTTGTCCGCGGAGGCTTTGACAGAACCGGCCAACGTTATCTTCTCCGAGTGGAGGTGCGGTATTGCGAGACGGCGACCATGCTGGCCAATGCCGGGCTTGGCGTCACCGTGGTTGACCCCTGGTCCGCGCGGCTGGCCGGTCCGCAGCTTGCCCAGCGTCCCTTTCTTCCCGCCTGCGAGGTGCGGGCGGTCCTGTTTACCCGGAAGGGCGTGCCGCACACCCCCCTGATGGAGCGCTTCACGGACCGGTTGCGCGCCTGTCTTTCCCATCCCACCACCCGGTCAGAGGAGCCGACATGAGCTGTGACATCATCTTCCGTGTGGAGGGGCCGATCTATGCCGAGGCGCTGTCAGGCCCCTACCGCGTCCATGATGCGTGGAACGGCTTGGACACGCTGCCGGTGGCCGTGCGCGCAGGCGCACGAGTTGTGGTAACGAACGGGACCACCGGGCTGACGGCGGACGAGATGGCGATGCTTCCGTCATTGGGACTGATTTGTACGGTGGGGACGGGCTATGAGGCTGTGGATGTGGGCGCGGCACGCCAACGCGGAATGGCCGTGACCCATGCGGCGGGGGTGAACGCCGTCGCGGTCGCCGAACACACCATCGGCATGATTCTCGCTCTGACGCGCCGGATCTGCCTGTTTGACGCGGCAGTGCGAGCGGACAGGTGGCGCGGTGACGTCGGGACGTCCTCGCTGATGTCAGGGCGCCGCCTCGGGATCTTCGGGATGGGCGGGATCGGCCAGCGTGTGGGCCGGCTGGCCGAGGCCTTCGGGATGCCGGTCTCCTATTGCAGCCGGACGAGGAAGGATCTTCCGGACTGGACCTTCCACGGCAGCCTCGTCTTGCTGGCGCAGGCGGTCGATGTTCTGGTGATCGCGGCACCGGGTGGGCCGTCCACGTATCATGCTGTCAATGACGCTGTGCTGGATGCCCTCGGTCAGCAGGGGATCATCGTGAACGTGGGTCGGGGTTCGATCATCGAAACAGACGTTCTTGTCGCAGCGCTGGAGGCTGGCCGCATTGCCGGAGCGGCCCTGGATGTGCTGGAGGAGGAGCCGGAGGTTCCAGAGCAGCTGCGAGCGATGCCCAATGTCGTGCTGTCGCCCCATGTGGCTGGCCTGGCGGCAGAGGTGCAGCACCAAAGCGCCGCGATGATGATGCGCAACATCGAGGCGTTCCTGACGAACACACCGCTGGTGACACCCGTGCCGGAGATGGCAAAATAAATCGGGGTTCGGAGTAACTTGAGCTACTTTCCGAAGATCGGACAGTGGCGGAAGTTACAATCTGACGTGTGCTGGTCTCAAGGACGAGGAGATCCGAACCTGTGGCGGCGCAGAAACGATGAGGCGGACTTCAAGGCGCGTGTGGCGTTGGAAGCCCTGAAGGGCGAAGGCCCGGTGTCGGAACTGGCATCGGAATACGGTGTGCATCCGACAATGATCCAGCAGTGGAAGAAAACGCTTTTCGAAGGCGCTGCGGATATCTTCGAGCGGGACGGGAAGAAAAAGGCCGAAGTCGACGAGGAGACGGTGCGGTCGCTGGATGCCAAGATCGGAGAGCTGGCAGTCGCCAACGATTTTGTCCAAAAAGCTCAAGCCGTGGACCGGCAAGTGAATGCACCAGTTCTGCGGGGCAGGGTTCGTCACAGTGCCTCCAGTCGTATCAGTTCATCTCGAAACGCTTCAGTGTTCGGTAGCCCAGGCAATTCCGGGGTATGCCGTTCAGGCGCTGACACGTCATCCTTATTGAGTTGGAAGCCAGCTGCAACACAGCCGTGTCCCGGCGCAAGTAGCGGCGTGTGCGCTTGTTCATGTTCTCGACCGTTCCTTTTTGGTAGGGAGCCTGCGGATCGCAAAACCAGGCTCTTGTGCCCATGCCGGTTTCCAACTCGCGCCACGCCACGAATTCCGAACCCTGGTCAAAGGTGATCGAGCGCCGCGCCTCACTCCGGCGCCGATCAGATCGAGGCGAGTGCCACGCAAGTCCTCGCAGAGGATGAGGTCAATCCTGTCACCGACCAGCTCAAACCAGTCAAAATGTCGAATGGACAGGCCGGGAGGCTCGGGGAGGCGCTGGCTCCGGCCAAGCTCATTTCGCTCAATCTGCCAAGCTATGTCAGCCCGGAGGGAGCACCTGGCCATGTAGGGTAGGGAGATGCCCGTCCAGCGCAGGTCGATCCGGCCATCCGCGAAGGCGAACGTCTTGACGTATCTGCCCGCGGCGGCCCGCGCCAGATCGCTGTCCTGAAGGATCAGCCGCATGCGCTCGTAGCAGACGACGAGCTGCACGCTGACAGCGCGTTCGTCACGATGGCACAGGATGTCTTTGATACGGGAGGCCGGCTCATTGAGGGGGCGATGCAGGTTGTCCGGTTGCGCCGGGGACCGGGCGAAGCGGGCGTTGTGATTGGCCATGAAGTCCGCAAAGAAAGCGTTGCCCGCCTCTATGTCGCTGATGCCGGCCAGGCGCAGCTCCTTGACCAGCCGGTCCTGCAGGGTGCGGTTGGCACGTTCGACGCGGCCCTCGGCCTGGCTGGAGTTGGCGCACAGGATCTCGATGTTCAGCTCTGCCAGCGCACGTCCGAACTGCGTCATGCCGTGGCCGGTCTTTGTATCCTGCTTCGCCACGCGGAAGACGCTGTGCTTGTCGTGTGGGGCCAAAAACACACGGCACTTCAATCTCAAATCAACGACTTAATCAAGGTAAGTGGCGGAGAGACAGGGATTCGAACCCTGGGTCGGCTCACACCGACAACGGTTTTCGAGACCGCCGCATTCGACCACTCTGCCACCTCTCCGCATCAGGGGTCGTCGTGGCGGCTCATCTATCCGGGGTGTGCGGAGGGTGCAAGCAGTTTTTTTCATTAACCGACTGCTTGGGTGCCATTCTCGTGCGTTGTAGGCTTTGGACAGCTTGATCAGGAGAAAGCGACATGCTGCGGACAATTCTTACGGCCATCGCCCTCTGGGCCTTTTGCGCCCCGATCGCCGCAAGAGCGCAAGAGGCCGAACTGGAGCGCGCGCTGCGTATCAGGGAAATCATCGACGTGATGGTGGAGGAAGGGGTCACGGACGGCCAGATCCTGCGCGCCGATATGTTTCCGGACGCATCCGCCGGCCGTTGGACGCGCATCCTGAAGCAGGTTTACGACGACGACCGGATGCACGGAATTTTCTCCGAAGCTTTTCAGGCAGACCTGTCCGCCTCTGGCGGAGCGACTGCCGGAATGACCGAGTTCTTCACCTCTGACATCGGTCAAAAGGTCATTCAGGCAGAGATTGCGGCCCGCCGGGCGCTTATGGATGATGCTGCCGAAGATCAGGCGCGTCTTGCCGTGGAAAAGGCGAGGGATGCCGGCGATCCGCGCCTTGATATGCTGCGGGATTATGCGGAAACCAACGCCCTTGTGGAGATGAACGTGGCCGGCGGCCTGAATGCCAGCCTCGCGTTCTTTCGCGGAATGCGGGATGCGGGCGCGCTTGGTGACAGCATCACAGAACAGGACATGCTGCGCGATGTCTGGGCGCAGGAAGGCGTGATCCGCAGCGAAACGGAGGCTTGGCTTTATCCCTACCTGCTGATGGCCTATCAGGATCTGAAAGCGGACGACCTTGCACGGTACATCGAATTCTCTGCCTCCCGCGATGGGCAGATCCTCAACAACGCGTTGTTTGCAGGCTTCGATGCGGTATTTGTCGAGGTATCCTATCGACTTGGTCTTGCAGCCGGACGGCAGCTGCAGGGGCTCGACATCTGAAGGTTGACAGGGCAGGGCCGATCAACGATATAACGCCGGTCCGGCCTCCTTGCGGAAGCCCGGGCGATTCTGCATCGAAGCGCTGTCCGCAGGCATTCAACGCCGGGTATCCCGGGGCCACAGGGCGCGGAACAAGAAGGAAAGACCCATGTTCGCGGTCCTCAAGACAGGCGGCAAGCAATATACGGTTCGTGCGGGCGATATCCTGCGCGTCGAAAAGCTTGCGGCTGAAGCTGGTGAAACGATCCAGTTCAACGATATTCTCATGGTTGGCGGTGACGAAACCACCATCGGGGCACCCTTCGTGGCTGGCGCCGCGGTTCAGGCCGAGGTGATTGCCCAGATCAAGGGCGAAAAAGTCATCCACTACGTCAAGCGCCGCCGTAAGCACTCGTCGCAGCGCACCAAGGGCCACCGCCAGCAACTGACGCTGCTGCGCGTGACCGACGTTCTGGCTTCGGGCGCCGACGCATCCGACGTGAAGGTTGCCACCGGCACTGCCGATGCGCGCCGCGCAGCCCACGAATCGAAGGAGTAATCCCCCATGGCACACAAGAAAGCAGGCGGTTCATCCCGTAACGGCCGCGATTCGGCCGGTCGTCGTCTTGGTGTGAAGCTCTATGGTGGCCAGGCGGTCATCCCGGGCAACATCATCGTTCGTCAGCGCGGCACCACCTGGTTCCCGGGCGAAGGCGTCGGCATGGGTAAAGACCACACGATCTTCGCCACCCGCGAAGGTTCCGTGTCGTTCCGCAAAGGCCTCAAGGGCCGCACCTTCATTTCGGTCCTCCCGGTGGCGGAGGCCGCCGAGTAAGCCGAACCGGAAGGTTGCATGCAATCAGGAGGGATCGGCACCGTGCCGGTCCCTTCTTGCGTTTCTGATGTGGGAGACATCGTCATGACGCTTGACACCGCCGCCCCTGCGATCACCGTGATCGAGGCGGAGCGTATCATTTTGCGCCCCGTGCGCCGTTCCGACACTGGCCTTCTGGGCCATTATGCGGGCGATCTGCGCGTGGCCCGCATGACAAGCCGTATTCCCCACCCTATGCCACCGGGCGCGATGGAGGCTTTTGTCGCCCGCGCGATGAACCCCGGTTGCGAAGAAGCGATCTGGGTGATCGACGGTTCCTCGACCCAGATGGGAGAGGTGCTTGGCGTCATCAGCCTGAAGAAGATGGACCGCGACCAGTCCGAGATCGGATACTGGGTTGCGCCTGCCTTCTGGAACACCGGATTGGCATCCGAGGCTGTGGCCGCGCTGGTTGCAGCCAATCCGCTGAACAACACGGCGATCTTCGCCAGCGTTTTTCAGGACAATCCCGGTTCTGCCCGCGTTCTGACGAATAACGGCTTCAACTATCTGGGCGATGCCGAGACGTTTTCGGTTGCACGCAATGCCCATGTTGCGACCTGGACCTATATTCGCAAGCTATGAGGCGCGGGGGTTGAGCCTGCGCCGACAATTCTCTATCGCCTGATAAAACCGCAGGAAGGCCCGCCCCATGAAGTTCCTCGACCTTTGCAAAGTCTACATCCGCTCGGGCGGCGGCGGCTCCGGTTGCGTCAGCTTCCGTCGCGAGAAGTTCATCGAATTCGGCGGCCCCGACGGCGGCGATGGCGGCAATGGCGGCTCCGTCTGGGTGGAGGCTGTTGAAGGCCTGAACACCCTGATCGACTTCCGCTATCAGCAGCACTTCTTTGCCAAGTCCGGGCAGCAGGGCATGGGCAGCCAGCGCACCGGCAAGACCGGTGATGACATCGTGCTCCGCGTGCCCGTCGGAACCGAGATCATCGACGAGGACGAGGAAACCGTCATCGCCGACCTGACCGAGGTCGGGGAGCGTGTGCTTCTTGCAAAGGGCGGCAATGGCGGCTGGGGCAACCTGCACTTCAAATCCTCCACCAACCGGGCACCGGCACGGGCCAATCCGGGCCAGCCGGGGGTGGAGCGGACAATCTGGCTGCGCCTGAAGCTGATCGCGGATGCAGGGCTTGTCGGGCTTCCGAACGCCGGCAAGTCTACCTTCATCTCGGCCGTGTCGAACGCCAAACCGAAGATTGCTGATTATCCGTTCACCACGCTTGTTCCCAACCTTGGCGTGGTTGGCGTGGACGGCAAGGAATTCGGGATGGCTGACATTCCGGGCCTGATCGAAGGTGCAAGCGAAGGGCGCGGTCTTGGAACGCAGTTCCTTGCGCATGTCGAACGCTGTGCAGTTCTGCTGCATCTGGTCGATGGCACATCGGAAACCGTTCTGGAAGACTATCAGACCATCGTGACCGAGCTTGAGGCATATGCAGACGAACTGGGTGACAAGCCCCGCATCGTCGCGCTGAACAAGGCGGATGCGCTGGATGATGATACGATCCAGATGTGGCGCGAAGGGCTGGAAGAAGCCTCCGGCGGCCCGGTGTACGTCATTTCTGGCGCTGCGAACAAGGGCTTGCAGGATGTTCTTCGTGCGCTGAATGAACAGATCGAAGCTTCCAGGGTCGTGGATGAGGAACCCGCGCCGTGGCAACCCTAAGCCCTGATATCAGGCAGGCGCGGCGGCTGGTCGTCAAGATCGGCTCGGCCCTGCTTGTGGATCGAGACAGCGGCCTGCGCCGCGACTGGCTGACTGCCTTGGCTGAAGATGTGGCCGAGGCCAAGGCGGGTGGTACGGATGTGATCCTCGTCTCGTCCGGCTCCATCGCGCTCGGGCGTAGCTCGCTGCATCTGGGGTTTGGATCGCTTGCGCTGGAGCAGAGCCAGGCCGCCGCAGCGGTTGGCCAGATACAGCTTGCCCGCGCTTATGAGGAGGCACTGGCCCCTCACGGCATCCGCGCGGGCCAGGTTCTGATGACGCTGGACGATACATCCGATCGTCGCCGCTATCTCAACAGCCGCGCAACGCTGGAAACGCTGCTTGGCCTTGGCGTTGTGCCGATTGTCAACGAAAACGACACGGTCGCAACAGACGAGATCCGCTTCGGCGACAACGACCGGCTTGCCGCGCAAATCGCGGTGACGGTGGGCGCAGATCAGCTTGTGCTGCTGTCGGACGTCGACGGGTTCTACTCGGCCAATCCCAAGGAAGATCCCACGGCCCGGCGGTTCGATCTGGTGGAGGCGATCACGCCGCAGATCGAGGCGATGGCTGGCGATCCGGTATCGGGACTTTCCAAGGGCGGAATGAAGACCAAGCTGATGGCAGCCAAGACGGCCGTCGCCGCGGGTTGCGCGATGGCGATCATGGAAGGGTCGGTCGAACGGCCCCTGAAGGCGCTGGCGGATGGTGCGGCACGGACATGGTTCGTGGCGCAGGGTGATCCGCAGGCGGCCCGCAAGCGCTGGATCAACGCGATGAAACCGCGTGGGCAGATCCGCATCGATGCGGGCGCCGCCCAAGCGCTGGAGGCCGGAAAGTCGCTTCTTCCCGCAGGCGTTACGGCGATCGCCGGCGCGTTCGGGCGGGGCGATCCGGTGGAGATCGTCTCGGTCGATGGCGAAACCCTCGCACGCGGGCTGACCCGCTATACCTCGACCGAGGCGCGGGCCATCATGGGCCACCGCTCGGGCGAGATCGAGGCGATACTTGGATATGCCGGGCGCGCCGCGCTCGTGCATCGGGACGACATGGTGATCTAGGAGAACCCCTATGGACGGCGCACAGGTGACGGAACTGATGCAGGCGATCGGCGCGAAGGCGCAGGCGGCGGCGGCGGATCTGGCCTTTGCGCCATCCGGGGCAAAGCGCGATGCGCTGCTGGCCGCCGCCGATGCGGTGCACCGCGACCGCGCAGGCATCATCGATGCCAACCGCCGCGATCAGGATGACGCCGTGGCACGAGGCATCACCGGTGCAGCGCTGGACAGGCTGATCCTGACAGAAGATCGGGTTGAAGGCATCGTGGATGCACTTCGTGCGGTTGCCGGTCAGGACGATCCGGTGGGGCAGGTCATCTCGGAATGGGACCGGCCGAATGGCCTGCATATCCGCCGCGTCCGCACACCGCTGGGTGTGATCGGCGTGATCTATGAAAGCCGTCCGAATGTGACTGCGGATGCGGGCGCGCTGTGCCTGAAATCCGGCAACGCCGTGATCCTGCGCGGCGGAAGCGAAAGCGCCCATTCCTCGGCTGCGATCCATGCTTGCCTTCAGGAAGGGCTTCGCGCTGCGGGCTTGCCGGAGGATGCGATTCAGCTGGTTCCCACCCAGGACCGCGCTGCCGTGGCCGAGATGCTGCGGATGACCGGCTTCATCGACGTGATCGTGCCACGCGGCGGAAAAGGGCTTGTGGGACTTGTCCAGCGCGAGGCGCGGGTGCCGGTTTTCGCGCATCTGGAGGGGATCAACCACGTCTATGTCGACGGTGCGGCCGATCCTGCCAAGGCGCAGGCTGTTGTCGTGAATGCCAAGGCGCGGCGCGTCGGCGTGTGCGGCGCAGCTGAATGCCTGCTGATCGACGAAGGATACGCCGGTGCCGCCGACCTTGTCCGTGCCCTGCAAGCGGCGGGGATCGAGGTGCGGGCCGAAGGCGATCTTGCGGCCCTGCCGGACGTGGTCACCGCCACTGAAGCCGATTTTGGGCAGGAATATCTGGCACCGATCATCGCGGTGCGCCGGGTTCCCGGCGTGGACGGGGCGATTGCCCACATCCGCCGCTTTGGCTCTGGCCATACCGAGGCGATCATCACCGAAGATCAGGCAGCGGCGGACCGGTTCTTCCAGCGGCTCGACTCGGCTATCCTGCTGCTGAACGCCTCCACCCAATTTGCAGATGGGGGAGAGTTCGGGATGGGGGCCGAGATCGGCATCGCCACAGGCAAGATGCATGCGCGCGGCCCCGTCGGGGCCGAGCAGTTGACCAGCTTCAAGTATCTGGTGACTGGGGACGGGACGATCCGCCCTTAAAAGGTGATGCGGATCGTGGTTTCGGTAACCTCGACCCGCGCCGTTGCCCCTTGCGCGGCGATGGCATGCGCGGCCAGCGCAAAATGCACGTGGCTGGCCGATACATCATTGGATCGCCCTTCCAGTACGGCCCACTGATCGGGGATGGCACGCAAGCGGCGCGCTTCGGCACGCAGGCTGCGGGGACCGTCGAGGGTGATCGTGCCGCCAAAGGCAAGCGCGGTTTCAAGGCACTGGATCAGAAGAAACGCGAGCTTTGTTTCCTGCCTGTCCAGATCCCCCGCCACCGCCCAGTCGACACGGATGCGCCCGCTAGCCGTCATGTCATCAAGGATCGAAACAGCTTCTGCCCGACCGACGGCCTGACCTTCGGAAGCAACGCCGAAGGCGATGCGGAAAAACCGGATACGGGCGTTGGCCTGCGCGACGCTGGCCGAAATCAGCTCCATCTCGGGCGTTGCGGCGGCACCGGTCATTGCCAGAAGCTCCACCCCGTTGCTGATCGCGCCAATCGGGCTGATAAGGTCATGGCATATCCGCGACCCGATCAGCGCGGCAAGGTCGGGTGTGTCAGTCATGGAAGGCTCCGCGATGAATGGAATACTTGAACCCGGCATGTTCGTGCGCCATCCCGCTTGCCCCGACTGGGGCCTTGGTCAGGTGCAGTCGAAGATCGGAGACCGGATCACGGTCAACTTCGAACATGCGGGCAAGGTCGTGATCGACGGGCGGGTGGTTGAATTGCTTCCCGTCTTCGACCTTTAGCAAAGGGGTAGAGAGCGCGCGCCGCAAGATCAAGCGCGATTGCAAAAGCATGGACCAGCGGATAGGCAACTGCCCATGAACGTGGATCATCATCTGACCCTTCGCCTTGCACAGGACGAACGCGACCTGCGGGCGGCACAGCGTCTGCGCTACCGCGTGTTCGTAGAAGAACTGGGCGGCGACGGAGAGCTTGTGGATCACGACCGGAAGCTTGAAATCGACCGGTTTGATCCGTTTTTCGATCACCTGATCCTTGTGGACGGCCGCCGCGACGCGGATGCGCTTGAAGATGTGGTGGGCGTCTACCGCCTTCTGCCGGGGGAGCGGGCCGCTGCTGCGGGGGGGTTCTATTCGGAAAGCGAATACGATCTTTCCGTGCTTGGACGCTCTGGCCGCAAACTTCTGGAACTTGGCCGGTCCTGTGTGCATGCCGATCATCGTGGCGGCATGGCGATGATGCACCTTTGGAACGGCCTTGCCGATTACGTGCTGGACCGCGGGTTCGAGGTTCTGTTCGGCCCGGCAAGTTTTCACGGCACCGATATCGAGGCGTTGGCACAGCCGCTGGCGTTCCTGCATCACAATCACCTTGCCCCGGGCGATCTGCGGGTGACGGCGCAGCCTGCATCTTATCAACGAATGGACCTGATCGCGGCCGAGGATGTGGATCGCAAGGCCGCGATGCAGGGGATCCCGGCACTGATCAAGGCCTACCTTCGCCTTGGCGGCTGCGTGGGCGAGGGTGCGTGGATCGACCATGCCTTCAACACCACCGACGTATGTCTGGTGATGGACACGGGACGCATGTCGGCCCGCCACAAGAACTTCTATACGCGGATGGTGCCTGCCGATGAACTGGCTGGAAAATGAGCTTCGCCCCGAACCTGTCGGGGCAATCGGCTGGTTCAGGATTGTCTGGCGCGCGCCGCTTCTGCTGCTGATCAACTTCGGCTGCCTTGCGCTTTTGTGCCTTGTGCGGCTGGTGGAACAGCCCTTGTGCGGCCAGCGCCGGCCTGTCACGCCATATATCACCCAGTTCGTCTGTCTTTCCTCGCTTGCGGTGCTGGGGATCCGGCTGCGGCGGCAGGGGCGCGCGATGACGCAAGCCGGTGCACTGGTGGCCAATCACGGCAGCTGGCTGGACATCTATGCCCTGAACGCCTGCGCCCGCATCTATTTCGTGTCAAAATCAGAGGTTGCGCGCTGGCCCGGCATTGGCTGGCTTGCCCGCGCAACGGGAACGGTGTTCATCAACCGCCGCGGCGGCGAAGCACGTGCGCAGCAGCAGATGTTCGAAGCGCGGCTGCGTGCGGGCCATCACCTTCTGTTCTTCCCTGAAGGTACCAGTTCCGACGGGCGGCGTATTCTGCCTTTTAAATCAACGCTTTTCGCCGCGTTCTTTGCCGAGGATCTGAAGAACGACATGGCAATCCAGCCGGTTACGGTGGTGTATCACGCGCCGGCCGGAAAGGATCCGCGCTTTCATGGTTGGTGGGGTGGCATGCCGTTCGGCCCGCATATCAAGCAAATGATGGCTGCGCCGTCCGGCGGATCGATCGAGGTGGTTTTCCACGATCCGATCACAGTGGCAGAGGCCGGGGACCGCAAGCGCCTTGCCGCGCAGGCCGAAGTTGCCGTTCGGTCCGCACATCCTTCTGCCGCCGCCGTGGAATAAAGGGGGCACGCTGCCCCCCCCGATATCAGCGCATCGGCGCCAGAAGTGCCTGGATGGCCTTCAGCGGATCTTCCGCGGTCCAGATTTCCTCGCCAATGCCGAAGAAATCCGTGTGGGGGTAAAGCGTTTCCACAAGGGCTGCGGTCAGTGCGCCTTCGGCAACGATCGGAACCTCGATCATTTCCGACCACCAGGTGAACAGTTCCAGCTCTGCGCGGCTGCCGTCGAAAAGGGGTGTTTCGCCCACGGGTCCGAAGGCGACATAATCGGCGCCAGCCTCGCCCGCGCTCATGCCTTCGTGGCGGGTGGTGCCGCAGAAGGCGCCCACGATGGCATCCGCACCCAGATCCTTGCGGACCTTGCGGACGGAACGGGCGCCGTCGGTCAGGTGCACGCCGTCCAGGCCCAGCCGCTCCACCAGAAGGACATGGTTTTCCACCACCAGCGCGACATCGCGTGCGTGGCAAATCTCGCGCAGGGCATCGGCGGCGCGGGCAAGGCGATCTTCGTCCTTGGTGGCAAGCGCCATGCGCAGGCAGGCAACCTCGGCCCCGTCCAGCACGCGGGCAAGGTGGTCCGGAAAGACATCGGCATCGAAATCAGCCGGGGTGATGAGATAGGTCTGCGGACGCTCGGCTTCGGCCATCTTCGGGCTCCTATGATCGGTTGCGCCGCTTTAACGCAGATTGCGGCGGTTGTCATCACGAAGCGGGGGGCGTATGACGGCGCCCGTTCAGCCAGAGGTCCGTCATGATCCCGCCCGCATTCATTCTTGTCCGCCCCCAGATGGGCGAGAACATCGGCGCCGCAGCACGCGCCATGCTGAACTTCGGGTTGGAACGGATGCGCATCGTCGACCCGCGGGACGGCTGGCCCAACCCGAAGGCCAATGCCATGGCTTCGGGCGCTGGCCGGGTTCTGGACGCCGCAGGCTTGTTCCCGGATGTGCAGTCGGCCATTGGCGACTGCGACTTCGTTTTTGCCACCACCGCCCGCGGGCGAGAGTTGACCAAGCCCGTGATGACACCCGAGCGCGCGATGGAATATGCCCGTGCCCTTGCGGCTGAAGGCAAGCGCGTAGGCTTCATGTTCGGCCCGGAGCGGGCAGGGCTGGAGAATGAGGACGTGGCCCTTGCCAATGCCATCGTCACCGTTCCCGTGAATCCGGAATTCCCCTCGCTGAACCTTGGCCAATGCGTGCTGCTGGCCGCCTATGAGTGGCGCCGCCAGACGGTCGATGTTCCGGCAGAGGTGACGCACATGGCCCGCACCGATTTCGCAACCGCGATCGAGGTGGAAAAGCTGGGCGATCATTTCGAGGAACGGCTGGATGAAGCCGGCTTCTTCTTCCCGCCCTCCAAGGCCGACGGAATGCGACTTGCCCTTCGCAACATGTGGAGCCGGCTGAACCTGACAAGGGCTGAAGTGCAGACATTCCACGGAATGTTGCGCCAGATATTGCGCAAACGCGGGTAAATTTCCCTAGAACGGGGAATATTTAGGGGCCGGAGGTTGAAGCTTCGGGCTTCGCGCGCTCAATAGTAAGATACCCCTTCACCGACAGGTATCCTCCGCTCCATGGCGACTGAAACGCTGCTTCTTCTGTTGCTGGTCCTTCCCTTCGTGGGCGGCCTCGTTGTGGCGATGATGCGCAGATCGGCCAGACGGGCAGTGGTTGCCGTGGCAGCTTGTGTCATGGCGGCGTCGGCGATGCTTTTGCTGGTGTTCTGGCCCCAGCTGTCCGATGGCGGGGTGGTTCATGATCACCACGCATGGCTGCCGCGCCAGGGCATCAACCTGACGCTGCGGCTTGACGGACTGGCGTTCATCTTCGGGCTGATGGTGACGGGGATCGGCTTTCTCGTTGTCATCTATGCACGCTATTACCTGTCCTCGAAAGAATCGATGCCGCGCTTCTTTTCGCTTCTGTTGCTGTTTGCAGGGGCAATGAACGGGATGCTGCTGTCGGGCAACATCATCACCCTCGTGATCTTCTGGGAGATGACGAGCATCGTGTCCTTCCTGCTGATCGGCTTCTGGCGCACCAATGGCGCGGCGCGGGACGGGGCACGGATGGCGCTGACGGTGACAGGCACGGGCGGGCTGTGCCTTCTTGGATCCATGCTGATGGTCGGATATGTGGCCGACAGCTATGATCTGGAAAAGGTGCTGGCCGCCGGCCCGCAGTTGAGGGAGCATCCGCTTTACCTGCCGGCCCTGATCCTTTTCCTGATCGGCTGCTTCACCAAATCGGCGCAGTTCCCGTTCCATTTCTGGCTGCCCAACGCGATGTCGGCCCCCACGCCTGTTTCGGCCTATCTGCATTCGGCAACGATGGTGAAGATGGGGGTGTTCCTGCTGATCCGCTTCTCTCCGGTTTTCGGGGGCACGGCGGAATGGTTCAACATTGTGGCCGGGATCGGGCTTCTGACGCTTATCCTTGGCGCGGTTGTGGCGCTGTTCCGGCACGATCTGAAGGGGCTTCTGGCATATTCCACCATCAGCCACCTGGGGCTGATCACCGCGCTGATCGGCATCGGCAGCCCCGCGGCGATCGTGGCGGCGATCTTCCACGTCATGAACCACGCGCTGTTCAAGGCTTCGCTGTTCATGGCCGCGGGGATCGTGGATCACGAAACAGGCACGCGCGACATCCGCAAATTGTCAGGGCTGGCGCGGGCCATGCCCGTCACTGCCACGCTGGCGGCGATCTCATGTGCCGCGATGGCGGGTGTGCCGTTGCTGAACGGCTTCCTTTCGAAAGAGATGTTCTTTGCCGAAACGTCCGAATGGCATCGCGGGACGTTGTTTGATGATTCCATGCCCTATCTGGCCGTGGTGGGCTCTGCATTTTCGGTCGCGTATTCGCTGCGGTTCTTGATTTCTGTGTTCTTCGGAACGCCCTCGCAGGATCTGCCCAAGGCCCCGCATGAGCCCACGCCATGGATGCGCCGTCCGGCAGGGATACTTGCCATCCTGTGCCTTGTCGTCGGGATCTTCCCGGCGCTGACAGTGGGTCCCGCGCTTGCCGTGGCTGCACGGTCGGTGCTGGGCGAACTGCCGGAATACTCGCTGGCCATCTGGCACGGAATCAACGTCCCCCTGATCATGAGCGTGATCGCTATTGCCGTCGGCATCGCGATCTATGGGCTGTTCCATCGCAGCATCACCCTTGGGCCAGAGGGTCCGCCCGTCCTGTGGCGGGTTCGCGGTGCGCGCGCCTATGATGCTGTCATGGTCGCAGGCACGTGGCGCTTCCCCCGCAGGATGATGCGGATGCTTGGAACCCCGCATCTGCAGCCGCAGCTGCGCCTTCTGATGCTGCTGGGCGCGGGTGCGGCAGCTTGGGCGGTTTGGGGAACCGAACGCATCTGGCTGGGGCCTCCGGAAAGCGCTGTTGACCCCATCTTCGCCATCATGTGGCTGGTCGGGGGCGGCTGTGCGATCGCAGCGGCATGGAAGGCGAAATACCACCGCTTCACGGCGCTGGTGTTTCTGGGGGGCGCAGGCATCATCACTTGCATCTCGTTCGTCTGGTTGTCGGCGCCGGATCTGGCGGTCACGCAGCTGCTGGTGGAAATCGTGACCACTGTCCTGCTGCTTCTGGGCCTGCGCTGGTTGCCTCGCCGGCGGCAGGAAGTTCCGGGAGAGCATCATTTCAAGGCCAAGCTGCGCCGCCGCGTCGATCTGGTCGTGGCGGTGATCTGCGGCGCAGGTGTTGCCCTTCTGTCCTATGTCGTGATGACGACGCCTTCCGGCAACGTGGCCTCCGACTGGTTCCTTCAGCACGCATACAGCGAAGGCGGCGGCACGAATGTCGTCAACGTGATCCTTGTCGATTTCCGGGGCTTCGACACCTTCGGCGAGATGGCGGTTCTGGCGATTGTGGGGCTGACGGTCTTTGCCCTTCTGCGTCGGTTCCGCCCCGCGATCGAAAGCAACGAGCTGACGGCGCAGCAGCGTATCCAGAACGCCTATGACGATGCCGCTGACGGGCGCGAACGGGGGGACACGGTGCGCGATTACCTGATGGTCCCTTCGGTCATCATGCACTGGATGTTCCCTGTGGTCATCCTGCTTGCGGCAGAGCTGTTCTTTCGCGGCCATGATCTGCCGGGCGGTGGTTTCGCGGCAGGCGTCGCGCTGGCCATTGCGTTCCTTCTGCAATACCTTGCTGCCGATGTGACATGGGTGGAGGATCGCCTCCGCATCCTGCCTGTCCGCTGGATCGGTACAGGACTTCTGGTCTCGGCTTTCGTCGGGATGGGGTCGTGGCTCTTCGGTTATCCCTTCATGACGGCCCATTCGCAATACGTCCATGTGCCACTGGTGGGGGAGGTTCCCGCAGCCACGGCGCTTCTGTTCGATCTGGGGGTGTTCCTGCTGGTGGTCGGCGCTGTCGTCCTGATGCAGATCGCCATCGCCCACCAATCGCTGCGCTGGTCGCGCGCCCGCGACAAGGCCGCCGGGGGGAGCGAATAATGGAGATCGTGCTGGCCCTTGCCATCGGAACGCTCGTCGCCTCCGGCGTTTGGCTCGTGCTGCGCCCGCGCACGTTTCAGGTGATTGTGGGGCTGTGCCTGCTGTCCTATGGCGTCAACCTGTTCATCTTTTCGATGGGGCGGCTGCGCGTGGCGGCCCCTCCGATCCTGCCCAAGGGCGAAACCATCGATCCGTCGCTTTACACCGATCCCATTCCGCAGGCGCTGGTGCTGACCGCCATCGTCATCAGCTTTGCCACGACGGCGCTGTTTCTTGTGGTCCTGCTGGCAGCGCAGGGCTTCACCGGCACCGACCATATCGACGGGAAGGAGCGGGATCAGTGACGGAAACCCCGCAGCACCTGATCATCGCGCCCATCCTGATCCCGCTTCTGGCCGGCGCACTGATGCTGTTCTACGAGGATCGGGACCGGCAGACCAAGTTCATCATCAGCCTTGGCGCCTGCGCTGCGATGCTGGTCGTCGCGATAGAGCTTTTGCTGCGATCCAAGGGCGAAGGCCCATCGGGCGGAAACCAGATCGGGCTTTACCTGCTGGGCGACTGGCCCACGCCTTTCGGCATCAATCTTGTGCTGGACCGGCTTGCTGCGTTGATGCTGGTGATCGCCTCCATGCTTTCGCTGCCGGCGCTGGTTTATGCCTATGCGGGCTGGCAGGCACGGGGGCAGCATTTCCACAGCCTGTTCATGTTCCAGATGATGGGTGTGAACGGGGCATTCCTGACAGGGGACCTGTTCAACCTGTTCGTGTTCTTCGAGATCATGCTGGCCGCCTCCTACGGGCTTTTGCTGCATGGATCGGGGCCGGACCGGGTGCGGTCAGGGATGCATTACATCGTCATCAACCTTGTTGCCTCGCTGTTCTTCCTGATCGGGGTTTCGCTGATCTATGGCATCACCGGCACCCTGAACATGGCCGAGCTTGCGCGCCAGATGCCCTATATGGAGGCGGAGGATCGACCGCTGGTGCATGCGGCGATGGCGATCCTGGGCCTTGTGTTTCTTGTGAAGGCAGGGATCTGGCCGCTGGGGATGTGGCTTCCGGCAGCGTATCAGTCTGCCTCGGCCCCTGCGGCGGCGATTTTCGCGATCCTGACGAAGGTCGGGGTGTACGTCATCCTGCGCCTCGGCTTTCTTGCGGCAGGTCCGGCCGGCGGGCCATCAAGCGGTTTCGGGGCAGAGGTTCTGGTGGCTGGTGGCATCGCGACCATGATTTACGGCAGTTTCGGCATACTTGGATCACCGGCGATCGGACGAATGGCGGGATATGCGGTTCTTGTATCTTCGGGCAGCGTGCTTGGCGCGGTGGGGCTGGTGCTTCAGGGCGGCGGGGTCACGATGCTGTCTGGCGCGCTTTACTACATGACGGCCTCCACCCTCGGGCTATCGGCGCTTTTCCTGCTGGTGGAACTGGTTAACCGCGGTCAGGGATCGGCAGCGGCGATGCTGGCGCTTTCGGCCGACCTGTACGGCGCGCCCGAGGATGCCCCGGAGGAGGAGCAGAAAGGCATTGCCGTGCCCGCCACAATGACCGTTCTTGGCCTGTGCTTTGCCGCGCTTGCGGTGCTGCTGGCGGGGCTGCCACCCTTTGCAGGCTTTCTGGGGAAGGTGATCATCCTGTCCGGGCTGCTTCAGGGCGGCCAAGGCGGCACCACGGCGTCATGGATCTTCATGGCGATCCTGATCGTCTCGGGCCTTGCCACGCTGATCGCGCTGATGCGCCTTGGCGTCCAGACGTTCTGGAGCTCGGGCGAGGAGGAGGGGCCGAAAGTGCTGGCGATAGAGCTTGCCCCGATCGTCGCGCTTTTGCTGGCGGTTGTGGTGCTGACATGGCAGGCACGGCCTGTGATGCGTTACATGGAAGCCACGGCATCGGCCCTTCATCGCCCGGACGTTTACATAAACGGCGTCATCTCGGCCGAGCGGACATCGGACCGTGAGCAGGAGGCGGCCGAATGAAGCGCATCATCCCGCACCCTATCCTGACGCTCGTATTGCTGGTCATGTGGCTGATACTGACGCAGTTCACGCTGGGGCAGGCGATCCTTGGCACTGCGGTCGCGCTTGTGGCTGCGCGTGCGCTGGCAGCGCTTGAACCGCAGACCATCCGCATCCGGCGCTGGTCGCCCATTCCGGGGCTTTTTTATACGTTCGTTGTCGACATCCTTTGGTCGAACGTCAAGGTCGGCCGCGCAATCATGTCCCGCACGACCCCGCCTTCCGGCCTCATTGAGGTGGAGCTGGACACCCGCGATCGCAATATCCTTGCCATCATCTCGGTTGTGATCGCGGCGGCGCCCGGGACGGCGTGGCTGGGGTGGAACCCGGGCAACCAGACGCTGCTTCTGCACCTGTTGGACATCGAAGAAGGCGAGATCTGGGAGGAAACCCTGAAGAAAAGTTACCTTGGCCGGTTGAAGGAGATCTTCGGATGAGCGCCGTGATCCTGACAGTCTCGCTTTACATTGCGGAGGGGATGCTGGCGGCAGCCATCTTTTGCGTCGGCATCCGCGCCTGGCGGGGGCCACGGGCGCAAGACCGTGTGCTGGCGCTTGATACCATCAACGTGAACGTGATGCTGCTGTTCGTCACCCTGGGCATCCGGACCGGCACGGTGTTTTTCTTCGAGGCGGCGCTGGTGATCGCGGTGGTCGGCTTCGTGACCACCGTGGCGCTTGCCAAGTTCCTGATGCGAGGAGAGGTGATCGAATGACCGACCTGCCAATCTGGGCTGCGATCGTGGTGGGGCTTCTTCTGATAGCGGGAGGGACGTTTGCGCTGATCGGTGCGATCGGGCTGCTGCGTCTGGATGACTTCTATCGCCGCCTGCACGCCCCGTCGCTTTCGGCCAGCGGCGCGACGACCTGCATCGTCCTCGCCTCGATCATCGGGTTTTCGGTCATGAACGGGCGGCCAGTTCTGCGTGAAATTCTGGTCGGCTTCTTCATCATGTGCACCGCGCCGGTAACACTGATGCTTCTGGGGCGCGTGGCCCTTTATCGGGATCGTGCCGCCGACCGTCCGGTGGTTGCCGAAAGCGACCCTCTGGGGGCGTCCCCGGATCAGGAATGATCCAAGAGGGCGGCCGACTTGATGACCGCCTGCACCTCGGTCCCTGCCTTCAGCCCGAGTGTTGAAACGGACCGGGCGGTGATCCGCGCCAGCAGGAGCGATCCGTCCTGCAATGACAGGCGCACCGATACCATTGGACCGCCGCCGGACATGCCCAGAACCCGTGCCGGCAGGATGTTCAGCGCCGAAAGATGTTGCGGAACGGTGCGCGACAGAAGCACATCCTCGGCCATGATGCGGATGCGCAGGCTGGAACCCACGGCACCGTCCACCGGAAGGAACAGCTGCCCGGCCGGCGTTTCGATACGGGCAAGGCCGTCAGGATCATGTGCCGCGAGGCGGCCTTCCAGAACTGCGCCGGAGATACGGGGGCCAAGCGCCTGTGCAAGCTCGGGCGAAGCGAAAAGCTCGGCTGGCGGGCCGAAACCGGCCAGCTTCCCTTCGGTTATCAGCGCGACGCGATCGGCCAGGCGGACCACCTCGGCGACCGAGTGGCTGACATACAGGATGGGCAGTGCGGCTTCTGCCGCCAACCGCTCCAGATAGGGCAGGATTTCCGCCTTGCGGGGGCCATCCAGCGCCGCAAGCGGTTCGTCCATGATCAGCAGTTCAGGCTTGGACAGGAGGGCACGTCCAAGGGCAACCCGCTGGCGTTCCCCGCCGGACAGGCGGGCGGGGCGGCGGTCCAGCAGGTGGGCAATGCCCAGCAGGTCCGAGATGTGCGGCAGGGCGGCTGCACCCTTTGCCCCGTAAAGTAGGTTCGCGCGAACGCTCAGATGCGGGAACAGCCGCGCCTCTTGGAAAACATAGGCTAGGCGGCGGCGGTGCGGCGGCACCCAGACGCCGGCGCCGCACAGGATGCGCCCGTTGATCGCGACCCGCCCGGCATCGGGCCGCAGCAGCCCGGCAACGGCATTGGCAATGGTGGTCTTACCCGCCCCCGATGGACCGAACAGTGCCGTGACGCCGTTCGCCGCCGTGAAAGCGACCTCCAGCTTAAGATCCGCGAAGCGGTGGCGGATCGCGATATCCAGCGTCATGCTGAAATTCGCCTTTGCAGCCGGCGTGCCAACATCTCCGAAAGGATCAGCGCGCCCATTGCCACGATGATCGATATCACGATCAGCCGCATCGCCTGCGGTTCTGCCCCCGGCACCTGAAGCAGCGCATATATGGCCGAAGGCAGCGTTTGCGTCTGCCCCGGGATGTTGGACACGAAGGTGATGGTCGCCCCGAATTCGCCCATTGCCTTGGCAAAAGCCAGAACCGCGCCGGCAAGTATCCCCGGCAGGGCAAGGGGTAGGGTAATCGTGACGAATACCCGCAAGGGGGATGCACCCAGCGTGGCCGCGGCAGCTTCCAGCTTGGGATCGACCGCCTCGATCGACAGGCGGATCGCGCGCACCATCAGCGGAAAGGCCATGATGCCCGCTGCCAGGGCGGCACCCGTCCAGTTAAAGGCGAAGACGATCCCGACCTTTCCCAGCGGCTCGCCGAAAACGCCACGCCGCCCGAATGCCAACAGCAGCAGATATCCCGTCACCACGGGCGGCAGGATCAGCGGCAGGTGAACCAGCCCGTTCAGAAGCTCCCGTCCTGGAAAGCGGTATCGCGCGAGGATGAATGCCGTGACGATCCCGAAAGGCAGGCTGCAGGCTGTTGCAACTGCAGCGACACGCAGCGAAAGCTCTACCGCCTGCCATTCCTGAGGGGAAAGCCATGACACCCTATCTCAGGACCTCGAACCCCTGCTGCCGGAAAACAGCCGCAGCGTTGTCCGAGGAGAGATATTCCAGAAACGCGCCACCAACCATCGAGCCTTCCACCTGTGCGGCGGGATAGACGATTGCGTCATGGCTTTCGGCAGGAAACCGTGCGGTAATCTGCACCCGCGGTTCTGCCGCAGCGTCAGAGGCATAAACGACGCCGAAAGGCACTTCACGCATGGCAACCAGCGCAAGGGCCCCGCGCACATCATCCGCCTGCGCCACATGGTCCGAAACAGCATCCCAGAGACCAAGGTGCGACAGGGCCTGCCGGCCATAGATGCCTGCGGGAACCGCCTTCACCAGCGCCATCGCAAGATGTTCATCCCCAAGGGCCGCAGGAAGGTCGGACAGTGCGACAGGCTGCCCCCCCGCCGCCGCGATCAACACCAGTGCATTGCCCAGAAGGTTCCGCCGCGACTGCGGGGCGATTGCATTGCTGCTTTCCGCCTCGTCCATCCACGCGGTGGAGGCGGAGATGAAGATATCAGCCGGCGCGCCCTGCATGATCTGTTTGGCAAGCTGTGCCGAGCCTGCATAGGACAGGGTGACATTGTCGCCGGTTTGTTCCGACCAGTCGGCGGCAATCTGGTCCAGTGCCGTGCGTAGGCTGGCGGCGGCAAAAACTGTCACATCCTCTGCCTGCGCCGCGCCACAAGCAGCGATGAACGCGCAGGCAAGAATACCTCTTTGCATCATGCAGGCGTGACCCCCGAGCCTGACGGGGCGGGTTGCGTCACGACCGATGCGGAAACCGGGCCCTGCCATGCCGCCAGAATACGATCCTGCCTTTGCATGACGGGCGCGGGGTTCAGGTCCATCGGCGTGATGAACAGGTTGGTGCGGCTGCTCTTGGACGTCCACGAGACGATGAAGGGCGCAACGATCATCGGCACCGCGATCGGAAGCAGCCACGGCACCAGTCCCGGCGCAAGGAACCATGTCGTGGCAAGCACCACGGCCCCCGTCAGGACGATCCACCACGTTGCCGTCCAGCTTTCGCCGACGCCAAGTGTGCCATCGCCACGATTGTTGGTGGGCCAGCCGCCATCCGCCCCGAACACGACCTGAAGCACCGAACGTGTCTGGAACATCATCAGGATCGGCGCGGTGATGGAGGAAAAGACCAGCTCCATCAGCGTGGAGGACAGCGCGTTCCCTGTGCCGCCGAACGCACGTGCCCGGCCGGAAAGCGCCGCGTCGGCAGCCACCAGCAGTTTTGGCAGGAACAACAGCCCGAAAATGCCGATGGCAAGCCCGATCGCCTTCCACGTTTCATCCGAAGGAAAGACGGGGAAGGGCCACCCTTCCACCGGGAAATAGTTCACGGGCGGTGCAAACCACGGTGCGAAGATCGACGAAACAATGAACCCCAGCCAGAACAGGGGCGAGATATAGCTGAGGATGCCCTGGATGAACACGAAGCGGTTCCACGAGCGCAGTCCCGGCGCCCCCACGATCTTGGAATGTTGCAGGTTGCCCTGGCACCAGCGACGGTCGCGCTTGGCATGGTCGATGATGTTTTCGGGGCCTTCCTCGAAGCTGCCTTCCAGATCGTCATCCAGCCGGACGATCCAGCCGGCCCGTGCCAGAAGGGCGGCCTCGACGTAATCGTGACTCATGATATGGCCGCCGAAAGGGGGCTTGCCCGGCAGTTCCGGCAAGCCGCAGCTTTCCGCAAACGCACGCGACCGGACGATGGCGTTATGGCCCCAGAACGGCCCGGTATCGCCCTGCATCATGGCAAGGCCGCGCGCGAAGATGGGCGAATGGAAGCTGGCCGAGAATTGCATCGCACGTCCGAACCGCGCCTTGGCACGGGTGACCTTGGGAAGGGTCTGCAGCAGGCCAAGCTCCGGCTCTGCCTCCATCCGGCGTGCCATCTCGACGATGGTCGTGCCTTCCATCAGACTGTCCGCATCAAGGATCAGCGCGAAATCATAGGCACCGCCCGCGCGCTGGAAGAAATCCTCGATGTTGCCGGCCTTGCGGCCCTTGTTATTGGTGCGGCGGCGATAGAACATCCGGCCAGCGCCGTCGCATTCATCCACCAGACGCCCGAACCAGATCCGCTCTTGCTCCGCAACGTCGTCGTTGCGGGTATCGGACAGGATCGCGAAGTGGAAATGCCGGGCATATCCGGTTGCTTTTAGTGACGCGTCCATCGCGGCAATCCGCGAATAAACGGTCACGGGATCTTCGTTGTAAACGGGGACGAGGATCGCCGTCTTGCTGTTCAGCCCGTTGAAGGGCGGCAGCTTTGGCGGGCGGGGCTGCGACAGAAGGCCAAGCACGGCCTGCACCGCCCCCCATGCCAGCCAGAAGGTCGAAATGAGGATGAACGCGGAACGGACAATGTCCATCGCGTCCAGCCCATCGGACCATCCGAACTGCAGGAAAAGCATGAATGCGCCGGAGGCGGCCAGTGCGCTCAGCGCAAGGCCGAGGGTCCGGGGAATGAACGCCCCCGAGCGACCCGCCGTTCGGCCCATGTGTCAGTGACCCGTCTTGATGGCGCGCGGCCACGTGAACTTGCGCAGCGAGAACCAGCTGGCCGAAGTAAGCACCTGCTTCGGCATCGCCAGCGGGGCGTTGGGCAGGGCGCCCAGGTTGCCTTCATCTGCTTCGGGTTGCGTGTTGGGGGAGGACATTATGCGTTCATCCATTGGTAAAGCCATGTCTCGGACAATTTGCGGCCATAACCGGCTATGTGCGCGGCGAGTTCCACGACTTGGCCCTTGCCTGCCCGAACATCAAGGACCAACCTCCACATATCCGTACTGGGAATACGCACGAGGCTGGAATGTTCCAAGGTTCCGTTGCCGACATTGATCACGGGATCAAGCTTGGCATCGACCGGCAGGTTGGCAATCACGCCGCCGCGAAAATCGATAACGAACTTCCGGAAATTCTCGCCGTTGTTCAGGCCGGAAACGCCCCCTACGCCGGTGCGGGTTTCGGTAACAAAGGCCAGCCGGTCATGCGTTTCGGACGCAAGGGCGCCCCAGCGCAGAGAATAAGCGAATTCGCGCGAATCGCCCTTGTTGAACGAACCTTCCGGTATCCAGAAAACGACGATGTTGTCGTTCACTTCGGAATCCGTCGGAATCTCCACCAGGCGGACGGTACCCTTGCCCCATTCGCCCATCGGCTCCACCAATGCCGAGGGGCGGCGTTCGTAACGGGCCTCAAGATCCTGGAAATTCTCGAATTCCCGGTCGCGCTGGAACAGCCCGAACGAGCGTGGGGATTCCTCCGCCAGATACGAGCCGCTCAGGCGAGGGGGGTTGTTCAGTGGCCGCCAGACACGGTCGCCTGAAAGACGCTCGATGAACAGGCCGTCGGAATCGTGCACGTTCGGGCGGAAGTCATCGAAGGCCGACCGGTTCGTATTCGAATAAAGGTACATGGAGGTCAGCGGTGCGATGCCCAGCTGCGCCACGTCCTGCCGCGCGAAGATGCGGGCCGTCACCAGCATCACCGTTTCTTCGCCCGGTGTGATGACGAAACGATACGCGCCGGTTACTGACGGGCTGTCCAGCGTCGCATAAACGATGACCGTGTTCGATCCGTCGGCCGGATGCTCCAGATAGAAGCGCGAGAAGCGGGGAAATTCTTCCTGCTGGTTCGTTGCGGTGTTGACCACCAGACCACGGGCCGAAAGACCATAGCTGTTGCCGCGGCCAAGCGCCCGGAAATAGGAGGCCCCAAGGAAGGCCACCAGTTCATCGAAGATGTCGGGGCGGTTCAGCGGCGTCGACAGGCGGAACCCCGCGATGCCGGGCAGTTCCAGGTGCGGCTGGAAGCGATCGGCAAGATCGTTGTAATATTCGAAATCGTCGGTCGAGAAGTGCATCTCGGTCGCGGCACCGTCGGATACCTCGAACATCCGGACGGGTTGGGAATACAGCCAGCCCATGTGGAAGGCCGCGACGCGGAAAAGGTTTGTAGGATCATCGGCCCAGCGGGCGTGATCAGCCCGGAAGTTGATGTTCCTATAATCATCGTATTTCAGATCGCCCAGCACACCTGCCGGCCGTTGCGGCTCCTTATAGGGCTGCGTCGCGGCTTCCCGCATCTCGTCGGTCAGCATGTCGAAGCTGAACGGGCTGCTTTCCGCAGCGACGGGCGCCGGTGTTTCTGCTTCCGGCTGAACCTGCGGTTCGGAAGGTGTGGCAGGGGGCGGGGCTTCTTCGTCCTGCGCCCATGCCGGAAGGCCGGCCAATGCCGTTGCCGCCACCCCGCTGGACAGCAAGAGGCGTCGCGAAATCATCGGTCGATACACGGGCAAATCAGGCTCCACATGACTGCGACCGCCATAAGATTCGGTCTTTTCTGCGTATATTGTCCACCCTGCACCGGAGGCAAGGAAACGGACGGGGCGTTGCATTATTTCGGCGCGTTCCTGCCAAGTGTGACAAAGAAATCGCGTAATTCTTAATCGTTTTATCCCAGAAAACTGGGGGGTTACAACATCCGCGTGACGGGTGCAGGGGATGGGGGCACGGATTGTCATAAAAGCGTCGCAACTTTCTTACATACCGTTCGCACAGGCCGTCTAACTCACGGTTGAGGGACCTTTGAAAGGTCCTCGGACGCTCATAAGGAGACCGAGATGTCGTTCAACAAACTGACTGTTTCGACGCTGGCGATCGCCGCTGTCTACGCCACGGGCGCTTACGCGCAAGGCCGCGATCAGGTTCAGGTTGCCGGTTCGTCGACCGTGCTGCCCTATTCCACGATCGTTGCCGAAGCCTTCGGCGAAAACTTCGATTTCCCGACGCCGGTCGTGCAATCGGGTGGTTCGGGCGCCGGTCTGGCCCAGTTCTGCGAAGGCGTTGGCGAAAACACGATCGACATCGCGAACGCTTCGCGTGAGATCAAGGACAGCGAGATCGAGACTTGCGCCGCCAACGGCGTGACCGACATCATGCACGTCCGCATCGGTTACGACGGCATCGTTTTTGCTTCCGACGTGAACGGCAACTCGTTCGAGTTCACCCCGGCCGACTGGTACAAGGCGCTGGCCGCCCAGGTCGTCGTCGACGGCGAACTGGTGGACAACCCCTACACCACCTGGAACGAAGTGAACCCCGATCTGCCCGAGCAGCCGATCAT
This sequence comes from Falsirhodobacter deserti, assembly GCF_004015795.1. Lineage (GTDB taxonomy): Bacteria > Pseudomonadota > Alphaproteobacteria > Rhodobacterales > Rhodobacteraceae > Falsirhodobacter > Falsirhodobacter deserti. The sequence goes on along the minus strand of NZ_ML137218.1, from coordinate 1,120,775 downwards.
GGCCTTCATCCCGGGCACCAAGCACGGCACGCGCGAAGTCTTCGAAGAGAAGGTGCTGGCCGCTGGTTGTGAAGAATCGGGCGCCCTGGAAGAAATGACCGCGATGTCCGACGAAGACACCGCAGAAGCCGCCTGCGTTGCAGTCCGCACCGATGGCCGTTCGGTCGACATCGACGGCGACTACACCGAAACGCTGGCCCGCATCCAGTCGGACCCCAACGGCATTGGCGTTTTCGGCCTTTCGTTCTACGAGAACAACACCAACTCGCTGCAAGTCGCAACGATGTCGGGCGTCGAGCCGTCGACCGAAACGATCGCTTCGGGTGAATACCCCGTTTCGCGTCCGCTGCAATTCTACGTCAAGAAGGCCCATATCGGCGTCGTTCCTGGCCTGAAAGAGTTCGTGACCTTCTTCGTGTCCGACGACATGGCCGGCCCGAACGGCCCGCTGGCTGCCTATGGCCTGGTTTCCGATCCGGAACTGGCACAGACGCAAGCCGCTGTTGAAGCCGAAGAAACCATGTAAACGGGCGCGGATGAGGGGGCGTCCGGCCCCCTCGTTCTGCCACACAGCCCGGTCGAACCCTCGACCGGGCCTTCTTTCAGACGAGAGACCCAATGTCAGTGCTCTGGATAACGCTGATCGTCCTTGCCATCGCCGCCATCGCCTACGGCGTGTCGCGGCGCAAGGCCATCGAAGAGACCAAAGGCGATGTGCGAAGGTTGCACTCGCTCCCGTCCTACTATGGATGGTTCAGCTTCATTTCATCGGCGGTCCCCGCGTTTCTGGTGCTTCTTGTCTGGCTAGTTATCCAGCCCATGATCATCGGCAACCGCGTGAACGATGCGCTGCAATTGCCGGAAGACGCCACCATCGTGCAAGGCATGGCGGCCACCCGCGATGCGCGCGCCGTGTCCGTTGCCCTTGACGAGGCGCTGTCCCGCGGTGTTCTGCAACAGGGTGACATCGCGCAATTCGCAGCCGATCCTGCCTCGCTTGGTCCCGCCTTGCGCGATGCCGATATCGAGCTTTCGGTGATCGTGACGCCCCAGCTTCTGGATGCCGCGCGCGTCTACAGCTCTACCGTTTCCATGTTGAACACACTGATGGCGATCGTGGTCATCGGGATCGCGATCGTTGGTGCCGGCTATGCTATCCGCCGCATCACACCCGATTTCCGTGCCCGGAACGTGGTTGAACGGATGGTCATGCTGCTGCTGATCGGTGCATCCGTTATCGCTATCCTGACAACGATCGCAATCGTCCTGTCGATGGTGTTCGAGACCGTCAACTTCTTCCGGCAATATCCCTGGACCGAATTCTTCTTCAGCTTCACCTGGGCCCCGGTTTTCCAGGGCATCAGCCAGCTTGGCCTGCTGCCACTGCTGTGGGGCACGCTTTACATCAGCGCGATCGCGCTGGCAGTTGCTGTTCCGATCGGCCTTTTCTCGGCGATCTATCTGGCGGAATACGCATCCAAAAGCGTTCGTTCCGTCGCAAAGCCGCTGATCGAGATCCTGGCCGGTATCCCGACCATCGTTTACGGTCTGTTTGCGCTGATCACCGTCGGTCCCCTGTTGCGGGACTGGATAGCGCAACCGCTCGGCCTTGGTTCGTCGGGCAGCTCGGTTGCGACGGCCGGCCTGGTGATGGGCATCATGATCATTCCTTTCATCTCCTCGCTCTCGGACGACATCATCAACGCCGTGCCGCAAAGCCTGCGTGACGGCTCGCTTGGCCTTGGTGCGACGCGGTCCGAAACGATCCGGCAGGTTGTTCTGCCGGCGGCGCTTCCCGGAATCGTTGGTGCTGTTCTTCTTGCCGCCTCGCGAGCGATCGGTGAAACGATGATCGTCGTGCTGGGGGCAGGGGCCGCAGCCCGCATCAGCGGCAACCCGTTCGAGGCGATGACGACGATCACCGTGAAGATCGTTTCGCAGCTGACAGGCGATACCGACTTCAATTCGCCTGAAACGCTGGTGGCCTTCGCATTGGGTCTGACGCTTTTCGTCATCACGCTCACGCTCAACATCTTCGCGCTGTACATCGTGCGCAAATACCGGGAGCAATACGAATGACCGACATCTCTGCATCCCCTGCGGGGAAGTCCAAAGGCTCGTCCCTGCTGGAGTTGGACAGTCGGACCCGCCGCCGCAACGCTGCCGAGCGGAGGTTTCAGATCTATGGGATCGTGGCCATCGCCATCGCCCTTGCGGCGCTGCTGATGCTGCTGGTGTCCATCTTCTCGGGTGGCTCCTCCGCCTTCCGGCAGACCTTCGCAACCTTCGACATGACGCTTCCGGCCGAACAACTGGACCCGGAAGGCAATCGCGATCCTGCCGAAATGGCCCGAGTGACCACAATCGGTTACCAGAACGTCCTGAGGGCCGGCCTGGTCGCGGCGGTGCGCGACGCAGGGATCGTTCCGGATGGCGTGGCAGATGCCGACATCACGGGCATCCTCTCGCCCGAGGCGGCTGCCGATCTGCGCAACCGCGTTCTGGCAAACCCAGATCTGATCGGGACGACGGTCGATATCGATGCGCTGGTGCATGGCCGTATCGACGGCTACTTCAAAGGGCGCGTAACGATGGAATCGGCCGTGCGTGACGCCAACATAACTCCCGAACGGCTGCAGATCGCAGAAGCGATGGTCGAAAACGGCCTGATGTCCACGCGCTTCAACTGGGGCTTCGTAACGAAGCCGGACGCGTCGGACCAGCGCCCCGAGGCTGCAGGCCTTGGCGTCGCGCTTCTGGGCTCGCTTTACATGATGCTTGTGGTTCTGGTGCTTGCCGTTCCGATCGGTGTCGCCGCGTCCATCTATCTTGAGGAATTCGCCCCCAAGAACCGGTTCACCGACGTGATCGAGGTCAACATCTCGAACCTTGCCGCCGTGCCGTCGATCGTGTTCGGTATTCTGGGCCTTGCGATCTTCATCAACTTTGCGCATCTGCCGCAATCGGCACCCATTGTGGGCGGCCTGGTCCTGACGCTGATGACGGTACCGACGATCATCATCTCGACCCGTGCATCGCTTCGCGCGGTTCCGCCCTCGATCCGCGACGCCGCCCTTGGCGTCGGGGCGAGCCGGATGCAGTCGGTGTTCCACCATGTGCTGCCGCTGGCAATGCCGGGCATCCTGACAGGCACCATCATCGGTCTGGCGCAGGCACTTGGCGAAACGGCTCCGCTGCTGCTGATCGGCATGGTCGCCTTTGTCCGCGACTATCCCGATGCACCGCCCGAGGGGTTGTTCGATCCGGCCTCGGCCCTGCCGGTTCAGGTATACAACTGGACCCAGCGTGCCGATCCGGCCTTTGTCGAACGCGCCTCTGGTGCCATCATCGTTCTGCTCGCCTTCCTGCTGGTCATGAACGCCATCGCCATCATTTTGCGCCGCCGCTTTGAACGTCGCTGGTAAGGATACACATTATGAATGACATGAGAATTGTGGAGAGAGACGTGTCCACCGCCGAAATCAAGATCAACGCGCGCGACGTGAACGTGCATTATGGCACCAGCCACGCGTTGAAGAACGTGGACATCGAGATCCTGAACAACAACGTGACGGCCTTCATCGGGCCGTCCGGTTGCGGCAAGTCCACCTTCCTGCGCTGCCTGAACCGCATGAACGACACGATCCCGTCGGCGAAGGTTTCGGGTCTGATCGCGCTGGACGGCGAAGACATCTACGACTCCAAGGTCGATCCCGTGCAACTGCGCGCCAAGGTCGGCATGGTGTTCCAGAAGCCGAACCCGTTCCCCAAGTCGATCTATGACAACGTTGCTTATGGCCCGCGCATCCATGGCCTTACCCGCTCCAAGGCGGAACTGGACCAGGTCGTGGAAACCTCTCTGAAAAAGGCCGCGCTTTGGAACGAGGTGAAGGACCGTCTTCATTCCCCGGGCACGGGCCTTTCGGGTGGCCAACAGCAGCGTTTGTGCATCGCGCGCGCTGTCGCGACCTCGCCCGAGGTTCTGCTGATGGACGAACCCTGCTCCGCGCTTGACCCCATCGCGACCGCCCAGGTGGAGGAGTTGATCGACGAGCTGCGCAACCAGTTCGCCGTGGTCATCGTGACCCACTCCATGCAGCAGGCTGCGCGCGTCAGCCAGAAGACCGCCTTCTTCCACCTTGGTAATCTGGTGGAATATGGCGAAACCGGACAAATCTTCACCAACCCGCGCGATCCGCGCACCGAAAGCTATATCAGCGGCAAGATCGGTTAAGGAGGGCACATGGCCAACGAATCCCACATCCTGTCGGCTTTCGATCGCGATCTTGAAGCGGTTCAGGCGATGATCATGAAGATGGGCGGCCTCGTCGAGGCGTCCATCAATGATGCAGCCCGCGCGCTGGAAACACGCGATGACGAACTGGCCGAGCAGGTGCGCCTTGCCGACAGCGCGATCGATGCGCTGGAAGAACAGGTGAATTCCGAATGCGCCCGCCTGATCGCCCTGCGTTCACCGACTGCCGGCGATTTGCGCACCGTTCTGACTGTCATCAAGGTTGCTGGCAGCCTCGAACGCTGCGGCGACTTTGCAAAGAACCTGGCAAAGCGCGCAACCGTTCTGTCGCAGATGGCACAGATCCCCGGCGCCACCCTTGCGATACGCCGGATGGCCCGCACCGTCGAGCTTCAGCTGAAGGACGCGCTGGATGCCTACATCCAGCGGGACGAGCATCTGGCACGCGAAGTCCGTCAGCGTGATGCGGAAGTCGACCAGATGTATAACGCGCTGTTCCGCGAGTTCCTGACGCATATGATGGAAGATCCGCGCAATATCACCGCCTGCATGCATCTTCACTTCATCGCCAAGAATATCGAACGGGTGGGCGACCACGCGACGACCGTTGCCGAACAGGTGATCTACCTCGTAACCGGCTCCATGCCGGAAGAGGTTCGCCAGAAAGGCGACACCACCGCCTTCGTCGGAGCGACGGAATGACCGGATCCGACCAGCCGACTGTCCTTCTTGTCGAGGATGAGCCGGCACAGCGCGAAGTGCTGTCCTATAACCTGGAAGCAGAAGGCTTCCGCGTCGTTCAGGCCGGCAACGGTGAGGAGGCCCTCGTCCTTGTGGACGAGGTATCTCCCGATGTGATGGTTCTTGACTGGATGATGCCGAACCTTTCGGGGATCGAAGTCTGCCGTCAGCTGAAGACCCGGCCCGAAACGCGCAGTCTTCCGATCATCATGCTTTCCGCGCGGTCGGAAGAGGTGGACCGCGTTCGCGGTCTGGAAACCGGCGCCGACGATTATGTCGTCAAACCCTATTCGCTGGTGGAGTTGATGGCGCGGGTGCGCACGCAGCTTCGCCGGTCGCGCCCCGCATCGGTCGGGATCGTGCTGGAGTGGGACGATATCCGGCTGGATTCGGAAACCCACCGCGTTTACCGCGGCGACAAGGTGCTGAAGCTTGGCCCGACAGAATTCCGGCTGCTGACAACCTTCATGGAGAAGCCGGGCCGTGTTTTCAGCCGCGAACAACTTTTGGATCGCGTCTGGGGTCGTGACATCTATGTCGATACGCGGACAGTGGATGTGCATATCGGCCGGCTTCGCAAGGCGCTTTGTGCTTTTGGCGGGGATGATCCGCTTCGTACGGTTCGCGGCGCGGGATACGCACTCGGCTGAGGGGTCGCGTAACTTTCGGAGCGCTGCTAGAGTAGGCAGGTAATTCCGAAGGACCGTCCCATGGCTGAGACTCGCGCCAACATTTCGACACTGGATCCCGTCTGGCAGACGATCTGCGAGGAGGCCCAGCAAGCGATCCGGGATGAGCCGCTGATCGGCGGTTTCGTGCACGCCAGCCTGCTTCATCACCCGACGATGGAGCGGGCCTTGGCGTACCGATTCGCGTTGAAGCTATCCTCCAACGATATGAGCGAGCAGATCCTGCGCGAGATCGCGGAAGAGGTTTATACCTCTGCGCCCGATATTGTGCAGATGGCGCGGGCGGATCTGATGGCCGTCTATGACCGTGATCCTGCCTGCCATCGGTACTTGCAGCCGATGCTGTATTTCAAGGGCTTCCAGGCGCTTCAGGCCTATCGCATCGGCCACTGGCTTTGGAACCACGACCGGCGCGACATGTCGTATTTTGTGCAGATGCGCGTGTCCGAAGTGTTCGGAGTGGACATTCATCCGGCAGCGAAGATGGGGCGAGGCGTCATGATCGACCATGCCCATTCCATCGTGATCGGTGAAACAGCGGTGGTCGGTGACAACGTGTCGATGTTGCACTCCGTGACCCTTGGTGGAACCGGCAAGCAGGATGGCGACCGTCATCCGAAGATCGATGAAGGCGTGCTGATCGGGGCGGGAGCCAAAGTGCTTGGCAATATCCGCGTTGGACGGTGCAGCCGGATCGCAGCCGGATCCGTCGTGCTGCAGGATGTGCCATGCTGCACAACCGTCGCAGGGGTTCCCGCACGCGTGGTCGGGGAAGCGGGGTGCGCCCAGCCTTCCGTGAACATGGATCACCTCGTCAACGAATGATCCAAAGGAAAACGGCCGGAGGAAACCTCCGGCCGTTTGGACGATAGATGGATGCTGGCCTCAGGCCAGCATCGCGATCGGATTTTCGAGATTTTCGACAATCGCCTTCAGCAATTCAGCGCCCAATGCACCATCGATCACCCGGTGATCGACCGACAGCGTCATCGACATCATCGTGGCGACCGTCAGTTCACCATCCTTACCCACGACAGGCTTCTTCAGGCCTGCGCCAACCGCAAGAATCGCACCATGCGGCGGGTTGATGACGGCGTCGAAATTCTCGATCCCGAACATGCCAAGATTGGAGATGGCAAAGCTGCCGCCTTGATATTCATGCGGCGCCAGCTTCTTGTTGCGTGCCCGCATGGCCATATCCTTCATCTCGGCAGAAAGGGCCGAGAGAGATTTCTGATCCGCATCTTTCAGGATCGGCGTAAACAGGCCACCTTCGATCGCAACAGCGACTGCCACATCCGAGGCCTTCATCTTAAGGATCCGATCATTCGCCCAAACAGCGTTGGCATCGGGAACCTGTTGCAAGGCCAGCGCGCAGGCCTTGATGATGAAGTCGTTGACGGAAAGCTTCACGCCGCGACCGGACAGCTGTTCGTTCAGCGTTGCGCGGAACTTCATCAGCGCGTCCAGCGAAACCTCGCGCCGCAGATAGAAGTGCGGAACGGTCTGCTTGGCTTCCGTCAGGCGTTTTGCAACCGTGCGACGCATGCCGTCCAGCGTCACCTCTTCATAGGTGCGGCCTTCATACATCTTCTTGACCGTATCGGCGCTGCTTGCGGCCGGCGCGACAGGGGCGTCTGCCTTCGGCGCCTCTTGCTTACCGGTCGGAGCCAGCGACTTTGCTGTCGCCGGTTTCGCGGCCTCGACATCCGCTTTCACGATACGGCCACGCGGGCCGGTGCCGCTGATCTGCGTCAGATCCAAGCCTTTGTCGGCGGCAATCCTGCGGGCCAGGGGCGATGCGAAGATGCGCTTGCCATCGGCCTTCGGTGCTGCCGGTGCGGTGCTTCCGGAAACGCGGCCTGCGGGTGCAGGCTGCGTCGGGGCTTTTGCGGTGGTATCCGTCTTGCCTTCGCCTTCGGGTTCCACCTGTTCCTGCCGGCCAACCTTTTCTTCTTCGGTATCGGCCTTTTGCGCCTCCTCGGTGGAGGAGCCCGAGGAGGCGGGAACATCCTCGCCTTCCTCGATCAGGATCGCGATGGGCTGGTTCACTTTCACGCCACCGGTGCCTTCCGCCACGAGGATCTTGCCCATCGTGCCTTCGTCCACGGCCTCGAATTCCATCGTGGCCTTGTCGGTTTCGATCTCGGCGATCACCATGCCGGAGGTGATCTCGTCACCTTCTTTCACCAGCCACTTGGCCAGCGTGCCTTCCTCCATCGTCGGGGAAAGGGCGGGCATCAGGATTTCGGTTGCCATGCGTCCCTCCTCAGCGATAGCAGACGGATTTCACAGCGTCGATCACCTCGGCCGTGGTGACAAGCGCCAGCTTTTCAAGGTTTGCAGCATAGGGCATCGGAACGTCCTTGCCTGTCAGGTTGATCACCGGCGCGTCCAGATAATCGAAGGCCTGCTGCATGATCGTCGCCGACAGGTGGTTGCCGATGGAACCGACAGGGAAGCCTTCTTCCACCGTGACGCAGCGGTTCGTCTTGCGAACCGATTCCAGCACGGTTTCATAATCGATCGGGCGCAGGGTGCGCAGATCGATCACCTCGGCTTCGATGCCTTCCTCGGCCAGCTTGTCAGCCGCTTCCAGCGCATAGGTCATACCGATGCCGAAGGACACGATCGTCACGTCCTTGCCTTCACGCCAGACCCGTGCCTTGCCGAAGGGGATCGTGAAATCCTCCAGAACCGGAACTTCGAAGGAACGGCCGTAAAGGATTTCGTTCTCAAGGAAGATGACCGGGTTCGGATCGCGGATCGCCTGTTTCAGCAAGCCTTTCGCATCGGCTGCGGAATAGGGCATCACGACCTTCAGGCCGGGAATCGCGGCATACCACGCGGCATAGTCCTGGCTGTGCTGCGCACCCACGCGGGCGGCGGCACCGTTCGGCCCGCGGAACACGATCGGACAGCCCATTTGACCGCCGGACATGTAAAGGGTCTTTGCGGCAGAGTTGATGATCTGGTCGATCGCCTGCATTGCGAAGTTGAATGTCATGAACTCCACGATCGGGTTCAGACCGCCGAATGCCGCGCCGACAGCAAGGCCCGTAAAGCCATGTTCGGTGATCGGCGTGTCCACGACGCGCTTCGGCCCGAACTCGTCCAGCAGACCCTGCGAGATCTTGTAGGCGCCTTGGTATTCGCCCACTTCCTCGCCCATCAGGAAGACATTCTCGTTCCCGCGCAGTTCTTCGGCCATGGCTTCGCGCAGGGCTTCCCGCACGGTCATGGTCTTCGTCGGGGTGCCTTCGGGAAAGTCCGGCGACCGGTCACGCTTCCCGGGAACCGAAGCGCCGGGCGAGGTCACGACCGGTTGGTCCATGTGCTTCACGTCCGAACCTTCGGGTTTCTCGGGCTGCTTCTCCTCGTCCGTCTGGACGGGGCCGGATGCTTCCAGATCGTCGGCGCTTTCGCCTTCTTCGACCAGAACAGCGATGGGCGTGTTCACCTTCACGCCGGCAGTGCCTTCGGCGATCAGGATCTTGCCGATGATACCCTCATCGACTGCCTCGAACTCCATCGTGGCCTTGTCGGTCTCGATCTCGGCCATGACCTGACCGGATTTGACCTCGTCACCCTCTTTCACCAGCCACTTGGCCAGCGTGCCTTCTTCCATCGTCGGCGACAGGGCCGGCATCAGAACTTGCGTTGCCATTGTCTCGCCTCCCTTACGCGTAAATATCCGTCCAGAGCTCGGACACATCCGGCTCCGGGCTTTCCTTCGCGAACTCGGCGGATTCGTTCACGACAGTCTTGATGTCCTTGTCGATCGCCTTCAGCTCCTCGTCCGAGGCGTGGCCGCCCTGAACCAGTAGCTCGCGCACGTTCTCGATCGGGTCTTTTTCCGAACGCATCTTCTCCACCTCGTCGCGGGTGCGGTATTTCGCCGGGTCCGACATGGAGTGACCACGATAGCGGTAAGTGTTCATCTCAAGGATATACGGGCCTTTGCCCGCGCGGCAGTGTTCCACCGCCTTCTGACCTGCAGCTTTCACCGCCAGCACGTCCATCCCGTCAACCGCTTCGCCAGCGATGCCGTAAGCCACACCACGTTCCCAGTAGGAGGGCGACTTGGTGGAGCGTTTGACGCTGGTGCCCATGGCGTACTGGTTGTTCTCGATCACGAAGATGACCGGAAGATCCCACAGCTGCGCCATGTTGTAGGTTTCGTAAACCTGGCCTTGGTTCGCCGCGCCATCGCCGAAATAGGCGAAGGTGACGTTGTCATTGCCGGCATACTTGTCGGCAAAGGCAAGCCCGGCACCGATCGGAACCTGCGCACCCACGATCCCGTGGCCGCCATAGAAGTGCTTTTCGCGGCTGAACATGTGCATGGAGCCGCCCTTGCCCTTGGAGTACCCCCCCTCGCGACCGGTCAGTTCTGCCATCACGCCATTGGCGCTCATTCCGCAGGCCAGCATATGGCCATGATCGCGGTAGGAGGTGACGCGCTTGTCGCCTTCCTTCGCCGCGGCCTCAAGGCCCACGACGACTGCTTCCTGCCCGATGTAAAGGTGGCAGAAGCCGCCGATCAGGCCCATGCCATAAAGCTGGCCGGCCTTTTCTTCGAATCGCCGGATAAGCAGCATGTCACGGTAATAGCCAAGAAGCTCGTCCTTGGAGACGTTGGGAATATCGGCCGGGTTCTTGGCCATCGCGTCCTCCTCCACACCAAAGCGGAAATAGTTTAGCCTTAAACTATCCATAGCGTATCATCTTGCGGGGCGGTAGCGCAAAATGAAATACGGTCGGTGCGGGATATAGCGCGCGATCAGCGAATGACGATTTCATCCGGGCGAACGTATCCCAGAATCTCGCGGGCCTGCTGGTCCAGAAGGTCAAGATCAAGGTACGCGTCCGACATCCGGCGCGTGCGGTTCTGCACGTCATCCAGCTGCGCCTGCAGCTTGTCCCGTTCGGCCTGAAGCTGTTCGGTCTGTGCGCGGATCTGCACCTGCTGGAACACGCCGTAATCGCCCTGAACGGCGGCGAAGGTGAAATAAAGGCCAAGGGTGGCCAGGATCATGAAATAGATCGTCGCGCCAAGCGCCGGACGGTTCGTCATCTTCTGCCTCGTGCCTGCGGCGGCACAATGCCACAGGGGCAGGCGGCAGGCAAAGGGTTTCCCGCGTAAGGCGGGAAACCCCTGGGATCAGGCCTGACCCTTGTAGATCGCGATCAGCTTGCCAAGCATTGCCAGCGCATCCTCGCGCGAGCGCTGGAACGAGTTGCGCCCGATGATGGAGCCGTTGCCGCCGCCGGCCAGAATGGCGCGCGCGTCGTCGTAAACCGCATCCTCGCCCTTGGTCGCACCGCCCGAGAAGACAATCAGACGACGACCGGCAAAGCTGGCCTGAACGCAATGCTTCACGCGCGCGGCCATGTCCGACACGTCGATCTGCTGCGCGTCATAGACCTTCTTGGCCTCGGGCTGCATGATGTGATCGGTGGACAGCTTGATCTTGATGATGTGTGCGCCCAGCAGCGCCGCAACATGCGCCGCATAGGCGGACACGTCGATCGCGGTTTCGCCTTCCTTCGTCACGGCTTCGCCGCGCGGATAGGACCAGATCACGGTCGCGATGCCCTTGGAGGCCGCTTCCTTGCGCATCTCCACGATCTCTTCGAACATGTCGAGCGCCATGTCCGAACCCGGATAGATCGTGAAGCCGATGGCGGCGCAGCCTAGCCGCAGCGCGTCATCGACCGAAGCCGTGACCGCCTGGTTCTTGCCTGCCGTGTCCGACATCAACGAGTTGGCAGAGTTTACCTTCAGGATCGTCGGGATCTGGCCAGCGAAGGTGTCGGCGCCTGCTTCCAACGGGCCCAGCGGTGCGGCATAGGCCGAAAGGCCTGCATCGATCGCCAGCTTGTAGTGGTAGTGCGGATCGTAGCCTTCGGGATTCGGCGCAAAGCTGCGCGCCGGGCCATGTTCGAAACCCTGATCCACCGGCAGGATGACCATCTTGCCGGTTCCGCCCAGCTTGCCTTCCATCAGCATGCGGCAGAGGTTGCCTTTCACGCCGGCGTTCTCGCCTTCGTAGTTGGCCAGAATACGCTGAACGGTTCTGGATGCACGCATCGTCATCTCCTTGAAAAATATCCGCCTTGCAGGTGTAGGAGGCGGGTAGGGACTACGCAATCTTGGTCGCGCTAACATGCCGCGCAACCATGATCTTTTTGCAAAACTCAGCCGAGTGCGGCGACGCCGGGCAGCGTTTTGCCCTCCATCCACTCCAGAAACGCCCCGCCCGCGGTGGAGATGTAGCTGAACTTCCCGGCAGCGCCGGCCTTGTTCAGCGCAGCGACCGTGTCACCGCCACCCGCGACCGATACGAGCCTGCCCGCAGCCGTCAGGTCTGCGGCCTTTTTCGCGGCGGCATTGGTGGCGGCGTCGAAGGGCTCGATCTCGAACGCGCCGAGGGGGCCGTTCCAGATCAGCGTTTCAGCCTGTTCGAACACCATGGCGATATGGGCCACGCTTTCGGGGCCGGCATCAAGGATCATGGCGTCGGCAGGGCAAGCTTCTGCCGTGACTGTTTCGCAAGCCGCGCCCGCCTTGAACTCCCGCGCGACGACGACGTCGATCGGCAGGATGACCTGGCAGCCAGCTTTTTGCGCCTTTTCCAGGATTTCGCGCACGGTGCCCGCCATATCGCGCTCGGCAAGGCTTTTGCCCACCTCGATCCCCTGCGCCACAAGGAAGGTGTTGGCCATGCCGCCACCGATCACCAGATGGTCCACGCGGGAAACGAGGTTGCCCAGAAGGTCCAGCTTCGTGGAAACCTTCGCGCCGCCCACGACGGCAACCACTGGACGCTTCGGCTGGCCAAGTGCCGCTTCCAGCGCCTTCAGTTCCGCTTCCATCAGCCGGCCTGCAACCGGCGGCAGGTGATGCGCGAGTCCCTCGGTCGAGGCGTGGGCACGGTGCGCGGCCGAAAACGCATCGTTGACATAGATGTCGCCCAGTGCCGCCATGGCCTTGGCGAGTTCGGGATCGTTCTTTTCCTCACCCTCATGAAAACGGGTGTTTTCCAGCAGGACGACCTCGCCCTCGCTGGTCTGGTCGATGATGTCCTTTGCAACATCGCCCACGCAGTCGCTGCCGAAGATCACGCGCATCCCAAGCGCCTGTTCCAGCGTGGGAACCAGCGGCTTCAGGCTCATCCCCTCAACGATCTTGCCCTTGGGGCGGCCGAAATGCGCCAGCAGCACCGGCTTGCCGCCCGCCTGCACGATATCGCGCACCGTGGGAACGATCTTCTCGATCCGCGTTGCGTCGGTCACGACGCCGTCTTCCATCGGCACGTTGATATCGACGCGCACCAGCACCGTCTTGTCCTGCATCTGCACGTCGTCCAGCGTTTTCCAGGCCATGCGAACCTCCTCTTGGCTGCGAAACAAGTTGCACCCGGCCGCTCATCCGTCAACGGTGCCTTTTCAGCGGGCGCCCGGCACATTAGGTTTGCCCCGAACCACAAAGGAGAGGCCGATGGCCGAGATCAAGGATCCCGAAAACACGATCATCATGACGCTGAAGGATGGCGACGTGATCATCCAGCTTCTGCCCGACGTGGCACCCAAGCATGTGGAGCGGATGAAGGAACTGGCCCGCGCCGGCGCCTATGACAACGTTGTCTTCCACCGTGTGATTGAAGGCTTCATGGCCCAGACGGGCGATGTGGCGAACGGCAATGCCGAAAACAACTTCGACCTGCGCCGTGCAGGCACGGGCGGTTCGGACAAGCCCGATCTTCCGGCGGAATTCTCCAAGGTTCCGCATGCCCGCGGCAGCCTTGGTGCGGCACGGTCGATGAACCCGAACTCGGCCAACAGCCAGTTCTTCATCAACTTCAACGACAACAGCTTCCTGAACGGCCAATACACCGTTTACGGCCAGGTTGTTTCGGGGATGGAACACGTGGACAAGATCGTCCGCGGCGAGCCGCCGCAAAACCCCGACCGCATGATCCGCGTTCGCGTGGCCGCCGATGCGTAAGTTTGTTCTTGCTGCCGGCCTTTCGCTGGCTGCCGGCGGGGCATTCGCGCAAGAGGATGGCCCGGGCCCGAACCTCGTGATCGACATTGCGGGGCAGGGTGCGAACGGTCAGGTCGTGATCGACCTTCTTCCCGAACTCGCGCCCAAGAACGTCGCGCAGGTCGTGGCGCTGGCCAAGGCCGGTGAATATGACGACGTGGTGTTTCACCGCGTGATCGACGGGTTCATGGCCCAGACGGGCGATGTGCAGTTCGGCAAGGGGGAGGCATCTGGCCGCTCTGGCACCGGCGGTTCGGACATGCCCGACCTTCCGGCCGAATTCTCGGACGAGCCGTTCGCGCGTGGCACCGTGGGCATGGCCCGCACGCAGGATCCGAACTCGGCCGACAGCCAGTTCTTCATCATGTTTGCGCCGGGCGATTTCCTGAACGGGCAATACACCGTCATCGGTCATGTCATCGAGGGCATGGACGTGGTGGATGCCATCACGAAGGGGGAACCGCCGCAGAACCCCGACCGGATGGTTCAGGTCACTGTCGAGGAATAAGCAAAAGGCCCGCGTGATGCGGGCCTTTTTATTTTAGTGCGCTTGCGGTTCGGCATCCGGATTGGACCGGTTCCACCGGATCGACGACCAAAGCGCGATCCCGATCAGGCAGGCGCCGCCAAGGCCGGTGAAGACCTCGGGGATGTGGACGCCGGGAATGGCTTGCACATACATGATGATCGACAGGATCAGGATGGCATAGAAGGCGCCGTGTTCCAGATACCGGTACTGGGCCAGCGTACCGCGTTCCACCAGCATGATGGTCATCGAACGCACATACATCGCGCCGATACCCAGACCGATTGCGATGATGAACAGGTTCTGCGACAGCGCGAAGGCCCCGATCACCCCATCGAACGAGAAGGATGCGTCCAGCACCTCCAGATACAGGAACGCGCCCAGACCGCCCTTGGCCGCCGCATTCGCCGTTTCCTGCGACTTGTCAAGAAACGCCCCCAGAACCTCCACCAGAAGGAAGGTCAGCAGGCCATAGACGCAGCACAGAACGAAGGTGTAGCGGTCGGCCCCTTCGGGCAGCAGGCGCGAGATCAGGAGCGAGACGACCAGCACGAACGCGATCTCCAGCCCCTTGATGGAGGAGTAGCGCTGTGCCCAGGCCTCGACGCCGGGAACCCAGTGGATGTCCTTTTCATGATCGAAGAAGAAGCTGAGCGCGACCATCATCAGGAAGGTACCGCCGAACGCTGCGATGGGCATATGGGCGTCATGCATGATGGCGGCATACTGCTCCGGCTCGGCCGCGGCCATGACGATGGCGGCCCATGGCCCGACATTCGCCGCGATCACCACGATCAGCAGGGGGAAGATGATCCGCATGCCGAAAACGGCGATCAGGATGCCCCATGTCAGGAAGCGGCGCTGCCAGACAGGGTCCATCGTTTTCAGCTTGTTGGCGTTGACGATTGCGTTGTCGAAGGAAAGCGAAATCTCCAGCACGGCCAGAACCGCGCAAATGAAGAAGACCGAAGCTGTCCCGCCAAGCGTGCCGGTCGTGCTCCACCCCAGCCACGCGCCAAGGGCAAGGCCAATTACGGTCGCCGCAAAGGCCCATGTCAGGTAGGAGAGTGTGGATTTCGGTGCGGAGGAAGTTGTCATGCAGCCCCCCCCGCCACGGCTGTGGAAAACAGCAGATGGCTCATGATTCATACGTCCATGCGGCAGGAACGTGCTTGCGGTGCCGACATCACGTAGTTGCCGCATTACTGACGCCAGAGGGGCCCGGTCACCGTGAAGCCCCGTGCAGGGCCCTCACAGTCATTTAGCGTGCGGCGCGGTGCCCGACAAGGTCAGACGCGACGGGCTTCGGGAAGATCGATCCTCGCCACCTGTTCGGCGATGGGCTCCACGGTGGCGGGGCTGCGCACCTCCTCATGCTCTGCAGGGATGCCCATGTCCTGCCAGCGCCCGTCCTTGTATATGTCGATCGCGTTGAAGTTCGCCTTGTAGCCCATCTTGCGGCTGCCCGGCACCCAGTATCCCAGATAGACATAGGGCAGGCCCGCCTCTCGGGCGATGGCGATGTGATCAAGGATCAGGTAGGTGCCAAGGCTGTTATCCTGCAGATCCGGATCATAGAACGAATAGACCATGCTGAGCCCGTCATCGAAAACATCCGTCAGGGCCACCGCAGCCAATTCGCCCCCGGTCGCATATTCGATGACGCGGCTGCGGATCGGCGTCTCCTCGATCATCGCGGCAAATTCGAAGATATCCATGTCGGACATGCCGCCATCGGCATGGCGTGCATCAAGATAGCGGCGGAAAAGGGCATACTGGTCTTCTGTGGCCCAAGGGGCCGTCGGATTGTGGCGCAGATGGGCATTGCGTTTGATCACCCGCCTTTGCGTGCGGTTCGGCTTGAAATCAGCAACGCGGATGCGCGCCGACAGGCAGGCGCAGCAATCGGCACAAGAGGGGCGATACAGAACGTTCTGCGACCGGCGGAACCCCTGCTTTGACAGCGCGTCGTTCAGCCTTTGCGCCTGTTCCCCCTGAAGTGCCGTGAACAGCTTACGTTCCATCCGCCCTTCAAGATAAGGGCAGGGTTGCGGCGCGGTGACATAGAACTGGGGGGCAATCGGAAGAGTGTGGCGCATGATCGCTCAACAAGACAGGATGACGGAAAGGTAACAAGGCAACCGGCATCCGCCAAGCACCGATTGCGATCTTGTGACCTCAGGCCGCGCGGTTGATGGCCACGGTTCCAAGAACCAGGTCCGTCAGACCCTGGCCACGGCGCGTCGTCAGCATGAGGACGACCGACAGAAGCTGCACCAGCAGCGTTCCCATCGACAGCATGTAGCCCAGAACGTGCAGCAGCGCCTCGCCGCCATCCAGCCGCTGGCCGTCGCGGTTCAGAAACTCGATCCCGAACAGGCGCATGCCGGGCGTTGCGGACCGGCGCGACAGGCTCCACCAGCGGTAAACGAAGCCGACAGCCACGAACAGCAGGGGATAGAAGAACAGCGCCGTGAAGGCGGTCAGCGGTACGATGATCATCGTGGCGATGAAGATCAGCGTGATGTCGACCAGCCATGCCAGACCGCGCTTCATCGGCACGCCGTCATAGAATTCGGCATGACGCTCTGGGTCGGGCAGGTGATCCATGATGGTTGCGTCGGTCATCTTGGCTCCGGCAGAAGGAAAGGGAGGGTGGCCGCTGGGGCCACCCGGGGAAGCGGTCAGTCGGCCTGCGCGGGCAGGTCGCGGTTCTTCGCACGTTCGTCCATGAAGGCGTCGAATTCCTGTTTGTCCTTCGCCTCGCGCAGGCGCTTCAGGAAACCTTCGAAGGCAGTCTGTTCTTCTTCCAGCCGCTGCAGCGTGTCAGCCTTGTAGGCGTCGAACGCGGCGTTGCCGGTGGATTTCGTGGCGTTGATGATGTTTGCGGCGCGGCGGCCGCATCCTTTACGGGTAAACATCCGATTGCTCCAGATCATATAGGCGAGAAGTCCCAAGCCGAAAGGCCAGAAGACGATGAAACCAAGAACCATGGCGGCGATCCATGCGGGCTTGCCCCGCGCGTCGAGCCAGCCTTCGGTCCGTCTGGTCCAGCCAAGAATACCGCCGGGGGCGGCCGTAGAGGAAAAGGTCATCCGAGCGTCTCCGGTTTATGTGATGTGAAGCGCTTTCACATTTATGATGTTGGGGGTGGATGCGCGCTCATCAAGAGGGATGTTAAAGATATTTACATCATTGCCCTTTGCCCGGTGCCGTTCAATAGTCGTGTCATGCAGATCAAACGTATGCCCCTTGTTCATGACGCCGCAGTCGCCCGCGATCTTGCAGACCAGTTCGCGGCGCTTCCTTCTGCCCGCGTGGAGCTTTTGGCGGCCACTGGAAGTGCCAGCCCGTATTTGCGCGATCTGATGCGGCGGGAGGGGGAGTGGCTTCCCGCAGCGCTGGATGATCCGGATGCCGCACTGGCCGCAGAACTTGCGCGCGATGCGGATCTGGCGGGCCTGCCGGTCATGCTGAGGCAGGCCAAGCGCCGCGTGGCGCTGTTGACGGCACTTGCCGATCTTGCCGGGCATTGGCCGCTGGAGCGGGTGACGGGCGCACTGACAGCCCTTGCCGACCGTGCTGTTGATCTCTCGGTGCGCCGGCTGGTGGAGGCGGAGGTGCGCCGCGGAAAGCTGGCGGATGCGGGCCCGGCCAGCGGCATGGTGGTGCTGGCGATGGGCAAGATGGGTGCGGGAGAGCTAAATTACTCTTCCGACATCGATCTGATCTGCCTGTTTGACGAAACCCGCCATCCCGACTGGCAGGAAGCACGCATGTCCTTCATTCGAACCACGCGGCGGATAATGGCGATTCTTTCGGATGTCACCTCGGAAGGCTATGTATTCCGGACGGATCTGCGGCTGCGGCCGGATGCGGCGGTCACGCCTGTCTGTATCTCGATGGGTGCGGCAGAATCCTATTATGAAAGCGTGGGCCGCACGTGGGAAAGGGCCGCCTTCATCAAGGCGCGCCCTTGCGGCGGCGATCTGGACGCGGGGGAACGGTTCCTGCGCGATCTGACGCCGTTCGTCTGGCGCAAGCATCTGGATTTCGCGACGATCGAGGATACGCATGACATGCGGTCCCGCATCCGCGACCATCGCGGGCTTCACGGTCCGCTGAAGGTTGAGGGCCATGACCTCAAGCTGGGTCAGGGCGGCATACGGGAGATCGAGTTCTTCACCCAGACACGGCAGCTGATCGCGGGCGGCCGTGATCCTTCCCTTCGCGGGCGGACGACGGTGGGCGGCCTTTCCTCGCTTGCCGAAGCAGGATGGATCGGCCCCGACGTGGCCATGGAACTGACGCAGCTTTACCGCAGCCACCGCGAGGTTGAACACCGGCTGCAGATGGTGGGGGATCAGCAGACCCACCGGGTGCCGGCGGAACCCGAACCTTTCGCCCGCGTCGCCCGGCTGTATTGCGAGGAGCCGGAGGTTTTTGCCGAGCATCTGCTGCAGCGGCTGGAGCGGACGGCAGAACTGACGGAGGCTTTCTTCGCACCCTCTGACGCGCCGCCCGAACCGGAGCTTTCCGAGCGTGCCCGCGACATCGTGGCCGGCTGGCAGAGTTATCCCGCGCTGCGGTCGGGTCGCGCACAAGGGATATTCCGCCGCCTGCGTCCGCAGCTTCTGGCGCGCCTGCAACGTGCGCGGCAGCCTGATGAGGCGCTTCTGGCGCTGGACGGCTTTCTGCGCGGGCTTCCTGCAGGGGTGCAGATCTTCTCGCTGTTCGAAGCGAATCCGCCGCTGGTTGATCTGATCGTAGATGTCGCCTCGGTTGCGCCCGATCTGGCGGTTTATCTGTCGCGCAATTCCGGCGTTCTGGATGCCGTGATCGGGGGACGCTTCTTTGCCCCATGGCCGGGTTCGTTGGCGCTGCGGGACGAGATGGCCGCCCAGCTTGCCCAAGGGCGGGATTATGAGGCGAAGCTGGATCTGGCCCGTCGCTGGATGAAGGACTGGCACTTCCGCATCGGTGTACACCATCTGCGCGGCCTGTCAGATGCGGCGCAGGTGGGGCGCGAATATGCCGATCTGGCACAAGCCGTGATCCAAAGCCTTTGGCCAGTGGTGGTTGAGGAGTTTTCAAAGAAGCACGGCCCGCTGCCGGGGCGCGGCGCCGTTGTTGTCGGGATGGGCAGTCTTGGTGCAGGGCGGATGCATGCACGATCGGATATTGATCTGATCGTCATCTATGATGCTGAAGGCGATGCATTAAGTTCCGGAACCAAACCATTGGCAGCGCGTACTTATTACTCCCGGCTAACGCAATCCCTTCTGACGGCACTGACGGCACAAACGGCAGAGGGCGCGCTGTATTCGGCGGATATGCGGCTGCGCCCCTCGGGCCGCCAAGGGCCACTGGCAACCTCGCTTTCCGCCTTCCGCCGATATCAGATGGAAGAAGCCTGGACGTGGGAGCATCTGGCCCTGACGCGTGCACGGCCCTTGGCTGGCGAGCCGGAGCTTCTGGCGGATGTGGAGGCGCTCCGGCTCGAGATATTGGCAACCCGTGGACGCGATCCTAAAGTGCCCGCCGATGTGGCCGACATGCGGCGGCGCCTGCGGGCAGCCAAGCCCGCGCAGTCCGATTGGGATGCGCGGAACGGGGATGGGCGGCTGATGGATGCAGAACTTCTGGCGCAGTTCCTTGCCTTGCGCCGCGGCTCTGAGCAGCAACAGGTGGAGGCGCAGCTGGGCGCCCATGACGATGTCAAACAGGCGCAGGCGGTGCTTTGGCGCATTCAGGCGGCCAGCCGTCTGTTGTCATCAGATACCCTTGATCCGGCCAGCCTTGGTGAAGGCGCCTGCGCATTCATCATGCGGGAAGCCGGTTCCCCCGACGATCTTGCAACAGAGATAACGCGCCGGGCGAAGGTGATCGCAGGCGCGTTCGATGCCTTGCTCAGCGAAGGGCAGCAGCCTCACGCGCCAGCGCCGTGATGCCTTCCCAGTCGCCCTTAAGCATCTTGTCCTTCGGCGCAACCCAGCTTCCGCCGACGCAGCGTACGTTGGAAAGGCCAAGGTAGTCGCGGGCGTTCTTCAACGAGATGCCGCCCGTCGGGCAGAAGGACACCTGCGGGATCGGTGCGCCGATGGATTTCACCGCCGGTGCCCCGCCCGAGCTTTCTGCCGGGAAGAACTTCTGCACGGTGTATCCCCGCTCCAGCAAGGCCATGACTTCAGTGGCCGTGGCCGCACCCGGCAGAAGGGGAAGATCCTCATCCTCGCAGGCGGCAAGGATGCTGTTCGTGGCGCCGGGCGAAACGCCGAACCTGGCACCGGCAGCCTTGGCGGCCTTCACATCCGCTGCGGTCAGCAAGGTGCCTGCACCCACGATGCCGCCCTCTACCTCGGACATGGCGCGGATCGCATCCAGCGCCACGGGCGTGCGCAGCGTCACCTCCAGCGCAGGCAGGCCGCCAGCCACGAGGGCCCGCGCAAGCGGTGCGGCATGGGCCAGATCATCGATCACAAGAACGGGGACAACAGGGGCGAGATCGCAGATCTCGGCAGCGCGGCGGCTTTGTTCGGCAGGGGTCATGCTTTCCTCATACAACGACGGCAGCGCCTTCGGTGGCATTGCCCACCGTCTGGCGGAAGGTTTCGAACAGCTCGCGGCCGATGCCGAAGCGGTTGGCGGTCAGATCCTCGATCACTGCTTCGCGTGTTTCGAAGTCCGGTTCCAGAACGTCGATGATGCCTGCGATCGCGTCAACCCGCATCCGGTCGCCGTCGCGCACCCGCGCCAGCGGACCGCCCTGCGCCGCCTCGGGCGAGACGTGGATCGCGGCCGGAACCTTGCCAGACGCGCCCGACATCCGTCCATCCGTGACCAGCGCGATCTTCAGACCGCGATCCTGCAGCACCGAAAGCATCGGCGTCAGCGAGTGCAACTCGGGCATCCCGTTGGCGCGCGGCCCTTGGAAACGGACAACGACGACCGTATCCTCGGTGAACTCGTTGTTGCGGAAGGCGGTCTTGACCTCGTTCTGGTCCTTGAAGACGCGAGCCTTGCCTTCGATGACATGACGTTCGGGTGCCACGGCAGAAATCTTCATGACACCGCGGCCGACATTGCCCGAAAGCTGCTTCAGCCCGCCGGTTTTCTGGAACGGATCAGAGGCCGGGCGAAGGATCTTGTCGTTGCTGCTTTCAGCCGGGCCTTCGACCCACTTCAATTCTCCGTCCACGATCTTGGGTTCGGTGCGATAGGCGTGCAGCCCTTCTCCCATGACCGTCCGGGCATCTTCGTGCAGAAGGCCGTTATCCAGAAGCTGCCCGATCATATAGCCGAGGCCACCCGCAGCGTGGAAATGGTTCACGTCGGCCAGACCGTTAGGATAGACCTTCGCCATCAACGGGACGGTCGAGGAGATCTCCTCGAAATCCTCTAGATCAAGGATCACTCCTGAGGCGCGGGCCATTGCAGGCAGGTGCAGAACAAGGTTCGTGGATCCACCCGTGGCCATCAGGCCAACGATGCCGTTCACATAGGCCCGTTCGTCAAGGATCTCGGATACGGGGCGATAATCGTTGCCAAGGGCGCTGATCGCTGCCGCACGTTCCACTGCCGCTGTGGTAAGTGCGTCGCGCAAGGGCGTGTAAGGGTTAACGAAACTCGATCCGGGAAGGTGCAGGCCCATGAACTCCATCAGCATCTGGTTGGAGTTGGCGGTGCCATAGAAGGTGCAGGTGCCTGGCCCGTGATAGGAGGCCATTTCGGCCGCCATCAGTTCGTCGCGCCCGATCTCGCCTGCGGCGAAGCGGTTGCGGACCTTTGACTTCTCATCGTTCGGCAGGCCCGAGGTCATCGGACCGCCCGGAACGAACACGGCTGGGATATGCCCGAAGGTGGAAGCCGCCATCACCAAGCCCGGAACGATCTTGTCGCAGATCCCCAGATACAGAGACGCATCGAAAACATTGTGCGACATGGCAACACCAGCCGCCAAAGCAATGACATCACGAGAGAAAAGCGAAAGCTCCATCCCCGTTTGGCCTTGGGTCACACCGTCGCACATCGCGGGCACGCCGCCGGCAACCTGCGCCGTGGCGCCCACGCGGCGGGCAGCGGCGCGGATTTGCTCGGGGTAGTGCTCGTAAACGCTGTGTGCGGACAGCATGTCGTTATAGGCGGTGACGATCCCGATATTCGGCGCGCGGTCCCCCACAAGATCAGGCTTGTCCACATCCATCGCGGCATAGGCATGGGCTTGGTTGCCGCAGCTTAGATGCGCGCGACGCGGGCCGTCACTTGCGGCTTCCGCCATGCGACGCAAATAGGCGCTGCGGGTCTGGTGCGATCTTTCGCGGATGCGGTCAGTCACTCGGTCGAGCGTGCTGTTCAGGGTCATGGGGGAACCACCTCTGGCTTGCTCCGGCTAAGATGGGGTCTGGGCCGGGTTTGTCCAGATGTTAGCGGTAACCCAGGTTGTATGGAAGAGCGTTGCATCAGGTGCATGGCGGGACTGCTGAATTCTGCGGTGCAGAATTTCTCGACATGCCTTAACTCTTGCTACGAACACGAACACAGGAATGCATACCATGAACATGCAACAACAAGCCGAGATCATCCGCCGCGCCGAGATGGACCGCGACGCTTTCGTGGCCGCCCAGATCAGCCGCCTGTTCCGCTTCATCGCGGCCGCTTTCACGCGCAAAGGCAACGCCAAGCACGCCTGAACCCTTCCGCACGGACGCGGAAGGGGATAGATCAGCGGGATGACCCAAGCTGATCACACATCCCGCCCCGTCGTTCGTTTGCGTCCCAAGGCCGAAGCCCGCGCGATCCGGCACGGTTTTCCTTGGGTCTATGCCGATGAACTTGTGACCGACCGCCGTACGCAGGCGCTTCCCATCGGGGCGCTGGCCGTTCTTGAAGACGCGGAACGTAAGCCCCTTGGGCTTGTAACGGTCAATACCGGATCCCGCATCATTGCGCGGATGCTTGATCGCGATCCGGAAGCGAAGATCGACACCGACTGGTTTCGCGCGCGGCTTACGCGTGCGCTGTCGATGCGGGAACGCATCTTTCAGGCACCTTTCTATCGCCTTGTTCACGCCGAGGCGGATGGTCTTCCCGGCATCATCATCGACCGGTTCGGCGATGCCGCCGTGATCCAGCCGAATGCCGCTTGGGCCGAGGCGCATGTGGACATGCTGGCCGATGCCCTGTCCGATGTCGCGGGCGTAACCTCGATTGTCAAGAACGGGTCGGGGCGTGCCCGCACGCTCGAAGGGCTGGCTGAGGAGACGGTCGTGCTGCGGGGCAGCATCGATGCCCCGATTGCAGTCCCGATGAACGGTGCCACCTATCTGGCGGACCTCACGGGCGGGCAGAAAACCGGCCTGTTCTATGACCAGCGCCCCAACCATGCCTTTGCTGCAGGCCTTGCGCGGGATGCGCGGGTGCTGGACGTTTTCACCCACGTGGGCGGCTTCGCCTTGGCCGCGCTGGCGGGCGGGGCGCGTTCGGCACTGGCTGTGGACGCTTCGGCCCCTGCGTTGGCGCTGGCCGAGGCCGGCGCCAAGGCGGGTGGAACAGCTGATCGCTTCCAGACCCGCCGCGGCGACGCGTTCGAGGTGCTGGAAGCACTGGGCGGCGAAGGTGCGCAGTTCGATCTTGTTATCTGTGACCCGCCGGCTTTCGCGCCTGCCAAGCCGGCGCTGGAGGCTGGCCTTCGGGCCTATGAACGCATCGCGCGCCTTGCGGCGCCGCTGGTTGCGCCGGGGGGATATCTTGTCCTCTGTTCCTGCTCTCATGCGGCGGATCTGTCCAGCTTCCGCAATGCAAGCGCCCGCGGGATCGGGCGGGGTGGGCGGCGCGGTCAGTTGATCCACACCGGCTTTGCCGGACCGGACCACCCTATGCTGCCGCAACTGGCCGAAAGCGGATACCTCAAGTCGCTGTTCTTCCGACTGGATGGATGATGCGGGCGGTACTTGACACTTGCGTCATCTTCCCGCCGATCCTTCGGGATATTCTGCTGGGTGTGGCGGCGCAGGGTCTGTACCAGCCGCTTTGGTCCGCACGCATTCTGGAGGAATGGGCGCGTGCCGCCCGCCGCCACGGATCGGAAGACGAGGCGCGGGCGGTGGCCGCAGCCATGAACGCACAGTTCGCGGATGCAATGGTGCCAGCCCGGTCGGGGCTGGAAGGAAGGCTGCACCTTCCCGATCCCAATGACATCCACGTGCTTGCCACGGCCATAACGGGCAGCGCCGACATCATCATCACCATGAACGCTGCCGATTTTCCACAGCATCTTCTGCGTGCAGAAGGGGTGGAGCGGCGCGAACCCGATGGCCTGCTGTGGGAGATATGGTCGCATCATCCCGAAGCCGTCGCAGGCGCCGTTGCCCGCGCCCATGCACGGGCGGAGGAGCTTTCGGGCGCAGAGGTATCCCTGCGCGCGATGCTGAAGCGGGCACGCCTGCCGCGGCTGGCAAAGGCGGTGACGGCCTAGAACAGCGGCGCCAGCGCCTCCACCTCCGCCAGCCGGGTGCGCAGGTCGTCATCGTCGCGGAAGCCATAGCGGCCCCGGCCAAGGCTTTCAAGACGCGCAGCCTTGGAGCCGGCGTCGTCGCCTTGCAGGCGCAGCGCCTCAGACCGTATCATCAGCAGCGTGGACAGCAGGCCGGCATTTTCGGACGCGCGTGCCACGGGAATAGCCGCATCCGTAAGCAAAAGCGCCCCATCCACCTGGCCCGTGGACAGCGCGAAGGCGGCCATCTGCATGTCCACATGTGCCGCATGAATATCGCCGTCGGGCAGGGTGCGGAACACGCGGGCGGCGTTGATGAACCCTTCCAGCGCCGCCGGAATGTCGGTGTCGAGGCTGAGTCGCGCCACGGCAAACCAGCTGAACCCGAGGCGGCTGTCCGTCCATCCTTCAGATTGGGCGATGCGCAGGGCGCGCTGTGCAGCGCGCAGGCGACCGCTGTCATCCGCATTGGGCCCGAAGGCGGTTTCGATCGCACGCACCCATTTGCGCGGCGTTTCTGGTGCCGTGGCAGGGGCCGAGAATTCGCCCGATGGATTGAAGCGGCGCAGAAGTTGCGGGACGATCTGCGCGGCTTCCTCCCGTGTCATGCCGCTTCGCATTTCGGGCGCGTTATAGATGCGCAGCATCAGCATATCGAAGCCGGTCAGCACGTTGACGAAGTTGTCATCGTTGAAGATCGTGTCGGGTATCCGGTAAAGATCGTTCAGCGGGCCGATGGACTGCGCGAGTTCCTCGTTCAGGCAATCGCGGATTTCCTGCGGGCTTTCATCGGCGGGAATGAAGACAGCGGCTTTTTCGCGCTGCGTCAGCGTCGTCCAGTCCAGATCGCGGCTGGTCAGGTTCTGGCTGTACTCGGCGAAGGACGACACGCGCGGCACTACGAAGCAGGCAGCCTCGGGGGCGAGGTCGCGAAGCTGGCGCGCGGGAACGAATTCCACCGTCACATCGGCAGGTTCGGTGGTCCGCCGGATGTCCAGCTCGGCCTCATTGCGCATCCGCGCAAGGACCCGGTCAAGATCCTGCTTGCCTGTCTTCGGAACAGAACCACGAAGGGCAACGGTGATCGGGCCTTCGAAGCGGCTCATCACCCGCAGCGGTTCGCCGCTTTCCATCGCGAAGGAAAGATCAAGGAAATCGCGGGCCATCTCGGCGTTGCTGCGCCGGGCGGGCAGGGGCTGAGGTGCCCCGAAAGTGCGCATCGGCGGCAGCGTATCGCTAAGCGGTGCGATGGTCGGCATCTCCACCTTGGGCGCAGGCGAAGCGCAGGCCGCGAGGGCCAGGCAAAAGACAACAAGGGGGGAGCGCATGAAACGGCCCTTCTGCGGCAAGTGGACAGGCGGAGCGCGCGCTGTGCCCCAAGAATAAAGGTTTATGCGCAACAGCCAAGGGGCGAGATGTTGGCGGCAAATCATGCAACGCGTCCAAATGTTGAGTGCATTCATCCGCGTGTCACAAAAATGCAATGGATTTGTGCAGCGACGCCTCTAGATGAGGCTACGCGCCGCAATCCGGGCAGGGAACGTCCTGCAATATCGACACCGTGATGATTAAAGGGTATGCGGACGCGGGAAAGGGAGCGCCGGGCCGCGACCTCAGCCCAGTTTGGCCCGGACCACGGAAAGGCAGCCATGAGAGCAGAAATCTTTCTTACCGATGATTACCGTCCGGCCGAGACGGAACCCTTCATGAACGCGCGGCAGGTTGAATATTTCCGCCGCAAGTTGCTGAACTGGAAGGCGGAGCTGCTGGAGCAGAGCGCCGAGACGATTGAAGGCCTGCAGGACTCCGGCCGCAACGTCCCCGATATTGCCGATCGCGCCTCGGAGGAAACCGACCGTTCGCTGGAACTGCGCACCCGCGATCGTCAGCGCAAGCTGGTGTCCAAGATCGATGCGGCGCTGCGCCGGATCGAGAACGGCGAATACGGGTATTGCGAGATGACGGGAGAGCCTATCTCTCTGCGCCGTCTGGATGCACGCCCTATCGCCACGATGACGCTGGAAGCACAGGAAAAGCACGAACGACGAGAGCGGGTTCACCGCGACGACTGATCGGCGCATGAAGGTTACGATCCTTGGCGCGGGGGTGGCCGGACTGGCCACCGCCCGCGCCCTTGCCCTTGCGGGATGGCATGTCACGCTGCGCGAACAGGCGTCCGCGCTGGAAGATGTGGGGGCAGGGTTGCAGATCGCCCCGAACGGGGCGCGGGTGCTGCTGGCCTTGGGTTTGGGCAAGGAACTGGAAGCAGCGTCACTGCGTGGGCAGGCGGTGGAGCTGCGGACCAGATCCGGCGATCCGGTTCTGCGGATGGAAATGGCCGGGCGCGATTATCACATGATCCACCGGGCGGATCTTGTGTCGCTTCTGGCGCGCGGGGCACAGGAGGCGGGCGTTATCATCCGCTTTGGTGATCGCGGCGATCCGGCGGGCGATGGGTTGGTGATCGGTGCCGACGGGCTGCACTCCCGCACGCGGATGGCTTTGAACGGGCAGGTTGCTGCAAAATTCACCGGCCATGTGGCATGGCGGGCGGTGATTCCGGCCGAGGAGTCTGACGCGGTGGCCGAAATCCACATGGGCCCGAAACGCCATCTGGTTTCCTATCCCCTGCGCGGCGGCAGGTTCCGCAACATCGTCGCCGTCGAGGAGCGGGATGCATGGACGGAGGAAGGCTGGACCCAGCGCGACGAAACCGACGCGCTTCAGCGGGCTTTTCACGACTTTAGCCCGCGTGTGCGCGGCTGGCTTGCGCAGGTTGACCGGCCCTGGATCTGGGGGCTGTTCCTGCATCCGGTGGCTCAAAGGTGGTATGGCGACGGCAAGATCCTTGTGGGGGATGCCGCGCATCCGACGCTTCCTTTCATGGCGCAAGGCGCGAACATGGCGCTTGAGGATGCCTGGATCTTGGCAAAGCGCCTGATTGCGGGGGATCGCGGACATCAATATCAAGCCCTGCGGCAGGACCGGGCGCGCCGTCTGGTTGCGGCCGCGGCCACGAATGCGCGGATTTATCACCTCGGCGGCGCGGCTGCGCGGATCGTTCATGCCGGCATGCGGATTGGCGGGCGCATCGCCCCGGATGCGCCGCTGAAACGGTTCGACTGGATTTATGATTATGATGCCGTTCAGGCGGCCAGTTCGATCCAGACGGGCACGTGATCCGAAGGTTTTTCGCCGGCGCGAACATCGCGGTCGATCGCCACCTCGGTCATCAGGTCGGCCGCTTGGGGTGACAGCAGCAGGTGATCGATCCGGATGCCGTTGTTCCGCGGCCATGCCTGCGCCTGATAATCCCAGAAGGAATAGTGCCCCGGACCCTGCACCCGTGCGCGAAAGGCGTCCGTCAGGCCAAGGTTCATGATGCGGCGAAACGCGGCGCGGGTTTCAGGCAGGAACAGGGCATCCTCGCGCCATGCCTCTGGCTTCGCGGCATCCTCGGCCTGCGGGATGACGTTGTAATCGCCACCAAAGACCAACGGCTCTTCAGTGGCCAGAAGTTCGGCCACGCGGGTCTCCATGCGGCCCATCCAGGCCAGCTTGTAATCGTATTTCGGGCCCGGAACCGGGTTGCCGTTGGGAAGATAAAGGCCGCAAACGCGCACGGCACGATCACCGATCACAGTCGCCTCGATCCAGCGGCTCTGCTCGTCCGTGTCGTCACCGGGAAGACCGCGGACCACATCCTCCAAAGGCAGGCGCGACAGGATGGCGACGCCGTTGAAACCCTTCTGGCCATGCGTTTCCACGCGATAACCCTTGTCCTCCATTAGTTCTCGGGGGAAGGTTTCGTCGGTGGACTTGATCTCTTGCAGCAGGACGACATCTGGCTTCGCCTCGTCCAGCCAGGACAGCAGCGCCCCGATCCGCGCCTTGACGCCGTTGATGTTGAACGTCGCGATCTTCATATGGCGGCCCCCTTTTCGCCATCCCTAAGGCGGGCGGGCGCGTGATGCAATCACATCGAGAAGCTGATTCCGCACCCGCAAGAGCTGGAGGCGTTAGGGTTCTGGATCACGAAGCGGGCGCCGATCAGTTCCTCGGTGAAGTCGATCACGGCATTGGTCAGGAAGGGCAGGGAGACGCTGTCCACCAGCACCTTCTGGCCGTCCTTCTCGATCACCAGATCATCATCGGTCGGATCGTCAAGCTTGATATCGTATTGAAAGCCCGAGCAGCCGCCACCTTCCACCGCCACGCGGAGGGCGCGGGATTCGCCGCTATCCTCGGCGATTTCGGCCAGACGGGCGAAGGCGCGGTCGGTCACGCGGGGGGGCAGTGTCAGTTCCATCGGAAAATTCCGTGTAATATCTGTCGTAGAGCCCATATAGGGTGAAGGAAAACGACGAACAAGAACAGGCGGAAACATGTTGGCCCCCTATGCCTGCCAGCCGGCCCAATCGCGCGGGCGGCTGTATGGCGAAGATCTCTCCTCTTTCCGGTCGCCCTTTCAGCGTGACCGGGATCGCATCATCCATTCCTCGGCCTTCCGGCGCCTGAAGCACAAGACGCAGGTGTTCATCGAGCATGAGGGCGATTATTACCGCACGCGCCTCACCCACTCCATCGAGGTGGCGCAGGTGGCGCGAACCATCTCGGGCGTGCTTGGCCTGAATACTGATCTGGCTGAGGCAATCGCACTCGCGCATGACCTTGGCCACACGCCCTTCGGCCATACGGGCGAGGATGCGATGCAGCGCCTGATGGCGCCCTATGGCGGGTTCGATCACAATGCCCAGGCGATGCGGATCGTCACGAAGCTTGAACGGCACTATGCCGAATTCGACGGGCTGAACCTGACATGGGAGGCACTGGAAGGCATCGCCAAGCATAACGGTCCCGTCACGGGCGAGCTGCCCTATGTGCTGGCCGAGGCGAATGCCCAGTGGGATCTGGAGCTGCATACCTTTGCCAGCGCCGAGGCACAGGTGGCCGCCATTGCCGATGACGTGGCCTATTCGCATCACGATCTGCATGACGGCCTCCGCTCGGGCCTGTTCGATGAAAACGACCTGATGGAGCTTCCGATTACCGCGCCGGCCTTCGAGGCGGTGGACAAGCTTTATCCGGGGCTGGAGCCGATGCGGCGGCGTCACGAGGCGCTGCGGCGCGTGTTCGGCCGCATGGTGGAAGATGTCATCCATGTCGCGCAGATCCGCCTGGAAGCGGCCAATCCGCAATCGGTGGACGATATCCGCGCGATGGAGCAGACGGTAATCCGTTTCTCCAAGCCACTGTATCAGGAGTTGAAGGCGATCCGCAGCTTCCTGTTCAACCGGATGTACCGCGCACCTTCCGTTATGAAAGAGCGGGCGAGGGTGACCGAAGCTGTGGATGGGCTGTTCAACACGTTCATGAACGACCCCTCGCGGTTGCCGGACGAATGGCGGGCAGGACTGCGTGACAGCGACGAGGCGCAGCTGGCGCGCCATGTAGCCGATTATGTGGCCGGCATGACCGACCGTTACGCCCTACAGGAATTTGCGCGTCTTTGCTGACCGCCATGCCATGATCCAGAGGGCTACGAGGACCAGCGAGGCGATGGCGTTCCAGGACGCCATCGACAGCCCCCCCATCGACCACGCAACCTGATCGCACATCACCAGGTTCACAGGCGTATCGGTTGACAGCAGATCGCTGCCCGACAGGCCACCAAGCCCGCCGCCCGAACCCGTGCAACTGGTGGGGCCTTGCCACCAGCCGCGCTCCACCCCCGTGTGGAAGATGCCCACAGCGGCACTTGCCCCGGCGGCCAATGCCCCCAGCGCCATGATCCACCGGCGCGGCAGAAGCAGAACCAGAAGACCCAGAACCACGGCCGCGACATGCGGATAACGCTGGTACATGCACAGATGACAGGGGGCGAGGCCGCCGATGTACTGGAAGCCCAACGCCCCCAGAAGAAGGGCAGCCGAACCCGCCGCCGCGATCGCCGCCAGAACCTTGCCTGTCATTCCGTTTCCCCACTTTCGTGGGCGGACCATAGCGGCGGTTCATGATGGGCAAAAGCCACGGATTGGTGATATTCATACTGCATAGCACATTGACCATGTCCGGTCTTATGGCTAGATGAAGCCTGTGCCCGAGTGGTGGAATGGTAGACGCAGGGGATTCAAAATCCTCCGCCCTAGCGGGTGTGCGAGTTCGAGTCTCGCCTCGGGCACCACTTGATATTATTGATATGCCCCTGGGTCGCACGAGGTGCGTTCGGTTTGATTCCCAAACCGCCCCCGAAGGCTGAAGTCTACGATTCCAGTGGTCATGGGTGCGCCATTTCAAGCCTGTTATCCTGCATCCGCACCTGACCAGGCTTGCACAGGGCAACCATCGGCGATCAGGTCCGGTTGGGCTACCTCCAACGGTTCCCTCCCCGCCGCGCGGGGGGCGACCTTTGCTGGCCCCGCCTGACAGAGCGGGGATCAGGGGTAATCCGACCGCGTCAGGACCACCCCGCCATCCGCGTTTCTGAGATGGCCTGTGACATGCCAGACCGTTCGGTCCGGATACCGTGCGAGGAGTTTTTTGTTCATCTCCGGACCGAGATCGCGGGCCCAGATGATCGTCGCGGCGTCGATGTCTGGCTCGTTCCATACCAGTTCGTCATGTGGTGTCGCACCCGGAGCGTAGCTGACGAGGACAAGGTGCCTGCCCGGCATCCCTTGAAGCCGTTCGAGCAGATCGGCGCGGTAGGAACGAACGACAAATTGACAGCACGGTGTCGCCGTCTGCGCCTGCGGCTGCGGCGGAACAAGAAGGCCGTGGCCGAGTGGCACCAGCAGCGCAGGAAGCGCCGCCACCGCCAGCGTCCATGCCATGCGGCGAAACAGGGGGCCGGCCTGCACCATCGCTTCGAAACCAAGCATGATCGCCAATATAGCAACGATGAATGCAGGAGAGACGTAATGCGAGAAATCCCAACTCTCGTTGTAGAACGCGAGCGTGACGGCGATGCCCGACAAAAGTGGCATTGCGAAGCGCCGTCGCCGCACCATTCTCCATATTCCGAACATGAAGGGGATCGTGAAGAGGGCGGTCACGTAGAACGACCATATCACTTCGGTCTTGTTGACGATCGACCGCAGATGGCTGGCCAGAGAATCTCGCCATGCATAGGATGACGCCTCCCACTCGTAGAAGGCCCGGAAGCGCGCATCACCACGCTTGGGTCCGTCCAGCGGCGGCGCGGAGAGCAGTGCCGGAGCGAGCGCATAAGTGTCGCGGTTGATGCCGTAGGCGGTCTGACCAGCCTCGCCGGTGGCGGCAAGGTTTGCGGATATCATGATCAATCCGGCAAGTCCCAGAAACACCGCGGCCGGAACGGCAAGGCGCGCCGCCTTGGTGAAATGCCCTTGGCGCAGACGCCTGACGAACCAGAAGAGGCACGCGGCTGCGACCGGCAATGCCAGAAAAAACCCTTCGAAAGGACGGGAGATCGTAAGGACCAGGAGGCCAACCCCCATCATCAATCCGTCGCGCCACTGCGGGGCCCGCATCAGGCGCGGGTATGCCCCCAGTAGCAGCGCCCCGCCTAGTGCCGTGAACGCTCCGCCCCAATACGAATTGATCCAATAGCTTGCGGTGCCATAGGAGAGCACGACAAGAAGCCCCCCTCCGAACGCGAGCCTTGGCCCCATCCAGCCGCGCAACGCCCAGACGGTGGCACCTGCCAGCAGGGCCATCACAATCAGAACTCCGGGCCAAGGTTGGCCAGTCAACAGCAATCCAAGCGCCATCGGCGCACCCCGGCCCGGAAAGTAGATCGACGCATAGTTCGGGATCATGTTGACGTGGAAGGTTTCGAACGCTTCCCAAAGTTCCGGCGTCGGCCACGCCAAACGGCCTTGCACCATCATCTGCGCCTGAAGGATCGAACTGTATTCGTCGTGAACGAACGGGAGAGGAACGCCCACAAGCGGCAGCAGCGTGACCCGCAAGACGATCTCGATCGCCATGATGGCAGAAACTGCGCGCCATCCGGACCGAGAGATCCACGTAACGCCCACCTCGACCCTTCTGAAGCCGTCATCGAAGGCATCTGCAAGGCGCGCCGGGCCGAAGGTCACGACGATGGCCACGAGCAACGCTGCGAGTACTATACTGAACTGGGTGACAAAAGCCGTATCAAAACTTGGCAAGAACAAGTGGTCCATTCGCAAAAAGAGATAATTGCTCCGCGCCAACGATAAATCAACAAGTAAGGCCAAGATTGGTTGAGTTGATCGTCCCGTATGGGCATGAAGCCGACTGCGGCACAGGGGGCATCGCGCAGGCTCTTTGCCGGAAGGCGCGAAGGCCCTTTGCCGTGGCCTCGGAAAATCGCAGATCCGTAGACACGCATTGCCCGATGCGGGTGGCTTTCCCGCGGTCGTGCATCGGAACGGCGAGGCCGACCGACTGAACAATGGCGCGATGGAACAGCCCGCGCACGGCTTCGGACGCCGTGAGGCAGGAAACCTAAACGCCGCCTACGACTTCCCCGAACATAATGACTGCGTCGGGGTCGCACCCGAAGGTAGGCTATCGACGCGGCGGCGGCAGAAATAGTGGCGCCAGCAGGCAGCTTGAGTTACGATCCGGCCTTCGGGCGCGGCTGCCAGACCGGCTTCGTGGCCAGTGCGGCACCTGATCCCGTGTGCCGAAATGCCTTGCAGAGCGGGTGATTTTCGTATGATGTGCCGCGCAACAGCAGAAATTTCAGTTTCTGTCATCGGGACGCAACAAGACGATCTTTAAATCAGAGGAATTTGCCGGAACAACCGGACCGAATAGGCCTCTGATTTCATGCGATCCGGCATATCCGCGGAGCAGGAACCCTGCGCCGCCTTTTCCGATACGACGGCCAGAGAGATCACATGACCAGAACCACCCCCACCCCCGGTGCAGCGGAACTACGCGCCGCCAACGGACAATTTCGCGGTATTTGGGCCGCGATCTTTGTGTTTTCAGTGGTGGCGAACCTGCTGATGCTGGCCGGCCCGCTTTACATGCTGCAGGTGTATGACCGGGTTCTTCCCGCACGTTCCGTACCCACGCTGGTTGCGTTGTCGCTGTTGCTGGCGATGATGTTCATCGGGATGGGTCTTCTGGATCACGCGCGGGGCCGCCTTACGGCGCGGATCGGTGCCGGCTTCCAGAAGGCGCTGGAGCTTCGGGTGTTCCGCGCCAGCCTGCGGCGGGGCCTGATCGCGCCTGCGGATGTGAACGCGCGGGCCGCGCAGGCCGACCTTGGGGCGGTGCAGCGTGCGCTTGCCTCGCCTGTGGTGCTGGCATTTTGCGATTTGCCGTGGACGCCGTTCTTCATCGCGCTGATCTTCGTGTTTCACCCGCTGATGGGATGGCTTGCCCTTGGCGGCGGCGTTGTTCTGGTCGCGCTGGCACTTGTCAACCAATACACCACGCGCGAAGCCTCACGCCGGTCCGACGTTGCAGGAATGGAGGCCGACCAGATTGCCAACAGCCTGAAGGCAGAAGTGGAAACCATCCGAAGCCTGGGCATGGAAAGCGCAGCCTTCTCGCGCTGGCTGCGCGTCAGGTCGGATGCGACGGATCTGGGACTTCGCGCCTCCGACCGCACGGGGGCGTTCAGCGTTTCGACCAAGACACTGCGGATGTTTCTGCAATCTGCCATGCTTGGCATGGGTGCCTGGCTTGTGATCCGGGGGGAACTGGGGGCGGGGGCAATGATCGCCAGCTCCATCCTGCTGGGGCGCGCGCTGGCGCCGATCGAAACGGCGATCGGCCAGTGGGGGCTTGCCGCCCGCGCGTATCAGGGCTGGGGACGTCTGGCGCAGCTTCTGGAACAGACGCCGCCCGAAGAACCGCGCACGCCGTTGCCCCGCCCCGAGGCACGGCTTGAGGTTACCGGCCTTGTTCTGCGCGCGCCGGGAGAGCAGACGCCTCTGTTGCGTGGCATCTCTTTCCGGGCCGAACCGGGGCAGGCCGTGGGGGTGATCGGGCCATCGGGTTCGGGAAAAACCTCACTTGCGCGGGCCCTGACGGGCCTGTGGGTTCCGGCCGCCGGAGAGATCCGCTTGGCTGGTGCCACGTTGGATCAATACGATCCGGACGTGCTTGGCGGGATGATCGGCTATCTTCCGCAACGCGTCAGCCTGTTTCAGGGCACGCTGGCCGAAAATATCGCGCGGCTTTCGAAGGATGCCGATCCCGCGAAGGTGGTGGAGGCCGCGAAAAAGGCCGGGGCGCACGAGATGATCCTCAAGCTGGCCGACGGCTATGACACGCAGGTGTCCGCGCTTGGCGGCAAGCTTTCTGGCGGGCAGGTCCAGCGGGTAGGACTTGCGCGCGCGCTTTACGGCGATCCAGTGTTTCTGGTGCTGGACGAGCCGAACTCCAATCTCGACAGTCAGGGAACGCTGGCGCTGAACACGGCGATCCGCGGCATCAAGGAACGTCGCGGCGTGGTGTTCATCATGGCGCACCGTCCGGCCGCGATCCAGGAATGCGACACGCTGCTGATGTTGGAAGGGGGCGCCCGCCGTGCCTTCGGACCGCGCGATCTGGTGCTGCGTGAAACTGTTCAGAATCATACAAGCCTTCTTGGCAAAGTGGGGGCCGCATGATGACCGGAACGAAGACACCCCTGATGCTGGGATTCCTGACAATCGCCGTATTGTTCGGCGGCTTTGGCGTGTGGTCGGTTGCAGCCAAGCTGGACGGGGCAGTCATCGCAGCGGGGCAGGTGCAGGTGCAGGACCGCCGCCAGATCGTTCAGCATCCCGATGGTGGCGTCGTCGAGGAGATCCTTGTGAAGGAGGGCACCAGCGTGGCGGCGGGCGATCTGCTGCTGCGG
Source organism: Falsirhodobacter deserti (assembly GCF_004015795.1). Classification (GTDB taxonomy): domain Bacteria; phylum Pseudomonadota; class Alphaproteobacteria; order Rhodobacterales; family Rhodobacteraceae; genus Falsirhodobacter; species Falsirhodobacter deserti. The sequence goes on along the minus strand of NZ_ML137218.1, from coordinate 1,085,194 downwards.
CTTGACGGATCGGATCTTCGTTCGGAACTGGCCATCGTGGAAGGGCAGTTGTTCGAGCTTCTGGCCCGCCGCGGACGCCTGCAGGCCGAGCGCGACAACACGGGCAGCGTGACGTTCCCAGAGTTGCTGGTGGCCGAGGCTGCGTCCCGCCCTGATGTCATTTCCCTGATGACCGGGCAGCAGAACCTGTTCGATGCCCGCCGCGAAACGCTGGAGCAGGAGATCGAGCAGATCCGCCGCCGAAGCGGGCAGGTGACCAGCCAGATCGAGGGGGTCGATGCCCAGTTGGCTGCGCTTGTCACGCAGCGGGAGCTGATCGTGCAGGAACTGGATGTGCAGAAAATCCTGCTGGAAAAAGGCCTGACCCAGCTTAGCCGGGTTCTGTCGCTGGAACGCGAAGAAGCGCGCTTGGCGGGTGAAGTCGGCGAATTGACCGCGCAGCGGGCCGAAGCCGAAAGCCGCCGTACCGAGAATGAGCTGGAAGTTCTGCGCCTGCAGAAGACGCGCCGCGAGGAGGCCATCACCCAGCTGCGCGAGTTCGGTTATCAGGAACTGGAACTGATCGAGCGTCGGCGCGCGCTGAACCAGAAACTTTCAAGGCTAGATATTCGTGCCCCTGTGGCGGGCGTGGTGCTGGATCTTGCCACCACGACACCGCGTTCGGTGCTGAGGGCGGCCGACCCCGCGCTTTACTTGGTGCCGCAGGACCGGCCCCTGATCATCATGGCCCAAGTGTCCACCAGTGACGTGGACGAGGTTCGGCCGGGGCAGGGTGTGCAGCTTGTGTTTTCCGCTTTCCCGACGCGCACCACGCCGCACCTGGAGGCGGAGGTCGTCACAGTCTCGGCCGATGCGTTGCAGAACCAGGAAACGGGCCAGCAATATTATCGGGTCGAGGTGCAGCCGCGCCCGGAGGAGCTTGCCAAGCTTGAGGGGTTGCAGCTTGTTCCGGGCATGCCTGTGGAAACGTATATCCGCACGGGTGAACAGACGCCTCTTGCCTATCTGACGCAGCCGCTCATGGTATATTTTTCCAAGGCGATGCGTGGATGATGCGGGTGCCGCAGACTTTGCGGCGTTTATCTCAGATTTGTGACTTCTGCTTCGTTTGGAAGTCACCATAAACACCAATGACCCGTAGATGGGGGGGGGACAAAAGCTTAATGAGGACGGCACCAGCACCGCATGGGATTATCTTGATGGCTGGGCGGTCCGCAAACCCGGTGCTGTACCCAACCCGATCTTCAATGCCGCGCAATGGACGTTTTCGGGCCTGGACGCGAATGACGGGCAGGACAACAACGACAGCACTTCGAAGCCCCTCCCGATCAATACACCCGCCTTGCCGCTGGGCGTGCTTGGCGGTGCCGATGAAAGCCCGATGCTGGGTCAAGATGTTCGCATTCAGGCCGGTGTCACGCAGGTGATGCCCACTCTGGGCGGATATTACGTTCAGGAAGAGGGCGCCGATGCCGACGCGGATGCCTCGAGCTGGGAAGGCATCTTCGTTCGTGGGCCGTTTGAAGGTATTGATGCGGGTGGTCTGGTAACCGTGGAAGGGCGCGTGAGCGAAGTTGGCGGCGAAACGAGCATCACTGCCGCAAGGGCAACTGTGGACGGCGTTGCCGAATTGCCCAAGGCAACGCTGGTCACGTTCCCGACCGCGACAGTACTGCGGGCGATTACGTTGCCAACCTTGAAGCCTATGAGGGCATGCTTGTCACGGTATAGCACGAATGACCGTGGGCGAGCTGTTCCAGACTGACCGCTTCGGCACGATCCGCGTGTCGCCCGATGGGCGGATCGACACCTTCACGCAGGTGAATGTACCCAGCGTCGAAAGCTACCAGCAGCATCTGAAGGACACGGCGGCGCGGTCTATCGTTCTGGATGACGGCTCCATCGCGCAGAACCCAGACGAAATCCTGGTGCCGGGTTTGGCGAAGATGACACGCTGAATGCGGGCGACCAGTTCCGCATGGGCGATGTATACACGAACATCACCGGCGTTGTCAGCTTCTCGGAAGATGGTGCTGCATCCAGCGAAGAGCCTAATACCGCACCTACCGGCCCGAGACAGAGCTGGAGCAGCGGAAGCCACGCGAAGATGCCCCTGATGTGGGCGGCACGCTGAAGGTCGCCAGCTTCAACGGTCTGCTATGTAAGGAAGATTACACTGGCTGGGGCGGCAGGATTCGAACCTGCGAATGGCGGTACCAAAAACCGCTGCCTTACCACTTGGCGACGCCCCAACTCGTGTGAAGCGGCTTTTAGCGGGACCGTTGAGTGGCTGCAAGAGGGTATCGAAGAAAAAATCGTGGATTGTCGAAATACTTGCCCGCAGCTAGGGACAGAGCATGAAAACAGACGTGGCTATCCTTGGCGCCGGCGCTGCCGGCATGTTCTGCGCGATTGAGGCGGCCCGGCGCGGTCGCCGTGTGCTGGTTGTCGATCATGCGCGCGCTGCGGGCGAGAAGATCCGTATCTCGGGCGGGGGCAGGTGCAACTTCACCAATACCGGCATTGCGGCGGACAGGTTCCTGTCACGCAATCCGCGTTTCGCACTGTCGGCCCTGAAGCGTTATACGCAGTGGGATTTCATCGCACGGGTGGATGAGGCCGGCATCGCCTGGCACGAAAAAACCCTTGGGCAGCTTTTCTGCGATGGTCCGTCCACGCAGATCGTCCGGATGCTGACGGACCAGATGCGAGAGGCAGGCGTGACGCTGTGGCTGGACACGCGGATCGAGAAGGTGGAAGCCGGCTTCCGCGTCGTTACCTCGCGCGGGATCGTGGAGGCGGAAAAACTGGTGGTGGCGACGGGGGGCAAATCCATCCCCAAGATGGGTGCCACGGGTTTCGGTTATCAGCTTGCCACCCAGTTCGGGTTGGAGGTGATCGAACCCCGACCGGCCCTTGTTCCGTTGACCTTCGCCGAACAGGAGCTGGAGAAGCTGCGCCAACTGGCAGGCATTGCCCTTCAGGCCCGTGTCAGCAGCCGCGCCAGCTTTGACGAAGCCTTGCTGTTCACGCATCGCGGCCTGTCTGGGCCGGCGATCCTGCAGGCCTCCAGCTATTGGCGCGAAGGCGAACCTGTTGTCGTTGATCTTCTTCCAGGGAAGCAGATTGCAGGTGACCTGCGGGATTTGCGAGCCAACCAGCCAAAGCTGGCCTTACGAACCGCGCTGTCACGTCACTTGCCTGATAAGTTGGCGCGACTGATGGAGGAGGTATGTGGCGGCGGCACATTGGGTGCCATGTCGAACGCGGCACTGGAAGCGGTCGAGGCACAGGTGCACGCGTGGCAGATGAAGCCGGTCGGAACCGAAGGATACCGCACGGCTGAAGTGACCCTTGGCGGCGTCGATACGGACGAGCTGGACGCGCGAACCCTGGAATCCCGCCGAGTTCCGGGCCTCCACATGATCGGCGAGGTTGTGGATGTTACGGGCTGGCTGGGCGGCTACAACTTCCAATGGGCGTGGTCGTCAGGATGGGCTGCGGGACAGGCCATCTGATTTTTTCCTAAAGCGCCAGATGAGCTGTCGGATTTTCCACAGCCGCAAAAGTGACTAAGGTAGGGGCGTGTGACGCATGAAAGTGAACCCGCCCACCCGCAACACCCCAGTCCAATAGGCAATATTATGTGACATAATACAGCCTTCCATCGCATTGATAGCTCGTTTATCAGACCGCATCACAAAGGAGATTGCCATGACGTTCAGCCGCGCCATCAAGATCGCACCGTCCATTCTTGCCGCGGACTTCGCTGACTTTGGCGCCGAGTGCCGCGCCATTGAAGCGCAAGGTGCCGATTGGGTGCATGTCGACGTGATGGACGGTCACTTCGTGCCGAACATCACGTTCGGCCCCGCAACCTGTGCAGCCATCCGCCCGCACATCAAGGGCGTCATGGATGTTCATCTGATGATTGCCCCTGTGGATTCCTATATCGAGGCTTTCGCATCTGCTGGCGCTGACGTGATCACGGCACATGTCGAAGCTGGCCCTCATATCCACCGGACGCTTCAGGCCATTCGCGGTGCGGGTTGCAAGGCAGGCCTCGCCCTCAATCCCGGAACGGGTCTTGATGCGGTGGCGCACCTTCTTGACATGATCGATCTGGTTTGCGTGATGACGGTAAACCCAGGCTTTGGCGGCCAGAAGTTCATTCACTCGCAAATCGCGAAAATCGAGGCACTTCGGAAGCTGATCGGCGATCGCCCCGTCCATATCGAGATTGATGGCGGCGTGACGGCAGAAACGGCGCCGCTGGTGGCCGCTGCTGGCGCAGATGTTCTGGTGGCAGGTTCAGCCGTTTTCAAAGGTGGGTCTGCGCAGCAGCCGCAGGCTTATGGCGACAATATCCGCGCAATCCGCATGGCGGCCGAAGCCGCACTGCTTTAACAGGCCGCTGAAGAAGTCGATCCTTGGCCTTCTCCGAGGAACATGATTCACCGTCGGGGGACCAAGGCGGGGGTGATGATGCGCGGCACTGACGACACGAGCGGGTCGCTGTTCAGCTATGTTGATCTCGATGCGCGCATTCCGGCACGGCATCCGCTGCGCAAGATCAGGCAGGTGGTGAACGAGGCGCTGGCCAGCCTGGATGCCGAGTTCGCAGCGCTCTATACCGATTTCGGTCGCCCCTCGATCGCACCGGAGCGGCTGATCAGGGCCTGCCTGCTCCAGATCCTGTTCTCGGTCCGCTCTGAACGGCAGCTGATGGAGCAGATGCAGTATAACCTGCTGTTCCGGTGGTTCGTGGGGCTCGGCATCGACGACCAGATCTGGGTTCCGACGGTGTTCACGAAGAACCGCGACCGGCTGCTGACGACCGAGATGTCGCGCAAGGTGATGGCCGCGATCCTGGCGCACCGGGAGGTCGCGCCGCTTCTGTCGGACGAACATTTTTCGGTTGACGGCACGCTGGTCAAGGCCTGGGCCTCGATGAAGAGCTTCCAGCTCAAGCCGGACATCTCCCGGCCTGATGACGAGGGACCGAGCGACCCGCCTTCACCAGCCACGACCGCCGCCGACCAACCTGAACAGGTCCAGACAGGGACAGACGCGATGCCCCGCCCCACCCGCCAGCACCGCAACGCTGAGATCAACTTCCGGGGCGAGAAGCGTTCGAACGCCACCCATGCCTCGACCACCGATCCGGACGCCCGCCTCTACAAGAAATCGCCCGGCACCGGGGCGATACTGTGCTTCATCGGCCATGCTCTGATGGAGAACCGCTCGGGCCTGATCGTGCAGGGCGATCTGACCGAAGCGGACGGCCGAGCCGAACGGCGTGCCGCGCTCGACATGGTGCATCGCCACTCTCCCGGATCGACCCGCAGGCTGACCCTTGGGGCGGACAAGGGATATGACGCCGCCACGTTTGTCGCTGATCTGCGACAGGCCTGCGTGACACCGCATGTCGCGCAGAAATCGCGTTGTTCAGCGATTGATAGGCGAACCACCCGGCACAAGGGTTATGCCCTGTCCCTCAAGCATCGGAAGCGGATCGAGGAGGCGTTCGGGTGGGCCAAGACGGTCGGCGGCATGGCTCAGACTGTTTATCGCGGCGTCGAACGAGTGCGCTCCCGCTTCGTTTTGACGATGGCGGCCAACAACCTTGCACGGCTGCCCCGATTGCTGACCGCATGAAGCCAAAAGCGGTATCAGCCGCGCACACCCTTCGCCCCGATAGGCCGGAAGCTCGATGCAGCCGGGCCCATCCGAAGAAAACCGTTCCGCCCCGGCGACTTCTTCAGCGGCCTGCTAATTGGCAGGTTGCGTTGCCTCAGGCGTTTCGGTGTCCTGTGGACCCCGGTTGAACAGGACAGAGATGCCGACGATGGCAATGATGCCGACGATGATGATCGTGTAAAGGATCCGCATCGGACCGCCGCGTGCGTCCTTGCCCGATTTCTTTTCCGTCATGACCATTCTCCTGTGCAATGGGCAGACACAAACACCTCTGCCCCTGTCGAGGTTCCCCGCCGCCGCACGCACGATGCCGTGTTTCCGGCGCGGGGCGGGCTTTATCCGTGCGCAGCATAAGCGTATGGACAAGGGAAGCGAGGTGGTGATGGACAACTGGATTTTCTGGACAGTCTCGGGTTTCATGGGGCTTGTTGTCGCCCTGACGCTGGCCCGCGCAAGCCGGGCAGCACCCGCGCAAGCTGCGTCGCAGGACCTTGAGATCTACCGTGACCAGCTGGCCGAGGTGGAACGCGATCTTGTTCGTGGCACCCTCGACCCTGATGAAGCCGAGCGCCTGCGGATTGAAGTGTCGCGCCGCCTTCTGGATGCCGACCGCAACGCAAGTCGCGCCGACAGCCCAGCCCGTGGCAGCACCATCGCGGCTGCGGCGATCATCGCTACTGCCATCGCCGCCGCATATTTGTTTTACTCGCGCCTCGGGGCGCCCGGATATGATGATCTTCCGGCGAAGGCCCGGATCGCGGCACTGGAAGAAGCACGGGCTGCCCGGCCATCACAGGCCGAAGCCGAAGGTCTTTCACCTGCCCCACCTGCCCCGGCGGCGGACGCCGATTTCATAGAATTGGTGGACCAGCTTCGCGATGCGGTTTCACGGAATCCCGACGATTTGCGCGGCCAGCAGTTGCTTGCCCGCAACGAGGCCGCGCTTGGCAACTTCAGGCAAGCTGCCGCTGCGCAAAAGCAGGTCATCGCTTTGCAGGACAGCCCATCAGCCACAGAATATGCCCATCTGGCCGAACTTCTGGCCATTTCTGCCGGTGGCTACGTTTCTCCCGAAGGGGAAGCGGCGCTGGAACAGGCGCTGGCGCATGATGCCGATCAGCCGCTTGCACTGTATCTTTCGGGGTTGATGATGGCACAGGGCGGACGTGAGGATCTTGCTTTCCACTACTGGAAAAAGGCACTCGACGTCTCGCCTGCAGCGGCGCCGTGGCAGCAGTCAGTTCTTCAGGCAATGCCCGAAATTGCAATGCGTGCCGGCGCCCGGTGGACCGCCCCTACGGTTATGGGCGCCATTTCAGATCTGCCGGCCGCAGATCGCGCCGAAGCAACTCAGGAGTTGGTCGAGGGTCTTGCCGGGCGGCTTGAGGCGCAGGGCGGCAGTGCGGCGGAATGGGCAAGGCTCATCACTGCCTATGGTGTTCTGAACCGCGCTAATGATGCAAGAATGGCATGGCAGAAAGCACAGGTGGTGTTGGATGGGCAGCCGGACCTTTCCGTGGTAAGGCAGGCCGCGATCGATGCTGGGGTGATGGAATGATCGAAGATTTTGCTGGTGCCCTGCCCCAGCACGGGCCGATTGCGGGTCTGGACCTGGGTGACAAGACCATCGGTGTCGCGCTGTCCGACACCTTTCGCGGCGTTGCCACGCCTATCCAGACGATCCGGCGCGTGAAGTTCACGCTGGATGCAGCGGCGCTGATGGACCTGCTGTCCAAGCGAGGCGTTGTCGGGATGGTATTCGGCCTGCCCCTGAACATGGACGGAACCGAAGGACCGCGCGTGCAGAAGACGCGGGCTTTCGCGCGTAACCTGTCGCGCCTGACGCCGCTGCCCATGACCTTCTGGGACGAGCGGCTTTCCACCGTCGCCGCAGAACGCGCCCTATTGGAGGCAGATGTTTCGCGCCGCCGCCGGTCCGAAGTGATCGACCATGTTGCGGCGGCATATATCCTGCAAGGCGCGCTCGATCGGATGCGGCATCTTTAGGCCGCCGCCGTCATCTCCTCCAGCGCGGCATCCAGAAGGTCAAGATCCGCACCGGGGCGTGCCGCGCCTTCGGAAAGCATCCGCCGCCATGTGCGCGCTCCGGGCCGCCCCGCAAAGAGGCCAAGCATGTGGCGCGTGATCTGGTTGAGCTTCCCGCCATCCGCCAGATGGGCCGCGATATAGGGGCGCATCGCCTGAACGACGCCGAAGGCATCGGGTGCATGATCCTCACCCCAAAGGGCATCCGCCCCGCCCAGCACCGCCATCGGCTCGTGATAAGCGGCACGTCCCACCATGACGCCGTCAAGCCCCTGCCCCAGCAAATCCTGCGCCTCAGCCAGCGTCTTGACGCCCCCGTTCAACGCGATCTGGATATCGGGAAAGCGCGCCTTCATCCGCAGCACGAGGTCATAGTCCAGCGGCGGGATGTCGCGATTTTCCTTCGGTGACAGGCCTTGCAGCCAGGCTTTGCGCGCATGGATCGTGACCTGCGTTACCCCTGCATCCTGAACCCGAGACAGGAAATCCGGCAGTATCACCTCGGGGTCCTGATCGTCGACACCGATGCGGCATTTGACAGTTACAGGAACTTCGGCCACCTCGATCATTGATGATAGGCACCGCGCAACAAGTGCCGGGTCCTTCATCAAGACGGCACCGAAACATCCCAACTGCACCCTGTCGGACGGGCACCCCACGTTCAGGTTGATCTGGTCATAGCCGAACGGTGCTGCCAATTGCACCGCCTGCGCCAGCGTGGCCGGGTCGGACCCGCCAACTTGCAGCGCCACCGGATGCTCTGCCGCGTCACGGCGCAGCAGCCGTGCCCGGGGCCCGTGGATGATCGCGCGGTCCACGATCATTTCCGTATACACCATGCTGCGCCGGGTTATCTGGCGATGGAAGAACCGGCAGTGACGATCCGTCCAATCGATCATCGGGGCCACGGCAAGCTTGGGAAGATCGGATGTTGTTGTTGTAGCTATCTTTTCTTCCATTTCAGCGCCCTGCAATCCTGCCCATTTTGGTGTGCTTTCGGTCCATTTTCGCCCGTTTCCGAATGGTGTGTGCCTCGACAATCATACTCGGAAGCGGGTCATACATGGCATCCATCGTCGCCCGTGAACGTAAGGATGGCACCATATCCTACGTTGCTCAGATCATCAAATGCGCCAAGGGCGCGGTCGTCTAGCAGGCGTCCCGCACCTTCACCAGCAAGAAGGCCGCAGACGCATGGGGCAAGAAGCGTGAGAAGTGGCGATCCAGCCCAGAAGAACGCCAAGACCTGCGACCCCTGCGGTTGTTTCTGTCCCATTTCCACCAGCGCCGCCCGCGCCGCCGCCCCCCCGATCCACCAGAGACACCAACGGCCCCAAGACCACCTGTATTCGCTTGGCCAGCCGTTCGGCACCGCGACCAGTCGCACTAGGTCATGTTGACAAATAGCGCAGCCATAGCCTGATGCATGAGATATCGACGAAGCCCAGGAAACTGCTTGCGGTTTTGTCATAGCGTGTGGCCAGCCGACGGCTGTTCTTCAGCTTGTTGAAACAGCGCTCGACCCTGTTGCGCAGGGTGTAGATGGCCATGTCGACCTAGGCTTGCTGCGCCAGTCGATGATCTGGTTCAGGTCATGGACCACACGAACCAGATCATGACGCCGACTTCGATGGCCGGACCCTCACCGTTGTAGTCGTCGAGAGCACTCAGCAGCCGAAACTGCGGCTTTCTCTTTCATCATCAGGTCTGCCAGCCCCACATCCTGGCCCCCTCCATGGCGACGCCACCACCGATGGCAGATCCGTGAGCACGGACCGCGAAGCCGGCCCCTTCATCGAGGTCCTCCGCCATCAGCGAGACGTTCTGCTCCGTAGCGCCTGCCGATGCGGATCGTAGCAGGGTTCAGTTCAGGCGGTTCTCAGTTCAAGGTTGGGTATCCGCACAAAACGCGGCCATTTCGCGCAGGTATCGCGTTCCTGCGCGGCGATCAAGTCGTCCAGCGCGGCCAAGTTTCCAGCTCCGCATCTCAGATCGGTAGATGGAGCCCCCGCTGATGGTGACTAGCCTATAAGATCAGCATCAGGTTGAACACGGTGTTCCCGTTCGCTCCTGAAACACTGATCGTCAGAATGCGGTCCAAGAGCCACCCCTTGGCCGCGCGCTCGAAGCAGCGGGACGGAACCTTGCCCCGTTACTGACCGTTTGGTTGTATAAGGCGGCGTCACCGCCTTCGCGACAACCAGCGGATCGGAGAGAGACATGGCCAACTTCCGGAGAATGGGACCCAAAAGGCCTCCAATCGTCGTCATCATCCTTGCTGCACTTATGTTCGCTCTCGCCGCGTTCTTTTTCGTCGGCCGGAACATCTGGCACGGCTCGGAAATGGAAGAGGCGCAGGAACAGGGGCAAACCCCCTCGGGCGAACCGCAGCAAGAGCAGCCGCTGCAGTAATCCGCCGGATAGAAGAGCCGGCTGGAACCATTGCTGCGGCGAATGGTTGGCGGAACATCATTACCAGGAGAATGACATGAACCGCAGAATGATCTTTGCCGCAAGTGCCGCCCTTATGGCCGCAATGCCCATCGCAAGCTATGCACAGACGCCCGCCGCGGCGCCCGCTGCTGTTGCGGAAGACCCGCAGAAACAGCCTGCCCTGCTTGGCGGCAACTTTGCCCTGCTGAGCAGCCGCATCGCGCAGGAAAAAGCCACCAATGAAAGCGTTCGCACCTTTGCAACGCTGGAAGTGGCCGAACAGGAAGCAACGGCCATGGCCTTCGGCGCAGAGCCTGGCGCAGGCGGGGTTTCCCAGAAACATGCGACGATGCTGGAAGAACTTCAGGCTGCACCGGCCGGTCCCGAATTCGATCGCATGTATATCGACGGCCAGATCGCCGGCCATGAAGAACTGCGTGCAATCCATTCGGATTATGCCGAAAATGGCAGCGACCCGATGGCGCGCGGCGCTTCAATGGTCGGGGTGCCCTCGATCAATACGCACCTCGCCATGCTGCGCGGCATCAGCCAAAGCCTGAACTGATCCATGTTACGCGCATCGGCTTTGCCGGTGCGCGCCCCCCATCTTGAAGCAAGGAGCCCTGATGAACTGGGCCGACATGTTCTTTCAAAACTGGCAAGGCATTGTCCGGACCATCATCGTTGGCACACTAGCTTACATACTTCTGGTGTTTTTCCTGCGTGTCTCGGGAAAACGAACACTGGCCAAGCTGAATGCCTTCGACCTTGTCGTTACGGTTGCGCTGGGGTCGACGCTTGCCTCCACCCTGCTGCAGGAATCCGTTGCGCTGGCGGAAGGCGCCACCGCGTTCCTGCTTCTGGTGATGCTGCAGTTCGTGGTGACGTTCCTCTCTGTCCGCTCCAACTGGTTTGCGCGAACCGTGCGGTCGGAACCCAAGCTTCTGGCCCGCGACGGCCAGTTATGCCATGCGGCAATGAAGCAGGAACGCATCACCGAGGATGAAGCATTGAGCGCCGCCCGCGCCTCTGGCGCGCGCGACATCTCGGACGTATCGTACATGATCCTTGAAAGCGACGGCACGATCAGCGTCGGAATGAACTGATCGGGCTACACCGAGGTCAGGTCCACCGCATAGACGTGGATCGGCCCGTGCATGTTCGAACGGAAAACCAGCCAGCGGTTGTCGGGGGAAAACTGGATGTTCGGTTCCACACGATAATCATGATTGCGAAGATCCGCGATCCGTTTGGGATGCAACACGGCCGGCCGGACAAGGTCATTGGCATTCGGCGCGGAAACACCAAGATCCTCGATGATCTCCTCGTCATACAGATACAGCCACTTACCGTTCTTGGCGCGGGCCACCATCGTCTCGTCCCCGCCATCGCCTGCCAGCAGCGATCCATCGCGCGAGATCTGGAAGTGCACCGACCACGCGTCACGGTCCATGTGGCGCCAGATGCGCTTGCCCGAGGCAAGGTCATAGCTCGACAGCCAGAAATCCTCCCCCCGCGGGGTTTGAAGGTCGTACCAGATCGTCTTTCCGTCATAGGAAAAGAACTCGTGTCCCGCGATTTCCATGTTCATCATTCGCTGATGAACGCGCTGCGGCTCGCCCCCATCCGTTCGCGCGATCCAGATGCGGTCGACACCGTGCCACGGCCCTTCGTGGCAATACATAATCTGCTTCGGATCGGCGGGTGAGAATTGCACGTGATTCAGCCAGTCCGTCGATCCGGTGATGACCTGCCGGTCCTGTCCCTGCATGTTCAGGGTAAAGATCTCCATCGGGATGCGCTGGTTCAGGCGTTCTGCCAGACGCACCTCCTTCGCCGCCTGAAAGGTTAGCGGCTTTCCATCCGGCCCGACGGCATTGTAACCGCCATCGGTATTGGCAACCTTCGGCCCCGGCTGAAGTTCGTAATGCCGTTCGGCCCACGTGCCCAGCAGAAGCGTATCGTCGGCATTCACGGAATAGATGCGGCCGTCCACGTTCGTTGCGATATCGGTGACGCTGCCATCAGGGATCGTGATCGAAACATAATCCCGCCCCCCTTCAACCCCCTCGCCCTTCAGGCGTTCGGCATAAAGCACAGGTTTCGTGCGCGAGACCATCAGCACCTTGAACTGCCCCTCGATCAGGGGCTGCGGTTTCATCGTGGTGAAATCGATCAGGGACAGACCGTCGTGACGTTCGAACACCATCCAGCGGCCGTCTGCCGTGAAGGCATTGTCGTGAAAATACAAGGAACGGGAATCGTCCTGCCGGGACAGGCGAACGATGCGATAGCCAGTTTCTCCATCCCGCCAGTCAGTGGGAATACCGTCCGTCGCCGCACTGGCCTGCCGAAGCAGGCCCGGCGCGGCCATGGCCCCGATGCCGGTCGCCAAGCCCAGTCCCATGAATTGCCGCTTGTTCATGATGTTTCCTCCCAAACCCGCCGCTCTCCCTGCGGCGAATCCAATAAAACGCCAATCCTGATAAAATGGAATGCAGTTTCATGTAAAAGGACTGCTCAAGGTCGCTGCAGGCCGGTTCAGATGGCCCGCACTCAAGCAACATTCATGCCGTTCCTGTACGCACGTGGAAGTAAACGCCGCATTTTACTATCCCTCTGGGTTGTGGATTCCGGACAGCCGTGTCAGTCCCTGACCGTCGAACATCTTGGGGCGGAACCGTCCGTACTGCCATTGCACCCCTTCGCCCGAAGACTGCCAAAACAAGAACCAGGTTGTAAGCTTTCATGGATCGCGTAACGTCCGATGCCATCCGTATTACCCGCGTCCTCTGCATCCTCTGCATGAGCTATGTTCACCTGCATTTCTTCGACCTGCCGGGCACTGATTTCACGGCCATACGCGCGATCGTCGTAGATACGCTTGGCCGGTCGAGCGTGCCGCTTCTTTCGGTGATTTCGGGCTTTCTCATGGTCGGCTTTTTCAGCAAGCGCGATTATCGTGAAGCGGCGACGCAAAGGGCGCGGGCATTGATCGTTCCGATGATCATCTGGAACAGCATCGCGGTGATGTTATGGGGCTGGTCGGGTCTGAACGACATTCTGGGCCTGACAGAAACGAGCAAGCTGATCTACCTCACTTTCCTGCGGGACCTGTTCGTCATGTCTCTCATGACGCCGCTTCTCCTGTTCCTCGCCCGCAAGCTGCCTGCATTGCTGTTTGCTGGGGCGGCAGTGGTTTACGTTGCGGACATCTCGTCCATTCTGGTTCTGCGACCGCAGATCCTGTTCTTTTACTGCATGGGCGTTCTGATCGCCGTGAACCCGATCAAAATGCCCGCAGGCTGGAAAGTATTTGCCATCGCAGCGTTGGCCGCCTTGTGCATTCTGATCGCGAGTTTCCCGCAACTGACCCTGAACGACTACTTCGACAACCTGATCCGCAGGCCGGTCACCTCCCTCGGGTTCTGGGCAATTGCGCTCATACTGGCGGAACGGGCTGCAAGGCTCTCGAACCTTGACCGCTTCGCCTTCCCGTTTTTCCTGTCCCACGGGATCATGTTCTACTATGTCGGGGCGCTTTATGCGGACGTGGAGTTTCTTCAGTTTCCCGCCGCCTATCTTGTCATCTGGCTCTGCGTTCCGATCCTGTGCTTCGCCTTTATCATGGGCATCTGGAACCGCACGGGGCGCTTTGGCAAGCTGATCACCGGTTGAGCGAGGGGGACACCGGCGCGAAGGAAACAATATCGCGCCGCCGTTCGTTGGTCAGGAAACGGAGGAAGCCATGACCAACAAGATCGACCAACGCCAGATCCGGCATGATCCGGCCTCTAAACAAACCAGCTTCAAGGATGAACGTCCCGACGATCAGTCAAAGCAACCCGGAAGCATGCCTGCCGGTGACAACGATGCAAGCGCAGCATCGTCCAAGTATAACACGCGCGATGACGGCCATTCCAAGGCGACCACGGACGTTCCGCTACGTGCGATCAAGGGGAAGCCCGGGGAATAGTTCTCTGGTCCTTTGGCATCCGGATTCACGCTGCGACTTGCGTTCAAGCCTTGCCGCCACGGCGCCTTGGGTTCATCGTAAAGCATCCATGCGGCGGGGGATGGGATGGATGAAACGAACGCACGGCAACTGCTGATCGACATGTTCCATGCGGCCGTCCGAAGCGCGGATCCGCTTCAGGTATTGGCGCAGCATCTGCCGGAAAAACCGAAGGGGCGTGTCGTAGTGGTCGGGGCCGGCAAGGCTTCTGCATCAATGGCGCGAGCGGTGGAACTGGCATGGCCGGATGTGGATCTGGGCGGCGTTGTCGTGACCAGATATGGTCACGCAGTCCCTACGGACCGGATCGAGGTTATCGAAGCATCTCACCCCGTGCCGGATGCCCAAAACGAACGTGCAGCCGGCCGCATTCTTGGCGCCGTCCGGTCTGCGGGGCCGGATGATCTTGTGTTGGCGCTGATCTCCGGCGGGGGATCATCCTTGATGACCATGCCCGCACCCGGGATCACGCTGCAGGACAAGATCGAGGTGAACCGGCTGTTGCTGGCCTCTGGATTGCCGATTTCGATGATGAACCAGGTGCGCAGACGGCTTTCGGGGATCAAGGGCGGCAAACTTGCGGCGGCGGCACCGGCACGGGTTGTCACTCTTGCCATCTCGGACGTGCCGGGGGATGACCCGCAGACCATTGCCTCGGGCCCGACGATATTCGATCCGCTGGCCGATGTGGATCTTTCGGACGTGGTGAAGGCCCTTGGCGATCAGCTTCCAGCCGCTGCCCGAACATTACTGGAAGCACGCCCCCAGAAGATCCCGCCATTCGCTGCCGATTATCGGCTTATCGCCACGCCGATGATGGCACTTGCTGCTGCAGCACGGGTTGCCGAACAGGCCGGTATCCATCCGTTGATCCTGGGCGACGCCCTGGAAGGAGAAGCGAGGGAGATGGGCCGCACGATGGCTGGCATTGCCCGCAGTTGCTTGACCCATGGCCTGCCGCATCCCGCGCCGGTGGTTCTTCTTTCCGGCGGTGAAACCACTGTCACCTTGCGTGCAGATGCCAGCGGTCGTGGCGGGCGCAACACAGAATTCGCGCTGGCAATGGCACGTGCGCTGGAAGGCATGGAGGGAGGGTTCGCGCTGGCCGCGGACACTGACGGCATTGATGGAACGGAAGACGCGGCCGGCGCGATTGTCACGCCCAGTACGCTGACCCGCGCAATTGCTGCCGGCCTTGACCCGTCGGACGCACTGCGGCGGAATGACAGCTACAGCTTCTTTCAAGCTGTGGGCGATCTTGTCCAAACTGGCCCCACGCTTACCAACGTCAACGATTTCCGGGCAGTCCTCGTTCTTTGACGGGCTGCTGAAGAAGTCTGCAGTCCGGAGCGGTTTCCCTCGCGCTGTCGGCGTCCTACGTCGCGTCGCCCGATGCGGGAGGCCGTCGTTTCTCATCGTCCTGCAGACCGCGGCCTTAAGCCGGGCGAGGTGGTGGGTCACGAAAGCGAGGATCACTCGCAATCGCATCCGTCCAACGAAGCGATGAATGGTCTTGGACACCCACTTCTTCAGCAGCCTGTCAGGAACGTCAGCGCTTGGGGATGATCCGCTTCACAACTGGCCAGATCAGCAGCAACACGGTCGCGACAACGAAGGCACAGGCGACGGGCCGCTCGAGGAAGATCATCGCGTCGCCGCGCGAAACAAGCATGGCACGGCGCAGGTTCGTCTCGATCAGCGGTCCAAGAACGAAGCCCAGAAGCAGCAGCGCAGGACTGAAGGCGGCCCTTGTCAGGGCATAGCCGGTGATGCCGATGCCACCGACCATGAAGATGTCGAAGGTCGACCCGCGCACGGAATAGACACCAAGGCAGATGAACACGATGATCGCCGGATACAGCCAGCGAAACGGGATCCGCAGGATCGACACCCAAATGCCGATCAGCGGCAGGTTCAGCACCAGAAGGAACAGGTTGCCGATACCGAAGCTGACCACGAGGCCCCAGAACATGTCCGGATGGCTTGTCAGCAGCGTTGGTCCCGGCTGGATGCCGTGGATCACCAGCGCGCCCAACATCAGGGCCATGATGGGATCGCCTGGAATGCCCAGCGTCAGCGTCGGCACGAAAGCGGTGATGGAGGCGGAATTGTTAGCGGATTCCGGCGCTGCGACCCCCTCGATCGCCCCATTGCCGAAGCGTTCGGGCTTTCGTGCGATCCGCCGCTCCAACCCATAGGCGAGGAAGGACGAGATCGTGGAACCGGTTCCGGGCAAGGCGCCGAACAGACCGCCAAGGCCCGTGCCGCGCAGGATCGGGCCAACCATCCGGCGCACATCGTCGCGGGTCGGGATCAACTGGCGCAAACTTACACGGCTGGGTGGGCCGTGGCGATCCGCCCCTTGTATATTGGCGATCACCTCAGCCACGCCGAACAGGCCCATTGCCAGCGCGACAAGGTTGATGCCGTCAAGAAGTTGGGTTTGCCCGAAGGTCAGCCGCTGCACGCCCGAATTCACGTCGGTGCCGATGCAGCCTGCGATCAGCCCCACCACGACCATCGCAAGGCTTTTCACGGGGCGGCTGTTGCCGATGGTCGAGGCTGCGACCAGCCCCATGACCATCATCGCCGCATAATCGGCCGCGCCGAATGATGTTGCCATTCCAGCCAGCCAGCCGGAAAGCACCACAAGGATCAGAATGCCCAGCATCGCCCCTGCGAAGGACGACACCATCGAGGTAAACAGCGCAACGCCTGCCCTGCCCTGCTGCGCCATCGGATAACCATCAAGCGTGGTAACTGCCGATTGCGGGGTTCCGGGCAGCCGCAGCAGGATCGAAGCCACGGCCCCGCCATATTGCGCGCCGTAATAAACCCCCGCCAGCATGACCAGCGCCGCCTCGGACGAAATGTGGTAGGTGATCGGCAGAAGCAGCGTGATTGCCGCCATCGCCCCGATGCCCGGCAGAACGCCCACCAGCGTGCCCAGAACAGCGCCCAGCAGGCTGTAGATCAGGATCGAAGGTTGCAGCGCAACCAACAGCCCGTGCGCAAGGCCTTCAAGCGTTGTCATTTCAGCTCCACGGCCAGACGGGGATCGACATGGAAAGGCCGGCGATGAAGATCAGCCATGTCAGCGCAGCCACCACAACGGCCAGAACCACGCGCCACAGGGTGCCGCCACGCGGCGCGACGGAACTGGCCACCAGCGTCGTGACCACGGTCGCCACCACGATCCCCGCCGTTCCCATCAGCACGCTGAACAGCATCAGCGAAGCGGTCACGCCCAATGCCTCCCGCCAGTAAAGAGGACGCGCGACGCCCTTGCGCCACCATGCGGGAACGGCGATGGCCGCGCCCAGAACCGCAAGAACGATCCCCAGCATGACCGGGAAGAAGCCCGGCCCCATCCGCCTCAGGCTGCCCATGTCATAGCAGGCAGCGGCATAGGCCGCGACCCCAAGCCCCAGCAGGGCAAGGATCGCGCCCCACATGATGTCGTCGTGATCGCGCTGCATGGACGCTTACTGGTCCTTCGCCTCGACTAGGTCGATGGCCTTGCCCCAAAGGGCGGTATCGGCCTCGATCCGTGCCGCCAGATCAGCGGTCGTTCCGGGCGCGACGTTCCAGCCCGTTGCCAGCAGTTTCTGCTGCAACGCCTCATCGGCAAGGATCGTGTTGATCTCGGTGTTCAGCCGCTCGATGATCGCGGGATCGGTTCCAGCCGGAGCGATGAAGGCGTTCCACAGTTCAGCGCGGAAATCATCCGGAATACCGGCCTGACCTGCCAGCACCGGCACATCGGGTGCCTGCGGGAACGGCTTTGCCGAAGTAAGGCCAAGCATCTTCAGCTGCCCCGCCTCCACGAAAGGCAGCGCGGCAGAGGGGGCCATGAAGCCTGCATCGATCTCTCCGGCCAGCATGGAGGTCGTCACCTCGGCATAGCTTTGGAACGGGATGTGGAACAGCTCGATCCCCGCGGCGTCGGCGAAAAGCTCTGCCGTCAGATGTGCACCGGAACCCTGCCCGACTGAACCGTAGGCAATATCGCCGGGATTGGCCTTCGCCTCCTCGATGAAAGCGGCGGCGTCATCGGCCGGAAAATCGGCGGGCACCGTCAGCGCAAGCGGGCTGGTCGCGATCAGCGCGACAGGTGCGATGTCGCTTGCCGTCTCATAGCTCAGATCCGGCACCAGCCGTTGAGATGTGGTCAGCGGCCCGTTGATCGTAACGCCGAAGCTGTGACCGGTGTCCGCCTGCGAAAGCATCTGCTGAACGCCGATGACGCCGCCCGCGCCCGGCTTGTTTTCGACCACGACGGGCTGACCCAAAGCTTGGGAAAGCGGCTCGGCCACAAGGCGCGCAATGGTGTCAGGCGACGAGCCGGCGGGAAAGCCGACAAAAACATGGACCGGTTCGGACGGCCAGTCCTGCGCATGCGCTGCACCCTGCGCAAGAAGTGTCGCGGCAACGGTTGCGATGCCGATATGTTTGAAGTTGCCGATCATGATGTCCTCCCCCTCGATTCAACCACCCTTGTTCAGCGATATGACATGGGCGTCAATGCTGAAGCGACGCCTCTTTCGTCGCGAGAAGGGCATGAAAGCGTCTCCACCCTCGGCCTATGGTGATGGTCCCTTTATGAAGGACAGGCATCGATACGCGCGGCCTTGCAGTTCCGCTGTCAGAACGCTGCCACATATGCGACATCAACGGCACGCTAGAACAGCCGCTGGTCGCACTCGGGCTGCCGTGCAAGCTTCGCATGAAGGCGGGGCTGCCTGCTGGCGTTCGGAAAGCGGTATGATGCTGGCCCCATCGCCGGGATGGATCAGTCGATAACGCCTGCTGTTACATCCAGCGGGGCCGCCACCACGTTACCAGCCACTGGAACCACCTTCACCACGGCGCTGGTTGCCCGGAGTGGCAGCGCCACGGCACCACAACCGCATACGGCTGCGGCAGTCACCATACATAGTACAAGACGGGCGGACCGGATCATGAGGCGTCTTCCTTTTTCGCTGCAGAGCTTCGGCGGCTTTCTTGATCCGTTTCCCGAAGAAGTTGAAGCCTTATCCACGCAACGCGCATATCGCCTCGCCGCAGCCCCATATGCCGAAAGGCGTGGGTATACAATACGACGAGCGCAATGCAGGAAAACTTCAAAGTTCGACAAAAAAATGTCACCGAATCGTTTTGTGTGTATACACTGACTGCAGAGGAGCGCTCTGCTATGAATGATGACAGCATCATTAGAAACGGACAGACGCAAACCGCACGCGCGGCAATGACCTTGCGTGACATGATCGTCGGCAACCAGCTGACATCCGACACCCGCTATACCGAAGTGCAACTGGCCGAGATGCTGTCGATGTCGCGCACCCCGATCCGGGCCGCGCTTCAGCGGCTGAC
The DNA here is from genome assembly GCF_004015795.1 of Falsirhodobacter deserti. Classification (GTDB taxonomy): domain Bacteria; phylum Pseudomonadota; class Alphaproteobacteria; order Rhodobacterales; family Rhodobacteraceae; genus Falsirhodobacter; species Falsirhodobacter deserti. The sequence continues at coordinate 1,065,627 of NZ_ML137218.1, read as the reverse complement.
CGATGAAGGGTTGCTGATGCCGATGCCGGGGGGCGGCTATGCCATCCGCCGCCTTCTTCCAAGCGAGATTGCCGATACCATCGAATTGCGCGGCACGCTTGAAGGTCTGGCCGCGCGCTGGCTTGCGGAACGTGGCATCGACCGGAAGGCCCTGCAGGATCTTGTGCAAATCTCTGACCGGATTCATGCCCTGCTGAATGCGGACAGTTTCGCCCGATCCGATCTTCCGCGATACGAACGACTGAACGCGCAGTTCCATGACGGGTTGACCGCCGCCACCGGAAGCGCCCTTCTCTGCCAGGAGATCGCGCGGGCAAACAATCGCCCCTTCGCGTCGTCCAGCGCCCTGGTCGGGATGTACGAACATGATCGCGACGCGCACGATCATCTGCTGATTGGACAGGAGCATCACCGCGCCGTACTGGAATCCATTGCCGGGCGGCAGGGAACGCGGGCCGAGGCCATCATGCGCGAACATGCCCGCCTGTCGCAACGCAATCTGGATCGCGCCCTTGGGCTGGGCAGCCTGCCCGAAGGGTTCCGAGGGGCAAGCCTGATCCTGCAACCGCAGGAGGAGGTCAGCGAGACGTGAAAGTCAGCGGCAGCGGGGAGGCTGCCGCCAGCCAAAAACGGGGGAGGAGACCCGATGAAAAGAAGACACATGCTTATGGGCGCTGCTTTGGGGCTCTCGACCGCGATCGCGGGTGTACCGGCACTGGCACAGGACGGCACGTTCAAGATCGGGCTGATCCTGCCGATGACGGGGCCCTTCGCGTCGACCGGTCGGCAGATCGAGGCTGCGGCGCGGCTGTACATGGCCCAGCACGGGGATGAGGCAGGCGGTCAGAAGATCGAGCTTATCCTGAAAGACGATGCCGGTGTCGCCGACACCACCAAGCGCCTGGCGCAGGAACTGATCGTGCGGGATAAGGTCGGCGCACTGGCCGGCTTCGGCCTGACGCCGCTGGCAATGGCAACGGCACCGCTTTCCACCCGCGGCCAGACACCCACCGTGGTGATGGCCGCCGCCACATCCTCGATCACCGAACAATCGCCGTTCATCGTCCGCACCAGCTATACCACACCGCAGGTGACCTCGAAGATCGCCGAATGGGCCGCCTCTGAAGGGATGACCAAGGTCGTGACCGTCGTGTCGGACTATGGCCCCGGCATCGATGCGGAGAAGACCTTCGTTTCCACCTTCGGCAATGCGGGCGGCGAGGTGACGGACACCTTGCGCGTCCCGCTGCAAAACCCTGACTTCTCCCCCTTCCTCCAAAAGGTGGCCGACGCGCAGCCCGACGCGATCTTCGTCTTCGTGCCTTCGGGCGTGGGCGCCCAGTTCATGAAGCAATATGTCGAACGGGGGCTTGATAAATCCGGCATCAAGCTGCTGGCCGATGGCGGGATCACGGATGACGACATCCTGAACGGCATGGGCGATCCGGCTTTGGCCGCCATCACGGGCTTCCACTATTCTGCTGCGCATGACAGCGCCAAAAACGACGAATTCGTGCAGGCGTTCCAGGAAGCGACGAACGGGATGCGCCCGAACTTCATGGCCGTTGGCGGCTATGACGGGATGCACCTGATCTATGCCGCACTGGAGGAAACCGGCGGCGAGGGCGGCGAGGCGATGATGGACGCGATGAAGGGCATGTCATGGGAAAGCCCCCGCGGCCCTGTCAGCATCGACCCCGAAACCCGCGACATCGTGCAGAACGTCTATCTGCGACGGGTGGAACGTCAGGACGACCAGCTCTGGAATATCGAGTTTCAGACGTTTGAGGCGGTGAAGGATCCCGGCAAGACCGGATCGTAACCACCCCAGCCATCGCAACGGACAGTGACCTGCGCCGGACCTTCGGCGCGGGGCCGGAACCCTCATGCCGGGAAACACCATGCTGACCATCCTGATCGACGGGATCGCCTATGGAATGCTGCTCTTCGTCATGGCCCTTGGGCTGGCGGTGACGCTGGGGCTGATGAACTTCGTGAACCTTGCCCATGGTGCATTTGCCATGATTGGCGGCTATGTCACCGCCTTGGCGATGAACCGGCTGGGCGTTCCGTTCCTGCTGACTCTGCCCTTCGCCTTCCTGATCCCCGCGCTGGTGGGATTGGTGGCGGAACGCACGCTTTACGTGCGGATGTACCGGCGCAGCCACCTGGACCACGTGCTGTTTTCCATCGCGCTGGTCTTCATGTCCATCGCGGGGGCGGATTGGCTTCTTGGGTCCAGCCAGATGCTGATCACCCTGCCCCCGTGGCTTCAGGGCCGGTTCGAGGTTCTGGGTGTGGGTATCGGTCGATACCGCGCGTTCCTGATCGTCGTATGTGCCGCGCTGGTCATCGTGCTTCAGATGGTTTTGGCCGGAACCCGGTTCGGCGCACGGCTTCGCGCCTCGGTCGATGATCAGCGGGCGGCGCGGGGCCTTGGCATCAACGTGAACCGCATCTTCGCGCTGACATTTGCCACCGGATCTGGCCTTGCCGGCCTCGGCGGGGCGCTGGGGATCGAGATCATGGGCCTTGATCCCACCTTCCCGCTGAAGATCCTCGTTTACGTGCTGATCGTGGTGACCATCGGCGGCACGGCCAGCCTGACCGGCCCCTTCCTTGCCGCCCTGATCATCGGAACCGCCGATGTGGCGGGCAAGTACTACGTCCCCGAGCTTGGGGCCTTCCTCATCTATCTGCTGATGATCGTCCTTCTGATCCTGCGCCCGCAGGGCCTGATCGCCCCCGCACGCTAAAGGATGCCAATGATGACCGATACAAGCCTGTCGCCTCTTCTTGCCTCCCCCCGTCCGAATGAACGGGTCAGCCGCGACCTTTTGCGCCGGGGCCGCTGGAAGCCTGCAGAATTCGTCTTCTGGCTGATCGTGGCCGCAAGCTTTTTCTTCCTGCCGGACCGCCACCTGCTGCTGTCCGAGATCGCGATCCTCGGGCTCTTCGCCCTCTCTCTGGACCTGATCATCGGCTATGCCGGTGTGGTGTCGCTGGGGCATGGCGCGTTCTTCGGGCTGGGGGCCTATGTCGCGGGCCTCACCTCCATCCACCTGACGGGGGAGCCACTGACCGGCCTTGTTCTTGCGGCGCTGGCGGCAGGGCTGCTGGGACTGGCGACGGGGCCGCTTCTGCTTCTGCGCGCTTCGGACCTGACGCGGCTGATGGTGACGCTGGGCGTGGCGATGCTGGTGCTTGAAGGCGCAAACCAAGCGGCGTGGCTGACAGGCGGCGCCGACGGGCTGACGGGCGTGATGATCGACCCGCTGCTGGGCCGGTTCGAATTCGATCTTTTCGGCACCACCGGCTATGCCTATTGCCTGATCGTCACCTTTGCCTTCTTTCTTATTGCGCGGCGCGTCGTGACCTCGCCCTATGGGCTGTCGCTGCGCGCGATCCGCGACAACCCGCTGCGCGCCCGCAGCATGGGCATCCCGGTGGGGCGGCGCATCCTGGGGCTTTATGCCTTTTCGGCTTTGATAGCCGGCGCTGCCGGGGCGCTTCTGACACAGACCACGATGTTCGTGTCGCTTGACGTGCTGGCCTTTCACCGTTCGGCGGATGTGCTGCTGATCCTCGTTCTGGGAGGCGTCGGCTATCTTTACGGCGGACTGCTGGGCGCAATCGGGTTCAAGCTGCTTCAGGACTGGTTTTCCGCCATCACGCCGCAATACTGGATGTTCTGGATGGGCCTTGTTCTTCTGGTCGTCGTGCTGATCGGGCGCGAGAACCTGAACGCCCTGCCCCGCACCCTGCTGGCCCGCTTCCGCAAGGAGGGCCGGACATGACCGCAGCCTTGCAAACCATCGCGCTGGAAAAGCGGTTCGGCGGGCTTGTGGCCACCGACAAGGTTTCACTGACACTGGCGCATGGCGCGCGCCACGCGCTGATCGGTCCCAACGGCGCGGGGAAGACCACCTTCGTGAACCTTCTGACAGGTGTTCTGCCCACGAATGGCGGCCAGATCCTGCTGGACGGCGTCGACATCACCCGCAAAAGCCAGATCCAGCGCGCCCGCATGGGGCTTGGCCGCACCTTCCAGATCAACCAGCTTTTCGGAGCCATGACGCCGGTGGAAAGCATCGGCCTCGCCGTGTCCGAGCGGATGGGCGGCGGGGGCGATTTCTGGCGCGGCATCGGCACCCGCGCCGATATCATGAACGAGATTGCGGGCCTGATCGACCGTTTCCGCCTGACCGAGGTGATGGACCAGCCGACGCACCTGCTGCCATATGGCAAGCAGCGTCTGCTGGAAATTGCGCTGGCGCTGGCCTCCAATCCGCGCGTTCTGCTGCTGGACGAACCTGCAGCCGGCGTGCCCGAAGCGGAACGCGCGGAGCTTCTGCAAACGCTGGCCGAACTGCCGCGCGACGTGTCGATCCTGCTGATCGAACACGACATGGACCTGGTCTTTTCTTTCGCGGACCGGATCACCGTTCTGGTTAACGGTGCGCATTTCGCCGAAGGCAGCCCGCAGCAGATCATGTCCGATCCCAGCGTGCAGCAGGTTTACCTGGGGAGCGAGGAACATGCCTGATCTTCTGACGATCGAGAACCTGCGTGCCGGTTATGGCGAGGCGGTGGTGATCCCAGACCTGTCGCTGCGGATTGCCAGCGGCGAGGCGCTGGCCGTGCTGGGCCGCAACGGCGTGGGCAAGACGACGCTGCTGGACAGCATCATCGGCGTCACCCGCCGCTTCGGCGGCCGGCTGGCGGTGGACGGGCGCGACATCAGCGCCCTGTCGCCCGAAGGGCGCGCGGCCGCCGGCATCGGCTGGGTGCCCCAGCAGCGCGACATCTTCCGGTCCCTCACCGTGGAGGAGAACCTGACCGCCACCGCCCGTCCCGGCCCCTGCACGCTGCGCCGCGTCTACGAGATGTTTCCGCGGCTGGAGGAACGCCGCACCAACATGGGCAGCCAGCTTTCGGGGGGCGAACAGCAGATGCTGGCCATCGGGCGTGCCCTGATGCTGAACCCGCGCATCCTTCTGCTGGACGAACCGACCGAGGGGCTGGCCCCGATCATCGTCGAACAGCTTCTGGCGCAGATCCGCAGGATCATCCGCGAAGAAGGGATCGCCACGATCATCGTCGAGCAGCACGCCCGCAAGATCCTGAAGGTGACCGACCGCGCCATCATCCTTGATCGGGGCGAGGTGGTCCATGACGCCGCCAGTGCCAGCCTGCTGGCCGACCCGCGCCCGCTGGAACAACACCTCGGCGCCATCGCGAAAGGAGCCGCCGCATGAGCCTTGATCTTCCCCCGATCCCGCCCTCCGATCTGGACCCGTTCGGCACCGCCTTTTTCGACAACCCCTATCCCGAACATGAACGGCTGCGGCAGGCCGGCCCTGTCGTCTGGATCGAACGCTACGGCGTCTATGGTGTCGCCCGCTATGACGAGGTGCATCACGTTCTGAACGACTGGCGCACCTTCTGCTCCTCGCGCGGGGTGGGCCTGCAGGATTTCAGCCGCGAAAAGCCTTGGCGTCCGCCCAGCCTCGTGCTGGAAACCGATCCGCCGGAACATGACCGCGCCCGCAAGGTGCTGGCCCGCGTTCTGTCCCCCGTCACGATGCGGGATCTGCGCGACGGCTTCATGGAGGCCGCAGACAGGCTGATCCGCAGCCTTGTCGGGAGGGAGATCGACGGGGTGGCGGATCTGGCGCAGGCCTTCCCCCTGTCGGTGTTTCCTGACCGGATCGGCCTGCGGCACGAGGGGCGAGAGCATCTGCTTCCCTATGCGGGCCTGGCCTTCAACGCCTTCGGCCCTGATAACGAGCTGCGCCGCACGGCGATGGAACGGGCCGCCCCCCATATCGCATGGGTCAACGAGCAATGCCGCCGGGAAAACCTGTCGCCGGACGGGTTGGGCGCGCGCGTCCATGCCGCTGCCGTCACGGGCGAGGTGACGGGCGACGAAGCAACGCTGCTTGTCCGTTCCCTTCTGACAGCGGGCATCGACACGACGGTGAACGGCATCGGCGCTGCACTCTACTGCCTTGGTCGCTTTCCCGACCAGTTCGCCGCGCTTCGTGCCGATCCGTCCCTTGCCCGCAACGCGTTCGAGGAGGCGGTGCGTTTCGAAAGCCCGGTGCAGACCTTCTTCCGCACCACGACCTGCGACGCGGAACTGGGCGGCGCCGCCATTCCCGAAGGTGCGAAGGTGCTGATGTTCCTTGCCGCGGCCAATCGCGACCCGCGCCGATGGGACCGGCCCGATGATTATGACATCACCCGCAAAACCAGCGGACATGTGGGCTTTGGCGCAGGCATCCACATGTGCGTCGGCCAGCTTCTGGCGCGGCTGGAGGGGGAGGCCGTGCTGCATGCACTGGCCCGCCACGTGACGCGGCTGGAAATCACGGGCGATCCTGTCCGTTCCTACAACAATACACTGCGGGGACTGGCCTCCCTGCCCATGCGACTGATCTGAGGATACCGCCATGCTGGATCACAGACTTGCACCGTTGGACGACACGATCAGCATCGACGATCTGACCGTTGCGCCCTATCCCATCTATCGGCGGCTGCGGGCCGAAGCGCCCGTGCTGCGTGTGAAATCGGTAGGCCGGACGTTCCTGACAAAGGCGGAGGACTGCAAATACGTCAAGGACACGCCGGAGATCTTTTCCTCCAACGATCCGAACACGCCGATGAAGCGTGCCTTCCTTGCCCATACCCTGATGCGCAAGGACGGCCCGGAACATATGGCCGAACGCATGGCAATGGCCCCCGCCCTTATGCCCAAGACGATACAGGAGGTATGGGCCCCGCTATACCGGCAGTTCGTTGACGAATACCTCGACCGTCTGCCGAAGGGGGAGGTTGTGGATCTGCACGTCCTGCTGTCCGAACCCATCGCCGCCCGCATCCTTGCCCATATTCTTGGCATCCCCGAAGCGACGGATGCGCAGATGAGCTTCTGGTCGCAGGCGCTGATCGACGGGGCCGGCAATTTCGGCTGGCGGCCCGACCTTTTCGAAATCTCGGACCGTGCCAATGCCGAGATGGATGCGATGCTGGCCCGCGCCGTGGAAAGGGTGCGCGCACAGCCTGACCGATCCGCGCTGTCGGTCATGGTCAATTCCGAAAACCCGATCGCGATGAGCCAGATCGTGGCCAACATCAAGATCGCGATCGGCGGCGGCATCAACGAGCCGCGCGACGCGCTGTCCACCATCATCTACGGCTTCCTGACCGAACCTGAACAGCTGGAGGAAACCCGGCGGACCGGCAAGTGGGGACAGGCATTCGAGGAAGGCGTGCGCTGGGTGGCGCCCATCCAGGCCTCGTCGCGCCTCGTGCTGGAGGATGTGGAGATCCGCGGCTTCCGCATCCCCAAGGGCGATACGGTCATGACCATCCAGGCCTCGGCCAACCATGACGAGGATCTGTTCGACCATCCCGAACGCTTCGACGTGTTCCGCACGAAGAACCCGCACCAGTCGTTCGGGTCCGGTCCGCATCACTGCGGCGGCGCCCATATCGCCCGCCGCACCGTCGGCGCCATCATGCTGGAGGCGTTGTTCGAACGGTTTCCGAACATGACCCTTCCCGATCCGCAGGCCGTGCTGTGGCGCGGCTTCGGTTTCCGCGGCCCGATCAACCTGCCCGTGAAACTCGGCTGACCCAGCAAAAGCAAGGAGAGCATCATGAAAATCACGTTCATCGCCGCAGATGGCACCGAAACTGCCGTGGACGCGGCCGAAGGCGAGAGCATCATGCGTGCGGCCGTGCGCAACGACGTGGACGGGATCATCGGCGAATGTGGGGGATCGATGATGTGCGCGACCTGCCACTGCTATGTCGATGAGGCATGGGCCGACGCCACCGGCCAGCAGGAGGATGGGGAAAGCGATCTGCTGGATTGCGCCGCCTCGGAAGTGCGACCGACCAGCAGGCTGTCCTGCCAAATCAGGATGAGCGCCGAACTGGAGGGTGTCGTCATCCACCTGCCCGAATCCCAGCTTTGAAGGAGCGGACATGCAGCGCATTGTCATCATCGGAACCGGCCAAGGCGGGCAACAGGCCGCAACAAGCCTGCGTCAGGAAGGGTTCGCGGGGGAAATCCTCATGATCGGGGACGAGCCGGGCTTGCCCTACCAGCGCCCGCCGCTTTCCAAGGCCTATATGGCCAGCGGCGATGCCGATGCGCTTCTGCTGAAGCCTGCCGCCTTCTATGAACGGTCGTCGATCATCCTGCGCGATGGCACCCGCGCCGCACGCATCGACCGCACCGCGCAAGAGGTGGAGACGGAAGATGGCGCCCGCCACGGCTATGACCACCTGATCCTTGCGACGGGGGCACGCAACTTCCGCCCGCCCCTGCCCAACCTTGATGCGCCGGGGGTGGCAGAGCTTCGGACGCTTGCCGATGCCGAAAGCATCCGCCGCCGGCTTGCGCACACCCGCCACGCCGTGGTGGTGGGCGGCGGGTTCATCGGGCTGGAATTCGCCGCGATGGCCCGTGCCGCGAATGTTAGCGTAACAGTGATCGAGGCCGCGCCCCGGCTGATGGCGCGAGCGGTGTCGCCGCAGATGTCGGACCTGTTCCTGAAGCTTCACTGGTCGATGGGGACTGAAATCTTGCTGGGCACGATGGCCGCCGCCGTGATGACGGATGCGGATGGAAATGCCGCGGGCATCACCCTCGCCGATGGGCGGGAGGTTGCGGGCGATCTTGTACTGATCGCAACCGGCGTTCGCCCCAATGTCGAATTGGCTGCCGAGGCGGGGCTGACCTGCCGGAACGGCATCGTGGTGGACGGATCGCTTCTGACGGATGATCCGGCCATTTCCGCCCTTGGGGATGTTGCGGCATTCCCGGGCCCGCTTGGTCGGCATGTCAGGCTGGAATCCGTTCAGGCAGCCGTGGATCACGCCCGTCACATTGCCCGCCGGCTGATGAGACCCGCGCCGCAGCCCTATGCCTCGGTTCCGTGGTTCTGGTCCGACCAGGGCAAGCACAAGTTGCAGATCGCGGGACTTGCGACCGATGCCGATGACTGCATCGTCCTTCCCCAACCAACGGGAGAGCCTGTCATTCTGCTGTTCAAGGAAGGATGCCTTGCGGCGGTGGAAACGATCAACGCCCCTGCCATCCACATGTCGGCGCGCCGCCTGATCGCCACCCCGTCAGCTGTACTGGCAGCCTGCGATTATGATCTGCGTCAGGCTGCGAAGACCGCGGCACCGGTTGCACATTGAAGGCCGCCTCAGCGGCCTTCAAGAACCTCGATCACCAGATCCGATGGCACATCATCGGCGATGAAGGCGTCGCCGATATCCTTCATCAGGATGAAGCGCAGCTGGCCATCCTGAACCTTCTTGTCCTGCCCCATCAGGTGCAGCAGCGCCGCAGCGTCGGGCAGCCCCCCGGGAATGTCCTGAAGGGTTGTTTTCATTCCCATCCCGCGCAGATGCGCAGCAAGGCGTGACGGCGCTTCTTGCGGCACGAGGTTCAGCTTCCGGCTCAGCTCCATCGCCATGAGGCAGCCGATCGCCACGCCTTCGCCGTGCAACAGCCGGTCCGAATATCCGGTCGCCTTTTCCAGCGCATGACAGAAGGTATGACCAAGATTGAGGAGCGCGCGCTCCCCCTCCTCGGTTTCATCACGTTCGACGATGGCGGCTTTCATGGCAACGGAATGGGCAACAGCCTCCAGCCGCAGGGCATCATCGCCTTCGGCCATTGCGGGTGCGTTCTTTTCAAGCCATTCAAAGAACGTCGCATCGCCCAGAAGCCCGTATTTCACAACCTCGCCATAGCCGGCCAGAAATTCCCGCTCTGGCAGGGTTGCAAGCGCCCAGATATCGGCCAGCACAAGGGACGGCTGATGGAACGCCCCCACAAGGTTCTTGCCCTGCGCCGTGTTGATGCCCGTCTTGCCGCCGACAGAACTGTCCACCATCGCCAGAAGCGAGGTCGGGATCTGCACGAAGCGCACCCCGCGCCGCAGAACGGCCGAGGCAAAGCCCGCCAGATCGCCGATCACGCCGCCGCCAAGCGCGATGACGATATCCCGACGCTCCACCTTCCGGTCCAGCAGCCATTCGACAGTGCGGGTGAACTGCGGCCAGCCCTTTGTGCCCTCGCCCGCGGGCAGGATCAGCGCTTCCACCGCAATGCCTTCAGCCTCAAGCGATGCCTGAAGTGCCGGAAGCTGCGTCCCGGCGACATTCTCATCGGTGATGACAACGATGCGCGGGCGGCGCAGCAGGGGCTTGATCTGTTCGGCAGCGCCGGCGATCAGCCCTTGTCCGATCCGTACGTCATAGCTGCGCGCACCAAGGGCGACGGATACGGTTTTCATCTCACTCCTCCAGAATGTCGGGAAAGGCTGCCAGCGCCTGATGCACCTGATAGGCCATCCGTTCCACCGAAAGGCCGGGATGGCTGTCCACGGTCAGATGCGCCAGGGCATAGGTGCCTTCGCGTGCGGCAAGAATATCGGCCAACGTACGGCGAGGATCGGTGGTTTGCAAAAGCGGGCGGTTGCCGCGCGACTTCACGCGCTGCCAAAGCGTATCGGCATCCGCGCGCAACCAGACGGAAATGCCGTGCCGGGAAATCGTCTCGCGGTTGATCTCAGAAAGAAACGCGCCGCCGCCCGTGGAAAGAATGGCCGGCGGGCCTTGCAGCAACCGTTCCAGCACCTGCGTTTCCTTGCCGCGAAAGAACGCTTCTCCATCACGGGCGAAGATCTCGGGGATGGTGCGGGCCGCTGCGCGTTCGATCTCGTGATCGGTATCGATGAAGGGCACGCCTATCTGACGGGCCAACTGCGTGCCGACGGCCGTTTTGCCGGCGCCCATCATACCCACCAGAACCACCGTCTTCTTCAGTCGCGTCACGTTCCTGCCATCTCCGCCGGTTTGCCTCATCGCGCGCTGGTCGTGCGCGTCTTTATGCGGTAATGGCGTGATAGATGGGCGATTGCCATACATAAATGCGAAAGATGCCGAAGCGGCACAGGGGCAGAAGGACGGGATGATGGGTCTTATTGTCAAGGCGGTGCTGGTGCTGGCGGTGCTGATCTTCATCGGGCTGGCGGGTTATGCGTATCTGGGCGACCTGACGCCCCCGCAGGCAGAAGTGACGGCGCCGGTGACGCTGGATGGCAACTAGGCGGCTTCTTGCGCTTGCGCTTGTGATCATGCCGGCGCCGGCTTTGGCCGAGGCGCCGCTTTCTGCGATCGACTGGCTTTCGCGCTCCATCACGGCGCCGGTTGCGCCTGCCTCGCCGCCGGAGAGGCCTGAAGGCGGGACAAGCGCGCCGCTGCCCGATGCGCCAATCGTCGATGCCGCAGGTTTGCTGACGCCGCGCCAGACCGGCCTGCCCCGAAACCTTTGGGGAAATGGGGACCCGCACGAGATCGCGGCACAGATCACCGCGATGCAGGCGAATTCCATCCCGGCGCTGGAAGAATTGTCGATGAACCTGCTGCTGACGGAATCGCGCCCGCCAGGGGGCGGCGATGACGGGCTGGTGTTCTTTGCGCGGATGGACAAGCTTCTGGCCCTTGGGGCGCTGGATCAGGCGCAGGCGCTGCTGGATGCGGCCGGTGCTTCCGGTTTGCAGGCGTTCCGCCGCCAGTTCGACATCGCGCTGCTGCAGGGAACCGAGGATCGCGCCTGCGAAGTGCTGGATGCAGCGCCGCAGCTTGCCCCCACTTATCCTGCGCGCATCTTCTGCCTTGCACGGTCGGGCGATTGGCCGGCGGCGGTGGTGGTGCTGCATACGGCGCAGGCACTTTCCCTTGTGACGCCGGAAGAGGATGCGCTGATTTCCCGCTTCCTTGATCCCGACCTGTTCGAGGGGGAGCCGCCCCTGCCGCCGCCTGCCCGCCCGACCCCGCTGGAATGGCGCATGTTCGAGGCGATCGGCCAGCCCTTGCCAACCTATACCCTGCCCCTTGCCTTCGCCCATGCAGAGCTGCGTGTTTCTTCGGGATGGAAAGCGCAGCTTGATGCGGCCGAACGGCTTGCCCGCGCGGGCGTTCTGGATCCGAACCAGCTGCTTGGCCTTTACACGTTGCAAAGGCCTGCCGCGTCGGGTGGGGTATGGGACCGGGTTGCCGCCGTGCAGGCACTGGATCAGGCCGTAAGCGCCGCTGATGTGCAGGCTGTTGAACAAGCGCTTCCCATCGCGTGGGACCGGATGACCCATGCCGAAATCGAGGTGCCATTCGCCCGCATATATGCCTCCCAGCTTCTGGCCCTGCCGCTTACGGGGGATGCGGCGCGGCTGGCGTTCCGCCTTGGCCTTGTCGCGGGCCTTTATGCCGAAGCGGCCGCAGAACGCACCGCCCCCAATGCGGAGGATGATTTTCTGCTGGCGCTGGCGCAGGGCGATCCGGTTCACGCCACGGCGGGCGATGCGCTGTCGCGCGCCATCGCCGAAGGTTTCCGTGATCACGCCGCCCCATCCGAGGTTGAGCCCCTGTTGGCACAGCAACGGACGGGCGAGGCGGTGATGCTGGCGATGGACCATCTTTCGCGCGGTGCAAGCGGCGATCTGCGGGCCGTGACCGAAGGGCTGGCCACGTTAAGGGTTGTGGGGCTGCAAACGGCGGCGCGCCGCGTGGCGCTTCAACTGATGATACTGGAACGGCAGGGCTGATCATGTCCGAAAGGTGGATATCGCTTTTCCTCGATGCCCAGGCTGCCGATGTGGGCGCGGCACGAAACACCTTGCTGGCCTATGGCCGGGACCTGAAGGATTTCGCCGCCTGGCTTGCACGGCATGACAGTGATTTCACCCGCGCCACCCGCACGACGGTCGAGGATTACCTGATCTTCTGCGACGCGCAGGGCCTATCGAAAGCAACGCGGGCGCGCCGCCTGGTTTCGGTTCGCCAATTCTATCGCTTCCTGCACGAAGAAGGGTTGCGCGCCGACAATCCGGCCATCCGTATCAAGGGTCCGGGGCATGACCGCCGCCTGCCCGACGCCCTTTCCATCGAGGATGTGGATCGCCTGCTGGAAAGCGCCCGCGACCGGGGCCGCAACGATGAGATACAGGTGCGAAACCGCTGCCTGCTGGAGCTGCTTTACGCCACCGGAATGCGTGTTTCGGAACTGGTGGGCCTGCCCGTGGCGGCAGCGCGGGGTGACCCGCAGATGCTTCTGGTGCGCGGAAAGGGTGGAAAGGAACGGCTGGTTCCCCTTTCCCCGCCCGCGCGGGAAGCTTTGGCAAACTGGCTGAAAATTCGCGATGCCGGGGAAGCGGAAAATGAAAAGCGCGGGAAGTCTGCCTCGCGCTTTCTGTTCCCCGGCAACGGCAAGCTGGGCCATCTGACGCGTGAATATTTCTTCCGGCTCGTGCAGTCCATCGGCGTCGACGCGGGCATTCCGCCTTCGCGCGTGACGCCGCACAAGCTGCGCCATGCCTTTGCCACCCATCTGCTTGCTGGCGGGGCGGATCTGCGGGCGATCCAGATGATGCTGGGCCACGCCGATATTGGCACCGTGGAAATATATACCCACGTGCTGGATGAAAAATTGAAGGATCTGGTGCTGAAACATCATCCACTTGCGCAGGACTAACTTGTTCAACTTCCCGTCACATTTGGCAGTTGACGCAGGTGGCTGCGGGCCATACGCTCAGATCAAATAAGTCGGCCGGTCCGACAGGGGGCAAAAGAAAGGGCCGATGGCAACATCGGTCCTTTCGCTTTTTAACCCAGCCGGAAAATTGTCCTGACAGCCGCTTTGCGTCATGCTAAGCCCGGTTTCGGAACCACTTGAGGACCCATACGAATGTCCAAGACCTTTTCCAGCCTTCTTGCCCTGACCCTTGGCCTGGCGCTTGCCCAGCCCGTTCTGGCGCAGGATGCCCCCGCCGCCCCGCAAGCCGATGATGCAACGACGCAGGGCCTCAGCATGGGCGAGGCCGAGCAGGATCCGAATGCACCCGGCGCCATGCGCGTGGAGGCGGAGTTCGAGCAGTGGGAGCAGCGCTGCATCAACGACCAGCAGGGCAACGACCGTTGCCAGCTGTACCAGCTGCTTCAGGACGATGAGGGCAACAACGTTGCCGAGTTCAGCCTGTTCAACCTGCCCGAAGGCCAACAGGCCGCCGCCGGCGCCACGATCATCGTTCCGCTGGAAACGCTTCTGACCGCCAACCTGTCGATGAAGGTCGATAGCGCGCAGGCCAAGGTGTATCCCTTCACATGGTGCAGCACCGTTGGCTGCGTTGCCCGTGTCGGTTTCACGCAAGCTGAAGTGGATGCGCTGAAGGGCGGCTCCAAGGCCGAACTGACGATCGTGCCGGTTGTCGCGCCGGACGAAAAGGTGACCCTTGATCTTTCGCTGGCTGGCTTCACCGCAGGATACGATGCTGTCGTGGCCGCGAACGCCGATTGACGAAAAGGCCCCGGCATCGCTGCCGGGGCTTTCTTCAAACCTTGCGAAGCGCCAGAACGGCGTTCAGCCCGCCGAAGGCGAATGCGTTTGACAAGACGACATCCACCTTCGCATCCCGTGCCGTATTCGGCACCACGTCAAGCGCGCATTCCGGATCCGGCTCTTCATACCCGATCGTGGGTGCGATCACGCCGTCGCGCAGCGCCATGATGCATGCCAGAAGCTCCACCGCGCCGGTGCCGCCGATCAGGTGGCCATGCATCGACTTGGTGGAGGAGATCATCAGACTGTCGGCGTGATGGCCGAAAACATCCGCCACGGCCGCGCATTCGGTCTTGTCGTTGGCCGCCGTGCCAGTGCCGTGGGCGTTGATGTACCCCACTTCCTCGCCGTTCAGGCGCGCATCGCGCAGCGCACCGGAGATTGCCCGCGCGGCACCCTGCTTGTTCGGCATGACGATGTCCGAGGCGTCAGATGTCATGGCGAAACCTGACACTTCTGCCAAAATCTCGGCCCCGCGCTGGCGGGCGTGTTCATACTCCTCGAACACGAAAACGGCTGCGCCTTCACCCTGCACCATTCCGTTGCGGTTCAGACTGAATGGGCGGCAGGCGTCGCGGGACATCACGCGCAGTCCTTCCCACGCCTTGATCCCGCCAAAGCACAGCATCGATTCCGATCCCCCCGTCAGCATGACCTGCGTCATGCCCGAACGGATCATGTGGAACGCCTGCCCCATCGCGTGGTTGGAACTGGCGCAAGCCGTCGCCACCGTGAAGGCAGGGCCTTTCAGGTTGAACTCCACCGAAAGATGGCTGGCAGCGGCATTGTTCATCAGCTTGGGCACAACAAAGGGATGAACGCGGTTCTTCCCCTCCTCGTAAACCGTGCGATAGTTTTCATCCCAGGTGTTCACGCCACCCGCGGCCGTTCCAAGAACAACGCCCGCCTCATATCCTAGGCGCCCGTCGAAATTCAGGCCGGATTGGGCAACCGCTTCGCGCGCGGCCAGAAGCGTGAATTGGGTGAACTTGTCATACAATGCGATCTGCTGACGGTTGAATCGCGTTTCGGGATCCCAGTCATGCACCTGGCCGCCGATCTGGATTCCAAGCCGGTCCCTGTCGCGGATCACAAGATCGGTAATGCCCGAGCGTCCTTCGCGAAACGCCTCGAACGTGCCCTTCACATCGTGGGCCAGCGCGTTGATCGTGCCGGCCCCGGTAATCACGACGCGCTTCATGCCGTCTTCTGCGCCACCAGATCCTCGATCGCAGCCGTGATGCTGCCAACGGAAGAGATGTCGAAGTTGCTGGCCGATGGATCGTTGGCGTTGAACGGAATCGAGATGTCGAACGCTTCTTCGATGGCAAAGATGGATTCCACCAGCCCAAGGCTGTCGATGCCCAACTCCTCCAACGTCGATTGCGGGGTCACGTCGGCCGGATCAAGCAGCGCTTGTTCGGCGATGATCCGGATGACCCTGTCTTGAACGGCGTCCATGCCGCCTCCTGTCTGTCCTGCGAAAGGTCTAGCCTTCCTGCCCTGACTTTGAAACAGATTTTTGAATTTCCGCAACAGTGGCCGAAAGGCGCGGCAAACGGCGCAGCGCCTTCTGCATCTCGATATGCGTTTCCATCTTTACGGCGGGATAGCCGAGAAGCACGCGGCCTGCGGGCGCATTGGTCAGGATCTTGGTGCCACCGCCGGCGATCACGTCATCGCCGATGAAGATGTTGTCGGACACGCCCACCTGCCCGCCCAGAACAACGCGGTCACCGATGCGGGTCGATCCCGCGATGCCGACCAGCGCGGCCATCAGGCAATCACGCCCAACGATCACGTTATGCGCCAGGTGCACAAGGTTATCGAGCTTGGTACCCGACCCGACCTGTGTGTCTCGGATGGTGCCGCGGTCGATGGTGGTGTTTGCGCCCACCTCCACATCGTCACCGATCGTGACGGAGCCGAGCGAGTGGATGCGCACCCATTGCTGCTTGCGGATCTCGTCCCGTTTGCCAAGCGTTTCGCGGATTTCCTCGATGCCGGATTTTTCCGGCGTCACAAAGCTGAGCCCGTCATTGCCGATGGCGCAGCCGGGTTGTGCGATGAAGCGATCACCGATCACGACCCGTGCGCCGATGGTCGCATGGTTGAGGATGAGGGCGTCATCCCCGATCTGCGCGCCTTCCGCAATGGACACATGCGAGGCGATCCGCGCCCGGTTCCCGATCACGACATCCGGGCCGATGGTCACGAACGGACCAATGGCTGCGCCTTCGCCGATGGTGGCGGACGGATCGATCACCGTCATCGGATGGATACCAGGCCCGATCATCGGTCCCGGATCCATCATCTTTGACAAGCCCGCCATCGCGAGGCGTCCGCGCGGCGCGAAAATTGCGGCCTGAAGCCCCATTTCCCGCCATTCAGCGCCCTTCCAGACCATGGCGGCGCGCGCCGTACCCTTTGCCAGGCCACCTGCGTATTTCGGATCCATCGCAAGCGCCAGATCCTCCGCCCCGGCGGATGCAGGTTCGGCTACGCCATTGATGATGATATCAAGATCGCCCTCGGCCTGCGCCCCAATGGCGTCGGCGATGTCGCGGATGGTGTGTGGCATGTCGCCCTCCGTCTTTGTGCCCATGTAGCCAAAGCTTTTCTGGATTTCCACCCTGAAGCGCAGAAGCCACACCATGTTGCGCATCCGCTTCATGCGCAAATTCGCGCCGACCGGAAACCTGCGGCGGGAACTTTGCGGCATTTTCCTTTGGATTTTTTGGATCCGCTGGGCCATACATTAACCTGTCGAACACAAAGCCGCAGATAAAAATGGCGGCAGTGACAGAAAGTGGACAGGCAGACTGATGGCAGGACAGCTTCCGGCAGTAACTCGGCGTGGCATGCTGGGTATTTTTGCGGCAACGGTGGTCGCGGCGGCCCCTACCGCCTCCAATGCGTTTGGCTTCCTGCGGGGCGCAGGTGATATCCGCCGCATCCGCATGTATAACGGCCGTACGGGTGAATCGTTGGATACGATCTATTGGATCGAAGGCGAATACATTCCCGAAGCGCTGCAGGACGTGAACCGCTTCACCCGCGACTGGCGCACGAACGAGATGATCCAGTTCGATGCCCGCACGCTTGATATTCTTGCCGCATCGCACCGCCTGATGGATGTGACGGAACCGTACATGCTGCTGTCCGGCTATCGTTCACCCAAGACGAACGCGATGCTGCGCGCCCGTTCGGGTGGCGTCGCGCGCAACTCGCTTCACATGACCGGCAAGGCAGCCGATGTGCGGCTGAAGTCGCGCTCGGTCTCGCAGATGGCACGGGCAGCGGAGGCTTGCTCCTCTGGCGGCGTCGGACGCTATTCCGGCTCCAACTTCGTACACATGGATTGCGGTCCCGTTCGTCATTGGGGTGCCTGAGGCACCCTACGCACGGCGGCCGCGGAACCCCATCGCCACCACGAATTTCTCCGACGAATCTGCACGCGAAGCTGGCGGCTTGACGTTTGCCACCTTCGTGAAGTTGCGCTTCAGGATCGTTTGAAGCTCATTCTCGGCCCCGCCGGCAAGAACCTTGGCAACGAAGGTTCCCCCTTCTTCCAGCACATCGAAAGCAAACTCGGCCGCCGCTTCGCACAAGGTGATGATGCGCAGGTGGTCCGTGCCTTTGTGCCCCGAGGCGGAAGCGGCCATGTCACTCATCACGACATCCGCAGCGCCGCCAAGCCACTCCTTAACCTTTGCATCGGCGTCTTCGTCAAGAAAATCAAGCTGGTGAACCTCGGCGCCCGAGATCGGTTCGACTTCCTGAAGATCCACGCCCAGAACCGTTCCGATGGGCTTGCCCTCTCTCTGGCCAAGCGCGTTCACGCGTTGAACCGCCACCTGGCACCAGCCGCCAGGGGCGCAGCCAAGATCGACCACCCGTGCGCCAGGTTTCAGGAAACCGAACTTGTCATCCAGTTCCAGGATCTTGAATGCCGCACGTCCGCGAAAGCCCTCGCGCTTGGCGCGCTGCACGTAAGGGTCGTTCAGCTGCCGCTCCAGCCAAAGCGTCGAGGACAGCTTGCGCCCCTTTGCCGTTTTCACCCGCACGCGCAGGTCGCGCTGGCCACGGCCGGAGGTCTTCTTTTCTGTCATTTCAGTGGTCCGTCTTCCAGAACGCCATCCGCGTTCATTTGTTGATAAAGCAGCCCTTCACGCAGGCCGCGATCAGCTACGGAAAGCCTGTCGGTCGGCCAGATCCGCATCAGCGCCTGCAAGATGGCCGCACCCGACATGATCAGACTGTGCCGGTCCCGCCCGATCTGGGGGTCCAGCCGCCGCCCGTCCGGCCCAAGCGCCAGATAGTCGCGGATCACCTGATCGATCTGGTCCGAGGTCATGTGCAACCCGTCCACCTTCGTCCGGTCATATCGCCGCAGCCCAAGAAAGGATGCGGCCACTGTCGTGATGGTGCCAGAGGTGCCGACGATCTGGAACCCTTCGCGCTTGTTCACGGCACTGTAGGGGGAGAAGCTCGACAGGTTCTCCTCGAAGAACCAGCTCATCAGGGCGAAACGTGCGGCATCGTCCTCCACGTCCATGAACTGGTCTTTCAGCGTGGCAACACCCAGCGGAACGGAAATCCAATCCACCACCCGCGCCGCGCCCTTGCGCGGCTTGAACCCGGTATGCAGCGCCATGATCGACCGGGCGCGGTTTTCCGGTGCCACATCCGACAGGTCGATCCAGACCAATTCCGTGGAGCCGCCGCCGATATCGATCACCAGCAGCTGTTCCGTCTTAGGGCTGACCAGAGGCGCGCACGAGATCACGGCAAGCCGGGCTTCTTCCTCGGGCTTGATGATTTCTAGCTGAAGCCCCGTTTCGCGCCGCACCATCCGGATGAAATCACGCGAATTGCGGGCACGGCGACACGCCTCGGTCGCAACCAGCCGCATCCGGCGAACGCGATGCTGTTCGATCTTCTTCTGGCAAATGCGCAATGCCTGCACCGTGCGCCCCATCGAGGCACGCGAAAGCCGGCCGGATGCCTCCAGCCCAAGGCCAAGCTGCACGGTCTTGGAAAAACTGTCCACGACCTGAAAGTGACTGCCCCTCGGCTCGGCAATCAGCATGCGACAACTGTTCGTGCCAAGGTCCAGCGCCGCATAAAGCGCCGGCCCGGGCGAGGTGACGGAAGGTTCGATCCGCAGAGGTTCTGCGGAGATCGCGTCCGCACCCCTGGGACGCTCGGGCGCCATTGAATCGCCCTCCAATTCGGTTAATCCCACAATAAGATGCATGCAGGTGAAGCGCAAGGTGGGGGAACCTGCGCGTCATTACAGCGTTACCTCGTCGTTACCATGGAGGGTGCCATGCGCTGGATCGCTTTTTGCATCGCCTGCCTCATGTCGACACCGGCGATGGCGGCCAATGTATACGAATTCGCAGAAGAAACGCCCGGCTATGGTCGTTTTGCCTCTCTCATGCAGCAGACGGGCATTGACAAGGCGCTCGGCAACCGCGGCCCTTATACCATCTTCGCGCCGGATGATGCGGCCCTAACCTCCCTGCCCCAAGGGCTCGACCGGGAGAAACTGGTGCAGATTCTAACCTGCCACATGACCCCATCGCGCGTGCTGACCAGTACGCTTTCCCCTGGCACCGAGGCCGTCGTGCGCCCCGTTGGCGGATGCCGCCTTTGGGTGCGCAGAACAGCGGACGGGATCGTGGTGCGCGATGATGCAGGACGTCAGCACCGACTGACCCGCACCGATATCATGCAGTCAAATGGTGTTGTTCACGCCGTCGGTTCGGTGATCTATCCCGCCTATTGACGAAGGGACAGTGCTGGCGTAATCCGATGCGCATGCGGGTGTAGCTCAATGGTAGAGCAGAAGCTTCCCAAGCTTACGACGAGGGTTCGATTCCCTTCACCCGCTCCAACGTCTCTCGGACGATACTTGTTTTGGAACGAACGGCCGGAAGGCTGAACCCTCGGCACCTCCGGTTCGCCACGGGAGGACCGCGCTTCATATGAGCGTGGCGGTGGGGATCAACTCCACCAGGCCGATATCGCGTCGGTTCTTCTACAGGAGTCACGAGCGCGTCTGCGCTCGGGAGAATGCTGTACGCCATGTAGCGCCTAACGCTTATGGCCCGACAAGAAGCCCCATCCCCTACAGCACCGACCAAAGGGCAACCAAGGCGGAACCAGCTTCCACCCATGTGAATTGTCTATCTATTGTATTGCAAAAAGCGTAGGTTGTGTAACCCGTCGATATTCGGCGGACCATACAGGAGCCAGACCATGGCCAAGGGCATGAACAAGCGTAAGCGCGACGAGAAGAAGCCCAAGAAGGAAGTGCCGAAGGTTATCGCCGCGGCACCCAGCACCAAGGACGCAGTGTCCAAGGCGATCTCGAAGGGCCGTTGAACCGAAAAGCGCGGGATGATCCACTCACCCGCGCTTTGAAGATTATCCGTCACGCTGAAGGGCCTTCGGCGGATAATCTTTACGGTCGAAACGATGAAGTTGAAGAGAGTTGGTGCAGCGGCTTCGGTCCGGGGCCGCCTTCCGCATGGCATGATTCTGAAGAGATTCCAGCAAACACCACACTGGGCGTGGCAATGCATCAGGCGAAGCTCGTTATGATCAGGCGGTTGCCAATTGATATTTCTGACCATCCGGCTCTGACAAAGGCTGCGCTGCAGCCTCCGGTTCAGATGCTGCAGCCCCCTGATCGGACCGCGCGCTTAGTATGAGCATGCACATGGTGACTGCAAAGGCAATAACCGACAGAGAAAGGTATACGAGCAGCGCAATGGTCCAAATAGCCATGGTAGATGTCCTATGGACCTCGGTTGCGACCATACCATTGGTGGCCGTACCTTCGGTCATGACTGTGAATGATAGCATGTCGCAGATTTTCCACGACGCATTTAACTGACCGTAAGTTTCGGTAACCGCGTAATTTACTAAGCGTTCTTTCTCTAAGAACTAATGTCAAATGGTTAATAAATGGTTAATGCGACCGCTGTTTTATGGTCAGTGTTGAGTGATTGGGAAAACATCCCCGCACGATGCCGCAACAAGGATCATGACCGTTGGCGTTGTGGTGCATCGTCGTAAGCTTCCGGTAAAGAAGCATTTTTACGTTTCAACACGAGGTGGATCGTCAAAACCTTGCGCTCCCCTTCAGCTTTCCAAACGTGCGCCGTATCGGCACGATCCAAGATTGTGCAACCAGTTGGAACCGCAAAACGCTGATCAGCGTCGGTCATCATGCCTCTCGACTCCGCGCCTGCTGCACAGTCATCTACCAGCCTCTGCACAGAAGTAATCGAATACATGCCCGGGAGACGTCGTAGAATACAACCTTAACGAGTGTCATGGGTTACGAGTGGGGGCCCGGACGTACGTTCGGGCCCTGCCCCAAAGGCACAAGCAGATCGCTTGAACTCGGTTTGCGGTTGTGGTTGCAGCCGCCCGCCCCGTCGGCTCTATTGCCTTCGGGATGAGGGATTCACATGGGCAAGACGCTGCCGTCCAACGCGGTTCTGACTGTGCTGATGATGGCTGTCGTGGCATTGCTGAATGCTGTTGATGCTGTGATCGTGCGCCTTCTTGCCGGCGAGGTTCATGCCTTCATCATTGCCTTCTTTCGCGCGCTGTTCGGGTTCCTGTTCATGCTTCCGTGGATCCTGCGACGGGTGACAATGGGGGCCTCGCCCTATTTCTGGATGCACTTCCTTCGGGCCGCGTTGAAGCTTGCATCGTTGATCGCATTGTTCATCGCCTATCAACGGGCATCGCTGCCGGATGCAACTGCGATCGTGTTTTCCTTGCCGCTGTTCGTCATGATTGGCGCGTGGGTGTTCCTGGGCGAGGCGATAGGCGGCGCTCATGTCGTCGCGCTTCTCGCGGGGCTGGTCGGGATGTTGGTGATCATCCAGCCGGGACGCGATGGGTTTGATCCTGCCCTTTTCTATGCGTTGGCCGGAGCTGTCCTGACGGCGGTAATCCAGTTGATGTTGAAGCGCATGGCGGCGCATGATGCAGCAGATCGGCTCGTGGCATGGAACCTTTTTGCCATGTCGATTCTCAGCGCGATTCTTGCGGTTCTCGTTTGGAAAGCGCCCACGATGCTGCAACTGGCGTTTCTTCTTCTTCAAGGCGTCCTTGGCGTCGCCAATCAGGCACTGATCACAAAGGCGATGAGGATTTCGCATGCAAGCTTTGTCGGCCCGCTGGACTTTATGCGCCTGCCGGCGGTGGCGCTGCTGGCCTGGGCCTGCTTCGGCGAGGTTGCGGGACTATCGACCTGGATCGGCGCCGTTCTTATCTTCGCAAGCGTCGTCGCCGTGACGCAAAGCGCCCGGCGAAAAGGCTGATTGCCTCGCTTTGCCAAGGCAGCCGAAGGCGGGTTAATCTCGATCCTCTCTTGCCGGGGCGTCCCGAAGGGCCAGTTCAAGCCGACATGCAGCGTGCAGCCGGCCTGTCAGAAAATCGCTCATCGCTTCAACCGGTGAAAGATGTCTCTCGACGCGCCCACTCTGGTCAGCATAGAGAACGCCGATGTCGCGAATATCATCTCTCGACGGCCTGCGCGGCTGGTTTCTCATCACCATGACTCTGAGTCATCTGGTGCTTCGGCAAGATCACTGGATTTCCAAGGTTCATTTTCGGCACATCATGTTCGTCGAAAGTGCCCAAGGATTCATCTTCATCTCGGGCCTGCTTTTCGGAATCGTCCAGTTCAGGCGCATCGAGACGAAAGGCATGCCGTTTGTCTGGCGCTCTTCCTTGCGGCGTGCCGCGACGCTGTGGGTCGCGACGGTGTCGCTTACCTTCTTCCTGCTGGCGTGCCGGGACGTTCTGCCGTTCGGGATGGACGTGTTCCGGAACTGGCTGGGCGTCACCGGCCTGCATGACCTGACGCGGGTGGCAGCGGTTATCCTGCTCACTTTTCAACCGACATTCCTGGATATCCTGCCGCAATACATCCTTTACCTTCTGCTGGCACCCGCCGTTCTGATCTTCATCAGGAAGGGGTGGTGGCCGGTGGTGGCGGCTTTGGCCGTTATCTGCTGGATGGCGGCGCAGCTTGGCTTGATGACGCCCGTGTCTCGGATCGTTGACCAGCTGTTCACCACGACGGACAGGCAAGGCCTGCGGATGGCGTTCGACCCGATGGGCTGGCAGTTGCTGTTCCTGTCGGGCGTGATCTTCGGCGCCTTGTGGCGGCGGGGTGATCTTCGAACCGCGTCGCTATTTCCCCCCGGCGCTGCGTGGCCCATCGCCGCGCTTGCGGTTCTTATGTTCTTCATTCCGCTGCGAGTAATCACCGCTCATGGCTGGATGGACAATGAGGTAATCAAAACCTTCGTGGTGATGGAGAGACGGTCCAATTTCGGCCCGGTATATCTGCTGAACTTCATCGCGGCAGCCTGGCTTCTTGGCTGGCTGCTGACACGCGGGCCCGAAATCTCCTCGAGAGCGTTGGGCATGGTGACGGCCGGCCTGCACCACCTCGTTTCGCTTCCGCTTATCGTGTGTCTGGGGCGGCATTCGCTGCTGACGTATATCTGGCACGTTCTGCTGATTTACTCGCTGCGATATGTCGACCGGGCAATTCTGCCGCTTGAAGGGTGGCCGAGCGATCTGGCTATCATCACCGTGTTCGCGCTGCTGTTCGTCCCTGCCCTCATCGTCGAGCGGTGGAAGCAGGGGCCATCCATGCCTCCGGTGCCTTTCGTTCCTGCCCCGGTTCCGGTCGAAACGCCGCGCAGCAAGCGCTGAATCCTTCTCCGCCGATATTCCGACCGTTGGAGGGTCGCGATCATGCAAAGCTGGCTGCGCCGGTTCCCATTGCCGGCGTTGCATTCCGAACAGCGTTCCTGATGACGTGGCGTCACTGTCCGACATCATCTGGAACAGCTTTTCAGCTCAGTCGTCTGTTCCAGATAAGAACCAAAAAAAGGGGCAGAGAGCATCATGTCATGGGAACCCGTAGGTGTCGGATCACAACAGGCCTGCACCATCAGAAATGCCAAGGACGCGCTGGACTTCATCGAAAGCAAGTGGAGATCGCTTCCCGTCAAGGAGCGTAACGCTGCATATATCCACGTCTTCAGCGCGGTTACGGGGCTGGGACCGCAAGAGCAGGCCCGCACCGCCTTCGTCGCCCTGATATGCGCTATGCGATAGGCCGATCATCAAAACTATGCTTCACGCAATCATGTCGAGAAGTGTTCGTGCTGATCCACCTTGCATGCGGCGCGGGACCAAGTCGCCGCCCGCCATTCCTGCCATGTTCGCGCAGATCGTGAAAAGACCGGTAGCTGATAGCCAGGAAAAATGCTGCCCGGTCACGGTCGATCCTGCCGCGCAACATCACACAACTTACAAGCAGCTTCGGAAAGCCGTGTGACTAAAAGTCCGTTATCTTCCTGATAATGATGGTACCGACTCCCCGGCTCGAACGGGGGACCCCCAGATCCACAATCTGGTGCTCTAACCTACTGAGCTAAGCCGGCACTGGGGGGCATTTACCCCCACGTTCTGGGGATTGCAACCCCCTTCAAGCTCTTGCATCATTTTGTTTGCGGCACTACCCCCTCCGCAAGAAGGAGCACATGCCATGAGCATCGACAAACAAAGCGACATTGCCGCCAATCTGCAGATCGGGCCGACCACGCTTGGCATGGTCCGCATCTATATCGAAGCGGAGGGCGTGGATCTGCCCCTCGATTTCGATCCGGACGAAGCGGACGAAATTGCCGAAGAACTGCGCGCCGCAGCCGAACGGGCGCGGCTGATGGCCGACACTCCTGCCCCCGCACCCACAGGCAAGAAGAAGCGCTAGGACCTTCCGCGCAGAAAGTCAGGATCGCGCAGCCCTTGCAGGCGCTGTGCGGCATGGCGCGCAAAACATTGCACCATCGACTTGCGCCGCGCCGGAGGAAGCTTGGACTCCGGCGCCATTCGCATGATCTCGGCATCATAGGCATCGGCAAGGATCAGGCCGGTATCCTCGGGCAACAGATCAACGGGAAAATCCGCATCGACTGCCCAAAAGAAACGGTCGCACCATTCCAGGTAGTTGTGCCACTTCCGGTCCGACAGGAAATCAGCCCGCCCGGACTTGCATTCCACGATCCAGATCTCTCCCCTCGGGCCAAGGGCCATCACATCAACCCGTAATCCTGCGCATGGCACCAACTCCGTCACGCTGACGAAGTCATGACTGCGCAGATGCCGCGCCACACCCCTTGCAAGGCGGAAGCCGGGTTGCAGTGCATCGATATCCTGAAGCTCGTCCATACCAACAAAATGAACGAAACATGAACGAATGTCCATATCACCTGAATTGCTCGCTTAAAGTTGACAACTTTTGTCTCCAATAATACCCGAGTGAATAGGTATGAATTTGGGGCACACAGAATGAAGATGAAACCAAGGCGCCGCAGCGCCACCATGGCAATGTTGATGGCAACAGCGGCACTGACCAGTCCGGCGATGGCGCAAGATGTTATGGCACTTCCAGAAATCGTCGTCACAGCCTCTGGTTTCGAACAAACCGTCCGCGAAGCACCGGCCAGCGTTACCGTCATCACGTCCGAGGAGCTGGAGAAGGGCAGCTTCACCAACCTGACCGATGCGCTGCGCGAAGTTCAGGGCGTGTCGGTAACGGGTATCGCGGATGAGCAGGATATCTTCATCCGTGGCCTTCCCGGCCAGTACACGCTGATCCTCGTGGATGGCAAACGCCAGAACACGCGCGATTCGCGCACCAATGGCAGTTCCGGTTATGAGCAAAGCTTCATTCCCCCGATCCAGGCGATCGAGCGGATCGAGGTCGTGCGCGGGCCGATGTCATCGCTTTACGGGTCGGATGCGATGGGCGGGGTCATCAACGTCATCACGAAGCCCGTCGCCGATACATGGGGCGGTTCTGTCACTGTCGAGACGACGCTTCAGGACGATGCGGGGTTTGAAAACAGCCAGCAGCAGTCCTTCTATGTGTCCGGCCCGCTGACTCAGGATCGTCTTGGCCTGCAGGTCTGGGGCCGGAAATTCGATCAGGATGCTTCCACTGTCGAAGGCGGCCCCAGCGGCTCGGACGATTTCGACCTGACGGGGCGCCTGTCATGGCAGGTCGATCCGAACAACGACATTCTGTTCGAAGCCGGCCGCACCCGCGTCACGGCAAAGGAGCTTGGCGATCAAAGCTATCGCGACCATGACCGCGACCACTGGTCGTTGACCCATAATGGCCAATACGGCCTGACGAATACCGAGCTGAGCTTTACGCAGGAAACAGGAGAGCGGACGAATTACAGCCGGATCGATGATGCCAGCGGCTTCACCGAAGATCTGCGTTCCCCCAAGGTGAAGAACTCGGTCCTGGACGCCAAGGTTACGACGCCGGTCGATTTTCATGGCCAACACCGGCTGACCTTCGGCGGACAGTACCTCAAAACCGAAGTGAGCGACCAGAACCCCGGAGCGCAGGCGCAGCTTCCCTCAGCGGAACGCTTCGACGAGAAGTTCAGCCTGTACCAGTGGGCACTTTTTGCGGAAGACGAATGGCAGCTGCGTGACGATTTCGCGCTGACGCTGGGCCTGCGGTATAACGAGCATGAGGCATATGGCGGCCACATCACCCCCCGCATCTATGGCGTTTGGGACGTTTCGGATGCCCTGACGATCAAGGGTGGCATTTCCACCGGTTTCCGCGCGCCCGACATCCGCTCCATCACGCCCAATTATGCCTATACGACCGGCGGCGGCGGATGCGCCAGCAACAGCCCGCCATCCTGCGGGGTGATCCTTGGCAATGCGGATCTGGAACCGGAAGAAACCACGAATGTGGAGCTTGGGGCGATCTATGAAGGCCTCGGATACTCCCTTGGCGCGACGATCTTCCACACGAAATTCAAGAACAAGCTTCAGCAGATCCGCACGGACGAAAAGTGGCTGGATGGCCCGCAATATACCGACAGCAACGGCAATCCGCAGTATTATGACATCTTCCGCAACTACAACGTGGATGAAGCCGTCGTTCAGGGGGTGGAGCTGACGGGCAACTGGGACATGACGAACACGCTCTCGATGCGCGCGTCCTATACCTATACCGACAGCGAACAGCGCACGGGTGACTTCGAAGGCTTCCCCCTTGCCCGCACACCCGAGCATATGGCCAGCCTGCGCTTTGACTGGCAGACGCCGGTTACCGGCCTCGACAGCTGGGTCAGCGCCAACTACCACGGCAGCGAAATCGCGTCGGGGCTTCGTATCGGCACCAACGGATCGCCCGTCACGATCAACGGCGCAAGCGGGCGGAAATATTCGCCTTATACCACTGTCGATATCGGTGGCAGCTATGTCATCAACGATACGGCCACGGTGAAAGCCGCGATCTATAACGTCTTCGACGAAGAAATCACCGAAGCCGAATTCAACACCGTTCAGGAAGGCCGCCGCCTGTGGCTGGGCCTGACAGCCAACTTCTAAGACAGCAGCAAGGGCGCCCTGCGGGGCGCCCTAGGCATAGAACAGGCTGATACGTTTTCCCGCGATCTCCTGCACCTCGATCTCCATATCATAGACCGACGACAGGACCTCGGGCTGCATGATGTCATGGCAGGCACCGGCATGGGCCACCCGCCCTTCGCGCATGGCCACGATATGGTCAGAATACCACGAGGCGAAGTTGATATCGTGCATGACCAGCACGATGGTCTTTCCCAGCTCATCCGCCGCGCGGCGGATGAGCTGCATCATGTTCCGCGCGTGTTTCATGTCGAGGTTGTTCAGCGGTTCGTCCAACAGGACATAATCCGTGTCCTGACACAGCACCATCGCAATATAGGCGCGCTGGCGCTGGCCGCCCGAAAGCTCGTCCAGGAAACGTTCGGCAAGGTCATCCAGATGCAGGAAGCCGATGGCTTCTTCCACCTTGGCATGATCATGGTCCGTCAGGCGCCCGCGCGAATAGGGATAGCGCCCGAAGCTGACCAGATCGCGCACCGTCAGCCGCGAGGCGATATGGTTGTCCTGCCGCAGGATCGAAAGTCGCTGCGCCAGCACATCGCTTTTCGTCTTTGTCACATCCAGCCCGTCAACGCTGACGCTGCCGCGATCAAAATCCAGCAGCCGCGCGATCAGCGACAACAGCGTGGACTTTCCCGCCCCGTTGGGCCCGATGATCGATGTGACACCGCCCCCCGCGATGGTCAGGCTGACATTATCGACGCAAGGGAAATCAGCATATTTCTTGCTGAGATTCTCGATAACGATCATCTTGCGGCCCCGCGTATCAGAAGAATGATGAAGATCAGCCCGCCCAGAAACTCGATGATGATCGACAGGGCCGTGTTGAAGGCGAACACCCGCTCCAGCACGGTCTGGCCGCCCACAAGGCAGATGATGCCCAGAAGAACCGAGGCCGGCAGGATATGACGATGCCGCCCGTCGCCACACAGCACATGCGCAAGGCTGACAACCAGCAGGCCGAAGAACGTGACCGGACCCACCAGTGCCGTGGACACCGACACCAGCACGGCAATGATCCCAAGGATCACCGCCACGCGCCGGCGATAAGGAACACCAAGGCTGATGGCTTGGCTACGCCCCAGGATCAGCACGTCGAAACTGTGCGATATCCGCCATGCAACGATGCTGGCCACTGTGATGATAACGCAGGAAATCCCAAGCAAGGCCGGATCGATTTGTCCGAACCGGGCGAAGAAGCTGTCCTGAAGGCTTTGAAACTCCACCGGGTCCATCATGCGCTGCATGAAGCCCGATAGGTTGCGGAACAGGACTCCGAATACGATCCCGACCAGCACCATCAGGTGCAGGCTGCGCTGCCCGCGCAGGAACAGCCAGTTGAACAGCAGCGCGGCAAAGCCCGTCATGACGATGACCTCGGCCGCGAACTGCGCCTGCAGGGGAAGTTGCACCAGAAAGCCGAAGCCGAAGAAGAATGCGATGGTGGTGCGGATCAGGATGAACAGCGCGTCGAACCCCATGATCGACGGCGTCAGGATGCGGTTGCCGGTGACGGTCTGGAACAGCACGGTCGATACGGCAATGGAATAGGCGACAAGGCACAGCCCCAGCACCTTGCGACCGCGGTATTCCAGCACAAAGCCCCAATTCCCCCGCACACCAAGTGTCATGAATGCGACGATTGAAGATACAGCCATAAGGCCCAGTATAATAAGAACAATCGCAGGACGGTTACGCTGCAGCATGATGCCTCTGCCGCAGAAGAAGATACAGGAAGATGACACTGCCGATCAGCCCCAGCATGGTGGCTATCGGGATCTCGTACGGGGCGCGCAACGTGCGCCCAAGGATGTCGCAAGCCAGCACGAAACCAGCCCCCATCAGCGCGACCCATGGAACGGCACGGCGCAGGTTGTCCCCGATCATCATGCTGACCACGTTCGGCACGATCAGCCCAAGGAACGGGATCGACCCGACCGTCACCAGAACCACGGCACTGACAAGCGACACGATCACCAGGCCAAGCGCCACCGTCGCACGATAGTTCAGGCCAAGATTGGTCGTGAAGTCCTTGCCCATTGCCGCCAGCGTCAGGCGGTCGGCGGCAAGATAAGCGGCAAGTGCCAGAAGCCCCACGATCCAAAGAAGTTCGTACCGGCCACGCAGAACCCCCGAAAAATCGCCCATCGACCACGCCCCCAGCGAGGCGATCAGGCCGTAGCGATATGCGATGAAAGTGCTTACCGCCCCGATGACCCCGCCCAGCATGATCCCGACCAGCGGCACCATCAGAACATCGCGCAGCGGCACCATCCGAAGGATGCGCAGGAACAACGCCGTTCCCGCCAGCGCAAATGCGGCAGCCACCAGCATCTTGCCCATCAGCGCCATTCCCGGCGCCACAAGCGTCACAAGAAGAAGGCCAAGCGAGGCAGACTCCATCGTGCCGGCAGTTGATGGTTCGACAAAGCGGTTACGGACGATCATCTGCATCACAAGGCCCGCGACGGCGGTCGAAGCGCCTGCAAGCACAAGCGCAAGCGTGCGCGGAACGCGGCTGGCCATCATGATCTGAAGCTGCTGCGCATCCACGTTGCCGCGCAGCAGATCAAGGGGTGAGATGCTGGTCACGCCGACGAACAGGCTGATCATCGCCAAAGCCAGGGTGATGCACAGTCCGATCGTCAGGCGCATTGCAGTCTCAGTTATCCGCCGTCACGGCTTCGTAAACCTGATCCAGAAGGCCCGTCAGCGCCTGATAGCCGTTCATGACGACATAGGCTTCCTCAGGGTTCAGATAAACGACTTGGCCGTTCTTCCAGGCGTTCGTCTGACGGACAAGTTCGTTGTCCAGAACAGCCTTGGCAGGCGAAGCACCTTCGTTGCCGACGGCGGCATCACGGTCGACCACGAACATCCAGTCGGGGTTCTTGTCCAGAATGAATTCATAGCTGGCCGCATCGCCACGGTCCGAACGGTCATCCACATCATCCATGACTGACGGGAAGCCGATTTCGTTGTGCAGCCATCCGGTGCGGGAATCGGGCCCGTAAACACCGATCTTGCTGCCGCTGACCACCAGCGTAAGGGCACGCCCCTGCCCTTGGGCAGCCTCGCGCAGGCGTTCCACCTTCGCATCCAGCTCCGCCGTCATCTCGGCCGCGCGGTCTTCCTTGTCGAAGATGCGGCCAAGCTCGGCGATGTTCGCCTCCACGCTGTCGATGAAGTTGCCGTTGTCGATCGACAGGTCAATCGTCGGCAGGATGCCATTCAGTTGCGGCTGCGCCTCACGTGAACGGGCGGCCACGATCATCAGGTCGGCATCGGCTGCAGCCACGGCTTCCACGTCCGGCTCGAACAGTGAGCCGATCTTCAGGTAATCGTCGCTTTCATATTTCGCCAGATAGCTTGGGGCATTCGCGCCGGGCACACCTGCCACGGAAACACCCATCGCATCCAGCGTGTCCACAGTGGCCCAGTCAAGCACCAGAACCTTTTCGGGCGTGGCAGGAAGCGTCACTTCGCCCTGCTGATGCTTGATCGTCACCTCCTGGGCGCCCGCCGACAACGCCGCCACAGAAGCAAGGCAGATCCCCGAAACCAAATGTCTTACTACATCACGCATCTTGTTCCCCACAATGACGAGTCGCCAAGGCTGGCCCCGGCTGGCATGCGACAGTTTCCGTCATTCATCATATCCGAGTAATATTGTAAACATCACCCGCACGTTGACGCCACCTCACGATGCCTTAAAATGTCGCTGATGAAAGACATCGACATGCAGGATGATTTCGTGGAGGTTCCGCTGGACCGGATGCGGGCATGTCCGCAATGTGATGCGCTTTACCATCTTCAGCCTGTCCAGCCGCGCGAACGGGCGGCCTGCAAACGCTGCGGAACAGTGTTGATCGCCCCCCGTGCGTTCGCATTCACCCGCATCATCGCCCTGTCGGTGGCTGCGCTGATCCTGCTGACAATCGCGCTTTTTACACCGTTTCTTGATCTTTCGGCGGCGGGCATGCACTCCAATGCCTCGATCTGGGATACCGCTATGGCGTTCTCGGATGGCATGATGGCACCGCTGTCGATCGCCGTCGTGGCCTTCATCATCGTGATCCCGGCGCTTCGGCTCGGCTTGATCGTCTATACCCTCGTGCCTTTGGCGCGGGGACGGCCCGCTGGCATCCACGCCGCCGGCGCATTCCGCCTTGCCGAGGCCCTGCGCCCTTGGTCCATGGCCGAGATTTTCGTGATCGGCGTTGCCGTCGCGCTGGTGAAGATCGCCGGCATGGCCTCGGTCACGCCGGGCATCGCCTTCTGGAGCTTCTGCATCCTCGTGATCATGATGATCTGGCAAGACAGCTTCGTGGATCGTGAACAGGTCTGGTCGGCCCTGCATCGCGGCAGCCGCACCGCGAACACCGCGTGAGCGAGCGCATCCTGACAGCGCGCGAGGCTGGCCTTGTGGCCTGCACCCGCTGCGGCCTTGTCCACACACCCCGAACACAAAACTGCACCCGTTGCGGTGCACCGCTTGTCAGCCGCGACAGGCACAGCCTGCAACGCGTCTGGGCATGGTGGATCGCGGGCCTGATCGTCTATATCCCGGCCAATCTTTACCCGATGCTGCTGACGAACACGCTCGGCACGCGCACACGCTCCACCATCCTTGGCGGCGTGGTGGAGCTTTGGGCACATGGGGATCTGCCCGTCGCGCTTATCGTGTTTGCAGCCTCGATCGTGATCCCTGTGGGGAAATTCCTTGCCATCGCCTTTCTGGCCATGTCGATAAACAAGCGCCGCTTCATGTCCGTACACGCGCAGCACCGCCTGTTCGAAGTGGTGGAATTCATCGGCCGATGGTCCATGATCGACGTGTTCGTGGTGGCAATCCTTGCCTCGCTGGTGCAGTTCAGCTTCGTGGCATCCATCAACCCCGGCATCGCCGCCATCTGCTTCGCGCTTTCCGTGATCTTCACCATGAAAGCGGCCCTCGCCTTCGACCCGCGCACCATCTGGGATGACTGACCGTTGACCGACACACCTCCGCCCCGACCCGCCGAAATGGAGATCCGCCCGCCTCGCCGCAGGTGGTGGCGGCGCATCTCGATCATCTGGCTGGTGCCGCTGGTTGCGCTGGTCGTGGCCGTCGGCGTTGCAGCTCAAAGCTACGCCAACCGGGGCACGCTGATCCACATCTCCTTCACCAACGCCAGCGGGATCGAGGCAGGCCAGACGACCCTGCGCTATCGGGACGTCAATATCGGCGTGGTGGAAACGGTGAACTTCGCCCCCGATCTGGGCAAGGTTGTCGTGGGCGTGCGGGTGGCCAGCGACATTGCCCGCTATATCGACGGCGAGGCGAAGTTTTGGGTGGTCCGCCCCGAGATTTCGGTTCGCGGGATCAGCGGCCTCGATACGGTGCTGTCAGGTGCGTATATCTCGGGCACATGGGACAATATTCCCTCCGGAGAGCGGACGAAGTTCGAGGGGCTGGAGGTTGCCCCCCTGCAGTCGCAGAACGGCACGCAGATCACGTTGCGGCTGCGCGACGGCAACCAGATCTCGGCAGGCGCTCCCATCCTCCACAAGGGGATCGAGGTCGGCAGTGTCGGCGCCCCCCGCCTTGGCGAGGATGGCAACACGGTTCTGCTGGATGCGGTGATCGAAGCCCCTTACGACAAGATGATGACCACCAATTCCCGCTTCTGGGATGCCTCCGGTTTCGATGTAAGCCTTGGCACCGGCGGCATCCAGCTTGATGTCCGTTCCCTTGCCGCACTGATCGCGGGCGGCATCAATTTCGACACCGTCGTTTCGGGCGGCGAGGCGATCGAACCGGGCGCAAGCTTCTTCGTTTATCCGGACGAGGCCGATGCCCGCAGCTCCGTCTTCACCTCGGCCTCGGAAGCAGAGCTTCCGCTGTCGATCATCTTCGACGGGTCCATCGCAGGCCTGACGGAAGGGGCAGATGTGCGATATCGTGGCGCAACCATCGGACGCGTCACCGATATCGGGGCGATTGCCGACATGGATGAAGATCACCCCGAGATCCGCATGCTGGCGAACCTTCAGATCGACGTCGGATCGCTGGGCTTGCCCGACGGATCGACAGTGCAGGATGCGCAGGACTTTTTCGCGCAGCTTGTCGAACGCGACAACCTGCGGGCCCGCCTTGCCACGGCGTCACTGTTCACAGGCTCCCTCATGGTGGAATTCGTGGAGCAGCCCGATGATCCCGGCGCAACGCTGGATGAAACGCACCAGCCCTTCCCGCTGGTGCCCATTGCCCCGCCTGCCATCACCGAATTCCAGACCACGGCCCAGGGCGTGATCAACCGCATCGGCGGCCTGCCGATCGAAGACCTGATGCGATCGGCCATCGGTGCGCTGAACAGCATTCAGGCCTTGGCGGGCGATCCCGAAACCCGCCGCGTTCCCTATGAGGCGGCAAGCCTTCTGGCGGATGCGCGGTCCCTGCTGTCGGGAGAGGATGTGACAGGCATCATCGACAACCTGCGCCAGACGACCGACAGCCTGCGCCGGATCGGCGAGCAGATCGAGGAAGGTCAGGCTGTCTCCAACCTGATTGCGTCGATCGAAAAGGCCAACAACGCGCTTACGGGCGTCGAAGGCGCCGCCGCTGAATTCCCGCAGATCGCCCAGCAACTGCGCGAGCTTTCGGCCAAGGCCAATCGCCTGCAGATCGAGGAGCTGGCGAATTCGGCCGACAGCCTGCTGCAAAGCGCCGATGTTCTGCTGTCCAACCCCGACACGCAGCGCGTTCCCGGGGCAGTATCCGACGCCCTTGACGAGGTTGCGCAGGTGCTGGCCGAAGTTCGCGAAGGCGGTGCCATCGGCAATGCCAACGATGCCATTGCCGCCGCGCAGGCCGCTGCCAACAGCGTAAGCGAAGCTGTCAGCGACCTGCCCGATCTTGCCGGTCGTATCGCCCGCCTTGTCGATCAGGCCGGCACCACCGTATCGGGCTATGGAAGCGACTCGCGCTTCAATGTGGAACTGGTGACCGCACTGCGCAGCCTGCAAGAGGCGTCTAACGCCGTCAGCTCGCTTGCACGTTCGATCCAGCGCAACCCCAACTCCCTCATCCTCGGCCGCTAATCAGGAGACAGCCAGATGAAACCCGTCCTTCCCCTGCTTCTGGTCGCGGCGCTGGCCGCCTGCGGCACCTCGCCCGCCTATCAGCTTCAAACGCAGCCGGTGGCGCAGAAGCTGACCACCAATGCCCGCAGCATCATGGTGCGCGAGGTGTCGATGCCCGATTACGCCACCGACGACGAAATGGCGCGGCAGGATGCAAGCGGCGCCGTGCAGGTGATGTCGCGCGTTCGCTGGGCCGATCTTCAGCCGCGTGCGGTAACACTGGCACTGGCACGACAACTGAACGCGGGCCTTTCTGCCACCGTCGCGCCAGAACCCTGGCCTCTTTCCGGCCTGCCGGACGGAGAGATTGACGTACGCGTTGACCGCATCCTTGCAGCCGCTGACGGCAACTTCCACCTCGACGGCATCTACTATGTCCGGGCCGAGGGCGTGCAGCTTGGCGCCACGTCACGCGATTTCGCGATTACGGTCCCGCTGGAAGGCGAGGATCCTGCCCAGATCGCCGCGGCGCAATCAGCCGCCGTTGCGCAGCTTGCCGCCCAGATCGCCCGATCGGTTTCACGCTGAGGCATCCTGCCTGCTTGTGAATGGGCCCCGGCAGTTTTATGTCAGGCGCACGCAGACACGGAAGGGCTGATGGCGAAGAAGAATAGAAGCCGCGTCGCGGATTGGGTTGAAAATGCGGTTCTGCGTACGCTGATCGGCGGGCTCCTCCTGCTGCCGTATGAGCGCCGCGTGCCGCTGTGCGGCTGGGTGATGAGCCGCGTGATCGCGCCGCTGGCCGGATATCGGAAGCGCATCCGCGACAACCTTGCGCTGGTCCTGCCCGACCTGCCCGAGGAAGAGGTCCGCCGGCTTGTCATGAAAGTGCCCGACAACGCTGGTCGCACCGTGATCGAGGCCTATTCCGGCAAGGAGTTCCTGCGCCGCGCGGGTGAAAGCCCCGTCACCGGCCCCGGCCTGGCCACGGTGGAGGAGGCCCGCGCCACCAAGCGCCCCGTCATCTTCCTGACGGGACACTTCGGAAACTATGAGGCCAGCCGCGCAGCGATGTCTGCCCGTGGCTATACCGTCGGGGTTCTGTATCGCCCGATGAACAACCGTTACTTCAACGAACATTACGTGGCGGCGATGGAGGCTTTGGGCAAGCCTGCCTTTCCGCGCGGGCGGCAGGGGCTGGGCGGGATGCTGCGGCACCTTCGCGCGGGCGGCATGCTGGGGATGCTGATCGACCTGCACATGTATGACGGCGCCCCGCTGACCTTTTTCGGCGAAACGGCAATGACTGCCCTTTCGGCTGCCGAACTTGCGTTGAAATACGATGCACTTCTGGTGCCGACCTATGCGGTCCGGCAACCTGACGGCCTCAACTTCAAGATAATCATGGAAGATCCGATCCCGCATACGGACCCGGAAACGATGACGCAGGCCCTGAACGACTCGTTGGAGGCGCTGGTGCGCCAGCATCTTGACCAGTGGTTCTGGATCCACCGGCGCTGGAAGGCAGCGATGCGGCGTTAGTTCAGCTGCGCTGCCGCGACGATACTGCCCGGTCCGGGCTCCTGAAGGATCACCACAAATTCATCCTCGCCCGTGGCCGGAACCGTCATTTCCAGTGGCTCCTCCCCCGTCCAGTCCTGAAGCGTTTGCCATGACGTGACGATGTTGCGATACGCGATGGTCCGGCCGGCATTCTCGCCCGTCTCGATATCAATCGTCATGCTCGGGTGATATCGAACGACCTGAACGGTCACCGGCGCGGCAAGCGCCGCCGCAGGGGCCTTGATGGTCACCGCTTCCCCCATCCGGTCCAGCGTCAGCTGAGGCGACGATACCGCTGCCGTATGGGCCCGCACAAGCGAACGAACGCGGTCGGGCTGGTTTCCTTCAACCCGCTCGCTTCCGTCGATGATGAATTGCGGCGTGTAAAGCATCCGGCTTCCGGCAGCGCGGGCATAGGCCTTCTGCCGTTGGGTGAAGGCGGGCTGGCCGAAGCGGTCTTTCCACCCGATGTAGTCCCAGTAATCCACATGAAGGGCCAGCGCGATGACGCGCGGGTCGTCAGCCAGTTCCGCAAGCTGCCCGTCGGCGGGCGGACAGGCCGAACAACCCTGAGAGGTGAACAGTTCCACCACCACAACGGGGGTGGACTGCGCCCACGCGCCGCCGGCCAGCCCGATACCAAGGCCGCAGATGGTGCCGAACACTCGCTGCATGATCGTTTCCTTCCCTTGCGCCACAGGTTTTAGACACGCAAGCGCCCCTCTGCCAATCAATGATTTGCGAGATGCCGGCCCCACTTTCCCTCTGGCATTGCGGCATACATTCGCATACCGTATCAGGCGAGTCTTGCACCGTGCCGCCGCGACTGGCATCACGGATGCAGCGCCACAACCCGAGCCAGTGCCAGGAGGCCCGAAATGACCGTCACCGTTGGCCATGACAGCCAGAAAACCCGCAAAACGCTGACCGTAAACGGTCAGAACGTTGCGTATTACTCCATCCCCGCCGCCGAAGCTGCCGGACTGGGCGAGTTTTCCAAGCTCCCCGCCGCGCTGAAGGTCGTGCTGGAGAACATGCTGCGGTTCGAAGACGGCAAGACTGTCACGGTGGATGACATCAAGGCCTTCTCCGACTGGGGCAAGCAAGGCGGCAAGAACCCCCGCGAGATTGCTTATCGCCCTGCCCGCGTTCTGATGCAGGACTTCACCGGCGTTCCGGCCGTGGTGGACCTTGCCGCAATGCGCGACGGGATCATCGGCCTTGGCGGCGACGCGCAGAAGATCAACCCGCTGAACCCGGTCGATCTGGTCATCGACCATTCGGTCATGATTGACGAATTCGGCAACCCGCGCGCCTTCCAGATGAACGTTGATCTGGAATACGAGCGCAACATGGAGCGTTACACGTTCCTGAAATGGGGCCAGAAGGCGTTCAACAACTTCCGCGTTGTGCCGCCGGGCACGGGCATCTGCCACCAGGTCAACCTTGAATATCTGGCACAGGCCGTCTGGACCGACCAGGACCAAAACGGCGAGGAAGTCGCATATCCCGACACGCTGGTCGGCACCGACAGCCACACCACCATGGTCAACGGTCTGGCCGTTCTGGGCTGGGGCGTCGGCGGGATCGAGGCGGAGGCCGCGATGCTGGGCCAGCCCGTATCGATGCTGATCCCCGAGGTCGTGGGCTTCAAGCTGACCGGCAAGATGATGGAAGGCACGACCGCGACCGACCTCGTGCTGAAGGTCGTGCAGATGCTGCGCAAGAAGGGCGTGGTCGGCAAGTTCGTCGAATTCTACGGCGAAGGCCTTGATCACCTGCCGCTGGCCGATCGCGCGACGATCGCCAACATGGCCCCGGAATACGGTGCGACCTGCGGCTTCTTCCCGATCGACGGCGAAACGCTGCGCTATCTGGAACAAACG
Organism: Falsirhodobacter deserti; assembly: GCF_004015795.1. Taxonomy (GTDB): domain Bacteria; phylum Pseudomonadota; class Alphaproteobacteria; order Rhodobacterales; family Rhodobacteraceae; genus Falsirhodobacter; species Falsirhodobacter deserti. The sequence continues at coordinate 1,027,173 of NZ_ML137218.1, read as the reverse complement.
GGCCGCGACAAGGACCGCATCGCGCTTGTCGAAGCCTATGCCAAGGAAAACGGCTTCTGGCGCGGCTCCGACTATGAGCCGGTATATACCGACACGCTGCACCTCGACATGGGCGAGATCGTGCCCGCCATCTCGGGCCCGAAACGCCCGCAGGATTACACCCCGCTGACGGACTCGGTCGAAGGGTTCCGCAAGACGCTGGCCGAATACCGCAAGGTCGAAGGCGATGTGCTGGATCTGGTCAAGTCAGTTCCGGTGGAAGGCAAGGATTACACGATCAACGACGGTTCCGTTGTGATCGCGGCCATCACCTCCTGCACCAATACCTCGAACCCCTATGTCATGATCGGCGCCGGTCTGGTGGCACGCAAGGCACGGGCACTGGGGCTGACGCGCAAGCCGTGGGTTAAAACCTCGCTGGCACCCGGATCGCAGGTGGTTCAGCAATATCTGGAGGCTGCGAACCTTCAGGAAGACCTTGATTACGTGGGCTTCAACCTTGTCGGTTTCGGCTGCACGACCTGCATCGGCAACTCCGGCCCGCTGGGTGATCCCGCGATTTCCAAGGCGATCAACGAAAACGATCTGGTCGCGACGGCCGTGTTGTCGGGCAACCGCAACTTCGAGGGCCGGATCTCTCCGGATGTGCGAGCTAACTACCTTGCCTCGCCCCCGCTGGTTGTTGCCTATGCCATCGCGGGCGATATGAACATCGACCTGACGAAGGAACCGCTGGGCAAGGACCAGAACGGCAATGACGTCTTCCTGAAAGACATCTGGCCGTCGAATGATGAAATCGCCGACCTGGTCCACAAGACCGTGACGCGCGAAGCGTTCCAGTCCAAGTATGCCGACGTGTTCAAGGGAGACGAGCGCTGGCAGGCGGTCGAAACGACCGACAGCGAAACCTACGACTGGCCGCCGACCTCCACCTATATCCAGAATCCGCCCTATTTCCGTGGCATGGACAAGGAGCCGGGCGTCATCAGCGACATCAAGGACGCCAAGGTTCTGGCCATCCTGGGCGACATGATCACGACCGACCACATCAGCCCTGCAGGTTCGTTCAAACCGACGACTCCGGCCGGCAAGTACCTGACCGAGCGTCAGGTTCCGCAGAAGGATTTCAACTCCTACGGGTCGCGCCGCGGGAACCACGAGATCATGATGCGCGGCACCTTCGCCAACATCCGCATCAAGAACGAGATGCTGGACGGCGTCGAGGGCGGCTATACCAAGGGTCCGAACGGCGAACAGACGTCGATCTTCGACGCCTCGATGGAATATCAGGAAGCCGGCACGCCGCTGGTGATCTTCGGTGGCATCGAATACGGCGCGGGTTCGTCGCGTGACTGGGCGGCAAAGGGCACTGCGCTTCTGGGCGTGAAGGCCGTGATCGCGGAGTCGTTCGAGCGTATCCACCGCTCCAACCTCGTCGGCATGGGCGTCATCCCGTTCGAGTTCACGAACGGTGACACACGCAAGACGCTGAGCCTGACGGGCGAGGAAACGGTCAGCATCGACGGCCTCGCCGGCGATTTGAAACCGCTCAGCAACGTGCCCTGCACCATCACCTATGCAGACGGCACGAAGAAAGAGATCCAGCTGAAGTGCCGGATCGATACGGCGATCGAGATCGAATACGTCCAGAATGGCGGCGTTCTGCACTACGTGCTGCGCAACCTCGCCAAGAACTAAGACGACTGGCCCCGGAGTGATCCGGGGCCTTTTCCTATCGTCCGCCCCCCACCGAACATTGGTTCGAAACCGGCTTCCGCCCTGCCGGTCGATGCGCTACGCGAAGGCATGGAACTTCGCGTGACGGATCTTGCCTGTGCCCGTGGTGGCATGATCGTCCTTCAGGACGTATGCCTGCAGCTGCGGGCGGGACAGGCGTTGCTTCTGCGCGGGCCGAACGGTGCCGGAAAGACGACGTTGCTGCGAACTATCGGGGATCTTCAGAAGCCCATCACCGGAACCATCGACGCGCCCGAGGATTCCATCGCCTACGCAGCGCATCAGGATGGGCTGAAGGCCACGCTGACCGTGCGCGAAAATCTTCAGTTCTGGGCGCGCATTTACCGCCGTCACATGGGCGACGTGTTGCAGCGCATGAACTTGCAGGTTTTGGCGGATCGTCCGGCGCAGTCGCTTTCAGCTGGTCAGAAGCGCCGTCTGGGCCTTGCGCGGCTTCTTGTGACTGGCCGTCCGATCTGGCTGCTGGACGAGCCGACCGTTTCGCTTGATGCAGCATCGGTCGCGCTATTCGGCGATGTGCTGCGGGGCCATCTGGCGGATGGTGGCATGGCGCTGATCGCGACGCATATCGACTTGGGGATCAAGGCGGATGTTCTGGATATCAGCCCCTTTCGTGCGCAGCACAGCGTTCCGCAAGCCGGTTTTGAAGAGGCCTTCCTGTGATCGTTCTGCTGATCCGCGATCTGCGCCTTGCCGTCCGTTCTGGCGGCGGTTTCGGTTTGGGTTTGGCCTTTTTCCTGCTGGTGGCAGTTCTGGTTCCATTGGCTGTCGGGCCGCAGGCCGATCTGCATGCGCGTATTGCCGCGGGCATCCTGTGGCTTGGCGCCTTGCTGTCCTGCCTTCTGTCGCTGGACCGGATCTTTGCCTTGGATCACGAGGACGGCTCGCTTGATCTTCTTGCTACCTCGCCCATTCCGCTGGAGGGAGTGGCCGCGGTGAAGGCACTGACGCATTGGCTGGTGACAGGCCTGCCGCTGACGGTTCTGGCACCTGCGCTTGGCGTGCTGCTGAACCTGCCCCCGGATGGGTATCTGTGGCTTTTCCTGTCGCTTCTGGCGGGAACGCCGGCGCTTTCGGTGATCGGAACCTTTGGTGCGGCACTGACGGTCGGCCTGAAACGGGGCGGCCTGCTACTGAGCTTGCTGGTCCTGCCGCTTTACATCCCGACGCTTGTTTTCGGCGCCGAGGTTGCGCGGCGCGGCGCGGAAGATCTGGCCATTGGCGTGCCGCTGGCACTGCTTCTGGCGGTCACCATGGGAAGCATCGCCCTGCTTCCTTTTGCCTCGGCCCTCGTCCTGCGGATCAATCTAAGATGACTTGCACATCTTTTGAAAAAGGCTGAAGCAACCGGCATGTCGATCTGGGAATATGCAAATCCGAAGAAGTTCATGCAGACCTCCGGCCTGCTGCTGCCTTGGGTCACCGGGCTGGCGGCTATCGCGCTGGTTGTCGGGCTGATCTGGGGTTTCTTCTTCACCCCCGCGGATTACCGGCAGGGTGCGACGGTCAAGATCATCTTCTTGCATGTTCCCGCAGCGCTTATGGCGATCAATGGATGGCTGATGATGCTGGTCGCCTCGTTGATCTGGCTGATCCGCCGCCATCATGTTTCGGCGCTTTCGGCAAAGGCTGCAGCGCCCATCGGCATGACGATGACGCTGATCGCGCTGGTCACCGGCGCGATCTGGGGGCAGCCGATGTGGGGCACGTGGTGGGCATGGGACCCACGGCTGACCTCGTTCATGATCCTGTTCCTGTTTTATCTGGGCTATATCGCCCTGTGGCATGCGATCGAGGATCCGGACACGGCAGCCGATCTGACGTCAGTTCTTTGCATGGTCGGGTCGGTCTTCGCGATCCTGTCACGCTATGCCGTGTTGTTCTGGAACCAGGGGCTGCATCAGGGTGCAAGCCTGTCGATGGACAAGACGCAGCACATCTCGAACGTGTTCTGGTTCCCGCTGATCGTTTGCATGGGCGGCTTCGTTCTGCTGTTCGTTGCGCTTCTTTTGTTGCGCACACGTACGGAAATCCGGGCGCGGCGGCTTCAGGCGCTGCTGCTGCGGGAAAGGATGGCCTGATGCTGCCCGAGCTTGGAAAATATGCCGCCACCGTTCTGGGGGCATATGCCCTGGCGATCCTGTTGATCGTTGGCCTAGTGGTGCTGTCACTGCGGCAGGCGACGCGGATGCGGGATCGCTTGCGGGATGTGGAGGAGCGGGTGAAGGAATGAAGCCGCTGATCCTGATACCGCCGGTGCTGTTCGCCGGTCTTGGTGTCCTGTTCTATTTTGGCATGATGCGCACGGATCCCGACGCACTTCCTACGGCATTCGCGGGCAAGGCAGCGCCGTCCGTTACCGCCACGCAGCTTGGGCCGGATGCCCCGCCCACGGATGCCACGCTGCGCGACGGCAAGGTGAAGCTGGTGAACTTCTGGGCAAGCTGGTGCGCCCCTTGCCGCCAGGAGCACCCGATGCTTGAAGCCTTGGCCGATGAAGGGGTGGCGATTGTCGGCATCAACTACAAGGACCAGGCGGCAAATGCGCTCGGCTTCCTGAACGATCTGGGCGATCCGTTCGCAGTGAAGGGTGCCGATGAAACGGGCCGGATGGGCTTGAACTGGGGCCTTTATGGCGTGCCGGAAACCTTCGTGGTGGATGGCGATGGCACCATTCTTGCGCGCATTGCCGGGCCTGTCACATCCTCGGCCTTGCAGAACACGCTGCGGCCCGCCATGCAGGCGGCGCAATAACGCGCAGGTGACCGGCTACGGCTTGCCGCATCGCGGCAGGCGCTTACCATCTGCACCATGCGCGCGATCTTTACCCTTCTGCCGCTGGCCCTGCTAAGCTGTGCCCGCCCTGATGATCTGAGCCCCTGGGCATCGGAAAACCGGTCCGTTTCCCGCGCACGCGAGGCGATGACTGGCATGGACAAGGCAGATGTCCTGATGTGCGCCGGCTTTCCAACGGACGAGGCCGATGTTCCCGGTGGCACGATCTGGACATTCGATCTGGCGCGGGCCCGCGGCAACTTCAACCTGAACCTGCCGCAAATTGCGACGGGGCCGCTGCAAGGCAGCGCAGGCGCCATTGGCGTCAATTCCGCCGGATCCTGCAGTGCGCAGGTCAGGTTTGAAGGAGAGCGTGTCACGCAGGTGGAGTTCTCCGGTGACAACAACACCGTGCGCACGATCAATGGTGTCTGCGCACCCATCGTTGATGGATGCGTCGCCTATGCGGCCCGCGCGCGTGGATCGCTTCCCCCCTCGCCACCGCTGGACGGCGACGAGGGAGCCGATCAGCGCAGGTAATCGACCAGCTGACGGGTGGACCCGTCCTTGCCCTCGGCCGAAGCACCCTCAAGGATCGGCTGCAGGGCCAGCGCCAGTTCCTTCCCAAGCTCCACCCCCCACTGATCGAAGGAGTTGATGCCAAGGATCACGCCTTCCACGAACACGCGATGTTCGTAAAGCGCGATGATCTGCCCCAGCACGAACGGCGTCAGCTTGGGATAGCACAGCGTGGTGGACGGACGGTTGCCGGGGAAGACGCGGTGGCGCGCCTGACGTTCCAGCTCGGCCCCCTCCAGCCCCTTCTTGCGCATGATGTCGGTTGCCTGCTCCAGTGTGCGGCCGCGCAGCAGCGCCTCGGACTGGGCAAGGCAGTTGGCAACCAGCAGACGGTGTTGATGCGCCAGATCCGGCTCGTGCCCCTCGCGGCCAACAAGGAACTCGCACGGGATCACCCGGGTGCCTTGATGGATCAGCTGATAGAAAGCGTGCTGGCCATTGGTTCCCGGCTCCCCCCAAACGACGGGACCTGAATGGATCGCCAGATCGGCACCATCCATCGACACGCGCTTGCCGTTCGATTCCATCTCCAGCTGCTGAAGATAGGCCGGAAGGCGCGACAGGCGCTGTTCATAAGGAAGCACCGCGCGGGTGGCGTAATCGCAGATCTGGTTGTGCCAGATGCCCACCAGCGCCAGCAAAACCGGAAGGTTCTGGCGCAGGTCCGTCTGCCGGAAATGGGCATCCATTGCCGCACCACCCGCCAGGAACTGGTCGAAATCCTCTGGCCCGATGGCCAGCATCAACGCCAGCCCGATCGGCCCCCACATGGAATAGCGGCCACCGACCCAATCCTCGAACCCGAACACGCGCGAGGCGTCGATGCCGAAGGCGGCGGTCTTGTCGGCTGCGGTGGAAACGGCAGCAAACTGCGCTGCCGGTTCTTTCACAGCCTTTGCCATCCATGCTTTCGCCGTTTCGGCGTTGGTCATGGTTTCAATGGTCGTGAAGGTCTTGGAGGCGACGATGACCAGTGTCGTTTCCGGATTCAGCCCTGCCAGAACATCGGCGATATGCGCGCCGTCCACGTTCGACACGAAATGGCAGCGCGGGCCGTCGGCGTAAGGTGACAGCGCGATGCAGGCCATCGCGGGGCCGAGGTCGGAGCCGCCGATGCCGATATTCACCACATCCGTGATGCGCCCGCCTTGCCCGGCAAAGGTGCCATCCCGCACCTCCCGCGCGAAGGCCTGCATCCGGCCATGGGTCTGACGCAGCGGGCCGGTCACATCCTGTTCGTTCACCAGAACGGGCGCATCCATGTTGCGCAGGGTGGTGTGAAGAACGGCGCGGTTCTCGGTCTCGTTGATGCGGGCGCCGTTGAACATCGCGTCCCGCTTCACCGGCAGATCTGCGCCCTCGGCCAGCCGGATCAGAAGGTCCAGCCCGGTCTGGCAGATGTTCGTCTTCGAAAAGTCGAACAGCAGCCCGTCTGCCCGTGCCGAGAAGCCGGCAGCGCGATCTTCGTCGAACAGGGTCAGTATGGGGCGGTTCGCAACCATCCGTTGATGGTCGCGCAGAGCCTGCCAGTCGTTCATGAAATCCTCCTTATTCGGCCCAGTGGACCACCGTTTCGTTCAGGAAGGCGCGGACGGGCGCTTCCAGAGGCGACAGCTTCGCGGCACGCTCCAGCGCCTCGCGCTTTTCCAGCCCCGTGATCAGAAGGTGCGAGGACATTGCCTGCTTCAGCGGCCGCGCAGACAAGGTGATGCGCGGCTCCCCCGCGCCATCGGCACGCATGGGAAGCAGCAGCGGCGCCTTGTCGGAAAGCCCTTCTTCCAGACGGTCGGCACCGGGGAACAGTGACGCGGTGTGCATGTCCGTGCCCATGCCAAGCAGCAGGACGGAAATGGGAAGATGCGGCTCCAGCCCCTCGGCCAGTGCGTCAAGCGATTCTTCCGGTGTTTCCGTCGGCGCATAAAGCGGCACATAATTGGCGGCGGCGGCGCGACCGGTCAGCAGACGTTCCTTCAGAAGGCGCGTGTTGGATCGCGCGCTATCCTCGGGCACCCAGCGTTCATCGTTCAGGAACACAGTCACGTTGCCCCAATCCAGATCAACACCCGACAGGGTGTCGAAGATCGGGCCGGGCGTCGTTCCCCCGGGAACGCACAGGCTTGCCCGGCCTTCACGGCGCAGGAAGTCGCCAAGCTCGCTCGCGATCTTGTTGGCAAGGGACAGGAAAAGGAATTCCCGGTCAGGATATTCGTTGAAGTTCATTCTTTGATCTCTCTCCACCGGCGGCCGTCACGATGCAGCAGCATAAGCGCATCCTCCGGCCCCGAGGTCGCAGGTTCATAGGAATGCGGACGATCGCCGCGCGCTTCCCATCCTTGGATGATCGGATCGGCCCAGGCCCAGGCCGCCTCCACCTCATCGCCGCGCATGAACAGCGTCTGGTTGCCACGGATCACGTCCATCACCAGCCGCTCATAGGCATCCGGAATGTCCGAGCCATCGGGACCAAGCGCCTGCGCAAAAGACATGTCCAGCGGCACCTGTGTCAGGCGCATGCCGCCCGGCCCCGGTTCCTTGATCATGACCTTTAGGTTGATCCCTTCGTTCGGTTGCAGGCGGATCACCAGCACATTCTCGCGCCCGCCTTCGGGATCGTCGAAGATCGAATGCGGCGGCCTGCGGAAGAAGACCGCAATTTCCGAGGTGCGGGCACGCAGGCGCTTGCCGGTCCGCAGATAGAACGGCGTATTCTTCCAGCGCCAGTTTGCAATGCCCGCCTTCAGCGCGATATAGCTTTCGGTCCGGCTGTCGGGGTTTTCCGCATCCTCGCGATAGCCTTGCTTGCCACCGCCCGCCAGATACTGGCCCCGCACGATATCTTCGGGACGAACCGGTTCAAGCGCCCGGATGACCTTCAGCTTTTCGTCCCGCACCGCATCCGGGTCGAAATGATAGGGCGGCTCCATCGCGATCAGGCACAAAAGCTGCATCAGGTGGTTCTGCACCATGTCGCGCATCGCACCCGACGTGTCGTAATACGCCCCTCGCCCGTCCACGCCGACGGTTTCGGCCACCGTGATCTGGACGTGATCGATATACTCCGTCTTCCACAACGGCTCGAACAGAATGTTCGCGAAGCGGATCGCCATCAGGTTCTGGACAGTTTCCTTGCCCAGATAATGATCGATCCGATAGATCTGCTGCTCGGTGAAATACGTGGCCAGCGTCGCGTTCAGCTTGCGCGCGGTTTCCAGATCCTTGCCGAACGGCTTTTCCACCACGATCCGGCTTTCGGCATTCGCGATCCCGCGATCGTGAAGGCGTTCCGCGATCGCGCCGAACAGCGACGGCGCAACCGAGAAATAGAAGGCGTTGATCCGGTCCTGCCGCACAAGCGTCTTCAGGTCATCCCAGCCCGTATCCCCCGTCGCATCGATCTGGACGTAATGGACGTGGCGCAGGAAATCCTCGACCGAGGCGGCATCGCGTTTGGCCGGCGACAGGAATTCTTCCATCGCAGACCGGATCTGGTCGCGATACTCCTCGCTTGTCGCTTCGGTGCGGGCGGCACCGATTACCCGGCTGTCGGGCGGCATCTGCCCCGCGACATAGCGGCGGTAAAGGCTGGGCAGGATCTTGCGGCGTGCCAGATCCCCGGTCCCACCGAAAATCACAAGGTCGAAGGGATCCACCGGGATCGTCCGCGAAACCATCTATCCTCTCCTCGTGATCGTCATGGCAACGGGCGAAGTGTTACCCGTGCCCCGAGGGCAAGTCTAGCGCGCGCCGAGGAAATGTCAGCCTCAGGCATCCAGCTCCGTATCCCAGTACAGATAATCGAGCCAGCTTTCGTGCAGATGGTTCGGCGGAAAACGGCGGCCGTGGTTCTGCATTTCTTCGGCGGTGGGACGACCCGGAGCCTTGGCCAGCCGCAGGCCAGATTGCCGAAGTGTCTTGGACCCCTTGCGCAGGTTGCAGGGCGAACAGGCCGCCACGACGTTTTCCCAGCTGGTGATGCCGCCGCGGCACCTGGGCAGCACGTGATCGAAGGTCAGATCACCCTTGGCGCCACAATACTGGCAGCAGAACTCGTCCCTCAGGAAAAGATTAAAGCGCGTGAAGGCCACGCGCTTTTGAGGTTTCACGAAATCTTTAAGCACCACCACCGACGGGATCCGTATCTCGGCCCGCTGGCTTCGAACGGTCTGGTCGTATTCGGCAACGATCGTCACCCGATCCAGAAAGGCCGCCTTGATCGCTTCCTGCCACGGCCAAAGGGAAAGCGGGTAATAGGAAAGCGGGCGGTAATCTGCGTTCAGCACAAGCGCGGGAAACTGCTTCAGCGCCGCCGGCTCCCGCACGAAATGAGTTCTGAAATCCCCGTCCATCTGCATCCTCCTTCGCCCCGTCCCGCAAGGGTCAAGGGGCGGGGAGCCGCCCCATCGCCTTCGCTGGAACTATATATGGCGTCGGCCATGTTGCAAGCCCCATGTTCCAGCGCAGGTGCACCACTAGGTATAGTGGCGAAGGGTGACGGTTTGGTGACGTCAGCGCAAGGTTTCGCGCAGGAACGACAGAACCGCGCCCACCCCGTCGGGTGCAATGCCGTGCCCGGTGTTCTTCATCACGTGGCCAGAGGTCTGGAATCCGGCGGCGACCAGCGCATTGCCGGCAAGGCCCATCTCCTCGAACGGGACTATCGGATCCTGATCGCCATGCACCAGCAGAACGGGCGGCTTGGAAAGCGCCTCCGCCTCCAGCCGCTCCGGCGCGATCAGCCGCCCTGAAATGGCGACCACGCCCGCGATCGGCTCCACCCTTCGCGGGGCGACGTGCAGGCTCATCATCGTACCTTGGGAAAAGCCCACCAGAACCAGCCGTTCGGGTGCGATCCGCTCCTCTGCCAGACGTTCGTCGATGAAGAACTGCAACACCTCGGCGGCGCTTGCAAAGCCTTCCTCCATCTCGCGCTGCGATGATCCGTCAAGGCGCGGGATGGGAAACCACTGAAAGCCCATCGGATTGTTCCGGCTGCGCTGCGGCGCGTCCGGTGCGATGAAAACGGTGTTCGGCAGATGGTGCGCCAGCGGGGTTGCCAGATCCAGCAGGTCCGCCCCATTCGCGCCATAGCCGTGCACGAAGATCACCATGCTGTCCGCCTGCCCCGAGGCGGCAGCCGTGCGTCCGAAGGTCAGGCTCATCTTGCTCCCCTTGCGTTGTGCAGGTCTTGTGATAGGCGATGGCGCCCTGCCCGTCACCCCAGAACCGACCGCAGCAGCAAGGTGCCCCGCTTGCGGATCTCCGGCAGGGCAAGGCGCCCTTCCGCCACACGTTGCGGTTCGGCCTGCGCAAGGCGCAGCAAGCCCTTCGCCTGCCATGCGGGCCAAAGCGCGGGGGCAATCTTGCGCGGGAACCGCCCCTGCCGCAGCCGCCGCAGCCCGTCCTGTGCCAGCGCCGAAATATCATCATGCGGCAGGGGATGCCGCCCCCGCGCAACCAGTTCGGGCACTGCCTGCAGCAACGAGGCAAGCCCCTGCCCCCATGCGACGGCCCGGACCCGCGCCTCCAGCTCCGGTCCGGCACCAAGGGCCAGCGCCGACAACCACATCAGGTTGCCCGCCGTCGCATCAAGATAGCTGTCGAATTCCGCGTTGTTAGGGCGTTCGTTATAGATGTCCCGGCGTCGCGCCTCCACCATCGCGTCCAGCAGCGATACCGGCAGCCGCGCTTCGGTGACAAGCGCGGCAAGCGGGGTTGCCACCTCATGCGCGGGAGCGCGGCCCTGCCCGATCTGTTCGGCAAGATCGGCCCACCATTGAAGGCGCATCTCGGCGATCATGGGTTCGGACGTGACCCAAGGGGCCCGCGCCACCTCGAGGTTGAAGGCGTAAAGCGGCAGAAGCCGCGCCCGCATGGGAACCGGCGCAGCCATCAGCGTGGCGAAACGGTCCGGGTCGCCCTTGGCCACCAAGGCTGCGCAGGCATCAAGGCTCATACCAGCGCCTTCAGCTTTTCGGCGTCGAAGCCGGGGGCCAAGGACCATTCCGCACCCGTCGCAGTGTCTTTAACAACAACACCCGCCGCCGCGAAACCATCGCGCAATGCATCGGCACGCGCGAAATCCCTGGCCTTACGTGCCTCTGTCCGTGCTTCCAGCAGGGCCTCGATCAGGGCCGAGACTTCCGCATCCGGCCCGGCAACGGTGGCCCAATCCCCCAGATCCGGCAGCAGCAGCCCCAGAATCCGCGCCGACGCCACCAACCCCGCCGCATCGCCTGCCGCAGCCAGCCGGTGAAGTTCGGCAATGGCCCCCGCGGTGTTCAGATCGTCCGACAGCACGGAAAGAAATGTCGCATCGGGCGCCGAAGGCTCCACCCCTTCAGCCAGCGCCCGCCACTTGCGCAGCGTGGCACTGGCCTGTTCGGCCTTTTCGGCAGTCCAGTCCATCGGACGGGCATAATGCGTGGACAGCAGAACGAAACGCACCACCTCGCCCGGCACACCCTTGTCCAGCAGGTCGCGAACCGTGAAGAAGTTGCCAAGGGACTTGGACATCTTCCGCCCTTCGACCATCAGCATCTCGTTATGCAGCCAGATATTGGCGAAACCTGCTTCGGGATGCGAGCAGCAGCTTTGCGCGATCTCGTTCTCGTGGTGCGGGAATTGCAGGTCGATGCCGCCAGCATGGATGTCGAACGCCGCGCCCAGCAACTCGTATGACATGGCCGAGCATTCGATGTGCCAGCCAGGACGCCCCCGCCCCCAAGGGCTGTCCCACCCCGGTTGCACAGCATCCGATGGCTTCCAAAGCACGAAATCCATCGGATCGCGCTTGAAGGGGGCAACCTCCACCCGCGCGCCGGCGATCATGTCATCGACCGACCGTCCTGACAGCGCGCCGTATTCGGCAAAGCTGCGCACCTCGAACATCACGTGACCCTCGGCGGCATAGGCATGGCCACGTTCGATCAGCGTGCCGATCATGTCGATCATCTGGCCGATGAAATCCGTGGCGCGAGGTTCATGCGTCGGGCGCAGCGCACCAAGGGCATCCATGTCGGCGTGGTACCAGCCGATCGTTTCATCCGTGATGTCGCGGATCGTGCGGCCTGTCGCGGCGGCGCGGTCGTTGATCTTGTCATCCACGTCCGTAAAGTTGCGCGCATAAGTCACGCAACCTGTGCCATATACCTCGCGCAGCAGCCGGAACAGGGTGTCGAACACCACGACGGGGCGCGCATTGCCCAGGTGGGCACGGTCATACACGGTGGGGCCACAGACATACATGCGCACGTTCGACGGGTCGATCGGTTTAAAAACCTCTTTCGTGCGGGTCTTCGTGTTGTGCAGCCTGATGGTCATAGCATCCTCCGTTCCCCCTGCGCCATAACATGTGCCACAGAAATGAAAAAGGGCGCGGAGTTTCCCCCGCGCCCGTCGTTCCCGAAAGGGACCGAGATCAGAACTGGTAAGCTGCTTTCAGCTGAACCGAGGTCGGGTTGTATTTCACGCCCGTGTCGTCGAAGTTGTCGAAGCTGTAGGTCGCAACTTCGCCGCCGACGGTCCAGTTCGGGCTGACCTGGTAGTCAACGCCCAGACCGACGGTGTAGCCGTAGTCGTCAGCGTCGTCGTTGCCGGCGAAATCGCCTTGGCCGTAAGCAACGCCAGCCGAAGCGTAAACCAGCGTCTTGCCGAGGTCGTAGCCGACTTGGCCTTTCAGCGTGGCGAGGTTGTCCAGCTTGATGGCGTCGTTCGAACCGGAAACGTCAGCCGAGTTGTAGGCCAGTTCGGCGCCCAGAACCGTGCGGCCCAGGTCCCAGCGGTAGCCGCCGTGGATGCCGCCCAGGGCGCCGTCGCCGTCAGCGTCGCCGCCATCAGCATAACCCAGTTGTGCACCCAGGTAGCCGCCGTTCCAGTCGCCCGAAACCGGTGCAACAACAACGGGTGCCGGGGCGGCAACGATGGGCTCTTCAACCGGAACAACCGGGCCGCCAGCGAATGCCGGGGCAGCGAGGACAGCAGCGGTGCCAAGGGCGAGAACTGCAATGCGTTTCATGGTATACTCCAATTCATCTTGGTCCGAACGAACTTGGCGTCCGGTACAGCGCACAAAATGTGCTTTTTCCCGACAAGCGCCAGATGTAAATGTTTCACGAAATCTTGACGAAACCTCACCCGCCCGAGGCCTTGTCCTCCAGCAACATCCACTCTTCCTCTGCCGCCGCCAAAGCCGCCTGACGCTCCGACAACATCTCGGTTGCCTTGCGAAATTTCACAGGCTCCACCCTGAAAAGATCGGGGGTGGCCAGCAACTCGGAAAGCTTCGCGATCTCGGCTTCCATCCTTTCCATCAAAGCCGGAAGCGCATCCAGACGCTTCTTTTCGGTGAAGCTCAGCCCTCCCGCAGCCGGCTTGGCCGCAGGCTTTTCCCGCGCTGCCGAAACGGCGGCGGGGGGCTTGGGAACCGCCGCTTCCTCGGGCCGCTTCTGCGCCTGGAAATCCGACCATCCGCCCGCATAAGTTGTTGCGTGACCCTCGCCCTCTATCGCTATGGTTGTGGTAGCAACGCGGTCGATGAAGTCCCGGTCGTGGCTTACAAGCAACACCGTCCCATCATAATCGCCCAAAATGTCCTGCAGCAGATCAAGTGTCTCGACATCAAGATCGTTCGTCGGTTCGTCCAGAACCAGAAGGTTCGACTCCCGCGCCATGATTCTGGCCAGCAGCAGACGCGCCTTTTCCCCGCCCGACAGCGAACGGACTGGCGCGCGCACCTGCGCGTCGTCAAACAGGAAGTCCTTCAGGTAACCGACCACATGGCGCGGCGTGCCACGCACCATCACCTGGTCGGCCTGCCCCGAAACGCCCAGCAGCGGATCGCCGGTCAGGTTTTCCCAAAGGCTGGCATTTCCGTCCAGCTGGGCGCGGGTCTGATCGAACACCGCCATCTGCAGGCTCGATCCCAACGTGACGCTGCCGGTGTCCGGCTCCAGCTCTCCGGTCAGCATTTTAAGCAACGTGGTCTTGCCTGCCCCGTTCGGGCCGACGAAAGCCACGCGCTCCCCCCGTTGGACGCGCAGATCGAAGGGGCGCAGGATCACGCGGTCACCGAAGGTCTTGCTGATGCCCTTCGCCTCGATCATGCGCTTGCCCGAGGTGGGGCCGCTTTCCAGTTCCATCGCGGCGGTGCCCTGACGGCGGATCTGCGAGGCCCGGTCGGCCTTCATCGCAGCCAGCGCGCGAAGCCGGCCTTGGTTGCGCTTGCGGCGGGCGCTGATGCCCTCCACCGCCCAGCGCGCTTCGGCCTTGATCTTGCGATCCAGCTTGTGACGGGCCTCGTCCTCTTCGGCCCAGACCGTTTCGCGCCATTCCTCGAACCCGTCGAAACCATGCTCGCGGCGGCGAACCGCGCCGCGGTCGATCCACAGGGTGGCACGCGTAAGCGCCTTCAGGAACGCACGGTCGTGGCTGATAAGAACGTAACCCGCACGGGTGGAGCGGAGGTGTTCTTCCAGCCACTGGATCGCCTGGATGTCCAGGTGGTTGGTCGGTTCGTCCAGCAGCATCAACTCGGGCTCGGAGGCCAGAAGCCGCGCAAGCGCCGCACGACGCTTTTCCCCGCCGGATGCGGCATCGATGCGCGTCTCGGGGTTCAGCTTCAGCCCTTCGGCCACCATGGCAACACGGTACTCCTCGCCCTCCGGCAATCCGGCAGCGGCGAAATCGCCCAGCGTCTCGTATCCCGAAAGGTCCGGATCCTGCTCCATATAGCCGGTGGTCACACCGGGGGCGAGCGTCCGCTCCCCCTTGTCCGGCTCCACCAGCCCCGCCATCACCTTCATCAGCGTGGACTTGCCCGAGCCGTTGCGCCCGACAAGCGCGACCCGGTCCCCCGGCTGCACAACAAGTGCCAGATCGTCAAAGACGGGGTCCCCGCCAAATGTCAGCGAGATACCGTTCAGTTGCAAAAGCGGTGCGCGCGCCATCTTATGCCTCCGGCTCCATGATCGTAACCTCTGCCCCGTCGCGGACGGCGGTATAGAAACAGGAACGCCGGTTCGTGTGGCAGGCCGGTCCCGTCTGATCCACCAGCGCCAGCAGGCAGTCGCGGTCACAGTCCACCCGCATCTCTATCAGCTGCTGGACATGGCCCGAGCTTTCGCCCTTTGCCCAGAAGCTTTGACGGGAGCGGGACCAATAGGTCATTCTCCCTGTTTCAAGGGTGCGGCCCAGCGCGTCGGCATTCATCCACGCCATCATAAGGACCTCTCCCGTGGAATGGTCCTGCGCGATCACCGGGATCAGGCCGTTTGCGTCATAGGTCAGCGTGCTTGGATCGAAAGACATGGAGGTTTCCTTGTGGGGAGATGCCGCCTATCTAGGGGAAAACCACAAGGTTTGGAACGATGTCCGCGCTATATTCCACCGAGCTTCTTGCACTGGCTGCCGACATTCCGCACACGGGCCGTCTTGCGGATGCGACGGGCAGCGCGACATGCCGCTCCCCCGTCTGTGGATCGACGGTCACCGTTGATGTGGCAGTAGGGGATGGCCTTGTCAGCCGTTTCGCGCAAGAGGTGCGGACATGCCTTCTGGGACAGGCCTCTGCTTCGCTTATGGGTGCGGCGATCATGGGAACAGATGCGAACGCCCTGACAACTGCGCTGAAAGATGTTGAGGCGATGCTGACAGGCGGCCCTGCGCCCCAGCCCCCCTTCGACAGTTACCGGATGCTGCAAGCGGCACGGGAACACGCTGCCCGCCATGCCGCAATCCTTCTGCCTTTGCGTGCAGCCGTCGAAGCGATGGAAAAAAGCCGCCAACGCTAGGTTGGCGGCAGTCGGCGCGTCAGGCAGGACCGCGCGGGAAACTCAGATCAGGTGCAGGCCCACGAACAGGCCGGTAAACAGGATGGCCACGCCGGCCGCATCCGCGACAAGCATGCGGTTGCGGCGGTTCAGGATATCACGGTTGGGCTTCGGCATCGAGCATCTCCTGTTGATGTTGCCCGATTGTTCTCATGGTAACGAGAACAAGTAAAGAACTTATTAGCAACCTTTAGCCAACTCTTAGCAGGCGAATGGCTTCGTCCCGCCCCAGAAGCCATAAAAGCATCCGCGCCGCCTGCCCCCTTGGGCCGGTCAGGTCCGGATCGCGTGTCAGCAGGGCCCGGGCATCCGATTGCGCCAGCGCCATAAGCCCGGCCTGCCGTTCCAGATCGGCGATGCGAAAGCGCGGCAGGCCCGATTGTGCCGTTCCTATCAGATCGCCTGCACCGCGGATGGCCAGATCCTCCTCGGCGATGCGGAAGCCGTCTTCGGTTTCGCGCAGGATCTGAAGGCGCCGCCTTCCGGTTTCGGACAAAGGCGCCTGATACAGCAGCAAACAGGTGGATTGCGCAGCACCCCGCCCGACGCGCCCGCGAAGCTGGTGAAGCTGGGCAAGGCCGAAGCTTTCGGCCCGTTCGATAATCATGATCGAGGCATTGGGAACGTTCACCCCCACCTCGATCACCGTGGTGGCCACAAGCACCCGTGTCTGCCCTGCAGCGAAACGGGCCATGGCCGCGTCCTTTTCCGCCGCCGGCATCCGTGCATGGACCAGCCCCACGGTATCCCCCATCACCGACCGCAGATGCGCGAACCTGCTTTCCGCCGAGGCATAGTCCACCACCTCGCTATCCTCCACCAGCGGGCAAACCCAATAGGCCTGTCGCCCTTCGGCAATCCGTGCGGCAAGTGTCGCCACCACCTCCTCCAGCCGAGAGGTTGCCATTAGCGCCGTGGTGACAGGCTTGCGCCCCGGAGGTTTCTCATCCAGCACCGACACGTCCATGTCGCCATAGCTGGCAAGCGACAGGCTGCGCGGGATCGGCGTGGCGGTCATCACCAGCACGTCGGCAATTCCCTTGGCGGCAAGCTGCATGCGCTGGGCGACGCCGAAGCGATGCTGCTCATCTACGATGGCAAGGCGCAGATCGTGGAAAACCACATCCTGCTGGAAAACGGCATGGGTACCGATCAGCACATGAATGCGGCCATCCGCCAGCGCCTCCAGCTTGGCACGCCGTTCCGCCCCCTTGTCGCGGCCTGTCAGCACCTCCACGCGGATACCGGCGGCTTCGGCAAGCGGCGCCAGGCTTTCCAGATGCTGCCGGGCCAGAATTTCGGTCGGGGCCATCAGAACGCCCTGCCCGCCTGCCTCCACCGCGATCAGAAGGGCAAGAAACCCGACAAGCGTCTTGCCCGCCCCGACATCCCCCTGAAGCAACCGGTTCATGCGATGCGGGGCGGCCATATCCGCGGCGATCTCTGCCACCGCACGGGTCTGCGCCCCTGTGGGTGCATAGGGCAGCGCGGCAAGAACACGCCTTTGCAGCCCTCCATCCCCGATGGAGGCACGCCCCCGAACCCGCTGCCGACTGGCCCGGGCCAGGGCCAGCGTAAGCTGATGGGCGAAAAGCTCGTCATAGGACAGGCGCTGACGGGCGGGTGTCAGGGGCGAAAGATCTTCGGGCGTTTCGGGCCGGTGCAAACGGTCCAGCGCGGATGCCCAATCGGGCCACCTTTCACGCGCCACGACCGAAGGATCTATCCACTCCCCCATCTCCGGCACCCGCGACAGGGCGGATCGGGCGGCCTTCGCCATGCCCTTTTGCGTCAGCCCTGCCGCCAAGGGATAAACCGGTTCACAAAGTGGCAGGTTCAGCGCCTCGTCCGGATGCAGCACATGGTCGGGATGAACCATCTGGGTCGTTCCGTCGAACATCTCCACCTTGCCGGAAACCAGCCGCTTCTCTCCCTGCGGCAGCAGGCGCGTCAGGTAATCGGCCTTTGCATGGAACCAGACAGCCTGAAAATGTTCCTCCCCGTCGAACAGATCGACGCGATAGCGGCCACCGCGGTTGCGCGGCGGATAATGCGCGCCAACCGTCACCTCCACCGTTGCCACGGCAGGCGGAACAACATCGCCAACGCTCCCCCGGCGTGTCCTGTCGATCGCGGAATGCGGCAGAAGAAACAGCAGGTCAGCCGGGCGGCGGATGCCCGCCGCTTCCATCGCGCGGGCGGTTTTCGGGCCGACGCCTTCCAGCGTCTCCAGCTCCGCGAACAGCGGAAACAGCGCTTCCGGGCGGCTCATGCGTCGCCGATCATCGCCAGCCAGGCACCCTCGTCGATCATCTCGACGCCAAGGCTTTCGGCCTGCTTGGCCTTGCTGCCCGCCCCCGGACCCGCAACCACAAGATCAGTCTTGGCGGATACGGAGCCGGAGACCTTTGCGCCAAGCGCCTCGGCCCGCGCCTTGGCTTCGGCACGCGACATCTTCTCCAGCGAGCCGGTGAAGACAACGGTCTTGCCGGCGACGGGACTGCCCATGGCCACGCGATGCTGCACCGGTTGCACGTCCAGATGCCGGGTCAGCGCGTCGATGGCTTCACGCTCTGCCGGGTTGGCGAAGGTGGTAATGACGGATTCCGCCATCACCGCACCCACGCCGTCGATGGCGATCAACTCCTCCCACTCGGCACCCTCGCCGATGCGGGCGCGGGTCATTGCCCCTTCGAACGCGTCCCACGTGCTGTAATGCCGCGCCAGAAGCTGCGCTGAGGTTTCGCCCACGTGCCTGATGCCCAAGGCAAAGATAAGGCGGTTCAATTCGATCCGCTTGCGGGCACGGATGGCGGCGAACAGCTTCTCGGCCGATTTCGCGCCCCAGCCTTCGCGGTTCTTCACCTGCTGAAGGCCGGTGCCGTACCGCTCCTCCAGCAAGAAGATGTCGGCGGGGTGACGGATCCAGCCGTCGCGGTGGAAAGCTTCCACCTGCTTGGCACCCAGCCCTTCGATATCGAAGGCATCGCGGGACACGAAGTGGCGCAAGCGTTCCACCGCCTGCGCGGGGCAAATCAGGCCTCCTGTGCAGCGGCGCACGGCATCGCCTTCTTCCCGCAGCGCCACGGAACCACATTGGGGGCAATGGTCGGGAAACCGGAAGGGTTCGGCATCTTCGGGACGCTTGGCGATATCGACATCCGCGATCTTCGGGATCACATCCCCCGCGCGATAGATCTGCACCCAGTCGCCCACGCGGATATCCTTGCCGTCGCGGATCGTGCCACCGCGGGAGTCCCGCCCGGCAATGTAATCTTCGTTGTGAAGCGTGGCGTTCTGCACGACCACGCCACCCACCGTCACCGGCTGAAGCCGCGCCACAGGCGAAAGCGCCCCCGTCCGGCCAACCTGGATGTCGATGCCAAGAAGGCGCGTCCATGCCAGTTGCGCCGGAAACTTGTGCGCCACCGCCCAACGCGGAGTGGCGGCGCGAAATCCAAGCCGCCGCTGCAGCGCAAGATCGTTCACCTTGTAGACCACACCGTCGATGTCATAGCCCAGCGTGGCGCGCTGCTGCTCGATCATGCGGTAATGGGTCAGCATCTCCTCGGTGCCGCGGCAAAGCTTGGTGAAAGGGTTCACGTCGAAACCCATTTCGCGGAACCGTTCCATGACGCCCCACTGGGTTTCGGCCAAAGGCTCCGACACCTCCCCCCAGGCATAGGCGAAAAAACGCAGCGGGCGTTCCGCCGTGATCGCGGGATCAAGCTGGCGCAGGCTGCCGGCCGCGGCATTCCGGGGGTTGGCGAAGGTGCGCCCACCGCGTTCGGCCTGCCGCAGGTTCAGCGCCTCGAAATCGGCATGCGACATGTAGACCTCGCCCCGCACCTCCATCACTGGCGGCGCGCCGGTCACTGTATGCGGGATGTCGCCGATGGTGCGGGCGTTGGCGGTCACATCCTCGCCTGTTTCGCCGTCACCGCGCGTGGCGGCGCGCACAAGGACGCCGTCTTCATAGCGCAGGGAAAGCGAAAGCCCGTCGATCTTGGGTTCTGCCGTGAAGGCCAGATCACCGGTATGGCCCAGATACTTGCGGATGCGGCTCTCGAACTCGGCCACCTCCTCATCCTCGAATGCGTTGCCAAGGCTGAGCATCCGGATCTCGTGCCGCACCTTGCCGAAGGCTTCGGATGGCGCCGCGCCCACGGCATCCGTCGGGCTGTCCGTCCGCTTAAGCTCGGGATAGCGCACTTCGATGGCGAGGTTGCGGGCCTTCAGCGCATCGTAATCGGCGTCCGTGATCGTCGGCGCGTCGTCACGGTGATAGGCGGTATTCGCGGCCGCCAGATCGGATGCGAGGCGCGCAAGCTCCGCCTGCGCCTCCTCCAGTGTCAGGTCGTCCACCGCTTTCACTCGATCCTCCGGCACTTGCGTTTTCGGCACGATCTACGGGCGCGGCGGGCGATAGTCCAGTTTTCAGGCCGCGCCAGCTGTCTGTTCTTCCTGCGGGTCGCGCAGCACGTAACCGCGGCCCCACACCGTCTCGATATAGTTGTGGCCGCCCGTCGCCTCGGCAAGCTTCTTGCGCAGCTTGCAGATGAACACGTCGATGATCTTCAGCTCCGGTTCGTCCATGCCGCCGTAAAGGTGGTTCAGGAACATCTCTTTCGTCAGTGTCGTGCCTTTGCGCAGGCTCAACAACTCGAAGATCTGGTATTCCTTGCCCGTGAGGTTCACGCTGCGGTCGTTCACCGTGACAACCTTGGCATCAAGGTTCACCGTCACCGCGCCCGTGCGGATCACCGATTGCGCGTGACCCTTGGACCGGCGGATGATCGCGTGGATGCGCGCGATCAACTCCTCCCGGTGGAAGGGCTTGGTCATGTAATCATCCGCGCCGAAGCCGAAGCCCTTCAGCTTGCTGTCGGTGTCGTCCGATCCCGAAAGGATCAGGATCGGCGTTTCGATCCGTGCCAGCCGCAACTGTCGCAGCACGTCATGCCCGCTCATGTCCGGCAGGTTCAGGTCCAGCAGGATCAGGTCGTAATCATAGACCCTTGCCAGATCTATCCCCTCTTCGCCCATATCGGTGCAGAAGACGTTCAAGCTTGCATGGGTCAGCATCAGTTCGATGCTGCGTGAGGTGGCGGGATCGTCTTCGACCAGCAAAATGCGCATAACAGTTCCATGACAGATCTTCGTTAACCACCAGACTGACGGCAAATGGTTAACTCCCCATTACTGTCACGTTCGGTATGCCCGGATCAATCGGCCAGGCGATATTTCTGTATGGCTGTGACTTTCAGGGCATTCTCTCCGTGCAATTCGACAGCGGCACGCCAGAAGTTGAACTCTTCCTCCGACAGATCATAACGTTCCAGCGCCTCCTCTTCCGGGATCAATCCGTAAAGCACGGCCTTCACAACAATGGCTTTCCTGCTGGCCACCCACCTGCGCGTTTCGGCAGGCGGAAGATCGGCACGGGTCAGGATTGTGCCATCTGGCAGCGTAACTTGCCGTGGGCCGGAGACTTTTTTCAGATACATGGCTTAATCCTCCAATCAGCGAAGACTGCGCCATCACGATTAAGCAACCGTAAGTGCGGCCCTTGAGATTGATTAGGATTTTCCCTATCTTTACCGCCTTCACCAAAGAGGCCGCCATGCTGGACCATCCGCTCAATTCGCTGGGATTCGCCAAGCCCCCCGCCGCAACGCGCGTTGTCGTTGCCATGTCGGGCGGCGTGGACAGCTCTGTGGTTGCCGCGCAGCTGAAGGAAGAAGGATACGACGTCATCGGCGTGACCCTTCAGCTTTACGACCATGGCGCAGCCCTGGCCAAGAAGGGTGCCTGCTGTGCAGGGCGTGATATCCACGATGCCCGCCGGGTGGCCGAGGAGATGGGTTTCCCCCATTATGTCCTTGATTATGAGAATACCTTCCGAGAGGCGGTGATCGACGAATTCGCCGATGCCTATCTTGCCGGCGCAACGCCCGTTCCGTGCATCCGCTGCAACGAACGCGTGAAGTTCAAGGATCTGCTGCAGACGGCGAAGGATCTGGATGCCGATTGCATGGCAACCGGCCACTATATTCAGCGCAAGATGGGTGCCACGGGGGCCGAGCTTCACTGCGCCACCGATGCCAATCGCGATCAAAGCTATTTTCTGTTCTCCACCACGCCAGAGCAGTTGGATTACCTGCGCTTCCCGCTGGGGCATCTTGCCTCGAAGGCGGAAACGCGGGCACTGGCCGCGCGCTATGGCCTTCCGGTGGCGGACAAGCCCGACAGTCAGGACATCTGCTTCGTGCCCAATGGCAACTATGCCGCAGTGATCGAGAAGCTGCGCCCCGGTGCCGCCGATCCGGGCGATATCGTGGACATGGACGGCAACGTTCTGGGCCAGCATCGCGGCGTGATCCACTATACGGTGGGTCAGCGGCGTGGTCTTGGCATCGGTGGCCTTGGGGACCCGCTTTACGTGGTCCGGCTGGATCCCGACCTGCGCCACGTCATCGTGGGGCCAAAAGAGGCGCTGTCCACCCGCGTCATCCCCGTGCGCGAGGTAAACTGGCTGGGGGATGCGCCTTTCACCTCGCAGCCTGAATGGCATGTCAGCGTGAAGGTCCGATCCACCCGGGCGCCGCGCCCAGCGATCATCCGCCCCCTTTCCGCCACCGAGGCGGAGGTGGAGCTTTTGTCACCGGAAGATGGCGTTTCCGCGGGACAGGCCTGCGTTTTCTATTCCAATGACAGCAGCCGCATCTTCGGTGGCGGCTGGATCTGGCGGGGCCGCTAAGCCAGAAAGTTCAGAACCGATCGGGCTGCACGAAGGCCCGGCGGTTCGCCGCCTTCGCCAAGGCGCTGCATCGTAAGCTCCATCGCCGCCTGTTGCGCGGCGGTGCGCTGACTGTCGGCCAGAAGATCCAGCAAAGCGGGGGCGATGCGGTCGGCGCGGCAGTCCTTGCCCAGAAACTCTGGTACGACGCGGGTATCGGACACAAGGTTGACCAGCGTCACCGTGTCGATCAGCGCCATGCGTCGCATCAACCACATGCTGAGCGGCGACATGTCATACGCGATCACCATCGGCACACGGTTCGCAGCCAGTTCCAACGACACGGTGCCAGAGGCTGCAATCGCCACATCCGCGGCCTGAAACGCAATACGCTTGCCCGAAGGATCCTGGATGATCTGCGGGCGGATCGGCCAATCCTGCGTCAGGTCATGCACCAGATCGGCAACCGACGGGACTGTCGGCAACAAGACGCCGGCATTCGGATGCACATCCCGCACCCGCGCCAGAACCTCGCCGATCACCGGGGCAAGGCGCTGCACCTCGCTGCGCCGCGACCCTGGCAGCGCAAGAAGCATGGGGTGGCGGCCGATATTCTCGCGGAACGCGCGTGTTTCGCTGCGGGGCGCACGGGGCTCTGCCACGACCGGATGGCCCACGAAATCACAGGTCATGCCTGCGGCAGTCATATAGGGCGGTTCGAACGGCAGAAGGGCAAGAACGTGGTCGATCCACTTCGCCATCTTCGCCGCCCGCTTCGGCCGCCATGCCCAGACGGAAGGGGCAACGTAATGAACCGTCCTCTGTTCAGGCCGTGCCAGCTTCACCAATCGCGCCACGCGCAGGTTGAAATCAGGGGAGTCGATGCCGATCATCGCCGTCGGCTCCCCCTCGATCACGGCATCGGCGCATTGGCGGATCCGGCGTTTCAGCGCGGCATAGCGCGGCAGAACCTCGGCGATTCCCATGACCGAAAGTTCATCCATGGGGAACAGGCTTTCGAGGCCCTCCGCATGCATCAGCGGCCCGCCAACGCCCTCGAACCGCACGTCCGGAACAAGGATTTTCATCCCCGCCATGAGTGCGGCGCCAAGGCGATCGCCCGAAGGCTCGCCCGCTATGAGGAAAAGCTTCACGACGCCCTTGCCCAAAGGGTGATACCTGCGGCGGCGGCCTCGCGGATCATGCTTTCCTTGTCCAGAAGGATGACGCCGCCCGCTTCCCATGCGATGCAGGACAAACCTGCTTTCGCCGCCCGATGAACAGTGCCGATGCCAAGGGCCGGAAGATCCACACGCCGGTCCTGTCCCGGCTTCGGGGCCTTGAAGAACACGCCGCCGCGGCCCTGCCGCGTCATCGCCACCCAGTCCAGCATCGCATCGGTTCCCGGCAACGCTTCCACCGCAAGGCAAAGCCCATCGGCAACGACGGCCCCTTGCCCGACATCGACGCGGCCAAGCGCCTGCACGATATCCGCCGCACGCCCTGCATCCGCGCGATCACGATCCGACGGATCCCCGCCGATCACGCCGGCTGCGGGCACCAGATGCGGGGCGATATCCTCAACCCCGATGACTGTGAAGCCCGCTTCCTCGAACACCTCGATCACGGTGCGCAGCAGCCCGTCATCCCCCCCCTTCATCGCCGCAAGAATGCGCGGAACAAGCGCAGCCGTAACCGGATCGAACAGCGACGGGTCCAGCGCCGGGCGGCGAACAGCCCCTGCGAAGATCACACGTTCCACCCCGCGATCCGCCAGATCTCGCATCAGCGGGGCAAGCCGTTCCAGCCGGAAGATCACCTGCGGCTCCACCCCCTCGGGCATGAAGCCGTCCATTGCCGCAACCACGGGATTATCCAGCGCAGAGGCAAGCAGCGACGGCAATCGGCCGGAGCCGGCTATGATGGCGGTCACGCTCATTTCGGGGTCAGGAATGAACGATCGGACGCGGCAAGGATGAAGTCCGTCATCTCGCGTACATGATCGCTTTCGGTTTCGTCATGCAGCCGGCGGGCGCGGTCAAGGAACGTTCCTTCGCCCTGCGCCAGCATCTGGTATCCTGCCCGAAGCGCCGTGATCTCGCTGCGGACAACACCGCGCCGCTTGAGGCCGACAAGATTCAGGCCGTCAAGTTCCCCCCGCGGACCCTGAACAAGACCGTGCGGCAGAACGTCGTTGGTCACCATGGTAACGGCGCCGATGATCGCACCGCGCCCAACGCGCACCCATTGGTGAATGCCCGAAAGACCGCCAACGATCACGTCATCGCCAAGAACGCAATGGCCTGCCACGGCCACCTGGTTCGCCAGGATCACGCGGTTGCCGACCTGTGCGTCATGGCCGACATGGCTGCCTGTCATGAACAGGCAGTCATCGCCGACGCGTGTTATTCCGCCGCCGCCCTCGGTCCCAAGGTTCATGGTCGCGCCTTCGCGGATGCGGTTGCGCTTGCCGATGATCAGGCGCGTCTTTTCGCCCCGGAACTTCAGGTCCTGCGGAACCTCGCCAACCACAGCGAAGGGAAAGATGACCGTGTCATCCCCAACCTCTGTCCAGCCTGTCACGACGGCGTGGCTGCGGACCACGACCCGGTCACCCAGGGTCACGTCCGGACCGATCACGACAAAGGGGCCGATCTCGCAATCCTGCCCCAGCTTCGCACCGGGTTCGATGATCGCAGAGGGGTGAATGGCCATGCCTTATCCTTTCGGGAAGTCCATCATCGCGCTGAATTCGGCCTCGGCGGCCAGTTCGCCGTCAACCTCGCCTCGGGCTGCGAATTTCCAGACCTTGCCGCCGCCGCGCTTGGTCGTCACGGTCATCACAAGCTGATCGCCCGGACCCACCTTGCGGCGGAACTTGCACGCATCGATGCCCATGAAGTAAACCAGCATGTTCTTGTCCTGGAGGCCCATGGACACGCCAACCATAACGGCTGCCGTTTGCGCCATCGCTTCCACGATCTGCACGCCCGGGAAAACCGGCATCGACGGGAAGTGCCCCGTAAACTGCGGTTCGTTAAAGGTGACGTTCTTGATGCCGACGGCAGATTTCATCGGAACGATGTCGCGCACCTTGTCCACCAGCAGGAACGGATACCGATGCGGGATGATCCGCTGGATCAGCTGGATATCGGCTTCGGTGGGTACTGTGG
This sequence comes from Falsirhodobacter deserti, assembly GCF_004015795.1. Taxonomy (GTDB): domain Bacteria; phylum Pseudomonadota; class Alphaproteobacteria; order Rhodobacterales; family Rhodobacteraceae; genus Falsirhodobacter; species Falsirhodobacter deserti. The sequence goes on along the minus strand of NZ_ML137218.1, from coordinate 1,001,323 downwards.
TTTCGGTCATTCCCGTTCCTTCAGATGTCGTGTTTTTTGTTAGCAAGGCCTTCCGTCCGCAGCAAGCGTCAGGGCGTGCCGGGTTCTGCGGCAGGACGCTCGAAGATGGTGGCACCGTCGCCCAGCTTTTCATCCACCGTGCGTATGGCTCGATCCGTCACGTCCAGCAGGTCGAAGGACAGGAACACGCTGCTGCGGTCCAGTATCGCCACCGCCCCTTCACGGTGCATCAATTCAGCCAGAACGGGAATAGCCGCCTGAACGAAAAGCTGCCGGTCCTGTTCGCGCATCCGAGCGATGCGGCGCGACTTCGCATCCTGCTCATCCCGGATGCGTTCAGCCTTGGCATCGAAAGCATCCGCAAGCGTCCGGAACTGGTCCGGGGGTAAGGTATCACGCTTTTGCGTCAGTTCGCGCTCCTCAGCCTCAAGCTCCGCCTCGATGCGGCGGTTCTCCGCCATCAATGCGCGGGAGGCTTCTTCGGCCCGCTCCTCCACCGTCTTGCCAGCTCGCGTCTCATCATAAAGCCGCTCCGGGACGATGGTCAGGATTGCGCTTCGTTCCGATGAAGGCGCACCCTGCGCTGTTGCCTGAAGGGGCAACAGCGACAAGGCGAAGGCGATGGCGCGCCACATCAGAAGCGCGTGTTGATCGTCAGATCGAAGTTGCGCTCCTTGTCATAGTCTTCTTTCACCAGCGCCTTGGTGAAGTTCAGGCGAAGGGGACCGATCGGCGTCGTCCAGAAGATCGAGAATCCGACCGAGGACCGCAGGTTGAAATCATCGTCCACAGGTTCGCCGCCAGTGCCGATATTATTATCCAGCCCCCAGACTGAACCCGCATCCGCGAACAGACCACCGGTGATCCCGTATTCCGCCGGCAGACCCAGCGGGAATTCGGACTCCAGACGCGCGACCGCATAGTAGTTGCCGCCAAGCGCGTCTTTGTTGCTGGCGTTCAGATCGCGCGGGCCAAGGCCGTTAGGATCGAAGCCGCGGATGGAGTTTCCGAAGTAACGGTTCGGCACGGTAGATACCTGATCGTTCAGCATCGTAAGGGCGCCGCCCTCGAACACTGCGCGCAAGGTCAGATCTTCGTTCCAGACACGACGTTCGGCCAGTGCCGTGAAGCTTGTCTTGATATACTCCACGTCGCCGCCAACACCGGCAAAGTCCTGTCCGAAGCGCAGCAGCACCCCGCCAAGCGGATTAAGACCGTTGGTGCGCGTGTCATAGCTGTAGGTATACCCCACGGTGCTTGTCAGCAGCTCACCCAGATCTTCTTCTCGCTGCAGGATCGCGGACGAGCCGTTGTCCGCCGGATCATCCGGATCGCCCGTTTCAACGCCCGAAATCTCGTCCTGCGAGATGCGATACCGCAGCTCAAGCCGCCCGTTTTCACTGATCGGGAAGGTCAGCGACGGGCCAAGGCCAATCCGCTTGGTATTATAGTCGGCATTCTCGTTGTCGGTTTTGGTGTAGTTCGCGCTGAAGGCAAAGCGCAGATCACGGCCAAGGAAGGCAGGCTCTGCGAAGGTCAGCGTCGAATTCACGCTGTCGCTGCCGGTGCCTATATTGATACCCAGATACTGACCGCGGCCAAGGAAGTTGGACTCTGAAAAGCCGATGTTGAAGCCGACACCCGACACGGCGCCATAAGCCACACCGAAGGAAAGCGAGCCGGTTGGCTGCTCTTCCACATCGACATTCACCACCACCTGATCCGGACCGGAGCCTTGCTGGCTTTCCACCTGCGCATCGGCAAAGAAGCCAAGCGCACGGATACGCTCTGCGGCCTGCCGGATTTCACGCGGGTTGAAGGGGTCCCCTTCGACTGTGCGGAATTGGCGACGGATCACCTGATCCTGCGTGGTGGTGTTTCCTTCGATGTCGATGCGTTCCACGAAAACGCGGGGTCCGCGCACCAGCGTGAAGGCCACGTCCAGCGTGCCCGCAGCCTCGTTCCGGCTGATCCGGGGCTCCACGCGCACGAAGTTCAGGCCCTGCTGGACCCCGACGTTTTCCATCCGCGTCGTTACGTTGTCGATGGAGCTGGGCGAGTAATAGCTGCCCGACTTGATCCAGATCTGATCCTGGAACGGGCCCAGATCGATGCCCGCCACTTCGGAGGCAAGCGTGACGTTCCCCATCCGGTAGCGCTGGCCTTCCTGGATGTTGAAGGTCATGAAATAGGCGCTGCGGTCGCGCGTCAGTTCCGCCGAAGGCTCGGTGATCTGCACGTCGGCAAAACCGCGCGAAAGATAGAAGTCGCGCAGAAGCTGCCGATCCAGTTGTGCCCGTTCAGGGATGAACGTGTCCGCGCGGATCAGGCGGCGAAGAAGGCCCGCCTGCCGTGTTTCGAGAACCTGCCGCAGCCGGCGATCCGAAAACGTGCGGTTGCCGGCGAAGGCGATGCGCTCCACCTCCGCCACGCGCCCCTCGGTCACGGCGAACACCAGATCGACGCGGTTTTCCGTGCGCCGGATGATCTGTGGCGTCACCGTCACGGCGTTGCGCCCCGATTGCGAATAAGCCTGCGTGATGGCGGCTGCATCCGCTTCGGCCTGCGACGGGGAATAAGCGCGGCGCGTCTGCGTCTTCACCAGCCCAGCCAGCACATCGTCGCTGAGAACGGAGTTCCCCTCGAACGCGATCACGTTGACGATGGGATATTCCTCGACCCGAATGACCAGGGTCCCGCCCTGCGGCTCGATCTCAACCGTTTGGAACAGGCCGGAATTCACGATGCGCTGATACGCGGCATTCAGTTCCGCCGCCGACAGCGGTCGCCCCGAAGATACGCCCGCGAAGGACAGGATAGTCGGAACGTCCACACGCTCGTTCCCCTGCACCACGACGTTGGAGAAGCTGTAGCTTTGTGCCAGTGCCGGGATCACCGCCCCGCCAACCGCTGCCGCCCCCAAGAAAACCGATACAACGGCAGGACGCAGCCCAGCCTTGCCCGAGCGACCCTTCACGCGTGTCATCCGCTGCCCCGTTCTTTACCTTTGTTGCCGACCTGACTAGCGGCAATAAAACCAGTTGTCAAAAGGCTGAGAGGTCACGGACACAGAATGTCGTTCGTCAGCGTGAACACCATCAGCCCAAGGATCAGCGCAAGCCCGCCTGTCATGAACGCTTGCAACACGCGCGGGCTTGGCGGTCGGCCCAGAACAGCCTCGGCGGCATAGAACAGCAGGTGCCCGCCATCCAGCACCGGAATCGGAAACAGGTTCATAAGCCCCACCGCCACCGAAAGCACCGCAATGAACCAGATGAAGCTTTGCGTGCCGGCCTGTGCCGCAGCGCCCGACGTTTCGGCAATCCCGATGGGACCTTGAAGATTGCAGGTGGAAATGGCGCCGGTGACCATGTGCCACATGCCCGAAAGGCTGGTTGTCACGATGGTCCAGCTTTGGGTAGCACCAAGCGTCAACGCCTCCATCGGGCCGGGCCTGCGGGTTTCGGGGGAAAATACCAGACCGCCGGTGATGCCCAGAAGCCAGCGCGTTTCAAAGCCGCCATCGGGCAGCGGAATGTCCTGCCGCTTCGGTGTCAGCGTCACCTCGCGGTTTGTCCCGTTCCAGACGGTCAAGGTCAAGGGCTTTCCCTCGGACAGGCCAACCAGATCACGCAGTTCCTCGAAGGAATTCACCGGCGCACCATCAACGGCCACGATCACGTCGCCCGCGCGCAGGCCCGCATCCTGCGCAGCCGAGCCGGGGGCCACACTTCCCGCGATCGGCGGAAACGGGAACGGTCCTTCGATCGCGATACGTCGACCATCCCGCTCCACCTCGTAGGAGGCTGTGGCGGCTGCGGGCAGATCGGCGGCCACACGGAAGACATCGCCCAGAGTTTCGGTCGGCTGCCCCTCGATCCCGATGATCCGGTCCCCCGTCCTGAGGGTATCGCCCTGTTGCGGCACAGGCTGCACCTGCCCCACCACAGGTTCATCCACCGCGATGCCGGAAACGATAGAAACGCCCGCGAAGACCATGATGGCGAAGATGAAATTGAACACCGGCCCCGCAGCAACGGTTGCGGCCCGCGCCCAAAGCGGCGCCCCGGGCAGGGTCTGCCGACGCTCCTCGGGCGTCAGTGCCTCAACGGATGCATCCGGACGGGACGAAGCTGCATCGGCATCGCCCTTGAACCTGACGTAACCGCCCAGCGGCAACGCGGCCACCTGCCAGCGCGTGCCACGGCGGTCTGTTCGTGAAAAAAGCACCGGCCCGAAGCCGAGCGAGAAAACCTCAGCGTGGATGCCGGACCAGCGGCCAACGATATAATGGCCATATTCGTGGATGGTCACGATGATTGAAAGTGCCAGAACAAACGCGACCAGCGTCCAGACGAGCCCGCCGAATTGCGGAACGAGTTGTGCGATATCCATCACCAAGCCCCCACGATCTCGGTTGCGGTGCGACGTGCCGCGGCATCGGCCTGAAGCACATCGTCAAGGTTCGCAGCGTCACGCGAAAGATCGTTCCGCCGCGCCATCTGCGCCAGCGTCTCCTCTACCAGCACCGCCATCTGCGGGAACGTGATCCGCCCCGCGATGAACTGGTCCAGCGCAATCTCTTTCGCCGCATTGAAGGCTGCGCCCGACAGGCCCCGCGCCTCCATCACCTCGCGCGCAAGGCGCAGGGCAGGAAATCTTTTTTCGTCAGGGGTTTGGAAGGAAAGGTTGGCAATCCGCGCAAGGTCCAGACGTTCCACCGGAACAGGGCCACGACTCGGCCAGTGCAGTGCGAAACCAATGGCGTGACGCATATCCGCCGGGCCCAGATGCGCCATGATCCCGCCATCGCAGAACCCGACCAGAGCATGCACGATGGATTGCGGATGGACCAGCACTTCGATCTTCTCAGGATCAATGCCGAAAAACTCTCTCGTTTCAACGAGTTCAAGCGCTTTGTTGAACATTGACGCGCTGTCGATGGAAATACGCTGACCCATGGACCAGTTCGGATGCGCCACAGCCTCGGCAAGGGTCGCCGTTGCCATCCGCTCCGCATCCCAGTCGCGGAACGGGCCGCCCGACGCGGTGATTATCACCCGCTCCACGCAGGATCGATCCTCGCCCGTCAGCGCCTGAAAGACGGCGGAATGTTCGCTATCCACCGGAAGGATCGTTGCACCGAAATCATGCGCCGTCTGCATCAGCAGCGGCCCGGCCGTCACAAGGCTTTCCTTGTTCGCCAAGGCCAACGTGCCACCATGGCGCAGCGCACGCAGCCCCGGAACCAGCCCTGCCGCACCCACTATGGCCGACATGGTCCAATCCACCGGACGGTCGGCCGCATCTGCAATGGCCCCTGCGCCCGCAGCAACCTCGACCCCGCTGCCCTGCAGCGCATCGCGCAACGCAGGCATGCATTCTTCATGCGCGGTGACTGCAATTTCAGCCCGCAGCTCTCGTGCCATCTCGGCCAAGCGTGTGATGTTCCGCCCACCGGTCAGCGCAACGGTGCGATAAACTTCCGCGCCGCCACCCCGCCGGATCAGGTCGAACGTGCTTTCCCCGATAGAGCCGGTCGCGCCGAAAATCGAAACGCTGCGCATCAGATATTGTCCGGAATAGGCAGAGGGAAAAGAAAACCAAGCAGCAGGATGATCACCACCGCCCCGATCAGCGCATCGAACCGATCCAGAACACCGCCATGTCCCGGGATCAGGCTGGAACTGTCCTTGATGCCGGCACGGCGCTTGATCCAGCTTTCGGCGATGTCACCAAGCTGGCCCGCAAGCGCCACGATGGGCGACAGCACGATCAACTGCCACGGCTCATTTTGCATCGCCACGAAGAGCGCGCCCACGGCAGCTGCCCCGAACCAGCCGGCAATGGTACCGGACCAGGTCTTGTTGGGGCTGACGCGCGGCCAGAATTTCGGTCCGCCAAGGCTGCGGCCTGCGAAATATCCCATCACATCCGAGGCCACGACCAGCGTGATCAGCCAGACGATCGCAACCGTGCCCGCCTCGTTCCGCAGATCGATAAGGGTAAAGCCCGACAGCATGATCGCCAGCGCGTACATAGTGGCAACTTTGCGGTGATGCAGCGCGCCAATGCATGCCAGAGGCGGAAGCGCGATCAAAAGGGCCTGCAACGGGGGCGGCACCTGAAGGGCCCCCAGCAAGGCGACGGCGGCCAGCACACCTAGCCCTGCCGCCATCCAAGGCGCACGCGGCTTCTGCATCCGCGCCAATTCCCACGTCATCAGGCCGGTCAGCAGGATGACAAGGGCGGCGAAAGTCACGCCGCCAAGCCAGACCTCCACAACGCCGATACCCAGCATGATCGCGGCAGAGGCCATGCGCTTGGGAAGATCGCCCCAACGTCCTTGCTTCCGCCCGCCCCTCATGCGTGCTTCACACCGCCGAAACGGCGGTCGCGATTGCCGAAACGCGCCACGATCGCCGCCAGTTCATCAGGCGAAAAATCCGGCCAGAGTGTCGGCGTGAATTCATATTCTGCATAGGCCGATTGCCACGGCAGGAAGTTCGAGGTCCGCGTTTCCCCCGAGGTGCGGATGATCAGGTCAGGATCGGGAAGATCCCGCGTGTCCAGCGCCGCCGAAATCATCGCCCCGTCGATCTGTGCCGGATCGATGCGCCCTGCGGCAGCATCGGCAACCAGGGACCGCACGGCGCGCGCCATCTCGTCCCGCCCACCATAGTTGATGGCCACCGTCAAGTTCAGGCGGGTCAAATGCGCCGTCCGACGCTCGATCCCCAGCATCAGCGCCTGAAGCTTCTTGTCGAGCCGCGAACGGTCACCGATGAAGCGCATCCGCACGCCTTCAGCAGCAAGGCGATCGGCCTCCCGCTCGATATATCGTGCGAAGATGCCCATCAGGCCCAGCACCTCTTCGGTGGAGCGCTTCCAGTTTTCCGTCGAGAAGGCATAGATTGTCAGCCACTCGATTCCGAGATCGGGCGCGCAGCGGACGATCTCCTTCACCCGCTCGGCTCCCTTGCGGTGACCGACCAGCCGTGGCCAGCTGCGGTTTGTGGCCCATCGTCCGTTGCCATCCATGATGATGGCGACGTGACGTGCGCCGTCCTTGTGCGTGCCGGCCACGGGTGCCTCCCTACATGCAGGTTCAGACCTGCATGATCTCCTGCTGTTTCTGTTCCAGCGCCTTGTCGACGTTGGCAATGGCCTTGTCCGTCAGCGCCTGAACCTCGTCCGACCACATCTTCTGGTCATCCTCGGCCATACCGGCAGCCTTGGCCTTCTTGATCTGGTCCATCCCGTCGCGGCGCACGTTGCGGATCGCAACGCGGGTGTTTTCCGCATAACCGGCGGCAACCTTTGTCAGCTCGCGGCGCCGCTCTTCGTTCAGCTCGGGAATGGGCAGCCGGATCAGCGGCCCGTCAACTACGGGGTTGATGCCGATGCCGCTTTCGCGGATCGCCTTTTCAACCTTCGAGATCATGCCCTTGTCCCAGACGTTGATCACGACCATCCGCGGCTCGGGAACGTTCACGGTCCCAAGCTGGTTGATCGGGGTCATCTGGCCATAGGCCTCCACGTGGATCGGATCGAGGATCGCACCCGAAGCGCGGCCCGTCCGCAGCGAACTGAACTCTGCCCGCAGCGCCGTGATCGCGCCATCCATGCGGCGCTCGATCCCGTCAAGATCGATCTCCAGATCGTCAGACATGCGTTTTCCTTCCTGATAGTTCCGCGCTTCATAGCAGGCGCCCGCACAGCGGTATAGCCTCAGCCACGCACCCGCGTATAGGTGCCTTCACCGCGCAGGATGCCGCAGAATCCGCCCGGCTCGTCCAGCGAAAAGACGATGATCGGCAGATCATTGTCGCGCGCCAGCGCGATGGCCGAAGCATCCATGACGCCCAGGTGCTTTTGCAGCACCTCGTCATAGGTCACGTCATCATAGCGCTTGGCATCGGCGTGCTTGCTCGGATCCTTGTCATAAACCCCATCGACCTTGGTGCCCTTGAAGATCGCCTGGCAGGCCATCTCGTTCGCGCGCAGCGTGGCGGCGGTGTCCGTGGTGAAATACGGGTTGCCCGTGCCCGCAGCGAAGATGCAGACGCGCTTCTTTTCAAGGTGGCGGACGGCCCGGCGGCGGATATAGGGCTCGCACACCTGATCCATCGGAATGGCGCTGATCACGCGGGTGTGGATGTTCAGCGCCTCCAGCGCGGCTTGCATGGCCAGCGCGTTCATCACCGTGGCCAGCATGCCCATGTAATCGGCGGTCGTCCGCTCCATCCCCTGCGCGGATCCTTGCAGTCCGCGGAAGATGTTGCCACCGCCGATGACCATGCAGATCTCGACCCCAAGATCGTGAACGGATTTAACTTCGCGGGCGATGCGATCCACGGTGGGCGGATGCAGGCCGTAACCCTGATCCCCCATGAGCGCTTCGCCCGAGATCTTCAGCATTACACGTTTATAGGTAATGGGCGTTTGGGAGATCTGGGTCATGGGGCGCTTTCGTCGGGTTTTACTTTGCGCGAAAATGTCCGAAAACGCCGCCAGTTTCAACCAGAGCCGCATGGCCATCAGCAAAGGATTGTCAGTGATGCGCGATTGGCGCGATATTCCGCACGATCGGCCTGTCCTGATCGCCGGTCCGACAGCCAGCGGAAAATCGGCGCTGGCGGCGCAAATCGTCGAACAACGCGGGGGAATCGTGTTGAATGCCGATGCTTTGCAGGTTTACGGCAACTGGCGCATCCTGACCGCGCGCCCGTCGCCAAGCGAGGAGGCAGCCCTGCCGCACGCCCTTTATGGTCATGTTGCGCGGGATCAGGAATACTCCGTAGGCCATTGGCTGCGCGAGGTTTCCGCCCTGCTGAACGGGCCGCAGCGCCCGGTGATCGTGGGCGGCACGGGGCTTTATTTCACCGCTTTGACCGAAGGACTGGCTGAGATTCCCGCAACGCCCCCTGCCATCCGCGCCGAAGGCGACGGTCTTGCGCTGCCCGATCTAATCGCCGCCCTTGATGCGCCCACTGCAAGCAGGATCGACATGCAGAACCGTGCCCGCGTTCAGCGAGCTTGGGAGGTGCTGCGCGTCACCGGGCGCGGCCTGTCCGATTGGCAGGCCGATACTCCGCCACCGCTTTTGCCGCTGCACAAGGCACATGCGCTTGTGCTGCGGCCCGACCCGGATTGGCTGGGCAAGCGGATCGATCGGCGGTTCGATATGATGATGCAGGAAGGCGCGCTGGATGAGGCACGGGCAGAACTGCCACATTGGCAACCAGCCCGCCCGTCATCCCGCGCCATCGGCGCCCCCGAACTGATAGCCCATCTGAGGGGCGAGATGTCGCTTGGAGATGCGGTGGCCGCGGCGAAGATCGCCACGCGCCAATATGCAAAGCGTCAGCGCACCTGGTTCCGCAACCGGATGCGCGACTGGCAGGAAGTCGTCCCCTAGGACTTCTTCTTGTCGAGGTGCTTTCGCAACCGCGACGGTGTGCCGAAGTTCTTCTTGTCCTTGAAGGGGTTCTTGTCGCCCTGGCCCCGCAACGTCAGACGGATCGGCGTTCCCGGCATGTCGAAGTGGTCGCGAAGACCGTTCACCAGATAACGCTTATAGCTGTCAGGAACCATGTCCTGATGGCTGCACATCACGATGAAGCCCGGCGGACGGGTCTTCACCTGCGTCATGTAGCGCATCTTGATCCGGCGGCCGCCGGGTGCGGGCGGCGGGTGCGCTTCCGTCATCGCGCCCAGCCACGAATTCAGGCGCGCGGTCGGAATGCGGCGGTTCCAGATGTCATGCGCGCGCAAGATCGCCTCGCGCAGACGTTCCAGCCCGCGGCCGGTCTTGGCCGAAACGGTGATCAGCGGCGCACCGCGAAGCTGCGGCAGAAGCCGGTCAAACATTTCCTTCAGTTCGGCCAGCTTGTCCTGCTTCTCATCCTCCAGATCCCACTTGTTGACCGCGATGACGACTGCCCGCCCCTCGGTTTCGGCGAAATCGGCAATGCGCAGATCCTGCTGCTCGAACGGGATCTCCACGTCCAGAAGCACGACGACAACCTCGGCGAATCGCACCGCGCGCAGGCCATCGGCGACCGAAAGCTTTTCGACCTTGTCGCTGATCCGGGCCTTCTTGCGCATCCCTGCGGTATCGAAGATCCGTGTGGGGGTGCCGTTCCAGTCGGTCCTGACCGAGATGGCATCACGGGTGATCCCGGCCTCGGGCCCGGTCAGCAGACGGTCATGGCCGATGATCTTGTTGATCAGCGTCGATTTACCCGCGTTCGGGCGACCGATGACCGCGATCTGCAGCGGGTGCTTTTCGGTGGGCTTGTGCGCATCGGGATCCGCCTCGTCCTCCGACCCTTCGGGCACATCGACGTCGATGATCGGTGCGTCCTGCTTGGCGCGTTCGGCATAGCCGGCGGCGATGGGGCGCAGAACGTGGTAAAGATCGTCGATCCCTTCACCATGTTCGGCGGACAGGCGAACAGGTTCGCCCAGTCCAAGGCTCCACGCCTCGATCGCGCCGGCATCACCGGCTTTGCCTTCAGCCTTGTTGACGCCAAGAATGACGTTGGCGTTCTTGCGGCGCAGGATGTCGGCAAACACCTCGTCCTGCGGCGTCACGCCAACGCGGCCATCAATCAGGAACAGACAGACATCCGCCATTTCCACGGCACGTTCGGTAAGCCGCCGCATCCGGCCCTGAAGGCTGTCATCGGTGGCATCTTCAAGCCCCGCCGTGTCGATCACGGTGAAGCGCAGGTCGATCAATCGCGCGTCGCCCTCGCGCAGATCGCGCGTGACGCCGGGCTGGTCGTCGACCAGTGCCAGCCGTTTACCGACCAGCCGGTTGAACAGGGTCGATTTGCCCACATTGGGCCGCCCGACGATGGCGAGGGTGAAACTCATGCCGCTCTCCTTCCGAAGGCCGGACGTCTACACCGCCCGCGCGTCAGCGGAAAGCGTGAATCCGTCCATCCGACGTGACAACGTATATTGCGCCGCCCGCGACGGCCGGTTGTGCAGCCGCGCCGCCCTCAAGCCCGACCTCTCCGACAAGGTTGCCATTGACCGGGTCGAAGAACCGCAGGCGTTCATCGCCCGAAGCCACAACGACCCGCCCGCCCGCGATGACGGGGCCGTAATGAGGGGTGATCGCACTCCGGCGCTTGGGGTTTTCCTTGGTGTAATAGGGCATCGGCACCGACCAGATCGTATCACCGGTGGAGGCATCAAGCCGGACCAGATGCGCCTCGTCCGAAACAAGGAACACGGAATTGCCGCCAACGGCGACCGGGCCGTAAGCCCCTTCGCGCGCCGCCCAGATGCGGGTGCCGGTGTCGCGGTTCACCGCAACCGTCTGCCCCGCCTGGTTGCCGACATAGATGGTTCGCCCGCTGACAACCGGATCGGAAGTGATATCCGGGATCAGCGCATAGCTGCGGCCCCGACGTTGCCCTGCGACGGCAGTTGTCCACTGGCGCGCACCGGACTGGCGCAGGACCGAAATGACCTCTCCCGTAGAGAATGGCAGTATCACCGAGCCACCCGCCACCGCCGGAGAGGCGGTGCCGAGCATCCCGCCAACCTCGGATGTGCCCAGAAGCGTCCAGTCCACGCGGCCCGTACCGGCATCCACGGCCCACGCGGTCCCGTCACGGGCAACGGCATAAACAGTGCCGCCTTCAACGGTGGGTGCGCCGATGGCTGCCGCGCCAAGCTTCTGGCGCCATTGCACGGCACCCGAAGCGGGATCCAGCGCAATCAGCTCGCCATAGCCGGTGGTCGCAAAAACGCGCCCCTCGCCATAAGCGATCCCGCCACCCGAGATGCTCGAACGCTCTCCCACAGGGCGCAGCGGGGTTTGCCACAGAAGCTGGCCACTGGTCGAAACCGCTGCAAGCTGCCCATCGGCATCCATCGCGAAAACGCGGTCGCCCACCGCAACCGGGGCCGCCGCGATCCGCTTGCGCCGAGAGTCGGCGGCGCCGAACTTCACGCTCCACACTTCCGACGGTTGGGCGGAAAGCTGTCCGTTGCCGGCCAGATGCTGCGCATTGCCGCCGCGATGCGTCCACGATCCGGCGGTCTGCGCAGGCAGCGAGATGGGTGCTGCCCGGTTCGCCCCGGCGCCCGTATCTTCGTAAGGGGCGCGCACATCCATCCGCTCGCCCGGCAGAACGCTCTCGCGCTGGCATCCCATCACGGCCAAAGCGGCCAGCGTTACCAGGGCTGTCGTCGCCTTCATCATGGCCGCCTCCTCAACCGGTCGTGGTGGAACCGCCAAGGGCGGTGATGACCTGCGTGATCCGCTGGCGCAGATCGGGCATGGCCTGCTGGTCGCCCAGCAACGCCTGAAGCGCCTCGATCGCCTGCTGTGTCTCGCCAGCCTCAAGATGCAGATAGGCCGCCTGCTCCATCGCCAAGGGGCGATAGGGTTGGCCGGGCGATGTCAGCGGCTGCAACAGGGCTTGACGATCCTGCACCGCAAGATCGCTGCCTGCCACGATCACCTTGCGCAGCACCGCCAGATCATGAATCACCGCCGGAAGGCTGGTATCTGCGATCACCGCATCCAGCGCGGCCAGCGTTGCCGCCTTGTCCTGGTCTGGATCAGACGCTTGCAGCAGGTTCACAAGGGCCGCACGCTCCCCTTCCACTGTCACACCATCCAGCGCGGCGCGGCGCGCTTCGGGCGTGTCCGTTTCCAGCGCCGCCAGAAGCGTGTCGCCAAACGCGCGGGAAGACGCCTGATCGTTCTGACGCTCCCACTCCACCCATGCGGCACCGCCGGCGATGCCAAGCACCACCACGACTGCGATCCAGCCATAGCGCTTCAGCGCGCCGACCATCCGCTCGCGACGCAGCTCCTCGGCCACCTCGCCCATGAAGTTGTCGGAGTTGCTCACGAAAACCGCTCCCTTGCCGTTGACCTTCGTCTTACACAGTTTCCGCGCGAAATGCCAAGACCGCTCATACCGCATGCGCCTCTTCGGCGGACTGGTGCGCCCAAAGGCGGGCATATCGTCCGCCGCGGGCCAGCAATTCCTCATGCCGGCCATCCTCCACCACGCGGCCGGCATCCATCACAAGGATGCGGTCGGCATCCGCGATGGTCGACAGGCGGTGGGCGATGGTGATCACGGTTCGGCCCTGCGACATCACGCGCAGGCTGTCCTGGATGTCCCGTTCCGTTTGCGTGTCCAGGGCCGAGGTCGCCTCGTCCAGCAGCAGGATCGGCGGGTTCTTCAGCATTGTGCGCGCAATGCCGACACGCTGCTTTTCCCCACCCGAAAGCTTCAGGCCACGCTCGCCCACGCTGGTATCGTATCCATCGGGCAGCGACAGGATGAAATCGTGGATGCGGGCGGCGCGGGCGGCGGCGAACACCTCCTCCTCGGTCGCGCCGGGGCGGCCATAGGCGATGTTATAGCGGATGGTGTCGTTGAACAGCACGGTATCCTGCGGAACGACGCCGATCTGCGCGTGAACGCTGTCCTGCGTCACATCGCGCAGGTCCTGCCCGTCGATCCGCACGGCCCCGCCCGTCACGTCATAGAACCGGAACAGAAGCCGCCCGACAGTGGATTTGCCCGCGCCGGACGGGCCGACCAATGCGATCGTCTGGCCCGGTTCCGCCTTGAAGGACAGGCCCTGAAGGATCGGGCGCGCCGGATCATAGCCGAAGAACACTTCATCGAATTCCACCCCGCCGCCATTCACGCGCAAGGCCGGCGCATCGGGTTTGTCCATGATCTCGGCCGGTTGGTTCAAAAGGCCGAACATCTGGCCCATATCGACCAGCGCCTGCCGGATTTCACGATAAACAGTGCCAAGGAAACCCAGCGGCATCGTGATCTGGATCATGTAGGCATTGACCATCACGAAATCGCCCACCGTCAGTGTGCCCGCCTGAACGCCGCGCGCAGCCATGACCATCACCGCCACAAGGCCGGTCGTGATGATCGCGCCCTGCCCCATGTTCAGCACCGACAGGCTTTGCCCGGTACGCACGGCAGCCCGTTCGTATCCCGCCATTGCTGTATCATAGCGGCTCGCCTCATGCGCCTCGGCCCCGAAATACTTGACGGTCTCGAAGTTCAGCAGGCTGTCGACGGCCTTCTGGTTGGCGTCGTTGTCCTGCTCGTTCATCTCCTGCCGGATGCGCACGCGGATCTCGGTCACCTTGAAGGTGAAGGCGACATAGGCCGCAACGGTGGCGATCACCACCAGCATGTAGACGAAGCCGAACAGAACCCAGAAAATGATCGCGACCAGCGAAAGCTCCAGGATCAGCGGCCCGATGGAAAACAGAAGGAAGCGCAGCAGGAACTCCACGCCTTTCACGCCCCGCTCCATCACGCGGCTGAGGCTGCCCGTGCGCCGCATGATGTGATAGCGTAGGCTAAGCCGGTGGATATGGGTGAACGTTTCCAGCGCCAGCGCCCGAAGCGCACGTTGGCCCACGCGCACGAACACGAAATCCCGCAATTCTTGAAACGCCACCGCCCCGAAACGGGCAAGGCCGTAAGCCAGCGTCAGCCCCACGGCGCCAAGCATCAGCATGGTGACGGCATCCGGCGCCTCGCCCCCAAGCGCATCCACCGCCGCCTTGTAGGCCAGCGGCGTGGAGACCGAGATAACCTTGGCGATGATCAGCATCGTCATCGCGATCACGACCCGGCGCTTCACCCAAGGCTTGTCCTTGGGCCACAGATAGGGCGCTACGCGGGCGATTGTCTGCCAGCCGGTGCTGGATGTCTCGGGCGTCTTTGTCATGGCGGTCTCCTGTGTCCGCCGTGATAGGGGCATGCGCCACAAATGACCAGACGGGTCACCTTGCCGTCAGGCGCCCGCTGCATGTAGAAGCGGTGTAAAACAAGGTGATCCGATGACCCATACCCTTTCCGTCTGCGTATTCTGCGGCTCCCGCAAGGGGGCGCGTCCGGCCTTCATGCAAGATGCCCATGCAACGGGCGCGATGATCGCGCGGCGCGGCTGGCGGCTGGTTTACGGGGCGGGCGACGTAGGGCTGATGGGCGAGGTAGCCCGCGGTGCGGCCTCGGGCGCGACACTGGGCGTCATCCCGCAGCACCTGATGGACCGTGAACAGGGCCGGCGCCAGGTGACGCAGTTCGTCGTCACCGACAACATGCATGTCCGCAAGAAGGTCATGTACATGAACTCGGACAAGATCGTCGTGCTTCCGGGGGGCGCAGGCTCGCTTGACGAGTTTTTCGAGGTGCTGACCTGGCGGCAGATCGGCCTGCACGACAAGCCGATCTTTGTTTTGAACACCGAGGGTTACTGGACACCCCTCATCCAGCTTCTGAATCACACCGTGGCCGAAGGGTTTGCCGATGCATCGCTTCTGGACTTCGTGACGGTAGTGGACAGCGTCGAAGCGCTGGAGGCGGCTCTGGCTGACTGATCAGTCGGCCGACAACTCCGACATCACGATCTTTTCGATCTGATCAACCGGCATCGAGGTCAGGGATTTCGGGATCTCGGCCACGATGCGATCCTGAACTTCCTTGTGAAGTTCGGGCCGGATGGCGCCAAGTGTCTGCGGTGCGGCAACCAGAACCAGCCGGTCGAACTTGCCCTTGTGCGCCTGCTTGTAAAGGATCTGCGCCAGATCCTGCGCAAAGCGTTCCTTTTCAAGCTGGTGGAAGGTCGTCTCGCCCGCCGCGCCGCCGGTACCGCCGCGCCCGTTGCCCATCAGCCCCGCCTTGTCAGTGCCTTGCTCGCGATCGGGTGGGTTGTCGTGGATTTCCAGCCGGCGCACGCGCAGAACGGGATACTGGCCATCCCCTTCGTTCCGCATGAAAAGCGCTTTCTCGCCATCGGCAACGACGACCCAAGTTCCATTCGTCAGGCGGTGCATGTCCGTCTCCTCTTGTTGCGTCGAGGGGAAACGGCGGCTGCCCGCAGATGTTCCGCAGGATAAGAAAGGCCCGCCGGATCGGCGGGCCTTTGCCGTGATCAGAGACGCGAAGCGACCGCTTCCCAGTTCACCAGCTTGTCGAGGAAGTTGGTGATATAGGCCGGACGCTTGTTGCGGAAATCGATATAGTAGCTGTGCTCCCAAACGTCGCAGCCCAGCAGCGCCGTCTGGTCGAAGCAAAGCGGGTTCACGCCGTTTTCGGTCTTGGTGATCTTCAGAGCGCCCGACGCATCCTTCACCAGCCAGGCCCAGCCGGAACCGAATTGTGCGGCACCGGCGGCTGCGAATTCTTCCTTGAACTTCTCGACCGACCCGAAGGACTCGGTCAGTGCCTTCTCCAGCTCGGACGGAAGTTTCTTTTCGCCCGGCCCCATGATTTCCCAGAACAGGTTGTGGTTCCAGTGTTGCGAGGCGTTGTTGAAAATCCCGTTCTGGGCGACAGCGCCTTGCTGATAGGTGCCTTTCACGATCTCTTCGAGGGATTTTCCCTCCCACTCGGTGCCGGCGATCAGCTTGTTGCCGTTGTCGACATAAGCCTTGTGGTGGATGTCGTGGTGGAATTCGAGCGTTTCCTTCGACATGCCCAGATCGGCAAGCGCGTCATGGGCATAGGGAAGTTCGGGAAGCGTAAAGGCCATCGGGGCTCTCCTTCTTTCGGTTCGCGAACCATAAGAAACGACGGGCACCGAAGGTCAAGGGGGGCGCCGTGCGCAAATGAAAACGCCGCCCCGGATGGAGCGGCGTTTCCGTAAGACGGGTAAGAAGATCAGCCCTTGAGAGTCTTTGCGACTTCGGCGGCGAAATCCTCTTTCTCTTTTTCGATGCCTTCGCCAACAGCCATGCGGACAAAGCCGACGACTTCAACGCCAGCATCCTTGGCAGCCTGACCAACGGTCACGTCGGGGTTCAGAACGAACTTCTGGCCCAGCAGCGTAACTTCTTCGAAGAACTTCGCCATGCGGCCAACGATCATCTTCTCGATCACGGCTTCCGGCTTGCCCGACTCGCGCGCTTGCTCGGTCAGGACGTTCTTCTCACGCTCCACCAGTGCCGGGTCCAGGTCGGCTTCCGACAGCGAGGCGGGGTTAGTCGCGGCAATGTGCATCGCGATCTGCTTGGCAATGCCGTTGTCGTTGCCTTTCACGGCAACCAGCACGCCGATGCGGCCCATGCCGTCGGCAGCAGCGGTATGGACATAGGACGCGACCGAGTCGCCTTCCACAACGGCCATGCGGCGCAGCGTCATGTTCTCGCCGATAACGGCGATGGCTTCGGTCAGAACCGTTTCCACCGTTTTGCCGTTCAGATCGGCAGCCTTCAGCGCGTCAACATCCGAAACCGTCAGCGCGGCATTCGTGATGCCAGCGACCAGCTTTTGGAAGTCGGCGTTCTTGGCAACGAAGTCGGTTTCCGAGTTCACTTCGACCGCAACGCCCTTGCCGCCCGAGACGGCAACGCCGACCAGACCTTCGGCAGCCACGCGATCCGACTTTTTGGCGGCTTTGGCCAGACCCTTGGTGCGCAGCCAGTCAACGGCGGCTTCCATGTTGCCGTCCGTTTCGGTCAGCGCCTTCTTGGCGTCCATCATGCCTGCGCCGGTCGATTCGCGCAGTTCCTTCACCATCTGTGCGGTGATTGCCATCGTGGCTCTCCTCGGTATTCGAATGGAAATCCCGACGGGTTTAATCCCGCCGGGTAACGGTCAGACGACAGGCTTACGCCTCTTCGACGGCCTCTTCCTCGGGCGCGGCTTCCAGCTCGCCAAGGTCGATGCCGGCAGCGCCCATCTGGGCAGTCATGCCGTCCAGCGCCGCACGGGCCACCAGATCGCAGTACAGGCCGATCGCGCGGGCCGCATCGTCGTTGCCCGGGATGACATAATCCACGCCCTTGGGCGAAGCGTTGGTGTCCACGATCGCAACAACCGGGATGCCCAGTTTCTGCGCTTCCAGGATGGCCAGGTCTTCCTTGTTCACGTCGATGATGAACAGAAGGTCCGGAACGCCGCCCATGTCACGGATGCCGCCCAGCGAAGCCTGCAGTTTGGCCTGCTCGCGCTCCATGTTCAGGCGCTCTTTCTTGGTGAGGCCTTCGGCGCCGGATTCCATCAGCTCGTCCAGCTGCTTCAGGCGCTGGATGGAGTTGGAAACCGTTTTCCAGTTGGTGAGCGTGCCGCCCAGCCAGCGGTGGTTCATGTAGTGCTGTGCGCAACGCTCGGCAGCGTCGGCGACCGGCTTTTGTGCCTGGCGCTTCGTGCCCACGAACAGAACGCGGCCACCCTTGGCAACGGTGTCGCGAACGACTTGCAGCGCCTTGTCCAGCATCGGGACGGTCTGCGTCAGGTCAACGATGTGGATGCCGTTGCGATCGCCATAGATGAACTCCGCCATGCGGGGGTTCCAGCGAGCGGTCTGGTGACCATAGTGAACGCCAGCTTCAAGCAGCTGACGCATCGAGAAATCGGGGAGCGCCATGTCCATTTCCTTTTCCGGTTTGCGCCTCGGCGAAGCCCTCAGGGATCTCTCCCAACCGGCGGACCTTTCGGGATGTCTCCCCGATCAGCCCAAGCCTCGCCTGTGAAGTGGCGCGCATATAACCTGCCCGTGATCCGGCCGCAACCCCTTGCGCGGGCCGCACGGCTGGCACAGAAGCAGCACATGGATATTCTTTGCATCGGTTCCGTCCTTTGGGACATCATCGGGCGTTCGCCCGCTGCCATGCGGCTCGGCTCGGACGTGCCGGGACGCATCACGCGCATCCCGGGCGGGGTCGCGATGAACATTGCCATCACGCTGCGCCGCTTCGGGCTGACCCCGGCACTGCTGACCGCCATCGGCCGCGATGCCGAAGGGGACGAGCTTGTGGCCGACTGCGCCCGGCTGGGAATGGTCACGGACTACATCTATCGGTCCGACGACCTGCCCACCGACCGCTATATGGCCGTGGAAGGCGCGAACGGGCTGATCGCCGCAATCGCCGACGCCCATTCACTTGAGGCTGCGGGCGACAAGATCCTGCGCCCCCTTTCCGGCGCGCTGGCCGGATGGAACGGGCCCATCGCGCTGGACGGCAACCTGACCGAAGGCTTGCTGAGCGAGATCGCCAGCTCTCCCCTGTTTGCCAATGCGGATCTGCGCGTGGCCCCAGCCAGCCCCGGCAAGGCCGAACGGCTGCTGCCGCTGTTGGGCTGCCCCAATGCCACGATCTATGTGAACCTTGAAGAAGCCTCGATCCTGTCGAAGGTGAATGCAAAGACCGCAGCCGAAGCGGCCGAGGCACTGCTGGCGCGCGGCGCGGCGCATGTGCTGGTCACCGATGGCGGGCGCGCCTGCGCCGAAGGGCGCGCGGGCGAAGGCGTCGTCACCGACACACCCCCGCCGGTTCTTGTCACGCGCGTGACAGGTGCGGGCGATACCTTCATGGCCGCGCATCTTGTGGCCGAACGTCGGGGCGCAAGCCGCCGCGACGCCCTGAGCGCCGCGTTGCGCACCGCCGCCGATCACGTTTCCGGAGATATCCCATGAGCCTTCCCCTGATCATCCTTCCCGAAGTTGCCGAAGCGCTTGCCGAAGGCACGCCCGTTGTCGCGCTGGAAAGCACTATCATCACCCACGGCATGCCCTTCCCCCAGAACGTGGAGATGGCCCGCGCCGTTGAGGATACGATCCGCGCCGAAGGGGCCGTGCCGGCCACCATCGCCATCATGAACGGCGCGATCTGCATCGGGCTGGATGACGAGGATCTGGATCTGCTTGGCCAGACACCCGATGCGATGAAACTGTCGCGTGCCGATCTGGCTGTTGGCATCACCTCTGGCCGCACGGGGGCCACGACGGTGGCCGCAACGATGATCTGCGCCAAGCTTGCGGGCATCGACGTTTTCGCCACCGGCGGCATCGGCGGCGTGCACCGCGGTGCAGAGACGACCTTTGACATCTCGGCCGACCTGCCGGAGCTTGGCCAGACGGCCGTCACGGTGGTTGCAGCGGGCGCAAAGGCAATCCTCGATCTGCCCAAGACGCTGGAAGTGCTTGAGACACATGGCGTTCCGGTCATCGCATATGGTCAGGATGAACTTCCCGCCTTCTGGTCGCGCCAGTCGGGGCTGAAGGCCCCCCTGCGCATGGACACGGCAACCCAGATCGCACAGGCCCACCTGATGCGCGCCACGCTTGAACTGCCGGGCGGCCAACTTGTCGCCAACCCCATTCCGGCCGAGCATGAGATCCCGCAGGCCGAGATCGCACCTGCCATCGAAGCCGCCCTGCGCGAGGCGGAACAGCAAGGCATCGCCGCCAAGGAGGTGACGCCCTTCCTGCTGGACCGCATCTTCGCGCTGACGGAAGGCCGCTCCCTTGCCTCCAACATCGAGCTTGTTCTGAACAACGCACGCCTTGCTGCGGGAATTGCGTCGGAAATCTGCCGCTTGCGTTAACCAAAAAATGGGCGCGTCTTCCCCCGCTCCGGCACCGGAAGGCGCGTGATGTCAAGAAATGTACTTGCCATGCTGCCCGACCTCGGGATACGCCCGCCACGTCGGCAAAAAAAACGCCGGCACTAAGGCCGGCGTTCAGTATGAGGCAGGTTTCATACAGGCAAGAAACCTATCGAGCAGTGAGGTCTTTATAACCTCCCGCATCCGTTTGGCCAAGTTGAAAGTTTCAGGTGAGCCGGTCTGCCACAGAAGGGGCCCGGTCACCCGGGGCAAGAAGAGGGTCAGGCGGCGCATGAAGTCACAAATCGTTAAGGTTTTGAAGGCCGCGGCAAGCTGCACCGCCTTCCTTCTGGTGGCCTCGCAGGCTGTGGCAGAAAAGTCGCACGGCATCGCGATGTATGGTGAGCCCGCCCTTTCACCAGATTTTAACCATTTGCCATATGCGAATCCGGACGCGCCGAAGGGCGGCATCATGATTACCGGCGAATCGGGGGGCTTCGACTCTCTGAACCCCTACATCGTCAAAGGGCGCGCCCCGTTCTTTCTTGGAACATGGACGGTGGAATCCCTGATGGCCCGGTCCATCGACGAGCCGTTCACGCTTTACGGGCTTCTGGCCGAAAGCGTCGAAACGGATGACGAGCGGAGCTTCGTGGAATTCACGCTGCGCCCCGAGGCCCGTTTTTCCGATGGAACGCCCGTAACCATCAAGGACGTGATCTGGTCTTTCGAGACGTTGGCCGAACAAGGCCAGCCCCGCTATGCCGGGGCGTGGCACAAGGTGCGATCGGTCGAACAGACCGGGCCCCGCTCTGTCCGCTTCGTCTTCACCGAACCTGACCGCGAAATGCCGCTGATCCTTGGCCTGCGTCCCGTGCTGAAGCGGGCGCAATGGGAAAACAAGGATTTCACCCAGTCCACGCTGGAAGCGCCCATCGGATCGGGCCCGTATCGCGTGGAAAGCTTCGTGCCCAACCGCTCCATCACCTATCGGCGAGATCCGGACTGGTGGGGCAAGGATCTGCCCTTCAACCGCGGCCTCTACAATTTCGACGAGATGCGGACGGAATTCTATGCCGATAGCAGCGTGATGTTCGAGGCGTTCAAGGCCGGCTCTCTCTCTCTCTGGCGTGAGGGGAACCCGTCGCGGTGGCTCAGCAGCTTCGATTTTCCGGCCGTGCGCAACGGCGACATCGTGCTGGAGGAGATCCCCCACCGCCGTCCGTCGGGGATGCACGGCTTCGTCATGAACACGCGCGATCCGATGTTCGACAACTGGCGCGTGCGTGAAGCGATGATCCTCGCCTTCGATTTCGGCCTGATCAACCGCATCGTCACCGGCGGGACCGAGCCGCGGATCGAAAGCTACTTCTCCAACTCCGACCTCGGGATGGAAATCGGCACCCCCGTCCCCGCGGATGAGGCCGATCTGCTGGCCCCCTATCGCGACAGCATCACCCCCGGCGCGCTTGAAGGATATGCCCTGCCACGCGACGATGCCCCTGCCCGCAGCCGGCAGCGCCGCGCCATGGCCCTGCTGCAAGAAGCCGGCTGGACGGTGGAGGATGGCGTCCTGACCAAGGGCGGCCAGCCTTTCCGCTTCGATATCCTGCTGCCGCAAAGCGCGGGGGAAACGGCTTCGGTTGCCGCGATCTATGTGCAGTCGCTGCAACGCCTCGGGATCGAGGCGCGCGTCGTTACGGTTGATGCCGCGCAATACCGCCAGCGCATCACCGATTTCGATTTCGACATGACCGAGATCGAGCGGAGCTTCTCGCTTTCCCCGGGGAACGAGCAGATGCTTTACGGGGGGTCAAGCGGCGCTGACCAGACGGGCAGTCGCAACCTCATGGGCGTTGCATCGCCCGCCGTGGATGCGATGGTGACGGCGATGGTCCGTTCGCAAACCCCGCGGGAGTTTCAAAGCGCGACCCGCGCGCTGGACCGGCTGCTGATGGCGGGGCGCTATGTCATTCCCTTCTGGTATTCGCCCGTGTCCCGCATCGCCTATCGCAGCAACCTGCGCCATCCGGACCGCCTGCCCCTTTACGGCGACTGGCCGGGGTTCGAGCCGGAAACCTGGTGGGCGGACTGAGGAACAACAGCACGCATCCTGCGTTTCCGGCAGACCAAACGAATGGAGAACCGGAATGCGCTGGAACAATGTTGAGCAAAACTGGGAGGCGTTTCAGGAGTCCCTGCTGGACACCTGGCCGGACCTTTCGGAAGAAGACCTGATCGATGTGGACGGCGACCGCGAGGCGCTGGAAGCCCGCCTGATCGAGGTGACGGGCGAAGATCCCGAAGATATCGCCCAGCAGGTTGATGAATGGCTGGAAGGCGCGGTGCCATCGGACGTGCATATGGATGAACAGCATGACAACGCCTCGATCCGCGACAGCCAGCTTTACGTGTCGCCGGGCGAGGACGCGACGGATGACGATCGCAAGTTCGGCGATGATAACGTCACCGAGGATCCGGTGCAGGGCGGCTGATGCCGTAAAAAATTCATCCTGCGGCTCTGGTCATCCGGTGGTGCCGGGCGCATAATCAATGGGTTATCCGACGGCCTGACCGCCGGATGCTACCCGACATGTCAGGATGACAGATGACTTCGGCCACGATTCCGCTGGATGTATTTTCCGATCCGGTATGCCCATGGTGCTATATCGGCAAATCCATCCTGGACCGCGCATTGGAAAGCCGGCCCGCCCATGCCTTCCGGGTGGAATGGCATCCTTTCCGCCTCAACCCCGACATCCCGTCCGAAGGCGCCAACCGCGCTGAGTGGCTGGAGGCGAAGTTTGGCGATCGTCAGAAGGCCGCCGCCATGGCGGCCCAAGTGCAGGCCGCCGCGGATGAGGCAGGCGTTCAGATGGACATCACCCGTGCCACCCGCATGCCGAACACAATCGACGCGCATCGCCTGATCCACTGGGCCGGCCTTGAAGGGGCGCAGAACCGCGTGGTGGATGCCCTGTTCCGGGCTTATTTCCGGGACGGACTGGACATCGGAAGCCACGCAGTGCTGGCTGATCTGGCAGGTGCCTGCGGGATGGATCGCGATCTTGTGGCACGGCTTCTGGCATCGGATGCCGACCGGGACGATCTTCTGGCGCGGGATCTGGATGCGCGCCAGAAAGGCGTGACGGCAGTTCCCACCTTCCTGATCGACCGGCAGTTCGTGATCCCGGGCGCGCAGCCACTGGAAACATGGCAGCGCATCATCGACGAAATCGCAGAGCAACTGGAAAGCAAATGATCGCCAAGCGCGCCCCCGGACAGGTCGAGTTCATCGCGCTGATCGCTGCGATGATGGCCACCGTTGCCTTCTCCATCGACTCGATGTTGCCGGCCCTGCCCGACATCACGGCCGAGTTGACGCCGGATGCCCCGAACCACGTTCAGCTTATCGTGACGCTGTTCATGCTGGGCATGGGGGTCGGCACGCTGATCATGGGGCCGGTTTCCGACGCGATCGGTCGCAAGGCGACGATGATCGGCTGCTCCGTGATCTATTGCCTTGGTGCGCTGATCGCGTGGATATCGGGCGATCTTGAATGGATGCTGGTGGGACGGGTCGTTCAGGGCATCGGCGCTGCGGGGCCGCGCGTGGTCGCCATCGCGATGGTGCGCGACCTTTACGTCGGCCGCGACATGGCCCGCGTCGTCAGCTTTATCATGATGGTATTCACGCTGGTTCCGGCCGTGGCCCCGATGATCGGCAGCATCATCATCAGCGCAAGCGACTGGCGCTCGTTGTTCTTCGCCTTCGTCCTGTTCTCGGTCCTTTCCACCACATGGCTGTGGATCCGCCAGCCCGAAACCCTGAAGGTTGAAAACCGCCGCGCATTGCAGGTCAGCATGCTGCGTCTTGGGCTGGTGGAGGTTCTGCGCAATCGTATCGTCATCATCTCCATGATCGTGCAGGGCCTGATCATGAGCTGCATGTTTGCGACCATTTCCTCCATCCAGCAGATCTTCGAGGTGCGCTTCGACCGGGCAGAGACCTTCCCCTACTGGTTCGCGCTGATCGCGCTGGTGGCGGGTGTGTCCAGCTTTGTGAATGCGCGCCTGGTCATGACGATCGGGATGCGGACGCTGATCACCTCGGTCATCGGGGTGCAGGTTGTCGTCTCGACTCTCATGGCGGTGACGAATGGCTTCGGCATCATGCCCGAAGGGTTCGCCTTTGCCGCGCAGGTGCTGTGGACGATGACGATGTTCGGAATGCTGGGCCTGTCCATGGGCAACCTGAACGCGCTGGCGCTTGAACCGCTTGGCCATCTGGCGGGCCTTGGCGCCTCCATCATCGGCTGCTTCTCCACCATCATGGGGGTGGTTCTGGCGACGCCCGTCGGGCAGGCATTCGACGGCACGAACGTGCCGCTGGCCACGGGTATCGCCATCTATACCGGCACTGCGCTGGTTCTGATGCGGCTGATCCCGAAGCGTCACTGACGCTTCGGTTTCACCACCTTTTCCGCCAGATCGCGTGCAAGACCGAAGGCGCCGCGGATGCGGTCCGCCTCCGTTTTCCAGTCGGCAGTGACGGCAATCTTGTTGCCAACCACCTTCGCCTCGGGTTGGGCCTTCACGAAATCGACCAGCCCCACCGGATTGGCAAACTTGTCGTTATGGAACTGGATCGTCGCACCCTTCGGCCCTGCATCCAGACGCGAGATGCCGGCCTTCTTGCACATCGCCTTGATACGGACCACCAGCATCAGGGTGTTCACCTCTTTCGGGATCTCTCCGAAGCGGTCGATCAATTCGGCGGCGAAGCCTTCCAGTTCCACCTTCGTGGTCAACCCTGACAAGCGGCGGTAAAGGCCCAGACGGATATCCAGATCGGGGATGTATTCTTCTGGGATCAGAACAGGCACACCGATGTTGATCTGGGGCGACCATTGTTCATCCGCATCCGTAAGGCCCCCGATCTCGCCCGAGCGGATCTTCTGGATCGTTTCCTCCAGCATGTTCTGGTAAAGTTCGTAGCCGACTTCCTTGATGTGGCCCGACTGCTCCTCTCCCAGAAGATTGCCTGCCCCCCGCAGGTCCAGATCGTGCGAGGCAAGGTTGAACCCTGCCCCCAGGCTGTCGAGGCTGGCAAGCAACCGCAACCGTTTCTGGGCCTGCGGGGTCAGCGGTGCACGGGGCTTTGTCGTAAGATAGCAATAGGCACGCGTCTTGGCGCGCCCCACGCGCCCGCGGATCTGGTAGAGCTGCGACAAGCCGAACATGTCGGCGCGGTGCACGATCATCGTGTTGGCTGTGGGGATATCCAGACCGGATTCAACGATCGTCGTCGCCAGCAGCACATCGTACTTGCCGTCATAAAAGGCGTTCATCCTTTCATCCAGCTCACCTGCGGCAAGTTGGCCATTGGCGATGATGAAGCTCACCTCGGGCACCTGTTCACGCAGGAACGCCTCGATCTCGGGCAGGTCCGACACGCGCGGCACAACGAAGAAGCTTTGCCCCCCGCGATAGCGTTCGCGCAAAAGCGCCTCGCGGATTGTGACGGTATCGAATTCGGATACATAGGTGCGGATGGCCAGACGGTCGACCGGCGGCGTTGCGATGATCGACAGGTCCCGCACCCCCGTCAGCGACAGTTGCAGCGTGCGCGGGATCGGCGTTGCCGTCAGCGTCAGAACGTGCACTTCGGACCGCATTTCCTTCAGGCGCTCCTTGTGGGAGACGCCGAAATGCTGCTCCTCGTCGATGACCAGCAGGCCAAGGTTCTTGATGCGCACGCCCTTGGCCAGAAGGGCATGGGTGCCGATGCAGATATCCACCGTGCCATCGGCCAGCCCAGCACGGGTTTCCGACGCCTCTTTGGCCGGAACGAAACGCGACAGCTGGCGAACCTTGAACGGAAAGCCCCGGAAGCGATCGGCGAAGCTGCGGAAATGCTGGCGGGCCAGAAGTGTGGTCGGGCAGATCACGGCAACCTGCATCCCCGCCATCGCCGCCAC
The DNA here is from genome assembly GCF_004015795.1 of Falsirhodobacter deserti. Classification (GTDB taxonomy): domain Bacteria; phylum Pseudomonadota; class Alphaproteobacteria; order Rhodobacterales; family Rhodobacteraceae; genus Falsirhodobacter; species Falsirhodobacter deserti. The sequence goes on along the minus strand of NZ_ML137218.1, from coordinate 974,985 downwards.
GAACGCAGCGCGCATCGCCACTTCGGTCTTGCCGAAGCCGACATCGCCCACCACAAGTCGGTCCATCGGCCGCCCCGCCTCCAGATCGGCCACCACGTCGGTGATGGCGGCAAGTTGGTCATCGGTTTCCTGATACGGAAAACGGGCAGAGAACGCCTCCCACATCTGGTGCGGCGCTTCAAGGATGGGTGCGTGGCGCAGGTTGCGTTCGGCGGCAATGCGCATCAACCTGTCCGCAATCTCGCGGATGCGTTCCTTCAGGCGGGCCTTCTTGGCCTGCCATGCACCGCCGCCCAGTTTGTCCAGCAGGCCGTCTTCGTGGCCGAACCGGCTTAGAAGCTCGATGTTCTCTACGGGCAGGTAAAGCTTGGCGTCCTCGGCATAAACAAGATGCAGGTAATCATGCGGCGGACCCGGCTTGTTGCGGGGCGGCTGCGGCACGCGCAGCGTTTCCAGCCCCATGTAGCGGCCGACGCCATGTTCCACATGCACGACCAGATCACCGGGGGAAAGGGTATCCACCTCGCGCAGGAAATTGTCTGATTTGCGGCGCTTCTTGGGTTTGCCGACCAGCCGGTCGCCCAGAACGTCCTGCTCTGAAATGACGGCAAGGCCGGGCGCGGTGAACCCCGCCTCCAGCGGCCAGACGATCAGGAACAGGCTGCCCTTCCCGTCCTTCACCTCGCGGAAATCCGATACATAGGTGGCACTTGCACCCTGATCTTCAAGCAGCCCCTTCAACCGCTCTCGTGCGCCTTCGGACCAGCTTGCGATCACCACCTGCCGGTCCTTGCGAAGCGCGCGGACGTGATCTGCCAGTGCGCTAAACAAACTGACATTCTCTTGCTGGCGTTCGGGGGCGAAGTTGCGCCCGATGCGCCCGTCGGCATCCAGAACCCCCGGCCCCGGTGCCTGCGCCAGCGGCGAAAGCTGCACCGTGCGATGCGGGCCCAGCACCGCCTCCCATGCCGCATTGTCCAGATACAGCGTTTCGGGCGCAACCGGCTTGTACACCGTGTCGACGCGGTTCTTCTGGCCCAGGGCCTCTCGCCGCGCGTCATACTGGTCTGCGATCCCTTCCCAGCGCGACAGGCGGGCGGGCGTGACCTGATCGTCGAGCATCACGGCAGCATCTGGGACGTAATCGAAGATCGTTTCCAGCCGGTCATGGAAGAAGGGCAGCCAATGCTCCATCCCCTGATGCTTGCGGCCGGCACTTACAGCTTCGTAAAGGGGATCGTTCGCACCACCCGCGCCGAATTCGACACGATAGTTCTGCCGGAAGCGCGTGATCGCGGCCTCGTCCAGCATTACCTCCGACACCGGGGCAAGATCCAGCGCTGCCAGCTTGTCTGTTGACCGTTGCGTATCCGGATCGAACTGCCGCAGCCCATCAAGCGTATCGCCGAACAGATCCAGGCGGACGGGCTGTGTTTCGGGCGGATAGATGTCGATGATGCCGCCGCGGATCGCGAAGTCCCCCGGCTCCGCCACCGTGGTGACGGGGGAATAGCCCATGCGTCCGAGGTAATCGCGCAACCGCTTTTCGTCGATCCGGTCCCCCACCCGGGCCGAGAAGCTGGCAGCTGCCACGGTTTCGCGCGAAGGCACCTTTTGCGTGGCCGCGTTCAGCGTGGTCAGAAGCACGAAGGCCGATGGCAGCCCCTGCGCCAATGCGGCAAGCGTGGCCATGCGCCGCGCGGCAATCAGCGGGTTCGGGGAGACGCGGTCATAGGGCAGACAATCCCAAGCCGGAAACTCCAGCACCGCCACGTCGGGCGCCATGACGGACAGGGCGGTGCGCATCGCCTCCAGCCGCTTGTCGTCGCGGGCAACGTGGATGACCGGCTGGCCGCGCGACAGCTCTTTCGCCAGAAGGCGGGCGTCATACCCTTCGGGCGCGCCGCCCAGAATGATGCGAGTGTTCATGGTCTTCCTTTATCCCGGACCGCGCGGACGTCAATGCGGTATGGAAAGGCTCAGGTTCCGCCAAGCCCCCCAAAGCACCGTAACGAAAATGGCGATGCCGCCAATGGCCTGCGTGCCCAGCCGGTGCCAGATCAGCCGGTCCACAAGGGTTGTGGCATCGGGCGCTTCGGCATCAAGGCGGCGGGCAAGGCGTTGGCGAAGCAGCTCGATCAGCAGCCACGGCAGGATCATAAGCGCCAGCGCCTGCGCCAGTTCCAGCCCCGCCAACGCCAGAAGCGTCAGCGCGGTGCCCACAAAGGCCGCCAGTGCCACATGCACCATCCGGACGCCCTGCGACGGGCGCAGCCGCCGCCGCACCTCGATCCGTGCCAGCGCCTCCGCCTCGGACGCGGCTTCGGCATCCCCTTCGCGCGCGGCCAGAACCCGGTCGAACGGCACGCCCATCACCCGCCGGTTCACCAGCGTCCAGAATGCCACCAGCGCAATCCAGAACCACAGGCTGGAAAAGGACCGCAGGCTGAGCGGCGAGAGAAGAAGTTCGTACCATTGCACGTTTGGGTGTTCCTTCCCGTTTTGCCATTGCATAGCCTTGAGGCACCGACACTTCCATGTCACGAGCTTCACAAAAACGTCCCAACCGTCATCCGCAGGCCGGAACAAGCTGAAAAGAGGACTGTCATGCGACCGATCCAGGCCCACTATCCCGCAACCCGCTTTCGCCGCAACCGCCGGACCGAGGCGCTGCGCCGGTTGACGCAGGAAAACGTACTGACCGTAAACGACCTGATTTGGCCGGTCTTCGTTCAGGATGGCAAGGATGTCGAAACGCCTGTCGCCTCCATGCCCGGCGTGTCGCGCCGGTCGATCGACCGGCTGGTTCGTGCGGTGGCCGAGGCGGCCGAACTCGGCATTCCGGCGATCTGCCTTTTTCCCTATACCGACCCCTCCCTGCGCACCGAAGCCTGCGAAGAGGCATGGAACCCCGAGAACCTGACCAACCGTGCCATCCGCGCCATCAAGGCAGAGGTGCCAGACATCGCCATCATGACGGATGTCGCGCTGGATCCCTACAGCGCGCATGGTCAGGACGGCTTGATGAAGGACGGGGTGGTGCTGAACGATGAATCCGTGGATGCGCTGGTGAAGATGGCCCTTGCGCAAGCGGACTCGGGTGCCGACATTCTTGGCCCCTCCGATATGATGGACGGGCGCATCGGCCGGATGCGGATGGCGCTGGAGAAGGCCGGCCACCATACGGTCGCGATCATGTCCTATTCGGCAAAATATGCCTCGGCCTTCTATGGTCCCTTCCGCGATGCCGTGGGGGCAAATGCCACGCTGAAGGGGGACAAGAAGACCTATCAGATGAACCCCGCTAACAGCGACGAGGCGCTGCGTCTGGTTCACCGCGACCTGACCGAAGGCGCAGACAGCGTGATGGTCAAGCCGGGTATGCCGTATCTGGATATCTGCCGCCGCGTGAAGGAAGAGTTCGGCGTGCCCACCTATGCCTATCAGGTGTCGGGGGAATACGCGATGCTTCAGGCCGCCGCGCAAAATGGCTGGCTGGACGGGGAACGCGTGATGATGGAAAGCCTGCTGGCCTTCAAACGCGCGGGCTGCGACGGCATCCTTACCTACTATGCCCCCGAAGTTGCGCGGAAACTGGCCCCTTCATACTGATGCGGATGACACCTGCGGACCGATGGGCTAGGCTGCGCCCACGGCCCGTCAAGGGTCAGGGGACAGAAGGAAAGAACATGGACCGTCGTGCGATACTTGCAGGTCTTGGCGCAACCCTTGGTCTTGCGGCCTGTGCAAATGGCATCAACAGCAACGGGGGCGCGACGATCGACGCGCGCGTCGACGTGGCACGGGATTACCTGTTTCGGCAGTTCCCCGGTACACGCGATCTTGCCGCCCGTTCTGCCGGCGTTCTGTTCATGCCGCTGATCACCGAAGCCGGTCTGGGCCTTGGCGCATCCTATGGGCGCGGTGCGCTGCGGATCAACGACGTGACGGTGGATTACTATTCGGCGGCCAAGGCATCCGTGGGTCTGCAGATCGGCGCGCAGCAATACGCCCATGCGCTGTTCTTCATGACGCCGCAGGCGCTGTCGCAATTCCGCGCCTCTTCGGGGTGGGTCGCGGGGGCGGACCTGCGTTATGCCGTGCCGGACCAAGGCGGCAGCATCGGCAAGGACACGACCGAGATCGACCCCGTCATTGCGCTGGTTTACGGCCAGTCGGGCCTGATTGCGGGCGCAACGGTGGCGGGCACGAAATACACCCGCATCATCCCCTGATGCAGGCAGATTGCGGTCATCCCGTCCTTAAGCTAGGACGCCGCCAAACGTCCTGATGCCGAGGCCCCGATGATCCGCATTTTCCGCTGGCTTCTCCGCATCTTCGCGGGCCTCGTGATCCTCGGACTGGTGGGGGTGGCGATCGGATACTGGTTCTTGTCGCGCTCCCTTCCCGATTATTCCGAGGACTTCGCCCTGCAGGGGCTTTCCGCCCCGGTAGAGATTGTCCGCAACTCCAACGATGTGCCCCATATCTTCGGGGAAACGGACGAGGACGTGTTCCGCGCCCTTGGTTTCGCCCATGCGCAGGACCGCCTTTGGCAGATGACCCTGATGCGGCGCACCGCGCAGGGCCGCCTGTCCGAGATTTTCGGCAGCCGTACCCTGCATACCGACGCGATGATGCGGCGGCTGGACCTGTACGGGCTGGCGCAAAGTTCGGTCCATGCGCAGGACGACCTCACGCGGCGCGCGCTGAAGGCTTATGCCGAAGGGGTGAATGACTGGATCCGGCAGGTGAACCTCGGGGCCCGCGGGCGCGGTGCGCCGCAGTTCTTCCTGTTCTCGAACGAAATCTCGGCATGGCAGCCGGCGGACAGCATCGCCATCCTGAAGCTGCTGGCGCTGCAGATGTCGGGCAAGGCACAAGAGGAAGTCCTGCGTGCGCGGATGTCGCTGATCCTGCCTGATGAGCGCCTGCGGGACATTCTTCCCGATGATCCCGGACAAGGCGTGATCGCCCTGCCGAAATATTCGGAGATCGCGCCCGGTGTGGTGCCCGACTATCACCCCATCCATACGGCCGAGGATCCGCTTTCGCCGTTCCGCGCACCCATCTTTGCGGGGGCGTCCAATGCATGGGCGGCGGCACCCTCACGCTCGGCGGCTGGCGGATCGCTTCTGGCGAACGATCCACACTTGGCCTTCACCGCGCCGACCATCTGGTATCTTGCACGGCTTCAGCTGTCTTCGGGCGGGGTTATCGGTGCCACTATCCCCGGCATGCCGCTTATCCTTTCAGGCAGGTCGGACCGCCTTGGCTGGGGGCTGACGACGGCCTATGTCGACGATCAGGACCTGCATATCGAGGAGGTTTCCGACGACCGGCCGGCGCAATATCGCACACCCGACGGCTGGAAGCCCTTCCGGACCGAGCGGTCGATCATCCGCATCAAGGATGCTGCCCCGGAAACCGTTACCCTGCGGTGGACGGATAATGGGCCGGTGCTGCCCGCCTCGCAATACGATGTCGGCACCGTCACGCCCCCGGGGCACGTGATGTCGCTGTCATGGACGGGACTCAGCGCCGAAGACACATCGATGACGGCCGGGCTGCGCCTGATGATGTCGGGCAGTGTGCAGGAGGCGATCGCCGAGGGGCGCCGCTTTGTCGCCCCCGCACAGAACCTGATGCTGGCCGATGCGAACGGCATCGCGCTGCAAACCGTGGGCGCAATCCCGGCGCGCGATCCGCAGATGCAGACGCAGGGACGCATGCCGACACGGGGATGGGACCCCCAGAACCGTTGGCAGGGCATCCAGCCCTATGAAACGAACCCACGCGAGGTGAACCCCGCATCGGGCATCCTTGGCAACACGAACAACAAGACGGTGGACCGGCCCTTCCCGAACCATGTCAGCTTCGACTGGGGCGACACGCAGCGTATCCAGCGGTGGCTGACGCTGATGGACGCCCGCGCCGTGCACACCCGCGACAGCTTCATCGAAGCGCAGCAGGATACCGTCAGCACGACCATGCGCAACATCCTGCCCCTTGTGGGCGCCGATCTGTGGTTCACCGGAGAGCCCGCCCCCGACGGCACGCCCGAACGGATGCGCCAGCGCGCGCTGGAAATGCTTGCCGAATGGAACGGCGAGATGAACGAGCATATGCCCGAGCCGCTGATCGCCGAGGCATGGCTGGCCGCTCTTCAGGACCGCCTGATCCGGGACGAGCTTGGACCGATGGCGAACCAGTTCAGCCATATCGATCCCGTGTTTCTTGACCGCGTGTTCCGCGATACGGACGGCGCCAGCGTCTGGTGCGATATCGTGCGGTCGGGAACATCGGAAACCTGCGCCGACATCGCCCGCATCTCGCTGGATGCGGCGCTGCTTTGGCTGTCGCAGACCTATGGCGGCAACATCGAAAGCTGGCGCTGGGGCGATGCCCACCAGGCCACACATGACGATCCGGTTCTGGGAAACATTCCCGTGCTGCGGTATCTGGTGAACATCCGCCAATCCACCTCGGGCGGGGATGACACGCTGAACCGCGGTGTGACCAAGGGCACGGGCCCGCAGCCGTTCCAGAACGTGCATGGTGCGGGGTATCGCGGCGTTTATGACTTCGCCGATCCCGACAGCTCCATCTTCATCACGTCGACGGGGCAATCGGGACATCCGCTATCGCGCTTCTATGACGATCTGGGCGGCATGTGGCGTCGTGGGGAATATATCCCGATGTCGCTGGACCCCGCGCTGGCGCGGGCGGCTGCCGTTGGCATCACCCACCTAACGCCTGCGCCTTAACGGCGCAGGTATTCCTTCAGCACACAGCGTGGGCCATCCTCACGCAGGACCAGCGGCTGTGACTGACGCCAATTGGCCGGATCGAACTCGGGAAAGAAGGCGTCGGCATCCGGCACGTCCAGGTCCACCTCGGTCAGCAGCAGGCGGTCGGCCAGTGGCAGAAGCGCGCGATAGATGCCCTGCCCGCCAATGCCGTAAATTCGCGCATGGCCTGCATCCCGTGCCATCTGCACCGCCTGCTCCACGCTTGCAGCCGTCCATTCCGCCTCCACGGCATGCGAGGTGACGACGATGTTCATCCGGCGCGGCAAGGGGCGTTTGGGCAGGCTCTCCCATGTCAGGCGGCCCATGATGATCGCGCCGCCAGCCGTTTCGCGGGCGAAAAGCGCCTGATCTTCGGGCGCTTCCCAAGGGATCGTGTTGTCCCTGCCTATGGCACCGTTGCGGGCGCGGGCAGCAATAAGTGTCAGCATCAGACAGCGACCTCTGCAGTGATTGGGGGATGGGGATCATACCCCTCCAGTTCGAAATCCTCGATCCGGTAGGCGTCGATGCTGTCGGCCTTGCGCAGCACCATGCGCGGCAGATCCCGGGGCGCGCGCGCGATCTGGGTCCGCGCCTGCTCCAGGTGGTTGAGGTAAAGGTGCACGTCGCCACCGGTCCAGACCAGCTCTCCGGGTTGCAGGCCGGCCTGCTGGGCCAGCATCAGTTGCAGCGCCGCCGCCCCCGTCAGGTTGAAGGGAAGCCCCAGCAGCAGATCGCAGGACCGCTGATACAAAAGCCCGTTCAACCGCCCGTCAGAGGTGACGTGGTACTGGTAGACCATGTGGCAGGGCGGCAGCGCCATGTTCCCGACCTCGGCCACGTTCCAGGCGTGGAACAGCATCCGGCGGCTGGCGGGATTGGTGCGCAGCGTGTCGATCAGCGTGGCGATCTGGTCATGTTCCTGCCCGTCAGGGCCGCTCCACCGCCGCCACTGCTTGCCGTAAACGGGGCCGAGGTCCCCCCACTTGGTGGCGAAATCGGCATCTGCCACGATCCGGTCCTCGAAGTCGCGCTGCGAGATGTCCTCGCCCGTTTCGCGGCGATAGGTTGCAAGCGGCCAATCGCTCCAGATGCGGACGTTCTGTTCCAGAAGCGGGCGGATGTTGGTGCCGCCGGTCAGGAACCACAGCATCTCTTTCACGGCCAGCTTCCAATAGACCCGCTTCGTGGTCAGAACCGGCACCTGCCCGCCCGACAGATCGAAGCGCAGCATCGCCCCGAACAGCGACCGCGTGCCGACACCCGTGCGGTCCACCCGTTCATCGCCCTGATCAAGAACCCGCTGCAGAAGATCAAGATATTGTTGTTCCATTTGCCGCGCCCCTTCGACGTGTTAGCTTCCCCGCGAAAGGAGAACCCGATGAAATACCTACATACCATGGTCCGCGTAAAGGACCTCGAAGCCTCGATGGCCTTCTTCCGCCTTTTGGGGCTTGAGGAAACCCGCCGCAAGGAAAGCGAGGAAGGCCGCTTCACGCTGGTGTTCATGGCCCCTCCCGGACAGCCCGAATGCCCGGTGGAGCTGACGTATAACTGGGATGGCGACGAAGGACTGCCGTCGGACAGCCGCCACTTCGGCCATCTCGCCTATGAATGCGACAACATCTATGACCTCTGCGCCAAGCTTCAGGATGCGGGCGTGACGATCAACCGCCCGCCGCGCGACGGGCATATGGCTTTCGTGCGCAGCCCCGACAACATCTCGATCGAGTTGCTGCAGAAAGGCGATCGCCTGCCGCCGGCAGAACCGTGGTCTTCCATGGAAAACACCGGCCACTGGTGATCAGGCGCGCCACCGCGTCAGAACATCGCCGCCAATGCGGCGGTGTTCGATCAGGGAAAGGCGCGGGGCATCCGCCAGCGCGCTGCCCCCCAGCGTTTGCAGCGCAGGAACGCCATCAGCCCCTACCGCGATCCCTGCGGTGAAGGTTGCAAGCTCGTCCACCAGCCTTGCGCGCAGAAGGGCCGCCGCCACATGTGCGCCGCCTTCGCTGAAGATGCGTGTGATTCCTTCGGCGGCGATGGCCCGCAGCACGGCCTCAGGCTCCATCCCCGGAACGGATATGGGCTTTGCGCCTGCTTTCGCCCATGCGCTGCTGTCAGCCGTCCCATCATGCACCATCCAGACCGGCACCTGCCCCGCCGAGCGGCCAAGCCGGCTGTTCACCGGCAAGCGAAGACGGCTGTCCAGCACGATCCGCACCGGCTGGCGCGCTGCGCCCATGTCGCGAACGGTCAGTTCGGGATCGTCGGCCATGGCCGTTCCGATGCCGACCATGACCGCATCATGTTGCAGGCGCATCAGGTGGACCAGGCGACGCGATTGCGGCCCCGTGATCCAGCGGCTTTCCCCGCTGCGGGTGGCAATGCGCCCGTCGATGGTGGTGGCCAGCTTCAGCGTCACATGTGGAAGCCCCCGTTCCACCCGCTTGAGAAAGCCGGCGTTCAGGGCCCGCGCCTGCCCGGCAAGAACCCCCTCGGTGACTGCCACCCCCGCGTCGCGCAGCATCGCATGGCCGCGGCCTGCCACGCGCGGATCTGGATCGGTCAGCGCCGTCACAACCCGTGCCACGCCCGCGCGGATCAGCGCGGCGGAACAGGGCGGCGTTTTTCCGAAATGGGCGCAAGGTTCCAGCGTGACATAGGCCGTGGCGCCGCGTGCAAGATCGCCTGCCTGCGCCAGCGCCCGCGCCTCGGCATGGGGGCGCCCGCCGGGCTGGGTCCAGCCGCGCCCGACCACCCGTCCCTCGCGCAGGATCACGCACCCCACGGCAGGGTTCGGCCAAACGCTGCCCAAGCCACGCTGCGCAAGGGCCAGCGCGTGGGCCATGTGATCCTGATCGCTCACTCTTCGCGCAGGGTGGCGGGACGCAGTTCGGCCACGAACTTGTCGAAATCGTCAGCCGAATGGAAGTTCTTGTACACGCTGGCAAAGCGGACATAGCCGACCGCGTCGATCCGGGCGAGGCTTTCCATCACGATCTCTCCGATCACCTTGGAAGGGATGTCGGTATCGCCCATGCTTTCCAGTCGCCGCACGATGCCCGAAATCATCTGGTCCAGACGCTCCTGCTCCACCGGGCGTTTCTGCATTGCGATACGGATCGACCGTTCCAGCTTGCTGCGATCGAAGTCCTCGCGCTTGCCAGAGCTTTTGATGACAACCAGATCACGCAGTTGCACGCGTTCATAGGTGGTGAAACGCCCGCCGCAAGCAAGGCAAAAGCGGCGACGGCGGATGGAGACGTGATCCTCGGCCGGGCGGCTGTCCTTCACCTGCGTGTCGATATTGCCGCAAAAAGGACACCGCATCCTGCTTCCCCTAATCCATATATTGCGCCTGATTGTGGCTTTAACTCAACAGATGCGCAACCACTTCGCGCCGGTGTGGGGCATCACGATGTTCGAAGACATAAATGCCTTGCCAGCGCCCAAGCGCCAACCTACCGCCGCTGACGGGGATCGACAGGCTAACGGGCAGAAGGGCCGCCTTGATATGCGCAGGCATATCGTCCGCCCCCTCGTAGGTGTGCGTCAGGTATGACATTGCCGGATCCGTCGAAGGCGGCACCAAGCGCGCGAAGAACTCGCGCAGATCCGTCTGCACCTCGGGATCCGCATTTTCCTGCACCAGAAGCGAAGCAGAGGTGTGACGGATGAACAGCGTCAGCACCCCGTCGCCCGTCACCCACTCCGCCACGTCGCGCGTAATCTCGTAAAGACCCTGTCCGCGCGTGGGGATGGTGAAGCTGGTTCGCATCAGCGGGCCAGCGGATACCGCGCGTCGCAAAGCGAAGCCGCGAACCCTGCCGACAGGTGATCCGGCGGCGGAAAAACGGCCACGCCGGTGTCGCCAATCGCCCCTTCGGGCGAGATGGAAACCGTCATCCCCTCGCCCCGCGCCAGCGGGCGCGGAGAAAGACGGTAGATCGGCGTGGTCGGCAGCATGGCAAGATGATTGTCGACAAACTGCCCCGCGGCACACCAATACTGCCGCGCGGCCGACCCCGGCTCGTAGCGCACGGTGAAGCGCTGCGCATCACCGCTGACCACATAGCTTTCCTTGGTGATGTAGGCCTGCGCGGGCGCTGCAGCCAGTGCCGCCACGATGGCGATGTATTTCATCATTGGTCCAGGAAGCTCCGCAATTTGCGCGAGCGGCTGGGGTGCTTCAGCTTGCGAAGCGCCTTCGCTTCGATCTGACGGATCCGCTCGCGGGTGACGCTGAACTGCTGGCCCACCTCTTCCAGCGTGTGGTCGGTGTTCATGCCGATGCCGAAACGCATCCGCAGAACACGCTCCTCGCGCGGGGTCAGGCTGGCCAGAACGCGGGTCGTGGTTTCCTTCAGGTTTTCCTGAATGGCGGAATCCAGCGGCAGAACCGCGTTCTTGTCTTCGATGAAGTCGCCCAGCTGGCTGTCTTCCTCGTCCCCGATCGGGGTTTCGAGGGAGATCGGCTCTTTCGCGATCTTCATGACCTTGCGGACCTTGTCGAGCGGCATCTGCAGCTTCTCGGCCAGTTCCTCGGGCGTGGGTTCGCGGCCGATCTCGTGCAGCATCTGCCGCCCCGTCCGCACCAGCTTGTTGATCGTTTCGATCATGTGCACCGGGATACGGATCGTCCGCGCCTGATCCGCGATGGACCGGGTGATCGCCTGACGGATCCACCACGTTGCATAGGTGGAGAACTTGTAGCCGCGGCGATATTCGAACTTGTCCACGGCCTTCATCAGGCCGATGTTGCCTTCCTGGATCAGATCCAGGAATTGCAGGCCGCGGTTCGTGTATTTCTTGGCAATGGAGATCACGAGGCGCAGGTTCGCCTCGACCATCTCCTTCTTGGCCTGACGGGCTTCCTTTTCACCCTTCTGGACCTGCTGCACGATGCGGCGGAATTCGCTGATGTCCACGCCGACATACTGGCCGACCTGCGCCATCTCGGCGCGCAGTTCCTCGACCTTCTCGCGGCTTTTCTCCATCAGGGTCTGCCATCCGCGACCCGCCTTCGCATTCATGCGATCAACCCAGGTCGGGTCCAGCTCGTAGCCCTGATATTCGTCGATGAATTCACGACGGTTGATCCGCGCGGCATCGGCCAGCTTCACCATGCCCGAGTTGATGGACATGACGCGGCGGTTGATGCCATAAAGCTGGTCAACCAGCGCCTCGATCCGGTTGCTGTTCAGGTGCAGGCTGTTGACCAGCACGACCATCTCGGCACGCAGCTTCTGATAGGCGGCTTCGCCGGCAAACCCTTCGCCACCCATGGTCGACCGCATCCGGTCGTCCTGCATGTCCGAAAGGCTTTCGTAATTGCGGGCAATCGCGTCGAAGGTCGCCAGCGCGTCGGCACGCACGGATGCTTCCATCGCTGCGATGGACATGGCCGAGGCGTCGTCATCCTCGTCATCGTCGTCGTTGCGGATGGGATTGCCATCAGCATCCAGTTCCGGCTCGGACGAGTTCTGGCGCCGCTGCTGCGTGTCGGAAACCTCCACGCCTTCCAGATCGACGCCTTCCATTTCGCCATCGGCATCGATGGCCGACCCGAAGGTGGCCTCAAGATCGATCACGTCGCGCAGCAAAATTTCTTCCGCCAGAAGCTCGTCGCGCCAGATGGTGATCGCCTGGAAGGTCAGCGGGCTTTCGCACAGCCCCGCGATCATCGTGTTCCGGCCAGCTTCGATCCGCTTCGCGATGGCAATCTCGCCCTCGCGGCTCAGAAGCTCCACCGAGCCCATCTCGCGCAGGTACATCCGCACCGGATCGTCCGTGCGATCCAGCGTTTCGGACGTGGTGCCGGCCACGGCAACCTCGCGTGAGGTGGAGGTGGCTTCCACCACCGCGCCCGCGGTTTCCTCTTCGGTCTCCGCCTGCTCGCGCACTTCGATGCCCATCTCGGACAGCATGGCCATCATATCCTCAATCTGGTCGGAGGAGACCTGATCCTGCGGAATGACGGTGTTCAGCTGTTCATACGTGATGTAGCCCCGCTCGCGCGCTTCGGAGATCATGCGCTTGACGGCGGCCTGGCTCATGTCCAGCGAAGAATCGGTCTCCTGATCTTCGTGTTTGCCGTCGTCGTTGTCTTTGACTGCCATGGTAGCTCCTAGCGGAAAATGCCGGGGCGGTGCGAATCGCCACGGCGGTCTCGAATCAATAACGCGAATCACGCAGCGTGTAAGCGCCTCAGCCCCTTTTCTTGACCCAGATCTGGCTGTCGATCAAACTTTGCAGATGCTTTGACAAGGCGGAGCGGTCTTCGCCCAGGTCAGTGGCATCGTCAAGGCGGGTTCGACCGGCATTGTTGCGTGCCTCTGCCGCCTGGCTCAAACGCCACGTCAAACCCTCGTCGGCCAGCCCTTCCATATCTTCCATCGCCTCGCGGATCTCGATCTCGGCGCCCAGTGCCGCGTCGAGCTTGGCAAACTCTTCAGCAAGGCACATGCGGGCAAGATCGGCATCCTCGGGGTTCCGGACAGGCGGGGAAATCCGAACATGGGGAAGCGCCAGCAGCCTTTCAAGGGCGTCATGCGGCACCGTTTCATGTGCCAGAAGCGCATGTTGCACGGCCTGATGATCGGGATGGGTCACCGCCAGACGCTCGATCGAGCTTTCGAAGGCGGGAACCAGCGCGGGATGCGTCGCAAAGCCCGCGAGGATGACGGAAACGCGCAGGTCGCGGGTCATCGCCTCCTCGGCCGTTGCCAGAAGGGACTGGCGCGCGGCAGCGGTGGGCACGGCGGCCTGTGCGGGACGTTTACCCGGAACGAAAGGCGTACGGGTGCGGCGGATGCCGAAAAGCTCCCACCGCAGCCGTTTGAGCTCCTCGCCGTAATGGTGGCGAATCGATGGATCGGCGATTCGCGAGATCGCCGCCCGCAGCGTCTTGTCCAGCGCCGCCCGCCGCTCCGGACTGTCGAAGACCTTGCCTTCCGTTTCACGCCGCCACAGCAGGCCAACCATGGGCGAGGCTTCGTCCAGCACCTTCTGGAACCCCTGCGCGCCCTGCGCCCGCACCAGATCGTCAGGATCAAGGCCGGCGGGCATGACGGCGAATCGCAGGCCCTTCCCCGCCTCCAGCAGCGGCAGAGCCAGATCGATCAGGCGCATCGCTGCCCGAATGCCCGCAGCATCGCCGTCCAGCGCGATCACGGGTTCATCCGCGATGCGCCACATCAGGCGAAGCTGATCCTCGGTTATGGCAGTTCCCAAAGGGGCGACGGTGGCGCGGAACCCCGCCTCGGACAGGGCAATCGTGTCCATGTAGCCTTCGGCCACGATCAACGGCTGCCCCTTGCCCGCAGCTTCGCGCGCTGGGCCATGGTTGAACAGGTTGCGGCCCTTGTCGAACAGGTCCGTCTCGGGGCCGTTCAGGTATTTCGCGCGGGCATTGGGGTCCATCGCGCGCCCGCCAAGGCTGATCGCCCGCCCCCGTGCGTCGCGGATCGGAAAGATGATACGGCCGCGGAAACGGTCATAGGGCGCACCGCCGTCATCCGGCCTGGCGCACAAGCCCGCCTCAACCAACAGATCAGGCGCGATACCTTTCGCCGTCAGCGCCTGAAACAGTCCCTGACGCTGATCCGGCGCGAAGCCGATCTCCCACCTGTCCTGCGCCTGCGGATCAAGACGGCGGCCCGCCAGATAATCCCGCGCGCCTGCGCCCTGCCCGGATTTCAGCATCAGGCGGTAATGTTTCACCGCTTCTTCCATCACCTGTGAAAGCTGGGCGCGGCGATCCAGCTTCTCGGCGGCCTTCGGGTCGCGCGCGGGCATGGTTAGCCCTGCCTCGCGGGCAAGGATCTCCACCGCCTCCATGAATCCGACGTTTTCGGATTCGCGCACAAAGGTCAGCGCATCGCCCTTCGCATGGCAGCCGAAGCAGTAATAGAAGCCCTTGCGGTCATCTACGTGGAAGCTGGCGGATTTTTCCTGATGGAACGGGCACGGTGCCCAGAAGTCGCCTTTGCCCTGGTTGGACTTGCGCATATCCCATGTGACCTTGCGCCCCACGACCGAGGACAGCGAGATCCTGTTGCGCAATTCATCGAGGAAACCGTGCGGGAGCGACATGACCGTCTATATCGGTCCGCCTTGGGGCGGAGTAAAGCCCCAACGTCCCCGCCCGAAGCAGGCGGGGACGCAACATGTGCTTACAGCCCCTTGGACTGATAGGTGGCCGCAACGCGGCTGATCGAGACGATATAGGCGGCCATGCGCAGATCCTCGACATCGTCGCGCCCGTGCCAGACCTCGCGCATCGCCTGATAGGCCGTGCGCATCGTGTCATCGAGGCCGGAGCGGACAAGATCCAGTTCGCCCGCGCCGTGAAGGTATTTCTTCTTGAAGTTCGGCGAAAGCGTCCAGCCCAGCCCCTTGTCTTCGGAAAGACGCTCCAGCTCGTTCACCAGCAGTTCGTGCCGCGCTTCTTCCGCCCGCCGCTGCATCCGGCCAAAGCGGATATGGGACAGGTTCTTCACCCACTCGAAATACGAAACGGTCACACCGCCGGCGTTGGCATACATGTCAGGGATGATCACGGTGCCCTTCTTGCGAAGGATCTCATCCGCACCGAAAGTAACGGGACCGTTTGCCGCTTCGATAAGCAGCGGGGCCTGGATCCGTTCGGCATTCCCACGATGGATCGCACCTTCCATCGCTGCGGGAATAAGGATGTCGCACTCCGCCTCCAGCAGCTTCGCGCCGTCTTCCACGAAGGTCGCACCCGGATAATCACGAACCGAGCCTGTCTTGATGATCCACTGGCGCACATCCTCGACATCAAGGGCTTCGCCGGTCAGCGCCCCGTCCCGCTCGATGATCGCGGTGATCTTGGCGCCGTCTTCCTCGGACAGGAACTTCGCGGCGTGATAACCCACATTGCCAAGGCCCTGCACGATCACACGCTTGCCGTCCAGGGATCCGGACAACTTCGCCTTGGCCACATCCTCGGGATGGCGGAAGAACTCGCGCAGCGCATACTGGATGCCACGGCCCGTCGCTTCGACGCGCCCCTGGATCCCGCCTGCGTTCAGCGGCTTTCCGGTAACGCAGGCCTTGGCGTTGATGTCGGTGGTGTTCATCCGCGCATACTGGTCGGCGATCCATGCCATCTCGCGCTCGGACGTGCCCATGTCGGGGGCCGGGACGTTCTGGGCAGGGTTGATCAGGTCGCGCTTGATCAGCTCGTACGCGAAGCGGCGGGTGATCAGTTCCAGCTCCCGCTCGTCATACTGGCGCGGGTCGATGCAAAGACCGCCCTTGGAACCGCCGAACGGGGTTTCCACCAGCGCGCACTTATAGGTCATCAGCGCGGCCAGCGCCTCAACCTCGTCCTGGCTGACGTTCAGCGCGAAACGGATCCCACCCTTCACAGGCTCCATGTGTTCGGAATGAACAGAGCGGTAGCCGGTGAAGGTTTCGATCTTGCCGCGCAGGCGGACCCCGAAACGCACCGTGTAGGTGGAGTTGCAAACCCGTATCTTCTGCTCCAATCCCGGCGACAGGTCCATGTGGCGCACGGCGCGATTGAACATGAGATCGACCGATTCGCGGAAGCTCGGCTCTCCGGAGCGGATCATTCTGCCCTCCTATGGCTTTACGGGGCGGACGCTAGCGCGGCGCAGAGAGATAGCCAAGCCTTTGTAATCATCCGGCCCGGCTTTTCCCATGCCCGCCTGCGGGTTCTGGCGCATCGGGCCGCAATAGGTCAGGATCATGTGGCGGAAACCCTTCCGCAGGTCACATATTGGGTTGACCACCCAGCAAGGCCGGAGGCCACCATGACGACCAAACCTAAAACGACATGGGAAAGCACGAACGCAGCCGCAACCGCGATCATCGACGCGGAAACTCAGGCGCGTGATGAAAAGACAGCCCGCCTGCGGGCCGCCCGCAAGGAGGCCGAGGAGGACATCCCGAAAAAGCCCAAGGGCCGCAAGAAGTGACCCGATCCGGTCGCCGGATCGCCGTCCGCGTCACGCCCAAAGCCTCGCGCAACGAGGTGAAGGCTGACGGGGATGGCGAACCGTTGCGCATATATGTGACAGCGGCGCCAGATGACGGAAAGGCGAACAAGGCGGTCCAGAAGCTTCTGGCGAAACATCTGCGCCTGGCACCGACCAGCCTTACGCTGCTGAAAGGCGCCACAGGACGCGACAAGGTGTTCGGGATCGAGGAATAGGCCGAAGCGTTTGCTGCGATGGTGCCCCCAGAGAGACTCGAACTCCCGACCCGCTGATTACAAATCAGCCGCTCTACCAGCTGAGCTATAGAGGCATCGGGGTGTATTACCCTGTGCGGCGGCGGCTGGCAAGGGCGTCATCACCACATATCTGGTTCACGCCGTAAGGCGGTCGGGCTATAGAAGCCCGTGGCGGATAACTAACAGGAAGCAGATGGAAATCGCGATCCACCTTGGCGTTCACTGTACCGATGACGAACGGCTTTTACGCTGCCTAACTGCGAATGCGGCCATGCTTCGGGCCGAAGAGGTTGCCGTTCCCGATCCCGATGCCTATCGCGTCCTGCTGCGCGATGCGGCTGGTGCCCTGCAAGGCGCCCCCGCAAGCCAGGAAACCGAAGATGTCATGCTGGAACAGATCCTGGACGATACCAGGCGGCCCCGCCGGATGATCCTGTCCTGGGACAACTTCCTGTCCTTTCCGCAATGGGCGGTGCGCGGCGGCACACTTTATCCGACGGCACCAAAGCGGGTGCAGGCGCTGAACCAGACGTTTCCGAACCAGCAGGTCGCCTTCTTCATGGCGATCCGCAACCCTGCCACCTTCCTGCCGGACCTGTGCGCGCGCAAGCGCAAGCCGCTGGCCGAGATGCTGGGCGGCGGCGATGCGGAAGCCCTGCGCTGGTCCGAAACAATCGCCGAGATCATCTCGTACAATCCGGACATTCCGCTGATCGTCTGGTGCGACGAGGACACGCCGCTGATCTGGCACGAGATACTGGAGGCGGTCACTGGCCTTCCCGATGGCACGACCCTGCAGGGCTGGGACGATCTTCTGCATCACCTGCTGGAGGAGGAAGGCTTTCGCGCCCTTCATGCGGCGCTGGCAGAAACGCAGGCTCCGGCACATCGCCGGACCATCATCGCCCATCTTCTGGAGGAATTCGGCCGCCCCGAGGCGTTGGAGGATGAGTTCGACATGCCGGAATGGGATCAGGCGACCGTGGACCGCATGACCCACGCCTATGATCAGGATGTCGAACGCATCCGGGCGATGCAGGGGGTGACGTTCCTCACCCCCTGATCGTCAATGCATGCCAAGGGCTGACTTGTACATGTCCATGATCGCCTCTTCCTCGGCGATCTCGTCCGGCTTGCGCTTGCGCAAGGCGATGACCTTTTTCATCACCTTGGTGTCATAGCCCCGGCCCTTGGCTTCGGCCATCAGCTCTTTCTGCTGCTCGTTCACATCCTTTTTCTCGGATTCGAGCTGTTCGAAACGCTCAATGAACTGGCGAAGCTCGTCCGCGGTGACGTTATAGGAATCGAGGGGATCGCTCATGTCGTCCTTCGGTCAGATAATGGTGGAAGTGAAGTCAACGGAATGGCGCGGGCGTCCGGGACGCAGCGCCGTTTCATCGCCGAAGCCGAGGTTGACCAGCATGTTGACCTCCCAGTCAGGGTGGTCGGCCAGAAACGCTTCGGCGATCTTGTCCTTGTGGATGCCCGTCATCGGGCCGCAATCCAGCCCAAGGGCGCGGGCCGCCATGATGAAATATCCGGCCTGAAGCGTGCCGTTCTGCGCCGCGCTGGCGCGGGCGAAGTCCGGGTTGCCGCCATACATCCCTTCGGCATCGAAACCGGGCGCAGCTTCGGCCATGTGGCGGAAGAAGGCGCGGTCAAAGCACAGGATCGCGGTGGCCGGCGCGGCCATGGACTTGTCGACATTGCTGCCCATCAGGCCGGGCTTCATCCGTTCCTTCGCCTCGGCCGAGCGGACGAAGATCACGCGCAACGGCTGTTGGTTGAATGCCGTCGGACCGGTCGAGGCAAGCTGCACCACCTGCATCAGCAGATCGTCCGAGACGGGGCGATCCAGCCATGCGCTATGGGTGCGCGCCGTGCGGAACAGCGTCTCCAGCGCTTCGGGGGCGATCGGTTTGGTCATCGTCATCTCCAATGGCGAGTGCTTGCCAGCATCGTGGGTTGGGGTTACGCCGTTGGGGCACGGAATGGAAGGGGTGGCAATGGCGTGGCTTGTGGCATTGGGCGCAGTCTTGTGCCTTGGCGGTATCGGCGGGCTTGGCTGGTGCATCATGCAGGCCCTGCGCGCAAGGCGCGAAGGGCTGGAGGGCGAGGTGCTTCAGGCGCGTTTTCGCAAGCTGACGCTGGTGAACACCGCTGCGCTGGGCGTGTCGGCGCTGGGGCTGATGATGGTGGTGGCAGGTGTCATCCTGTCGTGACGGTTGCCGCCCCGCCGGCGCGGCGCTACTCTGACCGCCAAACCGCAGGGAGACATCATGGACATCCGCCAGATCACCGACAATTACGCCGTTTCGCCCCAGATCGGGCTGGAGGACGTGGCCACCCTGCGCGAGGCGGGCTTCACCACCGTGATCGACAACCGCCCCGATGAGGAAATTCCTGCATCGCTGCATGCAGACAAGATGCGTTCTGCCGTGGAAGCCGCCGGAATGGTTTTCGTGGACAACCCGATCACCCCCGGCAACCTGACCATGAATGCGGTCGAGGCGCAGCGGCAGGCGATCGATGCGTCCCAAGGTCCGGTTCTGGCCTATTGCGCTTCGGGCAACCGCAGCTCGATCATCTGGGCCCTGGCCTATGCGGCCGAGATGGACACGGACGATCTGATCGCCCTGCCCGCACGCCACGGATACGATCTGAACCATCTGCGCCCAACGCTTGAAAAGATGCGCTGAGGGGATCAGCCCGCGGCGCGCAGGGGAACAACCTCCGCCGCGGGCCCTATCGAGATGCGGATGGCTCGCATGCCCTTGTTCTGGCCAAGGCGCCCGGTCGCAACCGTGGCCCCGCATCCGGTTTCGCAGGCCACCTGCTCCACCGAGGCGCTTGGAAGCGGGATCGTCTCGCCCACTTTCAGGCCGATGACCGCAGCCAGCGGCACCGTCATGCGGCAAAGAACGGCCTCCAGCGCCGTTTCGGCCTCCATCACCTGCGCGGCAAGGTCGCTGCGAAATGCCGTTTCATCCCGCGATGAGTCTTTGCCCGCGGGCGCCGTTCCCCGCCCCTCGGTCGGAAGGGCCAGCATCAGCTGCGCCTGACGCGTGCCGGCCAGCGTCACTTCCGCGATCAACACCCGCAGGTCGGCTTCCGGCAAGGCCAGCTTCAGCGAATCGGTATCGGGCAGGAAGGTGTCGCAACCGAAACCCGCCGCCCAGACACGATCAGCCTCATCCTCCAGCAGTTTGGCAAGGCCCGACAGCGCCGCATCCATCACACCTGCGGCAAGTGCACCATCGGTTCGGGTGGGCTTGCGCGGGTGCCATTTCGGCGCAAGACGGCGCGTCATCTGCACCTCAACCAAGGCCGAGGTCAGGGCCGGTGACAGCACGGCTGCGCCGCGCCCGCCCTCAGGCCCGGCCACCATCAGTGCAAGCGCATGTTCGGGAACCCTGGCCACGAAGGCCGCAGCTGCCATCACTTCGATACGCGCGGCCGTCACCAGAAGGTCCAGCCCCGCATGTTCCATCGCGGCGCGGTTCAGCGCCTGCCGCCATGCCCGCTCTGCCCCGCCATCCTGCGGTGCGGGGCGTACCAGTTTCTGCCGGATGATCGTCACATCGTCCCTCCTGATCGGCCCCACGTTTCCCGCATAATCCTTAACGGGACGTTGAGGCAAATCGGCAAATCCTCGCGCGGGTTGATTACCCCGCGGCATGCTGCCCCTTGCGTCCCGCGTCCGGTCAGGCACTTCATCACCCACCCTTTGCAGAACCGAGAGATTCGATGTCGAAGACCATGTTCCGCCTGTTGTCGGCCACCGCCCTGTCGGTCGCGCTGCTGGTTCCGTCCGTGCACGCGCAGGATGCGCCGCAGCGCGGGGCCGCGGCGGAAACCCATCTGGGCCAGGCGCAGGCCTTCAGCTTCGACATCCTGTCGGGCCGCGCCCGGGATCTGGCAACGCAGCCATTCCAGCCGGTGGAACCGCGCCATCCCGACATTCTTGACCGGATCGATTTCACCGCCCATTGGAAGATCCGCTTCCGGAACGACCAGACGTTGGAAATCGGCGACGCGCCGGTGCAGTTCTTCCATCTTGGCCGCTATTTCCAGCAGCCCGTCCGCATCCATCAGGTGCAGGACGGCGAGGCGCGCGAGATCCTGTACGACCGCGACTATTTCGACATGCCCAAGGACAGCCCTGCAACCGAATTGGGCAACGACACCGGATTTGCGGGCTTTCGCGTGATGCGGCCCGATCTGAAGACCGACTGGATTTCCTTTCTTGGCGCATCCTATTTCCGCACCGACGGTTATGCCCGCCAGTACGGATTGTCCGCCCGGGGGCTGGCGCTGAACACCGGCACCGCCGCAACCGAAGAATTCCCCCGCTTTACCGAGTTCTTTCTGGAAAATGCCGAAGATCCGTCGAAGGACCTGATCATCACTGCGCTGATGGACAGCCCAAGCGTGACCGGCGCCTATCGCATGGTGCTGTCGAACCGGAACGGGCTGGGGCAGATCATTGACGTGCAAAGCCGCCTGTTCTTCCGCTCCGGCGTCGAACGTCTGGGGGTCGCGCCGCTGACTTCGATGTTCTGGTTTTCCGAATCCAACCGTTTTGCCGCCGCCGACTGGCGCCCCGAGGTGCATGACACCGACGGGCTTATGATGCTGACCGGCAACGGCGAGGAGATCTGGCGCCCGCTGAACAACCCAGACCGGGTTGTCACCTCCACCTTCTCGGACACCGATCCGCGCGGCTTCGGCCTGCTGCAACGCGACCGCAACTTCGAGAATTATCAGGATGACGGCGTGTTCTATGACAAGCGTCCGTCTGTCTGGGTGGAGCCGACCTCGGACTGGGGCAAGGGCGCGGTGACCTTGGTCGAGCTGCCGACAAATGACGAGGTTTACGATAACATCGTCGCCTTCTGGACACCGGAACAGGCACCGCAGCCGGGGCAGCAGATGGAGTTCAGCTATCGGCTGCATTGGGCGAAGGATGTGCCGGTTGAAGAAACCGTTGCCCGCACCAGCGCCACCCGCATCGGCGAAGGCGGCTATCCGGGCAATCCGCGCCCTGCCGATCAGGTGAAGATGCAGATCGAGTTCACCGGCGACATCCTGCGGGGACTGGCGGCGGATGACGTTACCGCCGAGGTCCAGCTTCCCCAAGGGGTGGAGCCGATCGATGCAGGTGCCATTCCGGTTGTCGGAAAAGACGGCACGTTCCGGCTGACCTTTGATGTTCGATCGGACGCCGAAACACTGGATATCCGCGCTTTCATCGCTGACAAGGACGGCCTTCCGCTGACGGAAACATGGCTGGGCCAAATCCATCCGCGCCAGATCGCCTATCTGCGCCAGCACTGACGAAAGGCCGGCCAAAGCCGGCCCTTCTCATCACGCCGCTGCGGGCAAAACCAGATCGCCAAGCACCTCGGCCGCGATGGCGAAGCTGCGCTTACGTGCGGCGTGATCGTGGATCATCCCTGTCACCATAACCTCGTCCGGTTGGTACCGATCCACCAGCGCCCCAAGCTGCGCCCGCACTGTCGCCGCAGATCCGGTCGCAGAGATCGAAAGCGCCTCGTCGGCGCTGGCAAGAAACTGCTCCGGCACAACGGAAGCGATATCCTTCACCGGGCGGGGCAGCTTGCCGGGGCGGCCGAGCCGCAGATTGGCGAAGCTTTGCTGCGACGATGTGCGAAGATATGCTCCTTCTTCATCGGTTTCGGCGGCGAACACATTGGCAGCCAGCATGAAATACGGCGCATCCAGAAAACGCGACGCGCGGAAGGTGCCACGATATGTGTCGATGGCCGCCTCCAGCGCCTGTGGGGCGAAATGCGATGCGAAGGCATAAGGCAGCCCCAGATATGCGGCAAGCTGGGCCCCGAACAGGCTGGAACCGAGGATCCAAACAGGCACCTGCGTTCCTTCACCCGGAACGGCACGGATGCGGACGTCCAGCGGTGCATCGTCGAAATACTGGATCAGCTCCACCACATCCTGCGGAAACGTGTCGCCCGCATCCATGTTGCGGCGCAGCGCCCGTGCAGTGCCCATGTCGGTGCCCGGTGCGCGGCCCAGCCCCAGATCGACGCGACCCGGAAACAGCGTGGCCAGTGTGCCGAACTGTTCCGCGATCACCAGCGGCGCGTGGTTGGGCAGCATGATCCCCCCCGCCCCGACGCGGATGCGCGAGGTGTGGGCCGCGACATGCCCGATCACGACCGAGGTCGCGGCCGAGGCGATGCCCGGCATGTTATGATGTTCCGCCAGCCAGAAGCGGTGATAACCGAGCGCCTCGGCATGTTGCGCCAGATCGACTGTCTGGGCCAGCGCCTCGGCGGTTGTCTGCCCCTCGGGCACTGGCGACAGGTCCAGCATGGAAAAACGTTGCATCGGGTTCCCCTTTCGGCCCCGATATAGGAACTTTACCGGCCGCTTGAAGTGTCAGCCCGCCACCAGCTGCCAAAGCCAGCCCAGAACATTGCCCCCGATCTCTCCGGATTTCGGAACGGCGAAGGCCCAGGCAACGGCGCCCAGAAGGTTCCAGCCGATGAAGCGCGCGAAGGGCATGTCCGCAATACCGGCCATCAGGAACACGACTGCCCGCAGCGGCCCGAAGAAGTGCCCCACCAGCAGCGCGGCGCCACCCCAGCGGGCAAACGCTTCGCGGCCGCGATCTGCCAGATCGGGATTGTTCGACATCGGCCAGCGGCCAAGCACCCATCCTCCGTAATACCGCCCGATCCACCAGCTGGCGGAGGACCCGATGATGGCGCCGATGCTGGCCCCCGCCCAGATTGGCAGAAAATCAACGCCGCCCGTTGCCACAAGCGCGCCCACCCCCACAAGAATGGCGGTGGAAGGAATCAGGATCGACACGATGGGCGTGGTTTCGGCCAGCGCGAAGAGCAGCGCAATCCAGAAAGCCCAGCCGCGATGCGCCTCGACAAAGGCGATGATGTTGTCGATGATATTGTCCACGCGCCCTCCGCAGCAGGTTATCCGAAAGCCGTAGAACGGGACAAGCGTCGGTGCAAGCACGGGATTTGGGCGCTTTCCCTCAAGGGACGGGTCGCGTATAACGCTGGCGATCCGCGCCCCGCAGGCGCCCATTCGCAACAAAGGCCGAACGGCCACACACCCGAGGACGGCATGAGCAAGCAATCCCCCGAACAGGACGTCGATTTCATCAAGGCACTGGCAGAACTGCTGAACGCCAATGACCTGACCGAACTGTCGGTGAAACGGGAATACGGCGACGACGACAGCCTTGAAGTGCGCGTGGTCAAGCAGTCGAACGTTGTGACCATGGCCGCGCCCGTCGCCGCCGCCGCGCCGGCCCCGCTGCCCGCGCCGGGTTCCGCAACCGCAGCAGCAACGGTGGTTGAAGATCCCGCGCAGCATCCGGGCGCCGTCACCTCGCCCATGGTCGGCACCGCTTATGTCGCAGCCGAACCCGGCGCGACGCCCTTCGTGACGGTTGGTGCAACGGTCACGGAAGGCCAGACCCTTCTGATCATCGAAGCAATGAAAACGATGAACCATATTCCGGCCCCCAAGGCCGGCACGGTGAAGCGCATTCTCGTCGGTGATGGCACTCCGGTGGAGTTCGGCGCGCCCCTGATGATTATCGAGTGAGGCGCGGATGTTCACCAAGATCCTGATCGCCAACCGGGGCGAGATCGCGCTGCGAGTCATCCGGGCCTGCCGGGAAATGGGGATCACCTCGGTTGCCGTGCATTCGACCGCAGACAGCGATGCGATGCATGTGCGCATGGCGGACGAATCCGTCTGCATCGGACCGGCCTCCTCGTCCGAAAGCTATCTGAAGATGGCGTCCATCATCTCGGCCTGCGAAATCTCGGGGGCCGAGGCGGTGCATCCGGGCTATGGCTTCCTGTCGGAAAACGAAGGCTTCGCGCAGGCGCTGGCCGATCACGACATCACTTTCATCGGCCCGACTGCAGAACACATCCGGGTGATGGGTGACAAGATCACCGCGAAGGAAACCGCCAAGATGCTTGGCATTCCCGTCGTGCCGGGATCGGAAGGTGGCGTGCCCGATTATGAAACCGCGCTTCGCGTGGCGGAAGATATCGGCTTCCCCGTCATCATCAAGGCAACCGCCGGCGGCGGCGGTCGTGGCATGAAGGTCGCGCGTGACGCCTCTGCGCTGGAAGTGGCTTTCCGCACGGCACGGTCCGAAGCGAAGGCGGCCTTCGGCAACGACGAAGTCTATATCGAGAAGTACCTTCAAAAGCCGCGCCATATCGAGATCCAGGTCTTTGGCGACGGCAAGGGTAACGCGGTCCATCTGGGCGAACGCGACTGCTCGCTTCAGCGCCGCCACCAGAAGGTGTTCGAGGAAGCCCCCGGCCCCGCGATCAC
The DNA here is from genome assembly GCF_004015795.1 of Falsirhodobacter deserti. GTDB lineage: Bacteria > Pseudomonadota > Alphaproteobacteria > Rhodobacterales > Rhodobacteraceae > Falsirhodobacter > Falsirhodobacter deserti. The sequence goes on along the minus strand of NZ_ML137218.1, from coordinate 949,599 downwards.
GCCGGAACTGCGCGAACGTATTGGCAAGATCTGCGCCGAGGCCGTGGGCAAGATCAAGTATATCGGCGCCGGCACGATCGAGTTTCTGTACGAAGACGGCGAGTTCTATTTCATCGAGATGAACACCCGCCTTCAGGTGGAACACCCGGTGACCGAAGCCATCTTCGGCGTCGATCTGGTGCGCGAACAGATCCGCGTTGCCGCTGGCCTGCCGCTGTCCTTCACGCAGGAGGATCTTGTCATCAACGGTCACGCGATCGAGGTTCGTATCAACGCCGAGCGTCTGCCCAACTTCTCGCCCTGCCCGGGCCGCGTGAATGTTTACCACGCGCCGGGTGGCCTTGGTGTGCGAATGGATTCGGCGCTTTACAGCGGCTATTCGATCCCGCCCTATTACGACAGCCTGATCGCCAAGCTGATCGTGCACGGGCGCGACCGCGAAGAAGCGCTTGCCCGACTGCACCGCGCCTTGGGCGAGCTAATCGTGGACGGCGTGGACACGACCGTGCCGCTGTTCGACGCCCTGCTTCAGAACCCCGAAATCCAGCGGGGTGAATACAATATTCACTGGCTGGAAAAGTGGCTGGAGCAGACCTTCAGCAAGTAAGGCGATGCTGACGCCCGACCGCCTGTTACAGGCCTATGCCATGGGGATCTTCCCCATGGCAGACAGCCGCGATGATCCCGACCTGCATTGGGTCGAACCACGGATGCGCGGCATCATTCCCCTCGACAACTTCCATATCTCGCGATCCTTACGCCGCAGCCTGTTGCGGGCGGATTACGAAGTTCGCGTGAACCATGATTTCATCGGTACCGTCCGGGCCTGCGCCGCGCGCGAGGAGACATGGATCAGTCACCGCATTGAAGACCTGTATCTCGGCCTTCATGCACTGGGCCACGCCCATTCATGCGAGGTGTGGCGTGATGGCGACCTGATCGGCGGAACCTATGGCGTTACTCTCGGGGCTGCGTTTTTCGGCGAAAGCATGTTTTCACGAAAGACAGACGCTTCGAAGATCGCACTTGCCTGGCTGGTGCATCGCCTGAATGCCGGCGGTTTCCGCCTGTTCGACACCCAGTTCCTGACACCGCACCTTGCCAGCCTTGGCGGGATCGCAATTCCGGCCCGCCGATATCAGAAGCTTCTTGCCGCAGCGCTGGAAGATGAGGCGATCTTCGAGCCTGAAGGATATTGCCCCACGGCCGCCCGAATCGTTCACATGCAGTCGAGGACCCACACATCATAGCGTGGGTGGTCTAAAGCCGACAGTGCCGGACTTGAAGCGATCATCCAACCCTCGAAGACAGGTGGGCCTACGCGCGTGTCGGTTATGGTAAGATGTGCATAAGCATCCGACGTGGGATCCGATGCCGGATACCGGCATTCGTCCATCTGGATCGTCAGAAACCCTTCCGTCACCGACTCTCCATCAGCCAGCGAAAGATCACTGGTTGCACCCGTGACCTTGTCCAGCCAGCGAACGGTTCCGCCCGCCGCGCTGGAGGCGCTTTCGATATCCTGCGCCATGGCAGGCGCCGCGATCAGCGCCAGAAGCCAAAGCACGCGCTTCATGGCATTGCCGGATCGGAAGTGCTGCCGCTGTCACTCTCCCGACCGCCCACAAACGCCATCAACAGCGAAATCAGGCTGACAGAGCCCTGCGTATCCTCGATCTCACCGCCCGGCTCGACATTTTCCAGCGCACCGCCGGGCTGGATTTCAACGAAATTGCCGCCCAGCAACCCTTCGGAAGAAATCAGCAGCGACGAATCCAGCGGAACTTCGATCCCTTCGGGAACGGAGATCGTTGCATCAGCGAAGAACGTCTGCGGGTTCAGCGACAAAGAGGTGACGGTTCCGATCTTCACACCAGCAAGCCGCACGTCCGTGCCCACGCCGATGCCATCTGCGGTGCGGAAGCTGCCATGCAGCGTATAGCTGCCGCCGCTGCCGCCCAAACCGGCGATCTGCCCTGCATAAAGAACAAAGGCCACTGCGGCGGCAAGAACCGCCCCGCCGACCACAACTTCTGTCGTATTCCGTGTCGTCATTCCGGCTGCCATGCCTCGTAATCGCGCCGCTCCACCGGCTCAACCCGGCGCAAGGATCCTGCCGGCGCATAGGCGGCGGGCGTCCCGGTCAGATTTTCCTGGTGCGGCTTTTCCCAAACCTTGTGCGTCAGCGGACGGCTGGTCGGTGGTTCGTCCCAGGTGTGGTGCAGCCAGCCGTGCCAGTCGGGGGAAACGCGGCTTGCCTCGGACTCGCCGTTATAGATGACCCAGCGGCGCTTGCCGTCCTTGGTCTGATAGAAGACGTTGCCCTGATCGTCCTCACCCACCTTCTGGCCGTTGCGCCACGTCCAGAACTGGGTGTTCAGCGTCTGGCTGTTCCACCACGTCAAAGTCCGTGTGAGCGTCTGAAACATCCGAGCCTCCGCCTCTCTGCCCCGTCTATGACAAAAGGCGGGAGCAGGGTCCACCCCCGCCCCCGCACAAACGCGTCAGCCTGCCGAAGCCGGCTCTTTCTTTTCACTGTGCACTATCAGCGGCTTGCTGCCCTTGGTCACGGCTTCTTCGTTCACCACAACCTCGGCCACGCCATCCATGCTCGGAAGTTCGAACATGGTGTCCAGCAGGATATCTTCCATGATCGACCGAAGGCCGCGGGCGCCGGTCTTGCGCTTGATCGCGCGCTTGGCGATGGCGGTCAGCGCATCATCCGTGAAGGTCAGCTGCGTGCCCTCGATGTCGAACAGGCGCTGATACTGCTTGACCAGCGCGTTCTTCGGCGCGGTCAGGATCGTGACAAGTGCGTCTTCATCCAGATCCGTCAGCGTTGCCAGAACCGGCAGACGGCCAACGAATTCCGGGATCAGGCCGAACTTCAGCAGATCTTCCGGCTCCAGTTCCGAGAACAGCTCGCCCACGCTGCGGCCATCGGGATCCTTGACGTCAGCACCAAAGCCGATGCCCGAACCCTTGCCACGCTGCGCGATGATCTTGTCGAGGCCCGCGAACGCACCGCCGCAGATGAACAGGATGTTCGTCGTATCAACCTGCAGAAATTCCTGCTGCGGATGCTTGCGCCCGCCCTGCGGGGGCACGGAGGCAACGGTGCCTTCCATGATTTTCAGCAGCGCCTGCTGCACCCCTTCGCCCGACACGTCGCGGGTGATGGACGGGTTGTCGGACTTGCGGGTGATCTTGTCGACCTCGTCGATATAGACGATGCCGCGCTGCGCACGTTCGACGTTGTATTCCGACGCCTGCAGCAGCTTGAGGATGATGTTCTCCACATCCTCGCCCACGTACCCGGCTTCCGTCAGCGTGGTCGCATCGGCCATCGTGAACGGAACATCAAGGATGCGGGCCAGCGTCTGGGCCAGCAGCGTCTTGCCGCAACCCGTGGGGCCGATCAGCAGGATGTTCGACTTCGACAGTTCGATATCCGTCTTCGACGAATGGTTCAGCCGCTTGTAGTGGTTGTGGACAGCGACAGACAGAACGCGCTTGGCATGGACCTGCCCGATAACATAGTCGTCCAGAACCTTGCAGATCTCGCTCGGGGTGGGAACCCCGCCTGCGGTCTTCAGGCCTGTCGTCTTTGTTTCTTCGCGGATGATATCCATGCACAGTTCGACGCATTCATCGCAGATGAATACGGTCGGACCTGCAATAAGCTTGCGAACCTCGTGCTGGCTCTTTCCGCAGAACGAGCAGTAGAGGGTGTTCTTGCTGTCGCCGCCGGTCGTGTTCGCCATCGTTGTCCTCTGGGAAGCCCCCGGCCCAGCAAGGGGGCCGGAACATTAAGGGTTCAATGTAGGCCAGTCGCCCGGCCTCCACAATCGCAAAACCGTCAGGTTGCCGGTTCAGCTTTCCCGCGGCTTTCGACGGTCTCGTCGATCAGGCCCCAGGCTTTTGCATCTTCTGCAGACATGAAATTGTCACGTTCAAGCGCGGCTTCAACCGTTTCGTAGTCATTACCCGTGTGACGGACGTAGATTTCGTTCAGGCGGCGCTTGAGTTTTTCGGTTTCGCGGGCATGGATCATGATATCCGTCGCCTGCCCCTGATACCCGCCCGAAGGCTGGTGCACCATGACGCGGCTGTTGGGCAGGCTGAAGCGCATGCCCTTTTCACCGGCCGTCAGCAGCAGGCTGCCCATGGATGCGGCCTGCCCAATCACCAGTGTGGAGACCTTGGGCTTGATGTACTGCATCGTGTCATAGATCGACAGGCCAGAGGTGACGACACCGCCGGGGCTGTTGATATACATGCTGATTTCCTTGGACGGGTTTTCCGCCTCCAGGAACAGAAGCTGGGCACAGATAAGGCTGGACATGCCGTCATGGACGGGGCCCGACAGGAAGATGATCCGCTCCTTCAGCATGCGCGAGAAGATGTCATAGGCACGCTCGCCACGGCTCGTCTGCTCGACGACCATGGGGACAAGCGTGTTCATGTATGTGTCGATCGGATCTTTCATCTGCCCTGCCCTTCGCATGCGTTGGGAACATTCCCCCGGTGTTGCCCGAGTCTTAGTCATGCCTGCCGCCACCCGCAAGGGCACCCGGCTCAGCGCGCCAGTACGATCTCGGCCCGCAGCCCGCCCATGTCCTCACTTTCCAGCAGGCGAAGCTTTCCGCCGTGGCTATGCGCGATATCCGCGGCGATCGACAACCCAAGCCCCACGCCCCCGCCGCGATTGGGATCCCTCTCCTTCCCGAGGCGTGAAAACGGGGTCAGGGCCTCCTCTCGCATCTCTTTCGGGATGCCGGGACCGTCATCCTCCACCACAAATCGGATATTGGCCGGCGTGGCGATCAGGCTGACACGCGCCGAGGTGCCATAGCGAACCGCGTTGTTCACCAGATTCTCCAATGCACGCGAAACCGCCTGCGGGCGCAGCGGTACCACCGCATCGCCGGCGATGCCCCCCGTCTGCACGGACTGGCCCATGCGCTGCGCATTCGCGACCACCTGATGCACCAACTCGCCCGCGTCCACATGCGCCACCTCCTCGGTCGCATCACCGCGGCTGAAGGCCAGAAACTCGTCAACCAGCCGCTCCATCTCCTGCACGTCGCGCAGCAGATCCGCCGCTTCCGCCTCGTCCATCATGGCCAGCTCCAGCTTCATGCGCGTCAAGGGCGTGCGCAGATCATGGCTGATTCCCGAAAGCATCAGCGTGCGCTGCTCGATGAACCTTTCGATCCGGTTGCGCATTTCCAGAAAAGCGGTTCCCGCTGCCCGAACCTCCAACGCGCCGCGCGGCCGATACGGGATGTTGCGCCCCTTCCCGAAGGCCTCGGCGGCGCGAGCCAGCTTGGCGATGGGACGCAGCTGGTTTGCAAGAAACAGAAAGGCGATCACCGTCATCAGCACGGAGGTGACGATCATCAGCACCAGCAACTGGTGGGGATTGGACGCGGAAACGCGCCGCCGGTCGACCTCCACGTTGATCGGCCCGCGCGACGTCTGCATCAGCAGGCGCACGGCGCGGTTGTCATGCTGCAGATCCACCGCAGTCAGCGGCAACCCGTTGCGCAGCGTGCTGATGATGACGCGCCCCGACAGATCCCAGAAGTCCCGCCGGTCGGCCTGGATCTCCCACTCTGCCGGTGCCACCAGCTTGAACTGCAATCCGTCGGCGACCCGCTGCGCCTCGGCCGGATCGGCATCGTAGGTGTTCAGAAGATAGCTCAGCTCGATCTCCAGCCCGCGGGACATCTGCTCGGTCACGCCTTCGTAATGCCGCTGGATGAACTGCAACGAGAACACGAGCTGGATCGTCAGGATGGGGACGATCAGGATCAGCGCGGCGCGGCCGGAAAGGCTTCGGGGCAAGGGGATGCGGGATATGGCCATGCCGTGACAGTAACGGGCGCAGGCAAAGGTTCAATCCCCCGCCCCGGCGTATATGATGCGCATCATGACACAGATACGCTGCCTGCTTGCACCCAACCCGTCCGCCATGACCTTCCGGGGGACGAACACCTATATCATCGGCGAGGGAGAGGTTGCCGTCCTTGATCCCGGCCCCGACGATCCGGCCCATCTGGCAGCCATTCTGGAAGCGACAAAGGGCGAACGGATCACCCATATCCTGCTGAGCCACGACCACAAGGACCATTCGATGCTTGTTCCCGGGCTGAAGGCTGCGACGGGCGCGCCCCTGTGCGGATATGATAGCCCCAGTTCCGCGATCCGCCCCGACATCGCGCTGCAAGACGGGCAAATCCTTGAAAGCACTTCCTGGCAACTGGAGGCGATCCATACCCCGGGCCATTCCGATGATCATCTTTGCTTCGCCGCAGGTAACATCTGCCTGACGGCCGATCATGTCATGGGGTGGGCTTCCACGGCGATCATCCCGCCGCGCGGACGGCTGCGCGACTACATGGAATCGCTTGCAAAGCTGGAGACGCGTCCGTGGCAACGCTTCCTGTCCGGCCACGGCGACCCGATCGAGGATCCCGCGAAGCGCCTTGCCACCCTGCGCGCCCACAGGCAGGCCCGTGAAGCATCCATCCTTCGCCTTCTGTCGCAAGGCCCTTCCACGCTGGACGGGATCGTGAACAGCCTCTACGCGCGCATCGCCCCTGGCCTGCGTCCCGCGGCACGCCACAACGTGAACGCGCATGTGATCGCCCTGTGCGAAACAGGCCAGGTGCAGATGCAGGATGACAGGCTTGAAATGGCGCAGCCATGAGGATTCAGACCTCTGGCTTTGGAGGGCAGTTCTATTCGTTTTGTTCCCCGTATGATCGCCGACGGTTGCCTATTCCGGCCCGGTCCAGACGCCGGAAACTACGGTGTTTCTGGGGCGCCCCCAGAAACCCATGAAGCTTAATGACCTTCAGGCCCTTCAGTTGCTAAGAGCATACGTCCAACCGACCATCAGGATAGCCCATCTGAAGTACTCTGGCACTCTTCCAACGCCTCTTCAGAGTGTCGGCCGATCAGTACGGGAAGCAGGTACCCACGAGCCATGTCGTCCTTCTTGGAGAGTAGATGCGGCCCACATCCTCTCCATCATGCGCGACGACCCAGTCGTCGTCTCGAGTGTCGGATTCATCAAGATTGATGCACCGGCGGATCCACATGCTGCGCAGATAGGGGCGGACGCCGAAATGGCTACACCACCCGCGCCAGCCTTGCCACGCTCTCCTCGACTTGCCGCCCTAGAACAACGTTTCTGCCCTCTGCCCGCGCCCGCTCGACAAGCTCATGGAAAAGCGCCGCTTCTGCATAAGGTGAATGATGGCCAGCCGAGACGACGCGCTCCAACGCGATCGCATCAGACGTGACGGCCGCATCATATCCCTGCACATATTTCGTGCTGAAGAAGGTGAACCCGACGATCGCCACCTCGGAAACAGGCGCACCCAGAAAGAACGACGCGCACACCAAGCCGGTGGTCGGTGAAAAGCTGCCCAACCGCGCAGCAAGTTCATCATACCGTTCGGGCTTGATGATCTTCACTTGGGCTATCCGCTTGAGATCACGCTCCGCGAGAAGGGTTGATAGAAATGCGCTTCGCTTGGGGGTACGATGGACCACCAGTTTGACCCCCGCCCGACGAAGATCATTCGGCGTTACCTTTCGCAGATCATGGGTCAAGCTATGAAAGAGTACATTACACCCAAGCGGTACGCCCGATGAATCCTTGAATTCGGAGAACAGCCCGTTGTTCATTCGAACGACGATGTCATATCCCGAAACGTCGATGGCTTTCAGTTCGTCGTGGACCGTCTTCGCTGGCCCAACAATCAGGACTCTCCTCCCCACGAAGTCCAAGCCATCAAGGTGGTAATCAGCGCCGATATCTTTGTAGAGCCGCTTGTACACCGGAGACTTCAGAAACTTCGGGGTGTAACCAGCGAGAACGTACCGTATCGAGATCAAGATTTACTCCGCAGGTACCGAAAGCCATCAGTGATAAGACGCCAACACGACCTGAATAACGGCGCGCTCACTTTATCGTCAACGTTTACTCGCGATCATCAGACATCTTTATATACGGCGCGCTGTTGACGTAGCCGACGCCCCGCCGTTGCAGGCGGAGGCGACTTCATAGTTAGTGTTTTGCACGCTTATTCGCGGCTACTCGGTGCTGACCCTCCGCACGCCGCATTGATCCGCGCGATCAGCGCCTGCCCCGTGCGAACCACCCGATCGCTGCCTTCATCGGCCAGCGCCGCGGCATGCACCGCCCGGTCCGCCCGTGTCGCATCATCGCATCACCGCTGGTCTGGATCGCGGTTGCGCAGCCAGTTGCGAGCAGCGGCAGGATCATCGCCCACAATATCCGCATCATCCGTCCGTCTCCTCGTGTCGACATAGCCGAGCGCGACCTTGTCCGGTTCCTGTTTCCGCTCCGCAGCCTTCCCGCGCCGGTGCGCGGCGACGACCGCGGCCAGCGTTGCCACGATCCCGCCGAGGATCCACTCCAGCCCGATCATCAGGTTTTGCCGTCCGGACGCTTGGAGGCGATACGCGACCAGACGACGGTCAGCACGTAAAGAACGAAGGCCGAGTTCACCTGCACCGCATCCTCGATGTGCAGGGTGAAAGTGCCGTTCGCCGCAGCAGGGTGGAGGAGCGGAGGTTGCCCGCGCCAAGGTTGAACGTGAAGCCGATCAACGCCGAGAATTGGTTGGCCGTCAGAGGCACAGTCAGCGCCTCCTCCACCGCCCGCTCGTACTGGCCCAGATCGCGCCGTAGGATGGCATCGGCTTCTTCTGCGGTGATGACCATGCAGCGCGTGACCTTGGGCGCACCAGCGGCGCTGGTGTGGCCATAGCCGATCGTCGGCACGCTCCAGCCATGGGCGGGATCGGGATAGGCTTCCAGCCCCAGCCCTTCGGAGTTCTTGATCAGGGCAACGCCTGCCTCATTCGTCTGCATGATGTGTCCAGACATAAAAAAAGCCCGCACGAGGCGGGGCGGTTGGGGTGGGATGGATCAGATCAGGCGGTGTCGGGCGGAAGCTCCCCTTCCTCCTCCACCTCGGGCGGCAGGAACTGCGCTCCGTCATAGGCCCAGCCAATGCCAACGGTGTTTTCCGGCCCGATCAGGACTTCTCCCTCTCCCGGTTCATGGGCATCCGGCATGACCATGACTTGTGTGACCTGCCCCTTTTCGACTTTCGCAACGTAGATCATGCGCTTGCCTTTACTTGAACTTCATCCGCACGAACGACGAGGAACATGAAGCCGTCACCACCTTTGCCTGCGATCCCGCTGATCGCACCCTTCGCGCCGTTGCCCCAGGTTTCGTTAGGACTGCTCCCCGAAGCTGAGGCATTCATGCCATCGCCGCCCCGGCACACTTCACGCGGTGTTGCAATCCACGTCAGCAGACGGCCCGCGCCACCCGTTCCGCCCGTGTTGGCAGACGCGGGACCGCCCGCAGAACCAGCGCCACCGCCTGCCCCGGATGCTCGGGAAAGATCGTCAACCCGATACCCAGCCGATCCGGCATAACCCTGCCCCGCTGTACCCTCGCCGGCGCCGTTCACTTGGCTTGCCGCGCCACCGCGACCACCGCCACCCGAGCCGCCAAGCTGGCCCAACGTGTTTCCGACACCCGCTGATGCGCCACGCCCGCCACCGATTGCGACAAGCGTTTCGGAAGGCGTGATAAGACGGCTATCGGACCCGTTGGAACCACCGCCGTTGACATTGTTCGCAGGCGCTCCCGCGCCGATTTCCACCGTATAATCTCCGGCAGCAAAGGGCGCTCCCAAGGCCATCAGAAGCCCACCGGCCCCGCCGCCGCCGGGAACATAGTCGGACGCGGATTGCCGCCCGCCGTTCGCCCCGCCAGCGCCAAGGGCGCGGTTGTGCCACGTCACGTTTCGGCTCAACGTAAAACCGCCCGATTGCTGCCACAGCACCTCGACGTAATGCACGCCGTCACGGCTAAATGGGGTGATCTGCCCGTTGGTGACGGTGAGGACAGGCTTTGACGCGGCAGGGCCTGCCAGCATAGGCGCGGCCAGCCCCAGACTGATCCCAAGCCCCAGCATCAGATCCAGCCCGTGATGTCGGTGGCCGTGGTGCCGGTCGCGAGGATGCGGCGGGCGAACAAACTGTACGTGCCTACGGGAAGCATGCCGGTTGTATAGGTGGTCCCGCCCGTGCCGATGAAGCTTAGCGTTCCCGCACCTCCAAGGGTGACCGCGCAGACCCCTTCGGCCAGATCGACGCTATCGGACGGGGTGATGGCAACAGCTCCGAGAGCGGGAGCTGTCACGCCCATCGCATAATTCTGAAAACGAGTAGCCATCGGTATATCTCCTGAATTGGATTAGGGAGCAGGCGCTCACTGACGCCGGCAGTATCGCTGTGGAGGAGTTGCGGATGCCTCAACGCTCCGGGCGGGCCTTGATGACTTCGCCAAGCCGCTCGGAGCGTTCCTCGATATGGTCAAGACGCCGCTCTTGCTGATCAAGGTGGCGGCGATGTTCCTTGTTTTCCCGTACGACCTGCCGGATTTCCTCCAGAACGAACGGGATCAGCTTGGCATTTTCCTTAACCGTTTCCATGGGCGACGAATGCGGCTCGGGCGGCGGGCGCTTCCACAGGTAGATGATGGCAAAGATCCGTGTCAGAATAGGGAGTGTGCCGATCAGGCCGTAATCTGCCGATAGGTGGGCAACATGAGCGTGTTCTGCGGCAGAACCAGGACAAGACCCATGAAGAATATCACCTTGCTCATATGATACTTCATCCCCCGGCCCTCCCGGTCCATGACCGAGAAGAAATCGGCGACGGCTTTTGCTGTGGCGGTCATGAAGATCATGTGTACGTTCTTACCCCCTCAGCGTTTGCGGGGAGGACCCGATCCATGTTCCACGCTTCTTCGCATGGAACTTCCTGTCTAAGAACGCAAGCTTTCCGAACCTAGCTGCAAGGTGATCTTCGACGCTTGTACCCGCACATTTCGGCACATGCGCAAACTACCACAGCTTCTTATCAGCCGTGAAAATCGGCATTGATGCCTTCCATTTGTCCCTTTTGGGATTGTATCAATGATCCAGAAACTGGATGCCGTCTCCGGATCTCGACGCGAGCACACCGTAGAGCCGCTCGATTGCATGTGCGGGAGTGCCATCCGTCTGCCCGGCTTCATCCGGAAAATAGGTTTGAGGGAGAGATAGGTTCACTAATGGCATGAGGATCTCGGACCGCGCCCAGAACATACTTCCAACCGGGAAATCGAACGTCTCCTGATTGAACGTGACATCGAGCGCCATCATATCCGCCAGGGCCTTCCCGTAGGTGATGTTGTTCCGCCATCTCTGGCTCTTGAGATGCTTTTTGTGGACGGGCGGGCAAATCATCGAAGCGTCTCCACACCGAAGGCGCTCGACGAGCTCGGATATGGACTCGGAGTCGCTCAAGAGGCTGCTCAGAATATCATCCAGCCAATTTCTGAATTGTCCGCTATGAACTGACTTCTTCGTATGAAGATGGAGCACGATGTCATGGAGGGCATACTTGTCGGAGAACCCCCAGACCTTCGGCCAGATATCTCGCCCCCTGTTATCGAACGTCCGAATCTCCGCTTCCGGACAGATAGAAGATATGTATTTTATGTCATTCTGGTGAGTTGTCGACACATAAACGGCAGTCTCCTCGGGTATCTTTCGGATGTGGTCGACGATCCTAGGAAAGACATCCTCGTAGAACACATGCACAAATATCCCGATAGACACGCAAGTCCCCTCCCGAAGAAACCAGATGGTTTCTGGTGAGAGAAACCTACCAGAAATGTAGATGCAAGCTGCTATTTCGGGTCAAATGCTGTCGGCCCTATCATCGTCAAATCGGCGTCACAGGTCGAACAACAGCGTGTCCGGTCTGCCTCAAACCAGAACGTCCACCCCCGGTGATTGCCGCCTTCACCGCGGCCACGGTGGTAGCGCGGCAGATGAGCACGATGCGGCGCGTATCCCCGATGATCGCATCGTCACCGCCTTCGGCCCAGATCGTCGCAGTGGGGGGGGGGGGGGGGGGTAATCCTCTCCGTTTTCACGGGATTTGGCCGTAGAACTCAGGCAGCCATTTTTCAGTTTCTGTGCGGGTGTGATGCCGCCGATGCCCATGTTCGGTCGCTTGTTGTTGTAAGTCCATAGCCAGTCGGTTGCGATGCTCTGTGCCTCCGCGATGGTGTCGAAGATGTAGAGGTCGAGCCATTCGTGGCGGACGGTGCGGTTGTAGCGCTCTCTCGCTGACGCCGAACGTCCGGCAGGCCAGCGCTATGCTGATCCCCTTCGTCGCCACCGCCTTCGCGGCCAACTCCCGGCGTTGAGTTGGCCGGGTCACTTTTTTCCAAGCGCTTCCTTGAGCAGATCGGCCTGCATGCTGAGATCCGCGAACATGCGCTTCAGCCGCCGGGTCTCATCCTCCAGCCTCCGCGGCCTTCACATAAAGAGAAGCGGCCTCGCGCGAGACCGCTTCTTGGAAGACTCTGCGTCGGACAGCCGTCCTACTCAGGCCTTATTTACCCAGCTTGCCTTTGACATCTCCGACGGCGTCCTGAACCGAACCCTTGGCCTTCTGGGCTTTGCCTTCGCCTTGCAGTTCCTGGTTGTCCGTCGCCTTGCCAGCCGCGTCTTTTGCACTGCCCGCCAGCTTGTTGCCGGCCGCGTTCAGTTTGTCGTTTGTCGAGCTCATCACATTTCTCCTCTGCCGAAACGGCGTATGTGGGAACATCGCACGACAGGCGGGCCCGGTTCCTCAGAACACACGTACGTGTTCCAGTCGGCCTTCGTGGGCTAACTGCGGCTGAAAAAGGTCGAGGCATCATCCTGTAGCCCGGAGCGACGCGTTGTTCTAGGAGCTGATCAAAGCATGGCAGAGCGCGCCAAAGACCCTCGCCTCCACTGGCACAAATCCCGCGCCAATTGGGTCATCCGAGACACTGGACGCCCAGAGGTCGCGACAGGCACGGCAGACTGTGGAGATGCTGAAAAGCGCGTCGCGCCACGCGGGACCGGCCACAAGGCCCCCGTGCTGCCGATGCAGTCACGGTCGGGGAAGTCCTGACCCTCTACGGCCAAGAGCATGCCGTCACAGTGAAGGATCCGGCGCGGATTGCCTATGCTATCTCGGCTCTGCTGCCCTAATGGGAAAAACTGCCAGTGTCAGCGGTGAAGGGCGAGACGTGCCGCCAATAGAGCAAGAACCGCGCGCGGAAGGTTAATGGCAAGGTTGTTCCGGTGTCGCCGGCCACCGTTCGGCGGGAACTGGGCACCCTCCGGGCGGCCTTGCATTATGACATGCGGAAGGCTAGCGCCCCGCCGCTGACTCTTCCCGAGAAGCCGGCGGCGAAGGAAACGCTGGCTGACGCAGGGCGAGGCTGCCCGCCTACTTTGGGCTGCCTATCGCAGCGCCCGCAGGAAGCTGGTGCGGTTCATCCCCATCGAGCTATACCGGCACCCGAAAAGACGCGATCCTGCGGATGCGCTTCGCCCCGAACACGGTGGGTGGAGGGATCGACGTGAAGAAAGGCCTGCTCTATCGCCGAGGCAGCATGGAGCGCGGCTCCAAGAAGCGCCAGCCGCCTGCCTGATCGATTGCTGGCACACGCCCGTCGGTGGCATGCGAAGGGTACGCGGTCCAGTATCAGGGGCAGCAGGTTGGCGACATCAAGACAGGCTGGATTGCCATCCGCGATGAAGCAGGAATGCCGGACGTGACGCCACACACCCTGCGGCATACCGCCATCACTCGGGCGCTGCCGCGCAGGGCCCGGACATGGGACGTGGCAGGGTTCTTCGGCGTGTCCGTGGAGACCATCGAATCCACCTACGGCCATCATTGCCCGAACCACCAAGCGACTGCACGGGCCGCGATGGATGCCCGAAAATGAGCCATCTTGTGCGCGTCAGGCCAGACGATTCAGGAAACATCAATGATATATGGCGCACCCATGAGGATTCGAACCTCAGACCTCTGCCTTCGGAGGGCAGCGCTCTATCCAGCTGAGCTATGGGTGCCTGCGCAGGTCTCTAGCAGGCGGGAACGGCGGTGGCAAGCGCCGTTCTAGCCGAAGAGCTCGTGGCAAAGCTCCAGTGCTGAAACCAGCGTGTCCACCTCCGCCTCGGTGTTGTAAAGACCGAAGCTTGCGCGGCAGGTCGCGCTGACGCCAAGATGCTGCATCAAAGGCAGCGCGCAATGCGTTCCCGCCCGAACGGCGATCCCGCGCTGATCAAGGATGGTCGAGATGTCATGCGCATGGGCCGACCCGTTCAGCGTGAACGAGAAGATCGCCCCCTTCGTATCCGAATCGCCCTGCACGTTCAGCCAGTTGAGGCCGCCCAGCTTGGCACGCGCCGCATCGCGAAGGCGCCGTTCATGCGCCGCCACGTTTTCCATACCAAGTGCAGTCAGGTAATCCAGCGCCGCACCAAACCCGATCTGGGGCACGATGCCCGGCGTGCCAGCTTCGAACCGCATGGGCGGCTTGGCATAGGTGACGGTGTCGCGTGTGACGGTGTCGATCATATCGCCACCGCCCATGAAGGGGCGCATCTCTTCCATCCGGTCGCGCCGGATGAAGATCGCGCCTGAACCGCTGGGTCCGTACAGCTTATGACCGGTGATAGTATAAAAATCGCAGCCGATGGCGGAAACATCCACCGGCATGTGAACCGCGGCTTGCGATCCGTCCACCAGCACCGGAACACCTTTCTGCCGTGCACCCGCGCAGATGGCCGCCACGTCCAGAACGGTTCCCGTCACGTTGGACATATGCGTAACAGCTACCAGCTTCGTGCGCGGACCGATGGCGTCGATCACGGCCTGTGGATCGATGTCACCCTTGGCGTCACACTCCACCCATTTCAGAACCACGCCCTGACGTTCACGCAGGAAATGCCACGGAACGATGTTGGCGTGATGTTCAAGAACGGTCAGAACAATCTCATCCCCTGGCTGAAGCCGCGGCGCAGCCCAGCCATAGGACACAAGGTTGATGCCTGCGGTCGATCCGCTGGTGTGAACGATCTCCTCGGGATCGGAAACGTTCAGAAAGTGCGCAACCTTGCTGCGCACCGCCTCGTACCGGTCCGTTGCAAGGTTCGACAGGTGGTGCAGGCCGCGATGAACGTTCGCATATTCCATCGAATAGGCGTTGGTGATCGCATCGATCACCGCCTGCGGCTTCTGCGCCGAGGCGCCGTTGTCCAGATAAACCAGCGGCTTGCCGTTCACCTGCCGCGACAGGATCGGGAAATCGCGGCGGACCGCCTCGACATCATACATTGGTCATATCCCCAGCAGGATGGAAGACAGAAAGGCCAGCACAAAGGACAGCACGAAAAGCGTGCCGATGACGCCCACGAAAACAAGGCCAAGCGACTGGAAGCCGTGAAGCTCTGCCACGAAGTTCACGACCAGCCAAAGCATCAGCATCAGCGCCAGAATGCCGACGATCGCAGCAACGAACGGAAGCGCAAGTTCCAGCACCAAAAACGCCACCTGCGCCGCCACCATCACGATCTGAAGCCATGACAGCGTGATGATGCTGTTTGCGAAGCTGCCCGTGCCGCCCCGCCAGCGCCCGATCCAGAAGGTCACCGCCGACATCATCAGCAGCGCCCCGGCCTGCGCCACCAGCAGCGGCATCGGACTTATCGGAAAGCCTGCCACTTCTTCGGAAGCAGGCGACAGGCTGAAGGCAACAAAGATCAGCAGCGTCGGCAGGATCGCCGCCAGCAGGAAAAGCGAAATACGCTCGCCCCGCTGCAACGAAAGATCCAGAACCGTGCGCATGCCAACCCGGGGCTCCCGCACCGAAAGCATGATGAGCGAGAGCAGTCTACCGGACATCATCAGCCCTCGTGCCGGTCCAGCCAGTTTTCAAGACGCAGGCGCAGATCCTCGGCCAGCGCCTCTTCCTCGATCTCGGCCAGCGCCTCGGCAAGAAAGGCCAGAACCAGCAGCGACTGGGCCCGACGCTCCGGCACCCCGCGCGAGCGGAGGTAGAACAGTGCCGTTTCGTCGATCGCGCCCGAGGTGGAGCCGTGCGAGCATTTCACGTCATCGGCATAGATTTCCAGTTCCGGCTTTGCCAGGAACTGGCTGTCGCCGTCCAGCAGAAGGCTTTGGCTGATCTGATAGCCGTCGGTCTTCTGTGCGCCCGGCTTCACCAGGATCTTACCCTGGAACACACCCGTGGCGCCGTTCTTCAGGACCTTCTTGTAAACCTGACGGCTTTCACACCGTTCCGCCGCATGAGTGATGAAGACGGTGTCGTCGTTGTGGAAGTCCGACCCGTCACCCACTGATGCACCAGCGACATGCGCCACGGCATCATCGCCCACGATATCCAGCACCGCTTCGTTCCGTGTCATCACACCATTGATGGATGCGGTGAAGGATTTGAACGTCGCTTCCTCTGCGATCCGCGCAAAGACGTGGGTGTTCACGATGCGCTGGTGGCTGCGGCCCTGCGCCCGGACATGATGGAACCGCGCGCCCTTGGCGACATCGACTTCCATCACCGTCAGCAGGCGGGCTGCGGCGTCACCACTTTCCAGCAGCGTGATTTCCGCCCCTTCCTCAACCTTCACGCAGTGGTGAA
This sequence comes from Falsirhodobacter deserti, assembly GCF_004015795.1. Classification (GTDB taxonomy): domain Bacteria; phylum Pseudomonadota; class Alphaproteobacteria; order Rhodobacterales; family Rhodobacteraceae; genus Falsirhodobacter; species Falsirhodobacter deserti. The sequence continues at coordinate 932,997 of NZ_ML137218.1, read as the reverse complement.
GGTTCACATCGGAAGTGTTGGAACTCGAACGATAAATCACCGCAACCGGACGGTCAGCCTTGCCCGTCACACGGATCAGAAGGCCATCGGTGGCGAAGGCAGACCCAAGCGCCGCAAAGGGACGTTGCGCCGGGTACTGGCCCTTCGTCTCAAGCTCGCCATAAATTTCCGCGGCCCAGTGCAGGTCCGTAACCGCCTCTGCAAGGCGCGAGATTTCCACACCCGACATCGTCAGGTCATCCGAAGCCTCGGCATCGAACATGCCGTCCACGAACACAACCTTCAGCGCGTCGATCTCGTCGAATGCAACCTCCCCGCCCCAGACTTCAGCCTGCGGCTGCGGGGCGACCAGTTTTGCCGGATCGGTATAACGCCAGTATTCGTCGCGCCGGACCGGCAGGCCCATCGCGCTCAACCGCTCCAACGCGGCGCCACGCGCCTTGCCCTGCCAGCCGGTCGAGGGGAAATGAAGGCCCGCGATCCGGGCCGAAAGCTGGTCCAGTTTCGCTTGCGGAAGCGTCATGCCTCCACCTCCGACAGGATGTCGGCATAGCCGTTCTTCTCGACCTCGAGCGCCAGTTCCGGGCCGCCCGTCTTCACGATGCGGCCATTGGCCATGATGTGCACCACATCAGGGCGGATGTGGTCAAGCAGACGCTGGTAGTGGGTGATCACCAGAAACGCGCGGCCCTCGTCGCGCAGGGCGTTCACGCCCTCGGAAACCAGCTTCATCGCGTCGACGTCAAGGCCCGAGTCCGTCTCGTCCAGGATGCACATCTTGGGTTCCAGAAGCGCCATCTGCAGGATCTCGTTGCGCTTCTTTTCCCCGCCAGAGAAGCCCACGTTGACCGGACGCTTCATCATGTCGGCATCGATCTTCAGCGAGGCGGCCTTCTCGCGCACCAGCTTCAGGAAGTCACCGGCAGAGATCTCCTCTTCACCGCGCGCCTTGCGCTGAGCGTTCAGGGCGGTGCGCAGGAAGGTCATGTTGCCGACGCCGGGGATCTCGACCGGATACTGGAAAGCAAGGAACAGGCCCGCCGCGGCGCGCTCTTCCGGCTCCATCTCCAGCAGTTCCTCGCCTTCCAGCGTCGCGGAACCGTCCGTCACCTCGTAACCGTCGCGGCCCGACAGAACATAGGACAGCGTGGACTTGCCCGAGCCGTTGGGCCCCATGATCGCGTGCACCTTGCCGGCCTCGACCTCCAGGTCGACGCCGCGGAGAATGACCTTCTCCTCTTCTTCAAGTTTAACGTGCAAGTTGTTGATCTTAAGCATATTCTTGTCCTTAGCCCACAGAGCCTTCGAGGCTGATGGCGACCAGCGCCTGAGCCTCCATCGCAAATTCCATCGGAAGCGCCTGAAGCACTTCCTTGCAGAAACCGTTCACGACCAGCGCAACGGCCTCCTCTTCGTCCATCCCGCGCGACCGGCAATAGAACAGCTGATCGTCGTCCACCTTGGACGTCGTCGCCTCATGCTCCACGCGGGACGAGTTGTTCTTCACCTCGATGTAGGGAACCGTGTGCGCACCGCACTGATCGCCGATCAGAAGGCTGTCGCACTGGGTATAGTTCCGGCTGTCGGTCGCACGCGGGTGCATGGTGACCTGCCCCCGATAGGTGTTCTGCGCCCTCCCGGCCGAGATGCCTTTCGACACGATGCGCGAACGGGTGTTTTTGCCAAGATGGATCATCTTGGTGCCGGTATCGGCCTGCTGGGCATTGTTGGCGATGGCGATGGAATAGAACTCGCCCTGGCTTTCATTGCCGCGCAGGATGCAGGAAGGATACTTCCACGTGATCGCGGAACCCGTTTCCACCTGCGTCCACATCACCTTCGCACGGTCGCCCCGGCAATCGGCGCGCTTGGTCACGAAGTTGTAGATGCCGCCCTTGCCTTCCTCGTCGCCCGGGAACCAGTTCTGGACGGTAGAATATTTCACCTCGGCATCTTCCAGCACAACGATTTCCACCACGGCAGCGTGCAGCTGGTTCGTATCGCGCTTGGGTGCCGTGCAGCCTTCGAGATAGCTGACATAGGAGCCTTTTTCGGCCACGATCAGCGTACGTTCGAACTGCCCCGTATTTTCCGCGTTGATGCGGAAATAGGTCGACAGCTCCATCGGGCAGCGGACGCCTTCGGGAATGTACACGAACGAGCCGTCCGAGAAGACGGCCGAGTTCAGCGTCGCGAAATAGTTGTCCGACTGCGGCACCACGGTGCCGAGGTATTTCTTCACCAGCTCCGGATACTCGCGGATCGCCTCGCTGATCGAACAGAAGATCACCCCCGCCTTGGCCAGTTCGGCCTTGAAGGTGGTGCCCACGGAAACGGAGTCGAACACGGCGTCAACGGCAACCCGCTGCGGTGCGTCCGCACCTTCAACACCGGCAAGCAGCGCCTGCTCTTTCAGCGGGATGCCCAGCTTCTCATAGGTGGCCAGAAGCTTGGGATCGACCTCGTCCAGCGACTTCGGCTTCACTTCCATGCTTTTCGGCTTGGCGTAATAATACAGGTCCTGATAGTCGATTTCCGGATAGTTCAGCATGGCCCAACGCGGCTCGGTCATCTCCAGCCAGCGGCGGTAGGCGGCAAGGCGCCATTCGGTCATCCACTCCGGCTCGCCATTCTTGGCCGAGATCAGGCGCACGATCTCCTCGTTCAGGCCTTTCGGCGCGAACTCCATCTCGATCTCGGTTTCCCAGCCGTGCTTGTACTTGCCGGCCATGGCCTGCACGGTTTCGATCGTCTCGCGGTCGACGCCTTCGCGCACTTCGATCTCGGGGAGCGTATCTTCCAAAGCCATCTTTCTCTCCTTCACGCGGCGCGCGACAGATGCCGCGCCCGCGCCTTGGTCCAGGCTTCCGCAAACCGCAAAGCCTGATCTTTTGTCACATCCGGGCCGAGCGAGACGCGCAGCGCCGAAGACGCAGCAACCTCATCGAACCCCATCGCCCGCAGCACCCGGCTTTGCCGGACCTTTCCGCTGGAACATGCCGATCCCGCCGAAACGGCAAAACCGGCCAGATCCATCTGCATGACCTGCGTTTCGCCCTTCCATCCGGGCGTGACGAGGCAAAGCGTGTTCGGCAACCGCGTGGCATCCTTGCCGACTGAAATAGTCACATTACCGGCGTCGCACAACGCGTTTTCAAGAATGTTTCTAATTTCCGCGACACGATCCCACGCCCCGTCGGTCAGATCGTGGGCCGCAGCCTCGGCCGCAGCGCCAAAACCGGCGATGCCGATCACGTTCTCGGTTCCCGCACGGCGGCCCATTTCCTGCCCCCCACCTTTCAGCTGTGCCGCCACGTCAAGCCCGCGCCGGATCACCAGCGCGCCCACGCCTTTCGGCCCGCCCAGCTTGTGGGCCGAAACCAGCCCCATGTCGCAACCAAGCCAGTTGAACGCCAGCGGCACCTTCCCGAAGCCCTGGGTCAGATCGCAAACGGCCAGCCCCTCGGGCAACGGCTGAATGATGCCGGTTTCAGAATTGGCAAATTGCAGCGCGGTGCGTGCCGGATCGGTCACCCGCACCAGCCCGTCCATCCCTGTTTCCAGCGAAGCGTCGCACCAGGCAGAGACCGCCTCATGCTCCACGTCTGAACAGGAAAGGCCGCGCCCCGCGCAAGCCAGCGCCGCAGCCTCGGTCGCGCTGGAAACGAAGACAACATCCGCCCCGTCCGCACCAAGCGCCGTTGTCACCTGCGACCGCGCCTTTTCGACCAGCGCCTTGGCCGCGCGCCCCTCGGCATGGACCGAGGACGGATTGCCCGCCACGTCCATCGCGGCGATCATCGCATCCCGCGCCTCTACCCTCAGCGGGGTCGTGGCATTCCAGTCAAGATAGACCCGATCCATATCAGCCTCCGGTCCGGCCGCTCAATCCTCGACCACCACGCGGAACAGGGCCGGGACCGCCGCACAGGGCTTGATCCCGTTGCCCACCACGTCGGAAAGCCGCGTCTGGTGCAGGAACACATAGACATGTGCCGCAAGCCCTTCCCACAGGCGGTTGGTCATGGATTGCGCGCGGCTGCCCGAAACCCCGCCGGATGCACCGGCCCCGGTATGCATGGCATTTACATGCTCATCCACCGCTTCCATGATCTCGCTCACCCGGATTGAATCGGGGCTGCGGGCAAGACGGTATCCGCCGCCCGGGCCGCGCACGGCTTCCACAAGACCTGCCCGGCGCAGCTTGACGAACAGCTGTTCCAAGTAAGGAAGCGAGATGTCCTGCCGTTTCGACACCTCGCCCAGCGACACCAGCGCGTCCCCCTGTTGCAGCGCCAGGTCCGCCAGCGCCACCATTGCATACCGCCCTTTGGTCGAGAGTTTCATGTGTGCATCGTCCAGATAGATTGACCTTGGCCGCAGGGCCGCTTAACTGCTTTCCAGCCTGAAGGGAGGCAGATGTCAAGCCCTTTTGGAATCGTTCTAAGTTATCGCCGTACGGTCGGCACCCCGCTCAAGCAAGAAGGCGCAGCATGCCCGAAGTGATTTTCGCCGGCCCCGAAGGCCGCCTGGAAGGCCGCTATCACCCCCAAAAGGAACGTGACGCGCCGATAGCGATCGTGCTGCATCCGCATCCGCAGTTTGGCGGATCGATGAACAACCGCGTCGTCTATAACCTGCATTACGCATTCTACAATCTGGGCTTCACCGTCCTGCGGTTCAACTTCCGCGGCGTGGGCCGTAGCCAGGGTGAATACGATCAGGGCGTGGGGGAGCTTTCGGACGCGGCATCGGCGCTGGATTACCTGCAATCCATGAACCAGAACGCCAAGCACTGCTGGGTCGCCGGCTTCAGCTTCGGTGCCTGGATCGGGATGCAGCTTCTGATGCGCCGACCCGAGATCACGGGCTTTGTTTCCGTTTCTCCGCCCGCCAACATGTACGATTTCTCGTTCCTCGCGCCCTGCCCGTCGTCGGGCCTGATCGTCAACGGTTCTGCGGACCGCGTGGCCCAGCCCAAGGACACGGTCAGCCTTGTGAACAAGCTGCACGAACAGAAGGGCATCACCGTCACGCATGAGGTGATCGAGGGCGCGGACCACTTCTTCAAGGATGACGAGGCACACATGAAGCCGATGATCGACACGGTCAGCGGCTATGTGAAGCGCCGTCTGGGCGAAACGAGCCGTTGATGACCGACCGCCTCTCGCAGCAGTTTTCTTTCCTGCAAGAGGCCGACCGGCTGAAGAACGTGCTGCGGGCCAGCCGGTTGACCGACGGCTCGCGGTGCGAAAACTCAGCCGAGCACAGCTGGCACCTTGCGCTATACGCGCTTGTGCTGGCCGATCAGGCACCAAGCGGCGTGAACATCACGCGCGTGCTGAAAATGCTGATCCTGCACGATCTGGTGGAGATCGACACGGGCGATATCCCGATCCATTCGCAGAACGGTGCTGCCCATGCCTCGCAAGCGCAACAGGCGGCCGAAGCCGCCGCCGCCTCGCGCATCTTCGGCCTGCTTCCCGCCGATCAGGCAGCCGAATTCCGGGCCCTGTGGGACGAATTCGAGGCAAACACGACACCGGACGCCGTTTTTGCCAAATCGCTGGACCGGGTTCAGCCGGTCATGCAGAATATCGCCAATGGCGGCGGCTCGTGGATCGAGTACGACGTGACGCTGGGCCAGCTGGACAGCCGCATCGGCACGAAGATCGCACGGGGCCTTCCGGCGGTGTGGCACTGGGTCCGTGCGCAGGCACTGCCATTCTTCACCTGATCCGTATACATCTGCATACTTTTCTTTCTTCGCCGCCCGCGCTACACCTTTCACCGAATCCTGCAACCACCCGAGGACACTCATGTCGAAGATCAAGGTAGCCAACCCTGTCGTCGAGCTCGACGGCGACGAGATGACCCGGATCATCTGGGACTTCATCAAGAAGAAGCTGATCCTTCCCTATCTCGACGTTGATCTGAAGTATTACGACCTCGGCATCGAAGAGCGGGATCGCACGAACGACCAGATCACGATCGATGCCGCGCATGCGATCAAGGAATATGGCGTGGGCGTGAAATGCGCCACCATCACCCCCGACGAGGCGCGGGTCGAGGAGTTCGGCCTGAAGCAGATGTGGCGCTCGCCCAACGGCACGATCCGCAACATCCTTGGCGGCGTGATCTTCCGCGAGCCGATCATCTGCAAGAACGTTCCGCGTCTGGTGCCCGGCTGGACCCAGCCGATCGTCGTGGGCCGTCACGCCTTTGGCGACCAGTACCGCGCCACCGACTTCCGCTTCCCCGGCAAGGGCAAGCTGTCGATCAAGTTCGTCGGCGCAGACGGCGAAACCATCGAAAAGGAAGTGTTCCAGGCACCGGGTTCCGGCGTCACCATGGCGATGTACAACCTGGACGAATCGATCATCGACTTCGCCCGCGCTTCCATGAACTACGGCCTCGTCAAGGGCTGGCCGGTTTACCTGTCGACCAAGAACACCATCCTGAAAGCCTATGACGGCCGCTTCAAGGACCTGTTCCAGAAGGTTTATGACGAAGAGTTCGCGGACAAGTTCAAGGCTGCCGGCATCCATTACGAACACCGCCTGATCGACGACATGGTCGCCTCGGCGATGAAATGGTCGGGCGGCTATGTCTGGGCCTGCAAGAACTATGACGGGGACGTTCAGTCGGACACCGTGGCGCAGGGCTTCGGCTCGCTCGGCCTGATGACGTCGGTTCTGATGACGCCCGATGGGAAAACGGTGGAAGCCGAGGCTGCGCACGGCACGGTGACGCGCCACTATCGCCAGCACCAGCAGGGCAAGGAAACCTCCACCAACTCCATCGCGTCGATCTTCGCGTGGACGGGCGGCCTGAAGCACCGCGCCAAGCTGGACAACAACGATGCGCTGCTGACCTTTGCCACCACGCTGGAAAGGGTTACAGTGCAGGCGGTCGAGGACGGGTTCATGACCAAGGACCTCGCCCTTCTGGTGGGCCCCGATCAGCAATGGCTGACAACGATGGGCTACCTGGAAAAGGTGGACGAATACCTGAACAAGGCGCTCTCCTGATCTTGAAGGCCCGGGAAATCCCGGGCCTTTTCATATCGTCCGTCATGGAACCGACACCTCCGCAGGTTATCCACACCCTTCTAGGAGGGGAGCCCCATGGCCACGGCATTATGGAAACGCATCGACATTCCCGGCCGCGACGCGGCCGTGCTGACGGATGAGGCTGGTTCCCTGCGGCTTGAAGGGATGGCCATGTTCACGGCTGCCCCGGATCATCAGGTCACGGTCAGCTATCAGGTGCAGCTTGCGCAGGACGGTGCGCTTTGGGCGCAGATCGACGGCTGTCGCGGCAAGGACCGCTTTTCCCACCTGATCCTGCGCGAGGCGCAGGGATGGACGCTTGACGGTGTTTGCATGGGTTTGCGCCACCTGCGCCACCTGACGCTGGGCTTCACCCCTGCCACCTCAGTGCTTCTGATGCGCAAGGAGGCAATTTGCGTCACCTCTGCCGTCGGGATTCCCGCCGCGTATTTCGATATCGGCCAAACGAAGCTGACGGAAAGGCCGCAGCATTTCCGGCGACGCGACCGCGAGCTTTACGACTACAGCACACCGGATCGTTCCACCATGCTGCGGGTTGCAGGGGACGGCTTCATTCACCAGGACCCCGGGCTATGGCAACGCGAAGCCTGAGGGAACCGCGCCCCAATTCCCGCCGTTGAACCGCGAGCGCCGCATGAAGCTGGCGCAGGAACGGAGGAACGTCATGAACAGCATCATTTATATCGTTGGCCTTGTCGTCATCGTCGTCGCCATCCTGTCCTTTATCGGGATCGGCTGATCGCCTGGCGCCATCCCGCGCGGCACGGCCTACTTGCGGCCGCGCGGGGGCACTGAGGGGCTGGCATTTTCCGCCTGCTGCGTGTATCGCGACGGGGCAGCAGACAAGGATCCCCGGATGGAACTCCGCAACATCGCGATCATCGCGCACGTCGACCATGGCAAAACCACATTGGTGGATGAGCTTCTGAAGCAATCGGGCGCGTTCCGCGACAACCAGGCCGTGGCCGAGCGCGCGATGGACAGCAACGACATCGAGCGTGAGCGCGGGATCACGATCCTTGCCAAATGCACCTCGCTCGAATGGGGCGGCGCGCGCATCAACATTGTGGACACCCCCGGCCACGCCGATTTCGGCGGCGAGGTGGAGCGGATCCTGAGCATGGTGGACGGCGTCGTTCTGCTGGTCGATGCTGCCGAAGGCCCGATGCCGCAAACGAAATTCGTGACCTCGAAGGCGTTGGCGCTTGGCCTGCGCCCGATCGTCGTTCTGAACAAGGTCGACAAGCCCGATGCCGAGCCCGACCGCGCACTGGACGAGGTGTTCGACCTGTTCGCCAACCTCGGCGCTTCGGACGAGCAGCTGGACTTCCCCGCGATGTACGCCTCCGGGCGGTCCGGCTGGGCGGACATGGAACTGGACGGCCCGCGCAAGGACCTGTCGGCGCTGTATGACCTGATCCTCAAGCATGTTCCGGCACCCAAGCAGCTGTCCCGCATGGAAGAGCCGTTCCAGATGCTTGCCACGACGCTGTCGGCCGACCCCTTCATCGGGCGCATCCTGACGGGCCGCGTCGAGGCGGGCACCGTCAAGGCCGGTGACACGCTGAAGGCGCTTTCGCGCGACGGCGAGCGGATCGAGCAGTTCCGCGTTTCGAAGGTCCTGGCCTTCCGCGGCCTGTCGCAAAGCCCGATCGACGTGGGCGAAGCCGGCGACATCGTGACGCTGGCCGGGATGGCCAAGGCGACCGTGGCCGACACGCTTTGCGCCCCCGAAGTTGATACGCCGATTCCGGCGCAGCCGATCGACCCGCCGACCATCTCCGTCACCTTCGGCATCAACGACTCGCCGCTGGCAGGCAAGGATGGCAACAAGGTTCAGTCGCGCGTCATTCGCGACCGCCTGATGAAAGAAGCCGAGGTCAACGTCGCCATCAAGATCACCGACACTCCCGGTGGTGAAGCGTTCGACGTGGCGGGCCGCGGCGAACTCCAGATGGGCGTTCTGATCGAGAACATGCGCCGCGAAGGGTTCGAGCTATCGATCTCTCGCCCGCGCGTTCTGTTCCGCGAAGAAAACGGCCAGCGGCTGGAGCCGATCGAGGAAGTCACCATCGACGTGGATGACGAATTCACCGGCGCCGTGATCGAGAAGCTGACCGGCCCGCGCAAGGGCGACCTGACCGAGATGAAGCCCGCAGGCGCTGGCAAGACCCGGATCATCGCGCATGTCCCGTCGCGCGGCCTGATCGGCTATCACGGTCAGTTCCTGACCGACACGCGCGGCACGGGTGTCATGAACCGCGTCTTCCACGAATGGGCACCCCACAAGGGCCCGATCGAGGGCCGTCGCCAGGGCGTTCTGATTTCCATGGAAAACGGCACTGCTGTTCCCTATGCGCTTTGGAACCTTGAGGAACGCGGTATGCTGTTCATCGGCGGGCAGGAAGCGGTCTATGAAGGCATGATCATCGGCGAGCATTCGCGCGAGAACGATCTGGAAGTGAACCCGCTGAAAGGCAAGAAGCTGACTAACGTCCGCGCTTCGGGTACCGATGAAGCCGTTCGCCTGACGCCGCCGGTGCGGATGTCGCTGGAACAGGCGATCGCCTATATCGACGATGATGAACTGGTTGAAGTGACGCCGAAGGCCATCCGCCTGCGCAAGCGTTACCTTGACCCGCACGAGCGTAAGCGCCAGTCGCGCGCTGCTGGCTAATAAAAAAGGCGCCCCGCGGGGCGCCTTTTTTGTAGGGTGAATAAAAAGGGCGCGGGGATCACCCGCGCCTTTTCAGTTTTCCAGTTCCTCGACCACCACAAGGTCGCGGTCCGATGAATGTTTCGCATGCACCAGTGCCGCCTGATACTCATCCGAGTTGTAGCAGGTCACCGCCGCCTCGACCGAGGGGAAGCGCACAACCACGTTGCGCTTGCGCTCCCGCCCCTCAAGCTGGACGTAGGGGCCGCTGCGATGCAGAAACACACCCCCATGTGCGGCAATGGCCGGACCGGCAGCCTGCGCATAAAGCGCATAACTGTCGGGATCCGTAACCTCGACATGGGTGATCCAAAGCGCTGACATTATCCCTCCAGAACAGCTTCGACGGCTTTGACCGCATCCTCGGCCTTGGAGGCATCGGAAGCACCGGCTTGCGCCATGTCCGCGCGGCCGCCACCCCCCTTGCCGCCAAGCGCTTCGGCTGCAGCCTTGACCAGTTGAACCGCCGAAAGCCGCTCCGTCAAGTCTGCCGTCACGCCAGCCGCCAGCGCAGCCTTGCCGCCGGTGTCCGAGATCAGAAGCACAGCACCAGAGCCGACCTTGGCCTTCATCTCGTCCACCAACGCCGGCAGTTCCTTGCCCGAAACGCCTTGCACGATGCGCGACAGGAAGCGGACACCGCCGATGTCCTTCGCTTCTTCATCAGCGCCGGACATCGCGGCTTCGCGCTTTAGTTGCGCCACCTCGTTCGAAAGGGCCCGGCGTTCCTCTACCAGCGCACGCGTCCGTTCGACCACGTCCGCAGGCGCGGCCTTCAACAGCGCGGCAACCTCGGCCAGCCGTTTCACCTGCTCTGACAGGTAGGCCAGTGCGCCCTCGCCAGTCAGCGCCTCGATCCGGCGAACCCCCGCCGAGGACGCGGTATCGCTCAGCAGCACGAACAGCCCCACCTCGCCCAGACGGCCCACATGGGTGCCGCCGCAAAGTTCAAGGCTGTAGGTCTTGCCATCGCTGCCTTTGCCCGACGCGTCCATCCGACCCATTGAGACGACGCGCACCTCATCGCCGTATTTCTCGCCGAACAGCGCCTGCGCACCAAGTTCGCGCGCATCGTCAGGGGACATGACGCGGGTGACGACCTCGCCGTTCTGGCGGATCATCTCGTTCACCTCGGCCTCGACCGCGGCAATCTCCTCGGCCGTCAGCCCCTTGGTGTGGCTGAAGTCGAAGCGCAGACGGTCGGGCGCGTTAAGGCTGCCGCGCTGTGCGACATGATCGCCCAGCGTCCGCCGCAGCGCCTCGTTCAGCAGGTGCGTGGCCGAGTGGTTCGCCTGAATCGCCATACGCCGATCATGGTCCACCAGCAGTTCGGCGCCCTGGCCGACCTTGATCTCGCCCTCGGTCACCGTGGCAGAGTGGATGAACAGCCCCTGGCTGCGCTTGGTGTCGGTGATCTTCGCCGTGCCCGTCGCCGTGCGCAGAAGGCCCGCATCGCCGACCTGACCACCGCTTTCGCCATAGAACGGCGTCTGGTTCAGGACGATCTGAACCTCCTGCCCCGCTGTGGCGCTTGCAGCTTCGGCGCCGCCTGCGACGATGGCCTGAACTTCGCCCTCGGCCTCCTCGGTGTCATAGCCGAGGAATTCCGTAACTCCGACCTTGTCGGCCAGTTCGAACCAGATCGCAGCATCCTTGGTTTCACCCGAACCTGCCCAGGACGCGCGGGCCTTGGCTTTCTGTTCGGCCATGGCCGCGTCAAAGCCGTCAGTGTCCACCGTCCGGCCCTTTTCGCGCAAGGCATCCTGCGTCAGGTCCAGCGGGAAGCCATAGGTGTCGTACAGCTTGAACGCCGCCTCGCCCGAAAGGGCCGCGCCTTCGGGAAGTTGGCCCAGCTCGTCATCCAGCAGGCGCAGACCGCGGTCCAGCGTCTGGCGGAACTTGGTTTCTTCCTGCCGCAGTGTTTCCTCGATCAGGGCCTGCGCACGGTTCAGTTCCGGATAGGCCGCGCCCATCTGGCGAACCAGTGCCGGCACCAGCCGGTACATCAGCGGATCCTGCGCGCCAAGCTGGTGCGCATGACGCATCGCGCGGCGCATGATCCGCCGCAGCACATAACCGCGCCCGTCATTGGACGGCATGACGCCATCGGCAATCAGGAACGAGGTGGAACGCAGGTGATCGGCGATCACACGGTGATGCGTTTTTCCTGCCCCGTCCGGATCGGAGGAGGTCGCATGCGCACTCGCCTCGATCAGGCTGCGCATCAGGTCGGTGTCATAGTTGTCGTGCTTGCCCTGCAGCAGCGCGCCGATACGCTCAAGCCCCATGCCGGTATCTATGGACTGCATGTCCAGCGCACGCATCGAACCATCCGCGAACTGCTCGTTCTGCATGAAGACGAGGTTCCAGATCTCGATGAAGCGGTCGCCATCCTCGTCCGCCGAACCGGGAGGGCCGCCCCAGATCTTGTCACCGTGATCGAAGAAGATCTCGGTGCAGGGGCCGCAGGGGCCGGTCGGGCCCATTTGCCAGAAGTTGTCGCTGGTCGGGATGCGGATGATGCGGTCATCGGACAGGCCGGCGACCTTCTTCCAGATGTTCGCAGCCTCGTCATCCGTGTGGTACACGGTGACCAGAAGCCGGTCCTTCGGAATATCGAAATCCTTTGTCAGCAGTTCCCATGCAAGGGGAATCGCCTGTTCCTTGAAGTAATCGCCGAAGCTGAAATTGCCTAGCATTTCAAAGAACGTATGGTGCCGGGCGGTATAGCCGACATTGTCCAGATCGTTGTGCTTGCCGCCCGCGCGAACGCATTTCTGTGCGCTGGTCGCACGGACATAGTCACGCGTTTCGGCCCCGGTGAAACAGTCCTTGAACTGCACCATGCCAGAGTTCGTGAACATCAGCGTGGGATCGTTGCGCGGAACCAGCGGGCTGGACGGAACGACCGTATGGCCGTTCCGCGCGAAGAAATCGAGGAAGGTGGATCGGATATCGTTCAGCGACGGCATGCTGGCCCCTGTTCTTGTCTTCCGACCCGTTTACCTGCCTAGACCACTCGCAACAAGGCCTCAGTCCTCGGTCAGGTCATCCGCGCCGGGTTTGAAGCTCAGGTCAAGGCCATGTGCGGCGCGAACCTTGTCCTCGATGGCACGTGCGGCATCAGGGTTGTTCTTCAGGTATTGCTTCGCATTCTCGCGTCCCTGCCCGATCCGCTCATCCCCGAAGGAATACCAAGAACCCGACTTTTCAACGACGCCGGCCTTCACGCCAAGATCCACCAGCTCACCCAGCTTGGAGATGCCTTCGCCATACATGATGTCGAATTCAACTTCCTTGAAGGGCGGTGCGACCTTGTTCTTGACGACCTTCACGCGGGTAGAGTTGCCGATAACCTCATCCCGGTCCTTGATCGCGCCGGTGCGGCGGATGTCCAGACGGACAGAGCAGTAGAATTTCAACGCGTTGCCGCCCGTGGTCGTTTCCGGGCTGCCGAACATCACGCCGATCTTCATGCGGATCTGGTTGATGAAGATGACCATGCAGTTCGACCGGCCGATGGAGGCGGTTAGCTTGCGCATCGCCTGGCTCATCAAACGGGCCTGACTGCCCATCTGCATGTCGCCCATGTCGCCCTCGATCTCGGCCTTGGGCGTCAGCGCCGCGACAGAGTCAACCACGATCAGGTTCACCGCACCGGACCGTACCAGCGTATCGACGATTTCAAGCGCCTGCTCGCCCGTATCGGGCTGCGAGATCAGCAGCTCGTCAAGGTTCACGCCCAGCTTCTTGGCGTATTGCGGATCCAGTGCGTGTTCGGCATCGACGAATGCGCAAACGCCGCCCTTCTTCTGCTCCTCGGCCACGACATGCAGCGTCAGCGTCGTCTTCCCCGAACTTTCGGGGCCATAAATCTCGATGATGCGGCCCTTGGGCAGGCCCCCGATGCCAAGCGCGATGTCCAGGCCCAGCGATCCGGTCGAGGTCGCCTCGATATCCAGCACCGCATTGTCCTGACCGAGCTTCATGATCGAGCCCTTGCCGAACTGACGTTCGATCTGAGCCAGTGCGCTTTCGAGCGCCTTCGCCTTGTCCATTTCGCGCTTTCCGTTCAAATCAAAGAGGTTCGCAGTCGCCATACGTTAACCCTTCTCGCATAGCTGTCGCCGGGGGGCAATCTTGCCGATGTTCTTGTCTTGTTCCCTATATGGCGAAGGGGCCCTGCAACTTCAAGCATTTTCAACAAATTCGACTTCACGCGAAAATGCTTAAGCAATAGTTTACGCCAATGGCCGAGAGTGGCCCCACAGATAATGAGGGATGGCGATAGATGCTGGTTTTCTGGGAACAACGGCTGGTATTTCTTGCCACGCCGAAGACGGGGTCAACGGCGATCGAAAGTGCGCTGGAGGCTTTGTCGGCAATCTCGGTCACCCGGCCGCCCTTGCTGAAGCACACGACCGTTCACCGCTATCACCGTTTCATCGGGCCCTATCTCAAGGCCGCTTCGGGGCATGATTTCGAGGTGATGGCCCTGATGCGCGAACCGCGCGACTGGCTGGGAAGCTGGTTCCGCTATCGCACCCGCGAGGCGGCCGAGGATGGCAAGGCGACGCGCGGCATGACCTTCGAAGAGTTCGTTCGCGCCTATGCGTCCGATCCCCAGCCCGCCTTTGCCGATGTGGGCTCTCAGGAACGGTTCTTGCGCCCGCGCAATGGCGAAGGCGTGGATCACCTGTTCCGGTACGAGGAGATCGACCGCTTCATCGCGTTTCTTGAGGATCGCCTGGACTGCGCCATCACCCTGCCGCGCCTGAACGTTTCGCCCCCCGGATCGCTGGACCTTTCAGCCGAGGCCGAAACGCTGTGGCGTCAGGCCTGTGCGCCGGATCTGGAACTTTACGGGCGCATCACGTCAGAAGCCGCTGCACTGTCGTCGTAAGGTCGTTCAGCGAAAACGGCTTGGGCAGGAAGACAGAGTGCGGGAATTGCGCCTGTTCATCCGCGAAGGCTTCCTGCGCATAGCCGGATACGAAGACGATCCGCGCGTCGGGCCGCTGCTGAAGTGCCTGGCGCACCCAAGTCGGCCCGTCCATTCCCGGCATGACAACATCCGTCACGAAGGCATCCACGACCAGTGACGGATCCTCCAGCACCTCCAGGGCTTCCTCGGCGCTTCCCGCTTCCAGCACCGTGTATCCGCGAAGCCGCAATGCGCGCGAGGCGAAGGCGCGAACGGGGGCCTCGTCCTCCACCAGAAGGATCACGCCTTCGCCCGGCGGCAGGACCACGGGCGCGGCAGGAGGCGGTTTGACCACGGCCTTCACCTCGGGCGCGGTGGGAAGGTACAGGTTGAAGACGCTGCCCTCGCCCACCGTGCTGTCCACGAAGATATAGCCGCCCGTCTGTTTGACGATGCCATACACGGTGGACAGGCCAAGGCCGGTCCCCTCGCCCGGGCGCTTGGTGGTGAAAAACGGCTCGAATATCTTTTCCAGATGGTCGGGCTCGATGCCTGCGCCCTGATCAATGACGCGAACCACCACATAATCCCCCGGGGGAACGATCGCACGGTTGCGGCGAAGTTCGGCCCGCAGGGTCAGGGCCTCCGTCTCGATCCGGATCACGCCACCCGACTTCATCGCATCGCGCGCGTTCACCACAAGATTCATCACCACCTGTTCAAGCTGGCGGCGATCGGCCTGCACGCGAAGGCGGCCGGGTCCGTGTTCCAGCCGCAGTGTCACCCGTTCCCCCACAAGGCGGTTCAGAAGATGGGCGAGATCGGAAAGCACTTCGTGCAGTTCAAGCGTTTCAAGCTTCTGGGTCTGCTTGCGGGAATAGGCAAGAAGCTGCCCCACAAGGCTGGCGGCCCGGTTGGCGTTCTGGTGGATCTGCATCAGATCCGCATATTCGGGATCGGTCGCGTCGTGGCGCAGCAGCAGCAGGTCGCAATGGCCCGAGATGGCGGTCAGCAGGTTGTTGAAATCATGCGCAATGCCGCCGGCAAGCTGTCCGATGGCCTGCATCTTCTGGCTCTGGATCGACTGCGTTTCCAACGCGCGCACGGCAGTCGCGTCGATCAGGACCGCCAGCACCACGGTGCGCCCCCGTTCCTGCGTGCGCCGCAAGGACACGTGAACATAGCTGTCCGCCGAGCGGCGGATCCGCAGCACTTCGCCCGCCGCGGTCAGCCGCCCCGAAGCGACGTCCTGCAGCCACGCACTCAACGAGCGGCCCAGCCCCTCGAACAGATCCGAGATCGTGGCCTTTTCATTCGCCTGAAGCTGCAGCATGTCGCGCGCAAGGGCGTTGGCAGTCAGAACCCGACCCTCGGCCGCGAAGATGACCAGCGGCAGCGGCACGTGTTCGAACCGCATCATTTCACGCAAGGGTGCAACGCTCACCTCGGGGGCGGACGGCGTGTCCGAAACACGATCCTGTGCATGGTCAAGCCGCCACAGGAACAGGCCCCGGCCGCCGTCATGCACGTTCAGCGTCAGGGTGCCCTGCCGCGTCGTCACCTGCTCCGCCGCTGATCCGTCAAGTGCGGCGCGGCTTTGCAGCCGTTTCAGCACCGCCGGCGGATCGGCGAAAAGGCGCGACAGCGCAGCCATGGTGGTTCGCTGATCGCTGCCCGCCACCCGACGGGCCGCTTCGTTGCTGGCGCAGATCCGGCATTCGGCATCGGTGGCGAAGCAAATGGCGGGATCCCGGTCCATCAGCCGAGCCAGCACGGCGCGTTGCGCACGTTCCTTCCACCAGCGCGCGCCCCAGACGACCAGCGCCGAAACCGCCATGGTCCAGAAGGTCGCGGTGACCGACAGGCTGACATCGACAACCAGCGCCGAATTGCCAAGAAACGTCAGCGTCAGCGCCGCAAGTCCGGCAGCGATGAGCATGACCGCCCAACCCAGAAGATTGTCCACTCGCATCACCGTTCACGCCTCACTCAGGTTCAAGCTTGGCAGGAGAAGGTTAACGTCACATTAACCCGTCGGAGCGCGCAGCACGGTCAGATGGAATCCGTCGCCGCCATCCAGCGGTGTCAGCGTCAGCGACTTTTCCCGCGTCCATCCGGCGTGGCGGGCAAGAAAAGCCTCTGCCTGTGCGTCATTCTCGCTCCTCAGAAGCGAGCATGTGGCATAGCCGAGGTGCCCGCCCGCGCGCACCGCGGGTGCAAGCTGATCAAGGATGCCGGACTGGATGTGCAGAAGCTCTTCCAGCCGCTCGGCCGTCAGCAGCCACTTGCCTTCCGGCGCGCGCCGCCAGCTGCCCGAGCCCGAGCAGGGGGCATCCGCCAGCACAAGATCATATTGCAAGGCCAACGCTTCTGCGGTGTTGGCAAGACGCACGGCAACGCCTGCCCGTTCCGCCCGAACCGGCAGGTCCGCCATGCGTCGCGGGTTGATGTCATGCGCCGTCAGGTCCAGCTGCGCACGCGCCGCCATCGCCAGCGTCTTGCCACCCCCGCCCGCGCAGAAATCCAGCACGCGATCCCCGTCCGACAGCGGCAGCGCCTCAGTCACCGCCTGCGAAGCAGCGTCCTGAAGCTCCACCAGCCCGTCGCGATAGGCGGTGCAGGTCTGGATGCGGCGCGCGCCTTCCGTCACCTCCAGCGCGGCAGCGGCAAGCGGATGGGGCCGCGCCACGATCCCTTCGGCAGCCAGCGCGGCAATGATGCCGTCACGTGCGCCATTCGCCCGCAGGAAGACCGGTGCGCGGTGGCGCAACGCCTGCATCACCGGCGCGAATTTGTCACCAAGGCTGGCGCGAAGCTGCGGGGCCAGCCAGTCCGGACAATCCAGCGCCTCAAGCTCGGTCGGGGTGCGGGCAGCTTCCGTTACGGGTGCGGGTGCATGCCCCTCCCCGGTGAAGAGGGTTGCCGGATCGGCGCCCGCCGCCCGCACGCCCCCAAGGACCAAACTGCGCCCCGTTTCGGCGCCGCCAAGCGCGGCAAAGCTGCGACGGCAGCGGATGGCATCGAACACCAGGTCACGGATCGCGGCGCGGTCGCCCGATCCGGCAAAGCGGCTGGCCCGCGCCCAGTTCACCAGCGCCTTTTCCGCGGGAATGCCCGAAAGCCAGCGGTCAAGGATGGTGATGGCGGCGGAAAGGCGGGCGGCTGGCGTCATTGTGTCCTCGGCAGATGGATGGGCGGGCCATAGCGCCTTGGACCTCCCATGTCACGCGCCTGTGCAAACCGCCTTGTTCCCGCGCCGCGGAATCGCCTAGATCGACCAAAGAAAGGAAGCGTGCATGCCCGATGATATCATCCAACGCTGCGAGGCGAAGGGCCTGCGCATGACCGAGCAGCGCCGCACGGTGGCGCGCGTGATCGGCTCGGCCGAAGGGCATCCGGATGTGGAGGAGCTGTTCACCCGCGCCACTGCCATCGATCCCGGCATCTCGCTTGCCACGGTGTACCGGACGGTGAAACTGTTCGAGGAGGCGGGCATCCTTGAACGGCTGGAATTCGGTGACGGCCGCGCGCGTTACGAAGATGCCGAACGCGACCACCACGATCACCTGATCGACCTTCAGACGGGCGAGGTGATCGAATTCGTCGATCCGGAAATCGAAGCCCTTCAGGAAAGGATCGCCGCCAAGCTTGGTTATCGGCTGAAGGGCCACCGGCTGGAACTTTATGGCGTGCCGATGAAGAAGGGCTGACGTTGGCGCAAACGGGCTTTCCTCCGGCATTTCCGCAAGCTAGACCATCGGCAGGCGCCAAAGGAGGACAGGCCAGTGAGCACCATCATCGACATCCATGCCCGTGAGATTCTCGACAGCCGCGGCAATCCCACGATCGAGGTTGACGTCACGCTTGAAGGCGGCGCGATGGGCCGTGCGGCGGTTCCTTCCGGCGCCTCCACCGGCGCGCATGAAGCGGTTGAAAAGCGCGACGGCGACGCTGCCCGGTACAAAGGCAAGGGCGTGCTGGAAGCCGTGGCCGCCGTCAACGGAGAGATTGCCGAGGAACTGATCGGCTTCGACGCGACCGAACAGGTCGGCATCGACCGCACCATGATCGAGATGGACGGCACGCCGAACAAATCCCGCCTTGGCGCAAATGCGATTCTTGGCGTGTCACTGGCCGTGGCCAAAGCGGCGGCCGATTTCACCATGCAGCCGCTTTACCGCTATATCGGCGGCACCTCGGCCCGCGTTCTGCCCGTTCCGATGATGAACATCATCAATGGCGGCGAACATGCCGACAACCCGATCGACATCCAGGAATTCATGATCATGCCGGTTTCGGCCGGCAACGTGAAGGAAGCCATCCGCATGGGTGCGGAGGTGTTCCACACGCTGAAGAAGGAACTGTCGCAGGCCGGCTACAACACCGGGATCGGCGATGAAGGCGGCTTCGCGCCTGCCCTCAGCTCCACCCGCGAGGCGCTGGATTTTGTCATGAGGTCCATCGAGAAGGCAGGCTACAAACCGGGCGACGACATGTACCTTGCCCTGGATTGCGCTTCGACCGAATACTTCAAGAATGGCAGATATGTCATGGAAGGCGAAGGAAAAACCTTCACTTCGGCTGAAAATGTGGATTACCTTGCCGCCCTTTGCGGCGATTACCCGATCATCTCGATCGAAGATGGCTGCGCCGAGGATGACTGGGAAGGTTGGAAGCTGCTGACCGATCGGTTGGGCGACAAGGTGCAACTGGTCGGCGACGATCTGTTCGTGACGAACCCCAAGCGTTTGGCCGAAGGCATCGCCAAGGGCTGCGCCAACTCCATGCTGGTAAAGGTCAACCAGATCGGCACGCTGACCGAAACGCTGGCAGCCGTCGACATGGCGCACCGTGCTCGCTTCACCAACGTCATGTCCCACCGCTCGGGCGAGACCGAGGATGCGACCATCGCCGATCTGGCGGTTGCCACCAACTGCGGCCAGATCAAGACCGGCTCGCTTTCGCGCTCGGACCGTCTGGCAAAATACAACCAGCTTATCCGCATCGAGGAGATGCTGGGCGAAGTGGCCGAATACGCTGGCCGCTCCATCCTGAAGGCCTGACACCTTCCGCGGCAGCCGCCCGCGCCGACGGCCCCAGCGGGGCCCGAGGCGCGGGCGACTACCCGTCCAGGCGCCCGCCCGAAACCGGCACGCGCACGCCCGTCGTAACGGACGAGGATGTCGGAAGGCCCCGCGCCACGCGTACGGCCAGATAAGCGAAAGCCTGCGCCTCCAGCATATCGCCATCAAGACCCAGCACCGCAATATCCTCCACCTCGGCACCGGTTGCTTCGGCGATCATCCGCATCAGCGTCGCGTTGTTGCGCCCGCCGCCGGTCACGTAGATGCGCTGTACCGGAACCGGAAACCGCGCACAGCCGATCCCAACGGATCGCGCCACCGCCGCCGTCAGCGTGGCGCAGGCATCCGCATCGCCCAGATGTGATACATCCAGCACCTTGTCGAAATCGTTTCGGTCCAATGACTTCGGCGCGTTTCTTGAGAAGAAGGCATGTTCAAGGAACCGCCCCAGAAGGGCCTCGTCCGGGATGCCCTGCGCGGCAAGCATACCATTCTCGTCCCGCTCCAGCCCGAACCGCTCACGCATCAGATCATTGATCGGCGCATTCGCCGGGCCGGTATCAAAGGCCAGCAACGCGCCCTCATCCTCGGGCGTGGCCTTGCGTGGATCGATCCACGTGACATTGCCTACCCCGCCAAGGTTCAGGAAAGCGACCGGTGCATCCAGCCCTGCGCGGCGGGCGCAGGCAAAGTGATAGAACGGCACCAGCGGCGCACCCTGCCCGCCCTGCCGAACATCCTCGGTCCTGAAATCCCAGACGACGGGGCAGTCCAGCCGATCGGCCAGCCGCGCACCGCTGCCGGCCTGAAGCGTGCCGCGCCCGCCCGGATCATGGGCCAGTGTCTGACCATGAAACCCTACCACCTGCGCCTGCGGAAACTGCGCCAGCAGTTCGGCATGCACATCCTCCACCACCTTGGCGGCGGCCTCCACGGCTGCGCCTTCCCACTGGCCAAGCGCTGCGCGGATCACGTCCCGTTCCTCTGGCGTGAAGGGGCGATAGGCAGTCTGCCCGAATTCAGCCACCTGTTCGCCATCCGTCAGCACCAGCGCCGCATCCACCCCATCCAGCGAGGTTCCCGACATCGCGCCAAGCGCCCAGACGGGCCCCGAATTCCACATGGCCAAACCCCTGCCTCCAAGTTATACCGCAGGCCTGCACGATATAACGCACGAGAACAACCATGACCTTCCATCCGAAATCGGACTTCCTGAACGTGATGATGGCCCGCGGTTATCTTGCCGATTGCACCGATCTTCAGGGGCTCGACGAGGCACTGCGCAACGGCCCGGTTTCGGCTTATATCGGCTATGACGCAACGGCAGCTTCGCTGCATGTGGGCCACCTGCTGAACATCATGATCCTTCGCTGGTTCCAGAAAACCGGGAACCGCCCGCTGACGCTGATGGGCGGCGGCACGACGAAGCTTGGCGATCCGTCCTTCCGGTCGGAAGAACGCCCCCTGTTGACGGATGCGCAGATCGGCGCGAACATCGACGGGATGCAGAAGGTGTTCGCCCAGTACCTGACCTATGGCGAAGGCGCGACGGATGCCGTCATGCTCAACAACGCCGACTGGCTGGACGGGCTGAACTACCTGACCTTCCTGCGCGAGATCGGGCGTCACTTCTCCGTCAACCGGATGCTGTCGTTCGAAAGCGTTAAAACCCGGCTGGATCGCGAACAGTCGCTGTCCTTCCTTGAATTCAACTACATGATCCTTCAGGCCTATGATTTTCTGGAGCTTCACAAGCGCTATGGCTGCCTGCTCCAGATGGGCGGATCGGACCAGTGGGGCAACATCATCAACGGCGTGGACCTGACGCGCCGGGTGGCCGATGCCCAGATCTTCGGGCTCACCTCGCCGCTGCTGACCACGTCGGACGGGCGCAAGATGGGCAAGTCGGCGGGCGGCGCGGTCTGGCTGAACGGCGAGATGCTGTCTTCGTATGACTTCTGGCAGTTCTGGCGCAACACGACCGATGCCGATGTGGGCCGCTTCCTGAAGCTGTTCACCGAACTTCCGGTGGAGGAGTGCGATCGTCTGGGCGCGCTGGCAGGGTCCGAGATCAACGGCGCGAAGGTCATCCTTGCGAACGAAGTGACGACCCTGCTGCACGGTGCCGAAGCGGCCCGCACGGCCGAGGACACCGCCCGCGCGGTGTTCGAACAGGGCGGCGTCGGCGGCGATCTCGAAGTTGTGAGCTTGCCCGCCGCTACGCTTGGCGAAGGGCTGCCCGTGGCGCGTTTCCTTGTGGAAACCGGGCTTGCCCCCTCGGGCAAGGAAGCCAAACGCCTGATCGCCGAAGGCGGATTGCGCTTCAATAACGAGCCTGTGGCCGATGCGAACGCCCCCGTCACGGCTGACGTGATCGGGAACGAATTGAAGGTTTCCATCGGCAAGAAGAAGCACCGCCTGGTGCGGCTGTCCTAAGGACGGGGTTGTGGTTCTGGGCGCTGGCTGCATTATGTGTGGGTCAATACGCGTACAAAAGACAGGCACAGGACCATGACATTCAGGGCAATGCTGGCAGCCACCGCGATGGTGGCAGCGCTGGCGGGATGCGAGCAGATTGGCAGCTTCACAGAGCAGCCGGTCCAAGCCGCACAAGAGCCGCAGTTCTTCGAGAACGCCTATGCGGCACGGTCTGCCGGCAAGTTCAGCTTGCCCCCCATTCCCGAAGAAGAAATCCCCGTCGCCTATCGCCGTCAGATCGTTCCTTATGAAACGACGGAGCAACCCGGAACCATCGTCATCGATCCTGCCCATGCGGTGCTGTATCTTGTCCAGCCCGAGGGCAAGGCGATCCGCTATGGCATTTCGGTCGGCCGTGACGGTTTCGGCTGGTCTGGCACCTCGGTTGTGGCGCGCAAGGCGCAGTGGCCGACATGGACCCCGCCGGCCGAGATGATCGAACGTCAGCCAAGCCTTGAGAAATGGCGTGACGGCCAGCCCGGCGGCCCGACCAACCCGCTGGGTGCGCGCGCGCTTTACCTCTACATCGATGGCAAGGATTATGGCTTCCGTATTCACGGAACGCCCGAATGGCGGACCATTGGCAAGCGCGCGTCTTCGGGCTGTTTCCGCATGATCCAGCAAGACGTGTTGGACCTTTATGAGCGCGTGCCCACCGGCACCAAGGTGGTCGTGCTGACTCCGGAAGGAGAGATCCCGACGAAGCTGACGCTGCCGCCACCCTCGCCCAAACCCAAGCGAGCTGCCCCCGTTGCCGCAAGCGCCGCGCCCGCAAAGGTCGAAACGAAGGCGCTGGACGCAGAAACGACGGACGTGCCCGACGAGGTGGAAGCCGAAAGCGCCGACACGCTGGCTAGGGATGCGGCCCGTGCACTGGAAGCCGCACCTGCCGCCACGCCGGAGGCGGAGGCTCCTGCAGCTTCGTTCAAGCCCGAGGTGGAAGCCGTGGCCGGGACGGAAATCGAGCGCGGGACCGAGACCGAGACCGAGGCGCCTGCAACGGCACCTGCTGCGCCTGCAACCGATGAGGCTGAGGCCGAAGAAGAGGCTCCGGCCAATCCGGTATTCGTCACCCCGGTTCGCTGATCCCGTTGCGCGGCGGCCCGGCCGCCGCGCAACCCTCAGGCGCCCCGCGCCACCACGCCTGCGGCGGCGGCAAGCGCACCCTGCCCGTGCGGAATATTCAACGCCTGCATTGCAGCCTCGATCACGGCAAGGACGCCCAGCGTCATGTGGGCATTCACATGCCCCATGTGCGCCACTCGCAGGAAGCCATGATATTCCGGCGTTGCCGGATCGGCCATGCCAAGCCCGATCCCCAGCGTCACCCCGGCCTTCTGTTCCGTCCAGCGGCGGATGGCTGTCGCATGTGGGGCCCCGAAACGCGCCGCAGTGACCGAGCGGCCACGCTGCACAGGGTCCGCCACGTTCAGCCCGATCTGCGGGTTCCCTGCGCCCCACGTATCGAAGGCTGCCCAGACGGTCCGGGCAAGGGTGTCGTGGCGGTGCCAGACGGCCTCCAGCCCTTCTTCCTTCAGCATGTCCAGCGCCTCGCGCAGGGCAAAAAGATGATGCGTGGGGGCGGTGCCGCCGAACTGTTCATGAAATATCTTCGGGAACGCCCGCGGCGTCCAGTTCCACATCGGCGTGCGCATGTCCGCGCGGGCCGACCGTTCATGCGCCCTGTCCGAGAACCAGACGAAAGACAGGCCCGGCGGCACCATCAGGCCCTTCTGGCTGGCCGCAACAAGGACATCGACGCCCCACCTGTCCATGTGAAACTCGTCGCATCCAAGCGTGGCAATGGCATCAACAGCCAGAAGTGCATCCGATCCCGCAGCGTCGATCGCTGTCCGGATCGCCGCGATGTCGTTCAGAACGGTGGTTGCAGTATCCACCTGCGTCAGCAGCACGGCGCGGATCGAGGGGTCGGCCCGCAGCGCCTCTTCCACCCGGGCGGGATCGACCGGGGCCTGCCTGCCGAAATCGACAACCTGCACATCCACGCCCATCTGCCGCGCCGCATTGGCCCAGCCCTGCCCGAAATGGCCTGTCACGCAAACCAGCGCCCGATCCCCGCGCGAGAACATGTTGGCGATCGCCGCCTCCCACGCCGCATGACCGTTCCCGACATAGATCGCGACGTTCTGCGCCGTTCCCGCCACCCATTTCAGGTCCGGCACGATGCCGTCCACCATGTCATGCAATGCGCCCTCATAGATGTTGGGCGCGGCGCGGTGCATCGCGTTCAGCACCCGGTCCGGCATGACAGAGGGGCCGGGAATGGCGAGGTAGTGACGACCGTTGGCAAGGCTCATTGGCATCCTCCTGATGTATCCATGATCGCTACGCCCGGGCCGGGGGGCGCGTCAATCTCTTGCCTCCCTCCCGCCCGCGGGCTAGACCCAAGGCCCAATACGGAGAGGCCCCTTGTCCATCGACAGCCCGCACAAGACGCGCGACCCCCGTTACGCTTCGCACCGCCTGTTCGGGCGGCTGTGGCGCGGCTATCTCAGCCGGCACAAGGGCAAGATGGTCCTTGCCTTCCTGCTGATGACGATCGAAGGGTCCACGCTGGGCCTGCTGTCATGGATGATCAAGCCGCTGTTCGACCGCGTGTTCACGCCCGGCGGCGAAGGCGCGCTCGTCTGGGTGGGCTTCGGCATCCTTGGCCTGTTCATGATCCGCGCCTTCACCTCGGTCGCATCGAAGGCACTTCTGACGCGCATCGCGCAGCAAAGCTCCACCCTCATGCAGGTAGATCTTCTGCGCCACATCCTGACGCTGGACCAGGACTTCTTCCAGACCAACCCCCCCGGCCAGCTGATCGAACGGGTGCAGGGCGATACCGCCGCCGTGCAGGGTGTCTGGTCATCAGTCATCACGGGCGTGGGGCGCGATGCCATTTCATTGATCGGGCTTTTCGTGGTGGCGCTGTCGATCGACGTGCACTGGACGCTGGCCGCGATGGTCGGCGCACCGCTGCTGATCCTGCCGGCCATCGTCGTGCAACGCTATATCCGGCGCAAGGTGGGGCAGACGCGGGCGCAGGCGGGCCTCCGCTCCACCCGTCTGGACGAGATTTTTCACGGCATCCAGGCCATCAAGCTGAACCGGATGGAGGCGTATCAGACCGGCCGCTTCCAAAGCATCGTCGGGCGCATCGTCCGGGCAGAGGTGAAAACCGCCACGGGCCGCGCCTCCATGCCTGCGCTGATCGACCTGATCACCGGCATCGGGTTCTTCACGGTCCTGATGCTTGCAGGCCAGGAGATCATCGCGGGCGAACGGACGGTGGGCGAGTTCATGTCATTCTTCACCGCGATGGCGCTGACCTTCCAGCCGATGCGCCGCCTGGGCGATATCTCGGGCTTCTGGCAGGTGGCTGCCGCCAGCCTGACGCGCATCTTCCGCCTGTTCGACCTGCATCCTGCGCCGCGTGCACCGGCAACGGCCCGCCCTGCCCGCACCCCGCCGCAGATCGAACTGCGCGACGTGCATTTCGGCTATTCCGAGGTTCCGGTGCTGAGCGGGGCCAGCTTCACCGCGCGTGCGGGCAAGATGACCGCGCTGGTTGGTGCCTCGGGCGCAGGGAAAAGCACCGTGTTCCATCTGCTGACGGGACTTGCGCAGCCGTTGTCGGGGCAGATCCTGATGGATGGAACGGATGTGCGGGAATTCTCGCTGGAGGATCTGCGGGGCCAGTTCTCGGTCGTGTCGCAGGACAGCGCGCTGTTCGATGAAACGATCCGAGAAAATGTGGTGCTGGGCCGCGACATCCCCGAGGACCAGCTTCGCGCCGCGCTTGACGCCGCCCACGTGACCGAGTTCGTGCAGAACCTGCCTGCAGGCATCGACAGTCCTGCCGGGCCGCGCGGCTCTGCGCTTTCCGGCGGGCAGCGGCAACGTGTGGCCATCGCCCGTGCGCTGATCTCGGACGCACCGGTCCTGCTGATGGACGAGGCCACCTCGGCGCTGGATGCGCAGTCGGAGGCGATGGTGGCCGCGGCCCTTGCGCAAAAGGGCAACGGGCGTACGATGCTGGTCATCGCGCACCGGCTGTCCACAATCCGCGAGGCGGACAGCATCGTGGTGATGGATCAGGGCCGCGTGGTCGATCAGGGCACGCATGACGACCTGCTTCGCCGCGGCGGGATCTATGCCGAACTTTACCGTCTGCAATTCAGGGATCAGGCATGACACGCACGATCTGGACCATCACCGGAGCCGACCGGCTGGACTTCCTGCAGAACCTCGTCACCAATGACGTGCTGCGCCTGCAAGAGGATGGCATCGTCTGGTCCGGCTTGCTGACACCGCAGGGCAAATACCTGGCCGATTTCTTCATCATCCGTCAGGGTGACGACCTGCTGGTTGATATCGATACCG
Organism: Falsirhodobacter deserti; assembly: GCF_004015795.1. Classification (GTDB taxonomy): domain Bacteria; phylum Pseudomonadota; class Alphaproteobacteria; order Rhodobacterales; family Rhodobacteraceae; genus Falsirhodobacter; species Falsirhodobacter deserti. Next base: position 906,333 of record NZ_ML137218.1, on the reverse strand, counting down.
GCATCGCCGATGCCACCCTGCGCCGCCTGTCGATGTATCGGCTGCGCGCGGATGTGCAGATCGCACCCGCAACCGTTACTGTTTCGCGCGGCGTCGGAACCGGCCCTGCGGGCAGCCATGCCGATCCGCGCCACCCCGCGATGGGCTGGCGGTTTTATGGCGACACGGTGGATGTACCGGATGTCGACTGGGATGCCCTGCGGGTAGAGCATGTGGTTCCCGAAACGGGGATCGAGCTGACTCCGGATACCTTCATCCTCGAAGCCGGGTTCGAGCGGCTTCACGGCGTGGATTTTCGCAAGGGCTGCTATGTCGGGCAGGAAGTGACCGCCCGCATGAAGCACAAGACAGAACTGCGCAAAGGCCTGATGCGCGTTGCCATAGACGGGGCTGCACCCGTGGGAACGGAGATCATGGCAGGCGGAAAGGTGGCGGGCACGCTGTTCACCCAGTCGAATGGGCAGGCTATTGCATATCTGCGCTTTGACCGGTTGGCGGGCGACCTTACCGCCGGCAACGCCCGCATTCATGCGCATGAAAACTGAGTGCCGCACACTTCCCCCGAAGAGACGCAAATCTAGCTGTCAGTCCGGCCGGTTTGCGAACAGCATTTGATGCACAAGTGCAACAGGTGCTTCCGCTTATGGCTTTAAGATTAATTTAAGGTTTCGCGGATGGCACCGGGCCACCTACAGTTTCGCTAAACTGGTGCCCCCCCCGCCCCCCTGTTCGAGGAGACGTGAAGATGATGAATCGTATCGCCGCTGCTGGTTTCGGGCTTGTCGCCCTTGCCGCCACGCCCGTTCTTGCCGGTGGCCCGGTCGTGCCGACGCCGGAGCCGGTCGTGGCTTCGCCCGCCGTCGTCGTGCCCGCCGCGCCCAGCTTCCAGGGCGGTTATGTCGGTGGTGGCCTCGGCTATGCCTTCGCCGGTGACGACCGTGTCGGCGCCATCCCGGTGACCCGCGATGCCGGCACGCTGGAAATCAGCGGCGCCGTTGGCAACGTCCACACCGGCTATCGCTGGCAGCAACCCGGCAGCCGCATCGTTTACGGCGTTGAAGCCATGGCCACGCTGGCCGATGTTGGCGACGACGCGGACGAAGCAGGCTTCCGCAGCGCGAACGACTTGAAATGGACCGCCACGCTGCGCGGCAACCTCGGCTATGTCGTGCAACCCGACATGCTTCTTTACGGGTTCGCCGGCTACTCGGTCGGCCGTTCGGAATACTGGGTCGTGGGCAATGGCGATGTGCTGCACGAAGAGCGTGACCTTGACGGTTATGTCGTCGGTCTGGGCCTTGAAAAGCTGCTGAACAACAACTGGTCGGTTCGCGGCGAATACGAATACGCCAACTACGGCTCGGAAACCACCACGTCCAACGCCGGCACGTTCACCACCGAAGAAACGCCGGAGTTCCACACCCTGCGCGTCGGTCTGAACTATCGCTTCTGATCCTTCCGGATCGCGAGGGGGCGGCCTTTCCCGGGCCGCCCCTTTCCCGTGGAAACCAACAGCCCGGTTTACTTTGCCGTTGCGCTGCTCCAGTCTTGGCAGCATCGAAGCCCACGAATGCTTATGACCCATCCCGTGCGCGATCTGCCCCCTTTGCCCGCCTATGTCAGCCGTGGCACGCTGGTGGATACCTATCACGGCCCTCTTCCGGTTGAAGATCTGGTCGAAGATGACATGGTCATGACGAAGGATGACGGATTCCAGCCCGTCCGCTGGATTGGCAGCATTCGTGTTGAAGGAAAGGGCCGCCTTGCCCCCGTTCGCATCGCACCCGGGGCGCTGGGCAACAACCGCAGCCTGATCGTTTCACAGCACCATATGATCCTGCTGAACGACTGGCGTGCGGAATTGCTTTTCGGCGAACGGGAGGTGCTTGCCCCTGCCCGCGCCCTGGTGAACGAGGAAACAATCTGGATCCAGGAAGGCGGCGTCATCGACTACTACGCGCTGCTGTTCGCGCGCCACCAGATCATCTATACCGAAGAAGCGTTTACGGGCAGCTTTCACCCCGACAGCCCCGGATGTGACGCCATGGGCGAAGTGTTGCTGGGCCAGATGCGCGCCGCCCTTCCGCCCGAAGGGTATGGGAACAGTGCGCGGCTGGTCCTGAAACCGTTCGAAGTCCGCGCCCTTCGCAACCATCGCGACTGACCGATTGCCGCCTGCGGCGCCATGTGTCAGAACGGCATGACAGATAACAGACGCGCGAGTCCTGCAATGACTGACTTCTCCGCCCGGCGCACGATCATGGTTGATAGCCAGATCCGGCCGTCCGATGTCACGAAATACGCGATTATCGATGCGATGCTCAACGTGCCGCGGGAAGTTTACGTGCCGGAAAACCTGCGCGAAGCCGCCTATCTTGGGGAAAACCTGCCGCTGGCCCAAGGCCGGGTGCTGCTGGACCCGCGCAGCTTTGCCAAGCTGGTCGATGCGCTGGACATCCAGCCTGACGAGCTGGTGCTGGATATCGGAACGGCACTTGGATATTCCTCGGCCGTCCTGGCACGGCTGGCCGATGCCGTGATCGCGGTGGAGGAACCCGAACTGGCAGCCGAGGCTGAAAATCGCCTGATCCAAAGCGGCGTGGACAATGCTGTCGTGGTGGCCGGCCCGCTGACCGAAGGCGCGGCAAAGCATGGCCCTTATGACGTCATCATGATCCAGGGTGCGGTGGAACAGGTTCCGCAGTCCCTGACGGATCAGCTGAAGGAAGGCGGCCGCATCGCTGCCCTGTTCATGGAACGCAATCTCGGTGTCGCCCGCATCGGTTATCGCGTCGACGGAGAGATCAACTGGCGGCCAGTCTTCAACGCCTCGGCGCCCGTGATGCCGGGATTTGCAGTGGCCCGCAACTTCGCGTTGTAAAGCGGACGCGCTGCGCTTAACCTTTAACCGTTAAAGCGGAGGCAATGATGTCAGATCGTCCGGTTGAGCCACAGATCTCGGATATTCTCGCCTCCATCCGGCAAGTGACAGCCGAAACGCCGGTCGCCGCGGCGGGGCCGCTGATCCTGACACAGGCGCAGCGGGTTCCTGCGGAACATGACAGCAGCCCTGGCACAGGCACGGCTGTGGCAGATGCCGCCCCCCCGCTGACGGGCGAGGTGCATGACCGCATGGCCCCCATCGACGAAGACGTCTTGCAGGAGCTGGTGCGGGAATTGCTGACAGAGGAGCTTCAGGGCCAGGTTGGCGAACGCATGACGCGCAACATCCGCAAGATGATCCGCGCTGAGATCAATCAGGCGCTGGCAGAACAACGGCTTCTGAAATAAAAACGCCCCGGCCCAGGGCCGAGGCGATACTTCCGGGAAAACCAAAAGCTCAGGCAGCTTCTGCCTGGTCCAGTTCCAGCGCGTTGCGGCGCTCGCTTTCCTCGCGCGACAGGGCAACCGAAGTGCGCACACCCTTGCCGACAAATTCCATCAGACCCTTCACCACGCGTTCGTTCGGGTCGATGCCGGCGCAGGACAGCACTTCGCGGCCATCGCGCGAACGGGCCCAACGGGCGATCTGATCGGGTCCGTTGCCGTATTTCTTGTCATCCGCGATCGCATCATCAAGCGCGGCGAGCACCACGGCGGCAAAAAGCTTCCGAGCGCGCTGACCCTGCTCGAAGTTGAAAGCACTGCTATCGACGAAATCAGCCATCGGTTTTCCTGTTCTTGCTCTTGCGATTTTGGCGTCCGCTGGGGATAAACCGAACAGTCCCGTGTGAGGACTACGGATTTGGAACTCCCGACATGCATATCTTGCATGGCGATCTTTCCGTCACACATGATCTGGTCGGACAGGCGCCCGTGTTACAGCGCCGGATATAAGGGATGCAAGCCTTCGATCAACCCGGGGGGCCTGTTTTATTCACTTATCCTTTACATTTCGTTCCGTGGCCCAAGGCCTGCAGTTATGCTTTCCTTTCGCGGAATGGCCTCTTACGGTTCTTTCACAACACGGAGGGAGTGTCTTATGAAACGGATCCTGCTTGCCACAGTCGCAAGTGCCGCGCTGGCCGGAACGGCTGGTGCCGAAGATGTGAAGCTGGGGGTGATCTTCGGCTTCACCGGACCGCTGGAATCCATCACGCCGACGATGGCCGAGAGCGCGGAACTTGCAATGTCCGAGGTGGCGGCGTCGGGCGCTTTCCTTGGCGGTTCGACCGTAACGCCGGTGCGGGCCGATTCGACCTGCGTCGATGCCACGGCTGCCACCGCCGCGGCGGAACGTCTGGTCAGCGCCGAAGGCGTGAAGGCCATCATCGGGGCCGATTGTTCGGGCGTGACCAGCGCCATCCTGCAGAACGTCTCGCGCCCCAACGGCATCGTGCAGATCTCGCCCTCCTCCACCTCCCCCGGTCTTAGCCAGGTGGAGGATGACGGCCTGTTCTTCCGCACCGCGCCTTCGGATGCACGGCAGGGTCAGGTGATGGCCGACATCATCAGCGAACGCGGGATCACGTCCGCCGCTGTCACCTATACCAACAACGACTATGGTAACGGGCTTGCCAACAGCTTCGCCGAAGCCTTCCGCGCAAAGGGCGGCGAGGTGACGATGCAGGCCGCCCATGATGACGGCAAGGCGGACTACTCGGCCGAGATCGCAGCCCTGTCTTCGGCGGGGGGCGAGATACTGGTCGTGGCGGGTTACGTCGATCAGGGTGGCCGCGGCATTGTTCAGGGGGCGCTGGACACCGGCGCGTTCGATACGTTCTTCTTCCCTGACGGGATGTATGGCGACACGCTCCTGAACGCTTTCGGCAGCGATCTTGAAGGGTCTTTCGGCGATCTGCCGGCGGCCGAGGGTGACAATGCCGCACTGTTCCAGCAGATCGCAAGTGATGCCGGCTTTGACGGCACCTCCAGTTATGCCGGCGAAAGCTATGACGCGGCAGCGCTGGTGCTGCTGGCGATGCAGGCAGCCGGATCGTCGGACCCTGCGCAGTTCAAGGACCGGATGTTCGACGTGGCCAACGCGCCGGGCGAACAGATCCACCCCGGGGAGCTTGATAAAGCCCTGCGCCTGCTGTCCGAAGGGCAGGACATCGATTACGTCGGCGCAACCGGCGTCGAACTGATCGAACCTGGTGAAAGCCAGGGCACGTTCCGCGAATACAACATCGTGGACGGTGCGTATGAAACTATCGGTTTCCGTTAGGATCAGCTAAGAAACCATGACGTGGCCCGGCAGCATTGCCGGGCCACTTCGATTTTTTGGCAACGCCGTGCGGGCCCCGACGGGCAACGGCATCCGGGGAAAGACATGCTGACCGTCGAAAACCTTCACAGGTATTTCGGCTCGTTCCGTGCCGTCAACGGTGCGTCGCTGACGATCGAGAAAGGCTCGATCACGGGCCTGATCGGGCCGAACGGGGCGGGAAAATCCACTTTGTTCAACGTGATCGCCGGCCGGCTTGCGCCGACATCGGGACGGGTGACGATGGATGGGCAGGACATCACCGGCCTGCCCCCGCACGAGCTGTTCCACCGCGGCCTGCTGCGCACCTTCCAGATCGCACACGAGTTCGGGTCCATGACGGTGCGCGAGAACCTGATGATGGTGCCCGCCCGTCAGGCAGGTGAATCACTGGTGAACACATGGTTCCGCCGCGGGGCCATCCGCGCCGAGGAACGGGCGCTGCGCGAAAAGGCCGACGAGGTTCTGGACTTCCTGACCATCAGCCACATCGCCGACGAAAAGGCCTCCAACATCTCGGGCGGGCAGAAGAAGCTGGTGGAGCTTGGCCGCACCATGATGGTGGACGCCAAGATCGTCTTTCTGGACGAGGTGGGCGCCGGCGTGAACCGCACGCTGCTGAACACGATCGGCGACGCCATCACGCGTCTGAACCGCGAACGCGGCTATACCTTCTGCGTGATCGAACATGATATGGATTTCATCGGCCGCCTTTGTGATCCCGTGATCGTCATGGCCGCGGGCGAGGTTCTGGCCCACGGTTCCGCCGATCAGATCATGCAGAACGAAGCCGTGATCGAGGCCTATCTCGGCACTGGCCTGAAGAACAAGGTTGCCCATGTCTGACCCCTTCCTGATTGGTGATTCCATGACCGGCGGCTATGGTGCCGCCAACATCCTGAACGGCTGCACAATAGCCGTGGAAAAGGGCGAGATCGCCGTCATCGTCGGGCCGAACGGCGCGGGCAAATCCACGGCCATGAAGGCGGTGTTCGGCATGCTGGGCCTGCGCGGCGGCCAGATCAGGCTTGAGGGGGAGGACATCACCACCCTGAACCCGCAGGACCGCGTGGCCAAGGGCATGGCCTTCGTGCCGCAGACGCACAACATTTTCGGTTCGATGTCCGTGCAGGAAAACCTTGAAATGGGGGCATTCCTGCGCCGTGACGATTTCCGCCCCACGATCGATATGGTGTACGATCTGTTCCCCATCCTGCGCGACAAGCGCCACCAGCCAGCGGGGGAGCTTTCGGGCGGCCAGCGCCAGCAGGTGGCCGTGGGCCGCGCCCTGATGACGCAGCCGAAGGTGCTGATGCTGGACGAACCCACCGCGGGCGTATCCCCCATCGTGATGGACGAATTGTTCGACCGCATCATCGAGATTGCCCGCACCGGCATTTCGATTCTGATGGTCGAACAGAACGCGCGGCAGGCGCTGATGATCGCCCACAAGGGATACGTCCTTGTACAGGGCACAAACCGTTTCACCGGCACCGGGGCCGAGCTTATGGCCGATCCCGAAGTGCGCCGGACTTTTCTTGGTGGCTGACATGGATCTTCTCAACGCGCTTGTCGCCTTTGCCAACTTCGTGTTCGTTCCCGCCGTCGCCTATGGTGCGCAGCTGGCGCTTGGTGCGCTTGGGGTGACGCTGATCTATGGCATCCTGCGTTTTTCGAACTTCGCCCATGGTGACACGATGGCCTTCGGGGCCATGTGCACCATCCTTGTGACATGGGGGCTGCAAAGCTGGGGCATCAGCGCCGGCCCCCTGCCCACTGCCCTTCTGGCCCTGCCTGTGGGCATTGCGGTGACGGCGCTGTTCCTGATGGCGACAGATCGCGCGGTGTATCGCTTTTACCGCAAAACGCGGGCTGCGCCGGTAATCCTGACCATGGCCTCGCTTGGTGTGATGTTCGTGATGAACGGCATCGTGCGCTTCATCATCGGGGTGGAGGATATCAACTTCGCCGACGGCGCCCGCTTTTTGATCGGCGCGCGGGAATTCCGCGAGGCGACGGGACTGGACGAGGGGCTTGCCATCCGCTCCACCCAAGCGATCACGGTGGTTGTCGCGGCCGTTGCCATGGCGCTGCTATTCTGGTTCCTGAACCGTACCCGCACCGGAAAATCGATGCGCGCCTTCGCCGACAACGAGGATCTGGCCCTGCTGTCCGGCATCAATCCCGGACGCGTGGTCATGGTCACGTGGCTGATCGTGGCAGCGCTGGCAACAACGGCGGGCGTGCTTTACGGACTGGATAAAAGCTTCAAAGCCTTCACCTACTTCCAGTTGCTGCTGCCGATCTTTGCATCGGCAGTCGTGGGCGGCCTTGGAAGCCCCATCGGTGCGGTCGCAGGCGGTTTTGTCATCGCCTTCTCCGAGGTGGGGGTGACCTATGCCTGGAAGAAGGTCGCCGGCTATGTCATGCCGGAAAACCTTCAGCCGGACGGCCTGGCCCAGCTTCTTTCGACGGATTACAAGATCGCCGTCAGCTTTGCGATCCTTGTTCTTGTGCTTCTGTTCCGGCCCACGGGCCTGTTCCGGGGGAAATCGGTATGATGCGGAATGCTCTTCTGTTTGCGCTGATGGCGGCACTGTTTGTCTTCACCGGCCTGACGCAAAGCTGGAACGTGGCGCTGACCATCCTGAACATGGGCGTCATTTCGGCCATCATGGCTTTGGGCGTTAATATGCAGTGGGGCTATGCCGGCCTGTTCAACATCGGCGTCATGGGCTTTGCGGCGCTTGGCGGCCTTGCCGTGGTGCTGGTGGCCACCCCGCCGGTCGAGGGCGCGATGGCCGCCGGCGGTTGGCGCATCCTTGGCGCGCTGGCGGTGGGCGTTGCCGCGCTGGTGGCGGCATCCCTTGTGTGGCGCCGCCTGCCCCGCTTCCGGATGCTGGCCGTTCTTTCGATCATCGTGGCCGGATTCTTCATTTTCCGCGGCATCTTTGATCCGGGCGTGGCGGCGGTCGAAGCGATCAATCCCACCATTCAGGGCAACCTTGGCGGCTTTGGCCTGCCCGTGCTGCTGGCATGGCCCGCAGGCGGCATTCTGGCGGCGCTGGCGGCATGGGCGATCGGCAAGACGGCACTCGGCCTCCGCTCGGACTACCTCGCAATCGCGACGCTTGGCATCGCCGAGATTACGCTGGCCATCCTGCGCAACGAAGAATGGCTGTCGCGCGGCGTGAAGAACGTGATCGGCCTGCCCCGCCCCGTTCCCTACGAGGTGGACCTGCAGCGCAGCACTGCCTTCGTTGACTGGGCAACCGGCTTTGGCTTCGATCCTGCCGCCGCCTCGTCCATTGTGGTGAAGCTGTGCTATCTGGGGCTGTTCGCGGTCGTTCTGGCGCTGGTGATGCTGCTGGCCGAACTGGCGCTGCATTCGCCTTGGGGCCGAATGATGCGCGCCATTCGCGATAACGAGGTTGCCGCCGGTGCGATGGGCAAGAACGTAAAGGCCCGTCACCTGCAGATCTTCATCATCGGATCGGCGGTGATCGGCATTGCAGGGGCGATGATGACGACGCTGGACAGCCAGCTGACGCCCTCGGCCTATCAGCCGCTGCGCTTCACCTTCCTGATCTGGGTGATGGTCATCGTCGGCGGCTCTGGCAACAACTGGGGCGCGATGCTGGGCGGCTTCCTGATCTGGTGGCTGTGGGTGATGGTGGAGCCGATGGGCGCATCGCTGCTTCACACCTTGACGGCGCCGCTGCCCGATGGCTGGGCCAAGGCCCATCTGCTGGACGGGGCCGCACATATGCGCCTGCTGACGATGGGGATCATCCTGCTTCTGGTGTTGCGATTCAGCCCGAGGGGTCTGATCCCGGGGCGGTAACGCAGGTTTCCGCCTGCCCCTCCGCGACTTGTTGCCGACCTTCGCCGCCCCCGGTTTACGCCGCGGGCGGCGCTTCATAGCGTAGAGGGGCGAAATGCAAATTACGGGAGCAATTACGTGAAAGCACGCATCCTCGCGGCCGCCTTGGTCGCCACGCCGCTGATGTCCGGCCTTGCCATGGCACAGGACCAGGCCGCACCGGCAGCGCCGCAGATGAGCATGGAAGACGCCTATGCTGCCGCCCAGAACCAGCTTGGGGTTCTGGAATACTGCCAAACCGTCGGAAAAGTGGACAACAGCGTCATCGAAACGCAGAACCGCCTTCTGGGCCTGATTCCCGCCCCCGATGATACCGCCCCCGCGATGGAGGCCTATTCCAAGGGCAAGGACGGAACCGTCTCGTCCATGGGCCAGGAAGTTACGCTTGCCGAGGTTGCGGAGAGCCGCTCCACCAGCGAGGCAGAGCTTTGCAGCCAGATGGCGCAACTTGTGGCACAGGCCGGCAGCCAGATCCCGCAGGGCTGACCCTGATTACGCCGCGGACTGTGTCCTGCGGCGTTTCACTCGTCCTTGTCGTTCCGCGGAAAGAAAATCGCCCGGATCACGACGAAGGCGCCAAAAGCTGCCACGAAGCAGCAGATGATTCCGATGACCCAGAAGCCATAGAACGACACATAGCTCATCATCTCTTCTGACATCGCGGTTTACCTTCCTGATACGGCGGCAGGCTACCTTTTCGCTGCGGCAAGGTAAATGCAACGCTCGGGCGACGGATCGGATAAACTTTTATGCATCAGCTCGTTGCCTTGCCGTGTCAGCGTTCCATATTCACGGCCAGAGTGACAGGCAATGTAATCGTTATCAGTTCTGGGCCCGCCCGCTTTTCCAGCCTGTCACTCGGACATCCCCCAAACATCAAAGCCCTTGTGATCGTATGAGAAGAACATACGAAAGAAGCCGTGATCTACGGCTTGCAGAGAACTGTAATTTAGATCGGGGGATTAGTGTCTGCCAACAAGCTTTGTTTTGTTGGCTCCGGCGGTAGGGCTCGGAGCCAGTACAAACAGCGTTGACCGCGTTAACGAATCCTCAGGCAGCCGGTACACGATACCGATTTGTGTAACGAAAAGTGCTTGTTCTTGTGCCGTCACGCAAGGCCAAAATCAGCGCAACATCGATGCACGTCCAAGGCGCTACGCATGAAGCGGATCCCCTACAGGACCACCTGTATCCATCGCTTCGAATGGCTGTCCAGGAGTAGCGTAAGGCTGCGCAGGGATCCCGCGCCGGACGCAAAAGCCGTTAGCGTCCGCCGGTAGCCACCGAGCAGGTCCCACCCTACCGCCACCTTTAAGCAGCGACTTGTCAAAAGGAGAGATACCGCATCTTATGCTCGGGGATATATTTATGGCGATGGATCGAGGGGCCGCTGAAGTTGAATTATATAGATACTGTAGAAATAGAAGGATTCTGGGGTAGCAGGAAAGTTTCTCTAAAGCTCAAGGACGATTTGAACTTCCTAATTGGGCCCAATGGGAGCGGGAAAACTACTATTATTAATCTAATTTCCGCGGTCCTTCGTTCCGATATTGCTACACTTTATTCAATTCAGTTCGATAAGGTGTCGATCAAGCTGAAAACCATTGGAGCCAACAAGAAGCCAATAATCGAGGTGGTGAAAACCACAGACCCAGAGATGGGAAGCTTGGACATAAAATACACTGTTAAAGAAAGCTCTGGGGATAAAGGGCAAACATTCGGAGTGGAGGGGCCACACGACGCACGGCTGTACCGGGATCACCGTTACGTCAACGCTCGGTATCGCCAGAGCGTTGAGGTGGGTGAGCGCCTAAGCTCGATCCTTTCCAAATTTGTGGAAGTCAACTGGCTGTCTATCAACCGTGCTACCTCTGAGATGGATCCACGACGGAAGGATGAGGGGCATCAGTCCCCAGTTGACCAGAAAGTCTACGAGATTTCCCAAGCGTTCTCCCGATACTTCTCTTTGCTAACTTCACGTGCTGAAGTAGAAAGTAAAAATTTTCAGGAGCACGTATTTCTGTCGCTGCTTGAGCAGAACCATACCGGGGGTGATGTATTCAAGCAGGCTTCTTTAGAGCAGGAAGACCGATCAACTGTCATCGATGTTCTAAAAGGCCTTGGGGTGACTAATTCCAAAGCATCCAGAAGCGTTAACGGTCACTATTCAAGGGTTCAGAGCGCTAAAAAGTCATACGAGCAGACCTCCAAGCTTAATCTTGATGAAGCAATAACCCTCTCTGATGCTCACCGTGTAAGTGAGATGATCAAAGAATGGCGCACTCTGCAAGACAAGCGTCAACTGATATTTGAGCCGAGGATAAAGTTTGAGAGTATTATCAATTCTCTACTAAGTGGAAAAGAGCTGCATTTCGATCAGCGAAATGTTCCGAAAGTGCACTTGGCGTCGGAGCAAGCTGTGGACATCAAGGTGCTGTCTTCGGGCGAGAAGCAGCTGTTTATTCTCTTAGGCGAGGCGCTACTTCAAGAGGGGAGGCCTGTCGTATTCATATCTGACGAGCCAGAGCTTTCGCTTCATGTCAAGTGGCAGAGCTCCCTTTTCAAGCACGTTCGGAGCCTCAACCGTTCTTGCCAAATCATATCTGCAACACACTCGCCCGACATCGTCGGCATGTTTCAAGATAAAGTTATTAAAATAGAGAGTTGCATTTCTAATGTTCGTTAGGACGGATCTTGGACTGGGGAGTGAGCACCTATTTCATGACGCGGACCTCGTTATTTACTGCGAAGGTGCGCCAGTTGATGGAGAAGGATCTTCTTTCGATGAGATGTTCTGGAGCAAGATATTTTCTGATCATGGAAAATCTGTCGTTTGCAAGAGCTTAGGGAGTAAGACAGTTCTGAGGCCTCTTGCGGAGCGAGTCATTTCAGAGAACTTGTCTCATGTTTTGGTAGCTATGGACCGCGATTATGAAGGTCTTCGGGGAAGCCTGCTTCATGACAGTCGGGTGCTCTACACCTATGGATATAGTTGGGAATCTGACGTATTCATGGATTTCTCATTTGATCACGCGCTCGCGCTTTTTGCGACGGTGGCTCAGAAAAGAAAATTCTATGAAGATTATAAAGCCTTTCTTGAAAAGCAGTCACGTGTTTTAAAAAGGTTGACTGCGTTGGATTTGAAGTACATTGGGCACAATGAGGCTCTTTTTGACCGTGAGAAGCCTCTCGCTATCATCAATGCTTCGGGGAGCAGCGAGCCTTTTATAAAGGTCGACGCGATATTGGCTAAGGCGAAGGCAATCGGAAAGTTCCAAACCTGCAGCATCCCTGAAGCAATATACAGGGCATTGGTAGGCCTGCATTGTTTCTATGGAAAGGTAGTGTCTCGGCTAATTTTTCATTGGTTTGTTTTCAGGACCAAGAAGATTCCGTCGTGCCGGAAAACCAGCTTCGACACTTTCGCGGCAATGGCGATCAGTTCTCTTGATGTTACGAACGCACAGGCTGATCGTAATGCTTATTATTCCAGGTTAGTAGCGAGTGTTTGATAAAGAAGGGCAGCATTTAGAGGACAGGAGTCGTGGGAGGAAAATAAGCTTATATCGGGCGACCAACTGAGTGGCCAAAAGTGGTCCATTATCCGAAGGTCTGCAGCTAAGCGTTCTACGGCTATCGGGTGTGCTGCCGATCTGGCTGCAAGACCCGCTTGGGCTGCATTGAGTTCACCGCAACCCCAGTTGGAATGGGAGTAAGAAGCTTCTCTTCCCCGTTCACAAGCCATGCCCGGAGTGTGTCTCGGAGCATCACCAGTTCGCGATAGACACGCCGAATGCCGCCGCCGCTCCGAGCGCGTAGAGGTGAACCAAACGGAGGCGGGCCCACCTGTATTGGCTGCCTGGCTGTGAAGGGGGGAGAGTGGCAGTCTCTTTCTTGGGTTGCGGCTGGCTTTCTTCCAACATCTTGATCTGTGCCTGTATGCTCCTCAAGCGCCGTCCATGGTCTTGCATTTGGATCATTACGTCCGCCAGAGCTGCAACGGCGCGCTCCGTCATAGCGGCTGCCATCTGCGAGTTCTTCTCGGCGGATTTCATTGTGCCCTCCCAATCCATGCCGCTCTTCGGTTGTTCCATCTCTCATGCTCCTCTTGTAGCTGTTGATTTCTCGGATGATCTGGTTGGCTTCGGCACGGCTGTGGCCCGCATCCACGCCACTCCACTGCGGCTTGATCTTTGGCCGCAATCCCTTTTCGGACATAGCGCGGCTTCTTGCCCCTTCGTGAATCTGCGGCAGGCGCTCCAATCCTTGGGCCGCGTATGACAGAGGGCTGATCATGCACTCAGGGCCATAGCCCCACGAGATCAGCATTCTATTGTGAACTTCTCCCCACAGGGCAGCCTTCTGTTCAATTGCGCCCTTCCGGGCCATTCCAATGGTGCTTTGTGGACGCCCACGGCTACCTGTCTTCCTGAACACGTCGAAGACAACGATATGCACATGTGGATTTCGCAGATCGTTGCCACGCTTGTCGTGAATGGCGGCTATGTACCCCGCCGTTCCTTGCGTTAGCTTTTCACAATATTCGGTCACAAGAAGTTCACGCTGCTTGGGCGTTGCTTCAATAGGGAGAGCAATAATGAATCGCTCGCCTACTCGACCTTTGCGCTTCTCCGCCTCTCGCTCGGCTATCTCAGATACCTGAGCGTCAGTCGATGCTGAGAGACGCCTGCGAATGATCGTTTGGGCTGCTTGAGGGCGTGATATATAATTCAGATGAGCAATGGTTTGTCCATGCCTCGCCGCCCGATTGGCGGAGGCTTTGGGAGAGAACGTCTTGACCGAATGCCGAAATGAAAAAATAGCCATTTGAATTTTGAGAGATGGGACAAAATGTATATTTTGTCCGTTGTGCGCCTTCGCAATCTACTTAGGAACTATCATGGAATCCCCGCAAGAAAAATCGCTTCTCAGAGTTATTACTTTTACCTCACTTCACTCTCGAGCGTTTCGATTGTCAGGCTACTCCCTTGAACAGATTACGATCGTGCAGGCCTACGATATCGCGAATCAGCTCGTTCGACGCTACGAAGAGTTATTTGAGGAGATAATGAAAGCGGCGCCACCGAGAAAAACGGAGGCGCCGCTTGGATCAACTAAGGGCAGCGGACAATAGGATGTTCCTTAGGGACGATCAAGCTGCCTGATGATGCGCTGCGGGCGGAGTAGATTCGCGGAGACGATACTGTCCTCCCTCCGCGACCTCGAGCGTGCCGTCATTTGCTAATGATGCGAGAACCCTGCGCACCGCTTTCTGCATGGTATCTGTCTTCTGGCCCTCGAACATGCCGATGACGTGGTCGTATATATCAGTTGGCGCAAAGACACGGCCCCGGTTTTTGGAATTGAGCGCTTCGATCACTCGCAGGATGCCCGTGGTTCGGGCGTCGGTGGCTTTGGGTGCACCATAAGCGTCCGACCCACTTGCAAGCAGCGCCGGAGTAGGAACGATGGGACGGGCAATCGGCACAGTGATGACCTCGCCATCTTCATCTTTGCCAACCGCATAAGGCGAGATTTCGAAGAATACCGGCTTCCCTTTTGGCATCGAGCGTTGCTTCTCTTGGATCATTCTCACGAACGATCCGCCGGTGTCTCCATCTGCTCGCTCGAGCATTAGAAGCGTGTCCACGTTGCCATGCATGGCGCTGGATCCGCGTGGGCGCGAACGGTCACTCGTTCCAGTGTGGTGGACGATCATGACATGAGCTCCCGTTTGTTGAGTGAGAGCGCGCGCGTTGCTGACAACGCGAGACATGTCACGGGCGGAGTTCTCGTCGCCTTCGCCAATGCACAAGTTCAGCGTATCGTAGACAATCAGAAGCTGCTCGGATGTCACCTCGCGACGGAACCGCATCGTTTCTGCGCGGAAGGTGGCCATCTCGTTGTCGTCGCTTAGGTTGACCGGTGACTCGAAGATATGGAACTCCGCGAGTTCGGAGTTCGTGTTTTGCCAGAAGCCATAGGCGCGCTCCGCTATCCCGTGAGGGTCTTCGGCCGCTACGTAGAGCACTGCGGTTCTCTTAGTACGCAGCCCTCCCACTGACTTTCCGAGCGACACGTGTGCCGCTATACATGCCAAGACGGATGACTTTCCGATGTTCGGAGGTCCAGCAAGCATGCTGACCTGCGAAGCCAACAGAAGCTTCTTTATGATGTACGGGCGGCTTCTCTCGATCTCGAAGTCGGGTGCGCGCAGGAGCGGTCTATCGAGGAACTGCACTTGCTTGGGCGACAAAGTTTTTGCTTGCGTCATTTCTTTACCTTTCATCTGACGGACCTATCGGTCAGTCCGGAGATGGGTCTCCTTTTGGAGGACAGAAAAAGTTTGACTGAGTTTGTTTCAGGTGGAGAGCGGACGGACGGACCGCCCCTATAGGGGGCGTCCGTCCGTCCGCCTGTTGTATCCGAAGAAGGTCGCTTGTTGTGTAGGCGGTGTCATAGGCGCCTTATTAGGAAGCCAGCCGGAGGCCCACCGACGAAACGAGCCTCGGACCGCCTGACCCCGTTGCAGGGCCGCAGAAACGTTGGGTGATAGCGCGCAGGTCATGACTCTGCATCTCGATATACTGCTTCAGTGTCGTGAGCGGAAAGCCGTCTGGTAGGTAGTTCGTCACACCCACGTCATCGTTGCGATGTCCCATCAAGTAACGACGGGCTGTGTCCGGAACGGCGAGCGCGATGCAATGACTATGGAAGGTCGTTCTGAGGGCATGCAGATCGCGACGTTCTTCATACGCCCCTCTGGTTTTCCGGTAGTAGGTGAAGGACTTCGTGAAGTTCGCGGTGAAGGACAGCTTTTTGGTTTTCGCGCGGTTCACTTTGTCGAATATCCGAACTTTTCCGCGGCGGTGGTGCAGATCAACAAGCTCCAGAAAACCGAGGCCGATTAGCTGGCTGTGAAGCGGAACCATACGGCGAGCGTTATTGCTTTTTGTGCTTTGCCCGGTGCCTCGTTCAATCTCGAAATAATGAACGCCCTCATCGCACCGAATGTTTTTCGGTTTCAGCTGAAGAATTTCCTCACTTCGGAGGCCGTGGAACCGTGCGATGATCGGCACCCAGTAGAGAGGGTCATCAATCTCGGTTCGACTCGAGGTCCACGTGTCGGTCTTTAACAAGCTCTCAAAGTCGCTACTGGTCCACAGGACCCGCTTTGTCTCTGGCTGTCCTTTACGCAGCTCAGTGATCGCAGCCTCCCCCAGCACGTAAGGCTTATAGGGGTTATGCGACAATAGGCCCATTTGCACGGCATGGTCGAGTGGAGCGCACAGGTACTTCTGGTGTCGTTGAAAGGTGCGAGGCGCTATGCGCTTGATGCAGGCATCACGCCGCAGCTCTTCCGCTTCGTCTTCTGTCAGATTCTGGTGACCTATCGCCTTCTCGGCGGCGGCTTTCTGGCGCTCCTCCTCCGCCTCAGCTCGCTCGATGAATTCAATACAGCTCAGATGTCGTAATTTTTGCGACCGGCCATGATTGTTGGGGAGGCGGCGCAACGTATCGTTGAAGTGCACCCAATCGTCGCCTGTTGCCTTCACGATTTTCTTGTCGCCAAGCAGGTCTCGGACAAGTTTACGTGTGGAAAGAATGGTATCAGAGTCTTTCCTAAACCGCGCGGCCTTTCCAGCGTCTTCCGTGGTATATGCGCCGCTCCGAATGACGCCCCGAGACATTTCGTCGAACCATATGTCCCATAGTTCGAGAATGGTCGGGTCGCTACCATCGGAGCAGCATGCCGGAACCCCGTGAGCAGCATCCACGGTGATCGCCACTCCCTCACCTTCATAAAAGGCAGCAGGTTGTGGCGCTTTGGACCTTGCCGTGGCGGGCATCTCTGCTGGGGAGGAGGTCGTAGCCGTCTCACCAGGATCGGCATTAAGGCCTCGATTTTGTTCAGCGACGCACTGTCGGTGACGGTGAGCGTCGTATTGAAGAGGTCCCACTGGGCTTGGGTAGGCAAGTGCTTGGGCGAGATAAGGCTGTGGCTCGGAGAAATGTCCACGGGCACGGTGTTCCTTTTCTTCACTCACTTCGATCATGAGGCGGATCATCTTATCCGCGAGAACGGCATGATCTTCTGAGCACTCATCGATCTCAATACCAAGCTTCTGAGCGACGTCTCGGATCGCAGGGAAGGCAGAATGTCAATCGGCCTCCAAAAGGAACCCCCTATCGGCGTGCAAAAGGGACCCCATTGGGGTGTGGTAGCTGGCCCGATGCGGCGTAGCTTCCATATCGCGCAGCCGTGTCGGGCCAGCGGGTCACCGGGTGTCACGCACGGGTCTTGAAGCGCCAGCTTTCGTTGCCGGTCTCGACGATGTCGCAATGGTGGGTGATACGATCGAGCAGTGCGGTTGTCATCTTTGCGTCGCCGAAGACGGCGGGCCATTCCCCGAAGGCGAGATTGGTGGTCACGATGATCGAGGTTCGCTCGTAGAGGCGACTGACGAGGTGGAACAGGAGCTGGCCGCCGGTCTGGGCAAAAGGAAGGTAGCCGAGTTCATCGAGGACGAGGAAGTCGAGCCGACCGAGGATGTCGGCGGTGTGGCCTTGTCGATCATCGCGGGCCTCGGCATCGAGCTTGTTGACGAGGTCGACGACATTGAAGAAGCGGCCACGGGCGCCGTTGCGGATACAGGCGCGGACGATGCTGACGGCGAGATGGGTCTTGCCGGTTCCGGTGCCGCCGATCAGCACCACGTTGCGCTGCTGCTCGAGGAAGTCGCCTGAGGTGAGGTCCCGGACCAAGGTCTCGTTGACCGGCGTGCCCTCGAACTGGAACTCGTCAATCTCCTTGGCCAGCGGCAGCTTCGCCACCGTCATCTGATACCTGATTGAGCGGGCCCGCTTCTCGCTGATCTCGGCCTGGAGCAGGTCACCGATCACCCGTTGGGGTTCGTGCTGGCGCTTCACCGCAGTGGTGAGGATCTCGTCATAGGCAGCCTTCATGCCGTAGAGCTTGAGTTGGCCCATCGTGTCGAGGATCTGCGATCTTTGCATGGTCGGTGCTCCTGAGGGTATCGTATCGGGCGCAGTCGGCGACGGGTTCGTGGGCCAGCTTCAGCGCTTCCGGGGTGGCGATCGGTGCGGGCGGCTTGGGTTCGCGGCGGCGGGCGAGGATGTTGAGAATGACATCGGCGGAATGGACACCTTCGCCGAGCGCTTCGGTGCAGGCAGCTTCGACGGCGTCCGTACCGTCGCTCAGCAAGGCGGCGAGAATCTCGACCATCTGGCGATCCCCGCCCGGGATCCGTTCCAGTTTCCGCCGGACACGGCGCATGGCGGGCGGCAAATCCCAGTCCTTGAACGGTGCCCCGTTCCGTAGTGCGCCGGGCTTGCGCGCAAGCACAGGGAGGTAGTGCAGCGGGTCGTAGACGGCATGATCCCGTCCGAAGGCGCGGGCATGTCTGCCGACCACCTGACCATCCTGCCAGAACTCGACCCGATCAGCGTAGGCGCGGATCTCGACCGGGCGCCCGACGGCGCGGGCGTCCACCGAGTAGCGGTTACGGTCGAACCGCACGAGGCAGGTCTTGGAGACCGAGGCGGGCACGGCATGGAAGCCGTCGAAAGGGCCGACATAGGGCACCAGGCGCGGACGCTCGGCCTCGAAGACCTCCCAGGTAGTCTTGTCCCGGATCTCGGTATGGGGATTGGCCTTTGCCCAGGCGATGCAGCGGTCCTGAAGCCAGGCGTTGAGTTCGGCATAGCTCCTGAACTTCGGCCTGGGCACGAAGAACCGCCGCCGGATCACCCCGACCTGGTTCTCGACCTGGCCCTTCTCCCAGCCGGAGGCCGGGGTGCAGGCGACTGGTTCGAAGAGGTAGTGCCCGCTCATCTGCTGGAACCGGCGGTTGTAGGCCCGGTTCTTACCGACGAAGATCGTGTCCACCGCGGTCTTCATGTTGTCGTAGATGCCCCGTGTGCAGGTGCCGCCGAAGAAGGCGAACGCCTTGTCGTGGGCGTCGAACACCATCTCCCGGGTCTCGCGGGGATAGGCTCGGACGAAGACCATCCTGCTGTGGCACAGCCGGACGTGGGCCACCTTGATCGTGGTGGTCACCCCGTCGATGATCGCGACCTCGTGGCTCCAGTCGAACTGGAAGGCTTCCCCGGGATCGAAGCTGAGCGGCACGTAGGCTGCGGCGGAGGCCTCGGCCTCCGATTGCGACCAGCTCGCGGCGTAGCGCCGGACAGCATCATAGCCGCCTTCGTAGCCCAGGGCCCGGAGCTCCTCGAAGATCCGGATGCGGGTCAGACGCTCACGCTTCGGACGACGGGCATTCTCGACGAGCAGGCGGTCAAGTTCATCGCGCCACGGCCCGATCTTCGGCTGGGGCTGCACGGTGCGCTCGTAGCTGAACTCGGTGGCCCCGGAGCGGATTACCTTCCGGACCGTCTTCCGCGACACGCCCAACTCGCGGCAGATCTCCTTGATTGGCTTGCCATCCTGAAAATGCCAACGCCGGATCTTCGCGATCGTCTCCACAACCAACATCCCAAAAGCCGCTCCCGATTTGCCTCGGAAGCACGATGGACCACCGCATCAGGGGGGTCCCTTTTGGAAGCCGATCACCCCAATACGGGGTCCTTTTTGCATGCCGGTTCACAGGCAGAACTCCTGTCACAAAGAAAAAGCGCATCACGCAGTGAGGCACGAGCGGCAGACTCGATTGAGAGTGAGGCTTCGGCTGCTGCTCGGCTGCGGGGGCCCGTGAGGGCGCGCAAGCAATCCGCCGCCTCGATTTCGAGGCGGGCGTAGGTCACCAAGATTTTCGTCATCTCTTCGGGCGACACGCCAGACTCCGCTACGAAGCAGAGATCGCTGATCGCCGTTACACGTCGTGCGAGCTCTGCAGCTTCGCGGGGGACATGTGTCCGCAGGGGGAAACAAAAAAATGAGGTTTTAAACCGGTTTGATACCGCACGAGGAACACGCCTGCGCCAGTAGTAACCGGTTTTTCGAAGTTCCAGATGAGGCTGTGTCCTTGTCACGAAGACGTCTCCTTCTCGGAGGTGTCGTGCACGGACGGAGGATCTTGTGCAAAGCTCAGTGCAGAGCTTTGTGCAATGCCCTCCGAAGCAAGATCGCCTTAGGAGGGTTTTCGTAGCAACTTCAGCAACTTGCGGAAGTTTTGGCTCCGGCGGTAGGGATCGAACCTACGACCAATTGATTAACAGTCAACTGCTCTACCGCTGAGCTACGCCGGAACACGAGGGAGGGTTTACCCATACCTGCGGGGGGTGTCCAGAGGGAATGACACAAAAAATGCAATTTCCTGAAAATTTCTTCCCAATCAGTGCAATAGCCTGAAGACCCAACAATCAGGACTATGTGCTGGCGGCCAAAAGACCGGAAAATCAGGGGAGGCCGCTGGCAAGAACTGTCGCAGCAGGCGCCAAGTGCCGGCGCGTGAAGATACGCGCCGGCGTAAGGGATCAGCCGATCCGGTAGTTGGGCGATTCCCGCGTGATCTGCACGTCGTGGACGTGGCTCTCACTCAGTCCGGCATTGGTGATGCGCACGAAAGTGCAGTTGCGACGCATCTCGGCCACGGTTCCGTTGCCGGTATAGCCCATGGCAGCTCGCAGCCCGCCCACAAGCTGGTGCACCACGGCGCCCGCCGTCCCTTTATAGGGCACCTGCCCCTCGATCCCCTCTGGCACCAGTTTGTCCGACGCGGCATCCTTCTGGAAATACCGGTCAGCCGAACCACGCGCCATCGCGCCGAGGCTGCCCATTCCGCGATAGGATTTATAGCTGCGGCCCTGATACAGGATCACCTCGCCCGGGCTTTCATCTGTTCCGGCAATGGCCGATCCGACCATCGCGCAGGACGCCCCCGCCGCGATCGCCTTCGCAAAATCGCCCGAGAACTTGATGCCGCCATCCGCAATGACCGGAACGTCGCCGGCGGCGCTTGCCGCATCCATGATCGCCGTCAGCTGCGGAACGCCCACGCCCGCAACGATACGCGTCGTGCAGATCGATCCCGGACCGATGCCCACCTTCACCGCATCGGCGCCCGCGCCGATCAGCGCGCGCGTCGCCTCGGCCGTGGCGACATTGCCGGCAACCACCTGGACGTCACCGCCAAGCGCCTTCACCCGCTCCACCGCCTTGGCAACACCGGCAGAGTGGCCATGCGCGGTATCGATCACCACCATGTCCACGCCTGCGTCAATCAGCGCCTGCGACCGTTCGAAGCCTGCATCGCCCGTCGTCGAGGCTGCGGCAACGCGAAGCCGCCCCAGATCGTCCTTGCAGGCATTGGGGTTCAGAACCGATTTTTCCGTATCCTTCAGCGTCAGAAGACCGGTCAGCTTGCCCTGCCCGTCCGTCACCAGCAGCTTTTCGATCCGGCGCGCCTTCATCAGGTTGATGGCGGTGTCGCGGTCCGCCGGCTCCTGCAGGATGGCAAGGTTGTCGGTGGTCATCATGACGGAAACGGGCGTGCGATCATCGGAAGCGAACCGCATGTCGCGGTTGGTCACGATGCCGACCACGCGGCCCGCCTCGTTCACGACCGGAAAACCCGTCACGTTATAGCGGGCCCGCAGCGCCTTGGCATCGGCCAGCGTCTGATCCGCCCGCAGCGTGATCGGCTTGTAGACGATACCGCTTTCGAACCGCTTCACGCGGCGGACCTCATCGGCCTGCTGGTCAACTGTCAGGTTGCGGTGGATTACACCCATCCCGCCAGCCTGCGCCATGGCGATGGCCATGCGCCCTTCGGTCACGGTGTCCATTGCCGACGACAGCAGCGGGATGTTCAGCCGGATCGCCCGCGTAACATATGTGGACACGTCAGCGTCCGATGGCAGCACCGTGCTGGCTGCCGGAACAAGAAGGACATCGTCGAAGGTAAGCGCCTCGCGAATCTCCATGGGGCATCTCCTTGGGAGGGTTCGTTTGACGGTTCCCTGTTTCACGCCCCTATGGAAAAAGCAAGCCTGCTGTCAGGCCCCCAGCCGCGCAAGGCGCGCCGCGCGCAGCCGTTCGAAATCATCACCTGCATGATAGGAGGACCGCGTCAGCGGCGTTGAGGAAACCATCAGGAACCCCTTGCCGTAGGCCGCCTTCTCGTAGCTGGCGAATTCTTCGGGCGTGACGAAGCGATCAACGGCGTGGTGCTTCGGCGTCGGCTGCAGATACTGCCCGATCGTCAGGAAATCCACATCAGCCGCGCGCATGTCATCCATGACCTGCCGCACCTGAACGCCATTCTCCCCCAGCCCGACCATGATGCCGGACTTGGTAAAGATCGTCGGATCCAGTTCCTTCACGCGCTGCAGCAGGCGCAACGAATGGAAATACCGCGCACCCGGACGCACCTCCAGATACAGCCCCGGAACGGTTTCAAGGTTGTGGTTGAACACGTCCGGCTTCGCCGCGACCACCGTTTCCAGAACGGAATCGTCGCATTTCAGGAAATCCGGCGTCAGAATCTCGATCGTGGTCGAAGGGGAGCGGTGCCGGATCGCGCGGATCGTCTGGGCAAAATGCTCCGCCCCGCCATCCTGCAGATCGTCACGATCGACCGACGTGACGACGACGTGGTTCAGCCCAAGCTTGGCCACGGCATGCGCAACGCGGCCCGGCTCGAACGCGTCAAGGTTCTGCGGCTTGCCGGTGGCCACGTTGCAGAAGGTGCAACCGCGGGTGCAGATCTCGCCCATGATCATCATGGTGGCGTGGCCCTGGCTCCAGCATTCGCCGACATTGGGGCAGCCCGCTTCCTCGCACACGGTGACGAGGCGGTTTTCCTTGATGACGTCACGCGTCGCCTTGTATCCGGCCGAAGTCGGGGCCTTCACGCGAATCCATGAAGGCTTCTTTGGCTGGGCATTGTCGGCACGGTGCGCCTTCTCGGGGTGACGCTGGTCCGGGATCTTGAGGTCGCGCACGGAAAATTCCCCCCTTGCGGCAATCTTTGCAGGACATAGGCCCAAAGCGCGACCGATGCAACCGAGCCGCTTGATCGCATTCAACGCTTTCTTTAGCTTGCGCTCCGGGGAGGAGCAGGCGATCCGTCAGGATCATTGTTCCAGAGGATGACAATATGAAGACGGGTGTTAAGCTCCCTCAGGTAAAGTTCCAGACGCGCGTGCGTGACGAAAGCATCGGCGGGCCGAACCCGTTCCGGTGGGAAATGAAGACGACCGAAGACTACTTCGCAGGCAAGCGCGTCGTGCTTTTCGCCCTGCCCGGCGCCTTCACGCCCACATGCTCCACCTATCAGCTTCCGGGGTTCGAAAAGGGCTTCGCCAACTTCCAGGAACAGGGCATCGACGAGATCTACTGCCTGTCGGTCAACGACGCCTTCGTAATGAACCAGTGGGCAAAGGCCCAGGGGCTGGAAAACGTGAAGGTCATCCCGGACGGTTCGGGTGAATTCACGCGCCGCGTCGGCATGCTGGTGCGCAAGGACAACCTCGGCTTCGGGCTGCGGTCCTGGCGTTATGCCGCCGTTGTGAACAACGGTGTGGTGGAAGCTTGGTTCGAAGAGCCGGGCCTGTGCGACAACTTTGGCGAAGATCCCTACGGCGAATCCTCGCCCGAGAACGTGCTGAACTGGCTGCGCGAAAACGCCAAGGCAGAAGCCGCGTGACGCAAAAGGGCGCCCCCGCGGGCGCCCTTCTTTCTTATCCGATCATCGGGCCGCGCCCGTGCATCTCGGCATAATGACGGCGCAACCGCTCCAGCCCGATGCGAAGAACGACCTTGCCCGACCGGGCGGCCCAGCCCATCCGTTTCTCGCAAGCCTCCAACCCCTCAAGATAGCAGCAAACGCGCAGCACCACGTCACCAAGGCCCCGGCCCAGATCGCGCAGCGCCGCTGCCACACGATCACGCGCCGCTGCCGGACCGCGCGATGTGCCGCCATTCGTGCTGCGTGCACCGCCGTCAAGGAACCTTTCCCAGTTCTGGGTTGTGCCGGGGGCCATCTGCGCCAGCTCGAAATCCTCGCGCAGGCGTTCGGCGGCAGCCACCAGTTCGGCCGGCAGAAAGGGCTTGCCGCCCTTGTCACGGCGGCGCCCCATCTGCGCCACGGGCGTTTCCATCGTGCCATAGCGCGGCAGCGACGCGCCGGTCCAGTCAAAGCCCGCAGGCGCTTCGGCCATGCCCGACTGCTGACGGATATGCATCCGGCCTTCCTGCGTCAGTTCATACATGCTGACACGGCCTTGCTTGCGGCAGGCGATCCAGTCTTTCAGCACAAAAGCCTCGGCCACTTCGCGCGCAACAACGGCAAGCTGCGCCATCTTTCCGTCGGCCAGTTCGCGCACCACGACTGCCTTTTCCACCCCCGGGGTAAAGGCCAAAACCGCGCCCGGCTCTGCCAGCCGCCTCAGAACACGGTGCGCCTCGGCCTCGATGGTGGCCAGATCTGCGGGCATGCGAAGCGGAAGGGTCATGGACGTGTCCTTGGCATAAAAGGCGGAGTAAAGTGTAAGGGCGGAATCCATCAGCGGATCGTCGCGGCGGTTTTCGTAGCGGCGGACCTGCCGCATCACTGTGGAGGCATGAACCCCTGTCCGTCGGGCCAATTCCCGAAGCGACTGCCCCGCTTCGGTGTGATCAAGATAAAGGTGCACCGCAGCCGGCAGCCAGTCAGTTCGCTCTGGGGGGATCGGGTAAGAAGGTCCCATCGTTTTCTTCCTTGTCCCGGCCTTGCCGGCCTTATTTATGACACAATGCGACCATCGAACAGCGTGGTTACTGCAAAGTTAACACCGCGCCTGTAATTGATAATTATTGTAAAACTCTGAATATTTATTGTTGCACCCGTGCGGTGCTTCATCTGTTCCGGCAACATCCGGTATTCTTGGTGCAGATTGTGTCTTGCCATCACGGAGACACAAATATGACCGATTTTCGCAACATCCTCGCCAATCTTTCCCGCCCCCGCCTTCTGGTGCGCGCTGCGCGGCTGGGCATTGATGAATACCGCCGCGAACGGGACCTGCGCCGCCTTACGGATCATTCGCGCCCCGAATCGGCCCTGCCCCGCCTGCTGGAAACCGAAGCGCGGCTGGAAGAAACGCGGCTGGCCGGTGACGCGTCCTATTCCGTTGCCCGCCATGTGGAAGTGCTGATCGCGCTGATGGCAGAGGTGCGCCTGCTTCCAAGGCTCGTGTGACCCCTTGCGGAAAAGGGGCTTTGTGCCTAATGCCGGATCATGACCCAGCATGATCGCCTTCTCATCATCGACTTCGGCTCGCAGGTGACGCAGCTTATCGCGCGCCGCCTGCGTGAGTTGAATGTTTATTGCGAAATCCACCCCTTCAACAAAGTTGACGACACCTTCCTGGCGGAGTTTGCGCCGAGGGCGGTGATCCTGTCGGGGGGGCCGTCCTCGGTCTTTGCCGAAGGTGCGCCGATGCCGCCCGCCAGCGTGTTCGACTTGGGCGTGCCGATGCTTGGCATCTGCTATGGCCAGCAGGTCATGATGCACTGCCTTGGCGGCAAGGTGGAACGCGGCCACAACACGGCAGAATTCGGCCGCGCCTTCGTGACGCCCTCCGATGATCGCATCCCGCTGCTGGACGGCTGGTTCGGCGCATCCGACGGCCGCGAGCAGGTGTGGATGAGCCATGGCGACCATGTCTCCGCCATCGCCCCGGGGTTCGAGGTATACGGCACCTCCCCCAACGCACCCTTCGCCATTACCGCGGATGTTTCGCGCAACTTCTATGCCGTGCAGTTCCACCCCGAGGTGCACCACACCCCCAAGGGCGGCAAGCTGTACGAAAACTTCGTCAAGCTGGCAGGCTTCACCGGCGACTGGACGATGGGCGCCTACCGCGAGGAGGCGATCCGCAAGATCCGCGAACAGGTGGGCGACCAGAAGGTCATCTGCGGCCTGTCGGGCGGGGTTGATTCCTCCGTGGCCGCCGTCCTCATCCACGAGGCGATCGGCGATCAGCTGACCTGCGTTTTCGTCGATCACGGCCTGCTGCGTCAGGGCGAGGCGGAGCAGGTGGTCACCATGTTCCGCGACCACTACAACATGCCGCTGATCCACGCTGATGAGTCGGAACTGTTCCTTGGCCAGCTTGAAGGCCAGTCGGACCCCGAAACCAAGCGCAAGATCATCGGCAAGCTGTTCATCGACGTGTTCCAGAAGCACGCGGCCGAAGTCGGCGGCGCGACCTTCCTGGCGCAAGGCACGCTTTACCCCGACGTGATCGAATCGGTCTCGTTCTCGGGCGGGCCGTCGGTCACGATCAAGTCGCACCACAATGTGGGCGGCCTTCCCGAAAAGATGGGCCTGAAGCTGGTCGAACCGCTGCGCGAACTGTTCAAGGACGAAGTCCGCGCCCTCGGCCGCGAGCTTGGCCTGCCCGACAGCTTCATCGGTCGCCACCCCTTCCCCGGCCCCGGCCTCGCGATCCGCTGCCCCGGAGAGATTACTCGCGAAAAGCTGGAAATCCTGCGCAAAGCGGATGCGGTTTATATCGACCAGATCCGCCGCCACGGTCTTTATGACGAGATTTGGCAGGCCTTCGTCGCAATCCTCCCCGTCCGCACAGTGGGCGTGATGGGCGATGGACGCACCTATGATTTCGCCTGCGCCCTTCGCGCAGTAACCTCGGTTGATGGCATGACCGCGGATTACTATCCGTTCACCCATGAATTCCTTGGGGAAACGGCCACGCGCATCATCAACGAGGTGCAGGGCATCAATCGCGTCACCTACGACATCACGTCGAAGCCTCCGGGCACGATCGAATGGGAGTAACGCCCCAAGGCGTTTTCCGGTTCCCGAACTTTTTGTGAATCCATGCCATGACGCTAGGCGAAAGCCCGACGTCATGGTAAACATCGTTCAAATCCCTAGAAAATCGGGCGGACGATGATCGACTTCCTGCGGCGCAGCGGCAAGTGGCTGGCAACGGCGGAATATACGGTGATGATGGGTGCGATCTGGCTTGGGCCGATGCCCGTTCCCGTCTTCCGCCTTTCCGCGAACGAGGCGTGCCGCACCGCCCTCCTGATCCTGCTTTGGGCTGCAACGGCACTGCTGACGCTGACCAGCCTCGCCTTCGGTCCCCTTCCCAGCCCCCACAGCGTTGCCAGCTGGCTGCAAGCCCTCGTTTGATTGCATCTCGCCGGATGCAGCGGCGGGTGCTAGGACAGGAAGATGCAGCAACGTTCACTTTCCACCCGTGCATGGCTTGAGCTTTCGTCAATCGCCTTGTTCTGGGGCGGATCGTTCCTTGCAATCAGCCTTGCGCTGGACAGCATCGGACCGCATTGGCTGGTCGCGTGGCGCTGCACAGGCGCGTTCCTGATCCTGCTGATCTATGCCCGCCTGAAGTCACTGCACGTGCCGATGGATCGCCGTTCGCTGGCCGGATTCTTTGTCCTCAGCCTGTTCAGCAACGTGATTCCTTTCTCGTTGATCTCATGGGCGCAGATCACGGTTCCAAGCGGGCTCACCTCCATCATCAATGCCTCCACGGCGATCTTCGGCGTGGTTGTCGCGTCCATCGCTTTTGCGGATGAGCGCCTGACGCCGCGGCGGCTTGCGGGCGTTCTGATGGGCTTTGCAGGCGTGGTCATCGTGATCGGGCCGGACCTTCTGCGCGGGATGGACCTGACGTCGGCAGGCCAGCTTGCGCTGGTCGGCGCGTCACTCAGCTATGCCATCGGTGGGGCAGTTGGGCGCCGCGTCGGGCGCGGGTTGCCGCCGCAAGTGACGGCGCTGGGCATGCTGGGGGCGTCCAGCCTTCTGGCGGTGTTTCTTGCCCTGCTGACGGAAGGCGCGCCCACCATGCCAACTCCGGTCAGCGCAGGGGCGCTTTTGTATCTGGCAGCCCCCGCGACGGCGCTGGCATATCTGATCTTTTACCGCCTTCTGACAACAGCGGGGGCCGGCAACGTCAGCCTCGTGACGCTGCTGGTTGCGCCGGTGGCGGTGCTGCTGGGGGCGCTGGTTCTGGATGAAACGCTGCCGCCGCGCGCCTTTGTGGGCTTTGCCGCCATCGGCCTTGGCCTTCTGGTGCTGGACGGACGCATCCTTTCGCGTGTAGCCCGTAACAGACCCGCGTGAAGGAGGCCGACATGACCCTGCCAACCCCATCCGAGTGGCGCTCGGCCAGCCGGAAGCGCGTGCTGCTGTTCGGCATGTCCGGCCTTGGCAAAACCCATGTTTCCAGCCTGCTGCGCGGCGCGGGGGACTGGTTCCACTATTCCGTCGATTATCGCATCGGCACGCGGTACATGGGCGAACACATCGCCGACAACTTCAAGCGCGAGGCGATGAAGGTCCCCTTCCTGCGCGACCTGCTGCTGAGCGATTCGGTCTACATCGCCTCCAACATCACGTTTGAAAACCTTGCCCCGCTTTCCACCTATCTGGGCAAGCCGGGCGATCCGGTCAAGGGCGGGCTGCCCATCGCTGAATACCGCGAAAGGCAGGTCCAGCACACGCGGGCCGAAGTGTCGGCCCTGCTGGACACGACCCCTTTCATCCGCCGGGCGGAGGAGCTTTACGGCTATTCCAACTTCGTGTGCGATTCGGGCGGCTCCATCTGCGAAGTTGTCGATCCCGAAAGCCCCGACGATCCCGTGCTGGAGGAGCTTTCGCGCAACCTGCTGATGGTCTGGATCAAGGGGTCCGAGGCGCATACCGCCGAACTTGTCCGCCGGTTCGATCGCGCGCCCAAGCCGATGTGCTATCAGCCGCAATTCCTTGAGGCATGCTGGACACGATATCTGGCGGAAAAGGACGTGACCGAAGATCGCGTTGATCCGAACGATTTCATCCGCTGGACCTATGCCCGCGCCCTTGCCCACCGCCAGCCCCGTTATGAAGCGATGGCCCGCCGCGGCGTCACCGTCACGGCCGAACAGGTGGCGGACCTGCGCGATGCGGACAGCTTCGTGGACCTGATCGCGGAGGCACTGGAAAAACGGGCCGCAGGGGCGTAGATACCCAGCCTCAGAAAGGTTCAAGCCATGCCCATCACCCTGCCAGAAACCCTCCCCGCCTTTGACATCCTTTCGCAGGAAGGCGTGATGGTCATGTCGCCGGGACGGGCCGCGATGCAGGACATCCGCCCCCTGCGGATCGGGTTGCTGAACCTGATGCCCAAGAAGATCCAGACGGAAAACCAGTTCGCCCGCCTGATCGGCGCGACGCCGCTTCAGATCGACCTGTCGCTGATCCGGATGACCGAGCATCAGACGAAGAACACCGCGGCCGAGCATATGGAAGCCTTCTATCGCCCCTTCCAGGAGGTGAAGGAGGAGAAGTTCGACGGCCTGATCATCACCGGCGCCCCGATCGAGCATCTGCCATTCGAAGAGGTGACGTATTGGGACGAACTGCGCGAGGTGTTCGACTGGACCCAAACCAACGTTCATTCCACCTTCGGCGTCTGCTGGGGCGGAATGGCGATGATCCACCATTTCCACGGCGTGCAGAAACACATGCTGGGTGCAAAGGCCTTCGGCTGCTTCCGGCATGACAACCTTGCCCCCACCTCCCCCTTCCTGCGCGGCTTTTCCGATGATCTGGTGGTGCCCGTCAGCCGCTGGACCGAGATGGACCAGCGCGAGATCGACAGCAAGACCGGCCTTGTGACCCTTCTGGGTTCGGATGAAACCGGCCCTTGCCTCGTGGAGGACGCGTCGCATCGCGCGCTTTATATCTTCAACCATCTTGAATATGACAGCGATACGCTGAAGCAGGAATATGATCGCGATGTGGCCGCAGGCGTGCCAACGGCGGTGCCGGTGGACTATTATCCCGGCAACGATCCCGCACAGCGCCCCCGCAATCGCTGGAGAAGCCACGCCCACCTTCTATATGGCAACTGGATCAACGAGATATACCAGAACACGCCATATGATCTTCAAGCTATCGGCGCTTAGCCTTTTCCTGTGCCTTGCCGCCTGCGGCCCGATCGCCGAAGCGCGGTCGGACAGGATCGAGGCGCGGAACCAGCCAAAGGGACAGATGATCGATGTGGCCGGCGCCACCATCCATGCCGAGGTGACGGGCCACGGGCCCGATCTTGTGCTGATCCACGGTGCAAGCGGATCCACCCGCGACATGGCCGATCTGGCGGCGCGGCTGTCGGACAGGTATCGGGTGATCCGGCTCGACCGGCCCGGCCTTGGCTATTCCACCGATCTTGGCAGGATCGGGGAAAGCCCGCTGGTGCAGGCTGATTACCTGCGGGCCGCCGCCGCGCGGCTGGGCGTGCGCGATCCCATCGTGCTGGGCCACAGCTATGGCGGTGCGGTGGCGATGGCCTGGGCGCTGGAGGCGCCATCCGAAACCCGTGCTGTGGTTCTGCTTGCCGGCGCCATTCTGCCGTGGGAGGGGGGGCAGGACCGTTATTACAGCCTGACCGCCAGCCCTGAAGCGCAGGCAACCATCGTGCCGCTTGCCGCTGCCTTCCTGCCCGACTGGGCGCTGCATCGCATCATCGCCAACCTGTTCTCGCCCAACACGCCCCCGCCCGGCTATGCCACGGACGCCGGGGCGGAAATGGCCCTGCGGCTGGACGCGATGCGCACCAACCTGCGCCAGCTTGACCGGCTGAAGCCGCATCTTTGGCTGATGTCGCCGAACTATCGCAAGCTGCACATGCCGATCGAGGTGGTGCACGGTCTTGAGGATCATGTCGTGGACTACGCCATCCAGTCGGCCGAACTGGGCCGACTTCCGAACGTTCATGTGACGGCGCTGCCCGGCATCGGGCACATGGTCCATCACGCCGCGCCGGATCAGGCCATCGCCGCCATCGACCGCGCCGCCGCCCGATCCGATTGAAAGCCGCCCTCGTTCCCGCGATACTTGGCCAAAAGGAGCCCCCATGACCCATTCCTTCGAAGGTGCGATCACCCGATACCTGAACGAAGGCGCCCCCGAAGAGGTGCGCGAGGCGATCCGCAAGGCGGGCAAGGACGATATCCTCGCGTCCAACTGGCCACACCCCGAGGAGATGGACAAGAAGGACTACAAGGCGCAGATGGACGGCCTTCAACGCCAGCTTGTCCGGATGGCCGCCGATGTGAAGGAAACCGGAAAGCGCCTGCTGGTGGTGTTCGAAGGGCGTGATGCCGCAGGCAAGGGCGGCACCATCAACGCGATGCGAGAGAACCTGAACCCGCGCGTGGCCAATGTCGTGGCGCTTGCATCCCCCACGGAACGCGAAAAGGGCGAGTGGTATTTCCAGCGTTACGTCCAGCGGCTTCCGGCGGCGGGGGAAATCGCCCTGTTCGACCGCAGCTGGTACAATCGCGGCGTGGTGGAAAAGGTGTTCGGCTTCACGACCGATTCCGACCGCGAGCGGTTCTTCAGGCAAGTTCCCGATTTCGAACGGATGCTGGTGGAAGACGGGATCACCCTTGTGAAGCTTTGGCTGAATGTCAGCCGCGCCGAGCAGCTTCGCCGCTTCCTTGCCCGCGAAACCGACCCGCTGAAGCAGTGGAAGCTGAGCCGCGTCGACGTGGAAGGGCTCGCGAAGTGGGACGACTATACCGCTGCAATCGAGGAAACGCTGCAACGGACGCATTCGCCGGTCGCACCTTGGACAGTCATCCGGTCTGACGACAAGAAGCGCGCGCGGATTGCGGCGGTGCAGACGGTTCTGCGCTCCCTGCCCTTTGACGGGCGCGATCCTGACGTGATCGGTACACCCGATCCGTTGATCTGCGGAGGGCCGGAGATCCGTGGCTAGGCGCGGCTATCACCACGGCAACCTTCGGCAGGCACTGGTCGAGGCCGCACTGGCGCTGATCACCCAAAAGGGTCCGCAAGGCTTCACCCTCAGCGAGGCGGCAAAGCAAGCCGATGTCACCCCCGCCGCGGTGTATCGCCATTTCGCCGGCCGCGAGGAATTGCTGGTGGAAGTGGCGCGCCAGGGCTTCGATATCTTCGGCGCGCTGATGGAATATGCCTTCGACGATGGCAAACCTTCGGCACTGGCAGCGTTCGAAGCCGTGGGCCGCGCTTATCTGGCCTTCGCGCGGAAATATCCCGGGCATTATCAGGCGATGTTCGAAAGCGGGATTTCCGCCCAGAAGCACGCGGATCTTGCCCTTGCATCGCGCAAATCCTCGGCCGTTCTGGAACGCGCGGCCGAGGCGCTTTCGGCCCATATTCCACCCGGGAAACGTCCGCCCGCCGCCATGTTCTCGGCCCATGTCTGGGCCATGAGCCATGGCGTGGTGGAGCTTTTCACCCGCGGCGAGGCAAGATCGCCCTTTCCGGCGGAAGACCTTCTGGAAGCCGGCATAGGCATCTATCTGCGCGGCCTTGGGCTTCTGCCGCAGGACACCTAGCGGAAAAGGATCAGCGCGCCGGGGTTCCAGCCCACGCGCACCCGCACCCCGCGATCAAAGACCGGCCGCCCGAACACGTTGCGCGCCGAAAGACGGACCGTTTTGGAACTGCCATCGATGCGCACATCGTAATAGGTCATGTCGCCGTAATAGACGACTTCTTCCACCACGGCGGACACCTCTCGGTCGCCCCATGCCTGACCTTCATAAAGCAAGGTCAGGATTTCGGGGCGGAAACCGATCGCCGTGCCGGCATCGCCGTCGTCGGCCACCTGATCCGCACCGAAGCTCAGCCGGCCGAAGCCCTCGGCCTCCACCTCCACCACAGCGTCGCTTTCGTTCAGCACGGTGGCGGGTAGGAAGTTCATCGTGCCGATGAAATCCGCCACCTTGCGCGAATTCGGGCGGCGATACAGCGTTTCGGCATCCGAAAGCTGCGCGATCTGCCCCTCGAACATCACGGCGATCCGGTCGGACATGACCAGCGCTTCTTCCTGATCGTGCGTGACAAGGATGAAGGTGATGCCGACCTGACGCTGCAAGCGGATCAATTCCACCTGCATCTGTTCGCGCATCTTCTTGTCCAGCGCCGAAAGCGGTTCGTCCAGCAACAAAACCTTGGGCTTCAGGATCAGCGCCCGCGCCAGCGCCACACGCTGCCGCTGGCCGCCCGACAGGGCGTGGGCTGCGCGTGCGCCAAAGCCGCGGAGGCCGACCATGGTCAGCGCTTCCTCCACCTTCCCGGCAAGCTCGGCCTTGGGCAGGCGCTGGCGGCGCAGGCCGAAGCCCACATTCTCGGCAACGGTCAGGTGGGGGAAAATGGCATAGCTTTGAAAGACCATGTTGGTCGGGCGCTTGTTGGCCGGAACATCGGCCATGTCGCGGCCGTCCAGCAGAACGACCCCTTCCGAAATGCCCTCGAACCCCGCGATGGTGCGCAGCAGCGTGGTCTTGCCGCAGCCCGACGGCCCAAGAAGCGAGAAAAACTCCCCCTCGCGGATGGTGGCGTTGATCCCGCGCAGCGCGTGGTAGTCGCCATACCACTTATGAACGTCCCGAAACTCGATCATCGTGGGGGCGGAGGCGGGGGGCGTCTTGGGGATCAAATGAAACCTCCGGTATCCTTGCCGCCGGACTTCGCGATGCCGCGGCGACGGTAATATTCAGCAATGGTCAGAAGCAGCACCGAAAGCGCCACCAGCAGCGTGCCAAGCGCCATGATGACAGGCACCGCAGCAGGGAAACGGAACTGCGAAAAGATATAGACGGGCAGCGTGACATGCGTTCCGCCAAGGAAGAAGGCGATGATGAATTCATCCAGCGACAGCGTGAACGATATCAGCAGCGAGGAGATGATCCCCGGCATGACCAGCGGCAGGATCACCAGCCGGAAGGCCGAAACCGGCGTCTCCCCCAGGTCATAGGCCGCTTCCTCCAGCGACCGGTCCAACCCCTGAAAAGCCGAGGACAGGATCGCGATGGCGAAAGGCGTGGTCATCAGCACATGGCCAAGGATGATGGTAAGGATCGAAAGCGGCACGCCGATCCCCAGCAGCACAACCAGAAGCGAGACCGCCACGATAATCTCGGGCAGGACCAGCGGCAGCATGATCAGGCCCATCACCGGCGCCTTGCCCGGAAAGCGATAGCGGGTTGATGCGCGGGCGGCCAGAACGCCCAGAACCGTGGAAAGAATGGCGGTGGAAATCGCAACCGTCAGCGAATTCTGCAGCGCGGGCCAAAGCCCGGGCTCGGACCACATCTGGGTGAACCATTTCGTGGTGAACCCCTGAAGCGGAAACGCGATCACCGTGGCATTGTTGAAGGCAAAGATCGGCAGCAGGATGATCGGCGCGTAAAGGAAGACCAGATACGCGATGGTATAGATGCGGAAGATGCCGCCCTTCATTTCGGCCCCCGGATATAGCGGCGTGTCAAAAGCAGGAAGATCAGGCTGATCACCGCCACGATCCCCATGGCCGAAATGGCCAGCGCCGAACCAAGCGGATAGTTGTCAAGCCGCAGGTATTGCAGCTGGATCAGGTTCGCGACCATGCGCCCCTCCGGCCCGCCCACAAGCTGCGGCGTCACGTAATCGCCGATGGTCGGGATGAACACGATCAGCACCGCGGCCACCACGCCGGGCATCGCCAGCGGCAGCGTCACGCGCAGGAAGGAGACGATCTTGGATTCCCCCAGGTCCTGCGAGGCCTCCAGCAAGGAACGGTCGATCTTTTCCAGCGCCACGAAGATCGGCAGGATCGCAAAGGGCGCATAGGCATGGGCAAGGGTGATGATGACCGAGTTCACGTTGTAAAGCAGGAACGTCAGCGGCTCCGTTATGATGCCAAGCTTCATCAGGCCCGCATTCATCACGCCGTTATAGCCAAGGATCACCTTCCACAGAAACACGCGGATCAGATAGCTGGTCCAGAACGGGATGGTGATCAGGAACAACCACGTGGACTTGCGCGCCGGGTCAACGTGAAAGCTGACGAAATAGGCCACCGGAAAGGCCAGCAGCACCGTTGCCGCCGTCACCAGCGCCGACACGCCCAGCGACCGCAGCATCACCCCGCGATAAAGCGGGTTTGTCCACGCCTCGGAGTAGTTCGCCCATGTGAATTCCCGGAGGATCTCAAGGTATCCGTCGGTCAGGAAGCTGTAGGTAAGCAGAAGAAGCAGCGGCGCGGCCAGCAGCAGCAATGCATAAATTGCGGGCGGTGCGATCAGCAGAAGGCCGCCAGCCGTCTCTGCCCCGGCACCTTTGGCGCGTCGAGCCATGCTTCCTCCTTTATGGGATCTTCGTCCGGATTCTGCACAGGCTGCGCACCGGCGACAAGGGGAATTCGTTTCCCCGCCATCAGCTTTCATGCAGAAGTCATACGTCCGAAAATCGCCGTATGGCAGCGATTTAGGTGGATGCGTTCATGTATCTTCTAAACAACCAGCTCCGCAGGCGGACTTAGAAGAAGATCGCGCAGGCTGTGCACGGCTTTCGCGAATCGTTCGCGCGGCATCCCGCCTGCAACTGCAAGTCGAACCGCGTTGGGCGCGTGCCCGTTGATCAGTGCATATTCATCGGCCGATCGGACAAGCACACCCACCGATTGGGCCATGCGTGCGAAGGTGGAGCCCCGCCATCCCCCCGGAAGGCGCAGCCACACAAAGGGCACGCTGGGTTGCCAGCGGATATCCTGCCCTTGAAGCGCCTGAACCATGATCGAAAGGCGCTCCGCAAACTCCACCTGCGTTTGCTGGCGAAGCTTTTGCGCAGTGCCGGACAGCATCAGTTCCTGCACCAGATCGGCCACGGGCCTGGGCAGCGCGAAGCTGACATGCTGCGCCGTCAGGCGGCCTGCCATGCCCATGCCGCGCGGGCAGATGGCATAGCCGAACCGCAAGCTGGCCGAGACCGACTTGGACAGGCTGCCGATGTACCACGCCCGCTCGGGGATATGGGCACGGATCATGGGGGACGAGCTTTCGGCCACGGAATAGCAGTCGTCCTCAATCACCTGCAGATCATACGCTCGGGCAATCAGCGCGATTTCCGACCTCCGGCTTTCTGGCATCCGGGCGGCGGTGGGGTTCTGCGCCTCCGTCGTTACGCACAGGATCTGTGCCTTGTGGCGGCGGCATGCCGCCTCTAGCGCGTCGGGCCGCAGGCCGTGCTGGTCAAGCTCCACCCCCACAGTTTCGGCGCGCGACAGGCGGGCGGCGTGGCGGAAGCCGGGATAAGCCAGATCCTCGGCCAGCACCACGGGCCGGTCGCCGCGCAGGCAGCAGTTCAGCACAAGGTTGATCGCTGCCTGCCCGCCATGGGTCAGGGCCACGTCTTCCTCCTGCACCTCGCCCATGATGCGATCGGCAACCCAGTGGACAACGGCCTGCCGCAGATCCGTTTCAGCCGTCTGGGTCGGATAGTCAACATAATCGTCCCCCACCCGCTCGGCGACACGCATCATGGCAGCCCGGATCGCCGCCCCCTGCCCGGCATGCGGCAGCGACGGGGACCGCAGATCCACCACGCCCTGCGTCACAAGCGATCCGTCCACGAAAAGCGGCTGTGTCGGTCCGAGCTGGGGCGTTGTGGCCGCAACAAACGTCCCCCGCCCCACGGTTGCCGCCAGCAGCCCTTCCTGCGTTGCAAGCTGATATGCGCGGGAAACGGTGCCGGGCGTGATCTCCAGGCGCCATGCAAGATCGCGAACCGTGGGAAGCTGGGCGCCTGCAGGCAGCGTTCCCTTGCGCACCGCGTCACGCAGTGCACGCGACAGCGCAAGATATTTCGGACCGGGATATTGTGCCAGATCAGGACGCCAGTTTGTGTCTGTCACAATAAATCCCTCGCCCGAATATATGGCACAATCTATGTTTGAGTCACGTTATGCCACATATTGTATCGACACAAGGTGCATCATGTCCCTGCCGAACAATCTGCAAGCTGCGCTGCCCCTGCCGCCGTTCGCGCGGGCAGCCTTTGGAATCGCAAACACCATCCTGAACTGGGAACTGCGCCGGATCACGCGCCGGCGCCTTGCCCTGCTGGACGATTACCAACTGGCCGATATCGGCCTGACCGCGGAAGACGCGGCAATGGAAGCGGAAAAACCGTTCTGGC
Organism: Falsirhodobacter deserti; assembly: GCF_004015795.1. Classification (GTDB taxonomy): domain Bacteria; phylum Pseudomonadota; class Alphaproteobacteria; order Rhodobacterales; family Rhodobacteraceae; genus Falsirhodobacter; species Falsirhodobacter deserti. Next base: position 869,294 of record NZ_ML137218.1, on the reverse strand, counting down.
GCCCCTGACATGTAAAAAGGCCCGCCGATTGGCGGGCCTTTCTTTTGGTCGAAACCGTATCAGCGCTTCGAGAACTGGAAGCTGCGGCGGGCTTTTGCCTTGCCGTATTTCTTCCGTTCCACAACGCGGCTGTCGCGGGTCAGGAAGCCAGCGGCTTTCAGGGCGCCACGCAGTGCGGGATCGTAAAGTTGCAGGGCCTTGGACACGCCGTGCTTCACAGCACCGGCCTGACCGGACAGACCACCGCCGGCAACCGTTGCGTAAACGTCGAATTGGCCTTCAACGTTTGCGATCTGGAACGGCTGGCGCAGGATCATCTGCAGCACCGGGCGGGCGAAGTAGACGGCCATTTCCTTGCCGTTCACCACGACCTTGCCCGAACCCGGCTTGATCCAGACGCGGGCAACCGCGTCCTTACGCTTGCCGGTTGCATAGGCGCGGCCCTGTGCGTCGCGCACAGGTTCGCGGTTGATGGAAACAGCCGCAGCTTCCGGAGCAGCGTCCGAGACGGCCGATTTCAGATCGTCGAGGGATTTGATGTCAGCCATGATCAGGCGCTCCGCGTGTTTTTCTTGTTCAGCGACGCGATGTCGAGAACGGTCGGCTGCTGTGCCTCGTGCGGGTGCTCGGCGCTGGCATAGACGCGCAGGTTCGTCATCTGCTGACGACCCAGCGAGTTGCGGGTGATCATACGCTCAACAGCCTTGGTCACCACACGCTCGGGGTGCGCGCCGTCCAGCACTTGTGCCGCGGTGCGGAACTTGATGCCGCCCGGGTGACCGGTGTGCCAGTAGTAGCGTTTGTCGCTGCGCTTCTTGCCCGTCATCTGCACCTTGTCGGCGTTGATGACGATGACATTGTCACCCATGTCCATGTGGGGGGTGAACGACGGCTTGTTCTTGCCGCGCAGGATGTTGGCGACGATCGTGGCGAGGCGGCCCAGAACGATGCCTTCGGCATCGATCAGGATCCACTTCTTCTCGATGTCCGCCGGGGTAGCGGTGAAGGTTTTCATCTCTGAACCCTATCGAAGTGAAGCGAGGCTGCCCTCGCGAATTGATGGTGGTGTATCGTTCATATCGCGCCGCCCGTCAAGCGGCGCGCGCAATGAATAAATGAGGAAAAACAACCGCTTACAAAAACGGTATCATACTACCCCACTATCGGAGGCGTGGCGGGCGGTCCGGATCGCTGCCCGGTGCCTGCGGGGCGGGACGTTCGGGTCCGGCCGGGGCGGGCATGTCCAGCCGCAGGCCGGTTTCCGCCATCAGCCGCGCGGCAGGGCCGTCAGGCAGGCAGACGACGTCCATCTCTCCCGCATCGATGCCGGAAAAGGTCAGCGCCTCGCCGGCGGCACGGGCCAGCGCATCCTCTGCCCCGTCCTTTGCGCCGATGAAGGCCAGCAGGTGCCCCCGTCGCCCGTCGGCATAGCTGACGCCGGCCAGCAGCGCATGGTCGGCCAAACCGCCCGAGCGTGACAGCTTCTGGCCAAGGGCGTCCAACAGGCGCTGCGGAACGCTGGGCGCGTGAAAGCCCGTGGGCACGGCCTCGGCCGCTTCAGGGGCGTGTTCCAGCGTGCCGGCAAGCCAGTCCACGGCCTCGGGCGGAAGAAGCATGGCGCTGTCGGCACCAAGGTTTACGGCAAGGCCGGTTCCCTGCCCCGCCAGCTGCTGCGCAATCACACGGCCCGGCAGCGCGGCATAAGCGTTGATCGACCCGGTGAAAGCCGACATCTTCTCGTCGCTGTCGAAAGCCAGCACATAGGGGCCGTCCTCCAGCGGGAACAGGCGCGGGGTGATGGTGCCGCCGCGGGCCTCTTCTTCCACCAGCAGCACCAGCTCGGCATCGGCAAGCTGTTCGTAAAAGGAAAGCCGCGCCGCATCATCGGCATCGTCCGCGGCCATCCGGGCATAGGCGTGATCAAGGGGCGTCATGGCGTTCTCCTTTTGCGGCAGGGCTATCTTCATCCGGGGGCCCGGACAAGCCTTGCGAATTGTCAACGCGATCATCCTGCCGTAGAGCTAGACACGAGACCTTAATACCTGCCCGGTAGATGGCCGAACCTGACAGGATGCGGGGATGATCGAGTTCGACAATGTCAGCAAGTCCTTCTGGACCGGAACGCAGCGCAAGGTGATCCTTGACGGGGCGTCGTTCCGCGTAGAAATCGGAAATTCGCTGGGGATCCTTGCCCCCAACGGCACCGGCAAGACCACCATCATCAACATGATGGCGGGGCTGGAAAAGCCCGATGAAGGAACCATCACCCGCACCTCGCGCATCTCATTCCCGCTGGGCTTCATGGGCGGGGTGATCGGCAAGCATACCGCGAACGAAAACGCGCGCTATGTTGCGCGCCTTTACGGGCTTGATCCAGATTACGTCGAAAGTTTCTGCCGCTGGCTGGCGGACATCAAGGAATATTTCGACATGCCCGTCGCCACCTATTCGGCGGGCATGAAATCGCGGTTCACCTTCGCACTGATGCTGGCGCTGGAGTTCGATATCTATCTTATCGACGAAGGGATGCCCACGACGACGGATGTCGAATTTAACCGCAAGGCCGGCATGATCCTGCAGGAGCGGCTGGCAAACGGCACCATGGTGATCGTGTCGCACCAGCCCAAGACGCTGGAAAAATTCTGCCGCACTGCCGCCGTTCTGCGCAACGGCCAGCTTTACATGTTTGATTCCCTTGAGGAGGCGAAGCGTCTCTATGACTACGAAGCTCACGGCTAGGCGCTTTCGCACGCGTCCATCCCAACCCGCCCAAGGCGATCATCCGGTATCGCAGGTGCCGCCGGAGGAGCTGTTTCCCGAAGCCGATGACGGGCTTGGCGCGGGCGTGAACCGCAGGCAGGAAAATACAGCCGCGACCGACCATCGCATCACCGCCGAGGAGATCGCCGCCGTGGAGGGCGAGGGGCTGACGGGCCGGCAGCTTCGCCTGGCGCGTCGCATCGCGGCCAAGCAAAATATCCAGGCCTCTTCGGACGTGGCGGCGGTTGTGCTGTTGCGGCGGGCAGGCATCGATCCGTTCCAGCGCGCTTCGCTGATGGATCTGGTCGTGTCCAGCAGGCAGGGGGAGGCGGAAGCCCCCACTAACCTGCCGCAGCGCATCCAGCCGATCCAGGTCCCTTCCACTGAACAGCGCGCCCGTGACAGCCATCTGAACGACCTGCGAGAGATCCAGCGTGACATCGCCCGGCGCCGCCGCCGCAAGCTGACCCTGCTGTTCGCGCGGCTGGCCTTCTTCGTGCTGCTGCCAACGATCATCGCGGGCTACTACTTCTACAACATCGCGACGCCGCTTTATTCGGCGAAATCGGAATTCGTGATCCAGCAATCGGAAAACCCCACCACTTCGGGCGGGCTTGGCGGCATGGTATCCGGCCCGTCGCTGAGCGCGCTGCAGGATTCCATTGCGGTGCAGGGCTATCTGCAATCGCGCGAAGCGATGACACGCCTGAACGAGGATCTGGGCTTCCGGGAACACTTCTCCGCCCCATCGATCGACGTTCTGCAGCGCCTTCCGGCCGATGCCACGATGGAAGACGTCTATAACGTTTATGAAAAGAACGTGAAGATCTCTTTTGATCCCACCGAAGGGATCATGAAGATGGAGGTCATCGCCGAGGATTCGCCGACGGCCGTCGCCTTCTCTGAAGCGCTTATCGGCTATGCCGAAGAACAGGTGGACCAGCTGACAGCGCGTATGCGCGAAGACCAGATGGCCGGCGCGCTGCAAGGATATCAGGACGCCGAGGCTGCGGTTCTGCGCGCCCAGATGAACCTTGTGGACCTGCAGGAACGGTTCAGCATCATCTCCTCGGATGTGGAGGTCAACCTCATCACCAGCCAACTGGCCGAACTGAATAGCCAGCTCATGCAGGATCGCCTGTCGCTAGCACAGATCGAGGCAAATCCCCAGCCGAACGAGGCGCGGATGCAGCCACTGCGGGAACGGATCGCCCGGCTTCAGGAACAGGCGCAAAGCCTGCGCGCGCAGCTGACAAACTCGGCCAATGGGGATGATTCCCTTGCGCGGCTGCAGGCCCAGCTTGCCGTTGCACAGGCCGATGTGGAAACGCGTCAGGCGATGCTGGCCCAATCACTGCAGGCGATGGAAACGGCACGGGTGGAGGCCGCGCGCCAGACGCGCTATCTGTCGCGTTCGGTCAACCCGGTGGTTTCTGATGCCCCGGTCTATCCGCGCGCGTTCGAAAACACGCTGGTATCCCTGCTGGTGTTTCTCGGTATCTATCTGATGATCTCGATGACCGTCGCTATTCTGCGCGAACAGGTTTCGTCGTAAAGGACTGCCCCATGAAAACTGTAGAAATCGGTAACCTCCAGGTCGGCAATGACCGCCCGCTTTTGCTTATCGCCGGCCCCTGCCAGCTTGAAAGCCTTGACCACGCCCAGATGATCGCTGGCCGCATGGCCGAGATCTGCAAGGCCGCCGGCGCACAATTCGTGTTCAAGGCCAGCTATGACAAGGCCAACCGCACCTCGCTGAAAGGGCGACGCGGCATGGGCATCGAGGCGGGGCTGAAGGTGCTGGAAGCTATTCGCGGCTCGGGCCTGCCCGTCCTGACGGATGTGCACGATATCGGTCAGGCGCGTGAAGCGGCAACGGTTGTGGATGTGATCCAGATCCCCGCCTTCCTGTGCCGCCAAACGGACCTGCTGCTGGCCGCTGGCGAAACCGGCGCGGTTGTCAACATCAAGAAGGGCCAGTTCCTTGCGCCCTGGGATATGGCGAACGTGGCTGAAAAGGTCGCCTCCACCGGGAACGAGCGCATCATGCTGACCGAGCGAGGGGCCTCCTTCGGGTATAACGCGCTGGTTGCCGACATGCGAAGCCTGCCGACGATGGCGAAGACCGGCTATCCGGTCATCATGGATGCCACGCATTCGGTGCAGCAGCCGGGCGGCCTTGGCGGATCTTCTGGTGGGCAGCGCGAATTCGCGCCTGTCATGGCACGCGCCGCCGTCAGCCTTGGGATCGCTGGCGTGTTCATCGAAACGCACGAAGATCCGGACACTGCCCCCTCGGACGGGCCGAACATGATCCGGCTGGACCAGATGCAGGCGCTGGTTGAACGGCTGATGGCCTTCGACGCGCTGGCCAAGGCCGATCCGATCCGCCTGTAAGGAAAGCCGCCGCCCCGAAAGGGGCGGTCGCCGCCGTCACATCCAGCCGGTAATCTTCGTGGCTGTGGTCCCGGTGGCGAGGATCCTGCGGGCGAACGGGGAATAGGTGCCGACAGGCAACTCTCCCGTTGTGCAGGTCTGACCATCCTCTGCCAGATAATTCAGAACCCCTGCCCCCGCGATAGTGACGGCACGCACGCCCTTGGGCAGATCGGCGCTGTCCGAGGGATCGATCGCCATGGCACCCAGTGCCGGTGCATTCACGCTCATCTGGTTGGCTGCAAATCGGCTGCGCATCTTCACCCCTGTAAATTGCAAGACGCGTGTAGTCTTGCCGCAAGAGGACACGAAACCTGTAATGCACCGCGCGGTGGTGCGGCAGTGGTGGGCCGTGACGGGTTCGAACCGCCGACATTTTCGGTGTAAACGAAACGCTCTACCAACTGAGCTAACGGCCCGCACTGAACGGGATGGTGGGCGATGAGGGATTTGAACCCCCGACATCTTCGATGTGAACGAAGCGCTCTACCACTGAGCTAATCGCCCGATGTCGCGGGGTTTAGCCTCAGTCGTCGGCCTCTGCAAGAGACTCTTTCGCGTTTTTGTCCGATTTCGCATCAGGATTGTGCGGGCGCAGTCTCAGCGTCAGCGGCCCGCCTTCTTCCTTCTGCTTGACGACGCGCAGCTTGCCCAGCGGGGGCAGCATCAGGTCCTCCCCCTTGCCCAGCCTTTCGGCCATGACGGCCAGAAACGCATCGACCGCCGACTTGACCGAGGAGCGCTTCTGCCCTGTCTTTTCCACCACCACGTCCAGCAGGTCCGGCATCTTGGAGGTGATGGAAGGTTCCTTGGCCGCCGGCGCCTCGGTCGCCTCGGGTTCTGCGGCTTTCTTGCGGGGAGTCGTCTTGGTAACCATGCGAATCGTTCCCTGATGGAAGGCTGCCCCGACCCTAACGGCAGGTGACCCGCCAATCCACGACAACGGCAAAGAAAAAGGCGCGCCCGAAGGCGCGCCCCGTGATCAATGTGCCGTCGGCTGCGGCATCTGCTGTTCGGCCAGGCGGCGGGCGGCGGCGGCCTCTTCAGCCGCCTCGTCCCATTCCACCGGCTCTGGCTGACGAACCAGCGCCTCGCGCAGCACCTCCCGAACGTGGGTAACGGGGATGATCTTCAGCCCCTCTTTCACGTTGTCCGGAATCTCGGCTAGATCCTTCTCGTTTTCCTGCGGGATCAGCACCGTCTTGATGCCGCCGCGCAGCGCCGCGAGCAGTTTTTCCTTCAGGCCGCCGATCGGCAGCGCGTTGCCGCGCAGCGTCACCTCGCCCGTCATGGCGATGTCCTTCTTCACCGGAATGCCGGTCAGCACCGACACGATGGAAGTGACCATCGCCAGACCCGCACTTGGCCCGTCCTTGGGCGTTGCGCCCTCGGGAACGTGAACGTGGATATCCAGCGTTTCGAACCGCGGAGGCTTCACACCCAGTTCGGGCGAAACCGAACGGACATAGCTGGAGGCCGCGTCGATCGACTCCTTCATCACATCGCCCAGCTTGCCGGTCGTTTTCATCCGGCCCTTGCCCGGCAGGCGCAGCGCCTCGATCTGAAGCAGTTCCCCCCCAACCGAGGTATAGGCCAGACCGGTCACGACACCGACCTGATCTTCCTTTTCGGCCAGACCATGCTTGTGACGGCGCACACCCAGGTAATCGCCCACCGTCTCGGCAGTCACCTCGACCGACTTGGCATTGCCCTTCACGATCTCGGTCACGGCCTTACGGGCCAGTTTCGCAATCTCACGCTCCAGGCTCCGCACACCGGCTTCGCGGGTATAGGACTGGATCACCTCGGTCAGCGCATCATCCGTGACCGAGAATTCGCCCTTCTTCAGGCCGTGGTTCTCGATCTGCTTGGGCACGAGGTGCGTCTTCGCGATCTCGCGCTTCTCATCCTCGGTATAGCCCGAAAGCGGAATGATCTCCATCCGGTCCAGAAGCGGGCCAGGCATGTTGTAGGAGTTTGCCGTGGTCAGGAACATCACGTTCGACAGGTCGTATTCCACCTCAAGATAATGGTCGACGAACGTGCCGTTCTGTTCCGGATCAAGCACCTCCAGCATGGCCGAAGCCGGATCGCCGCGGAAGTCCTGACCCATCTTGTCGATCTCATCCAGCAGGATAAGCGGGTTCGTGGTCTTGGCCTTCTTCAGCGCCTGGATGATCTTGCCGGGCATGGAGCCGATATAGGTCCGGCGGTGGCCGCGGATCTCGGATTCGTCACGCACGCCGCCAAGGCTGATGCGGATGAATTCGCGCCCCGTGGCCTTGGCAACCGACTTGCCAAGCGAGGTCTTGCCCACGCCCGGAGGACCGACGAGGCACAGGATCGGCCCCTTCAGCTTCGTGGCGCGCGCCTGCACCGCCAGATATTCGGTGATGCGTTCCTTGACCTTTTCCAGCCCGTGGTGATCGGCATCCAGCACGGCCTGCGCCTTGCCCAGATCCTTCTTCACCTTGGATTTAACACCCCACGGAACGCCCAGAAGCCAATCGAGATAGTTCCGCACGACGGTCGCCTCGGCGCTCATCGGGGACATGGTCTTCAGCTTCTTGATCTCGGCATCGGCCTTTTCGCGGGCTTCCTTGGACAGCTTGGTCTTGGCGATCCGCGCTTCCAGCTCGGCCACTTCGTTCTGGCCGTCCTCGCCATCGCCAAGTTCCTTCTGAATGGCCTTCATCTGCTCATTCAGGTAATACTCGCGCTGCGTTTTCTCCATCTGGTTCTTGACGCGGGACTTGATGCGCTTTTCCACCTGCAGAACGCTCATCTCGCCCTGCATGTGGCCATAAACGCCTTCAAGACGGGTGCCGACGTCCAGCGTTTCCAGCAGCTTCTGCTTCTCGGCGACGTCCACGCCCAGATGGCCCGCCACAAGGTCGGCCAGCCGCGCAGGGTCGCGCGATTCCGAAACGGCGGCCAGCGCCTCTTCGGGGATGTTCTTCTTGATCTTGGCGTAACGCTCGAATTCCTCGGCCACGGCGCGCAGCAGGGCATCCACCGTTTCGGCATCGCCGTCGGTTTCCGTCAGTGCCTCGGCGCGGGCTTCGAAGAAGCGGTCGTTTTCGATGAAATCGGTGATGCTGACCCGGGTCTTGCCTTCCACCAGCACCTTCACGGTGCCATCGGGCAGCTTCAGAAGCTGAAGCACATTGGCCAGAACGCCCGTGCGGTAGATGCCGTCATCGCCCGGATCATCCACCGACGGATCCATCTGCGAGGCAAGGAGGATCTGCCGATCCTCGGACATGACCTCTTCCAGCGCGCGGACCGACTTTTCGCGGCCCACGAACAACGGAACGATCATGTGCGGAAACACCACGATGTCGCGCAGCGGCAACACGGGATAGCTCGGTGCAAGAGTATCGGTCATCTAAGGTCCTTTCGCAGGAAGGCTCTGGTCCCGGTCATCGGCAACACCCGGCCTCCCCCGGCTGAGCACCCTATCTGGTAGCGCGCCCTGCCGGTGTCAACCATGTGAAGGGACGCGCCCGCACCCGCGTCAGGCGTACCGGTCCAACGGCGGATAATCGGTATATCCTTCCGCGCCGCCGCCATAAAGGTTCTCTGTCGGCAGGGGGTTCAGCGGGGCGTTCATGGCCAGACGCTCGGCCAGATCGGGGTTGGAGATGTAGGGCCGGCCGAACGAAACCATGTCGCCCGCTGCCTCCAGCGCGGACTGGTGATCGTGATAGCCGTTATTGGCAATGTAAACGCCATTGAACGCCGCGCGCAGCGCCTCCACCCCGCCTTCAGGCCAGTCGCGCGGGCCGCCGGTCTGGCCCTCCACCACCTCCATGAAGGCAAGGCCGTGTGCATTCGCGACATCCACCACCTTGGCAAAGACCGCCTGCGTGTCGCTGTCGATGCCCACATCGTTCGCATCCGACCATGGCGAAATGCGAAGGCCGGTGCGCCCCGCCCCCATCACGCCCACCACGGCAGCCGTGATCTCGTCCAGCAGGCGCACGCGATTCTCGATCGGGCCGCCATAGGCGTCATCACGCTTGTTCGTCGTGTCGCGCAGGAACTGGTCGATCAAATAGCCGTTCGCGGCGTGGATCTGCACCGCGTCGAACCCGGCCGCCTTGGCATTCGCGGCCGCCTTGCGGAAATCCTCCACGATGCGGGGGATCTCGTCCGTTTCCAGCGCGCGGGGTTCGGACACGGGAACCATCTGCGTGCCGTCGAACGTCTGCGAGTTTGCCTGAATGGCCGAAGGGGCGACCGGCTGCGCCCCGTTCAGCAACGAGGTGTGGCTGATGCGCCCCACATGCCAAAGCTGGATCGCGATCTTGCCACCGCGCGAATGGACGGCCTCGGTCACCTTTTTCCAGCCTGCGATCTGTTCATCCGAATGGATGCCCGGCGTCCAGGCATAGCCCTTGCCTTCGGGCGAAATCTGCGAGGCCTCGGTCAGGATCAGCCCCGCACCGGCGCGCTGGCGATAATATTCCACCGTCAGATCATGCGGCGCATCGCCATCCGCCGTGGCGCGGTTGCGTGTCAGCGGGGCCATGACGACCCGGTTCTTCAGCTGAAGATCACCGACCGTGATGGGCCGGAACAGATTTTCGGGCATGGGCATAACTCCTGAGCTTTCACGGAAGCTATGCCGCCCTGCCCGCGCAGCAAGTCAAAGCGGGTCGATATCGCCCGCTGCGCGCTGCGCATGGAAGTCCGCAACAAAAGCCTGCAGCCGCCCCTGCGCGATCGCGTCCCGCAGCCCCTGCATCAGTTCCTGGTAATAGTGCAGGTTGTGCCATGTCATCAGCATGGAGCTGATGATCTCCCCCGCGCGCATCACGTGATGCAGATAGCCACGGGAATAGTTGCGGCAGGCCGGGCATGTGCAATTTTCGTCCAGCGGGCGCGGATCGTCCATGTGGCGGGCGTTCTTGATGTTGATGACGCCGTGCCGCGTGAAGGCCTGGCCCGTGCGGCCCGAACGCGAGGGGAGCACGCAGTCCATCATGTCGATGCCGCGTTCCACCGCACCCACGATGTCATCAGGTTTGCCCACGCCCATCAGGTAACGCGGCTTGTCCTGCGGCAGCATGTCGGGCGCATAGTCCAGCACCTCGAACATCGTTTCCTGCCCTTCGCCCACGGCAAGGCCGCCAACCGCATAGCCGTCAAAGCCGATGGCCTGCAGCTTTTCGGCGCTTTCGGCGCGCTGGTCGCGGAAGACGCTGCCTTGCTGGATGCCGAACAGGGCGTGGCCGGGCCGGTCCCCGAAGGCATCGCGGGACCGCTGTGCCCATCGCATCGAAAGTTCCATCGACCGGCGGGCGGTCGCCTCATCGGCAGGGAACGGGGTGCATTCATCGAACGCCATCACGATGTCAGACCCCAGAAGGCGCTGGATTTCCATGCTGCGTTCAGGCGTCAGGTGATGCGTGCTGCCGTCGATATGCGATTTGAAGCGCACGCCCTCCTCGGTCATCTTGCGCAGGGCGGTCAGGCTCATCACCTGGAAGCCCCCGGAATCGGTCAGGATCGGGCGGTCCCAGTTCATGAAGCGGTGCAGCCCGCCCAGCCGGTCGATCCGTTCGGCCGTGGGGCGCAGCATCAGGTGATACGTGTTGCCCAGAAGGATGTCCGCCCCCGTGGCGCGCACGTTCTCGGGCAGCATTGCCTTCACGGTGGCCGCCGTGCCCACGGGCATGAAGGCGGGGGTGCGGATCTCGCCCCTCGGGGTGTTGATCGCGCCCGTGCGCGCCTTGCCGTCCGTCGCGTCGATGCGGAAGCTGAAACCTGTCATGTGCCGGATCCTTTCCCGCGCCTTCTGCGCCAAACGCAGATGTTTTGAAAGAGGCTTGACCATGCCTTGTCACATTCTTCACAAGGCGCGGCGCCCGGCAAAGCGCCGTTACGTCAAAATTGCGCCCCTTGTCAGGAACGTATAGAGGCGAGCGATTGTTGCCTGCCGCGCCGCAGCGGCAGGGTCTTGAGGAGGATCTACATTGCATTTCGAACCCGCAACCGAGGGGCCGGCATTCAAGCCGCGCCCGTTCTACACGCATCTTTACGTGCAGGTGATTGTGGCAATCATCCTCGGGATTCTTCTGGGGCACTTCTATCCGGCCTTTGCCGCGCAGCTGAAGCCGCTTGGCGATGCCTTCATCAAGCTGGTGAAGATGATCATCGCGCCGGTGATCTTCCTGACCGTGACGACCGGCATCGCCGGCATGTCCGACATGAAGAAGGTCGGCCGGGTGGCCGGCAAGGCGATGCTGTACTTCATCACCTTCTCCACGCTGGCGCTGATCGTCGGCCTGGTCGTGGCGAACGTGGTGCAGCCCGGTTCGGGCATGAACATCGATCCGGCCACGCTGGACGCGGCTGCCATCGAAAATTACCAAACCGCCGCGCATGAAACGTCGATCACCGGGTTCCTGATGAACATCATCCCGTCGACGCTGGTCGGGGCCTTTGCTTCGGGCGACATCCTTCAGGTGCTGTTCGTTTCGGTGCTGTTCGGGGTCGCGCTGGCGATGGTCGGGGAACGCGGCAAGCCGGTCACCGAGTTCCTGACGATGCTGACCTACCCGATCTTCAAGCTCGTCTCGATCCTGATGAAGGCCGCACCCATCGGCGCCTTCGGGGCGATGGCCTTCACCATCGGTCGGTATGGCATCGAATCCGTCGTGAACCTCGCCTTCCTCGTGATCTGCTTCTATGTGACGGCGCTGCTATTCGTGCTGGTGATCCTTGGTGCCGTGGCGCGTTACAACGGCTTCTCGATCTTCAAGCTGATCAAGTACATCCGCGAAGAACTGCTGCTGGTTCTGGGAACCTCCTCGTCCGAGGCGGCCCTGCCGTCGCTGCTGCAGAAGATGGAACGCGCAGGTGCGTCCCGTTCGGTGGTCGGTCTGGTTGTGCCGACAGGGTATTCGTTCAACCTCGATGGCACCAACATCTATATGACGATGGCGGCGCTGTTCATCGCCCAGGCCACCAATACCGACCTGACGCTGGGGCAGGAAATCCTGCTGCTGCTGGTTGCGATGCTGTCCTCCAAGGGGGCTGCGGGCATCACGGGCGCCGGCTTCATCACGCTGGCGGCGACGCTTTCGGTCGTGCCGACGGTTCCGATCGCAGGCATGGCGCTGATCCTTGGCGTTGACCGTTTCATGTCGGAATGCCGCGCGCTGACCAACTTTGTCGGCAACGCCGTCGCCACGCTTGTCGTCGCCCGCTGGGAGGGAGAGCTCGACATGGACAAGCTGCACGCCGCCCTGAACGGAGAGGCGGAGCCGGTCGCAGCCACGAAAGCGCCGGAAGCAATGCCGCCTGCGTTCAAGGACAATGTCGTCGCTGCCGACTGATCGGCGCAGATGACAAAGCAGAAAGGCTGCCCCCGGGGCAGCCTTTTTCGTTGCAAAGCGCGTGGTGTGGTCAGCCAGAAGGGCCGTCAGCCGCATCGCGGCGGTGGCAATATCGCTGTGGCGGATAATGTAAAGCTGTCTGACCCGGAACCGAGGATCAGCAATCTCGGGCAGTTCTGCATCATAGGGAGCCGAGCGTATCGCGCTGATCCCGAAACCCGCGGCGGATCACTCCGCCGGGTGGTGCTTTTGCTGGGCCACGGCCGCCATCTTGCGGTCGAATCGGCGCGACATTTCCCGGACGAAAAGAAGGCCGCACCCGCCCATGGCCAGCGCGATCCGTGGAATTCCGTAATCGAAGAACGTCATGGCAGCACTCCCTTCTTCATATACCTGAGAATATAGAGTGCGAGCGCATGAAAAGCGAGTCCGCCCGCGATCCAAAGCGTGATCGACAGCCCCGAAAGCCTTGTGCCGTCGGACAGGGGACGAACAACGCCCACGGCGATCATCCCCAGCCCGATCGCATTATAGAACGACGCGACCAGCTTCACCCGCTCGTTGAAGGTGGCAAGCGGGTCGCGTTCCATCAAAGGCCAAGCTTCTTCAGAACGATCTCGTTCACCATCTGCGGCGCGGCCTTGCCGCCGGTGGCCTTGATCACCTGCCCCACGAACCAGCCCGCCAGTTTGGGGTTGGCCTTGGCCTTTTCCACCTGCGCCGGGTTGGAGGCGATGATTTCGTCCACCGCCTTTTCGATCGCGCCGGTATCGGTCACCTGCTTCATGCCGCGCGCGGCGGCCAGCTCGGCCGGATCGCCGCCTTCGGTCCAAACGATTTCGAACAGGTCCTTCGCCATCTTGCCCGAGATTTCGCCCTTGGTCATCAGGTCAAGGATGCCGCCAAGCTGCGCTGCCGACATGGGGCTGGAGGTGATGGACTGCCCTTCCTTGTTCAGGCGGCCAAACAACTCGTTGATCACCCAGTTCGCGGCCTGCTTGCCGTCACGGCCTGCGGCCACTTCCTCGAAAAAGGCGGCGGCATCCAGTTCGGCGGTCAGCACGTTGGCATCGTAATCGGTCAGGCCGAAATCGCCCATGAACCGTGCCTTCTTTGCGTCGGGCAGCTCGGGCATGGAGGCGGCGATGTCATCCACCCAGGCCTGCTCGATCTCCAACGGCAGAAGGTCCGGGTCGGGGAAATAGCGGTAATCGTGCGCTTCTTCCTTCGACCGCATGGACCGCGTTTCGTTCTTGTCGGGATCGTACAGGCGCGTTTCCTGCACCACCTTGCCGCCATCCTCCAGAATCGCGATCTGGCGGCGCGCCTCGTAATCGATGGCCGCCTGGATGAAGCGCATGGAGTTCATGTTCTTGATCTCGCACCGCGTGCCAAGATGGCTGAAATCCTGTGTCGCCTGATACTTTTCGTATTGGCCCGGACGGCAGACGGAAACGTTCACGTCGGCGCGCAGGTTGCCGTTCTGCATGTTGCCATCGCAGGTGCCAAGATAGCGCAGGATCTGGCGCAGCTTGGTCACATAGGCCGCAGCCTCTTCCGGACCGCGGATGTCGGGACGGCTGACGATCTCCATCAGGGCCACGCCCGTGCGGTTGAAATCGACGAAGCTGTTGTTCGGGTCCATGTCGTGGATCGACTTGCCCGCATCCTGTTCAAGGTGAATCCGCTCGATCCGGACAAGGCGGGCAACGCCCGGCCCCATCTCAACCAGCACCTCGCCCTCGCCCACGATGGGGTGGTAAAGCTGGCTGATCTGATACCCCTGCGGCAGGTCGGGATAGAAATAGTTCTTCCGGTCGAACGCCGAACGCAGGTTGATCGCCGCCTTCAGGCCCAGACCCGTGCGGACAGCCTGTTCGATGCAGAATTCGTTGATAACGGGCAGCATGCCCGGCATGGCGCAATCGATGAACGACACATGGCTGTTCGGCTCTGCGCCAAAGCCTGTGGATGCGCCTGAAAACAGCTTGGAATTGGACGAAACCTGCGCATGGATTTCCATGCCGATCACAAGTTCCCAGTCTTCCTTCGCACCGGCGATGGTCTTCGGCTTCGGGGTCTCGTAGGTCAGGTCCAGCATCGTCATTCCTCTTGGATCAGGCATTTCTAAGCCGCCCGCCTGCCCGCTTCAACCCTGTGCGGCCACGCACCATGGGCAGAAACACGCCTATCTTTGCGCGAAAAGGTTGCATCAGGCCCCGCCTGCGGCCAAAAACAGCGGGCCGCCTGCGAGGGGCGGTGCCACCGATGTCGAGACCAATGAAGATCAAAATGCTTCTTTTCGGCGCGATGCTTGCCCTGCCGATCGCCGGCTGCGCAACCACCGAGACCCAAGCCACGCAATCCACGGCCCTGCCGGCGATGCGTTGGGATTTCCGCCCGGAAGGAGCCAACTGGACGCGCCAGACGCTTGCGGCCGTCAGCCAGAACGAAACGGATCTGGCCCAACTTGTTCCAGCGGATATCGACACGTGGTGCCCCGGCTATCGCAATGCTTCAGTGGATGAACGCCGGGCCTTCTGGACAGCGATGCTGTCGGCGCTGGCGAAACATGAAAGCACGTGGAACCCTGCCGCGGCAGGTGGCGGCGGCAAGTGGATCGGCCTTGTGCAGATTTCTCCCCGCACCGCGCGCGCCTATGACTGCGAGGCCACGACCTCTTCCAGCCTGAAGGACGGTGCGGCGAACCTTGCCTGCGCTGTCAACATCGCCTCGGCGCAGGTGGCGAAGGACAACATGGTTGCAGGCCCGCGGGGTCGCCGCGGGATGGGCCGCGACTGGGCGCCCTTCCGGTCTTCGGCCAAGCGGGCGGAAATGGCGGCATGGACGCGGACGCAATCCTATTGCGCGCTGTAACGCCGCCACGACCGGATAAAGCAAAGCCCCTTCGCATCCGAAGGGGCATTTTCATGTTCAGGGGCTGGTCAGACGCGGCGGTGCGGGGCGCAGGCCGGGAATGCGCGTCATCTGCACAAGGCTGACTGCGGGCGCGTATTCACCGCCCAAGGCCAGCGTTTCTGCGCGCAGCATCTCGATCCCGTCTTCCGACTTGGCCGGAATGCGGTCGGGTGCGATCGGATGGCCCACGGCCACGCGATAGGGCTGTCGATGCTTGTTCAACACCTCGTGGAACAGGGTGATGTCGCGCAGCGTCGGGTGGATCAGGTCGAACAGATAGAACAGCGTGGAATTGCGCGCCCGGATGTTCAGCGGGATCACCGGCACGTCGAACTTGCGCGCGATCATCGCGGCCGAGGCCATCCACGGACGCTCCATCAGCTTCAGGCCGGTGCGCTTGGCCAGACGGCCCGACGGGAAGATCACCCCGATCCGCCCCGCATCCATCGCCTTGCGCGTATACTCCATCGTTTCGCGCGTTTTCTGCATCGAACGCTTTTCCTGCCGCCATTCGACGGGGCAGATCAGGTCGATCATCTGCGGCATCACGCGCAGGATGTCGCTGTTGGCGTAAAAGAACAGATCCGGCCGCAGGGGCGCCAGAAGGTGGTGAAGGATCACCCCGTCGGCGATGCCCGTGGGATGGTTCGCCACGATCATCGCGGGGCCGTTGCGCGGAATGTTCTCCAGCCCCGTGATCTGGATATCCTTGGCGATAAGGGCGGCAACCCGCCCCATCAACTCGGGCGTGGGCAGGTCGCGATATTCGGCACCCAGCTTCAGCGTCCGTTCATATCCCAGCATGCGGGTCAGGACGGCATAGGCCACGCGGTGGTGCGGGCGCCCCGTGAACAGCCAAGGCGCACGCTCGGCAATAAGGGGGTCAATGCGATCTCTCATGGTGTCCTGCCCTACACGGCGTCGTTACCTAGAAATGGCGCGAATACACCCCGAAGGCAAGTGCAGCCGGCTTGAAGCGGTTTATTTCCGCCTGCCGGCCATGCGCCGCGCCATCTCCGACAGGTCGCGCGACAGGGAGGGAACTGCAAGGATCCGCTCCAGCTCTGCGCGCATCAGGCCCTGCCGGTCGGCATCCATCCGGGGCCATCCTTCAAACGCCTGCGACATGCGTGCCGCCGTTTGCGGATTGACCGGATCCAGCCGGATCAGCCAATTCGCCAGCAACCGATAGCCGGAGCCGTCGGCCCTGTGGAACCCCGCATGATTGCCCGCAAGCGCGCCGAACAATGCGCGGAAACGATTGGGGTTTTTCCAGTCGAACCGCGGATGTTCCGTCAGCTGCCGCGCCACTGCGGGCGCATCGGCGGCATGCAGGATCTGCAGGCTGAACCACTTGTCCATGACGATCCTGTCATCGCCCCATTTGCGGGCGAAAACGCCCAGCGCGGCATCGCCTGCGCCCACCTCCAGCAGGGCGGAAAGCGCGCCAACCTCTTCGGTCATGTTCGTGGCGGCATCGAACACGCGCTGCGCTTCGGCCCCGCCATTAAGGCGCGACAAAAGGCCCAGCGCCTGCATCCGAAATGCCCGCTGCCCGGCCTGCGCGGCATCGGGCGACCATGGGCCCGCAACAGGTGCAACCAGCGCCGGCAGCGCATCGCGCAGCCGTTCGGCCAGTGCCAGCGCCATCTGCCGGCGCGCGGCATGGATGCGGTCGGGATCGGGCGTCACGCCGCCTTGGTGAAGCGTCTGGGCCATGTCATCTTCGGCCGGAAGGCGCAGGGCCAGCGCGCGGAAGGCAGGATCCAGCGCATCGTCCGTGGCCACCGCAGCCACGGCATCCAGCCACATCGCGGGGGGTGCCGCGCCATCGGTCACCAGCCGGGCCATCACGTCCTTGGCCAAGGTCCGCCCCGCTTCCCAGCGGTTGAAGGCATCGGTGTCATGGGCCAGCAGGAAGGCACGATCCTGCGCAGTCATGCTGCGGTCAAGGATCACGGGGGCCGAGAAGCCCCGCAGAACCGAGGCGACGGGCCGCGCCGCAAGCCCTTCAAACCGGAAGTCTTGCCGGTGCTTCGTCAGCTCCAGCACCTGCGTGGGCACCACCTCGGTCCCGTCGGGACCAAGCAGGCCAACAGCCACGGGAATGATCTTCTGGCCGTCCTGCGAAAGGGTAAGGGTGAAGACGCCCTCCTCCCACGTCTCATCTACCGATACACGCGGCGTTCCGGCTTCGCTGTACCAGCGCTTGAACTGCGTCAGATCGCGGCCCGTTGCATCCTGGAACACGGTCAGCCAATCCTCGATCGTGCAGGCCTGCCCGTCATGGCGTTCAAAATAAAGATCCAGCGCGCGGCGATAGGCGTCATCCCCAACCAGCAGCTTCAGCATGCCGATCAGTTCGGCCCCCTTTTCGTACACCGTGGCGGTATAGAAGTTGTTGATCTCCTCATACGCCTCGGGGCGGACCGGATGGGCCAGCGGGCCTGCATCCTCGCGGAACTGGCGGGCGCGCAGGGTCAACACATCCTCGATCCGCTTGACGGAGGCCGACCGCATGTCCGCGCTGAACTGCTGGTCGCGGTAAACCGTCAGCCCTTCCTTCAGGCACAGCTGGAACCAGTCTCGGCAGGTGATCCGGTTGCCCGTCCAGTTGTGGAAGTATTCATGCGCGATGATAGCCTCGATCCGCGCGAAATCGTCATCCGTCGCCGTTTCCGGCAGGGCCAGCACGTATTTGGAATTGAAGATGTTCAGGCCCTTGTTCTCCATCGCGCCCATGTTGAAATCATCAACGGCCACGATGTTGAACACCGAAAGGTCATAGGCGCGGCCATAGACCTGTTCGTCCCACTTCATGCTGCGGATCAGGCTGTTCATCGCATAGGCGCAGCGGTCTTCGTCTCCCGGACGCACCCAGATGTTCAGCGCCACGTCATCGCCGTTCATCGTGGTGAAACGGTCCGAATGGGCGACCAGTTCACCCGCCACCAGCGCGAACAGGTAGGCGGGCTTGGGCCAGGGATCGTCCCATTCGGCCCAGCCATTCCCCTGCGCCACCGGATTGCCGTTGGACAGCATCACCGGCATGTCGCTTTCGATCCGGACGCGGAACGGCGCCATGACGTCGGGGCGGTCGGGATAGAAGGTGATCTTGCGGAAACCCTCTGCTTCGCACTGGGTGCAATACATGCCGTTCGACATGTAAAGCCCTTCCAGCGCGGTGTTGCCTTCGGGGGCGATCTCCACCTCGGTTTCCAGCACGAACGGCGCATCGGGAACGGTCAGCGTCAGGCCGGTTGCGTCCGGTGCGGCATCCACGGGCTGGCCGTCGATGGCGGCGCGGATCAGGGTCAGCCCCTCCCCGTCCAGCCGCAGGGTCGTGCCGCCCTGCCCGAAGCGGATAACGCTTTGCACACGCGTGGCCCGCGGCGCCAGACGGAAGGTCAGCGCAACGCTTTCGACAGGGTGCGAAAAGGGGGTATAGTCGGACAGGTGAACGGTCATTGAAATTCCTTCCTCAGGCATCCACATCCAGCGCAAGCGCGTGGATGCGGCCCATGATGTCGCCCAGCGCGGTATGGATGGCGCGATGGCGCGCGATGCGCGATTTGCCTGCAAAAGCAGCCGCGCGGATCGTCACGTTGAAATGGGTCTGCCCCCCTTCGCGAAAGCCCGCATGGCCGCGATGGCTTTCGCTGTCATCCGTTACCGTCAGGACGGTCGGCTGGAATGCGTCCTGAAGACGGGCGTGTATCTGCTCGGCGATGGTCATAATGGTCGGTGCCCTCTTCTCCTCGACGCCCAAATGTCTAAACTCACGCCTCCGACTCGGAAAGGCCCTGACGATGAACAAATCCCCCTTTGATTTCGACATCCGCGTTTCGACCGACAAGAAGCGCCGTAAAACGGGGCGTCGTGGCATGTCGGGTGCGCAGGAAACATCCACACGGGAATGCACCTATCCCGGCTGCACCGAAGCGGGGCTGTATCGCGCGCCCCGCTCTCCCGATCATCTGGATGAATACGTGTGGTTCTGCAAAGACCACGTTCGCGAATACAACTTGAAGTGGAACTTCTTCCAAGGAAAGACAGAGGAAGAGTTCGAAAGCTTCCTTGAATCTGACCGCATGTGGGGCCGCGCCACCAAGAAGCCCGACGAAGGGCATGTCTGGTCGCGCCTTGGCGTGGATGATCCGCTGGAAATCCTTGGCGACAAGGGCACGCAGAACCCTGCGCGCCACACCGCCACACGCAAGCTGCCCCCGACGGAACGCAAGGCGCTGGAGATCCTCGATGCCCGCGACAGCTGGACCAAGATCGAGATCCGCAAGCAGTACAAGAGTCTTGTGAAAGACCTGCACCCCGACATGAACGGGGGCAACCGCGCCGACGAGGAGCGGTTGCAGGAGGTTGTCTGGGCGTGGGACCAGATCAAGGACAGCCGCTTCTTCCGCGACTGATCACTGCGGGGGCTGACCGTTGGAGGCCATGACCCCGCCATCCGCGGGCAGGTTCACGCCCGTCACCAGCCGCGCATCGTCCGAGGCGAGGAAGGCCATCACCGACGCGACATCCGCCGGATCGGCGGGTGCGCCCAGCGGCTGGCGTTCGTTGAACCTGGCCATCAGCGCCTCGTCGTCCAGCATGTTCTTGGTCATGTCGGACCGTGTCAGCGCGGGGTTCACGGCATTCACCCGGATGCCAAGCTTCGCACCGTCCAGCGCCAGTGCGCGCACCATGTTGGTGATCCCGCCCTTGGACGAATTGTAGGCGAACATCCCCCAGTCGCCGCCAAGGCCGGATACCGACGAGGTCATGACCACGTTGCCCTTCTTGGCCTTCAGCTGGCCCCACAGGAATTTGGTCACAAGGAAATAGCCGGTCAGGTTGGTCTGGATCTGGGTGTTCCAGTCCTGCAGGCTGACCTGATCGATCGTACCGCCAACCGCGATGCCGGCATTGTTCACCAGCACATCCGCGCCGCCCAGTTGCTGCGCCTTGTCCGCAAGCTTGCGCGCACCTTCTTCGGTGGAAAGGTCAGCTGTGATCCACACGGTACGATCCTGCGGCAGGCTTTGGGCAACGCGCGACAGCTTTTCCTCGTTGCGTGCCACCAGCAGCACAATCGCCCCTTCCGAGGAAAAGCGACGTGCAGCGGCCTCCCCTATGCCGGAACTGGCGCCTGTGACCACGACCACCTTGCCTTCGAAGCGCATGCAATCCCCCTGTTTCTTGCTGCGTTGCAGCGTGAACGAGCGGAAGGAATACCGGGTTCCGGCCTTGCACCGCGATTGTGAATGTTACATCAAATAGCAAGCCATCAGAGGATAGACGCATGCTCGACCTGCCCGCGAAACCCACCGAGGAAATCTCTGTCCGCGAGGTTTTCGGGATCGACACCGACATGAAGGTGAAGGCATTCGCGGATCGCACCGATCGCGTTCCCGAAGAGGACCCCACCTACAAGTTCGACCCGGACACCACGCTCGCGATCCTTGCGGGGTTTGCCTATAACCGCCGCGTGATGATCCAGGGGTATCACGGCACGGGGAAATCCACGCATATCGAACAGGTGGCCAGCCGCCTGAACTGGCCCTCGGTCCGCGTGAACCTTGACAGCCATGTCAGCCGGATCGACCTGATCGGCAAGGACGCGATCAAGCTGGTCGATGGCAAGCAGGTCACGAGCTTTCAGGAAGGCATCCTGCCCTGGGCCCTGCGCAACCCTTGCGCCATCGTGTTCGACGAATATGACGCGGGCCGCGCCGACGTGATGTTCGTGATCCAGCGCGTGCTGGAGGCGAACGGCAAGTTGACGCTGCTTGACCAGAACGAGGTGATTACCCCACACCCGTCCTTCCGCCTGTTCGCCACGGCCAACACGGTGGGCCTTGGCGACACGACCGGCCTTTACCACGGCACCCAGCAGATCAACCAGGGCCAGATGGACCGGTGGAGCCTTGTGGCCACGCTGAACTACCTCCGCCACGATGCCGAGGTGAACATCGTGCTGTCCAAGGCCCCCCACTACAACAACGAAAAGGGCCGCAAGCAGATCAACCAGATGGTGACGGTTGCCGACATGACGCGGACCGCCTTCATGAACGGCGATCTGTCCACCGTCATGTCGCCGCGCACGGTCATTGCATGGGCGCAGAACGCCGAGATCTTCCGCAACATCGGCTATGCCTTCCGCCTGACCTTCCTGAACAAGTGCGACGAGCTGGAACGCCAGACGGTGGCCGAATTCTATCAGCGCTGCTTCGGCGAGGAACTTCCCGAAAGCGCCGCATCCACGGCGATGAGGTAAGCCCGAGGAGGGCAGAATGAGCAAACCGCCCGAAAATCCCGCCGATCCGTTCAAGAAGGCTCTGGCCGAGGCGACGAAGACGATGGCGCGCGATCGCGACCTGACGGTCACCTACTCGGTCGATCCGCCGGGCCTGACGCGTGACGGGATGCGCCTGCCGCAGGTGACTCGCCGCATGACGCGCGACGAGGTACTGCTGGCCCGCGGCACGGCAGATGCCTTCGCCCTTCGCCGCCGCTATCACGATGAGGCGGTGGCGGCCCGCTATGCCCCCACCGGCCAGATGGCGCGCGACATCTTCGATGCGATGGAAACCGCACGGGTGGAGGCGATGGGCGCGCGCGACATGCCCGGCACCGCCACCAACATCGACGCCAAGATCGCGCATGAAGCCGATCGCAAGGGCTATGGCCAGATCAGGAAGGCCGAGGATGCGCCGCTGGCCGTTGCCGCCGGCTATCTTGTGCGCCACATGGCGACCGGGCGCGACCTGCCGCCCGCCGCCGCCAACGTGATGGACCTGTGGCGCGACCGCATCGCCATCGGCGATCTGGAAACGCTGGACGATCAGGCCGCCTTCGCCCGCATGGCGCGGCAGATGATCAGGGATCTGGGCTTCGGCGACCAGCTTGGCGAGGATCCCGATCAGGAGGATCCAGGCGACGATGCCCCGGACGAGGCGGAACAGGACGATCAGGAGCCCGATTCTTCGGCCGATCAGGATGGCGCGGATGACGAACCCGATGACGCCGCCCCTGAACGCGGACAGGAAGAACAGCAGGATGCCGGTCAGGCGCAAGTCTCCATGGAGGATAGCGACGAGCAGCTTGAGGGCGAGGAAGCCGAGCTGCCCGAGGGGGAGGCCCCGAACGAGCCCCCGCCCCCGCCGACCCATTCCGATGCCGATCCGAACTATGCCGTCTTCACCACCCGCTTCGACGAGGAGATCCACGCCGAGGAACTGGCCGAACCGGCAGAGCTGGAAAGGCTTCGCGCCTATCTGGATCAGCAGCTTGAACCGCTGAAGGGCGCTGTCAGCCGCCTGGCCAACAAGCTGCAACGCCGCCTTCAGGCGCAGCAAAGCCGCTCGTGGGAATTCGACCTTGAAGAGGGCATCCTTGATGCCGGGCGTCTGGCGCGGGTTGTCGCCAACCCGACCACCCCCCTTTCCTTCAAGATCGAGCATGATACCGAGTTCCGCGATACCTGCGTGACGCTGCTTCTGGACAATTCTGGGTCCATGCGCGGGCGTCCCATCTCCATCGCGGCAATCTGCGCGGATGTTCTGGCGCGAACGCTGGAGCGGTGCCAGGTGAAGGTGGAAATCCTTGGCTTCACCACGCGCGCGTGGAAGGGCGGCCAATCGCGCGAGGCGTGGCTGTCCGAAGGGCGCAAGGCACAGCCCGGCCGGCTGAACGATCTGCGGCACATCATCTATAAGGGCGGGGACACGCCGTGGCGGCGCGCCCGCCCAAATCTTGGCCTGATGATGAAGGAAGGGTTGCTGAAGGAAAACATCGACGGTGAGGCGCTGGAATGGGCCCATCGCCGCCTGACCGCCCGGCCCGAGGCCCGCAAGATCCTGATGGTGATTTCCGACGGCGCACCGGTGGACGATTCCACCCTGTCGGTGAACCCCGCCAACTATCTTGAAAAGCACCTGCGCGATGTGATCGCGATGGTCGAACGCCGCCGCGCCTGCGAATTGATCGCCATCGGCATCGGCCATGACGTGACGCGGTACTACCAGCGTGCCGTCACGATTACGGATGTGGAACAGCTTGCAGGTGCAATGACCGAGCAGCTCGCCTCCCTGTTCGAGGCGGACCCGAGGAAACGCGCCCGCGCATTGGGCATGAGAAAGACCGGCTGATGTTTCAGACCTTCACCACCACTGCCAGCCCCGAACAGGGGCCGCCCCGCCTTGCCGCCCTGCGTGAACAGCTGCAACGCGAAGGGCTGTCTGGCTTCATCGTGCCCCGTGCCGATGTGCATCAGGGCGAATATGTCGCAGCGCGCGATGACCGGCTGGCATGGCTGACCGGCTTCACCGGCTCGGCCGGCTTTTGCGTGGTGCTGGCGGATCAGGCGGGCGTGTTCATTGACGGACGCTATCGCACGCAGGTGAAGGCACAGGTCGCTCTGGATCATTTCACGCCCGTTCCGTGGCCCGACATCAAGCCCGGCCCGTGGATCATGGAACGCACGCATGGAGAGATCGGCTTCGATCCGTGGCTGCACACGCAGGACGAAATCTCGGCCCTGCGCGATGCGGGGGTCACGCTGCGGCCGGTCCAGAATCTGGTGGATCGCATCTGGCAAGACCAGCCCGCCGCGCCGCGCAGCCGCGCCTTCCTGCATCCCGATGAACTGGCAGGCATGACGGCGGCCGAAAAGCGCAAGATGGTCGCCAAGGGGCTGAAGGGCACTGCCGCCGTTCTGACCCTGCCCGACAGCATCTGCTGGTTGCTGAACATCCGTGGGGCCGACGTGCCGCGTAATCCGGTGCTGCACGCCTTTG
Organism: Falsirhodobacter deserti; assembly: GCF_004015795.1. Classification (GTDB taxonomy): domain Bacteria; phylum Pseudomonadota; class Alphaproteobacteria; order Rhodobacterales; family Rhodobacteraceae; genus Falsirhodobacter; species Falsirhodobacter deserti. The sequence continues at coordinate 845,038 of NZ_ML137218.1, read as the reverse complement.
CCATCCTGCACAATGATGCGCGGGTGGATCTGTTCACCGATCCGTCGAAGATCCCGGACGAGGTGATGGATCATCTTGGCCCGCAGGTTACGCTGCGCCCGACCACCGCCTTTGGCGAAGCGCTGCGCGCGTTGAACGGGCCGGTGCAGCTTGATCCGGCAAGCGCCCCCCTTGCCCTGCGCCTGACGCTGGAGGAGGAAGGCACCAAGATCCTTGGCGCCGGCGATCCCTGCCGTCTGCCCAAGGCCCGCAAGACCGAAGCCGAGATTGCCGGCATGCGCGAGGCGCATCTGCGCGACGGTGCGGCCATGGTCGAGTTTCTTGCATGGCTGGATGCCGAAGCGCCGAAAGGCACACTTACCGAGATCGCGGTCGTGCAGGCGCTGGAAGGCTTCCGCCGCGCCACCAACGCCTTGCACGACATCAGCTTCGAGACGATTTCCGGCGCGGGCCCGAACGGCGCGATCATGCATTACCGCGTGACCGAGGAAACCAACCGCCCTGTCCGGCTGAATGAGCTGTTGCTGGTCGACTCCGGTGCGCAATATGCCGATGGCACGACTGACATCACCCGCACGATGGCCGTGGGCGATCCCGGGAACGAGGCGCGGGATTGCTATACCCGCGTGCTTCAGGGCCTGATCAACCTGTCGCGCGCGCGCTGGCCTGCGGGGCTGGCCGGCCGCGATCTGGATCCGATCGCGCGTTTCCACCTTTGGCTGGACGGGCGCGATTTCAATCACGGCACGGGCCATGGCGTCGGCGCATTCCTGTCGGTGCATGAAGGGCCGCAGCGCATCTCCCGCATCTCGGAGGTGCCGCTGGAAGCCGGGATGATCCTGTCGAACGAGCCGGGCTATTACCGCGAGGGGGCTTTCGGCATCCGGCTGGAGAACCTGATCGTGGTGGAGGCCGCGCCGCAAGGCCCGGATGACCGCGAACAGCTGCGCTTTGAAACCCTGACCTTCGTGCCTTTCGACCGGCGCCTTGTGCTGCCTGAGCGGCTTTCGCCGGATGAACGCGCGTGGCTTGATGCCTATCACGCGGAGGTGCTGGAAAAGATCGGTCCGCGCCTTTCGGCATCTGCGCTGGACTGGCTGCGCCACGCCGCAGCACCGCTTTAAGGGGTGACAGCAAGGGCTTCCTCTGTATGATGTGCCCACACAATCAAACAGAGGAGGTGCCGATGGCGTCTGATATCCGTATCCGCAAGGTTCCGGGACGTTGGGTCGTTCGCAGTGACGGTGCCGTCCTTGCCGAAACGTCCGAAGCGCTGGAGCTTGAGGATGGCGCGGGCGAACCCGTCATCTTCTTCCCGCAAGGCGATGTCGCGATGGCATTCCTTGATGCCGGCGAAAGCGACCTGCGCAGCGTCGGAGAAGCGACGCGCTTCGCGCTGGTCGATGCATCCTCCACGACGCCGGACGTGGCATGGAGCGTGCAGACGCCCAAGCCCGAAGCCGCACGCCTGGCGGGACACATCGCCTTCGATGCGGCCAAGGTCACGGTCGAGCAGCTTTAAGCTGCCGCCGCCACTTCCCGGATGCGCGCAACCATGGCGCGCACCCCGTTGGACCGCTGCGCCGAAAGGTGGCGGTCCAGCCCCAGCCGCGCCAGTTCGGCATTTGCATCCACCTTCCCCACCTCGGCCACGGGTAAGCCGCTGTAAAGCGCGTGAAGCACCGCGATCAGGCCACGCACGATCATCGCATCGCTGTCCCCTTCAAAGTCGAAGCGCCCGTTCTCGATCCGCGGATGGATCCAGACCTGGCTTGCGCAGCCTTCCACCTTGGTGACGGGCGCTTTCAACGCGTCGGGCATGGGCGGCATCGCCTTTCCCAGCTCGATCACGTGGCGATAGCGATCTTCCCAGTCGTCCAGGAAGTCGAACGTGTCGGCAATATCTTCGAAGGCCTGCGTCGCCATGGTCCTCTCCTTCAGCGGTGGGTGCAGAGGTATGCCGACCCGGTCGCAAGGTCCAGCCCGCGACTTCCCAAACCCGCTTCAATGGTCTAGCACTTTCACCGACGTCAGGAGAGTTGCAATGAACCGTCCGCTTTTTGCCATCCTTATCGCCGCCACCGCGCTTGCCGGCTGTTCACGCCTGAACCCGGGCACGTGGCTAAGCGGTGGGGCAGACTCCCCCCGCCCGCAGGGCGTGGCCGAAAAGGCATCGGCGGTGCAGGACACGCGCCCCCTTGTCGCACAGGTCACGGCGCTGGAGGTGGACCGCACCGCAAGCGGCGCGATCGTGCGCGCCACCGCGCTGCCCCCGACGCAGGGCTGGTTCCGCCCTGCACTGGTTAATCCCCGGATGGAAGACGGAACGCTGACGTTTGATTTCGTGGCCGAAGCGCCGACGGCCGAACAGCCCGTCGGCACCCCCGCAACGCGTGAAATCATCGCCGCTGCCGCACTGAATGGCGAGCAGGCGGCGCAGCGCATCGTCGTGCGCGGCGCCACGAACGCGATCAGCTCGCGTTAAGGGTCACGACCCGAACATTGTTGCCCTTTGCCGAAAGCGCGATCTCGCCCCGGCAAAGGCGCAGCGCGTCAGCGCCGAACGCTTCCATCCGCCAGCCTTTCAGCGCCGTCAGATCGCGGTCACCCGCCGCAAGTGCATCGAGTTCGGCCGAAGATGCGATAAGCTTGGCGGCAACGCCCAGTTCTTCCGACTTGGCCTTTAGCAGCACGCGCAACAGATCGGCCAGTGCGGGGTTCACCTGCACCTGATCCTTCGAAAGGTCGGGCTTGGGCATCTTGTCGGCCGGCATCTCCTGTCCCGCCTTCACGGCGGCAAGGATGCCCTCGGCAATGTCGCCGCGGCGGGCTTCGCGCAGCAGAAGGCGCGAACGGCCAAGATCTTCCAGCGTCACGGGCTTTGTCGATGCAAGCTCCAGCAGTGCGTCATCCTTCATCACGCGCGACCGGGGCACGTTGTTTGTCTGGGCGTAATCCTCGCGGAAGCGCGCCAGCTCCTTCACGATGGCAAGGAAACGGGCCGAGGTGGTGCGTGTTTTCACCCGCTGCCACGCATCTTCGGGATGCACCGTATAGGTGGCGGGATCGTTCAGGACCGCCAGTTCCTCCGCCACCCAGCGTTCACGGCCCGATTTCGCAATCTGTGCCGAAAGCTGTTCATAGATCACGCGCAGATGCGTCACATCGGCCAGCGCATAGGCTTTCTGCGCCTCGGACAGCGGACGGCGCGACCAGTCCGTGAACCGCGACGTCTTATCAAGGTTTTCACGCGCGATCTTGCGCACCAGCGTTTCATACCCGACCTGTTCGCCAAAGCCGCACACCATGGCGGCAACCTGCGTGTCGAACAGGGGCTTGGGGATCACCCCGCTATCGACGAAGAAAATCTCCAGGTCCTGCCGCGCGGCGTGGAACACCTTCACCGTCTTTTCCCAGCGGAACAGATCGTAAAGGGGGGCAAGATCCATGTCCCCTTCGATGGGGTCGATCAGGACAGCCTCGCCCTGGCCGGGCAGCGCCATCTGGATCAGGCACAGTTTTGCCCAATAGGTCCGCTCGCGCAGAAACTCGGTATCGAGCGTGACATAGGCTTCGGCCTTGGCGCGCTGGCAGATCTCTTCCAGATCGGCGGTGGTGGTGATCGTCCGCATTATTGTCCTTTCGGCGCCGGTTCGTCCGGCCCGATTGTTCCTAGCCGAGATTGCGGCAGGGGAAAAGCATCCTATCGCGCCGCGAACTCTCGCAGGCAGGCGGGATAAAGCTTGTGTTCTTCGGCCAGCACCCGCTGCGCCAGCGTATCGGGCGTGTCATCGGTCAGAACCGGCACGCGCGACTGGCCAAGGATCGGCCCGTCATCCAGCACGGCTGTCACCTCGTGCACGGTGCAGCCGGCTTCGGCATCGCCCGCCTCGATCGCGCGGCGATGGGTGTGCAGCCCCGGATACTTCGGCAAAAGCGACGGGTGGATGTTCAGCATCCGCCCCTCGAACCGTTGCACGAAAGCAGGCGTCAGAACGCGCATGAAGCCGGCAAGGCACAGGATATCCGGCTGCGCCGCAAGGATCGGCTCCAGCAGCGCGGCTTCGAAGGCCGCCCGATCGCCTTTGAAAGGCCGGTGATCCACCGCCGCCGTTTCGATCCCCATGGATCGCGCCTTTGCCAGCCCGCCGGCCTGCGGGTCGTTGGAGGCGACAAGCACGGGGCGGGCGGGATGATCGCCCGTCATGCTTTGCGCCAGCGCGATCATGTTGGACCCGCCTCCCGAAATCAGGATGGCGACGCGTTTCACAGAAGGCGGCCCGAATAGGAAACGCCCTGCCCTGCGGTCACATGGCCCAGACGGCTGACGGTTTCGCCCTGCTGTGCCAGCAGCGCCTCGATCGCGTCGGCGCGGTCGGCCGATACGGCAAGGATCATGCCGATGCCGGCGTTGAAGGTTTTCAGCAGCTCCGCCTCTGCCATGCCAGCCGTTTCAGCCAGCCAGCGGAACACGGGCGGCAGCGTCCAAGCGCCAAGGTCGATCTGCGCACCCAGCCCCTCGGGAAGAACGCGCGGCAGGTTTTCCGTCAAGCCGCCGCCGGTGATATGGGCCAGCGCATGCACCCCGCCTTCGCGGATCGCCGCCAAGGAGGGTTTGACGTAGAGCCGCGTCGGAACCAGCAGTGCCTGCCCCAGCGTTCCTTCCGCGAAAGGCGCGGGCGCGTCCCAGCCAAGGCCCGACATCTCCACCACCTTGCGCACGAAGGAATAACCGTTGGAGTGGACCCCGTCCGAGGCAAGACCCAGCAGCACGTCACCCTCGGTCACGCCATCGGGCAGCGCCGTGCCGCGTTCCATCGCACCCACGGCAAAACCGGCAAGATCGAAATCGCCCTTGTGATACATGCCCGGCATCTCGGCGGTTTCACCGCCAACCAGTGCACAACCCGAAGCCTCGCAGCCCTTGGCGATGCCTTCCACGATGGTCGCGGCCTGATCCACGTCCAGCTTGCCCGTTGCGAAATAATCAAGGAAGAACAGCGGCTCGGCCCCTTGGCAAACCAGATCGTTCACGCACATGGCCACAAGATCGACACCGATCGTATCCACCACGCCCGTATCGATCGCTATGCGCAGCTTGGTGCCCACGCCATCCGTCGCGGCCACAAGGATCGGGTCCTGATAACCCGCCGCCTTCAGGTCGAACAGTGCGCCGAAGCCGCCAAGGCCCGATACGGTGCCGCTGCGGTTGGTGCGTTTGGCCGCCGGCTTGATCCGCTCCACGAGCGCGTTGCCCGCATCGATGTCCACGCCCGCATCGGCATAGGTCAGTCCGTTCTTGGTCGTCACGTCAAGGCCCCCGTCGATCCCCGTTTGCCCGCATTTAGACGATCCCCGCCCCCCGCGCAACGCGACTTGACCCGAAGGCGCCTTGGCCTTAGTCACAAGTTCGGCCGGGCCTGTAGCTCAATGGTCAGAGCAGGGCGCTCATAACGCCTTGGTTGGGGGTTCGAGTCCCTCCGGGCCTACCAATTCCGCTTATCCGGCAGCACATGGCACCAGCGCCCCGAAGGGCGCCGGCAGTCTGGGGCTGCGGCTTTTGGGCGGGTCAGTCCAAAATCACCATGCTGTCGGCTTCGGCATCGTTGGGCCGGAACATGTGGCGCTCCAGCTCGACCTCCAGCCGGACCCGGGTCGTTTCGCTCACGGGCGTTTCGGGGAAGTCGTCGTTGTCGATCTCCACCTCGATCTCGCGGCGGCCGTTCGACAGGATATAGCTTTCATTGCCGATCTTGCGGACAAGCATTCCTTCCAGAACCGCCTTCTTTCCATCCTCGGTATTGGACAGAGCTTCGCCAATCGTCATGGGCACGTACTTTTCGGGCGATTCCTCGGCCGGTTCCACCGGTCCGGTATATTGCGCCGAAGCAGCCGTGGCCAAAGCCATAACGACGCCTGATGCCAGCATGATCCTGCGCATGACATTTCCCCTCATGAGTTCCGCACTCTCAACAGATCCAAGTCGCGGTCCGGTTTTGCGTTTTCGTCCGGACGGGCTAGAACTAGCAAGGATGCCCTTCGCGGAAAGGATTGTACATGAACGAATTCGCCTCCATCCACGCCCATGGTTTCGTTCGCGTCGCCACATGCACCCCTGCCGTGCGCCCCGCCGATGTGACGTTCAACCGCGACGCGATCATTGCGCGGATGCGCGAGGCGGATGCCGCGCACGTCGATGTCCTGATCTGCCCCGAACTTTGCGTGACCGCCTATGCAATCGACGACCTGCTGTTGCAGGAAGCCGTATTGAAAGCTGCCGAAGACGCGCTGGCTGATCTGGCGCAGGCCACGGCGGATCTGTCGCCGGTGGTGCTTGTCGGGCTTCCGGTGCGCCGCGACGGGCGCCTTTACAACTGCGCGGCGGCCTTGTCGAAGGGCCGCATCCTCGGCGTGGTGCCGAAATCCTTTCTGCCAAACTATCGCGAATACTACGAAAAGCGCTGGTTCGCCCATGGCCGTGATGTGCGGGGAGAGGTGACGGTTGCCGGCCAGACCGTTCCCTTCGGTCCTGACCTGATCTTCGAAGCCGAGGATCTTCCCGGCCTGATCCTGCATGCGGAGATTTGCGAGGATTTCTGGTCCCCCGCCCCGCCCTCCACCTCTGCCGCGCTGGCGGGGGCGGTGATTCTTGCCAACCTTTCCGCATCGAACATCACCATTGGCAAAGCGGATGACCGGCACCTGCTTTGCGCCTCGCAATCCATGCGCGCGGTCGCGGCCTATGCCTATTCGGCGGCCGGTGCAGGCGAAAGCACCACCGACATGGCTTGGGACGGTCAGGGCGGCATCTATGAACTGGGTGATCTTCTGGCCCAGTCCGACCGGTTCGACCTTGATCCGCCGCTATGCATTGCTGACGTGGATACCGCGCGCATCCTGTCCGAGCGTATGCGCACCGGCACATTCAACGACGCGGCAGAGGGCACCGAACCTTTCCGCCGCATCCGCTTCGCCCACAAGCCTGCGAGGGGCGACATCGGCTTTCACCGCAAGCAGCGCCGTTTCCCCTATATCCCCGCCCGCGCGGACAAGATCGATCAGGACTGCTATGAGGCGTTCAACATCCAGGTGGACGGCCTGCGCCGCCGCTTCGAATCCGTTGGCGGCGGGCGCATGGTCATCGGCATCTCGGGCGGGCTGGACAGCACCCACGCGCTGATCGTTGCGGCGAAGGTCTGCGACCGGCTGGGCCTGCCCCGATCGACCATCATGGGCTATACCATGCCGGGCTTTGCCACCAGCGAGGGGACGAAGTCCAACGCGTGGACCCTGATGCGCGCCATGGGAATCGAGGCGGAGGAGATCGACATCCGCCCGGCTGCCACGCAGATGCTGTCGGATATGGGCCACCCCTTCGCCAAGGGAGAGCCGGTTTATGACGTCACCTTCGAAAACGTTCAGGCAGGGCTGCGCACCGATTACCTGTTCCGGCTGGCGAACCACCACAAGGGCTTTGTCATCGGCACGGGCGATTTGTCAGAGCTTGCCCTTGGCTGGTGCACCTATGGCGTCGGCGACCAGATGAGCCATTATGCGGTAAATGCGGGCGTGCCGAAAACGCTGATCCAGTACCTGATCCGCTGGGCCGCAACCTCGGACCAGTTCGACGAGCCGACGAATGACGTGCTGATGGCGATCCTGAACACCGAGATTTCGCCCGAGCTGGTGCCGGGAGAGGAATTGCAGGGCACCGAAGCCCTCATCGGCCCCTATGAATTGCACGATTTCTTCCTGTTCCACATCCTGCGTTACGGCTTTGCGCCGCGGAAGGTGGCCTTCCTTGCATGGCAGGCGTGGCGGGATCTGGAGGCAGGTAAATGGCCGGCCGGCTTCCCCGAGGCCAAGAAGCACGTCTATGACCTGCCGACGGTGAAGAAGTGGCTGGAAGGGTTCCTGAAGCGGTTCTTCGCGTTCAGCCAGTTCAAGCGGTCTGCCATTCCGAACGGGCCGAAGGTGTCGGCGGGCGGATCCCTCAGCCCACGGGGCGATTGGCGCGCGCCGTCCGATGCTGTTGCGAAGGTGTGGCTGGACGACCTAGCCACCATTCCGGACTGAACGACCGGCTTCGCTCTGGCAGGAAAACGCCCCGCTTTCGCGGGGCGTTCGATTTTCAGTCGATGAGGTTGACCAGCTGGCCGATCGAGCCCTTGGCATCGCCATAGAACATGCGCGTGTTCTCTTTGAAGAACAGCGGGTTCTCGATTCCGGAATAGCCGGTTCCCTGCCCGCGCTTGGACACGAAGACCTGCTTTGCCTCCCACACTTTCAGAACCGGCATGCCCGCGATGGGGCTGTTCGGATCTTCCTGCGCGGCCGGGTTCACGATGTCGTTCGAGCCGATGACGATCACCACGTCCGTGGAGGCGAAATCATCGTTGATCTCGTCCATTTCCAGCACGATGTCATAGGGCACCTTCGCTTCGGCCAGCAGCACGTTCATGTGGCCCGGAAGACGGCCCGCAACGGGGTGGATGCCGAAGCGGACGGTCTTGCCCTTGGCGCGCAGCTTGCGCGTCAGTTCCGAAACCGCCTGCTGGGCCTGCGCAACGGCCATGCCGTAACCCGGCACGATGATGACGCTGTCGGCCTCGTTCAGGGCGTTGGCCACGCCGTCGGCGTCGATGGCCACCTGTTCGCCCTCGATCTCCATCGCGGGGCCGGTGGTGGTGCCGAACCCGCCAAGGATCACGTTGACGAAGCTGCGGTTCATCGCCTTGCACATGATATAGGACAGGATCGCACCTGACGAGCCGACCAGCGCCCCCGTCACGATCAGCAGATCGTTCGACAGGCTGAAGCCGATGGCCGAAGCCGCCCAGCCGGAATAGCTGTTCAGCATCGAAACGACCACGGGCATGTCCGCCCCGCCGATGCCCATGATCAGGTGATAGCCGATGAACAGGGCGCACAGCGTCATCAGCAGCAGCGTCCAGCCACCCGCGCCGTTCATGTAGGCGATCAGCAGGATCAGCGACAGCGCGGCCGCCCCGGCATTCAGCCAGTGGCCACCCGGCAGCTTCTTCGCCTTGCCGTCGATCTTGCCCGCAAGCTTGCCGAAGGCCACGACCGATCCGGTGAAGGTGACGGCACCCACGAACACGCCGATGAAGGTTTCAACCTTCAGGATGGCGATTTCGGCCGGGGTCTTGTGGGCGATCAGGTACTCGAAGCCCGTCAGAAGGCCGGCATCCATCCCCAGCACGCGTTCCATCACGATATGCGTGTTGAAGCCGATGAACACGGCGGCAAGACCCACGAAGCTGTGCAGCGCGGCCACAAGCTGCGGCATTGCCGTCATCTCGACTTTTTTGGCCAGGTACCAGCCGATGCCGGCGCCGATCAGGATGGCCAGCAGCACCAGCGGCATGTAACCCATGCCCGGCCCGAACAGCGTGGCCAGCACGGCCAGCGCCATGCCCGCGATGCCGTACCACACGGCCCGCTTGGCGCTTTCCTGCCCCGACAGACCGCCAAGGCACAGGATGAAGAGGATTGCGGCGGCGATATATGCCGCCGAGATCAGTGCGATATCCATGCCCGCCCCTTACGATTTCTGGAACATGCCAAGCATGCGCCGCGTCACGAGGAAGCCCCCGACGATGTTGATGGTCGCGATCAGGATCGCGATGAAGGACAGCAGCACCACAAGAAAGCCACCCGCGCCCACCTGCACCAGCGATCCGAGGATGATGATCCCGGATACCGCGTTGGTGACGGCCATCAGCGGCGTGTGGAGCGAGTGCGAAACCGCCCAGATCACCTGGAAGCCGATGAAGCAGGACAGCGCGAAGACGACGAAATGCGCCATGAAGCTGGCAGGCGCAACCGACCCCACCAGAAGCAGAAGCACAGTGCCTGCCACCAGAAGCCCGACCTGCGTCTTGGTCTGCTGCTTGAACTTCGCCACCTCGGCGGCGCGCTTTTCTTCGTGCGTTGGTTCCTTGACCTTCTCGCGCGGTTTTTGCGCGGCGATGGCCTGCACCTTCAGCGGCGGCGGCGGGAAGGTGATGGCACCTTCATGCGTGGCCGTGGCCGTGCGGATCACGTCATCTTCCATGTTGTGATCGATCACGCCGTCTTTCTTCGGCGTAAGATCGGTCAGCATGTGGCGGATGTTGTTGGAATAAAGCGTGGAGGACTGCGTTGCCATCCGGCTGGGGAAGTCCGTATAGCCGACGATGGTCACGCCGTTATCGGTCACGAACTTCTCGTCCGGCTTGGTCAGATCGCAGTTTCCGCCACGTTCGGCCGCAAGGTCGATGATGACCGAACCCGGCTTCATCGCCGCGACCATATCCTCGGTCCACAGCTTGGGTGCCGGACGGCCGGGGATGAGGGCCGTGGTGATGACGATGTCCACCTCGGGCGCAAGTTCGCGGAACTTCTTCAGCTGGGCTTCGCGGAACTCGGGCGACGAGGGTGCGGCATAACCGCCCGTTGCCGCGCCATCGACCTGCTGCTCCTCGAAATCAAGGAAGACAAACTCCGCCCCCATCGATTCGATCTGCTCGGACACCTCGGGGCGAACGTCGAAGGCCAGCGTGATCGCGCCAAGGCTGGTGGAGGTGCCGATGGCGGCCAAACCCGCAACACCTGCGCCCACAACCAGTACCTTTGCCGGCGGAACCTTGCCCGCTGCCGTCACCTGTCCGGTAAAGAAGCGGCCGAAGTTGTTGCCAGCCTCGATCACCGCGCGATACCCGGCGA
>NZ_ML137218.1:600047-834300 GCF_004015795.1 Falsirhodobacter deserti | reverse complement strand
TGATGACCGAACCCGGCTTCATCGCCGCGACCATATCCTCGGTCCACAGCTTGGGTGCCGGACGGCCGGGGATGAGGGCCGTGGTGATGACGATGTCCACCTCGGGCGCAAGTTCGCGGAACTTCTTCAGCTGGGCTTCGCGGAACTCGGGCGACGAGGGTGCGGCATAACCGCCCGTTGCCGCGCCATCGACCTGCTGCTCCTCGAAATCAAGGAAGACAAACTCCGCCCCCATCGATTCGATCTGCTCGGACACCTCGGGGCGAACGTCGAAGGCCAGCGTGATCGCGCCAAGGCTGGTGGAGGTGCCGATGGCGGCCAAACCCGCAACACCTGCGCCCACAACCAGTACCTTTGCCGGCGGAACCTTGCCCGCTGCCGTCACCTGTCCGGTAAAGAAGCGGCCGAAGTTGTTGCCAGCCTCGATCACCGCGCGATACCCGGCGATGTTGGCCATTGATGACAGCGCGTCCATCTTCTGCGCGCGGCTGATGCGGGGCACCATGTCCATCGCGACAACGGTGGCACCCTGCTCTTTCACCTTGTCCAGCAGGTCGGCGTTCTGGGCGGGCCAGAAGAAGCTGATCAGCGTCTGCCCCTTGCGCAGCAGCCCCACCTCCGACGTTTCCGGACCGCGCACCTTCACGACCACGTCGGCCTGCGCGTAAAGCGCTGCCGCATCGGCCACGACAGTGACGCCCGCCTGTTCATAGGCTTCGTCGGTGAAGCCGGCCTTGGCGCCGGCCCCTGCTTCGATCAGGCACTCATGCCCCAGCTTCCGGATCTGCTGCGCGCTTTCGGGGGTCATGGCCACCCGCGCCTCGCCAGCGAAGATCTCTCTTGCGGCTCCGATCTTCAAATGTCGGTCCCCCTTCCGTGGTTCTTCTGTGCTGGCGGAGTAAGCACACGGAAACGCGAGGTTTCAAGCCATGCGGCAAGTATACTTCGGCATGCCTCTGCACACCGTCAGGGGGCGAAGCGGACGGAGGTGCCCCATGGATCGTGCAGAGTTCGGGCGGGGGCGCCAAGCAGTTCCACCTCGGCCAGCCCCGTCACGGGAAAGGCGCGTGGGGCAGCGCAGGCGCTGTTCCACGTGTTCGCCGCGAGATGGTGGTGATAGCCGTTCCAGCCAAAGAACGTTGCGCCGGAATAGCGGTGGGTAACCGCCGCATCAAGGCCGGTCCAGAAGGCTTCGGCCTCGGGCAAGGCGCCGACCTGAAGATGCACATGGCCCACCATCGTTCCATCCGGTATGCCCGTCCAGCGCCCGCCAACCCGCGCCAGTTCATCCAGATCAAGGCGGTGCGTGCGCATCTTCACGATGCCATCGGCCCAGATCCAGCGGTCTGCAGGCCGGTCGGCGTAAATCTCGATCCCGTTGCCCTCGGGGTCGCGCAGATACAGCGCCTCGCTCACGTCATGGTCGGCGGAACCCAAAGGCAGGCGAAGGCGGGCCGCGTGCAACAGCCAGCTTGCAAGCGCGGCGCGGCCTGGCAGAAGGAATGCGGTGTGGAACAGCCCCGCCTCGTGCGGCGCAGGGCGGCGGGCGGCCTTGTCGGCACGCAGGACCAGCAGCGGGCGGCCTGCGCCAAGCACCGTTTCCGTTCCGTCCTGCGACAGCACGTTCAGGCCGATTGCATCACGATAAAAGGCGGTCTGGTTCGGCAGGTCGTTCACGGTCAGCGTGACGCGGCCGATGCGGAGGGATTGGGTCATGTCGGTTCTCCTGTCCCGGAAATCCTAGGCCCGCGCTGCCCCCTGCGACAGCGAAGGTTCGGGGCCGCACTGCACAGTCGCTGTGCGGCCCCTGTCGCGGCTTAGCCGACCAGCTCAAGACCGGAGAAGAAGAACGCGATCTCCTCCGCGGCCGTTTCCGGCGCATCCGAACCGTGAACCGAGTTTTCGCCCACGGACAGCGCGAATTCCTTGCGGATCGTGCCGGCATCGGCGTTGGCGGGGTTCGTTGCGCCCATCACTTCGCGGTTCTTGGCGATTGCGCCTTCACCTTCCAGAACCTGCACGACCACCGGCTCGGACGCCATGAATTCGACCAGTTCGCCATAGAAGGGACGGTCCTTGTGCACTTCATAGAATTTGCCGGCTTGCGCGGTCGACAGGTGGATGCGCTTCTGCGCAATGATGCGCAGGCCAGCTTCTTCGAACTTGGCGTTGATCTTGCCGGTCAGGTTGCGGCGGGTTGCATCGGGCTTGATGATCGACAGGGTGCGTTCGATGGCCATCTTGGTCTCTCTTGCAGTCAGTGGGCCCCCATGGCCCGGTTCCGCAGCCCTGCTATCACGCGTCGGGCGTGTTGGGAAGGTCGTCCTCGGCGGCGTGTTCGATCACGTCGTGCAGCATGTGGCGCACATGTTCATCCGCTGCGACATAGAAGACGTGCCGCGCCTCGCGCGTGGCGCGCACCAGCCGCGCGCCCTTCAACAGCCGCAGATGGTGACTGACAAGCGAGGGGGACACCCCCACCTCCTCGGCGATCTCGCCCACGGGGCGGGGGCGATCAAGGCAGGCCAGCAGGATGCGCAGCCGCGTCGGATCGCCCAGCAGGCGGAACATGCCCGCGCTGACGGCAACATCAATGGACATGGGCATCCCCGCGGATCGTGCAGCCGTGATCATGGCCGGACCAGTCGATTTCCACGGTGGAATGGCCGATCCGGAATTCATCGCGCAAGGCCTCTTTCACCCGCGCAACTGCCGCGCGCGCATCGCCCGTCGGGCGAAGGTGCAGCGTTGCCGCCACCTGCCCCGAGGTGATCTGCCAGACATGGACGTGGTGCACATCCGCCACCCCATCGATCTTGCGCAGATGATCGCGCACCGCCTGCGGTTCGGCCCCTTGGGGCGCGCCCTCCATCAGGATGTTCAACGAGGTTTTCAGCAGCGACCATGCTGCCCGCAGGATCAGCGCCGAAAGCAGCAGTGACAGGATCGGGTCAGCCGCCGTCCAGCCTGTCAGCCAGATGATTGCCGCCGCAAGGATGGCCGCGACCGAACCTAGCATGTCGCCCGCCACATGCAGCATCGCCCCGCGAATATTCACGTGATCGGTATCGCCACGGTGCAGCAGCCAGAACACCGCACCGTTCACAATCAGGCCCAGCACGGCCACGACCAACATCGGCCCCGCCAGCACCGTGCCCGGCGTGATCAGGCGCAAGACCGCTTCATACGCGATCCATGCGACCAGCAGGATCAGCACAAGGGCGTTTATGAAACCGGCCAGCACCTCGAACCGTCTTTCGCCGAAGCTGCGCAGCGGGCCGCCCGGCCGCCGCCCGAAACGGAACGCCGCCCATGCCAGCGCCAGCGCAGCGGCATCCGTCAGCATGTGCCCGGCATCGGCAATCAGGGCAAGCGAGCCGGACAGGATGCCGCCCGCCACCTCTGCCAGCATGAAGCCGGCGGTCATCAGGCAGGCCAGCAGCACCACCCGTTCATTCCGGTCACCAACCGCGGGCGCGTGATGGTGATCATGATCATGATCATGATGGTGGTCGTGCATGGTCGGTCTCTGTATATGTGAACATCTGTTCATATATTTATACCGAGTAATTTTCAACCGGGAAAGGAGTTTGCGGGGGCCGTTAAAGTTATCCACAAACAACCCACCGGAAAATCGCGCATCGGGCTTATTCGGCGTTGAGACTCAGCTTCACTAGGTCTATATCTTGCATGAAGGCGCTGACTAACCCCTAGGGGTTGATGCGGCGGAAGCTTCGGAGGCCTTTTTTTACTGGCCCTGCACCTTCCGACCCCCGGGCAGCATACCACATCCTGTGGTGTCCGTGGGGCCAGGGAAAGATTTAATGACCTCGGGCTACGGCCCCGGCAGAGTCTGTCGGGGCTGCTCGCCCCTTCAACCGGACGAAGATGATGACCGTAACGCTTTATTCCAAACCCGCCTGTGTGCAATGCGACGCCACCAAGCGCGCGCTGGACAAGCAGGGCGTCGATTACACCATCATCGACCTGACGCAGGATGCGGCAGCGATGGAACTGGTGACGGGCATGGGCTATCGCCAGGCGCCGGTCGTGGTGGCGGGCAGCGATCACTGGGCGGGCTTCCGTCCCGACAAGATCGGCGCGCTGGCCTGAAACGTGGCCGGGCTGGTTTATTATTCCTCCGGCTCGGGCAATACGCGGCGTTTCGTGGAGCGGCTGGGCCTTCCGGCCACCCGCATCGCCGGCGAGATCAGGGTGAGCGAGCCTTACGTGCTGCTCACCCCCAGTTATTCCGACGGAGAGGGACGCGGCGCGGTTGCCAAGCCCGTTATCCGTTTTCTGAACGACCCGGCGAACCGGGCCCTGATCCGCGGCGTCATCGCCTCGGGTAACCTGAATTTCGGGGAACATTTCGCCTTGGCGGGCAAGATCATCGCCGCGAAATGCAATGTCCCCCTTCTGTACACGTTCGAACTGGCCGGCACCGATGATGATCTGGCCCGCGTCAAGCAAGGATTGGATACGTTTTGGACACGGCAACGCTCGATCGCCCCGTAGAGCCCGCAGGCCTGGATTATCACGCGCTGAACGCGATGCTGAACCTTTACGATGGTGAAGGCAGGATCCGTTTCGATGCCGACCGCATGGCGGCCAAGCAGTATTTCCTGCAGCACGTGAACCAGAACACCGTCTTCTTCCACTCGCTGGAAGAAAAGCTCGGCTATCTGGTACGCGAGGGGTATTACGAAACGGAAGTGCTGGACCAGTATTCCCGCCCGTTCATCCGCGGGATCTGGGATGCGGCCTATGCGCGCAAGTTCCGCTTCCCCACCTTCCTTGGCGCGTTCAAGTATTACACCAGCTATACGCTGAAGACGAAGGACGGCAAACGCTACCTCGAACGCTATGAGGATCGCGTCTGCATGCTGGCGCTGACGCTGGCGCAGGGTGACGAAACGCTGGCCATGCGCCTGATGGAAGAGGTCATGGATGGCCGCTTCCAGCCCGCCACCCCCACCTTCCTGAATGCCGGCAAGAAACAGCGCGGAGAGCTGATCTCCTGCTTCCTGCTGCGCATCGAAGACAACATGGAATCCATCGGGCGGTCCATCAACTCTGCCCTGCAGCTGTCCAAGCGCGGCGGCGGCGTGGCCCTGATGCTGACCAACCTGCGCGAAGCGGGCGCCCCCATCAAGGGGATCGAGAACCAGTCCTCGGGCGTCATTCCGGTGATGAAGCTCCTGGAGGATTCGTTCTCCTATGCCAACCAGCTGGGCGCACGTCAGGGCGCGGGCGCGGTGTACCTGAACTGCCACCACCCCGACATCCTGAAGTTCCTTGATACCAAGCGCGAGAATGCGGACGAGAAGATCCGCATCAAGACGCTGAGCCTTGGCGTCGTGATCCCCGACATCACGTTCGAGCTGGCGAAGAAGAACGAGGATATGTACCTCTTCTCGCCGCATGACGTGCAGAAGGTGTATGGCGTTCCCTTCTCGGAAATCTCGGTCACCGAGAAATACCGCGAGATGGTGGACAACCCGCGCATCAAGAAAAAGAAGATCAAGGCACGCGACTTCTTCCAGATCATCGCCGAGATCCAGTTCGAATCGGGTTATCCCTACATCATGTTCGAGGACACGGTGAACCGTGCGAACCCCGTTGCGGGCCGCATCACCATGTCGAATCTCTGCTCGGAAATCCTGCAGGTGAACGAGGCGTCGGAATTCAATGACGACCTGTCCTACAAGCACCTTGGCACCGACATCTCGTGCAACCTCGGCTCGTTGAACATCGCAAAGACGATGGACGGCGGCGATCTGGGCGCAACCGTTGAAACAGCGGTGCGTGCGCTGACGGCGGTTTCGGTGATGTCCGCGATCAACTCGGTCCCCTCGATCCGGCGGGGCAATGATGAATCGCACGCCATCGGCCTTGGCCAGATGAACCTGCACGGCTTCCTTGCGCGCGAACGGATCTATTACGGGTCGGAAGAAGGTGTCGACTTCACCCGCGCCTATTTCGCGGCGATCGCCTTCCATGCAATTCGCGCGTCGAACCTGCTGGCCGTGGAACGCGGCGAAAGCTTCAAGGGATTCGAACAGTCGAAATATGCCGACGGCACCTTCTTCGACAAATACACCGAGCAGGACTGGCTGCCCGAAACCGACACGGTGACGGCGCTGTTCGAAAAGTTCGGCATCGCCCTGCCCACCCGCGCCGACTGGGCCGAGTTGAAGGTGAAGGTGATGGAAGGCGGGCTTTACAACCGCAACCTGCAGGCCGTGCCGCCGACCGGCTCGATCAGCTACATCAACAACTCCACCTCCTCGATCCACCCGATCGTGTCCAAGATCGAGATCCGCAAGGAAGGCAAGATCGGCCGCGTCTATTACCCGGCCGCCTTCATGGATAACGACAACCTTGAATACTATCAGGACGCATACGAGATCGGGCCGGAGAAGATCATCGACACCTATGCCGCTGCGACCGAGCATGTGGATCAGGGCCTGTCGCTGACGCTGTTCTTCAAAGACACCGCCACGACGCGCGACATCAACCGCGCCCAGATCTATGCCTGGAAGAAGGGCATCAAGACGATCTACTACATCCGCCTTCGCCAGCTTGCGCTGGAAGGCACCGAGGTTCAGGGCTGCGTCAGCTGCACGCTGTGACCATTCCGCCGCCCCGCATGTAAATGCGGGGCGGCACATCATCCGCTTGCGGTAGCTGGACTTACAAACACCATATCTTGTGGATAAGGTGATGTGGTGGCAATATTCAAGGTTTCGCCGATCGCCCTGCAGGGATAGACTGGCGCAAAGCGATTCAGGTAAGCCTTCGTGCTGGCCTACATGCGAAAGATACCCCAGATGAACGCCCAATCCCCCGTCCGCCGCACCCCTACCCGTGCCGTCAACTGGAACCGCATTCAGGACGAAACCGACCTGACGGTGTGGAACCGCCTGACCTCGAACTTCTGGCTGCCGGAAAAGGTGCCGCTGTCGAACGACATCCCGTCCTGGGCGACGCTGACCGATTACGAACAGCAGCTGACGATCCGTGTCTTCACCGGCCTGACGATGCTGGACACGGTGCAGGCTTCGGTCGGCGCGGTCGCGATGATGCCCGATGCCGTCACGCCGCATGAAGAAGCGGTGCTGACCAACATCGCGTTCATGGAATCGGTTCACGCGCGGTCCTACTCCTCCATCTTCTCGACCCTGTGCAGCACGCAAGCCATCGACGAGGCCTTCCGCTGGTCCGAGGAGAACCCGCACCTTCAGAAGAAGGCGCGCGTGGTGCTGGATCATTACAAGGCGACCGACCCTCTGCGCCGCAAGGTGGCCAGCGTGTTCCTTGAAAGCTTCATGTTCTATTCGGGCTTCTATCTGCCGATGCACTGGTCCAGCCGCGCCAAGCTGACCAACACGGCCGACCTGATCCGCCTGATCATCCGCGACGAGGCGGTGCACGGCTATTACATCGGCTACAAGTTCCAGCGCGCGCTGGAGCGGGTCACCGAGGCCGAACGGGCCGAGATCAAGGACTTCGCCTTCTCCATGATGTTCGATCTCTACGAGATCGAGGAAGCCTATACCGAAGAGCTGTATGACGGTGTCGGCCTGTCCGAGGATGTGAAGAAGTTCCTCCACTACAACGCCAACAAGGCGCTGATGAACCTTGGCTACGAGGCACTTTTCCCGTCCAGCGTGACGGATGTGAACCCTGCCATCCTGGCGGCCCTTTCGCCCAACTCGGACGAGAACCACGACTTCTTCTCCGGCTCCGGCTCCTCCTATGTCATCGGCAAGGCGGTGGCGACGGAAGACGACGACTGGGACTTCTGATCGGGCGGCCTTCGGGCCGCCTTTTCAATGACCTGCTGTCTTCGAAAACAGGTTCACGACCAGAACGCCCGCGATGATCAGCGCGATGCCGATGATCGCGGGCGCATCAAGCCTCTGCCCCAGAAATACGACACCAATGGCCGAGATGAGGACAATGCCCGTCCCGCTCCAGATGGCATAGGCGAGGCCGATGGGCAAAACGCGCAACGTGATCGAAAGCAGCCAGAACGCTGCCAGATAGCACAGCGCCATGCTCAGCGTTGGCCAGAAGCGGGTGAACTGCTGCGACATGTGCAGCAAGGTGGTTCCCGCAACCTCGAACGCGACGGCTGCGATCAGCGCAAGATAGGTGTTCAGCATCAATAGGCGACAACATCGGCTGCATGGGCATCACGATCCCCCATGGGTCGCGGCTCTCCGGTCGTGCTGTCGCGGTTGGTCTGCTTTTCGGTTTCCGCATTGATCTCTGCCCCCACCAGCACGATCACCGAAGACAGCCACAACCACAACATCAGGCCCATCAGGGCGCCAAGCGATCCGTAGGTTTCGTTGAAGTTCGCGAAGTTGGACGCATAGATCGAAAAGGCGAACGAGAATATGACCAGCGTGACCGACGCGAAGATGGCACCGGGACTGATCCAGCGCCATTGGGCCGACTGCCGGCTGGGGCCGAAGCGGTAAAGCCCCGCCAGCGTGATCATCATCAGAATGAAGATTGCAGGCCAACGGATCAGCAGCGCCGCCGCCGCGCCCGATCCCACGTCCATCGAGAGGAAGGACAACACCGCAGGAAGCACGGCGACCACGGCGATCATCACGAGGATCAGCGCCACGCCCGTCAGCATCATCAGGAACGAAATGACGTTAAGCATGAGGAAAGACCGCTTCTCACGCTCGGTATAGGCGACGTTCAACGCCTCGATCATTGCCTTCACGCCGCCATTCGCCGACCACATCGCCACCAGAAGCGAGAAGATGGAGGCGAAGGTCATCGTCGTCGTATCGGTGGAGGATATGCGCACGACCTGGTCGGAAACGACCGACATCGCCTCGGCCGGCAGAACCTGATCCAGCAATGCCAGATGATCGGTCACCGATGCCGGGTCGGCAAACAGGCCATAGATGGAGACGAAGGCCGTGACTGAGGGAACGAAAGCCAGCAGCAGAAAGAAGGTCATCCCCGCGGCAACGGCCAGAACCCGATCCTCAAGCACGGCGGTTACGACCCGCTTGCAGATTTCCCACCAGCCGCGACCCGGGATCTGCAGCGGCTTTTCCGCGCCGCGTCCGATGGGCGGCTTCTTTTCCGGCAGCGGTCGTTCAGCGAAACGCTGATCTTCCGAGGTTGTCTGGTCGGGTTCGGCCATGGGGCGTTCCTCTCTCCTCGGGGTGTTCGGGCGCAGGATTGAAGCCAGAAGGACCATCCCGCCAAGCATGGCCCACGATGTCACTGATTTCCGCGTCATCCGGCACCTGTTTCATCACAATCGGGATATGAACGCAAAGTTGCCGGTGGCGTTCCCGCCAATGAAAAAGGCCGCACCTTCTGGCGCGGCCTTTCCTGTTCATGATCTTTCGCGGGATCAGCGATCGTCGTCTTCGTCGTCCTGGGCGCCGCCGATATCGTCGAACAGCTCCGAGATTTCGAATTCGGCCGCAGCCTCTTCCTCGGCTGCCAGTTCCTGGATCGACTTGCCCGAAGCCTGAAGTTCGGCTTCTTCGTTCGAACGTGCGACGTTGATCGACACTTTCACCGAAACTTCCGGGTGCAGCACGACCGTAACCGGGTGCAGACCCAGATCCTTGATCGGACGGTCCAGAACAACCTGACCGCGATCAACGGTGAAGCCGTTTGCGGTTGCCGCATCAGCGACGTCACGCGTCGTGACCGAGCCGTAAAGCGCACCCGAATCCGAAGCGGAACGGATCACGATGAACTGCTGACCGTCCAGCTTTTCGCCAACAGCCTCGGCTTCCTTGCGGGTCTCGAGGTTCTCGGTTTCCAGCTGTGCCTTGCGGGCTTCGAACGACTTGATGTTCATGTCGTTGGCGCGCAGCGCCTTGCCCTGCGGCAGCAGGAAGTTGCGGGCATAGCCGTCCTTTACGGAAACGACATCGCCCATCTGGCCCAGCTTGGCCACGCGTTGCAGAAGGATAACTTGCATCAGTCGATCCTCACTTCACGGCATAGGGCAGCAGGGCGAGGAAGCGCGCACGCTTGATCGCAGCTGCCAGCTTGCGCTGGTTCTTTGCCGAAACGGCGGTGATACGCGAAGGAACGATCTTGCCACGCTCGGAGATGTAGCGTTGCAGGGTGCGCGTGTCCTTGTAGTCGATCGCGGGTGCGTTGTCGCCCCCGAACGGATCAACCTTGCGACGACGGAAAAACGGTTTGTTTGCCATTGTGTCAGGTCCTTTTCAGATCAACGACGGAAGCCGCCGCGGTCACCGCGATCGGGACGATCGCCGCGGCCTTCACGCTCGTCACGCTTTTGCATCTGCACGGACGGGCCTTCTTCGTGCTTGTCGACCTTGATCGTCAGCACGCGCATCACGTCGTCATGCAGGCGCATCAGACGCTCCATCTCCTGCACGGCGGCCGAGGGCGCGTCCGAACGCAGGAGGGCGTAGTGGCCCTTGCGGTTCTTGTTGATCTTGTAGGCCATCGTCTTGACGCCCCAGTACTCGCTTTCGACGACTTTGCCGCCGTTGTCAGCCAGAACCGTGGAGAAGTGTTCGACAAGGCCTTCGGCCTGCGCGTTGGACAGGTCCTGACGCGAGATGAAGACATGCTCGTAAAGCGGCATGTGCACTCCTGTTCATGGCGCATTTCATAGGACGGGCTGTTCCTTTTCCGCGACCCGTCCACGAGAGGCTGCGCCGGTTATCCGTGAAAAGCGGAAAGGAAGCGCCCTTATACACGTCCCTGCGCCCACCGCAAGCATTGCCTCTGCCGGGCGATCGCGCCTTGGCCGCGGGGGTGATCCGGCCATGCACGCGCAAGCGCCGGCAGCCCATCCGCGGCAGCGGTGCGCGGCGAATGCCCCCGCACCGGGGGTATGAGCCGCGCATCCCCGTTGCCATGCAGGGCCATGCGAAGTAAGGGAACCGCAACCCCGGACAGGAAAAGGCCCGCGCGATGATCCCTCGCTATTCCCGCCCCGACATGGTCGCCATCTGGTCGCCCGAAACGAAATTCCGCATCTGGTACGAGATCGAGGCCTATGCCTGCGACGCGCAGGCCGATCTGGGCGTGATCCCGCGTGCCAATGCCGATGCCGTCTGGCGCGCCAAGGATGTGCAGTTCGACGTCGCCCGCATCGACGAGATCGAGGCCGTCACCAAGCATGACGTCATCGCCTTCCTGACGCATCTTGCCGAACATGTCGGCGCGGAAGATGCGCGTTTTGTCCATCAGGGCATGACCTCCTCCGACGTGCTGGACACGACGCTGAACATCCAGCTGGTCCGCGCCTCCGATCTGCTTCTGGCTGGCATGGACCGCGTTCTGGCCGCGCTCAAGGCTCGCGCCCACGAACACAAGGACACTGTCCGCATCGGCCGCAGCCACGGCATCCACGCCGAACCTACGACGATGGGCCTGACCTTTGCCCGCTTCTATGCCGAAATGGCCCGAGGCAAGGCACGGCTGGAAGCCGCACGCGAGGAAATCCGCACTGGCGCGATCTCTGGCGCGGTTGGGACATTTGCCAATATCGATCCGCGCGTGGAAGAACATGTCTGCGAAAAGCTGGGCCTGAAGCCGGAGCCGATCTCCACCCAGGTCATCCCGCGCGACCGTCACGCCATGTTCTTTGCCACGCTGGGCGTCATCGCGTCCAGCATGGAAAACATCGCGATCGAAATCCGGCACATGCAACGGACCGAGGTTCTGGAAGCCGAGGAGTTCTTCTCCCCCGGCCAGAAGGGATCCTCGGCGATGCCGCACAAGCGCAACCCGGTGCTGACGGAAAACCTGACGGGCCTGGCGCGTCTGGTCCGCATGGCCGTTATTCCCGCGATGGAAAACGTGGCCCTGTGGCATGAACGCGACATCAGCCATTCCTCCGTGGAACGCGCCATCGGTCCGGACGCGACCATC
This sequence comes from Falsirhodobacter deserti, assembly GCF_004015795.1. GTDB lineage: Bacteria > Pseudomonadota > Alphaproteobacteria > Rhodobacterales > Rhodobacteraceae > Falsirhodobacter > Falsirhodobacter deserti. The sequence continues at coordinate 822,387 of NZ_ML137218.1, read as the reverse complement.
ACGCTGGATTTCGCCCTGCACCGCCTGGCCGGCGTGATCGAAAAGCTGGTCGTCTATCCCGAAGCGATGCTGGCCAACATGAACAAGTTCCGCGGTCTTGTGATGAGCCAGCGCGTCCTGCTGGCCCTCACGCAGGCTGGCGTATCGCGCGAGGACAGCTATCGCCTTGTGCAGCGCAACGCGATGAAGGTCTGGGAACAGGGCGCCGATTTCAAGACGGAGCTTCTGGCCGATCCCGAGGTTACGGCTGCGCTGAGCCCCGAACAGATCGAGGAAAAATTCGACCTTGGCTATCACACCAAGCATGTCGACACGATCTTCAAGCGGGTCTTCGGCTAACCGCCCATTAACCCGCAACTGGGATGTTGCCCCCAAACGGTTGAAGGGGGCAACATGGCTCAGGCCTTGGCACAAATACAGCCGGCGCAGCGTGCGGTTCGCGTGCTGCCCCGACCATTGACGAAGCGGCAGAAAGCCGCCGTGATCGTCCGTCTGCTGCTTTCGGAAGGCAGTTCCGTTCCCGTCACCGCCCTGCCGGAAGACATGCAGGCGGATCTGACCCAACAGATGGGCCAGCTTCGCCTTGTGGATCGCGACACCATGAACACCGTGGTGGCAGAATTTCTGGAAGAACTTGAAAGCGTCGGCCTCGCCTTTCCGGGCGGGATGGAAGGCGCGCTGAAGGCGATGGACGGCCATATCTCCTCGGAGGCGGCCAGCATCTTGCGCCGCGCGGGTGCGGGCCCCGCCTGCCCGTGGGAACGGCTTGATGCCCTTCCTTCAGAAAAACTCCTTCCCGTGCTGGAGGAGGAGGCGGTGGAAGTCGCCGCCGTCATCATCTCCAAGCTGCCCGTCGCGCGGTCGGCCGAACTTCTGGGCAAGCTGCCGGGGGAACGGGCGCGGCGCGTGGCCTATGCGGTATCGCAGACCACGAATGTCGATCCAGCAACGGTGCGCCGGATCGGCCAGACCATCTGCCACCAGCTGGAGGCGGAACCGCCCCGCGCCTTCAACGCCGCCCCCGGTGAACGGGTCGGTGCGATCCTGAACGTTTCGGCAAGCCAGACGCGCGAGGATGTTCTGGCCGGGCTGGAGGAAGAGGACAAGGTCTTCTCGGCCGAGGTGCGCAGGGCCATTTTCACCTTCGCCCATATCCCCGATCGCGTCACCCCCACCGACGTGCCGCGCATCGTTCGCGCCGTCCAGCCGGATACGCTTCTGACCGCCCTTTATGCGGGCGGCGAAGGGGTGGACTTCCTGCTGGCCAACCTGCCCCAGCGCATGGCCCAGACCCTGCGCGACGAGATGGGCGACCGCGCCACCCCCGCGGCCAAGGACACCGAGATTGCCATGGCCGCCGTGATCGAGGAAATCCGCAAGCTGGAGGCGGCCAAGGAGATCACCCTCAAGCCGCCTGTTGATACGGTCAAACCGTGATGCTTGCGAACGGACCGGGCCCGAACCGGTCCGATATCTGGGCCACCGAAATGGTGCACCCGCCCTCCACGCCATCCGCCTTCCGCATTGCGGCGGTATAGGTCCAGCGGGGGGCATCCACGATCACTTCGCGGCGGACGCGATCATCGGCAACCACGCGGATCATGTAGCTTTCCCGCGCCTCGCCCAGCGGCACCTCATAGGACTCCCAGCTGTCGCCATCGATCCGCGTGCGGCGTATCCATGTCAGCGCCACATCCGGCCCGCCGGCCGCACGCAGATGGCACGGCGACAGCGGCCGCAGCCCGACCCCTGCGAAGGCATGCACCTGATGCACCGCTGTCGCGTCGTCATAGCCCCGCGCGGCAGGTGCGATCCGGTAATGCCGCGCAAGGTTGCGGGCATTCGCGGCAAGGCTGATCTGCTGCACGCTTTCATCCAGCCGCACGACATAACTGCCGGCGGGCCACCCTTCCGCCGGTATGATCGCGTCGGTTCCGGCCTGGCCACGCAGGCGCATTCGCAGATCATAGACGCCTTTGGATACCAGCGTGGCATCCGCGAACTGGAACACCTCCCACACCTGACCGTCGCCGATGGCCATCGCATTCGCCCCATTCAGCACCTGCATCGCAGAGGCCGAGGAAAGCGCACCGCCGTGAACCTTCACACGCAGCGCAGCACCGCGATCCCACTGGCCCGACTTGGCGGGAAGCAAGGGCGTTTCCGTCACGCCGATCACAGCCGCACTTTCCACCAACGTATTGAGGGTATAGCCCGCGTCTTCCGGTGCGCTCCACAAGGCGAGTTGGCCGGGCCACGGCGTTGCCGTGACCGCCAGATGCGGCGCGTGTTCCACCTCCTGCCCTGTCAGCAGCGGCAGATCCAGCAGCAGCGGGAAGGTCGGCACCGGCGCCACGAAGGGCCGCGGCACCGCCCGCTCCTCCACCGCATCGGAACGCGTGTAAACAGAGGCCTCCACCCGCACCGCCTCTGCCAGTTGCACCTCGCCCCGATCCAGCCGGTCGATCCGCCAGTGCAAACCGTTCAGCGTGACGACATCCCCCACCCCCAACTGGACCGAAGGCGGCAGCGCGAAGCGGGCACTGTCCCGCGCCACCCGCGCCTCTGCCAGCCAACGTTCGGCAATGCCGCGCCCTTCGGCGGCGGTCAGCACCATCGGCAGTTCCGACTGCGCAACCGAGGTCGTACGCTCATCCGGGAAGATCGCCTCGATCTGGCGGGCCGTATAATCGCCTTCCGCCTCCGTAAACGACAGGCGGATATGGCCGTCGGTTTCCGCATCGGGCGTGCGCGATGTTTCAATCACCCCGTTCAGCTCGGCCGAAACCGCGAGCATGTCCGCGTCCAGCGCCAGCTGCGGAACGCCGTCCCGCATCCGGAAGACAAGCATGCCGTCCCGCTCCATCGCCTCAAACCCATAGGCCAGCATCAGGGGCTGCAGCGCAGCACGGGCATGGCTGGTCCGGTCGATGACATATCCGCGCAGGATGCCGTGAAGCTGCGAGACATCCACCGCCGTCACGCCCGACCGTGCGCAAATCTCCTCCACCACCTGCGCCAGCGGCTGCGCCGTCGCCCGACCGTTCAGCCAATGGCCGCGGGGATAGTTGTCGCCGTCCGACCAAAGCTCCGTCAGGTTCGGAAAAACGGGAAACGGCCGCGCATCCCACGCCCAGACATGGGCGCGCGTCATGTCGACCATCCGGCCTGCATAGCTGGGCGACAGCGGGTTGTTCGCCGCATCGCCCCAGTAATCTGCCATCGCGCGCAAATACTGCATCTGGATCAGGTCATCGCGCCGGCCATCGGACCCACGCGGCAGAACGGATTCCGAAGATTTCGGGTCAAGGAACTTGTTCGGCTCGTTCGTGCCGCGATCGATGGCCGCGCAGCCGTATTCCGTGAACCGGATCGGCTTGGACTTCGGCACCCACGCCGTCGGCTGCGCAAGGCGCATACCGCCCCGCCTTTCGTGATGCGGGCGCGACCACCAGTGGCGGATGTCCTTGTAGCGGAACACCCACGGCTCGTTATGTGCGCCATCGGTGATGGGCTTGCGGTTCTGCGCAGCCAGCCCCTCCGGGCCGTCATAGTACCAGTCATACCCCTCGCCGCCCGCGACGTTGGCCTTCAGATAATCAAGGTTGTAGATGGACCCCCAGCCCGCATCGGCATGATCCTTGCCGCCGCGCCAGTCGGACAATGGCATGTAGTTGTCGATGCCGACGAAATCGATCGCCGGATCGGCCCAAAGCGGATCAAGATGAAAATACACGTCCCCATCGGCGTGATAACCGAAATACTCGCTCCAATCGGCGGCATAGCTGATCTTGGCATCGGGAAGGATTTCCCGAACCTCTTTGGCAAGGCGGCGCAGCGCGTCGACGGCGGGGAAGCTGTCGCCAGCACCCCGGATCTGCGTCAACCCGCGCATTTCCGAACCGATGCAGAACGCATCGACGCCCCCCGCCTGCGCGCAAAGGCGGGCATAGTGCAGAATGAAACGGCGATACCGCCATTCGGTCGCATCATCGCCGAAGAATTCCGCGACCTCCGCCTCGGCTTCGGCCGTGCGGTCGGGCGTGCCCTGCTTGCCCGGGGCCAGCGAGGTCGTGATCCGCCCACGCCACGGCAGCACCGGCTGTCCTTCGCCGCCCGACCACGGGTCTGGCAGGATGTTGCCGTCCATCTGCTCCATCAGGATGAAGGGATAGAACATCACCTCCCGCCCCGAGGCGCGGGTTGCGCGGATCGCCTCCATCACCGAACGATCCGAGGGCGTGCCCCCATAAACCGGTCGCCCCGCCTGAAGCGGCACCAGCCCCGCATCGCGGCGCGTCAGGCCGGCAACTTCCCAAGGCATATTTTGCCCGTCAACCTCGGTCTGTTCCACCCGGGGCTGAATGGTGCAATCGGCGCAACGCAAATCGGTGCCGAACCAGGACACCACCAACGACACGGACCCCGCCCGCGGCAGTTCCGCCCCCAGCTGGTCCAGCGAGGTTTCGAGATCGGTTTTGCCGGAAGGCGAGTTCACGTTGACCGCCTTGTTCACCCCAAGGCCGTAATTCTGGTGAACCTGCGTCGTGGCCAGCGAATATTCCCCGGTGCCGGGGATCATCGCGACCGCCCGCACCGCGTTCTGAAGCGTCAGCCCCTCTGAGGGGCGCAACACCTCGAAGCTGAACTGCGGGATGCGGTTGCCATAAGGGCCAAGCGGCACATCCTCGAACACGACATAGGCGATGCCACGATAAGCCGGGGCCATGCCCTGCCCTTCCACCGCCTCGATCTTGGGATCGGGAAGCTGGTCCTGACCGCCGGTATAAACACGAATGTTCAGATCCTCGGGCGAAACCTCGGCCCCGTCGGCCCAGATGCGGCCCACGCTGGCGATCTCGCCCTCGCACAGGGCGACCGCAAGGCTGACGGAATAGGAATATTGGGTCACCTTGGGCTTGGAGCCTTTCCCCCCGCCCGAGGACGTGCTCTTCGTTTCAAGATAGCGCGTGGCCCAGATGACCTGCCCCCCGACCCGGCTGCGCCCGTAAACCTGCGGAATGGCGGCGCCCTCGCTGGCGCCCATCAGGCGATAGCGGTCAAGCCGCCCCACCTCCACCGCGTCCGAGCCGCCAAGAAGGCGCTGATCGAGCACCTGCCCCAGCGTGGCGCCAACGGCGCGGCCAAGCACCGCCCCCGACAGGCCAAGTGCGGCCCCGCCGAAAGCTCCTCCGATGGCCGCGCCGGCCGATGCAAGCAGAAGGGTTGCCAATGTCAGGTCCTTTCGGGAAACGCAAAGCGCGCCGCGATCCGGCGCGCCCAAGGGGCAGAAAGGGGGCTTTCGGTCACGCCGTGGCCCGTATAGGCATGAATGAAACGGCCCTCGCCGCTGAAGATGCCCAGATGCTTGGCCACGCCGCCGGCCCGCATCCGGAACAGCAGCACGTCACCCGCTTCCGGCTGGCCATCGGGCCTGCGGACCAGCCAGCGATGGGCGGCCCGCATCAGCACATCGTCTCCCGAGGGTTCGGACCAGTCCATCGTATAGGCCGGCACCGGCTCCGGCTCGGCCCCGGCAATGCTGCGCCACACGCCGCGGATCAAGCCAAGGCAATCGGTGCCCGCCCCCCGCACATCGCCCTGATGCACATAGGGGGTGCCGATCCAGCGCCGCGCTTCGATCACGATGGCATTCATCGGAAAAGGCTCCCCCCGTCATTGCTGCCACGGGATGTGGGATAAGCGGTCAGCCAATCCTCGCCCGGAACATGCGGAAAGCCCTGAAAGTTGATCAGGTTGCGGAACTTCAACCGGCAGGTTTCGGCCAGCCGGTCGCATCCCGCCTCCAGCCGCACCAGATCGCCAGAGGCGATGGGGCCAAGCGACTGCCAAAGCTCCACCTTGCGGCCCGCATCGGTCAGCCGGTCGTTCTTGATGATGCCGACCTCGCCCGCCGCCGCACCGGTCATGACACGGATGCGGCCCCGCTCGAACCATCGATCATCAAAGACGGCCAGATCCGCGAAGGTGAAGATGCGCCGATCCTCGATCACCTCGGCTGCAATCTCGGTGGCATAGCCCGCCTGCGAAAGATCCACCCGGCAAGCGCGATCACCCAGCACCGCACCGCAGCCCCGCTGAAACACGCGGCCCTGCGGCTGGTTCAGCGCCTCCGCCAAACCGCGCAGCTCGGCGCGAAACGCGCCACCCGCGCGGGCGATCTCGCCCAGCGCACCGCGAAACTCCAACCGGCGCTGCGACGGATCGGACCAGTTCACCAGCCAGCAGCGAAGCTCGGCCCCGTCGAAACGGCCGGCAAGAATGTCGGCCTCCGTCACGCCCGCATCGGTCAGCGCGCCCAGCGCCTCCGTATTGTCGACCGAAAGGCCGGTGGATTGCTGAAGGGCCCGCGCGGTCATCGCGCTGCTGGCGCGAAAGGTCATCCCGTCGAACGTCAGGTCCATGTCATGGTCGGTGAAACCCAGCGTCACGCCGTCGCGGCGGGTCAGCGCCCATGCGCGGCAGGTCGTGGTGGCACCTTCGGCCAGATGTTCGGCAAGCGTCATACCCGGATCTCCACAATGGGAACGTTCGGAACCTCCCCCGCCTGGAACGAGGAAACGGAGGTCGCGATGCGGTCGGTGTCAAAGCGCACGGGAACATCGAACTCGAACCCCGCCCGGATCTCGGCCCCCTTGGCTGGGGGCGCGGCGAAGGTCAGCACGCCCGTGGCCGCATTCACCGTGAACGCCACCCCCGCCACCAGCGGGTCGCCGCCAAGTGAAACCTGAACCGTCCCCTCGACCGGCTTTGCGATGATCCGGTCATAGCTTTGCCGCCCCGAGGCATAGGTTTTCACCAGCCGGAACACCCGCTGCTGCCCGTCGCCACGTCCGATCAGTTGATCCGCCGGCCCCACGGTGCCCGAAGGCAGGCACGATTTGTGATCCGCCCAATCCTTCCAGCGGAACCCGTGAAGCTGGCCCTGACGCGCCTCGAAGAAGGCGATCAACGTCGCCACGTCATCCAGCGACCGCAGCCCCACGCCCGCATCGTAATGCCGCCGCGCATGGGCCCAGGGGGTGTTCCGTTCCTCGAACCCATTGGCAAGGGTGACGATGTCGGTGCGCCGCTCCGGCCCGCCCACCGATCCGAAGGACAGGTTGGCGGGAAAGCGTATCTCGTGAAATGCCATTATCTGTTCCTTTGCCCCCGCGACAGCGCCCGGCCGACCTGCGCCGCGATCTGCCCCTGGCTGCGCTGAAAGCCCGCAACGTCGGGCGTGGTCACATTCATGGTGATGTTGACGGTGCGCCCGCCCTGCGCCTGCACGCCCAGCCGGCCGTCGGCGCCGCGCGTCAGCGGCATGATCGCCTCCGGCCCCGCCTCGCCCATCAGGCCGGTCGCCCCCCGCATCGGAAACATCACTGGAGAGGACACGACCCCACCCTTGGCGAAAGGCATCACCCGGCCCTGCGCGAAGGCCCCGCCCTTGGCAAACGGCATCACCCCGCCCATCAACGCCCCCATCCCGTCAGAGATGAGGGAGCCGAGCGCACCCTCCACCGGCTTCGTCGCGGTCTTGTAAACGGCGCGGGTAATTGCCTCGCCCACGGATCGCATCGCGTCGGAAAGGCGGTCGCCGTCAAAGATCAGCCCGTCAAAGGCCCGGCGGACACCGCCGCCGATGCTGGTCGAAAGCCGCTCGGCCTCGCGGCCCGTGAAGGTCATTGTCGCGCGCATCCGCGACAGTTCTCCCTCGAACTCTCCCACCATCCCGGAAACAGAGCCAAGGGTCGCTTCAAGTGCATCCACCTGTTCCTCAAGATCCTGGCTCACCACCTTCTCCTTTCACATCGGGAAATGCGCGGGCCAGTTCCTCCAGCCGCGCGCGCGACAGCGGGGCCGCCTGCTCCGCCCCCAGCATCATCCGCAATTCATTGGGCGTCAGGCGCCAGAAGGCATCGGGATGCAGCCCCAGCCCGTGCAGCCCTGCCCGCATCAGGCCGGCCCAGTCGATCACGGCAGCGCAAAAGCGCGGGCCAGCAGCAGCGCCGCCACTTTCGCTGCCTCTGCAGGGACAATCTCGGCGGTCATCAGGTCCTGCGCCTGCCCATCCCAGCCGCCCCCGCGCAAACCGGCCACGATCACGGCCAGCACATCGCGGGTGGTGAACTGCCCCTCCTCGAACCGCTGGATCAGGGCGATCAGGTTTCCCGCCTCCAGCGCGGCCTCAAGCTCTGCCAGCGCCCCCAATGTCAGTTTCGCCACATGGCGCCGGCCGTCTATGGTCAGCGCCGCTTCTCCGGCCCAGGGGTTCATGCCAGGGCCGTGAAGCCAAGCGCCCCGGCCGAGGCCATCGTCATCTCGTACGTCGCCTCGCCGTTATGGCTGCCGGCATATTCGATCGCGGTAATCATGAACGCGCCCTGCACCACGCCGAAATCCGGGATGATCACCTGGAACTGCGGCACCTCGCCATCAAAGAAGATCTGGCGCGCCCGTTCATCCGTCGCCGCATCGCGGAACACGCCCGACCCCGAGATGGAGGCAGAGCGTACACCCGCCCCGCCCAGCAACTCACGCCAGCCACCCGCGCTTTCAAGGCTGGTCACATCCACCGTTTCGGCGTTGAAGCTGATGCGCGTGGCTCGCAGCCCGGCCACCGTCTCGAACTGGCCGTCGCCCGTCATGTCAAGCTTGATGAGCAGGTCTTTCCCGTTCTGAACAGCCATCTATTCCTCTCCCTTCACTGTATCCTCGACCCGCGCGCGAAACGTCAGGTCGATACGGCGGACGCGCCCGGCATCCAGCCGCCGCGCGACCCCGCGATCGAAACACAGGGCCGCGATCCGGCCCCGCGTCATCTGCATCGGCAGCGCCAGCGCGTCGCAAATCGCGCCGGCAACCGTCTTGGCCCGCTGAAAACCCTCGGCATCCGAAACCACGCTCAGCACCACGCGATGCTCGGCACCGGCGCCGGTCTTGTCCGAACGGTCGCGAACATCCTCCGGACCGATCAGCACCCAGGTGCCGCCAAGGCCATCAGCGGCGGAATCGTAAACCGGCACATCCAGCGCCCCGATCAGCCGCCCATGAAGCGCGGCCTGAAGGGCTGCCGCAGTGGCATAGCTCATGGCTTCTCCTCCGCGTGGCAGGTCAGCCGGTCACCAGCTTCGGTCACGGCAAGAATGTCGAAAATCCGCTCCCCGTCGCGCAGTCGCTGGCCTGCCACGGGCCGCGAAGGCGCGCCTTGCGGCGCGGCACGCACCGTGATGCGGACGGCCACCACCGCCACGCCACCATCCTCCCGCACGGGGCCGTATTTCATCGCACCCCAAAGGGTGCCCAGCTTGCGCCAGTCGCGCAGGGTGCCCCCAGCGCCGTCGGCCACCTTCACCGGCGCTTCAAGCACCAGCGCATGGGTCATCCGCATACGGCACCCCCAAGCAGGCGCACCGTGCGCCACCGCTCGATCAGGCTGGCAACCTGAAGCGGAAGGGCAGAAACCCGCAAACCCGCCTCATGCCGCACCTCGTGATATTCGGCGGCCAGAAGCAGAACGGCCTGCGCCAGGTCCGCCGGCACGGCATCCCACGCCCCGAAACCGGGCGTGAAAACAATCTCCGCCACGCCGCCTTCCGGGATGGTGGGCAGAACAGGAGCCACGATGCGCGGGCGATGCATGTCCTGCACCAGGCGCCATCCAACCACCTCGGTCCCGTCCACCCGCACCGAGGCAACGTGCGCCACGGGGGCAAGCGGCAGCGGCTGGGTCGACACATCACGCCAGCGGGTCAGTTGCAGAACGAAAGGCCGCGCGATCAGCGCCTTGCCGGTCCGCCCCTCGATGGCGGCGATGGCGGCGCGCAAATAGCCTTCCAGCAGCGCATCCTGCTGCCCGTCATCACTGAACCCGCTGGCCAGCCGCAGATGCGCCTTCAGCGCGGCCACGGGCAGCACATCCGCCGCGGTCCGGGTTTCCTCGATCAGGTTCATCGCAAATCCTTGATGTTGATTGGGCGGGTGCCGCCCCTCGCGCCGCTCGGACGGAGGGAACAGCTGGAAGGCGCGGCGGGGCGACACCCGATCCGCAACGCTGTTACGAGGTTGCGAATTTCAGCAGCTTGATCGCCGCAAAGTCGGTGACATTGCCGCCCACGCGCTTCGTGGCATAAAACAGCACATGCGGCTTGGCCGAGAAGGGATCGCGCAGCAGGCGCAGATCGGGCCGTTCGGCGATGGTATAGCCGGTGTTGAAGTCACCGAAGGCGATGGCGAACGCGCCGGCCGCGATGTCGGGCATGTCCTCGCAGATCAGTACGGGATAGCCCATCAGATGCGCGGACTGGCCTGCCGCCAGTCCATCGGACCAAAGGAAGCGGCCATCGGCATCCTTCATCTTCCGCACCGCACCCGCGGTCTTGGAATTCATCACGAAAGTCGCATTCGCGCGGTACTGCGACTGCAGCGAATAAACGAGGTTGACGATGCAATCGGCTGGATTGGTCGATGCGAAATCCGCCGCCGCCCCCGAGGTGACATAGCCGAGGCTGCCCCACGACCAGGTGGCATTCGCCACCTTCGGCGCCGTCAGGAAGCCGGTCGGCTTGTCGATGCCGTCGCCCGAAACAAAGGCTGCGGATTCGGCACGCATGAAGCGCGTCGCGATCTTGCCGGCCAGCCAGCCTTCCACGTCGAAAGCGCTGTCATCCAGCAGGCGCTGGCTCGCCTTGGGCATCGCCGAAAGCTCGTGAAGCCGGATGGAGATGCGCTCGATCGCCGGCGTCGCCGTCTCGGTCAGGTTGGACGTCTCGCTCGCCCAGCCCGAGCCGACCTCGGAACGGTCCACCAGCACATCATAGGATGTCGCTTCCACGTTCACCACATTGGCGATGGCGCGGATGGATGCGGTGGAAACCAGCATCGAACGGATCGTGTCAGCCGTTTGCGGGTCCAGCAGATAGCCGCCATCGGCCGCAACCGACGTGCCCAGCGCCTTGCCTTCCATCGACAGGCCGCGCAGCCCGTCATCATCACCCGAACGCAGGTACGCGTTAAAGGCCTTGCGATGCGGCACCTCCACCTCTGCAGCGGAAGAAAGGGCCGGGCGGCCATAGGTCATCGTCTTGCGGTCCAGCATGGTCAGTCGCTCTTCCTGTTTTTGAAGCGATTTGGAAACGTCGGCTTTGAAGCCCTTGAGTTCGTTCACGAACCCACTCATGGCCGCAGCCATCTCTGCAACCGGATCATCAGGCATGCCGCCTCCGATCCGCGACATCGTCTCGGTCATTCCACCCTCCGGTATTGTGAAATCTCAGCGCGCGGCGATTTCCGCCGTCGCATTCCTCAGCACGGCGGCAATCTGGCGCCAGCCGTGAACATCCCCGCTCTTGGCCTGCACGCGGGCCTCGATCTGCATCGGAAAGGTCACAAGCGACACCTCCCACAAATCCAGCTCCGCCAGCTGCCTGCCCTTGGCGTCCCGATCGGCCCGCACGGTGCGATAGCCGATGGAAAGCCCGTCGATGGCCCCCGCATCCAGCAGCGCGATCGCCTCGCGGCCCCGCGCCACGTCCGGCAGGATCCGACCCTTCACGAACAGGCCCGTCTGGTCCTCGCGAACGTCGTCCCAAACGCCGATGGGCTCGCCCGCATCATGCTGCCACAGCATCTTCACGCGGCGACCCTTCAGCCGCGCAAGGCTGGCGCCATAAGCGCCGGGCAACACAACATCGCCCCCCTGATCCCGCAGCCCGAACCGAGAGGCATAGCCTTCGATCACCCCGCCCCTCACCTCCAGCGTGCCGGTGGCGTGGAACTTGCGTTCGGGCGCTCCAATAACTCCGATCATCCTCACCTCATCGCCGTGTTCATCAGCGCCTCGGCCCCCTGCGTCAGCAAAAAGGCCGCAACACCATAGACCCCCAGCCAGACGCGCCGTTCCAGCCGGTCCAGCGTGCCCTCGATCTGGACCAGCCGGTATTCCAGCCCGTTCCAGCGTTCCTCGGACACGCGCTCATTCGCTTCGATCCGCGCGGCGGCGGCATCAAAACTGTCATAAAGAAAGCGCGATCCGGCTTCCCTCATTCCTCCGGCACCCTCGGCAGCCCCAGAAGGGCGCGCTTCTCAGCGGTGGTCAGAAAATCCGCATCCCCCACACGCGACCATTGCTGGTCACGCTCGGCGGCAAGCGCGGGAACCTGGTCCAGATCGGGCCGCAGTTCCACTTCCTCGCCGCTGAACGACGAAAGCCAATGCGAAACCTGCGCCGCCACCTTCGTCGCCAGCGGCAGCACCGTCAGGCGATAAAAGGCGCGGTTCGCCTCCTGATAGTTGGCATAGGTCGCATCCCCCGGAATCCCCAGGATCATCGGCGGAATACCGAACGCGATCGCAATCTCGCGCGCCGCCGCCAGCTTTGTTTCATGAAACTCCATGTCCGCAGGGCTGAACCCCATCGGCTTCCAGTCAAGCCCTCCTTCCAGAAGCATCGGGCGGCCCGCATTGCGCGCACCCTGGTGGTTCATTTCGATCTCGGTCACCAACCGGTCGTACTGGTCTGGCGAAAGCGAACCCTGCCCGTCCACGCCCTTGTAAACGATCGCCCCCGAAGGCCGCGCGGCGTTGTCCAGCAGCGCCTTGGACCACCGCGAGGCGCTGTTGTGAACGTCCAGCGCCACCGCCGCCGCCTGCATCGGCGACAGCCCGTAATGATCGTCCTGCGGATGGAACGTCTTGATATGGCAGATCGGCTGCAAACCACCCGTCATGTCGAACCGCAGGCTGCGCCCCCCTACGGTATAGTCATAGGCCACGGGCCAGCCATCCGGCCCGGGAACCAGGTTCATCCGGTCAGAGCGCAGAACGTGAAGCTCCAGCGGCAAGGTGCCGCCCGGCACCGCCTCAAGATACGCGTTTCCCGACAGCAGAAGCTGCGCATAAAGCGCTTCGAACCATTCGGCCCGCCCCTGCGCCGCATTCGGACGGCGGATCAGCTCAAGCACCGGATGCAAGTCATAACGCCGCTCGGCATCCTGAAGCACCAGCGGCAGGGCCGCCGCCGCCTCGGCAATGATCTTCACAGCGCGAAACGCGATCGGGTTGGCCTGAAAGCCGGTTCGCGTCAGGCTGACCGTGTCGCGTGGGCTCCACGCCACGCGCCCCGAACTCTGATACGAGATCACGGGCCCGGTCGCCGAGGCCTTGACCTCCGGCACCTGCGCCGTGCCCCGTTTCAGGAAATCGAACATCCGCACCTCCATCCGGCAAGCCGCCGCCACCCGCACAAATGCGCGGCCGCACCGTCTTGTTGTTTCAGAACCGGACCCTTCGTCCGTTGAAAACCAATCTACGCCGAAGGGGTTAACATCGCTTAATGCCTCCGCGCGGTGCCCCTAAAGCCCCCGCACCTGCGGGCGCTGATGCCCCGAAGCCGGCGCGATCATCAGTTCCCACAAGGCCCAGACCAGCGCGTCCAGCCGGTCAGGCGAACCCTTCCCGTCAAAGCCGCGAAGCGTCATCCGGCACATCTGGTCCTCCAGCGCAGCAAGGCCCCGCAGGTGCCGCACACGCCCCTGTTCATACAGCGCCGCAACAGGCTCGGCCCGCGCAGCCTTGCCCTTGCTCGCTCTCACGGCGCGGAACGGCACCATGGGGTCGATCCCGCGAATCACCGTCTCCACCAGATCTCCGCCCTGGTTCACCTCCGCCACCAGACGGTCCGCTCCATGCCGCTCCATCGCGGCCAGCGCAGCCCGTGCCCATGTGTCAGGGCTCGCCGCCGTCACGCTGGCATCTTCCAGCACCACGGCACGCCATGTCTGCGGCGGGCCCTGCGTCACCGCCCCCACAACAACGATCCCGCATTCGTCCGATCCTGCATGCCCCGTCACCGGCGGGTCCACCGCCACGACGATGCGGTCCAGCTTCGGCGCGGCCTCAATCCGTCCTGATTCAAGTGCGGGCGTGGTCCAAAGCGCGCCCTCCACATCCTCAAGCAAAACCCCGTCCAACTCCTGACGGCCAAGTCGGGTACCCTCGTAACGCTGGCGCACCTCGTCCAGAAAACTCGCCGCCAAATAGGCGCGGTTCGCTTCCGTCGGGGCATGTGTCACAACCGTAGAGGGATTCTTGAGGATCGCCTTCAGCACAGCCACATTGCGCGGAGTGGTTGTGATGACCTGGCGCGGATGCTCCCCCAGCCTTAATGCGAATTGCAGCATGTCCCACGTCTCCTCGGCCTTCTTCCACTTCGCCAGCTCATCCACCCATGCTGCATCAAACTGCGGCCCACGCAAACTTTCAGGCTCATGTGCCGAAAACACCTGCGCAACCGCACCGTTCGGCCAGACCAGACGACGCCGCCCCGCCTCCCACACCGGCTTGCGGTCGGAAGGCGAGCAGGCAAGAAATCCGCTTTCGCCGAAGATCATGACCTCGCGCACCTGGTCGATCGTCTCTCCCACCAGCGCGACGCGGCGTGATCGGCCAGGATCAAGGGGGCGCGCCCCCTCCACCTCCGCCCGCACCCATTCGGCGCCGGCACGAGTCTTGCCCGCACCGCGCCCCCCCATGATAACCCAGCTTTTCCACGCCCCGTCAGGCGGCAACTGGTGCGGCAGCGCCCAGAACTCGAACAGCCACGGCAGCGCCATCAGCGCATTGTCCCCCAGCCCCCCAAGAAAGGCATCCACCTCATCCTGCGCCGCGGAGGCAAGCCAGCCTGCGCCCGATCTCATCTCGTGCGGCATCAAGGTCAAAGGCATAGTCGTTGACGACGCCGGCAACCTGCTTGCGAAGTTTCTCAACCCGTGTCCTTTCGTCCATCACCATCTGGAAAGCCGCGCGAAGATCCTTCGCCGCGCGCACCGTGTTCGCCACTTCCCCAAGATCGCCGTCACTCACGCGGCGCGTGGCCAGCGCCAGCTCCTCTGCGACCTCCCGATACAGCCTCTCTGTCTCCGCAAGCAGATCGACCTGCGAAGCTTCTCCAACGGAGAGATCCACCTTCATTGCTTGTCCCGCCTCTCATGCTGCCCGCACGAGCGAACGAAAAAACGGCCTGCGGGGTCACCCCCGAGGCCGCTCGTTCAATTCTTCCAGCATGGCAAAAGGTATACGCCACACCGCCCCGAAAGTCAATATTTTACAATACCTTAACGGTGCGGAGGCTTAATCACGCCTTTACTGCCGCGTTTGCACGCCGCCCTCCGGCACCTCTCCCCGCGCCCGCTCGATCTCGCGCCACTTCGCAACATTGGCATTATGCTCGTCCAGCGTGCGCGCGAACACATGCCCGCCCGAGCCATCGGCCACAAAGAACACGTAATCGCTTTCCGCCGGATGCAGCGTCGCCTGAATGCTCAACCGCCCGGGATTCGCAATCGGTCCGGGCGGCAGCCCATCGATGACATAGGTGTTGTAAGGGGTGCGCGCCCGCAACTCACTGGCCCGCAAACCACGCCCCAGAACACCCTCGCCGTTCGTGACGCCGTAGATCACGGTCGGGTCCGTCTGAAGCCGCATGCCCTGCCGCAGGCGGTTCACGAAAACACTGGCAACCATCGGGCGCTCCTCGGCGATCCCGGTTTCCTTCTCCACGATCGAGGCCATGATCAGCGCCTCCTCCGGCGTCTCGTAAGGCAAGCCCTCTTCGCGGCCTTCCCACATCTCCGCCAGAATACGCGTCTGCCTTTCCGCCATTTCGGCCAGAAGGTCCGCGCGTGCAGTGCCCTCGGCCACTTCATAGCTGTCGGGCGCAAGCGTGCCCTCCGCAGGCACCTCATCCACATCGCCTGTCAGGAAATCGGCCCGTTTCAGCCCATCAACCACCTGCCAGCTCGTCACGCCTTCCGCCAGCGTCACACGCAGGCGCAGATCATCGCCTTCCATGTCGGCAAAGGCTTCGGGCGCGTCCCCCGCTGCGGGATCGTATTTCGCGATCTCCTCGAAACGACCGGTCACGGGGTTCAGATCGCGCAGCACCATCTGCGTGCTTGCCACCCCGATCTGGAAGTTGATTTCGCGCCCGCAGGTCGATTGTCCGCCGGCCGTCACGATATCAAGAATCTGCGGCATGGAGGCACCCGCCGGGATCAGATAGCTCCCGAACTTCTCGCTCCCCGCCTTGTCGGTATAATCCGCCCCGATGCGATAAACGATTTCGTTGGAAATCGCCCCCTGCGCCGCCAGCCGGGCCGCCACGGTTGCGGTACCGTCGCCCCGATCCACCCGCAGGCAGATCGGCTGCGCCAGCGGCCCCGGCTCAAAGAAGCTCTGCCGCCCCCAGGCCACCAATCCCGCCACCAGGACCAGAATCACGATGAACAGGGTCAGTGCATTGGACGCGACAGATTTCCACATCAGTCAGTCACCCGCCCCAGAACCAGGCTGGCATTCGTTCCGCCAAACCCGAACGAGTTGGAAAGCGCCACGTCGATCTTGCGCTTCACGGCCTTGTTCGGCGCCAGATCCAGCTTCGATTCCACCGCCGGATCATCAAGGTTGATCGTCGGCGGCGCGATCTGGTCACGGATCGCCAGCGCGCAGAAGATCGCCTCAACCGAACCTGCCGCACCCAGAAGGTGCCCGATGGAGGATTTCGTGCTGCTCATCGTCGCATCTGCGGCATGCTCGCCCAGCAACCGCTCCACGGCCCCAAGCTCGATCGTGTCCGCCATGGTGCTGGTGCCGTGCGCGTTGATATAATCCACTTGCGACGGTTCGATTCCGGCGCGCTTCAGGGCGGCAGTCATGGCGCGGAACCCGCCATCGCCATCCTCGGCCGGGGCCGTGATGTGAAAGGCATCCCCCGACATGCCATAACCCAGCACCTCGGCATAGATCTTGGCGCCGCGAGCCTTGGCATGCTCGTATTCTTCAAGAACCACGATCCCCGCGCCCTCGCCCATGACGAAACCGTCGCGGTCGGCGTCATAAGGGCGGCTGGCCGCGGTGGGATCGTCGGCACGCTTGCTCGACAACGCCTTGCAGGCGTTAAAGCCCGCGATCCCGATTTCCGAGATCGGGCTTTCCGCCCCTCCGGCAACCATCACGTCGGCATCCCCGAACGCAATCAGCCGCGCCGCATCGCCAATGGCATGCGCACCGGTCGAACAGGCCGTTACAACAGCGTGGTTCGGACCCTTGAAGCCGAAGCGGATAGAGACCTGACCCGAAACAAGGTTGATCAACGACCCGGGAATAAAGAACGGGGAAACGCGCTTGGGCCCCTTTTCCTTGATCAGAACAGCCGTGTCGGCAATCGTGCTCAACCCGCCGATCCCCGACCCGATCATGACACCGGTCCGCTCCAGGCTTTCCTCGTCCGTCGGCTCCCAGCCGGCATCCTTCACGGCCTGAACGGCAGCGGCCATGCCATAGATGATGAAATCATCCACCTTGCGCTGGTCCTTGGGCTCCATCCAGTCATCCGGATTGAAGGTACCGTTCGTGCCATCCCCGCGCGGAACCTCGCAGGCATATTTCGTCACCACGTTGGCCGGATCGAAACGGGTGATCGTGCCCGCTCCGGATTGACCGGCCAGCAGACGCTCCCACGTTTCCTCGACGCCCGAGGCCAGCGGTGTGACCAGACCCAGACCTGTGACGACAACCCGACGCATGACCATTTTCCTTTTCGCAAACCTGCCGCCTGATACACGCGCGGCCGCGCCCCTGCAACATAAGGCACATCCGACCGTGCGCCAGAGCGCGCAAGTCACCCTTGCGCCGGATGAACTTCCAGCTAGTTTCCCGCCGATGGTACGGGCGGAACAACTTTCGGACAGGCGCTGGCAATTGCGTGATACAACGGCCGCGGCACATCGCGCGTTGGACGCGGCAGTGAATGGCTTTGCCGATCGCGCCGAATATGAAGCTTACGTGAAAGCCAATTACCGTTTCCGGGCAGCCGTGGAACCATCGCTGGGCGACGTCTCGTTTCAGGGCTGGCGGCCGCGTCGCATCCTCCCCGCGCTTTGCCGCGACATGGCCGATCTGGGCCTGCCCTGCCCCAAGGTGCCGCCCCTCCCGCCCCTGGCAGGCAGCGCGATGCTTGGCCGGCTTTACGTGCTGGAAGGGGCCGCCCTCGGCAGCCAGATCCTTCGCCGTCAGGCCCGCGCCATGGGGTTCGACGAAATATTCGGCGCCAGACATCTTGCAGGCGATGTGACGAACTGGACCGCCTTCCTGTCCCTGCTGGACAGCGCCCACCCTTACGACGCCGGTGCCGCTGCCAATGGCGCGGATGTGACCTTCGCTGCCGCCCGCACCGCGTTCACGAAAGATCCGACATGACCGAGCCGCTTACCCTCAACAACTGCGATCAGGAACCGATCCACATTCCCGGCTCCATCCAGCCGCAAGGTGCGTTGCTGGCCTTCGATCTGGAAATGAACGAACTGCGCCAGCACTCGGTCAACAGCGCACAGATCCTCGGCCAGGAAGGCGTGCAGAACGGGCAAAGCGCCACACGGATGTTCGGCCCGCAGGTTCATGCCCGGCTGCGCGACGCGATGACGGTCGCCAGCGGCCAGACCCGCCCCGCGCTTTTGTTCGATGTGCAGCTTCCGTCGGGCCGCCATGTGGACATGGCGGTGCACCAGAACGGTGCGGCAACCGTGCTGGAGGTGGAAAGCACCGGAACCGCCCTTGCCCCGCCCCTGCAACTGGCCCGCCTGATGATGGACCGCATTTCGGGCATCGCGGCCACCGATGCGCTGGTAGAGGAGGTGGCGCGGCTGGTTCGCACCAGCCTCGGGTACGACCGCGTGATGATCTATGAATTCGCCCGCAACGGCTCCGGACGCGTCATCGCCGAGGAAAAGGAAGACCACCTAGAAAGCTTCCTCGGCCAGCACTTCCCTTCGGCAGACATTCCCGCACAGGCGCGCCGGCTTTATCTGGCAAACACCATCAGGCTGATCTCCGACGCCTCCGCCGATCGCGTCCCGCTGATGCCAGAGCTTTACGAGGGTGTCCCGCTCGACATGTCGCAGGCGCATCTGCGTTCCGTTTCGCCCATCCATTGCGAATACCTGCGCAACATGGGGGTCAGCGCCTCCATGTCGATCTCCATCATCGTTGACGGGGTTCTGTGGGGGCTGATCGCCTGCCACCACTATTCCCCCCGCACGCTGACAATGGCCGAGCGCGTCGCGACCGAGATGTTCGGAGAGTTCCTGTCCCTGCACCTTGGCACGTTGCTGCGCAAGCGCAAGCTGGAGACCGCCGCCAGCGCCCGCCACCAGCTGGGCAAGCTTTCGCGGCTGGACGTTTCGCAGGATGTCTCCGACCTGCTTTCAAATGGGCTGGAGGATTTCCGACAACTGCTGGATTGCGACGGTATCGTGGTGCAATCCAGCGCAGGCCGGGTCAGCAGTGGCAGCGTTCCCGATGATGCCGCGCTAGATGCCCTCCTGCCCCAGATCGCCCAGCATAGCGACGGCGAGGTCTGGGCCACGGACAGCCTGCTGGACCATTTCCCGCAGGCCGAAGACTTTCATGAACAGGCCGCCGGAATGCTGGCCGTTCCCGTTTCGCAGATCCCGCGCGACTGGATCCTGTTCTTCCGGCTGGAACAGATCCACACGCTTGACTGGGCGGGGAACCCCGAAAAAAAATACAGCGTCGGCCCCCGTGGGGACCGCCTGACCCCCCGCCGCAGCTTCGCGCTGTGGAAAGAGGAAGTGCATCGCCGCTCCCGCCCTTGGACGGAAGACGAGCTTGATACCGCCCAGGCCCTCCGCTCCTCTCTGGTGGAAATCGTGCTGCTGCACAACGAATTGCTCGCCGAAGAACGCACCCGCGCCGACCTGCGCCAGCGCGTCCTGAACGACGAGCTGAACCACCGCGTCAAGAACATCCTCGCGGTCATCAAGTCGGTGATCGGGCACCCGCTTGAAGAAGGCAAAACGCTGGAATCCTATGTTGCCGCACTGAAAGGCCGCATTCAGGCGCTGTCATATGCCCATGATCAGGTCATGCGCGGCGACGGGGGCGGCGCGCTTTCGGCGCTGCTGCAGGCAGAGCTTTCGCCCTATGACGGTTCAACCGCGATCCAACTGCACGGCCCCGACGTCATTCTCGACAGTCGCGGTTTTTCCGTCATGGCGCAAATCCTGCATGAAATGGCGACCAATGCCGCGAAATACGGGGCCCTGTCGCGCCCCGGCGGCCTGCTGCAGGTGACATGGGCCGCCACGCAAACCGGTGACTGCGCCCTGCAATGGCGTGAAAGCGGCGGCCCTGCGGTCGTGCCGCCTTCCCGCACGGGCTTCGGCTCTCTCTTGCTTCAACGGTCATTGCCCTTCGATCTGGGGGGCAGCAGCCGCATCGATTATCATCCCAACGGCGTGGAGGCAGAGTTTGTCCTTCCCGCCCGCCATGTCCGCTTCGAGGAACCAAAGATGACCACTGCCCCCGCCGTCACTGCCGAAACCGGCACCAGCATCCCCGAGGAAGCACATCTGATGCTGCTGGAAGACCAGCTGCTTATCGCGATGGATGTTGAAGCGATGCTGGAAGATTCCGGCTTCCGCCGCATCTCGCTGGCCCGCAACGTCGAACAGGCGCTGGAACTTGTCAGCAGCAGCGAGATCGAACTTGCAATGCTGGACGTCAACCTCGGGCAGGAAACGTCCATCCCGGTGGCGGAAGAGCTTCGCGCACGTGGCATCCCGTTCGTCTTCGCCACCGGCTACGACGAAGGCTCGGCCCTGCCCGAAGCGATGCGCGGCGTGCCGGTCGTCCGGAAGCCCTATGACGCTGAAAACCTGATCGCGGCCCTGACCACCGCCTTTTCGGCCCAGTGAATGCAAAAAGGGCGCCCGCAAGGGGCGCCCCTTTCATCCGTTGAAGCCGGATCAGGCTTTTTCGGAGATGAACTTGACGGCATCGCCGAAGGTCTGGATCGTCTCGGCAGCGTCGTCCGGGATCTCGATGCCGAACTCTTCTTCGAAGGCCATGACCAGTTCAACGGTGTCGAGGCTGTCAGCGCCCAGATCGTCGATGAACGAAGCGTTCTCGGTCACTTTTTCTTCTTCGACGCCCAGGTGCTCGACGACGATCTTTTTCACGCGATCTGCGATGTCGCTCATGTCATTTCCTCATACATTGCGGGAGCGGTCCCGTCCCAATTGTCATTGCCCGATGGGCGGTTGTCCCGACAGTGCGACGGGGTGCCTCGGTGGCTATGCGGCCCCCGTGGTCTCGAGGCGCGCTATAGCAAGGGTTATTCACCAAGGCAAACGCTTTCAAGCACTATCACAGCATGGCCATTCCGCCGTTCACATGCAGGGTCGAACCGGTCACATACCCGGCCTCTGCGCTGGCCAGATACAGCACGGCGGCAGCAATCTCTTGCGGCGAACCCATCCGCCCCGACGGGATCTGCGCCAGAATGCGGCCTTTCTGCTCGTCGTTCAGCTTGTCAGTCATCGCAGTCTGGATGAAGCCGGGGGCCACGCAGTTCACCGTGATGCCGCGGCTGGCCACCTCGAAGGCAAGGCTTTTCGACAGGCCGACCATGCCGGCCTTGGCAGCGGAATAGTTTACCTGCCCCGGATTGCCCGTCGTCCCCACGATGGAGGAAATGTTGATGACCCGCCCCCAGCGTGCCTTCATCATGCCGCGCAGAACGCCGCGGCACAGCCGGAAGGTGGAGGTGAGGTTGACGTCGATCACCGACTGCCATTCCTCGTCCGACATGCGCATGGCAAGGTTGTCGCGCGTGATGCCGGCATTGTTGACCAGAACATCGACCGATCCCATCGCATCGGCGGCAGCCTTCGGCAGCGCTTCCACGGCCGCAGCATCCGAAAGGTTGCAAGTGACCACGTGCGCCCGCTCGCCCAGCTCGGCGGCCAGTTCGGCCAGCGGTGCCTCGCGCGTGCCCGAAAGCGCAACCGTCGCCCCCGCCTTGTGCAGCGCCCGCGCGATGTCCGCGCCAATGCCGCCCGATGCGCCCGTTACCAGCGCGTTCTTGCCTGTCAGATCAAACATCTCTGCTCCTGCTTCAGTCGTTCAGCGCGGCTTTTGCCGCCGCTACATCCTCGGGGGTGCCAATGGCGCGGGTTTCCGCCCCCTTGGCGATCCGCTTGATCATGCCCGAAAGTGCCTTACCGGCACCGATTTCCCAGAACTGGGTAACACCCGCACCTTCCATGTACTGCACCGACTCGCGCCAGCGGACCGATCCGGTGACCTGCGCCACCAGAAGCGCACGGATGCGGTCGGGTTCGGTGACGGCCTCGGCGCGGACGTTCACCACCACCGGCACCTGCGGCGCATCGATCGGAACGGCGGCCAGCGCTTCGGACATGGCGGCAGCGGCGGGCTGCATCAGCGCGCAATGGAACGGCGCGGAAACCGGCAGCATCAGCGCGCGCTTGGCACCGCGTGCCTTGGCGATCTCCACCGCGCGCTCCACCGCTGCAAGATGGCCCGATACCACCACCTGCCCCGGATCGTTGTCATTGGCGGCCTGGCACACCTCGCCCTGCGCGGCCTCTTCGGCCACCGCGTGCACGTCGTCAAAGCCAAGGCCCAGGATGGCAGCCATCGCGCCAACGCCCACGGGCACAGCTTCCTGCATGGCGGCGCCGCGCGCACGCAGCAGGCGGGCCGTGTCGGTCAACGACAACGAGCCTGCAGCACACAGCGCCGAATATTCCCCAAGCGAATGGCCTGCCACGAAGTCGGCATCGGCCATGCCGATCCCCTCCGCCTCAAGCGCGCGCATGGCCGCGATGGAGGTTGCCATAAGCGCCGGCTGCGCGTTCAGCGTCAGGGTCAGCGTCTCGATGTCGCCGTCCCAGATCAGGGCGGACAGCTTTTCCTGCAGCGCCTCGTCCACTTCCTCGAACACGGCCCGCGCCTCGGGATAGGCATCGGCCAGTGCACGACCCATGCCGATGGTCTGGGCACCCTGCCCCGGAAAAACGAAAGCACGCATCTGATAAGGCTCCTTTGCGATCTTGTTCCGGCATAGCCCGTGCCGCAGCCCATCGCAACAGACCCGCCGCCCCCAAACGGAGAAGGCCGCCCCGAAGGGCGGCCATCCGTGCCGGATCGCGAAGGGATCAGCAGCTGTAATACATCTGGTATTCAACCGGATGCGGCGTGTGCTCGTAGTGGTAGACCTCTTCCCACTTGAGGGCCATGTAGCCGTCAAGCTGGTCCTTGGTGAACACGTCGCCGGCCAGCAGGAACTCGTGATCCTTTTCCAGCTCTTCCAGCGCTTCGCGCAGGCTGCCGCAAACGGTCGGGATCGCGGCCAGTTCTTCCGGCGGCAGATCGTAAAGATCCTTGTCCGAAGCCGGGCCCGGGTCGATCTTGTTGCGGATGCCGTCAAGGCCGGCCATCAGCAGCGCAGCGAATGCCAGGTACGGGTTGGCCGAGGGGTCGGGGAAGCGGGCTTCCACACGCTTGGCCTTCGGCGATTCCGTCCACGGAATACGGACGCAGCCCGAACGGTTGCGTGCCGAATAGGCGCGCAGAACAGGTGCCTCGAAGCCCGGGATCAAACGCTTGTAGCTGTTGGTCGACGGGTTGGTGATCGCGTTCAGCGCCTTGGCGTGCTTCAGGATGCCGCCGATGAAATACAGCGCCTCCTGCGACAGGTCAGCATATTTATCGCCTGCGAACAACGGCTTGCCGTCCTTCCAGATCGACATGTTCACGTGCATCCCGGTGCCGTTGTCGCCCTTGATGGGCTTGGGCATGAACGTCACGGTCTTGCCATAGGCATGGGCGACGTTGTGGATGACGTATTTGTACTTCTGGATGTTGTCGGCCTGTTCGGTCAGCCCGCCGAAGATCATCCCCAGCTCGTGCTGGCAGGATGCAACCTCGTGGTGGTGCTTGTCGACCTTGATGCCCATGCGCTTCATGGTGGACAGCATCTCGCCGCGCAGGTCCTGCGCATCGTCGATCGGGTTGACCGGGAAATAGCCGCCCTTCACGCCCGGACGGTGGCCCGTGTTGCCGCCTTCGTAAACGGTGTCGGTGTTCCACGCTGCATCAACGGCATCGACCTGGAACGACACCTTGTTCATCGAAACCGAATAGCGGACATCGTCGAAGATGAAGAACTCGGCTTCCGGGCCGCAGTAGAAGCTGTCACCGATCCCCGAGGATTTCAGGTAGGCCTCGG
Source organism: Falsirhodobacter deserti (assembly GCF_004015795.1). Taxonomy (GTDB): domain Bacteria; phylum Pseudomonadota; class Alphaproteobacteria; order Rhodobacterales; family Rhodobacteraceae; genus Falsirhodobacter; species Falsirhodobacter deserti. Next base: position 798,269 of record NZ_ML137218.1, on the reverse strand, counting down.
CCTTCAGCGCGGTCGAACGCGGGTCGCGGCTATAGGCCTCGCCGGTGTCCGGCTCCACCACGTTGCAATGCACGCAAAGCGTCTTTTCGGCATAGAACGGGTCGATGTAAACCGAAGCCGGGTCAAGGATCAGCTTCATGTCCGACTGGTCGATCGACTTCCAGCCCGCGATGGAGGATCCGTCGAACATGAAGCCTTCCTCGAAGAAGTCCTCATCGACCAGATCCGCAACCAGCGTGACGTGCTGCAGCTTGCCCTTGGGATCGGTGAAGCGGATGTCGACATATTCGACCTCCTCGTCCTTCATCAGGCTCAGAACTTCCTGAACGTTCATCACGTATAATTCCTCCGTAGAAACTTTTATCAGATCGCGTCGTCGCCGGTCTCGCCGGTGCGGATGCGAATGGCCTGCTCAACCGGGCTGACGAAGATCTTCCCGTCGCCGATCTTCTCGGTGCGGGCGGCCTGCACGATGGCTTCCACCGCAGCATCGACCAGATCATCGGGAATGACGACCTCGATCTTCACCTTGGGCAGGAAGTCCACGACATACTCGGCACCGCGGTAAAGCTCGGTATGGCCCTTCTGGCGCCCGAACCCCTTCACTTCCGCAACGGAGAGGCCCTGAACACCGGCTGCCTGCAAAGCTTCCTTCACCTCGTCGAGCTTGAAGGGCTTTATGATCGCCTCAATTTTCTTCATCGGCCGAGTCTCCGCTGTCGTTTCATCGTCACTGACCACTTTAGCGATCAGCGGACAATCGGCCATGGCAAATGCACGTTCCGGAGCGCCCAAAACCAAGCACAACCGCTACATCTTTCAGCGAAAAGCACAAAAAACATGCGTCATGATAACAAAGACGTGCCGTTTGGCGCGCCGCTTCCCACCGCTGCCCAATTGCACGGCACTGCCGGAAGAGAATCTGCTTCTGGCGGGGCAACGGCAGAGGCGCGGGCAAGCGCCGTCATCGCCGCGATCCTGCAGGAGTGGCCGGACTTCCGCCGAACCCCGCCCGCCACGGCGGTGGCCCCCGAACATCCCGCGGTCCTGCGCCTGATCACGCGGATGGGCTGGCCGATCTCGGACATGCCGGAACTGGCCATCGGCAATGCAAAGGTGCAGGCGGCGCGGCGGGTCGCGGTTGGCCTTCCCCCAGGCCTTGATCCCGAAACCGGAAGATCCACCGGCCAGCCGGTGGACCTGACGGTCACTTTCCATGCCGCCCAGCCCGGACACTATCTGGCAGACGGTCCGCAGGTGACGGGGCGCCTGCGCGTGATCGATCCGCTGCCGGTCACTGCCGATCTTCACCTTGCCGCCCCTGCCGTTCACCTTCTGGGCAAATCGGGCGGCCACAAGTTCGACCACGGCCATGCGCTGGTGCTCGCGGGCGCCTCCGGTCATGGCGGCGCGGCACGGATGGCAGCGCGGGGCGCCCTGCGCGTCGGCGCGGGGCTGGTTACGCTGGTGCCGCCCGCCCCTGCGATCACTGAACACGCCGCCCGGCTGGACGCGATCATGCTGCGTCCCGCCGATGACGCGCAGGACTTTGGCGCGCTGCTGGCGGATGACCGGATCAATGCCCTTTGCCTTGGCCCCGGCCTCGGGACGGACCGCGCAGCAGCCCTGCTGCCGGTTGCCCTGAACGCGCGGCGGCAAACACTTCTGGATGCCGATGCGCTGACCGCCCTGTCAAAAGGCAAGTTGGACCTGCTTCACCCCCAATGCGTCCTGACCCCGCATGAGGGAGAGTTCGGGCGAATCTTCCCCGATCTTGCCGAGTCGCTGAAACAAGGCGCCCCGAAACCGGACGTGACGCGGCAGGCGGCCGCCCGCGCCGGTTGCACGGTGCTGCTGAAGGGTCACGACACCATCATCGCCGATCCGTCAGGCCGCGCGGTGCTGGCCCATTCCAGCCATGATCGCGCGGCCCCGTGGCTTGCCACGGCCGGATCGGGCGATGTGCTGGCCGGCATCATCACCGGCCTTATGGCGCGCGGGCTGCCCCCGTTCACAGCCGCCGCCACCGGCGCATGGCTGCACATCGAGGCGGCACGCAGCTTCGGACCGGGCCTGATCGCCGAAGATCTGCCCGACATGCTGCCTTGCGTGTTCCGCAGCCTCGGCCTGTGACGCTTTTCCTCTCGCATCCCGCAGATCGCTTTGCTAGAAGGCCCCGGAACACGGGCCGCCCCTGACAGGCGGCCTGACGGTATGCGGGTGTGGCGAAATTGGTAGACGCACCAGATTTAGGTTCTGGCGCCGCAAGGCGTGGGGGTTCAAGTCCCTCCACCCGCACCAGATAAGGTTTGAAAGGGACGATCATATGCAGGTCACCGAGACCCTGAACGAAGGCCTGAAACGCGGCTATACCATCACCGTGCCGGCGGCCGAGCTGGACGCCAAGGTGCAGGAAAAGCTGCTCGAGGCGCAGCCCGAGGTCGAGATGAAGGGCTTCCGCAAGGGCAAGGTGCCGCTGGCCATGCTGAAAAAGCAGTTCGGCCCGCGCATTCTTGGCGACGCGATGCAGGACGCCGTTGATGGCGCCATGAAAGACCACTTCGAAAAAACCGGCGACCGGCCGGCCATGCAGCCCGACGTGAAAATGGTCGGCGGCGAAGAATGGGCCGAAGGTCAGGACGTCGTGGTCGAGATGACCTACGAAGCCCTGCCCGAGATTCCGGAAATCGACGCCTCCTCCGTCACGCTGGAGCGTCTGATCGTCAAGGCCGACGAAGCTTCGGTTGAAGAAGCGCTGAAGAACCTCGCATCCACGGCGCAATCCTTCGACGACCGTCGCAAGGGCTCCAAAGCCAAGGACGGCGACCAGATCGTGATCGACTTCAAGGGTTCGGTCGACGGCGAAGTGTTCGAGGGCGGCACCGCCGAAGACTATCCGCTGGTTCTGGGTTCGGGTTCCTTCATCCCCGGCTTCGAAGAACAGCTGGTCGGCGCAAAGGTTGATGACGAAGTCGAAGTGAAGGTCACCTTCCCCGAAAACTACGGCGCGGCGCATCTGGCAGGCAAGGAAGCCCTGTTCGAATGCAAGGTCAAAGCCGTCAAGGCCCCGAAAGAGGCCGAGCTGGATGACGAGCTGGCCAAGAAATACGGTGCCGAGGATCTGGCTGGCCTGAAGGCCCAGATCTCCGAGCGTCTGGAAGCCGAATACAAGGGCGCATCGCGCGCCGTTCTGAAGCGGGCCCTGCTGGACCAGCTGGACGGCATGGTGTCCTTCGACCTGCCGCCGAGCCTTGTTGAAGCCGAAGCCGGCCAGATCGCGCACCAGCTGTGGCACGAGGAAAACCCTGACCACACCGACCACAACCACGACAAGATCGAACCGACGGACGAGCACAAGAAGCTGGCCGAACGTCGCGTGCGTCTGGGCCTGCTGCTGGCCGAGATCGGCCGCAAGTCCGACGTGCAGGTGACCGATCAGGAAATGACGCAAGCGGTTCTGAACCAGGCACGTCAATACCCGGGTCAGGAGCGTGCGTTCTTCGAATTCGTCCAGAAGAACCCGCAGATGCAACAGCAACTGCGCGCCCCGATCTTCGAGGACAAGGTCGTGGACCAGATCGTCGCAGGTGCCAACGTGACCGAGAAAGAGGTGTCGAAAGACGACCTCCAGAAGGCCATCGACGCGCTGGACGAAATCTGATCGCCTCAGGCACTTATTGAAAAGCCGCCCTTCGGGGCGGCTTTTTTCATGCAGGGGGCGGGCTGGCGGATGATGGTCAGCCCCGCAGAACCGCCCCCGGATTCAGGATGCCGCGCGGGTCCAGCGCCACCTTGATAGCCCGCATCGAGGCAAGCTTCACCGGATCGCCGTAACGCTCCAGCTCCTCCACCTTCAGCCGCCCAAGCCCATGTTCGGCACTGAAACTGCCTTCATGCGCGGCCACAAGATCATGGACGATCCGCGTGATCGGGCCTGCGGCGAACCCGTCGCGGGTTTGCCCCTTGGGCGGGAAGATGTTGAAATGCAGGTTGCCGTCGCCCAGATGGCCGAAGCAGTTGATGCGGGCGCCGAAGGGGCGCAGCGCCTCCCCCGCCTCGAGGATGAAGGCGGCCACATGCGACAGCGGAAGCGAGATGTCGTGGCTCGCGATGGCCCCTATGCGGCGGTTTGCTTCAGGGATCGACTCGCGCAGTGCCCAGAAATCTTCGCGCTGCTGGCCCGATTGCGCGATCAGCCCGTCCGTCAGCAGCCCCGCCTCCAGCCCCTCGGCGAAAACCGCCTCCAGCGCCGCATCGCCGCCCATCGCCGCCGGCAATCCAAGCTCCAGCAGCACCAGCCACTCCGCCTCTGCCACGGGAAGGCGCAGATCGGGCATGACCTCCGCCAGAAACCGCAGGCTTTGCCCCGAGATCAACTCGAACGCGTCAACCATCCCGGGCGCATGGCCCTGTGCCAGCGTCAAAAGCGCAAGCGCCGCTTCGGGATCGCGCACCGTCAGCAAGGCAGTCGCCTGATGCGCAGGCGGCGTGAACAGCTTCAACGAGGCGGCAGTGATGATTCCCAGCGTTCCCTCGGCCCCGATCAGAAGGTTGCGCAGGTCATAGCCGGTATTGTCCTTGCGCAGCCGCCGCAGCCCGCGCAGAACGCGGCCATCGGCCATCACGGCCTCCACCCCAAGGCAAAGATCCCGCGCAGTGCCATAGCGCAGGACGTTCAGTCCACCCGCATTGGTGGACAGCAGCCCCCCGATCCGCGCCGTGCCTTCCGAAGCCAGGGACAGCGGAAAAAGCCGTCCCGCCTCAACCGCCGCGGCCTGCACATCAGCCAGAATCGCACCCGCTTCGGCCACGACGACATTCTCGGCCGCGTGAACCGCGCGAATGGCCGACATGCGTTCCGTCGACAGCAGAAGCGGCAGCGCGCCAGAGGTCATCACCTGCCCGCTGACCAACCCGGTGCCCCCGCTGATAGGCACGACACCAACCCTTGCGGCATGGCAGGCGGAAAGGATGGTCGCCACCTCGTCAACATTCCTGGGAAGCGCGACAGCAGCGGCGATGCCGGCGAACTTGCCGCGCGGCTCGCTCAGGTGGCGCGGTTCGGCGGGGCGCAGGGTATCGGGCGGAAGCCGCGCCGCCAGCGCCTGAAGAAAGGCAGGACCGGCGGTGTTCAGCATCATCCCGCCCCTGTGCGGCCACGGCGATCATTCCGCAGGTTGGAATAAAGCACGTGGTTGCGCCAGCGCCCCGCAATCTGCAGATAGCTTTGCGCAACCCCTTCATACTTGAAGCCGCATTTTTCCAGCACCCCGCGCGAGGCGGCGTTTTCGGGCAAGCAGGCCGCTTCAAGCCGGCTGAGATCCAGAACCGTGAAGGCGTGATGGGTCAGGCCCAGAATAGCCTCCCGCATATATCCCTTCCGCGCGAACGGCTCCCCCACCCAATAACCAAGCGTGCCCACCTGCGCAGGTCCTCGCCGGATATTGTCCAGCGTGATCGCGCCCACCAGCACCTGATCCTCGCGCCGGATCAGCACCAATGGCAGGGCAGACCCCTCGACCGCCGAACGCGACGACCAGCCGACGCGATTGGAAAATGCCCGCCGCGTCAGGTGATCGGGCGCCCAGATCGGGTCCCATGGTTGCAGGAAATCGGCGCTGCGGGCCCGCAGGCCTGCCCAACCGGTGTAATCACTGTGCTGCGGCAGACGCAGGGTAAGCCGCTCCGTCTCGATCCGTGGGGAACGCCGCAGCCCCAGCATCAGGCGACAAGCCTTTGCCGGATCGCCTCCAGCCCCGGTGCGGCATCGACCGGGCCGTAAAGCGCCATCGCCGTGGGTGCCGACAGCAGCCGCCCGGCATAGGCGCACACATCCTCGGCGGTCACGGCGTCGATCTTCTCCACCGCTTCCTCCAGTTCGGGCACGCGCCCCCAGATGGCCAGCAGCCGCGCGATACGCTCGCACCGCGAGGACGGGTTTTCCAGCCCCATCAGCATCCCGGCCTTCATCTGCGCCCGGGCGCGATCAACCTCTGCCGTGGTCATGTCATCGGCCGCACGCTTCAACTCGTCGATGGTCAGGCCCGTCAGATCGCCCAGTTCCGCCCCCGAGGTGCCGGAATAAATGGTGACCTGCCCCGTATCCTCGTAGGCACCCGCCTGCGCGAAGATGGTATAGCACAGGCCCCGTTCCTCGCGGATCTTCTGGAACAGGCGCGAGGACATGCCCCCGCCCATCGCCATCGCATAAACCTGCGCGGTATAGACATCGGGCGCCCGATAATCGGGTGCGGCGAAGGACAGCGCGAAATGCGCCTGTTCCAGCGTCTTCGCCCTGCGGCACTCGCCGCCGATGAAATCCGCGGGCGCGATGGTCTGCGCGGGGCCGCGCGCCCTGCCGCCGAATAGTTCGGTGGCCTGCGCCACGATGGCGTCGTGATCCACCGCGCCGGCGGCGGCAAGGATCATCTTCTCCGGCCCGTAATGTTCGGCCACGAAGCCGCAAAGATCGTCGCGCGTGAACTTCGCCACCCGCTCCTCGGGGCCAAGGATGGTGCGCCCGAACGGCTGGTCGGGATAGGACACCTCGTGCAGCCAGTCGAAAATGATGTCATCGGGCGTATCCAGCGCCTGCCCGATTTCCTGCAGGATCACGCCCCGCTCCACCTCGATCTCGCGCGGGTCGAAAACGGGGTTCAGCAGGATGTCCCCGATCACGTCCAGCGCAAGGGGAACGTCATCCTCCAGCACGCGGGCGTAATAGGCCGTCATCTCGCGGCTGGTATAGGCGTTGATATAGCCGCCCACATCCTCGATCGCTTCGGCGATCTGCAGCGAGGTGCGGCGTGCTGTGCCCTTGAACGCCATATGTTCAAGGAAATGCGCGATGCCGTTCTGTTCGGCCCGCTCGTGGCGTCCGCCTGCCGTGACCCAGACACCGACCGAGGCTGATTTCAGCCCCGGCATGTCTTCAGTCACGATGCGAAAGCCGTTGGGAAGTGTCGTCAGACGGACGGTCAACGGCCGGTCCTTTCGCGAATGATGGTTTGCAAGGCGGCCAGATCGTTCGGCACCTGCGTCACACGCTCGGCCCGGGTGAACAGATCGGCCATGTGCGGCGGCAGCTCGGGACGCACGGCGCCCGCAGCTTCCACGGCGTCTGGGAACTTGGCCGGATGGGCGGTGGCCAGCGTGATCATCGGAACGATGCCCAGATGCTGCTTGGCCACGGCAACGCCCACGGCCGAATGGGGGCAAAGAAGCTCCCCCGTTTCGGCCAGAACGTCGCGGATGGTCGCCGTCGTTTCATCTTCCGATACGCGGCCCGAGGCGAAGGTATCCGCCAGCGATTGCCGCGCGCCCTGGCTGATCGAAAAGCCGCCGGCCTTCAGTTCGTCCATCAGCTGGGCCACGGCCGCACCATCGCGGTCATAGGCATAGAACAGCGCCCGTTCGAAGTTCGATGACACCTGAATGTCCATTGACGGGCTGATGGAGGGAATGACCCCGTCCGGCTTGTATTCGCCCGTGGTCAGCGCGCGGTGCAGGATGTCGTTCTGATTGGTCGCAACCACCAGCTTTTCGATCGGCAGCCCCATCCGGCGCGCGATGTATCCGGCGAAGATGTCGCCGAAATTGCCCGTTGGCACCGTGAAGCTGACTGCACGGTGCGGCGCCCCCAGCGACGTGGCGGCGGTGAAGTAATACACCACCTGCGCCAGCACTCGCGCCCAGTTGATGGAGTTCACGCCCGCCAGCCCCACCGCGTCGCGGAAGGCAAAGTCGTTGAACATGTCCTTCACACGGGCCTGGCAGTCATCGAAATCGCCATCCAGTGCCAGCGCGTGCACGTTCGCCTCATGCGGGGTGGTCATCTGGCGGCGCTGAACTTCGGACACGCGGCCATGCGGGAACAGGATGACGACATCCACATTCTCCAGCCCCTTGAATGCCTCGATCGCGGCCGATCCGGTATCGCCCGAGGTGGCGCCCACGATGGTGATCCGCTGCCCTGATTTCGCCAGCGCAGCCTGCATCAGCTGGCCGATCAGCTGCATCGCGAAGTCCTTGAAGGCCAGCGTCGGGCCGTGGAACAGCTCCAGCAGGAAGTGGTTGGGCGCAAGCTGCACCAGCGGCGCGCGGGCATCATGGGCGAAGCCTTCATAGGCTGCCGCGATCAGGCCGCGCAGTTCTTCATCGGCGAAGGTGTCGCCCGTGAAGGGGCGGATGACGCGGAACACCACCTCCTCGTACGGAAGTCCTGCCAAAGAGGCGATTTCGCCCTCGGTGAAGGCCGGGATCGTCTCGGGCAGGTAAAGGCCGCCATCGCGGGCAAGGCCGGTCATCATCGCCTCGCCGAAAGTCAGGACGGGGGCGGCACCACGGGTCGAGATATACTTCATTGCGTCACATTTCCTTCGCCACGCCGCTTGATACGCCAGTGTTGCAGCAGAGTCATCCCCGCCAGCACTGCCGCCACAGCAAACCACGCCAGCGCGTTGCGCATGTGCCTGCCCTTCATTCGGGCCGGATCGACCGGCACCGGCACCACCCCGTCGCCCGTGGGCGTGGCCGCCACCACCAGCAAGGGAAGGGTCTGCGCCTGCCGCGCCAGATCGTCCAGATCCGCAGGCCAGTCCAGGTTTCCGTTCACCTCCACTTGGGTGGCCACCAGCGGATCGTTTGCCCATGCCTGATAAAGGAAACCGCGATCCAGCAGGATGCGTCGCCCGCCGGTTTCGATCGGCTGAATGACACGCAGACCGGCGCCCATTTGCGGATGATCGACCGGCAGAAGAAGGGCATCGCCCATCAGCGTTCCCGCGATGCGCACGGGGCGGAACAGGTCCGTCGCGGGGGCGGGATCGGCGGGAAGTGCATCGGGCTGTCCCGTCAGCGCCTCTGCCGCCGCGACGGCGCGGGCTTCGGCCTCGTGATGGGCACAGATCTGCCAGCCACCCGCGAACAGGCACAGCAGCGCCAAGGCGCCGGATATCGCAATCAACCTCATGCCAGCCACATCGCCAATTGCAGAATGCTCCAGACTCCCGCGACGCCGATCCATGCCATGACGCCCAGCGTCAGTGCAAGCCGTCCCGCGCCCCGCACCGCCAGCAGGCCCGCAAGGCCCAGCCCCAGATGCGCCAGCCGCAACGCCGCCAACGGGGCAGACCCACCGAAGCGCAGGCCATAAAGTTCCACCGCGCCCGCAAGTGCGCCCAGCGCCAGCGCGGCCCAAAGCGCAAGATCGCGGTCCTGCCGCACATCCAGCGCCCAGCGCGCCAGCGCCGCCGATGCGATGACGGCCAGCGTCGCGACTTCGGCCAGATGCCGTGATCCGTCGGCGGGGGCAAAAAGCCACCCCTCCTGATGCATGAAGGCGAACCAACCAAGGCAGATCGCAATCTCGGCCAGCAGGGCGAAGGCCGCGGCATGGCGCAGCCAGAACGGCGCATCAGCGGGAACCTGATCGCGCCACCAAAGCCACACAGCAGTGCCCAGCAAGGCCGCACCCAGGGCCGACGGCACAGGCGACATCGCCGCCAGAAGCAGCGCGCCAGCCAATGCCTGTGCCCAAACCATCCGGATCAACGCGGCCCCCTGCCCGATCGCGTCACGTTATGCGCGGCGAACGGCTGCGGCAAGATCAGCCAAGCTTTGCCAGCGTTATCGCAAAGACAAGGGCCGCGAAACCGGCCAGCACCAGCGCCAGGGCGACGTTGCGCGACATCACCACCCCCCAAGGCCCCAGGGCTTCAGCGCCGCCTGGGCAAGGAAGGCCCCGAAATGTACCGCGAGGTAGAGGAGCGAGAAGGCAAAGACCTTCTTTTCCACCTGGTAGTCATCTGCGGTGGCCACATCCTCGTCGCGCCGCCAGATGCGCCATGCGCCCCACATGAAGATCGCGTTCGCGACAACCGCCACCGTCAGATAGACCGGCCCGCCGATGGAGGTGAAGCCAGCCGCCAGCGCCACCGGCGTCAGCAGCAGCGTATAAACAAGGATATGCGCCCGTGTGGACTTGCGCCCATGCGTCACCGTCAGCATCGGCACACCCGCATCGCGGTAATCTGACTTCATGAACAGCGCCAGCGCCCAGAAGTGCGGCGGGGTCCACATGAAAACCAGCGCGAACATCAGCACGCTTTCCACCGACACGCCGCCCGTGGCCACGGCCCAGCCGATCATGGGCGGGAAGGCCCCCGCCGCGCCGCCGATCACGATGTTCTGCGGTGTCGTCCGCTTCAGCCACATCGAATAGATGACGACATAGAAGAAGATGGTGAAGGCCAGAAACGCCCCGGCAAACCAGTTCGCCGTCAGCCCCAGCATCACGACGGACACGACCGAAAGCACCAGCCCGAACCAAAGCGCATCCTGCGGCGCCACGCGCCCGCCCGGAATCGGGCGGTTCTTCGTGCGCTTCATGATCGCGTCGATATCGGCATCCCACCACATGTTCAGCGCGCCCGAAGCGCCGCCGCCCAGTGCGATGAACAGGATGGAGGCGAAGCCGACCACCGGGTTGACGCTGGCAGGCGCCACCAGAAGGCCGACAAAGGCCGTGAAGACGACAAGCGTCATCACGCGCGGCTTCAGCAGCGCGAAGTAGTCCGCGAACCCGGCCTGTCCCGTGGCTTCGAAACTGCGACTGTCGCTCATGATGCTCCTCCGAGGATGCGGGGTGGCTTCTGGCGTGGATCGGCCGGCCCATCAATGGGACATAACGCCCAAGGCCCGTGTTGTGCCGCCCCTGCATGGCACCATATACGTCACACCAGCCCGAACGACCAGAGGACGCCATGACCGACAGCCCATTCCGCCCCTTCGACACCCTTCTGGACGAGGCGCAGGCGCTGTCCATCCTGCGCGATGCCGTTGCGGGTGCCGATGATGGCGAACTGTTCCTGGAACGCCGCCGGTCCGAGGCGCTGGTGCTGGATGACGGACGCATCCGGAATGCAAGCTATGACGCTGCCGAAGGGTTCGGGCTGCGCGCGGTGCGCGGAGAGGTGGCCGGCTATGCCCATTCCACCCGCATCAACGAAAAGTCGCTTCGGCGCGCGTCGGAAACGGCGCGGCTGGCGGTGGGCGATGGGGGCGGTGTCATGGCCCCGCCCCCGCCCGGCACCAACCGCCATCTTTACGCCGCGATCGATCCCATCGCCGATGCCGCCTTCGCCGTGAAGATCGACATGCTGCGCGAGATCGACGCCTTCGCCCGCAGCCTTGATCCTTCGGTGGTGCAGGTTTCCGCGGCCCTGTCCGCCAGCGTGCAGGAGGTGGAGATCCTGCGCCCCGAAGGCCTGCGCCTGACGGATATGCGCCCGATGGCGCGGCTGAACATCTCTGTCATCGTGGAACGCGGGGGGCAGCGCGAATCCGGCAACATGGGCGGTGGCGGGCGCCACGGGCTTGCGCAGCTCATGGATCCGGCACATTGGAAGCCCGTGGTGCAGGAAGCCGTGCGGATCGCCAGGCTGAACCTTGATGCCGTTCCCGCCCCCGCCGGCGTTCTGGACGTGGTGCTTGGTGCAGGCTGGCCCGGCATCCTGCTGCACGAAGCGGTCGGCCACGGGCTGGAGGGTGATTTCAACCGCAAGAAGACCTCTGCTTTCGCGGGGCTGCTGGGCCAGCGCGTTGCCGCACCGGGCGTGACGGTGCTGGATGACGGCACCCTGCCCGACCGCCGCGGATCGCTGACCATCGACGACGAGGGGACGCCAAGCGCCCGCAACGTGCTGATCGAGGATGGCATCCTGACCGGCTACATGCAGGACCGCCAGAACGCCCGCCTGATGGGTGTTGCGCCCACCGGCAACGGGCGGCGCGAAAGCTATGCCCATATCCCGATGCCGCGCATGACCAACACCTACATGCTGGGCGGGGATGCGGATCCCAAGGCGATCCTCGCCGATCTAAAGGATGGCATCTATGCCGTTGGCTTTGGTGGCGGGCAGGTGGACATCACGAACGGCAAGTTCGTCTTTTCCTGCACCGAGGCTTATCGCGTCCGGAATGGTCAGGTGCAGGAACCGGTCAAGGGTGCAACCCTGATCGGCGATGGCGCCACCGCCCTGCAACAGATCCGCGCCATCGGCAACGACATGGCGCTGGACCCCGGCATCGGCAATTGCGGCAAGGCGGGCCAATGGGTTCCCGTGGGCGTCGGCCAGCCGACGCTGATGATCGGCGGGCTGACCATCGGCGGCTCCGCCACCTGAGGCTCGCGGCAGCAGCGGCGGGCGAGTGTCCCCTTCACGGGGACGCGGAGCTTGCCGCTTCCCACTCCACCGCGAACGCGCCCAACGCCGAAACATCACCCTCGATCTTGGCGACAAGGCCGCGGTCGCGGTCCTCGACCACATCGATCACGCGCCCCCGCCCCGCCAGCGCCTCGTTCAGCACACGGGTGATCGCGCGGCGGCGAAGCTCCGGCTTGAAAACCTTGCCGATGGCCGTTTTGGGCATCTCCGCCACCACCTCCACATGGCGGGGCACGGCGGCACGCTCGTTGATGCGCGCGCGGGCGAAATCGCGCAACTCCTCGGCCGAGGCTGCGGCGCCTTCCACCAGTTCCACATAGGCGCAGGGCACCTCGCCCGCATGGGCGTCGGGCTGGCCGATCGCCCCCACCATGGCCACTGCGGGATGGGCCATCAGCGCTTCCTCGATCTCGGCCGGGTCGATGTTGTGGCCGCCCCGGATGATCAGGTCCTTCGCGCGGCCGGTGATGAAGATATACCCTTCATCGTCGATCCGCCCCAGATCGCCCGTTGCAAGCCAGCCATCCGTGCCCGGGCTGCGGACCATGATCTGCCCGCCTTCGATCCGAACCTCGGCATAGGGCATGGCAAGCCCGACCGACCCGACCTTCTTCACCCCGTCGGGCGGGTTCGCCGCGATCAGGCAGGTTGCTTCCGTCAGGCCATAGCCCTCGATCACCTCCACCCCCGCCGCCTTGCGAAAGCGCGTGAACAACTCGCGCGGCAGCGGAGCCGAGCCGGAGAAGACCACCCGCAGGCTGGACAGGTCCGCGTTCACTGGCCGCTGCATCAGAACCGAAAGCGCCGTCGGCACTGCAACCAGATAAGTCGCGCGATACCGCTCGATCAGGCGCCAAAGGTTGTCGAACATCCCCTCGCCCCGATACCCGGCAGGCGTCGGCAGCACCAGATGCGCCCCCGTCATCAGCGCCGACATCATGACCGGATAGGCGGCGAAAACGTGGAACAGCGGCAGCGGGCACAGGATCACGTCATCGGCGGTGAACAAAAGTCGGTGACCTACCCACCCGTTGTAAAGCATCGCGCGCACGCGGTGCAGCGCCAGCTTCGGCATCCCCGTCGTGCCACCCGTGTGAAAGCAGGCCGCAACGCGATCTTCGGGCGGATCGTCGAAGGCAAGGGCCTCCGGCTGGCGCTGGACCAGCGCGAAATCCATGATGCGGGCGCGATGGCGCACCTTGTGGCGGGGCCGCAGCAGCGGAACGAGCCATGATTTCGGCGGCGCCAGCCAGTGCTGAAGGTCCACCTCCAGCACGGTGCGCACATCGGGGGCATGCACCAGCGCCTCGGCCACCCGGGCGGCGATGTCGGTGGAAGGAAAGGCCTTCAGCGTGATCACCACCTTTGCGCCCGTTTCGCGCAGAAGGCTGGCGATCTGGCCCGGCGCCAGCAGCGGGTTGATGGGCGTGGCCACCCCCGCGATCATCGCGCCCAGCATCGCGGCCACGGTTTCGGGCGCATTGGGCAGGATCAAGGCCACCCTGTCCGTGGGGCCAACGCCAAGATCCCGCAGCAGGTTGGCGGCCTGAACGGCGTGGCGGTGCAGCTCACGCCAGCTCCACGTGACGGATCTTGACCGGGGGCCGGACAGAAGCTGGAACGACAGCGCCGGCGCGTCGGAAATCCGCGCGCCCAGCGCGCGGTGGATCGTCGGCGGCACGTCGCGGTCGCGCCACGGCATCTCGGCCTCTATGGCCTCACGATCGGCGCGGGTGGCAAAGGGCATCCGGCCCTCCCTGCAAACTCACTGATCGGTGAATTGCAGCTTTGCAAGCCGCGCGTAAAGCCCTCCATCGGCGATCAGGCTGTCATGCGTCCCTTCGGCCACGATGCGCCCGTGGTCCAGCACCACGATCCGGTCAGCCTTCTTCACCGTGGCCAGACGATGCGCGATCACGATCACTGTGCGCCCCTTCGCCAGCCGCTCCATCGCCTGCTGGACTGCCGCCTCCGACTCCGCATCAAGGGCCGAGGTCGCCTCGTCCAGCAGCAGGATTCTGGCGTCGCGCAGGATGGCGCGGGCGATGGCGATGCGCTGCTTCTGCCCGCCCGAAAGCATCACGCCGCGTTCGCCCACCTGCGTGTCATACCCATCGGGCAGCGCGGCCAGGAAATCATGCGCGGCGGCGGCGCGGGCGGCGGCCTCCACCTCGGCATCCGTGGCATCGGGGCGGCCGAAGCGGATGTTGTCGCGCGCGCTGGCGGCGAAGATCACCGGATCCTGCGGCACAAGCGCCACCTCGCGCCGGAAATCGTCGCGCGCCATCGTGGGCAGTTCCACGCCGTCGATGCTGACCACGCCGCCCTGCGGGTCGTAAAAGCGCAGCAGCAGTTGCAGCACCGTCGTCTTGCCCGCGCCCGAGGGGCCGACAAGTGCCACCGTTTCCCCCGGCGCCACCCGCAGGGTGATCCCGTCCAGTGCCGACTGGCCGGGCCGCTGGGGATAGTGGAAGCGGACGTTGTCGAACACGATCTCTCCGCGCACGGGGCGCGGCATGGGCATGGGCACGGGCGGGTCCTGAACGCTGTCCTCGGCGTTCAGCAGTTCCACCAGCCGTTCGGTGGCGCCCGCGGCGCGCTGCAACTCGCCCCATATCTCGGACAGGGCGCCGACCGAACCGGCAACCAGCACCGAATAGATCACGAACTGCACCAGTTCGCCCGTGGTCATGCCATCGGCCCGCACATCGCGCGCGCCCACCCAAAGCACGCCAACGACGCCCGAGAACACAAGGAAGATGACGATCATCGTCATCACCGCCCGCGTGGCGATCCGGCGGCGGGCCGATGCGAAGGCCTGTTCTGTCAGGCCCGCGAAATGCGCGCGCACAGCCTCGCCCTGCGTGAAGGCCTGCACGGTGGCGGTGGCGCCCAGCATCTCCGCGGCGTTGCCCGAAGAGCGGGCGATCAGGTCCTGGTTCTCGCGGCTGTGGGTGCGCAGGCGGCGGCCCATCACGACGATCGGCACGACAACCAGCGGCACCAGAAGCAGCACCATCCCCGTCAGCTTGGCCGAGGTGAACAGCATCAGCACCAGCCCGCCCGTCATCATCAGCAGGTTGCGCAGCGCGATGGATACCGACGATCCGATAACCGACAGGATCAGCGTCGTGTCGGTTGTCAGCCGCGAGATCACCTCACCCGTGACGATGTTCTCGAAGAACGCAGGGCTCATCCCCGTGACGCGGTCGAACAGGGCGCGGCGGATGTCGGCGATCACCCGTTCGCCCAGCCGCGTGACAAGATAATACCGCGCGCCCGTTCCCACGGCCAGAAGTGCCGCGATACCAAGGAAGGCAAGGAAGTAGTCGTCCAGCAACTGTTCGGTGCTGGTGCCGAAGCCATCGACCACGCGGCGCGTGGCGATGGGCAGCGACAGGCTGGCCCCCGCCGTGACGGTCAGGGCCGCCAGCGTGCCCGTCACCATCAGGCGATACGGCTTCAGGAACGGGACCAGCGCGCGCAGGGCACCGACCTTGCGCGAGGATGCCCGATCCGTATCGGTGCGTCTTGCCATATCCCGTTCCCTTCTTTGCCGAGGGCGGTTTAGGCCCATCCCCTTCATCCGGCAAGGCGCATCGCGCGGAGGTGAACCGCCCCTTCCCCCCGCCTTGCCTTCATGGCACCAAGGCGCGATGACCGAAGCCACGACCATGACAAGGGGATCCTGATGCCGGTGCTGCCGCTGTCCGACAGGCTGATCCACTACACCTCGGAAGGGGACGGGCCGCCCGTGGTGCTGGCCCATCCGCTGGGGTTTTCACAAGCCATATGGGATCAGGTCGCACCCCGCCTGCCGCGCCATTGCCGCATCCTGCGCTATGACCTTCGCGGGCATGGCGCGTCGGGCGGCGGCGCGGCCGGCATGGGCGCGCTGGTGCGCGATGCAGAAGCGCTGATGGATGCGCTGCATCTGCGCGATGCGGTGTTCGTGGGTTCGGGGCTTGGCGGCATGGTGGCCCAGGGGCTGGCTGTGAAGCGGCTGGATCTGGTGCGGGGGCTGGTTCTGGCCAACACCGCGGCGAAGATCCCCGCCACTTCGGCATGGCGGGCGGTGCAAACCTCGGCCACCGAAATGGCCCCGCTGGTCGAGCCGGTCATCGCCCGCAGCTTCGCCCTGTCCGCCCGCTGTTCACCCGCGGCGGATCGGGCGCGGGCGATGCTGGCGGCCTGCGATCCGGCTGGCTACGCCGCAGGGGCCGCGGCGCTTGAAGGGACGGACTTCTATACCACCACCGCAACGCTGACCCTGCCGACGCTGGTGCTTGCCGGTTCGGCCGATGCGATAACCCCGCCCGATCTGGTGGCGGAAACGGCAGCGCTGATCGCCGGTGCCGATTTCCGCCTGATGCGCGGATCGGGCCACCTGCCGGCATTGGACGCACCCCACGAGATGGCTGACGCGATCTGCGCCTTTCTGGCCCGTATCGGACATTGACGGGGCGGCCGGCGGACCTACCTTTCAGCGATGGACATTTTACGCATCATCATCGCAATCCTTCTTCCTCCGCTGGGCGTTTTCCTGCAGGTGGGTTTGCGCGGGGCATTCTGGCTGAACATCCTGCTGACGCTTCTTGGCTATATCCCCGGCATCGTGCACGCTGTCTGGATCATCGCACGTCGCTAGTGCTTGCCTGAAGCGCAGGGTCGATGCAGGATCACAAAATGTTGACAATTTTGCCCGAATCCCCGCTTCAAGATGACCTTACCCTTCTGATGCAGCGCCATCATCAGGCGATGCATGCGGACTCTCCGCCAGAATCGATCCACATGCTGGGGGCAGAGGCTTTGGCCGGTCCCGGCATCCGCTTCTTCGTCATGCGCGAAGATGGCCGTGCCATCGGCATGGGCGCGTTCAAGGCACTGGATGCCAGCCATGCCGAGATCAAGTCCATGCATGTTCTGGCCGAAGAACGCGGCCGTGGCCTTGCCCGCACCCTGCTGGACCACCTGATGGCAGAAGCAAGGATGGCCGGGTTCCTGCGTCTCAGTCTTGAAACGGGCGCGCAGGCCAGCTTCCTTGCTGCCCGCACGCTTTACGCGCGCGCAGGCTTTCAGGACTGCGCCCCCTTCCCGCCGTACCGCGAAGATCCCAACAGCGCGTTCATGACGCTCGCGCTCTAAATCCTTGCGTGCGCCGCGCGGCTGTCGCAAAAGGGCGCATGTGGCCCCGTAGCTCAACTGGATAGAGCAAGGACCTTCTAAGTCCTGGGTTGTGGGTTCAAGTCCTACCGGGGTCGCCACTCCCGATCATCTGCACCCGCCTGCGTGACGCACACAAAACCGTCGCCACGCTGTCATCTTTCTGTTTCCTTGTCGCGTCACTGGTGCGGCTGACAATCGCATTGGGGACAGAAACGTGCAGAAATTCGCGCTACTGACTTCGGCCCTTGCACTGGCGACCGCCAGCCCGCTGATGGCCGAAACGACGTTCAACCGCATCGCCTCCTTCGCCACGCCCGCCAACATGGCCGAGGGCGAGGACCGTTCGCGAGAAACCTCGGCCGAGATCATCTCGGTTTCCGAGGATGGCAACACGGTCGTCTATTCCGACAGCCCGCTGGGCGTTCTGGGCTTTGTCGACATCACCGATGCCGCGAACCCCAAGCCGCTGGGCAACGTGGAGATGGACGGAGAGCCGACAACGGCCGTCATCATCGGAAACCGCGTCTTCGTGGGCGTCGACACTTCGGCCAGCTTCACCGACCCTTCGGGCCAGCTTCGCGTGCTGGATCTTGAAACCAAAGAAGTTCTGGAATCCTGCGATCTGGGCGGCCAGCCGGATTCGGTCGCCAAGGCCAAGGACGGCTCTTTCCTTGCCATTGCCATCGAAAACCAGCGCGACGAGGATCTGAACGACGGCGCCCTGCCCCAGATGCCCGCCGGTTTCGTGGTGAAGCTGCCCGTCACGGATGGCGAGCTTGATTGCGACGGCATGCAGAAGATCGACATGACCGGCCTTGCCGAAATTGGCGGGGAAGATCCCGAACCGGAATTCGTTTCCATCAATGATGCGGGCGAAATCGTCGTCACGATGCAGGAAAACAACCACATCGCGGTGATCGGCACCGATGGCGAGGTGGTTTCGCATTTCAGCGCGGGCACGGTCACGCTGGAAAACATCGACACCAAGGACAATGGCGAGCTGTCGTTCACCGACACGGCGAAAGACGTTCCCCGCGAACCCGATGGCGTGAAGTGGATCGACAACGACCATTTCGCCACCGCGAACGAGGGCGATTACCAAGGCGGCTCGCGCGGCTGGTCGATCTTCCACCGCGACGGCACGGTGGTTTACGACTCCGGCGCATCCTTCGAACATGCCGTGATCGAGATCGGTCACTACCCCGAGAAACGCTCTGACGCCAAAGGCGTGGAGCCGGAGTCGATCGAGGCTGCGACCTTCAACGGCACGCCCTATGTCTTCGTCGTCTCGGAGCGGGCGTCGGTCATCGGCGTTTATGACGTGACGGATCTGGCAAATCCGAAACTGACGCAGATGCTGCCCTCGGGCATCAGCCCCGAAGGCCTGGTTGCCATCCCGTCGCGCAACCTGCTGGTTTCCGCGAACGAGGCCGACCTTGGCGAAGATGGCGCTGCACGCGCGCATGTGATGGTGTTCGAAGGCGGTGCGGATGCGCCGTCCTATCCGATGCTGACATCGGCCGGCGCGGATGAACTGATCGGCTGGGGCGCCCTTTCGGGTCTGGTCGCGGGGAACGAGGCAGGCCAGCTTTACGCCGTTTCGGACAGCGTTTACGGCAACCAACCGGCGATCTTCACGATCGACACCACGCAAACGCCCGCGCGCATCACCCATAAGACGGTGGTGACGCGCAATGGCCACCCGGCCCAGAAACTGGACCTTGAAGGCATCACGACCGATGGCGAAGGCGGCTTCTGGCTTGCCTCCGAAGGGCGCACCGACCGGCTGATCCCGCACGCAATCTATCACGTGAATGCAAAGGGCGAGATCAAGGAAGAGATCGGCCTTCCCGCCGAACTGGTGGCGCATGAAAAGCGCTTCGGCTTCGAAGGCATCGCGATGCAGGACAACCGCCTGTGGCTTGCCGTTCAGCGCGAATGGGGTGACGATCCCGAAGGACAGGTGAAGCTGCTTTCCTATGACCTTGATGCCAAGGAATGGGGCGCCGTTGCCTATCCGCTGGAAGAAAAGGGCGAAGGCTGGATGGGCCTGTCGGAGCTGACGATCAACGGCGACTGGGCCTATGTGATCGAGCGTGACAACCTGATCGGTGAAGCCGCGAAGGTGAAGAAGCTTTACCGCTTCCCCGTTTCGGAGCTGGAGCCGGTCGCACTGGGAGAGGACCTTCCCGTTGTTTCCAAGGAAGAGGTTCGCGACCTGATCCCCGATCTTCGGGCCCTGAACGGTTACATCGTGGACAAGGTCGAAGGCTTTGCCATCAATGCCGCCGGTGAAGGCTGGGTCGTCACCGACAATGACGGCGTCGATGACAGCTCGGGCGAAACGCTGTTCTGGTCGGTCGGCCAGATGGGCGAAAGCAACTAAGACCGAAAGGCCCGGCATCGCGCCGGGCCTTTTACTTTGCCCCCGATCCGGCCTTGGCAGTTCGGCAGTGGCACCGATAGGAAAGCGCCTTACACTTCAGGAACGTGGCAGCCCGCAGGACCGCCGCAGATTACCGATCTGGAGGAGGCCGAGCCGATGACCGCACAACTTTACTGCTTTGGCGAAAGCGGAAACGCCTATAAGGCGGCGCTGACCATGACCCTTGCCTCCTATCCGTGGGAACCGGTCTGGGTGGATTTCTTCACCGGTGGCACGAAAACCGAAGCGTTTCGCGCGATCAACGGCATGGGCGAGGTGCCGGTTTTTGTGGAGGGGGATCTGACCCTGACCCAGTCCTGCCTGATCCAGCTTCACATCGCAGAGCGGACGGGACAGTTCCATGGCCGGACCGATGCAGACCGCCGCGAGGTGATGCGCTGGCTTTTCTGGGATGTCAGCAAGGGGTCGGGCCAGTTCGGGCCGCTGCGCTTCATGATGAATTTCCTTCCCGAAGCGAAGCGTTCGGCCGAGACGATCTCGTGGCTTTCGGGCCGGGCGGCTGCGTCGCTGGATGTGCTTGAAGCCCATCTTTCGCGCCATGAATGGCTTGCCGGCGACGGCCCGACCATCGCCGACTTCTCGTGCTGCGGGTATCTGTTTTATCCCGAACCGTTCACCTTCATGCGCGACCAGCGCCCCGCCACGTCGGCATGGCTTGACCGGATTGCGGGCCTTCCCGGATGGCGACATCCCTATGAGCTGATGCCACGCGGGCCTGCCGGTTAGGCCGGTTTTCTTGTCATGCCTGCCACCGCCCTACATCTGTGCGATCAGCTTGCTGGCACGATCACCTGACCGGCTTGCGGCACACGCATCAAGTGATTGGCGGGGATCATGTTCGACTTCATAACGGGTTTCCTTCAAGCGACCGGCATTTGGGGCGTCGCGATCATGATGTTCATGGAAAACGTGTTCCCTCCCATCCCATCGGAACTGATCATGCCGCTGGCAGGGTTCAATGTTGCCAACGGATCCGGCAGCCTTTGGGCCACCATCGCCGCAGGAACGGTGGGATCGCTGCTGGGGCTGTCGATCTGGTACTGGGTCGCGCTGAAGTTCGGCCTTCCGCGGCTCAAACGGCTTGCAGATCGGACGGGCCGGTTCTCCATGATGGACTCGACCGATATCGACAAGGCCAATGGCTGGTTCGAACGCCATGGCGGCGCCGCCGTCCTGTTCGGCCGGCTGCTTCCCACGATCCGCACCGTCATCTCCATTCCGGCAGGTCTGGCATTCATGCCGTTCTGGAAGTTCCTGATCTTCTCTGCCATTGGAACGTTCATCTGGACAGCGTTACTGACGCTGACCGGCTATATCCTTGAATCGCAGTACGATAGGGTTCAGCAATGGCTCAACCCCATCTCCACCACGGTCGTTCTGGCGATCATCGGCTTCTATCTTTGGGGGGTGATTACCTACCCGTCTCGGGTGCGCAACCGTTCGGAAAATTCGCAGGATTGACGCGTCTGACGCTTGCCCGCCCTTTGCGTTGACGGATCGCGGCACATGTCGGAAGCTGCTGCTGCGGGCCTGCCGGGCCCTGCGGGAGGCGGGTGTCCGGCGGCCATCATAAGATGGGGGGAGACATCTTGAACAGCATTCTGAAATCGGGCGGTGCCGCATTGATCGCACTTGCCCTTGCAGGAGGAGTCGCGATGGCAGACACGCTGGAACATGAGCAGCGGATCAACCTTTGGCCAACGCAGCGCGCAGGCACCTTGCCGAATGCGGAGCCGACCATCGTGGAGCGGAGCGAGAGCCTGTTCCGCGCCGATCGGGCCCTGACGGATATCGCCAACCCCTCCCTGACGGTGTTCCTTCCGGACAAACCGAACGGAACCTCCATCATCGTTGCGCCGGGCGGATCATACCGCCGTGTGGTTCTGGACAAGGAAGGGATCGAGATTGCGCAGGCGCTGGCCGAAAAGGGCTATACCTCGTTCCTTCTTGCCTATCGCCTGCCCGCAGAGGGGCACGAGGACGGGGCCGATGCGCCACTGGCCGATGGTCAGCGGGCGGTCCGCCTTGTGCGTCAGGGCGCGAAGGACTGGGGGCTGGATCCCGCCCGCGTCGGCTTTCTGGGCTTTTCGGCGGCGGGACACCTTGGTGCAACCCTGATCGCGCAGCATGATCGGGTACTTTACGATCCCGTGGACGGCGCGGACGATCTTCCCGCACGGCCGGATTTCGGCGCGCTGATCTATCCCGTTGTCACGATGCTGGACGGGCCAGTCCACGAAGGGTCCCGCACTGCCCTGCTGGGGGAGGCACCGACAGAAGCCGACAAGAAAGCCTATTCGCCCGAGCTGCACGTGACAGGAAGCGCGCCCGAAACCTTCATCGCTTTCGCGGATGATGACCCTTCCGTTTCGCCGCAAAATGCCATCCGTTTCTATTCCGCCCTGCATGATGCGGGCGTGAAAGCCGAGCTGCATATCTTCCGCGATGGCGGTCATGGCTTCGGGATCCGCCAAGCGGGCGAGCTTCCCGTTGCCCGTTGGCCCGACCTGCTGGAAGATTGGCTGGTGCGGATCGGCATGGGTCCGGCGCCCAGCTGACCGCGGTGTGCAACAGGGCCCGCGCATGGGTGCGGGCCCGCCCGCACCCATGCGAAGGGTCAATCGACCGGAAACGCCTGAAGCTTGTTCAGGATCATGAACAGGCCGCCCGATACCAGCGCCGTGGCGGGAACAGTGATGATCCAGGCCGCGATGATGGTCATGAAGTGCGAACGGCGCACCAGCTTGCGGCGCTGCCGTTCCTCATACGCCATGTCGGGCAGTTCGATCGTGTCGGCCATTTGCCGCATGCGGCGCGCTTCCACCGCCTCGCGGAAGAAACCGACACCGAAGACGCCGCCGATCGCGATATGGGTGGAGCTTACGGGCAGGCCAAGCCAGCTTGCCGCAATAACCGTCACCGCCGCCGAAAGCGCCACGCAATAGGCCCTCATCGCGTTCAGCTTGGTGATCTGGTCCCCGACCATGCGAATAAGCCGCGGGCCGAACAGCATCAAACCGACCGAGATGCCAAGCGCCCCGATCACCATCACCCACAGGGGGATCGCAACCGCACCACCGGCACCTGCACCGTCATGGCCCAGCGAGGACACGATGGCCGCAAGCGGACCGATGGCGTTCGACACATCATTCGCCCCGTGTGCAAAGCTCATCAATGCGGCAGACAGGACAAGGGGAACCTGGAAAAGAACCTTCAGGGACTTGTTGCGATTTTCCAGCCCCTTCGACTGGTGCCGGATGTAGGGTTTGGCGCCCGCCCAGGCCAGCACCGCGCAGGCCAGGCCCAGCAGCATCGCCTGCCCCAGTGAAACCGCGAAGACATGCTTCAGCCCCTTCATCGCAAGGTATGTGCCAAAGGCCCATGCCATCACCGCGATCAGGACCGGCACCCACCTGCGGGCCGCTGCGATCTTGTCGGGACGATCGATCACCAGCCTGTGCACGACCCACAGCGCACCCGCCGCCATCGCCCCCCCAAGAACAGGCGAGAAGACCCAGCTGATTGCAATGAGGACGATGCCCGGCCAGTCCACCGCGCCGAAGCCGGCCGCAGCGATGCCAGCGCCGGCAACGCCGCCCACGATCGCGTGCGTTGTCGAAACCGGCGCGCCCAGCCATGTCGCAAGGTTCAGCCAAAGCGCCGATGACAGCAGCGCAGCCATCATCGCGATCACGAACACCGAACCGTCCGCCAGGCTTTCGCGGGCCACGATGCCGCTGGCGATGGTGTCCACGACATCGCCGCCCGCGATCAGCGCGCCCGCAGTTTCGCAAATCGCCGCAACGATCAGCGCGCCCGTCATCGTCAGCGCGTTCGCACCGACTGCAGGTCCCATGTTGTTGGCCACATCGTTCGCGCCGATGTTCAGCGCCAGATAGGCGGCGAAGGCCGAGGCGACGACGACGATCAGCTGGCCCGATTGGTTGCTTTCGACCAGCGCGGCCCAAAGCGCGGCAAGGGCCACGAACACCATTGCCATCCCCACCGCCACAAGCGGCTGCGATACATAAGCTGTGGCGTATTCAACCCGCGAGATACGATTGAGGTCGCGGTCAAGAACGTGCCAACCCGGCTCGCGCTGCGGCGGGTCGTTTAGATTAGTCATTGTGTCAGTCCAGAAAGTGGGGCGTCAGGAAGAAGGTGTGGCGATCAGGCGGGCGCTTTGCCGCAGCAGGGTTGCAAGTTCAGGTTCATGCACAAGGCTTGCAGCCTCTTCGGGGGGGAACCATTGGCGGTCGCGCTGGCCTGCTTCGGGAAAAGTGTCCAGAAGACCGCTGACATGGATCGCATAGACATCGACCATCGTAGGCACGGGCACATCGCCCTCCAGCCTTTTGCGATAGGCATAGCGGCCGATCCTGACTGGTTTGGGATCATCGACGCTGATGCCGGCCTCTTCCCAGGCTTCCTCCATCGCGGTGCCGGCCCCGTCAAGGCCCCTCTTCGGCCAGCCCTTGGGCAAGACCCAGCGCCTGGTCGTCCGGGAGGAGATGAGGAGCACCTCGATCCCGCTGCCCGTCTCGCGCCAGCACAGCGCCGCAACCTGATACCGCGATGGGCGACGCAGGATCAGTGCAATCACATTGGTCCAGATCTTTTGCAACATGGTTCATGCTCCTGATCTCTTCGGGCCTAGCAGCGCGAGCGAGAATATTCGAGTGCAAATGTCATAAATCCGTCGCGTTCCCTGCCCTGCCGGATCCATCGCGAAGATCAGGCGGACAATCACCTGCCGGGGCGGCTGCCACTGGCACTACTCTTCCCATGGTTGCGCGCTGTCAACCACCGTTGAAGGCCCGATCGACTGCGCGTGCCGTGGACAGGGCTGCAAACCCCGGTGACGGAACTGTCATGAGCCTTGGATCGACGCCGGCTCCGCGGCCTCTACATCCCACCCGAACCCGCATCGCGAAGGAGATCGCCTTGGGACAGCTTGTTGACGGAACATGGCAAAGTACGCCTGTTATTCCCAAAGGGGAAGGCGGGCGTTTCCAGCGTGCTGACAGCAGCTTCCGCAACTGGATCACTGCTGACGGTGCCGGCGGTCCCAGCGGCGAAGGGGGCTTTCCGGCCGAGGCGGGCCGATATCATCTTTATGTCAGCCTTGCTTGCCCGTGGGCGCATCGCGCGACGATCCTGCGGCGCCTGAAGGGGCTGGAGGGGATGATTGGCCTGTCCGTCACCCATTGGCTGATGGGCGATCAGGGCTGGACCTTCGCACCCGGTCCCTGCGTGACGGACGATCCGATCATGGGGGCGAAGTTCCTGCACCAGATCTATTCCGCCGCCGATCCGCACTATACCGGAAAGGTCACCGTGCCGGTCCTGTGGGACAAGGTGCGGGGCACGATCGTGTCCAACGAATCCTCCGAGATCCTCCGGATGTTCAATTCGGCCTTCGACGGGCTGGGCGCGCTTAAGGGCGACTACTACCCCTTTTCCCTGCGGACCAGGATCGACGCGCTGAACGGCCGCATCTATCCGACGCTTAACAACGGCGTTTATCGCGCAGGCTTTGCCACAAGCCAGCAGGCATATGAAGAGGCCGCCACCTCCGTCTTCGAAACGCTGGACTGGCTGGAGGATCTGCTGGAAGAACATGACTGGCTTGCAGGCGATCAGGTGACCGAGGCCGATATCCGCCTGTTCACCACGCTGGTGCGCTTTGACCCGGTGTATCACGGCCACTTCAAGTGCAACCTGCGCCGGATCGCCGATTACCCCAACCTGTCCCGCTTCCTGCGTGCCTTCAATTCGCTGCCGGGCGTGGACGAGACGGTGAACTTCGACCACATCAAGCAGCATTATTACCAAAGCCACCCCCAGATAAACCCGACGGGCATCGTTCCGATCGGACCGGAGATGACGCACCCATAGCGGCGCCGCAATCAAGGCGGCCAGCTGGATGTGCCGCCGCAGCGCATGGATGGTGGAAGCAGCGGCCCCGGAAGGGCCGCTGCATGATCGATCCTGCGGCTTATTGCACGATCTGAACGATGGTGCGCTGCTGCGGCTCCACGATGACCGGCACGCCGTTCACATAGGCATAGGAAAACTCGCTTTCGGGCACCGGCGTCAGAACAACATTTTGCGGGATCCCGGCACCCACCACCAGATCGCCGGTCAGCTGCACCGGTTGCACAGGGTTCGTTTTGACATAGGTCGTGACCTGCGGGCCGGGATCGGCAGCAGCCCCCCCGACACCACCGACCGCAGCCCCGACCAAGGCACCTACAGGGCCCCCGACCACTGCACCCACTGCCGCGCCCATGCCGCCGCCTACAGCGCTGGATTGCGCCGTGGTATCGGTGGTTGTCGTGACCGTCGTCGTCTGTGCGCCCGCGGCCGATGACAGAACAAGCGATACGATCGCACCGCAGCAAATCTTTTTGATCGTCATACCGGATCCTCCTCAAATATCCAGCGAGGCGTCGGTTACATTGCCAACGCGTGAGCAAACAAGCTTCAGAAGAAGCTAAAGTTCCGCATCTGAGGCAAACCGGGAATCGGGGCGTTCCTCCAGAGGATTACTCGTCCGGCGCGGGTGGCATATCTTCGTCGCATAGCAGCGCAGCCTGTCCTGTTGCCGAGGCGGCAGGCCAACGCAGTCACGCGCATTGTCGAAAACTACTTCCTCTGGCATACGATACGTTATTACGTTACATACGATTCCAGCCAGTCGGTCCTGCCAGCAGCTATCACCCCCTAAGCCCCCAAGGTCACATGCCGCGCCCACCCAGCTTATCCGCCGGACTGCCCGTCACCACCCGGCTTGGTGCCGGCCGATCGCACAGAGCCGGGCGTGAGCGGGGCACCCCGCTGATCTGGTTCAGCACCTGACAACTGCGCCACCCTGTTCCACCGGAGAGATTGATGAAACACTTTCACCCATTGACCCTTGTATCTGCCTTGGCTTTCGCCCTGCCGGCTTTCGCGGACGATACCCGCACGGTGTGGCGCGTTTTCATTGGCGACCATGAAGCGCCAACGATCACTGCCTTTGATCTGGACACACCGGACACGCGCTGGACCTTCGACACCAAGGGTCAGTCGAAGCTTTATCCTGCCGCCGGCGGCAGCACGATCATCGCCGTGCAATCCGACGACGATCAGGTGAACCTGTTGAACAGCGGTGTAAGCCTTGCCACGCATGGGGACCACTCCGACCTTTCGGTTCAGGAACCTTCCGCGATCCCGGAGACCCTGACCGGCCCCCGCCCCTTCCACGTTGTCGCGCATGGAAGCTTTACCGCCATCAACTTCGACAAGGGCGGCTATGCCGCCTTTCTGGCCAACAGCGCACTGCGGGACGGAAAGGTCGAAATGACCCGCTTCCCCCAAGCCCGCGCGCATCACGGCTTCGCCGTTGAATTCGGGGACGTGATCCTGTCATCCGTCGCGTCGGACGCACCGGTGGAAGGGGATGCAGCGCCCGCCCGCGTGGGCCTGCAAGCCTTCAACAGGAACGGTGACGCCGTGGGAGACCTGGCGACTTGCACCGGCATCCACGGGGAAGCCTTTTCGGGCGCGTATCTTGCCGCGGGATGTGACGAAGGCGTTCTGACGGTCAAGGAAGGGGCAGAGGGCCCGGAATACGCCATGCTCCCCTATCCTGACGATCTTCCGGACGGCAAGACGGGCACCTTGCTTGGTGCGCGGTCGATGCAGGCATTCCTTGGCAACTATGGCGCGGACGGTCTTGTCATGATCGATCCGGCAGAGGAGCCGCACTTCACCTTCGTCGCCCTGCCCTTCCGGCGCGTTGATTTCGTGATGGATCCTGTCAAAATGCAGTTCGCCTATGTCCTGACCGAGGATGGCACCCTTCACCGGGTGAACCTGCTGAAAGGCGAGATCGAGGCAAGCAACCGAGCAACCGGCCCCTATTCCATGGACGGCCACTGGAACGACCCGCGCCCCCGCCTTTCCGTCGCCGGCGATCATGTGCTTGTGACCGACCCGAACGAAAGCACGCTGCACATCATCGCGGCGGACACGCTGGAGGAAACGCAAAGCGTTCCGGTCGAAGGCAAACCCTATAACATCGCAGTCGTCGGCGGGTCCGGCATGACGCACTGACGAGACGCCTGAAAGAAGAGATCACCTCAGGACTGGCGGCAACGATGCGCGCGCGAAAGGCCTCGGTATACGCAAGGACCGGCACAGCGCGCGCATAGACGGTGGCACCGGTTCAGGACATGTCCATGATCTGTTCCCTGATGGCGGCGATGATGTCGCTTCGCTGCAGTTCCGATGCCCCCGCACGTGCCGCAAGCTCCGCGCAAGGAGCCGACGACCGATGTCCGCAACAGTGTCGGCAATGTGCTGCGTAATGGCGACACGGTCACCGTGGTGCGAGGTATCCGCCTTGTGGACGGGGACCATGACATCGACTGCAGGATCCCTGGGATCGGTTAAGCGAGGCTGAAATCCCGGTTCGTGAAGAAGGTGACCGGCTGAGGCACAGCCCCTGTCCAAAAGCGCACTGCAAACACGGATGTGATCACGTGCCGATATCCTCCGCCCCGGCACCACGATATGTCTGGATGTGCAGCCGCCCTTGCCCGACAGGATCTTCCGATGCGTCACATCCTTTTCCCCATAGCCGCGTTTCTGGCACTTGCCCTGCCTGCGACCGCGCAGTTCGCCACGCTGCCGCCCGCCGGTATGCCGATGGCCTTCTCACAGGCGCATTGCAGCGCCCTGGGGGAGATCGAGGGCGCCGTGGCAACCCGCCCGGCCGACGAGATCGAGAGGATCGGCGCCGCCATGGAGGCGAACCAGAATGCGGACCCGGTCGAGGTCGCGCGCATTTCAGGCCTTTCGGTGCCCACTGTCACGACGATGGGCGGCTTGGATCGGCAAAGCGCCATGGCCTTCTCGATGGTCTTCGGATCCATGCTGCGCCAGTATCATCCCGACCTGCTGATGAAGGTGCTGCGAGAGCGTGGACCGCTTGGCCAGGTGCCGGACGTTTCGGCAAGCCCGCTGGGCATGGTGCTTCTGGACGGCCTGATGAACACGGCGCAGCAGACCTACCTAACACAATGCTCCTGATGAAGTGTCAACGGACCGGGTGGCCGGCTTACCGGTGGCGATGCGGATCAAGCTCATCGTCCAGCGCGGCCCTGACCTTCCTTGCAAGTTGTTCAACGGTTGCAGGCTTCTGCAACAGGTTCATTGCAGGATTGAGGATGCCATTGTGGACGGCAGCGTTGCGCGTGTAGCCTGAGGTGAACAGGACCCGCAGCCCGGGACGGCGCCGAAGTGCTTCTTTGGCAAGTTCGGGGCCGTTCATTTGCGGCATGACAACATCGGTGAACAGCAGTTCGATCTCGGGGTGGGCCTGAAGCTTGTCGAGGGCCTCTGCCCCGCGCGCCGTTTCTACCACGCCATAGCCCAGATCTCGCAGCATGCTGGCCGTCAGCGAGAGCATCCGTTCGTCATCATCCACAAGAAGGATGACCTCGCGCCCCGAGGGAAGCGTGACATCGCTGGACGCCTTGGGCGCCGGGGCGCTGGCGGTCCCATAGAACCGCGGCAGGTAAAGCTTGATCGTGGTTCCGTGCCCCAGTTCCGAGTAGATCTTGATATGGCCGTTTGACTGCTTCACGAAGCCGAACACCTGGCTCAGGCCCAGACCGGTGCCCTTGCCCACTTCCTTGGTGGTGAAGAAGGGATCGAATGCCTTCTGCATCGTCTCTTCGGTCATGCCCGTCCCGGTATCCGTGACAGCGACCATCACATACTGGCCCGCCTTGATGGCATGTTCGGCGGCATAGGCGTCGTCAAGGTGGCAGTTGGCCGTTTCGATGGTCAGGCGCCCTCCTGCGGGCATGGCATCGCGCGCATTGACGGCAAGGTTCACGATGGCATTTTCAAGCAGGTTCCTGTCGGCATGGACATGCCAAAGGCCCCCGGCAAGAACCGCCTCAAGGCTGACGGCCTCGCCCAGGGTGTGCCGAAGAAGCTCCGACATGTCCCGCACCATGTCGTTCGGACACAGCGGTTCCGGCGCCAGCGGCTGACGGCGCGAAAACGCCAGAAGGCGCTGAACAAGACTGGCGGCGCGGTGGGCGCTTTCCCTTGCCGCGGCAAGCAACGGGGCCACATCCTCACCCTTGGCAAGGCGCCGTTCCAGCAGGTTGAGGGCGGACAGGATGATCGCCAGCATGTTGTTGAAGTCATGGGCGATGCCGCCGGTAAGCTGCCCGATGGCTTCCATCTTCTGGGCTTGATGAAGGGCTTCCTCGCTTCGCACACGTGCCTCGACCGCCTCCGCCACGCGATCCTCTAAGGTCCGGTTCAGCTCCAGAAGGTTGGCATTCGCCGTTTCGGCTGCGCGGCGGGCCTCCAGAAGGTCCCGCTCATACTGGCGGCGGTCCGATGCGTTGAAGATGGTTATGCGGGTGAAGCGCATGTTTCCCGCCTCGTCCCGACGCTCCACCGCGTTGACAAGGACGGGCAGCTTCGTTCCGTCCGCACCAACAAGATCAAGCGCCACCTCGTGGAAGAATCCCTGCATGCGCAGCAGTGGCGCGAAGTGCGTCTCGTAGTAGATCTTGCCCACGATGTTCAGCAGGTCCTGGAACCGGCGACCGATCAGATCCGCCTTGTCCAGCCGCAGCCAGCCCGCGAAGGTGGCGTTGACCTTGATGATGCGGCCGTCCACCCCGGCAGAGACGTAGCCGCAGGGGGCATGCTCGAACAGGTCCTCCAGATCATCAATTTCGTCAAGGTCTTTCGCGAAGCGCTCGCTCACGAATTGCCGCCCCCGAGGAAAGCCTTCATCGCTGCCACGGTTTCTTCGGGTGCGCTCAGGTTCGGGCAGTGCCCCGTGGCCTGAAGGAGGACGAACTCGCTGTTGGGAAGCTGACGGTGGACGTATTCACCCACGCATTGCGGCGCGATGACATCCTCCGAACATTGCAGAACAAGACAGCGGGCCGTGACGGCGGAAAGATCCGCCCTGTTGTCCGACAGGAATGTGACGCGGGCAAACTTCTTGGCGATCTCGGGATCGGTGCTGCAGAAGGAATTCGTCAGCTCCTCTGCCAGCTCCGGACGATCCGGCCGCCCCATGATGACGGGGGCCAGCGTTTGCGACCAGCCCATGTGGTTGGCGTCCAGAAAATCCAGCAGTTCATGGATCTGCGCCTCGGCGAACCCGCCGGTATAGCCTGCATCGTCGATATAGCGCGGGGACGGGCAGACCATGACGATGTCGTCGAAAAGATCCGCCGCCCGCCGCGCCGCAAGAACGCCGATCATCGCGCTGACCGAATGGCCCACGAAAACGCCGCCGGAGACTCCGAGCGCACGGCATATCTCCACGACATCCTCTGCATACCCGTCGAGAGTGGCATACTTGCCGTCATCATAGGCCTGAAGATCGGAGTTGCCGCATCCGACATGGTCGAACAGCACGATCCGATAGCCGTCCGCAAAGGCCGGCCAGACAAAGCGCCACATGTTCTGATCGCAGCCGAAGCCATGGGCGAAAACGATGGTCTTCGATCCCGCTCCGATTACGTTCACGTTGTTCCGTTGACGTGCGTTCAATCGAAAGCCTCCCCTTGCGCAGTCAAGACAGGTTCAGGGAACCTTCAATATGCTGAACACCCTGATGTTCTGACGCGGGCGCAGCCTAGCCCCGCCCCTCATCATGCGCAACCGGCGATTGCCGGCATTGCGCCCCCTTTGTTCGATCAGTTTAGGGGGCGGCCAGATCTGCCTCCAGCACCGCCACCGCCTGACTGACGGCCGACGGCGCGATGCCCAGACGGTCGCCGGCACCGCGGAAGCTGCCCAGTTCGGCCGCGGTGCGACAACCAGACGGGACAGGTGCGCTTTCATCGATAGGTTTCATGGAACGGGCCGCGCTGGATTGCACGGCTCAACGCGCATGCTGCCGCATCGTCCCGCTTCGAACGAAACGGCTGTGCTCCGGGCCTGCTCGATCACCCCGCTCTTGCCGACAAGGCCCTGCAAAAAAGGCTTGCGCAGATTTCCGCACGCTCCTCGAGCGTCAGATCATCTTCCATTGTTGCGACCTGCTCCAGAAGGCCCAGAACCAGCCGCGCCTGATAGGCAACCGGCACGTCGCTTCGCAGGATACCGTCCTTCTGCTCCTGCTCCATGTTCCTGATCGACCATTCGATCATCTGCGCTCTTGTGACGTCGCCTTCCGGCGATTGAAGGAACCCGATGCGCGTAAGCGCAGGGTCTGCTGTCAGAACGGTCAGGAAGCGGACAAAGCTTTTGCGGACATCATCCAGCAGCCCATCCGGGGGAATATCGGGAGAGATCAGGCACTGCTCCGTGGCCGCGTGAAGAGATGTGCGAAACTCCTCGATCAAAGTTTCGAACGCCGCCTCCTTGGTGGCAAAGTAGATATAGAAGGTCGGCTGCGACACGCCGGCGGCCGCAACGATGTCGCTGATCTTCGTCTGGTGGTAGCCTTTCGTCGCAAACACGTCGATTGCGGCGCGCCGCAAGCGGGCGCGGGTTTCAGCAGAGCGGGAAGGTGTAACGAGGGGCTGGGGCATTTTCTGGCATCCTTTGGCCAAAGATTGCCCGATGCTCTTGCCAATCGCAACCGGCAGGTTACCCTCCGGTATGTTACTTCAGAGTATCCTAGAGGAGCCCCCCATGACTGTTCCCGTCGTCGCCATTTTCCGCGCCAAACCCGGCCACGAGGCCAAGGTGGAGGAGCTGTTCCGGTCCGTCATCGCGCCCACCCATGCCGAGGAAGGCTGCATCACCTACCAGCTGAACCGCGATCCCGAGGACGCCGCACGCTTCGTCTGGACCGAGGAGTGGGAAAGCCGCGAATTGCTGGACCGCCACCTGAATGCGCCGCACATCCTGAAACTGTTCAACGAACAGCTCCCCGGCCTGATCGAAACCTCCGAGGTCATCGCGTTGACCCCGGTCGCGGGGATGCGCGCGTGAAGCTTTACATTTACGAGCATTGCCCCTTCTGCGCCCGCGCGCGGCTGGCCTTCGGGCTGAAGGGCGTTGCGCACGACACCGAGATCATCATGGAGGGCGACGCCGAAACGCCCACGCGGCTGATCGGCAAGAAGGCGGTCCCGATCTTGCAGAAGGACGACGGCACGCACATGGCCGAAAGCCTGGACATCGTGCATCGCGTCGACCGCTTGGGCGTGCCCATGTTCGACGGCCCGCCAGATGCCCGCCTGGATGCGGCAGGCGACGGCTTGTGGAAGGCGGGGCTGCCGCTGTTCATCCCCCGCTTCACCAAGGGCAACTTCGCGGAACTGGCCACCCCCGAAGCGCGCGAGGCCTATCGCAGGCGCGAAGAAAAGGCCTTCGGTGATCTGGAGGCGCTGATGTCCGACACTCCTGCCCTTCTTGCCGCGATCGCGCCGAAGATGGAGGCACTGGCTCCGCTTGTTGATGGCCGGACCGAGATCGGCATCAGCGACATCAAGCTTTGGCCAATCCTGCGGTCGCTTTCCATCGTGAAGGACCTGCCCTTCCCCACCCCGGTCCGCGCCTATGCCGAAGTGCTTTCGGCCAAGGGCCGCGTGCCGCTTCTATTTGAACAGGCGATGTAATGAACCAGAAATCTGCACGTTTCATCCCCGCCGAGATTGCAAGGCTTCTGCCCGAAACCTCCGAGTCGATGCTGGCCGATGAATATCTTGTGGACCGCGAGGAGGCGAGCTGCCGCGTCTTCCGCGCCTACAAAGGGGTGAAGCCGCATTGGCATGATGGGTGCGACGAGTATCTTTATGTCTTGTCGGGACGCGGCACCTTCTGGATGGAAGACCCCGCAACCGAGGCCGAGTTCGGCCCCGGCCACCTGCTGTTCTTTCAGCGCAAGGTGATCCACGCCCTGCCGAAAATCCTGGAGGAACCGGTGGTATTCCTCTCTATCGACAGCCCCCGTCGCGCACCCGACGACATCACCTTCGTTGATGCGGGGGATGGCGGGGCCGCCGACTTCATGGCCCGCAACAGATAAGAAAGGCAGGCCGACCGGCCCGCCTTTCCCCTACTTCTTCAGCTTGCAGCCGACGATCTCGTTCCCGCGTCCATTTCCATGAAGGCATGGCCCGAAGCGCCGGCCGGCACGTAATGCTCGCCATCCACCTCTTTGATCCAAGGCCGGATCAGGACGAGCGGCAGATGAAGCTTCGGATTGAGGCAACACTGTCGCCTGCAATCATCAAATCAGGAAAAACGTGGATCAGGGCAAGGATATCATCGCGAACTCTGGCCTGAACGTAACTCTCATTTCAGTTCCACGAGCAGGTCTTTTGCGTCGATCTGTGCGCCTTGCGTGACGTGGATGGTTTTCACGGTTGCGTCGCGTTCGGCGTGCAGGGCGGTTTCCATTTTCATCGCCTCGATCGTCAGAAGCAGATCTCCGGCCTTGACCTTCTGGCCCGGCTGCACGGCGATGGTGGCGACGACGCCGGGCATGGGCGCGCCGATATGGTCGGGATTGCCGGCCGCGGCACGGGGGCGGGCGGTGCGGGCGGCGGCGGCGCGGTTGGGCACGCGGATCACGCGCGGCTGGCCGTTCAGCTCGAAGAACACGCGCACATCGCCTTCATCGGTGGTTTCGCCCACGGTTTGCAGGCGGATTTCCAGCGTCTTGCCTTCGTCCAGCGCGGCCTCGATCTCTTCTCCCGGGGCCATCCCGTAAAGGAAGGTGCGGGTGGGCAGAACGCGCACGGGGCCATATTGGCGGTGGCGGCGCGCATAATCGGCGAACACCTTGGGATACATCAGATAGCCCTGCAGATCCTCGTCCGTGGGAACGAAGGGCTCCTCCTCGGTGCCGATCTCGGCGGCAAGCCTGGCGCGCATGGCGTTCATGTCCACGGGCGGCAGATGCGCGCCGGGACGGGCGGTGGAGGGCTGCGCCCCCTTCAGCACCTTCTTCATGATCCCTTCGGGCCAGCCCCCGTGCGGCTGGCCAAGATTGCCCTTCAGCATGTCCACCACGCTGTCGGGGAAGCTGACCTCCACGGCGGGATCCTCCACCTGCGCGCGGGTCAGCCCCTGGGCCACCATCATCAGCGCCATGTCCCCCACCACCTTGGAGGACGGCGTGACCTTCACGATATCGCCGAACATGGCGTTCACATCGGCATAGGCCTGCGCCACCTCGTGCCAGCGATCCTCCAGCCCTATGCTGCGCGCCTGCGCCTTGAGGTTGGTGAACTGGCCCCCCGGCATCTCGTGCAGCCACACCTCGGAGGCGGGGGCCTGAAGCCCGCTTTCAAAGGCCGCATATTGCCCGCGCACCTGTTCCCAATAGTTCGAGATCGCACGGATCGCGGCGATATCCAGGCCGGTATCGCGCGGCGTGCCGCGCAGGGCCTCCACGATCGACCCCAGCGGCGGCTGGGACGTCCCGCCCGAGAAGGCGTCCATCGCGGCATCGACCGCATCCACCCCCGCCTCGGCCGCGGCAAGGATCGTGGCCCCGCCAAGCCCGCCGGTGTCATGGGTGTGCAAGTGGATCGGCAGGCCCACCTCCTCTTTCAGGGTGCGGATCAGGATGCGGGCGGCGGCCGGCTTCAGAACGCCCGCCATGTCCTTCACCCCCAGAACATGCGCACCCGCATCGCGCAGATCGCGCGCCAGCGCCACGTAATAGCCCAGGTCATACTTTGCCCGGTCGGGGTTCTGGATATCGCCGGTATAGCAGAGCGTGCCTTCGCAGATCTTGCCGCTTTGAACCACGGCATCCATCGCCACGCGCATGTTCTCCACCCAGTTCAGGCTGTCGAACACGCGGAACACATCCACGCCCGAGGCCGCCGCCTGCGCCACGAAGCCCTGCACCACGTTGTCGGGATAATTGGTGTAACCCACCCCGTTCGCGCTGCGCAGCAGCATCTGCGTCATCACGTTGGGCAAGCGTTCGCGGATGTCGCGCAGGCGCTGCCAGGGATCTTCCGGCAGGAAGCGATAGGCGACATCGAACGTCGCCCCGCCCCAGCATTCCACACTGAAGAGCCCGCCCATGTGCGCAGCATAAGCGGGCGCGGCCCGGATCATGTCCACCGACCGCATGCGCGTGGCCAGCAGCGACTGGTGCCCGTCGCGCATGGTCGTGTCGGTCACCAGCAGCCGGTCCTGCGCCAGCATCCAGTCGGCCACGGCCTTGGGCCCCTTCGCCTCCAGCAGGGTGCGGGTGCCGGGCGGGGGCGGCCCCCCGGGCTGCGGCGGGCGCGGCGCCTTCGCCTCGGCCGGTTTGGGGCGGCCGGCGGTTTCGGGATGCCCGTTCACCGTGATGTCGGCGATATAGGTCAGGATCCTGGTCGCACTGTCCTTGCGCCGGCTGAACCGGAACAACTCAGGCGAGGTGTCGATGAACTTCGTTGTGTATTCGTTCGACAGGAAGGTCTGGTGCTTCAGCAGGTTGATGACAAAGTCGATATTGGTGGAAACGCCCCGGATGCGGAATTCGCGCAAGGCGCGATCCATGCGGGCAATGGCGGCCTCGGGCGTCTGGGCCCATGCCGTCACCTTCCCCAGAAGCGAATCGTAAAACCGCGTCACCACCGATCCGGAATAGGCCGTGCCCCCATCCAGCCGGATGCCCATGCCCGTGGCACTGCGATAGGCGGTGATGCGGCCGTAATCGGGGATGAAGTTGTTCTGCGGATCTTCCGTGGTCACGCGGCACTGAACGGCATGGCCCGACAGGTGGATGTCGTCCTGCGAGGCGGCGCCCGTCGCCTCGGCCAGCGTCGCGCCTTCCGCGATGCGGATCTGCGCCTGCACGATGTCGATGCCCGTCACCTCTTCCGTGACGGTGTGTTCAACCTGAACGCGGGGGTTCACCTCGATGAAGAAGAACCGCCCCGTGTCCATGTCCATCAGGAACTCCACCGTTCCTGCGCATTCATAGCCGACATGGGCGCAGATGCGGCGGCCCAGATCGCACACCTCGGCCCGCTGCGCATCGGTCAGATAAGGCGCGGGCGCGCGTTCCACGACCTTCTGGTTGCGCCGCTGCACCGTGCAGTCCCGCTCGAACAGGTGATAGATGTTGCCATGGCTGTCGCCAAGGATCTGCACCTCCACGTGGCGGGCGCGCTGGATCATCTTTTCCAGATACCCCTCGCCATTGCCAAAGGCCGCCTCCGCCTCGCGCCGGCCCTCGCGCACCTTTTCCACCAGCTCCGCCTCGGAATGGATGGGCCGCATCCCGCGACCGCCCCCGCCCCAGCTGGCCTTCAGCATCAGCGGATAGCCGATCTGCGCCGCCTCGGCCCGGATCGCGTCCCAATCCTCGCCCAGGACCCCCGTGGCCGGAATCACGGGCACCCCCGCCTCGATCGCCACCCGGCGCGCGCTGGCCTTGTCGCCCAGGGCACGCATGGTGTCCGCCTTCGGCCCGATAAAGGCGATGCCCGCCGCATCGCACGCCTCCACGAAGTCAGGGTTCTCCGACAAAAGGCCATAACCGGGATGAATCGCATCCGCCCCGCACATCTTCGCCACGCGGATGATCTCGGGGATCGATAGATACGCGCCAACAGGGCTCAGCCCCTCGCCGATCCGATACGCCTCGTCCGCCTTAAAACGGTGAAGGCCAAGCTTGTCCTCCTCGGCGTAAACAGCAACCGTCCGCTTCCCAAGCTCGTTCGCCGCACGCAAAACACGGATCGCAATCTCACCACGGTTCGCTACAAGTAGCTTCTTGAAAACAGTCACGTCATTCCCCCTCAAAGACGGTAGAAGCGTTCGGCATTGTCGTGAAACAGGGCTTGCCGCCCTGCCTCGTCAAAGCCGCGCGTGATAGTGTCAAATGCGTTGAAGATAGCGTCATAGGTCGAGAACAGGCTGTCGACCGGGAAATTGGACGCGAACATGCAACGGTCGATCCCGAAGGCCTCGATCGTCGCCTCGACGTAAGGCCGGATCGACTCGACCGTCCAGCGGTGGTCGCCCATCCCAAGACCCGAGATTTTGCAGGCCATGTTCGGTGCCTCGGCCAGCCGGTGCATCGCGCGGCGCCACCTCTCGAAATGCTCAGGCCCGTCCACTTGCATCCCGGCATGGTTCAGGATGATCTGCGTATCGGGAAAAAGGCGGGCAAGCTCCAGGAACTCCTCCGCCTGCCAATAGTAGAGCTGCAGGTCGAAGCTGAGCCCGCGCGGAGCGAGTTGTGCAAAGCCGCGACGCCAGGCGGCCGTGCGGCTTACTTCGGGGCGGTCCAGATAGGTCTTCGCAGGGTCCGGGTGCCAATTCATAGACTGGCGGATGCCCCGGAAGTTCGCGTATTCCAGATGCTCGTCAAGCAGGTCCACCACGTCCGGCGCCGACAAGTCAGCATAGCCCACGATTCCATGCGGAAAGCCGTGCCGGTCAGCGACGCCCTGAAGCCACCGGGTTTCCCCCACGGGATCGGTGGGATCGTATTTCACGTCCAGGTGCACCGACTTCACGACGTTCACGCGCTTTGCGTCGTTCAGGTAGTCGTCAATCCGGTAATTCCGCAGCAAGGGCGTGTAATCGCCGAAAGCCGCCGGCTGAACGCCATCGGACAGCCAAGGATAATAATGCAGATCAAGATCCCAAAGATGATGATGTGCGTCGATAATACGCAAGTCGATCAATACGGTCCTCCTCCCTTGCGTGTCGCGTGCCTCCATCACGATCCGCCGGAAGACCATCGATGCACGGCGTTGCGAAGCCGCACAATTCAATTTATCCGTTACATTCGTGAAGCTGGGCTTAAGGATGGATGATGCGCGATTTGAACCTGAATGCCATGGCCCAGTTCGAGGCGGTGGCCCGGCTTGGGGGCGTATCAAAGGCGGCTGAAGAACTGGGGGTATCGACTTCCGCCGTCAGCCAGCAGATTCGTGCATTGGAACAACATCTTGGAGTGAAGCTTTTCGTCCGTGAAAAGCGTGGCGTGGCACTCACCATCGATGGCGAACGTTTGTATCAGACTGCCAACCAAGCGTTCGGATCGTTGCGCGAAGTTCGGTCCGCGATCGTCCGCCAGCGAGAAAGCTTCAACCTGACAATGCGTGTCAGCCCCTCTTTCGGTGAGCGGTGGCTGTCGTCTCGTATCGTGAACTTCAGCATCCAGCACCCCGAATGGGACATCCGTGTCGATGCGACCCCGAACTTCACCGAATTCGAGACGGAGGCTGTCGATCTGGATCTTCGCTATGGCGAAGGCGCGTGGCCGGGCCTTTATGCCGAATGCGTGCAGCATGATCTTATCCTGCCGATGTGTTCGCCAGCGTATCGCGAAACGCTGCGAGCCCTTTCGGCGGATCCGGCCGAACAGCTTCGGCAGGCGCGTCTTATCGACAGTGTGAAGGCATATTTCCGCTGGGATTACTGGCTGGCGCGCCACGGCATATCCGGGGCACGCCAGACATATCCCTTCCGGGTGGACCGGTCGTCAATGGCGATACGTATGGCCTGCGGCAACGCCGGAGTGATCCTGGACAGCACGACGCTGGCCATGGATGAATTGAAGTCCGGGGCGCTTGTCCCGCTGACGGACGCTTTCGAAGCGATCGAATTCCCCGCTTACTGGCTTGTTTGTCCGGCGCGCCACATGAACCGACGGGCCGTGCGCCTGTTCTCGGAATGGGTAACGGAACAGACCAAGGCCCACACCGAGGAGGCGCGGGCCTTGATCAACAGCTTTGGGCTGACGTCGCGGTTCGAAAGGAAAGCCCAGTTCACCGGAGATCAGTAGATTGTCAGAGCCGGAATGTAGGAGATTGCGGCCAGCACGGCCAACGCCACCAGATAGAACGGGACCAGGGCCCGGGTGGTCTGGAAGATCCCGGTCTTCGCGACAGAGGACGAGATGAACAGTGTCGTGCCCACGGGCGGAGTGTAAAGGCCGATCGACAGGTTCACCACCATCATCAATCCCAACTGGACCGGGTCCAGCCCGATCGTCTTTCCGATGGTGACGAACAACGGCGCCAGCAACAGCACGGCAGCGGGCAGATCCAGAAAGGCGCCGACGATCAGCATCACGACGTTCAGCGCCAGCACGACCATCCAGGGCTCGGACAGGTGGCTTGACACGAAGGTCGCAAGCGTCTGGGGCACCTGCTCTGCCGTGAGGATCCACTGAATGGTTCCTGACGCCATGATGATCAGCATCACCGCACCCGTCATCATGCCGGTTTCCACAAGGGCATCCCAGATCAGCCGGGGCGTTATATCGCGATAAACGAAGATGCCGATCAGAAGGGCATAGGCTACGGACAGCACGCTGACCTCGGTCGGGGTGGCAACGCCGAACCGCAAGGTTCCGATGATGAAGATCGGCATCAGCAAGGCGGGCAAAGCGAAGAGGATCTGGCTGCGGAAGGCGCGGAAACCACCCGACAAGGGCGAGCGTGGAAGGTTGCGTCTGCGAGCCACCCACCAGACCGCCGTCATGATACCAGTCGCCAGCAGGAGCCCCGGCAGCACCCCCGCCACGAAAAGGTCCACAATGGAAACGTTGGCAACAAGGCCATACAGGATCAGCGGGACCGAGGGCGGAATCAGCACCGCGATGGTGGACGAGACGGAGTTGATGGCCGCAGCGAACGGTGCGGGATATCCTTCGCGCACCTGAACGGGAATGAGTGCGTTACCCATTGCCGACGCGTCGGCGACCGCAGAACCTGACACTCCGCCGAACATCACGGACCCGATGACGCTGACCTGCCCAAGGCCGCCCTTGAAGCGTCCCACCAGAAGCCGCGCGATGTTGACAAGATATTCCCCGAACTTGCCGTGCATCATCAGCGACCCGGCAAGGATGAAGTAAGGGATCGCCAGCATGGGGAAACTTTGCGTGGGCGCATAAAGGCGTTGGGCGATAACGGCCAGCGGCTTGCCATCCATCAGCAGCGCAATGGCCGTGCCTCCAAGCATCGCATGGGCGACAGGCACGGAAACCGCCATGAGGGCAAAGAACACCAGGATAAGAACAGGCGTCATGATACGCGCTCCTCAGCTAAGGCTCGACGCAACGGCAGTGCCGCGCAGCGACCGCCCGGTCAGCCCGGCGATGATGTCGCACAAACAGATGATCGCGACGCCTCCGAAGCCGTAGACCAAGCTTGCGTAGCCCCAAAGCTGGCTGATCCCGCCCAAAGCCGTGATGCGCTGGTATTGCGCTGCACGAATGATGGGAATGGCCGACCATACGACGAAGACCGACACGGCCAGCGTCAGCAACGACACGAGCAGAAACAGCCGCTCCCGATTGCGCGGGACCATCAGGTTCGGAAGGATCGTGATCGCGATGTTGCGATTGTAGACGGTGCCAAGAATGAGGCCGCCCGCGATCATCCACGGCAGGAGGATGGAGTGGATGTCATACGCCCAGTCCAGCCCCGTCCCATAGATGTAGCGGAGGATGACGTTGGCCAGCAGGCCCACGAACAGCACCATCAGCGTGACCACGCAGACCAGCCGACCGGACATCGCCAGAACCGCCATGATCCAGCGCAGGACTGCAGGGGCTGGACGCCCCTGACTTGGTTCCGGAATGCCGGGGGTCGTCATTTTCCGGCCTCGGACACCATTCGCGCCACCAGGTCGGGATAACGCTTTGCATATTCGTCATAGACGCCTTTTGTCGCATCAATGAAGGCTTCCCGGTCGGCGATCTCGGTGATGATCGCGCCCTCGTCCTCCATCTTCTGGCGCATTTCGGTGTTCAGCTTCTCCGCCGTGTCGCGTTGATAGGCGGTGCTTTCGTCGGCCGCGCTTTGCACGCAGGCCTGATCGGCCTCGTCCAGCTGCGACCACCATGCCAGGCTCGCCAGCAGGGGCGCGACTTGATACTGGTGCCCGGTAAGCGAAACATGTTTCGTGATCTCGTGCAGCTTGGACGAATAGATGTTCGTCAGCGGATTTTCCTGCGCCTCGAACACGCCCGATTGCAGGGCCGTCGGCAGTTCCGCGAAGGTCAGCGGAGCCGGATTTGCGCCCAGTGCCTTGAAGATCGCGATCGTCATGTCGTCCGGAGGGGTGCGGATTTTCACGCCCTGCAGATCGGCAGGGGATTCAATGGCTTTCGACAGGTGCGTGACGTGCCGGATGCCGTTGTCCCAGAAGCCCAGCAGCTTCAGGCCGGCTGCCTGCGCCTTTTCGTCAATCTCATCCTTGTACTCGCCATCCATGACCTTCCACGCACTTGGCGCATCGGCGAACAGGAACGGCAGGCCGATCACGTTCAGTTCCGGCACGATCTGCGCAGTCGCGCCCTGACTGTTGGCGGTGATCTGGATGACGCCGGCCGCCACCGAAGTCAGCGCCTCCACGTCGTCGCCCATCGTGGCCGAGTCCGCCACGTTCACCGTGATGCGGCCTTCGGTGCACTGGTCCAGATGCTCGGCGAAGAAGTTCGCGGCAAGCGCGCGCGGGTTGCCGGGGGGCTGCGCGTGGGCCAGGATGATCGTCTCGGCCGAGGCCGCGCCCGAAAGGGCCACGGAAACCAGCAGGGTCGTCGCAAGAAGTTTCTTCATGTTTTCCTCCCATAAGAACAAGGCCAGCCGCCTCCTCGCGGCAGGCTGCACTTCATCAGTGTATCAAGGAGCCCCCGTTCACATCCACTTCCGAACCGGTCACATAGGCCGATAAGGACGAAGCAAGGAACAGCGCACAGCCCGCGACATCCGACGCCTCGCCCGCGCGGCCCATCGGGATGCCTTCAAGGATCATCTTGTCCTGTTCCGGCGTCAGCTTGCCTGCCGTGATGTCGGTGGCGATGAAACCGGGGCAAATCGCGTTGACGCGGACGTTGGCAGGCGCCAGCTCGCGCGCCATCGCCTTCGTCAGACCAAGAACGCCCGCCTTCGCCGCCGAATAATGCGGTCCGCCGAAAATGCCGCCGCCACGCTGCGCCGACACCGAGGACAGGTTGACGATGCTGCCCGACTTCTGCTCACGCATGGCGGGGATGACCGCCTGGCTCATGTAGAGCGTGCCACGCAGGTTCACGTCCAGAACCGCGTCATAGTTTGCGGGGCCGATGTCCATGATCTTCAGCGGCTGCGTAATGCCCGCATTGTTTACCAGGATGTCCACGCGGCCCCATTCGGCCACAAGCTTTGCCACGGCGGCATCGCAGGCAGCTTTGTCGGTGACGTTGCAGGCAAGGCCGACATGCTGCGCGCCCAGATCGGCGGCGGCGGCCTGCGCCTGCCCGGCATCCAGATCAAGGATTGCCACAGTCGCGCCGTGTTCGGCAAACAGCTTCGCCGTCGCCTTGCCCAATCCACGTGCCGAGGCCGCACCTGTGATGACCGCGAATTTACCGTCAAGAAGTCCCATCAAATCCATCCCTTGATCTGACGGACGATGCCGTCGACCGAAATACCATACATGTCATGCAAGGTCGGCAATGCGCCGGCCTCAAGGAATTCATCCGGCAAGCCGATCATGCGGAAGGTCGGTGTCACGCCATTGGTCAGCAGGGTCGTGGCCACAGCCTCCCCCAACCCGCCGACGATCGTGTGGTTTTCCGCCGTGACGACCAGCCGTCCGCCCCTGCCCGCCTCGGCCAGAATGGTCGCGCGATCCAGCGGCTTGATGGTCGGGTTGTGCAGCACGGCCACGTCCACCCCGTCCTTCGAAAGCCTTTCGGCCGCATCCAGCGCCCGCATCGTCATGAAGCCGGACGTGACCATCAGGACGTCCTTGCCTTCACGGATCAACTGCGCGCGGCCCAGCTGGAACTGGTAGTCCGGCTTGTAGCGGGTCAGCACGCTGGGTACCTTGCCGCGCAGCAGGCGGGAATAGACCGGGCCTTTGTGGTCGGCCAGCACGGGAACCATCTGGCGGATATCCACCGCGTCGCACGGATCAACGATGGTCATGTTCGGCAAGCCGCGGAAGATCGCCAGATCCTCGGTCGCCTGGTGGCTCGGGCCATAACCCGTGGTCAAGCCTGGAAGCGCGCAAACGATCTTGACCGGCAGGTTCTCCTCCGCGATCGCCATGGCGATGAAGTCATAGGCGCGGCGCGAGGCGAAGACGGCGTAGGTGGTGGCGAAGGGCGTGAAGCCTTCGCGCGCCAGCCCGGCGGCAGCCGAAACCAGCACCTGCTCGGCCATACCCATCTGGTAGAAGCGGTCGGGATAGGCATTGGCGAAGATGTGCAGGTCGGTGTATTTTGCAAGGTCAGCCGAAAGACCGACAATGTCTTCACGCGTCTTGGCCAGTTCCACCAGCGCATGACCAAAGGGCGCCGGTTCAGTGTCATAGCCTTCGGCCGCCAGCGACGCGATCATGGCCGAGGTGGCGACGCGGTTCTCCTTCGGCGTGACCTTGCGCTGTTCGTAGCGGCGTGCATGCGAATCGTGGGTCATGCCGGTTTCCCCTCTTCCAGAACATTCAGCGCCTTTGACCACTCGTCA
Organism: Falsirhodobacter deserti; assembly: GCF_004015795.1. Classification (GTDB taxonomy): domain Bacteria; phylum Pseudomonadota; class Alphaproteobacteria; order Rhodobacterales; family Rhodobacteraceae; genus Falsirhodobacter; species Falsirhodobacter deserti. The sequence continues at coordinate 754,011 of NZ_ML137218.1, read as the reverse complement.
GCCTCGACACGGACGAAGTGGGTGATGTCCCGCTGCTCCAGGAACGGGACGCCCTTGCACATGGTGGTGTCGAACACGATCACGCGGGGGCGGTCATCCGTCACGGCACGCGCGGCGTCGAAAGCGGCAACCACGGCCGCCAGATCGTTGCCGTTCACCCGCTGGGCATGCCAGCCGAACGCTTCGAACTTCGGAACGACGGGTTCCGCGCTCAGCATCTCGGTCGACTTGCCGTCGGCCTGCTGGTCGTTGAAGTCGACAAGGCAGATCAGGTTGCCCAGCTTGTGGTGGCTGGCCGACATCGCGGCTTCCCAAGTTGAACCCTCGCCCAGTTCGCCGTCCGACATGAGGTTGTAAACGAAGGCATTGTTGTTCTTGCGCTTCAGCCCCATTGCCATGCCGACAGCGATGCCAAGTCCGTGGCCCAGGGATCCGCCGGTAATTTCCATTCCCGGGGTATAGGACGCCATTCCGGACATCGGCATCCGGCTGTCATCCATCCCGTAAGTCTCGAGTTCCTCTTCGGGCAGAATGCCCGCCTCCATCAGCACTGCATAAAGCGCGATGGCGTAATGCCCGATCGACAGAAGGAAGCGGTCACGCCCCTCCCATTCCGGATCGGCGGGGCGGTAGTCCATTGCGTGGAAATAGGAGGCGGCGAGCACGTCGGCGATGCCAAGCGCCTGCCCGATATACCCCTGCCCCTGAACCTCGCCCATCAGCAGCGCTTTGCGGCGAATGTTCCACGCCCTGCGCTCCAACGATACGTTGGAGACGGGAGCCATGCGGCTCTCTTCAATCATCAGATCCTCCCATCGGCCCTCCTGCCGGTCGAGTCAGGCTAGCGGAAGGATATGGGTGCAGTCATTCAAGCAGAATTACGTGACGGTGAAGCTGCGCTTCACCATCTTGTGGCATGGTAAGCTAAGCGTCTTCGCATGACGAAGACTGAGCTGCCCCTTACCGCGCGACGAACTCGACGTCCTGCAAGCCGTCATTTGCGCCCTCGCCGCGATTGATCGCGATCTCCCATCTTCGACACGCGAAGCATCGGACGGGCCATACGGTCGAGACGGAAGACACGGCTTGGTCCATTCTCTCCCTTCCTGCCCTCTCTGCGGCTGGGAGGGCTCCACTGAACCTTGGCCGCGACCGTCGCCAAATCTTCACGGATCCGACACGCAACTGTCTCCTTCTGCCGGCAAACGCTCGGCTCGAACAGGAGCATACATGTCGCGTCAGTCCCTCAACCTCTCGGGCATCCGCAAGGGGTTCGGTCAAACTCAGGTCCTCAAGGACATCAGCCTTTTGGTGCGGGAGGGAGAATTCCTGTCCCTTGTCGGCATGTCGGGCTGCGGAAAATCCACGCTGCTGCGCATCATCGCGGGGCTGGAGGCGCCGGATCATGGCACTGTGCATATTGGCGGGCGGGACGTGACGGACAGCGATCCGTCGGACCGGAACCTTGCGATGGTTTTCCAGTCTTACGCGCTTTATCCGCATATGACCGTGCGCCATAACATCGCGACGCCGCTCAGGATGCGCAAGCTGGGCCTTGCCGCGCGCCTGCCGCTGCTGGGGCGGATCACGGCCTCGCGCCGCACGCTGGCCGAGATAGACGCCGCTGTGGCCCAGGCGGCGGACACGCTGCAGATCACCCATCTTCTGGACCGCAAACCGGCGCAGCTTTCGGGCGGCCAGCGCCAACGAGTTGCCCTCGCGCGGGCACTGGTGCGCCAGCCGGCGGCCTTTCTCATGGACGAGCCGTTGTCGAACCTCGACGCCAAGCTGCGCGCCCACATGCGCGACGAACTGGTCGCCCTGCGCCGCCGGTTGGGGTCGACGTTCGTCTACGTCACGCATGACCAGGTGGAGGCGATGACCATGTCGGACCGCATCGCCCTGATGATCGAAGGCCGGATCGAGCAGCTCGGCGCGCCCGACGAACTTTACCACAGCCCCGCCACGCTGGCGGTGGCAAAATTCATCGGCTCGCCCACGATCAATCTTCTGCCGGCCGAGGTGGCCCCCTGCGGCGTGGTGCACGTGCATGGCAGGGCGACCGGGTTGGCATCGGTGCCGGGTCCGGCAACGTTGGGTATCCGGGCCGAGGATGTGCGCGTGACCGCCAGCGGCATGCCCGCGCGGATCCTGCGCGAGGAAAAGCACGGTCCCGACCGCTTCCTGACCTGCGAGCTGGACGAAGGCGAGACGATCGTCCTGCGCCAGAAGGCGTCCGAGCCGACCGGAGCGGATGAAAACGGCAAGCTGTGTCTCGGCTTCGTCGAGGATCGCGCGCACCTTTTTGGTGCGGATGGCCTGCGCCGCGAGATGCGTCTGACGGAAAAGGTTGCGGCATGACCGCCGCAGTCATGACCATGCCGCGGGGGCGCCCGCTGCGGCGCACTGCCCTCAAGGGGCTCGGCTTCGCGGCGCCGGCCATCCTGCTGCTGCTCGCGATCTACATCGTGCCCATACTGGTGCTTGCGGGCTTCTCGGTCACCGACTACCAGCTCGGTGCGCTGAACTGGGACTTCGTCGGGCTGAAGAACTTCGCGGACGCCTTTTCCGATCCCGTGTTCATGCGGGCGCTGGCCAACACCGCGCTTTATGCCGTCATCGTCATTCCGGCTGGCGTCTTCCTTGCCTTGGGCGTGGCGCTGCTGGTGCATGGGCGCACACGCTCCCGCGCCTTCTGGGAAACGGCTTATTTCCTTCCCGTGACGGCGACGCTGGTGGCGATGGCGACGGTGTGGCAGTTCCTGCTGCACCCTTCCCTCGGCCCCGTCAATGCCGCGATCACGGCGCTCGGCTTCGACCCGGTGTCGTTCCTCGGCAACCCGGCGCTTCTGATCCCGACCATGGCGCTGATTGGCATATGGCAGGTGCTGGGCTTCAACATGGTGCTGTTCCTCGCCGGCCTGACGGCGATCCCCAAGGATCTGCACGAGGCCGCCCGGATCGACGGCGCCAAGCACCCGATCGACCGCTTCCTGACCGTTACCTGGCCGATGCTGGGGCCGACGACGATGTTTGTCGTAGTCACCACCTCCATCAGCGCGTTCAAGGTGTTCGAGACGGTGGCGGTGCTGACCAAGGGCCGCGCGGGCTCCGAGACGCTGCTCTACGCCCTTTATCTGGAGGGGTTCGAGTATTCCAACACCGGATACGCTGCTGCCCTGACGCTGATCTTCCTCGGCATCGTGCTGATCCTGTCGATCGGCCAGACCCTGCGCATGGAACGAAAGATTCACTACTGATGCGGCGCTTCATTCCCCATCTCGTGCTGGCGCTCGGCGCTTTCGTCATGCTGATGCCGTTCTACTGGATGGCGCTGACCTCCATCCGCTCCCCGGCCGAGATCTTCGACATCTCGCTCTGGCCGGTCCCGAAGGAGTTCACGGGCGTCCAGAACTACACTCAGGCCGCGACGACGGTGCCCATGGCGCGTTTCATGCTGAACGGCGTGATCGTCTGCACGGGCATCCTCCTCGTGCAGGTGCTGACGGCAGTGCCGGCCGCCTACGCGCTGGCCAAGCTGCGCTTTCCGGGGCGGCGCCTGCTGATGATCCTCGTGATCGCGGCGCTCTGCGTGCCGATGCAGGCGCTGGCGCTGCCGCTATTCGTGGGCCTTGCCAAGGCCGGTCTTCTCAACACCTATTTCGCCCAGATGGCGCCCTTCTTCCTGTCGGTATTCGCCATCTTCCTGTTCCACCAGTCGTTCCGTTCCTACCCGGACGAGATCATCGAGGCCGCCCGCATGGACGGCTTTTCCGAGATGGAGATCTGCTGGGGCCTCGTGCTGCGCGGCTCGTTCCCCTCCCTCGCGGCCTTCTCGGTCTTCTCGGTCGTGGCGCACTGGAACGACCTCTACTGGCCCATGATCGTGGTGAACGACACCGCGCTCGCCCCGCCGCCATTGGGGATGCTCTTCTTCTCGGATGTCGAGACGGGAGCGAACTATGGCGCGCTGATGGCAGGGGCCGCCATGATCACCGCCCCGATGGTCGTCTGCTTCCTTCTGGCACGGCGCCACTTCGTCGCGGGCATCACCATGACCGGGGTCAAGTGACCCACTTGCGGAGACGAACATGAAACTGACCCGACGCCTCACCCTGGGCGCGCTCGCGCTTGGCCTGACCCTGCCCGGCTTCGCGCTGGCCCAGGATGTCACGCTGAACGTGCTCTACAACCTGCCGGGCTTCACGAAATTCCACCAGCCGCTGGCGGATGAATTCATGAAGAACAACCCGGATGTGAAGATCAACTTCCTCGCCCCCGCCGCCGGCTACAACGAGGGCCAGCAGCAGGTCCTGCGCTCGGCCGTCACGGGTGATCTGCCGGACGTCTACTTCTCGGGCTACAACCTCACTGGCGAGCTGGTGCACACGCTGGCCCCGCGCGGCCAGATCACCGACCTCGGCCCCTTCATCGAGGGCGAGGGCGGGCAGGCATTCCTGGACGCGAACTTCACGCCGAACATGGTGGCCTTGGGCAACATCGACGGCACGCAATACGGCCTGCCGGTCAACGCCTCTTCGCCGATCATGTTCATCAACGCCGATCTGGTCCGTTCGGTCGGAGCTGACCCGGAAAACATGCCAACCACCTTCCCCGAGCTGATCGAGCTGGCGAAGAAGATCCACGAGGCGGATCCCAAGGTCGCAGGCATGGCCTATGACATCGCCGGCTGGGCCGACGACTGGCTTTGGCAGGCTATGATCACCCAGCAGGGCGGAACGCTGGTGGACGAGGCAACGGGCAAGGTCGCCTTCGACAACGAGATCGGCCTGAACGCGCTGCGCCTGATCCGCCAGATGACGGCCGAGGCCGGCGCCCCGACCATGGACTGGGATCAGGCGCGCCAGCAGTTCGGCGCGGGCCTGACCGGCTTCATGTTCACGACCCCGGCCCATGTGCAGACGATCGAGGGCCTTGTCGGCGACCGCTTCCCGCTGATGACCACGACCTTCCCCCTCCAGGACAAGGAACGCGGCGGCGTGCCGACGGGCGGCAACTCGGCCGTGATGCTGACGCAGGACGCGGCCAAGCAGCAGGCGGCCTGGAACTACATCAAGTGGATCACCGGACCTGAAGCGCAGAACGTTATCGTGCGCATCACCGGCTACCTGCCGACCAACATCCGCGCCACGGGCGAGGACTATCTCGCGCCCTATTACGCCGAGCATCCGAACGTCGCGACCGCGGCCAAGCAGATGGACCGCTCGCTTCCCTGGGCAGGCTACCCGGGCGGCGACTCGGTCCGCATCTGGCGGACGCAGCGCGACATCATCGGCACCGTCATGCGCGGCGAGGTCTCGCCCGAGGACGGTCTGGCGCAGATCGTCGAGGCGACGAACGGCCTGATGAACTGAGGCCCAGGCGGTTCTGAAAGGATGCGGGGGCATTGTCCCCCGCATCCGCGTTTCCGGAGAAAGACATGAAGATCATCCAGCTGACCGATACCCACCTGATGCCCCCCGGCGTCCCGGCGAACGGTGTCGATCCCGAGGCGCAGCTGCGCGCCGCCGTCGCCGATATTCTGGCCAACCACGACGATGCCGACCTCCTCGTGATAACGGGCGACCTTTGCAACCACGGCGATCCCGAGGCCTACGAGCTTTTGCGCGAAATCCTGGCCCCTGTGCCCTTCCCGGCGCGGCTGATGCTGGGCAACCACGACCGCCGTCCTGAATTCATTGCGGCCTTCCCCGATCATCCGCGGGATACCAATGGTCACGTCCAGTCGGTGATGGACACCGAATGGGGGCGCCTTCTGTTCCTCGACACCCACGAGGCGGATGTCATCGGTGGCATTTACGGGCCTGACCGGATGGCATGGCTTGACGAAGCCTTGAAGGGCGCAGACGAGAAGCCGGTGACGGTCTTCCTGCACCACCCCCCTATCCGCGACGGCATCCGCCATTTCCGCGACATCAGCCTGCATGACGACGGCGCAATGCTGGCCCGTCTCGCGGCGCATCCGGGCGGCGTACGCCACATCGTCTTCGGCCACATCCACATCCCGCTGGCGGGAACAAGCCCCGAAGGGATCGCCTACAGCTCCGGCCAGTCCTGCACGCACCGCTTCATCACGAACCTGAACGTGGCCGATCCCTGGTGGACCGGAGGCAATCCCTGCTACCGCATCCTGTTCATCGACGACTTGGGGTTCCGCGCCTTCGGGGCTGAAGTCGGACAACGCCCGACAGAGCGAGCTCCGATCTGCACGGGCCCATGAACCCGCACCGCCCGTAAGTGCTTGAAGCGCCGCATTGGAACGAGGTGAACGTTGCTGCGGGCCCGTTGCGGACCTTCGCGCAGCATTTCTTGGGCAGCCGCTTTAACCTTGACCACCTTACTACCTATCGATAGGTTGCCTGCAGTCGCCGTGGAATGATGTTGATGACGTTGCAAGAGAAGGCGCACCATGTGGTCATGATTGGGACCGGTTTTGCCGGACTTGAAGCCGTCCATGCCCTGAAGAGCAGCGGAGCTGCAGATCACGCTGGTCGATCGGCGCAACGATCACCTGTTTCAACCGCTTCTCTGCGAGGTGGCCACCTCGACCCTTTCTCCGTCGGACATCGCAAGAGCCGCATCGAACCTGCGTATTATCCCCCGCCGTCGGAGCGGTAAGGCCCTCGGGTGCCCGACCGCTGCTTTTGCCAGCGGTCGGATCGAGGAGATGACCCTGGCTTCCCTACAAGGACAGGAACCATGTCATCCACCATTGTCGTCATCATCGGCTTCGGCGCATTCGGGCGTCTGGCCGCCAGATCTCTTTCCTCGCATGCCGAGGTCCTTGTCTGTGATCCCTCGCCGGACGCACGACGCTGCGCGCAGGACGCGGGCCTGCAGACGATCGGCATCGAAGAGGTCGGGCGGGCGGAAATCGTGATCCTCGCCATGCCCGTTCCGGCGTTGGAGTCGTGCCTGCGGCAACTGTCTCCGTTCCTTCGCAGTCATCAGGTCGTGCTCGACGTATGTTCGATCAAGGAGGAGCCTGTCCGCATGATGCAGGCCCTTCTTCCGGAAGGCGTCGAGATACTCGCCACGCATCCGATGTTCGGTCCGCAAAGCGCGAATGATGGCATCAACGGCCACCAGATAGTCACATGTCCGGTCCGGGGGCGGCACTGGCGCTGCATCGTCCGGTTTCTTCGGCAAAGGTTGGGCCTGCGCGTCATCATCGCGACACCCGAGGAGCATGATCGTCAGGCGGCCCTGACGCAGGGGCTGACCCATCTTCTGGCACGGGCGATTAATGGATTGGGCACCACCCCGGTCATCCGCACGCGCAGCTTCGATCTGATCATGGAGGGCCTCGCCATGGTGCGGAACGACGCCCCCGAGATCTTCGAAGCAGTCGTTCATGGCAACAGGCATGTCGCGAGCGTCCGGAGCAACTTCATCGCGGCGCTGGTGGAAGAGTCCTCCCTTTCCCGCAGGATCAGGCTCACCGCTTGACATGTACCAACCTATTGGTCGGAAGCACACCTTCGAGGCCGAACAGGCGGCCAAGCAGGAGTCGAAGATGCTACAGCAGACTACCTCCCGGCACGCAGGCGCGGGGTTCGTCATCACCATAGGGGCCATCGCTGCCCTGGGGCCGCTGGCCATCGACATGTATCTGCCGTCAATCATCGAGATGGCTGCGGATCTGGAGACGAGCTATTCGCAGATGCAGCTGTCGCTGACGGTCTTCCTCCTGGCCATGGGCGCGGGACAGCTGCTGTTCGGACCGCTCATCGATGCCGTCGGACGCCGCAGGCCATTGCTGGCCGGCCTTGTCCTCTATGTGCTCATGGCAGGTGGGGCCGCCGCTGCGCCTTCGCTCGAGATGCTGATCGACGCACGCGTGGCGCAGGGCGTCGCGGCCGCACTTCTGCTGGTTGTCGCGATGAGCAGCGTGCGCGATATCGCCGAAGGCGTGCGTGCCGCGCAGATCTTCGCGATGCCGATGACGATCGAGGGGCTGGCCCCCATTCTTGCGCCCGTCGCAGGCGGAATGATCGGTGGCAGCTTCGGCTGGCGCGGCGTGCTTCTGGCCCTAGGCCTTCTTGGAGTTCTGGTGTTGCTGAACGCGGCGGTCAACTTCTCGGAAACGCTGCCCCGGTCGGCCCGTGCCCCGCTTAGCCTGCGGTCGGCACTACGGACCTATGGCGAGATCATCCGCGATGTCGACTTCGTGCTGCCGGGCATCGCGCTGACGGGCGCGTTCTTCTTCCTCTTCGCCTATGTCGGTGGTGCCGGATACGCCTACCAGAGCGACTTTGGCCTGAGCGTTGAAGCCTTCGGCTTCGTGTTCGGCGGCACCGGCGTCGCGGTCCTGCTCGGTGCCATGCTTGCGGGTCGGCTCGTGGCCCGGATCAGGATCCAAACGCTGGCCGTCGCGGGTGTTAGCCTGATGTGCCTGGGGTCCTTCGTGGCACTTATCGCGGGATCGGCAGGCGCCGGCCTCACGGGTGGTCACCGGCATGGCCATTGCGATGCTGGGCCTCGGGATCGCCGAAGCCACGCTCATGTCCATCGCCATGTCGGCTCGTGACACGGCGGTCGGGGCCAGCGTGGCCGTCCTGGGCGCCTTCCAGTTGGGCGTCGCGGGGTTGGCGACGCCGATCGCTGGGCAGATGGTGGCGAACGGTGCCGGCGTCTGGCTCACCCTGCTCATGAGCATTTCGCTGGTCGTGGTGGTGCTGACCGCAGCCTGCGCCTATAGAAGCGCGCGGAGCGGCCGGGTCGTCGCGATGAACCACTGATTCCGAGGAGGGCGAGGATGAGCAGCCTGTCACCGACCGCCGAACGTCTCTGCAACGCCGCCATCAGGCATTTTGCCGAGGTCGGGTATGAGGGCGGGTCGCTCAACGAAATCGCGACGAATGTCGGGATCCGCAAGGCCTCGCTCTACTCCCACTTTCGCGGGAAGGACGAGTTGTTCCTTGCCGCCCTGTCGGTGGCGCTGGAGGTGGAGCAGACGTTCGTCGCGGGCGCCTTTGCGCAACCGGTTTCCGACGGGGCCGGGTCGGCCTATGTGCTGGCGATCGAGGAGCGCTATCCCGCATCGCCCCACCTCCGCTTCCTGCTCCGCGCCGCCTACCTGCTTCCCAAGAGCATCGCAACGCAAGTAGGGGCAGGCTACGAGGGCTTCCTTGCCCTGCTTCGTCAGCACTATCTCGATCAGCTTGATGTCAACCGGCCGGGGTTGGCGAAAGCCGATCGGGACTGCTTCGCGGAGGCCTATGTCGGGATCGTGGAGAGCCTGTTCGTCGAACTGACTTATGGCAACCCAAAGGCCATGGCCGCGCGCCGCGATGCGCTTTGGCGGATCCTCTCTCTGGCGGTGGCAAGCTAGGAAATAGCGTCCGTGGGTCACCTAGTCCGGTTGCGAATGACGCTAGGCCGCTGAGGTCCGTTGCGCTGCGTCGACGAGCAAAGGAATGTACGCTTCGTCCCACCCCCGACCGAACGGCCGGCGCCGGGCGCGGCTGTGCAGCATCGGTGCTATGAGTCCAAACCTGACCTTCGCGACCTGCCAGCGTCAGTCCTGTTACGCATCTGTCACGCCGAACTTCCAACTACAGCCTGTTCAAGCATCGACCTCGCCTGCTGCACCACGTCGACGGGATTCTCCATGATGGCACTGACACAAGCCCGCCCGCTGTCACTGCCAGCGTTCTTGCTGGTGCTGTTCGTAGGAACCCTGTGCAGTTCGATGATCGTGCCGTTCATGGCTTACTATCTCGTGGAGGGATTGGGACGCGCTCCTTGGGCCATCAGCGTTTATGCTGGCGCGGTGATCGCGGTTGGCATCGTCTGCAACCGCACCTTTGGACGATGGCTTGACGAGGGCGCCGCCCCGTTCCCTCTGATTGGGGTAGCGTTGGCAGGGTTCATCGTGGCAACCCTTGCTTTGTCGGTCTGCCCACGTTTTGGACAGTGCTCACCTTCGGCGTGCTCGGCTTTGGTCTCAGCGGCAGCGCCATATCAACGATGTTCAGCCTGGGCCTCGTGGTGGCGGAGCGGCGGGACATGGTGCGGGGCCGTTCCAACGCCTTCATGCGCGCGACGACCTCGACCGCCTGGATGGCGGGTCCGGCTATTGCTTTCCTCTGCGCCGAACGATTCGGCGAAGCATCTGTTTTCCGGCTCGCGCTTGCTCTCGCCCTATGCTGGGCGGCGCTGTGGTGGACGATCATCCCGCGAGACATGACGCTCCGTCCGAAAGGGCCGCCCGCTTCGGCAAGTGCCGGTCAGAACCGTGTCCTATGATGGCGGCAGCGTTCGTCTTCTGCCTGTCCTCCGCACACTCGCTGACCTTCAGCGCCCTGCCGCTCTTTTATGTGCAGGAGGTGGGCCTCCCCGGATACGCGCCAGGCACAGCCTTCAGCGTGAAGACGCTGGTGGAGATCTTCGCAATCTTCACGACGCCCGTGATCGTCGCGCGGTTCGGGCTGAAGGGCCCACTGATCGGTGTCGCGCTTCTGGCGGCGGTGACGATCCTGCTTCTGTCCGAAGTGCGGACCTACCCGCAGATGTTGGCAGGGGCTGCTCTGGAAGGGCTTTATTACGGTCTCTATGCAAGCATCGGCCTTACGTTTGTGCAATCCTTCTCCCCTGATCGTCCAGCACAGGCGACAGCGCTCTACTGGAATGCTCTGAAGGTCAGTGGCATCCTCGCGGGCCCCGCAACCGGCCTCATCGCACAGGCCTATGACTTCCAGACCGTGATCCGCGTCGCATCAGCCGTGGGCGCAGGCGCTGGCCTGCTGCTGATGGTGTCGATGCTGGGCAAACGATGACAAGAGCCCCTCATGTAGGGGCCGGTAGGGTGAGGGAACCGTCCTCGTTCAAGGGCCAGAAGGGATTGTAGGCAACCTCCCAGACATGGCCGTCGGGATCGGCATAATAGCCCGAGTAGCCGCCCCAAAAAACTTCTCGGGGTGCCTTGATCGGGACGGCGTCCGCATCGAGGGCGCGCTGGTAGGCGGCGTCGACCCCCTTCCTGTCAGGCATGTTCAAAGCCAGCGTCATGGCACCGGTGCCAAGTTCAGAGGCGGGACGTTCCTGGTCTTTTGCAAGTGCGTTCCGTCCGAAAAGACCGAGAACAAGACCGTTGAGCTGGTAGAAGACGATGCTTTCCGTTTCGCTGGGTGCGGGTGTCCAGCCAAGAGCGCAGTAGAAGGACTTCGCACGCTCGAGACTGTCGACGCCGAGGGTGACAAGGGTGATGCGCTGAGGGGTCATTGGATCTCCAGCTGTGCGAATGCGCTATATGTTGGGATAAGATATCCCCTCCGCACAGTCGCGCAACCGGCGGTCGCTTTTGTCCCATTCTCTACCTGCAGGTGGGATGTTGGGGGCAAGTCAACTTGACCGTTCTTCACCATGTCGGGCAGGAGAATTTCGTTCGAATGAGCTCGTCTATCAAGCGTGGCACGACTGTCCTGTTCGGGCTGACTGCGCGCTCTCCTGCCTTGTCTCGCACGGGATGACCGGCAAGGTCCGTTCCGCTATTCCTCAGGCGGCCATGAAGATCTAAGCTCGACGCCCTGTCGGGTGCAATTCATGCACCGAGTAGCACGAAGGTTTTCCATGGCTGTCAAACCCAAGTTGCATCCCCGCAACCAGCACCGGGACGGGTATGACTTCGAACGTCTGATGGCGAAATCACCCGAGCTGGCGTCCCTCACAACGAGAAACCCGCGCGGTCGGATGACAGTCGATTTCTCGGACGCGGACGCGGTTCGCATGCTCAACCGGGCGCTCTTGCTAACGCATTATGACATTGATTACTGGGATATTCCCACCACTTACCTATGCCCTCCGATACCCGGTCGCGTCGACTACATCCACTACCTCGCGGATCTGCTTGCCGAGTGTAATGGCCACCAGATCCCGCACGGCCCCGACATCAAGGCGCTGGACATCGGGACCGGTGCCAGCCTCGTGTATCCGCTGACCGGTCGGCATGAATACGGCTGGGACTTCACGGGCGTCGACATCGATCCGGTCTCGATCAAGTCGGCCCGGCAGATTTGCCAAAGAAACGGCCTGAACATCACGCTCAGACGCCAGAACAATCCAGAGGATGTCTTCAAGGGCGTGATCGGTCCCGATGATATCTTCCATGTCACCCTGTGCAATCCGCCGTTTCATGCATCCCCCGAGCACGCGGACAAGGGCAGCCGGCGCAAGTGGCGAAACCTGGGGAAGGGAGACTCGGGCGACCTGAATTTCGGCGGCCAGAATGCCGAACTGTGGTGCCCGGGTGGCGAAATCGGCTTCATCGCCAGAATGATCGAACAGAGCATGGATTTTGCCGACCAATGTCTGTGGTTCACCTCACTGGTATCCAGGAAAGACAGCCTCAAGCCACTCTCTCGCCTGTTGACAAGAGCGCGAGTCGCCGAGTTCAAGATCGTCGAAATGGCGCAAGGGCAGAAGGCAAGCCGGTTCATTGCCTGGACGTACCATCCTGAAAGGCAGCGATCCTTGTAGGCGGCTGGGTTCGGCAACACGACGACTTGCATGCGTCGGCACTCGATGCTGATTGGTCCCAGACCACGGCACAGCGCATGGTCAGTCCCAGGTCAGGATCGAAAGCATCGTGACGTCCATGGCAGTTCCCTCTGTGAAGTTCCGCCACCTGCGCCTTGTTGCCGTTTGTGCGTGGGGCGGCAAAGGTCAGCAGTCCGCCAACACGGGGCTCGCAGCAGGTGTCATGCCGCACCGCCCACTAACCGCCCTTCGCGCAGGTGATGTTGCAACAGCGATGCGCTTTGCCGTGGTGCAGCGAAGGTCGTGGATGCCCCATCCTCGACGGCACGGCTGACACTAGGCGGCCGAGGCAGTATCGACCCTCGGAGGGCAAAGTTGCCATTGATCGGCCAATCATGTTGCTTCATATCCCGACCGCTTGAGCCACGGGCCCGTGGGCGCTGCCTTGAAAGCCAGCGCCTCACCTGTTCGCGGCTATGGAACCGCGGCACCCTCTTCCACGGGAATGTAGAGATCGCCACCGTCGCGATACTTCTCGGCCATCCGGTCCATTCCCGCCTGGGCCCGGGCCTCCTCCCGGATGTCGTGGCTGATCTTCATGGAGCAGAACTTGGGTCCGCACATCGAACAGAAATGCGCGACCTTGTGTGCCTCCTTCGGCAGGGTCTGGTCATGGAAAGACCGTGCGGTGTCCGGGTCCAGCGAAAGGTTGAACTGGTCCTCCCACCGGAACTCGAAGCGGGCGCGGGACAGCGCGTCGTCGCGGATCTTCGCTGCGGGATGCCCTTTGGCAAGGTCGGCGGCGTGGGCCGCGATCTTGTAGGTGATGACCCCGGTTTTCACGTCGTCGCGGTCGGGCAGGCCCAGATGTTCCTTCGGGGTGACGTAGCACAGCATCGCGGTGCCGAACCAGCCAATCATGGCGGCCCCGATGCCGGAGGTTATGTGATCATAACCCGGCGCAATGTCGGTCGTCAGCGGCCCAAGCGTGTAGAAGGGCGCTTCGCCGCAGACGTCCAGCTGCTTGTCCATGTTCTCCTTGATCTTGTGCATCGGCACGTGGCCCGGACCCTCGATCATGACCTGGCAGTCGTGCTTCCAAGCGATCTGGGTCAGTTCCCCCAGCGTCTCCAGCTCGGCGAATTGGGCGGCATCGTTGGCATCAGCGATGGAGCCCGGCCGCAGCCCGTCACCGAGGCTGAACGTCACGTCATAGGCCCGCGCAATCTCGCAGATCTCCTCGAAGTGCTCGTAAAGGAAGCTCTCGCGGTGGTGGTGCAGGCACCATTTGGCCATGATCGAGCCGCCACGGCTGACGATGCCCGTCACACGATCCACCGTCAGCGGGATATGCCGCAGCCGGACCCCCGCATGGATGGTGAAGTAGTCCACGCCTTGCTCGGCCTGCTCGATCAGCGTGTCCCGGAAGATCTCCCAGGTCAGATCTTCGGCCACGCCGCCGACCTTTTCCAGCGCCTGGTAGATTGGCACGGTGCCGATCGGAACGGGCGCGTTGCGGATGATCCATTCACGGATGTTGTGGATGTTGCGGCCCGTCGAGAGGTCCATCACCGTATCGGCGCCCCAGCGGATGGCCCAGACCATCTTCTCGACCTCTTCCGCCATGGAGGAGGTGACGGCCGAGTTGCCGATGTTGGCGTTGATCTTCACAAGGAAGTTCCGGCCGATGATCATCGGCTCCAGTTCAGGGTGGTTGATGTTGGCAGGAATGACCGCACGGCCGCGCGCCACTTCGTCACGCACGAACTCCGGGGTCACGTAATCGGGCACCGATGCGCCGAAACTTTCGCCGTCACGGGCCATCTTCTCCCGGATGGCCTCCCGGCCGAGGTTCTCGCGGATCGCGACGAACTCCATCTCCGGCGTCACAATACCCGCCCGCGCGTAGGCGATCTGCGTGACCGCCTTGCCCCCTTTCGCACGCATCGGTCGATGCAGCGCCGGGAACACGGGCGTCAACCGATCAAGGGAAACGAACCCATTATCGGCTGGTTGAACCGGGCGTCCCTCATAGACCTCGGTATCCCCGCGCGACGAAACCCAGCTTTCCCGAAGGCGCGGCAAGCCACGCTCGATGGCGATCTCCGCCCCCGGATCCGTATAAGGACCGGAACAATCGTAAACGGTTACCGGCGGCTCGGCGGCGCTCGGATGCAATGCAATCTCGCGCATTGGCACCCGCATGTCGGGATAAAGAACGCCCGGCTTGAACACCTTGGTTGAAGCGGGCAGCGGACCGGTGGTCACTGTGGGGGTGGGCTGGAACGTCATGTCAGGCTCCTGGCTTTGCAAAGCGTCGGAGACCCAGCACGAACTGGAAGGGGGAATGAGTGCTGCCAACACGTGACCGAAAACCGGCCGCCAGAGCACCCGCACCGTCCCTACGCCAGTGTGAACTGGATCAGGTTCATAGGGTCCCTGCGCTGCCTCGCGGCCTAGCAGTATCTCAGCTCCTTGTCGGAACACCCCTGGTGGAGCCGCGACACTGCCGGTCGACTGGATCGGTGTCAATGGCTGACCGGAGGCCGCGACGCCTGCCGACGCGGCCACGGCTTGCCCTGCCTATGGCTGACCTTGTGCGCGCGCCAAAGCAACTGCAGGCCCGCGCAATGAAGCGGCCAACGCCGTGTGAGACACTGCTGAATGGCTGCCTCGTCCCATCCTTGGCCGACGCCAGGCGCACCCAGTTCAGTCACCGCGGCAGACCGATTAAGATCGTTCGGAGTGGAAGTGCCTGCATGACCCAAGGGCGCAAACGCTCACGATCCCTGTGCCAAGCAAACCGGCTTCTTTTCGACGACCGTGTTGCGCATCCCGAGCCGGTCGAACAGATCCGCATCCTGCCAGGATGCGGGATTGCCCGTCGTCAGAAGCACATCGCCCGCGAAGATCGAGTTGGCGCCTGCGAGAAAGCACAGGGCTTGTAGCTCGTCGCTCATCCCCGTCCGCCCGGCCGACAACCGCACAACGCTTCGCGGCATCAGGATGCGCGCCAGCGCGACGGCCCGCACCAGGGCGAAGGGATCGACCGGCTTTGCCATCTTCTCGACCGGCGTGTTGCCGATGGGCTGCCACAGGTTGATCGGCACGCTTTCGGGATGACAGGCAAGGTTCGCAAGAACGACCAGCATCGCGACACGATCCTCGTCTGCCTCGCCCATGCCGAGGATGCCGCCGCAACAGACCTTGATGCCGCCCCGCCGAACGTGGTCGAGCGTTTCGAGCCGGTCGTCCATGGTCCGGGTCGTGGCTATCTTCGCGTAATACTCGGGCGAGGTGTCGATGTTGTGGTTGTAAAAGTCGAGGCCGGCTTCCTTCAGCCGCGCGACCTGCGCGGGCGACAGCATGCCCAGCGTCATGCAGGTTTCCAGGCCCAGGTCCCGGACCCCCTTGATCATGGTGCAGATGGCATCGAGATCGCGGTCCTTCGGGCTGCGCCATGCAGCCCCCATGCAGAAACGCTGCGCCCCCGCCGCCTTCGCGCGGCGCGCCGCCGCCATAACAGCGTCCACCTCCATCAACTTCGTGGCCTTCACCCCGGTCTTGTGAAAGGCACTTTGAGAGCAATAGCCGCAATCTTCCGGGCAGCCGCCCGTCTTGATGCTGAGAAGGCTCGCCTGTTCCACGACATGCGGATCGAAGTTCTGTCGATGGGCGGATTGCGCCCGGTGCATCAGGTCGGGAAATGGCAGCGCGTGGATGGCCTGCGCCTCCTCCAGTGTCCAGTCGTTGCGGATCATGCCCGCAGCCCCCGGGCCCGCATCCAAAGCGTCGCCAGCCCTGCGGCAAGCCCGATCTTCAGCAGGTCGCCCATGAGGAAGGGGAGGACACCGACAGCCCAGACATCGGCAGCTGGCACGAAATTACAAAGCCAAGCCGCGCCTAAGGCATAGATCACCCCCATGCCAGCCAGCATGGCGAGGATGCGGCTCACGATACCCCCGCCGGTGGCAAGCCAGCCGGTCAAGGCAGCCGCCACAAGGTAACCAAGCAGGTAGCCGCCTGTGGGCCCGACCATGTAGGCCAGCCCGATGCCGCGGGCCGGAGAGCCCGAGAACACGGGCAAGCCCGCCGCGCCGGCTGCCAGGTATGTGGCGACCGCTCCGGCCGCGATACGAGGTCCGGCGAGAATGGCAATCGCCATCACCGCAAGCGTGTGTATCGTCATCGGCACTGGCCAGAACGGCACCTGGATCTTTGCCCCGAGCGTGATGATCGCCGCAAGGGCCACCACCTTGGGCATGGAGTGGAGCAGAGCCCTGTGATTGGGGCGAAGAAGGAGCATATGCGGTGTCATGACAGGTCCTTTGCGGAAATATCTATGACTAGAAGCTCACAAACTTCAGCATCAATACGGATTATAGATAATAATCGTACTTTCGCTCAATTTGCCGACTACAAACCATTCTTTTGAAGATCGCGGCGCCTTGTTCGCCCAACATGCTTCGACAGGATCGAGCAGGCCCTGTCCGTTTCCCCCCGCCGCAATGCAGCCAGAATGGCACGATGCTCGTGATCCGTCGGCGCCTCCCATTCTGTTCGCCAGGCGGCAAACAGGAAGCGGGCGCTGGCGGTGTGGAGGGTGTCGATCGCCGACAGCAGCCGCGGCATTGCGCAGGGCGCCAGGATCAGGCGGTGAAAACGGCGATTGGCAGCCTCCCAATCCCGCACCTCTCGTGACGCATCACCGGCACGGGTGGCTTGCTCTGCCGCGTCCAGCACGGACGAGGTCATATTGGGCAACGCATGGCGCAGGGCCAGAACCTCAAGCGATGCGCGCATGGCAGCCACCTCGTGCAGATCCTCCACGTCGAACGAAGTGACCCGCATGCCCCGTTGCGGCTCGCTGGCCGCCAGGCCTTGCGCCTCCAGTTGCCGCAAGGCTTCGCGCACGGGCACGTGGCTTGCCCCGAACTCCTCGGCAATGTGATCCTGGCGCAGCGGGGTGTTGGGGCGGATAACGCCCGTGATGATGCGGTCGGCCAGACTTCGGGCGATTTTGGTCGCCAATGTCTCTTTGGAGGGATTTTTCATGAATCATAGATAATCGACGGATTGAGCGGGCATCTCTACCAACTATGCCAATCCTTTGTCTACCGATGAGTGCGCATGGTCGAACCTGCCAGGTCGCAGTTTCGCGAAACACACAATTGCTTTCTCGTGCAGTCGTTAGAGATCTTCGAATATCCGGAATGCCCCACCCCAGTAACGCACGGCACCGGCCATGAGCTGGACTTCCAACCGATGGTCGCCCACCGCGCTTCAACAATCGAGGGCCTCCGAGATGGCCAGCGCATCATCGACCTCTATCGCGAGATATCGGCCCGTGCTGTCCATCTTTGTATGGCCAAGGAGGAGCTGCACGGCTCCTAGAATCAGGACCCATTTATTGTGGTTCGTTGACGTGGTTCAGAAGGCGTCAGGAGACCCTTCTGATGAGCAATCTTTTCTGGCTGACGGAGGCGCAGATGGCGCGACTCCGGCGCTTCCCAAGAGCCACGTCCGCGGGTCAATGACCGTCGCGTTCTCAGTGGCATAATCTTCATCAATCGCAATGGGCTGCGGTGGTGCGATGCGCCTCGGGAACATGGCCCGTCCGAGACCCTCTACAATCGTTGGAAACGCTGGAGCCGGATGGGCGTTTTCACCCGGATCATGTCCGGTCTGGCGGGGGAGGCCGCAGACGAGAAGACGATCATGATCGATGCGACCTATCTCAAGACCCACCGCACGGCGTCCAGCCTGCGGCTGAAAAATGGGGGGGCGGACGACCGATCGGCCGGACCAAGGGCGGCATGAACACCAAGTTGCATGCCGCTGCCGCGGGACGTCCTATCCGCTTTTTCATGACAGCCGGCCAAGTCAGCGACTACAGGGGCGCGGTCGCCTTGTTGAGCAGCCTGCCAAAGGCGGACTGGATGCTTGCGGACCGGGCCCATGATGCCGATTGGCATCAGAGATGCGTTGAAGGACAAGGGGATAAAGGCCTGCATCCCGGATCGAAAAGGTCGGAAGAAACCCGTCAGACACGACAAGTGCCGTTACAAGCGACGTAACCGTATCGAGATCATGTTCGGTCGGCTCAAGGACTGGAGGCGCGTCGTAACCCGCTACGACAGGTGCCCCATCGTCTTTCTCTCAGCCATAGCTCTCGCCGCAACCGTTCTGGCTGTGAAATGAATGAGTCTGGTGCCTAGCGTCCTGCCGACCGTGATTGCGCGAGATGAATCGGAGAGTGACCGTGAACAAGTTCTGGAGCCCGCTCGTCCAATCTCTCGTGCCCTACGTCCCTGGCGAACAGCCATGGGCCGGCGGTTCGTCAAGCTCAACACCAACGAGAATCCCTACGGCCCGTCGCCCCGCGTGCTGGACGCCATCCGCGCGGCCACGAACGATGACCTCCGGCTCTATCCCGATCCAGCCTCGTCGGAACTGGCTCAGGCCATCGCGGCGGGTAAATCTCGACCAGCACGAGGCACCGGCCGGCATGTGCCAGCCGTCATAGGGCCAGACATGCAAGTCGGGCAGTGTGCGACGTGTCTGGCGCAGGAACGGCAACCCTGCATGGGTGTACTTCGCCACCTGTCCTGTCACGTCGAAATGGAACACGGATTTCGCACGGCAGATCTCCTCGACCCGACGCCGCCATCGCGGCTCTCCACTGCGGAGCGCCGCCAGCCCCGCCACACCCGTCCGCACGAAGTCGACGTAGAGGTCGGGTTCATCCGTCGGCCAGTGCGCGTGGAAATCGTCAAGGAAGGTATTCCAGTCGCGTGGCAGGTCGTGGCGGGCGAAGTAGACCTTGGGGAAGGAGAACGAATGGTCGATGCCAGCGGTGGTCGGCACGTCCTCGGCCAGACGTGCGATCAACCAGTCCGTCAGCCTGCGTCGCGTCCAGTAACGCTTTGGACCCGCAGGTGGCGGAACCTCCACCGCAGGCTCGCCTGCTTCCGTCATGCAGACCCTCAGGCCGTCAGGCTGGACTCCGCCGTCTCCGCCCCGGATTAGTCGATGCCGATGGTGCGCTGGAACTGCATGGCCCCTCCACAAGCAAAGACCGCCCGAAGGCGGTCATAGCAGAATCAACAGCTTGCAAAATCTATGCCCCGAACCGGGAAGTCTTTGCCCCGAACGGCAGCAACTATGCCCCGAGCTACAAAATCATGTAGATCGGGGCAAAGTTACTGCCGAAGCCGTTTATTTATCCAATGAAATCAATGGCCCCGTATAACCTAGGGGCATAGTTTTTTCCAATTCGGATCAAAGACCCAATATCGGCAAACCATCATGCGAAAAAAGAAAAGGGCCCGCAGTTGCGAGCCCTTTGCCATGATCTCCACCGTGACCGCAAGATGAACGCTAGGGAACACCGCCGCCGACGACATCCACCTGCCGCGTGGCCAGAATATCCGATACGAAAACCCGGAGTCCGTGAAGCCTCGGCTCCCCGGAAATCCTGTAGCCCGGAATTTCTCGCAGGAGCACCGCGCGCGTCAGATCATCGGTGCGCCCGCCATGACGCTGGCACGCCTCCGCGATGGTCAGGGCCCGACCCTGATGCCCGTTCTCCAGAAGCGGCAAGGCCCCGATCCGAGCCAGAAGATCGTTCAGAACACGGCGCGCAAAAATCACCCCGCGCACGGCACCGGGCGCATCGGCCGGGATGACAGCAGGCAGGATGCCCGCCCTGTAGAGCGCCAAGGTCTGGCTCTGCGTGCCGCCGACATATTCCGGCACCTCGGCAAGCGGGATGGCGGTTTCGTAGTCGCCGACCAGCTGTTCGACCTCCGCGACCGGAAACACGAGGCGCCCGCTTTCGCCGTCCGTGGCCCCTTCCGGCACCAGCCCAAGTTTCTGAAGCAATCGCGACATGCGCCTGCGATCGACCTTCAACGTCAGGGCAAGGCTCTTCACGGAGTGCAGCCGGCGCTCCGTCACGACCTCCCCGAGCAGTTTCTCACCCTGCATGTAGGCGTCATGATCGAGGATGTGCTCGCGCAGGATGTCGCGGATAGGTCCGGGCGCGATCAGCTGCGACCGGCGATCGAGCCAGTCGTAAAGCGGCCCATACATCGCCAGGGGACCCGCATGGACGGCCGTCGCCGACGCCTTTCGCCGGATGTCGCCAAGAGCTGCATAAACGGCATCCGATCCCTGCTCATAGATACGGAAGCCGATCTCCAGCGAACGGCTCCGCTCCATGCGCGGCAACTTCACGGGGCGGATGTCCTGACCATGTTCGAGCACAATCCCCAGCATCTCGGATGCGTTCAGCACCTGCTCGAGAGTCTGCCCGTCGAGCCAGCCGGTATCGGGAACCATGTCGAGGCGGCGGTGCAGCCATGCGAGGTGTCGGCCGCCTTCGGCGCGCTGCGTCAGTGCTTCGGCCGCCTCGAGCCCTCCGGCGTGTTCCACGGCCTCGCCGATGTCACCCGCATCGTCGTCCAGCTCAACCAGGGTGGCCCCGTGGCGCTGGCAGATCGGGATCGACGAGAAGCACCAGACAATGCGGTGGTGCCATTTCGAGGCAGGTCCGTCCTCGCGCAGGCAGTGCGGGCAGAACTGCCGAACACGCGGCGACAGGAACTGCCGGGATACATCCTCGTCCCGGAAGCTGTTGTGGCGGGAGAGCGCGCGGATCGTGCCGCCTAGCAGGACGCCAATCTCGACCCCCGCCGCCTCCGCAAACCGGGCGATCTCCTCCACGTGCCCGATACCGAACCGCGCGGGCTTCACCCCGCAATCCTCCAGCAGGCGCGACGCGCGCTGCCCGGTGTGGATGAGGGAGAGACGCGCGGCGTAGGACTGCACGGTTTCGGCCCTGTTGTAGGGGATGTGCGGCACGAGCATCTTCACCATCCCCGATCTTTGAGGTAAGCGCGGATCTCCGGCCAATGCCCCGGATCGAACGGAGTTGGCTCGCCTTCGTTACCCCCGTTCAGGATCCAGGTCCGCCGCGCATCCTCGAAGGTCACCGACGTGCGACCGTTCACCAAAGCCCGGCGCACCGTCATCTTCGCGAAGGCGATAGACCGGCCTAGACCGCCCTTCTGCGCGAACACGATCCGCTCTGCGAAGGTGGGGTCCTCGGGCAGCGCCAGTTCGAGCTTGCGGCAGCAGGCGTCTATGAACCGACCGATCCTCTGCATGTCGGCTCCGCCTGCTGCGACGGAAACGAGGCGCTGGCGCAGACGGTAGCGCCGGAAGGTTTCCGGATCGGTGGCGATGCGATCCTCGAGCTGCGGAACGCCGGAAAGGATGACGGCGACGGCCCCCTCCCCCTGAAGCAGGTTCTTCAGGGCCTGGAGCGCCCCCGAAACATCGCGACCGGAGCCACCCCGAAGCAGGTGGTGTGCCTCGTCGATCCAGAGCATGGCAATGCCAAGCATCTTCAAGCGGTGACGGACGACCGCCCAGCCTTCATGGGTCTTTGTTCGCTCCGCGAGACGTCCGTATCCGGTGGCAGCGACGATGTCGGAGGCGAGGCTCTTGATCGTCGCTTCGGGTGATACGGTGATATGAATGTAGTTGCCGGGAGCGCCTCCCTTCATTTCAACGAAGCCGGGGAGCGCGGACAGGTTGCGCCGGATCATCACCGATTTGCCATCGCCGGACGCGCCGATGACCTGCATGCCGCGGGTCTCCCCGTTGAGCGGATCACGGGTGGCTGCGGGCAGCAACGCCCCGTCGGGGCCGACCTGCAGAATGTCCCGCAGGTATTCTTGGAAGTCGTCGTCGCGAGCGTTCTTGAGGTATCGTGCCTCCAGCCAGGCGATCCGGCCTTGCAAGTCCTGCGCGGCGGGTGCGGCGGCGATGTTGGTGGTGTCGGGCTTTGTCATGACTGTTATTCCATCAGGTCGTCGTCGAGGGCCGAAGCCGCAGCGGAGGTGAGGGATGCGCGCGCGACGGCCGTCATGGGCGGAGGCATGTCGGGTTCGGCGCCGACAACCTGCAGGTCGACAACGTCGTCGAAGAGATCGGTATGCTCCGGCGCGTCGAAGTCGCGCTCGGCCGTGGACATGAACCGCATGAAGTCGGCCTCATACCGCTCATAGGTGCCGTCCGTGATGACGGTTGGAAGCAGGCCGCGAAGGACCTTTCCCCGATGTGCCGCCGCATCGAGTTCGACGAGGGCACGCGCCCTGGCGGCATTCGACCGGTCGCGCTCGCCCGCCATCCTGTGCCGGATCATCATTAGGTCGTCGAAGGACTTTCCGATCCACATAGGATCGGCGGCCGTGACGTTCAGCCACCGGTCCGGGGCGACCTTCACCGAGATCGTGCCGATGTCGTGCGGCCACCAAGCCACCTCGAGGACCTTGGGCTTGGTGGGCGGCGCATAGTAGAGCTTGGCCAGGTCGTCAGTCTGATACTGGATGTGCATCATCGTGATGCCGCCGGGTCCGAGCTTGCGATGCCGACGGATGCCGAAGACGCGGCGCATCTCCTCGCGCGATACGGATTGCAGCTGCGATGCTGCCTTCGCTTGAGCCCAGGCCTCGGCAGGCGTGCGGCCCAGCAGACCTGCATGCGGCGCATTGTGGTAGATATCGACCACCCACCGGACAAGCCATTGGAGAAAGTCGTCGATCGTCAGTGACGCCCGGGCCGCCGCGTCATTCTCTCCCTTTTCGACGACATTGCTGAAGGTCCGGCCGGAGAACCGCTGCGCGAACCCGACATGGATCGTCCTGAAGACCCGTTCGATGAATGGTCGGATCCACGGCTTCTTCGCGGGTGCGCCGAGGTTCGTGATTCCGAGATCCGCCAGAAGATCGTAGACCTCGTCGCCGATGTAGTTCGGACCGCGATCCAGAACGATCGTCTCCGGGCGGCCATGCATGTTCCAGGGCTCATGGGCCCCGACCGCATCCGCGATCGGCGTCTTGTCCATGAAGATCATCTCCACGGTCTCGCGCAGAAGCGATGTGGTCTCGCTGGCGGAGATCTGCATGCCGACGATGCAGCGCGTGTGGACATCGATGGCGGCTGACAAGACGACGCGACGCGCGGATCCGTCGAGGCCGAGCCTTTCGCGCTCTTCCGCACGAAGCCAGTCCCAGATCCCAGCGTGGTTCAGGAGCACCATGAGGTCGAACGTGTATTCGTCGATTTCCACGCGCTCAAGCGCGCGGCTGGTCTTCACTCCGACCCCGAGCGCGTGCATGTCACGATACGCGACCTTGAGGCCCCGCGTCCGGATGGCATGATCCAGAGGTGCTAGCGCGTCGATGGCGGCATGGACGAAGTCGTAG
Organism: Falsirhodobacter deserti; assembly: GCF_004015795.1. Lineage (GTDB taxonomy): Bacteria > Pseudomonadota > Alphaproteobacteria > Rhodobacterales > Rhodobacteraceae > Falsirhodobacter > Falsirhodobacter deserti. Next base: position 730,234 of record NZ_ML137218.1, on the reverse strand, counting down.
CCGGGGCGATTGAAAACCTCCCCGGGCGGATGCGCACGCGCGGCGTCCTCGTTATGGACATCGAACACCGCCTGCACGCTGGAGACGATGGACGAGATCGAGCAGCGCTCCTGATCGAGGCGTTGACGGATGACCGAATGCACAAGGGCCCTCTCGGCCTCCGTGTAGCGATTGGTCCGATTTCCGGAGCTGGCATATTCGTCGAAGAGCGCGTTCTGGCCACCCCGACGATGATCGCAATACCACTTGTAGATGTTCGCAGGGGACTCCGGCAGAGCCGATTGCGGCCCGAGGTCGACCTTCGCGCCGCCCCGTTTGCCAGTGGCGCCGGCTTCCTTCATCAGATGCCGGTTGTAATAGACCGTCCCGAGGCCGAGGAGGTTGTTCCCGCGCAGGATAAAGCCCGCCCGGGTCTCCTCCATGTCCCCATCAATGATCATCTGCTGTGCGGCCGATACGAAGCAGAGGCGAAGCTTCATCCGGGCAATCTCGGCCCTGCTGCGGTGGCTGCGGTCGCGATGACCTTCGGCGACCACGGCAGAGGGACGTGTGACGATGTTCAGCCGCCCGTGCAGGTCGTAGCGGCAGAAATCCTCGTTCGAGATCGTGTCGGAGATCGCGGGGAGCACCTCCCCGCTTTCTGGGTCCACGAACTCGTCCCACAGGACGAGGCAGGAGGTGATCCGCAATTCCACGACCGTGCCGCGGCGCCGGTTCAGCTCGAACACGGCGCCCTTCTCCACGGGCACGTGGGTGGAGACGGCCAGCTTGCTGACGCTGTCCCTCATGCTGCCACCTGCGCCGCGTTCGCGGCGATGAACGAGGAGTGCGCGATGCGCTCCTTCCGCATGAGCCTCAACCCGCCCCCGTGGATGGCCCGCGCCACCCCGAACAGCGTCACCCCGTCATGGCGCCCCTGATGGATGAGATCCGCGACTGTCACGGGCGCACTCAGCCTTGTGCGCAGATTGGCGATGGCCTCGTCCTCATCCGGGACCGGACGCCGTGCCGCATGGAACAGCTTGGCATTGAAGAGCTCGACGGGGTGGATGTTCCGCTCCGTCACGACGACCAGCTTGTCGACGATGCTCGGCACCGCCGCTTTTGCCACGGCCAGCATCTCCGCTCGGAACTTCGGCCTGGCCGCGATATGCGACGGCTTCACGGCCATCCCGATGCGCAGACAGTCCCGGAACGTGCTCCGATAGTCGAGGGAATGGTGTCCGATGTCTCCGTTAGGCTTGCGGTAGGCGATCGGTGCGAGCTGCTCTTCCAGGTCGACGAAGCCCGGGCGATAGACCGTGCAGATTGCCGTCTGGAACTCGAGCATGCTCTCGAACCCGACGCGCTGCGGTTTCTCGACGCCGAAGACGAACTCTCCGACGAAGTTGCCCTGCGAGGCCTTGGGAATGGCACGCCCGGCGCGGCTTTTTGCAGGTTCGGGCAGGAAGTGGGTGGAACCCAACGGCTTCATTATGGGAAGTATCCAATCGCCAATAAGGTGCTACTCCTGCGCCGAAGGCGACGCAGGGTATTTCATTCATTGTCGGGAGAACCTCTTGTGCTCTTCTATGCTGAGAGCTTACATTCAAGGTTCATATAGCGGGCTCGCCCGACACCTCTCGCTCGGCCTTGTGCCGAGCTTTTTCTTTCTCAAGGGTGGTCTGTCCGGAAGTCTCTCTCGCTGGCTGTTCCTGTCCGCTATTGATTCCGACTCATGACGAAAAGCAAAAGAGTAAAAACGACGAGTCTGCGGAATTTCTTCCGCTAAATGTCTGACTTTGCTGCGAAAATCGGAAAAAGTATTTCGCAAACAAGAACACACAAGGAACATTATTTCACGACTTCAGACGCCCGGAACATTGTCAAGTCTTCAGTTTCGATGACATGGGCCCTCGGCAGATTTTTGCCCCCATCTGGGATCCTCCTGCGCGACCTCTGCAAGCAGGGACTCCAGACGGTCTGGACAGGGATCGTGAATCGGGTTTGGCCGAAGAACAAACGGACGCCGTGGAAACGAGCGTCATCCCGGCATCCGGGACACGCCTGCTCGGCTGTCCTCCACGCGCGACATGAACTCCGCGAGGGCCGTCCCGGCGATGACCCTGCGCTCGAGCAACGCCATGCCGACCTCGACCAGCAGGCTCTCGTTCCGCTTCAGTTCCTCGACCGCGTCGTCTTCGGCGATCTTGAGCCAGCCGCGCACGTGATCGCGAAAGTCCTGCGGCAGGTCCATGAACGCCGAGGGTCTGACAGCGGGGCCGCACCAGATCGGGCCGAGGGCGCCGATGCCCTCGGACAACTCCTCTTCGAGAATGCGGCGTGTCGCCCGCGCGAGGTCACTGTCTGCCGCACCGCCGGATCCGATGGCGACATGGCCGAAGACGATCCGCTCGGCGGCACGACCGGCCAGGTCGACCATCCGCAGATGGTGAAGATCGGTGGCGCAGACGAGACCCGGACGCTCGCGCATCGTCGCAAGACCGCCGCCGGACGTCAGACCTAGGATCACCGGCGTCGCAACCCCGAGGGCCACGGCGACGATGGCATGGCCGGCTTCGTGAACCGCTGTTCTGTATAGGACATCCTTCGGAGTGCCGTCGAACGAACCGATCAGGACCGCCTCAAGATCGACCTCGGCCATCGCGCGCCTCTCCTGCCGCGCGGCGGCGCGCGCGTTGCGAACAGCGGCGGCACATTCCGCCCCGGTTCGCCCCTGCGCCATGGCCGCGATCCGCGTCAGATCGGCGTCCGCGAGATCATCACCCAGGTGCTGCCGCAGGATGATCGGCAGATCCTCAAGGCATGGAGGTCCGATATGAAGGACCCGGTCGAACCGGCCCGGCCGACGGATGGCCGGATCCAGCATCTCGACATGGTTGCACGCCCCGATGACCACGACTCCTTCACGCCCGTCTACGCCGTCGAGGTGCTGGAGGAGTGCGGTGATGACCTTTGCTTCGTAGCTCGCATTCGAGCTCTGATCCTGGGTCCGTCGGCTGCCAAACCCGTCGATCTCGTCGATGAAGAGGATCGCGGGCGGTGCGGCTTTCGCACGGGCGAAGGTGCGATCCATTTCCCGCAGCATGTCGCCCATGTTGCCGTGCTTCTGCCATTGGCCGTAGCTGCCGGACTCGAAGGTGATGCCCGCCTCACGCGCCATCACCCGCGCCAACTCCGTTTTCCCGGTGCCGGGCGGGCCGCTGAGCAAAAGGCCACGGGTGACATCACCCCACGGAAGCTCCCCACGCTGCCACGCGGCAAGGTCGGACACGATCTGCAGCGCGACCGCCTTCACGGCGCCATAGCCCGCAAGGTCCGCCAGCCGCGGCCCTGCCTCTTTCACCACCGGAGTCGCCAGTGCGCGCAGGCCAGCCGCGGCAGCTTCCGGCGCAGGATTTCGAAGGGCGGTCAGCAGGTCGTCCATGTCGATCGCTTCCAAGGCTTCATCGTCCGGAAGGTCGAGGGCCGCCAAGGTGTCCGGGGAAGCCTCAGGGTGCAACGCAGACAAGAACCACCGCACCACGGTCCCATCGACGGGTTCGATCTGCAGCGCCGCAACGCGCACGGACGCGACGGCGCGCGGTGCCGCGTCCCCAGCAGGCAAGATCAGGAGGATGGGCAATCCCGCCGCCGTGCCTGCCATCCGTTCCACCGCATCGAAGCGGCGGGGGCGCCGGGTCGAGAGCACGTCGTTGACGAGGAACTGGAGCTCGGACTTCCGCGAGGCACGTGATGGGCTCCTGACGACATCATGCAGCGGCAGCAGTGCCTTCAGCGCCCACTGCAACTCATCGAGGTCCTCGGCGCCCTGCAGCGTGGAGATCGCCAGCGGTCCCGCCATCGCCTTCAGGCGATCCTCATTGCCGATGGCACGACACAGCTGCAACAGGAACATGATGGATCCGGCTGGTATCCTCCTGAAATCCTCCGTCCCGAGCCATCCGGCGGGAACCGGCCCCGTGCCGAACATCTCGTGCGCCTTGCGCATGGCCTCGGCGACGTCGGCAGTCTTTGCATCTTCAAGCTGGTGCAAATAGCCGCCGTAGTCGAGCCGGTGCAGCGTGGCGTCCAGCAACGAGCGCAGGGCAAGATGGGTCCAGTGTGGGACGGAAGGGCGGTCGGATGGGACGGGCGGTTGATCGGCGAATGGTGCGGGTGCGGTCTGCAACTGGTGGCTCCGAACAGGTGTGATCTGGGCGTCGGCGAGGGGTCGGCGACGGCGGTGGGAGCGGCCCTAACCACGCCAGGAGCGAGGGCTCAAGAGCCCTTCTTGAGCCTCTTCTGGACGATGCTAAGCCCCTGCATTTTTTCGCAAACACGCGGATTGACCAGGCCGTTGCGAACGCAGAACAGATTGCTCCTCAGGAGCATGCGGGTCTGCCGGTTAAGGCTGCGATCAAAATTCTTGCTCGAGGTCGTGCAGCCTTGGCGCTGACATGTATTTCCGCTTTGTCTCAAGCGCTCAATCACCCCGCGGCGTGCAGCCGATTCGGGGTCAGATCGCGCGGGCCCGGCAAGTCTTCCGCCGGCACGCTGCCCCTCGCGAACTGATCTTACAGCTCCCCCCGCTGCCATGCGAAAATCGGAGGTCAACACGGAGATGATCGCGAACTCCAGTCCGCGTCTTGCTCTGGTCCATTGCTTGGAACTACATCCACGTCAGTATCGGCTCCGCCAAAAGCCAGCCGCGGCCTTTTCCTCCGCTTGACCGAAGCTTTTAGCGTGAGAATTTTTGCATTTCCGGAGCGGTCAGGACCTTAGCGCACGACATCCACCCTCACCCCGTTCCTCACGGTTGACGATGGTTGCCGGAGACGACCTTTGACCATTGAAAAGATCCTGTTCGCCGCGGCCGACAAGATGCGTGGCGCCATGGATGCGGGCGAATACAAGCACATCGCGCTTGGCCTTCCGTTTCTGCGCTACGTCTCAGAGGCCTTCGCCCGCCGTCACGACCTGATCGTTGCGGACGGCGGCGAGCCTGAGGATCGGGACGAATATCTGGCCGACACCTTCTTCGTTCCCCCTCTGCCCGTTAGTCCACCCTTGCGGCGCAATCGAAGGACGCCTGCATTGGCGTGATGATCGACGATAATTAGTCCGGTCTGAACAACGCCGTCATGCTGCGACTGGCATCCGAAGTTGCCGGTCATCGACTGCGATGATTTTCAGGATGAATCGAATGAGGAAGACGTAAAGAGCCCTGAGATGGGCGAGGATCTTGCGGATGTTATGGCCGCAGGCGCAGAGGACGGCAAAGAGCGCATCGCCGGTCCTGCCCTTCAGGGGACATCTGGCCAAGCGCCCATCCGCTTTCATGTGCCCGATCTCCGGTTCGATGGCGCTTCGCCGTTTGAGGAGTTTCGCCAGTGCCGGGGTGATGCCCCGCCGTTGTCCGCTGATCAGGACGCGGGTCGTCTCGACGCCGTGGCCGCGATAGCCACGGTCCACGACGGCGAGGCTGGGCCTCGTGTCGGTCAGGATCTCGATCTGCTCCAGCGCCGGCGCCAGGGAGTGGCCGTCATAGGGGTTGCCCGGAAAGCTGCGGGCGCCGACGACGAAGCCACCTTCGAGGGTGGTGGCGAGGCTGACCTTGGTGCCGAACTCGTATCGCACCCGCGCCTTGCCCTTTGAGATGCAGTCGACCTCGGGCTCGTGCAGGGAATAGATCTTGTTGCGGCTCTTCGGCCCCTGTTCCAGAAGGGAGCCGACCCGCCAGAGGGCGTCCAGAACCCGTCCGCGCAGGGAACCTTGCGGGATCTCCTGCAGGTGCCGACGCAGGTCGCGGCGCACCCGGCCGACATAGCCCTTGAGCTGGCGCAGCGCCTTGCGCATGCGCTTGAACTGGCGGGCATGGGCGTAACGGCCGACCTGGATCGCGAGCCGCGGCGCCAAACGGGCATAGCTCTGGCGCAGATCGATCCCGGCCTTCTTCGCCAGGCCGACCAGAAGGGTGCGGGCGCGCTCATAGAGCCGGGCGTCCGTCGGATGGGCGATGTTCTTTTCCATGACTGTGGTATCGACCGCCACCTGCTTCAGGGCCTTGTCGGTGACCGCCCCCGAGGATCTCCCCGCCTCGATGGTCTTGGTCAGCAGCCACTCCACGCCTTCCTCACCGATCCGCTTGCGCCAGCGCACCAGCGACGATGGATCGATCGGCGGGCGGTGCTGAAAGAAGGTCTCGCCGGTGAAGTGCTGGTAATACGGGTTCTCGACCCACCGCGCGACCACCGCCTCGTCTGACAGATTGAACGCGTGCTGCAAATACATCAGCCCGGCGATCAGGCGCGGCGATGTCGCCGGACGCCCTGTCGCCGAGGGGAAGAACCCGGCCCATTCCCGCTCGAAGAACTCCCAGTCAATCAGGGCCTCGAGCTTCACCAGCTCATGGCGTGGATCGATCATGTCCACCAGCCTGGGACGCAGCAGGTCATCCTGTTCGGGGGCACGGGAACGGGGCTTCATCGGCGACCGGAAATTGCGGGGTTCTGGCCTGCAGAATACGAAACCTTGCGGAACAAGGCCAATAAAACCGCCAGTTCCTCTCACGAAATCAATGCGTTCCGAGTTGTTCAGACCGGACTAATTAACAGCAGGCGTCGCGAAAGCCCCAAACCGGACGTTGGCCGGAGCGCAACCACTGGCCGTCGCGCTCAACCCTCATACTACAAGAATCGACGAGCGCGCCACGATCAGTTATCCTATAAACTAGATTGCCCGAGCTCGAACCCTGAGGTCGTCGCTTTGCTTATTATACACTTACTTATGGCAGCCGCGCCTCGTGACCCCGTAAATTATGACTAATTGCTTGGACGGTGCAATTGTGCTCCCGCTCTACCAACTCGATACGAAGACATTATTATGACTTACTTTTTGAATGGCGTAGCTGCCCAATTCTATAGGGGCATAGGCAGCGAAATCCAATTTATTGCTCCATTCTCAAAAATGAATTTCTTCATAGGAGCAAATAATGCAGGTAAGTCGATACTACTCAACATACTCGCATCTCGGCTTCAGAAACCAAAACGCGGACAGCCGGTCATAGCGTTCGACGGCCCTGACTCTTATAGGGGTAAATCCACTGGTCAATTTGCGCTGGCGGTAGGGCGTGACGTAGATTCCTTGCTACACGACCTTCTGGATGAATATCCACTCAAAGATAGGTATCTGCAGGACAGGTTCGGTCGTAGGACTGGTGAAACCTGTGAGAGCGAACTTCGCAAGATACTTGAAGGTATGGCTAGAGAAGGTCACGTGTGGGCATCATCTGGAGATAACCAAGATGCGAGGATTTTCCCAACGGTGGACATCGCAGAAGCCGCGGACTGGACACCTCATTGGTCGACGATATGGCATGCTGTAACAAATCAGTCCGGCGGTGGAATGCAGCAACACTGGATCCCAGACACCTTGCGAATTTTAGCAGCGAAAGTGAAGGTTTCGCTGCCGGATATCCATTTAATCCCCGCGAAGAGAATCCTAGGGGGGAAGGAGGAGACTTTTGACGATCTTTCAGGAAAAGGGCTGATAGATCACTTGGCGTCTCTGCAAAATCCTGCTTGGGATAAGCAAACAGATAAAGAAAAGTTCTTTCGGATAAACAGATTCCTACAACAGGTTATTGGGAAGCCTGAGGCTACTCTCGAGGTCCCTAACGGGCGCGAGCATTTACTCGTTCACATGGACAATAAAGTCCTACCGCTCTCATCGCTGGGGACAGGTATTCACGAAGTGGTGCTGATAGCAGCTTTTTGCACTATCCATGATGGAAGCATAATGTGCATCGAGGAGCCGGAGATTCATTTGCATCCCCTCCTCCAGCGGAAGCTCATAAACTACCTGATGGATAACACCTCGAGCCAGTATTTCATTGCGACTCATTCGTCATCATTTATCGATACTGCGTCATCTCATGTTTTTCACGTTTCGAATGATGGAGAGCAAACGCGGATTAGACCGGCCCTTACCCGCGAGAGTCAGCGAAGGATCCTTGATGATATCGGTGCTCAAGCATCCGATATCTTACAGTCAAATTCGGTCGTTTGGGTTGAAGGTCCGTCCGACCGCATTTATCTCAACCACTGGATTAAGGCAGTTGACGACCGGCTCGCAGAGGGCATCCATTATACGATAATGTTCTACGGCGGAGCACTTATAAGTCATCTGACAGCGTCGGATCACGCTCTCGATGGCTTCATAAGGCTGCGCAACCTTAACAGAAACATGGCTTTTGTGATTGATAGCGATCGCGAGTCCGAATTGTCCAGCTTGAAGCCTCATGCAGAGAGACTGCAACGCGAGATGCGCTCTGGCGGAGGTGTCGTTTGGATCACTGCAGGTCGCGAAATGGAAAACTATATCAGAGGTAGCAGAATACAGGATGCACTTAAAGTGCTGCATCCCAAGCTCTATTGCGCTAAAGGAAATACAGGCCCCTTTGACCATGCATTCTACTTTTTTAGGGAAGATCCGAAGAAGCCAGGAAAAAGGGTAACCTATAAGGACGGGGATAAAGTGGGGGTCGCTACGATTATCTGCTCGGAAGAAGCTGATCTCGATGTTCTGGATCTTCGCGACCGAGTGGACGACGTCGTGGCGATGATCCTACGTGCAAACGGAATACAGAAATCGTGATCCAGTCTCACCAGAAATGCCAAATCGAAGCCTAGTTGAGCGGCACAGCGTGTTGGCGGCAATAAAAAATTCGGTGTGTTGCTGTGACCGCACCGAAGACAGACAGCTTTCTCAGAATGGCCGGGCATACTCAAGTTGATGCATTAGTCATCGACTTGTCTCTCCCGGATTAACTGCGTTGCCATCTTCATGCTTTGCTCTACAACCAGAACTTCGATCAATATTGAGTAGATTACCTCCAGAGGCAGGTAAAAATCTGTAGAAAATCGAGGCCATCATGTCAGGGACTACTTCCTGATGCTCAAAGACGCATACAGCATAGGGTGGACACGGAATTTAGTTGATGAATCTATCTGCTGTTCCGCAACCGGCCTAGCTGTTTCGTAGATCCAATCCCAAGGGCGGTCTTCCCGCAATTTTAGCCCAACGGCACCTATCAGATGCAAACGGTAGAGCACTTGCTGTGCTAAAGAGACGGATTCTAGATGGATATCGTCGTTAACAAATTTGGATAGGTCTGTCCACATACTATCTGAATAGCAGGAACTGTCCTTCCCCAGGAGATCATACATTTCCTCGATAAATCTACTATGCATGAATTCCGAAGCCTGCCTGTATGCCACTTTGTCACGTAACAACTCCAAAATAGAGCTAATCGCTGGAAATGTTCCAGACCATTCGTGGACAAGAGTTTCAAGTCGCAAGTTTGAATAACTTGCCTCGCCTTGTAGGAAGTTATTCTTGCTTACTGCTGACTTACCTTCGGAAGCTTGTAGCGCGTGATTGATAAAATTTATTACATCCCGCGGTCGACGAAGGGTCCTTTCAATGATGTAGTCCCAAGGCGTCGTTTTTCCGTCTGGGTTTTGCTTGAAGATGTCATCGAATGAGACTTGCTCCGACGAATACTTCCGCTTAAACATCTCTCTTATGCGTTTCTCGGCAAGTTCGCGAAGCTGCGCTTTGGACCACCTTATGCGTATAATGAGATCATCATACTTTTCGATCTGCCTCTGAGAGGAGGGTGTCTCGCGAACCATCTTGATGTATAGATCGTTCCGGAGAGCAACAATAACCTGAAAGTTTCGGAGCTTCTTTAGGCCCTTGAGTGCCTCAAACATAGCTTGCAGAAGTTGGAATTTTATATCATCGTCAACCCAATGTTCGTCAAGCCCATCAACTGTAATGAAGAACTTATCTTGCCTCCCCCTAGTGTAGTCTGACAAAGCAGAAACTACCGAGGGGATCTCAGAAAGTGACGACGAACTGATAAATTGCCTGGCGCGTTGCTGAAGCTGGACCTTCTGTTGAGACCCTAAGCTATGAACGTATCCAGCCTTCCCAGTGAATTTCTTCAGCTCTCCGCCAAAGTTTGCATTGAATTCTCTCGCTAGACTTTCCGAGAGCTCGACTACATTCTCGTCAATCGTATTCCAGAAACTGCGAGCATGATCATCAACAAACTTTTCTAACTTATCGCGTTGGCGGCCCCTGGCAATGCTGTTTAAAATCCTTGCTATCTTGAAGTCGAACTGCTCCTTATCGGCGGCGTTGATCGCGACCTTGATGTATTCAATCAGGAAGACCTGCCGCCATAAAGCCTGAAAGAAAAGTGTTAGATCAACATCAAGGCTTTTCAAAAATAGAATTGTGTCGCTGCTCGCTATATGGTTCATCGCCATGTCATGAACAGCGAGGTCTGAACAATGATCTTCGAGCTTGTTCACCATGCGTAATATCGCTGTCTTCCCTGCGCCGGTGCTGCCGAGTAGAAACGTGCTCGGTGAGTTCAAATCGACCATCTGGCTGTAGGCTGGATGATCGACGAAACACCTAAAAAGATACTCGTCGTCGTGCTCCGCACCGTTCTGGCCGATATTGATGCCGTCCTTGAGCACAATTAGGTTGGAAGACATGGGCTTGCAAAATCCATCTTGGAGACCAGAGAACATTCGATATCATCGCAAGGCATTTGTCTACATCGACGGTCGTCAAGACAGCTTCTAGATCCTGGTAGGGGTCAGTTTGCAGGCTGAGTGCTGGATCATTGTCCTCTGGCGAGTTCTTGCAGTCCTCGCGAATGTCAGCTCCGTCCCAATCTCACCGCCAAAGGAGCCGGAGAACGGCGGCACCTGGCCGCCTCCTCTCGGCTTCGTCACATCGCCGGCGCCGCACGCGCGTTCTCGCTTTTCGCTGTGGCTGGGCCTATAGCTCCTGACGCTGCCGCGTTGCGGCCACGGAGGGAAAGACGATGTCGCGGGTCTTGATGATCGCAGGTCTGGTGGGAGCCTCGGCCGGGTTCCTGATCTTCGGCTCCGAGTTTGCGGAGCGTCATTCGCTCGTCGAGCAGATCGCGGTCGGGCTGCTCGCGATCTTGATGCTGTGCACGCTGTTCGGCATGAAGATCACGACCATCCTCGGATTCCTTTTCCGGATGATCGTGATCGCGCTGATCTGGCGCTGCCTCGCCTCGGTCCTGCGCATCGCGCGGTTGCGGTGATGGCGGCCAAGGCGCTCAACGCGAAGAACCTGCTGGCGCTCGGTCCCGACCGGCTGGCGGAGCTGCTGATCGACGTCACCAAAGGCCGCGCCGACCTTCAGCGCCGCCTGCGGCTGGAGCTGAGCGCCCATCAGGGCAGCGAAGACGTCACCCGCGACATCCGCAAGCGCTACGCCTCGATCCGGCAGGCCAGGGGTTACCTGTCGCGCAAGACCCACCGCACCTTCGCGAAGGAGATCCGCAGCCTGATCGCCCTGATCGAGACGCGTGTGGCTCCCGCTGCGCCTGTCCTCGCGTTCGAGCTCTTGTGGGAGCTTCTGCACCTCGGCGCCGGCGTGCTGGACCGCACCAGGGACGGCGACATCCTGAGGGAGGCGTTCCGGGACGCCATGGCTGCCGTCTCGCGCCTTCGCGCAGGGCTTCCGCACGAGGGACTGGCCGACATGCTGTTCGACGCGCTGGCGCATGACGACCAAGGCATCTTCGCGGGTGGAGTGGCGGCGTTGGCAGGCGCCCTCGGCCCGGTGGGACTGGAGCACCTGAAGCGACATGTGACCGCTGCAACGGCTACATCCTCCGAAGCCGCCCATGTGCCCGCCTCTCGGCAGGCGCGGCGGGCGCAGGCTGTCCAGCCGCAATGGCTCGAGACCCTCCTGCGCGACATCGCTGACGCGCAGGGGGATCTCGACGCCTACATCGCCCGCTTCAGCGCGGCCCAACTGGCAGAGGGAAGCGTCGCGGCCGATATCGCGACCCGGCTGCTGGCGGCGGGACGGGCCGAGGAAGCGCTGGCCCTCGCGACGCGTGCCGATCTCGAAGACCTCAGCATCACCGCCCTCGAGGCCTTGGGTCGCAAGGAGGAGCTGAAAGCGGCGCTGTGGGACAGCTTCATCCGCCGTCCCGATGCGGATCGGCTGCGCCGCTTCCTCCGGCTTCTTCCCGATTTCGACGACATCGAGGCGGAGGACGCGGCGCGGAGAATCGCGCAGCAGCATCGCGACCTTCACGCCGCGCTGCGCTTCTTCATCGACTGGCCCGATCTTCCCGTGGCGGCACGACTGGTTCTGGCGCGGGCGGCGGAGCTGGAGGGCGACGAACCGGATCTGGCCCACGCGGCGGATGCCCTGGATGCCCGGTTCCCTGTCGCGGCAACTCTCCTGAGAAGGGCGCTGATCCTGTCCGCCCTGAATGGGCGTGCCGCGCGCCATCGCGAAGCCGCCCTGCAGCTGCAGGCTTGCGCGGCCGCCGACGGCAGGATCGCAGATCATGGGGGCGTGCCGGATCACCAGAGCTTCGTCACCCAGCTGAGACGCACCTACGCCGGCAGGCACGCCTTCTGGAAGATCGTGGACGCGGACGGGATCCCGAGCCTGTAATTCCGCCGCTCAATGCGCCTTGCGCCAGTCCCACGGCATCTCGAACGTGCTGCTCCACAGCCCGAGCCCGTCGCGCCTCGCGGCGTCCTCGTTGGCACCGTAGATCTCGCCGCCGTATTGGCGATAGGCGACGGCCCAGCCGTTGCGGACCATCCATGTGTTGACGCTGACACCCCCCGCCTCACAGGTGGCCACGGTGCGGCCGTAGCGGTCGGTGTCGCGCGCCTCGCAGGTCAGGGGCCGGTCCCCGATCATCTCCGCCAGCGCCCGCGTCGCCTCGGCTCCGCAGGCCCAAGTCCGCGCAGCGTGCTTGCAGCTCTGCGCGCTTTCCGGCGCGTCAATGCCGTAAAGGCGGATGCGCGTGCCATCAAGATTCAGCGTGTCGCCGTCGATGATGCGCGCCCCGCCGACCACCGTGTCGCGCGGGGACGACTGCCCTTCGAGAAGCCGCTCCGCCATGTCGAAGAACGTCTCGCGCATCTGTGGACCCTCACGGCCAAAGATCCACCCGGCGAGGACCAAGGCCGCAGCGAGCACCAGATCTTCGGGCCGGGAATGCGAGAGGATGTCTTGCGGCGTGCCATGAACGGCCGACAGCGGAGACCGCCGAACGGTTCAAGCGGCGCCGGGACGGAAGCTCGAGAGCCCTTCGACGAGGGGCGACCTCCGTCAGGTCTCGGCCGGTTCAGGTGGCCATGCCCGGGCGGAAGCAGGTCAGACAGGCAAGGGGTGGATCATGGCGCGGGGGCGGCCAGCCTCTTCCCAAAGGAAAGCCAGAGTGATGGGCAGGCGGAAGCGGCGGGGGCCGGCTGCGCCGGGGTTCAGCCAGAGGATGCTGTCGGTTTCCTCGATGCTCGGCCTGTGGGAGTGGCCGGAGATCACGACGTCCCACCCCTCCGCTTGCGCATCCGCCTGCAAAGCCTTGCGGTCATGGATCATGTGAATCCGCAGGCTTCCGACCGTGAGGCTCACTGTGTCTGGCAGGACTTCCGCCCAGTGGCCGCGGTCGATGTTGCCGCGGATCCCCGTCACCGGGGCAATGCGCGCCAGCGCGTCAAGATGGTCGAGATCGCCGATGTCGCCCGCGTGCAGGATATGTCTGACGCCTCCGAGGGCCTCCAGCGCCTCGGGGCGGAGCAAACCGTGGGTATCGGATATGACGCCGACGCGGCCTGCAGGAGGGGGCTGGATGTGTGGTTGCATGAGGCAGATCCTGTGGGTCATCGCAGGCTGGTGCTTTGTCAGTCTGGCCACGTGACGACGATGGCGCCGCGGCGGGTCGCTACAAATGGAATGAAGTCACCAAACGTCCCGCCTCGCACTCAGAGCCCATTGCAGCCATTCGAGGGTGCTTAAAATCACCGGCGCGCTTCTGTCATCATCCGCACGGCCAGTGCTGCCAGCACCGTTCCCATTAGCCAGCGCTGCAAGACACCCCAGAAGGGCCGCTGCGCCAGAAAAAGCGCAATGCCGCCTGAAGCAACTACGATCGCGGCATTGACGCTAACGCTGACAACAATCTGAGTTAAGCCCAGCATGACGGACTGGTTGAGGATGTTGCCATGCTCAGGGGTGATGAACTGCGGCAGCAGCGACAGATACATGACAGCAATCTTGGGATTCAGCAGGTTTGTCAGCAGCCCCATCAAGAACAGCTTGCGCGGCCCATCTTTTGGAAGGTCTTGGATTTGAAAGGGTGAACGTCCGCCGGGCTTTACCGCTTGCCAGGCGAGGTAGAGCAAGTAGAGCGCCCCGGCTAAGCGCAGTGTATCGTAGGCAAGGGGAACTGCCATAACAAAGGCGGTTACCCCAAAAGCCGCACAAAGCATGTAGAACACGAAGCCAAGTGCGACACCGCCCAACGACACAAGCCCCGCCGCGCGGCCTTGGCAGATTGAACGGGAAATCAGATAGACCATGTTCGGGCCGGGTGTCAGAACCATGCCCAAAGAGATGGCAGCGAAGGCTAGCAGGCTGGCAAGGTCAGGCATGGCTCTTTTCCTTATAGCGTTGTGTCAACGTGAGCCGGAAAGCTGTTGGAAAAGCAACAACCGTTCCGTTAGCTTCGGATTGCCCGGCTGTGCGGTGGTTTTAGTAGAGACTGAGAGCATCATGGTTCATCTTGCCGAGGTCATGGGTTAAGGTCTCGGCAAGCGCGTTTACTACCACATTTCCGAAAGTAAGCCTCATGTCCGAAGTCCTAAACCAACTTCTGGTCGTCTACGGCGCCTACCTTATAGCGACGGCAAGCCCCGGACCTAGCAATATGGCAATTATGGGCGTTGCTATGAGCCAAGGTCGCCAACCCGCTTTGGCGGTCGCAGCGGGTGTCGTTGCGGGCAGCATGGCTTGGGCTGTGCTGGCGGCAACCGGCCTTTCGGTGGTGCTCGCCGCATGGGCGCACGCCCTGTTTGCAATCAAGATTGTAGGCGGTCTCTACCTGCTCTACCTCGCCTATCGCTCGGCACGCTCAGCACTTGCAGCTCATCCCGCCGACCTGGTGGCAGCACCCGTCACATTAAGCTATCGCGTTCTGTTTCGGCGTGGGCTCCTTCTTCACATCGCCAACCCCAAAGCGGTCCTAGCTTGGGTAGCGATCATGTCACTCGGCCTTCGGCCGGGTATGCCGACCTGGACGCTACAGGCGGTGATCGCGGGGTGTGCCTTGCTCGGCATTGCTGTGTTCGGCGGCTACGCTTTGGTTTTCTCGACGCCTACGATGGTTCGAGGCTACCGGAAGGCATCCAAATGGATTGAAATAGGACTTGCAGCCTTCTTCGGCATTGCGGGTCTACGCGTGCTTACGTCCCGATCGTGAAAGCCAATGTCTGGTCTTGACCTCAACAAGCGGTATGGCAGTTTTGTCCCATCCTCTACATGAAGAGCTTTATGCAGACGTTCGTAGTGCCTCTGCCAAGTCCTCATAGACAGCGGGCACCATCTGGCTGACATTCAGACGTATGAAGTCTCCTGCCGTCCCTGCGGCGCTGAAGACGTTTCCTGGGGCAAGGATTGTCCCTCTTTCAAGTGCAGTCCTCGCAAGGGACTGCGCGTCCTTCCCCTCCGGCAACTGACACCACAGGTAGAAGCCGCCGCGGGGCATCAGCCATGGCACAATCCCGAGCCGTTCCAGCCTCTGGCCAGCCTCCCGCCGCGCCCGTGCGAGCCGGGTTCGGGTGGCGGCGATGTGCTTGCGGTAGCTTCCGTCCGCCAGCGTGATCCGGACGATTTCGGCGGCGACGGGACTTGGCCCGCCAAAGTTGGTGGCGACCTGCAAGTCCGTCAGCGCCTCGACAAGTTCCGGTCGTGCGATGACGTAGCCACAGCGTGCCGCAGCCGATAGAGTCTTGGAGAAGCTGCCGATCCGGATGACGCGCTGCAAGCCATCGAGGATCGCCAGGCGAGGCGACAGGTCTGGCTCCAAAGGGGCGAACGTGTCGTCCTCCACGATGGTCAGATCCCGTTCGGCCGCCAGCAACAGCAAACGGTGCGCGGTCTGTGCCGACAGCGTGGCCCCGGTCGGATTGTGCAATGCGGAGTTCGTGAGGTAGAGGCGCGGACGATGGACCTCCAGGGCCTCGGCAAACGCTCCCAGATCGGGGCCGTCCCGGGTGAAGGGCACCGAGACGATCCGGACCCCGAGGACGCGCAGCAGCGCCTGGAAGTTGAAGTAGCAGGGATCGTCGACCAGAACCGCATCCCCCGGACGCAGCAGGAGGCGGCAGATCAGGTCGAGGGTCTGCGACCCCGAGCCGGTCAGCAGCACCATATCGGGATCGACCGGCAAACCTTCCTCCGCGCATTGTCGCGCCAGAAGGTGCCGGAGATCTTGTTCTCCGCGCGAGCTGCCGTAATCCGCCAGCAGGGCATCATCGCTGCGGCTGATCTGGCGCAGCGCCCGCCGGATTGCCGCCTGCGGCATCCAGTCGGGCGGCATCCATCCGCATCCCGGCTTCAGCACGCCGGGTGCCGCATCCAGAGATTGTCGCGACACCCAGAGCGGATCGACCGACCGGTCCAGATCAGTGGCGGGGGGCTGCAGACTCGTGAAAGCTGCGCGATCTGCGACATAGAAGCCGGAGCCGGGCCGCGACCGGATCACCCCATCCGCCACCAGCCGGTCATAGGCTTCCACGACAGTCGAAGGCGAGACGCTCATCCTAGCTGCAAGGCTGCGGATCGACGGCACCCGCTCCCCCGCAAGAAGCGTCTGTTCCGCGATCATGCGGCGGATCGCGTCCATCACCTGTGTCGTCCGGTTCGTCATAGGGCAGCCGTATGGGTCGGGTTGGGAATACAGTTCGGCACTTTTGTATGCCTCCCGTGCCTGTCTCCACCAGCGACCTTCTCGTAAGGGGAGAGAAAAACAACGAGGGCAGTCATGGGACTCGCAAGCAAGGGATGGGGCAGTGGCCTCATCGGCGTCATCATATTCAGTGCATCCTTACCGGCCACACGAGTGGCGGTATCCGGTCTTTCTCCCATGTTCCTTACCTCGGCCCGCGCCGTCATCGCGGCAGTTCTGGCGGTGGCGGCGCTGATGCTCTGGCGTCAGGCCCGACCTTCAAGGCCCGATATTGGTCCGCTTGCGATCGTGGCGGCCGGTGTCGTTGTCGGCTTTCCGTTGCTGACCGCTCTTGCCTTGCAGCACATCACCTCGGCCCGCTCCATCGTGTTCATCGGCCTTCTGCCGCTGGCGACCGCCGTCTGCGGCGTGATCCGGGGCGGGGAGCGGCCACGGCCAGCGTTCTGGATCTTCTCCTGCGGGGGGAGCCTGCTTGTCGCGCTCTATGCCTGGTCGCAGAGTGCGGATGGCACCCTGACCGGCGATCTGCTGATGCTGGCCGCGATCCTCATCTGTGGTCTGGGCTATGCAGAGGGTGCCGTCCTCTCTCGTCGCCTCGGTGGCTGGCAGGTCATCTCGTGGGCGTTGGTCTTGGCTGCACCTGTCATGGCCGTTCTCGCAGTGGCAACGTGGCCGTCCAACTGGACCCGCGTGACGATGCCGGTCTGGCTGGGTTTGGTCTACGTCTCCGTCTTCAGCATGTGGATCGGGTTCGTGTTCTGGTATCGAGGGCTTGCCCTCGGTGGCATCGCGGGGGTCGGCCAGTTGCAGCTCCTGCAACCGTTCTTCGGGCTGTTGCTGGCTGGTGTGGTGCTGGACGAACCCGTGGCTTGGTCGATGATCGGTGTGACGCTATTGATTGTCGCCTGTGTAGCTGGGGCGAAGCGGTTGGCATGATGTCGAGCGAAATTTCCGATGCCGGTGTTCACTCGTTAAGTATCCGAATTGTCCCATCCTCGACATGAAGAGCCCTTTGCAGACGTTCGAGATCAGCCCCAGATTGCAGGTAGAACCACGTCCCGTGTCAGAGGAGCGAGATTAAGTTGGCTTTCCGCGCCGGGGAGCACCCAACGAGCCTCTTCGATCTCCGCTTGTGCTTCGACGTCATTATTCAACTGCACGCGGAACATCTCGGCCGTGACGGTGCAGCCGGGCTCGTTGGCAGCGGGCGCTGAAAAGCGACCGAGATATTCCGTGTCCTCCGGCCGCACATCCAGCGCGAGCTCCTCGGAAAGTTCGCGGCGAAGGGCATCCAGGGAAGCTTCGTTGCTATCGATCTTCCCACCGGGCTGCATGAAGGCAAAGGTTTTCCGCTTTCGGACAAGCAGGGTGGCTCCATCCTCCCGAACGATGGCCGCGGCGGCTATGCGGATTTCCATGAACGTTTCCTCGTCAGTGTCGTCTCCGGGTTCATAATGAGAAACCCGAGTTTGCCCAATGGCCGTCCTGCTCTTTCCGAGCCGGTCCCGTGTCATCTCCACGGGGCTGATGCCTCAGGCGGTCATGCCTTGTGGACCTCTGCCACCGGCAGGAACCGCTGCCGGTAGGCCGAGGGCGCGAGCCCGGTGCGGGTGCGGAAGTGGTGGCGCAGGGCGTGGGCCGATCCGAAGCCCACCGCCTCGGCGACCGCCTCGATGCCGAGCGGGCCGCCGCACAGCAGGGTCTTCGCCGCCTCGACCCGCTCGGCGATCAGCCAGTCTCCCGGCGTGCTGCCGGTCGCGTCGTGGAAGCGCCGAAGGAAAGTGCGCAGGCTCATCCCGCAATTTCGGGCCATGCGCTCCACCGGCCAGTCCTGATCCAGAGTCTCGCGCATCCGGTCAAGAAGCGGCGCGATCTGCCCTCCGCGATGGGCCGGCACCGGGCGTTCAAGGAACTGCGCCTGCCCGCCCGTCCGGTGGGCCGGCACGACCAGACGCCGCGCGACCGAGTTGGCGGCCTCGGGACCGAAATCGCGCTTCACGATCTCGATCAGCAGGTCGATCCCGGCCGCGCTTCCGGCAGAAGTGGAGACCCGGCCGTGGCAGCGGTAGAGCGAAGCGGCATCCACCTCGACCCTCGGAAACCGCGCACGCAGGGCATCCGCAGAACGCCAATGCGTCGCCGCCACCGCCCCGTCCAGAAGCCCCGTCGCGGCCAGAACGAACGCGCCCGAACAGATGGAAACCAGCCGCGCGCCACGGTCATGCACGGCCCGCAACCGCTTCGACAGCGCCTCGGGCACGTCCACGGATGCGCCCTTCCACCCCGGAACGACGATGATGTCGGCCTCTTCCAGAAGATCCGGCCCCTGATCCGGAGTGATGGAGAACCCGCCCTGCGCGCGCAGCGGGCCGGGTTCGATGGCGCAGCTGGCGAAGCGATACCATCCCGGCCCCATCTCGGGGCGCTCCAGCCCGAACACCTCCGAGACGATGCCGAACTCGAACGTGCAGAGCCCGTCATAGAGGAGCGCCGCGACCAGCGGCCCCGTTGTTCGGTTTGGCAGGATATCGATGGAGGATGTCATTCCTGCCAATTGGCACGAAACCAGGCGCAGCGCCATATCCTGCCATCAGCCCTGAAGGATATTCCGATGCCAAGCGCCGTCACGCAGATCCCCGCCGCACCTGCCGAAGCCGCACGTCGGCACTTCGCAACGGAGTTCACCTTCGAGACCGACTGCTGGGACGTGCATGACGCGCTGTCGAAGGATGCGGACTTCGTGCTCCTCGACGTGCGCAGCCCCGCGCTGTTCGCCGCCGGTCACATCCCCGGCGCGGTCCTTCTGCCGCATGGTAAGATCACGCGCTCGAAGATGAGCGCGTGGCCGGAGGGCACGCTGTTCGTGACCTACTGCGCCGGTCCGCACTGCAACGGCGCGGCGCGCGGGGCGCTTCGGCTGGCCGAACTGGGCCTGCCAGTGAAGATCATGGCCGGCGGCATCACCGGCTGGATCGACGAGGGGTTCGACTTGGCGACGGGCGCATGAGGATCCGCGCGGCACGGCTGGACGATGGCGGGCAGCTTTTGCCCTTGATCCACGCCCATGCCGCGTTCGAGCGCAGCGCGGCGAGCCTGACGGCCCCGGCTCTGGACGATCTGCTGCGGCAGTCCGAGCGGCCGGTCCACCTGTTCGTGGCGGAACTGGACAACCTGCTCGGTTACGCAGCGCTGACCTTCGACTACGCCCTCTGGCAGGGCGCACGAACGGGAAATCTCGATTGCCTGTTTGTGGCCGAGTCCAGCCGCGGCCTCGGTCTCGGAGGCCACCTGTTGCAGGCAGTGGCCGAAGCCGCACGACAAGCCGGAGCCATTCGGCTCGAATGGCAGACGCCGCGATGGAACGCGGCGGCGATCGGCTTCTACCAGAAGTTCGGCGTTGCTGGAGAAGGAGCGTTTTCGTTTTTTTTGTGATCGTGCCGATCCCGAAGCCGCATCAGCGGCCAAGGTCCTGCTGCATCGGGAGTCAGAGCCCTTTGCAGACCTTCTCCTCTATTCCCTTGATCAGCAAACTTTACCTGCGCAATGCCACCGCCAAGCCAGCGGCAAGCATGAACACCAAGGTCCAGGGCAGGATCGTCACGCCCCAGTGATCCAGCACCAGCCCTCCGACGATCCCGCCGCCCGCGATTCCGATGTTCCAGACGGTGACAATCATCGATTGGGCGACGTCTGCGCTTTCGCCCGCGGCTTTGGCCGATGCCGTCTGGAACAGCGTGGCCGACCCACCGAAAGACAGGCCCCAGACGATGGTGCTGGCATAGATAGCCGCTGGCGCATCGGGCCAAATCCCGAAGCCGATTGCCGAGATTGCGAACATCAGGAAGCTGGCGAGGATCAGCGCCCGAAGGTGCCGGTCCACCAGTGTTCCCACGCCCCATATGCCGAGCAAGGAGGCGACCCCAAAGGTCAGGAGCACTGCGTCGATGCGTGTCCCCATGCCGCCCGCGTGCAGGAATGGCGCGATGTAGGTGTAGAAGACGTTGTGCGCGAGGACGAAGGCAAGTGTCATGAACAGAACGGGCCGCACCCCCTGCAAGGTGAAAACCCTGCGCAATGACGCCCTCTGCTCTGCTGTGGAGCCTGGGAAGTCCGGCAGCTTTGCCACGATCCACAAGATCAGGAAAACGGTCATCACGCTCATCAACCCGAAGGTCATCCGCCAGCCGAGTTCTTTGCCGAGGAGCGTTCCCGCAGGAATGCCCAAGGCCAGTGCCAGAGGGGTTCCGACCATCGCCACGGCAATCGCCCGCCCCTGAAGGTGCGGGGGCACCATTCGGGAGGCGTAGCCCGCCAGAAGCGCCCAGACCAGACCCGCACAGATGCCTGCAATGAACCTCGCGCCCAGAAGCACCGCATAGCTGTCCGTGATCGCGGTGAGGGTGTTGGCCACGGCGAACCCGCCGACCGCGAGCAACAGCAGGGGACGTCGCCTCCACCCTTGCGTTGCGGTCGTCAGCGGAATCGCCGCCAGCAGGGAGCCGAGCGCGTAGACGGTGACAGTCTGCCCGATCAGCGCCTCGGAGGTTTGGAAGTCACGGCTCATCAGCGACAGCACCCCCGCCGGAAGGGCTTCCGTCAGGATGGTGATGAACCCTGCCATGGCAAGGGCAAGAAGGCTGACTAAGGGAAGGCGGTCTGCGGGTAGGGTCGCGGCACTGGTGGTCATCGTCATTCCTTTCGGGGCATGCCTTCTGGTAGACGATGGTCTCACGGGCGATAATGACCCCGATGTTCGCAATACAACGGACGGATTGTCCGCAATTGGAATCTAGCAATGGACAACCTGAACACGCTCCATGCTTTTGTCCTCGCGGCCGAGGCCCGCAGCTTCACCGTCGCGGCACAAAAGCTGGGCATCTCCGCCTCCGCCGTTGGAAAGGCCATCGCGCGCCTTGAGAACAGACTCGCCGTCCGGCTTCTGCATCGGTCCACCCGATCCGTTGCCTTAACACCAGAGGGCGAACTGCTGCTGGTCCGGTGCCGCCGCATCTTGCATGAGGTGGAAGCCGCCGAGGCGGAACTGTCGCAGTCCCGCGCAGCGCCTCAGGGCAAGCTCCGCGTCAGCCTTCCGCTTGTGGGGATGCTGATGATGCCGGTGCTGACGGCCTTCATGCGGGCGTGGCCGGACGTGCAGCTCGATCTCGATTTCACCGACCGCATGGTTGAGCTGGTCGAAGAAGGATTTGATGTCGTCATCCGCACGGGTCAGGCAGAGGACTCTCGCCTAATGACCCGAACTCTGGGGGCGTTCGGCTACAGCCTGGTCGCAAGTCCGAATTACCTTACAGTGCACGGACGCCCTAGGTCGATCAGCGATCTGGCTCGACACCGTTGCCTACATCACCGCTATCCCACGACCGGGCGACTGGAAGAGTGGCCGCTGGCCCGCCCCATCAACCTGCCTGTCACCGCCGTTGCCAGCACCATAGAGCCGCTCGTCGTCATGGCCGAGGCCGGTCAGGGCATAGCTTGCCTTCCTGTCTTCGCCGTGCGCGAACACCTGGAGCACGGAAGCCTTGTCGCGATCCTTGATGGCGCTGCATCCGGCACCGTCGAGTTCAGGGCGGTCTGGCCGTCCAGCCGCAACCTGTCACCGAAGGTCCGCGTCTTCGTCGATTTCATGGCCGGGCATCTGGAGACAAAAGCTGCCGGAGCCTGATCTAACGAATGGCGGCTTCGTCCCATCCTCGACTACATGTCCGCTGCCAAGCGCGGGCGAGGCAGTATCGGTGTTTAGAGCCCAAAGCCGCCCTTCCCGCGTGGTTGCTCAAGGGGGACTTCTGGTGGATGCTCCGGGAAAAAAGGAGCCCCCTGTGCCTGATGTAATAATCCGCCAACTCACGAAGGATGATGTTGCCACGTTCAAGGCGATACGGCTGGAAGCGCTCCGGATGGAACCAGCGGCATACGCCAGCAGCGTGGAAGACTGGGCATCCCTGTCTGACCACGAATGGGCCAGCAGGTTGCAGATGCCTGTATTCGTAGCTTTTCAGTCTGGGGAGCCCGTGGGGATCATGGGTTTGCTGCGCCAGCAAGCGAGCAAGATGAAGCACCGGTCCACGCTCATCATGGTCTACCTGCGCGACAGCGCACGAGGACAGGGCTTAGCTGAGGGTCTTATGGACGCTGTAGCCAGATTTGCCGCAGAGAGCGGGGTATTGCAGATCGAGTTGAACGTGAGCAGCCAGAACAGTCGAGCGATCCGCTTCTATGAGCGGAGCGGCTTTCGTGCCATCGGGCTCATTCCGGCCGGGATGATCCACGAGGGTGAAGAGGTCGATGAAGTGATCATGGCACGTCGTCTGATGTGACCCCAACGTCGGCTAATGGGATGTGCCGGCTGCTCCCCTCGAACGTCGTGTTATCCTGAACGGGATCACCGCATCGAAAGGAGAACGGCCATGCGCGTGAAGAAAGCAGGAAGCCTTGAGACCCTTGCCGTCGTTGGCATCGACATCGGCAAGGACACGTTCCACCTGGTCGGCTTCGATCAGACGGGCCAGTTGGTCTTGCGTCAGCAGATCCGACGACAGGCGCTGACCACTGTCTTCGACGGTCTTCCACGCTGCGTCGTCGGCATGGAGGCCTGCCTCAGCGCCCACTTCGTCAGCCGGACGTTGCGCCGGATGGGCTTTGAGCCGCGCATCATCCCGGCGATCTACGTCAAGCCGTTCAACAAGGGCCAGAAGAACGACTATAACGACGCCGAGGCCATCGCCGAGGCGGCGTTGCGCCCGAACTTGCGAACCGTATCCGAAAAGAGCCAGGACCAGCTCGATCTTCAGGCGCTGCGCCGGGTGCGGGCCCGCCTCGTGTCCCGGCGCACTGCGACCATCAACCAGATCCGCGCCTTCCTGATCGAGCAGAACATCACCGTCCGTCCGGGCCTGCGGGCGCTGAACAACTCGTTCGACACGATCCTCGAGCAACGCCGCGAGGAGATGTCATCCAGAATGCGCGCCATCCTGACGGGTCTTCGTGACGACTGGCAGTCGCTCGACGGGCGGATCGAAGCGATCTCGGCCGAGATCGTCGAGGTCAGCAAGGCCGAGGAGAACTGTGTCAACGTCATGACGATCCCCGGCATCGGTCCGATGATCTCGACAGCCTTGGTTGCCGGGATCGGCAAAGGTGAGGCCTTCGATCGTGGCCGCGACTTCGCAGCCTGGGTCGGGTTGGTGCCACGTCAGTTCAGCACCGGCGGGCGCACGGTCCTTGGCCGGATCACCAAGCGCGGCAGTCGATACCTCCGAATGCTGTTCGTCCAGGCGGCAAAGGTCATCATGATGCGCCCGCACCGATGGCCTGCATTTAGCTTCGGCGCGTGGCTAACGGACGCGGCAGCTCGAATGCCGCACAACAAGGTTGCCATCGCGCTGGCCAACAAGCTTGCCCGAACGGCGTGGAGCATCTTGCACCACGGCACTCGGTTCGACGCCCCACATGATAGAGACATGGCTGCGGACGCGATCTGATCGCACCCCCAGCCATCAAGGAGTTCGCAGGAGAGAGAACAGCATGGAACGGAGAACATACGCCCCCAGAGTCTGATGGGACAAAGGGTCGTCATCGACCTGTCGGCTAATGAGACCACGGCGCGTGCGTAACCCCAGAATGGCCACGGCCCGCGAGCCGAGACACAGGCCGCATACATATAAGCGACTTCCGCAAGCCACGCCAAATTCTCGATTGCGAACAGCAGCCGGCACATACAAATGTCCCACCCTAAGCCGCGCCAGGCGCGGCGCTGCCACATCCGCGCCCAGAGCCCTTAGCCGTCCTTCGGTGGCTTGATTGCGATGCGATCAGCGTCCGATACGACAAGCTCCGGAAAGCCCAAGGCGCGATATTCCGTGAGGCGACGGAGATACTTCTGGCGTTCCGGCTCATATAGGAGGCCAAACCCTCGCCTCACCTGCCGGCGTGCCACGATTTCTGCAGCTCGCTCATCGTCAGGATGTGGAAGGACAAGAAACGCGTCGCCACTGTTTCGCACCAGAGTCACGAGGCAGCCGCGCAGCGGCTCAGCCATGTCTTTGCTGAGAACCCCTGACGAAAGAGCGGCCACCATGCGGGAGGGGGCCTGCTCCAAGAAGCCCGCAAGGAGCAGACCGTTCCTGTGGGAGTAGGCCTCATAGCCATTCTGACCAATGAAGCTTCTGATGTTCAGGATCTGGTCGCAGAACATGTCGTCCAGATCGTAGAAGGGAAATCCAAGGGTAGCGGCCACCTGTTTGCCAAGCGTCGTCTTTCCGGCACCGCCAGGTCCTACGAAGATGACCCTTCGGGATGACGCACTCATAGATTGCCCTCACGTTCATCCGTCCATGTTACAGTGAGAGTCCGCTTCGTCCCAATCCTCGACATCCGTGCCCATCATTGACCTTGGAAGGCTTGCCCTTGCGGGGCCAACGGCACTGCAAGTAGACCGTAGCATGATCCAAGATATCACCATCCTCAGCGTCCCGCCGTTTTCAGCACTCTGCAATCTTGCCTTTGCCCTGCGGCGCGAAGTGTTCGTGCTCGAACAGCAAGTGCCGGAGGAGGAGGAACTTGACGAGCACGACCTGCGCGCAACCCACCTCGTAGCTATCTCCAACGGAGAAGTCGTCGGGACCCTGCGCCTCGTCCAGACGGAGCAGCATGTTAAAATCGGACGGGTCGCCGTGCGTATGTCTGCTCGCGGCAAAGGCATTGCGAAGGCGATGATGCTTCAGGGGATGGACGCGATGCGGAACCAGAGTCAGGACAAGTTCTACCTTGCCGCACAAGCCGACAAACTCGGCTTCTACGAGAAACTCGGCTTCACGGCATTTGGCGACATGTTCGATGACGCTGGCATCCCCCATCTATCGATGCGGAACTACTGATCGGAAGTAGATCGAGAGTCCGCTCCGTCCCACCATCACCTCTGACGCCGCCACTCGGGGAGAACCGCAAGCCCTACTACTTCGCTCTCTGAAGGCTTCGGACGTGGTGATCCTCCCCCAATGAAGTGGTCCGCCGTTATGTTTAGGAAACGGAGGATTGAGGATGTCAAACAAGCGACCGAAGCCGGAAGAGATTGTCTCGAAGTTGCGGCAGGTTGAAGTTCTGATGGGTCAAGGCCTGTCGCGTTTGGATGCGATCAGGCGGATCGGCGTTGTAGAGCAAACCTATTACCGCTGGCGCAAACAATATGGCGGGATGGGCGTGGATCAGTTGAAGGAACTGAAGCGGCTCCAGCAGGAGAATGAGCGGCTCAGGCGTGCCGTGTCAGACCTGACGCTGGACAAGTTGATCCTGAGTGAGGCGGCCCGGGGAAACTTCTGAGCCCGGCTCGTCGTCGGGCGTGTATTGATCATGTCTGCGACGAGCGGGGCGTTTCCGAGCGTCGGGCCTGCCAGGTGCTTCGTCAGCATCGTTCCACGCAGCGCAAACGGCCACGAGGGCGGCCAGACGAAGATCGCCTGGTCGCGGACATGATCGAGTTGGCCCGGCAATATGGCCGCTATGGCTATCGCCGGATCGCAGCTTTGTTGCGCGATGCCGGATGGCAGGTGAACGACAAACGTGTCGAGCGCCTGTGGCGGCGTGAAGGGCTGAAAGTGCCATCGAGACAACCCAAGAAGGGCCGGTTGTGGCTGAACGACGGATCCTGCGTCCGGTTGCGGTCGGAACACCGGGATCATGTCTGGTCTTATGACTTCGTTCACTGCCGCACCAATGACGGCAAGGTGTTCCGGACGTTGAACATCCTCGACGAGTTCAGCCGCGAATGCCTGACGATCAGGGTGCGGCGCAAGCTGAACTCGACCGACGTGATTGATGCGCTGACCGACCTGTTTATCCTGCGCGGCGTGCCGTCTTTTATCCGCTCCGACAACGGCCCGGAGTTCATCGCCCTGGCCGTCCGGGACTGGATCAGGGCTGTCGGCGCAAAAACGGCTTACATCGAACCGGGATCGCCTTGGGAGAATGGCTATTGCGAAAGCTTCAACGCCCGCTTCCGCGACGAACTGCTGAACGGGGAAGTCTTCTACAGCCTCCGCGAGGCTCAAATCCTGATCGAGCGATGGAGGAAGCACTACAACACAAAACGACCACACAGCGCATTGGGCTATCGCCCGCCGGCTCCGGAAACCTTCATCTCGATGGACCAAAGGCCGGTCATGCACTAACTTTCAAACTGGACCACTCAGCTGGGGCTGATCACCCGGACCGGTCTTCCTGCTCATTGCCTCTACCTCGGCTCATCATGGTCGTGCAGAGGGTGTCCGCGTTGCTCTTGGCGTGGCTGGTGCCACGTTCGTGTGGACCTCTTTAACCGTCATGGGGCTGGGTGCGGTATTGGCATCGGTCGTTTGGGCACAGACGGTGATCCGGATCGCAGTGGGCCTCTATCTGCTTTGGCTCGGAATAGGCATGATACGAAGCAGTCTGTTCATCCGACCCGGCCCTATCCTTAGCTGCACACCGGACGATCCAGATGCTCCAACATAACCTCTCCTGCATACAAACTGTTGAACGAGTCTGCATGCTGGATCGTGGAAGGGACCGACTAGACGACGGTTTGTTGGAACCGCCTTTCTTCATCGGACGGCACGACCAGATCGGCGATCGTACGCCCGAAGCGCCGGTCGGGATGCACCAGAATTGAAGACATACCCAATCGTCTTGCGCCTGCGATATCGGTCTCGGAATTGTCACCGATCATGACCGCGTGTTCTATTCCGATCCCTTGCAGGGCGCGATGAAAGAGTGACGGCTCCGGCTTGCCTATGATGGGCATCGATAGTCCGGGATGGCAGGCGCCAAGCATATGGACTAAGGCGCCCGTCTCGATCGCCGGGCCGGTGGGTCCGGGGTGGGTCACGTCCGGGTTGGCCGCAACCGCGGGGACGCCGCGGATGATCTGGCCGAGGGCCGCTTCGATCTCCATCACGCGCGCATGCGGTGCACGGCACAGGACAACCAGATCGGGCCGGTCGGGGGTCAGGTCGAACCCCAGTTGCGCCGCACGGCTTCGGATCGTGTCCGTGGCGATCAGCATGATGCGGGGGCGTCCCAGTGTTGCCTTGAGGTGCAGCAATGTCTGCTCGCCGGCCAGAAACAGGCGGCTTTCGGGCACTGGCAGGCCGATCCTTGACAGACGCAGAGACAGGGTCGCCGCCGTGTCGGTGGAATTGTTGGACACTAGAACCAGCTTGTCCGCCACGCTGCGGACGAATGCGGCGGCCCCATCTATCGGGCTGTCACCCCGGATCAGGCAGCCGTCGATGTCGCACAGGATGCGTCGCGCCTTGGTGACCAGCGCCCGGCACTCCTCGTTCCGATCGGGCGTCACAGGTCGATGAACCCATCGTGCCGCATCTCCGTGGACCAGCGCTCGGACAAATCGCCGTCCGGTGCCATCAGCGGAAAGCAGGGCGCGCGCGAGGCGAATTCGTGCATGTGGACGGTGATCTGGTCGGCATCCGCGAGAACGACGCCATAGGCAGGTTCCGCCAGATCTCCGGGAATGGTGCCGGTCTCGCCAAGATCGAAAGCGACTTGGTGGTTTAGCCCGCGCATGCACGAGAACGAGATCCCGCGCCAGTTGCCGAAGATCGCCCGGTGGACATGGCCGAAGAACAGGTGACGGATGCGGTGCTTGTGCGGGGCGATGACGGTGTAGAATGCCTCGGCGTCCAGCATGCGGATGGCGTCCATCGACCGTATACCGGTGTCGATGGGCGGGTGATGCATGAACAGCAGCACCGGACCTTCGGACGCCGCAAGCTGTCGTTCCAGCCATTCAAGCCGCTCGTCGCAGTAGCCGCCCGCATGGGTGCCCTGAACGCGCGTGTCAAGGAACAGGCACAGGCCCGCTTCGGTCTGGCAGGTCGATTGCACGAAGCCGTTTTCGTCGCGCAGCTGATCGGGGAAGGCCGCGGCAAAGGATGCCGTATCGTCGTGATTGCCGACCATCAACACCAGCGGTGTCGTCAGCGCCGCGATGGCGCGGGTGAAGGCGCCATAAGCCTCGGCATCGCCCCAATGCGTCAGATCACCGGTGATAACGGTGAAGGCGGCGTCGGAATGGTCGCGGTTGATGCTTTCGACCGCCAGCGACAGACGGCGCGCCGGATCGGCTCCGAACAGGCGGCGCCCGCCGCCGATGACGTGAGTGTCGGTCAGGTGGATGAATTTCATGTCGATCTCCGGTGCCGGCCGCGCGGAATGCACGACCGGCGGGTTCGGTGTCAGCGCGGCAGCAGGTCCGCGACCTCGTCCACCAGTTCCTGTTGCAACTCTTCCATGTCGGGCTGCTCGCCCGTCACCAGACGCTCCAGCCCGTCATAGATGACTTGGGTGATCGCAAGGCCGTTCGCGCCGGGATAGGCCTGCCATTCGCGCATCAGCGGAAGCTGCTGAACCGCCGCGGCCTTTTCCGAATAACGGCTGTAGAAATCGGTCAGGATCAGCTCGTTCGCGGCCCGGTTCGGCGGCATGTAGCCGGTGGTGCGTGCCACATCCGCCGCCCCTTCGCCCGAGGTCAGGAACTTGATCCACTCCCACGCCGCCGCACGCACCGCCGGATCGTCCGAGGTGGAGGTCATCATTGCCGCATTGCCACCCGCCGGAAGGCCCAGCGGTGCCCCCTCAATGCCGGGGAAGGATGCCGTGGTGAAGGGCAGCTCCGCATTCCCGCGCGTGATCCGCCCGACATAGGAGGTGGAGGAGAACAGCATCGGGATCTCTCCGGCGGTGAAGGAA
Organism: Falsirhodobacter deserti; assembly: GCF_004015795.1. GTDB lineage: Bacteria > Pseudomonadota > Alphaproteobacteria > Rhodobacterales > Rhodobacteraceae > Falsirhodobacter > Falsirhodobacter deserti. Next base: position 700,656 of record NZ_ML137218.1, on the reverse strand, counting down.
GTGATCGCCTCCTCGACCGACAGGTTCTTCATCCCGCATTCGGTCACGATCTTCTGGATCGTTTGCAGCGCCACCAGCGCCTCGGGGCTGTCCAGCGTCATGGCGGCACCCTCGACGATGGGCTTGTCCTGCGACCACATCAGCGCCTGGAACAGCCAGTTGCCGGTGATCTGCCAGTCCCAGAAGATCGGGTTCTCGTATCCCGACTCGCGCAGGGTGCCGCAATCGGCGATCACCTCGTTCCACGTCGTGGGGAATCCGTCGATGCCCGCATCGGTCATTACCTCAGTGTTGTAGAACCCGACGGGCAACGAGACCGAGAATGGCAGGCCATAGACCTTGCCGTCGAAGGTCGACAGGTCCAGCATCGCCTCGTGATAGCCTTCGACCTCGAAATCGGCCTCATCGGTGATGAACGGGTCGAGCGGTTGGGCGATGCGTTTCTCCACAAGGATCTGCTGCCGGTTTAAGCCCTGCATCGTCACGTCCGGCAGGTTGCCCGACACGGCCTCGCGCAGGATGGTGTTGGACGCATCCTCGTATTCCTCGTAGGAGGCGCGGAACTTCACCTCGATATCCGGATGCGCCTCTTGGAAGCGGGGAAGGATCGCTTCATAGGTCACGTCGAAGATGGCGGAATAGGGATAGACGAACTCGATCGTCACCTTGTCCTGCGCGGTGGCGGCGCTGGCCGAGAGCATCAGCCCGGCAAGAAGGGAAAGACGTTTCATGGGGATCTCCAGTGGGGTTATTTCATGCCCGAAAGCGCGATGCCTTCGATGAACCTGCGCTGCGCCAGAAGGAACGCGGCGATCAGCGGGATGACGATGATGGTCGCGGTCGCCATCATCGGGCCATAAAGGCTGCCGTCGGCGCCGGCCTGGAACTCGCGCAGGCCTAGCGGCGGGGTGAACAGGTCGCGGTCGCCCGTGATGACGATGCGCGGCCAGAAATAGTCGTTCCAATGCGCTGTGACGGAAAAGATGGCGAAGGCGACCAGCGCGGGAATGGCCGTGGGCAGCATCACACGCCAGACGATGGCGAACTCGCCCATCCCGTCCATCCGCGCGGCATCGACCAGATCGTCGGGCACGCTCATGAAGAACTGACGCATCAAGAAGATGCCGAAGGCCGAGATCGTCCACGGGATCACTAGCGCGGCATAGCTGTTGGTCAGCCCCAGCTTGGCCAGCCCCAGATAAAGCGGCAGGGCCACCGCGTTCACCGGAATCAGCAGGCAGAACAGCACCAGAGCAAAGGCCGCGTCGCGCCCCCAGAACCGCAGCTTGGCCAGCGCATAGGCGGCGGGCAGCGCCACCACCACCTGGATGACGAAGATAGACAGGGTGACGATCAGCCCGTTCAGCAGATAGCGCAGCAACGGCGCCTCGGTGAAGGCCTTGGTGTAATTGAAGACGGCGGGGCGCATCGAACAGGCGTCGCGACGCTCGGCCTCCAGCCGGTCGAGGATCACGTCGTCGCTCTGGCCGGGGGGGTCGGCGCGGGCGGCCTCCAGCGCGGCGCGGTCGGGCTGGTTGCGGGCGAAGCACATCGCGTCCACCATCGGAGCCTGCGCACCGAAGAAGCCGCCGGTCCCGCGCTCGATCTCTCCTGGCGATTTGAGAGAGTAGCTGAGCATCACCGCGAAGGGCGCCAGCACGACGATGCCGCCAAGGATCAAGACGAGGTGTTTCAGGGCCTGGGTGAACATCATAGGGCCTTCCGCTCGGCGATGCGGCGCTGAAGCACGGTCAGGGCCATGACGGAGATTAGGAACAGGACGGTGATCGCCGCGCCGATGCCCACGAGGTTCTGCACGATGCCCTTTTCATAGATCGCGAACATCATGAGATAGACGGATTTCGCCGGCCCCCCGCCGGGCGAGAACAGCACCTCGACCGTATCGAACGTCTGGAAGGCGCGGATGCTTGTCGTGATCAGCACGAACATTGTCGTCGGGCGCAGGGCGGGCCATGTCACCAGCCGGAACCGCTCCCACGCGGACCGTGCGCCGTCCATCTCGGCCGCGCCGTAAAGTTCGCGCGGGACCCCGGACAGGCCCGCAAGATACAGCACCATGTTGAAGCCGAAGCTTTGCCAGACGCCGATGAAGCAGGTCACCCAGATCGCATAGTCCCGATCCCCCAGCCAGAGTGGCATTTCGGCCGGGCACACCCCTTCGGGCAGCACGCCGCAGACGGCCAGCAGGCCGCGGTTCACGACACCGATGGTCGGGTGCAGCATCATCTGCCAGACGATGGTCATCGCCAGCAGCGTGGCCATCACCGGCAGGAAATAGACCGACTTGTAGAAGGCCGCCCCGCGCGACAGCGACTGGATCAGAAGCGCCGCACCAAGGCCCAGCCCGATGGAGGCGGGCACCACCACCGCGACATAGGTCGCCGTCGCCACCAGCATCTTCTCATACGTCGAGCTGCCGAAGATCCTGCCGTAATTGTCGAAGCCGACCCACCGGATCCCCGACGCGCCAAGCGAGTAGTCGGTGAAGCTGAGGATCACCGCCGCAAGGATCGGCAGGATCAGGATCGCCATCATCAGCACAAGCGCGGGCGCGCCCAGCAGAAGGGCCGTGCGACCTTGGGTCATGCGGCGGCCCCTTCGCAAACGGTGACATCCCGGCAGCGCCGTCCTTCGGCGTCGAAGACCAGCGCCAGCGCCGGATCGAACCCGATGCTCACGGTCTGCCCGATCGTCGCGGGCATGGCCGTCCGCAGCACGAGGCGCGAGGGCAGCCCGGCGACGGCGACCTGAACCACAAATTCGTGGCCCATATTCTCCACATGCGCGACCTCTCCGCGCAGTTTCGGCGCGCGGTCGGTCAGGAACAGCGTCTCGGGGCGCAGGGCAAGGCGCAGCGCCGCACGCCCGCGATGACGCAGAGGCAGCGCGCAGCCGGGGATGGCGATGCGGCCCGCGCCATCCGCCTCGGCGGGGATGACGTTGATGCGGGGTGATCCGATGAACTCGGCCACGCGCAGATCGCAGGGATCGGCATAGATGCGGGCGGGCGTGTCGCACTGCAGGATCCGCCCACCCATCATCACGGCGATGCGGTCGGACATGGTCATCGCCTCCACCTGATCGTGGGTAACATAGATGAAGGTCGCGCCCAGCTTGCGGTGCAGTTCCGTGATCTCGGTCCGGGTGTGGGCGCGCAGCTTGGCGTCGAGGTTGGACAGCGGCTCGTCCAGAAGGAAGGCCGCAGGATCGCGCACCAGCGCCCGGCCAAGCGCGACCCTCTGGCGCTGCCCGCCCGAAAGCTGTCCGGGGCGACGGTCCAGCAGCGGCGTGATCTCCAGCATCTCGGCCGCGCGCCGCACGTCGGCTGCGATGGACGCATCACCGCCCAGCAGGCCCCCGATCAGCGGCAGGCGCTGCCAGCGGTTCAGCCGGCGCATCCGCAGCGGCACTGCGATGTTCTCCGCCACCGTCAGATGGGGGTAGAGCGCGTAGGACTGGAACACCATCGACAGGTTGCGATCCGCCGCGCGGGTGCCGGACACCGACGCGCCACCGATCCTGACATCGCCGACCGTCGGCGCCTCCAGTCCGGCGATGATCCGCAGCAGCGTGGACTTGCCGCAGCCCGACGGCCCGACAAGGGACACGAACTCGCCCGCGCCAATGTCCAGGTCGATGCCGCGCAGGATTTCCGTGTCCTTGTAGGACTTCTGGATTCCCTTCAGTGATACCGTCGCCAAGATGCCGTTCCCTTTGTTGTCACGGTTGGCATAGGCATTTCGGTTGTAACGTTTATGACATGTTATAAATCTAGGTTATGGCCCGAGAAGATGCGGAGCCATGATGAAACGCCCTACCGCCAGCCAGATCAGAGCGTTCAACGAAGTCGCCGCGACAGGCAGCTTTTCTCGCGCGGCGAAAGCCTTGGCGGTGTCGCAGCCGGCGGTGACGGCACAGATCCGCGCGATGGAGGAGGCACATGACGTGCGCCTCTTCGACCGTGTCGGAACGGGCGCGAACCTGACTGCGATCGGGGAAAGGCTCTACCGTCACACGCGGCAGATGCGCGATACCGAAAAGGAAGCGGCAGTGATTCTCCACTCCGCGCGCACGCTGATGATCGGCGAGCTGACCATCGCGGCGGGCGCGCCGGGGCCTGCGATGTCGCTGGTCGCCGCCTATCGCGACCTCTATCCGGGGATCCGGTTGGAGATCATCTTCGGCAACTGGCAGCAGGTGGTCACGGCCGTGCGCGAGCGCAAATGCGATCTGGGCATCCTGACCGAAGCGCCTCATGCCGAAGACATCTTCCGAGAGACGCTCTTCGATCAGGCCCTCGTGGCACTGGTCCCCGAGGGGCATCCTCTGGCTGGGCGGCAGGAGGTGGCGCTGGCCGACCTGATGGACGAGCCGCTCCTGTTTCGCAGCGGCCAGTCGCAGACCCAGAAGCAATTGAACCGCGTGCTTCACCAGGTGGGGCTGAAGCCGCAGCCGCTTCTTTGGTTGGAATCCCGCGAAGCGATCTATGAAGCCTGCGCCCAAGGCATCGGTATCGGGTTCATGTTCGATGCGGCGTCAACGCGGGCGGATCGGGTGAGGCGTGTCAAGATCGCCGAGATCCGCGAATTCTTCCCGGAACACGCATTCTGCCTCAAGTCCAAGCGCACCCTCCGTCCGGTCGAGGCTTTCATGAACCTGGCCAGCGATCAACGTTCGGACCGCGGCGCAGCGCGGGAACGAGCCCAGAGCCGCCGTTCGGGCCGCATGGATGAGCGATCCGCTTTGACGAATTGAGTTTTTAAAGGTTGGGAACAAGTTGCCTCGCAGTCTGTTGCCCGTGATCATAGTTGCTGCCGCGACAGATCGAGAAGACGGACAAACTTTCCTTATCGCCACCGGCTGTAATTCGTGGACCTAACCATATGTCAAAATTCGAAACGCTCGCGGCAACGGTAAGATCGGTAGCAACCCGGAACCGGAAGCCGAAGGACATTATCGCCGATGTGCGCAAGCTCCATCCCAAAGCGTCCAAGAAGGATGTGGTGCGTGCCGCCTTCTATGCCCTGACGATTAGGCCGGCGGATGCATCCGGGACTGAAGCTGATGCGCCGCTTTACGACTTCGCCCTATCGCAGCGCACCGTGAAAGATGATGAAGGTCAATAGGCTTCCAACTTGAGCCGAGGCCCCCCGAATCCGTTGGCGTAATGAGCACGAATAATGGGTTAGCAAGCAGCGCGTTATGCCTGTTGACTAAGGATTCGCTTCGGCGCCAGCGCCTTGACAGACACGGCAAGCCGCCGACCCGCTGCCTTGGCAGACCTTTTCGAAGCAGCGGCCCAGCCGGGGACTCTACTTAGGTAGCGTATGACCGCTCTGTCCCAAAATGCGACCTCGGCACGACTGCGCTTCCTGCCTCTAGAGAACAAGCCCCGGACGCCCACCGCCACATGAGGGGCATTTGCGGTTATGGATGTCAGAGCCGTTGGCTCCGTGATTCAAGCCGCAAGTTCTGCAGCACAGGCGGTAGACCTGCTGGTTATGATCGATCCCCGGCCGACCGGTCGGCCCGATCACGACTTGTCCGTGCCGCTGCGGTAACCCGGCATCCTCGTGCTGCGAGGAGCATGAGGCGAGGTGGTCGTCGTCCGCAGTGGCCGTGCAGGCAGCGCGTCGGTGGTGACGCCAAGGATCCAGCCCTCATGCTGCGCGAGACGGCGTGCCTCGTCGCTAAGCTCTGGCTCCGACGCTGCCCTTAACTGGCCATCCGCATCTGCGTCTCGCAGCCAGGATGCTACGACGAAGGCGTCGTGCTGGTCCGGTGTCCGTTCCTCGATTGGGTAATCGCCGGCCCACAGGCGAGGGTAGATCTCGACAAGGCACGAGACACCGGACGGCATGTGCCAGCCGTCATAGGGCCAGACATGCAAGTCGGGCAGTGTGCGACGTGTCTGGCGCAGGAACGGCAACCCTGCATGGGTGGACTTCGCCACCTGTCCTGTCACGTCGAAATGGAACACGGACTTCGCACGGCAGATCTCCTCGACCCGACGCCGCCATCGCGGCTCTCCACTGCGGAGCGCCGCCAGCCCCGCCACGCCCGTCCGCACGAAGTCGACGTAGAGGTCGGGTTCATCCGTCGGCCAGTGCGCGTGGAAATCGTCAAGGAAGGTATCCCAGTCGCGCGGCAGGTCGTGGCGGGCGAAGTAGACCTCGGGGAAGGAAAATGAATGGTCGATGCCGGCGATGGTCGGCACATCCTCGGCAAAACGCGCGATCAGCCAGTCCGCCAGCCTGCGTCGCGTCCAGTAACGCTTTGGACCCGCAGGTGGCGGAACCTCCACCGCAGGCCCGCCTGCTTCCGTCATGTAGACCCTCAGGCCCTTCAGGCTGGAGTCTGCCGTCTCCGCCCCGGAGTAGTCGATGCCGATGGTGCGCTGGAACTGCATGGCCCCTCCACAAGCAAAGACCGCCCGAAGGCGGTCATAGCAGAATCAATGGCTTGCAAAATCTATGCCCCGAACCGGGAATTCTTTGCCCCGAACGGCAGCAACTATGCCCCGAGCTACAAATCAGTGCGTCCATGCACCACGGCGGTCGGTGGCGAAGTTCTCGCCGTAACCGCGGGGGCGGATGTTGGGCTTGCGGGGCTGTTCCGGCGTGACCTCCACCTCAATCCCATGCTCGCGCGCATAAGCCTCGGCGGCCTCGCGCGTGTCGAAATGCAAGCGCACCTGCGGTTGCGTATCGTCCGAGGAGGTCCAGCCCATCAGCGGATCGATCTCGCGCGCGGTGGCGGGGGCAAAGTCGAGAACCCAGTCTTTCGTCTTGGCAAGTCCGGACTGCATGGCCGTCCGGGCAGGTTTATAGATTCGTGCGCGCATGATGCCCCTCCTGATGCGTGGCACTTTGCGAAATCCGCGTGTTCCCCGCAAGCCCGTCTTGAACCGGAACAAATACAGATCAAATTAGGGGCCGACAAAGGATGTGCCGATGCCCCACAACACCCACGAGATGACCATGTTCCGCCCCAACGTTCCGGCACGCGAAAAGCTGGAAGGCGGCAAGCGGTTCGTCATGCAAACGCCGTTCACGGCGGCGGGCGACCAGCCGACAGCGATCGCGGAACTGTCGGCAGGCGTGAAAAACGGCGAACGCGACCAGGTGCTGCTGGGGGCGACCGGCACGGGCAAGACCTTCACGATGGCCAAGATCATCGAGGAAACGCAGCGGCCCGCCATCATCCTGGCCCCGAACAAGACGCTGGCGGCTCAGCTTTACGGCGAATTCAGGGGCTTCTTCCCCGACAACGCGGTGGAATACTTCGTCAGCTACTATGACTACTACCAGCCCGAGGCTTATGTCGCGCGGTCTGACACCTATATCGAAAAGGAATCCCAGATCAACGAGCAGATCGACCGCATGCGCCACTCGGCCACGCGGGCGCTTCTGGAACGGGACGATGTGATCATCGTGGCCTCCGTGTCCTGCATCTATGGCATCGGCTCGGTCGAAACGTATTCGGCCATGACGCAGGATCTGGTGGTGGGCCAGAACTATGACCAGCGCGAGGTGATCGCGCAGCTGGTGGCCCAGCAATACAGGCGCAATGATCAGGCCTTTGCGCGCGGCGCCTTCCGCGTGCGGGGGGATGCGGTGGAAGTGTGGCCGGCCCACCTTGAGGATCGGGCATGGCGCTTCAGCTTCTTCGGCGAGGAGCTGGAAAGCATTGTCGAATTCGATCCCCTGACGGGTGCGAAGTCGGACAGCTTCAAGCAGATCCGCGTATACGCCAACAGCCACTATGTCACGCCGCGCCCGACGATGCAGCAGGCCGTGCAAGGCATCAAGTCGGAGTTGAGGATGCGGCTGGACCAGCTTGTTTCCGAAGGGAAACTTCTGGAAGCGCAGCGCCTTGAACAGCGCACCGCCTTTGATATCGAGATGCTGGAGGCGACAGGCGTCTGCAACGGGATCGAGAACTATTCCCGCTATCTTACCGGGCGCGCACCGGGTGAGCCGCCGCCCACCCTGTTCGAATTCATTCCCGACAATGCCATTGTTTTTGCCGACGAATCTCACGTCTCGGTCCCGCAGATCGGCGCGATGTACAAGGGCGACTACCGGCGCAAGTTCACGCTGGCCGAACATGGCTTCCGCCTGCCCTCCTGCATGGATAACCGCCCCCTGAAGTTCGAGGAGTGGGACGCGATGCGCCCGCAATCGGTGTTCGTGTCCGCAACCCCCGCCGCGTGGGAGCTGGAGCAGGCCGGCGGCGTTTTCGCCGAACAGGTCATCCGCCCCACCGGCCTTCTGGACCCGATGGTGGAAATCCGACCGGTGGACATGCAGGTCGACGATCTGCTGGACGAGATTCGCCGCGTCAGCCAGCAGGGCCTGCGCACGCTGGTGACTGTGCTGACAAAGCGCATGGCCGAGGATCTGACGGAATACTTCCACGAACAGGGCATCCGCATCCGCTACATGCACTCCGACATCGACACGATCGAGCGGATCGAGATCCTGCGCGACCTGCGCCTTGGGGCCTTCGACGTGCTGGTGGGCATCAACCTTCTGCGCGAAGGGCTGGACATCCCCGAATGCGGGCTGGTGGCCATTCTTGATGCCGACAAGGAAGGCTTCCTGCGGTCCGAAACCTCGTTGATCCAGACCATCGGACGTGCCGCGCGGAACGCCGAGGGCCGCGTGATCATGTATGCCGACCGCATCACCGGCAGTATGGAACGTGCCATGCGCGAAACCGATCGGCGGCGCGAAAAGCAGATCGCCTATAACGAGGAACACGGCATCACGCCGCAAACCGTCAGGAAGAACGTGGACGATGTTCTGGCCGGCCTGTGGCAGGGCGATACCGACCAGTCGCGCGTGACGGCGAAGGTGGACAAGCCGATGGTCGGCTCCAACCTTTCGGCGCATCTTGATGCGCTGCGCGTGCAGATGCGCAAGGCAGCCGAGAACCTGGAGTTCGAGGAAGCCGCCCGCCTGCGCGACGAGGTGAAGCGGCTGGAGGCCGTGGAACTGGCCGTGGCCGACGATCCCCTTGCCCGCCAATCCGCTGTGGAGGAGGCGCAGGAGGCGGCGATGGCCAGCTCCGGCCGGTCAACTGCAGGGCGTGCCGGGCAGCGCGGGGGCAATAAACGGCGCAAACGCTGAAATCATCGGGAACATTTTCGGAAGAGGCTGCGTTCGATCCGCAGAAACAACGAAGGAAACTTCTCATGCGCAAACTGACGCTTCTGCCGATCCTCGCCCTTGCTGCCCTGGCCGCTTGCAACACAGTCGAAGGCGCGGGCTATGACCTTTCGGCCGCAGGAACCGCGATCAGCTCGGAATCGCGTGAGGCACAGAACCCGTAAGCAAAAAGGCCGGTCACAATGACCGGCCTTTTTTCATTCAGTGGGACGTGGTGACGAACCGCGTATCTAGATAGGCCGCAACGGCTTCCGATCCGCCCTCGGTTCCGTAACCGCTGTCCTTGATGCCGCCGAACGGCGTTTCCGGCAGCGCAAGGCCCAGATGGTTGATCGTGATCATACCCGATTCAACCTCGCGCCCGATCCGTTCCACCGTTTCGTGGCTGCGGGCATAGGCATAGGCGGCCAGCCCGAATTCCAGACGGTTCGCTTCCGTGATCATGTCGTCCAGCGACGTCATGCGGTTCACGATGGCGAGGGGACCGAAGGGTTCTTCATGCATGATGCGCGCGCTTTGCGGCACATCGACCAGCACCGTCGGTTCAAAGAAATAGCCCTTGTTGCCGATGCGGTGCCCGCCGGTAACAAGTGTTGCGCCCTTTTCCACGGCGTCGCCGATCAGTTCTTCCATCATTGGGATCCGGCGTTCATTGGCCAGCGGCCCCATCTCGGTGCCTTCGTCCATGCCGTTGCCGACCTTGACCTTTTGAAGGCCCGAGGTGAACGCTTCGAGGAAGTTGTCCGAGATCTTCTGATCGACAAGGAAACGCGTGGGGGACACGCAGACCTGGCCCGCATTGCGCGTCTTGTGAATCGCCATCTGCGCGGCGGCTTTTTCCCAGTCGGCGTCGCCCGCGATCAGGACGGGGGCGTGGCCGCCAAGCTCCATCGTTGCGCGCTTCATATACTGACCGGCCATGCCTGCCAGCAGCTTGCCCACGGGGGTGGACCCGGTGAAGCTGATCTTGCGGATGACGGGATGCTTGATCAGGTATTCCGAAATCTCGGCCGGAACCCCATAGACCAGACCGATCACGCCGGCCGGAACGCCCGCATCGGCGAAGGCACGAATCAGCTCGGCAGGCGATGCCGGCGTTTCTTCCGGTGCCTTCACAATGATCGAGCAGCCGGCTGCAAGCGCGGCCGAAAGCTTGCGGACGATCTGGTTGATCGGGAAATTCCATGGTGTGAAGGCCGCAACCGGACCAACCGGATGGAGCACGGCCATCTGCTGCACGCCAGCCGTGCGGGCCGGGATGATCTGGCCATAGGTGCGGCGCGCTTCTTCTGCGAACCAGTCGATCGTGTCGGCAGCGCCCAGAACCTCGGCCTTGGCTTGCGCCAGCGGCTTGCCCTGTTCGCGCGTCATGATGGGGGCGATGGTGTCCGCACGCTCGCGCAGGATCTCCGCCGCGCGGCGCATCAGCTTGGAGCGGTCGAACGCCCCCATCTTGCGCCACGTTTCGAAGCCTTTCAGCGTCGCGTTCAGCGCATCATCCAGATCGGCGGGCTTTGCGTGGGCCACGGTGCCGATCTGCTCTTCGGTGGCAGGATCGATGACGGGGATGGTGCCGCCTTCACGTGCTGCGCGCCAGGTTCCGTCGATGAAAAGCTGCGTGTCGGGATAGCTCATGCATAGTCCTTTCGGAGTGGCGACCATGAAGGCCGCGGATCGGGGGAAGGATGGCCCCTCCCCCTTCACCGCGTCAACCCGCTTCCGGTCACGCTGTCCGGCGCGTCTCCCGCTTGGCGCCGCGAAGCAGAAGGTAGCCGGCAAGACCAGAAACGAACGAGCCCATCAGGATGCCGATCTTCACATGATCCTGCAGTTCCGGATCGTCGAAGGCCAGAAGGCCGATAAACAGGCTCATCGTGAAGCCGATGCCGCAAAGAAGCGAAACGCCCAGCACCTGCCGCCAGCTTGCCGCCGCCGGAAGATCGGCCCAGCCCAGTTTCACCAGCAAGACCACGGCACCGAACACGCCGATCAGCTTGCCAAGGAACAGGCCAAGGGCCACGCCCATCGTCACCGACTCTGTCAGCACTTCATAGTTCACGCCCGCAAAGGAAACGCCTGCGTTGAAGAAGCCGAAGACCGGAACGACGAAAAAGGCGACCGGGGTGTGCAGGGCATGTTCCAGCCGGTGCAGCGGCGATTCCGCGCCACGCGCCTCGGGCTTGCCGGGGGTGCGCTGGATCGGAATGCAAAGCGCCAGAACCACGCCCGCCAGTGTTGCATGGATGCCCGAACGGAACACGAAGATCCACAGCACCACGCCCAGCAGAAGATAGGGCCAAAGCGAACGCACGCCCATCCGGTTGATCGCCAGAAGCGCGACGACAACCGCCGCGGCCGCCGCCAGATCCATCACCGAAAGGCCGGAGGTGTAGAAGATCGCGATGACCAGCACAGCGCCCAGATCGTCGATGATCGCCAGCGCGGCAAGAAACACCTTCAGCGAAGCCGGAACGCGCGGCCCCAGAAGCGACAACACGCCCAGTGCGAAGGCGATGTCGGTGGCCGAGGGAATGGCCCAGCCATGCAGGGCCGTCGGGTGGTTCCAGTTCAGCGCGACATAGATCAGCGCCGGTGCAGCCATGCCGCCGATCGCCGCGGTGCCGGGAAGGATGCGGCGCGGCCACGTGGAAAGCTGCCCGTCGGTCATCTCGCGCTTGATCTCAAGCCCGACCATCAGGAAGAACACCGCCATCAGCGCATCATTGACCCAGTGCTGAAGGCTCAGCGGGCCAAGATAGATATGCAGCAAGTGGAAATATTGCGTCTGGAACGGCGAGTTTGCCACGATGATGGCCAAGGCGGCCACCACCATCAGAATGATGCCGCCCGAGGCCTCGCTTTGCAGAAAGCTGCGGAAGCTGCGGTTACCGCCGCGTCCGGATTGATGAGATGTCACGTCTTCTTATCCCTCTGAAAAGGTCACGGGTTGATCTCCGTTGGGGGAAAGCCAATCCGGCGCACGCAGCACACGCCGGGGCGCTGCACACAATAACGAGGTGCGCGCAGGCGTCCAGTATTTCTGAACATCCGGGCGCCTTGCGCAAGCCAGGTTGCACCGTCGCCGCGCCTGCGCTATTCCCGCTGCAAATACGCAATAATGTATCCCGGAAGGCCCCTGACGTGAAAGTATTAGCATCCTTTTCCACTTTCGTGGGCAAGACATTCGCCTTCTGGGTGATCCTTTTTGCAGTGCTCGGTTTTGTCGCACCCGAGATGTTCCGCCAACTGACGCCATATATCGTGCCGCTTCTGGGCATCATCATGTTTGGTATGGGGCTGACCATCTCCGTTTCCGACTTCCGCGAAGTGGTACGCCGCCCAATGGAAGTGGGGATCGGCGTCGTGTCGCAATTCGTCATCATGCCCCTGATCGCCGTGGCGCTGACGCGGATCATCCCGATGCCACCCGAAGTGGCCGCAGGCGTGATCCTTGTCGGCTGCTGCCCGGGCGGCACCTCCTCCAACGTGATGGCTTATCTGTCGAAAGGCGACGTGGCGCTTTCGGTGGCCTGCACCAGCGTGACCACGCTGCTGGCGCCTGTTGTCACCCCATTCCTCGTGCTGATGTTCGCACAGCAATACCTGCCGGTGGATGCCACCGCGATGGTGCTGTCCATCCTGAAGATGGTGCTGCTGCCGCTGGCGCTTGGCTTTGCGGCGCAAAAGCTGGTCCCGGGCCTTGTCCGCGCCGCCCTGCCCGTTCTTCCGCTGGTCAGCGTGGGCGGCATCGTCATCATCGTGGCCGCCGTCGTGGGCGCATCGCAGGGGGCGATCGCCAAATCCGGCCTGATGATCTTTGCCGTCGTGGTGCTGCATAACGGCATCGGCTTCGCCCTCGGCTATACCGCCGCCCGCCTGTTCGGTCTGAGCCTTGCGAAACGCAAGGCCATCGCGTTGGAGGTGGGGATGCAGAATTCCGGCCTCGGGGCGGCGCTGGCAACGGTATACTATTCGCCGCTGGCCGCCGTACCCAGCGCGATCTTCAGTGTGTGGCACAACATTTCCGGCGCGCTGCTGGCGAACATCTTCGCCCGGATGGACGACAAACGCGGCTAAACATCGCCCGGCTGGGGGCCGCGCCGGCGGTCCCACGGCACCTTCATGCGGCAGCCTTCGCAGATTTCGGCCAAGGCGTGCCGCAGCCCCTCTTCCAGCGTTGGATGATAGATGGGCTGATCCAGAAGATCCGCTGCCGTCATTCCCGCGCCAATGGCCATGGCGAACAGATGGGCCACGTGCTCTGCCTCAGGCATGCACAGGGTGGCCGCCAGAATCCGCCCCTCCTCGTCCGCCTCGATCCGCACGAAACCGGTGTTGCGCGCCTCGACCCGCGCACGGCCCTGATCGCTGTAATCGGCATGGCCGGTGACGGTGGCCGCTCCTTCGGGCACTGCCCCGATATTGGCCACAGCCGGATGCGTGAAGGTGACCGACAGCGGCACCTTGCGCCGCGCCTGTCTTACGTCCGGATAATTCGCGGCATTCACGCCGGCAATGGTGCCTTCGGATGTCGCCTCGTGCAGCACGGGGCGGTCATGATTGGCATCCCCCGCGATGAACACGGGGGAGGAGCCGCATTGCATCGTTTGCGGATCGAACAGCGGGGTGCCGTGATCATCCAGTTCCAGCCCTGCCGCCTTCAGGTCCAGCGACGCAAGGCTCGGCGGGCGCCCGGCGGCAACCAGAACCCGGTCCACCTTCACCGATCCGGCAGGCCAGTTCAGACGCGCCGCGCCCCCATCCGGCTGAGCGTCGGGCTTCACGCCCACATGCACGTCCATTTCGGCGCGCAGCAGATCGACCATGCGCTGCGCCTCGCTGCCCTGCAGGCCGGCAACCGCAGTGCCCCCGTCAAACAGCGTCACCTTCACGCCCAGCCGCGCGAAGGCCTGCGCAAGTTCCACCCCCAACGGGCCGGCACCGATGACACCCAACGTTTCCGGCAGATCTTCAAGGTCGAACACCGTCTCGTTCGTCAGGACAAGATCACGGATGCTGTCGAACCCTTCCGGCACGGGCGTAGAGGATCCGGTGGCGATCACGACGGCCTTTGCCCGCACTTCCTGCCCGTCATCCAGCATCAGGCTGTTGACTGAGGTAAAACGCGCCGTCCCCGTCAGTTTCTGCGGAACTTTGTCATAGCTTTCCATCACGCCGCTGATGAAGTGATCGCGCATCTCCCGCACGCGGCGCATGACGGCGGCGCCGTCGACCTGCGGCGTGGCCTGCACCCCGAAAACATGTGCCTGCCGCACCGAATGCGCGGCCTCGCCCGCCATGATCAGCAGCTTGGACGGCATGCAGCCCACGGCGGCGCAGGTCGTGCCGCGGAACTTCGGATCGATCAGAACGGTGCGTGCGCCGGCCGAACGGGCATGGCGTTCTGCCGCAAGGCCGGCGGTTCCCGCGCCGATCACGGCGACGTCGCAGTCGATGGGGGTCATTGTATTCTCCTTCCCCATGCGAACACCCGGCCCTGCGGGCGGTTCCGGCGGAACCCTGTTCCTTGCCGCGGGTTGGTAAACTCAAAACCGGGAGATCAGGATGAGCATCGACAAGGACGATCCGCATCAAGAAGCCGAGGAAGTGCGCGAAGAACGTATCCGCGCCGCCCAGTCCGAAGAGGAACGCCAGAAGATCCGGAAACAGCCGGTGGAACCGCTGCTGAAAGAGCCCGGCAGCCCGAAAGAGTGGGACTGACGGCACGTGGAGACTCTTATTGATTACGCCCCGCTGATTTCAGCGGCCATGACCGGTGTGACCGCTCTGATCTGGGTTGTTTATCTGAACGTTTTTCTCGCCAGTTATCGCCGGCAGCACAAACCCTCGATCCTGATAACGGCGGGCGGGGGCAAGGGCATGAACGCCCACTGCTTCGTGACCAACCTGGGGCTGGAGCCTGTCTTCATTCTAGACGTCATTCTGGACCTGACGCTGGACGACGGCACCGTCATCCGCGCCATCATCCCCGAGCGGAACGAGAAGCTTACGGACAACAATGACCTGCCCGACGACATTGATGCGCGCGGCGCCACGAATATGGGGCCGCTTGCAAGCGCGGGCGAAAAGGACATCGGCCGCTTCCGCACGCTGATCGACCGGGCACGCGCGGAAAACACCGATGTGCACGATGACATGATGATCCATTGCATGACGATCACCGTCGTAACGGTGACTGCCGCTGCCGCAGAACTTCACGGGGCATCGCGCCAATACGTCACCATCCGCGATGATGGGGGCGAAATCAGGCACCTGCGCCCCACGGAGGTGACGGCACGGCAGATCGGCAGCTTCTTCGGGCGCCGCTATCTTGAAAAAGAACTTCGCAAGGAACTGGGCACCACCAAAAAGGTCTGACGGTTAAAGCCGCGCGTATTCGATCACGCGCGCACGGCCCAGAGACAGCTCGATCCGGTCCCCGTCCAGCCGGCGCAGGCAGATGCGCCGGCCAAGCGCCGAAAACAGCCAGCGGCCGCCGCCCAGCGGCACCAGTGGCGACACCTCGCGGCGCGGCCCAGCACCCCACTGCACATGGTCGTTCTGGATCCGGAAGGCAGCACCGTCACGTTCCCACCATCCATCCAGCGCCCCTGCCGCCGGTTCCGCCTGCGCCGGAAGAAGCCGCACGGGAAGATGGCCGATCGCCCCCACCAGCGCCTTGCCGCTGACCTTCAGACGGATTTCCGATTGCGGCGCATGCGAGATGACGCCCCCATCCGCTGCGAACAGCTTCTCCTCCGCATCCCGCACCACGATGGTGGCAGTGCGAACCTCGGCCCAGAGGTTCCCGGTTTCGGCCACGTAAAGCCCCGTGGGGGCCCAGTTCCGTGCAGGCTGGTGCGCGGGCGATGCCCCCAGCAGCGCGCCCGTCACTGCTTCGGCAATGTCCGAAGCATCTGCATCGTCGCGGTTGGAAACGACGCAAACGCCCACCCCCGCCTCCGGATCCAGCAAAAAGGCCGAGCGATAGCCCGATTGCGCGCCGCCATGCCCCGGCAGCAGCCGCTTGCCGATCCGCGTCAGCCGCATGCCCAGGCCATAGCCTGTGTTCCGCCCGTCCCGCAGCGGCACAGGGGCTGCAAGCGTTGTCAGCCGCCCCCCTTCCATCAGGTGCATCAGCCATTGCGCCAGATGCGTGGCCGATCCGGCCAGAGAGCCTGCCGCCGAAAGGTGCATCCCCTGCCCGCCAAAGACCCACCCCTCGCCTTTCGGCACATGCCCGGGCGCAAGATGGGCCACAGGCTCGGCCCAGTAATCCGGCGCGACCATGCCGTGACCCTGCCGGGCCACCCAATCGGCAAAGCGCAGGCCCCGCGCTTCCTGCGCAGCCTCCACTAAGCGGTAACCGGCATTGGAATAAGCGACCTCGGTACCCGGATCGGCATTCAGCCGGTCAATCCCGCAGGAAAAGGCCAGAAGATCGGCAGCCCGCGTTTCCACTTCGGCCGGAAGCCCCAGCAGCGTCAGCATCTCGCGCGTGTCGGGCAGCCCGCCCTGCATCGCCAGCGCCTGCCGAACCGTCACGGCCCCCGGCACCGGGTGCATCGGCAGCAAGGAACCCAGCGTCGAATCCAGCGGCAGGCCGCTTTCCAGCACGAAGCAGGCAAACACGTGCTTGGTCACGGATGCCCAGCGCACCACCGTATCGGCAGTGAAGGCGCCGCGTTCCCCCACCCGCGCCACGCCGCCGGCCACTGCGAAGCGGATGCCATTGCGGTCAAACCCAAGAACCGCCCCGCCCGGAGCATCCCTGCCCCAAAGATCGCAGGATGCCTGTGCGCGTTCGGCGGCGGCGGACCAGTGCAGCAATGTCATGAGGATCGTCCTGTCCAGTTCATGGCCAGCATAGCTGCGGCACCGACAGGAAAAAACCCCGGCGGTGAGGCCGGGGTTTCTGGGTCAGTAATTCGCGGGCGGGTCGCTGGCGGGAAAGGATTCGTCCGATTCCTCGTCTGCCTTGTCCCATTCCTTGGGCGGGTTCTTCATCTGGCCGGGACCCGAGGGGCGCACATCCTCGCCCGGCTCGTCGCCCGGCACCTTTTCCTTGTCATGATCGCTCATTGGAAAGCTCCTTTCACGTTCACCACCCCAACCCGCAGGACGGCCTGCCGGTTCCCTCAGCGGCGTTTGCGCGTGCCCCCGGGAACACGCGACAGGAAGCCGGGCGGCCTGCGGGCGATCCATTCGGCAAAGGCGGCGATGCGCGGATGGGTCAGCAGCGCCTCGACGGTGTTGAACCGGCGGGCCAGTTCCGCCTCCGAAAGGGCAGCATGGATTTCCTTGTGGCAGATGTGATGCAGAAGCACTGTCGGCCCCTTCGCCCCGCCCTTCAGGCGCGGGATCAGGTGATGCAGGCTTTGCGGCACGTCGGGCGGGATGGGCCGCTTGCACAGGGGGCATATGGGATCACTCATGCCAGATCATATAGTGCCCCCGTGGTGCTGACGGAACAGCGCCCATCCGCCCGTTGTCGCGCCGGATCTTCAAGGAGATGGCGATGGAACTGGCACGAAGGTGCTCGTCCGCGTCCATCGACTCGTTCCTGAAAGCACAGCGCCGCGGCACGGCTTCAAAGGTCGCAGCCCCTATCATCTTTTTGTGTTCGGAGCAGGCAGGCTTCATCGATCGCGGCAATTAAAGGGTGAGGTCGCGATCCGTGCTTACGGTTTGCGCGCATTGGACATTTTGACCGATTTGCCTTGATCGGCCATCGCCGCTATCTCTAACCGGGCCCGACGGACAAACATCCGCTTCGGGCCGGTATTCATTGGAAGGGCGGGACGGCAATGACGCAGGCGGGCAGCATGGCGATCGGACTGCGCCGTGGCATGCCCGACTTCTCGGGCATGCGGGCCGTTTACGCCTTCAAGGTTGCGCTGACGGTCGTGCTGTCGCTGTTCACCGCCTTCCTGTTCGATCTGAACCACACCTACTGGGCGCTGATGACCGTGCCGCTGATCGTGCGGCCCGAGGCGGGAACCATGGTGTGGCGCAGCGTCGCCCGCATGGCCGGCACCTTCGCAGGCGCCCTGGCCGGATTTGCCATTGCGCTGTGCTTTGCGCAATCGGCCCCGCAGGCGATCGGGGCTACGGCGATCCTGATTTTCCTTGTCGGTTACCTGACGCGGATGGAAAGCGGGATCGACGCCTATGGCTATGCCACCTGCGGATTCACGGCGCTGGTCATCGTCCTGGACACGCAGGCCGATCCCGCGCAGGCATGGCCGCTGACGCTGGCGCGGATGACGGAAACGATGATTCCCATCGTCTGCGGCTTCGTGGTGATGCTGACCGTCTTCCCACGGTCGGTTTCCGATAACGCCGCCACGCAGCTGGGTCAGGCGCAGCGGGCCGTGCGGCAGCTTGCCGACAGCGTTCTGGCGCAACGGCATCCGCCGCTTGCCGCGCCGGAAAAGGGCGTGATGTCCGCCATAGGGGCCGCGCATACCGAACTGCGTTCGCTGACATATGAACGGTCGCGTCACAACTGGCGCAAGCCGCGCATGGCCAGCGTCGCGCATGAGCTTGACCGCGTGGCCGTTGCCCTGACGGCGATCCGCTTTGCCAGCGAGAATATCCCCGAAACCGCATTCGACATCCCCCACCTTCGCAACACCCGGCAGGTGCTTGCCGCGCTTTGCGCGCGCATCATGGGCGATGAGGCCGCCGCCGATGACCTTCTGGATGCAGGGGACGAGGCTGCCGCCCTGTCGCTGGAGGTTCACGCATCGGCACTGGTTCCCGCGCGGCGCGTCGATGTGGCGGTTCTGGAACAATCGCTGGCGGATCTGGCAAGCCGGCTGGCGGCCCTTGCCCGTGCGCGGGCGGTGCTGGTGGATGCGAAGGTGGCGCTGGCCCGCCTGCCCGAAGCGCCCCGTCATGTTCCCTCCACCCGCCGGTATCGTGACAGGCTGGCGGCGGTGCAATACGGGCTTCGCCCGGCGATCATGCTGATCCTCATCTCCGCGATCTGGCTTGCCACGGGCTGGAAGGGTGGGAACTCCCTCGCGATGATCGTGCCGGCATTGTCGCTTCTGCTGCCAACCATCGTGCCGCGCCCCGTGCGCGTGATGGCGGGCAAGGCGCTTGCCCCGGGCCTTTTCTCGGGGCTTTGCATTTCCATCGGGCTGATGATGGCCACCGCGCATGTGGAAGGGTTTCCGGCATTGGCCCTTCTGATGGGGGTGACCGTCTTCGTCATCTTCTTCATCGCGGGGGCAATCCAGCTTCTGCCGCTGGCGATCGGCAGCATGATCATGATCTCCATCGGGTTGCAGCCGTCGAACACGCCAACCTTCAGCCCTTCGACGCTGTTCAACGTTGCCGCGACGATGGCCCTGCTGCCGCCGGCCTTCATCATCGCGATCACGGTGATCTTTCCCGAAGATCACGGCTGGCTGCAACGCCATCTGCGCCGCGGCACCACCGGCCTTCTGATGCGCATGGCCGCGCCGCGAAACCACATGCCGCGCCTTCGCTTCTTCGACGAGATGATCGACATGTTCAGCGATTACGCCTCGGGCCTTGATGCCGACCGGCCGGAAGATGCCCACCTGATCCGCCGGGCGCGCGGTGCGCTGGTCGCGGGGCTGGCCTGCGACCGGCTGCGCAACACGGCCGCCGATCCCGCCCTGCCCGCCGATTTGGGCGCGCTGGTTCCGCCGATGCTTGCCGCCACGCGCGACAGGGTGCGCGGGCGCAGCGCCGACCTTTCGGCCTTCCGCACGCTTGATCAGGCCGCGCATGACAGCGCCGATCCGTTGGTGCGACGCTTCCTGCTTCAGGCCGAGGCGCTTCGCGTGCTTCTGGCCGCAGACCTTCTGTCCCCAGCCGCCGGTGCCCCATGAAATCCGAGATTGCCTTCCTTGGCCTTTACCTGCCCGGCCTTCTGATCTGCGCCATCATCGCCTCGGCGCTGTGGTTCGTGATCGACGCGCTGATGCTGCGCGTGGCAGGATGGCGGCTGTTCTGGCATCCTCCGCTGGCGCGCCTTGCGCTTTATTTTGTTCTCCTCGGCCTTGTCGTCGCGCTTCTACCGGACCTTTAAGATGATCCTGATCCGTCTGATCCTGACCACGCTGATCGCCATCGCCGCGATGTTCGCCGGCATCTATGTCTGGGACAATGTGTTCCGCGACCCGTGGACGCGCGATGCCCATGTGCGCGCCGATCTGATCCAGATCGCCCCGCAGGTATCCGGCGCCGTGACCGAGGTGCCGGTGACCAACAACCAGATGGTGCGCAAGGGCGATCTGCTGATGAAGATCGATCCTTCCAATTATCGCCTTGCCGTCACGCAGGCCGAGGCAAGCCTTGCAAGCGCCCGCGCCCGCGCGGAAAACAACCGCCAGCAGGCAGACCGGCTGCTTCGTCAGCAGGAAAGCAGCCCCCGATCCGTCGCCGAGGTGGAGGTGCGCTCCGCGGTTCTGGCCACCGATGCCGCCGATGCCGAGGTCCGCTCGGCCGAAGCCGCGCTGGAGCGCGCGCGGCTTGATCTGCAACGGACCGAGGTTCACGCCCCGCGCGACGGGCAGATCACCAACCTGACGGCGAATGTCGGGGATTTCGCGGCTGCGGGCAACAATGCCATGGTGATGGTCGACACGAACAGCTTCCGCATCGACGCCTTTTTCATGGAAACGCAGATCTCCGGCATCGACGTGGGCGATCCCGTCCGCGTGCGCCTGATCGCGCATGACGAGGAGCTTTCGGGTCGTGTTTCCGGCATCTCGACCGGCATTTCCTTCTCCGAGGACATGTCGACCTCGATGCTGCAGGCGCCGACCCCATCCTTCCAGTGGATCCGGCTGGCGCAGCGCATTCCCGTGGAAATCGCGCTGGAAGGCGCCCCCCACAGCTTTGCGCTGGCCAACGGCATGACGGCCAGCGTCACGGTGATGCCCGAAGCCGATTAAGCCAGCGCAGCCGGCAGCGAAACGCCTGAACGGGCGGCGGCACGCCGCAGCTTTGCGTGAAGCTCGTCCGAGATGGGCACCCCCGCCTCCAGCGCACTGCGGCGTTTGCGGGCGGCGCTGTCGCCGGGAACCCGCACCGGCCCCTGCCCTTCGGCGGGCGGGTTGCTGCGGCAGGCCTGCGCCGTCCATTCCGATTGCTCGGTAAAGGCATCGACGCCGCAGAACGCCTCGGGGTCGATCACCTGTATCATTGCCGACTGGGAAAATGTGCCCGCAGGCGTCGTGGCGCGGCCCTTGCCCGACAACCCCTGCCCCAGCACATCCACCATAAGCGCAAGGCCAAAGCCCTTGTGGCCTTTTTCCGCCCCGCCCAATGGCATCAGGCTGCCGCCGCGCTCGGTCATGGCGGCGGGATCATCCGTCGGCACGCCTTCGGCCGTCAGCGCCCAGTCGCCCGGAAACCTTTCCCCCCGCTTTGCCAGTTGCTGCGCCATCGTTGTTGTCGCGATGGAGGTGGAAACATCCACAAGGATCGGGTCGGACCGTGTGGGCATGCCCACCGCCAGGGGGTTCGGCGTCAGCACCGCCTTACGACCGCCAAAAGGCGCAACCCGCGCCGCACCCGCGTTGGAACAAGAAATCTGCGCAATCAGCCCGCGTTCCGTCACTCGCCGAAGATAGGCCGACAGGGCGCAGGTATGATGGCAATTGCGGATCGCCGCCGTCACCACGCCATGCGTGGCCACGCGGTCCATCGCCTGATCCAGCGCCTTGGTGAAAAGCCACGCCCCCGGAAGCATGTGCCCGTCCCAGACGAAGCTTGCCCCGCGATCGCTGACAACCTCGTACGCGCCGCGCCCGTTCATCGACCCGTCGGCCAGCGCGTCCATGTACCATGAAATCAGACTGACGCCGTGCGTGTCATGGCCGATCATGTCACCTTCCACCAGAACGGCGGCGGTGGCTTCGGCCTTGTCCTCCTCCATGCCGGCAGCAAGAAGCATGGCTTCGGCGAAATTCTGCAATTCTTGATGGTGGATCAGCGGCATCCGCACCTCCGCGAAAATGGCCGCGCCCCGGAAGGGCGCGGCGATCCGATCAGCGGAAGCTGATCTGGGCCAGTTGCAGTTCCGAGTTGGCCGCGATTGTCGGGGTATAATCCAGACGCGGCGAAACACGGGTGAAACCAACCATGTGGAACATCGGCACGTTTGCGATGATCTCGTGCTCGGCCTTCCAGAAGACCTGCTTCCACAGCTCCTCGCGCTCTTCGCCGGCGGCAACGGTGGCATCGGCGATCAGTTGGTCCAGCTCCTCGTCCTCCACCATCGACTGGATCCCGTCCGAGGCATATTTAACATAGGCGGTGAAGACGGGATCGCCCGTGGCGTTGTCATGCTGCGCCTGGGTCAGCGTCGGGATCGGCTCGTTCGAGAAGGGCCGGACGAAATAGTTGTTCCAGACCGACACATCGTTCATTTCCAGCGTCACGTTCAGGCCAACGGCCTGATACATGGCCATCATGGCTTCCATCGTCTCGGTCCCGTTCGGGAACAGCCCGTTCCGGCCGATGATCTTGATCTCTTTTTCCACCGGGACGCCATCGGCCTTCGCTTCTGCGACCAGTTCGGCAGCACGTTCGGGATCATAGGGCCAAGGTTCGATCTTCTCGTTATAGCCGATCGTCGTCGGCACCACGAGCTGGGTTGCGATCTTCGCCTCCTCGGGCAGCAGCGTCCCGATCATCGCCTCGCGGTCGACGGCAATGTTCAGCGCCTCCCGGATGCGGCGGTCATCCAGCGGCGAATGGCGCAGGTCGATCCGCAGATAGGTGGTTTCGGAGTTGGGATAGGCGAAATCCGTTTCGGGATTGGTCGCATCCTGCATCGCGATGGACGGCACGATATCCGCCTCGCCCGTTTGCACCATCGCCGCCGCGACCGAACTGTCGCTGCGGGCGATATACGTCGCCTGCTCCACCTCGGGCTGTTCGCCCCAGTAGTCGGGGTTGCGCGTCAGCACGACAGACTGGCCCACGTTCCATGTATCGAAGACATAGGGGCCGGTGCCCACGGGCGAACGGGTATATTCGTTTTCCGGCGTCGCTTCGGCCGAAGAAATGGGCATGACCGACAAAAGCAGCGGCAGGATGGGCAGCGCCGGTTCCGTCGTGATGTCGATGGTGTGGTCATCGACGATGTTGAAGGAAAACTCGATCCCGCCGAAATATTTGCCGCCCACCTCGCAGGTGATGTTCGGGTTCTTGTTCCGCTCGATCGTGAACTGCACGTCCTTGGCAGTGAACGGCTTGCCGTCGTGGAAGTTGACGCCCTCGCGCAGCTTGAACTGCCACGTCTTGTCGTCAAGCTGGTTCCATTCGGTTGCAAGGCGCGGCTTCAGCCCACCATTGACGTAATCGAATTCGACCAGCATCTCGTTCACGTTTTCCGAGATGACACGCCCGATATGCTGGCGCGCGGCCATACAGGGATCGACCAGATCGACGTTTTCGGAAAGCACTACGGTGATGTTGCGGTTCTGATCCTGCGCGAAGGCGCTGGTACCCATCAGCAAGACGGCAAGGCCGCCGGCCAGTGTCAGTCTCATGTCTTCCTCCCTGAAAGAACAACGCGGCCCCTCCCCGGGCCGCGTTTCATTACATCCTCATGCTGTGCCCTTCGGTGCAAGACCATTGTCATGCAGGAAGGCGCGCATTCTTGCATCCTGCGTCTGCGTCAGCGGCCATGCTGATGGCGCCCGCGTTGGCCCGCAGTCATTCCCAACGGCGGCCAGCGCCGCCTTCACGCCGGTCACGTTCGTGCCGTTCATCTCCTCGGCGCGAACCTCCTCGAACGGGGCCATGGCGGCGATCAATTCGCGGGCACGGGCATAATCGCCCCCTTCAAGCGCGGCATGGATCGCCATCGACCGTTCGGGCCAGATGTTGATCAGGCCAGAGGTGAAGCCGCGCGCGCCCACGGCATAAAGTGCAGGCGCCCAGACCTCGGCCAGCCCGCCCACCCAAACGATATCGGGATCGGACGCGGCCATTGCCTCGGCCAGCCGCAACGGATTGGGCGTTGCCCATTTCACGCCTGCCACGCCCGGAACCGAACACAGATCGGCAATGGCCTTCGTGCCCATCGCGTCATTGCGCAGATAAAGAACCAGCGGCAGGCCGTCCGCAGCCTCGGCCACGCGCGAAAGATAGGTTTTGACGCCGCGCGGTGCGGCAAATGGATCCGGCGGCTGGTGCACCATCAGGCCGGCTGCACCGGCGGCCCTGGCGGCGCGGGCAAGGCGGCAGGCATCGCCCACGCTGCGCCCCACGCCCGCCAGAACCGGCGCGCGGCCCGCGACCATTTCGGTCACGGCGCCGATCATGGTTTCGGCCTCATCCATGGTCAGGCCATAAAATTCGCCCGTGTTGCCGTTGACGACGGGGATGTGCATCCCCGCCTTCAAGGCCCGGTCGATGATCGGGCGCAACCGGTTCGGGGCAATACGGTCATCCTCGTCGAAAGGGGTGACAAGAATGCCCGAGATGCCGGTCAGCTTCTCGCGCAGCATGAAATTACCTCCCGTTGGCGTTGCGCCATTCGGCGAATAGCTCAAGATTCTTTTCGTCCGTTGCAGGATAAAGGCCGATGATCGACTGGCCTTCGCGCACGCGCTCGATCACGAAATCCTCGTAGGCGGTCATCTCCACGGCCTCATCCGCTATCTCGTCCGCGATATCGGCGGGAATGATAATGACGCTGTCATCATCGCCCACGACCACGTCGCCCGGGAACACGGCAACATCGCCGCAACCGATCGGCACGTTGATGTCGATCGCCTCGTGCAGGGTCAGGTTCGTGGGGCTGGACGGGCGGTTGTGATAAGAAGGCATGTCCAGCGCCGCGATGTTCATCGCATCGCGAAAGCCGCCATCGGTCACGACCCCCGCACCGCCGCGCTGCATCAGGCGCGTGATCAGGATATCGCCCGCCGAGGCCGCGCGCGGGTCCTTGCGGCTGTCCATGACCAGAACATGGCCTTCGGGGCAGGTTTCGATCGCGACGCGCTGCGGATGCCTGGGATCTCGGAAGATGCTCATCGGGTTGCGATCTTCGCGGGCCGGCATATAGCGCAGCGTGAAAGCGGGGCCGACCATGTTCTTGCCGCGCGGGCGCAGGGGCCGCACGTCCTGGATCGTCTGGTTGCGCAGCCCGCGCTTGAAAAGCGCCGAACACAACGTTGCGACCGACACGCCCATCAGCTTGCGTTTGGTTTCGGGATTCATCGCGGGGACCTCAGTAGATGACAGGCTCGGGGGGCTTGCCGCCGAACTCGGTTTTCAGGAAGTCGAAGTCGCAGCCCTTGTCGGCCTGTTCGATATGCTTGGAGAACATGTAGCCATAGCCACGTTCGAACTTCGGTTCGGGTGCGGTCCATGCGGCACGGCGGGCTTCAAGCTCTGCCTCGTCCACCATCATGTTCAGGCTGCGGTTCGGGATGTCCAGCTCCACCATGTCGCCGGTTTTCAGCAGCGCAAGCGGCCCGCCGACATACGCCTCGGGCGAGACGTGCAGCACGCAGGCCCCGAAGGACGTGCCCGACATCCGCGCATCCGAAATCCGCACCAT
The DNA here is from genome assembly GCF_004015795.1 of Falsirhodobacter deserti. Taxonomy (GTDB): domain Bacteria; phylum Pseudomonadota; class Alphaproteobacteria; order Rhodobacterales; family Rhodobacteraceae; genus Falsirhodobacter; species Falsirhodobacter deserti. The sequence goes on along the minus strand of NZ_ML137218.1, from coordinate 674,898 downwards.
GTCGCGAAGGCCCAGCTTCAGCAGCGCCTTCGGCATGGGAATCATGCCCCATTCGGGCATCCCCGGACCGCCCTGCGGACCCGCCCCGCGCAGCACCAGAACCGTATCGGGCGTTAGCGGATAATCGGGATCGTCGATGATCTTCTTCAGAGCGGGATAGTTGTCGGCCACCAGCGCGGGGCCGGTATGCTTGTGGAACTTCGGATCGCAGGCGGCCGGCTTGATGACCGCGCCATCCGGGCACAGGTTGCCCTTCAGCACCGCCAGCGAGCCTTCGTGATAAACCGGGTTCGACAGCGGCCGGATCACGTCTTCGTTCCAGATCTTCGCATCTTCCAGCCCGTCGGTCAGCGGCTTGCCGGTCACGGTGATGGCGGTCGGGTCCAGCTTGTCGCCCAGCTGCTTCATCAGCGCGCGAAGCCCCCCCGCGTAATAGAAATCTTCCATCAGATAGGTCGTGCCGGACGGGCGGATGTTCGCGATCACCGGCGTCGTGCGGCCGATCGTGTCCAGATCCTCAAGCTTCAGATCGATGCCGGCGCGGCGCGCCATCGCGATCACGTGGATGATGGCGTTGGTGGAACAGCCGGTGGCCATCGCGACGGTCACGGCATTCTTCACGGCGGCGGGGGTGATGATCTTTTCCGGCGTCAGGTCTTCCCACACCATGTCGACAATGCGGCGGCCGCATTGCGTGCTCATCCGCTGGTGGCTGGCATCGGCAGCCGGGATGGAGGATGCGCCCGGAAGCGTCAGCCCCATGCCTTCTGCGATGGAGGTCATGGTGCTGGCCGTGCCCATCGTCATGCAGTGGCCATAGGATCGGGCGATGCCGCCTTCGATCCCCGTCCACTCTTCCTTCGTGATCGTGCCGGCGCGGCGCTCGTCCCAGTACTTGAACCCGTCCGTGCCCGAGCCGAGGTATTTGCCTGCATAGTTGCCGCGCAGCATCGGGCCGGCAGGCAGGAAGATGAACGGAATGCCCATGCTGATGGCACCCATCGTCAGCGCCGGGGTTGTCTTGTCGCAGCCGCCCATCAGCACCGCGCCATCAACAGGGTGAGAGCGCAAAAGCTCCTCCGTTTCCATCGCCAGCAGGTTGCGGTACATCATCGTCGTCGGTTTGACGAAGTTTTCCGAAAGCGACAGCGCCGGAAGTTCCATCGGGAAACCGCCAGCCTGAAGGACGCCGCGCTTCACCCATTCCACGCGATCCTTGAAATGTACGTGGCAGGGCTGCGCCTCGGACCATGTGTTGATGATCGCGATGATGGGCTTTCCCTCCCAGTCGGCGGGATCGTACCCCATCTGCATCGTGCGGGAGCGGTGGCCAAAGGAGCGCTGGTCATCCGGGACCATCCAGCGGGCCGAGCGAAGGTCGGCATAGGTCTTTTTCATCATATCCCTCCGTCACGCTGGCGCCTCCTCGCGCTTGCGTCCTCCAACTGATATATTAGTGTGGTAGACCTATCAAGAAAGAAGTTTGCTTGTCTGTCGGTTCATGTCGCAATAGATCGCCTGCATAGGAGGCAGAATGCCCAATCCAACCTTGTCAGGACTTGCCATTCACGACGCGCCGACGGGCAACACCGTCCAGCGCATCTATGACAGTTTGCGCCAACGGATCATCACGTTGGAGCTGCCGCCCGGTTCAACCCTGTCGCGGACCGAGCTGACGGACGAATACGGCGTCAGCCAGACCCCGCTGCGCGAGGCGCTGCAGAAGCTGGCGCAGGACGGGCTCGTGATGATTCGTCCGCAGTCGCGCACGATCGTCAGCCGGATCGACACGGAACAGCTGCGCGAAGCGCAGTTCCTGCGACTGGCCCTTGAAACGGAGGTCAGCCGCCGTCTTGCCTCGTCCCGGCCCGAGGGGCTGGGATCGCGGCTTCAGTCCATCATCCGGATGCAGCAGGCGGTGGCGGATGATCCGTCCCAATACCGCATTTTTCAGGAACTGGACGAATTGTTCCACCAGACGCTGTTCATCGCCGTCGGTCAGCCGGAACTGAACCGGCTGGTGCGCGAACGGTCCGGCCACATGGAACGCGTCCGGCAGTTGCACCTGCCCGAAGCAGGCAAGATCGCCAAGATTCTTGAATGTCATGGGGCCATCGCCGATGCAATCGAGGCGGGCGATCCCGATGCCGCCATGTCGGCCGTCCGCAACCACCTGAGCCGCACCGTCACGCAGGTCGAGGCGCTTTGCAAGAAGCACCCCGACTATTTCACTTAAACCGCCTGCGTCAGCAGCGGCCTGCCGGCAAAGAAGGCCGCAAGATTGTCCACCGCAAGCTGGTGCATCGCGTCGCGCGTTTCGGTCGTACCGCTGGCATGGTGGGGATAAAGCACCACGTTCGGCAGCTTTGTCAGGCGCGGATCAGGGGTGGGTTCGTTCAGGAACACGTCCAGCCCGGCACTGGCGATGGTGCCGTTTTCCAGCGCGGCGATCAGCGCGTCTTCATCCACCACCGTCCCGCGGGAGATGTTGACGAAACTGCCCGTTTCCCCCAGCGCGGCCAGAACCTCGGCCGAGATCAGGTGGGACGTGCCCGCCCCACCCGAGGTGGCGGCGATCAGGATGTCCGACCACGCCGCAAGATCCTTGGGATTGTCGAAGAAGGCATAGGGCACGTCCTTCTTCGTTCGACCGGAATACCCGATCTGCAGCCCGAACGCCTCGCACCGCTTCGCGATCGCACTGCCGATATTGCCAAGGCCGACGATACCCAGCCTCTTTCCGGCAGTGGAGGTGGTCAGCGGGAACATCCCCATCTGCCCCCAATCGCCCGACCGGACATAGGCGTCCCCCTCCACCAGCTGGCGGCGGGCGGCAAGCATCAAAAGCACTGCCATGTCGGCCACATCGTCCACCAGCGCGTTTGATGTGTTGGTCAGCTTGATGCCGCGTTCCTTCAGCGCCTCGACATCGATCGTTTCGAAACCGGCAGACGTCACGGCAACCAGTTCAAGGTTGGGCATCTGGTCAAGAAAAGCCCGGTCCAGATCGAAATGGCCGTTGCATAACATGGCGCGGCAGCGCGGGCCCGCCTCGGCCAGCGTCGCCTCCTTGTCGGCTGCGGTGTCGTAACGATGGCAGGTATAGGCCTCCTCCAGCTGCGCCATCTGGCGCACGCGGGGGGTGAAGGCCACCAGAAGGTCCGGCTTCATGCTGCAGCAGTCTCCATCTTGCGGCGCGCCTCGCGGCGGGCGGCCTGAACCTCGGGATCGGGATCAAGGCTCGCCGCCAGAAGCGCGCGTGTGTAATCCTCACGCGGGGCTTCGAACACTTGGCGAACGGCCCCCTCCTCCACGATCTGGCCGGCTTTCATGACGATCACGCGATCGGCGAAATCACGCACCACCGGCAGGTCATGGGCAATGAAAAGATAGGATAGCCCGAATTCGCGGCGCAGCCCGTCCAGAAGTTCGATCACCTGCGCCTGAATGGAAACGTCCAGCGCCGAAACCGCCTCGTCGCAGATGATCAAGCTGGGTTCCATCGCCAGCGCGCGCGCAATGGCGATCCGCTGGCGCTGCCCGCCAGAGAACTGGTGCGGATAGCGTTGCGCCATTTCCGGATGCAGCCCGACCTTGGTCAGAAGCTCTGCCACCCGCGCGCGCCAATGGGGCTTGGGCAGGATCTGCGGATGTATGACCCACGCTTCAGAGATAAGCTGGAACACCGTCATGCGTGGATTAAGCGATTGCGTCGGGTCCTGGAACACCATCTGGATATCGCGGCGCAGGCTGAACAGCTCTTTGAGGTCCATCGAGACCAGATCGCGCCCGCGATACAGCGCCTTGCCTCCGTCAGGTTCCTCCAGCCGCAGAATGGCGCGGGCAAGCGTGGATTTTCCCGAACCGGACTCCCCGACCACGGCGACCGTTTCGCCCTGCATGATGTTGAAGCTGACGCCCTTCAATGCCTGGAACGCGCCATAGTTCTTCCGAAGCATCTGGACGCTCAGAAGTGGCTCTCCGTCGCGGTCCATCTCCTCGGGCATCTGGCCCTTGCCGGGGGCCGCGCCGATCAGCTTCTTGGTATAGGGGTGCTGGGGATTGCGATACACTTCTGCGGCGTCGCCCGTTTCGACAATCCGGCCGCCATTCATCACCACAACACGGTCCGCAATTTCGGCCACGACGCCAAGATCGTGCGTGATCAGCAGGATGCCCATGCCTGTTTCGCGCTGAAGTTCCTGCATCAGGGAAAGAACCTCGGCCTGAACGGTCACGTCCAGCGCGGTCGTCGGTTCGTCCGCGATCAGGATGTCGGGCTTCATCGCCACCGCCATCGCGATCATCAACCGCTGGCGCTGCCCGCCCGAGAACTGGTGCGGATACTTGTCCAGCGCCGCTTCCGGTTCGGGCATGCCGACGCGTTCCAGCAAGGCCAGCGCATGGGCGCGGGCCTTTTCGCGGGCGGTGCCATGCACGCACATGATCTCGGCGATCTGCCAGCCGACGGTATAAACCGGGTTCAGGTGGGCCAGCGGGTCCTGGAACACCATGGCGATGCGCTTGCCGTTGATGCGGCGGCGCTCTTCGTCGGTCATCTTCAGAAGGTCGCGGCCGTCCAGCAGGATGCGGCCCTGGCTGATCCGGCCCGGCGGCATGTCGATCAGGTTCATGACGGCGCTGGCCGAAACCGATTTGCCCGATCCGCTTTCACCAAGGATGGCGAGTGTTTCCCCCCGGTCCAGATGCCACGAGACATCCTGAACCGCCTTCACCGTGCCCTGCGCCGTGTGGAATTCCACCGACAGGTTCTGCACTTCCAGCAGATGATCAGCCATTCTTGCGTCCTCCCATTTCCAGCCGCCAGCGTTGCGCGGGGTCAAGCGCGATGCGCAGCCAGTGGGAGATCAGGTTCAGCGACAGCGTCGTCAGGATGATGGCCAGACCCGGCCAGAACGACAGCCACCACGCATTCGTCAGATAGGCCCGTCCCTGCGCCACCATCAGCCCCCACGTCACCTCGGGGGCCTGGATGCCGATGCCAAGGAAGGAAAGCGAGCTTTCGGCCAGCATCACGAAGGCGAAATCCAGCGTCGCGATCGTGACCAGCGTGGGCAGGACGACCGGCAGGATGTGGCGGAAGATGATGCGGCCCGTGGATGCGCCCATGACCTTGGCGGCCTGCACGAACATCCGCTCGCGGATTTCCAGCACCTCGGCGCGGGCGGTCCGCAGATAAACGGGGATGCGGGTGATCGCCAGCACGATGATGATGTTGGAAACGCTAGGCTCCAGCATGTAAAGCACGATCACCGCCAGCAGCAGCGACGGGAAGGACATGATCACATCCGCAAGGCGCGGGATGATCTGCCCCAGCCGGCCGCGGGAATAACCCGCGATCATGCCCAGCGTGGTGCCGATGATCATCGAAAAGACCACGGCACCGGCAGCGACCATCATCGTGTTCTGCGCGGCGATGATCACGCGCGGCAGCAGCGGGCGGCCCAGCGAATCCGCGCCAAGGATCATCGCCCAGCCCAGATCAAGCTGGAACGGCGGCGCGTTGCGGCCGCGCAGGTTAAGCGAGCCTGCCGCATCGCTCATCAGCCAGGGGCCGAAGATCGCGCAGAAGATCACCACCAGCAGGAAAAGCATGGCCACGAAAGCGAACTTGTCGGCCCAAAGCAGGCTCAGGAACGTGCCGAAGGGGCGTTTGGGGCGCGGACTGGTTGTTGCGGTGTCACTCATCGCCATGGCTCAATACCTGATGCGCGGATCGAGGGCGGCATAAGCCAGATCGATCAGCAGGTTCATGATAAAGATCGCGAGGGCCGAGATCATGATGGCGGCCAGCACGACGGTGAAATCGCGTTGCAGGATGGAATCGATCATCAGCTTGCCGATGCCGGGAAAGCCGAAGATCGTTTCCACCACCACCGCGCCGTTCAGGATCGCCGCAGCCTGATCGCCGATCACGGTGATGACCGGCAGCAGCCCGTTGCGCAGCGCGTGCACGAAGATGATGGGACGCGGGCGCACACCCTTGGCCTTGGCCGTCTTCACATAGGGAGATGAGAGTGCCGTGATCATGGACCCGCGCACCACCTGCAGGATCAAACCGAACGGGCGTACGAACAGCACCGCAACCGGCAGGATCCAGTGCCAGATCGTGCCTGTGCCCGATGTGGGCAACCAGCCAAGGTTCACCGCGAAGATCACGATGGCGACGATTGCGATCCAGAAATCGGGTGCCGATGCCCCGATCAGCGAAAAGAAGGTGGCGATGCGGTCGAAGATCCCGCCGACGCGGAAGGCGGCAAGCGAACCGATCACGACGGCGGCGATGGTCACAATCGTCATGGTCACGATCGCAAGGCTCAGCGTCCAGCTGAAGCCTTCCAACACCACGTCGATCGCAGGCCGCGCCTCGCGGATGGACTGGCCGAAATCAAGGTGCAGAAGATCCCAGACATAGTTGCCGAACTGCACAAGCAACGGATCGTTGAAGCCGTTCAGCTCGCGGAACTGTTCCCGCGCTTCAAGGCTGGCATCCAGCGGCAGGTAAAGATCCGTTGGATCGCCTGTCAGTCGCGAAAGAAAAAATACAAGGACAACGAGCCCTACCAGCGACAGACCGCTGGCAAAAGCGCGCTTCCCAAGGAAGTTCTTCATGGGGGACCCCTCCTCCGCTTTGGGTCGTGCTGACGCGGGACAGGCCTCCACTCCCGAATCGCGCCATGCTGATATATTAGTATTTACCTGTTCACGTGAAAGTCTACCGGCAGAGCAAAAGAAACAAGGCTCATCGCGATGACGCCCGTTGGGCGATCAATGCACAAACGAAAAGCTGTGTCAGGTGGAACATCATCACCGGCAGGATCGTCACGCCGATGATGTCGGCCGGGAACAGGGCTGCCGCGATGGGCAGGCCGCTGGCCAAGCTTTTGGTTGATCCGCAAAAGAACAGGGCGGAACGGTCAGCAGGCGCAAGCCGTGCGGCGCGGCCGATCAGCACCGTCATGCCCATCCCCATGGCCAGAAAAACAGAGATCACGCCGAACAGGAGAACCAGCGTCACCGGCGGGATCAGCGTCCAGATGCCGGCAACGGTGCCTGCGCTGAAGGCGGAATAAACGATCAGCAGGATCGCCCCGCGATCGACCATGGTCGTCATCCGTTTGCGCGCGCGCACGAAATTGCCCAGCCAGGGGCGCAGCAGCTGCCCGATCACGAAGGGCAGCAGGATCTGCATCGCGATCTTCAGCACGGCCCCGCCTGTCACCACGCCGGCCCCCTGATGCAGCACCAGCGCCGCCAGCAGTGGCGTCAGCACCACCCCGATCAGGTTGGAAAGAGAGGCCGAGCAGATTGCCCCCGACACGTTGCCCCCCGCCATCCCCGTAAAGGCGATGGAGGAGTTGATGGTGGATGGCAGCACTGAAAGAAACAGCAGCCCCGTCACCAGCTCATTGCCCAGAACGGGGCGCAGCACGAAGGCAAGGATCAGGCCCAGAACCGGAAACAGCATGAAGGTTGTCGCAAAGCTCGTGCCCTGAAGGCGCCAGTTGGTCAGACCGGCCCAAACCTCTGCCGCGTTCATCCGGACCCCGTAAAGGAAGAACAAAAGCGCGACTGCCGCAAAGGTGACGCCGCCCATGATATCCGCAGCACCCCCGGAAACCGGCAGGATCGCGCCCAGCACGACGGTTGCGACAAGAAGCAGCATGTAGGTGTCGATGCCGAACCGCTGTAGAAAGGCCATATCCGCTCCTGATCGGGTATCGCATCCGGCATAGCGGTCCGGCCGCCGCCTGTATACCCCGGGGACATGAAGGAGTTGCCGATGCACCGCCGCATCGCCCTTGCCGCACTGGCCGGCTTTTGCGCCATTCCCGCAGCCGGCGGCGCGCAGGACGCGCACGCCGCCACGCGCGCTGCCGCAGGATCGCTGGACCAGCTGCACAGCCTGATCGTTGCCCGCCGCGGGCAGGTTCTGCTGGAGGAGACATTTCGCGGCCCCGCCACCGACGTGCCGGTGAACGTGAAATCCGTTTCGAAGACGATGGTCGCGCTGGCAGCGGGCGCTGCGATCGACCGGAACCTGATGACGCTGGACACCACGCTGGAGGAGGCGATCCCGAACCTGATTCCACGCGATGCCGATCCCCGCGCCGCCCGCCTGACGGTGGAAAACCTTGTGACGATGCGGGCGGGGCTTGCCCGAACCTCGGGGGCGAATTACGGCGCATGGGTGTCCAGCCGCGACTGGATCGCCTATGCCCTTTCCCGTCCGTTCGTGGCGGAACCGGGCAGAAGGATGCTTTATTCCACCGGCTCGTTCCACATCCTTGGTGCCGTGATTGCGGCACGGGCGGATGCCAGCCTTCTGGCGGTGATGCGGGACTGGATCGGGGCGCCTTTGGATGTGCAGGTCCCTGCATGGACGCGCGATCCGCAGGGGCTGTACCTTGGCGGGAACGAAATGGCGCTGTCACCCCGCGCCATGCTGCGCGTGGCAGAGATGGCGCGGCAGGATGGCATGCTGAAGGGCACGCGCGTTCTGTCGGCCGGGTGGATGCGGCAATCGTTCACCCCGCGCACCCGATCTCCGTTCTCGGGGCTGGATTACGGCTATGGGTGGTTTCTGGGGCGGCTGGCGGGCACGCCGATGGCCATGGCACGCGGGTATGGCGGGCAGATCATCGCAGTCTTCCCCGAAGACGAGGCGAGCGTGATCATCACCTCCGATCCCACGCGCCCCGCACGAAGCGAGGGCTATTTCGGCGACCTGATGCGCCTGATGGAAGATCGCATCCTGCCCGACCTGCGCCGCGCCTAGGGCAGATCGGCAGGCAGGTCGATGTCCCGAAGCGAAGCCGCAGGCAGCCGGTGGCACGAGGCAGGCCCCAGCCCCCGCAATATCCGCCCCGCCCCCTGATCCCCGCCCAGCGCCAGAAGCTGCGGCCACCACGCCTTGGGGAAAAGCGCGGGCGGCTGCGGAACGCCCCCCTGCACGGCACAATGCGGAATGGCCGGATCGGCGGCCAGAAGAACGGCTAGATCATCCGCCGTCACGAAGGGCATATCGCCCAGCATTACCAGAAGATGCGTCGCTTCCGCAGGCACCGACAGCACCGCAGCCCGAAGGCTGGCCGACTGCCCCTGCCCCGGCAGAATGCACAGGATGCCCACGCCTTCCGCGGCCAGAACCTGAGCAACGGGATCGGATGATGTCACGGCAATGCGCAAAGGCAGCCCTGCCATCGCCCGTGCGGCATGGGCAACAAGGGGGCTGCCCTTCAGGGGGGCCAGCAGCTTGTCCGCCGCCCCGAAACGCCGCGAGGCGCCGGCGGCCAGCAGAACGCCCGCCACCCTCATAACCGGGCCTTTGCCAGAACATCGGCCAGCACCGCCACCGCCAGCGTGCGCGGATCACGGGCCGAGGGGATCAGCCCGAAGGGATCGGCCAGCCGATCGATGCGTTCCGCCGACACCCCGGCCCCCTCCAGCGCGGCGCGGCGGGCCATGCGGGCGCGGAAGCTGCCCTGCGCCCCGACATACAGCGCGGGCGAGGCAAGGGCATGTGCCAGCAAGGGCGGCTCCCACTCATGATCGTGAAAGAACAGGGTCACCGCAGTGCGCGCATCGATCGCCACCTTTTCGGGCCAGCGCGGCGACAGCAGCGGCACGGCGGGCACGCCGGAAGGGACATCCATTGCTTCGGGCGTAAACAGCTCGGCGCGGAACCCGGCAAGGTTCACCAGATCGGCGAAAGTGGCCGCCTCAGGCCCCTTGCCGAAGATCAGGAACCGCAACTCGGGCAGGATGTGCAGCGTCAGGCCCGGCAGGGACAGAACGGCCGTGTCCCGCGCTTCCAGCCTGTCTTGTGCGGCGGCCAGTGCGTCGCGGTCCGGATGCGGCAGGATCAGGATGTCCAGCCCGCCGCCACAAGGCAGCGCCAGATCAACGAAAGGGGAACCCGCGCCGTATCGCAGCCGCCGTTCCTGCCCGTCCTGCATCGCGCGAAGGGCATGAAGGGCCACATCCTCGTCGATGCAGCCAGATGAAAGGTTGCCAGCCCGCCGCCCCTTTGGCCCGATCGCCATGACAGCCCCCACTGGGCGATAGGACGTCCCCTCCACCCCCGTGATGACAGCCAGCGCGGTACCGGGCCGAAGAAGCGCCCGAAGGGGAACATCCCCCTCGGGCACCGTCGCCTCAGACAGGGGGCAGTCGGTCAATGAACTTGTCCAGCGTGATGGGAAAATCGCGGACGCGCACGCCGGTGGCGTTGTGGATGGCATTGGCCACCGCCGCCGCGACGCCGCTGATCCCCAACTCCCCCACGCCCTTGGCCTTCAGCGGGGTGGAGACAGGATCGTCGCCCGTCAGGAAGATCACCTCCTGCTGCGGGATGTCCAGATGCACGGGCACCTCGTATCCTGCCAGATCGTGGTTCACGAAGAAGCCGCGCTTGTCGTCCACGTCCAGCTTTTCCATCAGGGCCGAACCGACGCCCATCGTCATCCCGCCGATTACCTGGCTGCGTGCGGTAACGGGGTTCAGGATCCGCCCCGCGTCGCAGACCGAAAGCATGCGCTGCAGCCGGATTTCCCCGGTATAGGCGTTGACCCTTGTTTCCACGAAATGGGCGGCGAAGGTGGCCAGCTTGTATTCCTTGCTGCGGAAATCGCCGAACTCGATCTTGTCCTCGGCCACCATCTCCCCTTCCGAGGCAAAGCCCGACAGCGGCAGGCTGCGCGCGCCGTCGATCACCTGCCCGTCGCGGAAATCCAGCGTGTCGGGATCGGCCTGCATCCGTTCGGCGATCATCGCACGCAGCGCCACGCAGGCCGCATAAAGACCCGCGGTGGAGCTTGCGGCCCCGAACTGCCCGCCCGAACCCGAAGAAACGGGGAAGGACGAATTGCCCAGCCGCATCTCGATCCGGTCCATCGGCAGGCCCGTCATCTCGGCTGCGGTCTGGGCAAGGATGGTATAGCTGCCGGTGCCGATATCGGTCATATCGGTTTCAACGATCAGCCGGCCATTGGGCTGCAGGCGAACGCGCGCACCCGATGGCTGCGCCGGCGCGCCGCGATAGGCCCCCGACATGCCATGACCGATCAGCCAGTCGCCATCGCGCTGTGACATGGGCTTGGGGTTGGTCCAGCCGAACGTCTCGGCGCCGTGGCGAAGGCATTCCACGAAGCGGCGCTGCGAGAATTTCTGGGAAGGGTTCTCCGGCACCACCTGCGTGTCGTTCGCGATGCGGAACTCCACCGGGTCCATGCCCAGCTTTTCGGCCATCTCGTCCATGGCGACCTCAAGCGCCATCAGGCCCGCAGCCTCGCCCGGGGCGCGCATGGAGTTGGATTCGGGCAGCCGCACCTGCGCCAGCCGATTGACGATCAGGCGATGTTCCCCAGCATAGAAATAGCGCGTCTGGTTGGTCGCATCCTCGCCCGCGCCACCCGGCGGGGTGTTGGACACGCAGTCATGGAAGATCGCGGTGATCTTCCCCTCTTTCGTGGCGCCGATGCGGATATGCTGGATCGTTTCGGCACGGTGGGTGGTGTTGTTGATCACCATCGGGCGCGGCAGCGCAACCTTCACCGGACGGCCCGCCTTCTTCGCGCCCAGCGCCGCCAGAACAGCATCGGCGCGCAGGAACAGCTTGCCGCCGAAACCGCCGCCGATGAACGGGCTTTCCACATGCACGGCCTCAGGATCGAGGCTGAAGGTCGTGGCCAGCGCCTGCCGGTGCCAGTCGATCATCTGGCTGGAGGTCCAGACCCGCAGCCTGCCATCCGTCCAGTGTGCGATGCTGGCATGCGGCTCCATCATCACGTGGGTCTGGGGCGGCGTGACATAGGTGGCGTCCAGCTTCACCTCGGCCTGGCCGAAGGCGGTGTGGAAATCACCGACGTTGGTGTGGGTCTGGATGTCCTGATCCTCCACCATCTCGCGCTTTTCCGCGAGGTTGTAGATCTCGCTCGTGTCCTCGTCATAGGTCACGCGGATCATGTTGGCGGCGGCGCGGGCCTGTTCGAACGTTTCGGCCACGACCACGGCGATGGCCTGGTGATAATGGACAATCTCGGGCCCGCCGAACAGGCGCACGATGTTCCGGTCATCCTGCGGCAGCTTTTCCATCTGCAGCGTGGTGACAACGGTCACGACACCGGGCGCGGCCTCGGCCTCGCGGGTGTCCATCGCCAGAACATGCCCCCGCGCGATGCCCGCGCCAAGGGGATAACCATAAAGCTGCCCTTCCACCGCGTCATGGCGTTCATAGGCGTAGGCGGCGGTGCCGGTGGTCTTCAGCTTGCCGTCGATGCGGGTATGGGGCTGGCCCAGAACCGCCATGCGGTCCGAAGGATTTGTCGTTGCGGGACGGTCGAACTTCATGACTTACTCCTTCGCTTCGGCCAGAACCAGCGCAAGCGTCCGCTCGGCCAACGACAGTTTATAGGCGTTATCGCCCGTCGGATCGGCATCCGCCAGCGCGCGGGCGGTGACGGCGCGGGCACCGTTCGGCATCTCGGTCTCGGCCTCTTCCACGCGCCACGGCTTGTGGGCCAGCCCGCCAAAGGCGACGCGGCCGGTGCCGTCCGGCTGCACGATGGCCGCCACCGACACCAGCGCAAAGGCGTATGAAGCGCGATCGCGCACCTTGTGATAGATCTGCCGCCCGCCCACGGGCGCAGGCAGCGTGACGGCAGTGATGAACTCGCCCTGTTTCAGCACGGTTTCCACCTCGGGCGTATCACCCGGAAGGGTGTGGAAATCGGCCATCGGGATGCTGCGCGTCTTGCCCGCCGCGTCAACGGTTTCCACCACTGCATCCAGCACGCGCATCGCAACGGGCATATCGCCCGGGTGCGTGGCGATGCAGGCATCCGATCCGCCGATCACGGCAAGCTGGCGGCTGATCCCGTCCATCGCGCCGCAACCCGATCCGGGGGCGCGCTTGTTGCACGGCATGTTGGTGTCATAGAAATACGGGCAGCGCGTGCGCTGCAGAAGGTTTCCCGACGTCGTGGCCTTGTTGCGCAGCTGCCCCGAGGCGCCGGCCAGCAAGGCGCGGCTCAGCACCGGGTAATCGCGCCGCACCCGCACATCGGCGGCCAGATCGGTGTTGCGGACCATCGCACCGATGCGCAGCCCGCCCTCTGCCGTCGGCTCGATCTTGTCAAGGCCGGTGGCGTTCACGTCGATCAGATGCGTCGGGGCCTCGATCTCCAGCTTCATCAGGTCCAGCAGGTTGGTCCCGCCGGCGATGAACTTGGCACCGGGATTGGCGGCAGCGGCGGCCGCAGCGGCGGCAGCGGTGGACACGCGTTCATAGGTGAAGGGCTTCATGCGCGTTCCTCCACCTCGCGGATGGCGGCAAGGATGTTGGCATAAGCGCCGCAGCGGCAGCTGTTCCCGCTCATCCTTTCGCGCAGTTCGTCATCCGAGAATGAGACATGCTCCAGATCGCGGGTCACATGGCTGGGGATGCCCTGACGGATCTCCTCCAGCACGGCCTTGGCCGAACAGATCTGGCCGGGCGTGCAATACCCGCACTGGAACCCGTCATGGCTGACAAACGCTTCCTGCATCGGGTCCAGCGCGTCGGGGGTGCCGATGCCTTCGATCGTCGTCACCTCGTCCCCGTCATGCATCACGGCCAGCGACAGGCAGGAGTTGATGCGTCGCCCGTTCACCATGACAGTGCAGGCCCCGCACTGGCCGTGATCGCAGCCCTTCTTCGATCCGGTCAGCTGCAGATGCTCGCGCAGGGCGTCAAGCAGCGTCACGCGCGGGTCCAGCACCAGGTCGGCGGGTTGCCCGTTGACGGTCAGGCGGACGGAGGTGCCGGTCGGCACGGGATGGGGTCGGGGAGCGGCAGTCATGGCTGGCCTCCTGTTCGGGCGGACTGTGCCGCCGGGATTGGCTTGCGAAACTATGCGTGACCTAGTGCCGCAGCGGCCGCGTGACAGCGCGAAATTTCATCTGCCGCACCGGAACAACAAGCCGTTGGGGGGCGTTGACGGCGCAATCAGGAACCCTGCCCGATCATTGCAACGAGGCGGGGCGTTCGGGGGAAGAAAAAGTGGCCCTGCCCCAAGGCAGATGCGCCGCGTGAAGTGGGAAGGATCAGGCAAATGACGGTTCATGCTGCGGCTTCAGCCGGAGCTTCGCGCGTTCTCGTGGTTGAGGACGAGCTGCTTGTCGCCATGCTGATCGAGGATTACCTGAGCGATCTGGGATATCACGTCATCGGCCCCGCGATGAAGCTGGACCGCGCGATGGATCTGGCCGGAATGGCCGATCTGGACTTCGCGGTGCTGGACATCAACCTTGGCCAGAAGCTGTCCTTCCCGGTGGCCGACATCCTGCGCAGCAGGAACATTCCCTTCATCTTCGCCACGGGCGGGATGCGCGACACCCCTGCGGAACATTATCCCGACGCGATCGTGCTGCCCAAGCCGTTCAATCTTGCCGACTTGGAACGTGCCCTTGGCACCGCACAACTGCATCTGGTCTGACCGGCGGCTTGTCGCCAAGGGATCGCTCGTCTAAGCATGGGGGCCAAAGGAGAACTCCATGCGCATCCTCATCACGAACGACGACGGCATCAATGCAGCCGGACTTGCCGTCCTGACCGAGATTGCCAATGAGGTTGCCGGCCCGGAGGGAGAGGTCTGGACCGTGGCCCCCGCATTCGAACAATCGGGCGTGGGCCACGCCATCAGCTATACCCACCCCACCCTGTTCGCCAAGATGGACGAACGCCGCTTCGCCGCCGAAGGCAGCCCCGCCGATTGCGTGCTGGCCGCCATCTACGAGGTGTTCGGCGGCGACAAGCCCGATCTTGTCCTGTCCGGGGTAAACCGCGGCAACAATTCGGCCGAAAACGTTCTGTATTCGGGAACCGTGGGCGGGGCGATGGAAGGGGCGCTGCAGGGCATCCCCTCGATCGCGCTGTCGCAATACATGGGCCCCAGAACGCAGGAACTGGCCGATCCCTATGAAGCGGCCCGCACCCACGGCGCCGCCGTCGTGCGCCGCCTGCTGGATCGCGGGATCTGGGATGATGCGGCCTATCGCCTGTTCTACAATATCAACTTCCCGCCCTGCGCGGGGGCCGATGTAAAGGGAACGCGGGTGGCCCCGCAAGGCTTCCGCCCCGGCAGCGCCTTTTCGGTGGAACCGCATGTCTCGCCTTCGGGGAAATACTTCCTGTGGGCGCGGGGCAGCGCGCAAGGTCCGGCCGAAGAGGGCAGCGATGCCACGCTGAACCTTGAGGGATACGTCACCGTCACGCCGCTGCGCTGCGACCTGACCGCACATGACCGGCTGAAGGAGCTGGAGGCCGCCCTCGCATGACAGAGGACGGCGATACCATTGCCGAACGCAAGATGCGGTTCCTTTACGCCCTGCGGTCGCGCGGGATCACCGATGGCCGCGTGCTGACGGCGATGGAACGGGTGGACCGGGGTGCGTTCGTGAAAGGCCTTTTTGCCGAACGCGCGTACGAGGATACGCCGCTGCCCATCGCCTGCGGCCAGACGATCAGCCAGCCTTCGGTGGTCGCGCTGATGACGCAGGCGCTGTCGATCCAGCCGCGCGACCGCGTGCTGGAGGTGGGCACCGGATCAGGGTATCAGGCGGCGGTTCTGGCGCAGCTTGCACGGCGGGTCTACACCATTGACCGGCATCGCCGCCTTGTCCGCGAGGCGGAGGACATCTTCCGCCTGCTGGACCTTTCCAACATCACCGCCTTTACCGGCGATGGCAGCCACGGCCTGCCCGATCAGGCCCCCTTCGACCGCATCCTCGTGACGGCGGCGGCGGAAGATCCGCCGGGCCCGCTGATGGCGCAGTTGAAGGTGGGGGGGGTCATGGTGGTGCCCGTCGGGCAGACGGATACCGTGCAAACGCTGATCAAGGTCGTACGGACCGATGACGGGTTCGAATATGAAGAACTCCGCTCGGTGCGTTTCGTGCCCCTCGTCGAGGGAATGGCTTCGGAATAGGTAAGGGATGAGGTTGGCGATGAACATGCGCGGGGCTTTCGTACTGTCTGGGACAGTTCTGCTGGCAGCTTGCAACGGTCCCATGGACTGGGACATGCGGTCGGGGCTGAACACCGGATCTGCTGCGGTGAACGTGACGGATGCGCGGCCGCAGCCCGATGCGCGCGGCGTCATCACCTATCCCACCTATCAGGTGGCGGTGGCGCAGCGGGGCGACACGGTGGCTTCGCTGGCCAGCCGCATCGGCGCCGATGCAGGGCAGATCGCCCAGTACAACGCCATCCCGCCCGATGCGGTGCTGCGGGGCGGCGAAGTGATCGCCCTGCCCCAGCGCCTGGATACGCCGCAGCCGGCAGCGCCCGTTTCCACCGGCATCCAGACCGGCACGATCGACGTGACGCCGCTGGCATCCAGCGCGATCGAAAGCGCGCCTGCGGCCACGCCCGCATCGCAATCCACCAGTTCCGAACAGCCCGCCCGCCACCGCGTCCAGCGGGGAGAGACGGCGTATTCCATCGCAAGAACCTACAACGTCTCGCCCAAGGCGCTGGCGGAATGGAACGGGCTGGATGCGAACCTGTCGCTGCGCGAAGGCCAGGTGCTGATGATCCCGGTCGGGGCAGCCAACCCCGCGCCCGCCGCAACGCCGGCCGCGCAACCGGCAAGCACCCAGCAGGCCCCTGCCGCACAAACCGAACAAGCGGCGCCCGCACCGCAAGCCCCCACTTCATCGGCGCGTTTTGCGATGCCCGCTGCGGGCAGCGTCATTCGCCCGTATCAGAAGGGCAAGAACGAGGGGATCGACATCGGTGCCAGCGCAGGCAGCGCGGTTGTGGCGGCCGCAGACGGAACCGTCGCCGCCATCACCAAGGATACCGACCAGGTGCCGATCCTTGTGCTGCGCCACGCGGACAACACGCTGACCGTTTACGCCGGGATCGACAATGTGTCGATGCAGAAAGGGGCAAGCGTCACGCGCGGCCAGCAGATCGCCGCTGTTCGGGCCGGCAACCCGGCCTTCCTGCATTTCGAAGTGCGCAAGGGGTTCGAAAGCGTCGACCCGATGCCTTACCTTCAGTAAAGCGCAACGCCCTTCCGCGCGGCGAGGTCAGTGAAGAACTGCCACGCCACGCGGCCCGAGCGGGAGCCGCGCGTCGCCTGCCATTCGATCGCTTCGGCCCGAAGGGTGGCGTCGTCAATGGAAATGCCGTGGCGATCGCAGTATCCGCGGATCATCGCAAGGTAATCGTCCTGCGAGCAAGGGTGGAAGCCCAGCCACAACCCGAAGCGGTCCGACAGGGAAACCTTCTCCTCCACCGCCTCGGACGGGCTGATCGCGCTGGAGCGTTCGTTCTCGATCATGTCGCGGGGCATAAGGTGGCGGCGGTTCGATGTGGCATAAAGCACCACATTGTCGGGCCGCCCCTCGATCCCGCCATCCAGAACCGCCTTCAGCGACTTGTAGTGCTGGTCATCATGGCTGAAGGACAGATCGTCCAGAAACAGCACGAACCTGTGCGAAGACGCACGCAGATGCGACAAAAGACGCTGAACGCTGGGCAGATCCTCACGCGCAAGCTCCACCAGTTTCAGCGGCAGCCCTTCGGCGCGGATCTGGCCGTGGATAGATTTCACGAGAGAGGATTTTCCCATCCCCCGCGCGCCCCACAGCAGCGCATTGTTGGCCGGAAGGCCCTTGGCGAAATGACGGGTGTTTTCAAGCAGCGTGTCACGCGCACGGTCCACCCCCACCAGAAGGCCGATGTCGATCCGCGCAACCCGCGCCACAGGTTCCAGCCTGTCGGGGCCGGTATGCCAGATGAACGCATCGGCGGCATCCAGATCGGGGGCGGCAGCGGGTACGGGTGCCAGACGCTCCAGCGCCTCGGCGATGCGGATCATCGTGTCAGTCATTTCTTCGCGCTGTCCCCAACCTCGTCATCCTCGAACCAAAGCCCCTCGGCCCGCAGTTCGGCCTCGCGCCGCTTTTCAATGCGACGGATCAGGAAGATCGAAACCTCGTAAAGCGGATAGATGGCGCAGAACAGGATCACCTGGCTCATCATGTCGGGCGGGGTGGCGAAGGCCGCCAGCAGCAGGATCGCCACAACCGCGTATTTGCGCACCGAGGCAAGCGCATCGGCCGAGATCAGCCCCGCTTTCCCCATCAGCGTGAGCAGCACGGGAAGCTGGAAGCACAGACCGAAGGCAAGGATGAACTTCATCGTCAGGCCAAGGTATTCCTGCGCCGAACCCTGGAACACAATTCCGGCATGCAGCGCCTGTTCGGCCACCTCGCTTGGGACAGGGGCCTGCTGCGCCTGCTGGAAGCTGAGGAAGAAGTCGAACGCCATCGGCAGCACGATGAAATAGCTAAACGACGCGCCCAGAAAGAACATCGCGGGGGATGCGGCCAGGAACGGCAGGAACGCAGACTTCTCGGACTTGTAGAGCCCGGGCGCCACGAACCGCCACAGCTGATACCCAATGATCGGGAAAGCCAGCAACAGGCCCCCGAAGAACGAGATGTTGACCGAGATGAAGAAGCCTTCCTGAAGCTTGATCATGATCAGGTCGCAATCCTGCCCCCGATCCGCCAGCGCATTGCAAACGGGATTGGACAGGAAGTTGAACACCTGCTGGGCGAACGGGAAAACCGCGCAAACCGCGATCACATAGGCGACAAGCGACCAGATGATGCGGCTGCGCAGTTCCTTGAGATGCTCGACCAGCGGGGCGCTGCTGTCCTCGATCGTGTCCTCGCGTGTCATTTGTCGTGCTTCTTGGGCAGGGGCTTGCGCGGGACGGGCTTGCGAACGGGCGAAGCGCTTTCGATCTTGCGGCGGCGGGGCGGTTCGGGACGCGGGCGCACCTGCGGCGCAGCCTCGCGCGGAGGTTTCAGCGACTCGGCAGCAGGCAGGGGCGCAGTGACGGCGGCGGCGGAATGGCTCACCTCTTCGTCATGCACGACCGAGGGCGGGGGCGTCTTGCGCGCGCCCTTCACCGGATCCCAGCTTTCGAACTTGGTGGCCGCGGATTTCACCGCATCCAGACCAAGCGCACGGGGCGACGCCGCCTTGCGCAGATCACTGGCAACATCGTGCACCCCGGTTTCCTTGGCCGCATCTTCCATCGCACTGGAAAATTCACGTGCCATGGAACGGGCCTTGGACGTGAACCGCCCGATCTGGCGGAACATTTCAGGCAGATCCTTCGGGCCGACCACGATCAACGCGATCGCCCCGATCAGGATAATCTCGCTCCATCCAAGGTCGAACATGGATCAGACGTTCTTGCGCTCGGCCTCTTCGGGCGTCACGTCCCGTGCCTTGTCCACACGCTGCTGGTCGTCTTCCTTGTCGCCATCGTTCACGCCCTTCTTGAAGGCCGTGATCCCTTTGCCGACTTCGCCCATCAGCGAGGATACCTTGCCGCGACCGAACAGCACCAGAACGATCACCGCGATAAGAAGAAGGCCCGGAAGGCCGATATTGTTGAGCATCTTGCCACTCCCTACATCCGCGAAAGCGGAGGTTTCTTCCTATCTATGATCTTTTTCGCCCGGTTCAAAGTGGGATTCCGAACTGTCGGGTTCACAATCATCACATTGTAAGGTTGGTGTTGCCCCCGTCCACAAGGATGTTCTGGCCCACGATGAACCGCGCCTGCTGCGAACACAGGAAGGCGCAGACCGCGCCGAAATCGCGCGGATCGCCGTAACGGCGGGCGGGAATCTCGGCTTGGCTGCGGCGACGTGCCTCAGCCTCGTCCACACCTTCACGCTGGGCGCGTCCCTTGTCCAGCGATGTGGCGCGCGCCGTATCGTGCGTTCCCGGCAGGATGTTGTTCACGATGACCCCGTGCGGTGCGACCTGCCGCGCCGTGCCCGCGACATAGCCCGTCAGCCCCGCCCGTGCGGAATTCGACAGGCCAAGCTGCGCGATCGGTGCCCGCACCGATTGCGAGGTGATGTTGACCACCCTGCCCCAGCCCTTTTCGATCATCTTCGGCATGATGGCCGTCATCATCGCGATGGGCGCCAGCATGTTGGCATCCAGCGCCTTCTGGAAATCCTCGCGCGCCCAGTCGGACCAGATGCCGGGGGGCGGGCCGCCCGCATTGTTCACCAGGATGTCCACATCTCCCGCAACGTCCAGCACTTTGCGCTGGCCTTCCACGGTGGCGATATCGGCGGAAACGGTCTGCACATCCACGCCGAAGCGGCTGCGCAGGGCTTCTGCCGCCCGGTCCAGCGCGTCCTGCCCGCGCGCGTTCAGGATCAGGTCCACACCCGCTTCGGCCAGCGCCTCGGCGCAGCCAAGGCCAAGACCCTTGGAACCGGCGCAAACAAGCGCCCGTTTTCCGCGAATACCAAGATCCATTCCGTTTCTCCCCAGTGGACGCGCCTCGCGCGCTGATGTAAACCGCCGCCCATGCTGGACAACCGCCCGACCCTTCCGCCCGAAATCGCACGACGCCGGACCTTTGCGATCATTTCGCATCCCGACGCCGGTAAAACAACGCTGACCGAAAAGTTCCTGCTGTTCGGTGGCGCGATCCAGATGGCCGGGCAGGTCCGTGCCAAGGGCGAAGCGCGGCGCACCCGATCGGACTTCATGAAGATGGAGCAGGATCGCGGGATCTCGGTCTCCGCCTCGGCGATGTCGTTCGAGTTCCGGAATTACCGGTTCAACCTTGTCGACACCCCCGGCCACAGCGACTTTTCCGAAGATACCTATCGCACGCTGACGGCGGTGGACGCGGCGATCATGGTGATCGACGGCGCGAAGGGCGTCGAATCCCAGACGCGCAAGCTGTTTGAAGTGTGCCGCCTGCGCGACCTGCCGATCCTGACCTTCTGCAACAAGATGGATCGCGAATCCCGCGACGTGTTCGAGATCATCGACGAGATCCAGGAGAACCTTGCCATCGACGTGGCGCCTGCCTCCTGGCCCATCGGCGTCGGACGCGATTTCATCGGAGCCTATGATCTGCTGCACGACCGGCTGGAGATCATGGACCGCGCCGACCGCAACAAGGTGGCGGAATCGCTGCAGATCAGCGGGCTGGACGATCCGAAACTGGCCGACCACATCCCCGAGGGCCTGCTTGCCAAGTTCCGCGAAGAGATCGAGATGGCACGCGAGCTGCTGCCGAAATTCGATCGCCAATCGTTCCTTGAAGGCCACATGACGCCGATCTGGTTCGGCAGCGCCATCAACTCTTTCGGTGTGAAGGAGTTGATGGACGGCATGGGCGAATACGGGCCCGAACCGCAGCCCCAGACTGCCAAGGAACGCCAGATCGGGTCGGACGAAAACAAGGTCGCCGGTTTCGTGTTCAAGGTGCAGGCCAACATGGACCCCAAGCACCGCGACCGCGTGGCCTTCGTGCGCCTTGCCTCGGGGCATTTCGAACGCGGCATGAAGCTGCTGCACGTCCGGTCGAAGAAGCAGATGGCGGTGTCCAACCCCGTGCTGTTCCTTGCCGCCGATCGCGAACTGGCCGAGGAGGCCTGGGCCGGCGACATCATCGGCATCCCCAACCACGGCCAGCTTCGCATCGGCGACGCGCTGACGGAAGGCGAGGCGCTGCATTTCACCGGCATCCCTTCCTTTGCGCCGGAACTGCTGCAAGGCGTGCGGGCGGGCGATCCGATGAAGGCCAAGCACCTTGAAAAGGCGCTGATGCAATTCGCCGAGGAAGGCGCCGCCAAGGTGTTCAAGCCCATGATCGGGTCGGGCTTCATCGTCGGTGTCGTTGGTGCGCTTCAGTTCGAGGTTCTCGCCAGCCGGATTGAACAGGAATATTCGCTGCCCGTCCGCTTCGAAGGGTCGCAGTTCAGCTCCGCCCGCTGGGTGCAGGGGCCAAAGGCCGCGGTGGACAAGCTGATCGCGGTGAACAAGGGCCATATCGCCACCGACAGCGATGGTGACACCGTGTTCCTGACGCGCCTGCAATGGGATATAGACCGCATCCAGCGCGACCATCCGGACGTGAAGCTGACGGCAACCAAGGAAATGATGGTCTGATTTCGGGGCTATCGGCCTCAAACTTGACGTTTTGCGCATATTGCGCTAACCCCTTCGGCAGGACCGGCAATGGTCCGCCGACGCCGGGACGCCCGGAAGTAGATGCGTCCCTTCCCCCCATGCGGTCCGATACCGCATTCACAGGACGCCGATGACGAAATTCTCCGACCTCGCGCTTGATCCTCGCGTGCTGAAAGCCGTTCAGGAAGCGGGATATGAAACGCCGACGCCGATCCAGGCGCA
The DNA here is from genome assembly GCF_004015795.1 of Falsirhodobacter deserti. Classification (GTDB taxonomy): domain Bacteria; phylum Pseudomonadota; class Alphaproteobacteria; order Rhodobacterales; family Rhodobacteraceae; genus Falsirhodobacter; species Falsirhodobacter deserti. The sequence goes on along the minus strand of NZ_ML137218.1, from coordinate 652,634 downwards.
AGCCATTCCGCATGCGCTGGAAGGCAAAGACGTGCTGGGCATCGCGCAGACAGGCACCGGCAAGACCGCCAGCTTCACGCTGCCGATGATCACGCTTCTGGGCAAGGGGCGCGCCCGCGCCCGTATGCCCCGTTCACTGGTTCTGGCCCCCACGCGGGAACTGGCCGCACAGGTGGCCGAAAACTTCGACACCTATGCCAAGCATACCAAGCTGACGAAGGCGCTGCTGATCGGCGGCGTATCTTTTGGCGAACAGGACAAGCTGATCGACCGCGGCGTGGACGTGCTGATCGCAACGCCCGGCCGCCTGCTTGACCATTTCGAACGCGGCAAGCTGCTGCTGCAAGGCGTTCAGATCATGGTCGTGGACGAGGCTGACCGCATGCTCGACATGGGATTCATCCCGGATATCGAGCGGATCTTCAGCCTGACGCCCTTTACGCGCCAGACCTTCTTCTATTCCGCCACCATGGCACCGGAGATCGAGCGGATCACCAACACCTTCCTGCAGAACGCGGTGAAGATCGAAGTGGCGCGCCAGAACTCCACCTCCACCAACATCGAACAGGCACTGGTGCAGGTCACGCCGTCGCGCAAGGACCGCAGCTTTGCAGAAAAACGCAACGTGCTGCGTGACCTGATCCGCAAGGAAGGCGAAAGCTGCACCAACGCCATCATCTTCTGCAACCGCAAGATGGATGTGGACGTGGTGGCGAAGTCGCTGAAGTCGCATGGTTTCAACGCCGGCGCCATCCATGGCGATCTGGACCAGCGGCAGCGGACCGCCACGCTTGACGAATTCCGCGAAGGCTCGCTTCAGCTTCTTGTCGCCTCGGACGTGGCAGCGCGCGGGCTTGATGTGCCTTCCGTCAGCCATGTGTTCAACTTCGACGTGCCCACCCATCCCGAAGATTACGTGCACCGCATCGGCCGCACCGGTCGCGCGGGCCGCAAGGGCAAGGCCTTCACCCTGGCCACGCCGTCCGACGAAAAATACGTGGCGGCAATCGAATCGCTGGTTGGTCAGCCGATTCCCAAGGCGGAAACGCCGGCGCAGCCCACCCCGACAGAGGAGCCTGTAGCTGTGGCCGAGCCTGCACCCCGTGCGCCCCGTAACCGGTCGTCCCGCCGCCGCGAAGAACGCGCCGTTGATGCCCCTGCCCCCGCAGCGCCCGCCAAGGACGGCCCTGTGGTCGGTCTGGGCGATCACGTGCCGGACTTCCTGCTGCGCAGCTTCGCCCTGCCGCCGCGCGTCGAAGAATCGACCGACGAAGAATAAGAAAAACGGCGGCATGAAGATGCCGCCGTTTCTTTTTGCGATCAAGGCCGCCGGCGATCAGCCGGCGGCCTTTTCATTCACTCGTCCTGAAGGCGCGAGATGACGACCGTCACCTCGGGCTTCTTGCCGATCTCTTCCTGCCCGACCTGGCGGACCATGCGGCGCAGCGCCTCTTCCAGACGGTCATCATCGCGCAGCAGCTTTGCACCCGCACCGTCCAGATACTCGGTCAGTTCCCGCTCCAGCGTGTCAGAGAAGGGCGCGCCGCTGCGTCCCTTGGCTGCAAGGCCCATCACCTCGACCCAGACTTCGCCCAGAAGCTCGTCCGATTCATCCAGCAGCAGCGTGACAAGAACATGCCCGTTCAGCGCCAGCCGGATCCGGTCGCGCACCACGCCGTCGAACGCACCGATCAGCATGGAGCCGTCAAGGTAGACGCGCTTCGGCTCCACCCGCTCCACCGGAACGGGGGTGTTGCCAGTGATGTCGGTGACCATGCCGTTGGTCACGACAGCGCTGCGGATGCCCGCTTCCGTCGCAAGCCGGGAATGTTCGCGCAAGTGGCGGTGTTCACCATGCATCGGGATCATCATCTGCGGCTTCACGACCGAATGCACGGCCACCAGATCGGGCCGGTTGGCGTGACCCGACACGTGGTAAAGCCCGCCCGCATCATCCTGCAGCACCACGCCCATGGCCGAAAGCTGGTTCATGATGCCGCCCACGGCACGTTCGTTCCCCGGAATCGTGCGGGAGGAGAAGAGGAACATGTCGCCCTCTTTCAGTTCGATCCCCAGATACTTGCCACGGGCAAGCTGCGCGGTGGCCGCACGGCGTTCGCCCTGGCTGCCGGTGACGATCAGCAGCACGTTGTCGCGCGGCATTTCCAGCACCTGCTCGGGGCTGATGGTGGGCGGGAAGTCCGTCAGGATGCCGGTTTCCTGCGCCGTTGCCACCATGCGGCGCATCGCGCGGCCCAGAAGGCAGATCGACCGGCCAGACGCATGGGCCGCGTCGGCAAGCGTTTTCAGCCGCGCCACGTTGGACGCGAAAGTCGTGGCAACAACCATGCCGCGCGCGTTCAGGATCAGCTCGCGCAGCGGGCCGGCCAGCGTGCTTTCCGAACGCCCCGGATGCAGCGTGAACACGTTGGTGGAATCGCACATCAGCGCCTTGACCGGACGCTCTGTCGCGATGGTCTCGAACGTGGCGGGATCCCACGGCTCGCCCACGACGGGGGCCGGATCCAGCTTGAAATCGCCCGAATGGACCACCCGCCCCGCAGGCGTGTCAATCACAAGGGCCGAGCTTTCGGGAACCGAATGGCTGATCGGCACGAACTGCACGCTGAAGGGCCCTGCCTCCACCACGGCAGGACGCGGTTCGACCACCGTGATCGTATCGCGCGGCAGGCCGACATCCTGCAGCTTGTGCATCCCGATGGCCGCTGTGAAGCGGCGGGCATAAACGGGCGCGTTCAGCTTGGGCCAAAGATGCGCCAGCGCGCCGATGTGATCTTCATGGGCGTGCGTGATGAAGATCGCCTCGATCCGGTCCGCACGCGCTTCCAGCCACGAGATGTCGGGCAGGATCAGGTCCACGCCGGGCGTCGTATCCATGTCGGGGAAGGTCACGCCCAGATCGATCACGATCAGCCGTTCGCGCCCCGGCGCACCATAGCCGTAGACATAGCAGTTCATGCCGATCTCGCCTGCGCCGCCAAGAGGGAGGTAGATCAGCCGCTCGTTCGTCATGCCTTGTCCTGTTCCATGTTGTATTGGTGTATGAGGACCAGACCCTGCATGGTCAGATCGTCTTCCACAGTGTCAAATAGGTCGAACCCCTGATTGAACAAAGGGGCAAGTCCGCCGGTCGCAATGACCTTGAGCGGACGGTCGCGCTCCAGCCGTATCTGCCGCACGATGCCTTCCACGAGGCCGATATACCCCCAATACACGCCTGACTGCATGCAGGCCACCGTATTTGTGCCGATCGCACTGGCTGGCCGGCTGACATCCACATGTGGAAGGGCGGCAGCCGCCATGTGCAGCGCCTCAAGGCTGAGGTTGACGCCGGGGGCGATGACGCCGCCGATATAGGCGCCATCGGTATCCACCACGTCGAAGGTCGTGGCCGTGCCGAAATCCACGATCACCAGATCGCCGCCATGACGGTGAAAGCCCGCAACCGTGTTCACAAGCCGGTCAGGGCCGACGGTGGTGCCCTGATCCACCCGTGAGGCGACAGGCAGCGCACATTCCGGCTTGCCCACCACCAGCGGGCGGCAATCGAAGTAACGGTTGCACAGCACGCGCAGGTTGAACACGACCCGCGGCGCGGTGGAGGAGATGATCGCCGCAGTGATATTCAGCTTTTCCCCGCCAAGCTGCAGCAGGCTGGTCAGCCAGACGAAGTATTCATCCGCCGTTCGCGTATGATCGGTGGAGATGCGCCAGGTTCCGTGAAACCGCTCCCCGTCATGAATGGAGAAGACGGTGTTCGTGTTGCCGCAATCAATGGCCAGAAGCATGGGGCCGCTCCGAAAAGAAGATGTCGGCGGCGGGTATGGGCACGGGACCGGCATCGGTGTCAAGGATAAGGGCGCCCGTCTCGTCGATGGTCCGGAACACGCCTTCATACGTGGCAGTCATGGTACGGGCGACGATGCGCTGCCCCTGTCGTGCCGCATGGGCAAGAAAATCGCTGCGGGTTCCCGCGAAACCGTGCTGCAACTGCGCCTGCCGCGCGGCCATCGCCGGTGCAAGATGCGCCAGAAGCTGGTCAGGGGTGATCCGCATGCCCGTTTCGGCCAGAAGGCTGACTGGGGGGAAAGCGCCCGGCTCCACCTCGGATGCGGAAGGGGCGCCAATCAGGTTGACGCCGATCCCGATGGCCAGCCGGTCGCCTCGCGCCTCCAAAAGGATACCTGAAAGCTTGCCGCCATTCAGCAGCACGTCATTGGGCCATTTCAGCGAGAGCCTTCGCGGCAGTCCGGTCACCGCGATCAGCGCATCGCGCAGGGCCAAGGCTGCCACGAAAGACAGCAAGCCGCGCTGTTCGGCGGGACCTTCAGGGGCAAGGATCAGGCTGCCATAGAAATTGCCGCGCGGGCTGGCCCATTCGCGCCCGCGTCTTCCACGGCCAGCGGTCTGCTCCTCTGCCACGACCCAGGCCGGCAAGTCCGGCAGGCCGAAGCCGTGGGCGTTGGTGCTGTCCACGCTGGCAAGCAGGTGGCGCCCGACGCCCTGCGGCCAATCAGCGGACAAGAGCTTGGGCGGCCAGCGCCGCAGCTGCGTCCACGCCGAACAGGTTGATCACCCCCAGCAGCATGATCGCGGCCGAAGCCAGCAGAACGACCGCATGAACACGGTTCATTCCGGCGTCCAGACCGCCCTCTTCCTTGCCGAAATACATCAGGAAGACGATCCGCAGATAGTAGTAGGCCGCGGCAACCGAACCCAGTACGCCCAGAACGGCGAGCCAGACCAGCCCTGCATCCACCGCCGCCTTCAGCACATAGAACTTGGCAAAGAAACCGATGAACGGCGGCACACCAGCCATGGAGAAGAACAGCGCCAGAAGGGCCAGCGCCTTCAGGGGTTCTCGTCGTGCATAAAGGCTCAGCGTGTCGATCTGCGTGGTGGAAACGCCATCCTTGCGCATGGACAGGATGAAGGCGAAGGTGCCGATGCTCATCGCGACATAGATCACGATATAGATGAGCATTGCCTGCACACCTTCGACCGTACCCGCAGCAAGGCCCATCATCGCAAAACCGATATGCGAGATGGAGGAATAGGCCATCAGGCGCTTGATGTCCTTCTGCCCGATCGCGGCAACCGATCCCAGCAGGATCGACAGCACCGAGATAACGGCCAGAACCTGCCCCCAATCGGCCGGAACCAGTCCGAACGCATCATAAACAAGGCGCGCAAGGAAGGCGAGGCCGGCGATCTTCGGGGCGGTGGCCAGGAACGCCGTCACGGGCGTGGGCGCGCCTTCGTAAACGTCCGGCGTCCACATGTGGAACGGCGCGGCGGAAACCTTGAACGCGATCCCGGCCAGCATGAAGACCAGGCCGAACAGCAGGCCCACCGGCATCCCCTGCCCCAGCGTCGACAGGATCCCCGCGAACTGCGTGGTTCCGGCGAAGCCATAGGTCAGCGATGCGCCGTAAAGCAGCATGCCCGAGGAAAGCGAGCCGAGAACGAAATACTTCATCCCTGCCTCGGATGACTTGGCGCTGTCACGCCGCAGGCTTGCCAGAACGTAAAGGGCCAGCGACTGAAGTTCGATCCCCATGTAAAGCGCGATCAGGTCCCCGGCCGAAACGGTGACCATCATGCCGACAACCGACAGCGCGATCAGGATCGGGTATTCGAAACGCAGCAGCGCGCGGCGTTCCAGATACTCCTGGCTCAGCACAAGAACGACGGCGGCGGACAGAAGGATCGCAACCTTGGTGAAGCGCGCAAACCCGTCCTCGACGAACATGCCATAGAAGGCATAGCGATCCGCCGGACCGGCAAAACCGATCAGCAGCGCAAGCAGCACGAAAACGGCAGCCGTGGCCCAGATCAACAGCGGTGCCGACCGGTCCTTGCCCGCAAAGACCCCGAACAGAACCGAGCCCAGCGCGAAGACTGTCAGCAGGAACTCTGGGAGGATGGTGGAGAAATCGGCTTCGGTCATCGTCATCCCCTAGTTCGAGGCGGCCTGCAGACCCGCGGGGGCGGGCAGCGCGGCCTGATAGGTCTGCGTCAGGTGGGCGGTGGACGCCCCGATCATGTCAGTCACAAGCGCGGGGTAAAGGCCCAGCAGCAGCACCATCACGACCAGCGGCGCGAAGATCGCCTTTTCCCGCCCGGACATGTCCGTGACGGATTTCAGGGCTTCCTTGATCAGATCGCCCAGCATGACGCGGCGGTAAAGGCGCAGGCCATAGCCGCCCGCGAAGATCACGCCCGAGGTCGCAACCAGCGCCACCCAGGTGTTCACCTGGAACGCCCCCATCAGCGTCAGGAACTCCCCGACGAAGCCAGAGGTGCCGGGCAGGCCGACATTGGCCATGGTGAAGAACAGGAACACCAGCGCATAGGCGGGCATCCGGGCCTGCAACCCGCCGAACGCGTCGATGTCCTGCGTGCGAAGCCGGTCGATCACGACTCCGGCGCAAAGGAACATCGCGGCGGAGATGAAGCCGTGCGACACCATCTGGAAGATGGCGCCGTCTATCCCCTGCTGGTTGGCCGAAAAGATGCCAAGCGTGACAAAGCCCATATGCGCGATCGAGGAATAGGCGATCAGCCGCTTCATGTCATGCTGAACGAAAGCGATCAGCGAGGTGTAGACGATGGCGATGGCCGACAGCCAAAGCATCAGGTCCTGCATCACGTCGGATCCGACGGGGAACATCCCCAGCGAGAAGCGGAGGAAGCCATAGCCCCCCATTTTCACGAGGATGGCAGAAAGCACCACCGTCGCCGCAGTCGGTGCCTGCACATAGGCGTCGGGCTGCCAGGTATGCAGCGGCCACATCGGCAGTTTCACTGCAAAGCTGGCAAGAAAGCCAAGGAACAGCAGCGTTTGCAGCCCGCCCACCACGGTTATGCACGCCACCGTCACCGGCGAGGAGGCGAAATCATGCTGCAGCAGTGCCACAATATCCGTCGTGCCTGCATCGTAATACATCGCGATCATCGCGATCAGCATCAGGACCGAGCCGAGGAAGGTATAAAGGAAGAACTTGAACGCCGCATAAAGACGCTCTTTCCCGCCCCGCCTGCATCGTAATACATCGCGATCATCGCGATCAGCATCAGGACCGAGCCGAGGAAGGTATAAAGGAAGAACTTGAACGCCGCATAAAGACGCTCTTTCCCGCCCCAGATACCGATCATCAGCGATGCCGGGATCAGCGTGCCTTCGAAGAACACATAGAACAGCACCAGATCCAGCGCCGAGAAAACGCCGATCATCAGCGTTTCCAGCACGAGGAAGGCGATCATCAGCTCCTTCACGCGGTGCTGGGCGTTCCAGCAGGCACCGATCACCACAGGCATCAGGATGGTCGTCAGCAGAACGAACATCACCGAGATGCCGTCAACACCCATCCGGTAACGCAGCCCGCCAATCCAGGCATGATCTTCCACGAACTGGAAACCGGGGTTCGACCGGTCGAAACCGGCATAGATGAACAGCGAGATCAGGAACGTCGCCACCGTGGCCAGCATCGCCAGCCATTTCGCGTTCTTCTGCGCGGCTTCATCCCCGCCCCGCAGGAAAACGGCCATGATCAGCGCCGCAACCGACGGGATGAAGGTGACGATGGAAAGAAGGCTGTCCATCAGCGCGATCCCCCTGTGAAGCTGATCCATGTGACAAGGGCGGCGACGCCCAGAACCATGGCGAAGGCATAGTGGAAGACATATCCCGACTGCATGCGCTGCAGCGCCCGTGCCAGCGCCGGAATAAGCCCGAGGGCCACACCGTTCACCGCACCGTCGAAACCGCGATCATCCCCGCGCCGCCAGAAGAAGTTCCCCAAAGAGCGGGACGGGCGCACGAAGATGGCTTCGAACAATTCGTCGAAATACCATTTGTTGAACAGAAAGGCGTGCAGGCCGCGCGCCTTGTCTGCCATGCGTGCCGGAACGTCCGGATCACGCATATACATCAGCCACGCAACGACCAGCCCCACCAGCATCGCCAGAACGGGCGAACCAACGACCCATGCCGGGGCCTCATGCGCCTCGTGCAGCATGTGGTTGTTCGCGGCCCAGCCAAGGCTGGCGCCGAACCAGTCGCGCACGATTTCCTCCTTCCCGAAGAAGACGTTGCGCCAGGCCATGCCGGCGAAAACCGCGCCCACCGACAGAACGGCCAGCGGGATCAGCATGCTGCGGTCCGGTTCATGCGCATGATCGTGGATCTCGACCTTGCCGCGGGGCGTGCCGAAGAAGGTCAGGAACATCAGGCGCCACGAATAGAAGGCCGTCATCGCCGCCGCGATCAGCAGAAGCCAGAAGGCGAAGGGCGAACCTGCCCATGCGGTTTCAAGGATCGCGTCCTTGGACACGAAGCCCGCAAAGCCGATCCACGTGAACGGAATGCCCACGCCGGTGATTGCCAGCGTTCCGATCAACATGGCCCAGAAAGTCATCGGCATCTTGCGGCGCAATCCGCCATAGTTGCGAAGATCCTGTTCCCCGCCCATCCCGTGGATGACGGACCCTGCCGCAAGGAACAGCAACGCCTTGAAGAAGGCGTGGGTCAGCAGGTGGAACATCGCCACGGAATAAACGCCAAGGCCCGCCGCCACGAACATGTAGCCAAGCTGCGATGCCGTCGAATAGGCGATCACGCGCTTGATGTCGTTCTGCACCAGACCCACGGTGGCGGCGAAGAACGCCGTCAGCGCCCCGATCACCACGACCACGGTCTGGGCATCCGGCGCAACCTCGAACAAGGGCGACATGCGGCAGATCAGGAAGACGCCCGCCGTCACCATGGTTGCCGCGTGGATCAGCGCCGAAACCGGGGTCGGCCCCTCCATTGCATCGGGCAGCCAGGTATGCAGGCCCAGCTGGGCCGATTTGCCGGCAGCACCGATGAACAGAAGGATGCCGACGATCGTTGCCGCGTTCCACTCGATCGACAGGAAGGACAGCGTCGTTTGCGCCAGCTGCGGCGCCGCAGCGAAGATATCGTCGAAATAGATGGAATCCGTCAGCAGGAACAGCGCCCCAATCCCCAGAAGGAAGCCGAAGTCGCCCACGCGATTGACCACGAAGGCCTTGATCGCCGCCGTGTTGGCGCTGCCCTTGCGGTGATAAAAGCCCACCAGCAGGTAAGAAACAAGGCCCACACCTTCCCAGCCGAAGAACAGCTGAACAAGGTTGTCTGCCGTTACCAGCGCCAGCATGGCGAAGGTGAACAGCGACAGATAGGCGAAGAAGCGGGCGCGGTAATGCTCCCCCTCGCGGAAATTCTCGTCATGCGCCATGTAGCCGAAGCTGTAGAGGTGCACGAGCGCCGAAACCGTCGTGACGACCACCAGCATGATCGCCGTCAGCCGGTCCAGCCGGATCGACCAGTCCGATTGCAGGCTGCCGCTTTCGATGAAGCGCATAAGGCTTGTCTGCACGACGGTGCCGTCAAAGCCGATGAAGACGAACCAGGACAGCACCGCCGCCAGCGCGACCAGCGCCGTTGCGATGACCTGACCCGCATATTCGCCGACGAAGCGCCAGCCGAAGCCACAGATCAGCGCGCCGACCAGCGGCGCAAGAAGGATGACCGTAACCATGCCCTCACCCCTTCATCACGTTGACGTCTTCGACGTCGATGGAGCCTTTGTTGCGGAAGAAGGTGACAAGGATGGCAAGGCCGATCGCAGCCTCTGCCGCCGCCACGGTCAGCACGAACATCGTGAAGACCTGCCCCGTCAGGTCACCCAGATGGCTGGAAAAGGCGACAAGGTTAATGTTCACCGCCAGCAGCATCAGCTCGATCGACATCAGGATGACGATCACGTTTCTCCGGTTCAGGAAGATGCCGAAGATGCCGACGACGAAAAGCGCCGCCGCCACCACCAGGTAATGTTCCAGTCCCACCATCATCGTTCCCTCCCCCGGGATCAAAGGCCCTGCCCCGGTTTCACGTCTTTCAGTTCCACCGCTTTCGCGGGGTCGCGCCACATCTGCTGCAGCACGTCCTGGCGCTTGATATCCCCGCGGTGGCGCAGCGTCAGCACGATTGCCCCTATCATCGCCACCAGCAGCACAAGGCCGGCCATCTGGAACAGCAGAAGATAACGGTCGAACAGCACCAGCCCGAGGGCGCGCGTGTTTTCGATGTTCACCGGCGTGACCGACTGGCGAAGGCCAAGCGCGCCTTCGCTTTGCACCCATGCGCCAAGGCCAAGGCCAAGCTGCACCAGCAGAACCACGCCGATCAGCGCCGCAATGGGTGCATAGCGTATCATCTGGCCCTTCAGCTGGCCGAAATCGACATCAAGCATCATCACGACGAACAGGAAAAGCACCGCCACCGCGCCGACATACACGATGATCATCAGCATCGCCACGAATTCGGCCCCCAGCAGCACGAACAGGCCCGCAGAAGACAGGAACGTCAGGATCAGCCAAAGCACCGCATGCACGGGATTGCGAGAGATCGTGACGCAGATCCCCGCGACCAGCGTCACGATGGCGAAGGCATAGAATGCGAAGTCTGCAACCGTCATGCGGGTTTCTCCTCTTCGTCGAAGACCTGTCGGGCCAGGTCCAGCGCGGATTGCGCGGCGGGCAGACCGGCAAGCATGCCCATCTGCAGGATCGTCTCGGCTACCTCGCGGTGGGTGGCGCCGGCGGTGCGGGCATGGCGCAGCGTCCAGACCAGCACATCGCCCTGCACCCCGCGTGCCACCATCGCGCCCAGCGTCACCAGCATCCGCGTGCGGGCATCCAGCCCTTCGCGGTTGAAGGTGTTGCCGAACCACATCTCCATCATCTCCCGGGACAGGGAAAGATCGCCTTGTGGCGCGAAGCTGCGGGCCATCGACTGGCCCTGTTCCATCCACGCCTTCAGGAAGGTGCCGAACTCGTCGTTCATCGGTAGGGCGCGTCCAGTTCCAGGTTGCGGGCGATCTCGACCTCCCAGCGGGCGCCGTTCTCAAGCAGTTTCTGCTTGTCATAGAACAGCTCTTCCCGCGTCTCGACCGAGAATTCGAAGTTCGGGCCTTCCACGATGGCATCTACGGGGCACGCCTCCTGGCAGAAGCCGCAATAGATGCATTTCGTCATGTCGATGTCATAGCGCGTGGTGCGGCGGCTGCCGTCCTCGCGCGGTTCGGCATCGATGGTGATCGCCTGTGCGGGGCAGACCGCTTCGCACAGTTTGCAGGCGATGCAGCGCTCCTCGCCGCTGGCATAGCGGCGCAGCGCATGCTCGCCGCGGAAGCGGGGCGAAAGCGGCCCCTTTTCATGCGGATAGTTCAGGGTTTCCTTCGGCGCGAAGAAATAGCGGAAACCCAGACGGAAGCCCTTCAGGAAATCCATCAGCAGCGCGTAGCGGGCCGCGCGGCCCCAGTCGATCGTTTGCGCCATCATCAGCCTCCAATCGCCCAGCGGGCCCAGAAGCCGCCAAGCACTTCGAATTTCGCAAGGAACGCGATCAGCACGACCCAGCCCAGCGACAGCGGAAGGAAGACCTTCCAGCCCAGCCGCATCAGCTGGTCATAGCGGTAGCGGGGCGTGATCGCCTTCACCATCGCGAACATGAAGAAGAAGAATGCCATCTTCGCAACCATCCACAGCGCACCGTCAGGCAGGCCGGGAATGGGCGACAACCAGCCGCCGAAGAACAGCAGCGACATCAGGGCGCACATCAGGAAGATGGCGATATATTCGCCAGCCATGAACAGAAGATACGGCGTGGAGGAATATTCGACCATGAAGCCGGCGACCAGTTCGGATTCTGCCTCGGGCAGATCGAAAGGCGGACGGTTCGTTTCGGCCAGCGCCGAGACGAAGAACAGCACCACCATCGGCAGATGCGGCAGCCAGTACCAGTTCAGCAGCCCCAGATTGCCGTCCTGTGCGTGAACGATCGCGCCGAAGTTCATCGACCCGGTGGAAATGATGACCCCGATGATGATCAGGCCAAGGCTCACCTCGTACGAGATCATCTGCGCGGCAGAGCGCAGGGAGCCAAGGAACGGGTATTTGGAGTTCGAGGCCCAGCCGCCCATGATCACGCCATACACCTCCAGCGAGGAGGCGGCGAGGACGAACAGCACGGCCACGTTCAGGTTCGACACCACCCAGCCATCGGCAAAGGGAATGACGGAAAAGGCGAACATCGCCAGCATGAAGGACAACAGCGGCGCAAGGAAGAAAACGAAGCGGTCGGCCCCGGCCGGCACCACGATTTCCTTCACCACGTATTTCAACGCATCGGCAAAAGTTTGCAGCAGGCCCCACGGGCCCACCACGTTCGGGCCGCGCCGCATCTGCACCGCCGCCCACACCTTCCGGTCACCATAGACCATAAAGATCAGCGCGATCATCACGAAGGCAATGACCCCGAGCGCCTGCAGCGCCGTCAGCAGCGTGATGCCAAGTCCCGTTTGAAGAAAATCGGTCATGTCCCCTCCCTCACACCGTCGGGATCGACTGCGCCTTGCAGTCGGCCACCGTCTGCGCCGCATCGATGATATCCTCGCCCCGCGGCTTGTTACGCGAGATGAGGTAGACCGCGTCGGCAACCCATGCGCCGCCACGGTCATCTATATTGGTGCGGATGCGGCGGGCATAGCCCTGACCGCGAATCCGCGCATATTGTGCCGCGGCACATGCCGTATAGGCGTCGATATCCGACGCCGCGCGCGGCTGATCAATGGCGACGCGGAAAGCCACCAGGTCATCATCAAGCCGCATCGTCTGCACGCCCAGATAGGTGGGCGCGGGAAGCGGCCCCTCCCCCTCCGCCGCTGCAGGAATGTCCTGCGGCAGGATGGGCGCACAGGCCGTCAGTCCGATCATCGCCACCACGGCCATCCCTTTCATTCCGCCGCCAGCGGGGCCGAGGCCCGCTCTGCCGCCAGTCGTGAAAGTTCCGCCATCAGGACAGAGGCGCGCGCGATCGGGTTGGTCAGGTAGAAATCGCGCGGAATGATGCGGAATTCTGCCTGTGCCGGATCACGCACTTCCAGCGGCTGCCAGTCATTTGCGGGAACCTGATCGATGCGCCCCAGATGCGGAACGGCGGCAACCAGCTTCGTGCGAAGCTGCGCCAGCGTATCGAAGGGCAGCGCCGCCCCCAGTTCCGCCGAAAGCGCACGCAGGATCGCCCAGTTTTCCTTGGCATCACCCGGCGGGAAGCCGGCGCGCATGGCAAGCTGCGGGCGGCCCTCGGTGTTCACGAACAGGCCGTTTTCCTCGGTATAGGCGGCGGCGGGCAGGATGATGTCCGCCCGATGCGCACCCCGGTCGCCGTGGCTGCCCTGATAGATGACGAAGGGGCCGGGCGCGATGTCGATCTCGTCCGCGCCAAGATTGAACACCACTTCGGCGCCTTCCATCGCGCCGGCCAGCCCGCCCTGCGACACCGCGCCGATATCCATCGCCCCCACGCGAGAGGCGGCGCCGTGAAGTACCAGAAGTTTCGCGCCGGTCGCACCGCAATAGGCCATCGCCTGGCTCAGCACAGCCTCGCCATCCGCTTCGGAAATGGCGTCCTGCCCGATGATGACGATGCCGCCGGTTCCGGCCTCGGCCTCGCGCACCAGACGGGTCAAGCTGTCGCGGCCGGTGCCCAGATGCGTTACGTCATAGGTCAGATCCGCCAGCGGGCCGACCACTGCAACCGAGGCGCCCGCCAGCCATGCCTTGCGGATGCGGGCGTTCAGCACCGGCGCTTCAAGGCGCGGATTGGTGCCGATCAGCAGGATCCGGTCCGCCGCCTCGATATCCTCGATGGTGGCGTTGCCGACATAGGCCGAGCGGTTGCCGGCAGGAAGCTGCGCGCGGTCGGTGCGGCATTCCACCCGTCCGCCCTGCCCTTCGACCAGCAGCTTCAGCGCATATGCAGCCTCGACCGAGGCAAGATCGCCCACGAGGCCAGCCAGTCGGCGGCCCTGCATCGCGGTGGCGGCTGCCCGAAGCGCCTCGCCCCACGTGGCGCGGCGCAGCTTGCCCGCTTCACGGATATAGGGCACGTCCAGCCGCTGGCGGCGCAACCCGTCCCAGATGAAGCGGGTCTTGTCGCTGATCCACTCCTCGTTCACGCCGTCATGGTTGCGCGGCAGGATGCGCATCACTTCGCGCCCCTTGGTATCCACGCGGATGTTGGAACCAAGAGCGTCCATCACATCCACCGAGTGGGTTTTCGAAAGTTCCCACGGGCGGGCGGTGAAGGCATAGGGCTTGGACGTCAGCGCGCCCACGGGGCACAGGTCGATGATGTTGCCCTGCAGGTTCGAATCCAGCGTCTGGTTCAGATAGGACGTGATCTCCGCATCCTCGCCCCGCCCCGTCTGGCCCATCTGGCTGATGCCCGCCACTTCGGTGGTGAAGCGGACGCAGCGCGTGCAGGAAATGCAGCGCGTCATCGCCGTTTTCACCAGCGGGCCAAGGTTCAGTTCCTCGGCGGTGCGCTTGGGTTCGCGGTAACGGCTGAAATCCACGCCATAGGCCATGGCCTGGTCCTGAAGATCGCACTCGCCGCCCTGATCGCAGATCGGGCAGTCCAGCGGGTGGTTGATGAGCAGAAACTCCATCACCCCTTCGCGGGCCTTCTTCACCATGGGCGAGTTGGTCTTGACCACCGGCGCCTCGCCGTTCGGACCCGGGCGCAGGTCCTTGATCTGCATCGCGCAGGACGCCGTCGGCTTGGGCGGGCCGCCCACAACCTCGACAAGGCACATCCGGCAGTTGCCTGCGATGGACAGCCGCTCGTGATAGCAGAAACGCGGAACCTCGACGCCCGCAAGCTCGGCCGCCTGAAGAATGGTCATCGCGCCATCGACCTCGTATTCGTGGCCGTCGATGTTGATCTTGCGAAGGTTGCTCATCTGGGGTCCTCCCCGGCAAAAACTCTCATCTACAGGCCCCCTCGAACACCCAGTTCGGGGCCTCGTACCGCCCGATGACATCGGGGTTGAAGCGCAGCATCCGGTTGGCACAGGCCCGCGCCGCCACGTCCTTGGCCAGCTTGCCGTCATCATAGCCCAGCGGGTTCGCCGGGTTGTAAATGGCCATTGTCATCCCGGTGACGGGCACGACGCCCTTGCCGGTAATGGTGCTGCCGATACCCGCCGGCTGCAGGACGGACACGAAGCTGCCGTCCTGCATGGTGGGCGCGGGCGGCCGTTCGGCCTGCTCCGCACATCCTGCCAATGCCAACAAAGCTATGATGCCAAGCGCCTTCATTCCGCCGCCAAGGCTCCCGTGCGGCCCGTGCGCTTGGCCTTGATGCGATCCTCGATCTCTTCCCGGAAGTGACGCACAAGGCCCTGGATCGGCCATGCCGCCGCGTCACCAAGGGCGCAGATCGTGTGGCCTTCGATCTGCTTGGTGACGTTGATCAGCATGTCGATCTCCTCGACCTCGGCCTCTCCGCGCACCAGACGGTCCATCACGCGCATCATCCAGCCGGTGCCTTCGCGGCATGGCGTGCACTGGCCGCAGCTCTCATGCTTGAAGAACTTCGACAACCGCCAGATCGCCTTGATGACGTCGGTGTCCTTGTCCATCACGATCATGCAGGCCGTCCCGAAGGAGGAGCGGTTCTCGCGCATCCAGTCGTAATCCATCAGCGCATCCTCGCACAGATGGGCCGGCAGGATGGGGCAGCTTGCGCCGCCGGGGATGACTGCCTTCAGGTTCTTCCAGCCGCCGCGCACGCCGCCGCCATGACGCTCGATCAGTTCGCGCATGGGGATCGACATGGCTTCTTCCACCACGCAGGGCGTGTTGACGTGGCCCGTCATGGCGAACAGCTTCACGCCCGTGTTGTTGGGGCGCCCAAAAGAGGAATACCAGTCGGCCCCGCGCCGCAGGATCGTCGGCACGACCGAGATCGATTCGACGTTGTTCACCGTGGTCGGGCAGCCATAAAGGCCCGCGCCCGCCGGGAACGGGGGCTTCATCCGCGGCATCCCCTTCTTGCCTTCAAGGCTTTCAAGCAGGGCCGTTTCCTCGCCGCAGATATAGGCACCCGCCCCGTGATGCAGGTAAACGTCGAAGTCATAGCCCGACTTGCAGGCGTTCTTGCCAAGGAAACCTGCATCATACGCCTCGTCGATGGCGCGCTGCAGGCTTTCCTTTTCACGGATATATTCGCCGCGGATATAGATATAGGCCGCCGCGGCGCCCATCGCGAAGCCCGCGATCAGGCACCCTTCCACCAGATGGTGGGGATCGTGGCGCATGATCTCGCGGTCCTTGCAGGTCGCGGGTTCGGATTCGTCGGCATTCACCACCAGATAGGACGGACGGCCGTCCGACTGCTTGGGCATGAACGACCATTTCAGGCCCGTGGGAAAGCCCGCCCCGCCCCGGCCGCGCAGGCCCGAGGCTTTCACCTGATCGATGATCCAGTCACGCCCGTTGGCAAGGATGCCGGCCGTGTTGTCCCACAGGCCGCGCTTCTGCGCGCCCGCAAGCGTGCGGTCGTGCATGCCATAGATATTCTGGAAGATCCGGTCCTGATCTTTCAACATCTTCTCACTCCTTCCGGCGCTTGCGCCAGATGCGGACGGTCAAGACCGCCCCCCAGACGAACCCGGCCAGCGCCAGCACGTCGAATACCAGCAAAAACAGCGGCGACCAGCCATAGGCGCGCCCCGCCCATTGCACCAGCAACCAGGACAGCGCCGTGCCCGCAAAGATCAGGGCCGCGCGCCGCGAGGCCATGTCTTCGGTATGGCGCGATCCTTCGTCCATCACTTCGCCTCATCCTGCGGGCCGTCCTCGTTCACCTGCTGGCCCGGCTCTGCCGTCGCGGTGCCGCCGGGGGCGGTTCCACGATCGGGCATGCGGGCCGCAGATTTCACGGGTGCTTCTTCCGTCGTGATGCCGGTGCTGTCGATCGGGTGATCGTGACCGGGCTCCGGTTCGGGCTGATGCGGCGTTTCGTCAATCTCTGCCTGCGGGTTCCACGGGGTGCGCAGCGGCACTTCCGTTCCGTCGATGCGCTTGATCGTGTCGCCCAGATCCAGCGCCCGCTGGACCGAGAAGTTGAATTCGGCGCGATCTTCCAGCCCTTCGGTCAGCGCGGTCGGGCCGCCCTTCGCCTCGGCACCGAAGCGGCCGTTCTGCGGGCCGGGACGCGGCACTTCGCCGGCGGCAAAGCGACCGATCAGATCGCGCAGGACGTCCGGCGTCAGGTCTTCATAGTTGTCCTTGCCGATCTGTGCCATCGGTGCGTTGGTGCAGGCCCCAAGGCACTCCACCTCTTCCCACGAAAAGCGGCCATCGGCCGAAACCTGGTGCGGGTTCGGCGCGATCAGTTCGCGGCACACGGCAATCAGGTCTTCCGCACCGCAGATCATGCAGGTCGTCGTGCCGCAGATCTGGATATGCGCGACACTGCCCACCGGTGAAAGCTGGAACATGAAATAGAAGGTCGCGACCTCCAGCGCGCGGATGCGCGGCATGTCCAGCAGATCGGCCACGTATTCGATCGCGGCGCGGGTCAGCCAGCCTTCCTGTTCCTGTGCACGGAACAGCAGCGGAATGATCGCCGAGGCCTGACGGCCCTCGGGGTACTTGGTCATCTGACCGCGTGCCCATTTCAGGTTTGCCGGCGTAAAGGCGAAACTTGCGGGCTGGTCATGGTGCAGACGGCGCAGCATCAGCGATCCACCTCTCCGAAAACGATATCCATGGTGGCGATGATGGCGGATACATCGGCAAGCTGGTGCCCGCGCGAGACGTGATCCATCGCCTGAAGATGCGGGAAGCCCGGCGCACGGATCTTGCAGCGGTAGGGCTTGTTCGTCCCGTCGGCCACCAGATACACGCCAAACTCACCCTTGGGGGCCTCCACCGCGCAGTAAACCTCACCCTCGGGTACGTGGAAGCCTTCGGTATAAAGCTTGAAGTGGTGGATTAGCGCCTCCATCGAGCGCTTCATCTCCGCCCGCTTCGGCGGGGTAATCTTGCCGCGCGCCAGCACATCGCCGGGCGTTTCACGCAGCTTCCTGCAGCATTGCTGCATGATCTTCATCGACTCGCGCATCTCGGCCATGCGGCACAGGAAGCGGTCGTAACAGTCGCCCTTGGTGCCGACCGGAATCTGGAAGTCGAATTCGTCATAGCATTCATAGGGCTGCGAACGGCGCAGGTCCCATGCAAGCCCCGAACCGCGCGCCATGACGCCCGACATCGACCAGTCGATCACTTCCTGCTGGCTGATCACGCAGATATCCACGGTCCGCTGCTTGAAGACGCGGTTTTCCACCAGCAGGTCCGACAGCGCATCCAGAAGCGTGGGGAACGTCTCGCACCACGCCTCGATGTCGTCGATCAGCTTCGGCGGAAGATCCTGGTGCACGCCGCCGGGCCGGAAATAGGCCGCATGCAGCCGCGCGCCCGAGGCCCGCTCGTAAAAGCCCATCAGCTCTTCGCGGGCGGTGAAGCCCCAAAGCGGCGGGGTCAGCGCACCCACGTCCATCGCGTTGGTCGTGACGTTCATCAGGTGGTTCAGAAGGCGACCGATCTCGGCGTAAAGAACGCGGATCAGCGATGCGCGGCGCGGAACTTGCGTCCCCGTCAGCTTTTCGATCGCCAGACACCACGCATGTTCCTGATTTATGGGCGCGACATAATCCAGCCGGTCGAAATAGGGCAGGTTCTGAAGGTAGGTGCGGCTTTCCATCAGCTTTTCGGTGCCGCGATGCAGCAGCCCGACATGCGGATCGCAGCGTTCCACGATCTCACCGTCAAGCTCCAGCACAAGGCGCAGCACGCCGTGGGCCGCAGGGTGCTGCGGACCGAAGTTGAGGTTGAAGTTGCGGATCTTCTGTTCCGCCGTCAGGCCGTCGCCCCGAATGTCGTTGCCACCGTCCATGAGCCTACACTCCTGCCATCGCCGCCTGCCACCGTGGGGGAAGATCCCCCATGCGACGGGCCACATAATCGTATTGCGGACGAAGAACCTGCACGGCGCGGGCGCGGTCTTCTTCGTTCAGCGGCATGTCGATCCCGCCATGCACGCGCTTGTCGAACTGCGCGGTGTGCCGGTCGATGCCCAGAAAATCGGTCACCCGGCCAAGACCCCCGGCCGTCATCAGCGTTTCATAGAAGCCGACCAGCAGGCGGCCCGGTGCCACGGCCGCATCCAGCCGGTTCAGGGTGCCGCGATAATCGCTGCGCAGCCATGCCGGCCCCTCGCCCTTCAGGGCACGGGCGAAGGCGTCGCGCAGATGCTGCGTGATGTCCCCGTCACGGCCTGCGGCGCGGCGGGCATCCATGCGCACCTGGCTCCACAGCCGATCGACCGGATCGCGCAGAAGATAAAGGACGCGCACATCCCCCAGCTGCTGGATGCGCGACAGGATGCGCGCGGGGAGCAGGCCATAGGCGGGCGTGATATCGCCCACCACCGGCCGGTCGCCCCGCCCCTTGGTCAGATACCCAAGATATGACCGCAGGCTCAGCCGTCGCAGGCGCAGGATTTCGGCCCAGTCGGCCATGTCGGCCAGCATCCGTTCCGGCGCACGCATTGCAGACTGTTCCAGCGCAAGAAGGCGCCGGTTCCACGTGCCCTGCACGAAGGTGTTGAAGTAATGCAACTCCTTGATGCCGCGCAGATGGCACTGCGGGTGGCGCGACAATTGATCGAACAGCCAGGTCGTCCCGGCTTTCGTCGCTCCCACACCCAGAAGTATCGTCGGTTCGCGCGTCACGTCTTCGCCTTGTCATCACCCGGAAGGATGTAATCGGCCCCTTCCCAAGGGCTCATGAAGTCGAACAGGCGGTATTCCTGCGTCAGCTTCACAGGCTCGTATACGACGCGCTTTTGCGCCTCGTCGTAACGGACTTCGGTATATCCGGTGGTCGGGAAGTCCTTGCGCAGCGGATGGCCGCGGAAGCCGTAATCGGTCAACAGCCGCCGCAGGTCCGGATGCCCCGAGAAGAGGATGCCGAACATGTCGAACACCTCCCGCTCGTACCAGTTGGCCGAGGGGTAGACGGAGGTGAGCGAGGGCATCATCTCCTCCTCGTCGATGGCGACCTTCACGCGGATGCGCTGGTTCTGGTGCATCGACAGGAAATGATAAACCACGTCGAACCGCTTCTCGCGCTGTGGATAATCCACGGCGGTGATGTCAACCAGCGTGCCGAACCGGCAAGCAGGATCGGTCTTCAGAACCTCGGCCAGACGCACGATCCCGTCGGGCGCCGCATGCAGTGTCAATTCGTCATGGGCTGTCGTCCGGTCAAGGACCAGCTTCTGCACGCGGCTTTCGATCATCAGAGCAAGTTCGTCGAGGGCTTCGGTCATCGTGGCTCCTCCTCAGCGCGTCAGGGTGCCGGTCCGGCGGATCTTGCGCTGCAGCTGGAGAATTCCGTAAAGCAGCGCCTCCGCCGTAGGCGGGCAGCCGGGCACGTAAATATCGACTGGCACGATGCGGTCAACGCCGCGCACCACCGAATAGCTGTAGTGATAATAACCGCCGCCATTGGCGCAGCTGCCCATGGAGATGACATACCGCGGCTCGGGCATCTGGTCATAAACCTTGCGCAGCGCGGGCGCCATCTTGTTGGTCAGCGTGCCGGCCACGATCATCAGGTCCGACTGGCGCGGGCTGGCACGCGGCGCGATGCCGAACCGTTCCACGTCATAGCGGGGCATGGAGGTGTGCATCATCTCCACCGCGCAGCAGGCCAGACCGAACGTCATCCAGTGGAGCGAGCCGGTGCGCGCCCAGTTGATCACATCCTCGGTCGAGGTCAGCAGGAAACCCTTGTCCTGCAGCTGCGCATTGAGGGTTTGCGTCGCGACCTCGTTGTCGCCGCCCGCGGTATTGGCCGAAGTGCTCACGCCCATTCCAAGGCCCCCTTCTTCCATTCATAGATGAAGCCGACGAACAGCACCCCAAGGAATGCCATCATCGACCAGAACGCCACCATCGACAAATCCCCGAATGCCACCGCCCAAGGGAACAGGAAGGCGACCTCCAGGTCGAAGATGATGAACAGGATGGAGACTAGGTAGAATCGCACGTCGAACTTCATGCGTGCATCATCGAATGCGTTGAAGCCGCATTCATATGCCGAAACCTTTTCAGGGTCCGGATTGCGAACGGCGATAACAGCCGCGGCAAGGATCAGGACAAGGCCCAATGCCACGGTAATCGCAAGAAACACGACAAGCGGGAAATACTCTCGGAGAAGTCCGTCCACGAGTGGCTCCTTCGGCCTGCGGCCATTTGGCACGCGCGAAAAGTTGCTCCCCCCCGTGTATCCGCGGAAGGTTCAGCGGTCAACCAAGCCATGACCGGAAGATGGTCAACAAAACAAGGGATCGGAAGGGGTGGCTGCCAATATATTTTTGGCCGCGATATACCGCGGCATGCCTAAGTGTCCAATTGCATACCGCAGAGTCGCATCATCAGCCGACAAGCCGCCGCACAACCTCCGGAAGATCGGCGAAACCATGCAGAAGCGCCTCCGGCTCCAGCGCCCGCACGGCGTCACCTTCGGGGCCGAAAGTGACAAGGGCAACAGGGATACCGGCGGCATGGCCGGTCAGACGGTCCGTTTCCGTATCCCCCAGCAGCATGGAGCGCGAGACCGTCCCGCCTGCCCGCCGAACCGCCTCCACATAGGGGGCGGCATCCGGCTTGCGGGTGCTGAGCGTATCCGCCCCGATCATTGACCCGAACATCTGCCGGATGCCCAGCTTGCCCAGCAGCGTTTCGGCCAGCCCCTCGGGCTTGTTGGTGCAGATGGCCGTGGCATAGCCGCTGGCGCGCAACGCCTCCACCGCCTCGGCCGCGCCTGGATAAAGCTTCGTATGCACCGCGATGGCCTGACCGTAATATTCCAGCAGCAGCGGGAATTGCGTATCGACATCGGCCTCGGTCCAGTCGATGCCCACCCGCTCGAACCCCAGGCGCAGCATGGCCCGACCACCCCGGAATGCCGTTGCCGCATCATTTGCGTCAAGCCGGTCGCCGTGGCCCAGCGCCCTGAAGCATTCATTGGCCGAGGCGATCAGGTCCGCCGAAGTGTCCGCAAGCGTTCCGTCCAGATCGAAAACCACAGTCCGCATTGAAACCTCCCGAAAGACAGTGTGACCGCCCGCCCCTTGCGGTGGGCCCGCCAAGGGGTAAAACCTGCCGCATACAAAGACCAGAGGACAACATGGCCGGCACATCGCTCATCATCCTTGCGGCGGGGCTTGGCTCGCGCATGAACTCGGACCTGCCGAAGGTGCTGCACCCGCTGGGTGGTGCGCCGCTGCTTCACCACGCCATGCAGGCGGGGCGGATGCTGGATCCGGTTCGCACCATCATCGTGACCGGCCATGGGGCCGATCAGGTGGAAAAAGCCGCCCGCACCTTCGACCCGGAGGTGGAGACCGTTCTGCAGGAAGAACAGCTTGGCACGGGCCACGCTGTCCGGCAGGCCGCGCCGCTTCTTCAAGGGCAGAAGGGCGATGCCGTCGTGCTGTACGGCGACACCCCGTTCATCCGTCACGAAACGCTGGAAGCGATGCAGGCTGCCCGGTCCCGCCACGCCGTCGTCGTCCTCGGGTTCGAACATGCAGGCGCGGGCCGCTATGGCCGCCTTGTCACGCAGGGCGAGACGCTGGAACGGATCGTGGAGTACAAGGACGCCTCGGAGGCCGAGCGGGCGATCACCCTGTGCAATTCCGGTGTCATCTGCGCCGAGGCTTCGGTCCTTCTGGACCTGGTGGCCGCCATCGGCAACGAAAACGCCTCGGGCGAATTCTACCTGACGGATGTGGTGGAGATCGCCCGCCAGCGGGGCCTGTCCGCCGGTGTCGTGACCTGCGACGAAGCCGAAACGCTGGGCATCAACACGCGGGCCGAGCTTGCAGCCGCCGAGGCCGCCTTCCAGACCCGCGCCCGCGCCGAAGCGATGGAGAATGGCGTGACGCTGACGGCGCCGGAAACCGTCTTCTTCGCGCTTGACACCGTGGTGGGGCGCGATGCGCTGATCGGGCCGAACGTGGTGTTCGGGCCGGGCGTGACCATCGAAAGCGGGGCGGAGATCCGGGCTTTCACGCATCTGGAAGGGTGCCACATTTCGCGCGGAGCCACGGTTGGCCCCTTTGCCCGCCTGCGCCCCGGCGCCGAACTGGCCGAGGATGTTCACGTTGGCAACTTCGTGGAAATCAAGAACTCGGTGCTGGATGAAGGCGTGAAGGTCGGCCACCTGACATATCTGGGCGACGCCCATGTGGGTGAGAAGACCAACATCGGCGCCGGCACCATCACCTGCAACTATGACGGCGTGAACAAGCACCGGACCGAGATCGGTCCCCGGTCCTTCATCGGATCCAACACCATGCTGGTGGCCCCCGTGACTGTGGGCCGAGACGCCATGACCGGATCGGGCAGTGTCATCACCGAGGATGTACCCGCCGAAGCGCTGGCCATCGGCCGCGCCCGTCAGGTCACCAAGCCCGGCATGGCCGTCCGCCTGATGGACCTGTTCCTGTCCAAGAAGAAGGAAGCCTGACACATGTGCGGAATCATTGGGATTCTTGGCAAGAACGAGGTCGCGCCCCAACTGGTGGAGGCGCTGCGCCGGCTGGAATATCGCGGCTATGACTCTGCCGGGATCGCCACGGTGGATGGCACCACGCTGGACCGCCGCCGCGCGGTGGGCAAGCTGGTGAACCTGTCGGACGTGCTGGTGCATGATCCGCTGCGCGGCAAGATCGGCATCGGCCATACCCGCTGGGCCACGCATGGCGCGGCAACCACGCTGAACGCCCACCCGCATCGCGCGGGCCGCGTGGCGGTGGTCCATAACGGCATCATCGAGAACTTCCGCGAACTGCGCGAAGAGCTTGCCGCCGACGGTTACGCCCCCGAAAGCCAGACCGATACCGAGGTCGTGGCCCTGCTGGCCGCCCGCGCGATGGATCGCGGCGCCTCGCCCCGCGACGCGGCCTTTTCCACCATCGACCGGCTGGAAGGTGCCTTCGCGCTGGCCTTCCTGTTCGACGGCGAGGGCGACATGATGATCGGAGCTCGCAAGGGCTCCCCCCTTGCCGTCGGGCATGGCGAGGGCGAGATGTTCCTTGGATCGGACGCGATCGCGCTGGCCCCCTTCACCAACCGCATCACCTATCTGGAAGAAGGCGACCGCGTCATCCTGACCCGCGAGGGGGCAGAGATAACCGATGCCTCGGGCCGCCGCGCCAACCGCTCTCTTGCCCGCATCGACGTGGGGGCAACGCAGATCGACAAGGGCGGCTTCCGGCACTTCATGGCGAAGGAGATTGCCGAACAGCCCGCCGTTCTGGCCGATGCGCTGGCCCGCTATGTTCCCGGCGGAAAGCTGGACATGCCGCTGGACTTTTCGGGGGTGGAGCGGCTGACCCTGGTTGCCTGCGGCACCGCCCACTACGCCTGCCATGTTGCGAAATACTGGTTCGAACAGATCGCCCGCCTGCCGGTGGAAATCGATATCGCCTCGGAATTCCGGTACCGAGATCCGGTGCTGACGGACCGGCAATGGGCGATCTTCGTCAGCCAGTCGGGCGAAACTGCCGATACGCTGGCCGCGCTGCGCCATGCCGCCGAAAAGGTGGGCAAGACGGTTGCGGTGGTGAACGTGCCCACCTCCTCCATCGCGCGGGAGGTGGATGTGGCGCTGCCCATCCTTGCGGGGGTGGAAGTGGGCGTTGCGTCCACCAAGGCGTTTTCATGCCAGCTTCTGGTGCTGCTGATGATGGCGCTGAAGGCGGCCCATGATCGGGGCATAATGAACGATGCGGCACTTCAGGCGCATCTGGACGATCTGCGTGCCCTGCCCGGCCTGATGAACCAGGCGATGACCACGGCCGATCCCATCCGCGGCCTGGCCGATGACCTGGCCGAGGCGCAGGACATCCTGTTCCTCGGTCGCGGCCCCATCTATCCGCTGGCGCTGGAAGGCGCCCTGAAGCTGAAGGAGCTTAGCTACATCCACGCCGAAGGCTATGCTTCGGGCGAGTTGAAGCACGGACCCATCGCACTGATCGACGCGCATGTGCCCGTGATCGTGCTGGCTCCGCGCGATGCGCTGTTCGACAAGACCGTGTCGAACATGCAGGAGGTGATGGCCCGCCATGGCCGCGTGCTGCTGATTTCCGACGAAACCGGCCTGCGCGAGGCGGGACAGGATTGCTGGCGTACGATCCGTATGCCAGAGGTGCCGTCCATCCTTGCGCCGCTGCTTTATGCCGTTCCGGCACAGCTTCTGGCCTATCACACAGCCGTTGCGAAAGGCACCGATGTCGATCAGCCGCGCAACCTTGCCAAATCGGTGACCGTCGAATGACAGCCCTCAATTCCCTGCGCGAGGCCGGGGATCCCGCCCTTGCCGCCGAAGCCGCCGCCCGCCATCAGGCGGAACGCGAATATCTTGGCACCCCCCTTGCCGCGATCGACGCGCTTGTGGCCGAATGGCGGGCCGAACTTTCCGTCGAGGAGCGGGTGGCGCTTGCTTCCTCGCTTTGGCGGTCGGACGTGCACGAGGCGCGGATCGCTGCGGCCCGTCTGCTGCTTCAGGCCCGGATGCGCCCGGACGAGGCGGCGTGGCGGCTGGTTCAGGACTGGGTGGCCGAGCTTGATGCTTGGGCCATTGCCGATGCCGTCGGCAAGGCCGCCGAAAAGCGCGTGATGGCCGATCTGGCCCGCGTGGACGAGGTTGCGGCATGGCTGGAAAGCGAAAATCCCTGGGCGCGCCGGACGGCCTTGCTGGCGACCGCGCCGCTGGCAAAGAAGAACCACCTGAAAGAGGCGGAGCTGGCCGCGCGCGAACAGGTGCTGGACTGGATCGTGGATCTGCTGTCCGACCGCGACTGGCATATCCAGAAGGCCATTGCCGCATGGCTGCGTGATCTGGCAAAGCATGATGCGCCCCGCACCCGCGCTTTCATGGCCGAACACAGCGAGGCGATGCGCGGCTTCACCCGCAAGGATGTGGCCGCACGCCTGTAAAAAAGGCGCCCTGCGGGGCGCCTTTTCCGTTTCAGAAGTGCAATGCGCGACCATAGGCGTCCAGCACGGATTCGTGCATCATCTCGGACAGGGTCGGGTGCGGGAAGACGGTGTTCATCAGGTCTTCCTCCGTCGTTTCAAGCGTGCGGCCGATGACATAGCCCTGGATCAGCTCCGTCACTTCGGCCCCGATCATGTGGGCACCCAGAAGCTCCCCCGTCTTGGCATCGAACACGGTCTTCACAAAGCCCTCGGCCTCGCCGAGGGCAATGGCCTTGCCGTTGCCGATGAACGGGAAGCGGCCGACCTTCACCTCGAACCCGGCCTCTTTGGCGCGCGCCTCGGTCATCCCGACCGACGCGACCTGCGGATAGCAGTAGGTGCAGCCGGCAATCGTGCCCGGCTTGATCGGGTGGGCGTGCTGGCCCGCGATCAGTTCGGCCACCATCACGCCTTCATGGCTGGCCTTGTGCGCCAGCCACGGCGCGCCCGCGATATCGCCGATGGCATAAACGCCATCCACGCCGGTGCGGCAGTATTCATCCACCAGCACATGCGTCCGGTCGATCTTCACGCCCAGTTCTTCCAGCCCCAGCCCTTCGGTGTTCCCGACGATCCCGACAGCCGAAATGACGGTATCAAACTCTTGCGTCGTGACCTTGCCATCCGCTTCCAGATGCGCCGTGACCTTGCCGTTCGCCTTGTCCAGCTTCTTCACCGTCGTCTTTTCAAGGATCTTCATCCCCTGCTTTTCGAACTGCTTCTTGGCGAAGGCCGAGATTTCGGCATCTTCCACCGGCAGCACGCGGTCCATCACCTCCACCACGGTGGTGTCGGCGCCAAGCGTGTTGAAGAAGGATGCAAATTCGATCCCGATGGCGCCCGAGCCGATGACCAGAAGCTTCTTCGGCATCCGCTTGGGCTGCAGCGCGTGACGATAGGTCCAGACCAGATCGCCATCGGCTTCCAGCCCCGGAAGGGTGCGGGCACGCGCGCCGGTGGCCACCACGATGGATTTGGCTGTCAGCTCCTGCGTGCCCTTGTCGGACTTGACGCTGACCTTGCCTTTGGCGGGAATCGTCGCCTCGCCCATCACGACGGTGATCTTGTTCTTTTTCATCAGGTGGCCGATGCCCGAGGAAAGCTGCTTTGCCACCCCGCGCGACCGTTTCACCACCGCATCCAGATCGTAACCGATGCTGTCGGCCTTCAGGCCGAATTCCTTGGCGCGGTGCATCAGGTGCAGCACCTCGGCCGAGCGCAACAGCGCCTTTGTGGGAATGCAGCCCCAGTTCAGGCAGATGCCGCCCAGATTCTCACGCTCGATGATCGCGACCTTCAGGCCAAGCTGCGCGCCACGAATGGCAGCGACATAGCCCCCCGGTCCGGCCCCGATGACGATCATGTCGAAGTTGTCGGCCATCTGCCCCTCCGCTGAAAACTGGTTTAACATTAAACCATCATTCGATCACGCGCAACGCGGGCCCTTCACGGAAGCGTTCAACAAAGCCGGCATAGGCACCTTGATCCATAAACTCCTGCTCTTCCGGGGTGTTTTCCCGGCCAAGGGCGGCGTTTCGGAAGGGAAAGCGGCCAAAGCGAAGGATTATCGCCTCGTGCGCCTGTGCGTGAAGCAGATTTTCTGCCCCGGTTTCGGGCATCCGTTCGCGGAACAGGTTTACGGAAAGGGCCTGATCGTCGTGATATTCGGAATGTTCGAACGGAAGATAGAAGAACTGGCGTGCAGGTTCCGGCGCACCCATGTCCCAGCCATGTTCCAGCGCCCGGCGGGCCGCCACGCGCGCCTGCCCGTCAGTGGCGAAGGCCCGTGCCTTTCCCCGCCAAAGGTGGCGCGAGAACTGATCGCAGACGATCAGGTAAGCCAGCGTGCCGACAGTACCATCCGCCCAGTGTTCAAGCCCGCCCTGAAGCGCCGCTTCCCAAAGATCGCAGAACCGTTCGCGGATCTCGGCATCCAGCTCGGGGTCTGCGTTGTACCAATCCTCGGGCGAAACCTCGTTCAGCCAGAATTCCAGCACACTTTGCGGATCATCCATATCGCTCCTCCTCCGGGGCAGCCTGACAGAGCTGCCCCTGCATGACAACCTATCGCGGTTCGGTCGTGGCGGCAGTGTCCTGCCCCGCTTCTTCCATCAGGCTGCCAACGGCGATCGGTGCGGCCATCGGGGCCATCATGGCGAAGGCGCCGGTTTCGTCGGGGTTCGGCGCGTTGCGCTGCGTCATCCGGTAAACCGCATAGCCTGCAATCAGGACCATCAGCACAAGAATGAACACGAAGAACCCTTCGGGTCCGATGACGTTCATCAGCCATCCTGTGATGAGCGGCCCCGTCATTGCCCCGAGGCCGTTCATGAACAGCAGGCCCGCACTTGCCCCCGCCATCTGTTCTTTTTCCAGGAAGTCGTTGGTGTGGGCGATCAGCAGCGCATAAAGCGGGTTCGACACGCCGCCCAGCACCACGGCGGCCGGAACCATCGCCCACATGGCGATGGGCAGGAAGATCGTAACCAGCATTGCCACCGCCCCCGCGATGGCGGACCCACAGATCACCATCCGGCGATCCATCCGGTCCGAAAGCCAGCCGATGGGATACTGGAACACCAGCCCCCCCACATACATCGCCGCGATGAAGATGGAGATCTGCGCCACGTTCAACCCCGCAACCGTTCCCCAGACAGACGCCATCCCGAACATGGACGAAAAGATCCCGCCCGACAGGAACATCCCCACCACGCCAAGGGGCGAAGCCTCGTAAAGGCTGCGGAAGGACAAACGCTCGGTCGTTTCGAAGACGGGGGCCTGCTTCACCGTCAGCAGGATCGGCAGGAACGAAAGCGAGATCAGCACCGAGGGCAGCACGAACAGCGCAAAGCCCGCCGGATCGCCGATGTTCAGCAGCGCCTGCGAGGTGATGATCCCCAGCATCTGCACGATCATGTAAAGCGACAGTGCCTGTCCGCGCGTCTCGTTCGTGGAGGTGTTGTTGAGCCAGCTTTCAGCGGCGATGTAGACGCCCGAAAAGCCGAATCCGATCGCCACCCGCATCAACGACCAGAGGATCCAGTCCGGCAGAACCGGGAAGCAGACAAGGATCGCCGAAATGATCGAACCCAACGCCGCAAAGACACGCACATGGCCCACCTTCTGGATCAGGTCGGGCACCGTGCGCGACCCCACGAGGAAGCCGACGTAATAGCACGACATCACGGCAGACATCTGAAGGGTGGAAAACCCCTCGATCCCGCCCCGGATCCCCAGAAGGGTGCTTTGCATGCCGTTGCCGACAAGCAGAAGCATGACACCGACCAGCAGCGGCCAGGTGGAGTTCAGGACGGACAGCATCGACAGAACCTCAGTCGCGAGAAGGGATCAGCAGGGACGCATCCCCGTAGGAGAAGAAACGATAGTTTTCCGCAACCGCATGACCATAGATGCGGCGAACCGTTTCTTCGCCCATCAGCGCCGAAACAAGCATCAGAAGCGTCGACTTGGGCAGGTGGAAGTTCGTCATCAGCGCATCCGTCACCTGAAAGTGATAACCGGGATAGATGAAGATGTCCGTCTCGCCCCGCCACGGCATCAGCCGGCCTTCGCTGGCGGCACTTTCGATCAGGCGCAGGGCGGTGGTGCCGACGGGGATGACGCGGCCGCCGGCAGCGCGGGTGGCATTCACCTCGTCCGCAGCCTGCTGTGTCACCTCGCCCCATTCGGCGTGCATCTTGTGGGTCGTCACATCTTCCACCTTCACGGGCAGGAAGGTTCCCGCGCCGACATGAAGGGTGACCTCGGTGAACTCCACCCCTTTGTCGCGCAGGGCGGCCAGCAGGGCATCGTCGAAATGCAGGCTGGCGGTGGGGGCGGCAACCGCGCCGGAATGGCGGGCAAAGACGGTCTGGTAGTCCTGTTCGTCCTGCGCGTCGGGTGCGCGCTTGGCCGCGATATAGGGCGGCAGCGGCATCGCCCCCGCTTCGGCCAGCGCCGCGTCGAAATCATCGGTTTCAAAGGCCAGCACGACGTCGGTTTCGGTCTTGGCGGCAACGGTGGCCGAAAGCCGGTTGGAAAAGCGGATCACCTCCCCTTCGGCCAGCTTGCGCAGCGGCTTGGCGAAGGCGCGCCAGCCTTCGGCTGCAGGTTCCAGCAGCGTCACCTCGATCCGGGCCTCCACCTCTCCCTGCCCCGTCAGGCGGCGGCGGGTGCCGGTCAGGCGGGCGGGAATGACCTTGGTGTTGTTCAGCACCAGCCGGTCGCCCTTGCGGAAGATGTCCACCAGATCGCGCACGTGCAGATCGCGGATCGCATCCCCTTCTGCCAGCAGCAGGCGGGCAGAGGTGCGCGGCCGCGCAGGGCGCGTGGCGATCAGGGTTTCGGGCAGGTGGAAGTCGAAATCGGAAAGTTTCATTGTGCAAGCCTTGGTGCAGGGCCCTGAAGGGCATCACGCAGCGGTCCGGGCGTCACCAGCGACAACGGGTTCACGCTGATCTGCGGCGCTTCGGGCGTGCCGCGCAGGCGCCAGGTCATGCCGAACAGCCCCTTGCCATCGGTCGAGCCTGCACCGTTGAGGAAATAGATGGGTGTGACGACGCCCTGCATGAAGAACCGCGTGTCGGTCATCCGGTATACTCCTGCCGCGGAAACGCCCAGCGAGGGGCCGGTTGCCGCGCCCCTCGTGACCTCGATCGCGCCGGGGGTCAAGCGGAAGGCCGCATGGGCGCTTTCGAAAAGAATGCCTCCGTTGGCAAGCTGGTCTGCCAGCCCCACGACCGACAGCGCATTGACCAGCCCCGCAGCCGCAGGAAGGTCCATCACCCGCAGCCCCGAGGCGACGGCAATTCCGTCATACTCCCCCTTGGCGGGGCGCGGCACCAGTTGCAGATCCAGTGACCCGCCCTGCACCTTGCCGAAGATGCCCGCATCGCGCAGCGCCCCGCCTGCATCCTGCGAAACCAGCCGCACCGAGGTTCCGTGCCGCGCCGGATCAAGCCGCCCCGCCAGCGCCGCACCGCCATTGACGCGGCCCTTGAAATCGCCCCTGAACCCGCCGGCCGTGGTGAACCGGCCCTGCATATCCGTCAGCGCCAGCGCATCCGTCACCCGAACTTCGTCCAGCTGCGCGTCGATGGGGGTATCATCGCCGCCGCGGCCCGCGCCGCCGCCGCCAAGGTTCAGCCGGCGCAGATCCACGCGGCCGCCATTCACGCGCACGGCCGGGGCCTGGCCCGGCCCGCGCGCCGTCAGCGTCACGGGCGCATCCAGCCAGCCGTTCAGGCGCACGCGCGACAGGCGCGCCGCCTCCAGCCCGCCATCGCGCAGGTCGACAGAGCCCGCTGCGTCCAGCCCGCCCCCTTTAAGCGCCAGCCGCCTGACCTGCGGAACGGGACCAAGGGTGGCGTGCACCTCCAGCCGGCCGGCCTCAGATGCAGGCTTGGTCCAGCCGATTGCTTCCAGCCGGCCCCGCATCCCCACAAGGTTCGAGGTCAGGTGCAGGTCTGGCGGCGCATCCTTGGGCAAATCGACGCGGAAACGGCCCGGAGCCTGCCCGGCGATCAGCCCGTCCGGCAGGCCGATGCGGAATTCCTCCAACGCCGCCTGTGACAGCATCGCCTCCCCCTCAACCGAGGGGGCGGCGCCACCAGCCAGCGGCAACCGGTAGGTCGCAGTGAAGGGCAGCCGACCCAACGTGCCGCTGCCGGACACCGCCAGCCCCTCGGGCACCGCAGTGAGATCAAGTATCGGCGCAGTAAGCTGCCGCCCTTCCACCAGCGTGTCAGAGCTGAAATCGGTGATCTTGCCCCGCACATCGAAGCCCACCGCGTCCGCCTTCAGGTCATCGACCAGCGGAACATCCAGAAGTGCCGTCACCCGTGCATGGCCTGTCCCGATATCGGGGCTGCGCCCAGCGCGCGACAAGAAGCGGAAAGGCGGCTGGTCCAGCAGGGAAAGGGCCGCCGTTACGCTGCTGTCGGTTTCCAGCGCGATCTTCACATGGATGGGGGTGTCGCGCAGATCGGGCACCACGAGCGACGATCCGTCCGCCGTCACCGGTCCACCTTCGGGCGGCGTCACCTGCCCGCGGTGCAGCTTCATCGCGTAACGGTCTTCATGGATGGAGGCATATCCCTCCCCCTTCTCGATCGGGGGAAGGGTTCGCAGGAAGCGCACATCCCCGCCCTGAAACGCATAGCTGAGCGAGACGCGAGGCGTTTGCCCCGGCGCGATGCGGATGGCGGCGCGCACGCGGCGCAGATCCCCCTCCAGCACGTTGTCATCCAGCCATTCGCGCGTGCGGGGCACAAGGTCCACCGGCCAAAGCGCCAGAAGCTGGTCGCGGCGGATGCGGTTCAGGCTGGGATCGAAGGACAGGTGCCAGCCGTCCGGCTCGGCGCTGACGCGGCCGTGACCGCGCAGCACGCGGTCCCCCTCGACCAGAGCGACCTGCCCCAGTTCCATCGTGAACGGATCCAGCCGCAGCCGCGCATCCAGCGTGCCCGAGGTAAAGCGGACAGGTTCGGTGAACAGCCCCTCGGGATCGACCGACAGATCGCGAAAGCGCAGCTGCGTCAGGATCGTGTCCGGCAGCCCGTCCTGAAGATCGCGCAGATAGGCGTGGCCATCCGCAGAAATGCGCAGCGTGGGGCCCGTCACCTCAAGATCGGAAAGGGAAACCTTGTTGGCAGCCGGATCGAAGCTGAGGCCCATGCTGGCCGCATCGAAGGTGACAGGCTGCATATCCTCGCGCGGCAAAAGCGCGCCCTGCCCCAGATCAAGCGTTGCCGAAAGCTGCGACAATGAGCCGGACCCGTCCACCGCCGCCGAAAGAGAGCCCGAGACATCGGCATCGAGAACGGCCAGCGCGGCCAGCGGGGCGGCCTGCGCCGCAATGTCCCGCGCAGGGATGGAGGCGATCTGCGCCTCCATCCGGGTGGTGCCTTGGTCAAGATCGATGTGGAACGTCATGCCAAGCTGGCCGGCATCGCTGCCCTCCACCCGCGCGGAAAGCTCTGCCTCCAGCTCGCCCGCAGGGCGGCGCAGCGTCAGATCCCCTTGGTTCAGCGTCCATGTGCGGCCCGCGCGGGCATCCTCGATCAAGGCCGTTACATCGGCCACGTGGATGTAACGCAGGGTGGAGGCGAGCGGGACCGTCAGCGCGCGGCGGATCTCCTCGATCGCCTCGGGATAGGACTGGATGGGCGTATCATCCGCCTTGACACCCAGCGCCAGATCAAAGCTGCCATCAGCGCGGCGCTGCACGTTGATGCGCGCCCCTTCCAGCACGACCGCCAAGGGCTGCACGGGTTCGGACACCGAAGGCAAACGGAAGGTCAGGCGTGCGGCGGGCAGCTCCAGCACGGGATGCCCGTCGCGATCGGCAAGTCGGATGTCGGTGATGTGGATGCGCGGGCGGAAGCGCCGGTCCAGCGCGATGGAAACGCCGCCCACCGTGGCCTGCGCGCCCACCGTTCCGGCGCGGCGAAGCGCGAAGTTCATCTGGGCCTGGGCCAGATCCAGCACAGGGCGCGGCAAGGGCAGGCTTTGGCCCGACATGGCCAGAACGATCGCCAGCAGCAGCGGCAGGCCGACCAGCATACCGGCAAGCCAAAGCGCGATGCGCCGCCATCTGACCGTTCTGCCCGCCACCTGAATCCCTTCATCCGTCCTGTTGCGCTTGCCTTCATCCGCGGCGAAAGGCAACACAGGCGTGGATATAGATGAAGGAACGGCCATGACCCGCCAAGCCCCGGATTTCACCCTTCCCTCCACCGATGGCGAAATCACGCTTTCCGCGCTGGGCCGGAAGGTGGTGCTGTATTTCTATCCGCGCGACGACACGCCCGGCTGCACGCTGGAGGCGCAGGATTTCCACCGCCTTGCCGCCGAGTTCGAGGCGGCGGAAACCAGCGTGATCGGCATCTCCAAGGATGACCTCGCCTCGCACGAGAAGTTCTGCCGCAAGCACGGACTTGGGATCACGCTCGCCTCCGACACGGGCGAGGTGGCCGAGGCCTATGGCGTATGGGTGGAAAAGAACATGTATGGCCGCAAGAGCATGGGGATCGAACGGTCCACGTTCCTGATTTCGGCAGACGGGCGAATCCTGCGCGAATGGCGCAAAGTCAAGGTCGCAGGCCACGCCGAAGAGGTGCTGGAGGCAGCCCGCCTACCATAGATAGGCGAGCTTTCGCCGATATGCGCAACCTTTTGCCATATTGGCGGGGCGCCCTGACAGATTTGGTTGCCCGAAGGGCCCCTTCCCCGTATCCAGTCCGCGGGACAGAAGTGGGCTGGTCATACCGCCTTTCGTCACGTTGCTTATGCAAGGCAGGCGCTCTTCCGTCCGGGCAACAACGAACGGAACATCCCCGTGCTGAAACGCATCTCGTACCGGCTCAACACCTCGCTGGATCGCTGGCTTCCCGAACAGCGCCTGTATCTGAAGTCGGACACGAAAACGCGCTTCATCCGCATTCGCCCCGCCACGCAGCTTGCGGCCCTGACGGGCAGCGTTGCGGTCGTGGGATGGGCCATGGTCGCTTCGGCCATCGTGTTCATGG
Organism: Falsirhodobacter deserti; assembly: GCF_004015795.1. Classification (GTDB taxonomy): domain Bacteria; phylum Pseudomonadota; class Alphaproteobacteria; order Rhodobacterales; family Rhodobacteraceae; genus Falsirhodobacter; species Falsirhodobacter deserti. The sequence goes on along the minus strand of NZ_ML137218.1, from coordinate 618,088 downwards.
ATGGCATGTCCACCGGATCTGGAAAGGTTGCCACGGCGCGCCAGCAGGCCATCTATGAAGAACGCCTGAACACCATCTCGGACGAGCGGGACATCCGCGCAGAGGAAGCAGCCAATGCCCAGGCGCGCTTCTCGCTTGCGCTGGACGAGGTTTCGGCCATGCAGACCCGGCTTCTGGCATCCGAGGATCGCCGCCGGGAGCTTGAAAGCGGCCTTGCCGCCGTGCAGGCCACCCTTCGCAAGACGATCGAGGAACGCGACACCGCACGCGCCGAGGCCGAGCGTGTGACCCTTGCGCTGAACGAAGGCGATGCCGCCGCGGGCGTGGAAGCCACTGACACGCTTCAGATGATCACCGCCGCGCTGGATGATACCGCGCGTGAACGGGACGATCTGGCGATGGCCGCCCTGCAGGCCGGCGCCCAGACCGAAGATGCGCTGAACGAGAAAGCCGCGCTGGAAGCCCGCAACGATGCGATCTTCGCGCAGCTTGAAGATGCCGTCGAGATGTCGATGGAGCCGCTGGACAACATGTTCAAGGCTGCGGGCCTGAACACGGACGATCTGCTGCGTCAGGTGCGCCGCGGGTATTCGGGCCAGGGCGGCCCGCTTGACCGGGTCAGCCTGTCGACGATGAACGGCGAAACCTCGGCCGAAGAACAGCGCGCCAACGCCATTCTTGACGGTTTGCAGCGGATGAACATGTATCGCATCGCCGCCGTGCATGTGCCGCTGTCGATGCCGGTCACGAGCCGTTTCCGCTATTCGTCACCCTTCGGTTACCGGAACGATCCCAAGGGCGCCGGCCGCCGCTTCCACGCGGGGCTCGACATGGCAGCGCCGATAGGAACGCCCATTCTTGCAACCGGCGACGGCACCGTCGTGCGCGCGGGATGGGTCAGCGGTTACGGCAACATGGTGGAGATCCGGCACGACTTCGGCATCGAGACCCGCTATGGCCACATGTCCAAGATTCGCGTGAAAACCGGCGATAAAGTGTCGCGTGGTGACCGGATTGGTGATATGGGCTCGACAGGCCGGTCCACCGGAAGCCACCTGCATTACGAGGTGCGCGTGGGGGACAAGGTTGTCAACCCCATGACCTTCATCAAGGCGGGAAGAGATGTTTTCTAAAAGCAGAGTGAACGAGCCGGGTCCGAAGCAGGAAGGCGAAACCAGAAGCTGGACCGAGACGCCCAAGACCGAAGCGGCAGCGCCGCGCGGCAAGGCCGGAACCTCCGTCCTGTCTTCCGACCTGACGGTTGTCGGCAACCTCAAGACGACCGGCGATATCCAGGTTGAAGGCACGGTTGAGGGCGACATCCGCGCGCACCTGCTGACCGTGGGCGAAAGCGCCACCATCCGGGGCGAGATTGTGGCGGACGATATCGTCGTCAATGGCCGCGTGATTGGCCGCGTCCGTGGTTTGAAAGTCCGCCTCACCTCCACCGCGCGGGTCGAGGGCGACATCATCCACAAGACGATCGCGATCGAATCCGGCGCTCATTTCGAAGGCTCGGTCCAGCGGCAGGACGATCCCCTGCAGCAGGGCAAGAAGGCGATCGCTGCGCCGCAGCCCCAGCCGCAAGTGACGGCCGCACACCAAGCAAACAACGCCTGACACAAGCGCCCTTCGGGGCGCTTTTTCGTTGCCGCCCCTGATCGGCAATGCGGCTTTGCCGTCATGCAAAAAGCCCCCTGCCCTGACGGCAAGGGGCCACTGGGGTGGCTTGACGGTGCTGCTGATTATTCCGCGTTCGCTTCGGCGCGGCTTTTGCCTGCCACGTCCTGCGCCAGCGTTGCCGCCATGAAGCGGTCCAGATCGCCATCCAGCACGCCCTGCGTGTCCGAGGTTTCCACGTTGGTGCGCAGGTCCTTCACCATCTGGTAGGGCTGCAAAACATAGGAACGGATCTGGTTGCCCCAGCCCGCATCGCCCTTCGCCTCGTGCTGGGCATTGATCGCGGCATTCCGACGATCCAGCTCCATCTGGTAAAGGCGCGATTTCAGGGCGGCCATGGCATTGGCGCGGTTCTGGTGCTGCGACTTTTCAGAGCTTGTCACCACGATGCCCGTCGGGATGTGCGTGATCCGCACGGCCGAGTCGGTGGTGTTCACGTGCTGCCCGCCCGCACCCGATGAACGGTAGGTGTCGATCCGGATCTCGTTATCGGGCACGGTGATCTCGATATTGTCGTCCACCACGGGATAAACCCAGACAGAACTGAAGGAGGTGTGCCGCCGCGCCGCCGAGTCATAGGGAGAGATCCGCACCAAGCGGTGCACGCCGGATTCCGACTTCAACCAGCCATAGGCGTTCAGGCCACTGATCTTGTAGGACACGGATTTGATCCCCGCCTCCTCCCCTTCCGAGATGGACTGGGTTTCGACCTTGTAGCCCTTCTTTTCCGCCCAGCGCACATACATCCGCGCCAGCATGGAGGCCCAGTCGCAGCTTTCGGTGCCGCCGGCACCGGCGTTGATTTCAAGGAAGGTGTCGTTGCTGTCGGCCTCGCCATCCAGCAGGGCCTCAAGCTCTTTCGCCTGCGCCAGCGTCACCAGCTCGCGGATCGCGTTTTCAGCTTCGGACACGATCTCGGAATCGCCCTCGGCCTCGCCCAGTTCGATCAGCTCGATATTGTCGTTCAACCCGCTTTCGATCAGATCCTAGGTGGAGATCTGGTCCATCAGCGCCTGACGGTCGCGCATCAGCTTTTGCGCCTTCGCAGGATCGTTCCAGATGTCGCCCGCTTCGATCATGGCATCGAATTCTTCCAGCCGGTGGCTGGCCGTTTCGCGATCCATGCGCTGCGCAAGAAGCTCCAGCGTCTTGCGGATCGTCTCGGCGTGGTGCTGGATCTCGGTGCGCATGATCGTCCTCGAAATGGTTCAGGCAGCGGTAATACCCGCTTGGGCGTTTGGCGGCAAGCGGGGGCCTTAGTAGAGGCCACCCGAACTGAGTGTGCCGAAATCGGCGTTGTTGCGCGGAATCTCGCGCCGTTCCCCGGTGGATGTGGTGACGGTCTGGCTGTCATCCGTTTCCCCCGGTGCGAACAAGGGCAGGTTTTCCCCCATGGCGAAGCCACCATCGACGGCACTGCCCCATTGCGGCTCCACCCCCTCGCGGAAGTATTCCGAGATGACGTTGGGGCCGGTGGCGTCGGCCGGCAGCGGCGCGCCCGTGAAACGGTCCACCTTCTGGAAGTAACCGCCGGGCGGCACCTTGAACTCTGTCCCGCCGAAGCGCTGCACGGCCTTCTGCATGAACTCCTGGAAGACGGGCACGCACAGCGTTCCGCCAAAAGCCGACCGACCAAGCGAGCGTGGCTGGTCATAGCCCATGTAGCAGCCCGCCACGATGTTGGAGGTATAACCGACGAACCACACATCCTTGGCATCGTTTGTCGTGCCCGTCTTGCCCGCCACCGGAACCGGCAGGTTGAGCGAGCTGGCAGAACCGCGCTGCACCACGCCCCGCATCATCGAGGTAAGCTGGTAGGCGGTGATCGGGTCCATCACCTGTTCGTTCTGCGCCACGATCTGCGGCGCCGTACCCTGCGGCAGGTTGGCCTGTCCGCAGTTCACGCAGTTGCGCTGATCATGGCGATAGATGGTGCGGCCGAACCGGTCCTGCACGCGATCCACCAGCGTCGGCTCCACCCGCTGCCCGCCATTGGCGAACATGGCATAGGCGGACACCATCTTCATCAGCGTCGTTTCCTGCGCACCCAAGGAGTTTGCGAGGAACTGGCGCATCGAGTCGTAGACCCCGAAGCGTTCGGCATACTGGGCAACCGTATCCATGCCGATTTCCTGCGCGAGGCGGATCGTCATCAGGTTGCGCGACTGTTCGATGCCAAGGCGCATGGGGGCCGGCCCAAGCCACTTGCCAGAGGAGTTCTTGGGCGTCCACAGCCCCTGGGGCGTATTCACCTCGATCGGGGCGTCGACGATCACCGTTGCAGGCGTCATCCCGCGATCCAGCGCGGCGGCGTAAATGAATGGCTTGAAGGATGAACCCGGCTGGCGCTGCGCCTGCGTGGCGCGGTTGAAGCTGCTTTCCTGATAGGAAAAGCCTCCCTGCATCGCCAGAACGCGGCCGGTATTCACGTCCATCGCCATGAAGCCGCCTTCGACCTCCGGGATTTGCCGCAGGCTCCAGCCGTCGCCATCGGCGCGGACCAGAACGATATCACCAGGCGTTACGACATCCGAAAGCGCAGTGGCGCGGGAAATCCAGCGCACGTCGCTTGCGGGAATCGTTCCGGTGCCCTTTTCCCCCTGGATGCCGATGGTGGCCGAGGAACCGGCCTCCAGCACCACGGCCACGCGCCAGCCCGGCACGTCGCGCGGCACCTCGGCCGATGCGAGCGCGGGGCGCCATTCATCCTCGCTGTCCAGCACATCGGCAGGAACGGTCACGCCGGTGCCGCGCCAGACGCCAAGGCTGCGATCCAGCTTTTCCAATCCGGCGCGCAGGGCTGCGGCGGCCTCGTTCTGCAGCTCCGGGTCCACGGTTGCGCGGATGGACAGGCCACCGCCGAAGAACTGGTCGCGGCCGAATTCGTCGGAAAGCTGGCGGCGGATCTCGTCGGTGAAATAGCCGCGCGGGGGCAGCGTTTCACGATAGGGTTCGTAATCGCCGTTCTGGACGGAGCGCAGCGGCTCTGCGATCGCGGCTTCCATCGCCGGCTTGTCCAGATAGCCGTTCTGATACATTTCGCGCAGCACGTAATTGCGCCGATCGGTCAGGTGCTGCTTGTCGGTCACGGGCGATCGGCTGGGAGCCTGCGGCATGGAGGCAAGGAAGGCCGCCTCTTCGGGGCGCAGCTCCGACAGCGACTTGTTGAAATAGGTCTGCGCGGCCGCGGCAACCCCATACGAGTTCCGGCCAAGGAAAATCTCGTTCAGGTAAAGCTCCAACACCTTGTCCTTGGACAACGAATTGTCGAGGCGCGTTGCAAGGATGATCTCCTTGATCTTCCGCTCCACCGTCCGGTCCGAGGAAAGAAGGAAGTTCTTTGCCACCTGCTGCGTGATCGTGGATGCGCCGCGCACGGAGCGGCCCCGCGACTCCACGGCCTCCACGATGGCTACGACGATGCTGCGGGGGTCATATCCGTGGTGGATATAATAGTTCTTGTCTTCCGCCGATACGAAGGCGGCCTTGACCAGATCGGGGATCTCCTCGGCGGGAACGAAGATGCGCCGTTCCTGCGCGAATTCGTCGATGACCCGGCCTTCGCGGTTATAGATCCGGCTGATCGTGGGGGGCGTGTACTGGGCAAGGCTGTCATGGCTGGGCAGATCGCGTGAATACATCCAGAACACCGCCGCAAGCGTCAGCGCGCCGAAGATGATTGCCAGCGTGACCGCCGTGAAGATGGCCCCGAGGACGGAGCCGATGAACCTGAACAATGAAGTGCCCTCGCGCCAGTGCAGGGGGCTATATACCGCGCAAGTCGGGCAAGGTCAAAATCCGCCGGTGCGGGCGGCGTGACAATCGCGCGATCTATCGCCGAAGGCCGGGACGGATGACCGCATCCTTTGCCGCCCACGCAAGCAGACCGTCACGCACGGCCAGCGCCATCCGCGCGCGCCATGCCGGATCGCGCAGCTTTGCCAGATCCCCCTGCGAGGAAAGGAACCCCAGTTCGATCAGCACCGACGGCATGTCGGGTGCCTTCAGCACTGCGAAGTCCGCGGCTTGGCGGGGATGGCGGTGCATGACGATCCGGTGGGATTTCACCGCCACCTCCAGCGCCGCGGCCAGACGGTCGGTGCGCGGCTTGGTTTCGGCCCGCGCCATGTCCATCAGCACGCGCGCGATGGAATCATCCTGCCCGCCCAGATCCACGCCGGCGATGATATCCTCGCGGTCGTGCCATTCGGCCAGAACCCGCGCCGCGCGGTCCGTCGCCTCGTCCGACAGCGTATAGATGGTGGTACCCGTCGCCTCCCCCTCGGCCACCGCATCGGCATGGATGGAGATAAAGACCCCAGCCCCAGCCTGCCGCGCGAGGGTCAGCCGGGTTTCCAGCGGAACGAAACGATCATCCTCCCGCGTAAGGGCGACGCGGAAGGTGCCGTCACGCAGCAGCACCTGCCGAAGTTCATTGGCAAAAGCCAGCGTCAGCACCTTTTCGTGAAGGCCGCCATGTTCGGCGCCCGGATCAAGACCGCCATGGCCGGGATCCAGCATGACAAGAAGCGGCCCCTCCCCTGACACCTCGGGCGCGGGCGGCACGGCGGGCAGCGCCCATTCGGGCGGCTCGGGCCGGGCCGCTGCGGCCGCGAACTCCGCCTCATCGGCGCCTTCCAGCACCACGTGAACGGTTGCGCCATCACCGGTCCGCATCTCGGCGCTGCTTATGATGTGGGGTCGCGCCAAGGTCAGCACCATGCGCGACCAACCGGGCCGCACCGTGCCCTGCCGAATACTCGTGATGCGCCGGCCATGGCCGGGCAGCACCTTGCCCAGATCGAGGTTGCGGAAATCCAGCACAAGGCGCGGCGGGTCGGCCAGCACCCGTGCGCGCCATGGCACCGGCTGCGAAAGACCCAGCGTAACCTCGATCCCGCCGATCCAGCCTTCGCGGATGCGCGAGGCATCGGGATCAAGCTGCGCCACCTGCGCCTGCGCCGTCACGGCAAGAAATGTGCACAGCATCGCCCAGAGGATTACCCGCATCGCCCTTCCCTATCTTCGATCGCCGTCTTCCTCGGGCAGATCGCCGCACAGGTCAACACTTGCCATTGGCGGGCTTCCCGTGTTCCCTGCCCCCAACTGAAGGAGATGACGATGAAACGCCTCGCCCTTGCAGCGGTTGCTGCCAGCCTTGCCCTGCCCGTCATGGCGCAGGAAATGACGGATGCCGAGCGTCAGGTCTTCCGGTCCGAAGTGCGCGATTACCTGATGGAAAACCCCGAAGTTCTGATGGAGGCGATCCAGGTTCTGGACCAGCGCCAGCAGCAGCAGCAGGCCGCCAATGAAAGCCAGATCCTGTCGCAGAACGCGGACGCGATCTTCAACAACGAGGCCGATTGGGTCGGCGGCAATCCGGACGGCGATGTCACGCTGGTGGAGTTCATGGATTACCGCTGCGGTTATTGCCGGCAGGCCTTCGCGGAAGTGGAGGATCTGGTGAAAACCGACGGCAACATCCGCTTCGTGCTGAAAGAGCTGCCGATCCTCGGGGAGCAATCGACCCTCGCCTCGCGGTTTGCGCTGGCGGTGAAGATGACAGCGGGCGATGATGCCTACAAAAGCGTGCACGACCAATTCTTCACCCTGCGCGGCGACGTGAACGAAGCCACGCTGCAGCGCATCGCCGGCGATCTGGGTCTGGACTGGCCCGCCGTGAAGGCCGAGATGGACAGCGACGCCATTTCGAAGGTGATCGCCGACAACATGGCGCTGGCGCAGACGCTGCAGGTTCAGGGTACGCCGACCTTCATCATCGATGACACGATCCTGCGCGGTTACGTGCCACAGGAAGGCATGGCGCGGATCGTTGCGCAGGAACGGAAGGGCTGATCCGAAACCAGCCTGCCGCCACTGGCGGCAGGCATCCTATTCGGCTGCCTGAACCGCTTCGGCAGCGGCCTTTTCAGCCTCGATCTGGGAAGCGCGCGCTTCCACCTGTTCGACGATGTGGTCAATCATCTGGTCGTTCGACATGCGGTGGCTTTGCTTGCCGGCAAGATAGACCATGCCATTCCCGGCCCCGCCGCCGGTGAAACCGATATCGGTCATCAGCGCTTCGCCGGGACCGTTCACCACACACCCGATGATCGACAGGCTCATCGAGGTGGTGACATGGGCAAGCCGTTCTTCGAGCGCCGACACCGTCTTGATCACATCGAACCCCTGCCGCGCGCAGGACGGGCACGAGATGATCGTGACGCCGCGATGGCGCAGGCCGAGCGATTTCAGGATTTCGTACCCGATCTTCACCTCTTCCACCGGATCGGCGGAAAGGGAAACGCGGATCGTATCGCCGATCCCCATCCACAGCAGGTTGCCAAGGCCGATGGCCGATTTCACCGTGCCGGACACCAGCCCGCCGGCTTCGGTGATGCCAAGGTGGATCGGCGCATCCGTGGCATCCGCGATGGCCTGATAGGCAGCGGCGGCAAGGAACACGTCCGATGCCTTCACGCTGATCTTGAATTCGTGGAAATCGTTGTCCTGCAGGATCTTGATGTGATCCATGCCGGATTCCAGCATCGCCTCGGGGCAAGGTTCGGCATATTTTTCAAGCAGGTGGCGTTCAAGCGAGCCTGCATTGACGCCGATACGGATGGAACAGCCATAGTCCTTGGCCGCCTTGATCACTTCCTTGACCCGCTTTTCATCCCCGATGTTGCCCGGGTTGATGCGCAGGCAAGCCGCGCCCGCCATGGCGGACTCGATCGCGCGCTTATAGTGGAAGTGGATATCGGCCACGATCGGAACCGGGCTTTCGGCCACGATGTCCTTCAGCGCACGGGATGATTCCTCGTCCGGAACAGACACGCGCACGATATCCGCACCAGCCGCTGCCGCCGCCTGAACCTGTGCGACGGTCGCCCTGACATCGGTTGTCAGCGTGTTGGTCATCGTCTGCACCGAGATAGGTGCATCGCCCCCGACGGGCACGTTGCCCACCATGATCTGCCGCGACTTGCGACGGTAGATGTTTCGCCAGGGCCGGACGTGATTCAAGGACATGGAATGCTCCGCTTCGCCTTTGCCCCAACATAGGGGCGGGGCGAAGCGGGGGCAACCGTCAGTCGGTCGCCTCGGCCGTCAGTATGCGCGCAAGATCGGCATCGCGGTCCGGCTCCGCGGCGGCATAGGCCTCGGTCAGCGCCTCGGGGGTAAGGCTGACATTCTTGACCACCTGCGCCCCCGCAGCGGCGGGACCATAGGTTTCGCCATTCACGGCGAAATAGACAGATCCGGAATTGCCGGCACGAAGCTTTGCAGGTTCTTCCATCTGCGGCACTTCATAGCGTTCGCCCGCATCAAGGATCTTTTCGAACAGGACGGTGCCATCGGCCGATTGCACACGGATCCAGGACGGGCGGACGGCAAGGATTTCCACCTTGGGGGCCTGTGCCTGCACCACCTGCGGGGGTTCGGCCACCTGATCAGGAAATTCGGGGCCGAAATGGTCAGCGTCGGCCAGTTGTTCGCGCCGCGGGTCGATGGCGGCGATGGGCCCGTCACGGGCAATCAGGACAGGCACGTCCAGCGCCTGATCGCGCGGGCGGTACAGTCGCGCCATCAGATCATGCTGCGTCGCCTCGTCCCCTTGCGGCAGCACGTCAAGATTTCCGCCGGTGGTCACGCCGTCCAGCGGGTCCATTTCGGCCATGACGTCCGGGCTTTGTTCCACGGGCGCAAGCTGAACGCGCTGCACTTCCTGCAGGACGGACCAGCCGCCATATCCGATGCCGCCGATCAGCACGGCCAGCACCATGACAGAAGCCACGGCGCGCAGATCGATCTGCGATGCGAAGCTACGGCTTTGCGGCAGGAATTTAGGATTCGGATCAGCCAGCGGATCGCCCGACCGCACCGGCACCGGGCGACGAGGCGAGGCTTGCGCCGACATGCCGTGATGCAGGGTGAAATTCGCCTCGGCACAGAACTTCTGGTAGGACCATTCGGGATCCAGCCCCAGATAGCGGGCATAGGAACGGATATAGCCGGCAATGAAGCCCTGGCTTTCGAACGCGGTCAAATCGCAGTTCTCGATCGCGGCGATGTAGGTGGCCTTGATCCGAAGTTCGCGCTGCACATCCAGAAGGGACTTGCCCAGCGTCGCCCGCTCCCCGCGCATCACATCGCCAAGGCGCAGCTCAAAATCGTCAAACCCCAAAGGTTTGTCACCGTCCACCGTCGAAGGGGATGTCCTCCGCCAGATCATGTGTTGTCGCCCTGCCCCAGAAAAATGCCCAGCCGTTATCTCGACTCATAGGCTGCCTCTGGCCGTTGATTATCACAGGCCAGAGATCGATGCATCTGCCTATGTGATCAGGCTGACATTTCGGCGCGATTTAGCGCACAGTGCCCCCAAAGCAAGTCAAGCGCGCGCACAAGTGCGTCCATCTCCTTTGCGCCGTGCACGGGCGAAGGGGTGAAGCGAAGCCGCTCGGTCCCGCGGGGAACGGTGGGAAAGTTGATCGGCTGGACATAGATGCCGTGATCTTCCAGCAGCATGTCCGACAGCATCTTGCAATGCACCGGATGGCCCACGTGAACCGGCACGATATGCGATCCGTGATCGATGATCGGCAGGCCCAGCCCCTTCAGGCGCATCTTCAGGATACGGGCATGCGTCTGGTGCGCCTCACGCAGGGCGGTGGCGGTCTTGAGGTGGCGGATCGATGCCGCCGCCCCTGCCGCCACGGCTGGGGGGATGGAGGTCGTGAAGATGAACCCCGGTGCATAGGACCGAACGGCGTCCAGCATCTTGGCCGTCCCGGCGATATAGCCGCCAAAGACGCCGAAAGCCTTGCCAAGCGTGCCGTTGATGATGTCGATGCGATCCATCATGCCATCACGTTCGGCCACGCCCGCGCCGCGGAGGCCATACATGCCGACGGCGTGCACCTCGTCCAGATAGGTCAGCGCACCGAATTCATCGGCCAGATCGCAGATCTCCGCGATCGGTCCGAAATCGCCATCCATGGAATAGATGGATTCGAAGGCGATCAGGACCGGACGGCCCCGAAGCCCTTCAAGGATCTGGCGCAGGTGTGCCACATCGTTGTGGCGGAAAACCACCTTCTCGCCCCGCCCGTTGCGGATGCCCTGGATCATGGAGGCGTGGTTCAACTCGTCCGAAACGATCACCAGCCCGGGAAACAGCTTCGGCAGCGTCTGCAGCGTGGCGTCATTGGCCATATAGGCCGAGGTGAAGACCAGCGCGGCTTCCTTGCGGTGAAGGTCCGCAATCTCCGCCTCCAGCTCCTTGTGGTAAAGCGTGGTGCCCGAGATGTTGCGCGTACCGCCCGAACCTGCGCCCGTGGCGTCCAGCGCCTCGTGCATGGCCTTCAGGACGGCCGGATGCTGCCCCATGCCAAGATAGTCGTTTCCGCACCAGACGGTGATGTCCCGCTCGCTGCCGTCGGGGCGGCGCCAGACGGCATGGGGAAAGGCACCCTTGCGCCGCTCGATATCGATGAAGGTGCGGTAGCGCCCTTCTTCGTGCAGCCGGTTCAGTGCGGTGTCGAGTGCCAGATCGTAGTTCATCATCCATCTCCCTGACGCCCCCGAAGGGTAGCTGGGTCATGGGCGGGCAGATGCCGTCCGTTTCAATCCTGCCCTTTTAATGCCCGGTGCGCGCAGGGGAAACTGGACATTTTGCCCAGTCCCCCTGCGCGGCCTGCATGGCTCAGTTCTGGATCAGGACCTGACAGCCCGCCCCGCACTGGGCCACCGCCTCGTCGGCGGCATTGTCGCCTTTTGCCAGCCCCCAGTCGCCGCTGTTCGGGGAAATCGCGAAAGCCTTCGGCTGGTTGCCGCGGAAATCGTCGATGAAGGCTTCGGTCGCCGTTTGCGAAAGCTGCACGGGCTGCGATTTCCAGCCGGCTGGGCGGATGAAGCCCACCACTTCGCATTCGCGGGCAGCCTTGCGGCGGGCGTTGCAATCGCGCAGCGCCGCAGCCGAGGCCGTCTCGGTGTTGTGATAGTTCGCGGCAGCGACCGTCGCCTCCACCATGATGCCTTCATCGGGGGAAATGGCGATGGCTCCGTAATAGGCTTGCTGTGCGCCCACCTGCTGCAGCAAGGCAGCCTGATCGGCGGGCAGATAGTCCTTGGGCAGGATTTCCACCGCGCCCTTCGCGTTGGGGTACAGCATCCCGCGCACGTCGTTCAGCGTCATCGTCTGGGCCGTGGCGGTGGTTGCGGCAAAGGTGGCGGCGATAAGCCAGTATTTCATCAGAACCTCCGGTTTTGACAAGACATAGCGCGGGGTGCCCGCTCTGGACAGGGGCTGCGGCGGTGATACCCTGCGCGCCACCCACAGAAGGAGACAGCCATGTCGCTGCAATCGGTGCTGGACACCATCGACCAATCCCTGCCCGAGGCGACGGATCGCCTGCTGGAACTGCTGCGCATCCCCTCGATCTCGACCGATCCGGCCTTCAAGGCCGATTGCGACCGTGCCGCCGACTGGCTGGTGAAGGACCTGGAGGAGATCGGCTTTACCGCCGCCAAGCGCGCCACCCCTGGCCACCCGATGGTCGTGGCCCATTCCGGCACGACCGGCCCGCACATCCTGTTCTATGGCCATTATGACGTGCAGCCGGTCGATCCGCTGAACCTTTGGGATCGCGATCCCTTCGATCCGCAGGTGCAGGACACGGCCAAGGGTAAGGTAATCCGCGGGCGCGGGTCTGCCGATGACAAGGGCCAGCTTATGACCTTCATCGAGGCCTGCCGCTCGTGGAAGACGGTTCACGGCGCCCTGCCCGGCCGCATCACCATCTTCCTTGAGGGCGAGGAGGAGTCCGGCTCCCCTTCCCTGATCCCGTTCATGAGGGAGAACGCGGACGAGCTGCGCGCCGACATCGCGCTGATCTGCGACACGGGAATGTTCGATCCCAAAACCCCCGCCATCGTGACCATGCTGCGCGGGCTGGCCAAGTGCGAGATAACGGTGCATGCCGCCAACAAGGATCTGCATTCGGGCATGTTCGGCGGCCCCGCGATCAACCCGATCCGCGTGCTGGCGAAGATCCTCGGCAACCTGCACGACGATCAGGGCCGCGTCACGATCCCCGGCTTTTATGACGATGTGGAGGAACTGCCCGACGCCGTTCGCCAGCAATGGCAAAACCTTGCCTTCGACCATGCGGGCTTCCTTGGGGAGGTCGGCCTGTCCGTGCCCGCAGGCGAGCAGGACCGCACCCCGCTGGAGATGATCTGGTCCCGCCCGACGGCCGAGATCAACGGCATCTGGGGCGGCTATACCGGCGCAGGCTTCAAGACGGTGCTTCCGGCAGAGGCGCATGCCAAGATCAGCTTCCGCCTTGTCTCCAAGATGGACCATGAAAAGATCAGCGCGTCTTTCCAGCAGTGGTTCACCGCCCAGCTTCCGGCCGACTGCACGGTGGAGTTCAAGGACGTGAACGGCTCGCCCGCCAGCACCATGTCGATCGACGACCCGGCGTTCGAGAAGGCGCGCCGTGCCTTGTCCGAGGAATGGGGCACCGAGGCTGCCTATGTCGGCTCCGGCGGGTCGATCCCGATCGCGGGTTATTTCAAGGACATCCTCGGGATGGATGCTATGCTGATCGGCTTCGGGCGCGACGATGACCAGATGCATTCCCCGAACGAAAAATACGACATGGAAAGCTTCCACAAAGGAATCCGTTCGTGGGCGCGGGTGCTGGAAAAGCTGATGTAAGACCGGCGGGGGGCTTCTGCCCCCTTTGCCATGCAAAGGCACCATGAATGCGAAAAGGCGGCCCAAGGGCCGCCTTTTTCGTGGAATGGCGCGGTTGACGGGGCTCGAACCCGCGACCCCCGGCGTGACAGGCCGGTACTCTAACCAACTGAGCTACAACCGCATTCCAACGGCAACGGGCATATCGGGTGAAAGTGGCGCGGTTGACGGGGCTCGAACCCGCGACCCCCGGCGTGACAGGCCGGTACTCTAACCAACTGAGCTACAACCGCAACTTTCACCGTCCGGACCCGCCGAACGTGGGGGCGTATTACGCAGCCCCGTCGCTGCCGTCAAGCACCCTTTCACGCTTTTCTTACGTTCCGCAGAAGGTTCTGTAGGTTCCAAACCCTTCCGAGGCCGGAAGGGCATATTTCTCAAGGCCCTGACGTTCGTTGAAGGGATCGCGAACGGCATCCAGCAGCCCATCCAGCGGCGCCTGATCGCCCGCCTCGGCTGCAGCCAGCGCCTCCTCCACCCGTTCGTTGCGCGGGATGTACAGGGGATTCGCCGCATCCATCCGCGCAGCCGCATCCGGCGCAAGGCGTGCCTTCCATCGCGGAAGCCAATCATCCAGCCGGTCCGGCTGCGCCAGCAGCACACGCAGGCGCGACGGATCATCCATTGCGCGGGACAGGCGGCGGAAAGACAGAGTCCAGTCCGCGCCCTCGATCCCCTGCAGAAAAGCTTCGACCAGATCGCGGTCGCCCGCATCCTTGCCATCCAGCCCCAGCTTGCGACGCATGCCGTCCAGCCAAGCATCCTGATACTGCGCCGCCACCCCTTCAAGGATACGCGTCGCCCGCTCCACCGCGCGGCCTTCATCGGCGTCGATCAGCGGAAGAAGGGTTTCCGCCAGCCGTGCAAGGTTCCAGCCCAGGATCAGCGGCTGGTTTACATAGGCATACCGCCCCTGCCGGTCGATGGACGAAAACACCGTTCCCGGCGCATAGGCTTCCATGAAGGCGCAGGGGCCGTAATCGATCGTCTCGCCCGAGATGGTCATGTTGTCGGTGTTCATGACACCATGCACGAAACCGACAAGCATCCACTGCGCCACCAGCCGCGCCTGTGCCGCCGCCACGTCGGTCAGAAAACCGACATAATCACCGGTACGATGCGGGTAATGGCGGGCGATGGCGTAATCGGCCAGACGACGCACCCCTTCCATATCGCCCTGTGCAGCCAGATACTGGAAGGTGCCGACACGCAAGTGGCTGGAGGCAACGCGGACAAGCACCGCCCCCGGCTGGGGGCCTGCCTCGCGCAGCACCTGCTGACCTGTGGCGATGGCGGCCAGCGCACGGGTGGTGGGGATACCGAGGGCATGCATCGCCTCGGCCACGATGAATTCGCGCAACACGGGGCCAAGGGCGGCCTTGCCGTCGGCCCCGCGGGAAAACGGCGTGGCACCCGATCCTTTCAATGCAATATCGCGCAACCCCTTTGGCGTTAGCACCTCGCCCAACAAAAGGGCGCGCCCGTCACCAAGGCGGGGAGAAAAGCCGCCGAACTGATGCCCTGCATAGGCCTGCGCCACCGGGCGGGCCGAAGCTGGCAGATCGAGCCCTGCCAGCTGCTGCGCCGTTAGATCGGGCGGCAGCCCCAGATCAGCGGCAAGCGGCGCGTTGAACCGCAGGATCTGCGGATCGGGCACTGCGTCGGCCTGCCAGTCCACGTAAAGGCCCGGCAATGCGGTGGCGAAGTCCTGCTGAAACGGGATCATAACATATCTCCTTTACCGCCCGATATGGGGGCAACCTTACCGATGACCACCGACGAGCAGGCATTGTGACGTTTTAAGGAACCATGATCGCATCTTTGTCATTCATACATCAGTCGCGGGCGTGGGACCCGGCGAGAGCAACAGGAGACCTTGCACATGAAACGTCCAGTCATTCTTGCAATTTCGGCCCTTACCATTGTGGCGACGCTGTCGGCCTGCGGCAACACGCGCAGCCAGCGCGTTGCGACGGGTGCGTTGGGTGGCGCAGTCGCCGGTCAGGTTGTGGCCAACGAGCCGGTGGCCGGTGCCCTGATCGGCGGCACGATCGGCGCAGTGAACTGATCCTGCCTGCATGGGCTCAGAAAGCGCGAAGCATCGCTTCGCGCTTTTTCCTCGCTTGCGATGTTATGCGGAAGCTTCCGTGCATTTCCGGGTATGCAATGCAACCAAGGAAAGCAGCCCTCCCCCGAAGGCCTTACTTTGAGCCTGCGCTTGAGGTTTATCATGGCGCTGTGAAGTGCCCAGGCTTTGGGTTTGACTTTAGGATCGACGTACGCATACGTGTCGCGGGTGCCATGCAGCTTCTGGCACTACGGTCTGGCCTGCATCCAGCCCCATGTTTTGCGGGTCTGGGTATTGTAGTTGTGCGGATTTCGCGGAATTTGGTTGCGGGAGCAGGATTTGAACCTGCGACCTTCAGGTTATGAGCCTGACGAGCTACCGGGCTGCTCCATCCCGCGACGTTTGCGCTGCGATTATTTTTGTGCGGCGCTGTTTTTTGATCTTGTGAGGGTTTGTTCTGAGAGATTGGGTTCTTTTCAGGTTTGGCGGTGACCTACTCTCCCACGTCTTAAGACGCAGTACCATTGGCGCGACGGCACTTAACGGCCGAGTTCGGGATGGGATCGGGTGTTTTGCTCGTGCTATGACCACCAAACCGGAGAAGAACCCATTCCCTGGCGGGAGCCAGGGAGGTTTCACAACATCAGGGACATGGTTTTTCATGTCGCTTGTTCAAGTCGGTGTTTGCTTTTGATCCTGCTTTTTCTGGATCAAATCAAGCCTATCGGGCAATTAGTACCAGTCAACTGAATGCGTTACCGCACTTACATCTCTGGCCTATCGACGTGGTGGTCTTCCACGGCCCTCAAGGGAGACCTTGTTTTGAAGGGGGCTTCCCGCTTAGATGCCTTCAGCGGTTATCCTGTCCGAACATAGCTACCCAGCACTACCGTTGGCACGATAACTGGTCCACCAGTGGTTCGTTCACCCCGGTCCTCTCGTACTAGGGGCAACTCTTCTCAAGTCTCCTACACCCACGGCAGATAGGGACCGAACTGTCTCACGACGTTCTAAACCCAGCTCACGTACCTCTTTAAATGGCGAACAGCCATACCCTTGGGACCTGCTCCAGCCCCAGGATGAGATGAGCCGACATCGAGGTGCCAAACGATGCCGTCGATATGGACTCTTGGGCATCATCAGCCTGTTATCCCCAGAGTACCTTTTATCCGTTGAGCGATGGCCCTCCCACTTGGGACCACCGGATCACTATGGCCGACTTTCGTCTCTGCTCGACTTGTCAGTCTTGCAGTCAGGCTGGCTTCTGCCATTGCACTCAACGACCGATTTCCGACCGGTCTGAGCCAACCTTCGCGCGCCTCCGTTACAATTTGGGAGGCGACCGCCCCAGTCAAACTACCCACCACGCAGGGTCCCGGATCCGGATAACGGACCGCGGTTAGACATCAAGAGTGCGAAGGGTGGTATCTCAAGGATGGCTCCACGGGAACTGGCGTCCCCGCTTCGATGCCTACCACCTATCCTGCACATCACAATCCTGATGCCAGTGCGAAGCTATAGTAAAGGTTCATGGGGTCTTTCCGTCTAACCGCGGGAAGTGTGCATCTTGACACACAGTTCAATTTCGCTGAGTCCACATCAGAGACAGCGGGGAGATCGTTACGCCATTCGTGCAGGTCGGAACTTACCCGACAAGGAATTTCGCTACCTTAGGACCGTTATAGTTACGGCCGCCGTTTACTGGGGCTTCAATTCGGAGCTTGCACCCCTCCTTTTAACCTTCCAGCACCGGGCAGGCGTCAGACCCTATACGTCGCCTTACGGCTTCGCAGAGCCCTATGTTTTAAGTAAACAGTCGCCACCCCCTGGTTTGTGCCCCCCACACACACTTGCGTGCACGTGGGGCCTCCTTCTCGCGAACTTACGGAGGTATTTTGCCGAGTTCCTTTGATGTGGTTCTCTCAAGCGCCTTGGTATTCTCTACCAGTCCACCTGTGTCGGTTTAGGGTACGGTCTCATGGAGGGCTATTTCCAGGAACCTCTAAGCAGCCCGTTCAATCCGATAAGAACGAACTACCCTCGAGATCCGTCACTTCCTCCTGGCCCAGGAATATTAACCTGGTTCCCATCGACTACGCCTTTCGGCCTCGCCTTAGGGGCCGGCTTACCCTGCTCAGATTAGCTTTAAGCAGGAACCCTTGGACTTTCGGCGACAGGGTCTCTCACCCTGTTTGTCGCTACTCATGTCAACATTCTCGCTTCTGATCTCTCCACCGGATGCCTTACAGCCCGGCTTCACAGAAAGAACATTGTCTGCGCTGCCCGAAGGCAGAACAGACAGCGTTCTATATCACAGAACGCTCCGCTACCACGCATATCGCTATGCATCCTGAGCTTCGGCTCGTGGCTTGAGCCCCGTTACATCTTCGCCGCAGGACAGCTTATCTAGACCAGTGAGCTGTTACGCTATCTTTAAAGGATGGCTGCTTCTAAGCCAACCTCCTGGTTGTTTTGGCCGTCCCACATGCTTTCCCACTTAGCCACGAATTAGGGGCCTTAGCTGCAGGT
>NZ_ML137218.1:297547-595047 GCF_004015795.1 Falsirhodobacter deserti | reverse complement strand
CGCCTCGCGCAGCGCCACAAGGCGCGGGCGCATCCGGTCGAAAACGGCGCCGATCGTGTCGGCCGTCGCCTCCGGTTCGTAATCGTCGATCAGCGCGTCATAAAGATCGCCGCCGCCCGCAAGCGCGGCCGCCTCTTCGCGCCGCAGCCGGACCACCTGCGCCAGCGTCGGCAGAAAGGACGACACATCGTCATTGGCCCGCGCATCCGCCCAGATCCCCTGCGCGACCGAGGTGACACGCGCGATCTCCTCGGCCAGCCGCCCCGGCACCTTGGTGGCACGTTCATAGCTGCGGCGGATCAGGCGAAGCTGCGCCTCTGCCTCCTCATCCTCCGGCTCGGCCCGCGCCAGCCATTCGGCAATCCGCGGATCGGTGCGGCGGGCGTGCAGCACGCCCTCCATCGCGGCCATCTCCTCGCCCCGCTGATCGGCGGCGCCGCGCGGCATCACCGTTTCCTGATCCCAGCCCAGCCGGCCGGCAACCTGCGCCAATGCCTCGGTCTGGCGCTGGAACGCCAGCAGATCCTTGTATGCGCTCACTTCGCGGTCCCCCTGATGGATGCAACGACGGGATATTGCGCAAGATAGCGCGCGCGCAGGATAAGCACCCAAAGAAGAATCGCGCCAATCTGGTGGGTGATCGCCACATGCAGATGCGCTGCCGTCAGCGCCGTGACGATGCCCAGCACCGCCTGCGCCACAACCATTGCCATCACCATGTGGAAGGTCCGGCGCGTGGCCGCATGGGCAGATTTGCGGCCCTTCAGCCAGACGACGATGGCGAAAGCGAACAGAAGATAGGCGACCATGCGGTGCACGAACTGCACAAGGCCCGGGTTTTCGAAGAAGGCCCGCCACGTCGCACCGCCATCGGGCACATAGAAGGCATCAGCCGGAAAGAACGACCCGTTCATCAGCGGCCATGTCGGGAAGGCCCGCCCCGCATCGATGCCCGCAACCAGCGCGCCCAGCAGGATCTGGATGAAGGTCAGATGCAAAAGCCCGGTAGAGATGGAGAAGAGCTTGCCTTCACGCACCCGCCGCGCCTGAAGCAGCGCGCCCTCGCTGCGCCCCAGCAGCAGCGCATACCATGCAAGGAAGCCAAGGATCACGAAGCCGATCCCCAGATGCGTGGCAAGGCGATAGCTCGCGACCGAGGTCATGTCGTCCCTCAGCCCCGAGGCGACCATCCACCAGCCGACCGCGCCCTGGATGCCGCCCAGAACACCCACCCAAAGCAGGCGTTTCTTCCAGCCGGCAGGGATCTTCCCGGCCACCCAGAAGCCAAGAAAACCGACCGCCCAGACAAGGCCGATCAGCCTGCCAAGGAACCGGTGCCCCCATTCCCACCAATAGATTTGCTGGAACTGGGCCATGCTCATGCCCTCGTTCGTCAGGCGGTATTGCGGGCTTTGCTGGTAAAGCGCGAACTCGGCCTGCCAGTCGGCGGCGTTCAGGGGCGGGATGGCCCCGGTGACGGGCTTCCATTCCGTGATCGAAAGGCCCGCATCCGACAGGCGGGTCAAGCCGCCGACGACGATCATCACCGCCACCAGAAGGAACAGCACGATCAACCAGATCCGGATCGCGCCCCGTGCGCCGCCCGTTCCGCGGTCGATCAAACCGCCGGTCTGTGGCGCGGGGCGGGATGCACCCTCCCCCACCTCTTCGAAGATGCTGCGTTTCGCCATGTCAGGGGCCCTTTCGTTGCGGCCCAGACACTAGCCCCCCCGCCCCTGTCCTTCAAGCTGACGGAATGCCCACGGGCAGCACGGTCGTGTGCTTGATCTCTTCCATCGACAGAAGGGCGGTAACGTTGTGAACGCGCACCTCGGAAATCAGCGCCTGATAGAAGCGGTCATAGGCGCGGGCGTTTTCCACCCTCACCTTCAGGATATAGTCGATGTCACCCGCCAGCCGGTGCGCCTCCAGCACCTCGGGGCGTTCGCGCAGGGCGTGCAGGAACCGCCGCTGCCATTCGGCCTCATGCTCGGATGTGCGGATAAGAACGAAGAAGCATGCCTCAAGGCCCAGCGCCTCGGCATCCAGAAGAACGGTCTGGCGCTGGATCACGCCGGTTTCCTTCATGCGGCGGATGCGATTCCAAACCGGCGTCTTGGAACTGCTGACCTTCTTTGCAATTTCGTCCAGCGATTGCGATGCATCCTGCTGCAGTTCCGCAAGGATCTTCCGGTCCATGTCATCCAGACGGGCAGCCATTCGCATCCTCCTGCAATTCGGGGAACCCTGTTCCACTCGCTTTGCTTATGCGAACGATCGTCCTTATCCGCAAGAGGGCATAGCGCACAAACGGGACAATGTTCTATATAACACAGAGCTTTTTCACATTCCGGAGCGCAGCCATGTCCAGCCAGCCAGCCCTTTCCGGCGTCACCTTCGCGGGCGCAGGCCCCGGTTCCGCCGACATGCTGACGCTGGGCGTGTTCCGGGCCCTGCAGCAGGCTGACGTCGTGATCCACGACCGCCTTGTCGGCGCCGAGGTTCTGGACATGATCCCCGCCAGCGCGACCCGCGTGGATGCCGGCAAGGAAGGCTTCGGTCCTTCAACCCCGCAATCGGCGATCAACGCGCTGATCGTCGGCCATGCCGGCACCGGGGCCCGCGTGGTCCGGCTGAAGGGTGGCGATCCGGGCATCTTCGGCCGTCTGGACGAGGAGATCGAGGCGCTGGAGGCGGCCGGAATTCCCTTCACCATCCTGCCGGGCCTGACCTCGGCCACCGTGGCCGCCGCCGCGATCGGGCAAAGCCTGACAAAGCGCGGGCGCAACCGCGGCGTTCGGATCGTGACCGGGCATGACATCGACGGCTTTGCCGATCAGGACTGGAAGGGCCTTGCCCGCGCGGGCGAGGTTGCCGCCATCTACATGGGCAAGAAGGCCAGCCGCTTCCTTCAGGGGCGCCTGATGATGCATGGCGCATCACCCGACACGCCCGTGACCCTGGTGGAGAACGCCTCGCGTCCCGATCAGCGCATCGTGCGGGCCACGCTGTGCACGCTGGCCGATCACGCCGCAGGGCTGACGGGCCCCGCCATCCTTCTTTACGGCATCGCGCCGCGCGCCGCCGTCCAAGCCCTGACCGATCTTAACGAGGCCACCGCATGAGCCGCAAGTTTACGCCCAAAGTCGTGACCGCCAACGATCTGCTGATCGGGGATGTCGTGTATCTGACCCATGACGACCGCTGGACGCGCGAACATCGCGAAGCCGAACTGATCGAGGACGAGGCCCACGCCCAGCTTCGCCTGCTGGATGGTGCTTCGCAGAAGAACATCGTGGTCGGTGTGTATCTGGCCGATGCCAAGGCCGGCCCGGACGGCCCCGAACCCACCCATTTCCGCGAAGCCTTCCGCACGCGCGGTCCTTCCAACTATGCCCACGGCAAGCAGGTCGGCGAACAGCCCGGCCCCCGCCAGCACTGAGATCGAGGAAGCCATGTACAGCTACAACGATTTCGACGAAGCCTTCGTGCGCGAGCGCGTGGCCCAGTTCTCCCAGCAGGTCGCCCGCCGCATTGATGGTTCGCTGACCGAGGACGAATTCAAGCCGCTTCGCCTGATGAACGGCCTTTACCTTCAGCTGCATGCCTACATGCTGCGGGTCGCGATTCCCTATGGAACGCTCAACCCGACGCAGATGCGCCAGCTGGCCTACATCGCGGAAACGTGGGACAAGGGCTATGGCCACTTCACCACGCGCCAGAACATCCAGTTCAACTGGCCGCTGCTGAAGGACGTGCCGGCAATGCTTTCGGCGCTGGCCGATGTGGGCATGCACGCGATCCAGACCTCGGGCAACACGATCCGCAACGTCACCTCGGACCATTTCGCGGCCGCCGCATCCGACGAGATCGAGGATCCCCGCCCCTATGCCGAACTGCTGCGCCAGTGGTCCACCGACCATCCGGAGTTCCAGTTCCTTCCGCGCAAGTTCAAGATTGCCGTCACCGGCAGCCCGAATGACCGTGCCGTGGTGAAATCCCACGACATCGGTCTGCGCATGATCCGCAACGACCGCGGCGAAGTCGGGTTCGAGGTTCTGGTCGGGGGCGGTCTTGGCCGCACGCCGATGATTGGCCAGGTGGTGCGGGACTTCCTGCCCGTTGCCGATCTGCTGCCCTACTGCGAGGCGATCGTATCCGTCTACAACCTGCTGGGCCGCCGCGACAACAAGTACAAGGCGCGCATCAAGATCACCGTGCACGAGAACGGTCTGGACGAGATCCGGCGCCGCGTTGAAGAACGCTTTGCCCAGATCCGTCCCGAGTTCCACGGCCACGACCAGAAGTTGCTGGAGGATATCCGCGCGGCCTTTGCCCCGCCCGCCTTCCGCAATGCACCCACGGATGCGCATGACCAGTTCTATGCTGCCGATCCGGTCTATCGCGCATGGGCAGACACGAACCTCGCGGCGCATCGCAATGCGCAGTATTCGATCGTCACCATCAGCCTGAAGGCTCCGGGCACCACCCCGGGGGATGCAACTGCCGAGCAGATGCGCGTGATGGCCGACCTGGCCGAGCGCTTCAGCCATGGCGAGCTGCGCATCAGCCACGAACAGAACGTGATCCTGCCGCATGTCCACAAGTCTGACCTGCCCGCCATTCATGCGGCACTGGTGCAGGCAAGGCTGGGCACGGCCAATGTCGGCCTCATCTCCGACATCATCGCCTGCCCGGGCATGGATTACTGTGCACTGGCCACCGCCCGCTCCATCCCGGTGGCGCAGGAAATTGCCACCCGCTTCGACGAACTGAAGCTGGAGCACGAGATCGGCCCGCTGAAGATCAAGATCTCGGGCTGCATCAACGCCTGCGGGCACCACCATGTCGGCCATATCGGCATTCTGGGTCTGGATCGCGCAGGGGTGGAAAACTACCAGATCACGCTGGGCGGCGACGGCACCGAAACCGCCGTCATCGGTGAACGCGCAGGTCCGGGTTTTGCCTATGACGAGATCGTTCCTGCGATCGAACGGCTGGTGCAGGCCTATCTGGCCAACCGCACCGAACCGACCGAAACATTCCTGCAAGCCTATCGCCGGCTTGGCCTTGGTCCGTTCAAGGCTGCGCTTTATCCGGCGGAAGGGGCGCAGGATGCCGCTTGATCCCGGTCTATCCATTTCGGATCGCGCCGCGCACCTGAACGGGAGGTACCGCAATCACGCGGCCATCTCGGTGATGGAGCTTGCGCTGCGCGATCACGACGTGGGTGAAACGGCACTGGTTTCGTCCTTCGGGGCGGAATCGGTGGTGCTGTTGCACATGGCCTCGGTTCTGGATGCGCATCTGCCGATCCTGTTCATCGACACGCAGATGCTGTTTCCCGAAACACTTGCCTATCAGATCGATGTCGCGGAAAAGCTGGGCCTGACCAACATCATCACCATCCGCGCCGATCAGGCCGCCGTTGATTTCGACGATCCCGACGGCACGCTGCACCAGTTCAGCACCGATGCCTGCTGCGCCTTGCGCAAGACGGTTCCGCTGGAGAACGCGCTGCGCCCCTATGATGCGTGGATCACCGGGCGCAAGCGCTTCCAGTCCGGCACCCGCGCCGCGTTGGAATTCTTCGAACCGGACGGTGATACCCGCCTGAAGGTGAACCCGCTTGCGATGTGGGGGCGCGAGGATATCGAGGATTATATCGTCAACAACCGCCTGCCCCGCCATCCGCTGGTATCCCAAGGGTATCCCTCGATCGGCTGTGCACCCTGCACCAGCCCGGTGAAACCGGGCGAAGATCCGCGTGCGGGCCGCTGGCGCGGCAGCGAAAAGGAAGAGTGCGGCATCCATTTCATCAATGGCAAGGCCGTCCGCATCAGGAAGGAGGACGCAGCATGAGCGTCATCGTCACCGATTCCGGCTTTGGCCGGGATGATTACAACGCCCCCATCGTGCCGCTGGCCGAACTTGCCGATGGCGAGGCCGTGCATCTGGAAAACACTGACGATCCCGAACAGCTTCAAGGGCGGCTGGACGATCTGCGCATGATCCGCATCGCCTTTCCCTCCTCGGCCGACGGGCGGGGCTTCACGCAGGCGGCACGGCTGCGGCGCATGGGCTATACCGGCCGCCTGCGCGCACAGGGCCACGTTATTGCTGACCAATATGCGATGGCTCGCCGCTGCGGCTTCGACGAGGTGGAGATCTCGGACGAGCTGGCAGCCCGTCAGCCCGAAGATCAGTGGCTGTTCCGCGCCGACTGGCGCGCGCACAACTATCAGGCACGGCTGCGGGGCTAAGGGTTTCCCTTCCCGTCCGGATCGCCTACGAAAAGGATAAGACATGACCGAGAGCGCAATGACCATCAATCCCGTCAAGGAACCGAGCCCCGCGAAACCCGATCCCAATGCGCAGACCGTCACCTCGGTGCGCCACTGGACGGACACGCTTTTCTCGTTCCGGGTCACGCGCCCGCAATCGCTGCGCTTCCGGTCGGGCGAATTCGTGATGATCGGCCTGCCGGGCGATAACGGCAAGCCGATCATGCGCGCCTATTCCATTGCCTCCCCGAACTGGGACGAGGAGCTGGAGTTCTATTCGATCAAGGTGCAGGACGGCCCGCTGACGTCGAAGCTGCAGAACATCCAGCCGGGGGACCAGATCATCCTGCGCCCCAAGCCGGTGGGCACGCTGGTGCATGACGCGCTGATCCCCGGCAAACGCGTGTGGTTCCTTGCCACCGGCACCGGCATCGCCCCCTTCGCCAGCCTGATGCGCGACCCCGAGACCTATGAGAAGTTCGACGAGGTCATCATGATGCATACCTGCCGCACGGCAGAGGAGCTGACCTATGGCCGCGAACTGGTCCAAGGACTGGAAACCGACGAGCTGCTGGGAGAGATGATCGCCGGCAAGCTGAAATACTATCCCACCACCACGCGCGAGGAATCGCCGCTGATGGGCCGGATCACCGACAACCTGTCCTCGGGCAAGGTCTTCGCCGATCTGGGGCTGGAGCCGATGAATCCCGCCACGGACCGCGCGATGGTCTGCGGCTCGCTCGCCTTCAACCAGGACGTCATGAAGGTGCTGGAAGGCTTCGGCCTGCACGAAGGGGCCAACTCCGAACCACGCGAATATGTGGTGGAGAAGGCCTTCGTGGGCGAGGGCGTTTAAAGGCCCAGCGCCCGGCGCGTGGCGGCAAGGGCCGCCTCCAGCGCTTCGGGTGCCTGTTCGGCAGCGGAAAGCGCGCTTTTCAGCGTTTCCTTGGCCGCTGCCGGAATATCGCGCGAATCAATATACTCGCGCGCCTGTTCCGCATCGTAATTTTCCACCGTGAAAAGGTCGGCGGGCGACAGGTCCGCCACGGCCTGCGAGGCTGCCTGCGAAGCGGCCCGCGCAGCATCACGCGCCCGATCAGCGGCACGGGCGGCAGTTTCGGCAGCTTCCTGTGCTTTCGGCGATTCGGCGGCACGTTCAACCGCTGCCGCAGCTTCCGCAGCCGCGTTCGACGCCGCCGCCGTTGCCGCATCCGCCGCCGCCGCCGCATTGGCCGCCGCCTGCGATTCGTCCTCGCCCTCTGCCGCAGACTGCGCCTCTTCGGCAGCATCCTCGGCCTCGTCCGAAGCCTCTTGCGCAGCCGCAGCGCTTTGCGCAGCCGCCGCCGCTTCCCGTTCGCCGGGCAGATAGATGAACTGGTAGTAGCCGACGGCACCAAGCACGATCACGGCAGCTGTCGCCAACACGGATTTCATCATGTCATTCTCCTTCATCCGCACATTCAACGGCTGGCGGCGCAATCACGTTCCACGCCCGAATCCGGTTGAAAATCCTGTTGCGCACGCCTATTTTACGCGCTGACTCCAAAACAACCGAAGGACGCCGACCATAGCCCGCAGACCTCACAACGCCCCGCCGACCCGCGATACCGGACCGCGCACCAACGACCGTATCCGCGCCCCGGAAATCCGCCTCATCGGTGCAGATGGCGAAAATGTCGGCGTCGTGACGCCGGCCCGCGCTCTTGCCATGGCGGCCGATGCCGGTCTTGATCTGGTCGAGATCTCGCCGAACGCGGAACCCCCGGTCTGCAAGATCATGGATTTCGGCAAGTTCAAGTACGAGCAGCAGAAACGCGAGGCCGAAGCCCGCAAGAAGCAGCACGTGATCGAGATCAAGGAAGTCAAATTCCGTCCTGGCACCGACACGCATGATTATGACGTGAAGATGCGCTCGGTCCTGCGCTTCCTTGGCGAAGGCGACAAGGTGAAGGTCACCCTGCGCTTCCGCGGCCGCGAAATGGCGCACCAGCAGCTTGGACTGGAGCTTCTGAACCGCGTCGCCGCCGATGTGGCCGAGGCCGAGGCGGGCAAGGTGGAAGCCATGCCCAAGCTGGAAGGTCGCCAGATGGTCATGATGATCGGTCCGACCAAGTGACGAAAGGCGCGGGTTTCCGCGCCTTTTTCACATCCCGCCTTGCGCCAGATCGCGCAGCTCTGCCGTTCGCGTTTGGGTAACGCGCGTGCGGCATTCCAGCTCTGCCAGAGGGCGCATCGTTCCCCCCGCAAATCCGAATCCTTCGGCCGTGCAGCCCTGATCGCGCAGCGTGATCCATGCGCGCTGGGCCGCCCGAAGGGCATCCGCCGCACCGCGATCCGCTTCGGGCAGATCCGCGTCGATCCCGCGCATCCGTTCCATCGCTGCGGCCCATGCCTCGTTCAGGGCCGCATCGGCCTGCTCCAGCTGCTTGCCGGCACAGGCCCGCATGTCCGCCGTCGTTGCTGCCTCCTCGCAGGGCTGCGCCACAGCCGCCGCCGGCAGCAAGGCCAGCAGGATTGCCCGAAAGATCACCATCCCGATCCCTTTCCTTTGTTGCGGATGCTATATGCGATGATCGACAGGCTGGAAAAGATCCCGTCAATCAGCTAATCGCGTGCCCCATGACCCAGACCCTTACGCTTCGCCGCCCCGATGACTGGCATCTGCACCTGCGCGACGGCGCGATGCTGAAGGCCGTCCTTCCCGAGACCGCGCGCCATTTCGGGCGCGCGATCATCATGCCCAACCTCGTGCCGCCGGTGGTCACCTCTGCCGACGCTGTTGCCTATCGCGAACGGATCATGGCCGCGCTGCCGGAAGGCGCCACGTTCCAGCCGCTGATGACGCTGTACCTGACGGAACACACGCAAGCGGCCGATGTGCGCGCCGCCGCCGAAAGCGGCCTGATCCGCGCGGTGAAGCTGTATCCCGCAGGTGCCACCACCAATTCTCATGGTGGGGTGCGCGATCTGGAAAAGGTCCGCCCCGTGCTGGAGATGATGGCCGAGATCGGCCTGCCCCTGTGCATCCACGGCGAGGTGACGACGCCCGAGGTCGACATCTTCGACCGCGAAGCCGTGTTCATCGATACCGTGCTGGACCCGCTGCGCCGCGCCACGCCCGGCCTGCGCGTGGTGATGGAACATATCACCACTGCCCAAGGCGTCGCCTATGCCCGATCGGCCAGCGATCTGGCGGCAACAATCACGACGCACCACCTTGTCATCAACCGCAACCACATCCTCGTGGGCGGGATCAAGCCTCACTATTACTGCCTGCCCGTGGCAAAGCGCGAAGAACACCGCCTTGCCCTGCGCGAAGCCGCCACCTCGGGCGAGGCGACCTTCTTCCTTGGCACCGATTCCGCGCCGCACATGGATGCGCTGAAGGAACACGCCTGCGGCTGCGCCGGCTGTTTCACCGCCACCAACACCATGTCCATCCTTGCCGAGGTGTTTGAACAGGACGGTGCGCTGGACCGGCTGGAGGCCTTCACCTCCTTGAACGGTCCTGCGTTCTATCGCCTGCCGGTGAACGAGGATACGATCGCGCTGACAAAGGGGGAGGCCGTGTCCTACCCGTCCAAGATCGACACCGGCGAAGGCATGGTCACCGTGTTCGATCCCGGCTTCCCGCTTCATTGGCGCGTCGCCTGATCCTTTCTTCGCATTTCCCATTCACTCGGGGCCGGTCCTTCCGGCCCCTTTCTTCAAGGAGCCGCCATGATTCCCACTGCCTTCCCCCCGCGTGAAGAAATCGCCCGCCTGACCGCCCGCATGCTGCTGGAGATCAAGGCCGTCCACTTCAACGCCGAAACGCCCTTCACGCTGGCTTCGGGCCTGCCGTCGCCGACCTATATCGACTGCCGCAAGCTGATCTCCTATCCGCGCATCCGCTCCACGCTGATGGATTTCCTGACCGTCACGGTCATGCGCGATGCGGGGTTCGAGGCCTTCGACAACATCGCCGGCGGCGAAACCGCGGGCATCCCCTTCGCCGCGCTGGTGGCCGAACGGATGGCCTTGCCGATGACCTATGTGCGCAAGAAGCCCAAGGGCTATGGCCGCAACGCCCGGATCGAGGGCGCGATGACCGAAGGCCAGCGCGTGCTGCTGGTGGAGGATCTGACCACTGACGGCGGCTCCAAACTGTCCTTCGTGGATGCGATCCGCGAAACCGGGGCAAGCTGCGCCCATACCGCTGTCATCTTCTATTACGGCATCTTTCCCGAAACGACCGCGCGCCTTGCCGATCATGGCGTGACGCTGCACCACCTGTGCACCTGGTGGGACGTGCTGGCCGAAGCCCGCAGCATGGGCGCCTTCGACGAGGCGACGCTGGCCGAGGTGGAGACCTTCCTGAACGATCCCCGCGCATGGCAGGACAGCCGCAAAGGCTGATTTTCCACAAAAGCATCCACAGGGGGCGGCCTTGCACACAGGCCGTCCACAGCTTCCTGCACCGATTTATCCACAGGCGTTTCCCTTTGCGCAGCAGGGGTGTTTCGGGGTATGACTGGCCGATCACCGACAGTCCGCGGGACTTCCCCCCGCGCGGAGAGACGATGAACGAGATCACCAACTTCCGCCCCAACGACGCCCCCGAAACGGACGTCCTGCCCCACAACATCGAGGCAGAGCAGCAGCTTCTGGGCGCGATCCTGACAAACAACGATGTCTATGACCGCGTCTCCTCGCTGTGCAAGGCGGCGCATTTCTATGACCCCGTCCATGCGCGCATCTTCGAGGTTGCGGCGGCGCGAATCCAGAAGAACGCCCTTGCCTCGCCCGTGACGCTGAAGGCTTTCCTTGAAGACGATCCGGGCCTGCGCGAACTGGGCGGTCCGGCCTATCTGGCGCGGCTTGCGGGGGCTGCCATCTCGGCCTTCGCGGCACGCGATTACGCGCAGATGATCTATGATCTTGCCGTCCGGCGGGAACTGATCGGGCTGGGGCGCGACATCTCGGCCAAGGCGGCGAAGGTGGATGTCGCCTCCGAACCCAAGGAACAGATTGTCGAGGCTGAACAGCGCCTTTACAAGCTGGGCGAACAGGGCGTGGCCGAACGCGGTTTCCAGTCCTTCCTCAAAGCGGTGACCGAGGCGGTGAACGTTGCCAACGCCGCATACCAGCGTGATGGCGGGCTTGCCGGCACTTCCACCGGCCTGATCGATTTGGACAAGAAGCTGGGCGGCCTGCACCCGTCTGACCTTATCATCCTTGCGGGTCGTCCCTCGATGGGGAAAACCTCGCTTGCAACGAACATCGCGTTCAATATCGCCAAGGCCTACAAGCGCGGCATGACCCATGACGGCACCGAAGGCGCGGTTGAAGGCGGCGTCGTCGGCTTCTTTAGCCTTGAGATGTCTGCCGAGCAGCTGGCAGCCCGTATTCTGTCCGAAGCCTCCGAGGTTCCGTCCGAACAGATCCGCCGCGGCGACATGACCGAAGGCGAATTCCGCCGCTTCGTGGAAGCTGCAAAGGCACTGGAAGCCTGCCCGCTTTACATCGACGACACGCCTGCCCTGCCGATTTCACAGGTTGCCGCCCGTTGCCGCCGCCTGAAGCGGACGCATGGGCTTGATGTGCTGATGGTCGATTATCTTCAGCTGCTGAAGGGCTCCACCAAGGAATCCCGCGTGCAGGAGGTGTCGGAGATCACGCAGGGCCTGAAGGCCATCGCGAAAGAGTTGAACATCCCCGTGATCGCCCTGTCGCAGCTGTCGCGCCAGGTTGAAAGCCGCGAGGACAAGCGCCCGCAGCTTTCGGACCTTCGCGAATCCGGCTCCATCGAACAGGATGCCGACGTGGTGATGTTCGTGTATCGCGACGAATACTACAAGGAACGCGAAAAGCCGGGCGACCATGATCTTGAAGCCATGGCCAAGTGGCAGCAGGTGATGGAACAGGTCCACGGCAAGGCCGAAGTCATCATCGGCAAGCAGCGCCACGGCCCGATCGGCACCGTGGAACTGTCCTTCGAGGGCCGCTTCACCCGTTTCGGGAACCTTGTGAAGCCCTGGCAGCAGGGCAGCGACTTCTAGGGGCGGACGGGCCGCGCACTTGCGGCCCGGAAGGACTGCATGACCCCCGTTTCGGAATGCTCTTTGGCCAGCTTCAGCAGGCCGAAGCGCACATGCGCCAGTTCCTGATAGTAGGTCACGAAGGCAAGGTTCACCGCCGCGCCGGTCGCCGCCCCCAGAAGGGGCACGGTTTGCGCGGCCAGCTTCTGGCTCAGCACGGCCGCCAGACGCGGCGCAACGCTGGCGATCAGCCCCTGCACCCCTGCCCCTGACAATGCGATGCGCGAGGCAAGGAAAGCGGTGTTCACGCCGTCATCCTCCTCGAACGGGGTGCCGGAGCCGAACACGCGCAAACATTCCAGCCGCACCGACTCCTCGTTCGGGTCGAAGCCATGGCTTGCCGCTACCTTCTGGATGGCGCTGAAAAAGATGGAAATGGTGGCCGGAAGCTCCACCACGGATGAAGCGATGCCACCAAAGCCCCCCGCCCCGCCGGAAATGACGGCCGCAACGCTGTGGCCATAGCGCCCCGTATCAGGCAGGCGCGACGCACGGGCGGCAGAGGCGACGGTGTAACAGCGGCGCAGCGCAAAGGCCGTCGCCTCCTCGATCCGGACGCGCACGGGGGACGGAATTTTTTCCATCAACCCCTCGGCACGGTGGCCCGCGATCGAGATGACCTTCATCAGCGGCCCGCCCGCACGTTCGGCGCGGCGGACAAGGGCAGCAATCTCGGCTTCGGTTTCGGCAGAAAGCGGCGACAGCACGGGCGAATTGGACATGGGCACCTCCGCCACCAGAACTAGTCATCCCTGCAGGCAGGGCAAGGTCACATCCGCGCCAGACGCATGCAGCCCCGCCCCTCGCGCTTGGCCATGTAAAGCGCCTGGTCGGCCTCTTCCATCATCCGCGCAGGATCCGGCGCGTTGTAATAGCTTGAAAGCGTCGCCCCGATGCTGGCCGAGATCCTGTAGCTATCCGTGCCTGCGACGATCGGTTCGGCCAGCCGGTCAAGGATGCGCGTCGTGATTGCCTGAACCTGCGCCGGATCCGGCGTTCCGGGGAAAAGCAGCGTGAATTCATCCCCGCCCATGCGGGAAAGGAAATCGGTGTCGCGCGTTTCCTGCGTCAGCACCTGCGCCACGCTTTGCAGCACATGATCACCCGCCGCATGGCCGAAAGTGTCGTTCACTGCCTTGAAGTGGTCCAGATCCATGCGAAGCAGGGCAAAGGGCAGCCTTGCCGAGGCGATCCGCGTCAGCACGCGGTCCATGGCACGGCGATTGGCAAGGCCGGTCAGCGGATCCGTCATCGCCTCTTCCTCGGCGATGGTCTTGGCACCAAGCAGCTGATCGTTGATCTGCCGCAAATCATCAGCCTCGGCCAAGGCCCGGCGCAGCGCCACCAGAAGCGCCGGCGCCGAATCCAGCGGGGAGAACCCCTGCGCCGGCAGGCTCATGATCCGAGCGACATCGTTGGCAAGCGACAAGGACAACAGAACCCCGTCCGGCAGCACGAAGGACAGTGCGGTGACGGTTCCAGAGGGAAGATCAAGCAGGAACGGCTGGCTGGACAGTCCGTCGGGAATATCCAGCGGGTGCCCCACCTCCAGCAACAGAACGTGCCGGGCCAGGGGGCCGACATGCCGCACCCGTCCCGCCTGAACCAGCACCGACATCGGAAGCAGCGCATCGATCAACGCCGCAGATATGGTAAAACCTTCCGCCCTTTCGGTCATACCGATATCGCCCTGCGCTTCCATGCTGATCCGACCTTGAATTAAGAAGAACTACTCCGGAACGCGGCGGCGAAGGTCAAGGCCCCAGCCGCAAATCCAGCCCATCCAGAAGAAGCCGGTTCTCCAGCACCGGCGCCATCCCGAACCGCCCGTCAAGCGCCTGCCGCAGCAGGTCCTCGGGTTCATGATCGGGGTTTCCGCCTTCGACATAGGTAGGACGTGCCTTCACGCCTTCCAGATAAATCCCATCGATACGTGCATGCTGAACATCATTGCCGATGAAAATTGCCTGATCCCCGCCCCTGTCAGGGTGGAACGCGCCAAGGATCAGCACGCATCCGGCACGCCCGTCCGGCAGGCGGTTGCGGCACAGCGCAGCCCACTCGGCGCGGGTTGTGGCATCCAGCCCCCGCAGCAGCGCTGCCCCGTCGCTTCCATCCGGGCGGATGGGCAGCAGTGCGGCAAAATCCGCCACCGTGACGGCGGGCGGGGCGCCGGCGCGCGCATGTTGCAGTTGCAGGGCCAGATCTCCCTCGGCCGTTTCCTCCAGCTGCGCCAGAAGCCGTTCACCCGCCTTGCCCCAATACCGGAACGCGCGAAGGGACTCCGCCCCCGGCAGATGGCCCGCCGCAATCCGTGCGGCCTGACTGCGCGCAGAGATCCGCTCGGAATCCAGCAGCGGTGTTTGCCAAAGAAGCGCGATAGCCAGCAGCCCGACCGCAAGCCAGACATTCGCCTGCCGGATCGCCCCTTGCCAGCCGCCGCGCAGCGCCGCCGCCAGATAGGTCAGCCCGTATACCAGCCCCACGACCGCCGCGGTCGTGGCCAGCACACGCTGCGGCGTCCAGCCATATTCGCCAACACGCATCATCACGGACCAAAGCGCCAGCCCGGCAGGAAGCGGCAGGATCAACGCCAGCAGCCGCGTGCAGTTGCGCATGAGGGGCGTTTGCACCCCCTGCCCGTCCCGCACATCCAGTGCCACCGTCACCAGCGTCACCGCGGCGGCCACCATCGAAACAAGCGTCACCGCAACGGAAAGCTCGCCCAGCAGCCCCGAAAGCCCCCGCAACGGCAGCGCCGCCAGAAAAACCAGCACCACCACCAGAACCACCGGCAGCATCAGGCGAAGCAAGCGCAGCGGCAGGGCAAAGCGCCGTTCGTCCTGCCATTCTTCCATCACGGCAAGGGCAAGGCCAAGGGCGGCGCCGGTGATGGCCCATGTCAGTCCGGGCACATCGAAAACAGGGTCCAGCACCTTGATCCCGACCAGCCCCAGCAAGGCATCCGAAAGCGCCAGCACGCCCCAGACCAGCCCGGTGAACAGCAAGGCAGAGCCATAGCGGATTACAATGCCCCAGCTTTCGGTGAACAGCGCCGGATAGGACCGCCAGTTTCCGCGATGCCGCGCGATCCAGAATGGCAAGGGCAACAGCAGCGTGGCAAAGAACGCAAAAGGCGCGCGTCCGCTTTCCACCAGATCCTCGGCGGTGGCAAAGCGGGTTCCGGCCAGCACCAGCCCCGCCGCTGCCACAACGGACACAAAGGCTGCCCCCACCGCCGCCGCGCGCGGCCCCACCGGCCCCGCGAGTGCCAGAAAGGCAATAAAGAAGCTCGCAACCGAAGCGGAAAGCGCCAGCCCCGCGCGATCCGCCAGCAGCCCCGCCTCCAGCGCCTGCGAAAGGGCATAAAGCCCGACACCTGCCAGCGCCCCCGCCAGCATCATGAAACCGCGCATCCCGCACCTTTTGCCAATTCTGCGGGCACCATACGGCATGCCCGCGCAACCTGCAGCCCCCCGCACTTGCGGAAACGCCCCCTGCGGGTTAAACCAGCGGCCAACGAAAACTCCCGGAGCCTTTTCATGTCGATCGACATCGAGACCGCCCGCAAGGTGGCGCATCTGGCCCGCATTCGCGTGGACGAAAGCGACCTGCCCGCGCTGGCCGGCGAACTCAGCAACATCCTGACTTTCATGGAACAGCTGAACGAGGTTGACGTGGAGGGCGTGGAGCCGATGACCTCGGTCACGCCGATGCGCCTGAAGCGCCGCGTCGACAAGGTGACCGACGGCGACCAGGCCGAAGCTGTCCTGAAAAACGCCCCCGACGCCCGCGAGGGCTTCTTTGCCGTGCCGAAGGTGGTGGAATGAGCGTGAACACCCTGACAATCGAAGCCGCCCGCGACGCCCTGAAAAAAGGCGAGATTACGGCGGTCGAGCTGACTGAAAGCTGCATCGCTGCAATGGATGCGGGCGATGCGCTGAACGCCTTCGTGCACAAGACGCCTGAGATTGCGATGGAACAGGCCCGCGCCGCCGATGCACGGCTGGCGCAAGGCGATGCACCCTCGCTTTGCGGCATCCCGATGGGCATCAAGGACCTGTTCTGCACCAAGGGCGTTGCCTCGCAGGCGGCGTCGAACATCCTTGCCGGCTTCCGCCCCGAATATGAATCCACCGTCACGGCCAAGCTGTTTGGCGCAGGCGCCGTGATGATCGGCAAGCTGAACATGGACGAATTCGCCATGGGTTCGTCGAACGAAACGTCGTGCTATGGCGCGGCGGTCAACCCGTGGAAGGTGGATGATCGCAAGCTGACGGCGGGCGGCTCCTCGGGCGGGTCGGCTGCGGCGGTTGCGGGCGATCTGTGCATCGCCGCCACCGGCACCGACACGGGCGGGTCGATCCGCCAGCCGGCGGCCTTCACCGGCATCGTGGGCATCAAGCCGACCTATGGCCGCGTGTCGCGCTGGGGAACCATCGCCTTCGCATCCTCCCTTGATCAGGCAGGCCCGATGACGAAATCGGTGCGCGATGCCGCGATCTTCCTTGAAGCGATCTCGGGGCATGATGAAAAGGATTCCACCTCCGCCGACCTGCCCGTTCCCGATTTCGAGGCCGCGCTGACCGGCGACATCCGCGGCAAGAAGATCGGCATTCCGCGCGAATACCGCATGGACGGCATGTCGGCCGAGATCGAGGCGCTCTGGAACAAGGGCACCGAGATGCTGCGCGACGCAGGGGCGGAAGTGGTGGACATTTCGCTTCCCCACACGAAATACGCGCTGCCCGCCTATTACGTGATCGCACCGGCGGAAGCTTCGTCGAACCTTGCGCGGTATGACGGCGTCCGGTACGGGCTGCGCGCCCCGCTGGAAGCTGGCGACGGCATCGTTGACATGTATGAAAAGACCCGCGCCCTTGGCTTTGGCAAGGAAGTGCAACGCCGCGTGATGGTCGGCACCTATGTGCTTTCGGCCGGTTTCTACGACGCGTATTACAACCGCGCCCGCAAGGTGCGTGCCCTGATCAAGCGCGACTTCGAAAACGTTTTTGCCCAGGGCATCGACGCGATCCTGACTCCGGCCACGCCCTCCCCCGCTTTCGGGCTCGGCGAAATGGCCAGCGCCGATCCGGTGGAGATGTATCTGAACGACGTTTTCACCGTCACCGTGAACCTTGCCGGCCTTCCGGGTGTTTCGGTTCCGGTCGGGCTGGATGCGAACGGCCTGCCGCTGGGGCTGCAACTGATCGGACGGCCGTGGGAGGAGGGAGACCTCCTTAATCACGCCTACGTGTTGGAGCGGGCGGCGGGCTTCGTAGCTAAGCCCTCCAAATGGTGGTAATGGCGCTTCGGTGAATCTCAGGAGATCGGAAATGACGGCGTTGCGTATGTCTTCGTTGGTGCTGGTGGCAGTTGGTCTTGCGGCCTGCGCCCCTTCCACGCCCGACAGCTATCAAAGCTACATGCGCAGCCAGATGAACGGGATGAACCCCGTGCCGCAGGCGTATCAGCAGCCTGCACCGCAGGGGTTCAGCACCGCAGGCGCGCTGGAGGCGATCAATTCTGCCGGCGGCGCGGCGCCCTTGGCCCTTCCGGCGGGCGAACGCCCGCGCGGCAATGCCCCCAACAACATCCGCGCCGAGATGGGCGAGATGGTGAACGTACAGGGCAATGTCGGCATCTCGAACGAAAACAGCTTCGAGGCGGTAACAGCAGAACGCTCCATCGCCGAGGATGCTGCCGTGAT
Organism: Falsirhodobacter deserti; assembly: GCF_004015795.1. GTDB lineage: Bacteria > Pseudomonadota > Alphaproteobacteria > Rhodobacterales > Rhodobacteraceae > Falsirhodobacter > Falsirhodobacter deserti. The sequence continues at coordinate 576,973 of NZ_ML137218.1, read as the reverse complement.
CGCGCAGAACCGTGCCCGCTATGTGCAGGTGCAGCCGACTGCCGTGCCCTCGCGCCCCAACAGCGGAGCGCCGAACATCGTGGCCTATGCCCTGCAACAGAACCATCCGCGCGGGCAGCAGATGTATGGCCGATCTTCGATCCGGTTCAGCGATTCTGCGCAGCAATGCGCGCAGTACCTGTCGGCCGATCTTGCACAGGAAGCCTTCCTGCAAGGCGGCGGGCCGCAGCGCGACCGCTACAACCTTGATCCCGATGGCGACGGTTACGCCTGCGCTTGGGATCCGGCCCCCTTCCGCGCGGCAGCGGGCTGAGCCTTTCGCCCAATCACGGCCCGCGCCGCAACGGCGCGCGGCCCGAGCTGGTGGTGATCCATTTCACCGCCATGCAAACCGCCGAAGCGGCGCAGGCGCGGCTTTGCGATCCGGCGGCAGAGGTTTCGGCCCATTGGCTTATTTCGGAAACGGGACAAACCACGCAGCTTGTGGATGAAGACCGCCGCGCATGGCATGCCGGCGCGGGTGAATGGGGCGGGCGCGATGACGTCAACTCCCGCTCCATCGGGATCGAGCTGGCGAATGACGGCCGCTCTCCCTTCCCCGAGCCACAGATGACCGCGCTGGAGCGGTTGCTGAAGGCCATCCTGACGCGCTGGGGCATCCCCCCTGCGGGCGTGATCGGTCATTCCGACATGGCCCCCGGGCGCAAGATGGACCCCGGCCCACGGTTCGACTGGCGCAGGCTGGCGCTTCAGGGGCTTTCGGTCTGGCCCGTGCCTGCCCCTGCCGGCGATTTCGCGGCCGATCTGCACGCCTTCGGCTTTCCCGATCATCCACACCTTCTTGAGGTTTTCCGCCTGCGCTTTCGCCCTTGGGCCGATGGCCCGCTGGATGAAACGGACCGTGCCCTTGCGGCGGGGCTTGACGCGGCTGCCGGGCGGGCATAACGCATCGCTTGCGCGGATGGCCGGATGACCGCGGGGAAACTCGAGGAAAGTCCGGACTCCATGAAGCAAGGGCGCCGGGTAACGCCCGGCCGGGGTAACCCGAGGGAAAGCGCCACAGAGAAGAGTCTGCCCCGCATGTCGGGGTGATGGTGAAACGGTGGGGTAAGAGCCCACCGCGGACCTGGCAACAGGGACGGCACGGCAAGCCCCGCCCGGAGCAATGCCGAATAGGGACCTCGCGCCCCGTAAGGTCCGCGCGCAAGCGGAGACCACGGTGCAGGGACGCTTCAGCCCAGAGGTCCGGGTTGGCAGCATGACCCCGCCAGTAATGGCGGGGCAAGATGAATGGTCATCGAAGGGGGCAACCCCGGAACAGAATCCGGCTTACAGGCCATCCGCGCAATCAGACCATCGACAGCATCCACAGGGCCATGAAGATCATGATCCCGTTTTCCGCCAGTGAAATTGCGCCCAACGGGACATTGCTGTTGCCGCCGACGCAGGCGCACTTCAGATCCCGCTTTTCGACATAGACGGCCTTGAATACCGAAACGAGGCCCACGATCCCGATGAACAACGCGATCGGGATGGACACCCAGTTCAGAACGCCCGTGATCATCAAAAGCCCCGCCACCGTTTCGGCGAAGGGATAGATATAGGCATAGCCGACCCACCGCTGGCCCAGCAGGTCATAGTTCAGGAACATGGTGGAAAAACGTTCCACATCCTGAAGCTTCTGCAGGCCCAGAAGGCACATTGCGAAGGGAATCGCCCATGCCAGCCATGTGGTGAAGGACAGGTCCCCCAGCACCCAGCGTGCCGCCAGTGCCATCAGCGCAGCAACGCCGAAAATCGCGATAACGGGGGCATAGGTCTTTTCGTCCCGCGCCGCGACAGGGCTGCCGAAATGGGCGCTCAGCTCGCTATGGCCGCCGATCCGCTTGCCGCCGATAAAGGTTTGCGGGGTTGTCTTGACGCCGTGCTTGGACTTGAAGGCGTCCGTTTCCTCGCGCGTGGTCAGGTGGTGATCCTCCACCTCGTATCCATGCCGTTCCAGCAGGGCCTTCGATTTCAGGCCGAACGGGCAGATATGCCCCGGCATCACCATCCGGTAGACGATCGCCTTGCGTTTCGCCTCGTGTCCCGTCTGCATCCGTGCCGTCATCCCTGCCCTTCCTATCCTGTCGCATTGAATGTATAGGCGTTGAACCTTAGTTCCAGCCCAAGTTTCCGTGCGGTCCTTCCGATTGAAGGTTGACTCCGCTGCGCGCACGGGTAAAAGGCGGGCTTCAAGGATTTGACCGGGGGAGCCGTTTCCTCCGACGCTGTGGAGACGACAATGGCGAAGCCGACGACGATCAAGATCCGTCTGAACTCGACGGCGGGCACCGGGCACTTCTATGTGACCAAGAAGAACGCCCGCACCATGACCGAGAAGATGACTGTGCGCAAATACGACCCCGTCAAGCGGGAGCACGTGGAATACAAGGAAGGCAAGATCAAGTAAGATCTGCCGACCTGACGAACAAAAAGCCCCGGGTTTTGCCCCGGGGCTTTTTGTTTGCCTGTGATGCCGATGAAAAAAAGGCCGGTCACGCGGACCGGCCTTTCCTGTTGTCAGCCTGAGGCAAGGATCACTCGCGGTTGCCCATAAATTGCAGCAGGAACATGAACAGGTTGATGAAGTCCAGATACAGCTGCAGCGCGCCCATGATGGCGGCTTTGCCCAGCCATTCGCTGTCGCCCATCTGGGCATGCTGGATGTAGTTGTTCTTGATGTTCTGCGTGTCATAGGCGGTCAGACCGGCGAAGATCAGAACCCCGATGGCCGAGATCGCGAACATCAGCGCCGGCGATTGCAGGAAGATGTTGACGATCATCGCCACGACCAGGCCGATCACACCCATCATCAGGAAGGTGCCAAGGCCGGACAGGTTGCGCTTCGTGGTATAGCCGTAAAGCGACAGGGCCGCGAAGGCGATGGACGTCACAAGGAACGTCTGCGCGATGGATGCGCCCGTGAACACCAGGAAGATCGACGAAAGCGACAGACCCATCAGCACGGCATAGCCGTAGAAGACGACCTGTGCGGCTGCGGCCGACATGCGGTTCAGCATTGCGCCGAACGCGAACACCACCAGCAGCGGCGCGAACATGATGACCCATTTCAGCGGCGATGCGTAGATCGCCGAGCCGAGCGAGGTCAGGTACTGCCCGTTACCCATCTGCGCCACGGCCTGCGACGGATCCGTCGTGGTGGCAAGGCCGGCGATGGCCCAGGCGGCGGCCCCCGTCAGCAGCATGCCAACGGACATCACGCCGTAGACCTTGTTCATGTGGGCGCGCAGGCCCTGATCGATCTGGTCGGCACGTACGCCGGCGCGGGTGCCGATCGTTTGATATTGAGCCATATATACCTCCGTAACTCTCCCCTCGGCGCGTCATACCCGTCAGCGGGGGTCGCCCGAATTATACAGCATATTGGGAAACCCGGCAGCCCTTTCAAGCACAAGGGGTTGGGCAGTTCGTCGCAGGCGGTGCGGTTTGTCACATATTAATGAGCTAACATTCATCCAAATGCTGCAGCGCCAAGATTGAAACAACCCGCAGCCTGTGCGAAACAAGCCATGATTGAAGCATAGAAGAAGGCACAACCCGGGGCACATAGCGCTTGGGCGCAGCCTCGCAAGGAAGAAAAATGGAACTTCTTGATACCAAACATCCTGTTGATGCCCATGTCGGCAAGCGGATCCGTCATCGGCGCTGGATGATCGGAATGACCCAGCAGCAACTGGCTGAGCAGGTGGGTATCAAGTTCCAGCAGATCCAGAAGTACGAAACCGGCGCAAACCGCGTCAGCGCCTCGCGCATGTGGGATATCGCACATGCGATGGATGTCTCCGTGTCCTTCTTCTTCGAAGGGTTGGACGGCGCAGCTTCCACCGCCGCGATGGGCGACGTGCTTGCCGACCGCGAAGCACTGGAACTGGTGCGGGTTTACTATGCGATCCCGGAAACGCAGCGCCGCCGCCTGTTCGATCTGGCACGCGTTCTGTCCGACGTCGCTTGACCGGCGACGGGTCAGCCGCTACCCGCTGAAGGGACAGCAGGGGGTGGCGGATGACCGACCGGGACGAAATCATCAAGGTGGCGCACGCGCTGGCAGATGCGGCCCGCATCGCAACGCTTGAGCATTTTCGCCGTCCCGGCCTTTCTGCCGATACCAAGATCAGCGGCGGGTTCGATCCGGTGACCGCCGCCGACCGCGCCGCCGAGCAGGCGATGCGGAAGATCCTTGCCGATCGCCGCCCCCATGACGGCGTGCTGGGCGAGGAATTTGGCCAAAGCGCCGGCACCAGCGGGCTGGTCTGGGTTCTGGACCCGATTGACGGCACCCGCGGCTTCTTGTGCGGCACGCCAACGTGGGGGGTTTTGGTGGCCGTGGCTGAGCAGGGACGCCCCGTGTTCGGCATCATCGACCAACCCTATATCGGGGAGCGGTTCGAGGGAGGCTTCGGCCTTTCGCGCGTGACCGGCCCCCGGGGCACCTCCCGGCTGGCAACGCGCGCGCCCCGTCCGCTGGCCGAGGCAATGCTGATGACCACTTTCCCCGAGGTTGGCAGCCTAGATGAAGGCGCAGCCTTCCGCCGCGTGGCGGAACATGCGCGCCTGACACGCTATGGCATGGATTGTTATGCCTATGCGCTTCTGGCGGCGGGGCAGATCGATCTGGTGATCGAGGCGGGTCTGCAACCCTATGACATCCAGGCCCCGCTTGCGGTGGTGGAGGCTGCGGGTGGCATCGTTACTGACTGGACGGGCGGGCCGGCCGCGCAAGGCGGGCGGGTCATCGCCGCCGCCAATCCGCAAATCCATGCCGAGGCGCTGGCCCTTCTGGCCGGCTGAGCCTTCGGCGCTTCCCCTTGGGCGATACGGCAGCTAGCCTGCCGCCATCCGAAAACGGAAGGAGCGCATCATGAAACTCATCTGGCTTGGCCATGCCGGTTTCCGGCTGGAGATCGAGAACGCCGTCATCCTGATCGACCCGTGGTTCAGCGGAAATCCTTCGTTCCCCGAAGGACGGCAGGATGAGGCCATCGCAGGCGTGACGCATCTGCTGATCACCCACGGCCACGGGGATCACACTGCCGATGCGCTGGCCCTCAGCAAACGGCACGGCATCCCGCTCGTGGGCATTGCCGACCTGATCGGCTGGTGGGGCGAGGAAGAAGGCATCAACGGCATCGGCTTCAACAAGGGCGGCACCGTTGATCTGAACGGCGCGAAGGTGACGATGGTGAACGCCGTACACTCCTCCTCTGTAGGGGGAAAGACAGGGCCCATCTATACCGGCACCGAATCCGGCTACATGATCGCGGGCGAAGGGCATGTTATCTATGTCTCGGGCGATACCGACATCATGGCCGACATGGACTGGATGGGTGATTTCCACAAACCCGATATCGGCATCCTGGCCTGCGGCGGCTTCTATACGATGGACATGGAGCGTGCGGCCTATGCGGCGAAGCGCTATTTCAACTTCAAGACCGTGATCCCCTGCCACTACAAGACGTTCCCTGCACTGGCGCAATCGGCGCAGCCGCTGGCGGATGCCCTGCCCGGCGTGAAGGTGATCGAGCCCGAGGTGATGACCCCGATCACGTTCTGACCCTGTCAGGATGCGCCGCCGGCCACGAGTTGGGCGGCAATCGTCTGGACAAGCGGTCGCGCCTCGTCCTCGGTCATGCCGGGGCGCAGGCGCGGATCGTACAGCATCCGCAGCATCTGTTCGTCCATTCCCGTCAGCAGCGCAAATTCCTCGTCGTCGTTGAAGACCGAGGGGCGCGCACGCGGGCTGTCATTCTGAAGGCCCATGGCCTGTGCGATTTCCTCGTGCAGGCAGGCGAGGCCCAGAAGGGCCGGATGTTCTTCACGGATCAGTGCAAAGGCGCGGGTATAGGTGCTGTCGGGGGCCGAGCTTGCATAAACAAGGCAATACGTATCGCGAGGCAGATCGCGCACGGCATCAAGTTCGGCTGCCGAAAGGCTTGGGGCAGCACGGGCGATCTCCTTGCCCATGCTGCGCCGCTCATCCTCGTTCACGATGAAGATGTTGAAGTTCCCCTCGCCGGAAACCAGCGACAAGGGATGCCCTGTCAGGCGTTGGATGCGCCCGATATAGGAGCCGATACGTGCCCGCTCCAACGCCTTCTTGCGGGCATCCACGGAAGGCCCGAAAACCAGCCCAACGCGGATGGGCTGTGCCCATCGACGCATCGGGGTAGGCGTTTCGGCCTGTTCGAACCCGTCCGTGCCGCGCCGGTATTCGTCATAGAAGGCGATGCGGATGAAGTTCTCGGCAAGGATGCGGTCGTCCCAAGGAGTGTCGGAACTTCCGCCATCGGTCCGCAGCAGCCCCCGCGACAGCAGGTTGGCCTGCACCTTGGCGTAATAATCGCGCAGCGCCACGGACTGGGGCGACGGGGGCATCGGTGCGGCCGGTTCGGGCCGCGCGCGCGGACGGTCGGGATCGGGTGCGCGGGGCTGCGGCGCCGGATCCGCGCAGGCCGACAGCAGGACAAGCAGCACTGCGGCCTTCAGCACCCGGCTCCGCATGTGTCAGCTCCGTTTCTTGGCCTTGGCGGCGGCCAGCGCCTCGCGCAGGTCGGCCTCCATCCGGCGCAGGCTGTCCTCGGCAGCGGCACGGCGGGTTTTTGCCTCCTCGGCGATCTGCAGGCTTTCCCCGATGGTGGTGATCAGAATGCCATTCGCCTCGCGCACGGCCTCCACGTCGAACACGCCGCGTTCGGTCTGGGTACGGATCTCGCGGTTGGCCTGTTGCAGCGTCTGCGCGTTGGAGGTCAGAAGCTCGTTGGTAAGATCCTGTGCTTCCTTGACGGAAGCTGCCGCCTCGCGCCCCCGCTGGATCGCCACCGCCTGTGCAAGCTGCGTTTCCCACAGCGGCACCGTGTTCACGAGGACCGAGTTGATCTTGGTCACAAGGCTTTTGTCGTTTTCCTGCACCAGCCGGATGGCGGGCAGCGACTGCATCGTGACCTGCCGCGTCAGGCGCAGATCGTGCACGCGCCGGTCCAGATCGTCCCGTGCGGCACGCAGATCGCGCAGGGCCTGCGCCCCGACCATCCGTTCACTTTCAGGCAGATCGGTCAGCGCTGACTCGCGGGCGGGGATGGTCTCGCGGTCAAGTTCCGCCAACTTCGCCTCGCCCGCCGCGATGAACAGCGCAAGTTCACGGTAAAAGTCCAGCGTGCGGTCATACAGCACGTCCAGCGCCTTGATGTCCTTCAGCAGCGTGTGTTCGTGCTTCAAAAGCCGATCGCTGATGCTGTCGATCTGGTGCTGCACGCGTTCATAGCGGGCAAGAAAGGTGGCAAAGGGCGTGGTGCGCCCCGTCAGGCGGTCCCACCATGTGCGTTCGCGGCGCACATCCAGTTCCGAAACCGAAAAGCCGCGGATGGTGGTAACCATGTCGCGCAGGCTGTCCCCGGCCGGGCCAACTTCCTTGTTGCGCACATCATCCAGCATCCGGGCGCTGATTTCCTGCAGGCCGGCCTGTGCGCCCGCCCCGAAGCGGACGATGGATTGCGTATCGCCAAGGTCGATCCCGTCCATGCGGGCGCGGATTTCCTGCGCCTCTTCGGGCGTGGCCGTATCAAGGGTCAGAGGCATGTTGCCATCTTCCGGCACGGCATTGACGGACAGTGCCGCAATTTCCTCGCTGTGCCGCACGGCGTCTTGGGCGGTGGTGGTCATGCTCTTCCTCTCATTCGCGCATCAGTCTTTCACGCAGAACCGAAATCTCTACGTCAAGATCGGCGCGGTCGTTCCGCATCAGGTCGGACGTACGGCTTGCGAAATCCGTTTCAAGGTCTGACAGCAGCGCAAGATAATCGTGCCGTGCCGCCATGTCGGGATCGTGACGCTCGATCTCCGCCAGCTTGGCCGTCGCATCGCGTGCGCCCATAAGATACACGCCAAGATAGCGCCGCACCCCCGGCAGATCGCGGGGATCATCCTCCACCCGCCGGAACAGGGTGCGGGCGGTGACGGTGAATTCGGTGACGCGGCGCGTGATGGCCCGATCGCCAAGCCCTTCGGCAAGTGCCACCATCTCGGCCAGATAAGCCTCGGCTTCGTGGATGGCGCGGGCGACGCGGCCGGCTTCCATCCCTTCGCCCTTGTCGCGCAGGGGGTCCGGGCCGAAGCTGGCGACATGAAGCGCCGCGCCCACGATGGCCAGCAGGATCGCCATCACACCGCCGCCGCCCAGCGCGCCTGCCGCAATGCCAAGGCCGGTCAGCCCCGCCCCGATCAGCTTGCGCGGAATGGCGGGCTTGCGGGCGATGGTGCGCGCGTCATAAGCCGCCTCGGCCCGCAGCCCTTCGCGGGTGATCCACGAGGCGGTGGCGATCAGGCCGCAAGCCGCCATGCCCGCCAGCATGTCCGCCGATGTGCCGAAGAAGCCGGTCACGAAGAACAGAAAGGCGGGAAACAGCATCAGCCGCGTGCGGGTCGCGCCGCGGATGCGCCGGCGCCCGTCAAAGGCATTGCGCCGGAAGGGGTTTGCCATCAGCCGCCCCCGTTGCAGGACACGAAAATCAAAAGCCCCATCAGAAGCAGGAATGAGAGCTTGGTGAACGCACTGCCGGACATGTGGGCCTCGCTTTGCTTCCTGTTACGAGAACCTTACCCCATGCCGGATGCGGCTGCCAGAGGATCAGGCCCCCCGCGCCTTCACCACCTCTCCGGTCACGCCGTTCCATGCGCCGGCAATCAGCGAAAGCCCCAGAACGCGGTCGGGGTTGGTGGGGGGCGGCATGACCACGTCTTCCAGCTTCCGGAAGCCGAAGCGGCGATAATAGGGGGCATCGCCGACCAGCATCACACGTTCCCATCCGATGTTGCGCGCTTCGGCCAGTGTTTCGGTGATCAGCAGCGCGCCCAGCCCTTCGCCCTGACGCGTGGGGTGCACGGCCACGGGGCCCAGAAGCAACACGTCCTGTCGTGCAACCTCCACCGGCCAATAGCGGATGGCGGCGGCGATGGGCCCGTCCGGATCGCGCAGGATGGCGCAAAGCGCGGCCACCGTCGGCACGCCGTCCCGCAGGCGATAGGAGGACAATGCCGTGCGCCCCGGCGCGAAACACAGGTCGTAAAGGGCTTCGACCTCCCACCAGTCGGCAGGCGTTTCCTGCTCCAGTCGATACAACGGCCCCTCCCCTTTTTCGCTGGAAACGCGCCTAGCACGGGTGCACAAACATCGCAAATACCGATGGAGGCAGGATGTTCTACAGACCGCAGGACGGGCACGGGCTGCCCCACAATCCCTTCAACGCGATCGTGACGCCGCGCCCCATCGGCTGGATTTCCACCCGTCGGGGCGGCGGGGATAATCTTGCCCCGTATTCGTTCTTCAACGCCGTCGCCTATACGCCACCGCAGGTCATGTTCGCTTCGACCGGGCAAAAGGACAGCGCCGCCGCGATCCGCGAATCGGGTGTGTTCTGCGTGAACATCGTATCAACCGGCATGGCGGCCGAGATGAACGCGACATCGGCCGCGTTTCCGCCGGATACGGATGAATTCGTCGCCGCCGGTATCGCCAAGGCGGAATGCGATACAATCGATTGTCCGCGCGTGGCCGATGCGCCTGCCTCACTTGAATGCCGCGTGACCGAGATCGTGGCCCTGCGCGGTAACGGCAACCTGCTGATCCTGGGGGAGGTGACGGGCGTGCACATGCGCGACGACTGCCTGATCGACGGACGCTTCGACGTGACGCGGTTCCACCCGCTGTCACGCCTTGGATATCGCGATTATGCCTCGATCACCGAGGTGTTCGAGATGGTCCGCCCCGACGACCCTGCGGCTTGACCTCGCGCTTGGTGGGGTCGGAACCGAAGGCCGCGCCCTTGCCGCCTTTCTTGGCGGCCGTGCCGAAGCGCTTCGGCGCATCCCCTGCCTTGGCGGGGCCAGGGCGGCGGGGCTTGTCCTCATCCTCGGCACCGCGGCGGGGCGCGGTGCTGCGGACAGGTTTGCCCGCGGGCCGGTCCTTGGCCACGGGAACAACGCGGCGTTTCTTGGCGGGGACGTCATCCTCCACCGGATCGGAAAGGCCCAGCTGGTCCTTCAGAACGCGGGGGCGCACCTCCTCGACCTCTCCGGGCTTCAACTCGTTCAGGCGGAACGGGCCATAGCTGACGCGGATCAGGCGGTTCACCGTCACGCCGATGGCGGACATGGCGCGGCGGATCTCGCGGTTGCGGCCTTCGCGCAAGCCGACCGTCAGCCAAGCATTCGCGCCCTGATGCCGGTCCAGCTTCACATCCATCGGCTGGAAGCGTTCGCCATCCACCTCGATGCCCTTGCGCAGCGGTTCCAGATCGGGATCGGTCGGATTGCCCTTCACCCGCACACGGTACTTGCGCAACCAGCCGGTCGAAGGAAGCTCCAGTCGCCGTTTCAGGCCGCCATCGTTGGTCAGCAGCAAAAGCCCTTCGGAGTTGAGGTCGAGGCGGCCGATGGACATCACGCGGGGCATATCCTCGGGCAGCGATTCAAAAACCGTCTGACGGCCCTTTTCATCGCTTTCGGATGTGACCAGCCCCTCGGGCTTGTAATAAAGCCAAAGGCGCGGCTCTTCTGCGGCGGCAAGCGGCTTGCCGTCCACCACGATCCGGTCCGTAGCGGTGACGTTCAGCGCAGGGCTGTCGATCACCTTGCCGTTCACCTTCACGAGGCCGGCCTCGATCATCCGCTCCGCCTCGCGGCGCGAAGCCACGCCGGCACGGGAAAGGACCTTGGCGATACGGTCGCCGCTGGGGGTGGCTGGGTCGGTCATGGGAATCCTTGGATTACGGCCCTGAAGGATATGGGTGGACAAGCCCGCGCACAAGGCGGCATGACGATCCGATGAGCCCCTTTCGCAGCCATATGCAGATCGCGCTGGACGAAGCCGCTGCCGCCGCCACGCGCGGAGAGGTGCCGGTGGGCGCGGTTCTGGTCACCCCCTCGGGCAAGGTGGTGGCAAGGGCCGGGAACCGCACCCGCGAATTGTCCGATCCCACCGCCCATGCCGAGATACTGGTCATCCGCGAAGGTTGCCGCCTGATCGGATCCGAACGGCTGGGCGGCCATGCCCTTTATGTCACACTGGAACCCTGCCCCATGTGCGCCGCCGCCATCGCCGCATCCCGCATCGCCCGCCTGTATTATGCGGCGAGCGATCCGAAATCGGGCGGCGTGGCGCATGGCCCCCGCGTCTTTTCGCATCCGCAATGCCATCACGCGCCCGAAATCTATGACGGGCTGCGCGAGATCGAGGCAGCCGCCCTTCTGCGCAGCTTCTTCGCAGGCCGCCGTTGACACGCGGGCCGTCCCCGCCCATGACGGCGCAAGACAGGAGGCCCGCCATGCCCGCAATCGATCTGACCCGCATTCTGCCCGAAGCCCGCATCGCGGAACTTCCCAATCCCTACTTCGGAAAGGTTCGCGACTGTTACGACCTGCCCGATACCGGAAGCGGCGAACAGCGCATCCTGATCTCTTCGGACCGCATCTCGGCCTTCGACCGCATCCTGACGGCGATCCCGTGGAAGGGGCAGGTTCTGACGCAGATGGCCCGCTGGTGGTTCGAAAACACCGCCGATATCGCGCCGAACCACGTTCTGTCCTATCCCGACCCCAACGTCGTGATCGGCAAGAAGGTGGAAATCCTGCCGGTGGAGATCGTGGTGCGCGGCTATCTTGCCGGCACGACGGGCACATCCGTGCTGACGCTTTACAAGAAGGGCGTGCGCCAGATGTATGGCCACACCCTGCCCGACGGCCTGCGCGACAACGAGGCGCTGCCCCAGCCGATCATCACCCCCACCTCCAAGGCCTTCGACGGCGGCCATGACGAACCGCTGGATGAAGCGGCCATCGTGTCGGGCGGATTGCTGACGCAAGCGCAGTGGGACGAGGTGTCGGCCATGGCGCTGGCGCTGTTCGCGCGCGGCCAAAGCATCGCGGCCCAGCGCGGGCTGATCCTTGTGGACACGAAATATGAATTCGGTCTGGATGCGGATGGCCGCATCCTGCTGGCGGATGAAATTCACACCCCCGACAGCTCGCGCTACTGGCATGCGGCAAGCTATGCCGAGGCGTTCGCCGCAGGCACCCGCCCCGCCAGTTTCGACAAGGACGTGATCCGAGCATGGGTGGCCGAACGGTGTGATCCTTATGCCGATCCGATCCCCCAGATCCCGGCCGAGATGATCGCCCAAACCTCTGCCGCCTATATCGAGGCGTATGAAACGATCACCGGCGAATCCTTCGTTCCCGACGCCAGCGGCACCACCCCGCTGGAGCGCGTTCGCAGCAATCTGGCCCCTTGGTTCGGATGAGGCTTGCCGCCGGTGCTGCATTTGTTATGCAGCACCGAACGGATGGGTGGCCGAGTGGTTTAAGGCTCTGGTCTTGAAAACCAGCGTAGGGGGAACCCTACCGTGGGTTCGAATCCCACCCCATCCGCCATAGATCCCGCCCCTGCCACGAGGACGGCCGGAATTTTCCCCACATGCGACACTGATCCGGCAGGCGAAGTCAGGTCCCGGGCGATTGCTGGCTTCCGGGTCCGGAACGACAGGTGCCGCAGGGCGCACCCCCGCAACGAAAGGCGCAAAGCTTCGTTGCTGCCGGAAACGGAACCGAGAGAGCAAAGCCGGAATTACCTAAAGGAACGCCTTGAAAAGGTGCAACCTTGAAGCACACGCTTCACAAAGCCCGGAGACCATGCATGAGAAAGATGGCCGATAAAGACATGGGCTGGGCGATTCCGGTCATGCAGGCCGGCTATCTTGGTCGCGGGCTGGTTTATCTCTCCGTTGCAGGTGTGTCCCTTTATTCTATCTGGAGGGGCGGTCAGGCGCAGGACACCTCCTCTGCCCTTGGCTGGCTGGAGAACACCTGGGGAGGGGGCGTGATCCTGTTCCTCATCCTGCTTGGGATGTTGGCCTATGCCCTTTGGCGCCTTGTCGATGCTGCCTTCGACCTTGAGGATTACGGCAGCGACGGGAAGGGAATCGTCGCCCGCCTTGGTATGTTGGTGACCGGCGGGGTGCATCTGGGAATCGGCGCGGTCGCCTTTTCCCTGCTGTTCGGCGGCGGCAGTTCAGGAGAGGGTTCTAGCATCCCTCGCTATGTCGGGGCGGTCATGCAGTGGCCCGGGGGGCGCTGGATCATCGGCATCGTCGCACTTCTGATCCTTGGCGCTGGGGTTTATTACTTCTGGAAGGGCTGGAAGAACGAATATCGCAAGCATCTTCGGGCAAGCCGGTTCACCAACCGCTGGAACCCCATCCTGAAGGCGGGCCTGATGGCGCATGGCGTTGTTATCGGCGTGATCGGTCTGCTGTTCTTGTTCGCAGCATGGCAGGCAGATCCCCAGGCAGCAGGTGGCGTGGGCGAGGCGTTCTCGTGGCTGTCGAAACAGGTATATGGCCAGATCCTTGTCATCAGTGTCTGCATCGGTCTGGTCGGGTTCGCGATCTTCTGCTTCGTCAACGCCTTCTTCCGCATCGTTCCCAAGGCATCCGGCCCGAATATGCAAAGCCTGGCGGACAAGGTCACCGGGTAGCGCGGTTAGGCCACAACGGCAATTTCGATGGCCAACCGGCCCGATCGGCGAACGCCAGCACGATTCAGGCTACCGGCTCGGCCTTCGGTCCGGGCGTCATCTCGAAGCGTTCGTAATCTTCGGCATAGTAATCCTGCACAAAATCATAGATTTCGGGCGCGATGGGCGCGGGCTGGTTCTTCCCTACAAGCGTGCGGCCGATGTCTGCGGGATGCGTTTCATCAGCCCATTCGTCAAGCCATGGCACAAGGGCATCCAGCCCGTCCTCCAACCGGAACACGTCGCACCATTCCGGCACGAAAGAGGTTTGCGGGCGGAAATGGTCGTCAAAGCGCGCATGATCGGGATTTGCGAACTTCTTGATGCGCGGCAGCCAGCTTTCGAAGGTTTCTTCGGCGAGGATCTTCTTGCGCTTGGTCTGGTGATAGTGGAACGCGCTGCGTACGCGGCCCCCCGGATCGCGCACCACCGAGAATCCTGCATCGAAGAAGCCATCGGGGAACATCTTGGCAAGCTGCATGGCCGGCAGGTGCTGCGCCGATGTCCGGCTCCAGTTATGCTTGGGGGGGGATGGCGGCGATCGAGAAAGGCCGCGGGTCCAAACCTCTTGTCCAGATAATCCTCGATGCTGGTGCCGGCGCATTTCGGGACATGGGCGAAAAAAGCAGTTTTCCCGCATGCTTGAAGATCGGCATCAAGTGTCCCCTGTCTTGTAAGGACCGACAACAGATTGACCGATACCCATGCCCTTGGCAAGATCACGGCGCCACGGTTAACACACGGACGGATCAACATGGACACCCTTGCGCCTGCACCCGTCTGCCTGCCTTTTCCCGATCCCGAAGAAGGCTGGTCGCGGTCGGTCTTTCGCGTGAAGGGCGGTGTCGTGGATCCCGATCATGGCGGCCTATGGTGCGACGGCACCCTTTGCCCCGAGGCGATGCTCTATCGCTGGCGCAATACATATCGTGGCGGCAAGGGCACGGAACCTGCCACGGCCGCCCCCCTGCCGGGGCGCCATCTTTGGGGCGGAACGATCTTCTTCCACTTCGGGCATTTTCTGGCTGAATCCCTGCCACGTCTTTGGGGCGCGGAAGCCAGCGGCGCGGAATCCATCCTGTTCACGCCGAAAACGCTGCGGGGCAAACATCCGGCAGAACTTGCCGGTTATCAGAAGCAGATCCTGGACCGGCTTGGCATCCACCTGCCCGTCCGCATCATCTACGAACCCGTGCAGGTGGAGGATCTGATCATCCCCGGCCCCGGGTTCGGGCTGGGTGCCATGGCACGCGGAACGCAGGAATTTCGGGATTTCGCGCGGCGGATGGATCCGGGGCCGGACGCGTCGGCGGGGGTGCGGAAGCTTTACATCTCCCGCTCTGCCCTGCCCAAGAAAACCGGCAGCGTTCTTGCCGAAGCCGCGCTGGAGAGGATGCTGGAGGCGGAGGGCTTCCACATCTATCACCCGCAGCAGCATTCCATCGACGATCAGCTTCGCACCTTCCGCAACGCCACCCACGTTCTTGGACCGGACGGATCGGCCTTCCATCTTGCCGGCTTCATCACCCAGCCGGGGCAGACCTTCACGCTGATCAAGCGCCGCAACGCGCGTGAATACGTCACCTTCTTTGATCAGCTTCTGGCCGCCGGCGCGGATGTCGCCGTCATCGACGCGGTGGTTGCCGACTGGATACGCCCCGGAAAATCCAAGGCCGACGACATGAGTTGGGGCGAGTTGGACTTCGCCGCGCTTTCCGCCGGCCTGCTGAAGCGGGGTCTGATCGACCGCCCCCTTGCCTTCACCAGCCACGACCATGCGGCAGAACTGGCGCAGATCGGAACCGTTCACCGCGGCGAGATGACACGCATCGCGGTTACGCCTGCCTGATCCGATGCTCCGCGCGGTGCCCTAACGGCGCGTTTGCCTTCGTGACCCAGAATGGCCCCGCAACATCTGGCGAATGCGGTCAGGAAAGGACAAAGCGTGGGCATCACAGGGATCGGGGCTGGGCGCAATGAATCTTGGCATCGGCATCACATTGCTCCAGCATCCGCGCGGGCGCCTCGTTCCGGGCATGGGTTCCGACCGACATTGCCAGCCTCAGGGCATGGTGGGACGCATCCGACACGGCCACCCTGCAACTGGAAGGTAGCAGCCTGCGTCAGTAGACCGACCAGACCGGTACGCCTAGACGCAGCCGGCGGCGTCCAGCCGTCCGACATGGAGCGTAAGCGCCCGCAACGGAAGACCCGGGGTTCTGCTGTCGGCGGGCAGAAGATGACGGGCGGCATCGGGGGGCTGCCTGTGGGGCAGATGGCACGGTCAGTGCTTTTCTCGGGCCATTCGAATGAAACAACGGCAGGTGCCGTCGCAATCGGCTGGGGTGCATGCGCGAAGGGCCAGATGATGTGCCTTCGCGCAGGAACGCGAACCGAAACGCCGCGCATCGACAAGCATTCCAACCCCGAGGTTGCGACGGCGATCTGGGTCGGTCAGGACCGCTGCGTGATCCACACGCGGGAAGGGGCCGTCGCAGGCGGTTCCCCTTCTGGTTCAATGGGGCGGCCGCCAGTGCGGGGATGGGCGACGGCATGGCCACGGCCTCAACCGGATCGCTGCTGGGATGCTATCCTGATGGGGCCAACACACCTGCGGCGACCATTGCGCAGCAGATCCTTGTCTTCGGCAGCGTCGTCACGACCGGGGAACGCAGAAGCTGGAAGGATGGGAACCCTTCAAGACCGGCAAGGCCGCCGTGAACCTGCCGGCGGATCATCCCTACCGCGCCGCGCCCCCGTCGTTTCACTTTGACTCAAGGCTCTGCGCTGGCGGGCCGACCAGCCCGCCGGCGAAACGGCCCTCAGGGCTGCCGAAAAAGCTAACGGGCTTATTACAATAACAATTCTGAAACCCAATCTTCGTGAACAAAGGATTGACTAGGGCAATCTGTCGGGAAAGAGTGGCCTGATTGCAGCAGGCCCAACCGATGGACGGCACATGAACGCGACAGCGCAGCTCCAGGATCTTGCCATCATCTACGTGCTTGATCCGCCAGGCCTGACGCGAGACAGCATCGTCTTGCTTTCCACCATCCGCCATGTGCTGGGCGATGTGAAGGTGATCGCCTATTGCCCGTCGGACAAGGTGGATTTCCTTTTTCCGTATGTTACGGAATTCTATGACAGGATGGGCGCCGAGATCCGCCTGATGGAACCGACGGACAAGTTCATTGCCCCCTACAAGCAAGGCAACAAGCTGCTGGCTTGCCTGCAGGAGCGTGATACCGAGTATACCCTGTTCCTTGACACCGACACCGCGATCGTCGCCCCCTTCTCGCGCGCGGATCTGGTGACTGAAGGAACCGTCAGCGTGGTGCCCGAAGGGGTGCAGAGCTGGGGCGGCAATCCTGGATCATGGGAATACGTTTACGAGAAATTCGGCCTGCCCTTCCCCGAAGAGCGGGTGCGCCTTGTTCGCAGCAACAAGCTTAGCCCGCCCTACTGGAACGCAGGCATGATCGCATTCCCCACCCGTTCGGCCTTTGCGGAAACGTGGTTCCGGCTGGCGACCGAACTGGATGCCGATCCGCAGGTCGACCACAAGCGCCCGTGGCTTGACCAGATCACGCTGCCGCTTGCCATCGCCGTTTCGGGCCTGCAGGCGCGGAATGTCGGGAAGGAGTGGAACCTTTCCATCTCCCATCCCGGTCACGAACGGCATCACGAGGAATTCTTCCGCAACATCAATGCGATCGACGCGAAGATCGTGCATTTTCACCAGGCGAAGTTCTTCGCCGGCACCAAGTTCACCGCCATCGCAGACGAGGCGATCGCAAGCAACACCAAGTTCGCCTCGCTGTCGGAACTGACGGCGCCGGGGGACGCAGCGGCGGCCCGGCGCGAAGAGGTGTGGGGACGTTTCGGCGAGTTGAAGAAGATCGCCCAGAAAACCCCCGAGGAACTGGCCGAGATGCACGCGCTTGGCCAGGAGAAGAACAGGATCAAGGCCCGGCGCAACAGCGCCGAGGAGCAGGCTGCGCGGGCACCCGACAGCATCGTGAAACCCGTCACGGCCGATTGACGGCTGCTTCGGACAAGGTGTTTTGCATGAAAGATTTCGCCGAGATGACTACGGCCCGCACTGACCTTGCCCCCATCGGCTCCCTCTGGATCGACGGGATGCTGTCATGGCTTGAGGTGGCGTCGCTTCGCAGCTTCGTGGAGCTTGGGCATGATGTCGTTCTTTACACCTACGGAAAGATTCCGAATGCGCCAGCGGGCGTCGTGGTGCGGGACGCGCGCGAGGTGTGGGATACAGGCGAGATCCTTGTCTACAACAGTGCCAATAGCCCTGCTCTGCATGCCGACATCTTCCGCGTGATGATGGCCCGGCAGGTGGGCCGGGTCTGGGTGGACACCGACGTCATCGCCTTGCGGCCCTTTACCCGCGACGTGCGCTGGTTCCTCGGCCATGAGCGGGGAGATAAGCTGGAGCTGGGCAACGCCGTCTTCGGCCCGCCGCAGGATTCCCGGACACTGAACGAGCTTTACGCATTCCTTACCAGCCCGCAGCCGGTGCCGCCCTGGATGAAGGGCAAGCACCGCGAAGAGATCGCCCGCCGCTGGGAAACGGACGCCGGATTCGGCATCGGCGATCTGCCTTGGGGCACTTTCGGGCCAAAGGCCGTGACCCAGTTCGCCATTGCCACCGGCGAACTGGAACATGCCGCGCCGCAGACCGCCTTTTTCCCCGTGACGTTCCAGGATCGAAAGGTGCTGGTCGATCCCCGGAAGACCGAAGAACTGGAAGCGCTGATGGTCAGCGCCGAAAGCTATTCGGTCCATCTTTATTCGCGCTGGATGCGGAAGGTCTGCACCCGCTCGGACCTTGGCCTACCCGATCCCGACAGCTGGATCGGGCGCTGGGCTGCCAAACATGGTGTGATCGAATACCCCTCGGCCAAGACCGCAGCCCCCGCGCCGGAAACCACCGCCCCGCCCCGGGATGCGACTGCAAAGGCCCGCCAGCAGGAAATCGCGCAGCAGGAAGAACAGGCGGCCACTGCAGCGGCAGAAGCCGCCCTTGCGGATCTTGAAGCGCGCAAGCGTCTTGTTCCCGGCGGGGCCAACACCTCGCGGCACGGCAAGGTCAGAATTGTCACCATGGCCAAGGACGAAGGGCCCTACGTTCTGGAATGGGTGGCCCATCATCACGTTATGGGCTTCACGGATATCCTTGCCTATACCAACGACTGCACCGATGGCACGGACGAGATGTTCGACGCGCTTGCGGCCTGCGGGCTGTGCACGCGCCTTGACAACCTTCCGTGGAAGGACAAGCCCCCGCAATCGCGCGCCCTGCACTGGGCCGAGCAGAACCCGCTGGTTACCGGCGCCGACTGGCTTCTGGTCATGGATCTGGACGAATTCGTCTGCGTCAAGCTGGGCGATCACCGCATCGATTCGCTTCTGGACGAGGTGACGGCGCGGAAGGCCACCGGCATCTGCCTGACATGGCGCTTCTTCGGCAGCGGCGGCGAGGAGGAGTTCGGCAGTGGCCCCGTAACCGAGCGGCTTGTTCACGCTGCTCCTGACAGTTTCGTCAAGGGTTATGGCATCAAGACGCTGTTCAAGACCGATCCGCACCTCGCGCTGGCGATCCACCGCCCATACCTCAACACGCGGTTTGCCCGTACCGAGGAAGGGCAGGCCTATCCGGTGGAGTGGCTGAACGGCAGCGGCGATCCGATCGATGGCAAGGACCTGAAATGGCGCCTGAACAGCCGGCAGATTGGCTATAAACTGGCGCAGATGAACCATTACGGCGTCAAATCGCGCGAGGAATACCTGCTGCGGCGCTTACGCGGTGACGTTCTGGACAACCACTCCAAGTACAACGCCGAGTATTTCGGCCTGTTTGATCGGAACGAGGTCGAGGACCGCTCTGCCCTGGCACTGAAGGCGGAGCGGGATGCGCTGATCGCGGATCTGCTGAAGGTGCCGCAAGTGCGCGCCGCTGCCGACCTGGTTGAAAACCGCCGGCAGGCCAAGCTGGAACGGTTGCGCAATTCGGCCGACTTCAAGGATGAGATCGGGGGGCTGAAACCCTATCCGATCGACACCGCCATTAAGATGAAGCGCAAATAGGCCTCGGATCCGGAGCACCGGGAGAAGGATTGGGAAGATGAACGACCAGTTTATCTTCCCACCGGAGCCTGATGCCGGCTGGTCGCGTGAAGTGACGGTTCTGCAGGATGCGATCGTGTGGCCAGCCGGCGAGATGCGCCGCGTGCAGGTTTGCGGCGTGCCCCATGCCGATGGCAGCGATTGCCCGGAAGGCGCCATCTATCGCGGCGACACGCGCATGATGACTCCCGTCATTGGCCGGGACGCCCCCGCGGCGCGGCTGACCGGACGGCACATGTGGGGCCGTCAGGCTTCGCCCATTTCGGCCACTTCCTGGCGGAAACCGTCTCCCGGCGTTGGGCCGTCCAACACAGCGATGCGGAGAGAAACGTGTTCATCGGCAAGCATGAAAACCTGATCGACCTGTCACCCTGGCAGAAGCGTTTCATCGAAATGCTTGGCATCACCAAGCCAATCACCTTCATTCGCGAACCCACCCGCATCGAAACGCTGGAAGTGCCGGGACAAGGCTTCGGTCTTGGCCGTATCGCCCGCGGCACACCGTAATTCCGCGAATCCCTCAAGGTGCTGCAGATCGACCACGAAAAGTTCGGGGCGCAACTGGCGCAGCTTGGTTATATCGACACGCCGGAACGCCGGGCCGTGCCAACCGAGAAGGACTTCTCCATCGCGTTCGAGAGGTTCAAGAAACGCTCCGGCCAGGACGTCATCTTCCGGCCTGCCGATGTGCCCATCGAAGAAGCCATCGCACATACCCTCTGACGCCAGCGCGGCATCATGAACGGGCGGATCATCCCGGATGATCCGCCCGCAGAGCCTTTGAATCAGGCACATCTTCGCAGATCTTCCCGCAGCACTTGTTTTTCTTGCCGCAATTCCCGCCGCTTCATAAGCTTGAGTCGCGGCGGCACCGGCAATAAAGGTGCCTGCCCCGCGAGGGAGGGTTGCATGGGCACTTTGTTGGCGCTTTCGCGCCGGATCGACCTGCTGAACACGTTCATCGGAAAGGCGGCATCATGGCTTATTCTGGCCGCCGTTCTGATCAGCGCGATCAACGCAGTGATGCGGAAGCTTTTCTCCCTCAGCTCCAACGCGTGGCTGGAGTCGCAGTGGTACCTTTTCTCGGCCGTATTCCTGCTGGCAGCAGGATACACGCTTCTGGCGAATGAACATGTGAAGGTCGATCTGGTCTACAGCGCCCTGTCGCGCCGCAAACAGCTGTGGATCGAGGTGCTGGGCACGATTTTCTTCCTGTTTCCCTTCTGCATCATCACGATCTGGCTGTCATGGCCCGTGGTGGCCGCCAAGATCGCCTCGGGGGAGGTGTCGAACAACACGGGCGGGCTGATCCAGTGGCCGGCATGGATCCTGATCCCGATCGGCTTTTCCCTGCTGGCCCTTCAGGGCGTGTCCGAATTGATCAAGCGCATTGCGATCCTGCGTGGGGCGATACCCGATCCGGTGCTTGAGGCAGATGCCGAAGCGGCGAAGCTGTAAGGAAAACGGACATGGCTGCATTCTTCGCGGAAAACCTTGCCCCGATCATGTTCGCATCGCTGATCGTGGTGCTTCTGATCGGATATCCGGTCGCCTTCGCGCTGGCCTTCGTGGGCTTCGTCTTCGGCTTCATCGGGATCGAGATGGGGCTTTTGCCCATCAACCTGTTCCAAGCCATCCCCGACCGCATCTTCGGCCAGATGTCGAACGAAACGTTGCTGGCCATTCCGTTCTTCACCTTCATGGGACTGATCCTGCAGCGATCGGGAATGGCCGAGGCGCTGCTGGACACAATCGGCCAGTTGTTCGGCCCTGTGCGCGGCGGCATCGCCTTTGCCGTCATCTTCGTCGGCGCGATCCTTGCGGCAACGACGGGGGTGGTGGCGGCCTCCGTCATCTCCATGGGTCTGATCTCGCTTCCGATCATGCTGCGCTATGGCTATGACCGGCGTATCGCCACGGGGGCGATCGCAGCCTCGGGAACGCTGGCGCAGATCATCCCTCCAAGCCTTGTGCTGATCATCCTTGCCGATCAGCTGGGCCGTTCGGTGGGTGACATGTACAAGGGGGCGATGGTTCCGGCATTGATGCTGGTTGCGGCCTATGCAGCCTATATCGTGGTGGTATCGATCATCAGCCCGCAGAAGGTGCCTGCCCTGCCCCCCGAAGCGCGGACCCTGCGCGGGTGGAAGCTGCTGGGGCGGGTGCTGACATCGCTTGTTCCGCCGCTGGTCCTGATCTTTCTTGTGCTGGGCACGATCTTCTTCGGCATCGCCACCCCGACCGAGGGCGGCGCGATGGGATCGGTCGGCGCGCTGGTTCTGGCCGCCATGAACCGCAGGCTGACGATGGACCTGCTGCGCCAGTCGCTTTATTCCACCGCGCGGCTTTCGGCCTTCGTGCTGTTCATCCTGCTGGGTGCGCGGGTGTTTTCGCTGACCTTCTATGGCGTGGACGGTCACGTCTGGGTCGAACACCTGATGACGTCGATCCCCGGTGGCGTGATCGGCTTCCTGATCGTGGCGAACCTGCTGGTGTTCTTTCTTGCCTTCTTGCTGGATTACTTCGAACTTGCCTTCATCATCATCCCTCTGCTGGCCCCCGTGGCCGAGGCGATGGGCATCGACCTGATCTGGTTTGGCGTGATGCTGGCGATAAACATGCAGACCTCGTTCATGCATCCGCCTTTCGGCTTTTCCCTGTATTTCCTGCGGTCGGTGGCCCCCACGCGGCCCTATCGCGACAAGTTGACGGGGGCGACGATCCAGCCCGTCACCTCGGGCCAGATCTATATGGGGGCGGTGCCGTTTCTTGCGATCCAGCTGGTGATGGTGGTGATGGTGCTGTCATTCCCGCAGCTTGTGACCCATTACAAATCGGGCGCGGCCGAGGTTGATCCAGCCAGCATACAGCTGAACGTGCCCATGCCGGGGGCCACCCCCTATGGAGCCGCGCCCGCCCCCAGCTTTGGCGCGCCTGCCGCCCCCGCACCAAGTTTTGCCCCGCCCGCGCCGCCGTCTTTCGGCGCACCATCGCAATGAACCTGTTTTCTGGGAGGAAAAACATGACGATTGACCGCCGCAAGTTCCTGACCCGAAGCTCTGTCGCGGGTGTTGCCGCGGCGGGGCTTGCCAGCCCTGCTATTGCCCAGTCGATGCCGGATGTGCGCTGGCGGCTGACCTCGGGCTTTCCCAACAACCTCGACACCATCTATGGCGGCGCCGTGGTGATGGCCGAGGCTGTGAAGGCCATGACGGGTGGCAAGTTCCAGATTCAGGTCTTCCAGGCCGGAGAGCTGGTTCCCGGTCCGCAGGCCATCGACGCCGTCCAGTCGAACACGGTAGAGATCGCACATACCTGCGGATACTATTTCACCGGCAAGAACCCCACATTCGCCATCGGATCGGCCATTCCCTTCGGCCTGAACTCCCGCCTGCAGAACGCCTGGCTGTATCACGGCGGCGGGAACGAGGCGTATGACGAGTTCCTGTCCGCCTATGGCATCATCGGCAAGCCGGGCGGCGGCACGGGCGCGCAGATGGGCGGCTGGTACCGCAAGGAGATCAACAGCCTGTCCGACCTGAACGGCGTGAAGATGCGGATCGCAGGCGTCGCGGGCGAGGTGATGTCGCGCCTGGGCGTCGTTCCGCAGCAGCTTCCGGGGGGCGACATCTATCCCGCGCTGGAACGCGGCACTATCGACGCCGCGGAATGGATCGGGCCTTATGATGACGAACGGCTCGGTTTCTACCAGATCGCGCCGTATTATTATTATCCCGCCTTCTGGGAGGGTGGGCTGACCATCCACTTCTTCATCAACAAGGAACAGCACGACGCCCTGCCGGAGGAATACAAGGCCGCCCTCGACACTGCGTGCAAGGCGGCGAACATCAACATGCAGTCGCTGTATGATGCCAAGAACACGGCCGCGATCCGTTCGCTGGTCGGCAAGGGCGCGCAGCTTCGCCCCCTGCCCGCCGATGTGATGCAGGCCGCCTATCAGGCCACGTTCGAGCTTTATGCCGAATATTCCGAACGTCATCCCGAATGGGCCGCCATCTATCCCGGCTGGAAGAAGTTCCGCGATGAAGGCTTCGAATGGTTCCGCGTGGCCGAATACACCTATGACAGCTATGTCTTTGCCGCGCAGGCCGCAGGCCAGTGACCGTTGCGGCTCCGGAGAAATCCGGAGCCGTCACAGCTTCCAGAAGAACCACCCGGTCATCGCAATCCCGTAAAGGATGATCGCGATACGCAGTGCCTTGGCGGGTATGAGATAGGCGAAATGCGCGGCGACATAGCCGCCGATCGTCACGCCAAGCAGGGCGATCGTGCCGTAATACCATTCGATCGTTCCGCTGGCGGCGAAGCGAATAACCGCCACCAGCGCCACCACGGCGGAAATCCACAGCTTCAGCCCGTTCATCGCGTTCAGATCGACCATTCCCGCCGTGGCCAGGAAGGCCAGCAGCAGGATCCCAAGGCCGGCGTTGAAGAACCCGCCGTAAAGGCAGACGGCTGCAAGAAACAGCCACAGCACGATGCCTGCCCCGCGAAGGCCCTGCATCAACGCGCTGACCTGCTTGCCGAAGGTAAACAACAACACGGCGGCCAGCATCAGCCACGGCATGATCTGCGCGAATTGTTCTTCCGAAACGACAAGCAGCAGCTCTGCCCCGAGCCAGCCGAACACCAGCGCCACCAGCGAATAGGGCAGCAGCAGCTTGCGGTGCTGGCGAATTGCCGGCCAGAAGCCGACCGTGCCGCTGACATATCCCGGCAGCGCGGCATAGGTGTTCGAGGCATTGGCCAGCAACGGCGGCACCCCTGCCAGGATCAGCGTCGGCATCATGATGAACGATCCGCCCCCTGCGAGCGTGTTCACGACGCCGCTCAGGATTCCGGTAAGCAGAAGCAGTATTTCGGTCATGTGGATCGCCTTGCACCTGCAGCAGAAAATGTTGCGCGGAAGGGCCCGATCCCCTTCCTGCCACCTTGAACATCATCCACCTGCGCGCCTTTTGTGCAAGCCTGCCGTCACCAATTGCCTCACATGCCCCTTTGGGGTTGCGGGCACGGCCGCATGCTTCTAGATAGGCGCGTCAGCAGCCGAAGGCCGTTCCCGCATGGAAAACGTCATCCTCACCGTTCACCTGATCCTCGCCCTTCTTCTGGTGGGGGTCGTTCTGCTGCAGCGGTCTGAAGGTGGCGGGCTTGGAATGGGCAGCAGCGGCGGTGGTGGTGGTGCGATGTCGCGCCGTCAGGCCGCGAACGCCATGACGCGGGCCACATGGGTCATCGCCATCGCCTTCATCTGCACCTCGATCGCGCTGACGATCATGGCAGCCTCGAATTCCTCGGGTGGCTCGGTTCTGGACCAAATCGGCGGCTCTTCCGCTGGCAGCAGCGATGCCGATGCTCCCACGGGCGCGGATCTGTTGCCGCCGCCCAGCACGGATGCGGGGTCCGGATCGCTGGTGCCGCCGCGTGCCGATGATGCGGCGCCCGCACCGGCAACGCCCGCGGTTCCGGCACCCGAACAACCCGCACCGGCAAACTGACAGTCATGACATGGCGGGCCATCCGGCCCGTCTTCCGCATCCCGAGGCCGGTTGCGCAAGGCCCTGCCCTGCGCTATAGTCCGAGTCCCGTGATGCTGCGATTCCGCATTTCCGAATCGCTGCTTGAAATCGAACTCACGGGAGTATTCCACGCATGGCGCGATATGTATTCATCACCGGCGGCGTGGTGTCCTCGCTGGGCAAGGGCCTTGCCTCTGCCGCACTGGGCGCGCTGCTTCAGGCGCGCGGCTATTCGGTTCGCCTCCGCAAGCTTGATCCCTATCTGAATGTCGATCCCGGCACGATGAGCCCGTTCGAACATGGCGAGGTTTTTGTCACCGATGACGGCGCTGAAACCGACCTCGACCTTGGCCATTACGAACGCTTCACCGGCGTGTCGGCCCGGGCGACGGACAGCGTTTCTTCGGGCCGCATCTATTCCACGGTGCTGGAGAAGGAGCGTCGCGGCGATTACCTTGGCAAGACGATCCAGGTGATCCCGCACGTCACGAACGAGATCAAGGACTTCCTGTCAATCGGCGATGACGAGGTGGATTTCCAGCTTTGCGAGATCGGCGGCACGGTCGGCGACATCGAGGGCCTGCCCTTCTTCGAAGCCATCCGCCAGTTCGCGCAGGACAAGCCGCGCGGCCAGTGCATCTTCGTGCACCTGACTCTACTGCCCTATGTCACCGCCTCGGGCGAGCTGAAGACGAAACCCACCCAGCACTCCGTCAAGGAACTGCGGTCCATCGGCATCGCGCCCGACGTGCTGCTGCTGCGGTCGGAGCATGAGATCCCCGAGAAAGAGCGGGAGAAGATCGCCCTCTTCTGCAACGTCCGCAAGGATGCCGTGATCGCCGCGCCGGACCTGAAGACGATCTACGAGGCGCCGCTGGCCTATCACCGCGAAGGCTTCGATCAGGCGGTTCTGGATGCTTTCGGCATCGCCCCTGCGCCCAAGCCCAGCCTGTCGCGCTGGACCGACGTGATGGACCGGCTGGAGCATGCCGAGGGCGAGGTTCGCGTTGCCATCGTCGGCAAGTATACGCAACTGGAAGACGCCTACAAATCCATCGCCGAGGCGCTGACCCATGGCGGCATGGCCAACCGCACCCGCGTGAAGGCCGAATGGATCGACGCCGAGCAGTTCGAGCATGCCGATCCCGCGCCCTATCTTGAAGGTTACCACGCGATCCTTGTTCCCGGCGGGTTCGGCGAACGCGGAACCGAAGGCAAGATCAAGGCCGCGCAATATGCGCGTGAAAAGAACCTTCCCTACCTTGGGATCTGCCTTGGCATGCAAATGGCCGTGATCGAAGCGGCGCGCAATCTGGCGCTCGTCGAGGATGCCGGCTCCGAGGAGTTCGACCACGAAACCGGCCGCAAGCGCTTCACACCTGTTGTCTATCACCTGAAGGAATGGGTGCAGGGCAATCACGTGGTGGAACGCAAGATCGGCGACGACAAGGGCGGCACGATGCGTCTTGGCGCCTATACCGCCGCGCTGGCCGAAGGATCGCTGGTGTCCAAGGTCTATGGTGCGACCGAGATCGAGGAGCGTCACCGCCACCGCTACGAGGTCGACATCAAGTATCGCGACCAGCTGGAAACCTGCGGTCTGTGCTTCTCTGGCATGTCGCCCGACGGTCGCCTGCCCGAGATCGTGGAATTGAAAGGCCATCCGTGGTTCATCGGCGTGCAGTTCCACCCCGAACTGAAGTCGAAGCCCTTCGCGCCGCATCCGCTGTTCGCCGACTTCGTGCGCGCGGCGATGGAAGTCAGCCGTCTGGTCTGACCCTTCCCCCAAGAACAGGTTCAAAGCGCCCGACCAGGGCGCTTTTCCATTTGGCCGTTCTGTGCAAGGGTCGCGGCCTGACAAGGAGGCTGCGATGAAGCAGGTCATTTGCATCAACTGGGGCACGAAATACGGCCCGCCCTTCATCAACCGGCTTTATGCCATGGTCGCGCGCAACATCACGCCGCCCTTCCGGTTCACCTGTTTCTGCGACAATACCGACGGCATCCGCCCCGAGGTGGACTGCCAGCCCCTGCCCGAGATCGATTACGATATCCCCAAGACCAAGCGCGGCATCTGGCCGAAGTCGCGCCTTTGGGGTGCCAAGCTGGGCGATCTGGAAGGGCCGGTCCTGTTCATGGATCTTGACGTGGTGGTCACCGGCAGCCTCGACGATTTCTTCACCTATGGCGATCCCGATCAGGTCATCCTGTCGCGCAACCCTGCCAAGCCGTTCGAACGGCTGGGCCAGACCTCCGTCTTCCGCTTTCCCGTCGGCAAGCTGCTGCCCCTGCAGGAACGGTTCAAGACCGATCCGCAGCGCATCGCCGAGGAATACGTGTGGGAGCAGCGCTATGTCACCCGCAACGCACCCGGAGGGGTGGATCTGTTTCCCAAGGCATGGGTCCGGCACTTCCGCTATCAGTGCATTCCCCCCTTCCCGCTGAACTTCGCGATGACGCCGCGCCTGCCGAAGGATGCCCGCATCGTGATCTTCCCCGGCGGCGTATTCCCCGAACAGGCCATCGCAGGCGGATGGGTTGGGCGCGAGGGGTGGAGCCTTGGCAAGCACCTGAAGAACGTGGGCAACGGGCCGCACAAGGACGGCTCTGCCTGGCGCTATCTGCGGCACTGGATGAAGCCGACGCCTTGGGTCGGCGACAGCTGGCGCGAATGAAAAAGGCCGCCCGGAAGGGCGGCCTTTTCCTTGGAAGTTCCTGCGATCAGACTTCGCCCTTGCGCGAACCCCAGATGCAAAGCAGCGTCACGATGGCTGCAGCGCAAAGGTAATACCCGACTGCGTGCAGACCGAAGTTGCTTTGCAGATACGTTGCGGCATAGGGGGCCAGCGAGGCACCGAAGATGCCCGCGAAGTTGAAGGTCAGCGACGAGCCCGTGTAACGCACGCGCGTCGGGAACGGGGCTGCCAGCGCCGCGCCAATTACACCATAGGTCACGCCCATCAGCGCCATGCCGATGATCACGAAGATGATGATCCCCGTCGGCCCCATCGACCACAGCGGTGCCAGCGCGAACGAGAAGGCCGCGATGGCGATTGTCACCACCGTCAGAACCGCGCGGCGGCCGTAACGGTCGCCCAGCTTGCCCGCCACCGGGATCGCCAGACCGAAGATGATCGCGCCGATCAGCTGGATCTCGATCGCCTCCAGCAGCGGCATGCCGATGACCTTGGTGTTATAGGACAGCAGATAGGCCGAACCGATATAGAACAGCACGAAGGTCGCCAGCGCCACGAAGGTGCCAAGGAACAGGCTGCGCTTGTGATTGGTGAACACCTCGGCCAGCGGAACGGCCACGCGCTCCTGCTTGTCGATGGCCTTCTGGAAATCCGGCGTTTCGGTGATGGACAGGCGCACCCACAGGCCGATCACGATCAGCAGGGCAGAGGCAAGGAAGGGCGCGCGCCAGATGCCGCTTTCGGCGATCCAGACGCGGGCATCCGCACCGGCGGGGGCGAAGTTCAGGATCACGAAGAACACGCCCGAGGCAAGAAACAGGCCGACCGGCGCGCCCAGCTGCGGGAACATACCATACCAGCTGCGCTTGCCCGGAGGGGCGTTTTCCGTCGCGATCAGGACTGCGCCACCCCATTCACCGCCCAGGCCGAAGCCCTGCCCGAACCGGCAAAGCGCCAGCAGAAGCGGCGCCCAGACGCCGATGGTGGCATAGGTCGGCAGCAGGCCGATCACGACCGTGGAAATGCCCATCGTCAGCAGTGCCGCCACCAGCGTCACCTTGCGGCCGACGCGGTCACCGAAATGGCCGAACACGATGGCGCCGAAGGGGCGCGCGAAGAACGCGATCGAGAATGTGGCGAATGAAGCCAGCAGCGCCGTCATCGGATCGCTGTTCGGGAAGAACAGCACCGGAAAGACCAGCACGGCCGCCGTCGCATAGATATAGAAGTCGTAGAACTCGATCGTGGTGCCGATAAGGCTTGCCGCCAGCACGCGCGACGGCTTGTTCAGCGGTTGCGCAGTGCCGGTTCCAGCGTCTGTTGTGATGTCTGTCATGGACGTGTTTCCGGTTCAGAGTGTGAACCGGGGCATTAGCGCAATTTTACACTCATAGGAACCCGAAAAATAGGATCTTTGTTACCACACCCAAAGTTTCCTTGCCCACCCGCCCACAACAAGCTAGCGACAGGCCATGCTGTCCTATCAACATCTTTATCACGCCGGAAACCTGGCGGACGTTCAGAAGCACGCGCTGCTGTGCTTCATGCTGGATTATCTGGTGCAGAAGGACAAACCGCTCAGCTATATTGAAACGCATGCGGGGCGCGGGCTTTATCGGCTGGACGCCGAGGAAGCGGTCAAGACAGGCGAAGCTGCCAAGGGCATCATGGCCGTGGAAGACGCGTTCGCACCGGACCCTCCCTATCGGCTGCGGCTTGCGGCAACGCGGGCGCGGTGGGGCGATGCGGCCTATCCCGGTTCCCCCCTTCTGGCGGCGCTGACCTTGCGCGAGATGGACACGATCCATCTGGCCGAACTTCATCCGCAGGAACACCGCCTTCTGTCCGAGGTGGTGCATATCTGGGATGCGCATGTGCACAAGAAGGACGGGTTCGCCACCGCCCTTGCCCTGACACCCCCGACACCGCGCCGCGGCCTGATGCTGATCGACCCGCCCTATGAAGTGAAAACCGATTACGACGTGATCCCCGGCCACATCGCAAACATCGCGCGCAAATGGAATGTGGGCATCATCGCCCTGTGGTATCCGCTGCTGACCAACGCCGCCCATATCGGCATGCTGGCAGAACTTTCGGCGCGTTTTCCCGATGCACTGCGCCACGAAGTGCGGTTTCCGGCGGCCAAGGCCGATCACAAGATGATCGGTTCGGGCATGTTCATCATCAACGCCCCGTGGGGCACTGGGGATGAGGCGAAACGCCTGTCACGACTTTTCGCCTAGACTTCCTGCAGCGCAGGCCCATGATTATCCCCATGATCGAACAGCTTCTTCGCCGCATCACCGACTCCAGCGACCAACGGCTGCCCGAACCGGACAGCCGGCTGGCGCTGGCCGCGCTTCTGGTTCGCGTTGCGCGGGCCGACGGGCAGTATTCGGAACAGGAAATCGCCCGTATCGACCGGGTTCTGGCCCGTCGCCATGGCCTTTCGCCCGAAGATGCCGCCGCCCTTCGCCATCAGGCCGAACAGCTTGAGGCGCAAGCCCCCGACACAGTGCGCTTCACCCGCGCGCTGAAAGATGCCGTTCCAATGGAAGATCGCGATGCGCTGATGCAGGCGCTTTGGGCGGTTGCGCTGGCCGATGGCGGGCGCGACGCGCATGAAGACCAGTTGATCCGGCTGGTTTCCAGCCTTATGGGCATCACCGATCAGGAATCGGCGCTGGCCCGGCAGAAGGTGCAGCAGGACTGACCTTGCGCGTTGCATCGCACGGGGCCCGCGCCTAATCTGCGAAAAACCAGGCGAGGCCACGTGACGTCCATCCCCACCGCTCCGGTCATCGAGGTCCGGAACCTGCACAAATCCTATGGCGATCTGGAGGTGCTGAAGGGCGTGGACCTGACGGCACCCAAGGGCCACGTCATCTCGCTCATCGGGTCGTCCGGGTCGGGCAAGTCCACCTTGCTGCGCTGCTGCAACCTGCTGGAAGATAGCCAGGACGGTGAAATCCGCTTCGAAGGCGAACCAGTGGCATGGCGCGGTGCCGGCCTTCTGCGCCAGCCCGCCGATCGCAAGCAGGTTCTGCGCATCCGCACGAACCTTGCGATGGTGTTCCAGCAGTTCAACCTGTGGTCCCACATGACCATCCTGCAGAACGTGATGGAGGCGCCGGTCACCGTGATGGGCCGCCCCCGCGCCGAGGTGGAGGAAAAGGCCCGCGGCTATCTGGCCAAGGTGGGCATTGCCGACAAGGCCGATGCATGGCCGTCCCAGCTTTCGGGCGGGCAGCAGCAGCGTGCCGCCATTGCCCGCGCGCTTTGCATGGAACCGCGCGCCCTGCTGTTCGACGAGCCGACCTCCGCCCTCGACCCCGAGCTGGAGCAGGAGGTGGTACGCGTGATCAAGGCGCTGGCCGATGAAGGGCGCACCATGATCATAGTGACCCATGACATGAAGATGGCCGCCGATTGTTCGGATCGCGTCATCTTCCTGCATCAGGGCCGGATCGAGGAGCAGGGCGATCCCGCCACGCTGTTCGGCAATCCTCAGTCCCCCCGCCTTCGCGGATTTCTTTCGGCCGGCGGATAAACCACAACAGGGAGCGACCAATGAAGAAACTGATCCTGACCACGGCCATTCTTGCACTGACCGGGGGTGCCGCCTCGGCGCAGCAGGTGGTGCGGCTGGCAACCGAAGGGGCCTACCCCCCCTTCAACTTCATCAATGATGCAGGCGAACCCGACGGTTTCGAGATCGAGCTGTTCGACACCCTGTGCGAACGCGCCGAAGTCACGTGCGAGTGGGTGACCACCGACTGGGACGGCATGATCCCGAACCTGCAATCGGGCAACTTCGACGGCATCGTCGCCGGCATGTCGATCACGCCCGAACGGCGCGAGGCGATCGACTTCACCGCCAGCTATTACCCGGCCATCACCTCGGCCTATGCCGCGATGGATCCGGATGCCGATTTCGCAACCGGTGTCGTATCGGCGCAGGTCAACACGATCCAGGCAGGCCATATCGCGGAAACGGACGCGACGCTGCTGGAATACACCACCCCGGACGAGGCTGTTGCCGCCGTTCGCAACGGCGAGGCCGATGCCGTTTTTGCCGACAGCGATTACCTCAAGCCCGTGGTCGATGAATCCGGCGGTGAATTCGTCTGGGTCGGCGAGGCCATTGCACTTGGCGAAGGCATCGGCATGGGCCTGCGCAAATCCGACACCGAACTGAAGGCCACCTTCGACGAAGCGATCGATTCCATGAAGGCGGACGGATCGTTGAACGAACTGCTGCAAAAGTGGTTCGGCGGCGAAGAAGCCCCCCAGTTCTGATAACAGGGGCGCGCGGCCAACCGCGCGCCGATCATGATGTTTTCATTTTGCGCCGATCCCAAAAGCCTTGAAGGCCTGCAATGGCTTTCGTGCTACCTGACCACGGGTACGCACATGTCCTTCTATGGCTCGTTCCTGACGGTTCTTGTGCTGCTGGCCGTGACCGCGCCGGTGGCGCTGGCCTTCGGTTTCGGCGGCGCCGTGGCGGGCCGTTCGCATGTCGCGCCGCTGCGCTGGATCGGCAAGACCTATATGGCGATGGTCCGGGGCATCCCGGACATCGTCTTCTTCCTGTTCTTCATCGTGGCGCTGGATCAGGGGCTGGAATACCTGTTCCACTTCGTGCGTTGCGAGGATCTGAGCCAGCCCGTCCGGCAGGCAGGCGAATTCCGCGCCTGCCCCGCAGCCAAGATCCCGCCCGGGTCGGCCCCTCCAGCCATCCACCAGATCTATAACTTCGCGCTGGCGGTGTTCACCTTTGCCATCGTGTTCGGCGCCTTTGCGGCAAACGTGCTCTCGGGCGCGATGCAGGCTGTGCCGCGCGCACAGCTGGAAACGGCCGAAAGCTTCGGGATGACGCCGCGGCAGATCAACCGGCGCATCCTGATCCCGCAGATGTGGGTTTACGCCCTGCCCGGCCTGTCGAACCTGTGGATGGTGCTGATCAAGGCCACGCCGCTGCTGTTCATCCTGGGGATCGAGGATGTAGTTTACTGGGCGCAGCAGCTTGGCGCGATGAAAACGCAGACCTTCAGCTATCCGCATCCGGACTGGCGGCTTTGGTACTTCCTTGGCCTTCTGGTTTTCTATCTTCTGCTGACCAAGGTATCGGAAGTGGTTCTGGACCGGATCATGACACGGCTGCGGCGCGGCCTGCCAATGGCCGAGAACGGAGCCACGGCATGAGCTGTTTCGAAACGATTCAAGCCTATGGCCTCCGCTCTCTTGGTATCGGCGAAAGGCTGCTGCCGCGGGAAGGGTACGATCTGTGCCAGCAATTCACGCTGATCGGGTCGGGCCTGATCTGGAACGTGTATTTCGCGGCGATCGCACTGGCGCTTGGTTTCGCGTTGGCCACCCTGCTGGCGGTTGGCAAGCGCGCACGCAGCGCGTGGATTCGCAAGCCCTGCGACTGGTTCGTTTTCATCTTCCGCGGCTCGCCCTTGTTCATCCAGTTCTTCGTGGCCTATCAGCTTCTGGTGCTGCTGCCGCGTGATGGGGTGACGCTGCCGCTGGGCCTGTTCGACCTGCATGTGGGAACGGATTGGGTCACCCGCGCATGGGCCGGTGCGGCGCTGGTGCTGTTTTTCAACACCGCCGCCTATACGGCAGAGATCTTCCTTGGCGCCCTCCGCTCCATCCCTCGGGGCGATCTGGAAGCGGCGGAAGCGTACGGCATCACCGGCTGGCAGCGGTTCCGGCGCATCCAGTGGCCGACAATGCTGCGCCTTGCATGGCCCGCCTATACGAACGAGGCGATCTTCCTGTTCCACGCCACGACGCTGGTCTTCTTTTCGGGCTTTCCGGCGTTCCAGCAGCGCGGGGATGCGCTTTATTACGCAAGTTACTTCGCCGGCCGGACGTTCAATCCCTTCGTACCCTATCCGATCGTGGCGTTTTATTTCATCTGCCTGACGCTGGTGCTGACATGGACCTTCGGGCGCATCGGACGGCGGCTGAACCGTCACCTGCCGACGAATGAAACCCGCCGCCGCAGGCCGCGCATTTTACCGCAGATCATCCGGTGATGCGGGGGGCGGGAAGCTTTGACACCGCCCGAAGCGCGCCCTAGGCTGCGCGAAGCAAACACGGACTTATCCATGCTGATCGGTATCTTGCAAACCGGCGACGCACCTGCGGAGCTTGTGCCCGAGTCGGGCGACTATCCTGAAATGTTCGAACGCCTTCTGGACGGGCGCGGCTTTGCCTTCCGCACGTGGCGGGTGGTCGACATGGACTTTCCCGATGATGTGCGCCGGGCCGATGGCTGGCTGATCACGGGCTCGCGTCACGGCGCCTATGAAGATCACGCGTTCATCCCGCCGCTGGAGCGTTTCATCCGGAACGCGTTCGCGGCACATGTGCCAATCGTCGGCATCTGCTTTGGCCACCAGATCATCGCGCAGGCCCTTGGTGGCCGGGTGGAGAAATTCGATCGCGGCTGGTCCGTCGGGGCCACGGATTACCGCTTCGGCGATGAAACCCTGACCCTGAACGCATGGCATCAGGATCAGGTGGTCGAGGCGCCGAAGGAGGCGACGGTTCTTGCCACCTCGGATTTCTGCGCCAATGCCGCGCTGGTCTACGAGGATCGCGCCCTGACGGTTCAGGCCCATCCCGAATTCAGCAACGCGTTTCTGGACGGGCTGATCCGGACACGCGGCGAAGGTGCAGTGCCGTCCCCCCTGCTGCAGCAGGCCAAGGCGCGCATGAATGCGCCCAAGGATTCGGCCCGCCTGGCCGACCGTATCACCGAATTCTTCCTTCAGCCGAGGTAAGCCATGTCCGACTGGACCGACCGGATCCCGGAAGCCGCGCGCGACTACATCTCTGGCCGGCGACTGGACGAGGTGGAATGCATCCTCTCCGACATCGCGGGCGTGGCGCGGGGCAAGGCGATGCCTGCCTCCAAGTTTGCACGGCAGACCAGCTTCTTCCTGCCAAACTCGATCTTTTTGCAAACCATCACGGGCGAATGGGCCGACAACCCCACCGGATCCTTCACCGAACCGGACATGATCCTGCAGCCCGATTATTCCACCGCGACCGCCGCACCGTGGACGGCCGACATCACGCTTCAGGTGATCCATGACGCCGTGACCCAGACGGGGGAGCCTGTGCCGACCGCCCCGCGCAACGTGTTGCGGCGGGTGGTGCAGCTTTATGCCGACAAGGGATGGAAGCCGATCGTCGCGCCCGAGATGGAATTCTTCCTGACGGCCAAGAACATCGACCCGAACATGCCCGTCATGCCGCCGATGGGCCGTTCGGGCCGCCGCGCCGCCGGCCGCCAAGCCTATTCCATGAGCGCGGTGGACGAATATGGCAAGGTCATCGACGACATCTATGACTTCGCCGAACTTCAAGGGTTCGAGATCGACGGCATCCTGCAGGAAGGCGGTGCGGGGCAGGTGGAAATCAACCTTGCCCATGGCGATCCGGTGAAGCTGGCGGACGAGATCTTCTTCTTCAAGCGCCTGATCCGCGAAGCGGCCCTGCGCCACGACTGCTTCGCCACCTTCATGGCCAAACCAATCGAGGGGGAGCCGGGCAGCGCCATGCATATCCACCATTCGGTCACGGATATCGCGACGGGGCGCAACATCTTCTCCAACGAGCATGGGCAGGAATCGGATCATTTCCTGCATTTCATCGCGGGGATGCAGAACCACCTGCCCGGTGCCGTGGCGCTGCTGGCGCCTTACGTGAACAGCTATCGCCGTTACGTTCCCGACTTCGCCGCCCCCATCAACCTTGAATGGGGCCGTGACAACAGGACCACCGGCCTGCGCATCCCGATTTCCGACCCCGAGGGGCGGCGACTGGAAAACCGCTTGGCGGGGATGGATTGCAACCCCTATCTGGGCATCGCGGCATCGCTTGCCTGCGGTTATCTGGGCCTGATCGAAAAGCAGACCCCGCGATCCGAATGTATCGGCAGCGCCTATATGAGCGAGACCGACCTTCCCTATACCCTTGGCGACGCACTTGACCTTCTGGAGGAGGATGCGGCCCTGCGCGAGGTTCTGGGCGAGGTGTTCTGCAAATTCTATGACGCGGTGAAGCGGAACGAATACAAGGAGTTCCAGCAGGTCATCAGCCCCTGGGAACGCGAACACCTGTTGCTGAACGTATGAACCTGCTGACCGCCAACGACCGGCCCGGCGAATACCCCGCCAGCTATTACGCGGCGACGGCCACGCCGCTGGCCCCCTTTCCCCGACTGGAAGGGGCTGTCCGGGCCGATGTCTGCGTTGTCGGCGGGGGCTATACCGGGCTTTCGGCAGCGCTGCATCTGGCCGAACGGGGCTTTGACGTCGCGCTGGTGGAGGCGCATCGCCTCGGCTTCGGCGCGTCGGGTCGCAATGGTGGGCAGGTCGGATCGGGGCAGCGGCTGGAACAGGACGATCTGGAGGCGATGGTCGGTCTGCCCGACGCCCGCCGCCTGTGGGATCTGGGACAGGAAGCGAAGGCGCTGGTGCGCCAGCTGATCAACAGGCACGACATGCCCGTCACCTTCCGCCCCGGCATTGCCCATGGCTGCCGCAGCATGACCGAGGTTGCCTATTCCCACGCCTATGCCGAAAAGCTGTCGCGTGATTACGGGTATGACCAGATCCACCCGCTGGACGGGGCCGAACTGGCCGCCCTGCTGGGCACCGATGTGTTCAAAGGCGGCGATATCGATCACGGGGCGGGGCATATCCAGCCCCTCAGCTTTGTGTTCGGGCTGGCACAGGCGGCGCAGGCGCGGATATTCGAATGCAGCACCGTCACGCGCATCGCCGGCACCACGGTTCATACCGAACACGGCCATGTTCAGGCCGATCACGTGATCCTTGCCTGCAACGGCTATCTTGGCGGGCTGGAACCTGGCATCGCCGCGCGGGTCATGCCCATCAACAACTTCATCATCGCGACAGAGCCGCTGGACAAGCTGATGGCACCCATCGCGGCGCATGACACACGCTTCGTCGTCAACTACTGGCGGATGAGCGATGACAACCGCCTGCTGTTCGGCGGGGGCGAAAGCTATGGCTATCGCTTCCCCGACATCGTGAAGACGGTGCGCAAACCGTTGCTGGAGGTTTATCCGCAGCTGAAGGACGCCCGCATCGATTATGCGTGGGGCGGCACGCTGGCGATCACGATGAACCGTATGCCCTGTTTCCGGCGGGTTGCCCCGAATGTGCTTTCGGCATCGGGCTATTCCGGCCATGGCGTTGCGATGGCAACGCTGGCCGGGCGCATTCTGGCCGAGGCGGTCGCCGGACAAGCCGAACGCTTCGACCTGATGGCCCGCTTGCCGCAGCAGCGCTTTCCTGGCGGGATGGCCCTGCGCGCGCCGCTGCTGGCAACCGCGATGACATGGTATGCGATGCGCGACAGGCTTGGCCTCTGACATTGCCAGCCTGCGGGCGCGGGTCTAGGCTGGGGCCGACATCAAGGAGCCTGCCATGCGTGACGCTGCCCCCAATAGCTGGGACGCCCGTGCCGAAGCCGCAACTTTCTATGGCTTTACCGACCTTCCCACCATCAACGAACGCGGCACGGTGGTGCTGACACATGGCACCGGGCCATATGTGGTCGATACCAACGGCAAATCCTATCTGGATGCCAATTCGGGCCTTTGGAACATGGTCGCCGGTTTCGATCACCCGAAGATGGCGGAAGCGGCCAAGGCGCAGTTCGACCGATTCCCCGGGTATCACAGCCTGTTCGGGCGCATGTCGGACCAGACGGTCTTGCTTTCCGAAAAACTGGTGGAGGTTTCGCCCTTCCCCCGCGGCAAGGTGTTCTACACCAACTCCGGATCCGAAGCGAATGACACGCTGGTCAAGATGCTCTGGTTTCTTGGTGCGGCGGAAGGGCATCCGCAGCGGCGCAAGATCATCACGCGGGTGAACAGCTATCACGGGGTGACTGCGGTTGCGGCATCCATGACGGGCAAGCCTTACAACGCGCTGTTCGGGCTGCCGCTGCCGGGCTTCATCCATGTCGGTTGCCCCCATTTCTGGCGTTTCGGCCAAGCGGGCGAAACAGAGGCAGAGTTCACGCAGCGCCTTGCGCGGGAACTGGAGGCGACCATCATCAAGGAAGGCCCCGACACCATCGCCGGCTTTTTTGCCGAACCCGTGATGGGTGCGGGCGGCGTGATCCCGCCGTCGACCGGGTATTTTCAGGCGATCCAGCCCGTGCTCCGGAAATATGGCATTCCCCTTGTCGCCGATGAGGTGATTTGCGGTTTCGGGCGCACCGGCAATGTCTGGGGCAGCCAGACCTATGATTTCGTGCCTGATGCGATCATCGCCTCCAAGGCCATGACGGCCGGATATTTCCCGATGGGCGCGATCATCCTTGGGCCGGATCTGGCCGACCGGCTGCAAGCCGCCTCCGAAGCCGTAGAGGAGTTTCCGCATGGATTCACCGCATCCGGTCACCCCGTCGGCTGTGCGATTTCTTTGGCGGCCATCGACCTGATCCTGAACGAGGGCTTGGCCGAGAATGTCCGCGCCCTGACCCCGCGATTCGAGGCGGGCATGGCCAAGCTGGCCGAAAACCCCAATATCGGCGAATGGCGCGGCAAGGGCCTGATGGGCGCTCTGGAGGCGGTAAAGGACAAGAACACCAAGACCCCCTTCCCCGGCGATCTTTCGATCAGCGAGCGGATCGCGAACACCTGCACCGATCACGGGCTGATCTGCCGCCCGCTGGGGCAAAGCATCGTTCTTTGCCCGCCTTTCATCTGCACGCCTGCGCATCTGGACGAGATGTTCGAGAAGCTGGATTCCGCCCTTCGCAAGGTGTTCGCAGAGGTCGCCTAACCCGCGAGCAGGTCGCGCGCAGCTTCGCGCGCGGCCTCGGTCACGGTATCGCCGGCAAGCATGCGGCCCACCTCCTCCACCCGCTGGTCATGGTCCAGACCCACCACGGTGGATGTGGTCATTCCGCCCTTCACCCGCTTTTCCACGCGCCAGTGATGGGATCCAAGGGCCGCCACCTGCGGCGAGTGCGTGACAACCAGAACCTGCCCGCCTTCGGCAAGCGCCTTCAGGCGGCGACCGACCGCATTGGCCGTGGCCCCGCCGACACCGCGGTCGATCTCGTCGAAGATCATCGTCACATCGCGGGTATCGCCCGTCAGGCACACCTTCAGCGCCAGAAGAAAGCGCGAAAGCTCCCCGCCCGAGGCGATCTTGTTCAGCGGGCCGGGAGGCGCACCGGGATTGGTGGCAACGGTGAAGGCCACCGCATCCACGCCTTCGGGCCCCGCATCGGCAGGGGTGACCAGCGTTTCGAACACAGCCCGTTCCATCTTCAGCGGTGCAAGTTCCGCAGCCATCGCCTTGTCCAGACGCATCGCCGCCTTCCGGCGGGTGGAGGTCAGCGCTTCGGCCTCGCTCCGATAGGCCATGTCGGCTTCCGAAACCGCGCGACGCAGGGCGGCGATGTCCCGCTCGCCCCCGTCCAGCGCAGCAAGGCGGCGGCGAAGGCCTTCGGCAAACTCGCCCAGTTCGTCCGCCAGAACGTTGTGCTTGCGGGCAAGGGCACGGATGGCGAAAAGCCGCTCCTCCATTGCCTCCAGCTCGGACGGGTTGAAATCCAGCGCAGTCAGGCAATCCTCGACACCCTGCTGCGCTTCGCCCAGTTCGACCATGGCCCGAGTCAGCGCGGCCATCGCCAGTTCCAGTCGCCCCTCGGCACGGTCCGCCGCCCCTTCCAGCCAGCGGGTGGCGTCGATCAGCAACCCCTCGGCCCCTTGATCGGACATCGCCTGATGGGCGCGGGCGATGTCGTCGCGAATCCGCTCTGCCGCCTGCATGGCGCGGCGGCGGGCATCGAGGCTCGCTTCCTCGCCCTGTTGGGGGTCCAGCTTGTCAAGTTCGGCAACCGCGTGGCGCAGGAAATCCTCTTCCGCGCGAATGGCTTCCAGCGCCCGCTCCGCCTCTTGCAGGCGGGTGCGGGCGCGGCCAAGTTCAACCCATGCCCGCCGCACCGGCCCCACATCCACCTGCGCAAAGGCATCCAGCATCAGCCGATGGCCGCGCGGGTTCAGAAGGCCGCGATCATCGTGCTGGCCATGCAGTTCCACCAGCACATCGGAAAGGGCGCGAAGCACCTCGCCCGAGACACGCCGATCGTTCACCCATGCCGTCTTGCGTCCGTCGGCATGGTTCACGCGGCGCAGGATCACCTCATCCTCGGCGGCGATGCCGGCTTCATCCAGCACGGCACGCACGGCGGGCGTCAGGTCGAACACGGCGGTCACCTCGCCCGTGGCGGCACCGGCGCGCACCAGTTCCGCCCGCCCGCGCCAACCCAGCACGAAGCCAAGCGCATCAAGCATGATCGACTTGCCCGCCCCCGTTTCACCCGTAAGGACGTTCAGTCCCGGTTGAAACGCCAGCGAAAGCCGCTCGATGATGAGCATGTCCCGAATATCGAGCGTGCGGAGCATGGTCTTCCCCCAAAGGGCCTACAGCCACTCGCCCCGGATCGTTTGCCGATAGATGCTGGACAGCCAGTTGTCGCCCGTATCGCGGGCGTTCAGCCCCGCACCCGTCAGCAGGCGATAGCTGTCGTCATAGAAGGGCGATGATTGATAGTTATAGCCAAGGATCGCACCCGCCGTTTGCGCTTCATCCGTCAGGCCAAGGGCCAGATAGGATTCGACCAGGCGGTGCAGCGCCTCGGGCGTGTGGCT
Organism: Falsirhodobacter deserti; assembly: GCF_004015795.1. Lineage (GTDB taxonomy): Bacteria > Pseudomonadota > Alphaproteobacteria > Rhodobacterales > Rhodobacteraceae > Falsirhodobacter > Falsirhodobacter deserti. The sequence continues at coordinate 536,242 of NZ_ML137218.1, read as the reverse complement.
CGTGGTCTGATATTCCTCCACCACCGCACGGAAGCGGTTGATGGCGGCGGTATAGTTCTTCCGCTTCAGGTAATAGCGGCCGATCTCCATCTCTTTCGCGGCAAGCTGATCATAAGCCACGTCGAATTGCAGCATGGCCTGACGGGCGTATTCGCTGTCGGGATACCGTTCGATCACCGTGCGCAGCGCCTGCAGCGCCTGGAATGTCAGGCCTTGGTCGCGGCCAACCTCGTCGATCTGGTCGTAATAGGACAGCGCCAGAAGATACTGGGCATAAGCCGCATCCGGATCGGCAGGGTAGTAATCAAGGAAACGCTGGGCGGCACTGCGGGCGTCCTCATACTCCCGCGACTGATGATAGGCATAGGCCTGCATGATCAGCGATCGCTTGGCGTATTGCGTGTAAGGATAAAGCCGCTCCACGCCCGAGAAGTAGGTGACCGCGCGTTCCGGCTTATCTTCGTTCAGCGCCGTTTCGCCCCGGTCGAAGATCTGCTGCGCCGTCAGGCTTTCCAGATCGGCCGTGTCTTCTTCGCTGCGGGCACCGCATCCGGCCAACAGCCCCAACACAAGCATCGTGCCAAGGAACTGCCTGCCTGACTTCCTGCCTGTCATCTTCCGCCTGTCCTCGTGCTTGTCCCGCTGCCCGGCCTTGCGGCAGGGCGAGGTGTTCGGGATGTCGTAGCACAGAAAAATCCGGGTGGCAAAACGCCTTTCAAGCCACTGCAGGCAGATCGGCGCGCACCACGCCCACGCCCGGAAGCTTCAGCCCGGTATGGGTGCCACACTCCACCATCTGCCACGCGTCGCGGCGGGCAAACAGGGCGCGCAGCAGGCGGTTCGTCATCGCATGGCCCGCGCGGATGCCGGTATAACGGCCAAGGATGGGGCCGCCGGCCAGCGCCAGATCGCCAAGGGCGTCCAGCATCTTGTGGCGCACAGGCTCGTCAGGGTGGCGCAGGCCGCCGGGGCTGACCACGCGGTCGCCATCGAACACGACCGCGTTCTCAACCGTACCGCCAAGGGCAAGGCCGTTGGCGCGCATCGCATCCACATCGGCCTGACGGCAGAAGGTACGGCTGTCGCACAGCTCTCGCACGAAGGCCCCATTGGCCATGTTCAGGCGCTTTTGCTGATGGCCGATCGCCTTTTCCACGAAGTCGATCTGGAAGTTGATCTCCAGCATGTCGGCCGGTTCCAGCCGCGCAACGGCCTCACCCTCGCGCACCTCAACCGTATCCAAGATGCGGATGGCACGCACGGGCACCAGCTGTTCGCGCAGACCAACAGCAACAAAACGGTTCACGAAGGGCGCGGCAGAACCATCGAGGATCGGAACTTCCGGTCCGTCAATCTCGATCAGGGCATTGTGGATGCCGCAGCCCGCAAGCGCGGCCATCACGTGTTCCACCGTGGAAACGCTTGCCCCTTCCGGGTTTTCAAGCAGCGTGCAAAGCTTGGAGGGGATCACCGCGTCCCAGCGGGCGGGAATCAGCGTATCGCCCAGCGTCAGGTCGGTGCGGCGGAACCAGATTCCATAATCCGCCGAGGCAGGCCGCACGATCATACGCACCGGACGCCCCGTGTGGAGGCCCAGACCCGAGAAGCTGACTGCGGACTTCAGAGTGCGTTGCATGACGAACCTTCCTTCATTCCCGACGCATGCGCCGTGATCTGAATGTTAATTAGGAAATCCTCGCCCCATCCTCAATTCACTCTTTGTGACGCTGTGTGACACATGCAGGACGTTGATAAGCAACAAAAAGCCCGGCATGCGCCGGGCTTTCTTGTCAGAATGTTTCGAAGTGTCAGTTCGCCTGGCGGCGAAGGAAGGCCGGAATCTCGATCCGTTCCTGCTCTGGGTTCGGTTCCTGCTCTTCCTCATAGGCGACCTGCTGCTGGCTGCGCGGCTGCTGGCGCGGTTCGGGCTGCGGCTGTTCGGAGTGGCCTGCCATCCGGTTGATCAGCGAGCCGATCCCAAAGCGCGGCTTTTCGGCCTGCGGTGCAGGCTGACGGGGCGCGGGTTGCTGCGGACGCGGGGCGGCAGTTCCACGCGGCGGTGCCTTGCTGACGGCGGCGGCCAGACGCGCCATCGTTTCCGGCGAAGGCGAACCCGGCTGGCCAACAGCCTGACGCCCGCGCGGAGCGACGAAGCTGGAAGCATCCTCGGTCACTTGTTGGGGCACATGGCGCTGCACGCGCGGCTGCGGTGCCGCCGGTTGCGGCGCGGGTGCCGTAGGTTGCGCGCGATAGGCGGGGGGCGGAAGCTCGTCCGTTTCCTCGGCAGCGTTGTCCTGCGGCTGTTCGAACACGGCACGCTGCATCGGCGGCTGTGGTGCGGGACGCGAAGCGGCCCCGGCGGGTTGCGGCGCGGGCGCAGGACGTTCTTCAACCTGCGGGGCGGCTTGGGTCAGCGGTTGCGACAGCGGGCGGCGGGCCGGCGTGGCTTCGGCTTGCGACTTCACAGCCTCGATCCCTGTGGCGACGACCGAAACGCGCAGGCGGCCTTCCATCGTGGTGTCCAGCGTGGAACCGACGATGATGTTGGCATCCGGATCGACCTTGGAGCGGATGGCCTCGGCGGCTTCGTCCAGTTCGAACAGCGTCAGATCGTAGCCGCCGGTGATGTTGATCAGCACGCCCTTCGCGCCGTTCAGGCTCACCTCGTCCAGCAGCGGGTTGGCGATGGCCTTCTCGGCGGCCATCTTCGCGCGCTCGTCGCCCTCGGCCTCGCCCGTGCCCATCATGGCCTTGCCCATCTCGTCCATCACGGCGCGCACGTCCGCAAAGTCGAGGTTGATGAGGCCCGGACGCACCATGAGGTCCGTCACGCCCTTCACGCCCTGATACAGAACGTCGTCGGCCATCGCGAAGGCTTCTGTAAAGGTCGTGCGGTCGTTGGCCAGACGGAACAGGTTCTGGTTCGGAATGATGATCAGCGTATCCACGACCTTCTGAAGGGCCTCGATCCCCTCGTCAGCCTGGCGCATCCGCTTGTTGCCTTCGAACTGGAAGGGCTTGGTAACAACGCCAACGGTCAGAACGCCCAGTTCGCGCGCGGCTTGCGCGATGATGGGCGCTGCGCCCGTGCCGGTGCCGCCGCCCATGCCGGCAGTGATGAAGCACATGTGCGCGCCGGCCAGATGGTCCACGATCTCTTCAATCGTTTCTTCAGCCGCGGCTGCGCCGACCGAGGGGCGCGCGCCTGCGCCCAGACCTTCGGTCACCTTCATGCCCATCTGGATCTTGGCCTGGGCATTGCTTTGCTGCAGCGCCTGCGCGTCGGTGTTCGCAACCACGAACTCCACGCCCTCAAGCTGCTGTTCAATCATGTTGTTGACAGCATTGCCGCCAGCGCCCCCCACCCCGAACACGGTGATGCGCGGCTTCAGTTCTTCCTGTTGGTCGTTCATCAAGGTGAGACGCATTGTTTTCCGCCTGTGTTCAATTCCGCGGCGCCATTCGGGGGCACCAATCCGCTGCTTTGTATCCGATCCTATCGGTGCAGGCATCCAACGTCATCCCCAAAAGGCCTTTCAGGCCACGATACGGTTAAATTTAAGGCCTATCGGCGGCATCCCGCCGCCTTTTCGTCACCAGTTATCCTTGAACCAGCGCAGCGCCCGTTTCAGCGATCGGGCGGGGTAACGCTCGCTCGGGATGTCGAAATCCCACCATTCGTCCTGCGGGTGGGCGGCGAACAGGCACAGCCCCACAGCCGAGGCGAAGGCCGGGCCCGTGATGGCCTGCGGCAGGCCTTGCACCCGCAGCGGGCGGCCCAGACGGACGCGCTGGCCAAGAATGCGCGCCGCAAGTCCGTCCAGCCCCGGCACCTGGCTTGCCCCGCCGGTCAGCACGATCTGCTGGCTGGGCAGGTGATCGAAGCCGGCGGCGTCCAGGCGGGCGCGAACCTCTTCCAGCACCTCCTCGACGCGGGGGCGCATGATGCCGATCAGTTCCGTCCGGCTGACGGTGCGGCTGTCCTTGTCCCAATCGCCCGTGTCCGCCCCGATGGAGATCATGTCCCGGTCGTCGATCCCCGTGGCATAAACGCCGCCCCGCGTGGCCTTGATCTTTTCGGCCTGCGCCAGCGGGATCTGCAACCCCTTGGAGATGTCGGAGGTGACGTGGTCGCCCCCCATTCGCACCGAATCCGCGAAGATCATGTGCTTCTTGATGAAGATGGAAATGCCGGTAGACCCACCGCCCATGTCGATGCAGGCCGCGCCCAGCTCCTGCTCGTCCTCCACAAGGCTGGCGATGCCCGAGACATAGGCTGACGAGGCGATGCCAGCCAGTTCCAGATCACAGCGCTTGATGCAGTAAAGCAGGTTCTGGATCGTGCTGGCATCCACCGACAGCATGTGCATGTCGCAGGCAAGGCGGTTGCCGATCTGGCCCCGCGGATCGCCAAGGCCAGAACGGTGATCCAGCGCGAAGTTCACCGGCTGGGCGTGCATCACCTCCCGCCCCTGCCCGATATCGGGGACATCGCAGGCCGAAAGCACGCGGGCCACGTCCTGTTCGGTCACGACGCTGTCGTGCAGCTCCCACTCACCCGCAAGGCCATAGCTGCGCTGCTCCCCCCCCGAGAAGGTGGCGATGACGTGATCGACCCGCACATTGGCCATCTTCTGTGCACCCTGAACGGCGGTGCGGATCGCACGCTCCGTTTCGTTCATCACGCTGATTTCGCCAAAGCGGACGCCACGCGACCGGGTGCTGGCCGCCCCGATGACGCGGAACTGGCTTTGCCCCGCCATGCTGCCCACGCCGTCATGGTCATGCAGCCGGTCCGGCCCGTCAAAGCGCAGGATCAGGCAGGCGATCTTGGTCGATCCGACATCAAGGATCGCGATGACCCCGCGCTGGATCGCCGCGCGGCGCATGTTCCGCATCGCTCGCTGGGACTGGTAGAGGTCGGTCATCGGTGCCCTCGCGTCATTTGTGGCCGCGTGCGGCGCGAAGCTCGGCGGCGGCATGCGGCGCGAGTCGAAGCACGGGGCGTTCTTTCAGTCGGAAATCAATCACGATCACGTCGCGGGCCAGCAGGTCCTGCGCCTTGTCCAGCGCAAGGATCCGTTCCAGCGCGGCAACGGGCTGTTCCACCGGCAGCATGATGCGCTGCCCGCGGTCCAGAACGATATCCCAGCGACGTTCGCCCATGCGTACGAAGCCGCGCACGCGCGGCATGATGGGCGCGGCGGCGGCGAAAAGGGCCCGCACCTCGGGGACAGCCTTGTTCGCGCCCCGCCCTGCAATCAGCGGCAGGTCCGAACGGTCGTTCCGTTCGGCGATCAGCATGACGCGGTGGCCGATTTCATCCAGAAGTTCCACATTCGCGGCCGACCGCCATACGGTCACCGGCACGCGCTCGGTCACCTCTGCCGTCAGGACACCGCCGCTTTCCACGCGAAGCTGCACATCCTTGACCGCGTCCAGCGTCATGATTCGCTCCCTCAGCCCCGGCAGGTCCAGATCGAAAGAGCTTTGCGGCAGTTTCAGGTCCAACATGCGGCGAATGCCTTCACCCAGCATGGGCGATGCGCCTTCCACCTGGAACAGGTTCACCATGAATTCGGGCCGCTGCTGCACCGCCTCGATCACCGAGGCAAAGGAACCGGCAATCGCGGCGCGTCGGTCGGAACTGCCAAGAACGATCGCCAGCACCAGCGCCACCAGCAGTGCCGGCAGCCCCATCCGCAGCAACTTGCGGTAAAGCGGTGTCAGCATCATCCGCTGCAGGCGGTAATTCAACCGGCTTGGGGCCGGATCGCGGCGTGGGGGGCGGTTCACCGATTGCATCCCGCATCCCTCACCAGCCAGTCGCAAAGATCGGCAAAGGACATGCCGCATTCCGCAGCCTGTTCGGGCGAAAGGGAAGTGGGCGTCATACCCGGCTGGGTGTTGGTTTCCAGCAGGATCAGCCCGTCAAGGCCGCGCGATTCGTCCCAGCGGAAGTCGGTCCGGCTCAACCCGCGGCAACCAAGGACTTCATGCGCCCGCAGGGCATGGTCGCGGCAGGCCTGCGCGATCGGGTCGGGAACCTGCGCCGGGCAGACGTGGTGCGACCCGCCCGCCGTGTATTTCGCATCATAATCATACCAGCCGGTCGTGACGATGTCGGTCACGCACAACGCCCGGTCGCCCAGCACGCTGACCGTCAGTTCCCGGCCGGGTGCATAGGTTTCGACCATCACGCTGCCTGGCATCGCGTCCGACAGTTTCGGAGGGCCGTTCGCAGCCTCGTGCACGATATAGACGCCGACGGAGGAGCCTTCGTTGTTCGGCTTCACCACATAGGGCGGCGGCAGGACATGCGCCGCTTCCACCGCGGCACGATCCGCGATCACGCTTTCCACCACCGGAAGGCCGGCCGCCCGGTAAACGTCCTTCGCGCGGCTTTTATCCATCGCAAGCGCCGAGGCGAGAACACCGGAATGGGTGTAAGGAATACGCAGCCATTCAAGGATGCCCTGAACGCAGCCATCCTCTCCCCAGCGGCCATGAAGGGCGTTGAAGGCAACGTCGGGCGCGATATCCACAAGTTGTGCAGCAAGGTTGGGGCCGGCATCAAGCTCGACCACCTCATATCCTGCTTCCCGCAGGGCTGCCGCGCATGCGCGCCCGGAGACAAGAGACACCTCGCGCTCGGCCGAGGGGCCGCCCATCAGAACTGCAACCTTGCGGAATGCCCTGCCAGACATGCCCGCCATATCACTGCCTCGGGTTACATCTGTTAACCAGATGCTAACACTTCATTATTTTTCAGAGGGTTCTCCGACCCTCATGATTTCCCACTGTAGCTCAAGACCAGAGGTTTCGGAAACCCTCTTTCTGACAAGTTCGCCCAAATTCTCCAGATCGGCGGCGGAAGCCTGCCCGGTATTGATCAGGAAGTTGGAATGCTTCTCGCTCATCTGTGCGCCGCCAAGGGTCGCACCGCGCATTCCGGCATCGTCGATGACCTTCCAGGCCTTCAACTCATGCGTGTCATCTGCCCGTCCGGTAGAGGAATGACCGACAGGGTTGCGGAAGGTGGAACCGGCGCTGCGATCCTTTGTAGGCTGGCTGGCATCGCGGCGGGCAAGCTGGTCCGCCATCCGCTCGGCCAGACCCTGCGGATCGCCTTCGGCCGTGCGGAATGTCGCCTCGATCACGATCCAGCCGTCGGGGATGTCGGACTGGCGATATTGCAGGTTCAGATCGGCGGCGGAAATCGTCACCGCCTCCCCTGCCCGCGTGATGGCACGCACCTCGATCAGGTGATCGGCAACGTAACTGCCATAGCAGCCTGCATTCATCTTCACCGCGCCGCCGATGCTGCCGGGAATGGTGCGCAGGAATGTCAGATCCCGTCCGGCCTCGGCCGCCTTGCGGGCGACATGCGCGTCAAGCGCGGCGGCACCCGCGATGACACGGTCGCCTTCGATGCGGATGCCGTTGAACCCGCGCCCCAGCCGGATCACCACCGCCCGCAACCCGCCGTCGCGCACGATCAGGTTTGATCCGACACCCATCGGAAACACCGGCACATCAGAAGGCAAGGCCGCAAGGAAAGCGGCCAGATCGGCTTCGTCCGCAGGTTGGAACAGCCAATCGGCCGGCCCGCCCACACGCAGCCAGGTCAGGTCCGCCATCGAACGATCGGGTGTCAGGGTGCCGCGCACCTCGGGCATGGTCATCGCAGTTCCCTCCGTGCCCGCTGACGGACCGTGCGCAGCAACAGCAAAAGCGCGCCGCCAAGCCCGACCAGCCCCGGCAAGGGGCCACCCTGCCATGTCAGCAAGCCCAACATCGGGATGCCTGTCGCCGCAAGGGCCCAGGCGGCCGGCGCCGTGGCCCGGCCGCAAAGCGCCAGTGCCGCGGCGAACCAGAGGCCCGCGATGACCAGTGCCGGAATCATCCGAGCCGTCCCGGCAGGTTGTTCGCCCAAGCCGAGATGGTGCCCGCACCAAGACAAACCACCATGTCACCCGGTCGCGCCTGTTCGCGGACCAGCCGTTCCAGATCATCCTCGGACAGGATGGCCCGGGCGTGGCGGTGACCGTGGGCGATCAGCCCCGCCACCAGATCGTCGCGGCCCGCCCCCTCGATCGGCTCCTCGCCAGCGGCATAAACCTCGGCGATGGCGACCACGTCCGCTTCGTTGAAGCAGGTGCAGAAATCTTCGAACAGGCTGTGAAGCCGGGAAAAGCGGTGGGGCTGGTGCACGGCGATCACCCGGCCCTTGGTGGCCTGACGTGCGGCTTTCAGCACGGCCGTGATCTCCACCGGATGGTGGCCGTAATCGTCGATGATGGTGACGCCGTTCACCTCGCCCACGCGGGTGAAGCGGCGGTTGACGCCGCCGAACGCGGCCAGCGCCTCGCGGATCTCGGTGCGTTTCATGCCAAGATGCCGCGCCACGGCCACGGCGGCGAGGGCGTTGGACACGTTGTGATCGCCCGGCATCGGCAGCGTGCAACCTTCAATCACAGTATCTTCGGCCTGAAGGGCCACGTCGAAATGTGCCACGCCGTTCTCGTAACGCAGGTTGATCGCCCGCACATCGGCCTGCGCGTTGAACCCGAAGGTGGCGATGCGCCGGTCAGCAATGCGCCCCACCAGCGATTGCACCTCGGCATGGTCAGTGCAGCAGACGGCCAGGCCATAGAACGGGATGTTCGATACGAAGTCGTGGAAGCCCTTGCGCAGCGCGTCGAAGCTTCCCCAATGCTCCATATGCTCGGGATCGATATTGGTCACGATGGCGATGGTCGCGGGCAGACGGTTGAACGAGCCGTCGCTCTCGTCCGCTTCCACCACCATCCATTCGCCCGCCCCGGCCCGCGCGTTGGAGCCATAGGCGTGTATCACGCCGCCATTGATGACGGTCGGATCGAAGCCGCCCTTGTCCAGCAGCGTAGCGACCATGGTCGTGGTCGTGGTCTTGCCATGCGTGCCGGCCACGGCGATGTTCGAGCGCAGGCGCATCAGTTCGGCCAGCATCTCGGCCCGGCGCACCACGGGAAGCTGGCGGCGGCGCGCCTCCTCCAGCTCCGGATTGCCCCTCTTGATGGCGGAGGAGATGACGACAACCGCAGCATCGCCGATATTCTCGGGCCGCTGGCCTTCGAAGAAGGTGGCACCAAGGCCGACCAGCCGCTCGGTGATCTTGGACGCCTTCGCGTCCGATCCCTGCACGACATAGCCCAGCGTTATCAGCACCTCTGCAATGCCGGACATGCCGATGCCGCCGATGCCGACGAAGTGGATGGGGCCAAGTTCGCCCGGAAGTTTGGTTGCGGCGTTCATTTCGTCCTCAGGTCTTCGACCACCTCCACCAGGCGTTCGGTGGCATCGGCACGGCCAAGCGCAAGGGCATTGGCGGCCATGCCGCGCGCGGCCTCGGGCTGGTTCAGGATGGCGGTGATGTGTTCGGATAGGGTGATCGGATCAAGCTGTGCTTCAGGCAGGATGGAAGCAGCCCGCCCCTGCACCAGCGGGCGGGCATTGGCGGTCTGGTGATCGCCCGCGGCGGCGGCAAAGGGGATCAGCACAGAGGGCCGCCCGATCACGGTGATATCGGCGATGGAACTCGCGCCAGAGCGGGAGATGACAAGCTGCGCCTGCGCGATACGTTCGGGCACATCGTCGAAAAATGGCCGGACCTCTGCCTGTATCGCGCTGTCGCGATAGGATCGGGTAACGGCCTCGGCATCCTCGGCGCGGGCCTGATGGCTGATGCGCAGACGCTCGCGCATGGGGCGCGGCAGGCGGCCGAACGCGTCAGGCACCACCTTCGACAGAACGCGCGCGCCCTGGCTGCCGCCGATGACCAGCACATGCAGCACCCCGTCCGGCGCGACATAAGGGGCACCGGCACGATCCAGAACCGCCTGTCGCACGGGATTGCCGGTGTGGATGCCCTTGACGCCACGCGGCAGATCCGTCGGCCAGATGCCGCACGCGATGCGGTTCACCTTCGGCGCAAAGATCCGGTTCACCCGCCCAAGCACACCGTTCTGTTCATGGATCATGCGCGGCAGGCGCAGGATGCCGGCAGCCGTCAGCGCGGGAATGGACGGATACCCCCCGAACCCCACGACCACAGCGGGCCGGTCCTTTCGCATCGCCCAAAGCGCCGCCGCGACACCCCGCGCGATACGCAGCGGAACGCCCGCCTTCGCCACCACACCGCCACGCGCAAAGGTGGCCGAGGCCACCTGTTCGATCGTCACCGCCTTTGGGAAGTTGCCGGCATAGCGGGCACCGCGTTCATCGGTGGAAAGCTTTACGCGCCAGCCTCTGGCGATCATCGCCTCGGCCAGCGCCTGTGCGGGAAACATATGCCCGCCAGTCCCCCCGGCCGCAATCAGCAGGAGGGGTGGTTCCGGTGCATCCGTCATCAGCGGCTCCGCTTGTTGAACAGGATGTCGCCGATCTGTCCCTGCGGCCGGGACCGGGTCAGCGCAAGCAACATGCCAACGGTAATGCCAGCGGCGATGACCGACGATCCGCCATAGCTGACAAAGGGCAGCGTCATCCCCTTGGCGGGCAGCAGGCGCACGGCCACGCCCATGTTGATCATGGCCTGAACGCCGAAGATGCAGGCAAGGCCGGTTCCGGCAAGGCGAATGAAGGGGTCACGCTCCTTCATCAGCCGCAGAAGGCTGCGCACCACGATGGTGGCATAAAGCGCGATGATGCACAGCACGAGGATCAGGCCGTATTCTTCAGCCGCAACCGCGATGATGAAGTCGGTATGGGCATCGGGAAGCGACCATTTCACCTGCCCCTCGCCCACGCCCACGCCGAAGAACCCGCCCTCGATGATGGCGTTCGCGGCATAGCCAAGCTGCGTGCGCGGATCCAGTTCAGGGTTCAGGAAGCCGTCGATCCGACGCGCGAAGTGTTCCGAGCTTTCATAGAACAGCGTGCCCGCGAACACGATCGCACCGATGAACCCGCCGATCAGCATCATCGGGGCGCCGGCCACGAAATAGATCACGCTCCACCCGAAAAGGATCAGCGCTGTTTGCCCGAAGTCGGGCTGCATGGACAAAAAGCCCGCGATCACGAACAGCAGCAGGAAGCTGATGCGCTTTCCGGGCGGGCCGTTGATGTCCTGGCTGGCGGCCATCAGCCATCCCGTCACGACTATGAACCCCGGCTTCAGAAACTCGGACGGCTGGAATGAGGCGAAGCCGAGGCTGTACCACCGCACGGCGCCCTTGCCGAAATCGGTTCCCGCGATCGGCAGGAAGATCAGCGCGATGAAAGCGGCGGCAAAGCCCACAACACCCAGCCTGCGTATCATGTCCGGCGACATCATGGAAATGGCGACCATCGCGATCATCGCCATGCCGCCGAAGAACATCTGGCGTTCCACGTAATAGAACGGCGGCAGGCCGTTGCGCGTGGCCAGCGGAACCGAGGCCGCAAGCGCCAGCAGCAGTCCGATCCCGAACAGTACGAAGATGGAGGTCAAGGACCACTTGTCGATCGTGCGCCACCAACGCGGAAGAACCGGCTCCGACGCCCGTGCGGGAATCGCGCCATGAACCATCTCAGTCATGGAATTTGCCTGTCACTGCCTGCCCGGTTTTCCGGGTCTGCCCAAAAGCCTAGCCTAAGCATCCGAGTCTGACCAGCGCCTTCTTTTCCTATCCGGCCAGCCGGTTGGCCACCAGGGCGGCGAAATGCTCACCTCGTTTCTCGAAATCGGGATACTGGTCGAAGCTGGCGGCAGCGGGGGCCAGAAGAACGACATCGCCCGACTCTGCCTCGTCGGTGGCGCGGGCAACGGCGCGGTCCATCGTCTCGCAAACCTCGTGCGGGGTATCGCCCATCTGCAACGCGAAATCACGGGCCGAATGGCCGATCAGATAGGCTTTGACCACCGAGCCCAGATACGGGGCAAGCGCGGCGATGCCGCCATCCTTGCCCATTCCGCCCGCGATCCAACGGATGCGCCCGAAGGCCTGAAGCGCCTTGGCCGCACTGTCGACGTTTGTGGCCTTTGAATCGTTCACGAAGCGGACGCCGTCCGCCTCCCCGACCAGCTGGCTGCGGTGGGGGAGCCCCGCGAAAGAGGCAAGCGCCCCTTCGATCTGGCGGGGACCAAGGCCCAGCGTTCTTGCCGCGGCATAGGCGGCACAGGCGTTCTGGTGGTTATGCGCCCCCGGCAGGCCCGCAATGGTGCGCAGGTCGATCGAGGCGACCTGACGCCCCTTGCGCCATTCCGACAGAAACCCCTTGCGCGCGAAAACGGACCATCCGAACCCTTCCAGCTTCGTGCCGGAGGAGATGCGGATCACGCGGTCATCCTCGGGGGCGACGGACATCTGGTTGGCAAGGAACCTGCCTTCCACCTCATCGACGCCGATGACGCAGCGATCGGGGCCACCTTGGGTGAACAGCCGCCGCTTGGCCGCGAAATAGCCGCCCATCCCGCCATGCCGGTCAAGATGGTCGGGCGAAAGGTTGGTGAACACTGCCGCATCCGGCGTCAGCGCCCGCGCAAGTTCTGTTTGATAGCTCGAAAGCTCCAGCACCACGACGGTTCCATCCTCGGCCGGATCCAGATCCAGCACACCGCGGCCGATATTGCCGGCCATCTGAACGGGGCGGCCGGCTTCCTTGATGATGTGGTGGATCAGCGCGGTGGTGGTGGATTTGCCGTTCGATCCTGTGACGCAGATGACCTTGGGCATCTGGTCGAACCCGTTCCAGTCCTTCGTGGCGAAGGACCGGAAGAACAACCCGATGTCGTTATCGACCGGCACGCCCAGTTCCAGCGCACGCGCGATGACCTTGTTCGGCACGGGATAAAGATGCGGGATGCCGGGGCTGACGACCAGAAGCGCGATCTCGTCGAACGCGCTTTGCCGTGTCAGGTCGGTGGGGATGAAGCCCTCCGCCTCGGCCACGGCGCGGGCTTCGGCACTGTCATCCCAGACCACAGGCTCCGCCCCGCCGGCGGCAAGGGCCCGCGCCGTTGCAAGGCCCGACCGTCCCAGCCCCAGCACCGCAACCTTACGCCCCGCATATCCCTGAACCGGAATCATCCTACCGCACCTTCAGCGTTGCCAGCCCGATCAGGGCAAGAATAAGCGAGATGATCCAGAACCGGATAACGATCTGCGGTTCTGCCCAGCCCTTTTTTTCGAAATGGTGGTGGATCGGGGCCATCAGGAACACCCGCTTTCCCGTCCGCTTGAAGTAAAGCACCTGGATGATGACGCTCAATGCCTCCACCACGAACAGGCCGCCCACGATGGCCCAGACGATTTCGTGCTTGATGCAGACGGCGATGGCGCCCAGTGCGCCACCAAGGGCAAGGCTGCCCGTGTCGCCCATGAACACGGCCGCAGGGGGCGCATTGTACCAAAGGAACCCCAGCCCGCCGCCGATCAGCGCGGCAACGAAGATCAGCAGCTCCCCCGTTCCCGGAACATAGTGGATGCCAAGATATTCGGTGAAGTCCACCCGGCCCACGGCATAGGCGATGGCCCCCAGCGTGCCCGAGGCGATCATCACCGGCATGATGGCCAGCCCGTCCAGCCCGTCCGTCAGGTTCACGGCATTGGCCGACCCCACGATCACCAGCACGCCAAAGGGCACGAAGAAGATGCCAAGGTCGATCATGGTGCTGACAAAGGGCAGCGCCAGCTGGCCCGTCAGCGGTGCCGGATGGAAGCTGGCGGCGGCAAAGCTGGCAAGAAGCGCCGTCAGAAGGCCCAGCCCCATGCGTACCTTGCCCGATACGCCCGCGGTGTTGTGCTTGGTCACCTTGGCGTAATCATCCGCAAAACCGATCAAGCCAAAGGCCAGCGTCACCAACAGCACGATCCAGACATAAGGGTTGGACAACTGCGCCCACAAAAGCGTGGACACCACAACCGAGGTCAGGATCAGCAACCCCCCCATCGTGGGGGTGCCGGCCTTGGAGAAGGGCGTCGTCGGCCCGTCGGACCGGATCGGCTGGCCCTTCTTCTGCTTCATCCGCAGGAAGTTGATCAGCGGGCGCCCGAAGATGAAGCCGAACAGCAGCGCCGTGAAGAAGGCCCCGCCCGCCCGGAAGGTGATATAGCGGAACAGGTTGAAGACGTCGCCGCCGTCCGAAAATTGCGTCAGAAGGGAAAGCATCAGTCTTTATCCTGTTCGAGGGAGGCCTCGGCCTGCCCCAGTTTGCGCAGCGCGTCAACCACGAGGCTGACACGGATCCCCTTGGACCCCTTGACCAGCACGATATCGCCGGCATCGACCATGATGCGGGCGCGGGCGGCAAGCTCCTCGGCGGTTTCGGTCCATTCGCCGCGGCGGGACGGCGGCAGCGCATCATGCAGCGCCCGCATCCGCGGGCCGACGCAATGGACAACGGCAAAGGCCGAAAGGGAGGGATCTTCCGCAATCGCCGCATGCAGCGCCTGTTCCTGCGCCCCCAGTTCCAGCATGTCGCCCAGAATGGCGATGCGGCGTCCGCGCCCGATGCGGCCCGCGCCATCCTGCGGCCGCATGGAAGCAACAAGCTCCAGTCCCGCCGCAACCGAGGCGGGGTTGGCGTTGAACGCGTCATCCACCAGATCGAAGGACAGATCCTCGATCTGGTCCAGAAGGATACGTTCGCGTGTGCCGCGCCCCTTCGGGGGCTGCCAGCGGCCCAGATCGGCCACGGTCAGCGCCGGATCAAGGCCAAGAACATCCGCCACCGCAAGCACCGCAAGCGCGTTCATCGCAAAGTGCCGGCCAGCCGTCGCAACCTTGAACAGGATCTCGTTTCCGCCATGCACGGCTTGGGCCACGATGCCATGTTCGCCCACCTGCACATCGGACAGCCGGTAATCGCCCGTCATGCCGAAGCTGCGCACATCAACCGCAGAGGCAGCCTGCATCAGCAGCGGTGTCACGGGAAGATCCGCCGGAACGACCGCAACACCGCCCGCGCGCAACCCTTCAAAGATCGCAGCCTTTTCCCGCGCAATGCCTTCGATGCTGTCGAAGGCGGCCAGATGGGCCGGCGCAACAGTGGTGATCAGGGCAACGTCCAGATCTGCAAGGCGGGCAAGCGGCGCGATTTCGCCGGGGTGGTTCATCCCGATCTCGATCACGGCGAAATCGGTCGCCGCGGGCATGCGCGCCAGCGTCAGCGGCACGCCCCAGTGGTTGTTATAGCTGGCTTCGGCGGCATGGACACGCCCCTGCCCCCGCAGGGCGGTGCGCAACATCTCTTTCGTGGATGTCTTTCCGACCGATCCCGTGACGCCGATCACCCGGGCCGCCGTCCGCGCCCGCGCAGCGGTGCCCAGATCGCGCAATGCGGCCAGTACATCCGGCACCACCAGAAGCGAGGCTTCCTCCACCCCCTCGGGCACGCGCGAGACAAGCGCGGCAGCCGCGCCCTTGCGAAGCGCCTCGGCCACGAAATCATGACCGTCGCGCACATCCGTCAGCGCAACAAAAAGATCGCCCGGCTTCAGTGTGCGGGTGTCGATGGACACGCCTGTCGCGGTCCATGTTCCGGTGCGTCCGCCCGTAGCGGCAGCGGCCTCGTCCGAGGTCCAGAGCGGTGTATCGGTCATAGCTTTTGCAGCGGGGACATTACGCCCCGCCCCCTTGTGGGAAAATTCGGAATCATATCAGCCCGTCCAGCGCGGCAACCGCAACCGAGGCCTGTTCGGCATCGTCAAAGGGGAAGATGTCGGTTCCGACGACCTGGCCGGATTCATGCCCCTTGCCGGCGATCAGCAGCGCATCGCCCGCCCCCAGCGCATCCACGCCCCGAAGGATCGCCTCGGCGCGGTCGCCGACCTCGGTCGCGTCGGGACAGGCGGCAAGGATTTGCGCGCGGATGGAGGCGGGATCCTCGCTGCGCGGGTTGTCGTCCGTGATGAACAGGATGTCGGCATGTTCGGCAGCGGCGGCGCCCATCAGCGGGCGCTTGCCACGGTCACGGTCCCCGCCCGCGCCGAACACCACCACGATGCGGCCCATCACGTGCGGGCGCAGCGCCTTCAGCGCCGTGGCGATGGCGTCGGGCGTATGGGCATAGTCGACGTAAACGGCGGCACCGTTGCGGCGGGTGGCCGCAAGTTGCATCCGCCCGCGTACGCCGGCCAGATCCGGCAGAATCTCGAACACCTCACGCGCGGGGGCACCGGCGGCGATGACGAGACCTGCCGCAAGTGTCACGTTCTGCGCCTGAAAGCCGCCGATCAGGTTCAGCCGCACCTGATGCGCCGCGCCTTTCCAATCAAGCCGCAGGTCCTGACCGGTGGCGTCGAAGCGCTGGGCAAGAATGCGCAGGTCCGCACGGTCGGATGCACCGACGCACATCGTCGCGATGCCGCGTTCGGCTGCCAGACGGGCCATATCCTTGCCGCGAGGATCGTCAATGTTCACGACGGCAACACCCTCGGGCGGCAGCAGGCGGGTAAAGAGCCCAGCCTTTGCCGCGAAATAGGCATCAAAGGTCTGGTGATAATCCAGATGGTCCTGCGTGAAGTTCGTGAAGCCCGCCGCCTTCAGATGCACCCCGTCCAGCCGTCGCTGATCAAGCCCGTGGGACGATGCCTCCATCGCGGCATGGGTCACGCCGGCAGAGGCCGCCTCTGCCAGCAGGCGGTGCAGGGTGATGGGTTCGGGCGTGGTGTGGGGCGACGGCGCGGTCCACGCGCCCTCCACCCCGGTGGTGCCGATGTTGATCGCGGCGCGGCCGAGCAGCATCCAGATCTGCCGGGCAAAGTTCGTGACCGAGGTCTTGCCGTTCGTTCCCGTCACCGCGACCATCGTCGAAGGCTGGCTGCCGAACCACAGCGCGGCGGCACCGGCAAGGGACTGGCGCGGATCTTCGGCGACGATCACCGCGGCATCCGTGGCAGGCAGGCGTGCCGCACCCTCGGCATCGGTCAGAATGGCTGCCGCCCCCTGTTCCAGCGCCCTGGGGGCGAAATCCGCGCCGTGGCTGCGGGTGCCGGGCATGGCTGCGAACAGGAACCCGTCCCGGACGTCGCGACTGTCAACGGCAAGGCCGGTGATCCGTGCCTCGCGCCCCGCGCGGGCCGTCAGGCCGAGATCGGCCAGCGATTTGGTGCGGCGTGACATTCCACCCCCGTCATTCGATGTCTGCGGCAAGCTGATCGCCCGAAACGTCTTCCGCTTCAACCGGGCGCAGCCCCATCAGCGGGACCACCCGGCGGATAACTTCCGCCGCAACGGGAACGGCGGTCCAGCCGGCGGCGCGGCGGGGCTTGGACAGCGTATTGTCCGATGGCTCGTCCAGCGTCACCACCAGCACGTATTTCGGATCGTTCGTCGGGAAGAGCGACGCGAAGCTGGTCACGACCCGATCCTTGTAATAGCCGCCCTGCGGGTTCGGCTTGTCGGCGGTGCCCGTCTTGCCGCCCACGGGATATCCGGGGATGCGCGCAAAGCTGGCCGACCCGTTGGTCACCACCCTGCGCAGCATGTTCACCGCATCGCGCGCCGTTCCTTCGGACATCACCCGTTCGCCCTGCACCGGCCCCTCGCGGCGCAGCAGCGTGGGCGACACGCGCGTTCCGCCGTTCGCGATGGCCGCATAGGCCGCGGCAAGGTTCATCGGGCTTGCGGCGATGCCGTGACCATAGGAGGTCGTGATCGTCACGATATCGGGCCAGCGCGGCGGCACGATCGGGCGGGCGCCCGGCGCTTCCACCAATTCCACCGGTGAAGGGTCGAACAGGCCGAGCGAGCGCATGAAGGCCTTCTGACGCTCCCCCCCGATCTCAAGCGCGATGCGGGCCGTACCGACGTTGGAGGAACGCTCGATCACCTCGGACACGGTCTGGATGCCGTAATTGTGGCCCTGGAACTCGTTGATCCGGTACTTGCCCCAGATCAGCGGCGCGGTGCCGTCGATGATGGTGTCGGGCGTCACGAGGCCCAGCTGGATGGCATTGGCCGCCGTGAAGATCTTGAACGTCGATCCAAGCTCGTAAACCCCCTGAACCGCGCGGTTGAACAGCGGGCTGTCGCCCGGATCGCCGGTCAGGATCGGCGCGGGGCGGTTGTTGGGATCGAAATCGGGAAGCGAAACGAGGCTGAGAACCTCGCCCGTGTGCACATCCATCAGGACGGCCGCCGCGCCCTTGGCATTCATCATCTTCATGCCGGCGCCCAGAACATCCGTCACGGCCTGTTGCAGCGTCATGTCGATGGACAGGGCCAGCGGCTCGGGACGAGCGGGATCGCGCAGGCGGTCATCCTCGAACTTCTCGATCCCGGCCATGCCGATCACCTCGGCCGAAGCGACGCCCTCGGCCCCGAATGTCGCACCTCCAAGGATATGCGAGGCAAGGTGCCCGTTCGGGTAAAGCCGCATCTGGCGGGGACCGAACAGCAGCCCCGGATCGCCGATATCGTGCACCGCCTGCATCTGTTCGGGCGAGAGCTTCTTGCGGATCCACATGAACTTGCGCCCGTCGGTGAACCGGCGTTCCAGCGCCGCGGCGTCCAACTCGGGGAACAGCTCGGCCAGTTCGGTCGCAACGTGGTGCGGATCGATCATGTCCTGCGGATGGGCATAAAGCGCATAGGTCTGCAGGTTCGTCGCCAACACCCGCCCCTCGCGATCGGTGATGTCGGCACGATTGGCCGAAATCTCGGACCCCGGCAGGGCAAGGCGCGGCTCCGCCGGCTCGGTAGAGGCGAGAATCCCCAGCCGCACGCCGATGATCGTGAAGAGCCTGAAGAAGGCGATGCCCATGAACAGCAGCCGCCCTTCCGCCCGCATTCGGCCGCGATCGCGCATCTCCTCGTGGCGCAGGCGGCGGTTCTCCCGCTCGATCATGTCGGGATTATCGCCAGCCTGCCGGGCGGTCAGGATACGGGCCAGAGGGCGGAGGGGTACACGGATCATGGGATCAGCTCATCCTGCGCAGCGTTGGGATCAATGGTCAGCCCGAAAAGCGGCTCGGGCGGATAGGTGACCTGTTCGGGACTGCCGAACTGGTCGGCGGTCATGGGAAGAAGCTGCAACCGGTCGAAGTTGGCGTTCACCAGCTGCTGCAGGCGTTCGGGCCGGTTCAGATAGGCCCATTCGGCGCGCTGCATGGCAAGGGTGGACCGCATCTGCGCGATTTCCCGGTTCAGGGCCGATACATCCTTCAGCATCGTCTGCGTCGTATAATTCTCGCGGTAGGCCCAGAAGGCCAGAAGCATCACGCCCAGGAAACTGGCAACGTAAAGCACCGGACGCATCAGCGCCCCCCCTTCTTCGGCAGCATCGGCACGCCCAGATCCGCCGGATCGGTGCGCCCGGCGAGGGCGTCCGTCCGCTCTCCCGCGCGCAGCTTGGCGGAACGGGACCGCGGGTTCACCGCAAGCTCGGCATCGTCGGGGCCGACGGCGCGGCGCGTCAGCAGCTTGAAGCGGGGCGCCTCGACATGCGCGGCCGGGGCATAACGGTTGCCCTGCCCCCCCTGCCCCGCGCGGTTCTGGAAAAAGCGCTTCACCACGCGATCCTCAAGCGAATGGAAGGTGACTACCGCCAGCTTGCCACCGGGCTTCAGCGCACGCTCCGCCGCTTCCAACCCCGCGACAAGCTGTTCGAATTCGGTGTTTACCGCGATGCGCAGGGCCTGAAAGCTGCGGGTCGCGGGATGGCTTTGGCCGGGCTTGGGGCGCGGCAGACACTTTGCCACGATCTCGGCCAGTTGCAGCGTGGTGGTGATCGGTCCTGCCGTCCGCGCCCGCACGATGGCCGAGGCGATGCGGCGCGAAGCCCGCTCCTCGCCGTAATGATAGATGATGTCGGCCAGCGTCGCCTCGGGGGCGGTGTTGACCAGATCGGCGGCGGAGGGGCCGTCCTGGCTCATCCGCATGTCAAGCGGGCCGTCCTTCATGAAGGAAAAGCCGCGTTCGGCCAGATCAAGCTGCATGGACGAAACGCCCAGATCCAGCACCACCCCGTCCAGCGGGCCATGCGCGTCCAGATCCGAAAAGGTGCCGGCCACCAGCGTGACCTTGCCACCCCAATCGGCCTTTGCCGCCATTTCCAGCGCCAGCGGGTCGCGGTCGATGCCGACGACATGATCTGCCCCCGCATCCAGCAGGCCGCGGGTATAGCCGCCCGCGCCGAAGGTGCCATCCAGCCAAAGGCCGGAAACCGGTGCAACAGCCGCCAGAAGCGGCGTCAGCAGAACGGGAATATGCGGAGCGTCCATGACTTATCCCTGCAAAAGGGTCAGCATGTCCGCGCCGCCCTCCAGAAGTGCCAGCTCCTCCTCCTCGCGACGGGCAAGCTCGGCATCGAAGGCGTCGCGTGTCCAGATCTGGAAGGTGTTGAGCGTACCGGCGAAGATGGCTTCGACCGTGGCTTTGATGTTGTCGGCGGTCAGGCCCAGCTTGTCGCGGACCTTGGGCGGCAGGACGATGCGACCGTCCTCGTCCACCTCCACCGTGACCGACAGGGTGATGTAGTTGCGTTCGAGGATCCGGCGCTGGGGCGAACCTGCGGGAAGCTGCAGGATCTTGCCTTCAAGGTCCGCCATCTCCTCGATCGAATAGCATTCGACAAATTCGCGACGCGGATCGCCATAAACCATCACGATGCGCGGGCGGTTTGTTTCGCGGGCCAGCGGATCGCCGTCATGAAGCACACGACGAAAGGCAACAGGGATCAGGACCCGCGCCTTCGCGTCAACCTTTTGGTTGAACTCGCCTCTGAACGCCTCAGCCACGCCCGTATCCTGCCTCTGTTTCCGAGGGGGATCCCCGGAACGGAAAACGGCGGATCGAGCGGCTGCCACTGCCCGATCCGCCGGTCTGTCCCATCGCTGGGTGTCCAGCTGCGCGCGCCCACCTGGGGGATGACTGCTCGGCCGCGCGCCGGATCTTTTATGGAGACGAAAGCGGTGCCTGTATGAAACCTGAAAGGTTTGTGCCGTCGGGGTCTTTTTGCCGCCCCTGTTGAACTTCCACCCTCGTCTTGGTGCCATAGGGATGGCATGGGATTAGGTGGGACGTAAAGGGAAAAATCGGCTTCCACACAGGAACTTTTCAACTGGAAACGGCCAGTTTCCGGCTTAGCGGAACGACTTACGGCTAACGTTTAGCGTATATAGTTAACGTCACCGTTCCCTCTTCTATATCTGGTGTGATGCAGCGATCCCACAGCATCCCAGCAAAATCTCGCCGCAGCGCCTGCAGGGCCGGGAACATCCGTTCAGGTATGGCAAAGCCCGCTTGCCGCAGGGGCAAGCGGGCTGGCGATTCCTGTGCGGGGGGCGATCTTTCCCAGATGATCCCGGCTATCTGCGGTCAGGCCACGCCATCTGCCACGAGCTGGGCAGCCAGCCGCGCATAGGCATCAGCGACCGCGCCTTCGCCCGCCGCGGCAGGCGTGCCCGCATCGCCGGCCAGCCGGACCGAAAGATCCAACGGCAGTTCCCCCAGGAATGGCACACTCAGCCTCGAAGCCTCGGCCGCAACACCACCACGGCCGAAGATGTGCGAGGGATGGTTGCAGTTGGGGCAGATAAAGACGCTCATATTCTCGATCAGGCCAAGGACGGGCGTGCCAAGGCGCTTGAACATGTCCAGCGCCTTGCGTGCATCCAGCAGCGCCACGTCCTGCGGAGTGGACACCACGATCGCGCCCGCCAGTTGCGTGCGCTGGCACAACGTCATCGCCACGTCACCCGTGCCCGGGGGCAGGTCCACCAGCAAAACGTCAAGCTCCCCCCACGCAACCTGACCCAGCATCTGCTGCAGGGCACCCATAAGCATGGGGCCGCGCCAGACGATGGCTTCCTCCTCCTTCACCATCAGGCCCATCGACATCATGGTCACGCCATGCGCCTGAAGGGGGATGATCGTCTTTCCATCAGGCGACGCAGGACGCTTCGAAACGCCCATCATCCGCGGCTGCGACGGGCCATAGATGTCGGCATCCAGCAGCCCGACCCGCCGCCCCTTCCGTGCAAGCGCCACGGCAAGATTGGACGAGACAGTGGATTTACCCACCCCGCCCTTGCCCGACCCGATCGCGATGATGCGCGCCACGCCCGGAACCGCCTGCGGCCCCTGGTCGGGCGTGGGGTGGCGGCCCAGCTTCAGCGACGGCGCCTTTCCTTCATGCGCCGTCAACACCACCGACACGCCGGTCACACCCGGCAGCGCCTCGAGCAACGCCTGCGTGTGGGCGCGCAGCGGCTCCATCATGCGGGCCTGCTCGGCCGAGGGCGCCTCGATCACGAACCGGACATTGCCGCCTTCCACCGTCAGCGCCCGGATCAGGTCGCGCGAAACAAGGGTGCCGCCGGGAACCGCAACCCGGTCCAGTGCGGCAAGGATGGTTTCGCGGGTGATGGCCATGGCGCGCTCCTTATTGATGTCGGGGTCAAGTTGGGCAGAACATCGCCAAGCACAAGGCCCGTTCGCAAACGGCACAAGGTTTGTGCAGCCATGGCACGACACGGGCAGATGACCGGGCAAGCCATGCGGATGCTGCATGGCGGCATTGCCACGAGTCGGGATTGTGCACTTGCAGCAAAACACGCAAATTGCACTCAACAGCGCAGGACGCGGCAACGCCGAACGCGCAACGCAAACCTGATCGAGGTGTCCCGATGGCACAAGCAGTTACGCATATCACGAACGAAGGCTTTCGCTTCGGCAACGTGTTCTCGGCCCTGAAGGCCAGCATGCAGCGCCGTGCGATCTATCGCCAAACGGTGGCAGAGCTGAACGCACTGTCCAGCCGCGACCTTGGCGATCTGGGTCTGGACCGCTCGTCGATCCGCGCCGTGGCTTACAAGGCCGCCTACGGCAACTGAGTTTTCTTACCGGGCTCTCCCTCCTCCCTGGGCCCGGTGACAGCGGCGACATCACCTCCTCCCGATGTCCCGCGCCTTTTACGGAGCCTCATGCTCCACACAGAGTACGTTCGGCCCCTCCTCCTCCCTGGGCCGGTCGTGTCCGCGGCGACCTCCTCCTCCTCCCTGAGGTCGCCGCACAAGTTTCCTACGGTGGCCCTCCTCCTCCCTGGCCACTGTGGATCCGGCGGCACCCCTCCTCCTCCCTGGGTGCCGCCTACCTTCTACGGTCGCCATCTCCTCCCCGGTGGCCGCAGGTCGGAACGCTGCCACTCCTCCTCCCAAGGTGGCGTTCTATCGGAACCGCACCCCTCCTCCTCCCTGGGTGCGCGTAACAGAAACGGCGGTGCCCCTCCTCCTCCCTGGGCGCCGCCGTTTTTGTTTTTTCAAAGCTGTTTGAAGCCGGCCGCGCGGCGCGACGAACGCTTCCGTCAGAACGGAACGTCGTCGGCCTGATTTGCTGCCACCACGAAGCTGGCGACGATCTTTTTTGCGCCAGCCTTGTCGAAGGCAACATCCAGCTTGTCACCCTCCACGCCCTGAACCGTGCCATAGCCGAACTTCTGGCTGAACACGCGATCGCCCTGCGTGAAGCGGGCAACCGCCTGCGCATCGATGACGATTCCCTTTGCCTCACGCGGTTGGCCGACGGGACGGCTTGCCGCACGGTCCTGCATCCGCTTCCACCCGGGAGAGTTATAAACGTCGGCACTTGCCACCCGCTGGTCCATCGGGGTGGCTGCCGCACCGAACCCGCCGCCATAAAGGCCGGGCGGGGTCAGAACCTCCACATGTTCGGGCGGAAGTTCGTCGATGAACCGGGACGGCAGCGCCGATTGCCACTGGCCGTAAACGCGCCGGTTCGCCGCGAACGAAATGGTGCAGATTTCTTCGGCCCGCGTGATGCCGACATAGGCCAGCCGACGTTCTTCCTCGAGGCCCTTCAGCCCCGATTCGTCCATTGCGCGCTGCGAGGGGAACAGGCCATCTTCCCAACCCGGCAGGAAAACAGCGGGGAATTCGAGACCCTTTGCCGCGTGAAGGGTCATGATCGATACCTTCTGCTCGGACTCTGCCTGCTCGTTGTCCATGATCAGTGCAACATGTTCAAGGAAGCCCTGAAGATTCTCGAACTGCTCCAGCGCCTTGATCAATTCCTTCAGGTTTTCCAGACGGCCGGGTGCCTCGGGCGCCTTGTCGTTCTGCCACATCGCGGTATAGCCGGATTCGTCCAGAATCGTCTCGGCCAGCTCGATATGGTTGTGGTCGCGCTGGATGGTGGCGTGCCAGCGATCCACGCCCTCCACGAACAGGCGCAACTGGCCTGCGCCCTTGCCGCCGATGCCGCCCTGCGCCAGCAATGCGCGTGCACCCTCCAGCAGGGAAACGCCCGCCTCCCGGGCCGCGCGCTGGATCGACTGTTGCGCCTTGTCGCCAAGGCCCCGCTTGGGCGTGTTCACCACCCTCTCGAACGCAAGATCATCATCGGGCGACACGACCAGCCGGAAATAGGCCATGGCGTCGCGAATCTCCAACCGTTCATAGAAGCGGGGGCCGCCGATGACGCGGTAAGGCAGGCCGATTGTCAGGAAGCGATCTTCGAACGCGCGCATCTGGTGCGAGGCGCGGACAAGAATCGCCATGGAGTCAAGACCAAGCCGGTCGCGGCCACGCGTGCCCCGTTGCAGGGCCTCAACCTCCTCGCCGATCCAGCGGGCCTCCTCCTCGCCATCCCAGTGGCCGATCAGGCGCACCTTTTCCCCGCCCGAGGCGTTGGTCCAAAGCGTCTTTCCCAGCCGCCCGGCATTGGCGGCGATCACGCCCGAAGCTGCCGCAAGGATATGTTCCGTGGAGCGGTAGTTCTGCTCCAGCCGGATCACCTTCGCGCCGGGGAAGTCCTTTTCGAATCGCAGGATGTTGCCCACCTCGGCCCCGCGCCAGCCATAGATGGACTGGTCATCATCGCCCACGCAGCAGATGTTCCGGTGCGCCTGCGCCAGAAGCCGCAGCCACAGATACTGGGCGCTGTTGGTGTCCTGATATTCGTCCACCATGATATAAGGCAGCCAGCGCTGATACTGCGCCAGCACATCGGGATAATCCTGGAATATCGTCAGGACGTGCAGCAGCAGGTCACCGAAATCCACTGCGTTCAGGGATTTCAGGCGGTCCTGGTATTGTTCGTAAATTTCGGTCCCGCGATGGTTGAAGGCCCCAGCCTCGGCGGCGGGCACGCGGCGCGGCGTCCATGCGCGGTTCTTCCAGCCATCGATGATTCCCGCCATCATCCGCGCGGGCCAGCGTTTTTCATCGATGTTGGCGGCAACGATCAACTGCTTCAGCAGGCGGATCTGGTCGTCCGTGTCCAGAATGGTGAAGTTGGATTTCAGCCCCACCAGTTCCGAATGGCGCCGCAGGATCTTCACACTGATCGAATGGAAGGTGCCCATCCATGGCATCCCCTCCATCCCGCCAAGCATGCGGCTGACCCGCTCTTTCATCTCACGCGCGGCCTTGTTGGTGAAGGTCACGGCCAGAATCTCGTTCGGGCGGGCGCGCTGCGTGTTCAGCAGGTGCACAATCCGCGAGGTGAGCGCTTTCGTCTTGCCCGTGCCGGCACCGGCCAGCATCAGGACCGGCCCGTCGAGTGATTCCACCGCCTCGCGCTGCGCGGGGTTCAAATCATCCAGATAAGGGGCAGGACGGGCCGCCATAGCCCGGCGGCTCAGCGGAACGGCAGCTTCGAAAGCGTCAAAATCATCGGGTCCGGTCATGAGCGGATCATACCCCCCTTCCCCGCCGATGAAAAGAGTTCCCCCAATGTTCCGGAAGTTTCCGAAGGATCGCGACAGGTTGCGACCTGATCATGAAAACCAACCGTTTTGGTTATGACGGCAGGCGGAAATCCGACTGTTTTTCTTGATGCTTATTACCCGACACAATCACTCAACCTTATGTTTTTTCACGGTTATTTTCTTGACGACAGGGGGGTCGAGATCTAGAACTATTCCAAGGAAGGCCGGAAATGCTTCCGACGAAATGTTTTGAAGGAGATCTGGATATGACCACTCACAGCAACTGCGCCGCCTGCGCATTTTACGAAGATCACGCCGCCAACGGCACCACGCTTGCCCGCGATGCCGGCCTGTGCCGCTTCAACCCGCCCGTCACGCAACCCTCGGCCGAAGCACGCGGCTTCTGGCCGGTCGTGACCGCGAATGACTGGTGCGGTCACTTCGCCTCGCAGATCGCGGCTGAATAAGAACGCCAGCCAGCCGCGCACCCGCGCAGCCAGCCAGCAGTTCGAAAGGCGGTGCTTCGGCGCCGCCTTTTTTTTCTGCGCATCGCGAATTTTCCGCTTGCGTCCGTTCGCGCCGTGGCCTAAATCCCCGCCAGTCCAAACGGTGCGGGCGTAGCTCAGGGGTAGAGCATAACCTTGCCAAGGTTAGGGTCGGGCGTTCGAATCGCCTCGCCCGCTCCAATTGGACCGATGATCTGAAGCGCGGGCGTAGCTCAGGGGTAGAGCATAACCTTGCCAAGGTTAGGGTCGGGCGTTCGAATCGCCTCGCCCGCTCCAGATCACCAGACATTGCAGGACCTTGCAGCGCCACCTATAAGGCGCAGGACAACAAGGGACACCGCGATGCGCCAAGCCGAGATCACCCGCAAAACCGCCGAAACCGACATCACGCTGACCGTCAACTTGGACGGAACCGGCGTTTATGATGTGCAGACCGGCGTGGGCTTTTTCGACCACATGCTGGACCAGCTTTCGCGCCATTCCCTGATCGACCTGACGCTGCGCGCGAACGGCGACACCCACATTGACGACCACCACACCGTCGAGGATTGCGGCATCGCCATCGGGCAGGCGCTGACGAAAGCGCTTGGCGACAAGCGGGGCATCCGCCGCTATGGCAGTTTCCACCTTGCGATGGATGACGCGCTGGTCCGCTGCGCCCTGGATCTTTCGGGCCGCCCCTATCTGGTGTGGAACGTTCCCTTTCCCACCTCTGCCATCGGCCGCTTCGACACTGAACTGGTGAGGGAGTTTTTTCAGGCGCTGTCTACCCATGCGGGAATCACCCTGCATGTGGACCTGATTCACGGGCTGAACAGCCACCACATCGCCGAAGCCGCCTTCAAGGCCGTTGCCCGCGCCCTGCGCGAAGCGGTGGAACCTGATCAGCGCCGCGCCGATGCGATTCCCTCCACGAAAGGATCGCTGTGATGCTGACGGTTCTGGTCGATTACGACAGCGGCAACCTGCATTCCGCCGAAAAAGCCTTCCAGAAGATGGCTGCCGAAGTTGGCGGCACTGTTCTGGTGACCGACAAGCCCGAGGATGTGGCCCGCGCCGACCGGATCGTACTGCCGGGCGATGGCGCGTTTCCTGCATGCCGCCGCGCCCTTGGCGCCTATGGTGGCCTGTTCGAAGCGATCGAGGATGCGGTCACCAACAAGGGCCGCCCCTTCCTTGGCATCTGCGTGGGCATGCAGATGATGACGACATGGGGCCGCGAATATGAAGACATGCGCGGCTTCGACTGGATCGGGGGCGAAGTCGTGAAGATCGAACCGTCGGATCCGGCGCTGAAGGTGCCGCATATGGGCTGGAATGATCTGGTGGTGGATCACCCGCACCCCGTGCTGGATGGCATTGCGACAGGGGATCACGCCTATTTCGTACACTCGTTCCATTTCAGGGTGGCCGATCCGGCGCAGCGGCTGGCCTATGTGAACTATGGCGCAGAAATCACTGCCATCATCGGGCGCGACAACATGGTCGGCACCCAGTTCCATCCGGAAAAGTCGCAGGCCACCGGCATGCGCCTGATCCGCAACTTCCTTGGCTGGCGGCCCTAATCCACCCGCCGCCAAATACCGCCGGATCGGCAGATGCCCACAAGGCAACCGCCGACATCCAGCGTGTCGCCATCAAGAACCAGGCGCGCGGCATAGCTGCGCCCCGTTTCGGGGTTCAGCACCCGCCCGCCGGTGTAAAGGCCGTCGCGGCCCGTCACCTCGCGGATGATGGTGCTGCCCTGCATCCCCGAAGGCACCCGCTGGCCCGCGGCATCCACATCACCAATGACGGTGCCGCAGAAGCCGGCCCGGCAGGGGGCCATTTCCACCAGCGCGGCACCGCCGGCATCATTGGCCTGCGTGCGCCAGACCCCTTCGATCGGGTCAGCGGCGAAGGCGGGGCCGGTCATCAGGATCAGGGCAAGAAGTCGCATCAGCGGCAGTTAAGGCGGGCAAGATGCGCGGCAAGGTTTGCGCCCTGCGGCATCTCGCGCTAGGACCGGATGAAACCCGTGCCGGAGCCGCGCCATGATCCTTTACCCCGCCATCGACTTGAAAGACGGCCAATGCGTCCGCCTGCTGCGTGGAGAGATGGAGGCCGCGACGGTCTTCGGTGACGATCCCGCAGCGCAGGCGGCAAGCTTCGTTCAGGCGGGCTGCGAATGGCTGCACCTGGTCGATTTGAACGGCGCATTTGCAGGCCAGCCCGTCAACGGCGCGGCGGTGGAGGCGATCCTGTCGCGCGTGAACGTTCCCTGCCAGATGGGCGGCGGCATCCGCGACATGGCCACGATCGAGATGTGGCTGCAAAAAGGCCTTTCGCGCGTGATCCTTGGAACAGTGGCGGTGGAGAACCCCGATCTGGTGCGCGAAGCCGCGCGCGCATTCCCCGGCAAGGTTGCCGTGGGCATCGATGCCCGTAAGGGCCGGGTCGCCACGAAAGGCTGGGCCGAGGAAACGGATGTCATGGTCACCGATCTTGCGAAGTCGTTCGAGGATGCGGGCGTTGCCGCCATCATCTATACCGACATCGACCGCGACGGCGCGATGGGCGGCCCCAACATCGAAGCGACCGAGGCGCTGGCCCGCGCCGTGTCCATCCCCGTCATCGCCTCGGGCGGGGTGTCGCGCATGTCCGATCTGATCGCCCTGCGCGATACCGGCGTCATCGCGGGGGCCATTTCGGGCCGTGCGCTTTACGATGGCGCGATCGATCTGGCCGATGCGCTTCGCGCCCTTTCCTCGCGATAAGGCCCGACCATGCTGAAAACCCGCATCATCCCCTGCCTTGATGTTGCCGATGGCCGCGTGGTCAAGGGCGTGAACTTCGTTGATCTGATCGATGCCGGCGATCCGGTGGAAGCCGCCCGTGCCTATGACGCCGCCGGCGCGGACGAGCTGTGCTTCCTGGACATCCACGCCACGCATGAAAACCGCGGCACGATGTTCGATCTTGTGACCCGCACTGCCGAACATTGTTTCATGCCGCTGACGGTGGGCGGCGGCGTGCGGACGCCGGACGATGTCCGCCACCTTCTGCTGGCCGGGGCCGACAAGGTCAGTTTCAACTCTGCCGCCGTGGCCGATCCCGATGTCGTCGCCCGCGCAGCCGACCGGTTCGGCAGCCAGTGCATCGTTGTCGCCATCGACGCAAAGACGGTGGAGCCGGGCCGCTGGGAGATTTTCACCCATGGCGGGCGCAAGCCGACGGGCATCGACGCCGTCGAATTCGCCCGCACCGTCGCGGCAAAGGGCGCGGGAGAGATCCTGCTGACCTCGATGGATCGCGACGGAACACGTTCGGGGTTCAACATCCCGCTGACCCGCGCGATCTCGGACGCGGTTTCGATCCCCGTCATCGCTTCGGGCGGCGTGGGAACGCTGGACCATCTGGTTGAAGGCGTGACGGAGGGGGGCGCGTCGGCGGTCCTTGCCGCCTCCATCTTCCACTTCGGCACCCACACCATCGGCGAAGCGAAAGCCCACATGGCCGCTGCCGGTATCCCCATGAGGCTGCAATGACCGCGCTTCACCGTCTGGCCGACACCATTGCCGCCCGCAAGGGTGCAGATCCCGACACCTCGTGGACGGCCAAGCTGTTGGCAAAGGGGCCTGAAAAATGCGCCGAGAAGTTCGGCGAGGAATCCGTCGAAGCCATTATTGAGGCGGTGAAGGGCGACCGCGACCGCCTGACGGCGGAAGCAGCCGATGTGCTGTATCACCTGCTGGTGATGCTGGCGGCACGCGATGTGACGCTTGACGATGTTCTTGCCGAACTCGAACGGCGCGAGGGCACCTCGGGCATCGCCGAAAAGGCTAGCCGATAAGGCGCGGGATCTCGATGGCGGGGCAGCGATTCTCGACCACCTGAAGGCCGTGATCTTCCGCCAGCGCCCGCGCCTGCGCATTGGCGATGCCAAGCTGCATCCAGATGACCTTCAGGCCGTCCAGCTTTACCGCCTGTTCGACCACCGGCGGCACATCTTCCGATTTGCGGAAGATATCGACCATGTCCACCTGCACCGGCAGCGATGCCAGATCGGGCACGACCACCTCGCCCAGGGCCTCGGTTCCGGCATGGCCCGGGTTGACTGGAATGACGCGGTAGCCGCGCTGCTTCAGGAACGCCGCGACGTTGTGGCTGGGCCGCGCCGGATTGGGCGACCAGCCAACCACTGCAACGGTGCGGACGGTTTCCAGAATGGTGCGGATCGTGGTATCATCGGGTTGGGTCATGGCCACCTCCTTATGCCCCATATGGCATGCGACGGGCGAAAAAAAACGCCCGATCACGGAGACCGGGCGCAGTTACGGAACGAGGGACAGTGAAGTCAGGAAACGGGGGTTCCGGCCCCGTCCTTGAACAAACATATGCCTTCCACCCAGGATTGAAAGGCTCGTCGCGATTCTGTGAAGGTATCCGGTAAATTTTTTTGACAGTGTCAACCAAGCATCACCCGTTGCACGAAATATGTTGCACTTCGGCCACATAATGCCAAATCACCCTCGCGTCACTGCCGCATAAAGCGACACTGCAGCCGCGTTCGACACGTTCAGCGACCCGAAACCGGCCGCGAAGGGAATGCGGGCAAGTCGATCGCAAGTCTCACGCGTTTTTTCGCGCAAGCCCGGCCCTTCGGCACCCAGAACCAGCGCCACGGGCCGCGAACCGACAGCCGCCAGTGCTTCGCCCAGCGTTTCCTCGGCCTCGCCCTCCAGCCCGATCAGGGTGAAGCCCATGCCCCGCAGCGATTCCATCGCATCGGCAAGGTTCGGAACGCGCAGATACGGCTGACGTTCCAGCGCGCCTGAAGCGGTTTTAGCCAAGGCACCCGTTTCGGGGGCCGAATGACGGTGCGGCGCGATCACGGCCCGTGCGCCGAACACCTCGGCCGAACGAAGAACAGCGCCCACGTTGTGCGGATCGGTCACACGATCCAGCAGAACGACCAGCGGCGCGCCCTCCCCGCCGGCACAAACATCGTCAAGGCTGCCCCAGACCAGCGGCTTCACCTCCAGCGCGGCACCCTGGTGCACCGATTCGGGATCGATCGGCACGTCGAACTTGCGCGGCTCGACGATCTCCGGCTCCAGCCCGCCTGCGGGAATGGCGTCGGCCAAACGGTCGGCGGCGTTCTTTGTCAGCACAAGGCGCAGTTTCTGGCGCTGCGGGTTCAGAAGTGCGTCGCGAACGGCGTGAATACCGAACAGCCAAACGGTCTCCGCCGCCGAGGCGCGTTTGGCACGCTCTTTCTCGATCACCCAGACCGGTTTCTTGCTCATCAGGCATCCTTTCTTGAAGGCGGCGACAATCGCCTGCACTTTGTCGTGGTGCAAGCGGAACTTTCCGGTTGACGCCCCCCGCAGTCTTCTTTAATTCCGCCCCTCAGTGGGCGACGTGCTGCAAGGTGCGGCAGCGGACTGTAACTCCGCCGAGGCGACTCATGCCTGGTTCGATTCCAGGGTCGCCCACCATCCTTCCTGACTTTCCCGAATCACTCAACCCTCTATAAGGGTTGATGAAGATAACGCGGGACAGTCATGGCACGGCAGAAATTCAACATCCTCGCCATCGCACAGTCAGGGCGGCTGGAATACGAAGCGATCATCCTCGCGGCGTCGCTGCGGCTGGCCGATCCCGATTTCCCCGGCACCCTGTTCATTGCCGAACCCCGCCCCGGCCGGCTTTGGGGCGAGGCCAATCCACGCATAAGCAACAAGACCCGCGAATTGCTGCGCGATCTGGATGCCGAGATCGTTTCATTCGATTCGGAAGTCTTCGGCGCCAGCTATCCCAACGGCAACAAGATCGAGGCGCTTTGCACCCTGCCCGAAGAGCCGTTCCTGTTTCTGGACACCGACACGATCATCACCGGCAGCTTTGCCGAGGTGACGTTTGATTTCGACCGCCCCTCTGCCTCGATGAAGCGCGAGAACACCTGGCCGCAGGAAGAGCTCTACGGTCCAACCGTCGGCCAGACGTGGCAAGAGCTTTACCGCCTGTTCGATGTGCCCTTCGAACCGACGCTGGATCCGGACGAGCCGGACAATTACTGGCAGAAATACCTTTATTTCAACGCGGGCTGGTTCTTCCATGCCAGCCCGCGCGCCTTTGGCCAGCGGTATCTGGACTGGGCAACCCGGATCTGGCGCAAACCGCCGGAAGTTATCGAATGCCAGACGATGGAGCCGTGGCTGGATCAGGCGGTGCTTCCGCTTGTCATCGCCTCTTTCGGGGGCGGGCGTCCGGGGCCGGAACTTGCGGGCCTTGACGGTGACGTCACCTGCCACTGGCGCGTGATGCCGCTGATGTTCGCGCGCGAAAGAGATCTGGCGGTGGAAATGATGAAGAAGGTTGCCAGCCAGTCGGCGGTGCGCGACGTGCTTCAGAAATACGGCCCCGCGCGCAAGATGCTGTATGAAGGGGCGGGCGATCAGATAAGGGCGATGTTCGACCGGAATGACCTGCCCCGCAAGGAACAGGCCATCCGCAACCGCATCAAGCGCGAGGGACTTTGGACGCGCTAGTCGCGTTCGTCGATCTCGAACTCGATCGTGACCTGCGCATCGCGTGTCACCTCGCCGCCAGCGATCGGCGTGGAGGCGGCTGCTTCCATCCGGAACATGGGCGGCAAGGGCTGGGACATGTCGCCACCTTCGCTGATCCGCTCAATCCGGCCCAGACGGACATCGGCAGCCTCGGTCAGCTGGCGGGCACGCTGCATCGCATCCTCAACCGCGCGGCGGCGGGCTTCTTCCAGCAGCGGCGCAGGATCGGCCAGATCGAACGAGATTCCGTTCAGCGTGTTGGCCCCGTCGGCCACGGCGGCATCAAGAATCTCCCCCAGCCCGTCAAGCTGGCGCACCCGCAGCGTGATCATGTTCTCGGCGACATAGCCGTCGATGCGGCGCGCTTCGCCCTCCCCCTGAACCCATTGCGGATTAAGCTGCAGGCCGGTTGTCTGGATATCGGCCTCGGCCATGCCGGCAGCTTTCAGCCGTTCCATCACGCGCTGCAATTCGGTGGCATTCGCCTGCATCGCGGCCTGCGCCGTTTCGCCTTCGGTTGTCACGCCCAGCGTCACCGTCGCCATGTCGGGCGCCGCAACCGCCTGCGCCTGCCCGGTCACGATGATATGGGGGGCCGCATGGGCCGCCAAGGGCAACGCCATCATTCCGCTCGCGACCAGCGCCTTAAGCACGTTCATTCCGTCCACTCCTCAAGACAGTCTTGTGCGGCCAGCATATAGCGTGAAATTGCCGTTCCCATGCGTTTTCCTTTCCCTTGGCGGAAAGCTGCTTTAACATCGCGCAGGATGGGAGGTTGCC
Source organism: Falsirhodobacter deserti (assembly GCF_004015795.1). Lineage (GTDB taxonomy): Bacteria > Pseudomonadota > Alphaproteobacteria > Rhodobacterales > Rhodobacteraceae > Falsirhodobacter > Falsirhodobacter deserti. Next base: position 502,766 of record NZ_ML137218.1, on the reverse strand, counting down.
TCCCGCCCCCTCTTTCGACAGTGTCAGATCGCGACAGATGCTCCCCGGATTTACCCTCGCCTTCAGCGACGAAACCGTCACCCTGCTGCACCGAACCGAGGAGGGCTGGGCACCGCTTGGAGAAGTGGCGCCGGATGCATCCGATCTGGCAGAGCAGATGGCAGACCTGCGCGAACAGGCCGAGGCGCTGGCTCCCGAAGGCATTGCCACCAAGCTGGCGATTCCTGCCTCGCAGATCCTTTACACCAGCATCCCGCTGCTGACCGATCAGGACGCCACAGCGCAGGTTCATGCCGCACTTGACGGCCTTACCCCCTATGAGGTGAGCGAGCTTCGCTTCGACTGGACTGTCGAGGCAGGGCGGGCCCATCTTGCCGTCGTTGCCCGCGAAACGCTGCATGAAGCAGAAGGCTTCGCCACCGATTTCGGGTTCAATCCCGTTGCCTTCACGGCCATCGCCCCCGAGGGTCGCCTGCCCGAAGAGCCGTTCTTCGGCCTGACGATGGTTGCCGCACGGTTCCTTGGTGGCCAAGAGGTGGAGCGGGACGACATGCTGCTGCGCCCTCCCACACTGGCGGCCGTTCCGGACCCTGCCGATATTGAGGCCCTGCCCGAACCGGAAGACCCCGAACCTGCGTTCGAGGCCGAACCGCAGCCAGAACCTGTTTTCGAGGCTGAACCGCAGGCGGAAGACCTTGCGGAAGTGCCGGTCGATATGGACATCGCCGAGGAGGAGGAGGTCTATGCCTTCCTTCCCGACGATGACATCGCCGCCCATGAGCCCGAGGAAGAGCCCGCTCAGGAACTTCCCGCCGCACCGCCGGAAGACGAGCCGGACCCCCTGCCTCTGGAAGACGAGCCCCTTGCCGAGGCAGACACCGTTGAACCGGAAATGATCGCACCGATCATTCCGGCTGCCGACGATGAGGACGATACTGCCCTGCCCGAGGATGACGCCGAGTTCGCGGAATTCCCGCCCGCCGGCGAGGAGGAGCTGGTGGAGGATGAGCCGGAAGAAGATCCGTCCCGCCTGCCGGGGGCAGAATCCGCCGCAGCTTTCGTGGTGCAACCTGCCGCCACCCAGCCGCGCCCGATCCCCCGGGTGCCAGAGCCGCCGGTTTTCGATCATCCTTCCTTTACCCGCCGCGACACCTCCCTTCGGGCCGATCGCGCGCCGCCGAACTTCCTGCGGGCGGGTCCGGTACCGGCCGGACGAACGCCGCCGCTTGGCGCCCCGACAGCCGAAGCACCCTTCGTGGATTTCGCGCAGCGCAGCGGGACGAAGCCCGACATGGTTCCACCGCCGCTACGCGTGACGCAGAACCGCGCAAGATCGACGGCAGGACGAGGGGCGGCAATGTCACGCCCGCGTCCACGGATGCTCGGGCTGCTTCTGACGCTGCTTCTGCTGGGGGCGCTTGCACTTGTGGCAATCGCTTCCTCGCTTTTCACGGGCGGAAATAACGACAGCGCCTCGGCGGGCAGGCCGTCGATCAGCATCTTCCCGATGGCCCAGGCCGCGACCCGCCCCGAACAGGTGGTGATCGCGGCACCTGCCCCCGCAGCGGCCTTTGATCTGCCCACAACGCTGATCGAGCGGCCAATCATCCAACAGGACACGCGCCCTGCCGCACCGCAGATGCTGGCGCAGGCAGATCTGACATCCTCGCTTCCGCCCCGCCTGCGCCCCCGATCGGCTGCCGCGGTGCCCGAGGCCACCTCTGCATCTATCGTGGCGCTGACGGGGAGTCGGCCCCGCACCCGCCCAGGCACGACAATTGTGGCTGCGGCACCTGCCCAGGTGGCAAGTGCCGAGGGGGGGCTTCGTGTCAGCCCCCGCCCGCAGCGGCGGGCAGAAAGTGCCGCCAACGCAGCCATCGCCATGGGCACCGGCACGGGACTTGCCGTGGACATCTCTCAGCGGCCCGAGGACAGACCTTCGGGCGTTTCGCAGCAATCGGTGAACGCGGCCATCGTTGCCGCGCTGGAGCCGCCACCAGCGCCGCCGATCGCGCCCCCTGTTGCCGCAGTCCAACCCGCGCCGCAACCGGTGCCCCAGCCTGCGCCCCGCGTGGCTGCACCGGAAGCCGATGACGAACCGGAGCCAATTGCCACCGCCCCCCGCATCCCCACCAGCGCCTCGGTTGCGCAGCAGGCAACCCAGAACGGCAAGCTGCCCCTTGGTCGAACCAATGTCATCAGCATCAGCGGAAGCGAATCCAACCGATCGGCGCTTGTTCGCCAGAAGAACGGCCGCGTCAGCAGGCTGAAGGTGGGGGACCGGATCGAAGGCGGCGTGATCGCCGCCATCACGCGCAACGCCATCCACTATCGCAAGGGCAACACGCTTTACGCGATCGAAATGCCCAGCTGACATGAAAAAACCGCGGCAGAGGCCGCGGCTTCAAGCTTCATGCGCTTGGCCTCAGGCAGCGCGGGAAAGCAGAACGTCATCCACTTTCTTTTGCGCGCCCGCCTCGTCGGTTCCCGACACGGCAGCCACTTCGCGCGTCAAACGCTCCAGCGCCGATTCGTAAAGCTGACGCTCCGAATAAGACTGCTCGCGCTGATCGTCCGAACGATGCAGGTCACGCACCACTTCCGCGATGGACATCAGATCGCCGGAGTTGATCTTCTGTTCGTATTCCTGCGCACGGCGCGACCACATGGCCCGCTTCACCCGCGCCTTGCCCTTCAGCGTGTCCAGTGCCCGTTCCACCACGTCAGGGGCGGACAGCGACCGCATGCCGATTTCCGTGGCCTTGTGCGTCGGAACGCGCAGGGTCATCTTGTCTTTCTCGAACGAAATCACGAAGAGTTCGAGCTTGAGGCCCGCGATCTCCTGCTCCTCGATCGACATGATCTTGCCCACGCCATGGGCGGGATAGACGACGAAATCGTCAGGACGGAATTCGGGCTTCTTGGTCTTCGTCATTCGAGTCCTCGTGATTCATCCCATAGACGACAGAATACCCACCCGGAACGGATTCCGGGGGATGTGCTTGGATCTGTCGTTGGGAACAGGTTTCCGCGCCATTTGCGGGATTGCCACGCCTAGGACGATCCCGCACTCTATACGATAAGTATATAGCACAGAATCGGCCCGATTCCAACACGCAGCTGCGTGAGCGGTGGAAACGTCAGTTACCTTCGCCGGGTTCCGCGACGAAGTATTTTTCCAGCTTGCCGGTTTCTCCATCGCGTTCAGCCGCTTCGGGCAGGGGATCGCGCTTCTGGGTGATGACGGGCCACTGCTCGGAATATTTGCGGTTGAACTCCACCCACTGCTCCATGTCCGGCTCGGTGTCCGGACGGATCGCGTCGGCGGGGCATTCGGGTTCGCATACACCGCAGTCGATGCATTCATCCGGATGGATCACCAGCGTGTTCACCCCTTCATAGAAGCAGTCCACCGGACAGACTTCCACGCAATCGGTGTATTTGCAGGCGATGCAGTTGTCGGTAACGACATAGGTCATGGCAATGATCCGGGCGTTGCGGTCGTGACCGTTACCTATTCCCCACAAAGGCAAAGAGCAAGCGGGCCGCGATCAGGAAAGATCACCGCTTTCATGCCAGCCAAGCAGACGGAACATCATTCCCCTGAAGCAGCAGGGCCCGGGACGTCATTCGCAAGATCGTCATAAAGCATTTGCGCCTCGGTTGCAGGGCCGCGCCGAATGGGCAGGTCCAGCACACGGATCACCCGGATACGCCCGCCTTGCGGAAAGGTCAGCGTGTCCCCCTCCCCCACCGAGGCGGAGGGTTTGCGTGTCTTTTCACCGTTCACGCGAACATGACCCGCCTCCACCTCGGCAAGCGCGACAGAGCGGGCCTTGAAGAAGCGCGCCTGGACAAGCCACTTGTCCAGGCGCATGGTCGGACGCGCAGCCACGTCAGCTTTTTTTCAAAGCGGCCAGAACCGCGAAGGGATTGTCCGGATCCACCTTGGCCGGACGTTCGGGACGCGCCTCGAACTGGCGGGGCTTGTCCTTGCGGTCACCCTTGTCACCATTCTGGCGCGGCTTGCCCTTGCGCTCGCCGCCTTCTTTGCGGGGCGGACGTTCTCCTTCCTTGCGCGGCGGACGGTTGCCCTCGCGGCGCGGCTGCTCGCGGCGGCGCGGTGCCCAGGTGAAGGTATAGAAAGCCTCCATCTCGGGAACAGCTTCGGCGGGCGCCTCGCCTTCCGGGATCGGGTTCTGCGTGGCTTCGGCTTCCGGCGCAGGGCGTTGCTTGGCACGCTCGGCCTTTTCGGCCTTGTAACCAAGGCCGCCCATCAGATCCGCGAACTGTTCCAGCGTCATGCCGGTGATCGACAGCATGTCGGGCGTCGCCTCGAAACCGGCGCGGCTATCCTGCGCGCGCAGCAGATCGGCCAAACGCTCCAGCATGTCGATGCGGATCGCGCGGGTGCCTGCGGGGCGATAGCCTGCCAGCAGGTAATGTTCGCGCGGCACGCCCTCGACATTGGGAATCGTGACCAGCCCCGGGGGCGGGCTTTCCGGAAACTCCTCCAGCCCGTTCGCCAGCGACCACAGAACCAGACGCAGGCGCGTGGGCGCGGGCTTCAGCAGCAGCGGCAGGAACACGGTGAACTGGCCAAAGCGCACGCCATGCTTGCGCAGCACGGAACGCGCGTCCTGATCCAGCGCCTTCACCTCTTCGGCGATGCCGTCGCGCGGCAGAACGCCCATGCCTTCCACGAGCCGATAGGCGAAACCGCGCGCAAGGCCGGTCATCGTCTCGTCACGGCTCATGTTCAGCAGCGGCTCGAACTGGGCGGCAACCTTGCGATCGATGAAATGCTGCAAGCGGCGCTTCACCTTTTCGGCGACGTCATGGCCAGCCTCGTCATCGACGAATGCTTCCACCTGCGGCTTCAGCGGATCCCCGCCGGCAACCAGCTTGCCCACCGCCTGATCGCCCCACATGAGGCCACCCTGCTCGGTGAAGTCCATCTCGGTGTCGGGCGCGTTATAGAAGCGGTCCGCACGCAAATGGAACTCGGGCCGCAGCGCCTGAAAAGCCGCCTGCCGCAACGTCTTCGCTTCATCGGGGGAGCTTGCGTCGTCCTGCCGGAAGCGGAAGCCCTCCAGACGGCCGACGAACTCGCCCTCAACCGTCACTTCACCCTTGTCGTTCACCTCGGCCACGAGGGTCTCCTTCTGTTTCAACCGCCGCATCAGCACAGATGTGCGCCGGTCGACAAATCGTTGGGTCAACTGCGCGTGAAGCGCATCCGACAGCCGATCTTCTACAGCGCGAGTTTCCTCCCGCCAATGGCTTTCATCTTCCACCCATCCCTTGCGTTGCGCAATGAATGTCCATGTCCGAATATAGGCCAATCTGCGCGAAATCGTATCAATATCGCCATTCGTCCGGTCAATCCGTTGGATAACGCCGGCCAGCCAGTCCGTAGGAACCCTGCCGGCCTGCAAAAATTCGAAAATGCGCGTCAGAAGGCTGGTATGTTCGCCCCCCGACCGCCCGCGGAAATCCGGGATGCAGCACACGTCCCACAAAAGGCGCACGGCCTGCGGCGAACGGACGCGGTCGCGCACCTCGGGCAATGCGGCCAGTGCCTTCAGGGCGTGCAGGTCGCTGGATTCGCGCGTGCGGCTCAGCCAGTCATTCTGCGTCGGTGCCTCGAGGCTGGCAATCAGCCGGTCCAGCGTGCCGAATTCCATCGCCTCGTTTCGCCATTGCAGCTTGCGAATGGGGGCAAAGCGGCTTTCCTCGATGGCCGCCACCACCTCGGGCACAAGCGGAGAGGCTTCGCCCGTCACACCAAAGGTGCCGGGTTCGGTATGGCGGCCCGCCCGCCCCGCGATCTGCGCCAGTTCGTGCGGAAACAGCGGGCGCATCCGGCGGCCGTCGAACTTTTCGGTCGAAGAAAAGGCGACGTGCCGCACATCAAGATTCAGGCCCATCCCGATGGCATCCGTCGCCACCAGGTAATCCACGTCGCCGTTCTGATAAAGATCGACCTGCGCGTTGCGTGTGCGCGGCGACAGCGCCCCCATCACCACCGCGCAGCCGCCCTTGGTGCGGCGGATCAGCTCTGCAATCGCATAGACATTCTCGACCGAGAATCCGACAATCGCGCTGCGCGGCGGCATCCGGCTGATCTTCTTCGATCCGGTATAGGTGAGCGTGGAGAAACGCTCCCTCCGCATGAATTCCACCCCGGGCACCAGCGCGGCAATGGCCCCGCGCATGACCTCCGAGCCAAGGAACAGCGTTTCCTGCAAGCCCCGCGCCCGCAGCAGCCTGTCGGTGAAGACATGCCCGCGCGTGGGATCGCCGCACAGCTGGATCTCGTCGATGGCGATGAAGTCGGCACCGATTTCCAGCGGCATCGCCTCCACGGTGCAGACCCAATACTGGGTCCGGTCGGGAACGATACGCTCCTCGCCGGTGACAAGCGCCACCACCGAAGGGCCGCGCTGTGCCACGATGCGGTCATAAACCTCGCGCGCAAGCAGGCGCAGCGGCAGGCCGATAACGCCTGTCCGGTGGGCCAGCATGCGCTGGATCGCGTAATGTGTCTTGCCGGTATTTGTCGGTCCCAGAACCGCCGTAACCCGCCCGCCCTGGCGCATTGGGTTCAGATCTCCTGCCCTGTCAGCTCGGTCCGCAGCCGCCGAACCTCCTCCGGCACCCCGGCAAGGTGCGGATGGATGGCCAGCGCCGCTTCGTATGCACGGATCGCGTCCTTCGGGCGGTCCATCTCCTCCAGCATCGTGGCAAGGCCGGCGATTGCGGTGAAGTGGCGCGGATCAAGGGTCAGCACATGGGCCAGATCATCGATTGCCGGGCCGAACATGCCCTTCTGAAAGAACGCGGCCGCGCGCGAATTGTATCCTTCGGCAAAATCGGGCGCATGGTCGATCAGCGCGCTGAAATGGCTGATCGCGGCATCCGTATCGCCCGCTGCCAGCGCCTTGTGCCCCCGCTGCAGCAGCAGGTCCATCGCCGAGGAGCCAGAGCGTTGCCATTCGCCGAATATCTCCGCCTCGATCTGCGGCGCGTCTTCGGCCGGTGCATCCTGCAGCCGGTCGTAAAGCGCATCCAGATCCGCCGCCGCCGCGGGCACCGTCAGCAGCACCGCCGCAGCAAGGATGTGGAAAATCGAAGCAGTCGTTTTCATATTGCCAAGGTAACGTCAGATGCGGGAATTACCAGAACCCGCCGCCACGAAAGGAGCGACCCATGGGAGAAGTGATCGACAAGGCGGTGGACCGTCTGGGCGCCCGGCTGAAAGGTTATGAAGGAACGGCGAAGTTCGTCATGACCGGCGAGGGCACGATCATTGCCGATTCCAATGGTGTGCGGGAAGGCGACGGCCCCGCCGATGTGACCCTGACCGCCAGCGTGGAGGATTTCCGCGCCCTGCTGGAAGGCCGCCTGAAACCCGCCAGCGCCTTCATGAGCGGGCGACTGAAGGTCGACGGGTCCATGCCGGCCGCAATGAAGCTGGGGGCGGCACTGGCGTGAGGGTGATGACTGCCCCCGACGGCAAGCGCATCCGCGCCCTGCGCCGCGAGGGCGGGCCCGACACCGTGCTGCTGCTTCAGGGGCGGACGGAATACATCGAGAAGTACGAGGGCGTTCTTGATGCGCTGGCCGCGCGCGGCTTTGCCACCGTCACTTTCGACTGGCGCGGACAGGGCGGTTCGGAACGGCAACTTCCCGATCCCATGATCGGGCATGTCGGGGGCTTCGGGGAATACCAGCTGGATCTTGCGGCGGTACAGCCCTTGTTAAGCGGGCGCGTGTTCCTGATCGCCCATTCGATGGGGGCCTGCATCGGGCTACGCTGGCTGATGAACGGCGCACCGGTTCAGGCCGCCGCCTTCAGCGCGCCGATGTGGGGGCTGCCGATGGGCGGCCTCATGCGGCCCGTGGCGCAGCTGGTGGCCGGTGGGTCGGGCCTTTTGAACCGTGCGCATCACCTTGTGCCCGGCATCAGCGCCACCCCCTATGTGCTGGAGGCCGCGTTCGAGGGGAACACCCTCACCTCTGATCCGGCAAGCTTTGCCCGCATGAAGGCCGAAGCACTGGCCCTGCCCGACCGTATGCTGGGCGGGCCAAGCCTTGGCTGGCTGAACGCCGCCCTGATGGAGATGCGGTTGCTGGCCCGCCTGCCCGCGCCGGCCCTTCCCGCCTTTGCCGCCGTGGGATCGCATGAACGCGTCATCGATCCCGCCCCGATCCGGCAGCGCATGGCCCGGTGGCCCGGCGCCGCCCTGACCGTGTTCGACGGGGCAGAGCATGAGATCCTGATGGAAAAGGCCGAAATCCGAGAGGCCTTTCTTGACGCGGCGGTGGCGCTGTTCAGACGTCGATCTTGACGAACGCCTCACGCAGCGCGTTCGACCATGCCTCGGACATCCGGCGGAAGGCGGGATCGCCGGCTTCGATGCGCTGCTCCTCGGTGATGCGGCAGGTATTCTTTTCGATCACCGCCATGTCCAGCGGCATCCCCACCGAAAGGTTGGACCGCAGCGTGGAATCCATCGACAGCAGCACCGCCTTCTTGGCATCCGCAAGCGAGGTGCCCGAATGCACCACGCGGTCAAGGATCGGCTTGCCGTACTTGTGCTCGCCTATCTGCAGGAATGGCGTATCCTCGGTTGCCTCGATGAAGTTGCCTTCGGGATAGATCAGGAACATCCGCAGCCCGCCGCCGCGCCGCTGCCCCGCCACGATCATGCTGGCCGAGGCAGACTGGCGCATCGATGCCAGCTTGTCGTCGATATCCGCGCGGACCGTAGCAAGCATGTTGCCGATAATTTCGGCCACCTTCAGCATGGTCGGCGCCTTCATGATGCAGTTTTCGCTGTCTGCGTCCGGCCCCGCCATTCGTTCGCGCAGGCGCGCGATGGTGGTCTGCGTGACCGAAAGCGATCCGGCGGTCATGATGGTGATGACACGTTCGCCCGGTTCCTCGAACACGAACATCTTGCGATAGGTCGCGATGTTATCCAGCCCCGCATTCGTGCGAGTATCCGACAGAAGGACGATGCCTTCGTTCAACAGCAGGCCAACGCAATAGGTCATGGTTTCGGATCCCTTTCGGGCCCGGACCCTACTGCTGCGACTGGCTTACCGCAACCGTGACGTCCAGAACCTCCCCACCGCCGCCGCGCGCCGATCCGCGGATGGGTGCGGCATCCTGCGCATCAAGGCCGGAGGCAAGGCGGATATACCGCGCATCCGGGCAGCACCCGTTCGCGGCATCGAACCCGATCCAGCCCAGCCCCGGAACATGCAGTTCCGCCCATGCATGGGCCGCATCCTGCACCCCCCCGGCCAGCAGATAGCCCGAAACATATCGCGCAGGAATGCCCGCATCGCGTGCGGCAGCGATCAGTGCGTGGGCATGATCCTGGCAAACGCCCTGCCGACGCTCCAGCGCCTCTGCCGCGGTGGTCTGGCTTTGCGTGGCACCCGGCGTCCACGCGATTGCTTTCGACACCACGCCGGAAAGATGATGCGCAGCCTGAAGCGGCTCCATCCCCTGCGCCTGGGCGGCAAGATTGCGCAAGGCGCTGTCCGCCCATGTCAGCGGCGTGTCGCGCAGATAGCAGGCCGTGGGGATTGTTTCCCGGTGGCCGCGCAGAACGCCCGCACAATCGCTGGTTTCCACCCGCCCCGTCACGCGCACCTCCACCGCAAGAACGGGGCCGGTCACCGACCAGCTTTCCACCACATCCCCCGCCCCGTCACGGAAACGGCCACCGCGAATTCCGTCCGAAACGCTTACATCCCAGTCCAGCACCCGCTGCCCCTCGCTGTCCGAAGGTGTCAGCCGATGGCTTTGCACCAGCCCCCGCACTGGCGCGTCATAGGCATAGCGGGTCACGTGTTCGACCGTCAGGATCATCGCACATCCCCCGTCAGGTAATCTTCCCAGACCTGGTGGGACAGCGCCGCGATCTCGGTGATGAAGCCGGTCAGGAACTCGTGCATGCCTTCCTCGAAGATCCCCTCGACCGATGTTTCCGACAGCGGCGCCAGCATCGCCTCCGCACGGACCTGCGCATCCATCTGGCGGCCATACCGGCTGGCCAGCCTGCCCAGCGCGGTGTTGATCGCCTCCACGCTGGCCCGCAAGGCGCGCGGATTTTCGGGGTTCAGGATCAGGAAATCGACGATCTTGCGCGCCGTGATGTCCCCGGCATAACTCCAGTGGAACGCGCGGTGCAGCGACAGCGCCCGCAGCAGCGTCATCCACTGGTAGTTATCAAGGCCCGAGCCGACGAATTCCACCCGTGGCAGCAGCACGTAATACTTCACGTCGATCAGCCGCGCCGTCGCATCGGCCCGTTCCATCGCATATCCGAGGTTCAGGAAATCATACCCGTCATTGCGCAGCAGCGTCGCCCCGATGGACCCGCGCACCAAGGCCGCCGTTCGCGTCACCCATTCGGTCAGCTGCGTCAGCTCCAGTTCCGACCGCGGGGTTCGTTCCAGCTGCTTCATTTCCTGAAAGGCGGTGTTCAGCACGTCCCAGACCTGCGTCGTCAGGGCGGCGCGGACAATGCGCGCATTCTCCCTCGCCTGCGTCAGGCAGGACACGACCGAAGAGGGGTTGTCGCGATCAAAGAACAGGAAGCTTTCGATGTTCCGCGCCACCGGCTCCCCGTATTTGCGGGCAAAACCTTCAGCGGTGCCCGAGGCCTGAAGCAGGCTGTCCCATTCGCTGCGATAGCCGTGAACGGAGGGCAGCAGCGAAATCCGCGCCCCCACTTCCAGAAGGCGGGCCATGTTCTCGGCCCGCTCAAGATAGCGGGCGGTCCAGAACAGCGTGTCGGCGGTCCGGCTCAGCATCGCATCACTCCGCCAATACCCATGTGTCCTTGACCCCGCCCCCCTGCGAGGAGTTTACGACAAGCGAACCTTCCGTCAGGGCGACCCGTGTCAGCCCGCCCGGCACCAGTTCGATCCGGTCGCCCACAAGGCAATAGGGGCGCAGATCCACATGGCGTGGTGCGATGCCATCTTCCACGAAGGTGGGGGTGGCCGAAAGCGCCAGCGTCGGCTGCGCGATATACTTGGCAGGATTCTCCTCGATCCGCGCCCGGAACCGCTCGATCTGGTCGGCGGTGGATTTCGGCCCCACCAGCATCCCGTATCCGCCCGAACCGTGGACTTCCTTCACCACCAGATCGCCGAGATGGGCCAGAACGTATTTCAGGTCATCTTGCAGGGCGCATTGCCATGTGGGCACGTTGTTCAGGATCGGCTCCTCGCCCAGATAGAAGCGGATCATCTCGGGCACAAAGGTATAAACGGCCTTGTCATCGGCCACGCCCGCACCGGGACAGGAACAGATGTTCACCCCGCCCGAACGGTACACATCCATCAGGCCGGCGATGCCCAGCATGCTGTCGGGCCGGAAACACAGCGGGTCGATGAAGGCATCGTCGATCCGGCGATAGATCACGTCCACGCGGCGGGGGCCTTCCGTTGTCCGCATCCAGACGAACTCCCCCTCCACGAACAGGTCCTGCCCTTCCACCAGTTCCACGCCCATCATGTCGGCCAGAAAACTGTGTTCGTAATAGGCAGAGTTGAAGTGCCCCGGTGTCAGCAGCACGACCGTCGGCTCCCCCTCGCATTTCAGCGGCGCGACCGAGGCAAGCGTGCGGCGCAGCAGCGCGGGATAGCTGTCCACAGGCTCGATCCGGTTCTCGCGGAACAGGTCGGGGAACATCCGCATCATGATCTCGCGGTTTTCCAGCATGTAGCTGACGCCCGAAGGGGTTCGGCAGTTATCCTCCAGCACGAAGAACTCGTCCCGGCCGGTGCGGACAATGTCGATCCCCACGATATGCGAATAAACCCCCTTCGGCGGCACGATGCCCACCACCGCCTTTTCAAAGGCTGCGTTGCGATAGACCAGATGGGCCGGGATCTTGCCGGCGCGGATGATCTCTCCCCGCCCATAGACATCCACCAGAAACGCGTTCAGGGCCCGCGCCCGCTGGCGGATGCCACGGTCCAGCCGCGCCCATTCATTTGCCGTGAACACGCGGGGAAACATGTCGAACGGGATCAGCCGGTCGGGATCGCCGCCCTCACCATACACGGCGAACGTGATGCCGATGCGGCGGAACAGCGCCTCTGCCTCGGCCTGCTTCATGTGGCGCAGGCCAGCGGGCAGGCTCCGTGTCCAGTCCTCCAGCCGCGCATAGGGGGCGCGGACGGCACCGTCGTCGAACATCTCGTTGAAACACGTGGTCACGCGGGTCGGCCCCTTTTTCCGTATCCTTTATGATCTGGCGCAGGGCGGGCCGAAGTCGAACGGGCCGCGCGGAAGATTTCACGCACTGGACCCGTTGGCCCCAGCGTCTATTTCCTGTGGATGGAGCCGGTCCTGACCTTCACCGATCGCGGCATCTTCTGCCCCGCGGGAAACTTCTTCATCGATCCGTGGCGTCCGGTGGATCGGGCGCTGATCACCCATGGCCATTCCGATCACGCCCGCGGTGGGCACGGGCAGTATCTGGCCACCGATGTGGCGATGCCCGTGATGCGCCACCGCCTTGGCGCGATCCGCGGCGACACCATCCGGTTCGGCGAAGCGCGTCGCATCAACGATGCCACCGTGTCCTTCCACCCTGCAGGTCATCTTCCGGGATCGGCCCAGATCCGGGTGGAGGTGGGGGGCGAGGTCTGGGTCGTGTCCGGCGATTACAAGACGGAGGCCGACGGGCTGTGCGAGCCGTTCGAACCTGTGCGCTGCCACGCCTTCATCAGCGAATGCACCTTCGGCCTGCCCGTGTTCAACTGGCGCCCGCAGGCCGAGGTAATGGCCGATGTGAACGCGTGGTGGGCCGCAAATGCGGCCGAGGGGAGAACGTCGATCCTCGGCGCCTATTCGCTGGGGAAGGCCCAGCGCCTTCTGGCGAATGTAGACGCCTCCATCGGCCCGATCCTGACACATGGCGCGGTGGAGGCGACGAACCGCGTGCTGCGCGGCCAGGGCATCCGCCTGCCCGAGACCCACTGGGCGGGGCCGGATGTCGGCGCGTCCACCCATCCCGGGGCGCTGGTCATCGCGCCCCCTTCGGCGCTGAACTCGGCTTGGGCCGCGCGGTTCAAGGGGGCATCGCAGGCCTTTGCTTCGGGCTGGATGGCGCTGCGGGGCGTGCGGCGGCGGCGCGGGCTGGCGCAGGGGTTTGTCATGTCCGATCATGCCGACTGGCAGGGCCTGAACGACGCCATTCGCGCCACGGGGGCGGAGAAGGTCTTCGTCACCCACGGCTATACCCAGGTGTTCCGCCGCTGGCTGGCCGAACAGGGCTATGACGCCGGCATAGTTGAAACGCAGTACGAGGGCGACGAGGCGGACGAACCGGATGTGGAGCTTCTGGAATGATCCGCTTCTTTGCCCTGTTCGACGCGCTGGACCGCACGACCAGAACGACTGCCAAGGTTGCCGCCCTTGCCGATTACTTCCGCGACGCTGCGGAGGAGGATCGCGTCTGGACCATCGCCCTTTTGTCCGGCCGCCGCCCGAAACGGGCGGTGAATTCCACCGAGTTGCGGACATGGGCGGCCGAAGTCGCGGGCATACCGCTGTGGCTGTTCGAGGAAGCCTATCCCGTCGTGGGTGATCTGGCCGAAACGATCTCTCTTGTCCTGCCGCCCGCCGCGCGGCGCGAGGATCGCCCGCTGGCTGCATGGATCACAGACCTGATCGCGCTGACCGGCCAGCCCGCCGACATCCGGCGCGCCGCGATCCTTGATGCGTGGGACAGGCTCGATACCGGCGAGCGGTTTCTTTACAACAAGCTGATCACCGGCGGCTTTCGCATGGGTGTGTCGCAGGGCCTGATGGTGCGCGCCCTGTCACAGGCGACGGGGGTGGAGGAGACGGAGCTGGCCCATCGCCTGATGGGCGACTGGCAGCCGCGCAACACATCATGGGACAGCCTGATCCGGTCCAACGATCCGGCTGCGGCGGGGGCGCGGCCCTATCCCTTTGCGCTTGCCTCTCCGCTGGATGATCCGGAAGCGCTGGGCAGCGTGGCCGACTGGCAGGCCGAATGGAAATGGGACGGCATCCGCGGCCAGATCATCCGCCGCGCCGGTGCCTTCGCCCTTTGGTCGCGCGGAGAGGAGCTGATCACCGACCGCTTTCCCGAATTTGCGACCCTGGCCGATTTCCTGCCCGAAGGCACCGTGATCGACGGCGAGGTGCTGGCCTGGGGCGATGCCCGCCCCCTGCCCTTTGCCAGCCTGCAAAAGCGGATCGGGCGGCTGAACGTCACGAAGGCACTGCTGAAGGATGCCCCCGCGCATCTTCTGGCCTATGACCTGCTGGAACAGGACGGGCAGGATCTGCGCGCCCTCCCCCTGTCCGATCGCCGCGCACGGCTGGAGGCGATGCTGGCCGCCCTGCCCGCCGCCGCGCCGATCGGGACTTCCCCCACCATCGCCTTTTCCGACTGGGCGGGTCTGGCCGCGATCCGCGCCAAGGCGCGCGAGGAACAGGCCGAGGGGCTGATGCTGAAGCGCCTGTCCTCCTCCTATCACATCGGGCGCAAGCGGGGGGATTGGTGGAAGTGGAAGCTGGACCCCTTCACCGTGGAGTGCGTGATGCTTTATGCGCAGTCGGGCAGCGGGCGGCGGGCGAACCTGTTCACCGACTTCACCTTTGCGGTGCGCGACGGCGACGCCCTTGTTCCCTTTACCAAGGCCTATTCCGGCCTGACGGATGCCGAATTTAACGAGATCACCCGCTGGGTCCGCCGCCACACGCTGGAAAAGTTCGGCCCTGTCCGGCGCGTCCCGCCCGAACTGGTTTTCGAGATCGCGTTCGAGGGGATACAGGCCTCCACCCGCCACAAATCCGGCATCGCGCTGCGCTTTCCCCGCATGGTCCGCTGGCGCCGCGACAAACCGGCGGAGGAAATCGACACCCTCGACAGCCTGAAAGAGTTGCTGGCGATGCATGGCTGATCAAAGCGTCCGCAGCCAGTCCGTGATCGCCTTCACCGCCCCATCGGTCTGCATCGGCGAAAGAACGTCACCAGCCAGGATGTGCCGCATCGGATCGTCCCGCCCCGTCAGAACCATCCGGTGCCGCGTGACCGGCCCGCCCCAACCCGCCGCCGCGCGGCGGATCGCTGCGGGGTCCACCACGCGGTCCGAATCCGACCACAGGAACAGCGCGGGGCATCGCGCCCGCCGCACATCCACCGGCTGGCGCATCAGGTCCACCAGCGGCCACAGCGCCCGCGTCGGATAGGTCAGCGTCCAGTGATCGGCATGCGCCGCACCCACAGGTTCGATCTGGCGCATCCGGCCCAGAACGCGCGGCCCCCAACCACGGATGCCCGGCAGGCGCATCACCCAAGCCACCCGCCGGTTCAGTGCGAAGTTGGGGGACATCAGGACAACCCCTGCCAGATCCTCGCCCCGCGCCGCCGCCATCGCCGCCAGCAACCCGCCGGTGGAGGTGCCGACCAGCACCACCCGCCGGCCAAGGCTGCGGCCCACGGCCAGCGCCTCGTCCAGATCGGCCAGCCACGCGTCGGCGGTGGCATTCGCCAGCGCCTCGCCATCCAGCCCGTGGCCCGCAAGCCGCGTCAGGAACAGGTTCGCGCCCATCGCCTGCGCGACGCGGCGGTGGACGGGATCGATTTCCCACTTGGTCGCGGAAAAGCCGTGCAGGTAAACCAGCGCCAGATCGGTCCGGTCGGCAAACCGAACGATCTCCTTCCCGTTTCCGGCCCCTTTTCCGGCAGGTTCATCCGGCCACATCGGCCACCATCTGACGGATCAGCGCAAGGCATTCCGGCGACGAAAAGCGATGATCCGCCCCCTTCACCAGCGTCAAGCGAATGTCGGACGCATCCGCATGATCCAGCAGCCGCATCGCGACCGAAACCGGCACCTCGGCATCCGCCGTGCCTTGCAACAGCCGGACGGGGAACGGCAAGGGCAGCGGATCGCGCAGGACAAGCCGGTTGCGCCCATCCTCGATCAGGCGGCGGGTGATCGGCGTCGGCTCGCCATATTGCGACGGCAAGGGAAACGCCCCTGCCATAACCTGCGCGCGCTGATCGTCCGTGAAGGCCGCCCACATCAGATCCTCGGTGAAATCGGGCGCGGCGGCGATGCCGACCAGACCCGCCACGCGTTCAGGCAGGGCACGGGCCAGTTGCAGCGCGATCCAGCCGCCCATGGACGATCCCACCAGCACGACGCGGCCCGACACCAGCGACAGGGCGGCACGGGCATCCTCGAACCAGTCGCCGATGGCCCCATCCTCGAATCGCCCCTCCGACACGCCGTGGCCCGAATAGTCGAAGCGCAGGAAGGTCCGGCCCTGCGCCTGCGCCCAGGCCTTCAGGTCAACGGCCTTCGTCCCCTCCATGTCCGACCGGAAGCCGCCCAGGAACACAACCGCGGGGCCCTCCCCAGATGTCAAGTCATACGCGATGCGGCGCCCTTGGGGCGTGGTCAGATACTGGGTCATGGTGCCTCCGGTTTTGGCGCAAGGTATCGCGGGGCGCAGTTGACTTTCCAGCCCCTGCCCGCGACAACCTGCCCATCAACCCGCAACCGGGCGTTCCGTGGGCGCCAGACCGACGAGGAGAGCCGACATGGCCCAAGTCACCCTCACCTTCCCTGATGGCAACAAGCGCGAATTCGCGCCCGGCGTGACGCCGGGCGAAGTGGCGACGGCCATTTCCACCAGCCTTGGCAAGAAGGCGATCTCGGCCACCGTGAACGGCGCCCATCACGACCTGCAATGGCCGATCGATGCGGATGCGACCATTGCCATCCACACGATGCAGGACAACGCCCAGGCGCTGGAGCTGATCCGCCACGATTTCGCCCATGTCATGGCCCGCGCCGTGCAGGAACTGTGGCCGGACGTGAAGGTGACCATCGGCCCTGTGCGCGATCAGGGCTGGTTCTATGACTTCGACCGGACCGAACCGTTCACCCCCGAGGATCTGGGCGCGATCGAAGCCAAGATGAAGCACATCATCAACGCCCGCGAACCCGTCCGCACCGAGGTTTGGGACCGCGAACGCGTGCGCGCCCATTACGAAGCGGCAGGCGAGCCGTTCAAGGTCGAACTGCTGGACCGCATTCCGGGCGACGAGCCGATCCGCATGTACTGGCACGGCGACTGGATGGACCTGTGCCGCGGCCCGCACCTGCAAAACACCGGGCAGCTTCCGGCGGATGCCTTCAAGTTGACCACCGTTGCGGGCGCGTATTGGCTGGGCGATGCGACGCGCCCCATGCTGCAGCGCATCTATGGCGTGGCCTTCAAGAACCGCGAGGATCTGAAGGCCCACCTGACCATGCTGGAAGAAGCCGCCAAGCGCGACCACCGCAAGCTGGGCCGCGAGATGGACCTGTTCCACATCCAGGAAGAAGCGCCGGGCATGGTGTTCTGGCATCCGAACGGCTGGCAGGTTTATCGCACGCTGGAAGATTACATGCGCGGGCGTCTGCGCAAGGCGGGGTATCAAGAGATCAAGACCCCGCAGGTCGTGGACCGCGTGCTGTGGGAAAAGTCCGGCCATTGGGAAGCCTACCGCGAGAACATGTTCATCGTGGAGGTGGACGAGGAAGGCGCCAAGGAAAAGCGCATCAACGCGCTGAAGCCGATGAACTGCCCCTGCCACGTCCAGGTCTATAACCACGGCATGAAGTCCTATCGCGACCTGCCGCTGCGCTTGGCAGAGTTCGGGTCGTGCCACCGCTATGAAAGCAGCGGCTCCATGCACGGGCTGATGCGGGTGCGCGGCTTCGTGCAGGACGACGCGCATATCTTCTGCACCGAGGACCAGATCGAATCCGAAACGGCAGCGTTCCTTGAACTGCTGTCGACGGTGTATCGCGATCTGGGCTTCCAGAAGTTCGACATCAAGCTGTCCACCCGTCCCGATGTGCGTGTCGGCTCCGACGCGATCTGGGACAAGTCCGAGGCCGCCCTTGCCAGCGCCATCGAAAAGGCCGGTTACAGCTATGAGGTGAATCCCGGCGACGGTGCCTTCTATGGCCCGAAGCTGGACTTCAAGCTGACGGACGCCATCGGGCGCGAATGGCAGTGCGGCACGCTGCAATGCGACTTTAACCTGCCCGACCGCCTTGGTGCCGAATATATCGGCGAGGATGGGGCCAAGCACATGCCGGTCATGCTGCACCGCGCCGTGCTCGGATCGTTCGAGCGGTTCCTTGGCATACTGCTGGAAAACTATTCCGGCAAGCTGCCCTTCTGGCTGGCCCCGCGGCAGGTGGTCGTCGCCTCCATCGTGTCGGATGCCGATGACTATGCGCGCGAGGTGGCCGAGGCGCTGAAGGCTGCAGGCGTGCGCGCCGAAACCGACCTGCGGAACGAAAAGATCAACTACAAGGTTCGCGAACATTCGGTCGGCAAGGTGCCGGTGATCCTTGCCGTGGGCATGCAAGAGGTGGAGCGGCGCACCGTTTCCGTCCGCCGCCTTGGCGAAACGCGAACCGAAAGCCAGGACTTCGCCGATATCGTGGACGTGCTGGGCACCGAAGCCCGCATCCCCTCCTGAACCGAAAGGGGCCGCCAATCTGGCGGCCCCTTTTCTTCAGGCGAGCAGCCGATCCCGTTCCCGCGCCAACCAATAGGCGGTGATCAGCAGCGGGGCGCTTTGAATCTCCCCCGCCGCCACCATCTCCATCAGGCGGGAAAACGGGATGAGGTGTCCGCGGATATCCTCGGCCTCGCCTTCCTCTCCGAAGACGCCCGCCGCATCGTCGGGCAGATCGCAGATCCCGACATAGGCGAAGACGAATTCCGCCTTGCCGCCGGGCGAGGGATAGAAGGCGTTTGCCAGATGCAGCACCCCGATCCCCAGCCCCGCCTCCTCCACCGCCTCGCGTCGGGCGGTGGTTTCCGGCGGCTCGTCCGGATCGATGCGGCCTGCGATCGGCTCCAGCAGCCACGGCTGCGGATCGTCGCGTCCCCACGGGCCGGCGCGCCATTGTTCCACCAGCAGCACGCGGTCACGCACCGGATCATAAGGCAGCACCGTCACCGCATCGCCCGAGATGAAGACGCCGCGATTGACGACATCGCTCATCGTGCCGTCGAACCGGCGATAGCGGATATCGTACTCCTCCACCGCGAAATAATTGGCATAGGGCTGGACGCGGCGCACCTCCTCCACATCGCCCGGCTCGGCATGGTGACGCAGGTTCGTGGGCGCGGCAGAGCCCTGGGCGCGGGCGCGGCTTCCGGCCGACATCTGCATCTGGGTCAGGCGGGCGCGGATCGCTGCGGCGGGGCGCTGGCCCATCAGGGCCATCACATCGCGCGTCAGGATGCGCCCCGCGGCATCATCGGCCACCTTTCCGCCCGTGGCTTCCTGAAAGAAGGCAATCCGCTCGGGGTCGTTGCCGATGATCGCACTCAGGCTTTCGGGAAGGCCGCTCATGCCGGGCGCGTCACGGTAACTTGCGTGACATCGCAGTTGCCGCACTGGAACGAACTGGCGCAGGCGGCAAGATAGAAGGTCCACATGCGGCGGAAGCGTTCGTCAAAGCCCATGGTCTGTATCTGGTCCCATTTCTGGTTGAAGGTTTCGTACCAGCGGCGCAGCGTTAACGAATAGCTTTGGCCGAATTCGTGCGATGCATCGAAACGCAGCCCCGCGCGGTCAACCTCGGCGCGCAGGGCCGAAGGCGAAGGCAGCATGCCGCCGGGAAAGATATATTTCTGGATGAAGTCCACGCCGTTGCGATAGGCTTCGAACCGCTTGTCGGCCACGGTGATGATCTGAAGCGCGGCGCTGCGGCCCGGCTTCAGCGCGTCGTGCACCTTGCCGAAATATATCGGCCAGTACTTCTCGCCCACCGCCTCGAACATCTCGATCGAAGCGATGCCGTCATAGCGCCCGACCTCGTCGCGGTAATCCTGAAGCTTCAGCGTTACGCGGTCCGACAGGCCCGCATCCGCGATGCGCCGTGCCGCGAATTCGTATTGCGAGGGGGAGATGGTCAGCCCCGTCACATGCAGCCCCCGCTCCTTTGCGGCGTATTCGGCGAACCCGCCCCAGCCGCAGCCTATTTCAAGCACGCGCTCTCCGGGCTGCACGTTCATCCTGTCCACCAGCGCGGCATATTTCTGGCGCTGCGCCTGTTCGGTGCTCTCCTGCCCCGTGATGAACAGGGCCGAGGAATAGGTCATCGTGTCGTCCAGCCACAGACGATAAAAGTCGTTGCCCAGATCATAGTGGTATTCGATGTTCTTGCGGGCCTGCATCCGGGTGTTGGACCGCAGCCAGTGACGTATCTTCTCGAAGGTGCGGATCAGCGCCTGACCGGGAAACCCGTCATAGATATGCTCGTTCTCGGTATGCAGCACGTCAAGGAAGGCCTGGATGTCGGGGGTGGACCATTGCCCTTCCAGATATGCATCGCAAAAGCCCAGATCGCCTTCGCGGATCAGGCGTGCGAACACCCCTGGGTCGTGGATCTCTATCCGCGCGGCGGGACCGGGCTTTGCACCCTCGGCCCGGAAAACCCGCCCGTCGGGAAGGACGACGTCAAGCCGCCCGTGATCCAGCTTTCGCGCCACCTCGAATACCGGCGCAAAATAGTTGGGCAGATCCTTCTGCCCGCTTGTCGATGTCAGAACCGTCATGCGTCTCTCCCATCCTTGCGGATGATGTGAGCGTGTTTTTCCCATGATCGCAAGGCTTAACCGTAGGATTTGATCCTTACGACAGGCTTGAAGCGCAGCCAGCGTCCGCTCCCACCCGTCGTTCAGGCCGTTCAGCGGTGCGGGGCGCGGGGCGTCCGCATCCGGCCCGTTGGCCAGCCACCTTGTGCGATAGCGGCCTGCACGGTCGAACTTTTCGTCTGCGTGGCAGGATTGAAGATCCGGAAATAGCGCGAGGCGTGAGGCCTGAGGTCTCGCGCAGGCGCATGTCATCGCTCGCCGTCACATGCCCGTCCGGCCCGTTCAGAAAGCGGCGAGGGGGGCTGCGCCGGTCGCCTCGGTTTCGGGATCAAGGATGAACATGGGAGTCAGCGGGCAGCACGCTTCATGGGCCGCCGCCGGTATGGGATTGTCCGCAAGGCGAAGATCGCCGCGGAACCGGAGAATAAGCGCGTCGGTCATGCGCGCAGATTCACCACGGTCCGCCCGCGCACACCGCCTTTCAAGATTTCCGCCCCAAGACGGGGAAGATCGGCAAGCGTCACCTCGGTGACAGTGCCGCGAACCTTGTCCATCGGCATGTCGGCCGCGATCCGGTTCCACACCCGCCGGCGCAGGTCTGCGGGGCACATCACGGAATCGATGCCCAGCAGGTTCACCCCCCGCAGAAGGAAGGGCACCACGCTGACGGAAAGCTCCGTCCCGCCCGCCAGCCCCACGGCCGCGACCGAGGCGCGATACCGCATCTGCCCCAGCACCCGCGCAAGCGTTGTTCCGCCCACATTGTCGATGCAGCCGGCCCATGCCTCGGGCTCCAGCGGTTTGGCGGCGGGTTCGGCGAATTCGGCGCGGGGCAGGATGCGTGCAGCGCCCAGATCCGTCAGGTAGGCGGCCGCGCCCTCGCGTCCGCTGACCGCCACCACCGGACGGCCCAGCGCCGCCAGCAGCGCCACCGCCACGGATCCCACACCGCCCGAGGCACCGGTCACCAGAACCTCCCCCTCGGCGATTCCGTGATCCTCCAGCGCCATCACGGCCATCATCGCGGTAAAGCCCGCCGTGCCAAGCGCCATCGCATCGCGGGTGGACAGATGATCCGGCAGCGGCACCAGCCAGTCGCCCTTCACGCGGGCGCGGGTGGCATAGCCGCCCCAATGCAGTTCCCCGACGCGCCAGCCGGTCAGGACCACCCGGTCCCCCGGTGCGAAACGCGGATCGTCCGACGCGGCAACGGTGCCGGAAAAGTCGATCCCCGGCACATGCGGGAAATCCCGCACCATCCCGCCCTGCCGGTTCAGGATCAGCCCGTCCTTGTAGTTCAGGTCGGACCATTCCAGATCGACGGTCACATCGCCTTTGGGCAGCAGCGCCTCGTCAAGTTCGCGAAGGGCGGTCGGGCCGTCCCTTTCCATCACCAATGCGCGAAACGATGTCATCCTGCCCCCATCCAATGTTGCCGAACAGATAGTGGAAGCCGCGGGCGTGCCAAGGCTGCGGAAGGTTTGTGCAAATGCCTTGCCGTCGCCCAATCCGGCCTTGCCGCCGCAAGGCACCGACCTGTAACATCCGCCCATACCCACGCCCTTTCCGGAGGATCCCGCATGACCCCGCTCAAGACGCTTCTTGGCGCCGCCTCGGCCACTGCGCTTGCCCTGCCCGCCCTTGCCGCCGATCGCGACCTGATCGCGCTGGACTGGGCGGGTTTCGATATCCCCGAACTGGTGCAGGGTTACCTTGACCAGCATGGCGATGCGCCGACCTATTCGCTGTTCGGCGATGATGACGAAGCCTTCCAGAAGGTCGCCTCCGGCTTTCGAGCCGATATCGGCCATCCTTGTTCGCAGATGGTCTCGCGGTATCGCGATGCCGGCCTGATCGAGCCGTGGGATGTCAGCCGCATCCCGGCCTATGACCAGATCGACCAGCGGTTCAAGGACTCCTCCATCTTCGCTGATGACGCGGGTGTGTGGTTCATCCCGACCGATTACGCCTATACCGCCATTGCCTACAATCCCGACACGGTGCCGGAAGAAGACGTGCAAAGCGTGCAGGTCTTTGCCAATCCGAAATATGCGGGCCGCATCTCTTTGCCCGACAACACCGATGACATCTGGGCGCTGGCCTATATCGCAACGGGCGTCACCGATTGGACGCAGGCGACCGACGAACAGTTCGAAGCCGCCGCGCAATGGCTGCGCGACGTGCATCCGAACGTCGTCGCCTATTGGGCCGACCCTGCCGAGCTGACGCAGCTGATGGCAGGCGGTCAGGTGCAGGTTGCGTGGTCGTGGAACGATGGCGTGGCGCTGATGCAGGAAGACGGCTTCCCCATCGCCTTCAACCGTCAGGCGGAGGAAGGCGCATCCTCGTTCTTCTGCGGCTATGTCAACTTCAAGGACGGGCCGGGCAACGAAGACAAGGCCTATGACTTCATGAACGCGTGGCTGGCACCGGAATCCGCGCAGGTTCTGGTGGACAATATCGGCTATGCCCACACCAACGATGCCGGCATGGCCGAGGTGTCGGAAGAGGATCTGAAGGCCGCCTATCTGGATCCGGTGGATGCCCCCATGCTGGCGCAAACCCCGCTGGACAGCCAGATGCGCGACCGCATGGTCCAGACTTTCGAGGAGATCAAGGCAGGCTTCTGATCAAGTCACCGGATCGTGGCCCCAGTTCATCAGGGAAAAGCGCCCGTCGCTCTGTTCCTTGTCCTTCTGGGGCCCGCCCTGCGCCCCCGTGGCGTTTGATATGGCCGCCCACCCGGGCCATGTGCGCCCAGTTGTCATCGGTCATCCCCGTTTTCTTCTTGCCCTTGATTGCGATGATGTGGCGGCCAGACTGGTGGCCGGTGCTTTCACCCTCTCCGCGCGTGTCGCCGCCGCCTTTGCCGTTACCGGTTTCCCGCCAGTCGCCCAGTTCGGGCGGGCCATGTTCACCAGCCGCTGCCGTTCTTGCCATGGCTCGTGACTTGGCCATCGGCCACTCCCTTGGCGGAGCAAGCCGTTGGAACGGGGCAGGTTCCGCCCCTTGCCGCGCGGCACACAGGGGCCTATATAGGGGCTGTTCGGGCTTGCCCGGACTATGGCGATAAACGCACCCGTAATAAGCGGATCGGACCCGGGGGCGGTACCCGGCGGCTCCACCATAGACTCCCTCGTTGGGGGCGGAGGGGGCCGAAACAGGATCGACGAACGTCTAAAGGGGCCAGCTTTCGCTCGGTGAGGTACCACCGTTATCGGTCCGAATTGTACAGTTGCCAACGACAACCGTGCTCCGATGGCCGTTGCTGCGTAAGCAGTAAAGGTTATCGAAACCTAAGTCCTTGCGCTTAGCCGCGTAAGGCGGGGCCCGCAGGAGCCTGGCAACAGAATCCTGCACCTCCCCTTCCCTTCGCTGGCCAACCGTTTATGCTGCTTCCAACACCCCGGAGGAGCGCATGGCCACCACGATCGACTACGGCACCCTGATGCATCGCGCGATGCGCACACTTATCCAGAACGTGCTGGAGGATGTCGCGCGTGACGGATTGCCGGGCGCGCATCATTTCTTCATCACCTTCGACACCAACCACCCCGAGGTGGAGATGGCGGACTGGCTTCGCGCCCGTTACCCCGAAGAGATGACGGTGGTGATCCAGCACTGGTTCGACAACCTGGTCGTGACGGATGAAGGTTTCACGATCACCCTGAACTTCGGCAACCAGCCCGAGCCGCTGGCCATTCCCTTTGACGCCATCCGCACCTTTGTCGATCCCTCGGTCGAATTCGGCCTGCGCTTTGAAACGCAGGACCAGGACGACGACGACGAGGAGGATGACGAGGAAGAGGAAACGCAGCCCGAACCGCCCCGCGGCGATGCCGAGATCGTCAGCCTGGACCAGTTCCGCAAATAGTCGCAGATCCGTTACGCATCCGGCATAGCCTGCTTCGCAAAAGCGGAGCGCGCGCGATGTCGGATATCGGTCTTTTCATGAAACAGCTGATCCTTCGCCCGCACGAGGTGGTGGCCCTTGCCCCCTCCTCGGACGATCTGGCGCGGGCGATGGTGGCGCATCTTTCGCCGCTGTCGGGGCGGGTGGTGGAATTCGGGGCGGGCACGGGCAAGCTGACCCGCGCAATCCTTGATCGCGGCATCCGCCCGCAGGATCTTACGGTGTTCGAAACGAACCCGGATTTCTGCGACCTGCTGCGCCGACGCTTCCCCGGCATCACCGTTCACTGCGCCAGCGCGGCAACCGCCTCGGGCACGGTCGAAGCAGGCATCGGGGCCGTCATTTCGGGCCTGCCCCTGCTTTCGATGACGGAAACGGTGCAGATGAACATCATCGGCAGTGCCTTTCGGATGCTGGCACCGGGCGCATCCTTCACGCAGTTCACCTATTCTTCGCGGGCGCCCATCGCCGAAGGCGTCGCGGCGGAACTTCTTTTGCGCTGCGAACGCGGCCCCAAGATCTGGGCCAACCTGCCGCCAGCCCGCATCTGGCAATATCGCCGTATGCAAAGGCATGCCGATTGATCTGACCGCCCGCTCGTCCTATCACGGGGGCGCAAGATCAGGAGGATGGCCATGACCGCGACCCGCACCGAGACCGACAGCTTCGGCCCGCTTGAAGTTCCCGCCGACAAGTACTGGGGCGCGCAAACGCAGCGCTCCATCCAGAACTTCCCGATCGGCTGGGAAAAACAGCCCGTCGCGATCATTCGCGCGCTTGGCGTCATCAAGAAGGCCTGTGCGCTGGTGAACAAGGCGCAGGGCGACATGGATGCCCAGCTGGCGGACGCCATCGCCGCCGCCGCGACCGAGGTGATCGAGGGCAAGTTCGACGACAACTTCCCGCTGGTCGTCTGGCAGACCGGTTCGGGCACCCAGTCCAACATGAACGCGAACGAGGTCATCTCCAACCGCGCGATCGAGATGCTGGGCGGCGAGAAAGGCTCCAAGAAGCCCGTCCACCCGAACGATCACTGCAACATGGGCCAGTCTTCCAACGATACCTTCCCCACCGCGATGCACGTCGCCATCGGCATGATGGCACGCGACACGCTGATCCCCGGCCTTGAAAAGCTGCACAAGGCGCTGGTCCAGAAGTCCGCGGAATTCAAGGACATCATCAAGATCGGCCGCACCCACACGCAGGATGCCACGCCCCTGACGCTGGGCCAGGAATTCGGCGGCTATGCCAAGCAGGTCGAAAAGGGGATCGAGCGGGTGAAGGCCTGCCTGCCCGACATCTATGAACTGGCGCAGGGCGGCACCGCCGTCGGCACCGGCCTGAACACCCGCGTGGGCTGGGACACCCGCGTTGCTGCGGAAATTGCGTCCATCACCGGGCTGCCCTTTGTCACCGCGCCCAACAAGTTCGAGGCATTGGCCGCGCATGATGCGATGGTCATGTTCTCGGGCGCGCTGAAGACGGTGGCTGCCTCGCTGTTCAAGATCGCAAACGACCTGCGGCTTCTGGGCTCCGGCCCCCGTTCGGGCCTGGGTGAGTTGATCCTGCCGGAGAACGAGCCGGGATCGTCGATCATGCCGGGCAAGGTGAACCCGACGCAGGCCGAGGCCCTGACCATGGTTTGCGCCCATGTCATGGGCAACGACGCGGCCGTGGGCTTTGCTGGGTCGCAGGGCCACTTCGAGCTGAACGTCTACAACCCCATGATGTCCTACAACGTGCTGCAATCCATGCAGCTGCTGGGCGATGCGGCGGGATCGTTCACCGACAACATGGTCGTGGGCACGCAGGCCAACACCGCGCGGATCGACAAGCTGATGAAGGAATCGCTGATGCTGGTCACGGCGCTGGCGCCGTCCATCGGCTATGACAACGCGACCAAGGTGGCCAAGACTGCGCACAAGAACGGCACCACCCTGCGCGAGGAGGCGATCAACCTCGGCCTTGTCGATGGTGAAACGTTCGACCGCGTCGTGCGGCCCGAAGACATGATCGGCCCGAAAGGCTGATGGCACAGATCGTCAACCTGCGCGCCGTTCGCAAAACGCGCGAGCGTGATGCAAAGCGCGCACAGGGCGACGCCAATGCAGCGAAGTTCGGCCTGACCAAGGCCGAACGTCACCGTCAGCAGGCAGAGGCCGAAAAGGCCCGCCGCACCCTTGACGGACATGAACGCGACGATGCTGAATGAACGGACCTGAGAAGCATTCGCTGACCCTGCACGGCCACCGCACATCCGTCACGCTGGAGCGGGAGTTCTGGCAGGCTTTCCGCAGCATCGCGCAAAATGAAGGCAAGGCCTTCAACCAGCTTGCCGCCGAGATCGACGAAACGCGGGGGGAGTCGAACCTCGCCTCGGCCATCCGCGTTTACGTGCTGCGCTGGTATCAGGCGCGTTAACCCAAGCGCCCAAGGACCGGCACGTTTTCCAGCAGGAAGAACGAAAACGCCGTGAACATGCCCGTCACAAGCGCAACGCCCACAATGATCAGCAGCACGCCCATCGCCTTTTCGATCACGCCCATCCACGGCTTCAGGCGGTTCATCACGCCGACGGCGCGGTTGATGAACAGGGCCGCCAGCAGGAAGGGCAGCCCGAGACCCAGCGCATAAACGCCCAGAAGCGCGGTGCCGCGCGTCACGTTCGCCTCGCTTGCGGCCAGTGACAGGATCGCGCCCAGCTGCGGGCCGATGCAGGGCGTCCAGCCAAAGGCGAAGGCCAGCCCCAGCACATAGGCACCAAGCGCCGAACCGCCGCGATCCCCTGCATCCACCCGCGCCTCGCGGTCAAGGATGGGAATGCGGAACAGGCCAAGAAAGTGCAGGCCGAAGACGATCACGACCAAGCCGGCGGCCTTTGTCATCAGCCCCTGGTATTGCAGCAGCAGCGATCCAAGCGCCGAAGCCGCCATTCCAAGAAACACGAACACGGTGGAAAGACCCAGCACGAAGAACAGCGCCGGCAGCAGGATGCGGCGGCGGCGCTGTCCGTTGATGTCGGACATGCTGATGCCGCCCATATAGGCCAGATAGGGTGGAACGATCGGCAGAACGCAGGGGCTCAGAAAGCTCAGGACGCCCGCAACCAGTGCGATCATCATCGCCGAGACCAGCCCGGCATCCATAACATCAAACCCGAACATGGCGCCTCCTTTTCCTGTCCGTACCATGACAGGCCCTTCTTCACGAGACGCCGCCCGTCACTTCATCGTGCGAAAAGGGCGCCCGAAGGCGCCCTTTCAGTATCAGGTGTTGACGGCCCACCAGCCGCGGCGCCGCTTGGGCGCCTCTTCGGCGGATTCCGGGGCGGGCGCGGGCGCAGCCACGGGTGCGGGCGCTTCGGCTGGCACAGCCTCGGCTTTCTTGCGGCTCCGCGTGCGCTTGGGCGTAGGGGCCTCGGCGGCCTCCTCGGCAACCGGCTCCGCCTTCTTGCGGGAACGGGTGCGCGGCTTGGGCGCTTCCTCTGCCGCAACCGCAGGCTCTTCGGCCTTTTTGCGGCTCCGCGTGCGTTTGGGCGCGGGGGCAGCTTCTTCGGCCACGGCTTCCGCAACCGCCTCCTGCTCTGCCTTCTTGCGCGTGCGCGTCCGGCGGCGGGGCGCTTCGGCAGCGGGTGCTTCCTCGGCAGCAGCCTCTACCGGCGCGGCTTCGGCTGCGGGCTCTTCCGCAACAGGTGCCGGCGCGGGTGCAGGCTCCGGTTCGACCGGCGCTGCCGCAACCTCTTCGGCGATGCTTTCACCGCCAGCCGTATCCTCGTCCGAGGCCACATCGCTCATCGCGGTTTCGGCGCCGTTGCCCTTCCGGCGGCGACGGCGGCGGCGCTTCTTGCGCGAAGGACCTTCACCCTCTTCTTCAACCGCTTCCGGCTGCGCCTCCACCTGCGCTTCTTCCTCCTCGACCGGCACCGGCAGGTCGAGGTCTTCCTCTTCCTCCACCAGATCGCCCATCAGCGAGGCATCGCCCGTCACGACCTGGCTTGCAGGCACGATGCGCGTTGCGGTGTTGAACTTCTCGATCGAATAGTCGGGCGAAACCAGATGCGGGTCCGCCTCGATCCGCACGGCCATGCCGTAACGCGTTTCGATCAGCGCAATATGCTCACGCTTGTTGTTCAGCAGGAAGTTGATGACGGCGACCGGCGCCTTCAGCAACACTTCCTTGGACCGCTTGCGCGTGCCCTCTTCCTCCAGCTGGCGCAGAACCTGCAGGGCAAGGCTGTCATCGGACCGGATCAGGCCCGTGCCGTGGCAATGCGCACAAGGCTGCGTGGTGGATTCCAGCATGCCCGGATGCAGGCGCTGGCGGCTCATCTCCATCAGGCCAAAGCCCGAAATGCGGCCCATCTGGATGCGCGCACGGTCGGTCTTCAGCTTTTCCTTCATCCGCTTTTCGACGGCGATGTTGTTCTTCCGCTCGTCCATGTCGATGAAGTCGATCACGATCAGGCCGGCCAGATCGCGCAGGCGAAGCTGGCGCGCCACCTCTTCGGCGGCTTCGAGGTTGGTCTTGAGCGCCGTTTCCTCGATCGAGCCTTCCTTGGTGGCCCGGCCGGAGTTGACGTCGATCGCAACCAGCGCCTCGGTCACGCCGATGACGATATAGCCGCCCGACTTCAGCTGAACGACCGGGTTGAACATGCCGCCCAGATAGCTTTCCACCTGATAGCGCGCGAACAGCGGCATCGGATCGGAATAGCGTTTCACCTGCCGTGCGTGATCGGGCATGATCATCCGCATGAAGTCCTTGGCGGTGCGATAGCCACCCTCGCCCTCCACCAGAACTTCCTCGATCTCGCGGTTGAACAGGTCGCGGATCGTGCGTTTGATCAGATCGCCTTCTTCATAGATCTGGGCCGGCGCGACGGATTTCAGCGTCAGCTCGCGGATCTGTTCCCAAAGGCGCATCAGGTATTCATAGTCGCGACGGATTTCCGGCTTCGTGCGCTTAGCACCCGCCGTGCGGATGATCAGGCCGGCGCCCTCCGGCACCTCCAGCTCTGCCGCGATTTCCTTCAGCTTCTTGCGGTCGGCGGCCTGCGTGATCTTGCGGGAAATCCCGCCGCCCCGCGCCGTGTTCGGCATCAGCACGCAGTACCGGCCCGCCAGCGACAGATAGGTCGTCAGCGCGGCACCCTTGTTGCCACGTTCTTCCTTGACAACCTGCACCAGCATGATCTGCCGGACCTTGATCACTTCCTGGATTTTGTAGCGGCGCGCACGCGGCTTGCGGGGCGCACGGATTTCGTCGCTCACATCCTCTTCGGCGACGGATTCGATCTCGTCCGAATCCTCGTCGTCGGAAGCGGTTTCCTCGGCCTCGGCCTGCTTCTTTTCTTCCTCGTCGTCACGGGCAAAGGCCCGCTCCTCGGCCAGCAGCGCCTCGCGGTCGGCGACGGGGATCTGGTAATAATCGGGGTGAATCTCGGCAAAGGCGAGGAAGCCGTGGCGGTTCCCGCCGTAATCGACAAAGGCCGCCTGAAGCGACGGTTCGACCCGCGTTACCTTTGCAAGATAGATGTTGCCAGAGATCTGGCGTCTGTTGACGGTTTCAAAGTCGAAATCCTCGACCTTGTTTCCGTCCACCACCACGACCCGGGTCTCCTCCGGGTGGGTGGCATCGATAAGCATTTTCTTGGCCATTGTTATCCATAGCGCCCAGACAGAGGCCCTGCCCGCGCAAGCGGGAATGGGGGCGGATCTGCAAGTGGCGGCTTGTAGGGGCGAGAATGCGCGGAGGACAAACGGACGGGGCGCCGCGGGGGCACCTCTCATCCTTTGTCGTCACTCCTGCGTCCATCGCGGTTCTGTCCCGGACGCATCGCGCGCCCTGTTGATCGACCCGCCGAAGCTTCGGTGGGTGAATGGTCCGGCCCGGTGAAGGCCGCTTGCGCCGTCCGTCACGGCCTGAAGGGCTTCCCCTTTGGTCCATGGCAGGTGGCAAAACTCGGTCACGTGGCTGCCGCATGGCGGACAGACCCACGTCATGCGACAATAAGGTCAGCGCGGCGCAAAAGACAATGGGTCTTTTCCACAGGCGGATTTCACTGCACCCCACCGACTTACGCACCATCACGGATGCCGCCGCTCGGAACCTCCTCCGCGGGGCTGCCAGTCAGGGCGCCGGTGGCATGGCGCCCCTTTTGCTGCGGCTGATACGCGCAGACGGCAGCGACACGGCAAAGCAACACGATACGCAGCATCGAGCGGCCTTTCACGGCGCGGGATCACGCGCCGTGGTTTCAGACATAATCGGCGCGCTGCAAGCTGTACTTCGCCATCTTCTCGTTCAGGGTGCGGCGGGGCAGGCAAAGCTCTTCCATCACCGCGACGATGGACCCCCTGTGCCGGCGCATCGTGTTGTCGATCAGCATCCGTTCGAACGCCTCGACGTAATCCTTCAGCGGCTTTCCTTCCGTGGTCAGCGCCGGGCCAGAGGCTTCGTTATCCGCCATCAGCAGCGACGCGATGGACCCGGACCCACGACGGTTCTGAAGCACCGCCCGTTCTGCAATATTCACCAGCTGGCGCACATTGCCCGGCCAGGGGGCCTGCAAAAGCTGCGCCGCTTCCTGCGCGGTCACCTGCGGGGCATCGCAGCCATACTCCTCGGCGAACTGTTCGGACATGCGCGTGAACAGCGTCAGGATGTCTTCGCCGCGCGTGCGCAGCGGCGGCAACACGATAGTCATCGCTCCAAGTCGATAGAACAGGTCCGGCCGCAGCACATCCTCCAGCGTCTTGTCAGGCGAATGCTGGTTGCAGATCGCGATGATGCGCGTTTCCGGCGGGATATCCTGTTCGTTGATCAGCGTCAGCAGGCGCGACTGCAGCGGATGGCTCAGCGCCTCCACGTCCTCAAGGCAAAGCGTGCCGCCGCGGGCCTCGTCCACCAGCGGCAGGCCGCCTTCCTCCACGGGGCCGAACAGGCGGGCCTGAAGCTGGTCCTCGGTCCATGCGGCGCAGGAAATGGTCACGAACTTCTTGCCCGCGCGCGGCCCCACGGCATGAAGCGCATGGGCCACCAGCGTCTTGCCGGTGCCGGTTTCACCATCGATCAGCACGTGGCTGTCAGCCTGCCCCAGATCCAGAATATCCTCGCGCAAACGTTCCATCGCGGGGGAGGCGCCGATCAGCTTCTTCATGATCACGCTGCCGTCCGAAAGCTCGCGTCGCAGGGCACGGTTGTCCAGCGTCATGCGCCGCGCCTGCGTGGCCTTCTTGGCCAATTCGGTCATCCGGTCCGGGTTGAACGGCTTTTCAAGAAAGTCATAGGCCCCCAGCCGCATCGCCTCCACCGCCATGGGCACATCGCCATGGCCGGTGATCATGATGACCGGCAGGGCGGAATCAAGGCTCATGAACCGCTTCAGCATCGCCATCCCGTCCATGCCGGGCATGCGAATATCGCTGACGACCACGCCGGGATAATCCGGCCCGATGGCCTTCAGCGCTTCTTCCGCGGAGGCATAGGCTTCCGTATCGAACCCCGACAGCGCCAGCCACTGGCTGACCGACTGCCGCATGTCCGCTTCGTCATCGACGATAGCGACCTTCATCGTGCGGGCCATTCTAACCTCACTCTGCTGCTTCTGTCTTCTTTTCAATTAAGGGCAGCTGGACCTCGAAAACAGCCCCGCCCCCTTCGGCATTCTTCGCCGTCAGCCGCCCCCCCAGATCGCGCACGATCCCCGAGGAGATCGCGAGCCCGAGGCCGACGCCCTCGCCCGGCTTCTTGGTGGTATAGAACGGTTCGAACAGATTGGCCGGATCTGCGATACCGGGGCCGTTGTCGCGCACCGTCAGGCTGACGGTGGCACCCACTTGCAAGGTGATGTCGATCTGCGGCTGGCCCACATCCTTTGTCGCATCCAGCGCATTGCGCAACAGGTTGATGATCACCTGCTCCAACCGCAGCCGGTCGGCCATGACCATGACGGGCGCGCGCGGAACCTGCCGGTTGATCCGCACCACACGCACCTTCAGTTGCGGTTCCATCATCGACAGCGCGCCGGACACGCAATGGCGCACGTCCACAGGCTCGAACGCCTCTCCGCCCTTGCGGGCATAGGATTTCAGCTGGCGGGTGATTGCGCCCATCCGCTCGATCAGATCATCGATCCGCTGGAACGAGGACATCGCTTCCTCGGCCCGCTTGCGCTGCAAAAGAAGGCGCGCACCTGCCAGATAGGTTTTCATCGCTGCCAGCGGCTGGTTCAGCTCGTGGCTGACCGCAGCCGACATCTCGCCCAGCGCCGCCAGCTTGGACGATTGCGCCAGCGTCGCCTCGGCCACGGCAAGATCCTTCTGGGCCTTTTCCCGCTCCGCGATCTCGCGCTGAAGGCGCTGGTTCAACAGGCGCAGCTCGGCAGATTCGCGCTGGAACGACATGCTTTGCGACCATGCCCGGCGCGACAGCATGTAGAACGTCGCGGCAAGGAGGATGGCAAAGCCCATGATCTCCAGCGCAAGAATGGCATTCACCCTTTCGCGCACCGCGTCATAGGCCGTGAAGGTGATCAGCCGCCAGCCACGGAACGGCACCCGCGCATCGGCACGCAGCACCGCCTCGCCCTTCAAGTAGGCGTCGGGCGGTTCCTGCGCCCAGTCTGCCGTCAACTGGAAGGCGCGCCGGATCGCCGAAGGCGCGTCCTGCACCGCCAGCGCGTCTGTCAGCTTCAACCCGCGCCAGCGCGGCTCTGTCGCGAGGATCACGACACCTTCGCTGTCTGTCACCAGAACCGCATCCTGCAATCCGGCCCAGGCCCTTTCGTATTTCATCAGGTCGACCGCCACGGCGACCACGCCGATCACCTGGTTGTCCTGCACCACGGCCCGCGAATAGGTGAAATCGAACGCCCCTTCCGTGCGCCGCGTAGCGGAAAAAACGGTGTCCTTCGTCCGCATCGCATCGACGAAATAGGCCTCGTTGCGGAAGGATGCGCCCAGCAGGTTGCGGTTCGTGGCCCCCACGACCCGCCCCGTCCGGTCAAGAAGCGAAATGGACGCCGCCCCGATTTCCGTCTGGAACGAGATCAGACGCTGCGACGTGGCCGTGAACTCGGTAGAGGACAGCGCGTTGATCAGCGCCGAATCCCGCGCCAGCAGCAGCGGCACGACCGAGGTGCGCTGCAATTCGTTCAGCAGATTGCCCGAATAAAGCGCCATCCGCACTTCGGCGCGGTTGCGCGTGGTTTCGGTCGCACGTTCCGTCATCCAGCGGTTGGTGACCAGAACCGCACCGATCGCGATCAATGTAAGGATCGTGATGACAAGACGAACCCGCCACGAGATTCCCGTGCGGGCATCGCCATCCTCATCCCTGTGATCACGCCGAGCCATGGTGGCAGGATATTCCTGCCTGCCCCCACCCTCAAGCGGGCGCGTTTCAGGCAAGCGCCATTCTGCCCACAAGCGCGTCGAACATCGCCCGGCCGTCGCCGCTACCCAGCAGCGGGTCCATTGCGCGTTCGGGGTGCGGCATCATGCCCAGCACCCGGCGGTTCGCCGAAAGGATGCCCGCGATGTCGTTCATCGCGCCGTTAGGGTTGTCCAGATAGGT
Organism: Falsirhodobacter deserti; assembly: GCF_004015795.1. GTDB lineage: Bacteria > Pseudomonadota > Alphaproteobacteria > Rhodobacterales > Rhodobacteraceae > Falsirhodobacter > Falsirhodobacter deserti. The sequence goes on along the minus strand of NZ_ML137218.1, from coordinate 468,579 downwards.
GAAGGCGATCCGGTCTTCGGCCGCCAGCGCTTTCAGCGTTTCGGGATCGGCGGTATAGTTGCCGTCGTGATGCGCGATCGGCACCGTGATGGCGCTGCCCTTGGCATACCCTTGCGTGAACGCGCTGTCGGCGGTTTCCACCTTCAGATGCACCTGCTTGCAGATGTATTTCAGACCCGCATTGCGCATCAGCGCACCGGGCAGCAGGCCCGTTTCGGTCAGGACTTGAAAGCCGTTGCAGATGCCGATGGCATAGCCGCCACGCTCCACATGGCGCGCCAGCGCGCCGGTAATGGGCGAGCGGGCCGCGATTGCGCCGCAGCGCAGGTAATCGCCGAAGGAAAAGCCGCCCGGAACGCCGACAACGTCCACGCCGGCAGGCAGTTCGGTTTCCTTGTGCCAGACCGTCACGACCTCGGCCCCCGCATCGCGGAAGGCGACGGCCAGATCGCGGTCACAGTTGGACCCCGGATAGGTGATGACGGCAGCTTTCATGGCGCAGGCTCCGAGAAACAGGGATGCGGGCCACATATCGCAAAGCGCCGCGCGTGGCCAGAGGGTTGACTTCGCGCCCGCCCACGTCCATCTGCACATCAACCGACCGCCGCTGCCGCGTGAGCAGCCGACAAAGGCACGGTCATCCGGTTCCCACGATCACGCAGGGGTCCCGCGGCAATCCTGCCGCATACCACCGCAACATCAGGGACTGTCCCATGACGACTTTTGCCGATCTCGGCCTCAGCGAAAAGCTGCTGAATGCCCTTTCCAATACCAACCTGACCACGCCGACCCCGATCCAGGAACAGGCCATCCCGCACATCATGAAAGGTGCGGACCTGATGGGCCTTGCCCAGACCGGCACCGGCAAAACGGCGGCCTTCGGCCTGCCGCTGCTGCACCGCCTGCTGGAAATTCACCATCCCGCAGGGCCGCGCCACGTCCGCGCACTGATCCTTGCGCCCACCCGCGAGTTGGTCAGCCAGATTTCCGAGAACCTGCTGACCTTCACGAAGGGCACGCCCACCAAGGTGACCACTGTCGTGGGCGGCGCATCGATCCACAAGCAATCGGAACGTTTGGCGCGCGGCACCGATGTGCTGGTCGCAACGCCCGGCCGCCTGATCGACCTGCTGGAACGCGGCGCTGTCAGCCTTGAAAAATGCGGCTATCTGGTGCTGGACGAAGCCGACCACATGCTGGACATGGGCTTCATCCACAGCCTGCGGAAGATTGCCAAGTATATCCCGCTGAAGCGCCAGACGATGCTGTTCTCGGCCACCATGCCCAAGGATATCGAGGAACTGGCGGGCACGTATCTTCGCAACCCCGTGAAGGTGCAGGTTTCGCCCCCCGGCAAGCCGGCCGACAAGGTGACGCAGGCCGTCCACTTCACCCCGCAGGGTGACAAGGCCAAGCTGCTGGAAAGCTATCTCAAGGAACATCCGGGCGAGCGGTGCATCGTGTTCGGCCGCACCAAGCACGGTTCGGAAAAGCTGATGAAGCTGCTGGTCAGCTGGGGCTTCCAAGCCGGTTCAATCCACGGCAACAAAAGCCAGAACCAACGCGAGCGCACGCTTCAGGAATTCCGCGAAGGCACGGTGGAAATCCTGGTCGCCACGGATGTGGCCGCACGCGGGATCGACATTCCGGGCGTGAAGCATGTCTATAACTATGACCTGCCGAACGTTGCCGAAAACTATGTCCACCGCATCGGGCGGACGGCGCGCGCCGGCACCGAAGGCCGTGCGATCGCCTTCTGCGCCCCCGCCGAGATGGGCGAATTCCGCGACATCGAGAAGCTGCTGAAAAAGGCCATCCCGGTGGTCGGTGGTGCCCCGTGGGCCGCCGATGCCGTTGCCGCTGCGCCCAAGCCGAGCCAGGGCCGCGGTCGCCCACAGGGCAAGCCGCGCGGTGCAGCCCCCGGCAAGCCCGCCGTCAAGGCCCGTTCGCCGCGCCCGCAGGGCAAACCGGGCGGAACAACGGCGCCGCGCCGCGCCGCCCGCTAAGGGCCACTTTCCCAAGGCTTCGCCCTGCGCTATGGAATGGCGCATGGCGAAGCTTTACTTCCATTACTCCACGATGAACGCGGGAAAATCGACGCTGCTTTTGCAGGCGGCGCACAACTACCGCGAACGTGGGATGCAGGTCATGACCCTGACGGCCGCGCTGGATGACCGCGCAGGCATGGGCCGCATCGCCAGCCGCATCGGCATCGGCGCGGATGCCGAAACCTTTACCCCCGATTGCGATCTTTTTGCCCGCGTGCAGGCTTGTCAGGCCGTGGCCCCGCCCGCCTGCATCTTTCTGGACGAGGCGCAGTTCCTGACCCGCGAACAGGTCTGGCAGCTTGCGCGGGTCGCCGACGATCTGGGCATTCCCGTGATGTGCTATGGCCTGCGGGTCGATTTCCGGGGGCAGCTTTTCCCCGGATCGGCCAATTTGCTGGCCCTTGCCGATGACTTGCGCGAAATCCGCACCATTTGCCATTGCGGCCGCAAGGCGACGATGGTCGTCCGCCGCGGCCCCGACGGGCTGGCCCTGCGCGAAGGTGCGCAGGTGCAGATCGGCGGGAACGAAACCTATGTCTCGCTTTGTCGCCGGCACTGGCGCGAGGCTGTGGGAGAGACGCATGACCACTAGGGTCCGCCCATGAATTCACGACGCATGACCGCCCTGCGCCAGTATGCCCGTCTGGAATGCCCCGGCCTTTGGCGCGAAACGGCGGAAGCCCCCCGCCGCGAGGTCATCGTCTTTTTTCGCGAAGCATCGCTGATCATCGCTGATCCGCGCAGCGAACAACCCCTTGCCCATTGGTCCCTGCCCGCGGTGCAGCGGCTGAACGATCAGGTGCCGGCCATCTATGCCCCCGGCGATGATCAGGACGGCGAGGTTGTGGAGATCGAAGAGGCGGACATGATCGCGGCCCTTTCCACCGTTCGCGGCGCGATCGAGGCTGCCCGCCCCCATCCGGGGCGCCTGCGCAACTGGATGCTGGGGGGCGTGCTGGGGCTGGTCGTTCTGGGGGCCTTCTTCGTGCCGGGGGCCATCATCTCGCATACCATCGACGTGGCGCCCGCCGCCACGCGGGCACGGCTGGGCGAAATGGCACTGGCCGACATGGTCCGCGTGACAGGGGCGCCCTGCGCCGCACCGCTTGGCCGCGCTGCCACCGAAACGCTGGCCACTCGCGTTTTCGGGGCCGCATCGTGGAAGATCATCGTCGTGCGCGAAGGGTTGGATCATCCCGTCCACCTGCCCAACCGGCAGATCCTGATCCCGGCCTCGCTGGTGGAAAACCACGACAGCCCCGACGCCGTGGCCGGTGCTGCACTGGCCGAAGGAATGCGCAGCCAGCTGGACGATCCGCTGCGCCCGCTGCTGCAGCATGCCGGCCTTTGGGCAACGCTGCGGCTGCTGACCACGGGCCGCCTGCCCGATGGCGCGATGAACGGCTATGGCAAGGCGCTGGCGGAAGATCGCCCGCCCGAGGTTCCGGCCGAGGAACTGCTGACCCGCTTCACCAAGGCCCAGGTGCCGCTGACGCCATGGCTGCGCACGCTGCCCCAAACGGAAAGGACCGCCGCCCTGATGGCCGACGATCCCTATCCCGAAGGTGCCCCCCGTCCGATCATGGACGATAACGAATGGGTCAGCCTGTCCGGCATCTGCCGCTGAAGGCTACTTCGTGCCGAACATGCGGTCGCCTGCATCGCCAAGGCCCGGCACGATATAGCCGTGATCGTCCAGCCGTTCATCCAGCGATGCCGTGATGATCGGCACGTCGGGATGGGCCTTCCGCATCACCTCCACCCCCTCGGGCGAGGCGAGCAGGCACAGGAAGCGCAGGTTCTTCGCGCCCTTTTCCTTCAGCAGATCGATCGCCGCGACCGAGGAGTTGCCCGTGGCCAGCATCGGATCGACGGCGATGGTCAGCCGGTCCTCCAGCATTTCGGGCACCTTGGCGTAATATTGCACAGGCTTCAGCGTTTCGGGATCGCGGTAAAGGCCGATAAAGCCCACGCGCGCCGCCGGCACCAGTTCCAGCAGCCCGTCCAGCAGCCCGTTGCCCGCCCGCAGGATCGACACCAGCGCCAGTTTCTTGCCGTCCAGGATCGGGGCGTCCATCGCCATCACGGGGGTTTCGATCCGCGTGGTCGTCATGTCGAGGTTGCGTGTCACCTCGTATCCCAGCAGCAGGCTCACCTCGCGCAGCAGGCGCCGGAAGCTGGCCGTCGAGGTGTCCTTCTTGCGCATCAGCGTCAGCTTGTGCTGCACCAGCGGGTGCGTCACGACGGTCAGGTGTTCAGGCATCGATCATCTCCATCAGTCGGGCGCGGGTCGTATCATCGCAGGCGGCGACGGCAAGGGCCTTACGCTCCAGATCGCGGAAAACACCTTCATCCCAGTCGAAGGCTTCATGAAGCCGTTCGGAAAGATCAAGCGGCGCAAAGGCGGCAAAGCCCCGCCCCAGCACCAGCGGAACGCCGCGATCGTACAGCCGCCCCGCCTGCTTCCAATCTGTCAGCTCCACCCCGGTTCCCGCTTCGGCGAAACGTTCCGCCTCGGCATCGCCCAAGGTGGCACAGCGGATGCGGAGAGGACCGCGCGAGATGTCGGTGCCGTCAAGGATCAGCGGCAACCCCGCTTCCACCGCGCAATCAAGGCACCACGCAAAATCCTTTTCCGTGCCGAAGGTGCCGGTCAGCGCCAGCGGGCTGCCCTGTTCGGCGGCCCATTCGGCCATTGGGCGCAGCGCCTCGGCCCCCAGATGGCGCGGCAGGCGGGCGATAACGGTATGGGGCCGCCCCGCCGCGCCTTCGGCCACGCCTGCGACCATGTCGGCCCAGCCCGCGCGCGGCGTCAGGCGCAGTTCGGAATATCCGTCCTGCAGCACCGCATCCGCCAGACGTGCCAGATCGCGCGGCGTCACCACCACGCCCGAAACCGCATCATAGGCCGCCAGAAACCCGTGCTTCAGGTCATAGCCGCCATCGCGGAACAGGCCCGACAGGTCCATGTCCTTTTCCCGCGCCATATCGGCGATAAGGCGCGGCGGGGCTGCGCCAATCAGGTCCAGCGTCAGATCGACCCTCATGCCAGCCCCAGATGGCCGGCCACCAGATCGGCAACGCCGGTGAAGGGGATCAGGCCAAGCTGCCCCTGCCGCCCAGCCACCAGCACCGGCACACGTTCGCGCGTGTGGTCACTGCCGCGCCATGTGGGATCGTTGCCATGATCGGCGGTGAAGATGGCGATATCATCGGGGCGCAGGCGGTCGATCAGGCGGCCCGCGACCGTGTCGAACCATTCCAGATGGCGGGCATACCCATCCACATCGCGAGGGTGGCCATACAGGCTGTCGAACTCCACGAAGTTGGAAAAAACCAGTGCACCATCCTCGGCCTCGTCCCCCAGCCGCACCAGATGTTCGGCCAGTTCGGCATCCGTTCCCTCGTGCAGATGGTCGATCCCGCGATGAGAGAAGATATCGCCGATCTTGCCCACCGCATGGGTGACATGACCGGTCGCCTGCGCGCGATCCAGAATCGTCGCACCCGGCGGGGCAATGGCATAATCACGCCGGTTGCCCGTGCGTCTGAATGCGCCCGGCATGCCCGTGAAGGGACGCGCGATCACCCGGCCCACGCGCCGGGCGTGCAGCATGGGGGCCAGCGCCTCGCACAGGTCCAGAAGGCGGCCAAGGCCGAACACCTCTTCATGCGCGGCGATCTGGAAAACGCTGTCGACAGAGGTATAGCAGATGGGACGGCCCGTGCGCAGATGCTCTTCCCCCAGCTTGCCGATGATGGCGATGCCGCCGGAATGGCCGCCGTCAAGAATTCCATCCGTGCCGGCAAGGCGTGAGACTTCGGCAACCACATCTTCATCGAAGGGGGTAAAAGGACGGAAATAGCCCCAGTCCCACGGCACCGGCACGCCCGAAAGCTCCCAATGGCCGGAGGGGGTGTCCTTGCCGCGGGAAACCTCTGTCGCGGCGCCCCAAAGGCCGGTGGGCTTCGCCCCAAGGCCCGGCGCGTCATCACCGCTGGCCAGCCTGATGGCGGCACCAAGCCCAAGGCCGTCAAGCACCGGCATGTGAAGCGGACGGCGCTGCGCAATATGGGCCAGCGTGTTCGCGCCTTCATCCCCGAATGCGGCTGCGTCGGGGGCACCGCCGCAGCCGGCACGGTCCAGCACCGTCAGGAAAACGCGCCCCCTGCTCACTTCGCGCGATCCATATGATGGCTGTCGAACGCACCGGGAAGCAGGTCGGCCACCGTCAGGTCACGCGCCTTGCCGTCCGTGGTGCACAGGGTGACAGGTACGCCCTGCCCGGCAAATTCCGCGATCTTCTGGCGGCAACCGCCGCAGGGCGGGATGGGTTCGGGGCTGTCGGCAATCACGAGGATTTCGGCGATCTGCACCTCGCCCCCGGCGATCATGGCCGCGATGGCGCCCGCCTCGGCGCAGGTACCTTCGGGATAGGCAACATTCTCGACGTTGCAGCCAACGAAGATCTTGCCCGACAAGGTGCGGATCGCCGCGCCCACCGGAAACTTCGAATAAGGTGCATAGGCCTTCAGCCGCACCTCGCTGGCGGCCTGCAGAAGGGCCGGGTCGGGATTGATCATTGCATGCTCCGTAGCTTTGCACAAGTTTGGGCGCAGGGCCGCCGGGATGCAAGCGCGGCTTGTGAAAGCGCAGAAATGGTTTAACATTAAACCAGTTTTCGGAGGATGCCATGGAAGACCAGCGGCAGGACAAGACCCGCCACCCAGCGCTGAACTATCACGAATTCCCGCGACCGGGAAAGCTTGAGGTGCGGGCCACCAAGCCGCTGGCCAATGGCCGCGACCTGTCGCTGGCCTATTCCCCCGGCGTCGCCGAAGCCTGCATGGAGATCAAGGCGAATCCCCAGGATGCAAGCCGCTACACCTCGCGCGGGAACCTTGTGGCGGTGGTGTCCAACGGCACTGCGGTGCTGGGCCTTGGCAATATCGGAGCGCTGGCGTCGAAACCGGTAATGGAAGGCAAGGCCGTCCTGTTCAAGAAATTCGCCAATATCGACTGCTTCGATATCGAGCTGAACGAACCGGATCCGCACAAGCTGGCCGATATCGTTTGCGCGATGGAGCCGACGTTCGGCGCGATCAACCTTGAAGACATCAAGGCGCCCGATTGCTTCATCGTGGAAAAGCTGTGCCGCGAGCGGATGAACATCCCCGTCTTCCATGACGACCAGCACGGCACTGCCATCGTGGTGGGTGCGGCAGCCACCAATGCGCTGCACGTGTCCGGCAAGCGGTTCGAGGATATCAAGGTTGTTTCCACCGGCGGCGGGGCGGCGGGCATCGCCTGCCTGAACATGCTGCTGAAGCTGGGTGTGAAGCGCGAAAACGTCTGGCTTTGCGACATTGCCGGCCTGGTCCATGAAGGCCGGACCGAGGAGATGACGCCGCAAAAGGCCGAATACGCCCAAAAGACCGACAAGCGCACTCTGGATGACGTGATCGACGGTGCAGACCTGTTCCTTGGCCTGTCCGGCCCCGGCGTGCTGACGGCCGAGATGGTCGCGAAGATGGCCGAACGGCCCATCATCTTCGCGCTGGCCAACCCCACGCCCGAGATTTTGCCCGAAGTTGCGCGCGAAGCGTCCCCCGGGGCGCTGATCGCGACGGGGCGGTCGGATTTCCCGAACCAGGTGAACAACGTCCTGTGCTTCCCCTTCATCTTCCGCGGTGCGCTGGACGTGGGCGCAACCACGATCAACGACGAGATGAAGATCGCCTGCATCGAGGGTATCGCCGCCCTTGCCCGCGCCACCACCAGCGCCGAGGCAGCCGCCGCCTATGCGGGTGAGCAGCTGACCTTCGGGGCGAACTACCTGATCCCGAAACCGTTCGATCCGCGCCTGATGGGCGTGGTGGCAACCGCCGTGGCCCGTGCCGCAATGGAAAGCGGCGTCGCGACGCGCCCGATCGAGGATCTGGACGCCTACAAGCGCGGGCTCGACAGTTCGATGATCCGGTCGTCGATGATCATGCGTCCGGTCTTCGAAGCCTCGGCCCAGCATTCGCGCCGCATCGTCTTCGCCGAGGGTGAAGATGAACGCGTGCTCCGCGCAGCCAATGCCATGCTGGAGGAAACGACCGACAAGCCGATCCTGATCGGCCGTCCCGAAGTCGTGGCGATGCGTGCCGAACGCGCGGGCCTGAACATCCGTCCCGAGGTGGACTTCGAGATCGTGAACCCCGAAAGCGATGCGCGGTATCGCCTGTATTGGGAAACCTATGCCAACCTGATGGCGCGGCGCGGCGTGACGCCGGATGTTGCCCGTTCGGTCATGCGCACCAACACCACTGCCATTGCCGCAACCATGGTGCACCGCGGCGAGGCGGACAGCCTGATCTGCGGCACATTCGGCCAATACCTGACGCACCTTTCCATCATCGAGCAGATCCTTGCCCATGACGGCCTTCACCCCGTCGGCGCGCTGAGCCTGATGATCCTGGAAGACGGGCCGCTGTTCATCGGCGACACCCACATCCATTCCGAGCCGACGGCCGAACAGATTACCGAAACGGTGATGGGCGCGGCGCGCCATGTGCGCCGCTTCGGGATCGAACCGAAGGTGGCGCTGTGTTCATCCTCGCAGTTCGGCAACCTCGACAACGTCTCGGGCCGCCGCATGCGCGATGCACTGGCGATCCTGGACGCGAAAGGGGTCGATTTCGCCTACGAGGGCGAGATGCATATCGACACGGCGCTGGATCAGGCATCGCGCGCAAGGCTGTTCCCCGCCAGCCGGTTCGAAGGTGCCGCGAACGTTCTGGTCTTTGCCAATTCCGACACCGCATCCGGCGTGCGCAATATTCTGAAGATGAAGGCGAACGCGCTGGAGGTGGGGCCCTTACTGATGGGCATGGGCAACCGCGCCCATATCGTCACCCCCGCCGTGACGGCACGCGGCCTTCTGAACATGGCGGCCATCGCTGGCACCGCCGTGTCGCAATACGGCTGATCAGACGAACTGTTCGCGGATCAGCCGCTCTTCCAGCCCGTGGCCCGGATCGAACAGGATCCGGTGACAGATCGCGGGCTGGGAGAGCACCTCCACCGACACCACATCGCGCACGGACCGGCCATCGGCATCGGCCATCACGGGTCGCTTGGCCGGATCCAGCACATCGAACCGCACGACGGCGGTCTTGGGCAGCAAGGCCCCCCGCCACCGGCGCGGGCGGAACGGCGCAACAGCCGTCAGCGCCAGCACGTCCGACCCGATCGGCAGGATCGGCCCGTGCGCGGAATAGTTGTAGGCCGTCGACCCCGCCGGCGTTGCGATGATCGCGCCGTCGCAAACGAGTTCTTCCAGCCGCAGTTTTCCATCAACGAAAATCCGCAACCGCGCCGCCTGCGCACCCTGCCGCAGGAAGCTGACCTCGTTGATGGCAAGCTCTTCGCGGATGTCGCCGCTGACGGTTCGGGCCCGCATCGACAAGGGGTTGATGATCTCCTCCTCGGCCTCGGCCAGCCGCCGGGGCAGATCCTCGGGGGAAAAGACGTTCATCAGAAAGCCGACCGTGCCGCGATTCATGCCATAAACCGGCAGGTTCCGCCCCTTCAGCTTGTGCAGCGTTTCCAGCATGAAACCATCGCCGCCAAGGGCGACGATGACGTCGGCCTCCTCCAGCGGCGTTTGGCCGTAGCGGCGCGTCAGTTCATCCAGGGCCCCGGTGGCGGCAGGGCTTGTGCTGGCGGTGAAATACATTCGGGGCTGCGGGATCATAAACCAGTCTTGCGTCCTGCATTCAGAAAACTCAAGCACCGGAATGGCGATGGGCCTTCCGGCGCCGGCCCACCTGCGATAAACACCCGCCAACGGAAGCGCAGGAGAGCACCCATGACCGCCCCGCATATCGACGCCGGCTATTTCACCAAATCGCTTGCCGACAGCGATCCCGATCTTTTCGGCACGATCACGAACGAACTTGGCCGCCAGCGCGACGAGATTGAACTGATCGCTTCGGAAAACATCGTTTCGCTGGCCGTGCTGGAAGCGCAGGGTTCGGTGCTGACGAACAAGTACGCCGAAGGCTATCCCGGCAAACGCTATTACGGCGGTTGCCAGCACGTTGACGTGACCGAAACGCTTGCGATCGAGCGTGCGAAGCAACTGTTCGGCGCGAACTTCGCCAACGTGCAGCCGAACTCCGGCAGCCAGATGAACCAGGCCGTGTTCCTTGCGCTGCTGCAGCCGGGCGACACGTTCATGGGCCTCGACCTGAACTCGGGCGGTCACCTGACGCACGGATCGCCCGTGAACATGTCGGGCAAGTGGTTCAACGTGGTCAGCTATGGCGTGCGCCAGCAGGACCAGCTGCTGGACATGGACGACATCCGCGCCAAGGCCCGCGAGCACAAGCCGAAGCTGATCGTTGCCGGTGGCACCGCCTACAGCCGCGTGTGGGACTGGGCCGAATTCCGCAAGATCGCGGACGAGGTCGGCGCCTATCTGATGGTGGACATGGCCCATATCGCCGGGCTTGTGGCGGGTGGCGTGCACCCTTCGCCCGTGCCGCATGCGCATGTTGTCACCACCACCACGCATAAATCCCTGCGCGGCCCGCGCGGCGGCATGATCCTGTCGAACGACGAGGCAATCGCCAAGAAGATCAACTCTGCCGTGTTCCCCGGCCTTCAGGGCGGCCCGCTGATGCATGTCATCGCCGCCAAGGCTGTCGCCTTCGGTGAAGCGCTGCGCCCCGAGTTCAAGCAATATGCGGCGCAGGTGAAGGCAAATGCCGCCGCCATGGCCGACCAGCTGATGAAGGGCGGCATCGACATCGTTTCGGGCGGCACCGACAACCACCTGTGCCTTGCCGACCTGCGTCCCAAGAAGGTGACGGGCAAAGCCGCCGAGGAAGCCCTTGGCCGTGCCCACATCACCTGCAACAAGAACGGCGTGCCGTTCGATCCGGAAAAGCCGTTCGTGACCTCGGGCATTCGTCTGGGTGCGCCCGCAGGCACCACCCGCGGCTTCGGCGAGGCGGAGTTCCGCCAGATCGCCGACTGGATCGTGGAAGTCGTGGACGGCCTTGCCGCGAATGGCAGCGAAGCCAATGCCGAGGTGGAGACGAAGGTCGCCGCCGAGGTGCAGGCCCTGTGCGCCCGCTTCCCGCTTTATCCGAACCTGTAAGGGATTGGGGGCTTCGGCCCCCTTTTTCATGATGCTGAACACCATCTTTCATCCGGCCCGAGTGCCTTCGGACGCCCTGCCCCTTGTTATCGTGCATGGCCTGTTCGGGCTTGGGCGCAACTTCAACTCCATCGCGCGCAACCTTGCGGAGCGGCGGAACGTGATCGCGGTGGATCAGCGCAACCACGGCGACAGCTTCCGCGCGGATGTCCACGGTTACCCCGAGATGGCCGAGGATATCGCCGAGGTGATCGGCGCGAATGGCGGCAAGGCCGACCTGCTGGGCCATTCGATGGGCGGCAAGACGGTGATGCATCTGGCGCTGACGCAGCCCGATCTGGTCCGGCGCCTGGTGGTGGCCGATATCGCGCCCGTCCCCTATGACCATGACCAGCGCCAGCACATCCGCACCATGTGCGCACTGGATCTGACGGATCTTAAAACGCGGGGCGAGGCCGATCGCCGCATGGCCGCGCTGGAGGATGACGCCGGCCTGCGCGCCTTTTTCCTGCAATCGCTGGACCTGAAGGCGGAGCCGCCGCGCTGGAAGCTCAACCTCGACGTGCTGGAAAGCGAGATGCCGAAGGTTCTGGGCTGGCCCGGCGCGACAGGCCCCTTCGATGGCCCGACGCTGTTCGTGGCGGGCGGGCGGTCGGACTATGTCCAGGCCGAACATCGCCCCGTCATCCGGAACCTGTTCCCCCGTTTTCGCATGGTGAAACTGCCGGAGGCCAGCCACTGGCTTCACGCAGACTCCCCGCGGGAATTCGAGGAAACTGTGCGCATCTTCCTTGAAAGTTGAGGTGCGATGTTCATCGTCCACCTTCCCGCGGGATACCTGCTGACACGGCAACCCGCCGGAAGGTGCATCGCCGCGCGTTGATGGTCACCGGCCTTGTAACATCGGCCCTGCCGGACCTTGGCCTGGTGGGGTCCCATCCTGTCAACGACCGGTAGATCCCTGACTTCGCCTTCCACCGGCCCCGGTTCTGGGCCGCCCTGTGCGCCGCGGTGTGGCTGGCCGCGCGATTGGCAGGTTGGCGGATCACGCCCTTCATCGCCGTGGCTTTCGTCCCGTTGATGCTTCACATGGCTTTGGACAGTATCGCTGAAGTGGCTGGCTGAGGCCGCTCATAATCCGCAGCTTCGGCCTTGTTGAAGTGCCCGCCCGCCATGGCTGGTAGGTGTGGAACTTCATCCTGCACTCGGCATTCGCGCTTGAACTGGCGATCGATGCCGTCGCCGCTGTCACGCAGGGCCTGATCAGGGCAAGTCGGGTGCGATGGTCAGGATGGCCATTCGGCCGTCATACCGGAACACGTACCGATTGCGCGGCGGCGGGATCATCTGTTCGGACAGCGACACCTCCACCCCCATGCCGCGCGACAGGATATGCGCCTCAACCGCCTCGCATACGCTGCGGTCATCACCCAGAACGCGGATACGGACGGTGTCGATGGCGCGAAGATGCGTGTCCAGCATCTTCGCGGTTTCGGCATCCAGCGGCGATATTCGCTGAAGGTCGGGCGCGGGGGCGAAGTTCACGAACGTGCCCTGCATGTCATCGGATTGCGCCGGAACCTCCGGCATCGAATGCGTCTTCATGGCCTGAGTTCCCCTGTACAGGTGTCCAGAGGTATCAAAGATCGGCCAACAACCGAAGGCGGAATCGAAAAAGCGGCGGGATTTCGCCCGCCGCCCTTCGTGTCCTGATCAGGCGATCTCGACCGTGTATTTTTCGATCACGGTGTTCGCCAGAAGCTTTTCGCACATCTGGCGCACTTCGGCCTCGGCGGCGGCCTTGTCGGTCGCTGCCAGGTCAAGCTCGATCACCTTGCCCTGACGCACGCCTTCGACGCCGGCAAAACCAAGCGTTCCAAGGGCATGGCGAACGGCCTCGCCCTGCGGGTCCAGAACACCGTCCTTGAGCATGATGTGAACGCGGGCTTTCATCGGCGGCACCTTCAGTTGATGAGCGTCGGTTTAAGGGTATGCGTGACGTTGGAAGGCAGAACCCCCAAGCGCCGTGCAAGTTCGGTGGGCATGTCGGGCAGCGGCCCGGGGTCGCGCAGGTTGCCCTCGGCATCCTGACCGCGCAGGTCCCACAGCGTGCAGTTGTCGGGCGTGATTTCGTCGGCAATGATCAGGCGCATGAAATCGCCTTCCCAGATACGGCCCACCTCGACGCGGAAATCGGCAAGCCGAACCCCGACGCCAAGCATGACGCCCGAAAGGAAATCGTTCACGCGCAGGATCAGCGCCACGATGTCGTCCAGATCCTGCTGGTTCGCCCAGCCAAAGGCGACCACATGTTCTTCGGCCACCAGCGGTTTGCCCAGCTTTTCATCGTTCAGATAGTATTCCACGATCGGACGCGGCAGCGGCGTGCCTTCGGGAATGCCCAGCCGATCCGAAAGCCCGGTGGAGGCGTGGTTGCGGACCATGATCTCCAGCGGCAGCATCTCGGCCATGCGGACAAGCTGTTCGCGCATGTTGATGCGGCGGATGAAATGCGTGGGAACGCCGACGCTGTTCAGCCCCGACATGAAGAATTCCGACAGACGGTTGTTCAGAACGCCGCGCCCTTCGGGGCGTTCGCCATCATCGACACCTTCGTCCTTGAAATACTGGATCAGGGTTCCCGGCTCGGGGCCTTCGAAGAGGATCTTGGCCTTGCCTTCATAGACCTTCTTGCGCCGTGCCATCATTTCCCCAAATTCATAAACGCGGAGGGGGCGGCGCAAGGCCGCCCCTCTCCATCCCCAGCGATATACGTTAAGCGGCGTTGCGTCGCAAGGGCACGCACTTGTTCGCCCCCCTGCCAAGCCCATCTTGACTGGCAAAGGAGGATGATCATGACAAACCTGAACGACCGCGCCCGCGCCTTTGAAACGCAATATGCCCGCGATGCCGACAAGCAGTTCCGCGCCGAAGCGCGGCGCAACCGCCTGCTTGGTGCATGGGCTGCCGATGTGCAGGGCATGACAGGGGCCGAGGCCGAGGAATACGCCGCTTCGGTCGTGCGTGCCGACTTTCAGGAGGCCGGGCACGAGGATGTTGTCCGCAAGCTGGTCGAGGATCTGCGCGGCCACGCAAGCGAGCCGGAGATCCGCGCAAAGCTGGCCGAGTACGAGATCGAGGCGAAGGCCCAGCTGGCCGATCAGAACAGCGAAAGCTGATCGCCCGCCCGCGGCGGCGGCGCGAACAGATCGGTGCGCAGGGGCGGTTGCGGCACGGTCAGCCCCAGCCGCCGGACCGCCTTGTCGAACCTCTGGCCGATCAGGTCGGACCAGATCCCCTGCCCGCGCATCCTGCGGCCCCATTCGGGGTCATAATCCTTGCCGCCATGCACCTCTCGCACCCGCGCCATGATCTTGGCGGCACGGTCCGGTACATGCTCCTCCAGCCATGCGCGGAACAGGGGCGACACTTCCAGCGGCAGCCGCAGCATGATCCAGCTTGCCGCCGTGGCCCCCGTGTCGCGGGCAGCTTCAAGTATCGCCTCCAGTTCCGGATCGGTCAGCCCCGGGATCACGGGCGAGACCATTGCCCGCACCGGCACCCCGGCCGCCGCAAGCCGCCCGATCACCCCCAGTCGCCGCGCAGGCGATGCGGCCCGCGGTTCCAGCCGCCGCGCAAGCCCCGCATCCAGCGTCGTGACCGAAATGCCGACCCGTGCCAGCCCCTTTGCCGCCATCGGGGCAAGAATATCCAGATCCCGTTCGATCATGGCGCCTTTGGTCACGATGGCCACAGGATGGTTGAAAGCGGCCAGAACCTCCAGCACCTCGCGCATGATGCGATGTTCGGCCTCCACCGGCTGATACGGATCGGTATTGGTGCCAAGCGCGATGGGGCGCGGATCATAGCGTGCGGCGCGAAGCTCCCGCTCCAGCACGGCGGCGATACCGGGGCGCGCGATCAGCCTGGTTTCGAAATCCAGCCCCGGCGACAGGTTCAGCCACGCATGCGTGGGGCGGGCAAAGCAGTAGATGCATCCATGTTCGCACCCGCGATAGGGATTGATCGACCTGTCGAACGGCAAATCGGGAGAGCGGTTGTAGGTGATGGCCGATCGCGGACGTTCCAGCCGCAGCTCGGTTTTCAGCAGCCGGTCATCTTCGGGGATGTCCCAGCCGTCATCGAAGGCCAGTCGCGAGGTTGCCTCGTAGCGGCCGGCAGCGTTACTGCCTGCACCACGGGCCCGCACACGTTGGCCGGGCAGAAGCGTTTCATCCTTCGGGTCCATGCCCGATCATAGAACATTAACAGAACATTTTCCAGTGGCGGAACCTGTCCCACCAACAGCCGTTCACGTATGACAGCACCGGAGGATCGTCATGCCCCTGCCCACCTTCGCCGCGCTGCTTGGCTTCGTCATCGCCGCCGCAGGTGCGACGATCGCGCTTGCAACAGCCAGTGGCATGCTTGGCGCCCTGTCCCTTGCCGCGCTGCTGGCGGCTGCAGCGTTGCAGTCCATCCGTTAAAGACGGGAAAGCTTTTCCTGAAGCTCGGCCAGCTGGCGGCGGATGTCGTCCAGATCACCCTCCGCCTTTTCGGGTTCGGCGTGCGACCAGCCGCGCAGCATGGATCGCATGAAGGCGTCCTGCTGCTTGCGCATCGCATCGAACCCCGGCACCTGGTTGAAGCCTGACTGGCCCAGATGTTCCATCATGGCAGCCTGATTGTTTTGCAGCATGGCGAAAGACGCGGCCAGAAACTGCGGCACCACCGAGTCCGTCTTGCCGGTATAGCTGCGGATCAGGTCCGTCAGCACGTTGATGGGCAGGACGTTTTCGCCCTTCGTCTCATGCTCGGCGATGATTTGCAGCAGGTATTGGCGCGTCAGGTCATCGCCCGACTTCAGATCGACAACCTTCACCTCGCGTCCGGCCTGAATGAACCGGGCCAGATCCTCCAGCGTGACGTAATCGCTCGTTTCGGTGTTATAAAGACGGCGACTGGCGTAGCGCTTGATCAGCAGCGGCGTGTCGGTATCGGCCATACGCGTCCTTCTCCCCCTCGATTCGGGGGAGAGTAGGGGAGCAGATGCCGAAAAGAAAGCTGCGCCCCCCTGTTCTTCGGGACCGGAGGGATCGGATGAGAGGCTCATCGGCTGGCTCCTTCAGGCTGACCTGTGCGCTTTTGCCGCATCATCTATCACTTCGCCGGCCGAAGGCCAAGTGTCGCACACGTAAGGGCCGGGCGCAGGCCCAAGCCCGCCTTCAAAGGCGGCTGCGTCCGTCATTCCCCCTGCCCTTGCGTCCAGCCATCCGGACCAAAGCGGCCACCACGATCCCGCATGTCGTTCACCCCCAAGATCGAAGCCGTAACGGCCGCTGGCGGGCGGGTTGACGATGCCGGCCACATGCCCCGCCTCTGCCAGCACGAAGGTGCGGTCGGTGCTGGCCGTCATTTCCACCCCCCGCTGGCAGGCCTGCCAGCCGGTGATGTGATCCTTGTCGCAGGCCACGGCGAAGACCGGCAGGCGCAGGTCGGACGGGCGCACCGTTTCATCCAGCACATTTATCCCGTTCACGAAGGCATTTTCCCCATAAAGCCGCCGCAGCAGGTCATGCACCATGCGTTGCGACAGGTTGGTGCCATCTCCGTTCCAGTAAAGCAGATCATGGCGCGGCAGGTTCCGGCCCATCAGGTAGCGTCGCACCGCCGGCCTCCACACCAGTTCGTTCGGGCGGAGGAAGGCAAAGGCGCGGTTCAGGAAGGCGCGGTCCAACACCCCTTCGGCCGCAGCCTGCCGCTGAACGGCAGCGACCATTTCCTCGGCCAGGTACATCCCGATGGGGCCGGGGTTGGAAAAATCGATCAGCGTTGCCATCAACGTGGCCGAGGCGACGGGCGCCTCTCCCCGGCGGCCGAGCACGCCAAGCGCCAGCGCCAGCGCAGTGCCGCCGATGCAGTACCCCGCCGCCTGCACCTGATCGGCCCCCGTCTCCCGCCGCGCCGCAGCGACCGCATCAAGGATGGCCTGCACATGCGCCTCGATCCCCAGATCGCGTTGGGCTGCCTGCGGGTTGCGCCAGCTGATCATGAACACGGTGAACCCCTGCGCCACCAGCCACCGGACCATGCTGTTGCGCGGTTGCAGATCCAGAACGTAAAAGCGGTTGATCCATGGTGGCACGATCAGCAGCGGGCGCGCATGCACTTGCGTCGTCTGCGGGGCGTAACGGATCAGCTCCATCACCTCGGTCCGCAGCACGACCTGCCCCGGCGTCAGCGCCAGATCCCGTCCGGGTAGGTAGCCTGCCGAAAGCGGGATCTGCGGATGGCGCGCAGCTTCAAGATCGGCCAGCAGGTTTTCCATCCCGCGCACAAGGCTGGCCCCCTGGCTGCGCACCGCCTCGGCCTGCGCTTCGGTGTTGGTCATCAGGCTGTTGGCGGGGGAAAGCATCTCGGCCACCTGATCGGCAAGCCAAAGCAACCGCTGGCGTTCGGCATCCTCCAGCCCCGTGGCGGCAAGGGCGATGGCGCGCAACTGGTCGGCAGGGGGATCCTGCACCGCCCCCTGCCCCGTCCATGCAGCAGCGGCCTTGGCAAACAACTCCACCGGTGCGATCAGCGACGGCTCGGGCATCGGGCGGGCGGCAAGCAGCATTGCAATGCGCCCGCAAAGCTGGTTCAGGCGGGCAAGATTGCCTGTAAGCTGATCGGGAACGGGATCCGTTGTCATGCAGCCTCGCCAGGCTTATTCTGCGGCGCGGCATTGGCCGGACCGGAGGGTATGGCATGGAACATACGACAGGGTATGACCTGATGGAAAGCCTGCGCATCACGCAGCGCTGGATGGGGGCCACGGTGTCGGCCATGGCGTCCTATCCCATGCCGGGAACCGCGCAAAACCCGATGGCGGCATGGGCGCAGGCATGGGGCACCGTTGCCGAACGCAGCTTCAGCCGGATGGCGGTGAAGCCGGACTGGGGCATCCGCTCCATCGCGATGGATGACGGCACGGATCACCTTGTCGATATCGAAACACTGAAAGAGCGGGCCTTTTGCAACCTGATCCACTTCAACGTCCGCCGCCGCGCGCCCATGAAACGGCGCGTCCTGCTGGTTCCGCCCATGTCGGGCCATCACGCCACGCTGTGCCGGTCCACGGTGGCCAGCCTGCTGCCCGATGCCGAGGTATTCGTGGCCGACTGGAAGAACGCGCGCGACGTGCCGCTGGCCGAAGGGCGCTTCGACATCGAGGCTTATACCCTTTACCTGACCGACTTCATCCGCCTGCTGGGCCCGGAAACGCATGTCATCGCCATCTGCCAGCCGGCTCCGCTGACGCTTGCCGCCACCGCCTGTCTTGCTGCCGACGATCCCGATGCCCAGCCTGCCGGACTGATCCTGATCGGCGGGCCCATCGATCCCGATGCCGGTCCGACCGAGGTGACGGATTTCGGCCACCGCGTGAACATGGGGCTGCTGGAAGATCGGGCCATCCAGCAGGTCAGCCACAAGTATCGGGGCGCGGGCCGCGCGGTTTACCCCGGCCTGATGCAGCTTGCTGGCTTCATGGCCATCAACCCCGACCGGCACGCGGAATCCTTCACCGACCAGATCCGCCGCGTGGCCGCAGGGGAAGCATCCGATTACGACGCCCATAACCGCTTCTATGACGAATACCTTGCCGTCATGGACCTGCCGGCGGAATTCTATCTTTCCACGGTGGAGCGGATCTTCAAGAACCGCGAGATCGCGCGCAATGCCTTCACACTGGCCGGAACGCCCGTGGATATGGCCTGCATCACCGGCGTTCCCCTTCTGACAATCGAGGGGCAGCGCGACCGGATCACCGCGCCCGGACAATGCGCCGCCGCCCATGATCTGCTGACGGGCCTGCCCCCCGCGCTTAAGGAACGGCACCTGGAACCTGATGCCGGTCATTACGGCATTTTCGCCGGAAAGCACTGGCGGCTGAACATCCGGCCCATCGTGCTGGACTTCATCGACCGCCAGCGCCGTCAGATCTGACGTTCGGGCATCCGCACGACCAGCCCGTCCATCGCATCCGTCACCTTCAGCTGGCAGGTCAAGCGCGAGGTTGCGGGGTCGGGCTGCCATGCGAAATCCAGCATGTCCTCTTCCATCGGGTCTTTGGCGGGCAGGCGTTCCACCCAGCCTGCATCGACGTAGACGTGGCAAGTCGAACAGGCGCACGCGCCGCCGCAATCGGCCTCGATCCCGGGCACGCCATTGTCGCGGGCGCCTTCCATCACGGTCAGGCCGGGCTTCACATCCACCACATGCTCGGTGCCGTTATGTTCGATATAGGTGATCTTCGCCATGGGATCCTCGTGCGTGAATGCCTGCGCCCTGACATAGGGGATACAGCCGCCGGATGCCAGAGAGCGGGCTTCCCGCAGCCCCCGCTTTGCGGCACAACAAGGCACAAAGGAGGCCCCAGATGATCCGCCGCGTTCTTCTTCTTCTGTTACTTGCCGGTTGCGCCAGCTATCCCGACGTGCCCGACCCGCAGAACCCCGTCCTGACCGGCACCCCGAAGGGAGAAGAGCCGGAAGGCCAGTGCTGGGACGGCCCGGACACCGCCCGCATCCGTATCCTGTGCAAGGATGACCTGACGACCGAGCGGGTGACGGAACTGCAGCGTGCCCTTGCCGCCCGCGATCTTTACGACGGCGCGGCGGATGGACGCAACGGCCCCGCAACCCGCGAGGCCGTCCGCAAATACCAAGCCATCTTCGGGCGTGATGACGAGCGACTGACCTGGCCCGCCGCGCAGGCCCTTGGGCTTGTTCCGGTGGAGATGAACGGAAACGGCCGCCCCGAAGGGCGGCCGCGGCATCAGTTCTGCGTGTCTATCGGCAGTGCCACGAAGCGCGGCTGCCCGTCGCGCCGGATCAGCAGCAGGACCGACCGGCGACCTGCGTCGCGTGCGGCGGTGATCTGCGTCTCCAGATCGCCAACGCTCCTGATTGGCTGCTGGTTCGCTTCGGTGATCACGTCGCCGGCGCGCACGCCCTTGGTGAACGCTTCGGACATTTCGTCCACGCCGGTGATGGCAAGGCCCTCGGCGCCGGGGTTGAGGCCCAGTTCCTGCGCCATCTGCGGGTTCAGGGGAGCAACGTTCAGGCCCAGCATCTCGCCTTCGCGATGCTGTTCGGGCGTTGCGCTTCCGCCGCCGCCAGCGCGAGCCTCGGCGTCTTCGCGGCGGCCCAGCGTCACGTTCAGCGTTTGCGTGCGGCCATCGCGCAGCACGGTCACGGGAACGGATTCGCCGATCGGCGCATCGGCAACACGGTTCACCAGATCACGGGTGTCGCGCACCTCTTGCCCGGCGAAGGACGTGACGATATCGCCCGCCTGCATGCCCGCTTCGCGGGCCGGACCTTCGGGCACATCGGTGATCAGCGCGCCTTCGGCCTGTTCAAGGCCGATCGCCTCGGCCACGTCGGGGGTCACGTCCTGGATTTGCACGCCCAGCCAGCCGCGCCGCGTTTCACCAAATTCGCGCAGCTGGTCCACGACCTTCTGCACCACGTTCGACGCCATGGAGAAGCCGATCCCGATGGAGCCGCCATTGGGCGACAGGATCGCGGTGTTCACACCGATGACCTCCCCGTCCATGTTGAACAGCGGCCCGCCAGAGTTGCCGCGGTTGATCGCCGCATCGGTCTGGATGTAATCATCATAGGTGCCCGAAAGGGCCCGGTTGCGCGCCGATACGATCCCGGACGAGGCCGAGAACCCCTGCCCCAGCGGGTTGCCCATCGCCAGCACCCAGTCGCCCACACGCATGTGGTCGCTGTCGCCAAAGGGAACGAAGGGCAGCGGCTCGTCGCTTTGCACCTTCAGAAGCGCAATGTCGGTGCTTTGGTCGGTGCCGACCAGTTCGGCCTTCAGCGTCTTGCCCGAGAACATCTCGATCTGGATGTCATCGGCATTCTCGATCACGTGGTTGTTCGTGACGATATACCCGTCTTCCGAGATGATGAAGCCAGAGCCGAGCGCTTCGGAGCGTCGGGGCTGTTGCGGTTGCTGGCCGCGCGGGTCGATGAAGTCGCGGAAAAGCTCCTCGAACGGCGATCCTTGGGGGAACATCGGGCCGCGTCCGCTGTTGGCCGCGATGGTCGTCGTGGTGGTGATGTTGACAACGGCCGGGCTGATTTCCTGCGCCAGGTCGGCGAAGCTTGCCGGCGCGTCCTGTGCAGCGACCGGCACCGCGGTCAGCGGAAGCGAACCGAATGCAAGAGAACTGGCCACGCTAAGCGCCAGTGCCGAACGGAGGATCTTGCGCTTGCGATTGGAGGACATGACGTTGAACGGCACCCCGTGTTCCTTTCTGGTCTTCAAGCGAACGGACATCATGCCCCTTCGGTTTGTCTGACATGGCAGGTAGGTGGCCTGTGGCGCAATGCAAACACCCGTCGCGCCGCGTAAACAGGGTGTGAGAGATTGTAACAAGAAGAAGGCCACCCGAAGGCGGCCTTGCTGCGATCAGGGTGCGGTGGGACGCGATCCGTCTAGATACCGGAAGAACTGCGAATCCGGCGTCAGCACGATCGATGTATCCTCGGTCGTGAGGGCATTGCGATACGCCTGGAGCGAGCGGGAGAAGGCGAAGAATTCCGCATCCCGCGTGTAGGCTTCGGCAAGGATGCGGTTCCGCTCGGCCTCGGCCTGACCGCGGATCACCTCCGCCTGCGCATTGGCGGCCGAGGTCACCTCGACCACTTCGCGGTCGGCAGCCGCACGGATGCGCTGCGCCGCCTCGTTCCCGCGGGCGATCTCGTCCGCCGCTTCGCGCTGACGTTCGGCGCGCATGCGGGCATAGGTGGCGGCAAGGTTCTGCTGCGGCAGGTCCGTGCGCGTCAGGCGAACGTCGATCACCTCGATCCCGAGACTGGCCGACTGGCGGCGTGCGATGTCGCGGATCTGCACCATCAGCGGGATACGGTCTTCCGACAGAACGCGGTCGGAATTGACGCTACCCAGAACCTCGCGGATGGCGGCCGTCATGATCCGCTCCAGCCGGATCTGGGCGGTGTTGATGCCGCCATTGCCGACGCTTTCACGGAATTCCACCAGATCGATGATGCGCCAGCGGGCGAAGGCATCCACGATCACGCGCCGTTCATCGGCGGGCGTTACTTCCAACGGTTGCGTTTGAAGGCCAAGGATGCGGGCGTCATAGCGCACGACCTCTTGGATCACCGGGATCTTGAAGCCGAGGCCCGGCTCCTCGCGGACGGCCTTCACCTGGCCGAACTGCAGAACCAGCGCCTTTTCACGTTCATCCACGATATAGATGGAGGACAGCGCCGCCACGGCCAACAGGATAAGCGCCGGAAGGATATAGATCGCACGTGCCATCAGTTGGCCCCTCCCTGCTGCTGTTGCTGGTTTTGCGGTTGCGCCTGCCCGCGTCCGAACTGGTCAAGCGGCAGGTAAGGCACAACGCCCCCTTCACCCGTGACGCCGTCAAGGATCGTCTTGCGGGCGCCGGCCAGCACTTCTTCGATGGTTTCCAGATACATCCGTTCACGGGTGACATCCGGCGCGGTGATGTACTGATCGTACACCGAGTTGAAGCGGCTCGCCTCACCCTGCGCGGAGTTCACGGCCTGCGCACGATACGCTTCGGCACCCTCGGTCACGCGGGCGGCTTCACCCCGTGCACCGGCCGTCACGCGGTTGCGATAGGCTTCGGCTTCGTTTTCCAGACGCGCACGTTCCTGCTGCGCGGCCTGCACTTCGCGGAAGCTGTCGATCACCTCGCTTGGCGGGTCAGCGCGGTCGAAGTTGATCCGGATCACGTTGATGCCGGCGTTATAGCTGTCGAGCGTGCCCTGAACCGCACCCAGAAGTTCATTCGCAATCGCACCGCGATCACGGTTGAGGATGGGCGCGAGGTTCGACCGCGCGATGATGTCGCGCATGGCGCTTTCGGCCACGGCGCGGATCGTCTCGCCTGGGTTTTCAAGGTTGAAGAGGAAAGCAGCCGGATCGGACACGTTCCAGACCACCTGGAACGCGATGTCCACGATGTTCTGGTCCTGCGTCAGCATCAGGCCGGTGTCGAAGTCACCCAGCTGTCCGACGCCGATCTCGGTGCTGCGTTCCCCCGTTACCTCCACAACCTCTTTTGTGATCAGCGGCCACGGCGCGAAGTTCAGGCCCGGCTGGCCAATCTTGGAAAACTGTCCAAGGAAAAGCTGGACCGAACGCTGTTCGGGACGAACGGTATAGATGGAGGCAAAGGCCCACATCACCGCCAGCACCACGGCAATACCCAGCACGATCAGGCGCGGCGGCACGCCGCCTGCCCCGCCCGTGGGCGATCCGCCGGTGCGCCCGCCGCGTCCGCCAAGAATGACACGCAGCTGGTCCTGTCCCTTGCGGAACAACTGGTCCACATCGGGGCTGTTGCCTTCCGGCCGGCGCCCACCCTTGTTTTCGTTATTGCGATCGTCGCGCGGATCTTGTCCGCCCCCTCCGCCGCCGCCCCACGGCCCTCCGTTCGACATGAACCCGCTTTCCCTTCTTCACGTTTCCGCCAAATTGGTCATCCTGACCCGAAAATCAAGCTGTCCGGACAGGCTTGCGCAGCGTTACCAGCTCTTCCGAGATGGAGGGATGAACGGCCACGGTGCGGTCGAAATCCTCTTTTGTTGCGCCCATCTTGACCGCGATGCCCGCCAGCTGGATCATCTCGCCCGCATGGGGTGCGACGATATGACAGCCCAGAACAACGCGCGTTTGCGCCGAAACCACCAGTTTCATGAACACACGGTCCTGCCGCCCGGCAAACAGCGTCTGCATCGGCCGGAAGGCGGTGGTGTAAACCTCGATCGGGCACTGCGCGGCGGCATCCTCTTCGGACAGGCCCACGGTGCCGAATTCGGGCTGCGTGAACACGGCCGAAGGAACAAGGTCCCAATCTGCCGTCCGCTTCATGCCGCCAAACACCGTATCGGCAAAGGCATGACCTTCGCGGATGGCGACGGGCGTCAGCGCGATCCGGTCTGTCACGTCGCCCACGGCGAAGATCGAGGGGACGGAGGTCTGGCTGTAATCATCCACGATAACCTCCCCCTTCAGGCCCAGCTTCACGCCGGCACCGGCCAGCCCAAGCGCATCGGTGTTGGGCACGCGGCCCGTGGCATACATCACGACGTCGAATTCTTCGGTCGTGCCGTCGGTGGCGGTTGCCAGGATGCGGCCGCCCTGCTTGTTCAGCTTCACGATGTCGGTGCCGCAGCGGATCTGCACGCCATGCGCCTGCATGTGCGAAGCGATGTGGTTGCGGCATTCGTCATCGAAGCCGCGCAGGATCTGGCTGCCCCGGTAATACTGGTGCGTTTCCACGCCAAGGCCGTTCAGGATGCAGGCGAATTCCGAGGCGATATAACCGCCCCCGACGATCAGCGCCTTTTTCGGCAGGTCCTCCATGTGGAAGACCTCGTTCGAGGTGATGGCAAGGTCCGAGCCTTCGAATTCCGGCACGAAGGGGCGCCCGCCCACGGCGATCAGGATATGCTTGGCGGTGAAGGTGCTACCATCGGCCAGCGCGACCGTATGGGCATCCACCACCGTGGCGCGCTGGTTGAAGGTTTCCACGCCCGCGTTCTTCAACGTGTTGCGATAGGCGCCTTCCAGACGGTCCAGTTCCTTCACAAGGCCGTCGTGAAAGCGCGACCAGTCGAAGCCCTTCACGTCCATGTCCCAGCCATAGACCTGCGCATCTTGCGCCATTTCGCCGTATTCGCTGGCAAAAACCATTAGCTTCTTGGGCACGCAGCCGCGGATCACGCAGGTGCCGCCCATCCGGTATTCTTCGGCCAGTGCAACCTTCGCACCGTGATCCCCCGATGCCACACGTGCCGCGCGCACGCCGCCGGAACCGCCGCCAATGACGAAAAGGTCGTAATCGAATGTCATGGCTCAGCCCTCCAGGTCGGAAAAGATGTTGGCGGGGGCGGCGATATCGACCCGTGCTTCCCCGCTTTGGCCATTGGCCCCGGTGGTTTCCACGCGGCCATCGGCATGGCCGACAAGGACGGTGTCGCAGATGTCGATGAACAAACCGTTTTCCACCACGCCGGCAATGCGGTTGAGGGCCAGAGACAGGCGGGCCGGATCGCCGATCCGCTTCAGGTGCAGATCGAGGATATAGTTGTTTTCGTCGGTGCGCAGCGGCTTGTCGCCATCCATGCGCAGCGTGACCTCGTGGCCCAGGACGTCCTGCCCTGCCAGCGTCTCTTCGATCAGGCGCGCGGTGGCGGACCAGCCGAAGGGGATCACCTCCACCGGAAGGGGAAAGGCCCCCAGCGCGGCGACGCGCTTGGCGGCATCGGCGATCACGATCATCCGGTCGGATGCGGTGGCCACGATCTTTTCCTGCAAAAGCGCCGCGCCGCCGCCCTTGATCAGCGACAGGTTGCTGTCGAATTCGTCTGCCCCGTCGATGGTCAGGTCCAGCCACTTGGCTTCATCCAGCGTCACGACGGTCAGCCCAAGGCTGCGCGCCAGTTCCGCAGTGCGGGTGGAAGTGGCGACGCAGGTAAGCTTCAGTCCCTCCTCGCGAACACGTTCGGCAAGGCAGCGGACCATCCACGCGGCGGTCGATCCGGTGCCAAGGCCGATCTTCATCCCGTCGGTCACGAAATCGACGGAACGTTTGGCTGCGGCGAACTTCGCCTTTTCCATGGGGGACATATCGGTGGGCATGGCGGTCCTTCAGGCAAGCTGTCGATCCCGCTTATAGGCAATGCCCGTCCGGCGCACAATCAGGGGGAGGTCGCGGCCACGGGCGTGGCACCCGGCCGGCCCGGTGCCAGCCGCCAAAAGCGCGTCATCAGCAGGACCGCGGCCACCGCCAGCCCCACCACCAGGCCCAGCCACAGCCCCTGCCCGCCCAGCCCCATCGGAAAGCCCAGCACATATCCAGCCGGCAACCCGATGATCCAATAGCTGATGACGGCCAGCACCATCGGCACCCGCGTATCCTTCAGCCCGCGCAGCAGGCCCAGCGCGATGGCCTGCATCGCATCGGCGAACTGGAACAGCGCCGCCAGCGCCAGAAGGCCGGTGCCATAGGCGATGATGGCGGGCGTGTCGGGTTTGCCATCGAAAAGGAACAGTCCGATGATGGTTTGCGGCAGCGTCAGGTAGATCGCCACCACCACGGCCCCCACCACGACCGAGATGCCGATGGCCACCCGCGCCGCCGTGCGCATGGCCGGAATGTTGCCCTGCCCGTGGAAACGGGCCACGCGGATCGTTGCCGCGCTGGCAACCCCCAGATGGATCATGAAGGACAAGGCCGACACCTCCAGCGCGATCCCGTGCGCCGCCAGTTCCATCGTGCCGATCCAGCCCATCATGATGGCCGTGGCCTGAAACAGCCCCGCCTCGGCCAGTCCGGTCAGGCCGATGGGCGCGCCAAGACGGGCCACCTGCACCAGCGCCGGCCAGTCAGGGCGCCAGAAGCGTGCAAAAAGCTCGTACCGGCGCAGATCGTGCCGGCGCGCGGCATAGCTGCCAAGCACACCCACGTTCAGCGCCTGCACGAACAGGCTGGAAATGGCTGCACCGCGCACACCCATTTCGGGCAGTCCGAAATGCCCGAAGATCAGCGGCCAGCCCACGGCGATGTTCAGCGCCACCGCCGCCAGCGTTGACCACAGCACCACCCGCGTGCGGCCAAGCGCCGCCAGATAGCTTTTCAGCACCATCACCAGCAGCGCGGGGATCATCCCCGCCCCCGCGATGCGCAGGAAATCCTGCGCCAGCTTCGCCACCTCGGGGTTCTGGCCCAGCGCCAGCAGCAACGCGCCAGAGTTCCAGAACAGCGGATAGGTCAGCGCGCCATAGGCGATGGAAAGCCACAGCCCCATGCGCGCGTCGCGCCGCACCTGCGCCTCGTCCCCGCGGCCCAGCGCGGATGCAACCATCGGCATCACCGCCTGCCCGAAGCCTGATCCAAGGATAAAGGTCACGAAGAACAACGAGGTGCCAAGCACCACGGCCGCAAGCTCTTCCACCCCGTACCGGCCCATCATGACCGAATCTGTGACATGCAGCAGCATCTGCGCGATGTTGCTGCCGATCAGCGGCAGGCCCAGCACCAGCGTGGCGCGGATATGGGAAGCTCGGGTCATCTGCATGGGGTGGCTCCTTCTTCATCCGCCTTATGCCTGCGGTGAAACCGGATTGTGAACATGTAAAAATCCGGGCCTTCCGTCTTTCTATGGCCCCCCTATCGTGCTTGGCTGCACCTGCATCGAGGAGAATCCAATGCTGACCATCTATGGCGTCTACCGCTCCCGCACGTCGCGGCCCTTGTGGCTGCTGGACGAGATCGGGATGAACTTCAATCACCTTCCCGTCATTCAGGCCTATCGCCTTCCGGATGCAAGTGCGGCGGATGCCCCCTTCAACACCCGATCGGAGGAGTTTCTGGTCCTGAACCCGCTGGGCCAGATCCCGGTAATGGAAGATGACGGGCTGGTTCTGACGGAATCGCTGGCCATAACGCAGCACCTTGCGCGCAAGTATGGCGGCATGCTGGGCCCGCAGAACGCGGCCGAAGAGGCGTTGATCGGACAATGGAGCCTGACGGCCGCCACTGCCGTGGAAGGCTGCGCACTGGAGATCCTGCAAACGCTGGCGAATGGCGGCGCCGACACGCCGGAGGGGCAGGCCCAGATTTCCATCTGCGCGGAAAAGCTGCGCCGCCCCTTCGCCGTGCTGGAACGGCATCTGGGCGGGCACGAATGGCTGGTCGGCGACCGTTTCACCGTGGCCGATCTGAACATGGCCGAATGCATCCGCTATGCCCAGGGCGTGCCCGCGCTGATCGCGGAGTTTCCGAAGCTGCAACGCTGGCTTCTGCGCTGCCAGGACCGGGACGCCTTCAAGGCCATGATGACCGCGCGCGAGGCGGAACCGGCATAGCAGGGGTGCCCTTGCCGCCCCCCTGCGGTGATGGTCTAATGGCGGGCCACCGAAAGGAATGACGATGCCCGACGATCTGCTGTCCCAGACGCCAGAAACCTATGACGCTTCCTCCATCGAGGTGCTGGAGGGGCTGGAGCCTGTGCGCAAGCGTCCGGGCATGTATATCGGCGGCACGGACGAACGCGCCCTGCACCACCTTGTGGCCGAGGTTCTGGACAACGCCATGGACGAGGCGGTGGCGGGCCACGCCAACCGCATCGAGGTGGAGCTTCATGCCGATCATTCCGTCACCGTACGGGATAACGGGCGCGGCATTCCGGTTGATCCGCATCCCAAGTTCCCAGGCAAGTCGGCGCTGGAGGTAATTCTTTGCACCCTGCATGCGGGGGGGAAGTTCTCCAACAAGGCGTATTCGACATCGGGCGGTCTGAACGGCGTGGGGTCTTCCGTCGTCAACGCGCTGTCGGACCGGATGCGGGTGGAGGTTGCCCGCAACCGGGAGCTTTACGTGCAGGAGTTTTCGCGTGGCGTGCCGCAGGGCCCGGTGGCAAAGGTCGGCCCCGCCCCCAACCGGCGCGGCACCACCGTCACCTTCCATCCGGATGCGGAGATCTTCGGCCACCTGCTTCTGAAACCTTCGCGGCTTTACAAGCTGGTCCGGTCGAAAGCCTACCTCTTCTCGGGGGTGGAGATCCGATGGAAAACCGCCGTCAACGATGGCGAAACGCCGCTGGAGGCGACGTTCCAGTATCCCAACGGCCTTGCCGACTTCCTGAACGAAACGCTGACCGGCACGACCACCTATGCCGATCAGCCCTTCGCCGGGCAGGTCAGCTTCGAGGAAAAGTTCGGCGTGCCGGGCCGGATCGAATGGGCGGTCAACTGGTCCCCCTCTCGGGACGGGTTCATCCATTCCTATTGCAACACGGTCCCCACGCCCGAAGGCGGCACGCATGAAGCCGGGTTCTGGGCCGCGATCCTGAAAGGGATCAAGGCCTATGGCGAGCTGGTGAAGAACCGCAAGGCCGGCGACATCACGCGCGACGACCTGATGGCGGGCGGCTGCGCCCTGATCTCCATCTTCATCCGCGAGCCGTCCTTCGTGGGCCAGACCAAGGACCGCCTTTCCACGGACGAGGCGGCGAAATACGTCGAATCCTCGGTCCGCGACCATTTCGACAACTGGCTGGCATCCGACAAGAAATCCGCGGGTGCGATCCTCGATTTCCTTGTGCTGCGGGCCGAGGAACGGATGCGCCGCCGCGCCGAAAAGGAAACGCAGCGCAAATCGGCCACGAAGAAGCTGCGCCTTCCGGGCAAGCTGACCGACTGCACCGCCAAGAACCGCGCGGGAACCGAACTGTTCATCGTGGAAGGTGACAGTGCGGGCGGATCGGCCAAGGGTGCGCGAAGCCGCGAAACGCAGGCGCTGCTGCCGCTGAAGGGCAAGATCCTGAACGTGCTGGGCGCAGCCTCGGGCAAGCTGAACGACAATGCCGAGATCCGCGACATCTGCGAGGCGCTGGGCGTCGGCATGGGCGCGAAGTTCAATGTCGATGACCTGCGCTATGACAAGATCATCATCATGACCGATGCCGACGTGGACGGCGCACATATCGCCGCCCTGCTGATGACGTTCTTCTTCACGCAGATGCGCCCGCTGATCGATCGCGGGCACCTGTATCTGGCCTGCCCGCCGCTTTACCGCCTGACGCAGGGCGCACGGCGCATGTACGTGGCCGATGATGCGGAAAAGGACAAGTGGCTGAAGAAGGGCCTTGGCGGCAAGGGCAAGATCGACGTGCAGCGCTTCAAGGGTCTGGGCGAAATGGACGCCAAGGACCTGAAGGAAACGACGATGAACCCCGGAACCCGCAAACTTATCCGCGTTTCTATCGACGAGGACAGCGAGGCAGGCGATCTGGTGGAACGCCTGATGGGCAAAAAGCCCGAGCTGCGCTTCCAGTATATTCAGGAAAACGCGAAATTCGTGGAAGAACTGGACGTCTGATCTGGCAATCGGGGCGGGGCGGTGCCATGTCAGGCACATGCCCCGCCTGACCCTGACCGCCGAAGCCGTTCAACGTACCCTGCGCCATGTTCCCGATCCGGGTCCGCACCCGGACTGGACGCCGCTGACCGATGCCGATTACGACGCGCTTGCCGCGCGCATCACCGAAGGCCATGAAGGGCCAATCCCGGTTTTCGCCTATGGCTCTCTGATCTGGAATCCGGGGTTCGAGGTGGGTCCGATCCGCATGGGCGTTGCCCATGGCTGGCACCGCTCCTTCTGCCTGGAGATCCTGCAGTGGCGCGGCAGCCCCGATTGTCCCGGCCTGATGATGGCGCTTGAACGCGGCGGCTCTGCCACTGGCCTGATCATGGAAATCGCCGAGGGGCATGAGGAGGCAAGCCTTCGCGCCCTGCTCAAGCGCGAGCTGGTGGCACGCGAACTGGTGGAGAATGTCCGCTGGATCTCTGTCCGGACCGAACGCGGGATCGAGCGGGCGCTGACCTTCTGGGCAGGGCCGAAGGGGCCGATGGTGGTTTCCCTTCCGATGGAGGTGCAGGCGTGGCGGCTGGCCCATGCTTGCGGCCATGGCGGATCGGGCGCGCAATACCTGCACAACACCGTCCGCAAACTGGAGGAATACGGGCTGCAAGACCGTAACCTTTCCCGGCTGGAACACCTGACCGCCACCGAGATAGCAACCTGGGCCGATCCCGAAAAGATCGGGATGCCGCTGGAAACCTAGTCCAGCCGGCCACCCTCCATCCGCACCACGCGATCCATCCGCGCAGCCAGTTCAAGGTTGTGCGTGGCGATCAGTGCCGAAAGCCCCGTTTCCCGCACCAGCGCCATCAGCGCATCGAACACGCGATCCGAGGTGCCGGGATCAAGATTTCCCGTCGGCTCGTCCGCCAGCAGAAGCCGCGGGCGGTTGGCCAGCGCCCGGCAAAAGGCGACCCGCTGCTGTTCCCCCCCCGACATGGCGGCAGGACGGTGACCTGCGCGATGGCCGATGCCCACATGTTCCAGCAAGGTGATGGCCCGCGCCTCCGCCTCCTTGCGCGAGGTTCCGGCAGCCAGCTGCGGCAGGATGATGTTCTCGGCTGCGGTAAATTCGGGCAGCAGGTGGTGGAACTGATAGATGAAGCCAACCTCGCGGCGCCGTGCTTCGGTCAGGGCGCGATCACCCTTGCCTGCATAATCGGTGCCGCCGATCACGACACGCCCTGCATCCGGCGTATCCAGCAGGCCAGCCATATGCAGCAGCGTCGATTTCCCCGCGCCCGAGGGCGCGACAAGGGCGACCACCTCGCCCTGCCCCACCGTCAGGTCTGCCCCGTCCAGCACCGTGATCGCATTCGGCTTGCCGTGGTTATACCCTTTGCGCAGCCCTTCCAGCACCAGCATCTCATTCATAACGCAGCGCCTCCACGGGGTTCATGCGCGCCGCGCGGCGGGCGGGAAAGATCGTGATGATGAAGGAAAGCCCAAGTGACAGCGACACCGCCGAAAGCACGTCGGCCAGCTGAAGCTTTGCCGGAAGGTGGTAGATGCCGCGGATTTCCGGATCCCAGACCCCGCCACCCGCGAAATAGTTCACGAAGCTGAAGATCGGGTCGATATAGATCGCGAACAGGCAACCCAGCCCAACGCCAAGGGCCGTGCCCACGATGCCCGTACCCGCGCCGCAGATGAAGAACACCCGCAGGATCGACCCTTCGGTCAGCCCCATCGTGCGCAGGATGCCGATATCGCGCCCCTTGTTCTTCACCAGCATGATCAGGCCCGAAACGATGTTCATCGTCGCGATCAGCACAAGGACCGAAAGGATGACGAACATCACGTTGTCCTCCACATCCAGCGCGCGGAGGAAGCTGCCGGCCCCGTCGCGCCATGTCCAAAGCAACCCGTCCGGCCCAGCCGCCTGCGCGATGTCGGGCAGGAATCGGTCCACGCCTTCGGGATCGGTCACCATCACCTCGATCTCGTCCGCCATGCCTTCGCGGTTGAAGAAGCTCTGGGCCTCGGCAAAGGGCATGTAGATGCGCGTCTTGTCGATGTCATAGCGGCCTGCCGTGAAGATATAGACAACCTCGTAGCCGTTCACGCGGGGGCTGGTGCCGAAGGCGGTACGCACGCCGTTGGCACTGGTCAGGCGGATGCGGTCGCCCACCGCCAGCCCCATGTCGCGCGCCATCTGGCTGCCGATAGCAATGCCCTGATCGAACGAGGCGACATCACCGACCCCGCCAGAGCCGACACGGGGGATCGCCTCCAGATCCTCTTGCCGGATGCCGTAAACATCACCAAGGCCGGAAACATCGTTGGCCGAGGCCATGACCTGCCCCTTCACAAGCGGTGCGGCACGGGTCACGCCATCGACACGCGCGATCTGCTGCGACAGCGTGTCGTAATTCTCGAACCCGCGGATGATGCCGCCCTGGTCGGTCACCTGCCCGGCGGAATAGACGGTGACATGTGCATTCGCGCCAAGGATCGTGTCCACGAATTCGGCGCGGAAGCCCGCCCGCACGGACAGCGTGGCGATCAGGGCGAAAACCGCCAGCGTGATGCCGATCAGGCTGATCCATGTCATCACGGATACGCCGCCTTCGGCCCGCCGCGCGCGCAAGTAGCGCCACGCGATCATCCACTCGAATCCCGCGAAGGGTCTGGTCGCCATGTCCGGCCTTTCGTTATTCGAAGAGTGTTCGGGGGGCCGCAGCCCCCCGCCGCATCAGAACCCGGCGTAGATGCTGGCCAGCCGTTCCACGACGACTTCCATGGAAAGCTCCTCGCTTTCGCCGGTGCGGCGCGAGGTCAGTTCCACCTTGCCACCGGAAAGGCCGCGCGGGCCGACGGTGATGCGCCACGGCAGGCCGATCAGGTCCATCGTTGCGAACTTCGCTCCGGCGCGTTCATCGCGGTCATCATAAAGCGGCTCCAGCCCCTTGCCGACAAGCGCCGAATAAAGTGCGTTGCAGGCGCTGTCGGTGGAGGCGTCGCCCTGCTTGAGGTTCACGATGCCCACGTGGAAGGGCGTGACGCCTTCGGGCCAGATGATGCCCTTGTCGTCGTGGTTCGCCTCGATGATGGCGCCCAGCAGGCGGGACACGCCGATGCCGTGGCTGCCCATCTCCACCGGAACGCGGCTGCCATCGGCCGTCACCACCGTGGCGCCCATGGATTCCGAATACTTGGTGCCGAAATAGAAGATCTGCCCCACCTCGATCCCGCGGCCGACGCGGCGGCGGTCTTCGGGAACTTCGGCGAACAGCGCCTCGTCATGGGTTTCGTCGGTGCGGGCGTAAAGGGCGGTGAATTCGTCGCAAACCGCCTGCACGCCGGCACGATCATCCACGTCCACATGGCGCGCCCCAAGCTTCAGATCGGTGACGGCGCTGTCATAGAACACTTCGCTTTCGCCGGTTTCGGCAAGAACAAGGAATTCATGGGTGTTGTCGCCGCCGATCGGGCCAGAGGCCGCGCGCATCGGGATCGCCGTCAGCCCCATCCGCTCATAGGTGCGCAGATAGCTGACCATGTGGCGGTTATATGCATGCAGCGCCGCATCGCGGTCGATGTCGAAGCTGTAGCCGTCCTTCATCAGGAATTCGCGCCCACGCATCACGCCGAAGCGGGGACGAACCTCGTCACGGAACTTCCACTGGATCTGGTACAGCGTCAGCGGCAGATCCTTGTAGCTGTTCACATGGCTGCGGAAGATGTCGGTCACCATCTCCTCGTTCGTCGGGCCATACAGCATCTCGCGGCCCTGGCGGTCCTTGATGCGCAGCATTTCCTGGCCGTAATCATCATACCGGCCGGATTCGCGCCACAGGTCGGCCATCTGAAGCGTGGGCATCAGCAGCGGCACGTGGCCCACGCGGATCTGTTCCTCGTGCACGATCTGCTCGATGCGCTTCAGCACCTTGAAGCCCAGCGGCAACCAGGAATAGATCCCCGCCGCCTGCTGCTTGATCATCCCCGCGCGCAGCATGTAGCGGTGCGAGACGATCTGCGCCTCGGAGGGATTTTCCTTGAGAACGGGAAGGAAATAGCGGCTCAGGCGCATGAATGCCTCATAAGATACGGTTGCGAAGGGTTTAGGGCCTTGGCCCCGCGGGGGCAAGCGCCGCGCGCTGCCACTTGCGTGATGCCGCCCCATGCGCCATTCCTTGCCAAAGCTCATGAGGACCCGATGCGGCTGACACAACTGGACCAGGCGAAATGGTGGGGTATCGCGGCGCTGGTCTTCCTGATCGTGCTATGGTTCATGGGCAACGTGATCCTGCCCTTTCTTGTGGGCGGCGCGATCGCCTACTTTCTTGATCCCATCGCCGACCGTCTTGAAAAGCTGGGGCTGAGCAGGCCGCTGGCAACCGCCGTCATCGCGGTTCTGGCGGTGATGATCTTCGTGCTGCTGGTGCTGGCCGTCATCCCGACGCTGGTGAACCAGCTGACGCAGCTGATCAACGTGGCCCCGGACATTTTCACCCAGCTTCAGACCTTCCTGACGGACCGCCTGCCCCAGCTGAGCGATGAAACCTCCACGATCCGCCAAGCGCTCGACTCCCTTGGTCAGGTGATCCAGCAGCGCGGCGGCCAGATGGCGGACACGATCATCACGTCGTTCTTTTCCGTCGTCAGCGCGGTGGTGTTCATGATCGTCGTGCCGGTGGTGGCCTTCTACATGCTGCTGGACTGGGACAAGATGGTGACGAAGGTCGACACCCTGCTGCCCCTGGAACATGCCCCCACCATCCGCGAGCTTGCCCGCGAGATCGACCGTGCGCTGGCCGGTTTCGTGCGCGGGCAGACGACCGTCTGCCTGATCCTTGGCATCTATTACGCTGTTGCGCTGATGGTGGCAGGGCTGAACTTCGGCGCCATCGTCGGGGCGATCGCGGGCTTTCTGACCTTCATCCCCTATGTCGGGGCGCTGGTGGGCGGGGGGCTGGCCATCGGGCTGGCGCTGTTCCAGTATTGGGGCGACTGGTGGCAGATCATCATCGTCTGGGCGATCTTCCAGTCCGGCCAGTTCGTGGAAGGCAACATCCTGACCCCGCGGCTTGTCGGAAACTCGATCGGGCTGCACCCCGTCTGGCTGCTTTTCGCGCTGTCGGCCTTCGGCTCGTTGTTCGGCTTCGTCGGGATGCTGGTGGCCGTTCCGGTTGCGGCCGCGATAGGGGTGCTTGCCCGTTTTGCCATGGCGCAGTATCGGGCGAGCCGCCTTTATCATGGGGCAGAGGATACCACTGTCAGGGAAAACCAGGGGTGATACGGCAGCTTGCGTTCGATCTTCCGGCCCGGCCCGCCCTTGGGCGCGCGGACCTGTTCGTATCGCCCGCAAATGCCCTTGCGCTGGCCAGCCTTGATGCAGGGAAAAGCTGGCCGGGCGGCAAGACGATCCTTGTCGGGCCGCATGGCGCGGGCAAAACCCACCTGGCCCATGTGTGGGCCGCCGAGGCCAATGCCGTCCTTGTCGATTCCGGCGCGCTTCCCGGCGCCGATCTTGATGCCCTTGCACGCGAGGATGCCGTTGCGCTGGAAGATGCCGAGCAGGTGGCGGGCGACCCAGAAGCCGAGGCTGCGCTGTTTCACCTGCACAACCTTCTGGCCGAACGCCGTCGCCCCTTCCTGCTGACGGCCTCCGCCTCTCCGCGCGACTGGGGGCTGGAACTGGCAGACGCGAAAAGCCGGATGCTGGCCGCCCCCGTCGCGCGACTGGAACGCCCCGACGACATCCTGCTGTCGGCGGTACTGGTGAAGCTGTTCGCGGACCGGCAGATCACCGTGCAACCGGCGGTTATAGCCTATCTGATATCGCGCATGGATCGTGATCTGGGCACCGCGCGTTCTGTTGTGGCAGCGCTTGATGCGCGGGCGCTGGAGGGAAAGCGGCCGGTGACGCGGCAGATGGCTGCAGATATCCTTTCGGAAATCAGTATGTGAAAATTTTATGAACCCTGTGCGAAGCTATTGTTACAGAATCTTCACAAGACATACAAAAATGGTGGAGTTAGAGGCATCCATATGACAAACGCCGATTTTCTCCGCTCCGATTTCGCTGCCCCTGTTTCATTGCCCCGTGTTGACACCACCGGCCAGCGCCGCTTCTTCAACCGCGAACTCAGCTGGCTTGCCTTCAACTGGCGGGTGCTGGAGGAAGCTGCGAACCCGAACGTGCCCCTGCTGGAGCGGCTGCGGTTCCTGTCGATTTCGGACAACAACCTTGACGAATTCTACACGGTGCGCGTGGCCGGCCTTCGGGCGCTTGCCCGCCGCTCCAACCCCGGCCTGTCGGAAGACGGGCGCAGCCCTGTCGAACAGTTGGTGCTGGTGAATGCCGATGCCCGCGCGCTGATGCGCAAGCAGCAAACGGTTTGGAACCGTCTGCGCCGCCAGATGGAGGGTGAGGGCATCAAGCTGATGACCCGCTCGAAGCTGTCCAAGCGGGATCTTGCGCATCTGGAAAAGCATTTCCTGACAGCGGTGTTCCCCGTTCTGTCGCCACTGGCGATCGACCCGGCGCACCCCTTTCCTTTCATTCCCAACACCGGCTTCTGCCTTGGCCTGGAACTGGAGCGTGTGTCGGACCGCCGCCGCCTGCAGGCGCTGCTGCCGATCCCCCAGCAGGGGCAGCGCTTCATCCCGCTGCCCGCCAACAAGGCCGGTGAACATCGTGCCCTGCCGCTGGAGGAACTGCTGCTGTTGCATCTGCACCGGCTGTTCCCCGGATATGCCATGCGCGGTCATTGCAGCTTCCGCGTGCTGCGCGACAGCGACCTTGAGGTGGAGGAAGAAGCCGAGGATCTGGTCCGGGAATTCGAAACCGCGCTGAAGCGCCGCCGGAGGGGCGACGTTGTCCGGCTGACCATCAGCGCCGGTGCCCCGACCGAACTGTTCGAACTGATCAAGGACGAACTTGGCGTCACCGACGATGAGATCGTGGAGGTGCGCGGCCTGATCGGCATGTCCGATCTGAAGGAACTGGTGCTGTCCTCGCGGCCCGACCTGCTGTGGCCGCCCTTCACGCCGCGCGTGCCCGAACGCGTGCAGGATCACGAAGGCGACATGTTCGCGGCGATCCGCCATAAGGATATGCTGCTGCACCACCCCTATGAAACCTTCGACATGGTCGTGCGCTTCCTGCAGCAGGCCGCCACCGATCCCGACGTGCTGGCCATCAAGCAGACGCTGTACCGCACGTCCACCGACAGCCCGATCGTTGCGGCCCTGTGCGAGGCTGCCGAGGCGGGCAAATCCGTCACCGCGCTGGTCGAACTGAAGGCCCGCTTCGACGAGGCTGCGAACATCCGCCAGTCCCGCCGGCTGGAACGGGCCGGCGCGCATGTCGTCTATGGCTTCGTGAATTACAAGACGCATGCCAAGATCAGCACCGTCGTCCGGCGCGAAGGCAACCAGCTTGTCACCTATACCCACTACGGGACGGGCAACTATCATCCGATCACCGCGCGCATCTATACCGACCTGAGCTTCTTTACATGCGATCCCGCGCTTGGGCGTGATGCCACGAAAGTCTTCAACTATCTGTCCGGCTATGTTCAGCCCGATGGGCTGGAGAACCTGGCCATCTCCCCGCTTTGCCTGAAAGAGCGACTGATCAACATGATCGCCGCCGAGGCGGAGCACGCACGAAACGGCCGTCCTGCCGCCATCTGGGCCAAGATGAACTCGTTGATCGAGCCGGAGGTGATTGACGCGCTTTATGCCGCAAGCCGGGCCGGGGTGAACATCAGCCTTGTGATCCGCGGCATCTGCGGCATCCGGCCCGGCGTGAAGGGATTGTCCGAGAATATCCGCGTGAAGTCGATCGTCGGGCGCTTTCTGGAACACAGCCGCATCGTCTGCTTCGGCAATGGTCACGGGCTGCCGTCGAAGGAGGCCCGCGTGTTCTTTTCCTCGGCCGACTGGATGGGGCGCAACCTCAACCGCCGCGTGGAAACGCTGGTGGAGGCGCTAAATCCCACCGTGAAGGCGCAGATCACCGACCAGATCATGGCCGCCAACATGGCAGACGAAGCCCACAGCTGGGTGCTGCAAGGGGATGGGCGCTATATCCGTCACACGGCGGCAGAGGGCGCGAAGCTGTTCTCTTGTCACCGCTTCTTCATGGAAAACCCCTCCCTTTCGGGTCGCGGAACGGCGGGCGACAAGGACGTGCCGCGCCTGACGTACAAGTTCGAAGGCAAGGGCGAATGATATCTGACGACACATCTGGAGAGTCCGTGATGAACGATGACATCCAACAGAACGGCGGCTCCCAGCCCCCCTTCGGACGCCCGCTGTTCCAGGACCCTGCCGCGCGCGCGCTGCGGCGCGTCGGGGTGGTGGATGTGGGGTCGAACTCGGTCCGCATGGTGGTGTTCGACGGTGCGGCCCGCAGCCCCGCCTATTTCTTCAACGAAAAGGTCATGTGCGGGCTTGGCCTTGGACTTGCCGAAACCAACCGCCTGAACCCCAAGGGGCGCGACCGGGCGCTGGCAGCCTTGCGCCGTTTCGCGGTTCTGGCGCGCAACATGGGCATCAGCGACCTGACGGTGGTGGCAACCGCCGCCGTGCGCGAGGCCGAGGACGGCCCCGATTTCCAGCGGCAGGTGGAGGCTGAAACCGGCCTGAAGCTTTGGGTCATCGACGGAGCGGAAGAAGCACGGCTTTCCTCGCAGGGGGTGCTTCTGGGCTGGCCCGACGCGCGAGGGATCGTTTGCGATATCGGCGGCAACTCGATGGAACTGGCGCGCATCGGCGATGGCGAGGTGGGCGTGCGCGGCACCTCCCCCCTGGGGCCCTTCCGGCTGCAACAGGTGCCCGGCGGGCCGAAAGAGCGGCAGGTCCATATCCAGAAGATCCTGAAGGACCTGAAAAAGCTGATCCAGCCGGAGAAGGAGCGAATCTTCC
This sequence comes from Falsirhodobacter deserti, assembly GCF_004015795.1. GTDB lineage: Bacteria > Pseudomonadota > Alphaproteobacteria > Rhodobacterales > Rhodobacteraceae > Falsirhodobacter > Falsirhodobacter deserti. Next base: position 429,508 of record NZ_ML137218.1, on the reverse strand, counting down.
TTGTGGGCGGATCGTGGCGGGTCATCGCGCGGCTGGACATGGAACGGCGCGGCTATCCGCTGACCGTCCTGCACGAATACCGGATGCAGCCGAAGGACGTTCTTGAAACGCTAGACTGGATCGCGGCCTCCGATCCTGCGGAACTTCGGGCCGCCACCGGCACCTCGGCCGAGCGGATGGATCTTGTCCCGCTTGCCTCCGAAGTGCTGCGCGAGTTGATTTCGATCTTCAAACCGACCGAGATCGACATTTCCTCGTACGGGATCCGCGAAGGCCTGCTGTACGAGGCGATGCCGAAGCGCCTGCGCGAACGCGACCCCCTGATCGAGGCGGCCCGCGCAGCAGAAGCCGGATCGGCCCGAATTCCCGGTTTCGGCAAGACGCTGTTCCAGTTCCTTTGGCCGATCTTCGACGGATGCTCGCCCTATCGCGAACGGTTGATCCGTGCGGCGTGCCTTCTGCACGATACCACGTGGCGCGCGCATCCCGATTACCGGGCCGAGGTCTGCTTCGACAACGCGACCCGCGCCAACCTTGGCGGGCTGGACCATCCGGGCCGCGTGTTCCTTGGCCTTGCGCTCCTGCACCGCTACAAGAACAGCCGGTCGGGCGGGCGGTTGCAGGCCCTTTCGCAGCTTCTGACCGAGGATGAGCTGCGCGACGCCGAAGTGCTGGGCAAGGCGATGCGGTTCGGCGCCATGTTGGCGATGGATGACCTTGTCAGCGCCGGCTATCTTACATGGAAGCCGAAGAAGCGCCTGCTGACCCTGCACCTGACAGAAACCGGTGCCGATTTGTTCGGCGAGGTGGCGCAATCGCGACTTAAGTCGCTGTCCAATGCGCTTCAAGCCACCTACGAGGTTGAAAAGGCCTGACATGATCCGACAAGCTTTGCCTACCGACGCGCCGCAGGTCCGGGCAATCTGGAACACGATGATCACCGCCTCGACCGCCAACTTCTCGGAGATCGAGAAGACGTTGGCAGAGGTTGAAGCCGCGATCAGCGCACAGCCCGTGTTTCTGGTGGCCGAGGAGGAGGACCGCCTTCTTGGATTTGCCACCTATGGGCAGTTTCGCGCCAACAGCGGATATCGCTTCACGATGGAGAACACGATCGCCCTGCTGCCCGAAGGCAAGGGACGCGGTATCGGGCGCGCCCTGATGGCAGGGATCGAGGATCATGCCCGTGCAGGCGGCGCCCATTCCATGATCGCCGGCATCAGTGCCGAAAATGCGGCCGGCTTGGCCTTCCACGCCGCCCTCGGCTATGATCGGGTGGCCGTTGTGCCGCAATCGGGCTTCAAATGGGGCAGGTGGCTGGATCTGGTGCTGATGCAGAAAATCCTCTGACAGCGGCGCATGGCTGGGGTATAGTAGGAAAATGTCTATCTGGTCCCGTATCTCTGCCGCGCTGGCCGCGCTGGCCACTGGCGAACCCTTGTCCGAGGTGTTCGGTCGTTTGCGCACACCGCCCGAGCGGTCCGTCGCCTTCACCATTGCCGTGATCGGCCTTGGAGCCAAGATGGCCAAGGCCGACGGGCATGTCTCCCGTGGGGAGGTTGCCGCCTTCCGCCGCGTCTTCACCATCCCCGAGGGGGAGGAAGAGAATGCCGCCCGCGTGTTCAACCTTGCACGTCAGGACGTTGCCGGCTTCGACAGCTATGCCCGCAAGATCGCGCAGATGTTTGCCGGTGACTGCGACGTTCTGACCGACGTTCTGGAGGGGCTGTTCCAGATCGCCACCGCCGACAACACCTATTCCGAGGCGGAGGATGCCTTCCTGCAGGAAGTGGCGACCATCTTCGGCGTGGGGGAACGCTGTTTTCGCGTGCTGCGCAACCGCTTCGTGCCGGGCTGCTTCTGCGATCCGTATGACGTGCTGGGCGTGGAATGCGATGCGCCGCTGGACAAGGTGAGGGCCGCGTGGAAGCAGGCGGTTCGCGACAGCCACCCGGACCGTCTGATGGCACGCGGCGTGCCCGCCGAAGCCGTCCGTCTGGCCGAAGAGCGTCTGGTTCACATCAACCGCGCATGGGCCGAAATCAGCGCCCGAGAGGCTGCATGAAAAAGGCCGCCCGAAGGCGGCCTTTCGAAGATCAGTTGCAGTTCTGACCCGGAATGGCGCAGGAGCCGCCGCCTGCCAGCGCGCCGATCAGCGCACCCTTGGTCTTGCCGCCGCCGGTCGCATCCGCGATGACTGCGCCTGCTGCTGCACCGCCCAGCGTGCGAACGGTCGCGCTGTTCATGGGCGACGTGCCATAGCCGTACTGGCTGTTGCCATAGGGATCAGTGCAACCTGCAACCGCTGCCGTAGCCAGCACAGCTGCCAGCATCATCATCTTGTTCTTGACCATTGCTCGGCCTCCTCGGGATCTTGTTCTACGGCAAGATTACCCGATCGTGCAGCGGGGGAAAGACGCAATATCGTGTACGGGCACACTTCGGCGGAAGCGCGCCACGAAATCAGTCGTCCCAGTCGTCCTCCATGGGCACGGGCGGCGCATCGGGCGCGAAAACGGCCGGAAACGCGGCTTCGGCCTTCGCCCTGTCGATTCGCAAAAGCGCGTCATAGCTTTGCGGGTCGAACGGATCCTCGGCCGGAACCACCTCGCGGCCGAAAAGCCATGACAGGCGGCCGGCATCAAGGTTTCCCCGCTCGAACGGGTCTTCGCCGAAATTTGCCCAAAGCGCGGCCATGAACGCCTCGTCGGCGGCACGGTCCATGTGTTTGCGGTCACGGAACCGCTCGCGGCGGATGATCTTGGTCGGCCCCTCTTTCGAGGCGCGGCGAATGGTGAACTGGTAATCGGTCCCCGTCAGCCGGCTCGGGAACCCGCGATGTTTTTGCATGTTCGTCCAGAAGAAAAGCGGGCGGGACCAGGGTCCCGCCGCGCGGGATCACATTTTGCTGGTATAGGTCGGCTCGGTCGTGACGGGGGCGGGCTGGGTCACGACGACCTCTTCGCGCTTGGGGGCGCAAGCGGCGGCAAAAGCGGCGACACAGAGCGCGACGGTGATACGGGCGGTCATCGACATGGTTCACTCCTGGTATGGATCGGGACAGGACCAATTCCTTCCCGTGGCACTGTCAACTAGTGCCGGCCCGTGCAGAAGCTATCCCATGCCATGAGAATTGCACACCGAAATGTTACGTGCGGCATGCGGTTGCCGAAGCCCCTCCCCTGCCCCATCCTTGATCTCGGCGCGGATCATTCCGAACACCATGTTGACGCTTGCAGAGGGGTCTGGAATGACATCGCTCAACGCATGACGCAGGTAAACACCGTCGATCAATGCGCCCGCCCCGGCCGCGATTTCCGGGGCCCGCGCACCCGCAAGCGGCCGCAGGCATGCCACCAGATTGGCGTTCAGGCGTTTTTGGTATATTGTCAGAAGCCGCTTCGCCTCGGGCACTGTCTGTGCCATGACGTAGAAGTTAAGCCAGACCGACACGATCTCGGGCCGGAAGTTGGACGTTGAAAAGGAGGCTTCGAGGATTGCCGAAAGCCGCTGATCAGGCCCTTGTGCCGCCCGAAGAGCTTGCCGCACCTCCGCCCCGTAGGCATCGAGGACCGAGCGCATGGCTGCAAGGAACAACTGCTCCTTTCCGCCGAAGTAGTGATGCGCCAGCGCAGCCGACACGCCTGCGCGTTTCGCGATCTGCCCCACTGTCACATCCAGCGTGCCGCGCGCGCCGATTTCCTCAAGCGTGGCCTGTATCAGCGCGGCGCGACGCAGAGGCTCCATCCCGACACGGGGCATGGGAAAGACCTTTCACTTGCCCGATCATCTTTATCGCAAGCTTGATTGACTCGTCAATCAACAAAAACTTCCGGGGAGAAACCAAATGAAACCTGTTCTGACAATCCTTCTGGCAGGCGCTGCCCTTTCGGTGGCCCTGCCGGCGATGGCGCAAACGCAATGCACCTCCGTTTCCATGTCCGACGTGGGCTGGACCGACATCACCGCCACCACGGAAGTAACGCGCCAGATCCTTGAAGCACTCGGCTATGACGTTGAGGTGAATGTTCTGGGCGTGCCGGTGACCTTCGCTTCGCTGGAACAGGGCGATCTGGACGTGTTTCTTGGGAACTGGATGCCGTCGCAGGAATCGGCGATCCGCCCCTATCTGGAAACCGGCCGGATCGAGACGATTACCACCAACCTTGAAGGCACCAAGTACAACCTCGCCGTTCCCACCTATCTGGCCGAACAGGGCCTGAAGACCTATGAGGATTTGCCCGAGTTCGCCGAACCGCTGGATCACCGCATCTATGGGATCGAGCCGGGCAACGAGGGCAACGAATACCTTATCAGCCTGACGGAACCGGGTGGCATTCTTGAAGGCTGGGAAATCGTGCAATCTTCCGAGCAGGGAATGCTGGCGCAAGTGGGCCGCTTCTATCCGCGCGAAGAGCCTGTGGTCTTTCTTGGCTGGGAACCGCATCCCATGAATGCCAGCTTCGATCTGACCTATCTTGAAGGCGCGCAGGAATTCTTCGGCGGCGAAGGCATCGTGAACACCATCAGCCGCGCAGGGTTTGCCGAAGATTGCCCCAATGTCGCCCGCTTCCTGTCGCAGCAACGTTTCACCCTGCAGATGGAGAACGAGATGATGGGCCTCATCCTTGAGGACGGCATGACGCCCGAAGATGCAGTTCTGGACTGGATCGGCCGCAATCCCGCGGTGATCGAACCGTGGCTGGAAGGCGTGACCGCCGTGGACGGTGCCGAGGGCCTGACCGTCGTGGAAGAAGCGCTGGACCTTTGACCATCATGGCCGGCCTTCGCGCCGGCCCCTTTCAACCAGCCAAGGGACCCTGATGATCGACTGGCTTACCGATAACAAGATCCCCGTAGGACAATGGGCGAAAACCGGTTTCGACTGGCTGAACGCGCATGGCGGTCCGGTCTTCGACCGTATCGCCCAAGTGATGGAGGCGCTGATCGACGCCGTCCTTTACGTCCTGCAGGGGGCGCACCCGCTGATCGTGATCGCAGCGTTTCTTGCCCTGACTTGGGTTTTGCAGCGAAACTGGAGGACGTGCCTTCTGGTGGCGGCTTGTTTCCTGTTCATCCTGAACCAGGGCTACTGGGACCCGACGATGCAAAGCATGGCGCTGATCGTCATTGCCTGCGCCACGACGATGATCATTGGCGTGCCCATCGGCATCGCGGCCGCCCACCGCCCGCGCCTTCAGCAGGCGATCACGCCCCTGCTGGACCTGATGCAGACACTGCCCACCTTCGTTTATCTTATTCCGGCCATCGTGTTCTTCGGCCTTGGCATGGTGCCCGGCCTGATCGCGACGGTGATCTTCGTGCTGCCTGCGCCGATCCGGCTGACGGCACTTGGCATCCGCTCTGCCCCGCCTGCATTGACAGAGGCGGCGGAAAGCTTCGGCGCCACGTCCCATCAACGCCTGTGGAAGGTCGAACTGCCATGGGCGCTGCCACAGATCATGGCGGGCCTGACGCAGGCCATCATGCTGTCGCTGTCCATGGTGGTGATCGCGGCCCTTGTCGGGGCGGACGGGCTGGGCGTGCCGGTGGTGCGGGCGCTGAATACCGTGAACACCGCGCTCGGTTTCGAATCGGGCATCATCATCGTCGTCGTGGCGATCCTTCTTGACCGCATGCTGAGGGTGACCCGCACATGACCGCCGTGATCTTTGACAACGTTTCCATCGTGTTCGGCGACAAGCCGGGCCGCGCGCTGCCGCTGATGGACAAGGGCGAATCACGCGACCGGGTGCAGCAGGAAACCGGCCAGATCCTTGGCGTTCACGATTGTTCGCTGACGGTGAAAGAGGGGGAGATCGTCGTGCTGATGGGCCTCTCCGGTTCGGGCAAATCCACCCTTCTGCGCGGCGTGAACGGGCTGAACCCGGTGATCCGCGGCGATGTGAAGGTGAATGACGGGCAGCGGATGGTCTCCGTCACCAACGCCTCATCCGCCGAAATGCGCCGCCTGCGCCTGTCGCGCATCGCCATGGTGTTCCAGGCCTTCGGCCTGCTGCCATGGCGCACCGTGCGCGAGAATGTGGGCCTTGGCCTTGAACTGGCAGGCATTTCCGCATCGGAACGACGCGCCAAGGTGGACGCACAACTTGAATTGGTGAACCTGTCCCAATGGGCCGACCGCAAGGTGGCAGAGCTTTCGGGCGGGATGCAGCAGCGTGTCGGCCTTGCCCGCGCCCTTGTGACCGAAGCGCCGATCCTGCTGATGGACGAACCCTTCTCGGCCCTTGATCCGCTGATCCGCAGCAGGCTTCAGGATGAACTGCTGGACCTGCAGGCAAAGCTGAAGCGCACCATCATCTTCGTCAGCCATGATCTGGACGAAGCGTTCAAGATCGGCAACCGCATCGCGCTGATGGATGGCGGGCGGATCGTGCAATGCGGCACCGCACGCGAAATCATCGCGAATCCCGCCTCGGATTACGTGGCCGATTTTGTGGCGCACATGAACCCGCTGTCGGTTCTGAAGGCGCGCGACGTGATGACCGCAGGCACATCGGCCGCCCCCGCAGTGGAAGCCGATATGCCCGTGACCAAGGTGATGGAGATGCTGAAGGGCGGCGCGCCGGATCTGCAGGTGACCGATCAGGGTGTGCCGGTCGGGGTAATCCGCGCGGATACCGTGATGGCAAAGCTGCTGGATCCGCGCGCCTGATGCGGGGGCTTTCGCCCCCTATTCAGCCGCTTTCTTTGCAGGTGCCTTCTTGGCGGCAGGCTTTTTCGCGGCCGGTTTCTTTGCAGCCGGCTTTTTGGCCGCCGCCTTCTTCGGGGCGGCTTTCTTCTTGCCGCCTTTGGACGCCTTGTCGTTCACCAGAGTGATCGCCTCGTCCAAGCTGATGGCTTCCGGCTCCAGCTCTTTCGGGAGGGTGGCGTTCACCTTTTCCCACTTCACATAGGGGCCATAGCGACCCGCCATCACGCTGATCTGCCCGCCATCGGGGTGATCGCCCAGCACGCGCAGCGGTTCGGCCGGTGCGGCGCGCCCGCGCGTCACCTTCTGGGCTAGAACCTCAACCGCGCGGTTCATGCCGATCTCGAAAACCTCGTCCACTTCGGGAAGGTTGGCATACTTGCTGCCATGCTTCACGTAAGGGCCGAAGCGGCCGATCCCCGCCTCGATCAGCTCCCCGTCATCGGGATGCGGGCCGATGGCGCGCGGCAGGTCCAGCAGGCGCAGCGCCTTTTCCAGATCCATACCGGCCGGCGACCAGCCCTTCGGCAGGCTGGCGCGAGGGGGCTTCGGCACCTCCTCCGTCGCATCGCCGCGCTGAACATAGGGCCCGAACCGGCCCGTCTTCAGCCAGACCGGCAAACCGTCCGGATCTTCGCCCAGCACACGTTCGCCCGTCGCTTCCTCATCCCCCGCGACCGAGATGGGGCGCGTGTAACGGCATTCGGGATAGTTGCCGCAGCCGATGAACGCCCCGCCCCCGCGCGAAGTTTTAAGGTGCAGGCGCCCCGCATGGCAAACCGGGCAAACGCGCGGATCGGACCCGTCGGCGCGGGCCGGATAAAGATGCGGCGCAAGGAAATCGTCGATGGTCGTCAGCACCTCGCCGATGCGCAGATCGGCGGTTTCCGCGATGGCCGCTGAGAAGTCCCGCCAGAACCGCGCCAGAACCTCCTTGTAGTTCCGGTCGCCGGCAGACACGTCATCCAGTTCGGCTTCCAGATCGGCGGTGAAGTCGTATTCGACATAGCGCTTGAAATAGTTGGTCAGGAACGCCGTCACCAGCCGGCCCTTGTCCTCGGGGAACAGGCGGTTCTTGTCCTTGCGGACATATTCGCGGTCCTGGATCGTCGTCAGCACGGAGGCATAGGTGGACGGACGCCCGATCCCCAGCTCCTCCATCCGCTTGACCAGCGTGGCTTCGGTGTAACGCGGCGGGGGCTGCGTGAAATGCTGTTCGGGCGTCACGCCCTGCTTCTTCGCGGGTTCGCCCTGCATGATCTGGGGCAGACGGCCGTCATCCTCGCCGTCATCGTCGCGGCCTTCTTCATATATGGCAAGAAAGCCGTCGAACATCACGACCTGCCCCGTGGCACGCATCACCACCTGCCCGTCGTCGCTGCCCACATCGACCGTGGTGCGTTCCAGCCGGGCCGCGGCCATCTGGCTGGCCAGCGTCCGCTTCCAGATCAGGTCGTAAAGCTTGCGCTGATCCGCCTCCAGCCGAAGCTTTTCGGGGGATGCGGCCATGTCGGTCGGGCGGATGCACTCGTGTGCCTCCTGCGCGTTCTTGGCCTTGTTCTTGTACATGCGGGGCGAGGGCGGCACGTAATCCTCGCCGAAGCGGCGCTTGATCTCGTCGCGTGCGGCCATCACGGCCTCGGGCGCCATGTCGATGCCGTCGGTCCGCATATAGGTGATGTGCCCCGCCTCATAGAGCCGTTGCGCGGCCGACATGCAGGCCTTGGCCCCCATGCCGAACTTGCGGCTGGCTTCCTGCTGCAGGGTTGAGGTCATGAACGGCGCCGACGGGTTGCGCGAAGCGGGCTTGGCCTCCACCGACTGCACGGTCAGATCGCGCGAGGTGACGGCCTGCACCGCAAGCTCCGCCGCCTCGGCGGTCGGGATGTCATAGCGGTCCAGCTTCTTGCCGCCCAGAACGGTCAGCCGCGTCTCGAACTCCGCACCGCGCGGCGTTTGAAGCTGGGCCTTCACGCTCCAGTATTCGCGGGCGCGGAAGGCCTCGATCTCCATCTCCCGCTCCACGATCAGGCGCAGGCAGACGGACTGGACGCGGCCGGCGGATTTCGCGCCCGGCAGTTTGCGCCACAAAACGGGCGACAGGTTGAAACCGACAAGGTAATCCAGCGCCCGGCGGGCCAGATAGGCCTCCACCAGCGGGGCGTCGATGTCGCGGGGGTTGGCCATCGCTTCTTGCACGGCGGCCTTGGTGATCGCGTTGAAGGTCACGCGGCGAACCGTCTTGCCCTTTTTCAGCGAAGAGGCCAGCGCCTCCTGCAGGTGCCACGAAATCGCCTCCCCCTCGCGATCGGGGTCGGTGGCAAGGATCAGCGTGTCGTCGGTCTTCAGCGCTTCGGCGATGGCACGGACATGCTTCTTGCTGTCGGCCGCCACCTCCCATTTCATTGCGAATTCATGATCCGTATCGACCGAACCATCCTTCGGCGGCAGGTCCCGCACATGGCCATAGGAGGCCAGGACCGTATAATCGGATCCCAGATACTTGTTGATCGTCTTGGCCTTGGCAGGTGATTCGACGACGACGACAGCCATGCATATTCCCTTCGACAGCGGGCCTAGATGTGGGCGATCCCTCATCTTTGTCAATGAGGCGTGCGGACCAGCATCCCTCCGGCCTGCCGTTCGACCACGCCCTCAAGCTCCAGCGCAAGCAGTTCGGGGGCCAGTTGCGCCGGCGTCAGACCCAGATCGCGGATCAGCTGATCCTCGGCCAGGGGGGACGGGCCAAGCCGGTCCAGAATGCGCTGCGCCAGCCCTTCGGCCGAAGGCGGCGGGGCGGGTCTGGGCGCGGGCGGGGCACGGCGGCGAACGGGCGCGCCGAAGTTCATCGCGCTTTGGCCGGTGGCATCCAGCAGATCGCTCACCTGTGTCAGAAGGGTCGCGCCTTCGCGGATCAACTGGTTGCAGCCTGCCGCGCGCGCATCGAACGGATGGCCCGGCACGGCAAACACCTCGCGCCCCTGATCCAGCGCATCGCGGGCGGTTATCAGGCTGCCGGATCGCGCTGCCGCCTCCACCACCACAACCGAATGGGCAAGGCCGGACACGATGCGGTTGCGCAGCGGAAAGTGCCGCGCCTGCGGTTCCGTTCCCGGCGGCTGTTCGGTCAGAAGGCAGCCCTGTTCGGCCATTCGCGCGGCCAGGGCGGCATTTTCGGCCGGATAGATGACGTCGATTCCCCCCGCCATCACGGCCACCGTGCCGCGATCCAGCGCCGCCTCATGCGCCTCGGCGTCGATGCCGCGGGCAAGGCCGGACACCACGACCTGCCCTGCCTCGGCCAGCCCGAAGGCAAGCTTCCGCGCCATCCGCAACCCAAGGCTGGACGCGTTGCGCGCCCCCACCAGCGCCACCATGGGCCGCGCCAGAAGCCCGGTATCGCCCTTGGCCCAAAGCACCGGCGGCGCATCCGCAATCTGCGCAAGCGCCGGCGGATAGTCTGCATCGCCCCAGCAGACCAGCCGCGCGCCCGCTGCCTGCCCCTTGCGCAACTCGGCGATGGCCACGCCTTCTGGGCAAACCTCGTATCGGTCGACCCCCGAGGCGCGGGCGATGTCCGGCAGCGCGGCAAGCGCGGCGCGGGCGCTGCCATGTTCGGCCAGCAGCCGGAGAAACGTGACCGCCCCCACACGGCGCGAGCGGATCAGGCGCAGGATGTCCACTGTCTTGTCCATGGCCTTCCTTCCCGCAGAAGGGTTAATGGGCGCTTAACTTGATCCGCAGCAGAAAACAGGCCATCACGCGGCATGAGCGGCATTCACCTTCAAGACGCAGGCGTCACCCTGTCAGGCAGTGTCATCCTGCATCCGATCAACGTGCATCTGACCGAACGGCGGATCGCTTTGCTGGGCCGCAACGGCGCGGGAAAGACGACGCTGCTGCGCCTTCTGGCAGGCCTGCAACCGGCCACATCGGGGCGCGTCACCATCGAAGGGGCCGATCCGTCAGACCGCCGTGCCATGCTTTCGGCCATCGGCATCCTGTTCCAGAACCCCGATCACCAGATCATCTTCCCCACCGTGGAGGAGGAGCTTGCCTTCGGCCTGCGGCAGATGGGCCGCAAGGACGCGCTGGAGGCTGCCCGCGCCGCACTGGCCGCCGAAGGACGGGCCGACTGGGCGGATCGCCCGGTTTCCACCCTGTCGCAAGGGCAGAAGCAGTTTCTGTGCCTGCTGGCCGTTCTGCTGATGCAGCCCAAGACGATCCTGCTGGATGAACCCTTCGCCGCACTGGACCTGCCGACCCGCCTGCGCCTGCGCCGACGGCTTGACGCATTGCCGCAGCGCCTGATCACGATCACCCATGATCCCGCCTCTGTGGCGGGATGCGACCGTGTGCTGTGGCTGGATGGCGGACGCATCGTGGCGAATGGAACGCCGGAAGCCGTCCTGCCCCCCTTCATGTCCGAGATGGAACGGCTGGGGGCAGAGCCTTGATCGCGCTCACATCGCCCATCCGCACGATCTGGCATCCGGTTCCCGCAGGGGCGAAGCTGGCCGCGCTGGTGGTGATCAGTGCCATTGCGATGATGCTGGACCGGCCCGTGCCGCTGGCCGCGCTTCTGGTGCTGGTGGGTCTGGCCTATGCCGCAGGCGGGGTGCGCTTCGTGCGGCACGGGCTGGGCGTCATGCGCCCGCTGTTACCGTTGATCCTTGTGCTGATCGGCTGGCACCTGATCCTGCGCGAACCGGAGGCGGGGGCCGTGATGGTGCTGCGCATCGCCGCCGCCATGGCCGCCGCGAACCTGGTCACGATGACAACAAGGCTGGATGCGATGATCGCGCTGGTCACCCGCATCGCGCGCCCTCTGTCGCCCCTCCTGCCGCCAAAGGCGCTGGCCATGGCAATCGCGCTGATGATCCGCTTCATTCCCGTGATGTCGGGCCGCCACATGGCCCTGCGCGAGGCGTGGCGCGCCCGTTCTGCAAAAAAGCCCGGATGGCGGGTTGTGCCCCCGGTGCTTCTTGGGGCGCTTGAGGATGCCGATCGCGTGGCCGAGGCCTTGCGCGCACGTGGCGGCATGTCATAACCGCGTGAACCCCGCGTGAGGAACCACATGGAACGCAACATCGCCCTGATCGCTCTTTTCGCTGCGCTGATCGCGGTGCTAAGCACCGTGCCGCAGATCCACCTGCCGCTTGGTGTGCCGATCACGGCCCAGTCGCTGGGCGTCATGCTGTGCGGCACCGTTCTTGGTGCGCGCCGCGGGGCGCTGGCCGTGGCGCTTTATCTGGCCGTGGCCGCTATGGGCCTGCCGATTCTTGCCGGCGGCCGCGGCGGGCTTGCGCCGTTTGTCGGCCCCTCTGCCGGCTTTCTTTGGGGCTATCCCGTGGCCGCCTTCGTTACGGGCTGGATCGTGCAGCACTGGCGCGCCTCGGTCGGGCCGGTGGCGCTGGTGGCCAGCATGGCCGGCTGCGTCGGCTTGCTTTACATCTTCGGGATCTTTGGGCTGTGGCTTCATGCACCCGGAACGACGGCAGTGCCGACCATCGCCGCCAGCATGGCCATCTTCCTGCCCGGCGATCTGGTAAAGGCCGGCCTTGCAGCGCTGATCACCCAAAGCCTTGCGCGGGCGCGGCCGCAATCGCTGCTGTCACGGCAATGAAAAAGGCGCCCTCGGGCGCCTTTTCTTATTCCTTCGCGCGAACCCGCTGCAGAAGCGGCATCACATCGGCCATGTCCGGTCCATGCGCCTGCCCTGTCAGGGCCTTGCGCAGGGGCATGAACAGCCCCTTGCCCTTCCGTCCCGTCGCCTCTTTAACCTTCGCGGTCCATTCACCCCATGTGGTTGCGGTGTAGGGGCCGTCGGGCAGCAGGGCCAGCGCCTCGCGCACGAACGCCTCGTCCTCGGGGTCGATCTGCGGCTCCGCGCCATCGCGGAACAGCTCCCACCACGCGGCAAGATCGGCCAGAACGGTGATGTTGTCCTTGGCCACGCGCCAGAAGGTTTCGGCCAGATCGGCGGGAACACCCAGTTCGGCGATGCGGTCCGCCACCTTCGCGAACGGAAGGCCCTGCACCCACTGCTTGGTCAGCGGGAACAGGTCGGCGGCATCGAACTTCGTCGGCGCGGCACCGAAGCTGCCGATGTCGAAACCTGCGATCAGTTCCTCGTGGCTTTGCGCAAGCTCCACCGGTTTGGAGGAGCCCAGACGCGCCATCAGCGACAACAGCGCCAGCGGCTGCACACCCTGCGCCCGCAGATCGCGGAGCGACAGAACACCAAGGCGCTTCGACAGCGCCTCGCCCTGCGGGCCGGTCAGCAGCGAATGGTGGGCAAAGCTGGGGGGCGTGCCGCCCATCGCCTTCATGATCTGGATCTGCGTGGCAGTGTTGGTGACGTGATCCGCCCCGCGCACGATGAAGCTGACCCCCATGTCGATATCATCGACCGAGGATGCGAAGGTATAAAGCACCTGCCCGTCCTGACGGATCAGTACGGGATCGGATACCGACGCCGCATCGATCGAGATGTCGCCAAGGATGCCGTCCGTCCACTCGATCCGCTCGTGATCAAGCTCGAACCGCCAGTAGCCGCCACGCTCGGCGCGCAGGCGGTCCTTTTCCTCGGCCGAAAGTTTCAGCGCGGCACGGTCATAGACCGGCGGCTTTCCCATGTTCAGCTGCTTCTTGCGCTTCAGATCCAGTTCGGTCGGCGATTCGAAGCATTCATAGAACTTGCCGGCTTCGCGCAGTTGCTGCGCGGCTTCGGCATAGCGGTCCAGACGGGCGGACTGACGCTCCTCGCGGTCCCATGTCAGGCCCAGCCATTCAAGGTCTTCTTTTAGCGCGTCGACATATTCCTGCTTGGAACGTTCCTGGTCGGTATCGTCCAGCCGCAGGATGAAGGTGCCGCCCGCCTTGCGTGCGATCATCCAGTTCATCAGCGCGGTGCGCAGGTTTCCCACGTGGATGAAGCCGGTGGGCGAAGGGGCGAAGCGGGTGACGACGGTCATGAAAATCTCTCCGGCTCGGACGGCTGACCTGTTTCATGAAAGCCGCGCCTTGTCCATATCGCGCCCGCCCCCGTTGCCCGCCCGCCACGCCCCGATATACTGCCGCGAAACAGATGGACGAGAGCGGGATGCAAGCCACCGAGAAGCCGACCGACTGGCGCGCCAGGATCCTGTCGCAACCTGAACTGGTACTTGAGGATCAGGACATCATGCGCGCACTGATCCGCGCAGGGGATGCGCAGCGCGGATCCAACGTCATCGACCTGCGCGGCGCCACGATAGAGCGGCTGGAATCGAAGCTGGGCGCGCTGGAAGATACGCATCGCAACGTCATTGCCGCCGCCTATGAAAACGTGGCGGGCACGGCGCAGATCCACCGGGCGATCCTTGCCCTGCTGGAACCGCCCAGCTTCCCCGCCCTGCTGGAGGCGCTGGACGGACCAGTGCGCCAGACGCTGCGCGTGGACAGCCTGCGCCTTGTGCTTGAAACCGGTGAGGATGACCTCGATCCCGAACTGGAACGGTTCGAAAATGTTCTTTGCACCGTCCCGGCAGGCTTCATCGCCGCTTATGCCGGGCGGGGCGGACCCGTGATCCTGCGCCGCACGCAAGGCGCCGAAACCATCTGGGGCGACCGCACCCGCTGGATCGGGTCCGAAGCGCTGATGCTGCTGGATCTTGGTCCGGACCACCTGCCGGGCATGCTTGCCCTTGGCGGGACCGACGCGGCGCAGTTCCAGCCCGCACAGGGCACGGACCTTCTGACCTTCTTCACCGGCGTGGCCGAGCGGGTGATGCGCCGCTGGCTTACATGAGCCTTCTCATCCCCCCTGCGGCCCGCGATGCCCTTGAACGCTGGCTGTCGCATCTGGCCAGCATCGAAGGGCGCTCCCCCGCCACCGTGACCGCCTATGGCGCGGATGTGGTTCGCTGGCTGGATTTCTTTGCGCATCACAAGGGCGAGGGGTATGGGCTGGGGGCGCTGATCGGGGCGCAGCAGGTCGATCTGCGCAGCTGGATGGCGTTCGAGCGTGCGGCCGGCGTCGGCTCCCGCTCTCTGGCGCGGAAGCTGTCGGCGGTGAAAACCTTCACCGGCTGGCTTTCGGAACGCGAGGGGGGCGATGCCACGGCCGTGCTGTCGGCCCGCAGCCCCCGTTATCGCCGCACCCTGCCCCGCCCCTTGCCCGAGGACGCCGCCCGCGAGATGATGACCGAGGTCGCCATCCACCCCGAGGCATGGGTGGCCGCACGCGATCAAGCCGTTGTCACGCTGCTTTACGGCTGCGGGCTGCGGATATCCGAAGCGATCGGGCTGGATTGCGACGTCCTTCCCCTGCCCGACACCCTTCGCATCATCGGCAAGGGAAACAAGCAGAGGCTGGTGCCAACCCTGCCGGTCGCAAAAGAGGCGGTTGCAAATTACGTCCGGCTTTGCCCCTTCGATCTGACGCAGGGGCCGCTGTTCCGCGGCGTCAAGGGCGGGCGGCTGAACCCGCGCACGATCGCATCTGCGGTCGAAAAGGCCCGTATGCGGCTTGGTCTTCCCGCCACGGCCACACCGCACGCTTTCCGCCATTCCTTCGCCACGCATCTGCTGGCAAGAGGGGGCGATCTGCGCACGATCCAGACGCTGCTGGGCCACGCCTCGCTGTCAACCACCCAAACCTATACGGGTGTGGATGCCGCCCGCCTGATGGACATCTATTCGCGCGCCCATCCCCGTGCCTGAGCGCGGCTTGCCTTCGCGCGCGTCAGGCACCACTATTGCGCCCATGGATCATCGTTTCAAAGCCCTCTCCGTTCACCTGCTGACCGCCACTGGCGCTGTTCTTTCCATGCTGTCCATGCTTGCAGCGGTGGAGGAACAGTGGTCGCTCATGTTCCTCTGGCTGGTGGTGGCGCTTGCGGTGGATGGGATCGACGGGCCGCTGGCCCGGCGCTATCAGGTGCAAAAGCACTGGCCGGCCTATGACGGGGTCCTGATGGACCTTATCATCGACTATCTGACCTATGTGTTCATTCCCGCCTATGCGTTGTTCAAGTCGGGCCTTCTGAACGGGTGGGAGGGGTGGCTGACGATCATCGTGATCGTCTATGGCTCGGTCATCTATTTCGCCGACACGCGGATGAAGACGAAGGATTATTCCTTCGCGGGCTTTCCGGGATGCTGGAACATGGTCGTGCTGGTGCTGTTCGCCATCCGGCCCGATGAAACCGTGATCCTGATCGTCTCGCTTCTGCTGACGGTGGCAATGTTCACAAACCTGAAGTTCATCCACCCGGTGCGCACGAACCGCTGGCGCATAGTTTCGCTTCCGATCGCGATCGCGTGGACAGCCTTTGCCGGATGGGCGGCGTGGGTTTCCTTTGATCCGCAAAGCTGGGCGCATTGGGGGCTGATCGTGACATCCGTCTATCTGCTGCTGGCAGGGATCGCACAGCAGATTATTCCCGAACGGAAACGGTAACAGGACGAAGTAAAAAGGCGCCCGATCCGGGCGCCTTTTCTTTTGCGTCAGTCCAGCGCAGCGTCGCAACGCTCGCAGGTTTCGGGATGGGCATGGGTGCCCACATCCGGCAGGATGCGCCAGCAGCGGGCGCATTTCTCGCCCTCCGCCTCGTGGAAGACCACGGCAACACCGGCAACATCGGCCAGCGTGAAGGCCCCTTCCGGCGCCGCATCCCCCGTCAGCGTCAGGTCCGACGTGATGCAAACCTCGGCGAAATCGACAGAACGAAGCGCCTCCAGCAGCGCCGCATCGGCAACATGCACGGCGGGGGCCGCCTCCAGGCTTGCGCCGATGACCTTGGCCGTGCGCTGCACCTCCAGCGCGGCGGTGACGACGCGGCGGGCGGAACGGATCGCCTGCCACTTGGTGGCCAGCGCTTCATCCAGCCATGCCGCAGGCGTGTCCGGCATGTCCTGCAGGTGAACCGAGGATGAGGCCCCCGGGAAGCGCGACAGCCAGACATCTTCCGTCGTGAAAGGCAGGATCGGTGCCAGCCATGTCACAAGGCGGTGGAAGACCAGATCCAGCACCGTTCGCGAGGCGCGGCGGCGCAGGCTGCTTTCCGGATCGCAGTAAAGGACGTCCTTGCGGATGTCGAAATACACCGCCGACAGGTCGGTGGTGCAGAAGGTGAACAGCTTCTGGAACACGCCCTGGAAGTCGAAGGCGGCGTAACCTGCGCGCACCTCGGCATCCAGTTCGGCCAGACGGTGCAGAACCCAGCGTTCCAGTTCCGGCATGTCGGCCTGCTCCACACGCTCGGGCGTATCGAAGCCCTTCAGCGCGCCAAGCAGGAAGCGCAGCGTGTTGCGCAGGCGGCGATAGCTGTCGGCGGTCCCTGTCAGGATCTCCTTCCCGATGCGCTGGTCGGCGGTCTAGTCGGCCTGGGCAACCCACAGGCGCAGGATGTCCGCGCCGTATTGCTCGATCACCTCGGCGGGAACGACGGTGTTGCCAAGCGATTTGGACATCTTCATGCCCTTTTCGTCCAGCGTGAAGCCGTGGGTCACGACGTTGCGGTAAGGGGCGCGCCCCTTGGTGCCGCAGGCCTGAAGCATCGAGGAATGGAACCATCCCCGATGCTGGTCGGTGCCTTCCAGATACACATCGGCAATTCCGTCCGCCGTTCCGTCCGCGCGGTCGCGCAGCACGAAGGCATGTGTCGATCCGGAATCGAACCATACATCCAGAACGTCGAAGATCTGCTCATACTCGTCGGCACGATCGCCCAGGATCTCGGCCTTGAAGCCGTCGCGGTACCAGACATCCGCGCCCTCGGCCTCGAACGCAGCGACGATCTTCGCATTCACGTCGGCGTCGCGCAGCAGGAAGTCCGCGTCCTCGGGCTTGGCACCCTTCTTCACGAAGCAGGTCAGCGGCACGCCCCAGGCGCGCTGGCGCGACAGGACCCAGTCGGGCCGCGCCTCCATCATCGACCGCAGGCGGTTCTGGCCCGACACCGGCGTGAACTTCACCAACCGCTCGATCGAGGCGAGCGCGCGTTTGCGGATCGTGTCGCCATATTCGCCCATGCCGTCATCCAGCGGCCGGTCGATCCCCGCGAACCATTGCGCGGTGTTGCGGAAGATCAGCGGCGCCTTGGACCGCCACGAATGCGGATAGGAGTGCTTGACCTTGCCCTTGGCCAGCAGCGCCTTCGCCCCGGCCAGTGCCTTGATGTTGGCCACGTTGGCGGGGCCTTCCTTGCCGTCGGGCAGGATGATGTGCTGGCCGCCGAAGATCGGCAGATCCACGCGATAGGACCCGTCCGCCTCGACGTTGTAGGTCATTTTCAGGCCATGCTTCAGGCCCAGCTGATAGTCGTCATCGCCATGCGACGGCGCGGTGTGCACAAAGCCCGTCCCCGCCTCGTCCGTGACATGATCGCCCGCCAGCATCGGCACGTCATAGTCCCATTCACCGCCGCCGTTTTCGATGCCGCGATAGGGGTGTGCAAGGATGACGCCCTCGAACTCGGTGCCGGCCACGTCGCGCACACGTTCGAACGTTTCGACCTTTGCCTGCTTCATCACGCCTTCAGCCAGCGCGTCGGCCAGAACCAGAAGTTCCCCCCTACGGGCCGTGGCATTTTCAGCCACATCAAGCACGCGATAAAGGCCATAGGCGATGGCGGGGTTGAACGCGACCGCGCGGTTCTGCGGAATGGTCCACGGCGTCGTGGTCCAGATCACGACCGAGGCCTGCAGAAGCTGCGTGTCCATGCAGCCGTCCAGTTCGGGCAGGTTCGTGGCCGTCAGGACAGGGAAGCGCACCCAGATCGTGTGGCTGGTGTGGTCGTGATACTCCACCTCCGCCTCGGCCAGCGCGGTCTTTTCGACCGGCGACCACATCACGGGTTTGGACCCCTGATAAAGGGTGCCGTTCATCAGGAACTTCATGAACTCTTCGGCGATCACCGCCTCGGCATGGAAGTCCATCGTCAGGTAAGGATCAGCCCAGTTGCCGGTGATGCCAAGGCGCTTGAACTCCTCGCGCTGGATATCGACCCAGCCCTTGGCGAAAGCGCGGCATTCCTGCCGGAAGGCGACGATGTCCACGTCATCCTTGTTCAGGCCCTTGGCGCGGTACTGCTCCTCGATCTTCCATTCGATGGGCAGGCCGTGGCAGTCCCAGCCCGGAACATAGCGTGCATCAAAGCCCATCATCTGGTGCGACCGGACGATCATGTCCTTGATCGTCTTGTTCAGCGCGTGGCCAATATGCAGGTGCCCGTTGGCATAGGGGGGGCCATCATGCAGCGTGAAGGGCTTGCGGCCCGTCTTTTCGCGCAACCTGTCATAGATGCCGATCTTTTCCCAGTGGGCCAGCCAGTCCGGTTCCCGCTGCGGCAGGCCGCCGCGCATGGGAAAATCGGTTTCGGGCAGGAAGACGGTGTCGCGGTAGTCGGGGGTCGTGTCGCTCATGGAGCGTGGCCTCATGTCGTCAATGGCAGGAAGGAAGGTGCCGTGCAGGGTCATCCCGGCGGGCCGCTGGCGGTCAGCGCGCCGGGCCGGTAATTCGACGAGGAGGAGGGCAATATGTCATGGCGCGGTTATATGCAGCGCCGCCGCCACGGTCCAGTGCTTGCTGAATGCGGGATGCGGACGGTGCCGCATCCCGCAAGGCGTCATGCCAGCAGCTTCGCCGTCACGTCCAGCAAGCGGCGCGTCTGGTGGCCGATCGCGGCCTTCACGTCGTCGGTGAACGGCGCTCCCTGCGTGTGGGAATAGCCGTATGGGTTGCCGCCCGATTTCTGGATGGATTCATCGGTGAAGCCCGGGGGAACGATAACCGCGCCAAAGTGCATCAGCGTGGTGTACAGGCCCAGCGATGTCGCCTCTTGCCCGCCATGGGTGGACTGCGCCGAGGTCATCACGCTTGCGGGTTTGGCCAGCTTGCCCTGGAACCACAGCCCGCCCAGCGTGTCGATGAAGGCGCGCATCTGGCTGGACGCCGAGCCGAACCGCGTGGGGGTGGAAAAGAGATAGGCATCCGCCCATTCCATGTCGTCGGGCGTCGCGACGGGGATGTGTGCAGTCTTTTCAGCCTGCGCCTTCCATGCATCCTGGCTGTTCACCACAGCCTCGGGCGCCGTTTCGGCCGCCTTCAGCAGGCGCACCTCGGCGCCGGCAGCGCGGGCTGCCTCAACGGCGATCTCGGCCATCTGGTGGTTGGTGCCATAGGTGGAATAGTAGATGACGGCAAGTTTGGTCATCGGACCGCTCCTTTGTTGTTCGGGCGAAGTGTAGCCATCATCCCCCGCGCGCGATACCGCCAATACAAGCTATTTCTGTGCATCTATGCACGCACTGCCCGCCGCTTGCGGCAAGATGATCAAAACCCTAAGGTTTGATGCGAAGGCTGTAGCGGAACGGACGGATGGCAAAACATCACTGGCTTGGTGCGACACTGGCGCTGGCACTCGCTGCGCCCGCGTTCGCGCAGGACATCCAGACGAAGCAATACGATGACGGCTCGGTCTATGAAGGGACGTTCGTCAACGGGATGCAGCAGGGCCAGGGCACCTATCGCATGCCCAGCGGATTCGAATATTCCGGCCAGTGGGAACAGGGCCGCATCCAGGGCGACGGCACGGCCCGCTATCCCAACGGCTCGGTCTATGTCGGGCCGTTCGTGGACGGGCGGCCGCAGGGCCAGGGGAAGATCACCTTCGCCGACGGTTCGACCTATGAAGGCGAATGGCAGGCGGGGGAGCGGACGGGACAAGGTACCGCGACCTATGCCGAAGGCACGGTCTATGTCGGCAGTGTCACCAACGGGCAGCCCGACGGCCCCGGCCGCATCGAATCGCCCGATGGTTACGTCTATGACGGCAACTGGGAAGCGGGCCAGAAATCCGGAGAGGGAGAGATCACCTATCCCGGCGGCAGCATCTATCGCGGCACCCTTGCGGCGGGCGTTCCGTCCGGCACCGGCACCCTCACCACCCCCGAAGGCATGACGTTTGAAGGTACGTGGACCGAAGGGCGGATCGAAGGTGAAGGCAAGCTGACCCAGCCCGGCGGCGACACCTATGAAGGCAGCTTCGTTGACGGAATGCGTCAAGGTCAGGGCCTTGCCACCTATGCCAACGGCGATGTCTATGACGGCCTCTTCGTGCAGGACCTGCGGGAAGGCAAGGGCACCCTGACGCGCCCCGACGGATACCGCTATGAAGGTGACTGGCACGGGGGCCGGATGGAAGGTGAAGGCACCGTGACCTATCCCGACGGATCGGTTTATGCGGGCAGCTTCGTCGGCGGGCAACCGCAAGGGCGCGGCACGCTGACCTATGCCGATGGCGGAAGCTATGAAGGCGAATGGGCCGGCGGCGTGATGGAAGGTCGGGGCCGCATGGTTCAGGCCGACGGGACCGCGTATGAAGGCAGCTTCTCCGAAGGCCGGTATCACGGCACCGGCACCCTGACCCGCCCCGACGGATACCGCTATGAAGGCGAATGGTCCGAGGGGGAGCGTAACGGCACCGGAACGGCGACGTATGCCGATGGCACCACCTATGTCGGCAGCTTCGCGAACGGCCAGCGCGAAGGTCAGGGGGAACTGACGCGGCCCGACGGATACCATTATACCGGCGGATGGAAGGCAGGGCAGTTCGACGGGCAAGGCACCCTCACCTATGCCACGGGCGACCGGTATGAAGGCGGGTTCGCAAACAACCTGCCTTCGGGTGAAGGCACGATGACCTACAGCTCGGGCCAGACGGTCAGCGGCACGTGGGAAAACGGTACGCTGGCGCAGTAACCCTGCGACATTTGGTGCCGGAAACCGGTTCCGGCGTTGCGGCGTTCCCGCCGCGACGCCACCGGAGGAAGATCATGGACCGCACGTTTCTGACCGCGCTTGCCACCATCCTTGCCTTGCCCGCCTTTGCCCAGGAATCCCGCCAGCCCGCTGAAACCGCCCCGCCCAATGCGCCAAGCCAGACCCCTGCCTTCGAAGGGCAGACGCGGGCACCGCAACCCGAAAACCCCGTTCAGGTTTCCATTGAAACCGTGGCGGAAGGCCTGCCGCACCTTTGGGCGATGGAATTCCTGCCCGATGGGCGGATGCTTGTCACCGCCAAGGAAGGCGACATGCATATCCTGACGGATGGCAAAGCCGGCCCCGCAATCTCGGGCGTGCCCGAGGTGGACAGCGACGGCCAGGGCGGCCTTCTCGATGTGGCGCTGGGCAACGATTTCGAAACCAACGGCACGATCTTCTTCTCGTTCTCGGAACCCCGCGACGGGGGCAACGGCACCGCGCTGGCGCGCGCGCGGCTGGTCGAGGACGGCGACACCCCGCGGCTGGAGGATGTCCGCGTCATCTTCAGCCAGCAGCCGACCTATGACGGGGACAAGCATTTCGGCTCCCGCATCTCCATCGCGCCCGATGACGTGATCTGGCTGACGGTGGGCGAACGCTCGGACCGCGAGCCGCGCGTGCAGGCGCAGGATCCGTCCAGCCATTTCGGCAAGGTCATCCGCATCGATACCGAAGGAAATCCCGCCGAAGGCAATCCCTTCATCGACGTGGAAGGCGCTATGCCCGAGATCTGGAGCATCGGCCACCGCAACACCCAGTCGGCCGCGCTTGGCCCGGACGGGCAGTTCTGGATGATCGAGCATGGCCCCAAGGGCGGGGACGAGCTGAACCGCCCCGAAGCGGGCCTCAACTATGGCTGGCCCGAGGTGACCTATGGCATCGAATATTCCGGCGATCCGGTGGGGGACGGCATCACCCAATCGGCCCAGACGCAGCAACCGCTTTATTACTGGGATCCGGTGATCGCCCCTTCCGGCATGGCCTTCTATGACGGAGAGATGTTCCCCGACCTTCAGGGCGCGATCCTTGCGGGCGGGCTGGTCACGCAGGGCGTCGTGGTCCTGCACATGGACGGCGACGCCGTCACGCATGAGGAGCGTATTCCGCTGCAAGCGCGCATCCGCGATGTGCGTGTGGGGCCGGACGGCGCCATCTATGCCGTGACCGAACAGCGGGGCGGCGGCGACTCCTCGATCCTGCGCCTGACGCCCGGGGCCTGACGAATCGCTTGCCCGCCGTCCCGGCAGCGGGCAAGCCTGACCGCATGATCGAACACCATATCCTGTCCAATGGCGCGCTGTGCTGCATCGAAGGGGTACCGCAGTCGATTCAGGGCGTGCTCTGGATCGACATGTGCAACCCGACCCGCTGGGAAGAGCGCCTGATCGAGGAACTGGCCGGCGTTGCCGTTCCCACCCGTGCCGAGATGACGGAGATCGAGGACAGCTCGCGCCTTTACATCGACGGCAAGGCGATGGTCATGACCATCGCCGTGATCGAAGGCGTGGTGGATGGCCGTCCCCGCCGCACGCAGGTCACCTTCGTGCTGCTGCCCGATTTGCTGATCACCGTTCGCTATGCCAACCCCCTGCCCCTGCGCACCATTGCCGCGCGCGTGCAGCGGCATCCGGGCGAATCGGATAATGCGCCCCGCCTGATGGCCACCATTCTGGAAGCCTTCGTCGAACGCATCGCCGATGTACTGGAACAGGTTTCGGCAGATCTGAACGCCATTTCCGACACCGTGTTCTTCGAGGACAGCGACGAGCCGCTGGAACAGGACCTGCGCAAACTTCTGCGCCAGCTGGGCCGCAAGAACCGCACCCTGTCGATCCTGCGTGAAAGCCTGCTGTCCTTCGACCGTCTTTTGCCGTTCATGCGCGTGGCAACCGGAGGCAAGACTGCCAAGATGCAGGACGACGATATGCCCCAGCTTGCCCGCCTTTCGGCCAAGGGCGCGATGCGGCTGAAGGCGATCGAGCGCGACCTGCGATCCCTTTCCGCCTATGAAACCCAGATCGAGCAGGAGCTGACATTCCTGCATTCGGCCACCATCGGCCTGATCGGGGTGGAGCAGAACCAGATCATCAAGGTGCTGTCCGTGGCCACCGCCCTGTTCCTGCCGCCAACGCTGGTCGGCACAGTTTATGGCATGAACTTCGACAACATGCCCGAACTTGGCTGGCAATACGGCTATCCGCTGGCACTGGGGGCCATGGTGCTTTCGGCGCTGCTGCCATGGTGGTGGTTCCGCCGCCGGAAGTGGCTTTAGGACAGATTTCCTGCCCTTTATTTGCGGTTGCCATGCAATCCGCGGCGTTTATAGTTCGGTTCATGGTACGGGACCAACATATCATCCTTCGGGGCGTCGCCCCCTGCTGCACCCGCAGCCTTCTTCTTCTTACGCGCCTCTGAGCGTGCCCTTGGGCGCGACCGCTCAGAGGTGACCAGCGCCCGCCCAACGCTCAAGAAGGAAGAAGCACATGACGAATACCCAGGACCGCGTTTTCATTTTCGACACCACCCTGCGCGATGGCGAACAATCGCCCGGCGCCACGATGACCCATGCCGAAAAGCTGGACATCGCCGCCATGCTGGACGAGATGGGCGTGGACATCATCGAGGCCGGTTTCCCCATCGCCTCGGAAGGCGACTTCGAGGCGGTTTCGGCCATTGCCAAGCAATCGAAGAACTCGGTCATCTGCGGCCTGTCGCGCGCGAACTTCAAGGATATCGACCGCTGCTGGGAAGCTGTGAAGCATGCGGCCCGTCCGCGCATCCACACCTTCATCGGCACCTCTCCGCTGCACCGCGCCATTCCCAACCTGGACAAGGACCAGATGGCAGAGAGGATCCACGATACCGTGACCCATGCCCGCAACCTGTGCGACAACGTGCAATGGTCACCCATGGATGCAACGCGCACGGAACACGACTATCTCTGCCGCGTGGTAGAGATCGCGATCAAGGCCGGGGCCACCACGATCAACATCCCTGATACCGTCGGCTATACCGCGCCGCGAGAATCGGCAGACCTGATCCGCATGCTGCTGGAACGCGTGCCGGGTGCGGACGAGATTATCTTCGCCACCCACTGCCACAACGATCTGGGCATGGCGACGGCCAACTCTCTTGCCGCTGTCGAAGCGGGGGCGCGCCAGATCGAATGCACCATCAATGGCCTGGGTGAGCGTGCGGGCAACACCGCGCTGGAAGAGGTCGTGATGGCGCTGAAGGTGCGCAATGACATCATGCCCTATCGCACCGGCGTGGATTCGACACGGCTGACCGCGATCAGCCGCAAGGTTGCCACGGTTTCCGGATTCCCCGTCCAGTTCAACAAGGCCATCGTTGGCAAGAACGCGTTTGCCCATGAATCCGGCATCCATCAGGACGGCATGCTGAAGAACGCCGAAACGTTCGAGATCATGCGCCCCGCCGATGTGGGCCTGACGGAAACCTCGCTCGTGATGGGAAAGCATTCGGGCCGCGCGGCGCTGCGGTCCAAGCTGAAGGATCTGGGATACGAGGTTGCCGACAACCAGCTGGCCGATATCTTCGTACGTTTCAAGGCGCTGGCCGACCGCAAGAAAGAGATCTACGACGAGGATCTGCTGGCGCTGGTGCAGGAAGCCGGCACGCAGGCCGCCTATGACGGGCTGCAGATCAAGCGCCTGCGCGTGGTTTGCGGCACCGAGGGCCCGCAGGAGGCGCAGCTGACGCTGACCGTCGATGGCGAGGACAAGACCGCGGAAGCCACGGGCGACGGCCCGGTGGATGCGGCCTTCAACGCGGTGAACATGCTGGTGGATCACACCGCCACGCTGGCGCTGTATCAGGTGCAGGCGATCACCGAAGGCACCGATGCGCAGGCCACCGTCACCGTCCGGCTGGAGGAGGACGGAAAGATCGCGACCGGCCATGCTGCCGACACCGATACCGTCGTCGCTTCGGCCCGCGCTTATGTGAACGCGCTGAACCGGCTGATCCTGCGCCGCCAGAAAACGGCGCCGGGGCACGACACGAAGGCCGTAAGCTACCGCGACGCCGGCTGATCCCCGCTGATTATTACGTGAAGGGGCAAAGCGGAGCCTTTCGCTTTGCCCTTTGGCTTTTTATAAGAAGCCGCCCGCGCACCGCACGACTCGGGTATCAGGGACATCAGACAGGAACGGCTTCATATGGCATTGGCGGGTATCTTTTCGTCGGACATGGCTATCGACCTCGGCACGGCGAACACGCTGGTCTATGTGAAAGGACGGGGGATCATCCTGAACGAACCTTCCGTCGTCGCCTATCACGTCAAGGACGGCAAGCGGCAGGTTCTGGCCGTGGGCGAGGATGCAAAGCTGATGCTGGGCCGGACCCCCGGTTCCATCGAGGCGATCCGCCCGATGCGCGACGGCGTCATCGCCGATTTCGACACCGCGGAAGAAATGATCAAGCATTTCATCCGCAAGGTTCACAAGCGGACCACCTTTTCCAAGCCCAAGATCATCGTCTGCGTGCCCTATGGCGCGACGCCCGTCGAAAAGCGGGCAATCCGCCAGTCGGTTCTTTCGGCAGGCGCACGCCGCGCTGGCTTGATCGCCGAACCTATCGCGGCGGCCATCGGTGCGGGCATGCCCATCACCGAGCCCACCGGCAACATGGTGGTCGATATCGGCGGCGGCACGACCGAAGTTGCGGTACTGAGCCTTGGGGACATCGTTTATGCCCGCTCCATTCGCGTGGGTGGCGACCGGATGGACGAATCCATCATCTCCTACCTGCGCCGCCAGCAGAACCTGCTGATCGGCGACGCCACTGCCGAAAGGATCAAGACCTCCATCGGGACGGCCCGCATGCCCGATGACGGGCGCGGCACGTCCATGCTGATCCGCGGCCGCGACCTGCTGAACGGCGTCCCGAAAGAGGTGGAGATCAACCAGGCGCAGGTTGCCGAGGCGCTGATCGAACCTGTCCAGTCCATCTGCGATGCGGTCATGCAGGCGCTGGAGGCCACGCCCCCCGACCTTGCCGCCGACATCGTGGATCGCGGCGTGATGCTGACGGGAGGCGGGGCGCTGCTGGGCGATCTGGATCTGGCCTTGCGCGAACAGACCGGGCTGTCCATCTCGGTCGCGAACGAGCCGCTGAACTGCGTGGCGCTTGGCACCGGCAAGGCACTGGAATACCAGAAGCAGCTTCGCCACGTCATCGACTACGAAACCTGAGCCTGAACCGAGGATACCGTGGCAAGGGATACCGGACATGACCAGTTCACCCGCCCCCTGCGACGCATCCTTGTCGGCGGGCTGGTCCTGCTTTTGCTGACGATCTTCATGTTCTGGCGGATCGACAGCGTGCGCGTCGAACAGCTTCGCGCCGCGCTGGTCGATCGTTTCGTGCCCAGTTTCGACTGGGCGATGACGCCTGTGACGAAGATCGCCAACATGGTCGATGATGCGCAATCCTATGTCCGCATCTATGAACAGAACCAGGAACTGCGGCGCGAGTTGCAGCAGATGCGCGCCTGGAAGGAAGCCGCGCTTCAGCTGGAACAACAGAACGCCAAGCTGCTGGATCTGAACCAGGTGCGGCTGGATCCCGAACTGACGCATGTGACGGGCAAGGTTCTGGCCGACAGCGGATCTCCCTTCCGCCAGTCGGTGCTGCTGAACGTGGGCAGCCGCGACGGAATCCGCGACGGCTGGGCCACGATGGACGGGGTCGGCCTTGTGGGCCGCATCTCGGGCGTGGGAAACCAGACCAGCCGCGTGATCCTGCTGACCGATTCCAGCAGCCGCATTCCGGTGATGGTCCAGCCTTCGGGGCAACGGGCCATTCTTTCGGGCGACAACACCGGCACCCCGGTGCTGGAGTTTCTGGAAAAGCCCGATCTGGTGCGGCCGGGCGATCGTGTTGTCACTTCGGGTGACGGATCGGTGTTTCCTTCGGATCTTCTGGTGGGCGAGGTTGCCCAGCGGCCCGACCGCCGCCTGCGCGTGCGCCTTGCCGCCGATTATGCAAGGCTGGAATTCCTGCGCGTGCTGCGGATGGGCGAACGCCCCGTCCCCACCGATCCGGGAGAGTTGATCACCCCGCCGCTTCCCGTCACGCCCGAACTTCCGCCCCTTGTTTCGCAGGCCGCACCATGACCGGGTCGGGCCGGACGGGGCGCTGGATCCACCGGCTTGCCTTTGTCCTGATCGCGCTGGTGCTGATCCTCGTGCGCCTGATGCCGCTGGGCAGGGAGGCGGACAGCTGGCCGGGGCCGGACCTGCTGCTTTGCGTGACGCTGGCATGGACGCTTCGGCGCCCTGACACGATGCGGGCATGGCTGATTGCCATCGTGGTACTGGCAGAGGATGTGCTTCTGATGCGCCCGCCGGGGCTTTGGGCCGCAATCTCGGTGCTGGCGACGGAATTCCTGCGCCGCCGCGTCGCCTTTGCGCGCGAATCCAACTTCCTTAGCGAATGGCTGGTGGCCGCGGGGCTGATATTCGGGATGGAACTGGCCTACCGTTTCGTGTTCGCGATGGCCTTTCTTCCGCAGGTCACCTTGGGGTATGCGATGATGGGCGTGGCGGCCACGATCGCGTCCTATCCGCTGGTTGTTCTGGTGACGACCGTGGTCTTTGGCCTGCACAAGCCCGCAACCGGCGAAATCGACGCATTGGGGAGACGGATGTGAAACGCATCGCCCACCGCGACAGTGACGACACCACCCGCCGCACCACCCGGCGCGCGCTGATCCTTGGCGGGGCAATGTCCGCCGTGGCGGCGGTGCTTGGGGCGCGCATGCGATACATGCAGGTGGACGAAGCCGACCAGTACCGCATGCTGGCCGAGGAAAACCGTGTCTCCATCCGTCTGATTCCGCCGCATCGCGGCCAGATCTTCGATCGCAACGGCCGGCTGATCGCGGGTAACGAACAGAATTACCGCATCACCATCACGCGCGAGGATGCGGGCGATGTCTCCGACGTGCTGCATCGGCTGCAGCGGGTGATTCCCCTGACCGATGCCGATATCGCCCGGGTGGAGGATGAGGCGAAGAAGCGCAGCGCCTTCGTTCCCCTTGTCGTGGCAGACCGTATCAGCTGGGATGACATGTCGCGCGTGGCAGTGAACGCGCCCTCGCTGCCCGGCGTCACGCCCGAGGTGGGCCAGTCGCGCATCTATCCATTCGATGCCGATTTTGCACATGTCGTCGGCTATGTCGGTCCCGTGTCCGAACGCGATCTGGCAAAACAGGAAACACCGGACCCGCTGCTTCAGATTCCGCAGTTCCAGATCGGAAAGGTCGGGCTGGAAACGTGGATGGAGGACACCCTTCGCGGCGAGGCAGGCACCAAGCGGATCGAGGTGAACGCCGTAGGCCGCGTCATGCGTGAGCTGGGCCGCGTGGAAGGCCAGCCGGGCGCCGACCTGACCCTGACAATCGATGCCGAGGTGCAGAATTTCGTGCAGGCGCGTCTGGGCTCCGAAAGCGCGGCGGTCGTGGCGATGGATGTCACGAATGGCGATCTGCTGGCCATTTCCTCTACCCCGTCCTTTGATCCGAACCTTTTCGTGCGCGGCATCTCCTATGGCGATTATGCCGCGCTGACGGGGAACGACCACCGCCCGCTGGCCAACAAGACCGTGTCGGGGGCTTATCCGCCCGGATCGACGTTCAAGATGGTCACTGCCCTTGCCGCGCTGGAGGCGGGGGTGATCGATGCCGAAACCCGCGTTTACTGCCCCGGCTATTACGAGGTTGCGGGCCGGCGCTTTCACTGCTGGTCGCGGGGCGGCCACGGCCACCTCGCGCTGGACGAGGCGCTTGGCCGCAGCTGCGACGTCTATTTCTATGACGTGTCGCAGCGCGTGGGGATCGACAAGATCGCCGACATGGGCCGCCGCCTTGGGCTGGGCCAGCGTCACGACCTGCCGATGTCGGCCATTGTGGAAGGCGTGATGCCCGACAAGGCATGGAAAGCGGCAAGCTATGGACAGGAATGGCGCGTGGGCGACACGATCAACGCCTCTATCGGGCAGGGATATGTTCTGACCTCGCCGCTTCAGCTTGCGGTGATGACGGCGCGGCTGGCCTCGGGGCGCGCGGTGGCGCCGCGGCTGGTGAAGGCCATCGGCGGGCAGGACGTGCCCGAGACTGAGGCTCCGCCTCTGGATGTCGATCCGCGCCTCCTGCGGCAGGTCCGCCAAGGCATGCATACCGTGTCGAACACTTTCGGGATGACGGGTTATTCCAATCGCATCGTTGACCCGGCGCTGACAATGGCCGGCAAGTCCGGCACCTCGCAGGTGCGCAACATCACTGCGGCCGAACGTGCACGTGGCGTGATCAGCAACGACCAGCTGCCGTGGAACCGGCGCGACCATGCCCTGTTCGTGGGCTTTGCCCCCTATGATAATCCCCGCGTGGCCGTTTCCTGCGTGGTGGAACATGGCGGCGGCGGATCGACCGTGGCCGCCCCGATTCTGCGAGACGTGCTGCTGCGCATCCTGACGGGGGGCACGCCGCCCTTGTCCGCCTATCCCGCCAGCCAGCGCGCCCGCATCGAAACCGCCTTGTCGGAGCTGCCTTTGCGCCAGTTCGACACCTTGGCCAGCGCCACCGGCACCAGGGGACGGGCATGAGCTTTCTGGAATACCGCATTCAGGCCGTTCCCTCGGGTCTGCGGAAGATCCTGTATCTGAACTGGCCGCTGGTGCTGCTGCTGACAACGGTTTGCGCCGTCGGCTGGCTGATGCTTTACTCCGTCGCGGGGGGCACCCTGTCCACATGGGCAGAACCGCAGATGAAGCGGTTCGCCGTCGGCCTGACGGTAATGCTGATCGTGGCGATGATCCCCATCTGGTTCTGGCGCAACATTTCGGGCGTGGCGTATCTGCTGTCCATCGGGCTTCTGGTGGCAGTGGATATCATGGGCCATGTGGGCATGGGGGCGCAGCGCTGGCTGAACCTCGGCTTCATCATGCTGCAACCGTCCGAGTTGATGAAGATCGCGCTGGTGATGATGCTGGCCGCCTATTACGACTGGCTGGACCCGCGAAAGGTCTCGCGCCCCATATGGGTGCTGATCCCGGTCATCCTGATCCTTGTGCCGGTGGCGCTGGTGATGGTGCAGCCCGATCTCGGCACCGGCATCCTGTTGATGGGCGGTGGCGCAGTGGTGATGTTCTGCGCGGGGGTCAGCTGGATCTATTTCGCCGTCGTCATCGGCGCGGGCACGGGGCTGGTCACGCTGGTCCTGATGTCGCGGGGCACCCCTTGGCAGCTTTTGCGCGATTACCAGTTCAGGCGGATCGACATCTTCCTTGATCCGGCATCCGACCCACTTGGCGCGGGCTATCACATCACGCAGGCCAAGATCGCCCTCGGTTCTGGCGGATGGACAGGGCGCGGCTTCATGCAGGGCACGCAGAGCCGGCTGAACTTCCTGCCGGAAAAGCACACCGACTTCATCTTCACCTCACTTGCCGAGGAATTCGGCTTTGTTGGCGCCTGTTCGCTTCTGGTGCTTTACGTCCTTATCATCGCCTTCTGCATTTCGTCGGCCATCCAGATGAGGGACCGCTTCTCGGCGCTGGTCACTCTGGGTATTGCGGCCTCGTTCTTTTTCCTGTTCGCAGTGAACATGCTGATGGTGATGGGGCTGGCGCCGGTCGTGGGCGTGCCGCTGCCGCTGGTCAGCTATGGCGGGTCGGCCATGATGGTGTTGCTGACGGCCTTCGGCATCGTGCAAAGCGCCCATGTTCACCGCGCCCGCTGATGATATCAAGAACCCAAAAGGCAAGGGGGACATGATGAAGGAACTGTTTCGGGTGCTGGTCGCGGCCCTTGTGGTGGCGGCCTCGCCGGTTGCGGCGCAGGATGCGGACGTTGTAAACGTGGGGGCGGTGACGAACCTGCCCTTGCCGCGCTTTGTCACGCTGAAAACCGAAGAAGGGAATGCCCGCCGCGGCCCCGGCCTGACGCACCGGATCGACTGGGTGTTCAAGCGCGACGGCATGCCGCTTATGATCACTGCCGAACATGGCCACTGGCGGCGGGTCGAGGATTCCGAGGGCGCGGGCGGCTGGGTGCATTACGCGCTGCTTTCCGGTTCGCGCAGCGCCCTTGTCACCGCCGACATGGCCGATCTTCATGCCGATCCGTCAGAAGATGCGCCCGTGGTGCTGAAGGCCGAAAAGGACGTGATCGGAAGCCTGCTGGCCTGCACGATGCATTGGTGCGACCTGCGCATCCAAGGGGATGAGGGCTGGGTCCGCAAGGCCGATATCTGGGGTGTCGGGACGGACGAGGTCCTGAATTAGGAAAGGCAAGGCGATGACCGACGCCAAGCGGATGACGATGCGCGCCGGCTTCGCCTCGATCGGGGTGGCGGGGACGCTGGTTGCCTTGAAGCTGTGGGCAGTTGCCGCGACGGGGGCACTGTCGGTTGCGGCCTCGCTGGCCGACAGCGCGATGGATCTGATGATCTCCATTGCTGCGATGACGGCCATCCTTTATGCTCAGCGCCCCGCCGACGAGGATCACCCTTTCGGCCATTCCTCGGTCGAGGATATCGTCGCGCTTGGGCAGGCCGTGTTCATCCTCATTTCGGCCGGTGTCATTGCCGTGGCCGCCGTGATGCGCCTGCTGGCCCATGATACCGCGCAGCTGCATCAGGAAACGCAGGGCGTCGCGGTCATGGTCATCTCCATCGTGCTGACGCTGGGGCTGGTCTGGTGGCAGGGGCGCGTGGCGCGGGCAACGGGCAATCGCGTGATCGCCGCCGACCGGCTGCATTACATGGGCGATCTGATCCCTGCCATCGGGGCCATCATCTCGCTTCTGGCGGCGGGGCCGCTGGGGCTGCCGCAGATCGACAGCGTGGTGGCGCTGGCGGCGGCGGTGATGATGGCGCTTGGCGCAGTCGGAATCGGGCGGGCAGCATTCGATGCGCTGATGGACCGTCAGGCCGATCCGGCGCTGCTGGACGGCATTGCCACCCTTGCCCGCCACTGGCCCGGCGTGCGCGGTTTTCACGACCTGAAATCCCGCACCGCCGGCAGCCGCGTCTTCATCAACCTGCATATCGAACTGGATGGCGACCTGCCCCTGCGCGAGGCGCACGATATCGGCGCCGGCCTGAAGCGAACCATCACCCTCGCCTATCCGCAGGCAGAGGTGATCATCCACAAGGACGTGGCTGATTAACCCGCACTGATCGCCGCCGCGATGATCGCGGGCACGCGTGCATCAAGGCCCACGGGATCCAGCCGCGGGCCGGTGAAGCCCGCCTCGTCCAGTGCTGTGGGAAGATCCTCGATCACATGCCCTCCACGCGCGGCAAAGAAAGGCAGGCAGGCTGCATCGGGCATCGTCGCCGCCACCTCGGCGATCTGGGGGGATTGGTCGATGAAGGCCGCTTTCGCGGGAAGCCCCGTTTCCGACGTGATCCGCGCGGCCATGTCATGGGCGATCTGCGACGGGGCCGTGCTGCGGAATGATCCATGCGCCGCGAGCAGCACGGGCCGCCCAACCGCCCGCGCCAGATGCACCGTCAGCGCGGCGATGGCAGGATCGGTGCCAAAGGGCGGAAGGATGCGCCAACCCTCGCCCCCGGCATCGGCCAGCCGCTTGGGCAGGTGGGTGCGCGTGAACCACCCTTCCGCCATGAACAGCGGATAGATTACCCCCACCCCTTCGCAAACAGCCTGCGCCAGGGCCTCCGGCTCGGCCAGCGTGGCGGAACGGATGGTCCAACCCGGCAGATGCAGTTGCACCTTCGCGGCAAGGGCCGCGATTTCCCGCGCGGCGGGTTCGGGATCAGAGGGTTGGCCATGGGCGACGATGACGGCATGTTTCATGGCCCCACCATGCCGCAGAGTTTTCCGCTGATCCAGATGTGCCATTGCGGCAACAGGCCGCGATTGACGTTACGATTTTTTTAACGGATTTGCGAACGAAACGTGTAACTTTGATGACGGAAGGTTAGGTACCATTCTTCGACAGGAGATTACGATGCATCCCACCTTCGCCGCCATTGCCCGAACCGCAACCCTGCTGACGCTGGGTTATCTGGTCGCCTCGGCGGCACTCGTGCATGATCTGGACCTGTTCTTCCACGAAGGCCACGGGGTCGAGCAAGCTTCGGTCGGCCTGCTGGTGGGGGCGATCATCCTGTGGTTCTGGCTGGCGGGCGAATATCGCTGGCGCGAATGGCAGTTGCCCGCAGCCCTTGCGCTGATGCTGGCGCGGGAACTGGATTTCGACAAGCAGTTCACCGATAGCGGCCTGCTGAAGCTGACCACCTATACCCGCGACGGCACGCTTGAAACCAAGGTGTTCGGGGGCCTTGCGATCCTGTTCACGCTTTGGGTCGGCCTGCGTATCCTGCGGCGCAACCTGCCGCTTTGGTGGTCGCGCCTGCGTCAGGGTGCGCCGGATGCATGGATGCTGGCCATTGCGATGGTTTGCGGGGTTCTGGCCAAAACGCTGGACGGGCTGGGCCGCAAGCTGCTGGATTTCGACGTCCACCTGCCCGCCTTCTATGACATGCTCTCGGGCCGGTTGGAGGAGGTTCTGGAGGGCGTCTGCTATTGGCTGATCGTGCTGGCAATCGCACGTCTGGTAGTACCGTCGGTCCGGCACGAGGCTGGTCTGGCTGCCGTTCCCGCGGAATAAGCGGTGCCCCCGAAGGGGCACCTCGGCAGGTCAAAGCACCTCGGTGTCGCGCCTTGCAACGCGCAGGTTGTTCTGAACATGCTGCACGCCTGATACCATCTCGGCGCAATCCTCTGCACGGCGCTTCTGTTCACGTGAACGGACGGTGCCGGTCAGCGTCACCTCGGCATCCGTTACCTTCACCTCGATATCCGAAGCGTCCACCCAACGGTCATCGGCCAGCCGGTCGCTGACATCGTCAAGTATGCGCGCGTCAGAGCGGACGTAACCGCGAGGGCCCTTGCCACGGTGATCCTCGTCGCGTCGGGCCTGTGCATCATCGTCGCCCAGCCATGACGCCACCTGGTCCGAGGCGCGGTCGAAGAACCCGCGCTCGTGATCATCCCTGCGATAGCCGGATGACCCGTGGCGCTCGTAACGGTCACCTGCGGCATAGGGATCGTAATCCCGTCGCGCGTTGCGGTTGCTGAAATCGTCGCTGGGACGTTCCCCGCGATAAGGCGTGTCATAGGCAAGGCGCCCGAAACCGGCCATCCGCCCCTCCCCGACCCAGTTGTCGGAGCGGGCGCGTCGGTCCTCGCGCTCCTCTTCACTGAAGGGATTGCGGTCGCGATAACGATCGTCAGACATGGAAGTCCTCCTTTCATCCGTTCAGCGGGTCAACATGCGGGACAGGCCGATGTTCCGCCCTAGGTTTTACCGGATGGAACGACTGCCGCATGAATGGTTCGCCCGCCCTGCCCCCGAAGTTGCCCGCGACCTGATCGGCGCGAGGCTTTTGGTGCGCGGCATCGGCGGCCTTATCACCGAAACCGAAGCCTATACGGCCGACGATCCCGCCTCGCACAGCTTTCGCGGTCCAACCCAGCGAAACGCTTCGATGTTCGGGCCGGCGGGGCTGGCTTACGTTTATCGCTCCTACGGGATCCACTGGTGCCTGAACGTCGTATGCCAGCCCGGAAGCGCTGTGCTGATCCGCGCGCTGGAGCCGCTTTGGGGACTGGATGAGATGGCGGCGCGGCGCGGCACCGATGATCCGCGCCGGTTCTGCAGCGGGCCCGGCTGCATCGGGCAGGCGCTGGCGCTTGGCCCGCAGGATGACGGCACTGACCTGCTGCACATCCTGCGCGGCCCCGCTGTTGAGATCGCAACTGGCCCGCGCATCGGCATCACCCGCGGGATCGATGTGCCGTGGCGGTTCGGCGCCAAGGGTTCGCGCTTTCTCAGCCGGCCGTTTGGGGAACCCTGACGGGGTTGACCGGTTTGTTCAGGATAGGAGGACATCATGACCGACCAGCTTCAAGCCGTTGGCGTTCCCGTTCCCGGCGATACGCCCCCCATGGAACCGCCGCCCACACCGGGCCCCGACCATTATCCCGATCCCATGCCCGATCCGCCACTGATCCCGCCTGCAGAAGATCCGGACCTGCCCAACCCCGGCGAGATCACTCCGCCCATCCACGGCTGACGGAGGCGCCAATGCCTGCAAAATCGCAAGCCCAGCAGAAAGCTGCGGGCGCTGCCCTTTCCGCCAAGCGGGGAGAGACTGCGAAATCCGACCTGAAGGGCGCATCCCGCAGCATGGAGAAGTCCATGACCAAGGATCAGCTGGAGGATCTGGCCCACACGAAACGCAAGGGAAAACCCGAACACGCGGGCAAGTCCTAATCCTCCAGCAGCGCCAGCAGGCGCCGTTCATCTGAACGAAGGGCGCTGTCGCCGGTATCCGGCAGCGCCTCCATCAACTCCAGCCTTTCGGCCACAGGCATGTCGGCAAGGCCAAGGACCTTCGGGTGGATATAGGATTTGCGCGCAATGGTGGGCGTGTTCGTCAGCGCCTCCGATGCGGCTTCGGCCATCATCTTCACGGTCAGCTTGCCCCCTTCGGCACGCGCTGTGGTGAAGGCCGCAAGCGATCCGCCCCATGTGCGGAAGGTCTTGGCCGAGGCGCCCACGACGCCAGAAGCATCTGCGATGTAATCGTTCAGGTGGTGCGAGGAGACGGGATGCACCTTCCCTTCATCATCGATCCACGTGAACAGGTGCCGCCCCGGCAGATCGCCGATCTGGTGCATGATGCGGTGCAGCCGCTTGTCGCGCAGAACGCGGTTCACGCGCTTGCCGCCCTTCGCCTGGAACTTCAGCCTGACGGTGCCTTCCGACAGGCTGAGGTGCCGCGTCAGCAGCGTGGTGGCCCCGAAGGTGCGGTTTTCCAGCATATAGGCGGGCGTGCCTGCACGGATATAGGCGCGGTCGATCAGCATGACCATCGCGGCAAGGCTGAAGGACAGATCGCCGGCCTCCCCCTTCAGGTCACGATCCAGCCGGCGGCGCAACCGGCCCAGCGCGGCGCCGAAGGCGGGAAGGTTGCCGTATTTCTGTTCGGCCCGCCATTCGGCCCAGTTCAGATGGTAACGGTATTGCTTGCGGCCCCGCGCGTCGATCCCGGTGGCCTGCAGATGCCCGTTTGGCAAGGGGCAGATCCACACATCGCGATAGGCTGGCGGAACGGCAAGTTTCAGGCAGCGGCTCCGCTCATCCCCCGAAAGCTTCGTGCCATCGGGGCCGATGAAGCAGAACCCTTTGCCCACCTTTCGCCGCCGGATTCCAGGCATGGAATCTTCGACATAGACCAGCCCCGTGGGGAGCGAGAGATCGTTCAGCATGGGCAGGCTCCTTCACGCGGGGATCAACCGGGAAGGTGCGCACCGGTTCCACAAACGGGGCAGTCCGCGCGGCGGCGCGTGGCGATGGTGCGATTATCGGCAAACAGCGCATCATGGATCATGAGGCGGTTGCGAAGTGTCTGGCCCGCCCCCGTCAGATGCTTCACCGCCTCTGCCGCCATCATCGCGCCAAGGATGCCGGGCAGCGGGCCGGCCACCCCCGCCTCGGCGCAAGTCGGGACAAGGTGGGGCGCAGGGGCCGCCGGAAAAACGCAGGCATAACAGGCAGCGCCATCACCAAAAAGGCCGATCTGCCCTTCCCACTGCGTCAGCGCCGCAGAAACCAGCGGAACCCCTGCGCGCACGGCCAGACGGTTCACTGCATAGCGGGTGGCAAAACTGTCGCTGCCATCCAGAACAAGATCATGCGCGGCCACAAGATCCGCGTCGGCGTCGGTCAGGTGCCGCTCCACCGCGGTTGCAACGACATGGGGGTTCAGCGCCCGCATCCTTTGCGCGGCAGAGGTTGCCTTGTTCGCGCCAACGCTTTGGGTATCGTGGACGATCTGACGCTGAAGGTTCGTCAGATCCACCACGTCGCCATCCATGACGGTGATCTGCCCGACCCCCGCAGCCGCCAGATACATCAGCGCCGGCGCGCCAAGACCGCCTGCCCCGATCATCAGCACCCGCGCTTGTGCAAGCTTCCGCTGGCCGGTGCCGCCGATTTCCCGCAGCAGGATGTGCCGGCTGTAGCGGTGAAGCTCGTCCGGGGTCATCCGGTGGATCCGAACCCTCCGGCGCCGCGTGCGGTGCTGCCCGAATGTTCGTCCACGATCCGCAATTCGGGGCGGATGACGGGAACGAACATCAGTTGCGCCACGCGCTCGCCGGGCTCGACCACGATCGGCTCTCCCTGCGGGTTGCGGTTCCACAGGCTGATCATGATGCCGCCCGTGTAATCGGAATCGATCAGACCCACGAGGTTGCCCAGAACCAGGCCGCGCTTGTGGCCCGCACCCGAACGGGGCAGCACCAGTGCCGCGATCCGGTCCGTGTCCATGAACAATGCGATGCCGGCAGGAACCAGAACCGCCGGTGCGCCAGCCTCGATCCGCAGGGGGGCATCAAGGCAGGCGAAAAGATCGACGGCCGCCGCGCCTTCCGTTTGATAGGCGGGCAGACCCCAGTCATGCACCCGCGCATCCAGCACCTTC
The DNA here is from genome assembly GCF_004015795.1 of Falsirhodobacter deserti. Classification (GTDB taxonomy): domain Bacteria; phylum Pseudomonadota; class Alphaproteobacteria; order Rhodobacterales; family Rhodobacteraceae; genus Falsirhodobacter; species Falsirhodobacter deserti. The sequence continues at coordinate 391,437 of NZ_ML137218.1, read as the reverse complement.
ACCTCGACCATCGGCGTCATCATCGTCCCTTTCCTGTTCATGGCAGGGTGATAGGGGCAGCGAAAGCCAAGAACAACCTATTGCGGCAGAACGGGCGCGCCGGTTGCCATTTCGTTCGTGACGGCCACATCAAGCGCAAAATCCGCGGCGCTGCCCGAACGGGTGACAACGATGGCGTAATCCCCGCTTTTCGGCAGCACAGCGGAAAACGCGGTTCCCACACGCCCGCCGATGAACGAAGCCGCCTGCTCCCCCGGCGGGAAGATGGCGAAGGCAGTGGACTGGTCCGGCGCATCCAGCGTCAGGCTCAGCGTCTGGCCTTCCTGCGCGTTCAGAAGGTAACGCATCTCGGCGCCGTCACCGGCCTGTCCGGCGACTTGGGTGGTCGTTGCGCCATCGGGCAAGGCGATCCGGTCCTGCGCAAGGGCAGCAAAAGGAAGAAGGGCAAAGGCAAGGGCAAGGCGCAGCATGATCATCTCCTGTTTTCAGGAAACGGTGGCGGGGGCGGAGGGGTTCCCCAACGCCTCGGCCACGGCAACGGCAAGACGGCGCGCCACCTGATCCTTGGCCATGCGCGGCCATGTTTCCGCCCCATCCTGCCGGATGATGGTGACCGCGTTTTCCGTCCCCCCCATAATGCCCGTTGCAGGCGAGACATCGTTGGCAACGATCCAGTCGCACCCCTTGCGCAGGCGCTTGGCGGTGGCATTGGTGATCACGTCATCGGTTTCGGCGGCGAAGCCCACCACCAGCGCAGGGCGATCCGGCAGATGCGAAACCATGGCAAGGATGTCAGGGTTCTCGGCGAATTCCAGCGCCATGCCGCCTTTGGTTTTCTTCAGCTTGGATGCGCCGGCATTGGCGACGTGCCAATCGGCCACGGCCGCTGCGAAGATGGCTGCATCCGCAGGAAGCGCGGCCTGAACCGCCGCCAGCATGTCCCGCGCCGTTTGCACGCGCACCACATCTGCGCCTTCGGGGGGCGGAACCTCCGCCGGGCCGGTCACGAAGGTGATACGGGCCCCAAGGGCGATCAGTGCACGGGCAATGGCCGTTCCCTGCGCGCCCGAGGAGCGGTTCGCGATATAGCGCACCGGATCGATAGGTTCATGCGTCGGGCCGGAGGTTACGAGGATATGCTTTCCGGCCAGCGGCCCGGCACGGAAATGCGCCTCCACCGCGGCGACGATTTCCAGCGGTTCGGACATGCGGCCCGGACCGTATTCGCCGCAGGCCATCGACCCGTCATTCGGGCCCACGAAGGCAATGCCGTCGCCGCGAAGGGTGGCGATGTTGCGGCGGGTGGCCGGATGGTCCCACATCCGCACGTTCATCGCCGGGGCAACCAGCACGGGCGTATCGGTGGCCAGCAGCAACGTAGAGGCAAGATCATCCGCCCGCCCTGCCGCCATGCGCGCCATCAGATCCGCCGTCGCAGGTGCAACCACGATCAGGTCGGCAGAACGGGAAAGCTGGATATGGCCCATCTCCGCCTCGTCCGTCAGGTCGAACAGGTCACGATAGACCTTGGAACCTGCCAATGCGGAAACAGCCAGCGGCGTGACGAACTGACTGCCCGAGGCTGTAAGAACGGGGGTGACCGCCGCGCCGCGTTCGCGAAGGCGCCGGATCAGGTCCAGCGCCTTGTAAGCGGCGATACCGCCGCCGATCACCAGAAGAATGCGTTTTCCCTGAAGCATGTCGCCCTCCGTTCCCGCCAGACATAGGCGGGGGGCAAGGGCAACTCAACGTCAAAGGAAGTGGTGAACCTCGCGGCTTTGCGTCTCGAGGCTGCGACGCATCTTGGTGAAGGCGGCAGCTTCCAGCTGGCGAACACGCTCCTTGGAAAGGCCCAGCTCCTCGCCCAGCGACTCCAGCGTGCGGGGGGCATCGCGCAGCTTCCGCTCGGTCACGATGAAGCGCTCGCGCGGGTTGAGCCCCTGGATCGCACTGATCAGCCAGCCGCGAAGGCATTCGGCGTCGTGGGCGCCTTCCACCTGCTCGGCCGCCTGAGCGGCTTCATCTTCCAACGCATCGATCCACTCACGGCCTTCCTCGTCCGAGGATTGGGTGGCGTTCAGCGAAAAATCCGTGCCCGATAGGCGGCCTTCCATCATCTCCACATCCGCCAGCGGAACACCGACCTCAGTCGCGATCATGTGGCGCAGCTGGTGCCCGTCAAGGGTTTCGCCCCGTGCCTCTGCCTCCCGCTCCAGCTTTGCCTGAACGCGCCGCATGTTGAAGAACAGCGCCTTCTGGCTGGAGGTGGAACCGGTGCGCACCATCGACCAGTTGCGCATCACGTAATCCTGGATCGACGCCTTGATCCACCACACGGCATAGGTGGAAAAGCGCACGCCGCGATCGGGATCGAACTTGTCGGCAGCCTTCATCAGGCCGAGGCTTGCCTCCTGAATCAGGTCGTTCATCGGCGCGCCATAGCGGCGGAACTTGGCCGCCATCGAAATCGCCAAACGCATATAGGCGGTGATCAGGCGGTGAAGGGCTTGTTCATCCCGCTGGTCGCGCCACGCATAGGCAAGGCGCAATTCGGTTTCCGCGTCCAGCAACTCGGCTTTCATTGCACGGCGGGACATGGTCTGGTCGCTGAAGGCGTCAAGCGGCATGTGGAAGGCTCCCTCTTACTGTCCGTGGGTCCCTTGACCCGAGGCATTTCCGCCCCACTTTCCATCGTGGCGCGGCACCTGTGTTCGGATGTGCAACGGCGAAGCCTGCGCACTAGTTCCGGAAAAAGTTGCTTCAAGGCGATTTTTTACATCCGCGACATATTGCTGATGGCCTGCCGGATTAACCTTTCATCAACCGGCCAAGGCTAACGCTTCCTTAACCAAGGGGGCAGCATGGTCACACGGGCCTATACCGTCGCATTCGAAGGGGTGGAGGCCCGGTTGGTGGAAGTGCAGTGCGCCGTATCCCCCGGCCTTCCGGCCTTTGCCATCGTCGGCCTGCCCGACAAGGCTGTCAGCGAGGCGAAGGAAAGGATCCGGGCGGCACTGGATGCCATGTCCATCGCCCTGCCTTCGCGGCGGATCGCCATCAACCTTGCCCCTGCCGATCTGCCCAAGGAAGGATCGCATTTCGATCTGCCCATCGCGCTGGCCCTGCTGGCCGCCATGGATATCCTGCCGAAGGACGAGGTGGAGGGCACGGTATCGCTGGGCGAATTGTCGCTGGACGGGCGGCTGATGCCGGTGGTTGGGGCGCTGCCGGCCGCGATGGCGGCGGCCGAGGCGGATCGCGCGCTGGTCTGCCCGCGCGCCTGCGGGCCGGAAGCGGCATGGGTGGGCGCGACCGAGGTTCTGGCGGCATCCTCGCTTCTGGACGTGGTGCATCATTTCACCGGAAAATCCCACCTCCGTCCTGTGGAAGCGGGGGAAGCCCCTGCACCCGAAACCCGGCGCGACTTCCGCGACGTGAAGGGGCAGGAACGGGCCAAGCGCGCACTGGAAATTGCGGCGGCAGGGCGGCACCACATGCTGATGGTGGGCACGCCCGGTTCCGGCAAGTCCATGCTTGCCGCGCGTTTGCCCGGCATCCTGCCGCCCCTTTCGGCGGTCGAGGCGCTTGAAACCTCTACCATCCATTCGGTTGCCGGCCTGCTGGAAGGCGGCATCCGGCGCGAACGCCCGTTCCGCGCGCCGCACCACACTGCCTCGGCCACCGCCATCACGGGGGGTGGGCGCGCGGCAAAACCGGGAGAGTTGAGCCTTGCCCATAACGGTGTGCTGTTTCTTGACGAATTCCCCGAATTTCCGCGTCAGGTTCTGGAAACCCTGCGCCAGCCGATCGAGACGGGGGAAATCATGGTCTCCCGCGCCAGCGCGCATATCCGCTATCCCTGCCGGTTCCTGCTGGTTGCTGCGGCCAACCCGTGCCGCTGCGGATACATGTCCGATCCGGCGCGTGCCTGCGCTCGCGTGCCGGTTTGCGGGGAAGATTATCTGGGCCGCATCTCTGGCCCGCTGATGGACCGGTTCGACATCCGGCTGGATGTTCCCGCCGTCGGGTGGAGCGACCTGGACGGCCCGGCCACGGGCGAAAGCTCGGCCACCATCGCGCAGCGGGTGGCAAGCGCGCGGCACGTGCAGGCGCAGCGCTTCGCCAGCCACGGCATACGCACCAATGCCGAAGCCGAAGGCGCACTGCTGGACGAGGTTGCAACACCCGACGATCAGGGTCGCGCCTTGCTGGGACGGGTTGCCGAACGTTTCGGCCTGTCGGCGCGCGGATATCACCGCATTCTGCGTGTTGCCCGTACGATTGCCGATCTGGATGGAAGCGAAACCGTCCGGCAGCCCCATGTGGCCGAGGCGGTGGGCTACCGGCTTGCGGGTGCAAAGCCCATGGCAGCCTGAATATTCGCCACGATCACTTCCAGCGGCTGGTCGATGTCGATTGTCAGAGACTGTTCGTCTGGTTCGGGCGGCTGAAGATCGGCAAACTGTCTGGCCAGATCCGCTGGCATGGACGGGCTCGGTCGTCCGTGCATCCGGCGCGCGATAACGGCAGGCGCGCCCGTCAGGTGAACAAAGGCGATGGGTCCGGCAATACTGCGCAGCAGATCGCGATAGCTGCGTTTGAGGGTCGAACACCCGGCAATCAGCGGCGGATTGGAAAGCGCGTTGCCCACGCGCACCAGCCAAGGCCAGCAATCCTCATCCCCAAGAGGGACGCCTTCCGCCATGCGCTGCAGCGCCCGGCCCGTATGCATTGCGTCGCCGTCCAGATACCGCAGGCCGGTTGCACGCGACAGGGCGCGGCCAATCGTGGTTTTTCCCGTGCCCGGGACGCCCATCAGGACGATGCGTGAATATCCGTGTTCCATCCCCTTGAAATAGGGCGCACGCCCCGCTTCGCCATCCGCCTTGCATCTTCCGCATGACGCACATGCACAAAGGGGCGTGGTGGCGGAAGGGTGCAGACACTATCTGTCAACCGTGAAGGAGAGATCACCATGACAGCCACCACGCCCGCCAAGCCCGACGCCGGCACCGCCGCACTGGACTATTACCGCCGCGAAGCCGAAAAAACCGCCAAAACGCCCGCACCCTCTGATCTGGACCAGATGTTCGGGTATTACGCAGCCTGATGCCGGTGCTGCTGATCCTTGGCCTGATCGCGTTCTTCGTGCTGTCCTGGCTGTGGCACCGCAGCCGCACGTTGACGCGCGACTGCCGCTGGCGAGAGGATCGCAGCCGCGCACCCGAGGGCCGGTCCTTTTTCCGCTGCGCAAGCTGCGGAGCGGAAACGGACCTGCCACGGGGCAAACAGCCCAAGCACTGCCTTCGTCAGCAGTAACGCTCCACGAAGGCAAGCTGGTGATCGCCATACCGGTCGCCCCATGCGAAGCCGGAAGGCAGAATGCGGTCGATTTCGGCCAGATCCTCCGGCGTCAATTCCACCCCCGTCCATTCGCCCAGATGTTCGGCCGTTCGCGTGCCGGGGATCGGGATGATGTGATCGCCCTGCGCCAGCACCCAAGCCAGCGCCGTGGCGGCCACGTTCCAGCCGCGCTGGCGGCAGAAGTCGCGGAACGGCGCCACCGCTGCAAGATTGGCCGACAGGTTGGGTTCCACAAAGCGCGGGTTGGTGTGGCGGAAATCGTCCCCCGACCGGAAATCCTCGCGCCGTATCGGTCGGTTGCCGAACATCCCGCGCCCCAGCGGCGAAAAGGCGACAAAGGCGATCCCCAACTCGTTGCAGGTGCGCAGCAGGCCCAGTTCCGGCAGGCGGGTCCAAAGCGAATATTCGTTCTGCACTGCCGTCAGCGGGCAAAGGGCGTGGGCCTGACGTACGGTGGCGGGCGAAACCTCTGACAGGCCCCAGCCGCCGATGCGCCCTTCCTCGATCAGGCGCGACATCGTGCCGGCGAGTTCGTCGATCGGCACGCCCGGATCGCGCCGATGGATGTAATAAAGATCCACATGATCGCGCTGCAGCCGGCGAAGCGACTCCTCAAGGCAGGCGCGGATATAGGGTTCGGAATTATCCACGCTGCGGGGCGGCCCGCTGACAATCCCGCATTTGGTGGCCAGCACGATATCCTTGCGGCCCCACTTGCCGATCACCTTTTCCGAGATGCCAAGCCCGTAGATGTTTGCGGTGTCGATCAGCGTGATCCCCGCATCATGGGCCGCATCCAGCGCGCGAAGCGATGTCGCCTCGTCCGTGGCGCCGAACATGCCGCCAAAGCTCATTGCGCCCAAGCCGATCTCGCCCACCTGCGCGGTGCCAAGCTGCCTTTGTTTCATCGCCTGTCCTTTCCGAAGATGCGGCAGTGAACCGCCGCGAATCGGATCGGTCAAGGCGATGTCCGTTCCCACCCTGCCAGATGGCGCAAGCCTTGCGTCACGTCGGTGCGCACGGCCAGCCGCAGGCCCGGCTCATCCCCGGCACGCAGCGCGGCAAGGATGTGGCGGTGATGGGCGGGCGGTTCGTTCCGCCGCAGCCGCCCGTAAAGCGCCCGCATGGTGGGACCAAGCTGCAACCAGACTGTTTCCAGCAGTGCCAGCATCGCAGGTGCCTGTGCGCGCAGGTAAAGCGTGCGGTGGAATTCAAGGTTGGTGCGGATATAGCCGACGGCATCGCTTTTCGCGACGGCTTCGGCATTGGTGGTGTTGATCGCGGTCAGGCGGTCGATCAGCGCGAAATGGGCACGGGGCAGCGCACGCGAGGCCAGCTCCGGCTCCAGCAGGGCGCGGATGGCCGCCAGTTCCTCGATCCGGTCGGCGGTCAGTTCGGGCGTCGCCACGCGGCCCGAAGATGAAAGCGTCAGCGCGCCTTCGGCCACAAGCCGCCGCACGGCCTCACGGGCGGGGGTCATGGACACGCCGAAATCGCGGCCGATACCGCGCAGGGTCAGCGCCTGGCCGGGGGCGATCTCTCCATGCATGACCAGCGTGCGCAGGGCGCGATAAACGCGGTCATGGGCGACCGTGGTATCGATGCGGGGCGTGATCATGCGAAGCGCCAGCCCAGAAGGTCCTGCCCCTCCGGCCCCCGCAGCCATGCCCGGCGGACCGCATAATCGGGGCAAAGCCGCGCCACGATGGCCCAGAAGGCAGGGGAGTGATTCATTTCTTCCAGATGCGCAACCTCATGTGCGGCAACGTAATCCAGAATGGCCGGAGGGGCCATGACAAGCCGCCAGCTGAACATGAGCGCCCCGTCCGAGGTGCAGCTGCCCCAGCGGCTGCGCGTATCGCGCAGGGTCAGACGGGTATAGCTGCGCCCGATCGCGGCGGCATGAAGATCGCAGGCAGCCGCCAGCCGTTCGCGTGCCAGAACGCGCAAAAAGGCCGCGACGCGCGGGCCTGCGGGATCGGGAACGGCAATCGTATCCCCGTCCACCCTGATGCGGGCCTTGGCAGGCACCAGCGTCAGCAAGCGCCCTTCCACCGGCAGGTGCGTGCCATGCGCCACGATCCGGCCCGCAGGCAGGTCCGTCATGACCTTGCGCAACCAGTCGGTGTGGCTGCGGGCGAAGTCCAGCGCCTCGGCCTCTCGTGCGCGGGCGGGCAGCGACAGCGTCACCCGCCCGTCCATCCGTGACACGCGCAGCGAGAAGCGCCGCGCCCGTGCCGAACGGCGCAGCACCAGATCGACCCCCGGCAAATCGGGCAGGACAGGCATCGCATCCTCCATCGTCGTGGCAAAGGCCAGCCTTGCATTCATGCGGCTTAACCCCCATCTTCGCATCCTCGAAAGCCTTTGACAGCCGGACGCGCCTGTGGCAAGCGACGGCGCGACTGCATCACCACCCCTTTGAAGGAACCGGACATGCCCAAAGAGGAATGGGGCACGAAGCGGCTTTGCCCCACGACCGGCAAACGCTTCTACGACCTTAACCGCTCGCCGATCGTAAGCCCCTATACGGGCGAGATCGTCGACATCGAGAACGCACGCAAGAAGGCTGCCTCGGCCGTCATTTCGCGCGCGACCGAGGACAAGGCCGATGACAGCCTGGTCGAGGATCTGGACGGCGACGATCTGCTGGAAGACGATTCCACCAGCGAAACCGATGACGATCTGCTGGAAGATGACAGCGACGACAACGTCTCGCTGGACGATCTGGCCGATGTTGCCGGCGACGAGGACGAAAGCTGATCCTCGGTAAGGTTTCGGGACGGGGCGCAAATTTTTCTCTTGCGCCCCGCCGCGACCTCCCCTAGAAGGCCCAAGCACGCCGGAAACGGCTGGCACACCCGGTGGGGTCATAGCTCAGTTGGGAGAGCGCTTGAATGGCATTCAAGAGGTCGGCGGTTCGATCCCGCCTGGCTCCACCAAAATAAACCAAGGCCGCCCTTCGGGGCGGCTTTTGTTTTTTTCCGAAGGATTTCCGGCATGACGCCCACTTATCTTGTGACGCATTCGGGCGGTTTTCATGCCGACGAGTTGTTTTCCACCGTCATCCTGACCCGCCTGTTCCCGCAGGCGCAGGTCGTGCGCAGCCGCGCGGCGAATTGGATCACCCCTGCTGCCGACCGGATCATCTATGACGTTGGCGGCGCCTACGATGGCGAAACGCGGATCTTCGACCACCACCAGCGGGGTGCCCCCCTGCGCGAAGACGGCCAGCCCTACAGCTCCTTCGGGCTGGTCTGGAAGCATTACGGGCGCGACTATCTTGCCGCCTGCAATGTCCCCGAAGCGCATGCGGAGGAAATCCACGCATCCTTCGACACAGGGTTCGTTCTGCCGGTGGACCTGATGGACAACGGCGCGGCGAACATGTCCGGCCCGCTGGCACCGATGGCCCTGCCCGCGCTGCTGGAAACGCTGAAGCCGGTCTTCGATGAAACCGCTCCGGATGCCGAGGACCGCGCTTTCCACGCCGCCCTTTCCATCGCCCGCAGCTTCGTGGAAGCACGCATCGCGCGCAGCGCCGCCAAGCGCCGGGCCGAGGTGATGGTGCAGGATGCCATCCGCGCCGCAGGTGACAGCGCGATCCTTGAACTGCCGATGGGAATGCCCTTCCGCCCTGCGGTCATCAAGGCGGGTGCGGATCACCTGCTGTTCGTGGTGGCCCCGCGCGGCGACGACTGGACCCTTGGCACCATCCGCCTGCACGATGAGGGGTTCGAGGTGCGCGCCGATCTGCCCGCCGCATGGGCCGGCCTGACGAACGAGGCGCTTGAGGAAGCCTCGGGCGTGAAAGGCGCCACCTTCTGCCACAAGGGCCGGTTCATCGCCGCCGCCCGCACGCGGGAGGCCGCGCTGGAGATGGCCCGCCTCGCCGTGGCCGAAGCGCAGGCGTAACCCTATCCCTGCGGCGACATCGCCTTGCGCTGGCGCGTCCGTTCCAGCCCCAGCGCACGTTCGCGCCAGATGATCAGGCAGCCGGCCGAAACGATGATCGCCGCCCCCACCAGCATCGTTCCGGTCGGCACCTCGTCGAAAAAGACATATCCGATGGCCAGCGCGAACAGCATCGAGGCATAGTCGAACGGCGCGATGACAGAGGCGTCCGCCTCGCGGAAGGCCTGGGTCATGAAGATCTGCGCCGTTCCGCCCAGAAGGCCCGCCAGCACCAGAAGCACCGCCTCGGTCGGGGTGGGCATGACCCAGCCGAAGGGGATGGTTGCCAGCGACAGTACGGTGGAGGTGACGCTGAACCAGAACACGATGGCCGAGGTTTTCTCGAATGCGACCATCTTGCGGATGAACACCCCCGCCAAGGCCGCGCACAGCGCCCCGCTCAGCGCCAGCATCGCGCCCAGCGCGGCCGCGTCGCCGCCCTCTCCCTCAAGAATCGTCAGGCGCGGCCACAGGACGATCATCACTCCGACCAGCCCGATCGCAACCGCGCTCAGCCGGAAAAGCCGCACTTCCTCGCCCAGGAACATCGAGGCGAGGATGACCGTCATCAGCGGCGCGGCATAGTTCAGGGCCGTCACCTCGGGCAATGGCAGGTATGCCAGCGCAGCGAACCCCAACCCCATCGCCATCGTGCCGGCGATCCCGCGCCAGACATGGCCCAGCATGTTGTTCACCTGCAGGCCCGTCCGCAATTCCCGCCGCAGCGCCAGCCATGTCAGGATCACGGGAATGGCGAAGAAGGACCGGAAGAACACCGATTCCCCAGCCGGAACCCTGTCCGAAGCCGCCTTGATCAGCGATGACATGACAATGAAGATCAGGACCGAGCAGAGCTTCAGCGCAATGCCGCGCAAAGGGCGGGATGTGGGGGCGTGCATTGGACGGCCTTCCGGGGTTGACGACCCAAGTCAGCACTGATTCTAAGGACATGCAAGCCAAAGGAGACGACGATGACCGACCTTGCCCGCCGAATCGATCAGGGTCGCGGACTGATGCCCGCCGATATCGTGCTGAAGGGCGGCCGCATGTTCGACCTGATCACGGGTGATCTGGTGGAAACGGACATCGCCATCTGCGGTGACCGCATCGTCGGCACCTTCGGCCGGTTCGAAGGCACGCGCGAGATCGACTGCACGGGCCGCATCCTTGTGCCCGGCTTCATCGACACGCATCTGCACATCGAATCCTCGCTTGTGACACCGTTCGAATTTGACCGTTGCGTCACCCCGCGCGGCGTGACCACCGCCATCTGCGATCCGCATGAAATCGCGAATGTCTGCGGGCTGGAGGGGATCCGCTATTTCCTCGATGCCTCCACCCGGACGGTCATGGATATTCGCGTGAACCTTTCCTCCTGCGTGCCATCCACGCATATGGAAACCGCGGGCGCGGCACTGGATGCAGGCGATCTGACGCCGCTGATGGATCATCCGCAGGTCATCGGGCTGGCCGAATTCATGAACTTCCCCGGCGTCCTGATGAAGGACCCCGGCTGCATGGCGAAGCTGGAGGCGTTTCAGGGGCGCCACATCGACGGGCACGCGCCACTGCTGCGCGGACGGGATCTGGACGCCTATATCGCGGCCGGCATCCGGACCGAGCATGAGGCGACAACGGCGGAAGAGGCGATAGAGAAGCTGCGCAAGGGCATGCGCGTGCTGATCCGTGAAGGATCGGTTTCCAAGGACATGGAGGCGCTGGCCCCGATCCTGACCGAACGCACCTCCCCCTATCTGTGCCTCTGCACCGATGACCGCAACCCGCTGGACATCGAAGAGCATGGCCATCTGGACTACATGATCCGCACGCTGATCGCCCGCGGCTGCCCCCCGCTTGCGGTTTACCGCGCCGCCAGCCTTTCCGCGGCCGAAGCGTTCGGCCTGAAGGATCGCGGCCTGATCGCCCCGGGCCTGCGGGCGGATATCGCGGTGATCGATACGCTGGAAAGCTGCCGCACCTCGCTGGTGCTGTCGGGCGGGGTCGTGGCGGATGATGCGGCCTTTGCCGTGCGCGAAACAGTCACGCCAGTGGCCCGCGCCTCGGTCAAGGCACCCGCGGTGACGGCAGAGGCGTTCCGCTATGTCCGCAATGGCGATGCGCCCGTGATCGGCATCCTGCCGGGCAAGATCATCACCGAACATCTGACCGAAACCCTGCAAGCGCAGGATGGCGACCTGTTGCCGGATACGGGCCGCGACCTGATCCGCATCGCGGTGGTGGAACGGCACGGAAAGAACGGCAACATCGCCACCGGCATCGTGAAAGGCTTCGGGCTGCAGCGCGGGGCCATCGCCTCTACCGTTTGCCATGACCATCACAACATCGCCGTGGTCGGGGCCGATTATGCCGACATGGCCGCAGCCGTGACCCGCCTTGGCCAGATCGAGGGCGGCTTTGTGGTGGTGGCGGATGGGGAGGTTCTGGCCGAACTGTCGCTGCCCGTTGCCGGCCTGATGAGCCTTGATCCCTTCGAGGATGTGCGCGACCGCCTGATCGCCCTGCGCAGCGCCGCCAAATCCCTTGGCGTCACGCTGGAAGAGCCGTTCCTGCAACTGGCCTTTCTTGCCCTGCCGGTGATCCCGCATCTGAAGATCACCGACATGGGCCTTGTGGACGTGGACCGCTTCGCCCTGATCTAGGCGCGCCCGGCCGTGGCCGAAAGCGAAACGGGATCGACGCCGATGGCGCGCAGGTGGCTCGACCACTTGGCGCCGGCATCCTCGGCGAAGATCAGGTCTGCCTGTGCCTGTGGCAGCATCAGCCATTCGTTGCGCGCGATCTCGTCCTCCAGCTGGCCCGGACCCCAGCCGGAATAGCCAAGGGCAAGAATCGCGCGGCTGGGGCCTTCGCCCCGCGCGAAAGCCTGAAGGATATCCAGCGTGGCCGTCATGCACAGCCCGCCTTCGATCAGCATCGTGGCGCCCTGCGAATCATAATCCGTGCTGTGAAGCACAAAGCCCCGGCCCCGTTCCACCGGACCGCCCAGGTGGACGCGGATGTCGCGCCCTTCGGGCCGTTCGGGGATCTCCAACTGCTCCAGCAGGGCGGAGAAGTGCAGATCGTCCATGGGCTTGTTGACGATCAGCCCCATGCTTCCATCATCGGAGTGGGCGCAGATCAGCACGACCGAGTGGTCGAACCGTTCATCCCCCATCCCGGGCATCGCGATCAGGACGGCGCCTGACAGGTTCATCTCTTGCTCCATTATCCAGATATGGCGCGGCAGGCGGCCCGCTCAACCCGTGCGTGACCGGAATGTGATTTCCCAATCCGCGCGGGCTGCTTATGTTCACCTGCATGTTGAAAATGATGATCGCCCTTCTGGCCCTGCCCGCCATGATGCAGCCTGCGGCCGCGCAGGACCTGCCTTCGGATCTTGTTGCGGCGCGGATTCTGCCCGGCTGGCAGACGCCTGACGGAACGCGCATGGTCGCGCTGCGCCTGCGCCTGCATGAAGGGTGGAAAACCTATTGGCGCAGCCCGGGCGATGCGGGCATTCCACCCGAGTTCAACTGGTCGGGATCATCGAATCTTGCCGGCGTGCGGCTGCACTGGCCCCGCCCCGAGGTGTTCCACACCAACGGCTTGGAAAGCATCGGCTATCACCGCGAACTGGTCCTGCCGATAGAGCTTGTTCCCGCCGATCCTTCCCGTCCTGTTTCCCTTCACGCCGAGGTGGATCTGGGCGTATGCCGCGACGTATGCGTGCCTGCCACGATCGAGGTTGCGGCCGATCTTACAGGCCGCGGCGCCCATGATGCGATGATCGAGGCGGCGCTGGCCGATCAGCCGCGCCGGGGCACCGCCCACAGCGTGTCCTGTTCGATTGCACCGATCAAGGACGGCCTGCGCGTGACGGCCCGCATGATCCTTCCCCCGCAGGGCAAGGACGAGGTCGTGGTGATCGAGGCAGGGGATGACGACATCTGGTCCTCTCCCGCCGAAGTCAGCCGCCAGGGCGACACGCTTATCGCCACCAGCGAGCTTGTTGCCTCTGACGGCAGGCCGTTCGCGCTGGACCGGTCCGCGATGCGGCTGACCGTTCTGGGGGCGGGTCGCGCGGCAGAGGTGCTGGGCTGCCCTGCGGCCTAACGCTCTGTCAGGCGGGGCATGATTTCCACCAGGTTGCAGGGCCCGTTCGTGGAATCAAGCTGGTGGCGCAGGATCTCGTCCCATGCGTCCTTGCACGCACCCGAGCTGCCGGGCAGCGCGAAGATATAGGTGCCGTTGGCCACACCGCCCGTTGCGCGGCTTTGAATGGCCGAGGTGCCGACCGTCCGCATCGACACCATCGCGAAAACGGATGCGAAAGCCTCGATCTCTTTTTCGTAAACCTCGCGATGTGCTTCCACCGTGACATCGCGGCCCGTCAGGCCGGTCCCGCCGGTGGAAAGGATCACGTCGATCTGGGGATCGGCGGACCAGCGGCGCAGATGATCCACGATGGCGGCGCGGTCGTCGCGCACCATCGCGCGCGCGGCAACGACATGGCCCGCCCCCTCGATCCGTTCGGCCAGCACGTTGCCGGATTTGTCCGTTTCCAGCGTGCGGGTGTCGGACACGCTCAGCACCGCGATCCGCACCGGCTTGAAATCGCTCATCTCAACCTCGCCTGTATTTCCAGAAGATCGGCCCAAGCCTCGCGCTTGGCGATCGGGTTTCGCAAAAGATAGGCCGGGTGGCACATCGGCATGACCGGAAGCCCCAGTCCCTGCCCCCATGTGCCGCGCAGCCGCGTGATGCCTGTCTGCCCCAGCACCGCCTTTGCCGCGATGTTGCCCACCACCACCACCAGGTCGGGGGCGGCCAGTTCCACGTGCCGTTCAAGGAAGGGCAGCATCATCGCCACCTCGTCGGGGCGGGGATCGCGGTTCTGCGGCGGGCGCCACGGGATCACGTTGGTGATGTAAACAGCCCGCTGCGGATCGGGCGTATCGCGCGCCAAACCGATTGCCGCCAGCATCCGGTCCAGAAGTTGCCCGGCGCGGCCGACGAAGGGGCGACCCGCCTGGTCTTCCTCGCGGCCCGGCGCCTCGCCGATGATCATGACGCGGGCATTTGCCCGCCCGTCGCTGAACACCGTGTTGCGCGCGCCGCGCCGCAATTCGCAATGCGGGAAAGCGGCCACGGCCTCGGCCAATGCGTCAAGATCGGGGGCGGCCTGCGCCATGGCCCGGGCTTCGGCCACCGGATCACTTTCGGCTGCGGGGGTGCTGGCCGCCGCAGTGTCGGGCACCGGCGCCGGTTTGGGAACCGCCGCCTCCAGCTCGTACCGGTTCAGGGGGGCGTCCCCGATCCCTTCGGTCACGCCCAGATCGAACTGCCAGGCAAGCATTGCCGCAGCCGTTTCCCAATCCAGATCGCAGGCATCCCGAGTCATGCGTGCAAGGTATGCGGGTGGCCCCGCGGGAACAAGGCGGGTTGTCGGACGGCAGAGGGGTTTCTATAAGCGCGGCAACGACCCTCGGAACAGGAGCCGCCGATGAGTTTTCGCGCCCGCCACCTTCTTGGGATCGAACATCTCGCCCCAGACGCCATCACCGAGATCCTGGATCTGGCCGAACGGTATGTGGATTTCAACCGCCGCACCGTGAAGCAGTCCGACGCGCTGGCGGGGATGACGCAGATCAACATGTTCTTCGAAAACTCCACCCGCACGCAGGCCAGCTTCGAACTGGCGGGCAAGCGGCTGGGGGCGGATGTGATGAACATGGCGATGGCCCAGTCTTCGGTGAAGAAGGGCGAAACGCTGATCGACACGGCCCTGACGCTGAACGCGATGCATCCAGACCTGCTGGTGGTGCGGCACGGCGCGTCGGGCGCCGTGAACCTGCTGGCGGAAAAAGTGAACTGCGCCGTGTTGAACGCGGGCGACGGGCGGCACGAACACCCCACGCAGGCGCTGCTGGACGCGCTGACCATCCGCCGCGCCAAGGGCCGCATCCAGCGGCTGACGGTTGCGATCTGCGGCGACATCCAGCACAGCCGCGTGGCACGGTCGAACCTGCTGCTTCTGGGCAAGATGGAAAACCGCGTGCGGCTGATCGGTCCGCCCACGCTCATGCCTTCGGGCGTGGCAGAGTTCGGGTGCGAGGTGTTCGACGACATGAAGGCCGGCCTTCAGGGCGCCGATGTCGTGATGATGCTGCGCCTTCAGAAGGAACGCATGGATGGCGGCTTCATCCCGTCGGAGCGGGAGTATTTTCACCGCTATGGCCTTGATGCCGAAAAGCTGTCCCATGCCAAGGAGGATGCCATCGTCATGCATCCCGGCCCGATGAACCGCGGCGTGGAAATTGACGGCACCATCGCCGACGACATCAACCGCTCGGTCATCCAGGAGCAGGTGGAGATGGGCGTCGCGGTCCGGATGGCCTGCATGGATCTTCTGGCGCGCAACCTGCGCGCCGAACGCGGGGCGAAAGCGTCGGAGGTGATGGAATGACCGAGGCGGTTCTTTACGCCGTTGCCGCGGCTGTTATCGGCTTTCTGCTGGGCTGGCTGCTGCGCCGCCCCGATCCACGCCCGGTGCAGGCACTTGCCCGCCTTCAGGCCGATCACGACAACCTTTCGCGCGCCCGCGATGATCTGGCCGCGCAGCTGACCAAGGAACGCGGCTTCGTCGGCGCCATGCGCGAAGAGGCCAGCCACATGTCGCGCCAGATCGCCACGCTGGAGGCCGAGGTGAAGGCCGCCGACCGCCGCGCCAGCGATCTTGATCTTCGCCACCGTGCCACGCTGGAGGCCTTGGAAGATGCCCGTGACCGCGCCAACACCGCCGAGGTGGAGCTTTCGCGCCTGAACACCGTTATGGAAAAGGAACGCGTGGCCAGCGTGGAGAAGATCGAGCTTCTGTCGCAGGTGCGCGCCGACATGGAACACCGCTTCAAGCAGCTTGCCATCGACAGCCTGCGCCTGAACGGCGAGGAAAGCGGCAAGCGGCTGGAAGCGGCCCTTGCCCCGCTGAAACAGCATGTCGAACATTTCCAGACCGAACTGCGCAACGTTCACCAAGGCGCGCTGCAGGACCGGGCAACCCTGAAGGCCGAGATCGAGGCCCTGACCCGCCGGTCCGAGGAGGTGAGCCGCGAGGCCGTCAACCTGACCCGCGCCCTGAAGGGCGACAAGCAGAAGCAGGGCGCGTGGGGGGAGATGATCCTCGAATCGCTGCTGGAACGGTCGGGCCTGCGCAAGGGCGAGGAATACCTGGTGCAGGAGCATCGGGTGAACGAGGACGGGGCCCGCTTCCGCCCGGACGTGATCGTGAACATGCCCGATGGCAAGCGGCTGGTGATCGACAGCAAGGTATCGCTGGTGGATTACGAAACCTGCGTGAACTGCGAATCCGAGGAGGAGGGCAACCTTGCCCGCATCCGCCACGTCCGCGCGCTGAAGAACCACATCCAGACGCTGCACGACAAGGCCTATCACACGATGGAAGACGGCTCGGTTGATTACGTGGTCATGTTCATCCCGATCGAGGGGGCGCTGTCCGAGGCGCTGCGCGAGATGGGCGATCTGACCACGATGGCGTTCGAGAAATCCGTGACCATCGCCACGCCCACCACGCTAATGATGGCGCTGCGCACGATTTCGAACGTCTGGACGATCGAACGGCGCAACCAGAACGCCGAGGCCATCGCAGACCGCGCCGGACGCCTTTATGAAAAGGTCGCAGGTTTCGTGGATGATATGGAAAAGGTGGGGCGCAACCTTGGCGCGGCGCAGTCCGCCTACGGCGATGCGATGGGCAAGCTGTCCACCGGCCGCGGCAATGTCCTGTCGCAGCTGGAAACGATGAAGGTTCTGGGGGCCAAGACCTCCAAGACGTTCAAGACCGAATTCGACCATGATCTTCCCGCGCCGGAGGATCTGCGCCTGACCCATGACGCGGCGGAGTGACATGATCTACCTGACGAATGCCCGCCTTATCGATCCCGAGGCGCTGACCGAAACCCACGGCTCCATCCTGATCGACGGCGGCGTGATCGCGGCCATCGATGGTGACGCGCCCGAGGGGGCCGAGGTGATCGACTGCGGCGGCAAGTATCTTGCCCCCGGCATCGTGGATCTGGGCGTTCAGGTGGGCGAGCCGGGCGCGCGCCACAAGGAAAGCGTGCGCAGCGCGGGCCTTGCAGCCGCCGCCGGCGGCGTGACCACGATCATCGCGCGCCCCGACACCGACCCCGCGCTCGACACGCCCGAGATGCTGGAATTCGTCACCCGCCGCGCACGGGACGCCTCGCCCGTCCGCATCCGCCATATGGCCGCCCTGACCAAGGGCCGCGAAGGGCGCGAGATGACGGAGATCGGTTTCCTTCTGGATGCCGGCGCTGTGGCCTTCACCGATGGCGACCATGTCTGCACCCACACCAAGGTGCTGAACCGCGCCTTCACCTATGCCCGCAGTCTTGGCGCGCTGGTCATCGGCCATCCGCAGGAACCGGGGCTGTCGAAGGGTGCCGCCGTCACCAAGGGCAAGTTCGCCTCTCTGCGCGGCCTGCCCGATGTGCATCCCATGGCAGAGCGGATGGGCTTCGACCGCGACATGGCCTTGGTAGAGATGACGGGCGTGCGCTATCACGCCGACCAGATCACCTGCGCGCGCACCCTGCCCGCACTGGAACGCGCCAAGGCCAACGGGCTGGACGTGACGGCAGGCATCTCCATCCACCACTTGACCTTGAACGAAATGGACGTGGGCGACTATCGCACCTTCTTCAAGGTGACGCCCCCCTTGCGATCGGAAGATGACCGGGTAGCGATGATCGACGCCGTGGCGGCTGGCACGATCGACATCATCTGTTCCATGCACACCCCCCAGGACGAGGAATCCAAGCGCCTTCCCTTCGAGGACGCCGCTTCCGGCGCCGTTGGGCTGGAAACGCTGCTGCCGGCGGCGATGCGCCTATACCACGCTGGCGGGCTGACCCTGCCGCAGCTGTTCCGCGCCATGTCGCTGAACCCGGCAAAACGGCTGGGCCTGCCGCAGGGGCGCCTTGCCGAGGGTGCGCCTGCCGACCTTGTGCTGTTTGATCCGGACGCGCCCTTTGTGCTGGACCGTTTCGCGCTGCGGTCGAAATCCAAGAACACGCCCTTTGACGGGCAAAGAATGGAGGGGCGCGTTCTGGCCACCTTTGTTGCTGGGATGAGGGTGTTCGATGCCGGCCTTTGAAACTGCGCCCCTGCTGCTGGCGCTTGCGGCGGGGCTTGGCTACCTGCTCGGCTCTGTCCCGTTCGGCATCGTGATCACCCGCGCCATGGGCCTGGGGGATCTGCGCCAGATCGGTTCGGGCAATATCGGTGCGACCAACGTGCTGCGGACGGGAAACAAGCCTGCCGCGCTTGCGACCCTGATCCTTGATGCCGGCAAGGGCGGGATTGCCGTTCTGATCGCGCGCGCCCTTCTGGGCGAGGATGCGGCGCAGGTAGCGGGGGTGTTCGCCTTTCTGGGGCACCTGTTTCCCGTCTGGCTGGGGTTCAGGGGCGGCAAGGGCGTGGCCACCTTCCTTGGCACGCTGCTGGCGCTGGCATGGCCGGTGGGCCTGTTGGCCTGCGCAACTTGGCTGGTGACAGCTCTGATCTTCCGCATCTCGTCGCTGGCGGCACTGGTGGCGGCCGTGGCGGCGCCCGTCTGGGCAATGCTGGTGGGGCACGGCGATGTCGCCGTTTGCACCGCCGCCATGGCCCTGCTGGTCCTGATCCGGCACGACGCGAACATCCGCCGCCTTGTTGCAGGGACCGAGCCGAAGATCGGCAAGAAGTAAGATCAGCCGTTCAGTGTCATCGCATCATAGACGCGCGACAGGTCGCCCGCCCATTCGCCCTGATAGGCAGCGATCAGATCATCAGCCGGAACGCGGCCAGTTGCGATGCTGTCCTCCAGCACATCAAGGAAAGCTTCCTCCCCCTGCCCCCGCGCGGCCAGACCGCCCCGCGACAGGCGCAGCGCCTCACGTGCCAGATCGTGCAGCTTCACGCCGCCCGCCTCGCCCTGAAGGGCATCCACGGATGAAGCCACGCGCAAGCCTTCGCGCGTCGCCGTATCCAGGTGTTTCACCAGATCCCATGCCGCATCCAATGCGCCACCATCATACATGAGGCCGACCCAAAAGGCCGGAAGCGCCAGAAGATGCCCGCGGGGGCCGCAATCGGCGCCACGCATCTCGATATACCGTTTCACCCGCGCCTCGGGGAAGACGGTGGTCATGTGGTCGGCCCAGTCCGACAGGGTGGGCTTTTCACCGGGCAGCGCGGGCAGTTCGCCCTTCAGGAAATCACGGAAGGACTGGCCCAGCGCGTCGATATACTTGCCGTCGCGGTAAACGAAATACATCGGCACATCGAGAACCCAGTCCACATACCGCTCGAACCCCATCCCGTCTTCGAACACGAAGGGCAGCATGCCGGTGCGGCTGTCATCAAGCCCCCGCCAGATGCGCGAGCGCCAGCTTTTATGCCCGTTCAGCTTGCCCTCGAAAAAGGGAGAGGAGGCAAAAAGCGCGGTCGCCACCGGCTGAAGCGCCAGCGCCACCCGCATCTTCCGCACCATGTCCGCTTCGGACGCGAAATCCAGATTCACCTGCACCGTGGAGGTGCGGTACATCATCTGCGTGCCATGGGTGCCGACGCGACCCATGTAATCGGTCATCAGCCGATAGCGGCCCTTGGGCATGACCGGCATGTCCTGATGTGTCCATTCCGGCGCAGCCCCGATTCCCATGAAACGCGGCCCGCCCAGTTCCGCGATCTCTGCGAAATGGGTGTCGATCTCGGCCTTCGTCTGGTGGATCGTTTCCACAGGCGCACCGGAAAGTTCGAACTGCCCGCCCGGTTCAAGCGAGATGCTGGCCCCGTCGCGCGAAAGGCCGATCAGCTTTCCGGCCTCTTCCACGCGGGTCCAGCCGAAACGGGTGAACCCTTCCATCAGGTCGTGGATCGCCTTGTAATCCAGCGGACGGTGGCCGGGCGTGAAGCCGAACTTCTCGTGCTCGGTCCCGATGCGCCACTGATCGGCAGGTTTGCAACCGGCTTCCATATAGGTGGCAAGCTGCGAGAAGTCTTCGATCGGGCCGCCGCCCTGCTGGGGAATGGACATTCTGGCCTCGATCAAGCACTTGGAATGGCAGACCTGTCCCTTCGATGGCGCTAAGTCAAGTGGTCCAGTCGCCCA
The DNA here is from genome assembly GCF_004015795.1 of Falsirhodobacter deserti. GTDB lineage: Bacteria > Pseudomonadota > Alphaproteobacteria > Rhodobacterales > Rhodobacteraceae > Falsirhodobacter > Falsirhodobacter deserti. The sequence goes on along the minus strand of NZ_ML137218.1, from coordinate 370,925 downwards.
AGGTGGCCTGCCACAGCGCCATCGCCGCCACGGCCGCAGTGTCGGCGCGCAAAATGCGCGGGCCAAGGCTGACCGGAATCACCTGCGCCATTGCCCGCAGACGCGCCTGTTCCGCCTCGGCGAAACCGCCCTCGGGGCCGATCAGGATGGCCCATGGCCCATGCCCTGCTGCCTGCAATCCCGCGCGCGCGCCTGTCAGCGACTCGTCGCACCACATGATGCGCCGGTCCACGGGCCAGTCCGCCAGAAGCCGGTCCAGCTGTTGGATATCCGTCACCTCGGGCACGAAGGTGCCGCCGCATTGTTCGGCCGCTTCCACGGCATGGGCCTGAAGGCGGTCCTGCCGGATGCGTTCGGAATTGGTGAAGCGGGTGTTCACCGGGATGATGCGTGAGGCCCCCATCTCGGCCGCTTTTTCCACGATGAAATCGGTGCGCGCCTTCTTGATCGGCGCGAACAAAAGCCACAGGTCCGGCGGCAGGCGCAACGGCGCGGTTTGCTGCACGCAGGTCAGGGTGCCGCCGCGTTTTGCCGCGCGCGTCACCTCGGCCCGCCACGCGCCGTCGCGGCCGTTGAACAGGGTGACGGGCGCACCCATGCCCTGACGCATCACCCCGAACAGGTAATGCGCCTGCGCCTCGGTCAGTGCCACATCGGTTCCCACCTGAAGCGGGGCATCTACGAACAGTCGGATCTCGCTCATACCGATGGTCTAGCGCCTTGGCCCCATGCGCGCCATAGCCTAGAACCGCACAAAAGGGGGTGCTGCATGAACACAGGACAAGTCGCCGATGCCGTTTCGGGCAACTGGGTCGATCATCTGGCGCCCGAGGCGTGGCGCCCTTACCTGCGCCTTTCGCGGGCGGACCGGCCCATCGGAACATGGCTGCTGCTGATCCCCTGCTGGTGGGGCGTGGCCATGGCGGCAGCCGCCACCGCGCCGCGCTGGTTCGATCTGTGGATCGTGATCGGCTGCACCATCGGGGCCATCCTGATGCGGGGTGCGGGCTGCACATGGAACGACATCACCGATCGCGATTTCGACGGCAGCGTGGCGCGCACCCGGTCGCGGCCCATCCCGTCGGGGCAGGTCTCGGTGCGGCAGGCGATGTGGTGGATGGCCGTGCAGGTCGCCATTTCCGCGCTGATCCTGTTCACGCTGGGTTGGGTGGCGATCGGTTTTGGCATCCTGTCGCTGCTGCCGGTGGCGGTTTATCCCTTCGCCAAGCGCTTCACATGGTGGCCGCAGGTGTTTCTTGGCATCGCCTTCAACTGGGGCGTCTGGGTGGCGTGGGCCGCGCATGGCGCACCTGTCACATGGGCGACGCTGGTGCTGTTCCTTGCGGGCATCGCCTGGACGCTGTTCTACGACACGATCTATGCCCATCAGGACAAGGAGGATGACGCACTGATCGGGGTCAAATCCACCGCCCGCCTGTTCGGCAAGGATACGCATCTGTGGCTGACGGCTTTTCTGATCCTTGCGGCCGGCCTGATGGCCGTGGCGGCGGCGATCAGCACGTCGGGCCTGTCGCTGCTGCTGGCGCTGCTGGGATGCGCGGCTTTCGCGGGGCACATGCTGTGGCAGATGAACCGGCTGAACATCGACAGCCCCGATACCTGCCTCACGCTTTTCCGATCAAATCGTGATGCAGGATTGCTGGCTGCGCTGTTTCTTGCCGGTGCCGCGCTGGTGTAATTGATGCAGGCGGCGGGGGGGCGTATGCCCTTCGCCACGTTCTCGAAGGATACCTCCCGATGCGCCTGTCCCGCAAGATCATCGTTCCAGCCATGTTCATCGGTGCTGCCGCTGTTGCCGCCGGCGGGGCCACCGTCGCCTCGGGCGTGATCGAGGAACGATCCGAATCCGCCGTGGCCGCGCGGCTGGCACAGGATGGCATCACCTTTGCCACGGTCGAGGCTGACGGGCTGAACGTGCACCTTTCCGGCACCGCCCCGGACGAGGCGACGCGCTTTCGCGCCATCAACCTTGCGGGCAGCGTGGTCGACCCGTCGCGCCTGCGCGATGACATGACGGTTCTGCCCACCCGCGCCGTCGAGGCCCCCCAGTTCGAGATGGAGCTGCTGCGCAATGATGACGGAGTTTCGCTGATCGGCCTGATCCCCCGCACCTCGCAGGCGATGATGGCGGACACGGCGGCGCTGGTGCCCGATCTTCAGGTTTCGGACATGCTGGAAACGGCGGATCATCCTGCGCCCGATGGCTGGAATGGCGCTATGGCTTTCGGGATCGACGCGCTGAAGCTGTTGCCCCGCGCCAAGATATCGGTCGCGCCGGGCGTGGTGACGATCACTGCCATCGCCAATGACGTGCCTGAACAGCAGCGCCTGCGGTCGCAACTGGCGCAGATCACCCCCGCAGGGGTGAAGGCGAACGTGGATATCACCGCGCCGCGCCCTGTCATCACCCCTTATGCCCTGCGCCTGATCCGGAACGAGGATGGCACACGGTTCGAAAGCTGCTCGGCCCCTGATGAGGATCAGGCCGAACGGATCGTCGCCGCCGCCCAAAAGGCCGGTGCGGCTGACGCGATCACCTGCGCGGTCGGGCTGGGCGCCCCTTCGGCCGAATGGACCGCCGCCGCCGAGGCCGGGATCGAAGCCCTTGCCGCGCTGCCTGCCGGCAGCCTGACCATGTCGGATGCCGATATCGTGCTGGCCGCCCGCGCCGGCACGCCGCGGGCTGATTTCGACCGGGTTGCCGGATCGCTTGACACCTCGCTGCCCGCAGGTTTTTCGCTGCAGACCGTTCTGCCCCCGGCACCGGCCGAGGAAGCCGAAGGCCCGCTGGAGTTTACCGCCGAACTGACACCGGACGGCGAGGCGACTATTGCAGGCCGGGTGCGCGATGCCTTGGGCCAGGAAGCGGTCACATCCTATGCGCGGGCTCGTTTCGGGGCCAATGCCGTGACCGGAACGCCTGTTCTGGATGAAAGCGCCCCCACCGGCTGGACCACCCGCGTGATGACGGGGCTGGAGGCGCTGGATCAGCTTGCAAGCGGCTCGCTTCGTGTCACCCCCAAGGAGGTGACCGTCAGCGGCGTTACCGGATCGAAGGCCGCACAGGCGCAGATCACGCAGCTCCTGACCGAGAAACTGGGCAACAGCGCCTTCACGGTCACCGCCACCTATGACGAGGATCTGGATCCCTATGCCGCCCTGCCCGCCCCTGAGGAGTGCATGGCGAATATCCGCAACGTGATGGCGCAGCAGAAGATCAGCTTCGCCCCCGGTTCGGCCGAGATCGAGGGATCGGCCCGTGCCACGCTGGACGGGCTGACCGAGATCCTGACCGATTGCGCCAACCTGTCCTTCGAAATCCAGGGATATACTGACAGTCAGGGCAGCGACGCCGGCAATCAGGCACTGAGCCAGGCCCGGGCCGAGGCTGTCATGGTTGCCCTGCAGGGCCGCCGCATCAGCGCCGATCGCCTGACTGCCGTCGGCTATGGCGAAGCCGATCCCATTGCCGACAACACGACCGAGGAAGGCCGCGAATCCAACCGGCGGATCGAATTCAAGCTGACGCATGTGGCCCCCGATCCCAATGCGCCGCCCCCCGCACAAGGAGCCAATGCCCGCCAGGCGATGCTGGCCATTGCGCGCATCGATGCCTTCCTGCTGCCGCAGGGCGACTGGTATGACAGCATCCCGGCCGACATGGTGGACGGATCGGGCGATGATACCGACGAAGGCGAAGAGGTTGACGGCGAACCCAGTTTCGCGCCAACAGAGATGACCGGGCGCGCCGAAGCCCGCCCTGACGATCTGTAAGAGGCTTTCCTTGGACCGCAGCACGCTTATCGCCGCCACGACCCTTGTTCTTTTCGTGGCCTTCGTGCTGGGCTGGTTTGCCCGCTGGCTGACCACCCGCCTTTCGCCGATCGAAAGCGGCAATATCGACGAGGTGGACCGCCTGGCCCAAGCCCTTCACGAGGCCGAGGAGATCCGCGACGCCGCCATCATCTATGGCGAGGAGCGCGAGCGCGAACTGATGGGCCAGCTGGCGCAGACCGATGCCGAACTGCGCGCCGTCATGGAAAGCCTTGGACAGGCACGGGTGGAGCTGGACGAAATGCAGGCCGAGATCGAGCGTCTGCGCGGCTGACAATACATCTCGACGCGGGAGAACATCCTTCCTACCTTTGGCGGGCTGCGGGATCATGTATCCCGCTGATCGTCATTCATAGGAAAGACAGTGTACCTCGAGATCCTGATTGTCGTCGTTCTGATCGTGATCAACGGCGCCTTGGCCATGTCAGAACTGGCGGTCGTGTCCGCCCGTCCCGCAAGGCTTCGGTCCATGGCGGAAGGGGGAAGCAGCGGCGCGCAGACAGCGATGCGTCTGGCTGCCGATCCGGGGCGCTTCCTGTCCACGGTGCAGATCGGCATCACGCTTGTCGGGGTTTTGTCGGGCGCGTTTTCCGGTGCGACGCTGGGCGGGCGCTTTGCTGTGTTTCTGGCCCAGAACGGTGTTCCGGCGGCCGATACGCTGGGGGTTGGCGTGGTGGTGGTGGCCATCACCTATGCCTCGCTGATTGTGGGGGAGCTTGTTCCAAAGCAGATTGCCCTGAAGAACCCCGAAGCCGTGGCATCCACCGTGGCCCCCTTCATGCTGCTCCTGTCCAGAATTGCAGCGCCGATCGTTTGGGTTCTGGACATCTCGGGGCGCGGCGTTCTGAAGCTGCTGCGCGTGCAGAACGAAGAAAAGAACCGCGTGACCGAGGAAGAGGTGCGCACCATCCTTGCCGAAGCGCATGTGGAAGGGGTGATCGAAACCGGCGAACAGCACATGCTGACCGGGGTGATGCGCCTTGCCGACCGGCAGGCCAGCCAATTGATGACCCAGCGCCGCGACGTGGTTTCCGTGGAACTCGAAGCCTCGCCCGAGGAGGTGCTGGACGTCATCCGCATGTCGGGCCGGGCGCGGTTTCCCGTGCGGCGGCGCGACACGGATGATTATGTCGGCGTGCTTTACGTGACCGATGCCTTTGCCGCCCTGTCGCGGGGGGAAGCGCTGGATGTTGCGGCCCTGATGCGCGAGGTGCCTGTGGTGTCGGATGCGGCAGATGCGCTGAACGTGATCGAGATCCTGCGTGGCTCGCCCAACCACATGGCGCTGGTTTATGACGAATATGGCAGCTTCGAGGGCATCATCACCACCGGTGATATCCTGGAGGCCATTACCGGCGCTTTCCGCGAAACGCTGGCCGACGAACCCGCCATCCAAACGCGCGAAGATGGCTCGTGGCTGGTGGCGGGCTGGATGCCGGTGGACGAGTTCTGCGAAATGCTGCGCGTGCCCGAGGAACTGGCCGGCGATTACGAAACGGTGGCGGGCCTTGTTCTGAACCAGCTGCGCCGGATGCCGGTTCAGGGCGACAGCTTCACCCGCGAAGGGTTCCGGTTCGAGGTGATCGACCTTGATGACAGGCGGATCGACAAGATCCTTGTGCAGAAGCTGGACAGTGAATGAAAAAGGGCGCGCCGGTGGCGCGCCCTTCAAGGATCACTCGGCCTTCTCGGCCTCGATTGCGGCGGGACGCGGCGACGTTGCGATCTCGATCCGGCGGGGCTTCAACGCTTCGGGCGTTTCGCGCACCAGGTCGATATGCAGCATGCCATGTTCATGGGTGGCCCCATCGACGCGGACATGATCGGCCAGCGCGAAGCGGCGATCAAAGGCACGGGTTGCGATGCCGCGATGCAGGAAGTGGCGGTCCTCTTCCTCGGCAGCCTTGCGGGCCGCGATGTGGAGCGCGTTGTCACGCACCTCGACGGTCAGTTCTTCGGGCGTGAAACCGGCAACGGCGATGGAAATGCGATACGCATTCTCGGCGGTCTTTTCGATGTTGTAGGGCGGATAGCTGGGCTGTGCGACATCGGTTGTCAGCACACGGTCCATCAGGTCGGCGATACGGTCGAAGCCGACGGTGGCACGGTAAAGCGGTGCGAAATCATAACCACGCATGTTCATCCTCCTAGAGCGATGTTCGAATACCCCCCTTCACAGGCGGGGCGGATATGGACTGCGCCAGCCCGTTGTGGCACCGGCGCAGGCATGATCTGGGAAGCGGCCTGCCCCCTGTCAAGGGATGCGATCTGCCTCTTGCATGGCGCACAGATATGCTAGGAGAAGGCATGGATCTGCTGTTTCGACTCTCGTCCCTCGGGTGGGTGGACGCCGCCGCCGTGACCTTGCAGGTCGCGCTGTTTCTGGGCATCGGCTGGCTGGTTGAACACCCGCCAGCGGGACGACCATCCATGTCGATCCTGATGGCCGATTACCGCCGCGACTGGATGCGCCACTTCGTCACGCGCCAGCAGAAGATCTTCGATGCCACGGTGATCACCAGCCTGCGGCAGGCAACGTCCTTTTTCATCTCGGGCACGATGATCGCGATCGGGGGCGGGATCGCCCTGATCGGCAACCCCGAACGTGTCATGATTCTGGCGCAGGACCTGACGCTGGACCAGCAGGCCACCGTGATCGAGATCAAGGTGATCTTCGTGCTGCTGTTCCTTGCCAACGCCTTTCTGAAGTTCATCTGGTCGCACCGGCTGTTCGGCTATTGTGCGGTGCTGATGGGATCGATGCCGAACACCGACGATCCGCTGGCGTTCCACCGTGCCGCGCAAGCGGCCGAGGTGAACGTGACCGCCGCCCGCAGCTATAACCGCGGGCTGCGGTCGATCTATTTCGCGCTGGCGGCGCTTGGCTGGCTTCTGGGGCCGTGGTCGCTGTTCCTGACGACGCTGGCCACCTCGGCCACGCTGCTGCGGCGCGAATTCATTTCGCAGTCGCGCGACATCGTCATGAAACGCGACGCGTGAACCGCCCCTCGCGCAGCCACGCGCCCAGCATCAGGGCCGCCGCGGCCACCAGCCACAGCCATGCGGGCAGCAGCGGTGCCACTGTCACGTCCCGGGCGTCATAGGCGCCGCGCGGGGTAACTCCGATCCAGCCGCGGCCCACTGCGACCCGTCCCTCGCCCACCTGCCGAAGCGTAAAGTTTGCATGATCTTCCAGCCGCAGCGGCCCGCCACCCAGCGGTTGCATCACCGGCATCAGGCGGTCGGCAGAGGCGATGGTTTCGTCAAATTCGCGCGGGGCTGCAGGACCAACAGCGAAAACGGCGGCCAGATCGTCCTGCCGCATCCGGTAAAGACCCAGCTGCGGCGCCTGCCATGTGGCGGCGAAGCGTCCCGGCCCCTCCTCCACCAAGGGCAGGGCGGTTTCGGTGCCATCGGGGCCGGTGATCGTGACGGGTGGCGGCGCTTCATCGGCAACGGTGCGCCGGTGGATCGTCACCTCCTCGCCGGAAACGGTGGCGGTCAGGGCTTCCTCTTCCAGCTCCGGCTCTTTCAGCATCCAGTGGGCCAGCCGCCGCGTCAGTTCCAGCTGCGGACCGCCGCCTTCGAAGCCACGCCCCCAAAGCCAAAGCTGGTCAGAGCCGAGAACAGCGATCCGCCCCTGCCCCACCCGGTCCAGCACCAGAAGGGGTCGGCCACCGATCCCCTGCATCAACTCTTCGCCACCTGTCTGCTCCAGTTCGATCTGTCGGAACCAGCGGCCCCAGTTTTCGGGCTGCTCCAGCCCCTCGGTCACGGGATGGCGCTGGCCAAGGGCGGACAGGACGGGGCGGAAGCCTTCCTCCAGCACGCGGCCCGTGGCGCGGACGGGCATGATTTCCCCCAAGGGGGAGCGGGCAAGGCTTTCCACGCCAGCAAATTCCGGCCCCGCCGCCACCAGGACCGTGCCGCCATTCACCACGTAATCGCGCACGTTCTGCAGATAAAGGCCGGGCAGGATGCCCCGCAGGCGATAGCGGTCGAAGATGATCAGGTCGAAATCCCGGATCTTTTCCATGAAAAGCTCCCTCGTCGGGAACGCCACGAGAGAGAGTTCCGACACGGGCGTGCCATCCTGCTTTTCCGGCGGCCGCAGGATCGTGAAATGCACCAGATCGACCGAGGGATCGGATTTCAGAAGGTTGCGCCACACCCTTTCCCCCGCATGGGGTTCGCCCGAAACCAGCAGCACGCGCAGCCGGTCGCGCACCCCGTTTATCTGGACGATGCGGGCGTTGTTGCGATCCGTAATCTCACCCTCTGCGCCCTCGACGGCCAGTTGCAGCACGTTCATGCCGCCATGCGGCAGGCGGATCGGAAGCTCCAGATCCTGCCCCACGGGAACATCGAAGCTGACGGGTTCCTCGGCGCCCAGTGTCAGCGTCAGCCTCGCACTGGTTCCGGCATTGGCTGGCACCTGACCCTGATCTTCGACGCGCAGGGTCAGGCGCGCTTCTTCGCCGATAATGGCGAAGGCCGGCGCATCGCTGACAACCAGCCGCCGGTCCCAGTCGGATGCATGGCCGGTCTGAAGCAGATGCAGCGGCGCCGGAAGGTCGGGCGCCGCCTGCATGTCATGCACCTGCCCGTCCGAAATCAGGACCGCCCCCGCGATCCGGTCCCGCGGTTCATCCGCCATTGCCTGCGCCAGTGCGGCCATGGCCTGCGTGCCGCCGTTATCGGGTGCATCGGCCAGATGCACAACGCGCAGCTGGGTTCCGCCCATCGTCGCTACCTGCGAGCGAAGGCGATCCAGCGCGGCCTGCGTCTGCGCGGGCCGGTCGGACAGCCGCTGGCTGGCGCTGTCATCCACCACGGCGATCACGATGTCGGGCAAGGGGACGCGATCCTCGCGCTGCGCCGAAGGGCCGGCCAGCGCGGCCAGAACCACCACCAGCGACAGCCCGCGCAGCCACCAGCCCCGCAAGCCGCGCCACGCCGCAAGGCCCGTCAGCGCGACCGCGAAGCCAAGTGCCACCCAGAGCGCCCACCACGGCACCAGCGGATCGAAGATCACCGAGGCGTTCAATTTCCCAGCCTTTCCAGCAGCGCCGGCACATGGACCTGATCGCTTTTGTAGTTTCCGGTCAGCACATGCATCACAAGGTTGATGCCGAAGCGCCACGCGATCTCTCGCTGCCGTTCACCGACAAAGCCGCGCCCGACCGGCAGAAGGGGCGTTCCATCCCTGCCCACCGCCCAGGCCGAGGCCCAGTCGTTCCCGCCGATCACCACCGGCGTCACCCCGTCATTGAGGTTGCGGAACGGCTGCCCCTCGGCCTGATCGGTACCGGCGGGGGCAGCCTCCACCCAGATCGGGCCGTTGAAGCGACCGGGGAAGTCCTGAAGCAGGAAGAAGGTGCGTGTCAGCACGTGGTCATGCGGCACCTGTTCCAGCGGGGGAATGTCCAGCCCTTCGGCAATACGGCGCAGGGCCTGACGTTCCGGCGTTTCGGTGCTGCCGGCCACATCGGCATCGCGCGTGTCGAACAGGATCATCCCGCCGGTCCGCAAGAAGGCGTTCAGCCGTGCAAACCCTTCGGCCGAGGGGACGCGCGCTTCCGGCGTTATCGGCCAGTAAAGGAAGGGATAGAAGGCAAGCTCGTCCTGGTCGGGATCGACACCGGCAGGATCGCCCGGTTCGATCGTGGTGCGGGCGGCAAGCTGGCGGGAAAGCCCGCTCAGCCCCTGCTTGGCAATCTGGTCCACCTGCGCATCGCCCGAACGAACCCATGCAAGGCGCAGCACCTCGGTCGCAGTAATCGCGGCGGCATCCTGCGCGTGCGCCTGCGGGGCGGGAAGCATCATTGCCACCAGAACCGCCCCCGCCAGCCCGCGCCGAAGCCGCCCGGATACCGCCAGCGCGGCAAGGATATCCACCAGAAGCGCGGCCAGTGCCAGCAGCAGCAGCGGGCCCTGAAGGCTGTGTTCGGGGGCGGTCTCCATCGCCTCCACCAATTGCCCATCGGGCCAGACGGCGGCGTTGAAGGGGGTGTCTGGCCCCATCACGTTCAGCGCGATGCGGCGATCGCCGTCAGCATAAAGCCCCGGCGGAAGGGAAGCGGAAGGCACGCCTTCGGCCAGCTTTTCGCCCGCCACGCCACGCGTACCTTTGGCCGTGTTCAGCGTGCCGAAGGCATCCAGCACCCTTTCGGCCGTCCAGGTGCGGCCCGCGACATCGGCAGGCATCGCATCGCCGGCGGGGGCGGAAACGGCCAGACGCTCCAGCATCTGCACGAACAGGCCCGAAAGCGGCAGGCTGGACCAATCGGCGTTGGCGGTCACATGGAACAGCACGATCTGCCCCTGCCCCATTATCCTGCGTGTGACCAGCGGCGTTCCATCTTCCAGCACGGCGATGGTGCGTGCGCCAAGATCGGGTTCGGGCTGGGCCAGCACCTGCTCCCTCACCTCCACCTCGGTTGTGACGGGAAGGCCGTGGAAAGGCGATGTTTCGGGGAACGGGGCCAAATGTCGGGGTTCGCTCCAGCTCATCGCGCCGCCAAGGGCGCGTCCGCCTTCGCGCAGACGCACGGGAAGAAGCGGATCCTGATCCATCAGGGAAACCTGGCTGGCAGCAAGACGCGGACCTGCAAAGCGCAGCAGAAGGCCGCCGCGTTCGACCCATGCGGCCAGATCGGACGTTTCCTGCGGCGACAGGCGCGCCACATCGGCCAGCACGATCACATCTGGATTGGCCGGCAGGATTTCCGCCAGCGCCCCGTCAACCAGATCGGCCGAGGGCACCAGCGCCTGCCGCAGATAGAAAAGCTGCGACAGAAGCTGCGCCTCCTCGGCCTGCGCTTCGGCACCAATCAGCGCCACCTCGCGCCGGCGCAGGCTGTCATCGGCAAGGCTGACCGAGGCTGCGCTGCGTCCATCTTCGACCCGAAAGCGCGTGACGCGGTCGCGAAGTTCGGGCGGAAGCGAGAGATCCGCCGTGGCTTCCGTTGCGTCGGCGGCAAAGGTCAGCGTGGCGCGGCCAAGTTCGGCATCCGCGCCCGAGGGGTCGGTTCCCATCGCCTGAACCACGGCCTCCGTCCGTTCCATCACCGGCAGGCGGGCGGCGGCAAGGCGGATCGCCGCCCCTTCGAACGTGGTCGGCCGCAGGGCAATGGTGGGGTTTGGCGTTTCGATCACCCGCACCTCGCCATGATCCTCCAGCGCCTCCAGCAACTGGGCGCGGCCCGGATGGTCCAGTCCGTCGGAAAGCCACAGCGTGCGGAACGCTGCTTCCGGCAATGTGTCCGCCCATCCCCCGTATTGCGGCAGCCACGGATTGGGCTGCATTCCGCGAAGGCGGGGGGCAAGGGTTTCGGCAGCGGTGAAAGCCACCTGCTGCGGGGGTTCGGTTGCGCGGATCAGGGCGACGGGCCGCCCGGCGCGGGCCGCTTCGTCAACCGCCTGTTCGGCGCGCGCCACGCGGCGGGGCCAGTCACGCGCATCCCCCCATGTGGCATCCATCACGATCAGAAGCGGGCCCTCCCCCTCGGCCGCAGGGCGCGGGTTCAGGACAGGGCCGGAAAAGGCGATGATCGCGGCGGCCACTGCCAGCATCCGCAGCGCCATCAGCCACCACGGCGTCCGGTCTGTCTGCGCGTCGCGATCCGTCAGGCCAAGCAGCAGCGCCACGCCGGGGAAGTGGCGGCGGACAGGCGCTGGCGGCACGGCGCGCAGCAGGAACCACAGCACGGGCAGCAGAACCAGACCCAGCAGAAGCAGCGGGGTGGTGAAGCCGAGCGGGCCAAGCATCCACATCAGGCGGTCCTTTCCATGGCACGATACAGCCAAAGCAACGCGGCCTGCGGCGCATCGCCCGTGTGATGCGTATGAAACCGCCAGCCGGAAGCGCGGGCCAGATCGTCCAGACGGGCCTTCCGCTCTGCCAGCCGTGCGCGATATGCATCCCGCAGCGCGCCCGCCTGCATCGTTTCGAACTGCTGGCTGCCGGTCATCGATACGAACCGGGTGCGCCCGTCGAAGGGGAACGCCTCCTCGGCCGGATCAAGCACCTGAAGCAGGATGCCGCGGGCATTTCGGGCGGTGGCGCGGGCCAGCGCCTGTTCGACCGCGTCCAGCGGGCCAAGGAAATCCGACACCAGCAGCACGCGCCCATGCATCGGCACCATCGACAGATCAGGGGCGGCATGATCGGCGGGGCTTTCGGCCTGCAGCGCCTCGGCAAGACGCAGGATCTGCGCACGGCCCGGACGGGGGGCATGGCCGGCGGTGCCAACCCGCTCCCCCCCTCGAAGCAGCAGGCTTGCCAGCGCCAAGGCCAGAAGCTGCGCCCGGTCCACCTTCACCGCGCGCGAGGGGTCGCCCGAAAATGCCATTGAGCGGCCATGATCCACCCAAAGCGTCACGCTTTGCGCGGCCTGCCATTCGCGTTCACGCACGAAATGCGCATCGCCCCGCGCAGACCGGCGCCAGTCGATCATCCGGCTTGTATCGCCAATTCCCGCCGCGCGATACTGCCAGAATTCATCGCCCGTTCCGGCGCGCTTGCGTCCGTGTTCGCCCAGCATGATGGTATGGGCAAGCTGCTCTGCCCCCGCCAGAAGGGGCGGAAGGGCCTGGCCAAGCGCCTCGGCGCGGGGGCGAAGGGTGGACATGGTCACGCCGCGCGGCTTGCCGGATCAAGCCCCGCCACGGTTCGGGCGATCACGCCGGACAGGGTTTCGCCCCGCGCCCGCGCGGCAAAACCCAGCGCCATGCGGTGAACCAGGACCGGTTGGGCCAAGGCGGCAACATCGGCAACCGAAGGGGCCAACCGTGCATCCAGCAGCGCCCGTGCCCGCACCATCAGCATCAACGCCTGCGCCGCCCGGGGGCCCGGCCCCCATGCCAGCGTATCGGCCAGCGCGGCGCCTTCGGGCTGATCAGGGCGGCAGGCGCGAACCAGATCAAGGATCGCCTCCACCACCGCATCGCCAACCGGCATCCGGCGCAGAACATGCTGGGCGGCCAGCAACTCTTCCGCCGTGAATATCTGGTGCACCTGATCCTCGCCCGCGCCCGTGGTTGCCAGCAGGATGTCGCGTTCGGTCGCACGGTCGGGATAACCGACATCGACCTGCACAAGGAAACGGTCCAGCTGCGCCTCGGGCAGCGGATAGGTGCCTTCCTGTTCGATCGGGTTCTGCGTGGCAAGAACATGGAACGGGCGGCCAAGCGGGCGGTGCTGACCCGCGATCGTCACCTCTCGTTCCTGCATGGCCTGAAGCAGGGCGGACTGGGTGCGCGGGCTGGCGCGGTTGATCTCGTCGGCAAGCAGAAGCTGGCAGAAGATCGGCCCCTCGATGAAGCGGAACGCGCGCGAGCCGTCGGCAGCACTGTCCAGCACCTCGGACCCAAGGATATCGGCGGGCATCAGGTCGGGCGTGAACTGGATGCGGCTGCCGTTCAGACCCATCACGGTGGCCAGCGTATCGACCAGCCGCGTCTTGCCAAGGCCCGGCAGGCCCACCAGCAGCGCGTGGCCGCCGCACAGCATCGCACCAAAGACAAGGTCCACCACGTCGTCCTGTCCGATGAAGCGGCGGTTGATGCTGGCCCGCGCATCGGCCAGCTTGTGGCCAAGCGCCTCGATATCGGCAATCAGCATATCGGTATCGGCCATGACAACTCTCCGTCCGCAGGTTAGGCTGCGCCCATTGAAACGACTTTAGGCCCGAGGCTCAAATGGCAAAAAGCCTTGACGCGCAAAATGCCGTGAAAGGGCTGCCGGATGCGGCCGGTCCCGCGCCCGTGCACCTGTGGAACCCGCCCTTCTGCGGCAGGATCGACATGCGGATCGACCGCGACGGCAACTGGCACTATGCCGGCAGCCCGATCATGCGTGATGCGCTGGTGCGCCTGTTCGCCCGCGTTCTGAAGCGCGAAGGAAGCAGCTATTTCCTTGTGACCCCCGCCGAGAAGGTGGAGATCGAGGTGGAGGACGTGCCGTTCATCATCAGCGATCTGCGCCAGCAGGACGGCACCGTGATCCTGACCACCCTTCAGGGGGAAGACGTGCCCCTGACCCGGCCGCGCATGACAAGCGGCATCCCCTATGTCATGGTCCGCAGCGGGCTGGAGGCGCGGATCGACCGCAAGACCTTCTATCGGCTGGTTGACCTTGCGCAGGTGGAAGGGGATATATTCGGCATCCACTCTGCCGGCAGCCTTGTTCCGCTGTGCGATGCAGAGGATCTTTCCTGACCGGAGCAACGTGATGATTCCCGCCCGCTACGCCTCGATCCTGTTCGCCTTCCTTCTGTCAGGGATGATGTCCTGCATCGTGTCCGGCGTGGCGATCACGCGTGCCGCTGGGATCGACGCGGGCCTGCCGGTGGCATGGTTGCAAGCCTGGCTGTCATCGTGGTGCGTGGCCTTTCCAAGCGTCATGGTGCTGGCGCCCGTCACCCGCCGGATTGTCGCGCGCCTGACCGCTTGAAGCGCCCGCGGCATGCGATAGAATACCGCCCATCAATGAAAGAGAGCCAGATGCCAATCGAGCCGCCCGAAACCCAGATCGTCACGACTTGGAAGATCGCCTGCGACGGCGGCGAAGGTGCGCTGGGCCATCCCCGCGTCTGGCTGACCATCCCCGCCGAGACGGGATATGTCGAATGCGGGTATTGCGACAAACGCTTTGTCATCGACCGCGAGCATGCGACGAACGATCACTAGGGTGGAAGGCTGACCCGCTTCGTGCCATATCCCCCTTCGGATATGAAGGAGCGGATCATGACTTTCGGCAGCGGCCATCACCTGCACCTGATCGACGGATCGGCCTTCATCTTCCGGGCTTATCACGCACTGCCGCCGCTGACGCGGAAATCCGCCGGGATGCCGATCGGTGCCGTGGCGGGTTTTTGCAACATGCTGTTCCGGTACGTGGAGGATGCGAAATCCGGCGATGCCCCCACGCATGTGGCCGTGATCTTCGATCACTCCTCCAAGACCTTCCGGAACGAGATCTATCCCGCTTACAAGGCGCAGCGCCCCGAACTGCCCGAGGACCTGAAGCCGCAGTTCCCCCTGACGCGCGAAGCCACCCGCGCCTTCAACATCGCCTGCATCGAAACCGAAGGCTATGAAGCCGACGACATCATCGCCGCGCTTTCCTGCAAGGCGCGGGATGCGGGCGGGCGGGTGACCATCATCTCCTCGGACAAGGACCTGATGCAGCTTGTCGGCGGCGGGGTCGAGATGCTGGACCCGATGAAGAACAAACGCATCGGCCGCGACGAGGTGTTCGAGAAGTTCGGCGTCGGCCCAGACCGGGTGGTGGATGTGCAGGCGCTGGCGGGCGATTCCGTCGATAACGTGCCGGGTGCGCCCGGCATCGGCATCAAGACCGCAGCCTTGCTGATCAACGAATTCGGCGATCTGGATTCCCTGCTGGAGCGGGCGAGTGAGATCAAGCAGCCCAAGCGCCGCCAGGTGCTGATCGATCACGCCGACCAGATCCGCATTTCACGCCAGCTGGTCGCGCTGGATTGCAACACGCCGCTGGATTTCACGCTGGAAAGTCTTGAGGCGCGCGAGCCTGACGAAGCCTTGCTGATGGATTTCCTGAACGCGATGGAATTCCGCACCCTGACCAAGCGCGTGGCTGAAAAGCGCGGCATTGAGGCGCCGCCCGCCCCTGCCCCCGTTGCGGCAGAGGTCGAGGAAGCCGCGCCCCTGCCCTTCGATCACGCCGCCTATGAAACCGTGACGGAGCCTGCGCAGCTTGCCGAATGGGTTGCCCTGATCCGCGAGGTGGGGCATGTCGCCTTTGATACCGAAACCACCGGGCTGGACGAGATGCGGGCCGATCTGGTCGGCATTTCCCTTTGCGTCACGGCGGGACGGGCCTGTTATATCCCGCTGGGCCATCGCAGCGGCGTGGATGATCTGTTCGGCGGGGCCGATCTGGTGGCCGGACAGATGCTGATTTCCGAAGTGCTGGCGCAGCTGAAGCCGGTGATGGAAGATCCCTCCATCCTGAAGATCGCCCATAACGCCAAGTACGATTGCAAGATGCTGGCGCGGATCGGCATTCACGTGGCGCCGGTGGATGACACCATGCTCATGTCCTATGCGCTGCATGCGGGGCTGCACAATCATGGCGTGGACGCGCTGAGCGAGCAGTACCTGCGCCACACGCCAATCCCGATCAAGGGCCTGATCGGCACGGGCAAAAGCCAGATCACCTTCGACCATGTGGCCATTGCCGATGCGACGCCCTATGCCGCCGAGGATGCCGACATCACCCTGCGCTTCTGGGAAAAGTTCAAGCCGCAGCTTCACCGAGCCCGCGTGACCACTGTTTACGAAACGCTGGAACGTCCCCTGGTGCCGGTTCTGGCGGATATGGAGATGGCGGGCGTGCGGGTGGATCGCGAAACGCTTTCGCGCATGTCGGGTGCGTTCGCGCAGAAGATGGCCATGCTGGAGGAGGAGATCCACGCGCTGGCGGGCCGTCCGTTCAACGTCGGCTCCCCCAAGCAGTTGGGCGAGATCCTGTTCGATGAACTGGGGCTGCAAGGCGGCACCAAGGGCAAGAACGGCGCCTATGGCACCGGGGCGGACATCCTTGAGGATCTGGCGGCGGAAGGGCATGATCTGCCCGCGCGCGTGCTGGACTGGCGTCAGCTTTCGAAACTGAAATCCACCTATACCGATGCGCTGCAGGATCACATCCACCCCGATACGGGGCGGGTGCATACCTCCTATAGCATCGCGGGGGCGAACACGGGACGCCTGGCATCCACCGACCCGAACCTTCAGAACATCCCGATCCGGTCCGAAGAAGGCCGCCGCATCCGCGAGGCGTTCGTGGCCCCGCCCGGGAAGGTTCTCGTCTCGCTTGATTATTCCCAGATCGAACTGCGGATTCTGGCGCATATCGCCGACATTCCCGCCCTGAAGGACGCCTTCCGCGACGGGCACGACATCCACGCCATGACTGCGGCCGAGATGTTCAACGTGCCGCTGGAAGGCATGGACCCGATGATCCGCCGTCAGGCCAAGGCGATCAACTTCGGGGTGATCTATGGCATCTCGGGCTTCGGGCTGGCGCGCAACCTGCGCATCCCGCGCGCCGACGCGCAGGGCTTCATCGACCGCTACTTCGAGCGTTTCCCCGGCATCCGCACCTATATGGATGAAACGATTGCCTTCGCGAAGGCGAACAACCACGTCCAGACCCTGTTCGGCCGCCGCATCAACACGCCCGAGATCAACGCCAAAGGTCCCGGTGCAGGGTTCGCCCGCCGCGCCGCCATCAACGCCCCCATTCAGGGAACCGCAGCCGACATCATCCGCCGCGCGATGATCCGGATGCCGCAGGCCATCGCGGACCTGCCTGCCACGATGCTGCTGCAGGTACACGACGAATTGCTGTTCGAGGTGGAGGAAGGCGCGGCGGAAA
This sequence comes from Falsirhodobacter deserti, assembly GCF_004015795.1. Taxonomy (GTDB): domain Bacteria; phylum Pseudomonadota; class Alphaproteobacteria; order Rhodobacterales; family Rhodobacteraceae; genus Falsirhodobacter; species Falsirhodobacter deserti. Next base: position 353,647 of record NZ_ML137218.1, on the reverse strand, counting down.
CGCTGATCGCCCGCGCGCGCGACGTGATGGAAAACGCCTCCGATCCGGCGGTGAAGCTGTCCGTGCCGCTGGTGGTGGAGGCGGGAACCGGCCCGAACTGGGCCGCCGCCCACTGATCAGCGCGTCAGCATCGGCCCAAGCGGGCGGCCGGCAAGAATGTGCAGGTGGTAATGCGGCACCTCCTGCCCCCCATGCGCGCCTGAATTGGAAATGACGCGATAGCCGTCGCCAAAGCCGGCGCAGATCCCGGCGGCCGTGCGATGGAAATCCGTCATTTCCTCGGCCGAGGCGTTGGCCGCGAAATCGGCGAAATCGACGTAGGCGCCTTTCGGGATCACCAGAACATGATGCGGCGCATGGGGGGCGATGTCGTGGAAGGCCAGCGTATGTTTGGTCTCGGCCACAGTCTTGTTCGGGATTTCCCCCCGCAGGATACGCGCGAAGATGTTCTGATCGTCATAGGCCATGGTCAATCCATAAACAGATAGGGGGTTGAAGTGATCTCGAGCGCCTTGTCCTCGGGGATGCCCATCAGGTCGGCCAGAAGCGCGGCGTTCTGTTTGGGGGTATGCCTTTCGCGCAGGCGGCGGTAACGGGCAAAGCCTGCATCGCGGATGCGGTCACTTTCGAAACGGAAGTCATACCGGACGGTGGGGATGATCCGCTCCATCGTCTCGGTCGGTGTTTCCTCACCGGCAAGGCCGACCCGCTTGGCATGGCCAATCAGGTAATCGTCATCGTATTCGCAATCCAGTTCCAGCAGCCGCACGACCGCCTTGTCGGAATCGAAATCCCGCATCAGGTCGAGATTGGACGGATCGAGGCAGACCATCATCCGGTCGGTCTTCCAGTAATCGAACAGCATCCGCATCAGGGCCCGGCGGTGGCGGGTGCGCTTGGCCAGTGTCGTTTCGATCCCGCCAAGCGCGGGCAGGTCGGTCGATGCCTCGTTGAACAGGTAATGCACGCCTTTGATGCCCAGCACTTCTTCGATCCGGTCGACCAGCCGCTTGGCCACGTGCCACTTCTTGCAGATCACGATGGTCAGTTGGCGATCACGCCCCATGCTGGCTTCGGTTTCCCAGAAGCGGGGGGCGAAACGGCGTCCGATCCGGCCACGCTGGCGCAGGAAGGTCAAAAGCGTCCGGCCTTCATTCGAAACGGCGAAATGCCGGCCTTTCTCAGACCACAGCTGGCCCAGGCGGTCCTTCAACTGCAATGCCTGCGGGCTGATCTTGCGGGCGAAAAGATAATCCTGCGACAGAAGCAGATCGAAATGGTCATTATAAAAGATCAGCGGCATCCCGTAATCGGAGAACAACAGGAATGTCAGCGTCCGCGTACGGATCTCATGCTCGGGCACCAGATGCCGCACAAGCGTCTGGAACATCGTCTCGTCCGGGATCCAGCTGGTCGCGAAGAAGCGCAGCACCGCCGGGTTGCGGTCGCAAAAATCCAGCACCGCCTCTATGGTGCTCCGGCGCAGGCACCACCACTGGCTGCCAATCTGCACCTCCAGCCCCGCGGGAATGGACCGCTGCATCCCCAGCTTCTGCTGAAGCGCCATGGAGCTGTAGAACAGCCACTTCTGCCTGCGTTCGTTGAACACATGGCGGTAGATCAGCCGCTCTTCCTTGATGCCGGTCTTGATCCAGTCGCTTTTGAAGAAGTCGAAGGATTCGATGTAATCGACAGGTTCGCGGTCAAGGAAGTTCCTGGCATACTCGGCCGATTTGATCGGCATGCAATCGCCCGACAGCATGTAGAAGTGCGTGGCTTCGGGAAAGGCGGCGACGGCGGCGCGCGTGGCCAGCAGCGTGGCCGCGACCAGACTGTATTCGCCCCACCCGCATTTCACGCGCTTCTTGGTGAACACGACGCCAGGGTTATCCGCCAGCGCGTTGCGGATACGCTCGTAATCCTCGGCCCGGGCGCGGCGGTCGAAGTGAATCGCCAGAAAGTCTCCGGTCGCCGTCAGGCGCTGCGCCTGCGCGATGATGCCTGCCGGATCCTTGTGACAAAGCAGAATGAACGCGATCTTCGCCATACGCCAACCTTATAGTGGTGCCCTTGGTGGCCACTGAATCATTAAATCGCTTTGACAGCGATTGAAAAGTCCCGCGTCCTCTGCTTCTTGTTTACCGGCAAGTACCTGAGCGGGAGAAGGTCATGGGTTTTCCGGGAACGTGGATGACCGAAAGCGAAAGCGTCGTTTATCGAGTCGTGCCGAAATGCGCCTGTTCTACGATCGGGCAAATCATGTTCTATTCGGATCACGGCACCTTCTTCGATGGTGACATCCACGACTCCACCAGCGGGTTGCACAAGTGGTCGCAACCGCAAAGCCAACCGTTGATCGAGGCGAACGTCAAGAACCATGGCAGCGTCACCTTCACCTGCGTGCGCAACCCCTATACGCGGATTCTGTCATCCTTTTTCGACAAGATCTGCGGCATCCAGCGCAACGGGCGCCGGTATCGCGGCAACCTCGTGCCGCTTCTGACCCAGAAATATGGGATCGAGGTCGGTGGCCCCGACGGCACCGAAGACTTCGATCAGATCAAAAGCTTCCGCCGCTTCCTTCTGTTCGCCCGCGACACCATCCGCTTCAAGAAACCGATGGAGCCGGACATCCACTGGTCGGCCATGTCTGGCCATATCGCGACCTTCATCGTGAACGGCGGCCGGTATGACCAGATCTTCTTCACCGAGAAGTTCAATGAGGGCATGCAGAATGTGCTGGATGCGATGGACGCGCCCCACGAGGTGGATCTGAAGACGATTCCCCGCTTCAACGAGTCGGAAGGCCACGGGCCGAAGCGCGCTCATCCGGTCGAGGACTACTTCGACGATCTTTCGATGCACATCATGTGGGAAATCTACAAGAAGGATTTCCAGCTGTTCAAATACGACTTCGATAATCCGGGCAACAAGCTGCCAAAGGCCGAGGTCGATATCCGCGAAGTTCACCGCCGTCTGGGCGACTGAAAGGCGGGGCGAAAGCCCCGCCTTTCTTTCTGGAGGTCAGGCCAGGCCGTATTGGTGGAACAGGTTCTTCAGGTCGGCAGCGGGACGCGCGCCGATATGATCGATCACCTCGGATGCGGCGATGCAGCCCATGCGGCCCGCATCTTCCAGCGAACGACCGCTGGTCAGCCCCCACAGCAGGCCTGCGGCAAAAAGATCGCCCGCCCCCGTGGCATCGACCACCTCGGTCGGCTGGGCCGGGATATGCCAGCGCTGCCCTTCCGACAGAATATAGGCGCCTTTTTCCCCATCCGTGCAGGCAAGGATCGAAACCTGCTCCGCCGCGCGGGCCAGTGCCTCGTCCAGATCCTCCGTTTCGTACATCGACAGGATTTCTGCACGGTTGGCAAAGAGCAGGTCGACATCTTCCGCGATCATGCGGCGAAAGGCATCGCGATGGCGTTCCACGCAGAAGGGGTCGGACAGGGTGATGGCAACGCGCCCCTCCGCAGCTTTGCAGGCACGGATCGCCTTGGCAAAAGCCTTGTGGCTGTCGGGGCCGTCGAAACGGTAACCTTCAAGATAGATCCACTCAGCCTCGGCCATCATCGTTTCGTCGATATCCTCGGGGCCAAGGAATTCCGAAACGCCCAGATATGTGTTCATGGAGCGTTCGCCATCCGGCGTGACACAAACAAGGCAACGGCCCGTTTCCTGAACCGTATCCCTGCTGGCCATCGGCGTTTCAAAGGCGGCGCCCTGCGCGCGCAGGTCGTGGGCGAAAATCTCGCCAAGCTGGTCATCGCGAACCTTGCCCACATAGGCGGTGCGCCCGCCCAAATGGGCGATGCCCGCAATCGTGTTCGCGGCCGATCCGCCGGAGACCTGCTGCGCCGGGCCCACATGTTCATACAATTCCACCGCGCGGTCACGGTCGATCAACTGCATGATGCCCTTCTCGACGCCATGCGCCTCAAGAAAGGCGTCGTCGACGCGGGCCAGCACATCAACCATCGCATTGCCGATGCCGACGACCTGATACTTCTTCATGCGGTCTTTTCCTCGTATGCGCAGAATTCATGAATGGGGCAGATGGCGCATCTGGGCTTGCGCGCAATGCAGATATAACGCCCGTGCAGGATCAGCCAGTGATGGGCATGCTGGGCAAAACGGGCAGGCACCTGATCCTCCAGCACCCGTTCCACCGCATCCACATCGCGCCCGGGCGCGATCCCGGTGCGGTTGCCCACACGGAACACATGCGTATCAACCGCCATCGTCGGCTGGTGAAACCACATATTCAGCACGACATTCGCCGTCTTTCGCCCCACCCCCGGCAGCGATTGCAACGCCGCACGCGAAGACGGAACCTCTCCGCCGAATTCCTCCACGAGGATCCGGCTCAGCTTCATGACGTTCTTGGCCTTCTGGCGAAACAGGCCGATGGTCTTGATCGCGTCCAGCAGCCGTTCTTCGCCGAAATCCAGCATCTGCTGCGGTGTCGTCACCTGCGCGAACAGCCCGCGCGTCGCCTTGTTCACGCCCGCATCGGTGGCCTGCGCGGAAAGCGCGACCGCCACGACAAGCGTATATGCGTTCACGTGATCCAGCTCGCCCTTCGGCTCGGGCTCTGTCTCGTGCAGGCGGGTGAAGATCGCCTCTATGGTCTGATAGGGAAGCTGGCGTGCCATGGAAGCGGTATGACAGGCCCGCTGCGAAGCCGCAAGATTCGGGTCGCGGCATCCGCCCCCCGCACCTATCTTCGCCGCAAGGAGATTACGATGCCCGACCCTTACCACTATGCCATCATCGCCCGTGCGCTGGACGCGATCGAACAGCAGCCGGACCTGCCGCTTGAGGAAGTGGCAGACCGGGCGGGCCTGTCCCCGGCGCATTTCCAGCGCACCTTCTCGGCATGGGTGGGCGTGTCACCCAAGCGGTTCGCGCAGTATCTGCGGCTGGATCATGCCCGGGAACTGCTTGCGCAACAGACGACGGTTCTGGACGCATCCCACGCGGCGGGATTTTCCGGCGGCGGCCGGTTGCACGATCTTTTCCTGCGGTGGGAAGCAATGAGCCCCGGCGAATATGCCCGCGCCGGCGAAGGGCTGCGGATCGGGTGGACGATCACGCCCACTCCGTTCGGACCTGCCGTGGTCATGGCGACGGATCGCGGCATCTGCGGGATCGGCTTCATCGATCAGGGCGAGGATGCAGCGGTGGAAGATTTGCGCCGTCGCTGGCCCCGCGCCAGCTATGTGCAGGATGATGCGGTCGCCATGTTGGCCGAGGGCGCATTTTCCCGCCAGCCGACACGCCTGCACCTTCTGGGCGGCCCCTTCCAGATAAAGGTCTGGGAGGCACTGCTGGCGGTTCCCTCGGGCCAGGTGACGACCTATTCGCAGATCGCTGCCGCCATTGGTCATCCCCGCGCCGTGCGGGCGGTGGGAACGGCCATCGGACGCAACCCCGTCAGTTGGCTGATCCCCTGCCACCGGGCCTTGCGCAAGAACGGGGCGCTTGGCGGCTATTACTGGGGGCTGACGCGCAAACGCGCCATGCTGGCACATGAGGCAGCGCGGTCGGATCATAGGCGCGATATTGCCGATGTGATGCGGGAACCCTCGGAAACATAGGAACGTTGAGCTAGGCATCTTCAACGCATTGGCGTGAACGCGACATACGAGGCGTCAGAATGAAAATCAAACTTCCGCTCCTGCTGGGCACCGTGGGCATCGTTGCCCTCGCCGGCTGCAACGACCCCTACGGCACTGGCGTGGGTGCCGGCGGCCAGAACAACCAGCGCACCAACATGGGCGCGGTGACGGGCGCGATCATCGGCGGCGCGCTTGGTGCGCAATCGGGCAGCGACCGCGGCGCGAAAATCGCAGGCGGCGCGATCGTCGGCGGCATCCTCGGCAGCGCCGTTGGGGCAGAGCTTGACCGCCAGGCGGCGCAGCTGCGCGCAGCAACCAGCTCCAACATCGGTGTGACGAACACGGGCAACGAGCTTGTGGTGAACATGCCGCAGGATCTGCTGTTCGCAACCGACAGCGCCTCGCTGCGCCCCGATCTGCAAAACGACCTGCGGGCCGTTTCGCAGAACCTGCTGCAATATCCGAATTCGACGATCCAGATCGTCGGCCACACGGACAACACCGGCAGCGCATCCTATAACCAGTCGCTGTCGGAGCGTCGCGCCGCCGCGGTTGCGCAGGTGCTGATCGCCAACCGGGTGCCGGCGAACCGCGTGTCGTCCTATGGCGTGGGGTTCAACCAGCCGGTTGCATCGAACGACACCGCTGCGGGCCGCGCGCAGAACCGTCGCGTGGATATCATCATCCGCCCGATCCAACGCTGATAAGAAAAGGCCGGTCTTGCGACCGGCCTTTTTATCAGTGAAGCTTGGCGTTGACCTGCTCGATCGAGCTGTCGATCAAGGAAGATCGCCTTTCCGGCGTCATCTGGCGGGCCAGAACCTCGCGTGCGGCTTCGACCGCAACAGAAACCGCCCTTTCGCGAACTTCCTTCACTGCACCGGCCTCGGCCGCTGCGATCTGGTCTTCCGCGGCCGCCATGCGGCGTGCGATCGTTTCCTGTAGCGCGACCTTGGCCTGCTCGGCGGCAGTGGTTGCCTCCTGCTTTGCCTTGGCCACGATACGGTCCGACTGCTCCATCACGTCTTTCTGCTTGCGCTCATAGGATGCAAGCAAGGCCTTGGCTTCTTCGCGCAGGGTGCGGGCTTCGTCCAGCTCGCTCCGGATATTGCCGGCGCGCTTGTCCAACATACCGGTGACCCGGGCCGGAACCTTCGCCCACAGCAGGATGCCCACGAAGATCAGGAACGCGATCGCGACCGTGAAGTTCGTGTTGTGAAGCGAAAAGAAAGGCGCGTCGCCAGCAGCAAGTGCGGGCGTGGCAATCAGCGACAGCAGAATGGTGAGCTTCTTCATCGCTTATCCTTTCACGCGATCGGCCACGGCCGACTGCACGGAGGCATCCGGTTGGCCGCCAAGTGCCGCAACCAGCGCCGTTGCGGTTTCGCTGGCCACCTCGCGTACGCTGTCCTGCATGCCGGCGCGAATCTGGTTGATCCGTGCTTCGGACACAGCCACACGCTGCGCGATTTCGGCGTCCGCCTTTTCAACGGCAGCCGCCAGATCGGCGTCGATGGCTTCCTTGGCCTTTGCCACGATGGCCTGTGCTTCTGCACGGGCACGGACAAGGGCGTCGTTATATGCCGTTTCGGCGTCACGCGCCTTCTGCTTCAGCTCTTCCGCCGCCAGAAGGTCATTGGTGATGGCACCACGGCGTTCGGCCAGAACGGCACCGATACGCGGCAAAGCCACCCGCGTCAGCAGCAGATAGATCGCCACCAGCGCGACCAGCAGCCAGAAGATCTGGTTGGGCCAGCTTGTGAAATCCAGCTGCGGCATGCCCCCGGCATGAGGGGCGTGGCCGGTGGCAGCTTCGGCCACGTCTTGAACCTGATGTTCCATGTTTTCCCTCTGCGGCGTCAAGGATCAGGCCGAAGGGGCATAAACCCCTTCGGCCCAAGGATCATTACGCCCGTGATCAGACGGCGAACATCAGCAGCAGGGCGATCAGGAAGGCGAAGATGCCCAGTGCTTCGGCAAATGCGATGCCGACGAACAGGTTGGCCATCTGACCGGCAGCAGCCGACGGGTTGCGCAGGGCGCCCGACAGGAAGTTGCCAGCGATGTGGCCGACGCCGATACCCGCAGCGCCACAGCCGATCGCTGCCAGACCTGCACCGATGTATTGGCCCATCATTGCGAGTTCGTTCATATCCGTATCTCCTTGAGTTGGAATAGAGTTCAGACCGTCAGTGGTGGTTGTCCGCCACGGCGTCACGCAGATAGACGCAGGTCAGGATGGTGAAAACATACGCCTGGACGACAGCAACCAGCGTCTCCAGCCCGTAGATGAGCGTGACAGCACCGATCGCGACCGGCGACAGAACAGCCATCGTGGCGAAACCTGCGAACACCTTGATCACGGCGTGACCGGCCATCAGGTTGCCAGCAAGACGAATGGAATGGCTGACAGGGCGTACGAAATAGGAAATCAGTTCGATCACGGCCAGAACCGGACGCACGGGAAGCGGCGCCGCCTCAACCCAGAACATCTTCAGGAAGCCCGGCCCCTTGCGCACGAAACCGATGATCGTGACGCTGAAGAAAACCAGCAGCGCAAGCGTCGCAGTCACGGCCACATGGCTTGTCGTCGTGAACGAAGCGGGGATCAGGCCCAGAAGGTTCGCGAACAGGATGAACAGGAACAGGGTCATGACATAGGGGAAGTACTTGACGCCTTCCGGCCCCGTCACTTCCTCGACCATGTTGCGAACCATGCCATAGGCAAGTTCAGCCACCGACTGGCTGCGGGTCGGTACCAGCGCGCGGCGGCGCGTGCCGAAGATCATCAGCGCGGCCACGCACAGCACGGCCAGCGCCAGCCACAGCGTCACGTTGGTGACGGTATACCAATGAACCGGTCCGTCGCTGAACAGCGGACGTACGACGAACTGGTCCATCGGGTGGATCGCAAAACCGTTGCCTTCCGCTTCCGTCTCCACGCCTCAATCCTCTCTCTTCCGGGCATCGCTGCCCACCGTTTCTTTTGCCTGCACGCTTTGTGCAGTCCGCATCATGGCCCGAACCCCACCGGCAAACCCCAGCAGCGTGAAGGTGACCAGAAACACGGGAAGCGTTCCAAGCAGAACATCGAGCCCATAGCCGATGCCGAACCCGATCAGCAGCCCTGCAACCAGTTCGGTCACCATGCGCCAGCCGATCTCGCCCGCCGAGAATGCTTCGCCCGCCTTTCCGGTCCGCTTCGGTTCGGCCGCGCCCCGCGCCTTTGCAAGCCGCGCTTCAAGTGCGCGCATCCGCTCCGGATCGGGGTCGTCCGCCATGAACTCGTCCCTTTGACAGTTGCCGATGTTGCTATATGCCGCCCCCCTTCAAGTCAAGGATGAGGCAGGCTTGTCTAAGATACTGTCAGGACTGTGTTTTCTTCGACCACCACTCCCTGCGCCGGAATGTCGCAGTCGCGGCTCCGTGATAACGCTCAACCTCGGGGTTGAGCATGGCGCGTTGACCTTGCCCATGAAGCGCCCCAAAGGTGTGGAATGCCCAGCCCGCTTGATCTTGTTTTTGCCGCCCTTGCCGATCCGACACGGCGCGCGATCCTGTCGATGCTGCTGGAGGATGACATGGCCGTCACGGATGTGGCGGCGCCGTTCCAGATGTCGCTGGCAGCCATCTCCAAACACCTTCAGGTGCTGGCGGCTGCCGGGCTTATCACGCAGGAACAGCGCGGGCGGGTGAAGTGGTGCAAGCTGGACCCGGACGCGCTGCGCGCCGCTTCGGTCTGGATGCAGGGGTTCGGACAGTTCGATCCCGTCGACCTTGATGCCTTTGAACGCTTCCTGCGCCACGAACTGCCAGATTAGAAGTTGACGGCCACGCCCGGAAGCTGAAGTTCGGCCACAAGATCGCGCACTTCCTGCCGCGCGGCGATGTTTGACAGGTTCAGGTTTTCCACCCCGGTATCGCGCAGATCCAGAAGCGTCAGCCCGCGCGGAAACAGTTCGCGGAAGATCACCCTCTCGGAAAAGCCGGGGGCAACGCGGAAGCCGATGCGGCGGGAGAGATCATCCAGCGCGGCCCCCACCCTTTTCTTGTTGTGCATTTGCTGGGCGCCAAGGCGGTTGCGCAGCACGATCCAGTCGATCGGCTTCAGCCCCGCCTGCGCACGCATCTGCCGCGCGTTCCAGACCATCTCGGAATAGATCGACGGCCCCTTCACCTTGCCCGTTTCCGGATCTATCCGCGCCAGAAGGTCGAAATCGACGAAGCTGTCATTCAGCGGCGTGATCAGCGTGTCGGCCAGCGTGTGTGCCACCTGGCTCAGCCGCGTATGCGATCCGGGGCAATCGATCAGGATGAAATCTGAAACCGGTTCCAGCTGCGCCACACCTTCGGCCAGACGGCGGTCCATGATGTTCTCATCAGGGCCGAGCGTCGCGGCATCCACCTCGGGCAGCGGCAGATAATGGGGCGATGGCAGCGCGATATTGGCGCGTTTCAGGAAGGCGTGGCGGTTTTCGGTGTATCGTCCGAAGCTGCGCTGGCGGACATCCAGATCCAGCGCGCCCACCTGGTGCCCCATGCGCACAAGCGCCGTCGCCACATGCATGCAGGTGGTCGATTTTCCCGACCCGCCCTTTTCATTGCCGACGACGATGATGTGTGCCACGAACCCGCCCCCTGTTCCTGCCCTATTTCGGCTAGCGGCTGGAAGGCGTCCGCGCAAGAGGCGGGTGGCCGATGGGCCACCCCCTGTGGCCAAAGAACAAGGGGCGCGGTTTCCCGCGCCCCTTTTCCGATCAGAAACCCAGACCGGCGTATTTGTTCTTGAACTTCGACACGCGTCCGCCGGTGTCCATCAGGCGGGTGGAGCCGCCGGTCCAGGCCGGGTGCGCCAGCGGGTCGATTTCCAGCGCCATCTGGTCGCCTTCTTTACCCCAGGTCGAACGCACCTGGTAAACCGTGCCGTCCGTCATCTTGACGTCGATGAAGTGATAGTCGGGATGGATGTCGTTTTTCATCTTGTCCGTTCCTTACGCTTCGACCGCGGTCTTGGCTTTATAGGTGGTGTCTTCGGCGATACGGGCCGATTTACCGCGACGCGACCGCAGGTAGTACAGCTTCGCCCGGCGCACGCGGCCGCGGCGAACAACCTCGATCATCTCGATGTTCGTCGAGTAAAGAGGGAACACACGCTCCACGCCCTCGCCGAACGAGATTTTGCGAACGGTGAACGAGGCTGCCAGCGTGCTGCCGCCCTTGCGCGAGATGCAGACGCCTTCATAGGCCTGCACGCGCGAACGGGTGCCTTCGGTCACTTTGTAGCCGACGCGGATCGTGTCGCCGGCCTTGAAATCCGGAATGGTCTTGCCGAGTGCGGCGATCTGTTCCGCCTCGATCTGTGCGATCAGGTTCATCGCATGTCCTTTCTGTGCCCGCGGTTGTCCCGCGAAGATGATGCCGCCTCAGAGCTCTCGGTCTTCATCCGGGTCCCTACCGTGCCGCGCACAGTAAGCCCGCCAGAGATCAGGCCTGCGTTCCTTTGTCAGCCTTTCGGCCATCGCCTTCCGCCAGTGGGAAATGTTCGCGTGATGGCCGGACAGAAGCACTTCCGGTATCTCGCGGTCCTGCCAGACCGAAGGTTTCGTGTAATGCGGGAATTCAAGAAGGCCGTCCGAGAAGGACTCCTCCTCGGTCGATGCATGATTCCCGATGACGCGCGGTATAAGCCGAACCGTCGCATCGATCAAGGCCTGCGCGGCGATCTCGCCCCCCGTCATCACGAAGTCGCCAAGGCTGACCTCCTCGATCCCGTAGTGATCGATCACGCGCTGGTCCACGCCTTCGAACCGGCCGCACAGCAGCGTCACACCCGGCCCTTCGGACCAGCGCTGCGCCATCGCCTGCGTGAACGGCTTGCCGCGCGGGGAAAGATACACGACCGGCCAGCCCGGCCCTTCCGCTGCCGCATCCAGCGCCTTCGACACGACGTCGGGGCGCAGAACCATCCCTGCCCCGCCACCTGCAGGCGTGTCGTCCACGTTGCGGTGCTTGCCTTCGCCGAAGGGGCGCAGGTCGATGGTTTCCAGCGCCCAAAGGCCGAAGTCCAGCGCCTTTCCCGTCAGGCTGAGGCCCAGCGTTCCCGGAAAGGCTTCGGGAAAAAGGGTGATGACCTTGGCACGCCATGCGCCTGCCACGCGCATATCCTCCATCAGGTCGCGCGGGCGGGCCGAGGCGCTGATCGACAGCCGGCCATGGGATTTCATCTCGGTGCTCATGGCAACCGGCTCTAGCTGCGAAATCCGCGCCGGTCTAGAGGCCGTCGCGCCTCTCTTGGTCCGCGGCAACGGCGGCACGCTGCAACAGCGAGGGGATGGCGTCGGCATCGCATGTACGAAGGGCCTTCACCACGTCTTCCTGACGCAGCACCCGCGCTGCCATCGACAGGACCGAAAGGTGCTGTGCCGGGTTGTCCTGCGGCAGCAGCAGCATCAGCACCAGATCGACCTTGCGTTCATCCACCGCCTGAAACCTGATCGGAGTTTTCAGCCGCGCAAAGATCAACGCCGGCGCATCAAGGTTGGCACAAGGCGCATGCGGAAGCGCGATGCCGCCCCCCACGCCGGTGGACCCAAGGGCTTCGCGCTTGGTCAGCTTGGACAGCGCCTTGCCCTTGTCCACCCCCCAAAGCCGGGCCGCGTGTTCTGCCAGAAGATCCAGAAGTGCCGGCTTGTCCGCCACCTCGATGTCAAGAAGCAGCCCTTCGGGCCGGATCAGGTCTGAAAGGGTCATGCAGTCCCCGTTGGCAGGTGAACGCCACCCCGAAACCGGGATGGCGGCAGGGCCTTACACGGCGCTTTTCAGCGCCTCGGCCAGATCAAGACGTTCCCAGCTGAAGCCGCCATCGGCTTCGGGCGCGCGACCGAAATGGCCGTAAGCCGCCGTGCGCGCATAGATGGGACGGTTCAGGCTCAGATGCTCGCGGATGCCGCGGGGCGACAGGTCCATGACCTTCGGGATCGCACGTTCGATCCCGGCGGCATCCACCTCGCCCGTGCCATGCGTGTCGACATAGACCGAAAGCGGTTTTGCAACGCCGATGGCATAGGAAATCTGGATGGTGCACTTCTTCGCCATCCCGGCCGCCACGATGTTCTTGGCCAGGTATCGCGCGGCATAGGCGGCCGAACGGTCCACCTTGGTCGGATCCTTACCCGAAAATGCGCCGCCGCCATGCGGGGCCGCACCGCCATAGGTGTCCACGATGATCTTGCGGCCGGTCAGGCCCGCATCGCCATCCGGCCCGCCGATCACGAAAGTGCCGGTCGGATTTACCCACCATTCGGTGTTCGCGGTCAGCCAGCCTTCGGGCAGCGTTTCGCGGATATAGGGTTCAACGATGGCGCGGATATCGGCTGACGTCTGGGACAGGTCACGGTGCTGGGTGGACAGCACGATGGAGGTCACCTCCACCGGCTTGCCGTTTTCATACCGAAGGGAAATCTGCGATTTCGCATCCGGCCCCAGCGTGGGTTCAGCCCCCGACTTGCGCGCGTCGGCCAGACGGCGAAGGATCGCGTGGGCATAGTGGATGGGGGCGGGCATCAGGTCGGGCGTCTCATCGACGGCAAAGCCGAACATGATGCCCTGATCGCCTGCACCATCCTTGTCCACGCCCTGGCTGATATGGGCCGACTGGGGGTGCAGCAGGTTCAGCACATTGATGCTGTTCCAGTGGAACTTGTCCTGTTCGTAGCCGATATCCTTCACGCAGTCGCGCACGATACCGTCGATCCGGCCCAGATGTTCATGCAGGCGGCCCTGATCGCTCAGCCCCACCTCGCCGCCGACGACAACCTGGTTGGTCGTGGCGAAAGCTTCGCAGGCCACCCGTGCATTCGGCTCTTCAGCCAGAAAAGCGTCAAGGATCGCGTCCGAGATGCGATCGCAGACCTTGTCCGGATGCCCCTCCGAAACCGATTCAGAGGTGAAGATGTAGTTCTTGCGCGACATTGGAAAAATTGCTCCGTTGGGTATCCCCGTCACGCCAGGAAGCCGTTGTGACGGTTCTATGTCGTATCGCTACTCTGCAGCGGGAACAGGGTCAACCGGCGCTTTTCCGGCGCAGCCCCGCCAGAAGGGCAGCCAGAAGCACCAGAACGGCCAGAACGGGCCAATCGCCGAAACGTGAATATGGCGTCGGCGGCAAGGGTGCGGGCAGCGCGGCATCCAGATGGCCCATCTGGCCCAAAGGCAGGCTTTGGCGGATGCGGCCCTTGGCATCCACCATCCCCGAAACGCCCGTATTTGCAGCCCGCACAAGCGGCAATCCTTGTTCGATCGCGCGCAGGCGCGCCTGTGAAAGATGCTGGTAGGGGCCGGTCAGCGTGCCGAACCACGCATCATTGGTGATCTGCAGCAGCCAGTCCGGACGTTCGGCCACCACCAGATCCTGGGGGAACACGGCCTCGTAACAGATCAGCGGCAGGGCGCGGCCAAGGGCGGCCATGTCCAGAACCCTTGCCCCCGGCCCCGCCGAATACCCGTTGCCCACCTGCGCCGCGAAAGCCGAAATGCCGACCCGCGCCAGCAGATCGCCTAAGGGCATGTATTCCCCGAATGGCACAAGGTGGTGCTTGTCATAGATGTCGCTGATGCTGCCATCCGGCTGCACCACGGCAAGCGAGTTGAAGGCGCGCGCGCCCTCTGTCCGCTGAACACCAACGGCGGCGGGCACACCGGACGCTGCGGCGATGCTTTCGGTCACGTGATCGTCCAGCAGGTACGGAACCGAGGTTTCGGGCCAGATCACGATATCCTTGGGGCCGGGTGCGGCGCTCAACTCCAGCGCGCGCTGGAACAGCATGGCGGCGCGATCGGGATCCCATTTCATTGCTTGGGCTGCATTGGGTTGGATGATGCGGACAATGTGATCCGTGTCAGGGGGCTCCGGCTGGTCCAGCCGCCACCATCCCGCACCGAAAGCCGCAATCAGCGCCAGCGCCGACACGACAGCGCCCTTCCATCGCCACGCCACCGGCAGCGCCGCCAGCAGAAGGGTTAAAAGCGTCAGCCCGTTTGGCCCGATCCAGGCGGCCAGTTGCGACGGCGCCCACCCGGCCCAGACATGCCCCGGAAGCGCCCACGGAAACCCCGTCAGCACATGCCCGCGCAGGAATTCTGCGAGTGTCAGGAATACGGCAAACCCGATTGCCCGGCGCCCTGTCGGCAAAAGCGTGGAAACGCCAGCCGCAAGTGCCCAGAACAGCGCAAGCCCGAACGAGATGAGAATGACAGCAAAGGGCGCCATCCAGCCATAGGTGACGGGATCAACCAGAAAGGGTTCGATGATCCAGTTCAGCGCCAGTGCGAAATATCCCGCGCCAGCGAAAAGGCCCGTCCATGCTGCTGCCTTCCATCCCGTTGCCCGCTGCAACAGAACGCAAAGCGCGGCAAAGCCGGCAAGCGTCAGCCACCAGAAGCCGATCGGCGCCTGCCCCAACGCCATAACCGCCCCAAGACCGAAGGCCGCGCCCATGCGCGGCCAGCCGGGGAAACGCCACATCAAATGCCTCCGTCACCAGACGCGCAGGTTGTGGCTCCCGGCCGGCAGCCCGTCAAGCCGGTTCCGGCAGAAGGACGCGCAGACGCTTGATGCGGCGAGGGTCGCCGTCCAGCACCTCGAAGCGCGCACCCGATTCGTGCTCCACCACCTCGCCCTTCCGGGGAACGCGACCGGCGCGCACGAAGATCAGGCCGCCGATGGTATCGACATCCTCGTCCTCATCCTCGCGGCGAAGCTCCAGCCCCGTGGCCTTCTCGAACTCGTTCAGCGAGGCGCGGGATTGGACGATGAAGTTGCCCTGCTTGTCCCGCACCCAAAGGGCGCCGGCAACCTCGTCGTGTTCATCGTCGATCTCGCCGATGATGGTTTCGATCAGGTCCTCGATCGTGACAAGGCCGTCCACGCCGCCATATTCATCGATCACCAGCGCAAGGTGGACCCGTTCGCGCTGCATCTTCTGCAGCAACATCGCCGCCGTCATCGATGGCGGCGCGAACATGATCGGCCGCAGCAGCGGGCGAAGGTCGAACGGTTCGCTTGACGTGAAGTCATAGCGGAGCGCCAGATCCTTCAGCAGGATCATCCCCAGCGGGTTGTCCAGCGTGTCCTTGTAAACCGGAAGGCGGGAATATCCCTCCTCGCGGAAGATGGCCACGAGGTCTTTCAGCCCGATGTCGATGGATACGGCCTTTATCTCGGCCTTGGGCACGGCCACGTCTTCCACCCGCAGGCGACGAAGGTTGGCGATGCCGTGATGGTCCTGCGCGGGTGCGGGCACGTCGTCTTCCCGATCGTCCGCCTGCGCAAAAGCGCCGAACAGGCGGCCGAAAAAGCCGCGATTGTCCCGTTCGGTGTCGTCGTGATGATCAGCGATATCGTATCGCTGCCCGTCCTCTGCGGTGTCCTGCGCGCCTTGCGCCGCAGGAGAGCCGTCGATGCTACTTCCCATTTGTCCTTCTGTCGGATGCAACGCCCTTGAATGGGCGCCACCGACAATATGGGGTATGGGCATGGCCGCTGACAAGATGCCTTGAGGCTGCCCGACGCAACGGCGTCACGCAGCGTAGGGATCCGCGATGCCAAGCGTGGCCAGAATCCGGGTTTCGGTGCCTTCCATCACCTCGGCATCGGCATCATCCACGTGATCATATCCAAGAAGATGAAGGATTCCGTGCACGACCAGATGGGTCACGTGATCCTCGGGGCGCTTGCCCTGATCGGCTGCCTCGGCCATGCAGGTTTCCCATGCGATGGCGATGTCGCCAAGTTCGTCCGGGTCATCGGCATCGCCGCCCGAAAGGTCCGGCAGGCCGCCCGGCTCGCCGGCGGCACGATCCTCGGACGGCCATGACAGCACATTGGTCGGCTTGCCCTTCTGGCGGAACTGGGCATTAAGCTCGGCAATCTCGGCGTCGTCGCAGCCCATCAGGGCCAGGGTGACGCCATGAACACCAAGCGCGGCGAAAGTTGCCTCCGCCGCGCGCGTCGCAAGGACCGGAAGGCCGAAAGCCTCCCAGCGGTCGTCTTCGATTACGGTATCAACCAGCGGTTCCATCGGCGGCTTCATAGGCCTCGATGATGCGGGCCACAAGCGGGTGACGCACCACGTCCTTGGAATTGAAGTAGTTGAACGACACACCCCGCACGTTCTTCAGGATCTTCTCGGCATCCTGAAGGCCCGATGCCGTGCCGCGCGGAAGGTCGATCTGCGTGCGATCGCCCGTGATGACCATGCGGGATCCTTCGCCCAGACGCGTCAGGAACATCTTCATCTGCATGATCGTGGCGTTCTGCGCTTCATCCAGAACCACAAAGGCGTTGGACAGCGTGCGCCCGCGCATGAAAGCCAGCGGCGCGATCTCGATCCGTTTTTCCTCCATCAGCTTGGCAAGCTGCTTTTGCGGCAGGAAATCGTTCAGCGCATCATAAAGCGGCTGCATGTAGGGATCGACCTTTTCCTTCATGTCGCCGGGGAGGAAGCCGAGGCGCTCGCCCGCCTCCACGGCAGGACGCGACAGGATGATCTTTTCCACCACGCCGCTCAGAAGCATGGTCACGCCGACAGCGACGGCAAGATAGGTTTTGCCGGTGCCTGCAGGCCCGATGCCGAAGGCCAGTTCGTTATCGAACAGGTTGGCGACATAGGTCTTCTGCGCCTCGGTCCGCGGCTCCACCGGTTTCTTGCGGGTGCGGATCTCGTACTGGCCGGGCTGGAACATCTCCATCTGCTCGACCGTGTCGCCAAAGACCCCTCCACTCATCCGCATGGCGCCTTCGATATCGCCCAGCTCAAGCGTGCGGCCCGATTCCAGCCGCGCGTAAAGGCCGCGCAAGACCGCCTCCGCCTGATCCCGCGCCGCTTTTTCGCCCATGACCACAAGGCGGTTGCCACGTCGGAGGATATTGACCCCCATCTGCTGTTCGATCTGCGCCAGATGCCGGTCATATTGGCCGCAAAGGTCGATCAGAAGGCGGTTGTCGGGAAATTCCAGAAGGGTTTCCATCGCATCTTCCGGGCGTTTCGGGGGGGTCAGCGCGCTGATGCCCAAGGACATCTCCTTCTTCAGGCGTGAAGCTATATCCTGAATGTGGGGGGCCGCCCCGCCCGAGGCAAGGATTTTGAGCGGTGGCGGCAGAAGATCGTGTCAGATCCGTTCTGCGGAAAGCGAATTGGTGGAACTGGCGGTGATGCGCACGCGCACCAGGTCACCCGCCTTGCCTGCGGGATCGGCCACATGCACGGCATGCAGATGGTCGGATTTACCAACCATCTGGCCCGGCAGGCGGCCGGGCTTTTCATAAAGAACGCCCACCTCGCGACCCACCATCGCTTCCTGCGTTTCGCGCTGCTGCCCAGTGATCAGGGCCTGAAGCTCCTGCAGGCGGGAATCGGCGATAGCGGCCGGAAGCTCCGGCTTTTCGGCGGCGGGGGTGCCGGGGCGGGCGGAATACTTGAAGCTGAAGGCCGATCCGTAATGAACCTCACGGATCAGGTCCATCGTTGCCTGGTGGTCGACATCGGTTTCCCCCGGAAAGGCCACGATGAAGTCCGATGACAGGACCAGATCGGGACGGGCGGCGCGAATACGCTCGATCAGGCGGATATAGGCTTCGGCAGTGTGCTTGCGGTTCATCGCCTTCAGGATGCGGTCGGACCCCGACTGCACGGGAAGGTGCAGATAGGGCATCAGCTTGCCCTCCTCTCCATGTGCGGCGATCAGCTCGTCATCCATGTCGTTGGGATGGCTGGTGGTATAGCGGATACGCTCCAACCCGTCGATCCGGGCCAGTTCCCGCACCAGTTTCGCCAGCGTCCAGTCATCCCCGTGATAGGCGTTGACGTTCTGGCCCAGCAGCGTGATCTCGCGGACACCGCGTTCGACCAGATCGCGCGCCTCGGCCAGAAGACGCTGCGGCGAGCGGCTCACCTCCGCCCCGCGGGTATAGGGCACCACGCAGAAGGCGCAGAACTTGTCGCAGCCTTCCTGCACCGTCAGGAAGGCGGTCGGGCCGCGCAAGGCCTTCCGCTTGGGCAGGTGGTCGAACTTATCCTCGGCCGGAAACTCGGTATTCACGGCCGGGGCAGTTCCCGCCACCATTTCGGGCAGGCGATGATAGGTTTGCGGCCCCACGACCAGATCGACCAGCGGCATCCGGCGGATGATCTCCTGCCCTTCCGCCTGTGCGACGCAGCCCGCCACGCCGATCTTCAGATCCGGCTTCGCCGTTTTCAGCGGGCGCAGGCGGCCAAGATCGGAATACAGCTTTTCGGACGCCTTTTCACGGATGTGGCAGGTGTTCAGCAGCACCATGTCGGCATCTTCGGCGGTATCGGTCAGGACATAGCCCTGCCCGCCCATGGCTTCAGCCATGCGTTCGCTGTCATAGACGTTCATCTGGCAGCCATAGGTCTTGATGAACAGTTTCTTGACGTCGGACATGATCGCTTTCCCCCGGGAACGGCCTCCCTTCTATACGAAAATTGCCGCGGGGGGCAATCGAACCTCTTGCCCTGAGACGTGAGGTGCCTTCATCTGGCGGCGGTTGGCTGCGATGGATGAACTGATGCGATACCGCAATCTGAACGAGGTGATTGGCGCGGGCGTGATCAGGAAGGGCCCCGTTGCGGTCATCATGGCCGAAGATGAGGTGGAAATCGGATCAAGCCTTGCCCATGCCCGCAAGATCGGCTTTCCCTGCGTCCTGCTTCTGACACATGACGAGATCGAGGTCCCGCCCGAGGACGAGGCCGCGATCCACCGCGTGACGCACGACGTTCATGCCGAAAACGCGATGCCCGAGGCGATGAACCGCCTGATCGCCACCTCGCCCGGCGTCTGGTTCCACTACTGCTTCAATGGCGAATACCTGTTCTTCCCCTTCTGCGAATCGCGCGACGTGCGCGAATTGATCGCGTTCCACGTGGAAGAACGGCGGCATGCCTTCCTCAGCTATGTCGTTGACCTTTATGCCGGCAATCTGGAGGCATATCCTCAGGGCGTTTGCCTGGCGGAACCTTATCTGGACCGCGCGGGATATTACGCGCTTGCACGTCCCGATCCGGCAAATCACGGTCACCCGAAGGACCGGCAACTGGATTTCTTCGGCGGCATCCGCTGGCGGTTCGAAGAGCATGTTCCCGCCGATTGCCGCCGCATCGACCGGATCGGGTTGTTCCTTGCCAAGCAGGGCTTGCAGATGCGTCCGGACTTCACTTTCAACGATGAAGAATACAACACCTATTCCTGCCCGTGGCATCACAATGCCACCACGGCCATCTGTTCTTTCCGTGCGGCAAAGGCCCTGCGCACCAATCCCGGATCACGCAACGACGTGAAGAACTTCCGCTGGCATTATTCCGAGCTGTTCCGCTGGGATTCGCAGCAGTTGATGGATCTTGGCCTGCTGGAGCCGGGCCAGTGGGTCTGAGCTTGCCTTGGCCGCAGCTTTGGTGAACCTTCTTTCTGCCCGATGACCTTCGGGCACGGGAGGGGAGAACCGACATGACCATCAAGCTGGCCCTTGTGGGCCTTGGCAAGATCGCGCGGGATCAGCATTTGCCTGCAATCGCCGAAACCGAAGGGCTGGAACTGGCCGCCATCGCCAGCCGCCATGACCGCCATCCGGACCTGCCTTCCTTCACCGGCCTGCACGACCTTCTGGCGGCCCAAGCGGTGGAGGCGGTCACCCTTTGCACTCCGCCGCAGGGGCGATACGCGCTTGCCAAGTCCGCGCTGGCGGCGGGCAAGCATGTGATGCTTGAAAAGCCGCCCGGTGCCACGGTGGCCGAAGTCACCGCCCTTGCCGCCCGCGCCCGCAAGGCGGGCCTGACGCTGTTCGCCACGTGGCACTCCCGCGAGGCGGCGGGGGTGGAGGCTGCGCGCGAATGGCTGGCCACCCGCCGCATCCGCGACATCCGCATCATCTGGAAGGAAGACGTGCGCCAGTGGCACCCGGGCCAGGAATGGATCTGGCAGCCGGGCGGCCTTGGCGTGTTCGATCCCGGCATCAACGCCCTGTCCATCGCAACGCACATCCTGCCCGCCCCTCTGATGGTGACGGCGGCAGATCTGTCCTTCCCGGCCAACCGCGATGCGCCCATCGCCGCGCATGTGGTGATGGAAATGGACGGCATTCCCGCCATCGCGCAGTTCGACTGGCGCCAGACGGGCCGGCAGACATGGGATATCGAAGTGGCAACCGATGGCGGCACCCTGCGTCTTTCCCATGGCGGAAGCCGCCTGCATCTGGATGGCGAGGAACGGGTCGCCGAACCCGACCGCGAATACCGCCGCCTTTATGCCCGCTTCGCCGACCTGATCCGTCGCGGCGAATCCGACGTGGATCTTGCCCCGCTGCAACTCGTGGCCGATGCCTTCCTTCTTGGCCGCCGCCGTCAGGCAGAGGCGTTCGTGGAATGACGGCAACACGCGAACCCTTCGGCCCGCAGATGGAGCGTGTGACCCTGCGCCGCCCTTCGGGGCTGGAGGCGCGGATCATCACCTTCGGTGCCGCCCTTCAGGCGCTGATCGTGCCGGATCGCGATGGCCGGCTGGATGACGTGGTGCTCGGCCATGACGGGCCGGACGGTTATCTGGCGCATCGCGATTTCTTTGGCGCAACCATCGGACGCTTTGCCAACCGCATTGCAGGTGGCCGCTTTCCCGGCGGCCAGGTGCCACCGAATGACGGGCCGAACGCGGTGCATGGCGGGCCGGAAGGTCTGGACCGCCGACACTGGCAGATCGAAACCGTCGAGGACGACGCTGTCACCCTGTCCACCCACAGCCCCGATGGGGATCAGGGCTTTCCCGGCAACCTGCTTGTCCGCGTCACCTATGCGCTGGAAGATGACGCGCTTTCCATCCTGTGGCAGGCGCAGACGGACCGGGACACGCCCGTCAACCTGACCAACCATTCCTTCTTCAACCTTGGGGGCAAGCTGCAGGGTGGCATGCGTGACGTCATGGGGCATGTCCTTCAGGTGAACGCCTCGCGGTTTCTGGCGGTGAATGCCGTGTCCATCCCCGAAAATCCGGCGCCGGTTGAAGGCACGCCATTCGATTTCCGCCAGCCCCGCCCCCTTGGCGAGGGGATCAGGCAGGGGGTTCCGCAGCTGTTGCGCGTGCAGGGCTATGATCACTGCTACTGTCTGGATGACCAGGCCGCGGCGGTTCTGCACGATCCCGTTACGGGCCGAAGGATGGAACTATGGACTGATCAGCCCGGGCTTCAGGTTTACTCGGGTAATTTCCTTGACGGCAAGCGCACCGGCAAGGGGGGCCTTGCCCCGCGCATGGGCGACGCGATCTGCCTTGAGCCGCAGGAATGGCCCGACAGCCCGAACCGTTCCGACTTCCCCTCCCCCATCCTGCGGGCGGGGGAAAGGTATGCGCGCCAGATGCGGCTGCGCTTTTCGGCGCAGTAGCTACGCCGCCCCGCCCGCCGCGTCATAGGCTTCGACGATCCGGCGGGCGGCCTGTGCCGTCTGCTGGGGCGACTGGCCGGGCCGGTAAACCGCGGTGCCGATCCCGAAGCCCGACGCGCCCGCAGCCAGCCATGCCGCGAAGTTTTCGGGCCCGGCACCGCCCACGGCATAGCAGGGCACCTCGGGCGGCAGAACGGCGCGGATGGCGCGCAGCCCTTCCGGGCCGATCAGGCTGGCCGGAAAGAATTTCAACCCAGTCGCACCCGCCTGCAGCGCCGCAAAACATTCCGACGGGCTGAACACGCCCGGCCAGCTTTGCATTCCCGCGGCCCGCGTGGATGCGATGACCTGAGGATCGGCATTGGGCGAGACGACGATCTTCGCGCCCAGCGCGGCCAGCCGCTCCACCTCTGCCACCGTCAGCACAGTGCCCGCGCCAATCGTTGCCGAGGGGAAGCGGGCCAGCAGGCGCTGGATGCTGTCGAACGGGTCCGGAGAGTTCAGCGGAACCTCCAGAACCTCGATCCCCGCCTCGATAAGCGCGTCGGCGTGGTCGCGAACCTCTTCGGGCGCGATGCCACGCAGGATGGCGATGATGTTGCGGCTCATGATCCCTCCAACAGGTGATGGGCGGCGGAAAGACCCGCCAGAACGGCTTCGCGCCCGGAAATAACTCGCGCGTCGGGCATGGCGCGCGCATAAATTGCGGTCACGTCATCGGCCCCGACAAGCGTGACGGGGCGGCCTTGCCACCAATGGCACATCGCGGCCAGTTCCGCCCCGATCAGCAGGCCGGACAGCCGCCCGCGTCCCCGTTCCGGCGAAAGGTCAGCCAGCAGCGCCTCGGCCCGCAGGGCAAAAAAGCGCGCTGGAATGGCATCGGGGGCCGCCAGCGCTTCGGCCAAAGCCTCGTCGAAGGCATCGAGGTCCAGCCCCTTCCCTGCCATCGAATGACGCAGAACGGACTGGCCCGACAAAAGCGCGAACATCTCTCCCGTCATCAGGCTGCGGAAGGCGGCCACCTTTCCGCCTGAAACCATTGCCCATTTGCTGTGGGTACCGGGCAGGCAGACCGTCCCCTCGAAAGCGGGATCGGCAGCAAGAACGCCTGCGATCTGCGTCTCCTCCCCCCGCATCACGTCATGTGGGGCCATCTGCGACAGGCCGGGCAGGATCGCCACGTCCAGGCGCGGATCGCGCAAGGGCGGCCGCACGACCGGCAACCCAAGCGGGGCGCAGGGCGCGGGGCGATAAGCAGCCTCGGCCCAGCCCTGACGTGCGCCGGCCATGCCGCAGACCACCACCCGCACCGGACCCTCCAGCCAGTCACCGACAAGATCCAGCAGTGCAGGTTCGAACCCGTCGGGCGCCAGAACGCCCATGCCGCGATCGGACGACCGTTCGGCCGTTGCGCGATCCCCGTCCATTCGCCAGACGCGCAGGTTGCTGGTGCCCCAGTCGGCGGCGATCCACATCAATGGCTGTCCTTGCCCACGGCCGACCCGCGGCAGCCGCGCAGGAAGTCGAAATCAGCCCCCGTATCGGCCCCCTGCACATGCTGGTGGAACATCTGGGCATAGCCGCCATTGGGCGGGGCCACATTGGGCTGCCATGCGGCCAGCCGCGCCTGAAGCTCTGCTTCCGGAATATCCAGATGCAGGCGGCGGGCGTCCACATCCAGTTCGATCATGTCACCATCCCGGACCACGGCCAGCGGGCCGCCCACCGCCGCCTCGGGCGAGGTGTGCAGGACGACGGTGCCATAGGCCGTGCCGGACATCCGTGCATCGGAAATCCGCACCATGTCGGTGATGCCCTTCTTCAGCACCTTGGGCGGCAGGCCCATGTTGCCCACCTCGGCCATGCCGGGATAGCCGCGGGGCCCGCAGTTCTTCAGGACCATCACGCAAGTCTCGTCGATGTCCAGCGCCTCGTCGTTGATCTTGGCCTTATAGTCGTCGATGTCCTCGAACACGACGGCGCGGCCGCGATGCTTCATCAGATGCTTGCTGGCGGCCGAGGGCTTCAGCACCGCGCCCTTTGGGGCAAGGTTGCCCTTCAGCACCGCGATGCCGCCATGCGGGGCCAGCGCCTGTTCCACCGGCAGGATGACGTCGCCGCCATGGCTGACAACATGCGCCACCTCGTCCCAGACAGTCTGGCCGGACACGGTCAGCGCATCCTTGTGCAGCAGCCCCGCCTCACCCAGCCGCCGCATCACGACGGGCAGGCCGCCGGCATAGAAAAACTCCTCCATCAGGTATTTCCCCGAGGGCATGAGGTTCACGATCGTCGGCACGTCGCGGCCAAGGCTGTCCCAGTCGTCCAGCGTGATATCAAGGCCCACGCGGCCGGCCATAGCCAGCAGGTGGATGACGGCATTGGTGGACCCGCCGATGGCGCCGTTGGTGCGGATCGCGTTTTCGAACGCCTGGCGGGTCATGATGTCGGACGGTTTCAGATCGTCTTTCACCATCTGCACGATGCGCCGGCCCGACATCTGCGCCACCACGCGGCGCCGGCTGTCCACGGCCGGGATTGCCGCGTTGCCCGAAAGGGCCATGCCCAGCGCCTCGGCCATGGAGGCCATGGTGCTGGCCGTGCCCATCGTGTTGCACGTCCCGGTGGAGCGGGACATTGACGCCTCCGCCTCAAGGAATTCGGCCTGCGTCATCTCGCCTGCCTTCACCATCTCCGAGAATTTCCACAGGTGGGTGCCCGATCCCACCCGCTCGCCCCGGAAATACCCGTTCAGCATCGGCCCGCCCGTCACGACGATGGCGGGCAGGTCCACGCTGGCCGCGCCCATGATCAGGCTGGGCGTGGTCTTGTCGCAGCCAACCAGCAGCACGCAGCCATCCATCGGCTGGCCCCGGATCGCCTCCTCCACCGCCATGGCGGCAAGGTTGCGATACATCATCGCAGTGGGACGATACGTGTTTTCCGAGGCGGAAAAGACAGGAACCTCCACCGGGAAGCCGCCGGCCTCCCAGATGCCGGCCTTTACCTTTTCCGACAGTTCGCGCAGGTGGCCGTTGCAGGGCGTCAGGTCCGACCACGTGTTCAGGATGCCGATCACGGGGCGCCCGTCGAACAGATCGTGCGGGTAGCCCTGGTTCTTCATCCAGCCGCGGTGATAGATCGTATCGCGCGAGGTGCCGCCATACCATTCCTGCGAACGAAGCTTGCGGGGCCAGGGCTTGGGCGTGAATGCGGTCATGGCAATGTCCTTCAAAGCACGGCAACGGTGACGGGGCGCTGCGCGTCCCCCGCCTCGATCGCCATCGGGTTGCGCAGCGGCAGGCCGAAATCGGGTGCCTCGATCTCGAATACATCGCCCGCCTCGGTGCGGATTCCTGCCGCGAAGGACAGAGTGGCGGTGCCGAACATGTGCACGTGCAGATCGCCCGGCTGGCGGAATGGCAGATACTTGAAGTGATGATGTTCAAGATTGGCGATCGAATGGCTCATGTTCGCCTCGCCCGAAAGGAAGGGCGCCTCGAAGATGGGCTGGCCGTTGCGCAGGATGCGCGAGGTGCCGCGGATATCCTGCGGAAGATCGCCCACCAGAAGTTCCGGCCCGAAGGCGGCAGGGCGCAACTTGGAATGCGCAAGGAACAGGTAGTTCACCCGCTCGGTCACATGGTCCGAGAATTCATTGGCAAGGCTGAAGCCCACGCGGTGCGGCATCCCGTCCGGCCCGTTGATGTAGAAGGCGGCGATCTCCGGCTCCTCCCCCCCGTCCAGCGCGAAGGACGGCGAGACGAGGGGATCGTTCGGCGCAACGGCCTGAACGCCCGTTCCCTTGTAGAACCATTCGGGCTGCACGCCGACACCGCTTTCTGGCTTGCCGCCTTCCAGCCCCATGCGGAACATCTTCATGCTGTCCGAAAGGCCCTCGGTTGCGTGCATCGCATCACGGGCGCTGGCCGATCCGGTATGGGTCAGGCCGGTTCCCGTCAGGAACATCCGCGCCGGTTCCGGATGGCGCAGCGGCACGTCCAGCTTGCCTTCAGCGGCAAGGGCGGGCAGATCCACCGCCTCCCCCCCTTCGGGAATGACTGCCGAAAGGGGACGGTTCGTGCGGATCGCCTCGGTTGCCAGATCGAAGATCGTCGCGCCGGCGACAAGTCGGCTGGTGGCGGTGCGCACGACCACGCCGCCCGCTTTCAGTTGCGAAAGATGCATTGGATTACCCTTGGCGGTTCTTGTTGTACACGTCGAAGATCACGGCAGCCAGCAGCACCAGCCCCTTGATCACCTGCTGATAGTCGATGCCGATCCCGAGGATGGACATCCCGTTGTTCATCACGCCCATGATGAAGGCACCGATCACCGCACCCACGATCTTGCCAGCGCCACCGGCCATCGATGCGCCGCCGATGAACACCGCCGCGATCACGTCAAGCTCGAACCCAACGCCGGCCTTGGGCGTGGCGGTGTTCAGGCGGGCGGCGAAGACAAGGCCCGCCAGCGCGGCCAGCATGCCCATGTTGGCAAAGGTCAGGAAGGTCAGGCGTTCGGTGTTGATGCCCGAAAGCTTTGCCGCCTTTTCGTTGCCACCAATGGCATAGATGCGCCGGCCCAGCGTGGTGGATTGCGTCAGGAACGTATAGGCCGAGATCAGCACTGCCATCGTGATCAGCACGTTCGGCAGGCCGCGATAGGTGGCCAGCAGCCAGCTGATGAACAGCAGCGCGAACACGATCAGCGCGTTCTTCACGGCGAAGATGACGAAGGGCTCGTCCTCGATCCCGTATTTCATCTGGCGGCGGCGGGCACGCACCGAAAGATAGACCAGCGCCAGTGCCGTCAGACCGCCCAGCACCAGCGCGGTGACGTTTGGCTTGCCCACGCCGAACAGGTCCGGCACAAAGCCCGTGGACAGCGCCTGGAAGCTGCGCGGGAACGGGCCGACCGAGGCCCCCTCCAGCAGCCAAAGTGCAAGCCCGCGGAAGACAAGCATGCCTGCCAGCGTGACGATGAATGACGGAATCTTCCAGTAAGCGATCCAGTATCCCTGCGCCGCCCCGATCATGAAGCCGGCAATCAGGCAGGCCGGAATGACGACGGCAACCGGCCAGTTCCAGTGCACCAGCATCACGGCGGCCAGCCCCCCCACGAAGCCCGCGACCGATCCCACCGAAAGGTCGATATGACCCGACACGATGACCATCAGCATGCCCAGCGCCATGATGATGATATAGCTGTTCTGCAGGAATAGGTTCGTCAGGTTCACGGGCCGCATCAGCACCCCGCCGGTGGCGAACTGGAAATACCCCATGATCACCACCAGCGCGACGAGTATCCCGTATTCGCGCAGGTTGTTGCGGAAATAGCTGCCCAGCCCGGGCGCTTCAGGCGACGCGGCCATGATGTTCTTCCTTACCCTTGACGATCATCGACATGATGCGTTCCTGAGACGCTTCCCCGCGTCCCAGTTCGCCGACGAACGCCCCTTCGTTCATGACATGAATACGGTCGCACAGGCCCAGAAGCTCCGGCATCTCGGACGAGATGACGACCACCCCCCGGCCCTGCGCGGCCAGTTCGTTGATGATGGTATAGATTTCGAATTTCGCGCCCACATCGATGCCGCGTGTGGGTTCATCAAGGATCAGCACCTGCGGATCGGTGAACAGCCACTTGGCCAGAACCACCTTCTGCTGGTTGCCGCCCGAAAGGTTCATCACCTTCTGGAACACGCCCGGCGTGCGGATTGCCAGCGCCCGGCGGTAATCTTCGGCCACCTGACGTTCCTTGCCGCTGTCCAGAACCGAATTCGTGGAAACCTTCTGCAGCGCCGACAGGGTGGTGTTGCGCATGATCGGATCATCGAGAATCAGACCAAGGCCCTTGCGATCCTCGGTCACATAGGCAAGCCCCGCCGTCACCGCCCGCCGCACGGAGGAGGTGTCGACCGCGGTTCCGCGCATCTTCACCGTGCCGCCTGTCTTGATGCCATAGCTTTGACCAAACACGCTCATCGCCAGTTCCGTGCGCCCTGCGCCCATCAGGCCGGCAATGCCCACGATTTCCCCCGCGCGAACGTGGAAGGACACATCGCGCACCACCATGCGCTCGGCGTGTTCCGGGTGGCGGACCGACCAGCCCTCCACCTCCATCAGAACTTCGCCGATCTGCGGGCTGCGTTCAGGGAAGCGGCTGTCCATGTCGCGGCCCACCATCTCGCGGATGATGCGCTCCTCGCTGATCGGGGCGTCCATCGTGGACACGGTATGCCCGTCACGCAGCACTGTCACCCGATCGGCCACGCGGCGGATCTCGTTCAGCTTGTGCGAGATGATGATGGAGGTGATCCCCTGCGCCTTGAATTCCAGCATCAGGTCCAGCAGCGTCTGGCTGTCGTTTTCCTGAAGCGAGGCGGTGGGTTCATCAAGGATCAGCAACTTCACGCGCTTGGACAGCGCCTTGGCGATTTCCACCAGCTGCTGCTTGCCCACGCCCAGCTTGCCCACGGCCACGTTCGGCGCCTCGCGCAGGCCGACCTTGGCCAGCACATCTGTGGTCCGCTTGTAGGTTTCGGGCCAGTCGATGCGCCCGCCCGAGGCGACCTCGTTGCCCAGAAAGATGTTTTCCGCGATGGACAGAAGCGGCACCAGCGCCAGCTCCTGGTGGATGATGATGATGCCCTTGTCTTCGCTGTCCTGTATCCCGCGAAAGGCCATGGGCTGACCCTCGAACAGGATCTCGCCTTCATAGCTGCCATGGGGGTAAACCCCGCTCAGCACCTTCATCAGGGTGGATTTTCCTGCGCCGTTTTCGCCGCAGATCGCGTGGATCTCGCCCGGCATCACGGTCAGGTTCACATCGTCAAGCGCCTTCACGCCGGGGAAGGTCTTGGTGATTCCCCGCATTTCCATGATGGCTGTCATGTCTGTCACTCCCGAAGGACGGCCCCGCCGTTTTGGCGGGGCCGTGCGCTTCACTTGATCTGGTCTTCGGAGTAGTAGCCCGAGCCGACCAGCACCTCTTCGACATTCTCAGCATCCACCGCCACCGGCTCCAGCAGGTAGGAGGGGACGACCTTGACGCCGTTGTTGTAGGTTTCGGTGTCGTTGATCTCGGGCTCGGAGCCCGACAGAACCGCATCGACCATGCCCACGGTCACGCGGGCCAGTTCGCGGGTATCCTTGAAGATCGACGAATACTGCTCTCCGGCAAGGATCGACTTGACGGATTGCACCTCGGCATCCTGCCCCGTCACGATCGGCATTTCCATGTCGCCGGAGCCGTAGCCGACGCCCTTCAGCGACGACAGGATCCCGATCGACAGCCCGTCATAGGGCGACAGGACGCCATGCACCTGCTTGTCGGTATAGGTGGAGGACAGGATGTTATCCATCCGGCTTTGCGCAACCGCCGGATCCCAGCGCAGCGTGCCGACCGTTTCCATCCCCGTCTGGCCCGAACCGATGACGATCGAACCGTCGTCGATCAGCGGCTGCAGCACCGACATCGCGCCGTCATAGAAGAAGAAGGCGTTGTTGTCGTCCGGGCTGCCGCCGAACAGCTCCACGTTCCACGGCTTGGCATCGGGGAAGCGTTCCTTCAGCCCATCCACAAGGCTGGCGGCCTGAAGCACGCCTACCTGGAAGTTGTCGAAGGTGGCGTAATAGCTGACGTGCTCGGACCCGTTGATCAGGCGATCATAGGCGATGACCGGAATCTCGGCAGCGGCGGCATTCTCCAGCACGTTCGACAGGGTTGTTCCGTCGATAGAAGCGATGACCAGCACGTTCGCGCCCTTCACGATCATGTTCTCGATCTGGGACAGCTGGTTTGGAATGTCATCTTCGGCATATTGCAGGTCGGTGGTATAACCGGCCTCTTGCAGTGCCTTCACCATGTTGTTGCCGTCATCGATCCAGCGGGCCGACGATTTCGTGGGCATGGCGATACCGACCAGGCCCTTGTCCTGCGCCGAAGCCTGCAAAGCAAGCAGCGACACGCCCATCGCAGCGACTGCCGCGAACAGCTTCCGTTTCATCCGAATCCTCCCAAGATGCCCGACCCTCCCCGGCCCGGCTTCTGGGTGCAGATTGATCCGGTGGTTCATGTCGATCAAATGATTTAAGCTGCAATCCACATATCAAATTCGGTATATCGCGATGCAGATGAACCTGAAGCTGGACCAGATGCGCCTGATCGCGGCAATCGCCGAACACGGGCAGTTGCAGATTGCCGCATCCGTTCTGAAACTGTCGCAGCCCGCCGCATCGCGCATGCTGGCCGAGATCGAGCGTGCGATCGGCAGCCCGCTGTTCGACCGCCACCCCAAGGGGATGGAGCTTACGGCGATGGGGCAGGTTTTCGCGCGCCATGCCCATGCGATGATTGTCGGGATGCGCGATCTGACGCGCGAGGTCGAGGGCCTGCGCGACGGCCGCGCGGGCAGCGTGCGCGCGGGCGCGGTCACGGGGCCTGCGCTGGGCCTGATGGTGCCGGCCATCCGGCGCCTGAAGGCGCTGGCGCCGGATGTTCAGGTTTCGGTGGATGTCGCGCCCTCGGCGGCACTTGTGCGGGGGCTGATGGCTGGCGAATACGATTTGGTCATCGCCCGCCTGCCCGAAGGCATTCGCCGCAGCGAATTCACCATTCAGCTTGCCGGGGCGGAGAAGATCCGCTTCCTGGTGCGCCGCGATCACCCGCTCGCCGGACGAACCCGCCTGCCGCTGACGGCGCTGGCGCAGCATGACTGGATCATCCAGGACCGCAGCGCCCCCATCCGTCATGCGGTAGAAGACGCGCTGGCCCGAACTGGTGCCCCCCCATCTTCGAACGTGATCGTTACAAGTTCCTTGCTGATGATGATGGCCTTCCTTTCAGACAGCGATGCCGTCGCCCCCATGTCCGAGGAGGTCGGGGCCCTGATCGCCCAGCCGGGCATGTCAGGCTTTGCCATGCTGGATATGGCAGAGGATCTGAGCGTGCCCCCCTGTTACATCATCGAAGCCAAGGGACGCAGCCGGTCCGCCACCGCCACACGGCTGAAACAGCAGCTTCTGGCCGAACTGGCGCAAAATGGCGCTGCATTTCGCTGACCATCGGACTTGTTCCCTGTGCCAATCTCAATGTACGGGTCAGCGGAGACGTGGCCGAGTGGTCGAAGGTGTGACATCCGGGACAACTCACTTCACGCGTCAGAGCCGCCGCACCAGCAACAGCTTGAGATAAGAGTGCACAATCCGCCTTCTTCTAATTTAAGTGACCCATCAGGCCGCCGAAGTCCCGCGTCTGCGCATAGAACCACATTGCCCAGGTGGGACGTCAGGTCTGTGGCGTAACCTCTCGCCCGATCCGGCCGCCGCGCGCGCGTTGCTTAGCGCCGTCTGCACCTGATTGCCGGATTCCGTTTCGATGCGGAGCTTGCAGGGCGGCATCTTCCGCGTGCGGAAGATGCTGCCGGCGTCGGGCAGGTCGCTGGCAGCAATCAGCCGGCGATTACGATCAAGCATCCTCACCATCCGGCTCTCCCTGTTCTTGGCGTCACGCACGAAGGATGGCCTCGACGGGCGATGCCTGTCGCCTCGGCCGTGGGCTATGCCCTTCAGAAGGACGCGCCTGATGCGATCAAGCGGCTCGTTGTTTCTGCCGAAACCCTGCGCGTTCTGACGATGGCCAAGCTGGACACCTTGAACAAGGGGCAGGCGAAACGCAAGCTACGGCTCGCTGAGGCAGGCAAAATAACGGCTGGGTCGCCTCTCTCCCATTCAGACGTCCATCGCGACATTCCCTTCGATTGACCATCCGTTCTGCTTCAGGAAATCGCTGCACTTTCGCGGTGAACATTGCATGAAGCGGGCGGTTGCCTCAAGAAGGCTTGCCGGTCGCCAGTGGCTTGCGCCACGGTCATGACGCGAACGAAGGCCCCAATTCCTGATCTTTAAGTAGTGCCAGCCCATCATCGATGCCGGGAATGAAAAAATCTTCCGGGCGGGCCTCTTGCAAAAGAGGGGGCTGCGTAGCGGATCCCTGCTGTAGCTTCGGGCGGAAGGACTTATTGGTGAGGTTATGCCCGAAAGACGTCCAAGCGAAAGGCGGGATACGACGGGAGTATCTTGCGCCGCGCCAGTTCCTGCGGCTGATCGCGTGAAAATCTGAGGAACATGCTGCACCGGTTTTGCACGAGACTCACGTGCAGTTCCCGAGAATTTCGCAGAAAACCCGCGAAAACAGGGTTTTGCAGGTTTACCAGCCAGATACCGAAAAACCCCTTGTTTCCCTGTGCCTTGCCCAATATACGGGTCAGTGGAGACGTGGCCGAGTGGTCGAAGGCACACCCCTGCTAAGGGTGCAGGCCCGGAAGGGTCTCGAGGGTTCGAATCCCTTCGTCTCCGCCATTCGCTCCTCTCAAGGCGTTGTTTTGATTGCGATCAACCAGGGCCGTTCGTTAATGGCCCCACATGCAGCCCCACACGACGTAGGCGCCATTTTTTGGTGGTAAAACCATCTCAGGTGGTTCTATAATGGCTCATGCTGTTGCGGGATCATTTTGCTATGATTGCCTGACAACCTAAACCTGCTCCATCATAGGATGTGATCGAGCGCCATCCTTGTGAGGGGCGCCTTCATGTCTTCCGATGACGACCAGTTCAATCTTCCCTTTGGCGATTCAGGCACGGAAAATTCGGCACGTGTGGTCGCTAGTGCCCCGCCTCGGAAGCCGAGCGCGCGCAAAGCTGAGAATCAAGCCATCGAAGCCGAACCCCATCCCTCGCCCGCGACGGCCGCTTGCCGCTGCGAAGGTATCGCCCTTCGATGCTTCCTGTCCGTAGGCGAGGTTGCGCTGCGCTACTCGGTCTCGGTGCCGACGATCTGGCGCTGGCAGAAGCTCGGAACCTTTCCGTGTTGCTATCAGATCGGGACGGGCACGTCCCGCTGGGCGCTGAGCGAGTTGGAAGCCTATGACCTCCAACTTGCCCAAGGGAGCAAGCGATGAGCCGGACCTATTCCGCCATCCGCCCCAAACAGGATCGCGTCTACAGCGGCGAACAGGTGATCGAGCTCTACGAAATCTGCCGCAACACGCTGGGCAATTGGATCGCAAGCGGGCTGCGTCCGTCCGACGATCGGCTGCCCCGGATCTTCCGCGGTTCTGAACTGGCCCGGTTCCACAAAGAGCGTCGCGGGACGAAAGTTGCGCTGCGGCGCGGCCAGTTCCACTGCTTGGGATGCAAGGCCTGCGTGTTCCCAGATGTCACGACACTCAGCTTTTCCAATACGCGATCCGGCAGTCGCTTTGCAAATGCCACTTGCCCGGACTGTCACGCGACTATGTGGAAGATCTTGAATGAGACGGATCGAGATGCCTTCGAAATCTGCAAAGAATCCAATACGAGCCTGTCCTCGCTAGACGAAGGAAATGCTCAAGCTCCCGCTTGTATTGGGCAGGATCAGGGGGAGTCTTTTGTATCTTGCCCGTCACCCAATGACCGCTTGCTGCTCGACTGGCAAGCCTGGGCGGCGCGTTATGACGAGAAGACGATCGTGGCGCACCTCCGCGCCATCCGCCAATTCGAAGCCTCTTGCGGCTACAAGCCCTTCGATTCCGTGACGACCGATGACGCCGCTGCGTGGCGTGAAGCCATTACCGTGGGAAAGCCAAAGGTCCTGTCGGTCTCGACCGTCCAGCATCAGGCGTCCCACCTGCGTGCATTCTTCGCTTGGCTGGCCAAGCGGCCCGGATATCGCGCACTGCTCCCAGTGCCGGAGTACTTCGAACTCCCCCGGCGATTTGCGCAGAAAGGCATTTCCGACGTCAAAGCTTATGCGGAGATCGACGAGGCTGAGAGGCTATTGGAAGCGATGCCCAAGGCGACTATCAAAGATCGGCGCGCTCGAGCTATTTTCGCCACCGCCTATATCTCGGGGCTGCGGGCCAACGCGCTAATCACGCTGCGGCTGCGCCACGTCGACATTGAGAAGCGCTTGGTGTTTCACGATGGCACGGAACTGCGGGCAAAGAACGGCAAGAGCTTCGTTGTGAACTGGTTTCCACGCACCGAGACCTTCCAAGCGGTGTTGTTGGACTGGCTGGAGGAGGTGACGCGCCGCAGCCTCAGGTCGGAGGACGCGCTTTTTCCCGAGCTCAGGGATCTCGAGAAAGCGAGCGTCTCGGAGCGCGCACCATTCGCACCTATGAAAAGCGCGAACGCGGTGACGGAAGCCTTTTCCCTCGCGTGCCGCGACTGCAAAGAAGTTTATTCTCCGCACTCTGTCGGGCATACTCTGGCGCAGCTTGGAGACCGCATTTGCCGCACCTCAGAAGAGCGCAAGGCGTGGTCGTTGAATCTTGGTCATAACTCAGAGGAGGTGACTTGGACCTATTACGGGAAAGTCACCGACATGCGTCGCGGCGAAATTTTCAAGGTGTTCGAACAGGATCAGCCGGCCACCTCCATCGAGAAGGATTTGATGCTGGCATATCACGAACACCTTCTGATCCGAGGCTCACCTGAGTTCGATCAGGCCGAGAAATTGATCGAACAGCGTCGCCAGGGGCGGATGCAGTGGCCGGCTTAGCTCGGTTGGGGTGCAGGACGACCGGATTGGAAGCAGCCCATGCGTGCCCAACAACAAAGGCGAACTGGCAGGTTATGCAGTCCAACAGTCGATTGACATGTGCGGCGTGTACGTCGATAGGAGTACGCAAGTTGGCTCTTTGGGGGTTTTCTGGGATCCCGGTACGGTATAGTCATTCATCCTCAGATACTCTTGGGAGCCTTGGCATGACCATCGCTGCAAACGAGACACTCCTCAGAACCTTGTCCGAGGCGCGGCCTATTCCTACAGAAAAAATCGCCCGAGCGGACCTGCGTGTGCGTCCTCTGAACCTGCCAAAGCCCGTCTTCCTGAGCGATACGTCCGATTGCGACGGACATGTCTCGACCGATTACTGGCAATCCGAGGATGCGATGTACATCCATCCGCCAGTGCAGAACGTAGTCTGTAGCGTGCTGCGCGGGGTCGAGATCGGAAGATGGTACGAAATGTCGGCGGCCGTTCACGCAAGCCGCCAGAATGGTCCGGTACTGTCATTAGCGGTCGGTATTGCTGCGGCCGGGGCCGCGAATGCTACAAACTGGCAGGATTTTATGGGCACGAGCTGCCACGTCCTCCCCGGTCGTTGGGCTGTGGTCGGCAAGACGATCCCAGCTGACCTGATGGAACGGCGCTGTGACGTGCTGCTGTCGGCGCAGGTCCTGGGGCGTCAGGGAAATCATAATGCGTGGGCCCTGTTCCGCCGGTTCGGCTTCAAAATTCAGGACCAAAACTGGGACTGAGGCGCGAGGTGCCTGTCCGACCGAACCCTTATCCGGTCTTTCAACACACTCGGACTCTGCATGCAGGACGTGCCAGAGTGCGCCTGTCGAAACAATCAAGAATGCTTTGTCCTCGCCTGCCCTAGAATCCCGATTAATTATAGGGACGAACGGTTGAGCTAGGCAGCCGGACACGTTACAGAAGCCGCCGGTCGTGCGATGAAGAATAGGTGACCGTCTTGCTGGACTACGATGTACGGGATGCCTCTGAATTCTGGTGCTCAATCGATTGGGCCATGGGGCCCGAGGCCGAGATCATCCTGAAGTCTGAGGATGGCCTCCTGACCACGCTGAATGTCAGGCACAGCAACCGTATCATCGTCTTGAAGATGCTGATGTCGGGTGAGTTCTACGAGCTGAGCTGCAGTGACCTGCCAGTTGGCCGAACCAGTTCGCATCTAGCAATCGAATTCTGGCGTGACGACAGCGGTCGCTGCAACGGCATTGAGTTACGGTTAGATGATGTCGCTGTAACGGCCCTTGAGGATGCCCACCTTGCCCTATCGCACGATGTCGTCTCGGTAATGTGCCGAGGGGCTGTCGCCCCAGTTTCCTGCGGCATCTGGCCGATCGGTGCGGGACTGGGGAGCGAAGATGCCAGCCTCTTCCTAGGCAACTATCTAACCTTGACGGGGTTTATTAGGACAGCAGGCCTTAGAAAGCCCAGTATATTCCTGCAGGTCCAGAATCATGCTCAGGAAGTCCCGCTGATCGCATCTATGCACGATTCTAATCCACAGGCGGACGAAGCCACTTGGCGTATCGATGCGCCGCTGCCCGGTTGGATCTGGGAGGGTAATAGTGATCAGCTAACCATCGCCATGCTGTCAGGCGGGGTGGAACTGACCCGTTCCGTGATCAACAAGTCTGACATCCTGCAGCGCATTGAAAGCATAGCCGCGGAAGTTGAGCCTACGCGGAACGCCGGCGACATCCTTTCGCTGGTTGAGCATGTTGTTTACGGGCAGCTCCAGAGCTTTCTCACCCCAAGTACGTTTCGTTTTTTTGAACGTTCGGCAGAGATTTATGGTGTGCAGGACTTTATAGGCTCCAGCCATGAGATCTTGCCTGCCCTTGGGAGGCTAAGTCGCTCCTCGTCGCCCCCCGCCCCCGGCATCCACACCATCGCGGTCACCACGGCCGTCGAGCAAGGGGCGCATCTGCTTCAGGGAGCGCCTAAAGATATGGCTGCGGCGCTTGATCAACTCGTTAAAACCTACAGTCTCGATCGGCAACAAAGGTCAGATTTCTATCTGCAACTGACCGAGACCTTCATTCAGTCGGGTCACTTCGACCGGCTCATCGACAGCGCATCGCGAAATACCGACATCCTCTCGCTGCATCGAAGCGATAATTGGATGAAATCTGTCATTTTACCCTACCTAGCGCATGGAGGATGCTATCGTGAAGTAGGCGATATCCTGTGGGATATGAGACCTGAAGACGGCTGGCTGGTAACGCCCTGCGTTGCATATGCTATACGGTGGCTTGTCGATCAGGACGCCTCGGATAGCGAAGCAGAAGAGCAGGTCCGCCGAAGCCTATACGGCTACATGAACCTTGTTCGGCAACTGAAGTCTTCCTATTGGGGCCGTGCACAATGTTCGGCGCTGCTACAGGCTTCGGCCAATATTGTGGAAAGCGGTAGGCGTTTTCCGGTCTATCTGCGCGACGATATCGAAGCCTTCGCGCTTGAATGCCACGGCCTCAGTGCCGAATTCTGGCGCCACGCCCAAGGTAGGATTGGCAATGCTGGTGCATGCATTCGCCGCGCTGCGGCACACTTCAGCCAAATCGAAGCCTACGCAGATGCCACGATCGACGATCGGGTGTCCCGCAGCGATTCGGTGATCAATGCCCTGCGCTACTTTGCGAAGTATAATCAGTCGGACATGCTACGCTTCTTAGTTGAGCTTCTGCCTGCTGACGACCGATTGCATTGCCTGACCGGAGAGATTTCCGGCCTGCAGCCTGGTCACGAGCAGACCTTGCGTGAATTGGTCCGAGTCATTGCACATCCGTCCTTCAGGGGCGACGCTGCAGAACATGCTCCGGAACTACGCCGGGCGCTGGCCGTCTGCGATTCGGACGTGCCGCAGACAACCACCGGGCAGCACATCAGCGAAGCGGTAGCGGCCTTGCGCGAGTTCGAAGTCGCTCAACCTATGAGCAGCGATGGCTGCAAAGCTATGATCGCCCGCGTTGAGAAGCAGATCGCCTCGCTGATGCGGGCCGGTGCTCAGGCAAAGGCTTTAGAACTTGCGATCTTGCTGGTGTCGCTGATACTCAAAGCAGGTAAGAGCGAAAGGATCATCCCCGCCAGTGCTAAGGCGAATGCCATCCTGAATGCCCATCGGCCCCAGACCTCAGTGCCCGGCATTCAGGCTGCGTTGCGCGTGCTGGGAGATACAGATCCGGAATGGCGCCCGCTGGTCAGCGATCTGCTGCACCATGCGGTTGCGTGGCCCGAGGTTGCGCAGCCGACAGAGGCAGCGGCCACCATGCATACGAACGCCTCGCAGGTCTTCGACATCATCGTCACGATCATTTCGTGCCGGAAATACATCGATGAACGCGGTCCCGCCATCATCAATACCTGGGCAGAGAAACTAAAAGCTCTGGGCGTTCCCTATGTTTTCGTCATCGGCGGAGATGAGACTCAGCTACATGGCGACGTGCTGCAGCTAGCGTGCTCAGACGATTACGAGCATTTGCCAGAGAAGGTTTTGGCAACCATCCGTTGGGTGCAGGACAACACTGATTTCGGCTTCATGCTGAAGATCGACGATGATTGTTTCCTCAATGTTGATGAGTTTTTCCTGGAGCACAGCTATAGAAACCACGATTACTATGGTCGCTCGATCCATCGCCCGATAGGCGGCATGGACCGCATGTGGCACATGCAAAAATCTATCAGCTACCGCGCACGCAAAGAACTGGACAAGTCACCCGAACCCTCGCTCTATGCCGATGGCGGGTCAGGCTACACGCTCAGCCGCACGGCGATGAGATCAATCCTCGATCAGCTTGAGACTCCGTTCGGGGCGATGCTGAAAAACAGCTCCTACATGGAAGACAAGTTAGTCGGCGACCTCTTGCAGCTTTCTGGCATCTCGATTGCGTCGGAAGGCTACAATTCCGCAGTCTTTCGCAGGCTGCCGCTGTCCAGAACCTCGGTGAGCATGTTCGCGAACAGCTTCTTGCCCAGCCGCGTTTGGCCGGTCAAACTGGCGCACCTGGACAGGCCGGAACTATTTCCTAAAGCAGCCGCTCAATCTGAAGCTTTCAGCCTGCGACCGAGCAAGATCTGGCCTAGCTATGCATCCCCGCTGACAGGCGCGAATACCAATGCTCTTGAGCTGATCTCGGATCATGCAGGGGTACCGGGGCTACTGCGACAGGATCATGCCGTGATTGCCTGCGTGCGCAATGAACGCCATATCATGGCCGCATTTCTTGATCATTACCGTAAGCTTGGCATCAAATCTTTCCTGATTTCGGATAATTGCTCTACCGACGGAACGCTGGCCTATCTCCTGGAGCAGCCCGATGTAGTCTGCTTCGCCTGCGATACAGAATACAAAAACTCGACCTTTGGCGTGGCGTGGCAGCAATCCCTGCTTTCCAATTTCCGAAGTGGCCTGTGGTCGATCGTCGTCGACGCCGACGAGTTCCTAGTCTTCCCAGCATACAAGGATCGTCCGATCGCGGAGTTCCTCGATGCCCAAGGGGAAAATGGTTTTGATGCGGTCACTTCTCTCATGCTGGACATGTACCCGAAAGGTCCGCTCAGCGAATTCGACATCAGCCGCGACGATCCCTTCGAAGCTGCTGGCTATGTTGACAGCGAACCGCTGCGCAGCGTCTGGTTCAATGGGCCCTACTCGAATTCGCCTACCTGGACTAGCAGCTTGAGGCATAGGCTGGCGCCCCATTCCAGCATCAGCAGCTTCACCTCGCAAAAGACTTGTATCTTAAAGTACAAACCGTGGATGCAACTTTCAGCAGGGCTGCACTATGTCGGGGACGTGAAGATAGCACCGACGCCAGCAGTGCTCTGCCACTTCAAATACCACTCGGGCTTCCACAAGAAGGTCGTGGACGAACTCGGACGCAACCAGCACTTCGATGATTCTGCAGAATACCGCGCCTACGCCGAAGCTCTAGAGGGGGGGGTCAACTGCTTCTTCAGCAAGAAAGGCTCGGTTCGTTGGGATCAGGCCGAGATCATCAAGCGTACCCTATCGGGAAACTACACTTCAGAGCATTCGGGTTGAACAACCGGTCCTCCTTTGTCAAAGTCGAGATTAGAGTGAGCGCTGTCGCGCGCCCACCTTCCCGCGCGGTCGTTGATCGGATCATTGGATTCCATTGAGGTTCGATGATAGAGCTTCTCCATGGAGACTGTGCTCTGGTAATCCTTGACCTGCCGCTGATCTTTCATCCAGCCGCGACCGGAGCCCGGTTGGTGTTTACGCCCATCGGCGCTGGTTGAGCAATCGCGCGACGCGCGGAGCTATCATCTCGCGCAGCGGGTCGGGCGATTGCGGTGGTCAGGGTCCGCGCGTAGTCAGCCGGGGTCTGGTAGTCCAAGGCTGAATGCGGGCGCTCTGTATTGTAGTCTGCAGCCCAGGCGGAGATCACGATCCGCGCATGGGCCAGGTTGCGGAACATAGTCTCGTTGAGCAGCTCATCGCGCATCCTGCCGTTGAAGCTTTCGACGAAACCATTCTGCATCGGCTTGCCCGGCGCGATGTAATGCCATTCGACCTTGTGCTCGGAGCACCATCGCAGGATCGCGTTACTGGTCAGTTCGGTCCCATAGCATGTTGGGAATGATCGGCCGTTGAAGGTTATGGCCGCTTGCGCAGCCTCCAAAATGCGCAGCAGGCGGCCATAACCGGCGCTCAGGTCTCTATGGTGGTTTTGCGAACCACACCACAGAGGAGACCGGCCATGGCCAAGGTTAAGCATACTCTGGATGCCCGCGTTCTGGTAGGCATCGACATTTCCAAACACCGGCACGAGGTGCTGATTGCTACGCCCGGCAAGTCGCGCCGCCGCCGGATGACTGTCTTGAACACCGCCGATGATTATCGTCGTCTCATCGCGGCTTTGATAGAATACGGTCTGCCTGTCACCGTCGGTTTCGAGGCGACAGGCAACTATCACCGGGCGCTGATGTTCGCCCTCGGGGCCGCGGGGTTCGAGCTGAAGCTCGTGTCTTCCGTCGCTCTCGCCCGCACGCGGGAAGCGCTGCACAACAGCTGGGACAAGAACGATCCCAAGGATGCGCAGGTCATCCTGCGTATGCTGGAGATCGGTGCGGTGCAAGTCTTTCACGACCCGTTGGTTGCTGGCACATGCGACATTCAGGAACTATCGAAGACCTACGAGATGGTTGCGCGGTCGAAGACCGAACTGTGGCATCGTCTCCTGACCCATTACCTGCCCCTGTATTTTCCAGAGGCGGACCGGTTCCACCGCAGTTCTCGTGGTGACTGGTTTTTGGCGTTCCTTGAGGCTTTTCCGTCTCCCTACATGATCACCGCCATGGACAAGGATGCTTTCATAGAGGCTGCCTGGCCGGTAATTGGTCGCCGCGCTGGCAAGGCGGCGCTTCTAGCGGATATCTACGAGACGTCAAAGACTGCCGTGGGTCTGCCTGTCGCTCCAGATTCAGATGCAATCCGGATGTTCCGCCTCGTTCTAGCGCAAGGACGCA
Organism: Falsirhodobacter deserti; assembly: GCF_004015795.1. Classification (GTDB taxonomy): domain Bacteria; phylum Pseudomonadota; class Alphaproteobacteria; order Rhodobacterales; family Rhodobacteraceae; genus Falsirhodobacter; species Falsirhodobacter deserti. The sequence continues at coordinate 312,501 of NZ_ML137218.1, read as the reverse complement.
GCCTAGTTCAGCAGCGCAACGCCATCGAGGATCGTGCGGCAGAGCTGCTGGCCGACCATCCAGATTATCAGCTGCTGCGCACGATACCCGGGATCGGGCCTGTCAATGCGCTGGCTGTTCTGGCCGAAGCCGGTGATCTGCGCCGCTTTCGTCATCACCGCCAGTTTCTGAAGTTCTGCGGTATGGACCTCGCGACCGTGCAATCCGGCGTATTCCGCGGACGAAGCAAAATCTCGAAGTATGGCAATGCCCGCCTGCGTCGCACACTCTGGCTGGCCAGTCAGGCCGCCGTGCTGAAGCCCGCCAACAGCTTCCGCGACAAGTTCGAGCGCTACATAGCGCAGGATCGCCACAATCCCGATCTGCGCCGCAAAGCCTATACTGCCATCGCTGCGAAGATGGCACGCACCATTCACGCCGTGATCAAATCCGGCGAACCCTATCGTCCCTTCTTCGAGGGGACGAGCCCAGGCGGAAGGACCCCTCTCTGTAGAGCCGTGGAGGCAGCCTCCTGACCTCGTAGATAATGTTCGGGCCTTCCGCTTGGGATTTAGGATCTCGTCTTAAGGACGGTGAGGGCGGCATCGTGGCCGACCCTGTATTTGATATGGAAGAGACCACTTCTTGACGGCGGAGCCCGCCTGGGCAACTATTCAAAAGGCATCCGGTCGCTCGGATGCCCCGTGATCTGATGCTCAAAACGGCAAATCGCTCCCGGCATAGGACGTTGTCGCTGACAATCATGCCAGGCTTTCCACGGCGTTCGATCAGGGCCGTCAGTTCACGCGCGACACGGCGCCCTGATATCGAGGTGTCAGGGATCGCGAGAGTGTCCGAGCTTCTGTGTATTCGTGCTGTGGTCCATGCTTCCTGAGAGGAGCAAGGCTGATGACGATGTCGAACGAATTGCTGGACGAGCTGCTGAAGGGCTGCAAGCGGCCTGACGATCGGCTGGGCGAGGCCGGGCTGATGAAGGAGCTGAAGATCCGTCTGATGGAACGGATGCTCGGGGCCGAACTGACCGCGCATCTGGGCTATGAGGCCGGTGCCGAGGCCCCGCCGGAACAATCGAACCGCCGCAACGGGATTTCAACCAAGCGGGTCAAGGGTTCGGATAGCGAGGTGCCGCTGTCGGTTCCGCGCGACCGGGATGGCAGCTTTGAGCCTGAGCTGGTGAAGAAGGGTCAGACCCGGATCGACGGGGTGGATGACAAGATCATCGGGCTCTATGCCGCCGGTTTGTCGGTGCGCGACATCCAGTCCCATCTTGAGGATCTGTATGGCCTGCGGGTCTCGCCCGACCTGATCAGCCGCGTGACCGATGCAGTTCTGGACGAGGTGCGCGAGTGGCAGCACCGGGCGCTGGACCGGATGTATCCGATCGTCATTTTCGACGCGCTCAGGGTCAAGATCCGCGATGCCGACAGTCGGATGGTCAAGAACAAGGCGGTCTACATCGCCCTGGGTGTCACCAGGGATGGGGAGCGCGAGGTCCTCGGACTCTGGATCGCCGACAACGAGGGCGCCAAGTTCTGGCTGTCGGTGATGAACGAACTGCGCAACCGGGGGGTTCAGGACATCCTGATCGCGGTCGTGGACGGCCTGAAGGGCTTCCCGCAAGCCATCACAGCGGCCTTCCCGGATACCACAGTTCAGACCTGCATCGTTCACCTGATCCGGCATTCGATGAACTTCTGCAGCTGGAAGGACCGCAAGGCCGTGGCCGCCGATCTGCGCCCGATCTACCAGGCCCCGACGGCGGAGGAGGCCGCCCGACAGTTGGACGGGTTCGAGGAGAAATGGGCCGGGAAATCCCCCTCCATTGCCCCGGCCTGGCGCCGGGCCTGGGCCGAGGCGATCCCGTTCTTTGCCTTCAGCGCAGCGATCCGGAAGATCATCTACACCACCAACGCCGTGGAGTCGCTGAACCGGGTGCTGCGGAAGACGCTGAAGACCAAGGGCTCATTCCCCACCGCGGAGGCCGCGACCAAGCTGATCTACCTGGCCACCCGCAACTTCGAGAAGGGCGGTCGTGCGGTTCGTGAATGGGTTGCGGCCCGCAATCAGCTGGCCAGAATGTTCGCCGGGCGCTTCGACGCCTGACTGTATCTGAAAACCGTATGGGCCCCGTCAGATACACAGAGTGTCAGACACTCCCGGGATCGCAGCCAAGCATTCACGCGTGACGTCATCGACCACGTTGAGAACGCGGAAGCGCTGACCATTGGCGAACTGGTCATGGACGAAATCCAGCGACCAGCGTGCATTGGGTTGTGCAACGACCAGGATAGGGGCCCGCGTTCCCACTGCTTTGCGCCGGGCTTTCCGTTTGCGGACCGTCAGCCCTTCCTCGCGGTAGAGCCGATAGATCCGGTTGATCCCGGACGGCTCGCCTTGGCGGCGCAGCAGCACGAAGAGCCGCCGATAGCCAAACCTCCAGCGCTCATTGGCCAGATCCCGTAACCGACCGCGCAGCACTGTGTCCGGCGCACGCTGCGCCCGGTAGCGAACCATCTTGCGATCCGCGCCGACGATGTGGCAGGCCCGCCGCTCCGACAAGCCATGCTCGGCCCGAAGATACGCGACGGCTTCACGCTTCACGGCGGGCCCTACCACTTTTTTGAAACCAGATCCTTCCTCGCGGCCAGATCCAGCATCTGCTCGGCCAAAAGCTTCTTCAGCTTGGCGTTCTCATCCTCGAGCGCCTTCAGCCGCTTGGCTTCTGACACCGTCATGCCGCCGAACTTGGCCTTCCAGTTGTAGAAGGTGCCTTCGGACATGCCGTGCTTGCGGCACAGGTCCGCGCACTTCGCACCTGCCTCGTGCTCGCCAAGAATGCCGATAATCTGTTCGTCCGTGAATCTCGTTCGCTTCATTGTCCGTCCTCGAGTTGGGCCAGACTCTAATCAACGATGGAGGAAAAATCTCGTAGCAGGTCACCGCAATGCGTGCATGATACTTTCGCCCGCGCACTTTCCGACATGGATGAAGACAATACTGTTCGTCGGTTCGGATAGAACCACGTCGAGATTAGGGTTGAGTTCGATCTTCAAAGCTCGAGATCCTTGTTTAAGTCCGACATCGCGAGGTGCCTGATCGTGGCGGGGAAGTTATCCACCTTACTCTAGAAGCGACGTCCCCGACTGGCGCACGCCAAAGACGAGGATGAGGGGAGGAATATCCTGCATGTGCAAGTTGTATTACACTGGGATGGTAGTTTAGTACATTGCAGATGCCTTAGGCTTTAAACCCGTTTCTTTCAAAAAGGCGGAGAACACGGATTGGTTTCGCGACCGGATGTCGCGATAGTGTTCAATCGACGAAGTTGCGAGTACATCGTTCAGATCATCAAGAGTCTGACAGCCACGAACATCAGGACCAAATGCTACTGGAATTCCTGCGAAACTTGCAACTTCCGCCGTCCTCGAATCGTGCGGGACGAGTACGGCGGGTTTACCGCTGTTGAGAGCAATAATGGATCCATGTAGGCGGGTGCCGATCACACCTTTATGCTTGCGCAAGTACTTCGACCATTCGGACAAGTTATAGAAAACCTTGGCGTTTCTTCGCATATACCTATCTACACCATCTGTGTCGTTGGCCAAATAGGTCGCGGCGAGAAGATTTTGTTCATTCTCTGACAGCGAATACGCCGATTCTTCGGTGGCAAGCAGTCTCATTTCCTGCGCTTCTGACTGATAGACCATCGGAAGATTCAAGGCAGCAGAGAGCGCAAAGAGCTTTCGATTTATTCCCTCGGATTTAACAAACGAGGCGTTTACTCCGTATCTGGTTGACTGAAGAACAATTTTTTTGGTGCTGCTCGATGGACTGTCATCGAATGCTTTCATATAAAGAGAAGGGCACCCTGTTGTTACAACATTGGTGATTCCGTTCCCAATCAGCCAATCCCTTGTAAAATTACCCCTAACGGAAATCGCGGGACTTGACCTTCCAAGAAACTGAGCAAGCCTCAGCGCCGAAGGACTGACTTCTACTGCGTCAAGATTATTTGTGTCCGCTTGCAGACCCAGCCCTATGACAACGACAGGAATGGTTAGTTTCTCAAGTTTATCGACCAAGAAATCCCAATTTGATTTTTTATTCAACCAATTCGCAGCCGGAATCACCATGCACGAGTGACGCTTGTTGACGTCTATTGGGTCGAAACCGAATCCCACGTGCACCATTTCATCGTCGATCAGTCGAAATGCCGCTTCGGTGAACATCAAGTTACCGGTGTTCTTGCCAATCGCCTCGTAAAGCGTGTCAAAAGGCATCTCGGGCGAGACGTTGTATTCCCGTGCGATTGATACGACGGCGATCGACATTCCTGCATTCTCCAGCTGCTCGTTAGTGCTTCGTCAAATGTGCAACGCACTGCCGATAATTTTCTTCTTGTTGCGCCAACTTTTCAGCACTCAATGCCACCTTCTCCCCTGCTAGCCTATGCATTTCGGCGATTTCGGCAAGGTGTTTCTCCACTTTGAGGGCGTGGGTGACGCTGATGGAGTGGCGGCGGTGGGTGTTGAGGGGGTCGGGGATGAAGCTGACGACGTTGCCGGGTTTGGCGCAGATCTCGGCGTACAGTCGCCAGTCACCGGCGACGTTATAGGTGTAAAGCTCGTCGCCCACGGCCTCGAAGGCATCCAGCAGGGTCTGGCGGTGGAAGATCACGCCCGACACGTTGAGGATCACGTTCTTGACCGCCAGGAACCGGGCGAGAAACTCGGGCCCGTCCATGTTGAAGGGCTTGTCGAAGGCCCCCGGCTCGATCTCGTTGATATAGGGCCGATAGCTGGCTCCGATCGGCTCGCCGTGCTCATTGATCTGGGCGCTGTCCGTGAAGCCCAGGACGCAGCCGGCCATCCGCATCTGATCGACGAGCCGGGCCGCAAATCTGGGGTCGGCTATGTCGTCGGCCTCGGCAATCCAGACGTATTCGCCCTGCGCCAGTTCGACGCCCTTGCGCCACTGCGGGAACGGAGAGCCGCTGTTGGTTTCATTGACATGCAGGTCGATGAGCCGACTGGCGGCCTCGGCCGTGCGGGTGATTTCCGCGACGCTGTCGTCGGGCGAGGCATCGTCGAGGACGATGACTTCGCGCAGCGGCAGGGCCTGATCGAAGACGCTACGTAGTCGTTCCCCGATATAGGCCTCGTACTTGTAGTTGGGTACCACAGCGGACACGGTCGGCAGATCCTGCTGGAGGCGCTGCACCAGGCCGAACACGTAGTTGGGGAAGTTATAGTTTTCCTCAACTTCGGCACGGCGCGCCGCGGCGGCACGGTGATTGCTGCGCTTCACGAGATCCAAGATCTTGCCCGCGGCGGCCATCGGGTCGGCCTGATCCACCAAGGCCCCATGCTTTTCGATGAGCGTATCACAGCCACCGCATCCCTTGTGTCCGATCACCGGCAGACCGACAGCCAAAGCTTCGAGCACGACGGACGGGAACGGATCTTCGCGCGAGGAAAGGTAGAACGCGTCCGAGGCGGCAAAGAACCGGGCTATATCGTCCCGGTGGCCAAGGATGCGGATCCGGTCACCAAAGCCCGACGCATCGATCTCGGGCTGGAACCAGTTGAGCACCTCGCCCGCAGGCGCGCCCACCCAAATAAAGGCGATGTCGTCATGAGCCGAGCAGGTCGACAAACCGGCGCTGACGAAGCGATCGATCCCCTTGCGGAGATCCGCATAGCCAACACCAAGGACGATTTTGGTCTTTGCCGACAGGCCAAGCTCGGCGCGAAGGCCATTGTCGCCCGCCGGAACCTGAAGCACGCTGGTGTTGTAAAGGCCCTGCGGGAAGACTTCGGCCTTGTGGGCAATCTCGCCCGCAAACCCAATGAAACCGTCGCGCACCACCTCGGCGGGGAAGATCACATGGTCCGAGTGCTGAGCAATGGCCGTGGCCTCTGCTGTCAGGTTATAGGATTTCAGCAGGCTCGGCAGTTCGTGGATCAGGGACACGACCGTAAGCCCGGCCCGCTTCATCGCGGGAACCATCCGGCCAGAGGGCGTGGTGTTCGTGATACACAGAGAAAAGCCTTTTTTCGCGAGTTCGTCAAAGATCTTCTCGGTGCTCAGCGAGTTGCCGGTCGCCAAATGCACAGTCCCGATAGCGCGGTAGTGCTCGAGCAATGGGCCCTCGGCCCCCAGCACATACGCCACCTCGACACCGAAATCGCGCGTGAGTGTCTGGCCGAGGTTCAAGGCGAGCATCTGCGCGCCGTTGATATTGGCGTCATGTCCGACAAGAACAATCTTGGTGCGCGCTGACTTGCCGCGATTTCGAGCGCCGTGCAGGGCACGAGACAGCGCGTTCAGATAGGCGGCACCGTGATGCACATCCGGCTCGAGAACAGCGCCCTCGGCCCATTCATTCCATGCATTGACGCAAATCAGGTTCTCGCCATGAACCGGGTTCGATTGCGCGAAATCCAGCATCTGCTCGACCCAGTTCTGGAACTTTTCCGGGGTCGAACCGTGGATGATCATGCCTCGCCCCGGGCGGCGCGCCTCGTTGTCCCATGTCGGCGTAACAGTCCGGATCAACGGGAAGTGGGCTGTTTTCTCATCGCAGGACCGATTGACCATCGCGTCATAGTCGATGACGTGCCCTTTATAGTCATTATCGAGCAGCTTCACGGTCGCGTTGATCGGCGGCAGGTCCTGGCAGACCTTGTGCGGCGGGAACTCGATGGCCCCGTCAAGGCCGTGGGCTCTGGGGTCCAGGTCGCCAAAGCCTTGTGCCATCAGGATCAACGGTGTCAGATCGTGACGCTCGGCTAACAGCGACCGCCAGCGATCGATCGTCGCTCCCGAGTTGGGGATCTGCCCCGGCCGATAGATGAAGAATAACGGCCGGTCGCCGATGCGGATATAGCGGGGGTCCTTCATGTGTCGGGCGACATCGTCGATGAAGAGAATGTCGTCCTCTTCCCGATAGTTTTGCCCCAGAATGACTTCTTTCTCCGAGCCGTCCCAGGTCCGGGTCCAATTCTCATTCGCCCACATCAGGCAGAACGGGAAATCGAGCGACGGGTCAGCCATCAAGCGTTCGACCGGGGTCTCCAGAACGCGCTCGCCGTCGAACCAGTAGTGATAGAAGCAGAACCCAAAGAGACCCGCCGCCTTGGCCATCTCGATCTGGCGGCGCATCACGTCGCCCTCAGAGAGGTCATAGCACCCCAGGTCGCGGGGGATGCGGGGCTGGATATGGCCATAGAACCGGGGCAGGGCCCGCGGCAGATTGCGCCATTCCGTAAAGCCGGTTCCCCAGTTCTCGTCATTCACAGGGACCGAATGGAACTGCGGCAGATAATAGGCCAGAACCTTGGCCCGCTTGCGCCGACCGACGCCGATGTTGGGGTCGAACTCTTCGAAATGGGGGCCAGGTGCGACGGCATAAGCATGGGCATCGTAAACCGACTTTCCGCCCGTGCGCCCCTGTTGAACCAGCTTTCGTCCCTCGATGTGGCCGGCAACGCAATAATGCAGGAACGGATTCATTCCCGCCGCGGCCACATCCTGATGCGTCGAAAGATAGTGCCAGGTCGAGAACCACGCCGCGGGATCCCTTCCTTCTTTCCACCCTGTGAACAGATAGTGCGATCTGGCGTCTTGCGGGCGATCCTCCGGAGGAAAGCCCGAGAGGTAATAGTCCTCGTCAAAGAACTCTTCCAACGCCCAAGCATCAGGGTGCCTTTGCGGGGCTTCCCCGTCGACAGGCTGCGGTGCCGACGGGACAGGCGTGGAGGCATTGACGACGGCTACGGGGCCCTCGACCGGCGCTTCGGCAGACAGTTCTACAGGCGCATAGGTCGCGAAGATGATATTTCCCGTGGGATCGCGCAATTCGATCTGGGTGCCCCTGTCGCCCAGCAGGTCCTTCGAGATCGACAATTGCTTTTTTTCGGGACCAAGCCACAAAACGCGGCTCGGGCGGCCGTTGATCACCAGCGAGTAGTGGGCATAGCTGTTCGACCAGGCGAAGATCTGGCCATCCTCACTCTCGAAGCGGGCAATGCGATCAGGTTTGGCCAGCAACGGATAGATTTCATCCCCGACGACCAGCGAAATCGGCTCTCTGCTGGCCGGGAGTGCGATTTCCTGCAAGGTCCCGGCCTGATCACCGTCACTCGTCATGACGATCGGCATGCTGCCTCCGATCGCCTGCGCCGAGGACATCAGGTAGGGACGGGTACACAAGACCACGCCGGGTTCACTTGCGCCAATGTTGTTCCAGTAGCAGATGCCGATTTTCACGATCCGGGTGGCGCCGGTGTTTGGGATGTGGATGTCGATTTTCTGGTAATCCGCCACGTCGCGTTGACCGGTAAAGGTCGGGTCCAGCTTAATCCACACTTCATCACGAGAATCGTGGTCCAAAGTGTCGTACCACTCGATCAGGATATCAACGTTGCCGCGATGAACCGCAGCACCGAACTGCAATCGCACGTCACCCAGAGAGCTATCCAACTCGACCGGGACGATCAGATCGGCTCGGACACCCTTGGCCTCGGGTTCGAAAACGTATTGCACGGTGGATTGGCCAGGGCAGGACCATTTTCCATCGGTTGTCAGCTCCTTCGAAACCTCCTCCAACCGGACATCATCGAAATCGAGAACCTTGGGCAAACGGATAGGCTCGGATCGTTCGACGGGTCGATGAAGGGTTCCATCCGCCATCAGAACAGCGGCGGTCTTCCCCTCCGGCAAGTCAATGATGACACTCGCATGTCTTACGAACAGGGAATTCACCTGGTCCAAAAGATCCGATTGAGAAATATCAGAATGAATGTCCATACCCGTCCTTCGAGATTCGGATCCTATGCTGCCGTTATTGCGCGAGAAGCGTCGGATATTTTGTAGTTCAATATTTCTTTTGAGCCGCTGAATTGTGTCCTGAGAATCAGGATCCAGCTGCTCAAGAAATAGCTGCATTTGGTGCTCGGCGTTACTTGCGTCGTAACCACGCGATTGAGGATGCGCTACGCATTGGGATAAATCACAAAAAGCTTCAAGCCCAGTTTTTTCGCAATAGGCGACTGCCGCCCAATCAACACCCCATCCTAAATTGTTTGCCGAATAATCGAGCGTTCGCAAATGCTCGGCAACTGACTGCGTCATGCCCAGCACAATGGCATCGGTTTGCGTGACGCGCAGCAGGTCGTCTTGCACCAGGCCCTGCGCCACGACTGAGAGCGGGAAGGGGGTGTTGTCGATCGCGGGTGACCACAAGCCCAATGTCGGGCGCTGATTGAGCCGATGTGCGAAGCGGCGGATCAGGGCGACCCAATCCGCGCATTCCGCGTCGGCCTGAATCAGCAAGAGCGCGTTCTTTGGATCGACTGCCTCCAGCAACCTTGCAAATTTACCGCCGAAAAAAAGGGCGTTCGGCACCGTGATCCATGTCCCGTTCCCGATGGGTTCGGTGCCTTGAGAATCCGAATGCACAACCACGACGTCCTGCACGATTGCAGACGCCTGGGTCGCGATGGCCTGTGCGGCGCTTGTCTTCCCCTCCCAGGAGATGATGCCGACGCTTAGTTTTCGGAGGGTCTCAATCATCGACGCGTAGTTTCCGCTTCCTTTGCGAGGGCCAGAAGATGCTTGCCATCGTCGTTCTTAGCCATGGACTTGCCGGTCAGGACGATGTCCGGGATACCCAACCAACGCTTGTTGAACGCGATCTCGATCTGTGACTAGCAAACACCTGAATAAGTGTCACCAAATCCCTCAAGACGCCACACCAAACAGCAAAGTTCCGCACAAATTGTCGCCAATCAACAGTGCCGGCCGCATAGTACTCACCGCGCCGCAAATATAACCAGTCCGGACGGGGGGTAATCCTCCCCGTTTCTGTGCGGGTGTGATGCCGCCGATGCCCATGTTGGGTCGCTCGTTGTTGTAAGTCCATAGCCAGTCTGTGGCGATGCTCTGTGCCTCCGCGATGGTGTCAAAGATGTAGAGGTCCAGCCATTCATGGCGGACGGTGCGGTTGTAGCGCTCGACATAGGCGTTCTGCTGCGGCTTGCCGGGTTGAATGTGGTTCAGGGCGATACCCTGCTTTGCTGCCCAGATCGCCAAGGTCGCGCGGATGTATTCCGGGCCGTAGCATGTTGGGAATGATCGGCCGTTGAAGGTTATGGCCGCTTGCGCAGCCTCCAAAATGCGCAGCAGGCGGCCATAACCGGCGCTCAGGTCTCTATGGTGGTTTTGCGAACCACACCACAGAGGAGACCGGCCATGGCCAAGGTTAAGCATACTCTGGATGCCCGCGTTCTGGTAGGCATCGACATTTCCAAACACCGGCACGAGGTGCTGATTGCTACGCCCGGCAAGTCGCGCCGCCGCCGGATGACTGTCTTGAACACCGCCGATGATTATCGTCGTCTCATCGCGGCTTTGATAGAATACGGTCTGCCTGTCACCGTCGGTTTCGAGGCGACAGGCAACTATCACCGGGCGCTGATGTTCGCCCTCGGGGCCGCGGGGTTCGAGCTGAAGCTCGTGTCTTCCGTCGCTCTCGCCCGCACGCGGGAAGCGCTGCACAACAGCTGGGACAAGAACGATCCCAAGGATGCGCAGGTCATCCTGCGTATGCTGGAGATCGGTGCGGTGCAAGTCTTTCACGACCCGTTGGTTGCTGGCACATGCGACATTCAGGAACTATCGAAGACCTACGAGATGGTTGCGCGGTCGAAGACCGAACTGTGGCATCGTCTCCTGACCCATTACCTGCCCCTGTATTTTCCAGAGGCGGACCGGTTCCACCGCAGTTCTCGTGGTGACTGGTTTTTGGCGTTCCTTGAGGCTTTTCCGTCTCCCTACATGATCACCGCCATGGACAAGGATGCTTTCATAGAGGCTGCCTGGCCGGTAATTGGTCGCCGCGTTGGCAAGGCGGCGCTTCTAGCGGATATCTACGAGACGTCAAAGACTTCCGTGGGTCTGCCTGTCGCTCCAGATTCAGATGCAATCCGGATGTTCCGCCTCGTTCTAGCGCAAGGACGCAGCCTTGTTCAGCAGCGCAACGCCATCGAGGATCGTGCGGCAGAGCTGCTGGCCGACCATCCAGATTATCAGCTGCTGCGCACGATACCCGGGATCGGGCCTGTCAATGCGCTGGCTGTTCTGGCCGAAGCCGGTGATCTGCGCCGCTTTCGTCATCACCGCCAGTTTCTGAAGTTCTGCGGTATGGACCTCGCGACCGTGCAATCCGGCGTATTCCGCGGACGAAGCAAAATCTCGAAGTATGGCAATGCCCGCCTGCGTCGCACACTCTGGCTGGCCAGTCAGGCCGCCGTGCTGAAGCCCGCCAACAGCTTCCGCGACAAGTTCGAGCGCTACATAGCGCAGGATCGCCACAATCCCGATCTGCGCCGCAAAGCCTATACTGCCATCGCTGCGAAGATGGCACGCACCATTCACGCCGTGATCAAATCCGGCGAACCCTATCGTCCCTTCTTCGAGGGGACGAGCCCAGGCGGAAGGACCCCTCTCTGTAGAGCCGTGGAGGCAGCCTCCTGACCTCGTAGATAATGTTCGGGCCTTCCGCTTGGGATTTAGGATCTCGTCTTAACAGGCCGCTGAAGAAGTCGATCCTTGGCCTTCTCCGAGGAACATGATTCACCGTCGGGGGACCAAGGCGGGGGTGATGATGCGCGGCACTGACGACACGAGCGGGTCGCTGTTCAGCTATGTTGATCTCGATGCGCGCATTCCGGCACGGCATCCGCTGCGCAAGATCAGGCAGGTGGTGAACGAGGCGCTGGCCAGCCTGGATGCCGAGTTCGCAGCGCTCTATACCGATTTCGGTCGCCCCTCGATCGCACCGGAGCGGCTGATCAGGGCCTGCCTGCTCCAGATCCTGTTCTCGGTCCGCTCTGAACGGCAGCTGATGGAGCAGATGCAGTATAACCTGCTGTTCCGGTGGTTCGTGGGGCTCGGCATCGACGACCAGATCTGGGTTCCGACGGTGTTCACGAAGAACCGCGACCGGCTGCTGACGACCGAGATGTCGCGCAAGGTGATGGCCGCGATCCTGGCGCACCGGGAGGTCGCGCCGCTTCTGTCGGACGAACATTTTTCGGTTGACGGCACGCTGGTCAAGGCCTGGGCCTCGATGAAGAGCTTCCAGCTCAAGCCGGACATCTCCCGGCCTGATGACGAGGGACCGAGCGACCCGCCTTCACCAGCCACGACCGCCGCCGACCAACCTGAACAGGTCCAGACAGGGACAGACGCGATGCCCCGCCCCACCCGCCAGCACCGCAACGCTGAGATCAACTTCCGGGGCGAGAAGCGTTCGAACGCCACCCATGCCTCGACCACCGATCCGGACGCCCGCCTCTACAAGAAATCGCCCGGCACCGGGGCGATACTGTGCTTCATCGGCCATGCTCTGATGGAGAACCGCTCGGGCCTGATCGTGCAGGGCGATCTGACCGAAGCGGACGGCCGAGCCGAACGGCGTGCCGCGCTCGACATGGTGCATCGCCACTCTCCCGGATCGACCCGCAGGCTGACCCTTGGGGCGGACAAGGGATATGACGCCGCCACGTTTGTCGCTGATCTGCGACAGGCCTGCGTGACACCGCATGTCGCGCAGAAATCGCGTTGTTCAGCGATTGATAGGCGAACCACCCGGCACAAGGGTTATGCCCTGTCCCTCAAGCATCGGAAGCGGATCGAGGAGGCGTTCGGGTGGGCCAAGACGGTCGGCGGCATGGCTCAGACTGTTTATCGCGGCGTCGAACGAGTGCGCTCCCGCTTCGTTTTGACGATGGCGGCCAACAACCTTGCACGGCTGCCCCGATTGCTGACCGCATGAAGCCAAAAGCGGTATCAGCCGCGCACACCCTTCGCCCCGATAGGCCGGAAGCTCGATGCAGCCGGGCCCATCCGAAGAAAACCGTTCCGCCCCGGCGACTTCTTCAGCGGCCTGTTAAGGACGGTGAGGGCGGCATCGTGGCCGACCCTGTATTTGATATGGAAGAGACCACTTCTTGACGGCGGAGCCCGCCTGGGCAACTATTCAAAAGGCATCCGGTCGCTCGGATGCCCCGTGATCTGATGCTCAAAACGGCAAATCGCTCCCGGCATAGGACGTTGTCGACCCTGATCGCGATGGGCTTGCCGCGCCATTCGATGATCTGGTTGAGCGCCCGCACGACCCGCTCGGCGGGCAACGAGAAGTCGACCTCGATGCCCAGGCCTTCGCGGTTGAAGTCATCCAGGACGTTCAGCAGCCGGAACTGGCGACCATCGGCGGGACGATCGGCCATGAAGTCCATGGACCAGACGAGGTTCGGTGCGTCCGGAACGGTGAGCATGTCCGGCTTGTCCCGTTTGATCCGCCGCCGGGGTTTGATCCGCAGGTTCAGCTCCAGCTCGCAGTAGATCCGGCGGACGCGCTTGTGGTTCCAGATATGCCCGCGAACGTTGCGCAGATACAGGAAGCACAGACCAAAGCCCCAGGTCCGATGCGTTTTGGTCAAGCCCTCGAGGAGATCCGCGATGACCTCGTTCTCGGCACAGCGCTTCGGGCTGTAGCGAAAGCAGGTCTCGCTGACCTCGAAGGCCCGGCAGGCCAGCGCTATGCTGACCCCCTTCGTCGCCACCACCTTCGCGGCCAACTCGCGGCGTTGAGCTGGCCGCGTTACTTTTTTCCAAGCGCTTCCTTGAGCAGGTCGGCCTGCATGCTCAGATCCGCGAACATGCGCTTCAGCCGCCGGTTCTCATCCTCAAGCGCCTTCATCTGGCTCATCATGGACGCATCCATGCCGCCATACTTCGCCCGCCATTTGTAAAAGCTCGCGCTGCTGATCCCATGCTCGCGACACAGCTCCGGCACAGCGACGCCGCCCTCGGCTTGGCGCAGCACCGCCATGATCTGCGGCTCGGTAAATCGGGTCTTCCTCATTCGAATCTCCTCAGCTTACGCTACGAGAAAATTCTACTGCTGCATCCCCTTAACCATGGGGAGGATTACCAGCTACCTTCCCTTCCCTGTATTCACACAATACAAAGTACAGATATGTTCACGCTGCGCGCGGCACGATGACGGTAGGATTGCATGATTGAGAGTGTACTGAAGGATCACGGCAACGTTGCGAAGGAGCGGCCTTGGCTCATTCTGACACTTCGTCGGACAGGTGGAACTTCGTTAACGACATTCTTATCCGCGATCTCAACCTTCCCTAGCGTCGTACACGAACCTTTCAATATTGAACGTGTCTTCGGAGGCATCACGCTTGCCTTTCAGAAAACTTCTGACGTTGAAAAAATGACGGCTGAAGTTAACACAGCGCTTGAGGGACGCCCAAACATCAAGCACTGCGTCGAAGTTATTCCGCTAGAGATAACACGTGCATTGATCGATACCTGTAACGCGCTAGGCTATCAGTTCCTTGTACTGACGCGCCGCGAAGAAAGCCAGCGGCTCAGTTCGTTGCTATTAGCCGAGGCCACAGGTGCATGGGGAGCAAAGGAAGCGAAAGAGATATACCCACAGATCATCTCCGGCAAGTTGAAGCCCGCTCCGATCCTGCTAGAGAAGGTCAGAGGGCGAGTAATGCAAGATTATTTTTCTATTGGCCGTACGCTATCCTTGCTGCGCCACCGTCATATCGATCCGGATTGGTATCTGTTTGAGGAACTCTATTTTGGCAGCGAACCGATGGCCAGCCAAGCCCGCGCAATCGCAGCAAAATTAGGTATAAATATTCCTGCAGACGACCCGAGGTTGCAGGCCTTTATACAGAACGAAAGCCAGAATTCTAGTTCGATAAGGCCCTACATCCCAAACTTTAACCAAGCTGAAGAACTGCTGCGCAGCATTTGCGCGAGCTGACTCGATCCTTTGTTCGTCTTAGGTGTTCAGTCCCGGCATCTGGTGGATCGGATTTAGCAGGCCGCTGAAGAAGTCGCCGGGGCGGAACGGT
>NZ_ML137218.1:242948-297537 GCF_004015795.1 Falsirhodobacter deserti | reverse complement strand
GGTATCTGTTTGAGGAACTCTATTTTGGCAGCGAACCGATGGCCAGCCAAGCCCGCGCAATCGCAGCAAAATTAGGTATAAATATTCCTGCAGACGACCCGAGGTTGCAGGCCTTTATACAGAACGAAAGCCAGAATTCTAGTTCGATAAGGCCCTACATCCCAAACTTTAACCAAGCTGAAGAACTGCTGCGCAGCATTTGCGCGAGCTGACTCGATCCTTTGTTCGTCTTAGGTGTTCAGTCCCGGCATCTGGTGGATCGGATTTAGCAGGCCGCTGAAGAAGTCGCCGGGGCGGAACGGTTTTCTTCGGATGGGCCCGGCTGCATCGAGCTTCCGGCCTATCGGGGCGAAGGGTGTGCGCGGCTGATACCGCTTTTGGCTTCATGCGGTCAGCAATCGGGGCAGCCGTGCAAGGTTGTTGGCCGCCATCGTCAAAACGAAGCGGGAGCGCACTCGTTCGACGCCGCGATAAACAGTCTGAGCCATGCCGCCGACCGTCTTGGCCCACCCGAACGCCTCCTCGATCCGCTTCCGATGCTTGAGGGACAGGGCATAACCCTTGTGCCGGGTGGTTCGCCTATCAATCGCTGAACAACGCGATTTCTGCGCGACATGCGGTGTCACGCAGGCCTGTCGCAGATCAGCGACAAACGTGGCGGCGTCATATCCCTTGTCCGCCCCAAGGGTCAGCCTGCGGGTCGATCCGGGAGAGTGGCGATGCACCATGTCGAGCGCGGCACGCCGTTCGGCTCGGCCGTCCGCTTCGGTCAGATCGCCCTGCACGATCAGGCCCGAGCGGTTCTCCATCAGAGCATGGCCGATGAAGCACAGTATCGCCCCGGTGCCGGGCGATTTCTTGTAGAGGCGGGCGTCCGGATCGGTGGTCGAGGCATGGGTGGCGTTCGAACGCTTCTCGCCCCGGAAGTTGATCTCAGCGTTGCGGTGCTGGCGGGTGGGGCGGGGCATCGCGTCTGTCCCTGTCTGGACCTGTTCAGGTTGGTCGGCGGCGGTCGTGGCTGGTGAAGGCGGGTCGCTCGGTCCCTCGTCATCAGGCCGGGAGATGTCCGGCTTGAGCTGGAAGCTCTTCATCGAGGCCCAGGCCTTGACCAGCGTGCCGTCAACCGAAAAATGTTCGTCCGACAGAAGCGGCGCGACCTCCCGGTGCGCCAGGATCGCGGCCATCACCTTGCGCGACATCTCGGTCGTCAGCAGCCGGTCGCGGTTCTTCGTGAACACCGTCGGAACCCAGATCTGGTCGTCGATGCCGAGCCCCACGAACCACCGGAACAGCAGGTTATACTGCATCTGCTCCATCAGCTGCCGTTCAGAGCGGACCGAGAACAGGATCTGGAGCAGGCAGGCCCTGATCAGCCGCTCCGGTGCGATCGAGGGGCGACCGAAATCGGTATAGAGCGCTGCGAACTCGGCATCCAGGCTGGCCAGCGCCTCGTTCACCACCTGCCTGATCTTGCGCAGCGGATGCCGTGCCGGAATGCGCGCATCGAGATCAACATAGCTGAACAGCGACCCGCTCGTGTCGTCAGTGCCGCGCATCATCACCCCCGCCTTGGTCCCCCGACGGTGAATCATGTTCCTCGGAGAAGGCCAAGGATCGACTTCTTCAGCGGCCTGTTAGGATGAATCTGTCTGGCTCAGATGTCCAGATCTTGCAGATGTATTCGTAGGGCGTGAGGCCGCCGAGGGTCTTGAGCCTGCGCGCGAAGTTGTAGGCCGCCATGAAGTCAGCGAGGTGGGAGCGGAGCTGGTCGTGGTCATCGTAATGGAAGCGTTTGACGGTCGCGTCCTTGATCGTGCGGTTCATCCGCTCGACCTGACCATTCGTCCAAGGATGGTTTGGCTTTGTGAGGCGGTGTTCGATCCCGTTGGCCTCGCAGATCATGTCGAAGCGCATGGGCCTGGAATAGATTGTATTGCGGTTCCGAGGTTGCTCGGCGAACTGAATGCCGTTGTCGGTTAGAATGGTGTGAACCTGATAGGGCACGGCCTCGAGCATATGCTGCAGAAATTCCCATGCTGTCTTCCTGTCCGCCTTCTCGACCAACTGGGTCACGGCGAACTTGCTTGTGCGGTCAATGCCGACGAACAGAAATAGCTTGCCTTCAGCGGTCTGAACTTCGGCAATGTCGATGTGAAAGAAGCCGATGGGGTAGCGCTTGAACTTCTGGCGCTTTGGCTTGTCCCCCTCCACGTCAGGCAGTCGAGATATGCCGTGACGCTGCAGACAGCGATGCAGCGCCGAGCGTGTCAGGTGTGGGATGGAGGGCTGAAGGGCATAGAGGCAATCGTCCAGCGGCAACAGCGTGTGCCGCCGGAAAGCGATGATGGCTGCCTCCTCAGCCTCCGTCAGTATCGTCGAACGCGGCTCCTTTGGCCCGGTTTTGAGATCCTCGACCGTCTGGCGCTTTCGCCACTTAGCGACTGTCTTCGGATTGATCCCCAGTTCTCTGCTCAGCTGCGCGAGCGAAGCTTGCGATCGCTGTATTGCTGCTCGGACAGCGTGCGTGGTCGTGGCGCTGCCGTGACGAATTTGTCCCATAGAGCATCCTTCCATTCCAAAGAAAGGATCGCACCATCAAACCGTGGGATCAAACACCTAAGGCCCACGATCCAGCTTTAATATGGATCGTGAAAGGAAAATCACCGATCCATCCGGAACCCCTGCATGCCACCGGACGCCGCCAAGTTTTCACACGGTCTGGTTCGGTTTTGAACAGGGGCACCCGCCATCAATTGTACCTCCCGAACGCAAAGTCTGCCCAAGCCTGCATCATGATACGACGCTGATCTAACTGGTCGGTGCGATGGTAGGCAGCTTCGGTCGCATTGACGATCGTGTGGGCTAGGGCGCGCTCCGCTACGTCACGAGGATAGCTATTTTCAGAGGCCCAATCGCGGAAGGTGGATCGAAACCGTGTGCGGTGGCAGGACGCCCAGGCACGTCACTTGGGAACTGTTGCAGGCGAAGAACTTTGGTGAGGGTCATGTCACTCATCTGGGACGTCCCGCGCGCGGTGAAAATCCACTTGCCGCCAAGCCGAATCTTCGCCAACGCAGACAGAAGCTCGACCGCCTGCCGCGAGAGTGGCACACGATGCTGACGTCCGGCCTTCATGCGCTCGGCCGGGACGGTCCATGTGGCAGTCTTGAAGTCGATTTCGTCCCATGTTGCGCCCCGCACTTCGCCCGAGCGCGCGGCCGTGAGGATCAGGAACAGAAGCGCCTGACTGCTTATCGAAAGCCGTGCATCTGCCGTCAGGTTCGACACCAAGGCCGGTAGGGCGCGCCAAGGCGCCGCCGGGTGGTGCTGAACGCGATCTGCCGTCCCTCTCTGCTTGGGCAACAGTGCCAGCACCGCGGAGAGAGGGTTGTGGTCGCAATGCCTGTGCGCCACGCACCACATCATGACCCGCTCGCAGCGCTGCTTGACCCGACTCGCAGTTTCTTCCTTCTCAAGCCAGATCGGCTTTAGAACCTGCGCGAAATCCCCGACCGACAGGCCATCCACCTGCCGCATGCCAAGTTTCGGGAAGACATAAAATTCCAGCGACGAAATCCATTGGTCGCGATGCTTGGCATTTCGGTAACCTGGCGCTAGCGTTTCGAAGACGGCCCGCGCGGCCTCTTCAAAATTTGGAACCCGATGCACCTGTTCGTCTTTGGCAGCACGCCGCTCGTCGATAGGGTCAAGCCCCTTGGCGATCTGTGCGCGCGCCTCTGCGGCCAAACCGCGAGCATCCGCGAGCCCTAGTTCAGGGAATGTGCCGAGCCCCATGTCGCGCCGCTTGCCCGAGACCGGCGACTTGAACCGCAGGAGAAATTTGCCCGTTCCAACCTCCTTGCCCGGGCTCAGATACAGTCCCGTCACACCGCCCACCGCGACCATGCTGTCGCCGGCTTTGAGGCGCTTCGCCTGAATGTTCGTCAGCATGATCTGGGTCCCTGCTCTTGCCTTAACCCCACAGTCAGCCCCACACAACCGACGATATTGCACGATGCTACTTGATATAGGTTGCCTTCTTTGCCTACATTTATTTAGTCCGGTCTGAACAACTCGGAACGCATTGATTTCGTGAGAGGAACGGGCGGTTTTATTGGCCTTGTTCCGCAAGGTTTCGTATTCTGCAGGCCAGAACCCCGCAATTTCCGGTCGCCGATGAAGCCCCGTTCCCGTGCCCCCGAACAGGATGACCTGCTGCGTCCCAGGCTGGTGGACATGATCGATCCACGCCATGAGCTGGTGAAGCTCGAGGCCCTGATTGACTGGGAGTTCTTCGAGCGGGAATGGGCCGGGTTCTTCCCCTCGGCGACAGGGCGTCCGGCGACATCGCCGCGCCTGATCGCCGGGCTGATGTATTTGCAGCACGCGTTCAATCTGTCAGACGAGGCGGTGGTCGCGCGGTGGGTCGAGAACCCGTATTACCAGCACTTCACCGGCGAGACCTTCTTTCAGCACCGCCCGCCGATCGATCCATCGTCGCTGGTGCGCTGGCGCAAGCGGATCGGTGAGGAAGGCGTGGAGTGGCTGCTGACCAAGACCATCGAGGCGGGGAGATCCTCGGGGGCGGTCACCGACAAGGCCCTGAAGCAGGTGGCGGTCGATACCACAGTCATGGAAAAGAACATCGCCCATCCGACGGACGCCCGGCTCTATGAGCGCGCCCGCACCCTTCTGGTCGGCCTGGCGAAGAAGGCCGGGATCGATCTGCGCCAGAGCTATGCCCGTTTGGCGCCGCGGCTCGCGATCCAGGTCGGCCGTTACGCCCATGCCCGCCAGTTCAAGCGCATGCGCAAGGCGCTGCGCCAGCTCAAGGGCTATGTCGGCCGGGTGCGCCGCGACCTGCGTCGGCACCTGCAGGAGATCCCGCAAGGTTCCCTGCGCGGACGGGTTCTGGACGCCCTCTGGCGGGTCGGCTCCCTTCTGGAACAGGGGCCGAAGAGCCGCAACAAGATCTATTCCCTGCACGAGCCCGAGGTCGACTGCATCTCAAAGGGCAAGGCGCGGGTGCGATACGAGTTCGGCACCAAGGTCAGCCTCGCCACCACCCTCGAAGGTGGCTTCGTCGTCGGCGCCCGCAGCTTTCCGGGCAACCCCTATGACGGCCACTCCCTGGCGCCGGCGCTGGAGCAGATCGAGATCCTGACCGACACGAGGCCCAGCCTCGCCGTCGTGGACCGTGGCTATCGCGGCCACGGCGTCGAGACGACCCGCGTCCTGATCAGCGGACAACGGCGGGGCATCACCCCGGCACTGGCGAAACTCCTCAAACGGCGAAGCGCCATCGAACCGGAGATCGGGCACATGAAAGCGGATGGGCGCTTGGCCAGATGTCCCCTGAAGGGCAGGACCGGCGATGCGCTCTTTGCCGTCCTCTGCGCCTGCGGCCATAACATCCGCAAGATCCTCGCCCATCTCAGGGCTCTTTACGTCTTCCTCATTCGATTCATCCTGAAAATCATCGCAGTCGATGACCGGCAACTTCGGATGCCAGTCGCAGCATGACGGCGTTGTTCAGACCGGACTATTTACTTATTCGCAATACGATAAGCAACAAATCAGTGCCAAATGACTTCGCTTGAGACAAGTTTAGGTCGGACTTCGTCTCCGCCACATTTCCTGCTGATGTGAAGAATGATCCGCCCGAGGCGCCGCCTGAACGCCCACGGCCAATAGTGCCTAATGGGCCTTCCGCCAATCCCACGGCATCTGGAATGTCCCCGACCAGATCCCCAGCTTGTCCCGCTTTGCCGCATCCTCGTTCGCGCCATAGATGGCCCCGCCATATTGACGGTAGGCCACGGCCCAGCCATTCCGGACCATCCATGTGTTGACGCTTGTGCCGCCTGCCTCGCAGGTTGCGACGGTGCGGCCATAGCGGTCGGTGTCCCTCTTCTCGCACTCTAGCTGCTGGTTGCCGATCATCCTTGCCAAGGCAGCGGTTGCTTCCTTGCCGCATGCCCATTCCCGCGCACCGCGCCTGCAGGTCTGCGCACTTTCGGGTGCATCGATGCCGTAAAGCCGGATGCGGCTGCCGTTCAAATCCAGCGTATCGCCGTCGATGATGCGGGCTCCGCCTGCCATGGTTTCGGCCGGGACGGTGTCGCCTTGCAGAAGGCGTTCGGCCATGTCGAAGAAGGTCCGGCGCCTCTGCGGATCGTCGCTGCCGTAGACAAAGCCGGCCAGGACAAGAGCGATAGCGAAAAGCCAGACCTTCGGGCCGGGGATGCGGGATGTTCTTTTGCGACGTGCCATGGCGGGCAAATGCATCGAACAGCCTACGAAGGCAAGTCATCGCCCGCTTCCCGCAGGTTTGTCCGTGCGCCGGTGCCCACCAGATCTGCAGGGCACGCCCCGACTCCTTCCCTCGCCGCTCGCCGTTGTGAAGGTTCATCGTATCATGGAGAGAAACGCCGGAATTCTTCTACAAGGCGGGCGCATGTTTATTGTGCGTTCTTATCGTTCTGGAGGAAGCGGGTCTTGGATGACGGCACCCTGCAGCCGGAGGATGAGCGAACTGGAGGCGATGCTTCCGGCAAGGCTCATCTGAGCCGCTCCGAACGCCCGCTTCGATGCGGGGGTTCCTTCATCGCCCCCTCCCGGTGCTGAAAAAGATGGGCAAAGCGGGATCCCGCATTATGTGCCCCGACAAAAGCCATGGGATCACAGATGATAACATTCACGGGACTACTCTTCGGAGTGATCGGCCTGGCCCTGACAATCCTCGGGGCTTGGCTTGCACTTGTCGGCGGCAGCGTCGCCTATCTCATCCTTGGCCTGGCGGTGCTGGTGACCGCCTGGCTGGTCTTCCGTCGCCGCGCAGCGGCGCTGACACTATTCGCCGTGACCATCCTGGCATGGCTGGCATGGTCGGTCTGGGAAGTCGGGTTCGACTGGTGGCAACTGATGCCGCGGGGCGGCCTGGTCGTGCTGATGGGCCTCTGGCTGTGGCTGCCGTTCGTCCGCAACCGCCTTGTTTCGGTTGATGCGATCACGAAGCGGCCCGAGGGGCGCCACCGCACCCCCGGCCTGCCGATCGCGCTGGCAGTGCTGGTTGCCATCGTGGTTGCGGTTTATTCGATGTTCCAGGATCCCACGGACATCTCCGGCTCGCTCCCGACGGAACGTATCGCGGCTGATCCCGCCACCGGGAACGAGATTCCGGATGGCGACTGGCACCAGTACGGCCGCACCAATTACGGCCAGCGCTGGTCCCCTCTGGAGGCGATCACCACCGAGAATGTCGGCGACCTGGAAGAGGTCTGGCGGTATCAGACCGGCGACGTGAAACGCCCCGACGACGTGAACGAGACGACCTATCAGGTAACCCCCCTCAAGGTCGGCGACCGTCTCTTCATCTGCACGCCGCATAACCTTGCGATCGCGCTTGATGCCGCCTCGGGCGAGGAAATCTGGCGCTTTGATGCGAATTCCGGCATGAACCCGGACCGCCAGCACCAGACCTGCCGCGGCGTGACGTATTGGGACATGGCAAACATGCCCGAACAGCCCGAGCCGACGCCCGCGGCCGCCCCGGCGGAAACTACGGCGCCGGCGGATGGCACTGCCCCGGCTGAAGGCGAGACGACGGAACAGGCCCCCGCACCGGCACCTGCCCCTGCGCAAGCCGCTGCACCGGAAGCCTGCCCGACCCGCGTTTACATGCCCACCGCCGATGCGCGCCTGATCGCGCTGAACGCCGAAACGGGCGAGCTTTGCGAAAGCTTCGCCGATGGCGGCACGCTGCATCTGGAAGCGGGAATGCCCTACAACCCGGCGGGCTATTACTATTCGACCTCGCCGCCGGTGGCCGTGGACGGGCTGATCATCATCGGCGGCGCGGTGAACGATAACTTCTCGATCTACTCGCAGTCGGGGGTGATCCGTGCCTTCGACATCGCGACGGGCGAACTGGTGTGGAACTGGGACAGCGGCAACCCCGAGGAAACCGCGCCCATCGATATCGCCGGCGGCGAAACCTATACCGCAAACAGCCCCAACAGCTGGTCCGTCTTCTCGGTCGATGAAGAACGCGGGCTGGTTTATATTCCGCTGGGCAACCAGGTGCCGGACCAGCTTGGCATGGGCCGCTCCGAAGCGGTGGAGGAGCATTCTTCCTCCATCGTGGCGCTGGATGTGGAAACCGGCGAACGCGCATGGGTGTTCCAGACGGTCCACCACGACCTGTGGGACATGGACGTACCCGCGCAGCCGGTTCTGGTTGATCTGACGATCGATGGCGAGACGGTTCCCGCGCTGGTGGGGCCGACGAAACAGGGCGACATCTATGTGCTGAACCGCGAATCGGGCGAACCGATCCTTCCCGTCACGGAAGTGCCTGCCCCCGGCGGCGCAATTCCCGAGGATTTCACAGCACCCACCCAGCCCGTCTCGGCGCTGAGCTTCGAGCCGCCGCCCCTGCGCGAGGCCGATATGTGGGGCATGTCGATCTTCGATCAGCTGATGTGCCGTATCGACTTCAACCGCCTGAACTATGAAGGCCGCTACACGCCGCCGTCGCTGGAAGGCACCATCGTCTATCCCGGCAACTTCGGCGTGTTCAACTGGGGCTCCATCGCGGTGGATCCGGAACGTCAGGTGATGTTCGGCATGCCGACCTATCTTGCCTTCACCTCGCGCCTCGTACCGCGTTCGGAGATCCCGCCGGCTGAAGAAGGCGCGACGGCCAGCGAACAGGGCCTGAACCGCAACGAAGGTGCGCCTTATGGCGTGGTCATGGGCCCGTTGCTTGGTGCGCTTGGCGTGCCCTGCCAGGCGCCACCATGGGGTTACGTTGCAGGTGCGAACCTGACCAACGGCAATATCGCATGGAAGCACAAGAACGGCACCGTCCGCGACATGACCCCCCTGCCCCTGCCGATCGAGCTGGGCGTGCCGGGCATCGGTGGCCCGATCATCACGCGCGGCGGCGTCGCATTCCTTGGCGCAGCTGTCGATAACTATCTGCGCGCCTATGATCTGACCACGGGCGAAGAACTGTGGAAGGCACGCCTTCCCGCCGGCGGCCAGTCGACCCCGATGACCTATGAGGTGGACGGACGGCAATATGTGGTGATGGTTGCAGGCGGCCACGGCTCTATCGGAACAGATCCGGGCGATTATGTGATCGCGTATTCGCTTCCATGAACCCTGGAACGGGCGGCCCCGGCCGCCCGTTCTTCCGGTGCCGGAAGACAGGCGCCAGAAACAAGGCGGGCCGCATCTGCGGCCCGCCTTGTTATTTGCAAGCTTCAGGTATCAGCCGATCCAGGCAAGCGCCACGCCGGCCAGCACAGCCACAACGGCGACAAGGCAGACATAGGCAACGCTCATCCGTTCGGGGCATTCCCCTTCGGGATGGGTATCGGGGCGGTCGGTCAGGCGGGTCGTCATTGTCGCTTCTCCCGTTTCAGCCTTGGCCAAGGCACAACATCCGTCGCAGCTTTGGCCATCATGGCACACAGTTCTTCACAATGCGTCAACACCAAGGTCCTCGATCACCATCTGGCGGGCGCGATTGACGCGGCTTTTCACCGTCCCGATGGCACAGTCGCAGATCTCTGCTGCAGTTTCGTAACTTTCCCCCAGCATCACGACGAGGATCAGCATTTCGCGGTAATGCGAAGGAAGCCGGTCCACTGCCGCCATCAACTCCTTGCCGCGAACATACCATTCCTGCGTGGCGGGGCTGGTCGGGGTGGAGGAGACACAATCCTCTCCCGCCGGGGCCTCGCGGGTTTTCACCTTCACGCTGGTGAAGAAGGTGTTGCGCATGATGGTAAAAAGCCACGCCCGCAAACGGCTGCCCTCTTCGAACTTGTCGATGTTGCCAAGGGCCTTTACGAGTGTATCCTGCACGAGGTCGTCGGCATCGGCGGCGTTCTTGCACAAGGACCGGGCATAGGCGCGCAACGCCGGAATCAGCTCCAGCACATCGGGAACGATTTTCCCTGCGGCTTGCTGATCCATGTGATGACGCCCCTGCTTCGGTGTGATGCAGGTTAAACGTGACCTGCGCGCTTTGGTTCCGCTGCGGGACGGGGCGTCAAGCGGCGAAAGCGGGGACAGGATGCAAGCGCAGGATATGCCAGCGACCGATCTGGATGACGAGCTTCAGCGGCTGGCAGCCGACCTGGTGGGCGCCTTGGCGCGCGAACCCGTTCCACCCGCCATCCTTGATCTTGCCGAACGGCTTCAAGCGGCACTGGATGCGCGAAAAGCCCGCACAGGCGATCACGAATCGGATTGACTCTTATACCGCACTTATCCCCAAGAGATTCGCGTTATCCAGTCGAATGCGGATTCACACGCGACTCCGGCAGGCCTAGAATGATTCGCATCAAGGTATCGTTATGGTCTGAAGGGGGGCATTCATGTCCGTGTCCGACAATTTCATCATGGACAACGAGCTGCACCCCATCGACGCGGTCGAGGTTTATGCAGCCGACAACGACTGGGACTTCGACCGGCTGACCGATGACCGGATCGTGCTGACGGTGACCGGCCAGTGGCGGATCTATTCGCTTACGCTGGCATGGTCGGCGCGGGATGAAACGCTGCGGCTGATCTGTTCGTTCGAGATGGCACCGCCCGCAGGCCGTATGCCCGCGCTTTACGACCTGCTGAACAGGGTCAATGACAGCGTGTGGTCGGGCGCCTTCACCTATTGGACGGAACAGCGGATGATGGTCTGGCGCTATGGCCTTGCGCTTTCGGGGGGGCAGGTCGTCGGGCCGGAACAGATCGCCCACCTGATGCACAGCGCCGTCACCGCGGCCGAACGGTTCTATCCGGCGTTCCAGCTTGTCGCCTGGGGGGATGCAGAGCCGCAGAAGGCGCTTCAGGTCGCCATTGCAGAGGCGTACGGGCGCGCCTAACCTGCTGTATTCAAATAGGGGGATGCGATGAACTTGGATGATGTGGCCCGCCGCGGGCTGGTGCTTCTTGGCTGTGGAAAGATGGGTTCGGCCATGCTGGCGGGCTGGCTGGATGGCGGGCTGCCGCCTTCCTCGGTTCACGTGCTGACGCCCAACCCGTCAAATTGGCTGAAAAGCACCGGCGTGAACATCAACGGGGATCTGCCTGCACACCCTGCCATCGCCCTTCTGGCCGTGAAGCCGCAGAAGATGGATGAGGCGCTGCCCCGTCTTGCAGCCCTGGGCGGCGGCAAGACGCTGTTCCTGTCCGTGGCCGCGGGGCTCACGCTGGCGAAATACGAAGCGATGCTGGGCCACGGCACGCCCGTGGTGCGGGCGATGCCGAACACGCCTTCGGCCGTCGGCCGCGGCATCACGGCGGTTGTCGCAAACCCGCAGGTAACCGAGGGCGATCTGCAACTGGCCGAAGCCCTGCTGTCTGCGGTGGGGGAAACCGTCCGGCTGGAGGGTGAAGACCAGATGGATGCCGTTTCGGCGATATCCGGTTGCGGCCCCGCCTATGTCTTCCACCTGATCGAAGCCTTGGCCGCCGCTGGCGAAGCCGAAGGCCTTCCCGCCGATCTGGCCATGCGCCTTGCCCGCGCCACCGTGACCGGGGCCGGCGAACTGGCACATCGTGCGCCCGAAACTGCGTCCCAGCTTCGCACCAACGTGACCTCTCCCGGCGGGTTGACGGCGGCCGGGCTGGCCGTGCTGATGGACAAGGAAAACGGCCTGCCGCCCCTGATGCGCCGGACCGTGGCCGCCGCCGCCGCCCGCGGGCGGGAGCTGGGCGCATGATCAGCTGGGATGATTTCGCAAAGGTGGACATCCGCGCAGGGCGCATCACTCGCGCGGAACCCTTCCCCGAGGCGCGCAAGCCTGCCATCCGCCTTTGGGTCGACTTCGGACCCGAGCTGGGAGAAAAGCGATCCTCGGCCCAACTGACGGCGCATTACACCCCTGAAGGGCTGGTGGGCCGGCAGGTTCTTGCGGTCGTGAACTTTCCGCCGCGGCAGATCGGTCCGGTCATGTCGGAGGTTCTGGTTCTGGGGCTGCCGGACGCTGCGGGCGATGTCGTGCTGGTGCAGCCTGACAAGGACGTGCCCGATGGGGTCCGCCTGTTCTGACGGGCCTTGCGCGGCGCTAGCTCAACTGCCCGGCGGCAGCCGCGTCACGCATTTCCTGCAGATCGGCGATGGCGCTTTCCAGCGCCTCCCGCTGGCGGATCAACTCGTCCAGCTTGCGTTCGGCGATGGCGACGATGCCGCGCCGTTGCGCTTCGTTCCCTTCGGTTTGCGACAGGATGAGCCACTGGCGGATTTCTTC
Source organism: Falsirhodobacter deserti (assembly GCF_004015795.1). Lineage (GTDB taxonomy): Bacteria > Pseudomonadota > Alphaproteobacteria > Rhodobacterales > Rhodobacteraceae > Falsirhodobacter > Falsirhodobacter deserti. The sequence continues at coordinate 285,274 of NZ_ML137218.1, read as the reverse complement.
CAGCGAAAAGCCGAAGCGCTTGCCGCGCAGGATGACCTGCATCCGCTGCACCTCCTCCGGGCCATAGAACCGCGTCCGGCCTTCCTTGTGGGGCTGCAACAACTCGATATATTCGTAATAGCGCAGGGTTCGCGGCGTTACCGCGAACTTGGCGCACATCTCCTTGAAGCTGAGCATGTCATCCGTCATCCGGGCCTCCTTGCGCAGTGGAGATAGCGCGGCGCATGGGCAGAGCAATCCGGCTTGCGCAAGCCGCCTGGAATACGCAAGATCACGCCATGGATCACGTTGAACGCGCCCGCCGGTTTGTTGCCGTCATTCCCCACTGCGCCGCCCTTGGCATCACCGTCGAGGCGATCGGCGATGGATGGGCCACGCTGGCACTGCCCTATGATCCGCGGCTGATCGGCGATCCCGATACCGGCGTGATCGCAGGGGGCGCGGTGTCGGTCCTGATGGATTCGGCATCCGGCGCGGCTGTCATGTCGCATCCCGAAGCCAATGGCCTGACGGCAACGATCGACCTGCGCATCGATTACATGCGCAGCGCCACCCCGGGCCAGCGCCTGATCGCACGGGCCGATTGCCACCATGTGACCCAGCATGTCGCCTTTGTGCGCGCCGTCACCCATGACGAGGATACAGATCGTCCCGTCGCAACCGCCACCGGAACCTTCACCATCATCCGCGAGGCAAGATGATCGAAACCGTCCAGCAGGTTAAGGAACGCCGCGACACCGCGCTGGCCGTACTGGTCGCGCGCCTGCCCTATGTCGGGTTTCTGGGCATGCGCTTTGACCGGCGGGGGGACGAACTGACGGCAATCCTGCCCTTTCGCGATATGCTGATCGGCGTTCCCGCCCCGCCGGCACTGCATGGCGGGCTGACTGCGGCCTTTCTGGAAACGGCGGCGCTGGTCGAACTTGCCTGGTCCTCCACATGGACAAGGATGGAGGCGGGGGAACCTTCCGTCGCGCTTCCGCGCACCATCAACATGACTGTGGACTATCTTCGCCCCGGATTGCCCCGCGATGCCTATGCCCGCGCCCGGGTGGTCCGCTTCGGCCGACGCTATGCCAGCGTGCATGTGGAGGCGTGGCAGGACAACCGCAGCCGCCTGTTTGCACAGGCGATGGGGCACTTCCTGATGCCCGAAGGCGTGTGATTCACCCTTCCCTTCAAGGCGATTTGGCACTATAGCGCCAAGCTTCGACCCCATGCACCCTTGGAGGATGGGGCGATCATCTGTTTTAGGAGAATACCAATGGCAAACGAGATCCCAGATCTTCAGGCCACGGTGCGGACGGGGACGGGCAAGGGGGCCGCTCGTCAAGCTCGTCGTGAGGGCAACGTACCCGGCATCGTGTATGGCGACGGCAAAGAGCCGCAAGCCATCAACATGAACTACAACTACCTTCTGAAGCTGCTGAAGCAGGGCCGCTTCCTGTCCACGCTGTTCAACCTGAAGGTTGAAGGCCAGGACGACGTGCGCGTCATCTGCCGCAGCGTTCAGCGCGACGTGGTCAAGGACCTGCCGACCCATGTCGACTTCATGCGCCTGCACCGCAACAGCCGCATCAACCTGTTCATCCACGTTGACTTCATCAACGCGGACAAGGCCCCGGGCATCAAGCGCGGCGGCACCCTGGTTGCCGTGCGCAACGAGGTGGAGCTTGAGGTGACGGCTTCCGACATCCCGGACCACATCACCGTGGACCTGACCGGCAAGCAGATCGGCGATGTGATCCACATCAACGACATCGTTCTGCCGAATGGCGTGAAACCGACCATCGACCGCAACTTCGTGATCGCCAACATCTCCGCGCCGTCGGGGCTGGTTGCCGAAGAAGCTGAAGACGAAGCCGAAGAAGCCTGAGGGCTTCCGGCACAGGCCGAATGAAGGGCGCGGGAAACCGCGCCCTTTTTTCATGCCGCCGCGCCTGTTATTCTTTTTCCAAACGGAGGGCTGCATGAAACTTTGGGTCGGTCTGGGCAATCCCGGCGCGAAATATGCGGGCAACCGCCACAATATCGGCTTCATGGCCATGGACCGGATCGCCGAGGATCACGGCTTCACACCGTGGCGGAAGGGCTTTCAGGGGCAGGTCAGCGAAGGGCGCTTCGGCGCTGAAAAGGTTGCCCTTCTGAAGCCCGAAACGTTCATGAACAATTCCGGCCAATCGGTTGGCGAGGCGATGCGCTTCTGGAAGCTGACGCCTGCCGATGTGACAGTCTTTCATGATGAACTGGATCTGGCGCCCGGCAAGTTGCGCCTGAAGACGGGGGGCGGCCATGCGGGCCATAACGGCCTGCGGTCGATCCATGCCCATGTGGGCGAGGCTTATGATCGCGTCCGGCTTGGCATCGGGCATCCGGGCCACAAGGACCGCGTGGCAGGCTATGTCCTGTCGGATTTTGCCAAGGCCGAAGCGGAGTGGCTGGATGACATGATGCGCGGGATTGCCGACGGGGCGCCCGCACTGGCCGCCGGGGACGGGCCGCGCTTCATGAATGCGGTGGCCCAGCGGGTTGCCCCGCCGCGCCCTTCCACCGGCACAGCCCGCCCTGCCCCGCAACCGGCCGCCGCAGCGCCGGCCCCCGACACCCGCAACCCCCTTCAGAAACTGGTGGAGCGTTTCAAATGACCGATCCGTCCGTGAACGTGCTTGGAACGAAGCTTCAGCCCTGCTCGCTTGATCCGCTGACAGGATTTTTCCGCAATGGCTGCTGCGATACCAGCGCCGCCGACATGGGCCGCCACACCGTCTGCGCCGTGATGACGGACGAGTTTCTGGCGATGTCGAAGTATCTGGGAAACGACCTGACGACGCCGCGCCCTGAATACGGGTTCGCAGGCCTGAAGGCGGGGGACAAATGGTGCCTTTGCGCCACCCGCTTTCTTCAGGCGTGGCAGGAAGGCGCGGCACCGCAAGTGTCCCTCGCCTCCACCCATCAGCGCACGCTGGAGATCGTCCCGATGGAGATTTTGCGCGCCCACGCCATCGACGCAGGCTGACGCCTCAGATCTTCATGTCGAAGCCCAGATGCTTGGCCACGGTGAAGATGTCCTTGTCGCCACGGCCGCACATGTTCATCACGATGATGTGGTCCTGCGGCAGGGTCGGTGCGATCTTCATCACATGGGCCAGCGCGTGGCTCGGCTCCAGCGCCGGAATGATGCCTTCCAGTGCGCAGCAAAGCTGGAACGCCTCCAGCGCCTCCACGTCGGTGATCGAGACGTATTGCGCGCGGCCCGTGTCGTGCAGCCATGCATGTTCCGGCCCGATCCCCGGATAATCCAGCCCGGCCGAGATGGAGAACCCTTCAAGGATCTGCCCGTCCTCGTCCTGCAGCAGATAGGTGCGGTTGCCATGCAGCACGCCGGGGCGGCCACCCGAAAGGCTGGCGCAATGCTCCATTTGCTCGTTCACGCCCTTGCCGCCCGCTTCCACGCCGATGATGTTCACCGAAGGGTCGTCAAGGAAGGGGTGGAACAGCCCCATCGCGTTTGATCCGCCGCCGATCGCCGCCACCAGCGTGTCCGGCAGACGGCCCTCACCCTCCTGCTCGGCCAGTTGGGTGCGAACCTCCTTGCCGATGATCGACTGGAAATCGCGCACCATTGCCGGATAGGGGTGCGGGCCCGCAACCGTGCCGATGCAATAGAAGGTATCGGCCACGTTCGTCACCCAATCGCGCAGGGCATCGTTCATGGCATCCTTCAGCGTGCCGCGGCCGCTGGTCACGGGCACGACCTCGGCCCCCAGAAGGCGCATTCGGAACACGTTCGGGGCCTGACGTTCCACATCATGCGCGCCCATGTAGACGACGCATTTCAGGCCGAACTTGGCGCAGACAGTGGCCGTGGCCACGCCATGCTGACCCGCCCCGGTTTCGGCGATGATGCGCGTCTTGCCCATGCGGCGAGCGAGGATGATCTGGCCCAGCACGTTGTTGATCTTGTGCGCGCCGGTGTGGTTCAGCTCGTCCCGCTTCAGATAGATCTTTGCGCCGCCCAGATGCGCGGTCAGCCGTTCGGCATGATAAAGCGGCGACGGGCGGCCTACGTAATGCGTCCAAAGATCATGCATCTCGGCCCAGAAATCTGGGTCTGTCTTGGCATGGTCATAACGCGCCTGAAGATCCAGGATCAGCGGCATCAGCGTTTCGGACACGAACCGCCCGCCGAAGATGCCGAAACGCCCCTGTTCATCAGGGCCGTTCATGAAGCTGTTGATACCGTCTTCGGCCATGGCGCCTCTCCTGTTGACGGATCAGGTCTATACCCGATCCATCCGCAGTTCAACGCAGGCGCGGAATGGCAGGTCCTGTTGCAGCCTGCACGAAAGCCGCGATCTTGCCCGCATCCTTGACCCCGCGCGAGGCTTCGACGCCCGAGGAGACATCGACCTGCCGCACATTCGTCAGCCGGATCGCATCGGCCACGTTTTCCGGCGTCAGTCCACCTGCAAGCATCCAGGGCTTCAGCCAGCGGCGGCGGCCCACCAGCCGCCAGTCGAAGGAAAGGCCATTGCCACCTGGCAGCGCGGCATCCTTGGGCGGCTTGGCATCGATCAGAAGCTGGTCGGCAACAAGGCTCATCTCCAGCAGGCCGGCAAGATCACCTTCGTCAGCCACGCCCATCGCCTTCATCACCGGAAGGCCATAGCGATCACGGATCCCCGCAACCCGTTCCGGCGTTTCATGCCCATGCAGTTGCAGCATGTCCAGCGGAACGGTTTCCACGATGGCATCAAGCGTTGCATCATCCGCATCCACCACCAGGGCTACCTTCGCAAGACCGGGCGGCGCGGCAAGCGCCACGACCCGCGCCTGCGCAGGTGTCAGATGGCGCGGCGACTTCGGAAAGAACACCAGACCTGCGTAATGGGCCCCCGAAGCGGCGACGGCCTGCATGTCGGCCTCCGTCCGAAGACCGCAGATCTTGACGCGAATATCGGCCACTCAGCTTGCTTTCCCGTCAAGGATTGCGAGAACTTCGTCCCGCGGCTGGTCCTTGCGCATGCTGGCAACCTCGGCGCGCAGGCGCGAAGCTTCGCGCTGGCTTTCGATCGCGGCGGTGCGGATCCGGCGTTCACGCAAGAATTCCCACACAAAGCCAATCAGCAGGCCAAGCGCGGCCGCCAGGAGGATCACAAGGAACAATGGCATGCGCAACGACCAGTCCCACCCGAAGAAGGACGCGATGCTGTCCGGCAGCAGGCTGATCGTCACCAGTTCCCGGTTGGCCACGGCCACCCCAAGAAGGATCAGCGCCAGGATGACCAGCACAACAATTCGAATCCAGCGCAGCATTTTACCGTCCATTCAGCCTGTCGCGAAGAAGTTTGCCCGTCTTGAAGAAGGGCACGGATTTGTCCTCCACCGCCACGGCCTCTCCGGTACGGGGATTACGCCCCGTCCGCGCCTCACGCGCCTTGACCGAGAAGGCGCCGAAGCCGCGCAGCTCCACGCGGTCGCCGCGCGAAAGGGCTTCGATGATCTCGTCAAAGACGGTATGGACGATGCGTTCCACGTGCCGCTGCGTCAGATGCGGGTTCTCCTCCGCAATCTTCTGGATCAGTTCCGATCGGATCATCGTTCCCCCGCCTTCGATGATGGACCATCTATCCTACTGGTTATAGGGCAGGTTGTGCCCGATAACAAATCTGGAATGAAAAAAGACCCCGCAAGATGCGGGGCCTTTCCATGTCGGTGCGAAGGATCAGCTGCGATCTTTCAGCGCAGCGCCCAGGATGTCGCCCAGCGAAGCGCCGGAATCCGAGGAGCCGTACTGTTCGACAGCTTCTTTTTCTTCCGCGATCTCGCGCGCTTTGATCGACAGGCCCAGACGGCGGGTCTTGCTGTCCACGTTGGTCACGCGGGCATCGACCTTGTCGCCAACCTGGAAACGCTCGGGGCGCTGGTCGGCACGGTCACGGGCCAGATCCGAACGGCGGATGAAGGCTTTCATGCCGTTGTACTCGACCTCGATCCCGCCTTCTTCGATGGCGGTCACGTTGCAGGTCACGATCGAGCCGCGCTTCACGCCGTCAACAGCGTCCGAAAACGTGTCTTCGCCCAGAGCCTTGATGGAGAGCGAGATGCGCTCCTTCTCGACGTCCACTTCGGTGACGGCGGCCTGAACCGTGTCGCCCTTGCGGTAGTTCTGGATCGCGTCTTCGCCGCGCTGGTCCCAGGACAGGTCCGAAAGGTGGACCATGCCGTCGATGTCGTTGTCGAGGCCGATGAACAGACCGAATTCCGTGATGTTCTTGACTTCGCCTTCGATCCCCGAACCGACCGGGTGCGTTTCCGCGAAGACTTCCCACGGGTTGCGCATCGTCTGCTTCAGGCCCAGCGAGACGCGACGCTTGGCGCTGTCGATCTCCAGAACCATGACGTCGACTTCCTGCGAGGTCGAGACGATCTTGCCGGGGTGCACGTTCTTTTTCGTCCAGGACATTTCCGAGACGTGAACCAGACCCTCGACGCCGGCTTCCAGCTCCACGAATGCACCGTAATCGGTGATGTTCGTGACGCGGCCCTTGTGGACCGAACCCAGCGGGTACTGCTGTTCCACCGAATCCCACGGATCGGACTGGAGCTGCTTCATGCCCAGGCTGATACGGTGGGTGTCCTTGTTGATCTTGATGACCTGGACCTTCACGGTCTCGCCGATCGACAGGATCTCGGACGGGTGGTTGACGCGGCGCCATGCCATGTCGGTAACATGCAGCAGGCCGTCAACGCCGCCCAGATCAACGAACGCACCGTATTCGGTGATGTTCTTGACCACGCCGTCGACCGTCTGGCCTTCGTGCAGGTTCGAGATGACCTCGGCGCGCTGTTCGGCACGCGATTCTTCCAGGATCGCCCGACGCGAAACCACGATGTTGCCGCGGCGACGGGCCATCTTCAGGATCTGGAACGGCTGCTTCAGCCCCATCAGCGGGCCGGCATCGCGCACGGGGCGCACATCGACCTGCGAACCCGGCAGGAACGCAACAGCGCCGCCCAGATCCACGGTGAAGCCGCCCTTGACGCGGCCGAAGATCGCGCCTTCGACGCGGGCCTCGGAGGCATAGGCTTTTTCCAGACGGTCCCACGCTTCTTCGCGGCGGGCTTTTTCACGGCTGATGACAGCCTCGCCACGGGCGTTCTCGACGCGGTCCAGATAAACCTCGACTTCGTCGCCGACGCTGATGTCAGCGGTCTCGCCGGGGTTTGCGAATTCTTTCAGATCAACGCGGCCTTCCATCTTGTAGCCGACGTCGATGATGGCCTGGCCTGCCTCGATGGCGATGACCTTGCCTTTGACGACCGAACCCTCGTCAGGGGTGTCGATCTCGAAGCTCTCTTTCAGAAGGGCTTCGAATTCTTCCATGGTAGCTTTAGCGCACATGCGGTTTTGGTTTCCTTTATAAAGCTATACGGGCCTGGCGGTTGGCTCCGCCGGTCTTTTCGAAACGGATCACGGGAAACACGAAAGGGCCGAGGCTTACGCCCGACCCTGTCCAAACGCCTCGCGGATGGCTCTCGCGGCCGGCTCGACTGCGGTCGATATACCCATTTCCGTCGGGTCAAGCAAGAGCGCATCCGGCGCGGCCACCATGGGCGCCGTGGCCCGTTCGGCGTCGCGGCGATCCCGTTCGATCACCTGCGCCAGCACCTCGTCCTTGTCGCCCCCCACTTCCAGCCAGCGGCGTTGGGCCCGAACCTCGGGGCTGGCAGTCACGAACAACTTCACCTCCGCCTCGGGGCAGATGACGGTTCCGATGTCGCGCCCGTCCAGCACCGCGCCCCCCTCGGCCCGCGCAAAGCGGCGCTGGAAGTCCACCAGCGCGGCGCGCACGTCGGGCATCACCGCCACGCGGCTTGCCGCTTCCCCTGCGGCAAGGCTGCGCAGATCGCCCCGCGCAAGATCCTCGGGCGTCAGCCCTTCGGCGGCCGCCACCGGATCATCGCCATTCGCCACCCTTGCCCCGACAGCGCGGTACAGCAGCCCCGTATCCAGATGCCGGAGCCCGAACTGCTGCGCCACGGCCCGTGAGATGGTGCCTTTCCCCGCCGCGGCAGGCCCGTCGATGGCAACGGTGAAGATCATGCGCGGATATCCGCACCCAGCCCCGTCATCAGCGCGCCGAACACGGGGAACGAGGTTGCAACCGCCTCCCCGTCATCCACGGTCACCGGGTTCTGCGCGGCCAACCCCAGCACCAGGAAGCTCATCGCGATGCGGTGGTCCAGATGAACGGCCACCGTCGCCCCGCCGGGAACCGTGCCGCCGGTGCCGTGAACGATCAGCGTATCCTCTTCCTCCTCCACGCGCACGCCGCAAGCCTCAAGGCCCCGCGCCATCGCGTCGATCCGGTCGGATTCCTTCACGCGCAGCTCCTTCACACCGCGCATCACCGTCTTGCCTTCGGCAAAGGCGGCAACGACCGACAGCACCGGATATTCATCGATCATCGAAGGTGCACGTTCGGGCGGAACCTCGATCCCCTTCAGGGACGAGAATTTCACACGCAGGTCGGCCACGGGCTCGCCCCCTTCCTCCCGCTCGTTCTCGAAGGCGATGTCGGCGCCCATTTCGACCAGCGTGGGGTAAAGGCCGTTGCGCGTCAGGTTCTGGCTGACACCGGGCACGAAAATTTCGGACCCTTCCACGATCAGCGCCGCGCAGACCGGAAATGCCGCCGAAGACGGATCGCGCGGAACAGCCACCACCTGCGGGCGCAGCTCTGGCTGGCCTGTCAGGGTGATGACATTGCCCGCAGCTGTCCGTTCCACATGCAGCTGCGCACCAAAGCCCGCCAGCATCCGTTCGGAATGATCGCGCGTCGCCTCCCGCTCGATCACCACAGTTTCGCCCGGCGCATTCAGGCCAGCCAGCAGAACCGCGGATTTCACCTGCGCCGAGGGCATCGGAACCTCGTATCGCACGGGAACTGGATCGGCGGCCCCCACCAGCGTCATCGGAAGCCGCCCGCCCTTGCGGCCGAAGGCCTGCGTGCCAAACAGCGCCAGCGGGTCCGTCACCCGCCCCATCGGCCGCTTGCGCAACGAGGCATCGCCCGTGAAGGTGGCGGTGATGGGGGATGTTGCCATCGCCCCCATGATCAGCCGAACGCCGGTGCCCGAATTGCCGCAGTCGATCACCTGCTCCGGCTCGCGGAAGCCGCCAACGCCCACGCCGTGAACAGACCAGCTGCCCTGCCCGTGCTGGATCACCTCGGCCCCGAAGGCGCGCATGGCGGCGGCCGTGTCCAGCACGTCCTGCCCTTCAAGAAGCCCGGTAATCCTGGTTTCACCCACGGCCATTGCGCCAAGGATCAGCGAACGGTGGCTGATCGACTTGTCCCCCGGCACCTCGGCCACACCCGAAAGCGGGCCGGAGCGTTGGGCGGTCATGGGTTTGGGCGTGCCGTGGCCGGACATGGGCGTCTCCTTCATGCTGGAAACGCCCTTAGCATGTCATGCTTATCGGCGGAAGGTCACGTAATGGGGGGCGCGACCTTCGCGCAGCGCCTTCTGTTCATAGCGGGTGGAATGCCAGTCATCCCACGCATCCGGCCCTTCATGCACCAGCGTGAAGCCGGCTTTCGGGCCCTCCTCCAGCGTTTGGCGGATATAGTCGGGAATATCCGATGCCACGCGGAATTCCGCCCCCGGCTTCATCACGCGGAACAGCGGTTCCAGATGGTCGGGCGTAACAAAGCGGCGGCGGTGGTGCCGCGCCTTGGGCCAGGGATCGGGATAGTTCAGGAAGGCCTTGGAAATGCTTGCCTCGGGCAGCACGTCCATAAGATCGCGCGCATCTCCCGGATGCACGGCAACATTCGTCACCTCGGCTTCGCGGATCTTGCCCAGCAGCATGGCCACGCCGTTCACGAACGGCTCGCACCCGATGATGCCGACCTCGCGGTAGCGGGCGGCCATGGCCACCATGTGCTCCCCCCCGCCGAAGCCCACCTCCAGCCAGACATCCTTGCCACCGAAAAGCGCCGCCGGGTCGATCGGCTTGCGTTCGGGGTTTTCATCCCACGTGATGCCGCGCGGGCGCAGAACGTCCAGATCCTCGGACAGATAGGTTTTCTGGCTTTGGCGCAACGTCTTGCCGTGGATACGACCATAGAAGTTGCGACGTTCTGGGTGAAGTTCTTTCATTCGGAAACCTCGGGCGGATCGGCCACGATGCGGCCCGCCGCCAGATCGACCGTGGGAACCACGGCGCGGGTAAAGGGCAGAAGCAGGCTTTCGCCCTTTGTCTGCACCTCGATGATATCATCGGCGCCATAGTTGTGGACGGCCGACACGCGCCCCAGAAGCTGGCCGCCGGTGTCACGCACCTCCAGCCCGATCAGGTCGCTGTGATAGAATTCGTCGTCGCCAAGGGCGGGCAGACGGTCACGGCTTGCATAAAGCCGCGTGCCTTTCAGCGCGTCCGCCTCTTCCTTGGTCGAGATGCCTGACAGCCGCGCCCCAAGACCACCCGCCACGGGGCGTGTCAGCGTGATCTTGAAACTGCGGCCGTCTTCGGCGGTCAGGGGACCGTAATCGGCAATGGCCGCCGGTTCGGCGCAGAAGCTTTTCAGCCGCACCTCGCCGCGCACGCCGAAAGATCCGGCGATTGCGCCCACGCAGATACCGTCCCCCGCCATCGGTTACTCGGCGTCAGCCGGAGCGGCGTTACGAGCGGCTTTCTTGGCGGCCAGTTCGGACGCCTTTTTGCCCGGAACGGCAGCTTTGGGGTTGTTGCGCTCCGCCTTGGCTTTCAGGCCTGCAGCTTCCAGGAAGCGTGCAACGCGGTCGGTCGGCTGGGCGCCTTGTGCCAGCCAGTGCTGCACACGCTCCACGTTCATGACAATGCGACGTTCGTCGTCCTTGGCCAGCAGCGGGTTGTACGTGCCCAGCTTCTCCAGGAAGCGGCCGTCGCGCGGCATGCGCGAATCGGACGCAACGATGGCGTAGTGCGGACGCTTTTTCGAACCACCACGGGCGAGACGGATTTTCATGGCCATTTGGGATACTCCTTGAATATGGCAGACCGCGATGCGGTCATTTTTGGTGTTGTTCGTGATGCCTGATGACTTCGGCGATGATGAAGTTCAGGAATTTCTTGGCGAATTCGGGGTCCAGGTCTGCCTCGCGGCTCAACCGTTCCAGCCGTTCGATCTGCCGCGCTTCCCTCGAAGCGTCGGCGGGGGGCAGATCGTATTCGGCCTTCAGCTTGCCCACTGCCTGCGTCTGGCTGAACCGTTCTGCCAGCGTGTAGACAAGGATCGCATCCAGCCTGTCGATAGCGTCCCGATGTTCTTTCAGCAGCACCTGCGCGCGTTCGGCGGTGTCGGTCATGCAAGGCCCTCCGGTTTCGTGTGGCGCCAGACGTCCAGCGGCACATCAACGGGCAGCTTCACCGCCTGCGGATCGATCACCGCCCCCAGACGCGCGGCCAGTGCCGCCGAACTGGTGTTCGCCGTATCAACATAGCTGACGGCCGTGTCCCATTGCAGAACGGTCCAGACATACTGCAGCGCCGCGCGTGCCGCCTCGGCCGCGATGCCCTTGCCTTCATGCTCCGCCGACCACAGGGACCAGCCGACCTCCTGCTCGGGCCAGCCATGGGGAAACCACGCGCCGGTCATGCCAAGCGCTGCGCCCGAGGTGCGGTCCGTGATCGTGAACATGCCAAAGCCGCGCATCGCCCAGTGGCCGATGATGTGGCCGAACGCCCGCCATGCCTTGGCTGCATCAAGCGGGCCGCCCATGTGCTGCGTCCGTTCGGATGCATAGAATTCCGCGAAGACGGGATAATCCGTCGCGATCGGGGCGCGCAGGATCAGCCGTTCCGTTTCCAGAACCGGAGTGTTGGACAGACCGATCATTTCTTGCGCATCATCCCCGAAAGGCCCGACGGCAGCGTCATCCCGCGCGGAAGGCCCATGCCCCCCGGCATGCCGCCCTTCATCGCCTTGGCTGCGGCTTCCAGTTCGGCAGGGTTCATGTTGGCCAGATCGGGCGTCTTGCCGCCCATCATGCCCTTCAGCGCCTGCTTCATCGCGCCGCCCTTGCCCATCTTCTTCATCATGTCCGCCATCTGGCGGTGCTGCTTCAGAAGCTTGTTCAGTTCCGAAACCTCAAGCCCCGCACCGGCAGCGATGCGCTTCTTGCGGCTGGCCTGCAGAAGGTCGGGGTTTGCCCGCTCCTTCTTGGTCATGGAGTTGATCAGCGCGATCTGGCGGCGCAGCATCTTGTCGTCCATGCCCGCTTCGGCCGCGGCCTTCTGCATCTTGCCCATGCCCGGAAGCATGCCCATGACGCCCTGCATGCCGCCCATCTTCAGCATCTGGTCCAGCTGCGCCTTCAGATCGTTCATATTGAACAGGCCCTTGGCGAAGCGCCTGGCCATCCGCTCGGCCTGCTCGGCCTCAAACGTCTCGCGCGCCTTTTCGACCAGTGCGACGATGTCGCCCATGCCAAGGATGCGGCCAGCAACACGTTCGGGCTCGAACGCCTCAAGCGCGTCCATCTTCTCGCCCAAGCCGACAAAGCGGATCGGCTTGCCGGTGATGTGGCGCATCGACAGTGCGGCACCGCCGCGCCCGTCACCATCCATCCGCGTCAGCACAACACCCGAGATGCCGACCTGCCCGTCGAACTGGGTGGCCACGTTCACCGCGTCCTGACCGGTCAGGCCATCGACCACCAGCAGCGTTTCACGCGGCTGGGCGATATCGCGAACGGCCTGAACCTCGGACATCAGCACTTCGTCGATGTGCAGACGGCCCGCGGTATCCAGCATCACGACGTCATAGCCGCCCATCGTGGCCTGCGTCTTGGCGCGCTTGGCGATTTCCACCGCCGACTGGCCCATGATGATCGGCAGGCTGTCCACCCCGACCTGACCGGCCAGAATCGCCAGCTGCTCCATCGCGGCGGGGCGGTTCGTGTCCAGCGAGGCCAGCAGGATGCGCTTGCCGTCCCGGTCCTTCAGGCGCTTGGCGATCTTCGCCGTCGTCGTCGTCTTGCCCGAACCCTGCAGACCCACCATCACGATCGCGGCAGGCGGGTTGTCGATCTTCAGCGCGTCGGCGGGGCCTTCGCCCTGCAGCACGGCCACCAGTTCGTCATGCACGATCTTCACGACCTGCTGGCCCGGCGTCACCGATTTCGTGACATGCTGGCCCGCGGCCTTCGCCTGCACCCGCTTGACGAATTCGCGCGCCACGGGCAGCGACACGTCCGCTTCCAGCAGGGCCGTGCGAACTTCGCGCAGGGCGGTGGACACATCCTCGTCGGTCAGTGCGCCCTGACGGGTCAGACGATCGAAGACGCCGCCAAGCCGTTCAGACAGATTCTCGAACATCGGCATCCCTTTCCAATTGCCTGCCCCCGAGATAGTCGAGGACGCTCCAAACACCAACGGCACCCACGGGCGCAACGCGCTGGCGGATGGCGATCCCCCGATCGGCGGGGGACCGGAGCCTTCAAAAACTCCGGAAAATCGCGCTGCATCTACCTTGGCGGGTGCGCCGAGTCAAGCACGGCGTTGCATCTGCGCCATGTAAGCCTATGCTGCTTGCCATTGCACAGAAGGGGGATGCGCGTGGGTTTCGACAACTGGGACGAGGTCCGGACCGCCTTTCAGGTTGCCCGCCTTGGAACCGTATCCGGCGCGGCAGAGGCACTTGGCGTGCACCACGCCACCGTGATCCGTCATATCGACGCACTGGAAAAGCGCCTCGGCACCCGCCTGTTCCAGCGCCATGCCCGCGGTTACACCGCAACGGAAGCGGGGCGCGACCTGTTTTCGGTGGCCCAGACAACCGAGGAACAGTTCGGCCAGCTGGCCTGCCGAATCCGTGGCCAGGGGGAAAAGGTCGCGGGGGAACTTGTCGTCACCTCCATCACCGGGGTGGCTGAACTGCTGATGCCGGTGCTGGCCGACTTTCAGGAACAGCACCCCAACCTGATCGTGCGCTTCCTGTCGGACATGCGCGTGTTCCGGCTGGATTATGGCGAGGCGCATGTCGCCATCCGCGCGGGCGCCGCACCGGAAGAGCCTGATAACGTGGCCCAGCCGCTGTCACGCATCAGCAGCGGGCTCTATGCCTCCAAAAGCTATGTCCGGCGCTATGGGATGCCGAACGGGCTGGAAGATATGGCCGCCCACCGCTTCGTCACGGCCGAAGGCCCGATTTCCCGCGCACCCTATCACCGCTGGTTGATTGGCGCGGTGCCGGCCGACCGGATCATGGTCCGCGCATCGGAAAGCCGGGCGCTTGAAGCGGCAGTGACCAGCGGCGCAGGGATCGGCTTCGTTTCATCCTTTCAGGCGGCTGGCCGCGACGATCTGGTGGAGGTGCTGCCCCCGCGTCCCGAATGGGATGCGCCGCTTTGGATGGTCACCCATGTGGACCTGCACCGCACGCTGAAGGTGCAGACGTTTCTTTCCCATCTGAAGGCCGCCGCACGCGACTGGACCTGACCCTTTCGCGGCTTGCATCCTGCCGGTCGCGCGCCCACATTGACCGGATGCGAGACTCCAGGATCCAGCCATGATCACCCAGACACCGAAGCGTCACCGCCTTTCCGAGGTTCTGGAGGAGATCGCACAAGATCCGGACCGGTCCCGCATTTCCATCGCCGACCTGATCGAGGCGATGGCCGGGCGCGCCTTCGGGGCGCTGCTTCTGATCTTCGCGCTGCCCAACGTGCTGCCGACACCGCCCGGCACTTCGGGCATTCTGGGCCTGCCGCTGATCTTTCTGGCCGCGCAGCTGATGCTGGGCAAGATGCCCTGGCTGCCGGCCTTCATCGCCAGCCGGTCCATGGAGCGTTCGGCCTTCGCCGCGCTGGTCGGGAAGATGACGCCAATCCTTTCGCGGGCCGAAAAACTTCTGGTGCCGCGCCTTCCCTTCATGATCACGCCCACCACGCAGCGCTTTCTGGGCGCCGCGCTGCTTGTTCTTGCGCTGGTGCTTGCGCTGCCGATTCCGCTGGGCAACATGCTGCCTGCGCTGGCCATGACCATCATCTCGCTTGGCATGCTGGAACGTGACGGCCTTTGGGTCATCATCGGGCTGGTGGTGGGCGCGCTGTCGCTGGTGATCGTCTGGGGCGTGATCTGGGCGCTGGTGGCCGGCGCGATCTTCGTGATGCAGAACGCTTTCGACTAAAGACTGCGGCGCGCCCGCAGCGCCGCGCCGATCGTGCCGTCGTCAAGGTAGTCAAGCTCTCCGCCCACCGGCACACCCTGGGCAAGAGAGGTGACGCGTACCCGCCCTTCCAGCCTTTCGGCGATGTAATGGGCCGTGGTCTGGCCGTCCACGGTGGCGTTCAGGGCAAGGATCACCTCCGTGATCCCTTCCTCGGCCACGCGGTCGATCAGCAGGGGGATGCGCAACTCGTCCGGCCCCACGGCATCAAGCGCCGAAAGGGTGCCGCCCAGAACATGATAGCGGCCGCGAAAGGCCCGCCCCCGCTCCATCGCCCAAAGATCGGCAACATCCTCCACCACGCAAAGTTCGCCATTCGCGCGGCGATCGTCGCGGCAGATAGGGCACAGGTCCGCCTCGCCGATGTTGCCGCAACGCACGCAATCGCGCGCGTTCAGCGCAACCTGCGCCATCACCTGCGCAAGCGGGGCCATCACCTGCCCCCGCTTCTTCAGCATCGTCAGCACCGCGCGACGCGCCGATCGCGGCCCGAAACCCGGAAGACGGGCCATCAGGTCGATCAGCGTCTGGATGTCGCCCGGCGCCTCCGCCATGTCAGAACGGCAGCTTCATGCCGGCAGGCAGGCCCAGATCCGCGGTCATCTTCGACATTTCAGCCTGATGCCGGTCGGCCGCGTTTTTCTGCGCGTCCTTGATGGCGGCAAGGATCAGATCTTCCACCACTTCCTTTTCGGATGCCACGAAGATCGAGGGGTCAATATCCAGCCCCGTCAGATCGCCCTTGGCCGTGCAGCGCGCCTTCACAAGACCCGCGCCGGCTTCGCCCGTGACGATAGTGCGCCCCAGTTCTTCCTGCAGCTCGGTCATCTTCGTTTGAAGATCCTGCGCCTGCTTCATCATCTTGGACATGTCGCCCAGACCGTTCAACCCAAACATCTCATTCCTCCTCGAAAGGGTCCCATTCATCTTCGACTTCCGGCAGTGCCTCGGCGGCGGCATCGGCCAGCGGGGCGCGTATCTCGGCGATTTCCGCGCCGGGAAAGACAGCCATGATCGCCTGCACCATCGGCAAGGCCATCGCCTGCGCCTTCATCACATCCTCTTCGGCGGCCTGCTGTTCGGCGATCGTGGGCTGCCCGCCCGAGCCGACCACAGATACACCCCAGCGCTGCCCCGTCCAGACCTGCAGCCGCTGCGCAAGGCGCGCGGCCAGATCGCGGGGGGCGGCGGGACCGGGCTCGAACTCGATCCGGCCGGGCTGATAGCTGACAAGGCGAAGGCCCAGCTCCACCTCGGTCAGCAGCTTCATGTCGCGCTTCTCGCGGATCAAGCCGACCACGCTTTCGAACGTGGCGGGCAGCGCCTGCGAAACGGTGCCGCCCCCCACGGCCCGCGCCATCCGCGTGCCGCCGCCACTTCCCTGCGGGGCAGGCGCCGGCGCGGCATGGGCGGGCTGCGGCAGGGACTGGATACGGCGGATCAACGCCTCGGGGTCCGGCAGGTCGGCCACATGGGTCAGGCGGATGATCGCCATTTCGGCGGCCATCATGGCATTGGGGGCGGCAGCAACCTCCTCCAGCGCCTTCAGCAGCATCTGCCACGCGCGGGTCAGCACGCGCATCGGAAGCTGTCCGGCCATTTCCAGGCCGCGCGTGCGTTCATCCGGCGGAGTCGTCGGATCATCGGCCGCTTCAGGCGTGATCTTGATGACGGAAATCCAGTGCGTGATCTCGGCCAGATCACGAAGCACGGCCATCGGATCGGCCCCATCGGCATATTGCGCTGCCAGTTCCGAAAGCGCGCCCGCGGCATCGCCCTTCATTACCAGATCGAACAGGTCAAGCACCCGCCCCCGATCGGCAAGCCCCAGCATGGCGCGAACCTGGTCGGCACCGGTTTCGCCCGCGCCGTGGCTGATGGCCTGATCCAGCAGGCTTGTCGCATCCCGCGCCGATCCTTCGGCCGCACGCGTGATCAGCGCAAGG
This sequence comes from Falsirhodobacter deserti, assembly GCF_004015795.1. GTDB lineage: Bacteria > Pseudomonadota > Alphaproteobacteria > Rhodobacterales > Rhodobacteraceae > Falsirhodobacter > Falsirhodobacter deserti. Next base: position 268,107 of record NZ_ML137218.1, on the reverse strand, counting down.
GCGTCATCGGCGATCTGCGCGCCCTCCCGGTCGGCAATGCGGCGCAGAAGGCCGATCATCACCTCCGGCTCGATCCGTTTCAGATCGAAGCGCTGACAGCGCGACAGGACGGTGACGGGAACCTTGCGGATTTCCGTCGTCGCGAAGATGAACTTCACATGGGCGGGGGGTTCCTCCAGCGTCTTCAGCAGCGCGTTGAACGCGCTGGTGGACAGCATGTGAACCTCGTCGATGATATAGATCTTGTAGCGTGCCGAGGCCGCCCGATAATGCACCGACTCCGTGATCTCGCGGATGTCGTTCACGCCGGTGCGCGATGCGGCATCCATTTCCATGACATCAACATGGCGGCCTTCGGTGATGGCGCGGCACGCCTCGCACACGCCACAGGGATCGGTGGTCGGACCGCCCTGCCCGTCCGGACCGGTGCAGTTCAGTCCCTTGGCGATGATCCGCGCCGTCGTTGTTTTTCCGGTGCCGCGAATCCCCGTCATGATGAAGGCATGCGCGATGCGATCAGCGGCGAAAGCGTTCTTCAGCGTCCGAACCATCGCCTCCTGCCCGACCAGATCGGCGAAGGTTTCAGGGCGGTATTTGCGGGCCAGCACCTGATAGGCGGCCCCGGAGGCGTCAGTCATCGTGATGTCCCGGTTGAGGATCGCCCCAACGTAAGGATCGGTGCGCACTTCGTCCACCCTTGGCGATGCGCGCGACCCCGCCGGACAGGCCGAATGCAGTTCAGGCAAGCCGGTCCGGGAACATCGGGCCGCCCACATCTGTTGGGATCACTCAAGCAAGCCAGACCTGATGGAGACCGACATGAACGTTCACCAGATGATCTCGACCCATCCCGATGTTCAGGGCAGCACCGCCGACAAGCTCCTCCACTGCATCGAGGAGTGCTATAGCTGTGCGCAAACCTGCACCGCCTGTGCAGATGCCTGCCTGGCCGAGGACATGGTGGAAAAGCTTCGCCAGTGCATCCGCCTCAACCTTGATTGCGCCGATATCTGTGCGGCGGCAGGATCCGTCGCGTCGCGGCGCACCGGCACGAACATCGCGGTCATCCGCAGCGTGATCGAAGCTTGCGGCACCGCCTGCGAGGCCTGCGCGGAAGAGTGCGGCAAACACGCACAGATGCACAACCATTGCCGCATCTGCGCCGAATCCTGCACGCGTTGCGCCGAAGCATGCAAGGAAGCGCTGAGCGACCTGCACTGACCCCGTTGGCAAACCACGTGCCTGCGGATCCTGCGCCAGCAGCCGACTGTGCGGGAAGGGGAGGTGAGAGGCTGGACAGCGACCCAGACGGGAATCGTTACGGCTGCTTCCTTCCGGACCTGACCGGGTTGGCGAGGCGCCTGCCCGCGCCAACCTCTCGCCCCTGCATATAGAGCGGACGTTCGGCGCATGCAAGTCAGAGGTCGAGCCGCATTGTCAGGAAACCATCGCGATCGTGAGCCAGCGGCGTCAGCGACAGATGCGGCACCTCATCCAGATGCGACAGGGCCCGCGGAGAGGTGGGGAACGTGACGGATGTGCCCGCCATGGGCATGAAACGCCAGAACGGCTTTTCCGCGCGGGTGGGCGGCATGTCCCGCAGATGCTGCGCCACCACGTCACGCAACAGGGTCTTGCTGGTCATGAAAGGCAGACGGGGCGCGTAGCCCCCCACTCCGCCAGCGCGATAGTCGCTTGTTACGACCAGAAATTCCGCCTGCGGATCAAGCGGTGCGTCGTTGTAGAGGATCTGCGTGATGCGCCCGTCCGAAACCTGCGCGGAAGTGTTATCAAACATGGGCGGGCGGGACAGGTCAATTTTGAACTCCACCCCATGTACCACATCGAAGTTATACGCGGGAAAATCGGGATCCAACAAAGGCTGGTCGGCCTTTCCGGGATGGATCAGGCGGAAGGCTCCGGCCGCACGCTCCAGCCACAGGCGGATCTCATGCCCGGTCAGGCGCAGAACGGCCAGCGTATTGGGATAGACGTACAGATCGTTGGCATGACGCAGCGAAAGAGGACCTGCGGGAACATCGGTGAAATAGCCTGCGCCCCCGCGCCCGCCCACCTTGAAGGGTTGCCCCGTTCCCAGAACGGGCAGATCGTCCCCCAACAGGTTTCGCACATGGCGCGCCGAAGCCTCGGCCACAAGCGCCGTCGCGCGGGAGGGGGCGACAAGGGCAAAGAAGCTGTTCAGGGGTACGTCGCTGTGCCCCAGCGGGCGGTCCATCTCCCGGCGGACGGCATCATGCGCGGGGCCGATCACGCGGCGCAGCGATGGTGCGGGCGGCGCGGGCCCCGCCGCGACAAGGCGGCTGGACGAAGATGCGACCGACCAGTCACGTACCTCCAGTTGCAGATCCACCAGCCCCAGATGCGATCCGCGCGAACCGGGCATGACGGCGGGCTTGCCCTGCAGGCTGCCGCCCTCGGCATCCACCCCTTCCAGCCCGCGGAAGCGATGATCGGGGAAAACAAGGTGGCTGTGCCCCGCAATCACCACATCGACGCCGGCAACACCCGCGATGGCGGTCGCGAAATCCTCGCTCCCCTCGGCCGCCGAGGCGCACCCGATGCCGCCGTGACAAAGCGCCACCAACAGATCGCATCGCTGCCGCAAGGTCGCCACGTGACGCCGTGCGGCGGCCAGTGGTGTTTCCACCTCCACTCGTCCGGTCAGAAGCGAATGATCCCAGATCATGACCTGAACGGGCAGGAAGCCGATCACCCCCACCCGCAGCGGATGCACCCGCCCCGCCCTGTCCGCTACCTGCCGGTGCAGCACGGTTGTGCGCGGCACAAGGGGCGTGCCGCCCAGGCGGGAGATGTTGGCCGAGACGATGGGAAAGCCGGCCTGCGCCACGGCCCCCTCCAGCATCTCAAGCCCGAAGTTGAATTCGTGGTTTCCAAGCGTGGCCGCATCATAATGCAGATGGTTCATGGCGGCGATGATCGGGTGCGGTGCTTCCGGATTTCCCGCAGACCACTCCGCAAGAGGGCTGCCTTGCAGAAAGTCGCCATTGTCGAACAACAGCGAGTTTTCTGCCCCTTCCCGCGCCTTTTCGATCAGGGTGGCGGTTCGCGCAAGTCCGGCCGCGGGCAGCGGGCGCGCGCTGTGATAATCCCATGCCTCCAGCCAGCCATGGATGTCGCTGGTTGCAAGGATACGCAGGTCGACCAGCGTCGCGTCATTGACGACACGCGTTGCCTGTTGCTGCTCCTTGCTGCCTGGCCCTGCCTTCATCCCACCCATCCGATTGTCACATAGAAGTGAGTGTTGCGGTTTATCTTTGAAAAAGAAAAGTAAATTCCCGAAAAAAACCTCTTTCCCCTTATGGGTCGCATTCGCTCCGAAAGGATAACATGACACTCACATTCGGAACGTCCGGCCTTGCCCGCGCCGCGCATCTGCGGGCCGATCCACCAGCCGCCACGCGGGTTCTTGCCCTGTGGCGCGGCAATGTGCCGGTTCAGGGGTCACGCCTGGTGTGGCTGCCGCCGCAAAGCCCCGTCTTTGCCCACGCAGGGCCGGCGCTGTTTCTGGGATATGATGCGGAAGGACCGCTTCACGCCCGCGACATTTCCGACTGGTCGCCCGAGGCGGGAACAGCCGGGCTGGAAGCCCCCTTCGCTGCGGGGCTGCAACCACATCCCGAGCTGCCGGCAGATGCAGGTTTCACCGCCCTGCGCGACGTGATGGCACAGCTGACGGTGCCCGAAGCAGAAGCCGCGGCCACAGCCAAGGCCCTGGTCCACTGGAACCGGAGCCATCGGTTCTGCGCCTCGTGCGGGCACCCATCCGACATGGTTCAAGCAGGATGGCAACGGAACTGCCCCGCCTGTGCGACGCAGCATTTCCCCCGCACCGATCCCGTGGTCATCATGCTGGTGCTGGACGGGGACCGGCTGCTTCTTGGCCGGTCTCCGGGATGGCGGTCTGGGCTGTATTCGTGCCTTGCCGGCTTTGTCGAGCCCGGCGAGACGGTGGAAGCTGCCGTCCGCCGCGAGGTGATGGAGGAAACGGGAGTCGGCGTCGGCCATGTCCGCTATCTGTGCAGCCAGCCCTGGCCCTATCCCGCGTCTTTGATGCTGGGCTGCGTCGGTCAGGCCACCAGCACCGACATTACCATCGATCCGGCCGAAATCGAGGCCGCCCGCTGGGCCGACAAGGCGGAGGTGATGGAGGCGATGATCGGCCGCCATCCAGACGTTTCGTTGCCGCCCGAGGGCACCATCGCGCACCATGTCATCACGCGCTGGCTTGCGGATGATCTGGATTGATCCCAAAGTCGTGAGGGTTCATCGGGACGGAGAAACATGAAGTTCACCAGCACGGGCGACATCAACGCCCCCACCGAATACGTTTTCGCCAGGATGTCGGACTTCGAGGCGTGGGAACGTTCGATCCGCAAGCGCAACACTGTCGCCACCCGCAGCCCCGGCCCCATCCAGCCGGGCACCACTTGGAACGCGCAGTTCCGCCTGCGCGGGGCGATGCGCAACATGACGGTGACACTGGTGTCGGTGGATCCGGGGCGGCAGATCCGGCTGGCGCTGGCCGACCCGTCGCTGGACGTGGACATCGTGCTGGACCTCCTGGCGCTGGCCCCCGAACAGTCGCGCGTCGTGGCGACGCTGGACCTGCGCCCGCGCAACCTGACGGCGCGGCTTCTGGTGCAATCGCTGCGGCTGGCCCGGACGAAGGTGCAGGGCCAGCTTGACCAACGCATCGCCCAATGGGCCCGCAACGTTTCCGATGAATCCCGGGTCCGGGGCACGGCTGCGGCACAATAATCGAAAAAAGATGCTTGACGCCGCCGCGCAGGTCGCATACCTGTCCGCCCCGATGGCGGAGTAGCTCAGCTGGTTAGAGCGGAGGAATCATAATCCTTAGGTCGGGGGTTCAAATCCCTCCTCCGCTACCATCACGAAATGGCCCGCGCCCGTCGCGGGCCTTTTCGTTATCGTGCGACCGGAACAGGATGGCATCATGACCGTGGAACGCCCGCAACTGACCCCGCCCGATGGCGAGAAGAAGGTTCTTCTGCATTCCTGCTGCGCCCCCTGTTCGGGCGAAGTGATGGAAGCGATGACCGCCTCCGGCATCGATTACACCATCTTCTTCTATAACCCGAACATCCACCCGAAGAAGGAATACCTTCTGCGGAAGGACGAAAACATCCGCTTTGCGGAAAAGCACGACATCCCCTTCATCGACGCCGATTACGACGCCGACAACTGGTTCTCCCGCGCGAAGGGGATGGAGTGGGAGCCCGAGCGCGGCATCCGCTGCACCATGTGCTTCGACATGCGGTTCGAACGGACGGCCCTTTACGCCCACGAAAACGGTTTTCCGGTCATCACCTCCAGCCTTGGCATCTCGCGCTGGAAGAACATGACGCAGATCAACGATTGCGGCCACCGTGCGGCGGCACCTTATGACGGCGTGCAGTACTGGGACTTCAACTGGCGCAAGGGCGGCGGCGCTTCCCGCATGATCGAGATCTCCAAGCGCGAGGAGTTCTACATGCAGGAATATTGCGGCTGCATCTACTCGCTGCGCGACACCAACGATTTCCGCGTCAGCCGCGGGCGCGAGAAGATCAAGATCGGCACGATGTTCTATGGGCAGGAGCCGACCGACGAAGGTTAGGCCGTGGCGGCCTTTGTCTGCCGGATGCGCCGGATGAAGGCCAGCACGAACACCCCGGTCAGGATCAGCACGATCGTCGGGGCCGGTGCGCTGTCGATCCAGAAGCTGGCATAGGTGCCCACAAGCATTGACCCGGTGCACACCGCCACGGCCACTGCCATCATCCGCCCGAAGCTGCGCACCAGCAGGAACGCCGTGGCACCCGGCGTGATCAGAAGGGCCACTGCAAGGATCATCCCGACCGATGACAGCGTGGCCACGATGGTCAGCGACAGGATGGCCAGCAGGCCGTAATGCAGCGTGCGGACCGGCAGCCCGCTGGCCTGCGCCTGTGCCGGATCGAAGGCGTGCAACAGAAAGTCGCGCCATTTCAGTAGAAGGATCGCGGTAACGCCAAGGCTGATCGCACCGGCCAACCACAGATCCCCGGTATCGACCCCCAGCATGTTGCCGTAAAGGATGTGGTCAAGGTGCTGGTCCGACGGGAAGGTCGTGTAAAGGATCACCCCGACCGCGAACATGCCGGAATAAACCGTGCCCATGATCGTGTCGCGCTTCACACGGCTGTTTTCGGCCAGAAAGCCGGTGGCCACGGCGGTGAACATGCCCGCCGCGAACGCCCCGATCACCAGCGGGATGCCGGCCAGCCATGACAGGACGATGCCGGGCAGCACGGCATGGCTGACCGCATCCCCCATCAGGGCCCAACCCTTCAGAACCAGGAAACAGGACAGCAGCGCCACCGGCACCGCCACGATCAGGCAGATCAGGAAGGCGTGCTGCATGAAGACGAACTGGAACGGCGTCAGGACGTTCATTCGGCCGCCTCCCGGCCACGGGCCCATGCGGCCAGCATCCCGTGGCGCGGCGCGAACAGGAAGGCGACAAGGAAGATCAGCGTTTGCAGCACCACGATCACGGCCCCGGTCGCCCCATCAAGGAAATAGCTGATATAGGCCCCGAAGAACCCGGTCATCGTGCCGATCGCGATGGAGGTGACGATCAGGCGCGGAAAACGGTCGCACAGCAGATAGGCCGTTGCCCCCGGCGTCACGACCATCGCGATCACCAGAAACGCCCCCACCGTTTGCATCGCGGCCACGATGGCTGCGGACAGCAGCACAAAGAACATGGCCTTCAACCGCTCGGGCCGCAGCCCGATGGAGCGGGCGTGGTTTTCATCAAAGAAGGTTACCATCAGGTCCTTCCACTTCAGCGCCATTACGCCAAGACAGACGACCCCGATGATGGCAAGCTGAAGCGTGTCCCCCGGCGTGATCAGCAGGATGTTTCCCATGGTGATGGCCGTGACGCTTATCGCCACGGGGTTGAGGGAAATCATGAACAGCCCCAGCCCGAAGAAGGCCGTGAAGATGATGCCGATGATCACATCCACCTTCAGACCGGACCGGTCCGAGAGGAACAGCATCGCCCCCGCCGCCAGCCCGCCCGCAAGAAACGCGCCCAGCGCGAAGGGCAGCCCCAGCATGTAGGCCCCTGCCACACCCGGCACGACCGAATGGCTCAGCGCGTCGCCGATCAGCGACCAGCCCTTCAGCATCAGATAAGCCGACAGGAATGCGCAGACGGCCCCCACCAGCGCCGAGACCCACATCGCGTTCATCATGTATTGATAGGTGAAGGGCTCCCACAGCACGCTCATTCGCCGCCCTTCCGCATCCGGTCGCCGTAATGGACGATGGGGCGTTCATCATCGGAAATGACGGTCAGCTCCCGCGGGTCGTCATCATCGTGCAGCGCGGTGCCTTGCAGGGTGAAGTGACGCAGCACGCCGCCGAAAGCCTGTTCCAGATTTTCGCGGGTGAACGTCGTTTCGGTTGGCCCATGCGCAAGCACCGTGCGATTGACCAGCACCACCCGGTCGCAAAACTCCGGCACGGAACCAAGGTTGTGGGTGGAAACCAGCATCACCCGTCCCTCGCTCCGCAACTCGCGCAGAAGAACGATGATCTGGTCCTCGGTCTTCACGTCGACGCCGGTGAAGGGTTCATCCAGCAGGATCACCTGCCCGTCCTGTGCCAGCGCGCGAGCCAGAAAGACGCGCTTCTTCTGCCCGCCCGAAAGCTCTCCGATCTGGCGGTGGCGGAAGTCCTGCATGTTCACGCGGGCCAGCGCGGCGTCCACCGCCGCATGATCGGCAGCCGAGGCTCGACGTAGAAAGCCCATATGGCCATAGCGACCCATCATCACCACATCCTGCACCAGAACGGGGAACGCCCAATCCACCTCCTCGGACTGGGGAACATAGGCGACGATGTTCTTCTTCAACGCTTCGCGCACCGTCATGCCCAGAAGGCGGATGCTGCCGGCAGAGGCAGGCACGAAGCCCATGATCGCCTTGAACAGCGTGGATTTGCCTGCCCCGTTCACCCCCACTAGGGCCGTGACCGTGCCACGCGGGATGGCGAAGCTGGCATCGTGCAGGGCCGTGTGCCCGTTGCGATAGGTTACGGTAACGCCGTCGGCGGTGATGCCGTCCAACTCACTCATCCGCGGTCAGCCCCTTGGCAATGGTTTCGGAGGTGACGCGCAGCAGGTCCAGATATGTCGGCACCGGCCCATCGCCGTCCGACAGCGAGTCCACGTAAAGCATCCCCGCATATTCGGCGTCGGTGTTGCGCGCTACCTCCTTGGCGGGGTTCTGGCTGACGGTGCTTTCGCAGAACACCGCCGGCACATGATGTTCGCGCACCGCGTCGATCACCTGCCGGATCTGGCGGGGCGTGCCCGTCTGTTCGGAATTGATCGGCCAAAGGTAAAGCTCGTTCAGGCCGTAATCGCGGGCAAGATAGCCAAAGGCCCCTTCGCAGGTGACCAGCCAGCGGCGGTTTTCCGGAATCGCCTGAAGCGACGCACGGATCGGGCCGATGGCGTCCTGCAATTGCTGCTTATAGGCAGCGGCATTCGCCTCATACACCTCGGCATGTTCGGGATCGTGCTCCTGAAACGCATTGCGGATGTTGTCGACATAGATCATCGCGTTGGACAAGCTCATCCACGCATGGGGATTGGGCATCCCGTCATAATCGCCGCCGGTGATGGAAACCGGCGTCACCCCCTGGCTGACGGTTACCGAAGGCACGTTGCCCAGATTGGACAGGAACTGTTCGAACCAGCGTTCAAGGTTCAGCCCGTTCCACAGGATCAGATCGGCATCCTGCGCGGCCACGATATCGCGCGGCGTCGGCTCATAGCCGTGGATCTCGGCGCCCGGCCGGGTGATGGAGACGACTTCGGCCGCGTCCCCCGCCACGTTGCGCGCCATGTCGGCGATCACGGTGAAAGTGGTGGCGACCTTGAATTCCTGCGCCTGCGCAGCGACCGCCATCATCGAGAACCCGAGGGCAAGCATCAAACGCATCAGTCTCTCCTGTCAGTTCGACAGGATGAAATGTGCGAACGATTCTCAACAAGTCAAGGTTCGTGCGTAAGGGACGCATCGAAGGCCGGATATGAAAACACCCCCGACCGGACCGGACGGGGGTGCAAGAAAAGAGATAAAGGGGAAGGATCAGTCCTTCGCACGCTCCACATAGGTTTTGTCTTCGGTATTGATCACGACGCGGGTTCCTGCACCGATATGCGGCGGCACCATGATGCGAAGGCCGTTCGTGCACATCGCCGGCTTATAGGACGAGGAAGCCGTCTGCCCCTTCACCACAGGCTCGGTTTCCGAAATCTCCACCGTGACCTTCTGCGGCAGCGAGATGGCGATGGCCACGCCATCATGCGTCTGCAGGTAGGCCTTGATGCCTTCGGTCAGGAACACCTTGTCCTCGCCGACCACCTCCTGCGAGACGGCCAGTTGTTCATAGGTGTTCGGCTCCATGAAGTGGAAGCCTTCGCCGTCCTCGTAAAGGAAATCGTATTCCCGCTCGTCCACGAGGGCTTTTTCCACCATCTCGGTCGTGCGCCAGCGTTCAGCCACCTTCACCCCGTCCGAGATGCGGCGCATGTCGACGGAGGTCGTGGGCGTGCCCTTGCCGGGGTGGAAGTTTTCGGCCTTCAGAACGACATAGAGACGGCCTTCCATCTCGACGACATTGCCCTTGCGAAGGGAGGATGCGATGACTTTCACGAAAATGTCCTTGTGATGCGGCCCGCTTGACGGGATTTGCCGCCTGATCTAGCGCATATCGCCGCAAATCGGAAGCCCATAGCCATGACCGACACCCCTTGGTGGAACGCCCGCCGCCATGCCGACCGCCGTCCCGCCCTTCTGGCGCGCAACCGCATCCGGCGTGCGCTGGGTGCATGGCTGGAGGATGAGGGCTTCATCGAGGTCGATCCTGCCGCGCTTCAGGCCAGCCCGGGAAACGAGACGCATCTGCATGCCTTTGGAACGCAGGCCATCGGCAATGACGGCCGGCCGCGGCCGATGTATCTGCACACCTCGCCGGAGTTTGCGATGAAGAAGCTGCTGGCGGCGGGAGAGACGCGGATTGCCGCCTTCTCGCATGTGTGGCGCAACCGCGAGCGGGGGGCCTTGCACAGCCCGGAATTCACCATGCTGGAATGGTATCGCGTGGGGCAGGACTACACGGTGCTGATGAACGATTGCGCAGCCTTCCTGCGGCTGGCCGCCGAAGCGGCGGGAAGCACGGTGCTGCGCTTCCGGGACCATGCCTGCGATCCCTTCGCGCAACCGGAGCGGTTGTCCGTGGCCGATGCCTTTGCGCGGGCGGGGGTGGATCTTCTGGCCACCGTCACCCCGGAAGGCACTGATCGCGATGCCCTGGCCGCGCAGGCGCCATTGCGGGTGGACGCGGATGATACGTGGTCCGACATCTTCTCACGCATCCTGTCGGAAAAGATCGAGCCGCATCTGGGCCATGGCCGCCCCACGATCCTTGACCGCTATCCCGTGGCCGAGGCGGCACTGGCGCGCCCTGCCGAGGATCCCCGCGTTGCCGAACGGTTCGAACTTTATGCCTGCGGGGTGGAACTTGCGAACGGATTTGGCGAATTGACGGACCCCGCAGAGCAGCGCCGCCGCTTTCTGGCCGAGATGGACGAAAAGGCCCGCATCTATGGCGAGCGTTATCCGCTGGACGAGGATTTTCTTGCCGCCTTGCACCACATGCCACCCGCCAGCGGCATCGCGATGGGATTCGACCGCCTTGTGATGCTGGCCACGGGTGCGCCCGGGATTGATGCGGTACTTTGGACGCCGGTGGGCTAGTCCTCCGGCTCCTCGTGGCAGATGACGGTGAAGGTGCGCAGATCATGGGGGCCGAAGCTGTGCAGCATGGCGACATCCGCCGCATCACGCCCGACGGCGATGTTGATCCGACCGATGCGCGGGATGTTGTGGCGGGCATCGAAGGGATACCAGTTTCCGTCCAGCCACACCTCGAACCAGGCCGAAAAATCCATCGGCCCGCCCGCCGGCACCCCGATATCGCCCAGATACCCGTTCACATAGCGGGCAGGGATCGACAATGCGCGGCACAGCGCAATCGCGGAGTGGGCAAAATCCCGGCACACGCCCTGCCCTTCATGCAGCGCGCCCTGCGCGGTTCGGGTGGCACTGGCGCTGTAGTAGTCGAAGCGGACACGCTGGTGCACGTAATCGCAGATCGCCTGCACCCGGGACCAGCCGGGCGGAAGATGGCCGAAATTCTCCCATGCGAAAGCGGCAAGGCTGTCACTTTCGCAATATCGGCTGGGCAGCAGGAACTGCAAAAGCCCTGACGGGATATTGGCGATCGGCACCTCGCCTGCATCGGCATGGACCGGATCGGCAAACCCGTGATCCCGCATTAGCCCTTCGCCACGGATGCGGGTTTCACCCGCAGGCGCGGTGAACCGAAGGCACCGATTGCCGAAGGCATCAAGAAAGGGCGTCACGGGGATGCCGCCCGAAACCTCCACGATCTCCTCGCCATGCAGATCCTTGTGCCGCTCGGGGCGGACAGACATGCAGGCCAGAAAATGCGTCGGCTGGGCGCAAGCCACCGCGATATCAAAGCCGAACCGAATCCGCATGTCGCCCTCCGCAGCAAGCACAGACTGGAAACGCGCGGCAGGAAGGCCGGTTCCGTCAGGCCCGCTTCAGGCGGATGACCACGTCGACCCGGCTGAGCTTTGCCCCTTTGGGCAGCTTGGGAAGCTGTGCGATGCGGAACTGCTCCGCCGGGGCGTCCGTCACCTCGGCCGTGTCTTCCCAGAAGAAATGCGGGTGATCATCGATGCGCGTGTCGAAATAGCTTTTCGACCCGTCAACCACCACTTCCTGCATGATGCCTGCATCGCAGAAGGCACGAAGCGTATTGTAAACCGTGGCAAGGCTTACCTTTTCACCCGTGGCCGAGCATGCGGCGAACAGGCTTTCGGCAGTGACATGTCGATCCTGCCCGTCCCCCACAAGAAGCGCCGCCAGCGCCACACGCTGGCGCGTCGGGCGCAATCCGCCCCCTGCCAGCCATTCCGTTCCGCGTTCAATTGCCGTCTGGGTCATCGTTGCGTCACCTTTCAGCCTTCCTATATCGTGACGGACCGCAGGGATTCAAACGGAATCCCCCCGCACTTGCCACCCGTTCGGCGGCGGTGATAAAGGGGGGCGGAATATCTATGGGGAGCCTTGATGGCGGATTATCCGACGAGTTTCGACAAGGAAGCACTTCTGGCCTGCGCGCGCGGGGAACTGTTTGGTCCCGGCAACGCCCAGCTTCCCGAACCGCCGATGCTGATGATGGACCGCATCACGGAGATTTCCGAAGACGGGGGCGCACATGGCAAAGGCCATGTCGTGGCCGAATTCGATATCCATCCCGACCTGTGGTTCTTCAGCTGCCATTTCCCGGGCAATCCGATCATGCCGGGCTGCCTTGGTCTTGACGGATTGTGGCAGCTTACCGGCTTCAACCTTGGCTGGCGCGGCTGGAAGGGGCGCGGTTACGCGCTGGGCGTGGGCGAGGTGAAGCTGACGGGCATGGTGCGGCCCGACCGCAAGATGCTGCGGTATCAAGTCGACTTCACCAAAGCCGTACAGACGCGCCGCCTGACAATGGGCGTGGCCGATGGCCGCGTCGAGGCGGATGGCGAAGTCATCTATCAGGTCAAGGACATGAAGGTCGCTCTCTCGGAGAGCTGACCGGAAACCGGAAGGAATAAAAGCCATGCGTCGCGTCGTCATCACCGGCATCGGCATCGTATCGCCCATCGGCAACAACCCCGCCGAGGTGGAAGCCTCGTTGCGGGCGGGCCGTTCGGGCATCGTGTTTTCACCCGAATATGCCGAACACGGCTTCCGCAGCCAGGTTCACGGCATGCCGCAGATCAAGCTGGAAGACCATATCGACAAGCGCGACCTGCGCTTCATGGGTGCCGGCGCAGCCTATAACTTCATCGCCATGGAACAGGCGATCGCCGATTCGGGGCTGGAGCCGAACGAGGTTTCGAACGACCGCACGGGCTTGGTCATGGGTTCGGGCGGGCCGTCCACCTCGAACTTCTTCTCGGCCCACCAGACGGTGATCCAGAAGGGCAGCCCCAAGCGGATGGGCCCGTTCATGGTGACGCGCTGCATGTCGTCCACCAACTCGGCCACGCTGGCCACGCCGTTCAAGATCCGAGGCGTGAACTACTCCATCACCTCGGCTTGCTCCACCAGCGCGCATTGCATCGGCAACGGTGTGGAACAGATTCAGCTGAACAAGCAGGACGTGGTTTTCGCCGGCGGCGGCGAGGAACTGGACTGGACCCTGTCCTGCCTGTTCGACGCGATGGGTGCGATGTCGTCGAAATACAACGACACGCCCGAAAGCGCCTCGCGTCCGTATGACGCGACGCGCGACGGCTTCGTGATCGCAGGCGGCGGCGGCGTCGTCGTGCTGGAGGAGCTGGAGCATGCCCTTGCCCGCGGCGCCAAGATCTATGGCGAAGTGACGGGGTATGGCGCGACGTCGGACGGTTATGACATGGTGGCACCTTCGGGCGAAGGCGGCGAGCGGTCCATGCGCCTTGCGGTGGCAACACTGCCGGAAGGCCGCAAGATCGACTATATCAACAGCCACGGCACCTCCACCGGCGTGGGTGACATCACCGAGATGAAGGCCATCCGCCGTGTCTTCGGCGAAGGATCCACCCCGCCCGTGGCATCGACGAAATCGCTGACGGGCCATTCGCTCGGTGCGACAGGCGTACACGAAGCGATCTATTCGCTGCTGATGATGAACGGCAACTTCATTGCCGCTTCGGCCAATGTCACCACGCCCGACCCCGAACTTCATGAAGGCGAGATCGTGACATCACTGCGTGAAAACGTCACACTCGATTCGGTCCTGTCCAACAGCTTCGGCTTCGGCGGCACCAACGCCACGCTCGTGATGAGCAAATATCGTTAAGGAAAGCCAATGGCCGAGCTTTTGTCAGGGAAACGCGGTGTCGTCATGGGCGTTGCGAACGACCGCTCCATCGCATGGGGAATCGCGAAGGCCATGGCGGCCGAAGGGGCCGAGCTGGCTTTCACCTATCAGGGTGAGGCCTTCGGCAAACGGCTGACGCCGCTCGCGGCGTCGGTCGGTTCGTCCATCCTGCTGGACGTGGATGTGACGAACGATGCCAGCATGGACGCAGCTTTCGCAAGGCTGAAAGAAGAATGGGGCACGATCGACTTCATCGTCCACGCCGTTGCCTATTCCGACAAGACGGAACTTGCGGGCCGCTTCATCAACACCTCGCGCGAGAATTTCCGCAACTCGCTGACCATCTCCTGCTACAGCCTGATCGACGTGGCCAAGCGCGCGGCAGAGCTGATGCCCGACGGCGGCACGATCCTGACGCTGACCTATCAGGGTTCGAACGCCGTCACCCCCTACTACAACGTGATGGGCGTGGCGAAAGCGGCGCTGGAATCGGCAGTGCGGTATCTGGCGAACGATCTGGGCCCGCAGAAGATCCGTGTGAACGCGATCTCGCCCGGGCCGATGAAAACGCTGGCAGGCTCCGCCATCGCGGGGGCACGCGCCACGTTCCGTCACACCGAACAAAACGCGCCCCTGCGCGCCAACGCGACGCTGGAAACCATCGGCGGCACGGCCGTCTACCTCGCCTCCGACTATGGCAGCATGACGTCGGGTGAAGTGCTGCGCGTCGATGGCGGTTACCACGTTCTGGGCATGCCGCAACCGGCCTTCCTGAACGGGCATTGAAATCCCGCAGCTTCGGGTCATGTCGTCTTCAACAGGAGGACGTCATGACCTGATGACATTCAAAATCCCTGACGATAACGCCAGTCTGGATCGTGCCGAAATGGTGGGATCTGGAGCGGGCAGCGGGAATCGAACCCGCATCTTTAGCTTGGAAGGCTAAGGTCTTACCATTACACAATGCCCGCGCTGGAGGCTGTTATATGACCTTCTCCGGCGCCGCGCAACCCTCTGGAAGGAGTTGATTGCCATGTCGAAGCCGATCGCCATTGCCGTTCTGGTCGCCGCAGTTGTTGTTCTTGCCATCATCGGCTTTTCGCTGAACAGCGGCGGGCCCGAAGAAGATGCCGGCCCCGCCACGCCGCATGCCATTCAGCAAGAATGATTACTTCACCGTGATGCGGCCATCGGTCTGCGGCTGATAGGGTTGGTGGGCCTGAAGATATTCGGCCACCACCTCTGCCAGATCGGGGCCGTAGTCATAGGCGTCCCGCGCGTCTACCAGCATTGAATAGCCGTCCCCCCCATTGCGGACATAGTTGTTCGATACGGCCAGATACTCGGCCTCCGGATCCAGCGGTGCGCCCTGCACCGTCACGTCGGAAATCCGGCTGCCTGCGGGGGCTGCCGGATCAACCACGAAGGTCATCCCGGCCACCTGGGGGAAGCGGCCCGCGCCTTCTTCCATCTGGCTGACGCCATTTTCCAGCGCCGCCTGAAGCGCCTGCCCGTTGATGCGGAACGTGGAAAGGGTGTTCTGGAAGGGCAGAACCGTCAGAACCTCTCCCATCGTGACGGGGCCTTCATCGATTCCGGCACGCAGCCCGCCACCATTGACCAGCGCCACCTGCACGCCCTGATCGGCAACGCGGGCCAGTTGCGCTTCGGCAACAAGGTTGCCCATCGGGCATTCCTGCGTCCGGCAGGTTTCCTGCGTGATCGGGCCGGTCGCCTCGCCAACCACCTCTTCACGGATGGCCTGCAGCGGTTCGGCCAGTTCGGCCACCCGCGCAACGGTATCGGCATCCTCCTTCACCGCGGCGTCAAGCAGCAGCGGCGCCCCTTCGGCCGCAGTGACCCGCCCGTCATCATCGAAGGTCACCGTCAGTTCGCCCAGATACCTGCCATAGGCCTGCGCCGTCACGATCGGCACACCGTTCACCATCGTGGGATAGGCACCTTCGGCCTTGGGATCGGTGTTCGACAGAAGGGTGTGGCTGTGCCCGCCCACGATCACATCAACGCCCGAGGTGCTTTTCGCAACCTGCTGATCCTGAACATAGCCGGAATGGGACAACAGGATGATCTTGTCGATCCTTTCGGCCTGAAGCGCATCCACCTCGGCCTGAACGGCTTGGCTGGGGGCGCCGAAGGTCAGGTTGGGGCCGGGGCTGGTCAGTTCGGGGTTCGTTTGCGGGGTCAGGCCAATGATCCCGACGCGCTGGCCGCCAACTTCCACGATGGTGTGACGGGCGATCTTGCCCTTCAGCAGCGGCTCGTTCTCGGCATCCATGTTCGCGGCCAGCAACGGCGTTTCCACCGCATCGGCAAGCGCGGCCAGTTCCTTCGGGCCGTCGTCGAGTTCATGGTTGCCCACGGCCATGGCGTCATAGCCCAGCCGGTTGATGAACTCTGCCGCCGCCTCGTGCTTGTAGCGGGTATAGAACAGCGTCCCCTGGAACCAGTCGCCTGCATCAAGCAGCAGCGTGTTCCCGGCCCCGTCCCGCGCGTCCCTGACGGCAGTGACAAGGCGCGCAACGCCGCCGAAACATTCGCCCGCTGCGTTCTTTTCCGCGGCGCAGGGCGCGCCGGAGGATGTCGTCGGTTCGAACCGGTCATGCACATCGTTCGTGTGCAGGATGGTCAAGGTGAAATCGGCATGGGCCGCGCCGGCCCCTAGGGCAAGAACGGCGGCGGTGGCAAACATCATGGTCCGCATCAGGAACTCCCGTTTCCATAACGCGGGCAGAGTGCTGCGCCGCCCGCCCTCTGTCAAAGCGGGATTGACCGGCAGCCGAAATCGGCGCAAGAGACGACATGCTTATCTTCAAGATCTTCCGCCGCACCGAATGGGAAGCATTCCGCAACGCCGGTCATACGAACGGCGCACCGGTCGATCTTGCAGACGGATACATTCACATTTCCACCCCGGCGCAGGTTGCCGAAACCGCCGCGAAGCATTTTGCGGGGGAACGTGATCTGGTGCTGGTTGCGCTGGACGATGCTGCCCTTGGCCCCGCCCTGCGGTGGGAACCGTCGCGCGGCGGCCAGCTTTTCCCGCATCTTTACCGCCCGCTGACGCTGGATGATGTGGTCTGGGACAAGTCCCTGCCCCTTGGTGCGGCGGGCCATATCTTTCCGGAGGGTGTGGTTTGACCGGCACCATGGAACGCCTCGGCCTGTCGTTGCTCCACCGCATGGACCCCGAGCGGGCGCATCACTGGTCGCTGAACGCCCTTCGCGCAGGGCTTGCGCCCCTGCATGGCGCCCCGGCCACCGGCGCCCGCCTGGCAACCACGCTGGCAGGCATGCCGCTGGACAACCCGATCGGGCTTGCCGCCGGATATGACAAGAACGCGGTCGCCCTCGCCCCGCTGGTCCGCTCCGGTTTCGGTTTTCTGGAGGTGGGCGCGGCAACCCCCCGCCCCCAGCCCGGCAACCCCAAGCCGCGCCTGTTCCGGCTGACGGCGGATCGGGCAGCCATCAACCGGTTCGGGTTCAACAACGACGGTGCGGCCGCCATTTCTGCACGGCTGGCGATGCGGCCCGAAAGCCGCGTTCCCGTTGGCCTCAACCTTGGGGCGAACAAGGACAGCACCGATCGTGCCGCCGATTTCGCTGCTGTTCTGGCCTGCTGTGGCCCGCACGTGGATTTCGCGACGGTCAACGTCTCATCTCCCAACACCGAACGGCTGCGTGATCTGCAGGGCCGCGCGGCGCTGACGGCGCTGCTTGGGGGCGTGATGGAGGTGCGATCCACCCTTGCCCGCCCGATCCCCGTTTTCCTGAAGATCGCGCCCGACCTGAATGACGACGATCTGTCCGAGATCGCCGAGGTCGCGGCCGCTTCCGGCATCGCGGGCATCATCACGACGAACACCACCCTATCGCGCGAAGGGCTGACGGATCCGCAAAAGGATCAGGCCGGCGGCCTTTCCGGCGCGCCCCTGTTCGAACGGTCCACCCGCGTTCTGGCCCGCCTGTCACAGCTGACCGGGGGGCAACTGCCGCTGATCGGCGTGGGCGGCGTCGGGACGGCCGAACAGGCCTATGCCAAGATCCGCGCCGGCGCCTCGGCCGTGCAGATCTATACCGCGATGGTGTTCGAAGGCATTTCGATCGCGCCGGACGTTGCGCGGGGGCTGGACGCGCTGCTGGCGCGCGACGGCTTCGCCTCGGTCGCGAATGCCGTCGGCACCGATCGCGCAAGCTGGCTCTAGGCTTCAGAACGCCTTGAACGTCATCGTGGTCAGCGTGCGCTGGATATGCGGGATGTCGAACAGGCGTTCCGACAGCCAGTGGCCCACGTCCGAACCTTCGGGAAGATAAACCTTCGCCATCAGGTCCCATTCGCCCGAGGTGGAATAAAGCTCCGACACCACTTCGCGGTCATAGATCGCATCGGCCACCTCATAGGTTTTGCCGGGGGCGCAGCGGAACTGGACAAAGACGCAGATCATCGGATCATTCCTCGGGTTGAAGCTTCAGACGGGGGGCGGGTTTCGGCAGATCATCGGTGCCCAGTACGTCCTGCGGGCGGGCCAGCCGGTTGCGCACGATCCACAGAAGTTGTCGTTCCGCCCGCGTGATCGCAACATAGGCCAGGCGCTTCCACAAGGGCACGCCCGCCTCCATCCTGCCTGCCTGCGCGGCAGCGTAAAGATCGGGCGCGAAGACCTGCACCTTTTCCCATTGCGAGCCCTGCGCCTTGTGGATCGTGACGGCAGCACCATGCAGAAAGGTTGCGCCCATCCGGGCGGCGGCAGGGATGAAGGGTTCTTCCTCGTCGGGCTTTTCGATCTTGATGATCGACGCGGCAGAGATTTGCGGATCCTCCGCCCCCACCACATGCAGGCGCGCGAAACCGTCGCGGGTGCCCGGCCCCAGATAGATCACCTGCGCGCCCTTGATCAGGCCACGCGCTTCAAGGTCGATGCGCTTCTTGCGGTGTTTCAGCGGCAGCTCTATCCCGTCGCAGATCAGCGGCTCCCCCGGCAGCAGCGCGTCTTCGGGTGCCCCGTTGGCATTGCGGAAGGCCTGTATCAACCGGATGCGCGTGGCATTCCGCCAGACCAGCACGGGAGAGCGGGCCATCAGGTCGCAATCCACCCGCTGGGCCCAGACGACGCGTTCATCGCGGCGGGCCGCATCTTCCACCATCCGTTCGAACTGGTGGAAATCCACTTCAGGATCGGCCAGCGCATGGGCCAGATCAAGGATGGGGTTATCCTCGGCCTGCCGGTGGATGCGGTTCAGGATCAGCTTGCGCGGCTCTCCCAACCGGTCGAACACCATCTGGCCGGACTGGCCAACAGGCGCAAGCTGAGCCGGATCGCCAAACAGCACCAACGTGGGAAAGATTTCGCGCAGGTCGTCGAACTGACGTTCATCCAGCATCGAGGATTCGTCGACAAAGCCGACATCCAGCGGCTCTTCCCGCCGCTTCCAGCCGCGGATGAAGTCCGATCCGCGCAACCCGGCTGCAGCCAGCGCACCGGGGATCGAGGGCACCGTGTCATAGAATGCCTTCGCACGGTCCAGCGCCGCTTCGGTCATCCCCTCCACATCAACCGGGCGCTTGCCGGTACCAGCCAGCCATTCGGCCAGCGTTTCGTAATGCGGATCGTAAACGGGCGTGTAAAGGATGCGGTGGATCGTGGTTGCCGGAACCCCGCGCATCCGCAGAACCGAGGCCGCCTTGTTCGTGGGGGCAAGGACCGCCAGCGTCCGCCGTTCCTTGCGCTTCTTGGCTTCCCAATCGCCCGAGACGATGTCCACCCCCGCCTCTCGCATGGCCTTGGTCAGTTGCGCCAGAAGCAGCGTCTTGCCCGAACCTGCCTTGCCGATCACCGCCAGAACCGCAGACTTGCCTTCGGTGGCGGGCTGGTGGTGCCCATCCTCCAGATCGACACCCATGCCCTGCAACTGGGCGGACAGCCTGTCCCAAGCCTCGGCCTGGTCGTCAGAAAATGTGATGGCGGGAAGCGTCATGGCGCGACCATAACCGCCCCTTGCGCCCTGCGCCAGTCAATGCACGGACGGATCATCGCCGCGCGGACGGGCGGCAATCTCGGCCTCGGCCACGGGCAGCAGGGCTTCCACCCGTTCCGCCAGAACCGTCAACCCGTTCTGCATGGCATAGCTTTGCAGATCCTGAAGCACATCCAGGATCCAGTCATGCGCCAGTTTCGGTTCGTTCATCCGGTATCCTTTTCGCATCCGGCGCACTCGCCGCATCGCGGTCAAGCCGCTCCAAAACGCCTGCTGCATAGAAGGCAAGCAGTGCGCTCTTGCCCGGGGCAGGAACAAGCCGTCCGCCTTCTTCAACAAGGATACCGCGTTTTTCAAGCGTGCGCAGCCCTTGTGCTGCACCGGCCGCCATACCCCCTTCGGGAAGCAGCGCAATTGCGCCCATCCGTTCAAGCTGCGCCACCAGCGCGCGCACCGCTGCGTCAAGCCCGTGGCGGCTTGTCGGCGCACGCGAAACGGCGGCAGCGACCAGTGGAACGGGCAGAAGGGGCACCGTTCGCCCTACCTCGGCCATCAGGTGGCGGGCCAGTGCATCCGGTGCATTTCCGTGCGTCGCCCGCCAGCTTCTCAGCGATATGGGCGATCCGAAGGATACGCCCGCCGCGCCAAAACCGGCAAAACGGCCCCGAACCAGCCGCCAAAGCATCCGCACCACAAAGCCCACGATTTGCACCGGGCCGCCGCGGAACCTGCGCACGCCCGCCTCATCCGCCTCCACCAGCACACGATCTTCCAGCACGCGGTCATAGGCGATGCCAACCGGCACGAAAACCAGATCCCGTCCTTCCGCCGCCATGAGATAGCTGAGAAGCCCGATCTTCGGGCTGCCGATCCGCCCGTCCAGGCTGAGCCCTCCTTCGGGAAAGAAAGCCTGCGTCACCCCCGCCTCGGCCGACATCTGGACGTAACGTGCCAGAACCCGCCGATACAGCGGGCTGCGCGAGCGTCGACGTATGAAATAGGCCCCCATCGCGCGGATCAACGAGGAAAGCGGCCAGATGCGGGCCCATTCCCCCACGGCATAGGAAAGCGCGGACCGTTCCGCCACCAGCCACGTCACCAGCACGTAATCCATGTTGGAGCGGTGGTTCATCACGAAGACCACCGTCGCATCGCGGTCGATCAATTCCCCCTTGGCGGCAGACGGGGCGATACGAACATCGTAAAGCGACCGGCTGAACCGGCGGGCGAAGCGTGTGGCAAAACCGAAGTAGATGGTGGCGGAAAAGGCGGGAACGATCTCGCGCGCATAGGCGCGGGCCCGGTCGAACACCACATCCTCGCGCGATCCGGTGCTGCGGGCATGCCGCGCGACTGCGGAGCTGACCTGCGGATCGTGGGCCAAGCGCAGGATCATGTCCTGTCGGCGCATCAGCTTGAAGGGCTGGATCGGGCGGTCAAGCCGCTGGTTCAAACGCGCGACCACCCGTTCCATCCGCCGGCGCAGATACCAGCGGGCAGATGGCACCAGCACCCTGTCCAGCGCCGCCACGATGGCGAAGGCCAGAACAAGAACAAGAAGCCAGACGGGAAGTTCGACAGTGGCGGTCATGCGGGCACCTTAGGGGTGCCCGCAGTTATCGGCAATCAGGCGTGAATGGCACCGTCGCCGCAGGCCAGCGCAGCCTCGCGCACAGCTTCCGAGAAGGTGGGATGCGCATGGCAGGTCAGCGCCAGATCCTGCGCCGAAGCACCGAATTCCATCGCAACGCAAACCTCGTGGATCAGGTCGCCTGCTGCCGGGCCGATGATGTGGCAACCCAGAATGCGGTCGGTTTCCTTGTCGACGATGATCTTCACGAAGCCGTCTGCCTGGAAAACGGCCTTTGCACGAGCATTGCCCATGAAGGGGAACTTGCCGACCTTGTAGGCGCGCCCCTCTTCCTTCAGCATTTCTTCGGTATATCCGACAGCGGCCACTTCCGGCGTGGTATAGATCACGCCCGGAATGACGCCATAGTTCACATGGCCATGCTTGCCGGCAAGGATCTCGGCAACTGCCATCCCTTCATCCTCGGCCTTGTGGGCCAGCATCGCGCCGGGGATGCAGTCGCCAATGGCATAGATGCCCTTGACGCTGGTCTGGAAGTGATCGTCCGTCTTGATCTGACCGCGCGGCAACATTTCCACGCCAAGCGCTTCCAGCCCCAGACCTTCGGTGAAGGGCTGGCGGCCGGTGGACACCAGAACGGCATCGGCTTCGATGGATGCCTCCTTGCCGTCCTTGTTCATCTTGTAACGAACGGTGGCCTTGCCATCCGTCACGTCCACGCCCTGCACTGCAGCGCCCAGAACGAACTCGAAGCCCTGCTTGGTCAGGATCTTCTGGAACGCCTTGACGGTATCGCCATCGGTGCCCGGCAGGATCTTGTCCTGGAACTCCACTACCGTGACCTTGGCGCCCAGACGCTTGTAAACCGAGCCCATTTCCAGCCCGATGACGCCGGCACCGATCACCACCAGAGAGTCCGGGATCTTGTCCAGGCTCAGCGCGCCGGTGGAGGTGACGACCACCTTCTCGTCCACCTCGACGCCCGGCAGGCTTGCCGCAACCGAACCGGTGGAGATGACGATGTTCTTCGCCTCGTGCACCTCGTCGCCGACCTTGACCTTGCCCGCCTCGGGGATGGATCCCCAGCCCTTCAGCCAGGTGACCTTGTTCTTCTTGAACAGGAATTCGATGCCCTTGGTGTTTCCGTCCACCACGTCCTGCTTATAGGCCTGCATCTTCGACCAGTCGACGGTCGGGTTGGCGCCCATCAGGCCCATCTTTTCGAAGTTCTCGTGAACCTCGTGCAGGTGGTGGGTGGAATTCAGCAGCGCCTTGGACGGAATGCAGCCCACGTTCAGGCAGGTGCCGCCCAGCGTTTCGCGGCCTTCGACGCAGGCAACCTTCAGGCCAAGCTGCGCGCAATGGATGGCGCAGACATAGCCCCCCGGCCCGCCGCCGATCACGATCACATCAAAGCTTGCCATGAAGTCTCTCCCTCAGGAATGTCAGAACAGGGCGGCCAGGAACATGACGATCGTCGCCACGAGGCCGCACATGAAGATGATCGAGCGCCACGGCGCCCAACCTTTGTAATAAGCCGGAACATAAAGGATGCGCGCCAGAAGGTAGATCCACGCGCAAAGGTCCGTCAGCCAGAAGTCGCTGTCCGTCACATGTACGGCCAAGGCGGCCGCCGCAAACAGGACGAAATTATCAAGATGGTTGCGCATCGCGCGCTGCATGCGGCCGGTATCGGCCGCATAATCTGGTTCCCCGTCGCGAGGGCTGAGGTTGTATTCATGCCCCATGTCGCGATCCTGAAGCCGAGACGTGAACAGCACGATGCCGACGTAAAGAAGGCCCGAAAGGCAAAGAGCGACAATCTCGGCCATCACGCGGTCCTCAGGAAAGTTGCGGTCGTTGCTCCGCCGAAGGCGGTTTCCTTGGCCAGCCATTCTTCCGCGCGGGCCTTGTTGTGCACTTCCAGCAAGGCCACGGCAGCGCTGTGATCCACGGCACGCCAAAGCTGCAGCTGCGTCAGGCCGGAATTGGCGCGATCTTCCGCGCCAGAATCCCAAGCGGATTTCCAGCCGTCATAATCCGGCGTATCGATCTGAAGAAGCAGCTGCATGATGGTGCCTTTCCCGCAACGGGCGCGCGGGAATCGCGCGCCCTTTCAGGATCAACCGTGAACTCTGCTTACAGGTCCATCAGCAGGCGGCGGGGATCTTCCAGCGCCTCTTTCACGCGAACAAGGAAGGTCACCGCGCCTTTGCCGTCAACGATGCGGTGATCGTATGACAGCGCCAGATACATCATCGGACGGATGACGATCTGGCCGTTCACGACCATCGGGCGTTCCTGGATCTTGTGCATGCCCAGGATACCCGACTGCGGCGGGTTCAGGATCGGCGAAGACATGAGCGAGCCATAAACACCACCGTTGGAAATGGTGAACGAACCGCCCTGCATTTCTGCCATCGACAGCTTGCCGTCACGGCCACGCGCGCCCAGTTCGGCGATCTTCTTTTCGATCGCGGCAAAGCTCATCTGGTCGGCATCACGCACGACCGGAACGACCAGCCCCGAAGGCGTGCCCACGGCAACGCCCATGTGGACGTAGTTCTTGTAGATGACGTCGGTGCCGTCGATCTCGGCGTTGACGTCCGGAACTTCCTTCAGGGCGTGGCAGCAGGCCTTCACAAAGAAGGACATGAAGCCCAGCTTCACCTTGTGCTTCTTTTCGAACTGGTCCTTGTACTCGTTGCGCAAGGCCATGATCGCCGACATGTCCACCTCGTTATAGGTGGTCAGCATCGCGGCGGTGTTCTGCGCTTCCTTCAGACGACGCGCGATCGTCTGACGCAGGCGCGTCATCTTAACACGCTCCTCACGCGAGGCGTCGTCGGCCGGAACCGGCGAACGCGGCGCGGCGGCAGCGGCAGGCGCGGCCTTCGGCGCATTCATCGCCTTCAGCACGTCTTCCTTCATCACACGGCCATCGCGGCCCGAACCCTGAACCTGATCGCGGTTCAAGCCGGCTTCGGCCATTGCCTTCTTGGCCGAAGGTGCATCCTCGACCGATTTGCCGCCGGCCGATGCGCCATAGGATGCCGGTGCCGGAGCAGGCTCTGACGGGGCCGCGGGTGCAGCGACTGCGCCTTCGCCAGCCTGGATCACCGCAAGCTTCGCACCTGCCGGAACCGTGTCGCCTTCCTTGGCAACGATCTCACCAAGGATGCCCGCTGCGGGGGACGGAACCTCGACCGATACCTTGTCGGTTTCCAGTTCGCACAGCATCTCGTCCTGCGCCACTGCGTCGCCCGGCTTCTTGAACCAGGTGGCAACCGTCGCTTCCGAGACGCTTTCCCCAAGGGCGGGGACCATCACATCGACCATCTTCGCTTCTCCCGAACCGGACTGCTTGGTGCCGGTGTCTTCCGTCTTTGCCGGGGCGGCTGGTTTCGCCGCACCTTCGCCAATCTGCGCCAGCAGGGCATTCACGCCAACCGTTTCGCCCTCGGCGGCGACGATTTCCGTCAGGGTGCCGGCGGCAGGTGCAGGCACCTCCACCGTCACCTTGTC
>NZ_ML137218.1:0-242938 GCF_004015795.1 Falsirhodobacter deserti | reverse complement strand
GACTGCGCCTTCGCCAGCCTGGATCACCGCAAGCTTCGCACCTGCCGGAACCGTGTCGCCTTCCTTGGCAACGATCTCACCAAGGATGCCCGCTGCGGGGGACGGAACCTCGACCGATACCTTGTCGGTTTCCAGTTCGCACAGCATCTCGTCCTGCGCCACTGCGTCGCCCGGCTTCTTGAACCAGGTGGCAACCGTCGCTTCCGAGACGCTTTCCCCAAGGGCGGGGACCATCACATCGACCATCTTCGCTTCTCCCGAACCGGACTGCTTGGTGCCGGTGTCTTCCGTCTTTGCCGGGGCGGCTGGTTTCGCCGCACCTTCGCCAATCTGCGCCAGCAGGGCATTCACGCCAACCGTTTCGCCCTCGGCGGCGACGATTTCCGTCAGGGTGCCGGCGGCAGGTGCAGGCACCTCCACCGTCACCTTGTCGGTTTCAAGTTCGCACAGCATCTCGTCCTGCGCGACGCTGTCGCCAACCTTCTTGAACCAGGTGGCAACCGTCGCTTCAGAGACGCTTTCGCCCAGTGTCGGAACACGTACTTCGGTCGCCATATCAGCCCCCTACCGTCAAAGCTTCGTTCACAAGCGATTCCTGCTCTGCCTTGTGGCGAGAGGCAAGACCCGTCGCGGGCGAGGCGGAAGCCGCACGTCCCGCATAAACCGCGCGCGAATGTTTCGCGCCGATGCGCGTCAGCACCCATTCAAGGTTCGGCTCCACGAAGGTCCAGCCGCCCTGGTTCTTGGGTTCTTCCTGACACCAGACAATCTCGGCATCCTTGAAGCGCTCCAGCTCTTTCACCAGCGACAGGGCCGGGAAGGGATAGAACTGCTCAAGACGCAGAAGATAGACGTCATCGGCACCGCGCTTGTCACGTTCCGCCAGCAGGTCGAAATAGACCTTGCCCGAGGAGATGACGACGCGCTTGATCTCGGCATCGGGGCGAAGCTTCAGATCCGAATGGCCGCGCTCTGCGTCATCCCACAGGATGCGGTGGAACGTCGAACCATCGGTGAAGTCCGCCGCATCCGAGATGCACATCGGATGGCGCAGCAGCGATTTCGGCGTCATCAGTACCAGCGGCTTGCGGAAGGTCCGGTGCAGCTGGCGGCGAAGGATGTGGAAATAGTTTGCCGGTGTCGAAACATTGGCAACGATCCAGTTGTCGTTCGCGCTCATCTGCAGGAAGCGTTCCAGACGGGCGGAGGAGTGTTCCGGCCCCTGCCCTTCGTAACCATGCGGCAGCAGCATCGTCAGGCCTGACATCCGCAGCCACTTGGACTCGCCCGAGTTGATGAACTGGTCGAACATGATCTGGGCGCCGTTGGCAAAATCGCCGAACTGGGCTTCCCACATCACCAGTGCGTTGGGTTCGGCCAGCGAGTAGCCGTATTCGAAGCCCAGAACCGCATATTCCGACAGCATCGAGTCGATCACTTCATAGCGCGACTGGCCCTGACGGATGTTGTTCAGCGGATAATACCGCTCCTCGGTCGCCTGGTTGACGAAGGCAGAGTGGCGCTGGCTGAACGTGCCGCGGGTGGAATCCTGACCCGAAAGACGCACGGGGAAGCCTTCGATGACCAGCGATCCGAAGGCGAGCGCCTCGGCCGTGGCCCAATCGAAGCCGGTGCCAGTTTCGAACATCTTCTTCTTGGCATCCAGCAGGCGCGAAACCGTCTTGTGCAGTTCGAACCCCTCGGGTGCCGTGGTCAGCGCCTTGCCGATTTCGGCCATCGTATCGGGGGCGATGGCAGTTTGGCCCGCCTGATACTCCTCGCCTTCACGGTTGAGGTGTTTCCAGCGGCCGTCCAGCCAGTCGGCCTTGTTCGGCTTGTAATCCTTGGAGGATTCGAATTCGCCGTTCAGCATCGACTGGAACTGCGCCTTCATGTCCTCGATCTCGCCCTCGGGGATGAGGCCGTCCTTGACCAGGCGATCCGTGTAAAGCTGCAGCGTCGTCTTCTGCTTGCGGATCTTCTGGTACATGGCCGGGTTCGTGAACATCGGCTCGTCGCCTTCGTTGTGACCGAAGCGGCGATAGCAGAAGATGTCCAGAACCACATCCTTGTGGAACTTCTGACGGAACTCGATCGCCACGCGCGCGGCGTGGACCACGGCCTCGGGATCGTCGCCGTTCACGTGGAAGATCGGGGCGTCCACCATCAGCGCGATATCCGTCGGATAGGGCGAGGAGCGCGAGAAGGACGGTGCCGTCGTGAAGCCGATCTGGTTGTTCACGACGATGTGGATCGTCCCGCCGGTGCGGTGACCCCGCAGGCCCGAAAGCCCGAAGCATTCCGCCACGACACCCTGACCTGCGAAGGCGGCATCGCCATGCAGAAGGATCGGCAGCACCGCCGCGCGGCTTTCCGTGTCGTGATACTGGTCCTGCTTGGCGCGGACCTTACCCAGCACGACGGGGTTCACCGCCTCAAGGTGCGAAGGGTTCGCTGTCAGCGACAGGTGGACGTTGTTGCCGTCGAACGTGCGGTCGGCCGAGGCACCGAGGTGGTACTTCACATCGCCCGAACCGTCGACATCGTCCGGCTTGAAGCTGCCGCCCTGGAACTCGTTGAAGATCGCGCGGTAGGGCTTCTGCATGACGTTGGCCAGAACCGACAGGCGGCCCCGGTGCGGCATGCCGATGACGATCTCTTTCACGCCAAGCTGACCACCGCGCTTGATGATCTGCTCCATCGCGGGGATCAGGCTTTCGCCGCCGTCCAGACCGAAGCGTTTCGTCCCCATGTATTTCACATGCAGGAACTTCTCGAAGCCCTCGGCCTCGACCAGCTTGTTCAGGATGGCGCGGCGGCCTTCGCGCGTGAAGGCGATCTCCTTGCCATAGCCCTCGATCCGCTCTTTCAGCCATGCGGCCTGTTCGGGATCGGAAATGTGCATGTATTGCAGCGCAAAGGTGCCGCAATAGGTGCGTTTCACCATCTCCAGGATCTGGCGGAGGCTGCCGACCTGCAGGCCCAGGATGTTGTCCAGGAAGATCGGGCGGTCATAATCCGCCTCGGTGAAACCATAGGTCTTGGGATCCAGTTCGGGGTGATGCGCCACGTCGCGCATGCCGAGCGGATCCAGATCGGCGGCCAGGTGACCGCGGATCCGGTAGGCGCGGATCAGCATGATGGCACGGATCGAATCCAGCACGGCACGCTGAAGCTGGTCCGAGGAAACCTGCACGCCAGCCTCGGCGGCTTTGCCGGTGATCTTCTTCGCGGCGGCCTTCGCGTCGGCGGCAGGCATCATCGGCCATTCGCCCGTCAGCGCGGCCGTCAGATCGTCTACCGGCTGCGGCGGCCAGTCGGCACGGGCCCAGCTGGGGCCTTCCGCAGCACGCTTCACGTCCTGATCGTTTTCGCCCAGTGCCTTGAAGAACTCGGCCCACTGTTCATCGACGCTGGTCGGATCGGCGGCATATCTCGCCTGAAGCTGGTCGATATAATCGGCGTTCGCCCCGTCCATGAAGGCGGAGGCGTGGAATTGTTGGTTGGGGCTTTGTTCCGTCATGGCTGCACCTGACAAATAAGGTTGCGCCGCCCCCCGGAGGGGCGACGCGTTAGGATTATGCGCGACCAAGCGCCTTCATCACCGCCTCGCCCAGGTGGGCGGGGCTTTCGGCGACGACGATACCGGCTTCTTTCATGGCTGCGATCTTGGATTCCGCATCGCCCTTGCCGCCGGACACGATGGCACCGGCATGGCCCATGCGGCGACCCGGAGGTGCCGTGCGGCCTGCGATGAATCCTGCGGTCGGCTTCCAGCGGCCTTTCTGGCGCTGGTCGGCCAGGAACTGGGCGGCTTCCTCTTCGGCGGATCCGCCGATTTCGCCGATCATGATCATGGCTTCGGTTTCAGGATCCGACAGGAACATGTCGAGCACTTCGAGGTGCTCGGTCCCCTTGATCGGGTCGCCGCCGATACCAACCGCCGAAGATTGGCCGAGGCCGAGGTCGGACGTCTGTTTCACGGCTTCATAGGTAAGCGTGCCCGAGCGCGAAACAACACCGATGGAGCCACGTTTGTGGATGTGGCCCGGCATGATGCCGATCTTGCACGCGTCCGGCGTGATGACGCCGGGGCAGTTCGGCCCGATCAGGCGCGAGTTGGAGTTCAGCAGCGCACGCTTCACCTTCATCATGTCCAGCACCGGAATGCCTTCGGTGATGCAGATGATCAGCTCCATGTCCGCGTCGATCGCTTCAAGGATCGAGTCGGCCGCGAAGGGCGGCGGAACATAGATCACCGAGGCGTTGGCGCCGGTTTTGGCCTTCGCATCGTGAACGCTGTCGAAAACCGGCAGGCCCAGATGCTCTTGCCCGCCTTTGCCCGGCGTCACGCCGCCGACCATCTTCGTGCCATAGGCGATGGCTTGTTCCGTGTGGAACGTCCCCTGCGAACCGGTCAGGCCCTGGCAGATGACTTTGGTGTTTTCGTTGACGAGAACGGCCATGGATTACCCCTTCACCGCTTTGACGATTTTTTGCGCGGCGTCGGACAGGTTGTCGCCCGCGATGACGTTCAGGCCAGAGTTCGCGATGATCTCCTTGCCCTGATCCACGTTCGTGCCCTCAAGGCGCACGACCAGCGGAACCTGAAGGCCCACTTCCTTCACGGCGGCGATGATGCCTTCCGCGATGATGTCGCAGCGCATGATGCCGCCGAAGATGTTGACGAGGATGCCCTTCACGTTCGGATCGGAGGTGATGATCTTGAACGCTTCGGTCACCTTTTCCTTCGTGGCGCCGCCGCCGACATCCAGGAAGTTGGCCGGCTCTGCGCCGTAAAGCTTGATGATGTCCATCGTCGCCATGGCAAGGCCTGCACCGTTGACCATGCAGCCGATCTCGCCGTCCAGCGCGATGTAGTTCAGGTCGAACTTGGACGCTGCCAGCTCTTTCGCGTCTTCTTCCGTTTCGTCGCGCAGGGCGGCGATTTCGGGATGACGGTAAAGGGCGTTGCCGTCGAAGCTGACCTTGGCGTCCAGCACCTTGATCTGGCCTTGCGGCGTCACGATCAGCGGGTTGATCTCCAGCATCTCCATGTCCTTCTCGATGAAGGCCTTGTAGAGAAGCTTGACCAGCGCCACGCACTGCTTGACCAGCGCACCTTCCAGCCCAAGGGCGAAGGCGACGCGGCGGCCGTGGAAATCGGACAGGCCCGAAGCCGGATCGACCGAGAAGCTGATGATCTTTTCCGGGGTCGAGGCTGCGACTTCCTCGATGTCCATGCCGCCTTCGGTCGAAACGACAAAGGACACGCGCGACGTGACACGATCAACCAGCAGCGCAAGATACAACTCACGCTCGATGTCCGAACCGTCTTCGATATAGATGCGGTTCACCTGCTTGCCGGCAGGACCGGTCTGGTGCGTGACCAGCGTGCGGCCCAGCATCTGCTTGGCCAGCTCTTCGGCTTCTTCCACCGACTTGGCCAGACGCACGCCACCTTTTTCGCCGGCAGCGGCTTCCTTGAACTTGCCCTTGCCGCGGCCGCCCGCGTGGATCTGCGACTTCACGACCCAAAGCGGGCCGCCCAGCTCACCCGCTGCCGTCTTGGCC
Organism: Falsirhodobacter deserti; assembly: GCF_004015795.1. GTDB lineage: Bacteria > Pseudomonadota > Alphaproteobacteria > Rhodobacterales > Rhodobacteraceae > Falsirhodobacter > Falsirhodobacter deserti. Next base: position 237,364 of record NZ_ML137218.1, on the reverse strand, counting down.
TCATCCGCCTTCAGCACGACGCGCCCGTCGGAAACCGGCGCGCCATAGTCGCGCAGAAGCGCCTTGGCCTGATATTCATGGATGTTCATGGCAATGTCCCATGCTGGTGATTTGTCATCTCGATGACATGGATATGGGCAACTGCAAAACGGATTCCGATGGAAATCCGCCTTAATCAGCGGAAAAACGCTTGTTGTGATCACAGTATCAAGCAGTGTGATCACAATATCTGCCCTGCAGCATTGGATGCGGCGATGCAGCATTATGGAACAAAGAAAAAGGCGCGCTCCGAAGAACGCGCCCCTTCATTATTCTGCCCGAAGCGGATCAGGCCAGCGTCGAATCGATTTCCTTGCAAGCGGCCACAAGACCCTTCACGGCATCGACAGACTTATCGAACATCGCCTGTTCGTCGCTGTTCATGCGGATGTCCACGATCCGTTCGATCCCGTCCTTGCCGATGATCGTCGGGACGCCGACATACATGCCGTTCAGGCCGAAAGCGCCGTCGACATAGGCCGCGCAGGGCAGCAGGCGTTTCTGGTCCTTCAGGTAGGCTTCCGCCATCTCGATCGCCGAAGCGGCCGGGGCATAGAAGGCCGAACCGGTCTTCAGCAGGCCGACGATCTCGGCGCCGCCGTCGCGGGTGCGCTGAACGATGGCGTCCAGTTTTTCCTGCGTGGTCCAGCCCATCTGCACCAGGTCGGGCAGCGGGATGCCGGCCACGGTGGAATAACGGGTCAGCGGCACCATCGTGTCGCCGTGCCCGCCCAGAACAAAGGCCGTCACGTCGCGCATGGAAACGTTGAACTCCAGCGACAGGAAGTGGCGGAAGCGAGCCGAATCGAGCACGCCGGCCATGCCGACGACCTTGTTGTGCGGCAGGCCCGAAAATTCGCGCAGGGCCCAGACCATCGCGTCCAGCGGGTTGGTGATGCAGATCACGAAGGCGTTCGGGGCGTGTTCGCGGATGCCCTCGCCCACGGATTTCATGACCTTCAGGTTGATGCCCAGCAGGTCGTCGCGGCTCATGCCCGGCTTGCGCGGCACGCCCGCCGTCACGATGCAGACATCCGCGCCAGCGATATCCTCATAGCTGTTCGCGCCCTTCAGGCTTGCGTCGAAGCCTTCGGCCGGTCCCGACTGCGCGATATCCAGCGCCTTGCCCTGCGGCGTGCCTTCCGCGATGTCGAACAGCACGACGTCGCCGAGTTCCTTGATCGCGGCAAGGTGGGCGAGCGTGCCGCCGATCTGCCCCGCGCCGATCAGTGCAATCTTGGGTCTGGCCATGAAATGTCTCCGGTCCATTGGGATTGTGACGCTGGAATGGGTAGCCCCCGCGGCCCCTCCGGGCAAGTCTGCAGGGCTTCTCCTCCTCCCGCATGGGCGTGGTAGCCTGCGTCTTGCCGTGTCGCAAGTCCTTGCGGCGCCCGCGCGAAGCTGATCCAGTATCCGCGGCACCGGAGGAGGCGGAGATGACGGCAAGGCTATTGCGTTCGGTTCTTTATGTCCCGGCGACCAATCTGCGGGCCATGGCCAAGGCCCGGGATCTGCCGTGCGACGCCATCATCTTCGATCTGGAGGATGCCGTGACCCACGCCCGCAAGAACGAGGCGCGGGCGCTTCTGGGCGAGGCGCTGCGCGGCAACGATTACGGCCGCCGCCTGCGATTGGTGCGCGTGAACACGGCTGCCGATATTCCTGCGCTGGCCGATCTGCCGATGGACGGGATCGTACTGCCGAAGGTTGTGTCAGCCGATTTGCCTGACGCGCCCTGCCCGCTGTGGGTCATGATGGAAACGGTGCTGGCGGTGCTGAACGCCCCCGCCATCGCCGCACATGCAAGCGTTGCGGGCCTGATCCTTGGCACCAATGATCTTGCCCGCGAATTGCGCCTGCCGGACCATCCGGACCGCCTTGGCCTGCACCACGCCCTCGGAACCTGTGTTCTGGCCGCGCGAGCCGCGGGCAAGGCTGTGATCGACGGCGTCCACACCTCCATCACCGATACAGACGCGCTGGTGAAAGAGGCGCGGCAAGGCCGAGACATGGGCTTTGACGGCAAGACCGTTATCCACCCGTCCCAGATCGCGCCGGTGAACGAGGTGTTCTCCCCCTCTGCCGAGGCGGTCGCGCTTGCCCGCGCCCAGATCGTGGCACATGAGGAAGCCGAAGCCCGCGGCGATGGTGTCGCCGTCATGAAGGGCCGCATCGTCGAAGCCCTGCATGTCGAGATGGCCCGCCGCACCCTCGCGCTTCACGAAGCCATAACCCCATGAGGACCGGATGAAACTTTACCGCCTGCTGACCGAGGAGGACACCTCGGCCTTTTGCCACAAGATCACGGCCGCGCTGAACAAGGGATGGGAGCTTTACGGAAGCCCCACCTACAGCTTCGACGCTACGAAGGGCGTGATGCGCTGCGGCCAGGCCGTGGTGAAAGAGGTGCCGGGAGAGTATTCGCCGGACATGAAGCTGGGCGAGCAATGATGTGATCACGGGCGGGATGTTCGTGATCACAAGCATGATTTTTTTGACGCGCTGCATGTAAAACGGGCGATGCAGGGGTTCGCGGCACGTGACTTTGGTATACAGTCAGATATGACAGAACTGCGAAAACCAGCCAGCCCGCCCCACTCGCCTGCGGGCGTGCAAGCAAGAAAAGGGTTCGAACATGGCTGAAGCGAAACGGATTCAGCGGCCTCTTTCCCCCCACCTTCAGGTCTATCGTCCGCAGATCACCTCGATCACGTCGATCCTGACCCGAATCACCGGCAATGCCATGGTGGTGGCCGTGATCCTCATCGTGTGGTGGCTTGTTGCCGCGGCATCGGGGCCCGACGCGTTCCGGACGGCTGACGGATTCATCACCTCGTGGTTCGGTGATCTGGTGATGTCGCTGTCGGTGCTGGGGATGTGGTATCATCTGCTGGCCGGCCTGCGCCACCTGATCTGGGATGCCGGCCTTGCGATGGAAATCCGCACGGCGGAACGGCTGGGCATTGCCTGCCTCGTCGGCTCGGTCGTCCTGACTCTCATCACCCTCGTGCTGGTCTGAGGAGGCATCATGCGCTACGTGACCGACTACAAGCGCGCCAGGGGCCTCGGCTCGGCGCATTCTGGCGTGCACCATTACTGGAGCACGCAACTGAGCGCTGCCGCGCTGATCATCCTGATCCCGCTGTTCATGTTCACCTTCGGCTCTGCCCTCGGCTCGGGCTATGACGAAGTGCTTGCCTATTACTCCCGCCCCTTCCCGGCGGTTGTTGCGGGCCTGACGCTGGTGGTCAGCATGCTGCACTTCAAGAACGGCGCGATCGTCATGTTCGAGGATTACTCGAAGGCGTATGTCCGCCGCTCGCTGATCCTGCTGGCAACGGCCTTCAGCTACATCTGCATCGGGCTGGGCGTGTTCGCGCTGGTCAAGCTCGCGCTGTAAGGAAAGACAATGGCTGCTTACGAATACGAGACGCATGACTATGACGTCGTGGTGGTGGGGGCCGGCGGCGCGGGCCTTCGCGCCACGCTGGGCATGGCCGAACAAGGTCTGCGCACCGCTTGCGTGACCAAGGTTTTCCCGACCCGTTCGCATACCGTTGCCGCACAGGGTGGCATCGCGGCGTCGCTGTCGAACATGGGGCCGGACAACTGGCAGTGGCACATGTACGACACCGTGAAGGGGTCGGACTGGCTGGGCGATACGGATGCGATGGAATACCTCGCCCGTGAAGCGCCCAAGGCCGTGTACGAACTGGAACATTACGGCGTTCCGTTCAGCCGGACCGAAGAAGGCAAGATCTATCAGCGCCCCTTCGGCGGCCACACCACCGAATTCGGTGAAGGCCCGCCGGTGCAGCGCACCTGCGCCGCGGCCGACCGCACGGGCCACGCCATCCTGCACACGCTGTATGGCCAGTCGCTGAAGCACAACGCGGAATTCTATATCGAATATTTCGCGCTGGACCTGATCATGACGGACGGTCGCTGCACCGGTGTCGTGGCCTGGAAGCTTGATGACGGCACGATGCACGTCTTCAACGCCAAGATGGTCGTGCTGGCCACGGGCGGCTATGGCCGTGCCTACTTCTCCGCGACCTCGGCCCATACCTGCACCGGCGATGGTGGCGGCATGGTGGCCCGCGCAGGCCTGCCCCTTCAGGACATGGAATTCGTGCAATTCCACCCGACGGGCATCTATGGCTCGGGCTGCCTGATCACCGAAGGCGCACGCGGCGAAGGTGGCTACCTGACCAACTCGGAAGGGGAGCGGTTCATGGAACGCTATGCCCCGACCTACAAGGATCTGGCGTCGCGTGACGTGGTTTCGCGCTGCATGACGATGGAGATCCGCGAAGGCCGCGGCGTGGGTGAACACAAGGACCACATTCACCTGCACCTGAACCACCTGCCGCCGGAAACGCTGCACGAACGTCTGCCGGGAATTTCCGAATCCGCGCGCATCTTTGCCGGCGTGGACCTGACGAAAGAGCCGATCCCGGTTCTTCCGACCGTCCACTACAACATGGGCGGCATCCCCACCAACTATTGGGGCGAAGTGCTGAACCCGACCGCAGGCAATCCCGATGCGGTCTTCCCCGGCCTGATGGCCGTGGGCGAAGCTGGCTGCGCAAGCGTTCACGGGGCGAACCGCCTCGGCTCCAACTCGCTGATCGACCTTGTGGTGTTCGGTCGGGCTGCGGCCATCAAGGCGGCCGAGGTTGTGGACCCGAAACTGCGCAACGATCCCGTCAACCGTTCGGCAGTGGATGCGATCTTCGCGCGATTCGACCACTTCCGCTATGCCTCGGGCAGCATCCCGACCGCCGAACTGCGGCTGGAGATGCAGCGCACCATGCAGTCGGATGCGGCCGTGTTCCGGACCGACAAGACGCTGGCCGAAGGCGTGGACAAGATGAAGGCCATCGCGGCCAAGGTTACCGATCTGAAGGTGACCGACCGCAGCCTCGTCTGGAACTCCGACCTGATGGAAACGCTGGAACTGACGAACCTGATGCCGAACGCGCTGGCGACCGTTGTCGGGGCCGAGGCGCGCAAGGAATCCCGCGGTGCCCACGCACACGAGGATTATCCGAACCGCGACGACGAGAACTGGCGCAAGCACTCGCTGGCATGGGTCGAAGACACCGAGGTGCGGCTGGATTACCGCCCCGTGCATCTGGACCCGCTGACCAAGCAGGACGAAGGCGGCATCGATCTGAAGAAGATCGCGCCGAAGGCACGGGTCTATTGATGCGCTGGTCCGCCGTCACCATCTTGGCTTTGGCCGCCTGCTCTCCGCAGACGGTCGCCGACAACGTGGCGCGGCGGGCGGCCAAGTCGGTCGTGAATCCCGTGGTGGCGCAATACATGCCGTCCGGACAGGCCGAAGCGGCCTCGAACTGCATCATCGACAATGCGAATGCCGGCGAGATTTCAGTCCTTGCCCGTGATGTGGGAACCCGTGCGGGAACCACGACGGTGCAGACGGTCATGGGCATCGTATCGCGCCCGTCGACGATGCAGTGCCTGACCTCTCAGGGGCTGCCCGCGCTGGCGGGGATGACCTACTGATGCGGCGGGCGGGGCTTCTTCTGCTGGCGCTGGCGGCCTGTGGCCCCATCCCGCGCGAGGAGGCGGAGGCGGCCTGCTTCCGCCGTGCCGAACTGGCCGAACGTCCGCGCGGCCATGTCGAGATCGGCATGGGGTCGGGTGGCCATACCTATACCGGCGTGGAGATCAACGCATCGTCGGACTTTTTAATGAGACGCGATCCGGCAGCTGTTTACCAGACCTGCGTCTATCAGAAATCGGGCGAGATGCCCTCTCGTCCGCTCTACGAGCGCCCTGATTGGAGGGGATGACCAATGGCACAGTTCAGACTGCCGAAGAACTCGAAGATCCGCACCGGAAAGACATGGCCGAAGCCCGAAGGCGCGACCAACGTCCGCAAGTTCCAGATCTATCGCTGGAGCCCGGATGACGGTGAGAACCCGCGGGTCGACACCTACTTCCTGGACATGGACAAGTGCGGCCCGATGGTTCTGGACGCGCTGATCAAGATCAAGAACGATATCGACCCCACGCTGACCTTCCGCCGGTCCTGCCGCGAAGGCATCTGCGGATCCTGCGCGATGAACATCGACGGGATCAACACCCTCGCCTGCATCTATGGCCTGGACGAGATCAAGGGCGACGTGAAGATCTATCCGCTGCCGCACATGTCGGTGGTGAAGGACCTCATTCCCGACCTGACGCTGTTTTATGCCCAGCACGCCTCGATCATGCCGTGGCTGGAAACCAAGACGAACCGGCCCGCCAAGGAATGGCGCCAGTCGATCGAAGATCGCAAAAAGCTGGACGGCTTGTACGAGTGCGTGATGTGCGCCTCCTGCTCCACCGCCTGCCCCAGCTACTGGTGGAACTCCGATCGCTATCTGGGTCCGGCTGCGCTTTTGCACGCGTATCGCTGGATCATCGACAGCCGGGACGAAGCAACGGGCGAACGTCTGGACGAGTTGGAAGATCCGTTCAAGCTTTACCGCTGCCACACGATCATGAACTGCGCCAAGACCTGCCCCAAGGGTCTGAACCCGGCAAAGGCCATTTCCGAAATCAAGAAGATGATGGTCGACCGCGTTGTTTGATCCGCAGCCCTCGCTTCAGGGCGGGGGCTTGTTCCTTCGCCCGCTGACGGACGTCGATCGTGACGGTCTGATGCGGGCGGCGGCCAATCCTGCGACATGGGCCGGCCATCCCGCGCATGATCGCTGGAAGCCCGAGGTGTTCGGCCCCTACTTCGACTTCCTGCTTCCGCGAAAGTCGCTGGTTGTCGAAAAGAACAATACGATCATCGGCGCGTCCCGCTTCTATGAAACGCATGATGCGCCCGAAGATATCGCCATTGGCTTCACCTTCATAGACTGCGCCTACTGGGGCGGCACCACCAACAGCGTGATGAAGCGTTTGATGCTGGCCCATGCCTTCGAACATTTCGATCATGTATGGTTTCACATCGCACCCACGAACATCCGCTCGCAGAAGGCGGTGGCGAAGCTTGGCGCGCGGCACGATCACGACGCGGTGCTTGACCACGCAGGCAAGCCGGCCCTGTCGCAATGCTGGGTGCTGGGCCGCCTGTAACAGGCAGGGGCGGCAGAACCGCCCCGCCCTGCCGGATCAGACCAGCGTCGCGTCCAGCGTGATCTCGGTGTTCAGCAGCTTGGAAATCGGGCAGTTGGCCTTTGCATCGGCTGCGATGCTTTGGAACGCATCCTCGTCGATGCCCGGAACCTTCGCCGTCAGCGTCAGCACAGATTTCGTCACGGCAAAGCCTGCGCCTTCCTTGTCCAGCGTCACGGCAGCAGCCGTTTGCAGATCATCCGCCCGATGGCCGGCTTCCTCCAGCGCCTTCGAGAGCGCCATGGTGAAGCAGGAGGCATGTGCCGCAGCAATCAGCTCTTCCGGGTTGGAACCCTTTACGCCTTCGAAGCGCATGGCGAAACCATAGGGGTGGCCGTTCAGTGCGCCGCTCTCGGTCGAGATCGCGCCCTTGCCGTCTTTCAGGCCGCCCGACCACTTTGCCGAACCTTTTTTCACGATAGCCATGATCTTCTCCTCTGTAACGGGATACGGATCAGGCAACTAGCCCCGCCTGGCCCGGTTTCAATCGAAGAAGCCGGGACCGGCGCGGGACAGCAGCTCTCGCGCCAGATCCTTTCCCATGGCAGGGCCGTCCGCGACTGGGCCGCGCCGCTCGCCCATGAGCACCTCGCTGCCATCGGTGCGCAGGATCTCTCCGCGCAGCCACAGGCCTTCGGGCACTGCCACGGCCAGTGCGGCAATGGGCGTTTCGCAAGATCCGTCCAGCGTCGCAAGAAAGGCGCGTTCCGCCACGATCCGTTCGGCCGTGGGCTGATGGTGGATCGCCTCCAGCATCCGCGCGACACGTGCATCATCCAGCCGCCGTTCGATCCCGATCGCACCTTGCGCCACGGCGGGCAGCATATCCTCGGGCGCGATGGGCGCCTGCCCGACAGACAGGCCCATCCGGTTCAGCCCCGCCATCGCAAGGAAGGTGGCCTGCGCAACGCCTTCGGCCAGCTTGCGCATCCGCGTTTGCAGGTTTCCGCGGAATTCGACCACCTGAAGATCCGGCCGCCGCGCCAGAAGCTGCGCGCGCCGCCGCAGGCTGGAGGTGCCGACAACCGCGCCTTTCGGCAAATCGGCTATCCCGCCAAATCCCGGCGCGATGAAGGCATCGCGGACATCTTCCCGCGGCAGCCAAGTATCAAGGATCAGCCCGTCGGGCTGCGCCACCGGCATATCCTTCATCGAATGGACCGCGATGTCGATTGTGCCGTCCAGAAGCGCCTCTTCGATCTCTTTGGTGAACAGGCCCTTGCCGCCCAGTTCCCGCAAGGCACGGTCCTGAACACGGTCGCCCGTCGTCTTGATCGGAACGATGGCAAAGCAATCATCAGCCAGGCCAAAGGCTGCCATCAGCCGGTCGCGCGTTTCAAAAGCCTGCGCCAGCGCAAGGGGCGATCCGCGGGTGCCGATCTTCAGCGGTGCATCGGGGGTGGGCATGTGATCCATATGATCCATGTATCGGCTGCGGGCAGGGCTGGCAATCTTGACTCTGTCCGCCCGCCGCGACACGGAACGCGCAAAGGAGATCCGCAATGACCGACAAGCCCATCCTGCGCGCCCTGAAGGGCGAGGTTCTTCCCGTGCCCCCCGTCTGGATGATGCGGCAAGCCGGCCGGTATCTGCCGGAATATCGGGCCACGCGGGCGAAGGCGGGGGATTTCCTGTCGCTCTGCTATAATCCCGAACTGGCGGCCGAGGTGACGCTGCAACCGATCCGCCGCTATGGCTTCGATGCTGCGATCCTGTTCGCCGATATCCTGCTGGTTCCGCAGGCGCTTGGCCTTGATCTGCGCTTTGTGCAGGGCGAAGGACCGCGCCTGTCCACCATCACCGACATGGCGGGCGTTCAGGCGCTGCGCCCGGTGTCGGACATCCACGAAACCCTGTCGCCCATCTATGAAACCGTGCGGATACTGACGGCGGAGCTTCCGCGCGAAACCACCCTGATCGGCTTTGCAGGCGCCCCATGGACGGTGGCAACCTACATGGTCGCGGGCCGCGGAACCCCGGATCAGGGGCCGGCGCACCTGCTGAAGGATACTGATCGTCCAGCCTTCACGGCACTGATCGACCGGATCACCGCCGCCACCATCGAATACCTTGATGCGCAGGTGCGTGCAGGGGCCGAGGTGGTGAAGCTGTTCGACAGCTGGGCAGGATCGTTGAAGGGGCGGGATTTCGAAGATTTCGCCCTTTCACCGGCAAAGGCGATCATCGCCGAACTCAAACGTCGCCACCCCACCCTGCCGGTCATCGCCTTCCCGCGCGAAGCGAAAGAACGGTATGTCGGCTTTGCCGCCGCAGTGGGCGCGGATGCCGTGGCCGTGGACAATTCCGTAGACCCGGAATGGGCGGCAGCGCATGTGCAGGTTTCCGGCTGTGTGCAGGGCAACCTTGCCCCCCACCACCTGGTGGAGCCTGCGCGGCTGGAAGAGGAAACGCGCCGCATCGTCAGCGCGTTCTCGAAGGGCCCGCATATCTTCAACCTTGGTCACGGCATCACGCCGGATGCCGATCCCGACAATGTTCACCGCATGCTGGCGGCCATTCGGGGTTAAACCCCGATCGTGGCCTTCACTGCCCGCTGCCACAGGCCATAGCGGCGGGCGCGTTCGGGTTCTTCCATCACGGGGTCGAAGCGCCGGTCCAGATCCCAGCCGCGGGCGAAATCATCCATGCCGCCGCAGATGCCGGCCTTCATCCCTGCCAGCCACGCCACACCCAGCGCCGTGGTTTCGGTCACGCGCGGGCGGTCCACCGGCGCACCGATCATATCGGCCAGGAATTGCATCGCCCAGTCGGACCGTGCCATGCCGCCATCCACACGCAGCACATCCGGCGTACCGGACCAGTCGGCTCGCATCGCCTCCAGCAGGTCGCGCGTCTGGTAGCCGACACTTTCCAGCGCCGCACGGGCAAATTCGGCCGCTCCGGTGCCGCGCGTCAGGCCGAACAGGGCACCGCGGCTGTCAGGTTCCCACCACGGGGCGCCAAGGCCGGTGAAGGCAGGAACCAGCACGATTTCCTGCTGCGGATCGGCCTTTTCCGCCAGCGCCTGCGTTTCGGGAGCATCGCGGATGATGCCAAGCGAATCGCGCAGCCATTGAACCACGGCCCCCGCCACGAAGATGGAGCCTTCAAGCGCGTAACAGACCTGCCCATCCAGACGATAGGCAATGGTGGTCAGCAGGCGATGGCTGCTTTCGACCCGCTCCTCCCCCGTGTTCAGAAGCGCGAAGCAGCCCGTTCCATAGGTGGATTTCAGCATTCCGGGCTTGAAGCAGGCCTGCCCGATCGTGGCGGCCTGCTGGTCCCCCGCCACCCCAAGGATCGGTACGTCATAGCCCAGCAGCCCGGTCGTCCCGAACTCTGCCGCGTTGTCCAGAACCTCGGGCAGCAGCGACATGGGGATGTCCAGCATGGCGCAGATTTCGGCATCCCACTGGCCGGTGCCGATGTTGAAAAGCATCGTCCGGCAGGCATTGGTGACATCGGTCACATGCGCGCCGCCTGTCAGGTTCCAGATCAGGAAGCAATCGACCGTGCCAAAGGCAAGCTCCCCCCGCTCGGCCCGGGCGCGGGCATCCGGAACTTCGTCCAGCAGCCATTTCAGCTTGGTGGCGGAAAAGTAGGGGTCGATCAGCAGGCCCGTCGCCTTCGTGATCCGTTCCTCGAACCCCTCGCCATGCAGGTGTTCGCAAAAGCGGGCTGTCCGGCGGTCCTGCCACACGATTGCGTTTGCCAAAGGCTCGCCCGTGCGGCGATCCCACAGCACCACGGTTTCGCGCTGGTTGGTGATGCCGATGGCTGCGATGCGATGATCCTTCGCCGCCTCGCGCGCGGTGTCCTTCACGGTTTTCAGCAGATCGCGGGGATCATGCTCCACCCACCCCGAGCGGGGGAAGTGCTGCGGGAATTCGCGCTGGGAGACTGTCAGCGGGGAAAGCTTGTCGTTGAAAACAATCGCGCGCGTCGATGTGGTGCCCTGGTCGATCGCAAGAATGGTCATGCCGCCTCCCTCATGAAGCGGTCAAGTACCGCAATCTGTTCTGCCGTCAACCGCAACCCCAGTTTGGAGCGGCGCCAGACGACATCCTCGGCCGTGCGCGCGTATTCACGCGTCATCAGCCATCGAACCTCCGCCTCGGTCAACGTGGCGCCGAAGGTTCGGCCAAGATCATCCACGCTTGCCGCAGTGCCAAGAATTTTCTGTGCATCGGTGCCATAGGCACGGATCATCCGCGCGGCCCACTCTTCCGTCAGGAAGGGGTGGCCGCGGCGAAGATCCTCGCGCAGCCGGGCCACGTCACCTTGCGGAAAATCCCCCCCCGGAAGCGGGGCGCGGGCCGTCCAATCCCCCCTTGCCTGCGGAAAGAACGGCGACAGCTTTGCCAGCGCGGTTTCGGCCAGCCGGCGATAGGTGGTGATCTTGCCGCCGAACACGCTCAGGATCGGGGCGCCGCTTGTCTCAAGGCTAAGAACATATTCCCGTGTTGCCGCCTGCGCCGAGGATGCCCCGTCGTTGTAAAGCGGGCGCACGCCCGAATAGGTCCAGACCACCTGATCCCGCGTGACCGGCACCTTGAAATAGTTCGAGGCGAAGGCGCAAAGATAATCCTGCTCCTCGGGGGTGCAGACGGGATGGGCGGGATCGCCCTGATGGTCCTGATCGGTGGTGCCGATCAGGGTGAAGTCCTGCTCGTAGGGGATGGCGAAGATGATGCGGCCATCTTCGCCCTGAAAGAAGTAGGCGCGGTCGTGATCAAACAGTTTCGGCACCACGATATGGCTGCCGCGCACCAGCCGGATGCCTTCGCGCGTGACGACATGCGCCGTATCCTTCACCACCTTTTCCACCCACGGCCCGCCCGCATTGACCAGCGCGCGCGCATGGAAGGTTCCGGCAGCGGTTTCCACCCGCCAAAGATCCCCTTCGCGCCGCGCCTCGGTCACGCGGGTGCGGGTCAGGATGGTCGCGCCCTTTTCCTCGGCGTCACGGGCGTTCAGCACGACAAGGCGCGCATCCTCCACCCAGCAGTCGGAATATTCATAGGCGAAGGCGAAGCGGTCCTGAAGCGGCTTGCCCACGGGATCGGTCCGCAGGTCCAGCTTCTTTGTCGCGGGCAGTATCTTGCGCCCGCCAAGGCTGTCGTAAAGGAACAGACCCAGCCGGATCAGCCACGCCGGGCGCCGCCCCTTCATCCACGGCATCACCGTGGACAGCAGCTTTGACGTAGGCGTCTGGCTTTCGAAGCGCATATCGGGGCTGTAGGGCAGCACGAAGCGCATCGGCCAGCTGATATGCGGCATCGCCACCAACAGGGTTTCCCGCTCCCTCAGCGACTCGCGCACCAGATGGAACTCGAAATACTCAAGATATCGAAGCCCCCCGTGGAACAGCTTGGTCGAGGCCGAGGATGTTGCCTGCGCCAGGTCGCCCTGTTCGGCAAGGATCACCTTCAGCCCCCGCCCCGCCGCGTCACGGGCGATCCCGGTGCCGTTCACGCCGCCACCGATGATGAAAATATCTGCCGGTTCCATGCATTGCCTTCCCTGTGACCCGCGAAAGCTAGCGCAACCATTCTTGTGCGACAACATCGTGATGGGATTGGCAAAGGCGTGGGCGCGGGGCAAAGTGACGCCATGGACCAGACCGCGCCCGATCTTGCAATCATCGAATCCCTCGCCCTTGAGGTGGTGGAGGCATTGCCCGCCCGATGGCAGGCCGCCCGTTCCGTCATCGTTGTGGTGGAGGACTGGCCGTCCGACGATCTTCTGGACGAGATGGAGATCGAAAACCCGTACGAGCTGACGGGCCTTTACGAAGGCGTGCCGCTGACGCAGAAATCCGTGATGGACCAACCCGTGGGGCCGGACATCATCCGGCTGTTCCGCCGCCCCATCCTGGATGAGTGGGCCGATCGCGGCAACGTTTCACTGAGGGAGCTTGTGGGCCATGTGATGGTGCACGAACTTGCCCATCACTTCGGCTGGTCGGATGATGACATCGCCGCCATAGACCCGTGGTGGGAATAGCCTACTTCTCGCGAAACAGCAGGAGGACGACCATGACCATGACACGTCGCACGGCACTGACCGCAGGGGCGGCGTTGCCGCTTGCCTCGCTGGTGCCCGTCACCGTTTCTGCCCAGACATCCGAGGCAACTGACATGCCGCTTCACCACAGCTTCATGCTTGGCAACATGCGCATAACGGTGCTGCTTGCAGGCCAGTCGCCGATGCAGGATCCCCACGGCACCTTTGGCCTGAACGCCTCGGACGAGGAGTTCAGGGAGCTTTCGGAAGAGAACTTCATTCCCGCCGACCGCGCACTGGGCAATTACTGCCCCGTGGTCGTTGAAACCGGCAATGCAGTGATCCTGTTCGACACCGGCATGAACCCCGATGGTTTGAAGGCGGCATTGGCCAGCGCGGGAATGGGGCCGGAAACGATCCGCACCGTCGTCATCACCCACATGCATGGCGATCACATCGGCGGGCTTTCGGCCGATGGCAAGCTGACCTTCCCCGATGCCGATCTGGTCACCGGCCGCGCCGAGATGGAGCATTGGTCCAATGCGGGCGGCGAAACCTTCGAGGCGAAGGTCCGTCCCTTCGAGGACCGGTTCCGCCTGCTGGAGGATGGCGAGGAAGTGATCCCCGGCGTCACGGCGATGCTGGCCGCGGGGCACACCCCCGGCCACATGACGTTCATGCTGAATGAAGATGGCGGCCAGCGCCTGCTGCTGGCGGCCGATACCGCAAACCACTATGTCTGGTCGCTTGCGCGCCCCGACTGGGAAGTCCGCTTCGACATGGACAAGGAAGCCGCCAGCCAGACACGCCGAAGGGTGCTTGAAATGCTGGCCGAGGAGCGGCTGCCCTTTATCGGCTATCACATGCCCTTCCCCTCCGTCGGCTATGTTGCGCAGACGGAGGACGGCTTCCGCTTCATGCCGGCGACCTATCAGTTCAAGCTGACCGAAGCGGAGTAACCTGTTAGCGTTCCGCCTCCTTTTCCCAAAGCCCTGTCAGGGCGCGGGAAAGGAGGTTCGGGATGCGTGGGCGGCGGGCGGTATGGAAGGGCATCGGGCGGCTCAGCTCCATCGCTGCCACGCCGATGCGGGCTGTCAGGGCGGCGTTGATCATGCCCTCGCCGAACCGGCGCGACACGCGCGACAAAAGCCCGCCGCCAACCGCCGAATGCACCAGGTCATCCGTCACCGCCAAGGCCCCGGTGGCAACAAGATAGCTGAACACGCGGCTCATCAGTTTCAGGCTGCCTGCGGTGCCGGACCGGCCGCCATAGATTTCGGCGATGCGGCGCACCATGCGCAGGTTGGCAAACAGCGCCGTCGCCACATCGACCAGCGCCAGCGGCACCAGCGCGGTCGCGATGGCGACCTGCCGCGACGCGCGCTCGATCTCTCGCCGGGCGTATTGATCCAGCGGGGCCAGAAGCTCCGCCTCCGTCATGTCCAGCAGGGCATCGGCGTCAAAGGTTTCATCCTGACGTTCGCGCAGACGCGCCACGGCCTGCGGGTGGTGCGGCGCATAGATGCCCGCGATGCCGTTGCTGGCGCTGCGGGCGGCCTTCACATCGGCGTGGGCGCGGGCATCCTCCACCGCGAGGCGCAGATGGTCCAGCCGCGCCAGCCGCAGATAGGCCAGCGCCTCGCGCCCCGCCAGCAGCACCGCCGCAAGAATCGCCATCCCGATCAGAACAAAAGCCACCAGCCCCAGAACGGTGTTCCTGTCCAGCAGCGTGGTGGTGAAGTCATAAGCGGCAACCGACAGGATGAACCCGCCTGCCGCGCCGAAAGCCCAAAGAGCAAACCGCCACAAGAGCGAGGGTTTTCTGGCGCCGACACGGATGGCCGTGGCCAGCCCTCCATCGGACTCCTCCGGCACGGGGGCGGCAAGGGCGGGATCGGCGGCCTCCTCCCACTCCATCACGACGGGTTTCTTCATAGGCGATCTCCGATCAGGAACTGCGCCGCGCGGTCAAGGCGGATATGGGGCGGCCCTTCGCCGGGACGCAGGGCGCTGCGGGCAGGTGCGAATCCCATGAGCGAGAAATCTGCATCCAGCCACTTCTCCGCCCCCTCCCGCGCAGGGGACAGAAGGCGGGCGGGATCGGCGGGAAGCTCGCCCGGATACATCGCGACGTGGCGGTTGTCGGGCAGGCGGCCGCGCACGGCTTCCAGCACCTCGCCCTGGCGCGTGATTTCTTCTTCGACCGTGGCCCGCAAGCTGGCCAGCGACATGGCTTCCGTCCGCGCCCCGGCAAAGGCGGCCCGGTCGCGGGCATCGCGCAGCAGCGCCTCCATGATGGCGGTCAGGCGGGGGTGCTGGGTATGGTGGACGTGATCTGCCTTGGTGGCCGCGAACAGGATGCGTTCCACCCGCTTGCCCAGCAGGATCTGGCTGAGAAAGCTGTTCGCGCCGGGGCGGAAGGCCGTCAGGATGTCGGCCATGGTGCGGCGCAGATCCTCCAGCGCCTGCGGGCCGTCATGGATCGCGGAAAGGGCATCCACCAGCACCACCTGACGATCGATCCGGCTGAAATGGTTGCGAAAGAACGGGCGGACGACCTTGTCCTTGTACCCTTCAAACCGCCGCGCCATTTCATGCCAAAGGCTGCCGCGCCCCGCTTGGGATGGCTTCGGCAGCGGCGCAAAGGTCAACACGGGGGAGCCTGCCAGATCCCCCGGCAGCAGGAATCGCCCCGGCGTGCAGTCGGAAAAGCCGTCCTTGCGTGCCATGTTCAGGTAATTGGTGAAGCTGGCCGCAAGGGCCTGCGCGCGCCCTTCGTCCAGCGGAAGCGACCCGTCCTCGGCCCGTGCGGTGGACAGAAAATCCTGCGCCTGCGGCCGGCGGGAAATGCGGGCAAATGTGGCGTCCGACCATTCCTCATAGCTTCGATCCAGCAGCGCCAGGTCCAGCAGCCATTCGCCGGGGTAATCGATGATGTCCAGATGAACCGTCTGCATTCCTTGCAGCCCGCTGAACATCCCAAGGGGCCGCACGCGGAATGACAGCCGCAACTCTGACACGCTGCGGGTGGATTCGGGCCAGCGAGGATCATCGCCCGTCAGCGCGGCAAGATGGTTCTCGAACTCGAACCGCGGCAGGGTGATGTCGGGCTGGGGTTGCAGCCAGACGCTTTCGATCCGCCCGTCGGACTGCGCCTTGAGCTGGGGCATCCGTCCCCGATCCAGCAGGTTGGCAACCAGCCCCGTGATGAACACCGTCTTGCCCGCACGCGAAAGGCCTGTCACGCCCAGCCTGATCACCGGATCGCCGAACAGCCCCCCAACGCTGGCAACGGTTCCAAGGGCGCTGCGGGTCACGGTGTCGGTCAGGGTCGATAGGGCCACGGCATCCTCCGGTTATCGTTTCCATGTAGGCCCGTGCGCCACGCTTGTGTAGGGCGCGCGCGCCGTGATACCGGACGCACATGCCCAGATATGCGCTTAAGATCGATTATGACGGTGGCCCGTTCAATGGCTGGCAGCGGCAGGCGCAAGGCCAGCCTTCGGTTCAGGGCGCGGTCGAGGATGCGCTGGCAAGGCTGGAACCCGGCCCCCATACCATCGCCGCAGCAGGACGCACCGATACCGGCGTGCATGGCACCGGACAGGTGGCCCATTGCGACCTTTCAAAGCCATGGGACCCGTTCCGCTTGTCAGAGGCGCTGAACTTTCACCTCAAGCCCCTGCCCGTTGCGATCACCGCCTGCGCAGCGGTGCCGGATGATTTCCATGCGCGCTTTTCGGCGGTGGAGCGGCGATACCTGTTCCGCCTGATTGCCCGCCGCGCGCCGCTGACCCATGACCGGGGGCTGGCATGGCAGGTGGCGCACCGGCTGGATGCGCAGGCCATGTGCGAAGGCGCGGCCCATCTGGTGGGGCATCACGACTTCACGACCTTCCGCTCCACGATGTGCCAGGCGAAATCGCCCGTCAAAACCATAGACGAGATCACGCTGGAGGAGATCCCGCTGGAGGCCGGCATCGAATACCGCTTCCGCCTGCGCGCCCGCAGCTTCCTGCACAACCAGGTGCGGTCCATCGTGGGCACGCTTGAACGCGTGGGTGCGGGCGCATGGCACCCCCACCGGGTGAAGGCCGCGCTTGAGGCGCGCGACCGCGCAGCCTGCGGGCCTGTTTGCCCGCCGCAGGGGCTGTATTTGACAGGGGTTGGCTATCCCCTCGATCCGTTCCAAGGTTGATCCTCTGAACGGAGGAGAGACCATGCCGCAGGCTGACCTGTATTTCACGACCGACCACAAGCTGGAGGGCGTGCTGCCCGAGATCGAACGCACCATTGCCACCTTCGACGGTGCCGCGGGCCAGTGCAAGGGCCGCGCCCATCCGGTGGCGGACCACCATCACAGCCATGTGCTGCTGCGCCTGTCGATGCTGCCGAAACCGCATCGCGACGATGCCTATGCCGCGGAACTGGGAAAGAAGCTGGCCGAGGTGGTCCGCCCGCACGTGACGGCGCCCTCCGCCGTGGCGGTGAACATCAGCTTCGATCTGGTGCACTATACCGCCATCAAGGTGGAGTGAGGGGCGGCTTGCCGCCCCCATCCCTTATTTGTGGTCATCCGCGAAGATGTCCTTCTTGTGGGTGTTGTTGGGCACGAAGATCATGCCGATCACGATGGTCATCACCGCGATGGTGATCGCGTACCACAACCCCGCATAGATGTTGCCCGTTTGCGCCGAAATGGCGAAGGCCGTGGCGGGCAACAGCCCCCCGAACCAGCCGTTGCCGATGTGATATGGCAGCGACAGACCGGAATACCGGATGCGCGTGGGGAACAGTTCCACCAGCGCAGCCGCGATGGGCCCGTAAACCATCGTCACCAGAATGATCAGCCATGTCAGGATCAGGACCAGCGTCAGTTTCTGCCCGGTGAAGATGTCGAAGAAATGGTCGGCCTTCGCCACCGTTTCGTTCTGCCCGCCGAGGGGATAGCCTGCCTCGGCCAGCGCGCCGTTCAGTTCTGCCTCGAAGCGGGCTTTTTCGGCTGCCAGCGCCTCGCCCGAAAGGGCGCCCGCGTCATAGGCCGCGATCTGCGTATCCCCCACCGAGATGGTCGCAGGCGTGCCTGCCGCGCCTTCCGCGCTTTGGTAATTCACCGAAGCCCGCGCCAGCGCCGCCTTGGCGATATCGCAGGATGAGGTGAACTTCGCCGTGCCCGTCGGGTTGAACTGGAACGAACAGCCGTCGGGCGCATGCGTCACCGTCACCGGCACCATCTGCGCGGCATGAAGCGCAGGGTTGGCAATATGGGTGATGCCCTTGAACACGGGGAAATAGGTCAGCGCCGCCAGCAGGCAGCCCGCAAGGATGATCGGCTTGCGACCGATGCGATCAGACAGTCCGCCAAAGAACAGGAACCCGCCGGTGCCAAGGATCAGCGCCCATGCGATGAAGACGTTGGCGCTGAAGCTGTCGATCTTCACAACGTTCTGCACGAAGAACAGCGCATAGAACTGGCCCGAATACCAGACCACCGCCTGCCCTGCCGTCAGGCCGAACAGGGCGATCAGGGCGATGCGGCCGTTCTTCCAGTTGCCGAACGCTTCGCGCATCGGGGCCTTGGACGTCCGCCCCTCTTCCTTCATCTTCTTGAAGGCCGGGCTTTCTTCCATCTGCAGGCGGATATACAGCGAAATGCCCAGCAGGATGATGGAACCAAGGAACGGGATCCGCCAGCCCCAGGCATTGAATGCACTGATCATCGCCGGGGTGCCATCCGCCGCCAGCACCGGGTTGCCCGACAGGTCCAGCACCGGCACCATCGGATAGTTGGCGTTGACATAGCTTTGTACGATCAGGATCACGATCAGCGACAGCAGCAGCCCAAGCGTCGCCGTCGTCTGGATGAACGCGGTGTAATAGCCGCGGCGATTGGCGGGCGCATGTTCGGCCACATAGACTGCCGCGCCGCCATATTCGCCGCCCAGCGCCAACCCTTGCAGCATCCGAAGCACGATCAGGATGACCGGTGCCGCGATGCCCCAGGCGGCATATCCTGGCAGAAGGCCGACGATGAAGGTCGATGCGCCCATGATCAGGATGGTCATCAGGAACGTGTATTTCCGCCCCACCAGATCGCCCAGCGATCCGAAGACCAGCGCCCCGAAAGGCCGCACCAGAAAGCCCGCCGCAAAGGCCAGCAACGCGAACACGTTGCGTGTGGCTTCGGGGAACGCGGTGAAGAACTGCGCCCCGATGATCGCGGCAAGCGATCCGTAAAGATAGAAGTCATACCATTCGAAGATCGTGCCGGCCGAAGAGGCCAGGATGACCTTCTTCTCCTCACGTGTCATGGGACGCGACCGCGCCTGCGCCCCATTCATGACATCCGCCATGTTGTAACCTCCCCTGAAACGGGACAGCCGGCCACGCTTGAAGCGGGGTCCCGCTGCGCCCTCCCTCTCCTCCGTGCTGCGCGCATGATGCGCGCAGCATTCCCTTCACGGACGGCGGGGCCCTCCCAAGCCCCGGAACCCGCCCGTCACATACCGCCGGAGCGGCCCTTGCGGATGACAGGTTCCACCATCCGCACCAGATCGCGGCTGACTGCCGCGATATCCTGCATGGCGTCCAGACGCATCAGGACGCCCGTTTGTTCGTAATGCCCGATCAGCGGGGCGGTCTGCTGGCGATAGGTTGCCAGCCGGGCCCGTGCCGTTTCGGCATTGTCATCCGCGCGGCGGGTGAAGTCGGTCCCGCCGCAGATATCGCAGGTGCCGGCCATCTTCGCCGGCTTCAGCGTTTCATGATACCCCTCGCCGCAGGTGGCGCAGGTGAAGCGGCCGGCAACGCGTGCCACCATCGTTTCGTCATCCACCTCCATGCTGACCACGGCACCGACGCACTGGCCGCGCAGGGCCAGCAGATCGTCCAGCGCCTCGGCCTGCGCAAGGGTGCGCGGAAACCCGTCAAGGATAACGCCGCGCCCCGTATCGGGTTGGGACATGCGTTCGGCCAGAACCCCAAGCACGATTTCGTCCGAAACGAGGCCGCCCGCCTCCATCACCGCCTTTGCGGCTTTGCCTGCCGGCGTGCCGGCCTTGACCGCCGCACGCAGCATATCGCCGGTGGAAAGCTGGATCAGGCCGAAGGCCCGTTCCAGCGCGCGCGACTGCGTACCCTTGCCGGCGCCGGGGGGGCCAAGCAGGATCAGGACAGCGGTTTGTGTGCAGGATGGCGCGTTCATGTCCCGCTCCGGTTCTGGCGGTTTTCGATCAGGTCATCGACCACTGCGGGATCGGCAAGGGTGGACGTGTCGCCAAGGCTTCCGAAGTCATCCTCGGCGATCTTGCGCAGGATGCGGCGCATGATCTTGCCCGAACGGGTTTTGGGCAGACCGGGCGCCCATTGCAGGAAATCGGGCGTGGCGATCGGCCCGATCTCCGAACGGACCCATTTCACCAAATCGGCACGAAGCGCATCCGACGGTGCGACCCCGTTCATCAGCGTGACATAGGCATAGATGCCCTGCCCCTTGATGTCATGGGGTACGCCAACCACCGCCGCCTCGGCCACGTCGGGATGGGCGACAAGGGCCGATTCCACCTCGGCAGTGCCCATTCGGTGACCGGACACGTTCAGCACGTCATCCACGCGGCCCGTGATCCAGTAGTAGCCGTCGGCATCCCGGCGGCAGCCGTCACCCGTGAAGTAGGTGCCCTTGTACTGGCTGAAATATGCCTCCTCGAATCGTTCGTGATCTTCCCACAGGGTGCGCATCTGGCCGGGCCAACTGTCGGCGATGGCAAGAACACCCTCTGCCGCGCCCGAAAGCTCCTCGCCCGAGGTGGGGTCCAGCACCACCGGCTTCACGCCGAAGAAGGGCTTGGTTGCCGATCCCGGCTTTGTTGGGATCGCGCCCGGCAGCGGCGTGATCATGTGCCCCCCGGTTTCCGTCTGCCAGAACGTGTCGACGATCGGGCATTTACCCTTGCCGACATGCTGGTCGAACCAGTTCCACGCCTCGGGGTTGATCGGTTCTCCTACCGAGCCGAGGACGCGCAGCGAGGACAGATCGTATTTCGCCGGCCATTCTTCACCCTGCGCCATCAGGGCGCGGATGGCCGTGGGCGCAGTATAGAACTGGTTGACCTTGTGCTTCTGAACAATGTCCCAGAACCGTCCGGCATCGGGAAAGTTGGGCGTGCCTTCGAACATCACGGTCGTCGCGCCGTTCGCAAGGGGGCCGTAAACGATATAGCTGTGGCCCGTGACCCAGCCGACATCCGCCGTGCACCAGTACACGTCGCCATCGTGGTAATCGAAGACGAACCGGTGCGTCATCGCCGAATACAGAAGATACCCGCCGGTGCTGTGCACGACGCCCTTCGGGCGGCCAGTGGAACCGGAGGTATAGAGGATGAACAAAGGATCCTCGGCCCCCATCGGGCGAGGCGGACATTCCGGCGCGACGGTTTCCATCAGCGCCTTCACATCGACATCACGGCCGTCGATCCACGTGATCTGATCGCCCGTATGCTTCACAACAAGGCAACGCACCTTTTCCGAACACCGAAGCAGTGCGGCATCGGTGTTGGATTTCAGCGCGGTGCGCTTGCCGCCGCGCGGGGCGGTATCGGCGGTGATGACCAGCTTGGCCTGGCAGTCGTTGATGCGGTTGGCGAGCGAATCGGGCGAAAAGCCGGCGAACACCACCGAGTGGATCGCCCCGATGCGCGCACAGGCCAGCATGGCATAAGCCGCTTCGGGGATCATCGGCAGATAGATCACCACGCGGTCGCCCCGCATGACGCCCTGGCTCAGCAGGACGTTGGCGAAGCGATTCACCTTTTCGGCCAGCTGGGCGTATGTGATGTGTTGTGCGGGACTGTCCGGATCATCCGGTTCCCAGATGATTGCCGTCTGGTCGGCCCGTTTTTCAAGGTGACGGTCGATGCAATTGACCGACGCGTTCAGCACCCCATCCTCGAACCAGCGGATGGAAACCTGGCCATGCGTCAGGTCCGTGTTCTTCACGCGCGTGAAGGGGGTGATCCAGTCGAGGCTTTGCCCCTCCCGCCCCCAGAACCCTTCGGGGTCCGAAATTGATTCGGCATACATGCGGTCGTAATCTTCGGCCTTTACATGCGCATGGGCCACAATATCGGCAGCGGGGGCACGAACCCCGCGGGCTTGATCCAGCATCGGCAATCCTCCTTCGGCGGGACTGCGGGCTTCCTCCTCCCGTTCGTCCCGAGGTTGATGCTAGCGTGACAATATCGGCAAGGCGAACAGAATCTTCATGTCTTTTCGGCAAGCCAGGCAGGCAGTTGGCCGATGTGATCCAGCACGGCATCGGCCAGTGGCTGCAACTCCTCGCGCAGCGCCGGGCCGGTCAGAACGCCAATGGTTGCCATTCCTGCAATGCGCCCCGCATGCAGATCGTGGGTGCTGTCGCCCACCATGACCACCGCTTCCGGATCAAGGCCGGTGGCGGCGCAAAAGGCAAGAAGCTGGCCCGCCTGCGGCTTGGCGCCGAAGCCGCTGTCAAAGCCCGCGATGAAGTCGAAGCGATCGATGATCGCGTGCCGCCCCAGATGCGCGCGGGCCGGCGCTTCGGCATCGTTCGTCACAAGGCCAAGGCACAGCCCATGTGCCCGCAGCCCGTCCAGAAGATCGGCCAGCGGCACCGCGGCGATCATCTGCGCGGCGGCGGCAGAGCGGTTCATCACCGCCAGCAGATCGGGCCTTGTCATGTGGGGCAGATGCGGCAGCAGCGCATCGGCAATCTGCGCCGGTGTTCCGGCAATGGCCGGGCTTTGGGGGGCGAAGCGCCCGGTGTCGGGATTGAATGCGATGGCGCGGGCAAGCGCAGCGGTATCGCCGCCAAGGCTGGCAAGAAAGCCGGCGGCCCAGGCACCCCAACTGGCGTGGAAATCGAACAGGGTTCCGTCCTTGTCGAAGATCACGCCGCGGATCATGTCAGGTCCAGTGGGGCAGATCGCCCCCCGGCAGAACGGCCCGCGCACGCATCGGCTCGGTATAAGGCAGACCGGCTGCATCGCAGAAGGCGGTGACATGGGCATCCTCGGACAGGATGAAATCCAGCACGGCGCCAAGAAAGGCCGGCTGGCCCGCCGCCTGCCGCAAGCTGGACGGATCCGCCCCTGTGGCAGCCATGAAGCCGGGCAGAAGATCGGGCTGCGATCCCAGCCAGGCAAGTGCGCGCAGCGCCGTGGTTTCGGCCGCATCGCGGCTTGGAAGCTGTTCTTTCATAGGCGGTATCGTGCCTATCCACAGACCGATTGCAAGATGGGGGATGCAGAGAAAGGTTTCTTTAACCAATAGATCAGAATGTCATCCTCAGGCCGGCGGAAGGGGGAGACCATGACCAGACGGATCCTTGTCATCAACTCCGAAGATGCCAGCCGCACCGTGATGGCTGCGCGTCTTGTTTCGGGTTGCTATGTCTGCACCTTCGCCCTCGATGCCGAGGCGGCGATCCTTGCCGCGCGCCGTGAATGCCCCGACCTGATCCTGATCGACAGCGCCGCGCCGCAAGCGGCGCTGCGCCGTTTGCAGCGTGACATGCGCCTGCGCGATACCCCCGTTGTCGTCATGGCCGCCGGGGACGAGGCCCGGCTGCCGCTGTTGCAGGCAGGGGCAGCCGATGTTCTTGTGCAGCCCGTGGCCGAGGCACTGCTGCTGGCACGGCTGCGTGCGCTTTTGCGCCTTCACCAGCAGAATGGCGATATTGAGGCAGAGGGAATGGCCGAGGATGGCGGATCTTTCGAGATGCCGGCAACCGTTGCCTTTGTCGTGGATCAGACCGACGACTCCGTCCAGATGCGTCGTGATCTGACAGTGCATCTGTCCGACCGACTGGTGCGCCTGACGCGGGCCGAGGCTTTGCATGCACGCTCCGTGCCCGATCTTTTCGTGATCGATGCGGGGCTGGACGGCCCGGGCGCCGGGTTGGGCCTGATGTCGGACCTGCGTGCACAGGCCGAAACGCGCAACGTCCCGATCTGCGTGTTGCAATCGCGGCAGGATGCAGACGCGGCTGCGATGGCTTGGGATCTGGGCGCGGACGAGGTTGTGGGGCCAACCACCGGCACGCCGGAACTGGCGCTGCGCCTGTCGCACCTGCTGCGGATGAAACGGCGGCAGGATCGGCGCCGTGCGTCGGTCGCGCAAGGGCTGCGGATGGCGATGGTCGATCACCTGACGGGTCTTCACAACCGTCGCTTCGCCATGCCCCGGCTGGAAACGATGGTCAATTCCGACATGGCCGTCCTGCTGATCGATCTGGATCGTTTCAAGTCGGTGAACGACCGCTGGGGCCATGCCGCCGGCGACACCGTGCTGGCCGAAATCGCGCGCCGCCTAACCGCCCCCCTGCCAGCCGGTGCCCTTGCGGCACGCATGGGCGGGGAGGAGTTCCTGATCGCCCTGCCCGACACCCTTCTTGCCGGCGCGGTGCCATTGGCCGAAAACCTGTGCCGGCAGATCGCCGGTGCGCCCATCGTGCTGCCTTCAGGGGAAACGCTGACCGTCACGATTTCGGTCGGCCTTGCCACGCGGCGGCGGATGGAAACGGAATCGATGGCCGATACCCTTGAACGCGCCGATCAGGCGCTGCTGCAATCCAAGGGCGCGGGGCGTAACCGCGTGACCATCGCCGCGGCGCCGGCAGGCTGGGTCGCCCGCAGCGCCTAGCGTCGGCGATCCTCGCGGTCATCCAGCCGCTGTTGCAGGCGGCCGGCAAAGGCGCGCCGTTCATCCGGCGTCATCTCGGCCAGATGATCCGCCATGAGACGCTGGCCCAGTATCATCATCTCGATCCCCCGTTCCCGCTGCCGTTCGAAAACCTCGCGCGCGCGGACGGGATCATAGGGGTTCGCCTCAAGCGCAGCGATCAGCTGGGCCAGATCGCCTTGCATCTTCTGCCAGTTCCTGTGGAAATCGGGCGCTTCGCGGCGGAAAGCCTCGCGCAGCGCCTCGCGATCCTCTTTGGTCAGCGCACGGTCATAGATACCGAAGGCGGGCCCGCTGTCGGGGCGCGGGCGGGGCGGCTCGCGCAGGGCGGCGCCCGCAACGATCCCGATGACGACAAGGTTCAGCGCCACCGACAATGCCAGCAGGATCCGCAGCGAACGGGGGGAGAATACGGGCATCTTCGTCATTCCGTCAGGTAATCGTAATTGGGGATCAGATCGACGCGTTCATCCGCAAGCCATGCGGCCGTGACGGAACTGACAGCTTCGGGCTGTGCAAAACCGATCCACACGCCGGCCACGGCTGCCGTCGCCATGCCTGCGGCCGCACCCGCACTGCCCAGAACCAGCGCCAACAGACGGTGCCTGCGACGATACGGGGACCGCAGGGGCCGGGCCTGCGCATCCTGCACCCCTTCGGCGTCGTGAAGAACACGGGCCAGAAGGCCGGCAGAAGGTTCGGGCGGGCGCTGCCGCGCGGTGGCGAAAAGATCGTCCAGATCGTCCTGCATCTCAGCCATCCTCATAACTCAGAACATCGCGCTGCCCGGCCAGCAACGCCGCAAGGGCGCGTTTTCCCCGCGCCGTCAGGCTTTCCACCGCCTCCACCCCGATTTCCATGATGCGGGCAATTTCGGGATTGGGCAGCCCTTCGATATGGCGCAGCACCACCGCCTGCCGCTGGCGTTCGGGCAACAGGGCGAGCGCATCGTCCAGCGCGCGCATCCGCTGGCCTTCGATCAGGCTAGCTTCCACCCCCGGGGCGGCATCGGCAACATCGGGCGCATCATCCAGTGCGATGCCGCGCCGCCGCCGCAGCCGGTCGGTGCACAGGTTCGAGGTGACGCGGTAAAGCCATGTCGTCACCTTCGCTTCCCCCTGCCGCCATTCGGCAGCAATGCGCCACAAACGCAGCATCGCTTCCTGCGTGACGTCCTCGGCCTCGGCCCTGTCGGACAGCATCCGGGCCGCAAAGCCCAGAACGCGCGGCGTCAGGCGCAGGGTCAGTGCGCGGGCCGCTGCCCGATCCCCGTTGGCGTAAAGGATCAGCAACGCTTCGTCCGTCACATCCGGAAGGGTGTCGAGCGGCATGGTCATCGTCTTTCGCTATCGGCGGCGCAAGGCAGGGGCAAGCCTGGCGCCGCCCCGGCATCAGTGTGCCTGACGATGATCAGGGGTGGCCTGGTGGCGTTCGCGCATGAACTTGCGCGCCGCATCGGCCTCGGTCCGGCTGATCGCACCGTCGCCGTCGGTATCAAGGCGGCGCAGGTCCGGCCCAGCAGGCGGCGTCGCGAGTTCGGCCGCGGAAAGAAGGCCGTCGCCATCTGCGTCCAGACGCTCGATCATCGCCTGCGCGCGGCGCTCGGCGCGTTCGGTGGCGCGGGCAATGTCGGCGCGCGCCAGTTCCCCGGCCGAGATCTTGCCGTCGCCATTCTCGTCCAGCGCCTCGACCTGCTGCACCCGGCGGGCCTGCATCTCCTCGCGCGTGATGGATCCGTCGCCATCTGCGTCCAGCTCGTCGAACGGCTGCATCATCGGCGGGGTCCGGCGTTCGGCCTCGGTTGCGGATTGGGCAAAGGCGGTCGAAAGGCCGGCCAGCGAAATGGCGACAAGGGTCGCACCAGTCAGGAACTTCGTCATCGTTTCACTCCTTTTCGAAGGCGGCCAATCAACCGCCTTCCGAAAGATGAAACGCCGGTGGCGCGCCTTTCCGTCGCGGTTATTTACAGCGGGCGCAACCGGCCCGTGTCATAGCCGTTCCAGTCGAAGATATCGGCGGCGGCCTTCATCCTGTCGGGCGGGATCGCGCCCGTCCGGTCCAGCACGAACCCCAGCGTGCCCGAGGGCGTGCCGATCGCCATGCTGCGCCGGTCGTAGTCGATCCACAGGATCCACCACGGCTCCCCCTCGCCCATGGGCAGGATGCGCGACGGGCCGGTGATGCCGAATGGCCCGCTTATGCGGCGGGCCTGCCCGTTCAGGCAAAGCGATCCGTCCACGCGGCCGCTTGCAAAGGTCAGCGCGCCGGGCGCACAGGCCGCACCGAACGTGGCAACCTGCGTCCATGTGCCTGCCAGCGTGGCCGGATCGAACCCCGCATTGGAATAGATCGGCACCTGCCCGTCGCGAAACACCTCCACTGGCGCTGGGGCGCTGCGGGCGCAGGCGGCAACTGCAAGAAGCAGCACCAGCCAGCGCATCAGAACGGCGCCGGGAACTGGCGGTGCACCTGCGCGATATCGTCCAGAACGTCCTGCGAAAGCGTCACGTTGACGGAACCGAGGCAGGTTTTCAGTTGCTTCAGGTTCGTCGCCCCGATGATCGGCACGCACGGATAGGGGCGCGAGCGATAGAACGCCAGCGCCATCTGCGCCGGATCAAGCCCGTGATCCTTCGCCACCCCCAGATAGGCCGAGACAGCCTCGAACACGAAGGGCGTGATGCGTCCGCCCAGTTCAGGGTTGCGTTCGCGGCGCGATCCCGCGGGAACCACGTCGCCTGCATATTTGCCCGTCAGAAGGCCCGTCGCCAGCGGCGAATACCCCAGCAGCGGCATATCCTCCAGCGCGGCGAATTCGGCCCAGTCGCTGTCGAACTGGCGGCACAGCAGCGAATATTCGTTCTGCACCGTCATCATGCGCGGCAGGCCGTGCTGGTCGGCCAGACGCAGCCACGCCGCAGCCCCCCAGACCGTATCGTTCGACAGGCCGAAATGGCGCACCTTGCCTTCATCCTGAAGGCGTTTGGCTTCCTGAAGGATGGCCAGCATGTCAGCCTCGATCGCGGCCTTGTCGCGCGGCGGCGTATAGCCCCAGATCTTGCGGAAGTGGTACGATCCGCGGTTGGGCCAGTGCATCTGGTAAAGGTCGATGTGGTCGGTCTGCAGGCGCTTCAGCGAATCTTCCACCGCCTGCCGCATCCGCGCCGCGCTGATGGGCGCGCCGCCGGTGGCCGCGCTGCCCTCGCCCGTGATCTTGGTGGCGATGATCACCTTGTCGCGCGGTGCGTGCGCCAGCCAGTTGCCGATGATGGTTTCGGTATGGCCCATCGTTTCGGCGGAAACCGGGTTCACAGGATACATCTCGGCAGTGTCAAGGAAATTGATGCCGTGATCCAGCGCCATGGCGATCTGGTCATGCGCCTCGGCCTGCGTGTTCTGCGTGCCCCAGGTCATCGTGCCAAGGCAAAGCTCGGACACGGTCGATCCGGTTTTTCCAAGTGCGATCTGCTTCATATCCGGCCCTTTCGTTGCGACACGAGCCTAGAGGCTGTGGCGGCATTGACAAGCCCCGCTTGAGGCTTCGCCCCACCCGCGATACACCCCTTGCCAAACCGGACGAAAGGCGGCGGGCATGGCACGGTATCTGATCACCTCGGCACTTCCCTATATCAACGGGATCAAGCACCTGGGCAACCTTGTGGGCAGCCAGCTTCCGGCCGACCTGATCGCGCGCTACCTGCGCGGTCGGGGCCACGAGGTGCTGTTCCTTTGCGCCACCGACGAACACGGCACCCCGGCCGAACTTGCCGCCGCCAAGGCCGGCCAGCCGGTGGAGCAGTTCTGTGCCGAGATGCACGAGGTGCAGGCCGGCATCGCCGCCGGCTTCCGGCTGTCCTTCGACCACTTCGGCCGCTCCTCCAGCAAGCAGAACCGGGCGCTGACGCAGCACTTCGCGGGCAGGCTGGCCGATAACGGCTATATCCAGGAGGTGTCGGAACGGCAGGTCTTTTCCATCGCCGACAACCGCTTCCTTCCCGACCGCTATATCGAGGGTACCTGCCCCAACTGCGGATATGACAAGGCGCGGGGCGACCAGTGTGAAAACTGCACCAAGCAGCTGGACCCGACCGACCTGATCGAACCGCGTTCGGCCATCTCCGGCTCCACCGATCTTGAGGTGCGGGAAACCAAGCACCTGTTCCTGCGCCAGTCCGCGCTGCGGGGCGAACTTCAGGCATGGATCGACAGCAAGACCGACTGGCCGATCCTGACCACCTCCATCGCGAAGAAATGGCTGAACGACGGCGAAGGGCTTCAGGATCGCGGCATCACGCGCGATCTTTACTGGGGCGTGCCGGTGAAGAAGGGCGATCAGGACTGGCCGGGCATGGAAGGCAAGGTCTTCTATGTCTGGTTCGACGCGCCCATCGAATATATCGCCTGCGCCGCCGAATGGGCCGAGGCGAACGGCAAGACGGACGCGGACTGGGAACGCTGGTGGCGCACCGACAAGGGCGCGGATGACGTCACCTATCTGCAGTTCATGGGCAAGGACAACGTGCCCTTCCACACGCTTTCCTTCCCCGCCACGCAGATCGGCGCGGACGAGCCGTGGAAGATGGTCGATTACATCAAGTCCTTCAACTACCTGAACTATGACGGCGGCCAGTTCTCCACCTCGCAGGGGCGCGGGATCTTCATGGATCAGGCGCTGTCGATCCTGCCGCCGGATTACTGGCGATGGTGGCTGCTGAGCCATGCGCCCGAATCCTCGGATGCCGAATTCACGTGGGAAAACTTCCAGGGCTCGGTGAACAAGGATCTGGCCGACGTGCTGGGCAACCTTGTCAGCCGTGTCACGAAATTCTGCCGCTCCAAGTTCGGAGAGGTCGTGCCATCGAACGGCACCACCGGCCCGCGCGAAGACGAACTGATCGCGGAACTGACCACCCGCCTGCGCGCCTATGAAGGCAACATGCAGGCGATGGAGGTGCGCAAGGCCGCCACCGAACTGCGCGCCCTTTGGGTGGCGGGCAACGAATACCTGCAATCGGCCGCACCGTGGACGGTCATCAAGACCGACCCGCAGGCGGCCGAGGCGATGGTGCGGCTGGCCCTGAACCTGATCCGGCTTTATGCCGTCGTATCGCGCCCGTTCATTCCGGATGCGGCGCAGGCGATGATGAATGCAATGGGCTGCGACGACTGGACGTGGCCCGAGGATGTGGGCGCGGCACTGCAGGTTCTGCCCGCAGGCCACGCCTTCACGGTTCCGGACGTGCTGTTCCGCAAGATCACCGACGAGGAACGGGTGGACTGGCAGGCCCGCTTCGCCGGCATCCGCACCTGAACGAAAGGCGCCGGACATCCGGCGCCTTTTTTCATGCCGCCAGCGGCGGAAGCAGCGCATCATCCAGTGGCACGCCGCGCTGGCGGGCGCTTTCCACCACCGCCTCGCGCAGTTCACGGTTGCGGGCAAGCAGGTCCCGGAACCGCGCCTCATCCAGTGCCAGCAGCGTGGAATAGGCGATGGATCTGACCTGCGCGTTCCGCGTCCGCCGCATCAGGATGGAAAGCTGGCCGAACATGTCGCCACGGCCCATACGGCGGCGTTCGCCCGCCACTTCGGATTCCACCGCGCCCGAAGCGATGAAATAAACCTGCCGCGCCTGATCGCCCCGCCGCACCAGAACCTCGCCCGGTTGGGCGTAGAAGGTGATCATCGCCTTTGACAGCGCCTTGCGCTGATCTTCGTCCATGCCTGAAAACAGCGGGAACTGGCGGATCAGTTCGGCCTTGTGCACGGCGAGATCCAGATGCGGGCGCGCGTGGATCTTCGCCTGTTCGCGCCGGATCGCATCCCGCAGCGTCTTGTGCAGTTCCGGCCCGATCAGCCCGTCATCCAGCAACGCCTTGTATTGCCGTTCTTCCATCCGCAGCGCGGCGCGGCGGATATAGCGGCGCTCCATCTCCTCGGTGAAGGAAGGGTATTGCAGATGGAGGCTTTCAAGCGCCCGCTCCACCTCCTCTTCCCGCCGTTTCAGCAATTCGTGCAGCAGGTCCGACACGCGGCGGCCGTAAAGGCGGCGCACCTTCTGGTCGATATATTCGTGCAGGTGCCGCAGGATGGTGCGCTGGTTCAGCAGGATATCAAAGCGGTCGGCCACGAGGTTGGCCAGCGGCCGCGAGATGCGCAACCGGTTGTGCAGCAGCACTGCCGCGCGCGCCACCGGCCCCGCGATCAGGCTTCGCCGCGATGCGGCGCGATATCCGTCGCGCCCCTGCTGTCGCGTCCTTTCGATCAGGTATTCGGCATCCGACAGCATCCGTTCCACCAGGCGCGTGGTGATCAGCTGTTCGCGGAAGCCATGCAGGATCTCCTCCCGTTCGCGCACGGCAAGGGCCACAAGGCCAAGGGTGATGCGTTCCTTGTCGGGAATCTCCTCGGTCTGCTCGGCGCGATGCACGGCGTCTTCAAGGCGCTGGCCGAAGCGCTTCGCCTCTGCCCGAACGCTTTCGCGAGAAAGTTCGTGTTCGCGAACGGATTCGGCCACCTCCTCGCGCACGTTCTGAAGGGCGACGGCGATCACCTGGTTGGACAGCGCCATGTCCAGCGGCGACAGGCGCGCAAGGCCAAGGCGATGGATCACCCGGCGCAGGGTGGTGCCCTGCAGGAACAGCGTGAACAGAACATAGCCGGTGGCAAGGATGCCGATTTCACGCTTCACGTTGGCCGGCACCAGCGCGTTTTCCGTCACGGCCAGCGCCAGCGCCAGCGTCACAGCCCCGCGCAACCCGCCCCAAAGGATCGCGGCGCGATAGGCCGGTTCGATCCGGGGCGACAGCTTCAGGTGCCGCAGCGTCGGCAGCACGCCCCAAAGGATCAGCGCGCGCGAAAGAAACGCCGCCCCTGCCACCACAAGGATCAGCAGCAGGTCATGCGGGCGCGCATCGCCCATCAGCCGCGGGATGAGCAGCGCCGCCAGCACGAAGATCAATGCTCCGGCAAGATGGGCCAGCAAGCTCCACAATTCACGCAGTTGCGCCCATGTGGCGGGCGACAGGCGCGAGGGGCCGGCCACGTTCATCAGCAGCCCCGCGCCAACAACCGCGACCACGCCCGAGACATTCAGCTCCTCTGCCGCGATATAGGTCAGGTAGGGCAGCGCCATGCTGACGGATATCTGCGCCAGCGGATGGTTCGGCATCAGGCGCATCCCTTCCACCGCGATGCGGGCAAGGATAAGGCCCACCGCCAGCCCGCCGCCCAGCAACCACGGAAAGGACCCGAGACCCGAGATCAGCGTCGGGTTCGGAACGCCAGCCATGACATAGGTCAGGAAGAAGCCGAACAGCGCAATGGCGGCGGCATCGTTCAGCAGGCTTTCGCCTTCCACGATCCGCATCAGGCGCTGCGGGGCCGCGACGTTGCGAAAGATGCCGACAACCGCCGAAGGATCGGTGGTCGAAACGATCGCCCCAAGCAGAAGGCAGCCCACCAGCGGCATCGAACTGAACGGATGCAGCGCAAAGCCGATCACCAGCGTTGCGGCCACCACCGCCAGCACCGCCATCACAAGGATCGGCACCCAGTCGTCCACCATGCGCCGGACGTTCAGGCCCAGCGACACCTCGAACAGCAGGGTGGGCAGGAACACGACAAGAAAGACCGATGACTTGATCGGAAGGGCCAGCGCCTCGCGCAGGTCGGGGCCGTAACTGGCGTCCCCCTGCTGAAGCACCAGCGCGATCGTGCCAAGCGAGGCGCCAACCACCGCCAGCACAACCGAATAGGGCAGCCGCAAGCGTTCGGCCAACGGCTCCGACACGGCAATCACGATGAACAAAAGGGCAGTGATGCCCACGATAAGCACGATATCCATGACGCCCGTTCTAGATCGACCCCGCTGGTGCGACAAAGCCACATTCGCGTCAGACGGCAAGAGATTATGCGGCAAAGCGCGCCCCTCTCGCGGCGGCGTGATCGCGCGTGGGGCGGAACCGTGGCCCATCTGCCGCCGTTCGCCTTCGACCCGACATGGACCGGCCGATGAAACGCTTTTCCTGCCCTGTTTGTGCGCACAGGGTGCACTTTCGCAACACGATGTGCCTGAATTGCGGCACGGCGCTTGCCTATCTGCCGCAGGCAGGCGCGATGGCTCCGTTGGAAGGGCAGGCCCCCTGCGCCAATCGCGGCCTGATCGCCTGCAACTGGGCCGCGGGTGCTGGCCGCTTCTGCGACAGCTGTGCCATGACCGAGGTGATCCCCGATCTGGATGTGCCCGGCAACCTGCGCCGCTGGACCCAACTGGAACTGGCCAAGCGACGCCTGTGCTATTCCCTGATTGCCCTGGGGCTGCCCTTCGTTTCGGCGCGGGGAACCCGCTTGCGGTTTCGCTTCCTTGCCGATGGCAACGGGCAGACGGTGATGACGGGGCATGACAATGGCATCATCACGCTGAACATCGCCGAGGCCGATGATGACGAACGCGAAGCCCGCCGCGTCGCCATGGGGGAGCCGTACCGGACGCTGCTGGGCCATCTGCGGCACGAGGTGGGGCATTATTACTGGCAGATTCTTGTGGCCGAAGCGGGACGGATGGGGGAATTTGCCGATCTTTTCGGCGATGCCTCGCAGGATTATCAGCTCGCACTGGCGCGCCATTACGCACAAGGGCCGCCCGCGGGGTGGGAAAACAGCTTCGTATCCTCCTATGCCACCTCGCACCCATGGGAGGACTGGGCCGAGACATGGGCCCATATGCTGCATATCATCGACGGGCTGGATACCGCGCGCCATAACGGCCTTGCCCTGCCCTGCGCAGAGATAGACGCCCATGCCGTGACCGATCCCGCCATCCTGATGCGCGCGTGGATCCCCCTGTCCACGGCAATGAACGAGATGACCCGCTCCATCGGGCAGGCGGATTTCTATCCCTTTGCCATTGCGCCCCCTGTTGCCCGGAAGATCGGCTTCATGCTGCGGATCATCCATGCGGCGCCTGCCGGCGGGGGTTGAACCGCGCATCCGAACCGTCCATCACCAAGCCCAACGCGGCGCTGCCGCAACCACGAAGCAGCAGAAAGGCGCGACATGATCCTTCGCACCCTCTTCGCCCTTCTGATCGCCCTGCTGCCTATCGGCAGTTGGGCGCAGGAGACACCCGCCGACCCTGCCGCGACCGTCTCGTCCACCGAGGCGGTCCAGGCTTTGCTGAATGTGCTTCAGGACGAACAGGCGCGGACGGCGCTGATCGAACGCCTGCAGGCCGACGAAACTGCCGCCGAACCCGCGGCAGAGGCCGCACCGCCGCCGGCGCTTGCCCAGCAGGTTGCCGAAAGCACCGCCTCGGCAGGCCGCGAAGTGATCAGCGAACTGGCCCGTGTGTGGCAGCAGCTGATGCAGAGCGTGTCGCTGGTTTCGCAATTGTGGAGCGGGGGAACCCATCAGGCCGAAGCGATCCAGCTGGTCATGACGATCTTCACCACCATCGTGATCGGTCTGGTGATGATCCGGATCGCGAACGCCATCGCCGGGCGGCATTCCCCGCCGCCCACCGCAGGCTTTTGGCTGCGGATGCGCGCGACGCTGATCGTGACCCTGCTGCGGGCCTGCGGGATCGCCCTGTCATGGGCCGTGGGCTATGCGCTGGCCAGCTTCGTGTTTTCCCGCACCGGCAGCCCCAGCGCATCTCAGACGCTTTACCTGAACGCCTTCCTGATGTTCGGCATGGTGCGGGTCGTTCTGCGCGCCATCAACAGCCCCGAAGCGGATACCGAGCCGACGCTGAGCGTTCTGGCCCCCGGTGCGCAGGCCGTCATCTATCGCAACCTGACGATGGTTTCGGGGATCGTGATCCAGGGCCTGCTGTTCATCGTGCCCTTGACGCGCATCTGGCTGGGCTTTGCCGCCGTGCGCCCGATGCGGACACTGATCGCCACCATCGCGGCCATCGCGGCCATCATCGCGATCCGGCGGATGTCGAAGGCGCTGCACCTGGCAAGGGGTGACCGCCTCACCGGCAATGAACGGGATGCGGGATCGGCGGTCGCGTCCGGCGTGCAACACGCATGGCAGCGGGCGTGGCCGGTGCTTACGCTGATCTATATCGCCTATTCGTGGTTCATTGCCGTCACGCGGCCTGCCCTGATCGAAAGCGTCGTGCTGCGCGGCACGATCTATATGGTCATCGCGGTGTTCATCCTGTTGATCGGGATGCGCCTTCTCCGATCGGCCACCAACGTGAACGTCAAGCTGCCGGAACTGCTTGTAACGGTTTCGCCTGCGCTTGGCCGGCGCACCAATGCCGTGGTCATGGTTCTGGCCTGGATCGCCGCCGCCTTCCTGATCCTGTTCGCGATTTCCGTGGCCCTGTCCGGCTGGGGCTGGGTGGAAACGAACATGCTTTATGATCCGACGATGCAGGCCGTCATCTGGCGCGTGCTTTCGGCCGTGCTGATCGCGCTGTTCGCCACGGTGATCTGGGCTGTCGTGGATGGCTGGATCGAATACAAGCTGGCCAACGGCATCGCCGGGCAGGCAGCGACCAACCGCACCAAGACGCTGCTGTCGCTGTTCCGCAACGGCTTCACCATCGCGCTGGTCATCGTGGCCACGATGATCACCCTGTCGCAGATCGGGATCAACATCGCGCCGCTGCTGGCCGGTGCCGGGGTGATCGGTCTGGCCATCGGTTTCGGGGCGCAGAAGCTGGTTCAGGATGTTATCACCGGCGTCTTCATCCAGCTTGAGAACGCGATCAACGTGGGTGACGTGGTGGCTGCGGGCGGCGTATCCGGTGGGGTGGAACGGGTGAACATCCGCACCGTCCGGCTGCGGGCGCTGGATGGGTCGGTTTATATCGTGCCGTTCTCCTCGGTGGATACGGTGCAGAACATGACCCGCGACTTCGGCGCCCATCTTGCCGAAATCGGTGTGGCCTATGACACGGATGTCGATGTCGCCAAGGCTGCCCTGAACGAAGCCTATGACCGCCTGATGAAGGATCCGGAACTGTCCACCTATGTGACGCAGCCGCTGGAAATGCAGGGCGTGATCGCCTTCGGCGACAATGCAGTGGTCATCCGGTGCCGTGTCATGACCCTGCCGGGCAAGCATTGGCCCGTCGGACGCCGCTTCAACGAGCTGGTCAAGCAGGTCTTCGACGAACGCGGGATCGAGATTCCGTTCCCGCAGCGCACGCTGCACATCTCCACCGAGGCGTCGAAGGCCATCTCCATGTCCAGCGCCGCCCCCGCGATCGAGGGGACGCTGGCCAAATCGGTGGAAGATACGAAATAAGGGGAAAGGCGCCCACTTCGGGCGCCTTTTTCGTCAGAGGTATTCGGCGGCCTTTGCCAGATCGGTGCGGAACTTCGCCCGCTCCACCTTCGCAAGTTCCGGATCTGGCAGGCGCAGCAGGTAAGAAGGGTGAACCGTCACCAGAAGCGGCGTTCCGTCGCCAGCCTCTTCGAACCCGCCGCGCCGCTTCAGGATGTCCTGCCCCTTGCCGGTCAGGGATTGCAGCGCGGTTGCCCCCATCGCCACGATCAGCTTCGGACGGATCAGCCCAAGTTCGGATTGAAGCCAGACGTTGCAGGCCCTGACCTCTGCCATGTCGGGGCGCTGGTGCAGGCGGCGCTTGCCACGCGGCGAGAATTTGAAGTGCTTCACCGCGTTCGTCACGTAGACCTGCCGGCGGTCCAGCCCTGCCGCCTCGGCCTCTTCGTCAAACACCTGCCCGGCAGGGCCGACAAAGGGGCGGCCGGCCAGATCTTCCTCGTCACCCGGCTGTTCACCCACGATCACGATCTTTGCATCGCGCGGCCCTTCGCCGAACACCGTCTGCGTGGCTGGCGCATAAAGCGGGCAGCGGGTGCAGCCGGCGGCGTCGGCCCGCAGAGCATCAAGGGATCCTGCCTCTGGCGCGGGTTTGTCCGGCACCGCCATTGCCCGGGCGGCGGCAAGGCGGCGGGCGGGGGCCTCCTCGGCCTCGCGAGCCTGCATCTCGCGCACCCGCGCATCGGCATTGCGCACCAGATCGGGGATCAGGTCGGCCTCGGGCAGGTTCTTCCAGTATTTCTTCGGCATTTCCGATTGCATCGCCTTCACCATCACGCGGGCCGGGTTGAAGATACTGGCGTAATAGGTGCGCCAAAGATCCTCGGTCGCATCGGCGGGGGGGCGGGCCGTGTCGATGGTTTCCTCGAAACGAAGCGTACCGTCGAAGCGCGCCGTAACCTCGGGCGTTGCGATCACCCAGTCCATGTCGCCGAAACGCGTGGCGAAGAAGGGCGTTCCCGCTTCGACAATGCGGTGATCAGGTTCGAACCACGCCGTGAAGGCCCGGCGGGGGCCATCCGTCGGCACCTCGCGGAAGCGGACAAAGGCGTGCATCTTGTGGATGTCGCGGCGGACAGCCTTCGCCTGCTCCAGCACCTTGCGCATGGCGGGGTCGGTGCGGTCACCCCATCCCAGCCCGTCATTCAGCCGCAGAACCAGCGCATGCGCGCGGTTGAAGCGTTCGGGATCGGAATGGCAAAGGGCGGTTTCGATCTCTGCCAGCGCCTCGCGCGTGATGGACAGCTTCCGCCCTTCGTTCCGCGGCAGGTCCGCCGCCAGAAGATCGCGCGCCCCCTCGCCCACCGTCCAGCGGACAGCTTCGGGCGCCACACCTTCGGCGGCAAGACGGCGCACATGATCGCGCCACGCTGCCACCGTCCCGATGACAGGCAGCACGATCTGCATCAGAACAAGCTCAACTGTTCCGGCGGCGGGGCGAACCGGGCGCGCAGGTCCGCAGCCTCCAGCCCCCGTGCCGCCCATCCGGGAAGCGTGATGAACGGCTTGGCCTTTTTCAGCACCGCCCCCATCGCAACCAGATGTTCATACCGCACAGCTCCGCGTTTTCGCGCATCAATGATGCGATCCACCGTTTTCACCCCGAAGCCGGGAACGCGCAGCAGCGCCTCGCGCGGGGCGCGATTGATGTCGACCGGAAACGCTTCGCGGTGGGCGATGGCCCATGCCGTCTTGGGATCCAGATCCAGATCCAGCATTCCCTTGCCCGCAACCTCGTCCACCTCGAAGCCATAGAAGCGCAGCAGCCAGTCGGCCTGATACAGCCGGTGTTCCCGCATCAGCGGCGGCTTCACCAGCGGCAGCATGCGTGACGCATCCGGGATGGGCGAAAAGGCGGAATAGTAAACGCGGCTGAGTTTGTAGTTGGCGTAAAGGTTCGCCGACTGGCCAAGAATAGCCCGGTCATCGGCACCGTCCGCGCCCACGATCATCTGGGTGGACTGGCCGGCAGGCGCAAAGCGGGCGCGCGTCTTGCCGGTATGCGTCACCTCTCGCGACTCCTCGCGCTTCAGGCGGACGGCACCCATTGCGCGGCGGATGCCGGTGGCGGATTTTTCGGGCGCAAGATCCGACAAGGCGCGTTCTGTCGGCAGCTCCACATTGATCGAAAGGCGGTCGGCATATTTCCCCGCCTCGTCGATCAGTTCGGGAGAGGCGTCGGGAATGGTCTTGAGGTGAATATAGCCGCGGAAATTCTCCACCTCGCGCAGTGTCTTTGCGATCCGCACCATGTCCGCCATGGTGTCATCCGGACTGCGGATGATGCCCGAAGACAGGAACAGCCCTTCGATATAGTTGCGGCGATAGAATTCCATTGTCAGACGCACAACCTCCTCCACCGAGAAGCGGGCCCGTTCCACCTTCGAGGAGACGCGGTTCACGCAATAGGCACAGTCATAGATGCAAAAGTTCGTCATCAGGATCTTCAGCAGGCTGATGCAGCGCCCGTCGGGTGCATAGGCATGACAGATGCCTGAACCGCCTGAACTGCCCACGCCCTTGCCGTCGGACGAATCTCTCCGCTCCCCTCCCGAGGATGCGCAGGAGGCGTCATATTTCGCGGCATCCGAAAGGATGGCCAGTTTATCGGTCAGGGTGCGGCGGCTCATATGTTCGATATATGTTCGCAAAAATTCGCCTTCAAGAGCGACAAAAGCGATACGCGTTAACGATTAATTAACTTTTAAGGCGGCCGTGAGAACGATTTCATTTTGCGGTTGTGTAATTGTGTCGTAACAAAGGCCGTGGGTGCGAATAGTGTGACGGTTAACGAGTATAAAAAAGCGGCGGCGAAGTTTCCTTCGCCGCCGTCCCGTTAGGTCCTTCTGGATCAGCCTTCGTATTCAGGCAGATCTTTCAGCTGGTCTTCCGTCATCGAGGTGTAGCCACGTACTTCCTCGCCGTCGGTTTGTTGGAAGAAGGTCAGCTCCGACACGTTCAGGGCGACCGGCTTGGCGCCAATGCCCAGGAAGCCGCCGACATCCAGCACCACCTGTTCCGGCATGCCCTGTTCGGGGGTCACTTCACTGACGGTGCCGACAGCGCTGTCTTCGGCATCATAGATCGAAGCATCGGCCAGCATCTCGGCGTTCAGCTGTTCCATCATCACCGGCTCGTACCCTTCGGGCGGCGTGATCGTGGAGCTTGTCTGGGCGTCTGCGGAATTCGTCGTCGTGGTCGTGTCCGGCGCAGCGGCGTCCGGCTCGCTCATCGATTCGGTGGCCGGTTCGCCACCTTCATCGCCGGTATCAACCTCGGATTCAGTTGGCGAGGCGCTGTTGCCCGTCAGCGGTGCCTGCTCCTGCCCGGTGGCGGTGGTGGACTCGTCCCCTTCGGGTGCCATCGGCTCGGTGGTCGTGCTGGTGCCCTCGGTTGCTACCGGTGGCGTCGTGGTGCTGTTTCCTTCCGGAGCAGCCGGCGCCGTGGTCTGAGCCAGGGCCATGCCCGAAGTCAGGGCGAGAATGGCGGTAGAAAGTGCGAACTTGTTCATCACGTCTCTCCTTACTGTCGCCGCACGGTATTGCGCAGCTATCGGGCCAGTAACGGGACCGCTTGCACAAAGGTTCCGCAGCTCATGGGTGGAACCGGCGGGTTCCAGCCGTGTTGCAGTCCCGTCCCCGCATACGAGGAATCCCATGCGTCTTCCCACAGCCCTTTATCACCTGCTTTTGCGTGACGGTCGCACCTTCCAAACGGGAATCGAGATTCTGCCGCATCTGAAGCGGCTCGGGATCAGCCACCTATACCTGTCGCCGATCTTTCAGGCGACGGAAGGCTCCACCCATGGATATGACATCACGGATCCCACGCGGATCGATGAAAGCCTTGGCGGGCGCGAGGGGTTTTCCGATCTTGCCCGCGCCGCACGCGAAGCGGGGATCGCGATCGTGCTGGACATCGTGCCGAACCACACGGCCTTCAATCTGCAGAACCCGTGGCTTGTGGATGTGCTGCGCAACGGCAAGGACAGCCGGTATGCCCGCTGCTTCGACATCGACTGGTCCAAGGGGCGGCTGCCGGTTCCCTTCCTGACCGCTCCGTTCAGCGAGCGCCTGCCCCATATGAAGCTGACGGCCGATGATGGCGGACAGATCGTCGATGATGCGCTTGCCTTCCCCCTGCGCCCCGGCACCCTGCCCGATACCGGCCTTGATGATGCGGAAACCATCGCCCGCGTGCATGACGAACAGCATTACCGCCTGACCTTCTGGGAGATGGAGCGCGACAGCATCACGCATCGGCGCTTCTTCAACGTGACCGGCCTGATCGGCATGCGGGTAGAGGACGAGCAGGTGTTCCAGGACACCCATGCCCTGATCTTCGAGCTTGTCCGGAATGGCGACGTGCAGGGCCTGCGGGTCGATCACATCGACGGGCTTGCCGATCCCGCGCAATATCTGGACAGACTGGCAAAGGAACTGCCGGATACCCCGGTCTGGGTCGAAAAGATCCTGTCCGGACCCGAATGCCTGCCAAAGTCATGGCGCACGATGGGCACCACGGGGTACGAGTCGGGCCGCGCGCTGGCCCGGGTGCTGACGGACGCCAAGGGTTTCGCCGCCATCGATGCGGCATGGCGCGAGGCGACCGGCATCACCGGCGACTTTGAGTCCGCACTGCAAGCCGCCAAGGACGAAGTCGCGCAGGGCGACCTTGCTGCCGAACTTGGCCAGCTTGTTGAACTTGGCCGCACCGCGCTTGGCCCGCAGGCCGAAGCGGGCGATGCATGGCTGCGCGAGGCGGTCCTTGCCCTGTTGCGCCACTTCCCCCGCTATCGCACTTATTTCAGCGACACGGCCACCAGCGCTGAAGATCGCCGGATCATGGAAGAAACCGTGCAGGCCGCCGCCCGCGATCTGCGGACCGACCGCGTGGCGCGGCTGCTGGCGCGGGTGGTGACGGACGCGAAAACACCTGCCGAACGCACCTTCCGCAGTCGCTTCCAGCAGGTGACGGGCGCGCTTCTGGCCAAATCGCACGAGGACACGGCCGCCTTCCGCTGGAACCGCTATCTTGCCGCGAACGAGGTGGGCGGCCTTCCGGACGAGGCGGTGCTGGACGTCGCCGGCTTCGACCGCTTCCTGCAGGGCATCGCGCCGGGGCATGTCAACCTCACCTCCACCCATGACACGAAGCGGTCAGAGGATGCGCGGATGCGCATCGTGGCGATCAGCCATCTGCCGCGCCAGTTCCAGTCGCTTTGGGCCGATGCGAACCGCCTTCCCGAGGCGGAGGCCGTAGATCCCAACCTGCGCTGGTATATCGTGCAGACGCTTCTGGCGATGTGGGAAAAGGATCGCGGCGATCTGGGCGACCGACTGCACCAGCACCTTGAAAAAGCAATGCGCGAGGCAAAGCAGATCACCAACTGGACCCATCCCCGCACCAATGCCGAGGCGCCGCCACTTGCCTTCGCCGCCGCGCTTCTGAACCGCTGGAACACCCGCCTGCCCGAGGCTGCCTGCGCGTTGATCCGCCGCGCGGACTGCCTCAGCCTTGCGCAACTGGCGTTGAAGCTTTCGATGCCGGGCATCCCCTACATCTATCAGGGAACCGAGGGGATGGCGCATCACCTGACCGACCCCGACAACCGCCTGCCGGTGGATTTCGCGCGGGTTGCGCTGCTGGACGGGCCGAAGGCGCGGCTGACGCGGGCGCTGATGGCGCTGCGCCGCGATCATCCAGGGTTTTTCGAGACAGCCTCGGCACATGCGGACGAACCCGCCCCCCACCGGCTGCGCCTGCTGCGCGAGGGAGACGAGGGGCGACTGGAAGTGACCATCGCGCTGGACGGATGCGACCTGCCCCGCGGCACGGTCTGGCCAGATCAGGGCGGCGCAATCGCGATTTCATGGCAGGGAAAGGAGTGACGCCGCCGCCGGAACAGGCAGATATATGAAAAGTTGCAGAAGTGAACATTTTATCCCGCATAGGTGGAACCTGAAGCTGCTTTAAGTAGTTCAACGAAGGTCCAGCTGCGCGGGGAGCACGAGCATGACGATCTCAACCACATTAGATACAAGCCGGACGCTGGGCGTTCTTCTTGCCGGGGGACAGGGATCGCGGCTCTACGAGCTGACACGGAACGAGTGCAAGCCGGCGCTCGCCTTCGGCGACAATCGCCGCATCGTGGATTTCACGCTGGCCGGTGCCGCCCGCTCGGGGATCCGCAACCTGATCGTAGGCACGCAATACTGCCCCGAAACGCTGAACATGCACATGCGCCACCGCTGGCAGAAGACGTTCGACCGGATCTCGCTGCGCCACGGCCCGACAGTGACGGGAACCGAGGCAGGCTATACGGGAACTGCCGCCGTTCTTGCCGCCAACCTGGCCGAGATTGACGCATCGGGCGCGGAAGAGGTTGTCGTTCTGGCAGGCGACCATGTCTATGACATGGATCTGGCCGCGATGATCAGGGATCACCGCGCCACGGGTGCCGATGCGACGGTGGCGGTGGATGCCGTTCCGCTGCGCGAGGCATCAGCTTTCGGTGTGATGGGCACCGATGCGGACAGCCGGATCCGCATGTTCGTTGAGAAACCCGCCAATCCGCCGCACATGCCGGGTGATCCGTCGCGTGCCTTGGCCAGCATGGGCATCTATGTGTTCAACTGGCGCTGGCTGCGCCCCGTTCTGATCGCGGATATGGCCGATCCCCGCTCCGGTCATGATTTTGGCAACGACATCCTGCCCCGGGCCGTGGCCGACGGGCATGCCTTTGCACATACCCGCCCTGTCGATGCCGAAGGCCGCGCGCCTTACTGGCGCGATGTCGGCACGCTGGATTCCTTCCGCCAGACATGGATCGACCTGCGCGACGGTCAGGCCCGCTGTCGCCTGCCCGAACACATCGCGGGACGACGGGATCTGGATCCCGGGCATGACGGCTTTACCGGATATGCACTGCATGCCGGCGGCCTGTCGCTGACCCCGCCAATGTCGGGCGGCCGCCGCTGGACGCTGCTGGATGAAACCGTCGTCATG
The DNA here is from genome assembly GCF_004015795.1 of Falsirhodobacter deserti. Classification (GTDB taxonomy): domain Bacteria; phylum Pseudomonadota; class Alphaproteobacteria; order Rhodobacterales; family Rhodobacteraceae; genus Falsirhodobacter; species Falsirhodobacter deserti. The sequence continues at coordinate 194,154 of NZ_ML137218.1, read as the reverse complement.
CCGGGCGCACGGATCGAACCCGGTGCGCGCCTGACCCGCGCTATCGTCGCCCCCGGCTGCACCGTCCCCTCGGACCTGACCGTTGGCGAAGATCAGGCCGAAGATGCCCGCTGGTTCCGCGTCACCCCGGGCGGCACCACTCTTCTGACGCAAGCCATGCTGGACCGCCGGGACGCTGCACGCGCGCGGCCCCGCCAGTCTGCCGAACTTACGATGGGCCACATCTGATGACATTCGCCTTTGACCGTGAGGCCTCCCGCTCGGACGTTCTGGGCGCGGAGGTGGATGCCGACGGCACCAACTTCGCCATCTTTTCCGACAACGCCACCCGGGTCGAACTCTGCCTGTTCGACAAGACCGGCGAGACGGAGATCCAGCGGCTGGACATGCCGATCATGGAAGGGGGGATCTGGCATGGCTATCTGCCCGGCATCCGCCCCGGCCAGCCCTATGGCTATCGCGTTCACGGCCCTTACGAGCCGGAGAACGGTCACCGTTTCAATCCCAACAAGCTGCTGCTTGATCCTTACGCACGCGAGATTGTGGGCCACACGAAGTGGGATGAATCGCTGTTCGGCTATGCCCTGCCCGGCGACGATCTGACCTTCGATGAACGCGACAGCGCGCCCTTCATGCCCAAGGCCGTTGTCACCGATCCCGATTTCGACTGGGAAGCCGAACGTGCGCTGCATTACCGCTGGTCCGACACCTTGATTGTCGAGGCGCATGTGAAGGGCCTGACCCAGCTGCATCCCGGTGTTCCCGAAGCCGATCGTGGCACCTTTGCCGGCCTCGCCTCCGATGCCGTGATCGAACATCTTCACCGCATCGGCGCCACCGCGATCGAGCTTTTGCCGATCCACGGCTTCCTGCATGACCAGCATCTTCAGGAAAAAGGGCTGAACAACTACTGGGGTTACAACTCCATCGCGTTCTTTGCCCCGCATCGCGGCTATCTGAAAACCGGCAACCCGCGAGAGATGAAGGCTGCGATCCGCAAGCTCCACAAGGCCGGGATCGAGGTGATCCTCGATGTTGTCTACAACCACACCGCCGAAGGGAACGAGCGGGGGCCGACGCTGTCCTTCAAGGGCATCGACAACGCCTCCTACTACCTGCTCAGCCCGGAAAACCCGCGCCACGCCTTTGACACGACCGGCACCGGCAACACGCTGAACGTGGCCCATCCGATGGTGCTGCGCATGGTGCTGGACTCGCTGCGTTACTGGGTTCAGGTGATGCATGTGGACGGGTTCCGCTTCGATCTCGCCTCCACTCTTGGCCGGGAACCGCAGGGGTTCGAACGCGAAGGCGCCTTCTTCGCCGCCATCCGGCAGGACCCGATCCTGTCAAAGGTGAAGCTGATCGCGGAGCCGTGGGATGTTGGCGAAGGGGGCTATCAGGTTGGCGGCTTCCCGTGGCCCTTCCGCGAATGGAATGACAAGGCGCGCGACGATCTGCGGGCCTTCTGGCGGCGCGACGAAGGCATGGTTCCTTCGGTCGGGGAACGGCTGACGGGATCGCCTGTCCAGTTCAACCACTCCCACCGGCCTGCCACCAGCTCCATCAACTTCCTTGCCGCGCATGACGGGTTCACGCTGTGGGACACCGTGTCCTTCAACGACAAGCACAACGAAGCCAATGGCGAGGATAACCGCGACGGCCATTCCCATAACCTTTCGGACAATATGGGTGTCGAAGGGGCAACGGATGACGAAGGCGTCAACGCCTCACGCGAACGGCGGGTGAAGGCGATGCTCGGCTCGCTGTTCCTCAGCCAGGGCGTGCCCATGCTCTTGGCGGGGGACGAGATCGGCCAGTCGCAGAATGGCAACAACAACGCCTATTGCCAAGACAACGAGATCGCTTGGCTTCACTGGGACAAGGCGCGCGATAACCTGACACAGGCGGTGGCCGATCTGGTCGCATTCCGCAAAGAAGTCGAACTGGCGCGCATCCGCTGGGCCACAGATCCGACCGATGATCTGGATGGGCCGAAGGTGATGTGGCACCACGCCGAAGGCAGACTGATGACGGAAGAAGATTGGGCCGACACTTCTTCCGAACTTGTCGCGATGACGCTGGCCACCGACAAGACCGAGGTGCTGATCATCCTGAATGCAGGCGATGACGGCGATTTCGTGCTGCCCGAAGGGAACTGGATCAAGCGCATCGACACGGCGCTGGACCCGGTGGCCTGCAGCGAAGCTGTCAGCGGAAAAGTGCCGCTGAACTGGCAAAGCGCCTGCGCCTTCATCCGCGCCTAGACCGCAGCCGCCGGCGTTGCGCGACGCCGGCGCAATGCATCGCGCCATGTCAGATAGGCGATGGCCCCGATGATGATCGCGCCGCCCAGCAGCACGAAGGGATCCACAGCCTCGCCAAAGGCAAGCCAGCCCAGAAGAGTGGCCCAGATCAGTTGCAGGAACACGACCGGCTGCGTCACGGTAACAGGGGCGCAGTCGAAGGCGCGGGTCATGAAGTAATGCGCCATGGTGGCGAAGATCGCCGCCAGCGCCAGCAGAACAAGCTGCGGCACCGTGACCGGCACCCAGACCCAAAGCGCCAGTGGCAGCAGAAAGATCGTCACCATGACGGACATCATCGCCACCACGACGCCCGCGGGCGCAATCTGCGACAGGCGCTTGGCCGTAAGGTAGCTTCCCGCAAAAAAGAACGCCGCGCAAAGCTGCGAAACATGCCCCGGTTCGATCACCCGCACGCCCGGCCGCAGCACGATCAATGTGCCGACCAGCGCCGCTGCGATGGCAAAAACGCGCGGCCATGACATCCCTTCACGGAACAGCAGCGCGCCGCCCACCGTCACCAGAACGGGGTTGAGGTAGTTGATCGCCGTCACCTCGGCCACGGGAATGCGGGCCATGGCGAAGAACCAGCAAACCACGGCCGCCGTGTGGAACAGCCCGCGCAGGCTGAACAGCCGCCACGCGCTGGCGGGAAGCCTGGCGCGCAACAGCTGCGGCATCACCGGCAGAAGGAACAACACCCCGAAGGCAAAGCGCAGGAATGCCCCCTGCGCGGCGGGAATCTCGGTCCCCAGCGCCCGGACGACACCGTTGACGGCCACAAAGCTGAAGCCCGAGGCCAGCATCCAGAGGATACCGTGAAGCGGACGGTCCTGCTTCATCGGTCGATCACGAGCGAAGCCGCGATCGCCCACATGATAATACCCACGACCACCTCCAGCACCACCCAAGCGCGGGGCTGCCGGAAGACCGGCGCCAGCACCCGTGCACCATAGCCAAGGGCCGCAAAGAACACCAGCGAGGCTGCAACGGCACCTGCCCCGAAGGCCCCCTCATGCGGGGCATGCTGCGCCGCGACGGATCCGATCAGCATCAGCGTGTCCAGATAGACATGCGGGTTTGCCCATGTCAGCAGCAGGCAGGTCATGATCGCGCGGCGGCGCGGAACAGGGGCGCCGCTTTCGGGGATCAGCGCCTCGCCGCCCTGCCACGCGGCGCGGAACCGCAGTGCGCCGTAAACCAGCAGAAAGACCGCCCCTGCCCAGCGCATCGCCTGCCCCAGCCACGGAAGCGCCTGCGCCGCCGCTCCGAAACCGGCCACCCCCGTCGCGATCAGCACCGCATCCGACAGCGCACAGATGGCCACCACCGTGCCCACATGTTCCCGCCGCAGGCCCTGCCGCAGCACGAACGCGTTCTGCGATCCGATGGCAAGGATCAGACTGAGGGAGGTGAGGAAACCTGAAAGAAGGGCAGCGGACATCACGTGGCTTTTCGGGTGCTGGCCGTGCCGTGGCAGATGGCCGTAAGAAAAAGGCTGCACAGGCATCCTGCGCAGCCTTGAGGGGATCAGGCCAGTTGGGCGGCCACGTCCTCGGGGATGTCGAAGTTGGCGGTGACGTTCTGCACGTCATCATCTTCTTCCAGCGTGTCGATCAGCTTCATCAGCTTCTGGGCGGTTTCCAGATCGACCTCGGTGCGGGTCTGGGGCTTCCAGATCAGCTTGGCCTCGGTCGCCTCCCCCAGGGACGCCTCCAGCGCGTCGGACACGGCGGCCAGATCGTCCATCGGGCAATAGATCCAGTGCCCGTCCTCGTCCGATTCCACATCCTCGGCGCCTGCTTCCAGCGCGGCCATCATGACGGTATCGGCGTCGCCGGCGCTGGCGGGATAGGTGATTTCACCCATCCGGTCGAACATGAAGCTGACCGAACCGGTCGTGCCCATGTTGCCGCCGTTCTTCGTGAAATAGCTGCGCACGTTCGATGCCGTGCGGTTCACGTTGTCGGTCATCGTTTCCACGATGATGGCAATCCCGTTCGGGCCGTAACCTTCATAGCGCAGTTCGGTGTAATCCTCGGCGTCGCCGCCCTGCGACTTCTTGATCGCGCGGTCGATCACGTCCTTGGGCATCGACACCGACTTGGCCGCCTTTACAGCCAGGCGCAGGCGCGGGTTCTTTTCAGGATCGGGATCGCCCATCTTGGCGGCGACGGTGATCTCCTTCGCCAGCTTCGAGAACATCTTGGAGCGCAACTTGTCCTGCTTGCCCTTCCGGTGCTGGATGTTCGCCCATTTGGAATGGCCTGCCATGTCCCGTCTCCGTTCTTGTAATCCGCTGACCTATATGCCGGTCACATCGCGTATATCAAGGGGATCACGATGGCCGCGACCACCCCCATGATGATGTTCAGCGGCACGCCGATCCGCAAAAAGTCCCCGAAGGTATAACCGCCGGGTCCGTAAACCAGCAGGTTGCACTGGTATCCGATGGGCGTGGCAAAACCGAACGAGGCGCCAAGCATCACCGCGATCAGGATGGGCCGCGGATCCACCCCCAGCCCCTGCGCCAGCGCAATGGCCACCGGCGTCACGACAACCGCCACGGCGTTGTTCGACAGCAGTTCCGTCAGCAGCGAGGTCAGCGCATAGATGCAGAAGATCAGCGCCCAGCCGGGCATTCCCACAAGGGCGGGCTGACACCAGTCCACGATCATCTGCACCGCGCCGGAATGTTCCATCCCCGCGCCAACGGCGATCATGCCGAACAGCATCCCCAGAAGCCGCCCGTCGATCGAGGCGAAAGCCTCGTCGGCGTCGATGCACCGGGTGATCAGCACGATGGCCACGCCGATGAAGGCCAGCACCTCGATCGGGGCCACGTTGAACGAGGACAGCACGATGATGCCCGCAAGCACCGCGATCACAATGGGGGCGCGCTTGCGGCGGAAGGGCCGTTCGACCGGGTGGTTCACATCCACCATGTCCATGTCCGAGGCAAGGCGCTGGATATCCTCCATCCGGCCTTCCAGCAGCAGGGTGTCGCCCACTGCCACCACCAGATCCTCCAGCTGCCGGCCGATGTTCTGGTTGCGGCGATGCGCGGCCAGAACATAAACGCCATACCGGCGGCGAAGGCGCATCTCGCCAAGGCGGCGGCCGATCAGGCGGCAGCCGGGGGTGATCAGAACCTCCACCGTGCTGGTCTGCACCGAGGAAAGCTTGTCGATGGATGTCAGGTCCTTGTGGTCCTGAAAGCTCAGCAACTCCTGCATCGGGGTGCGCAACACCACGCGATCGCCAGGAACCAGCACCACCGCCCCCAGATCGCGGCGAAGCGAGGCGTCGCCCCGCAGCACGTCGATCACACGCACATCCTTGCGCTTGAACAGATCCGCCTCCAGCACGTGGGTGCCGACAAGGGCGCTGTCATGGGCGATGGCAACCTCGGTGAAGAATTTCATCTTGGACCGGTTGCCAAGCATCACGCTCATGGAATCGCGCGAGGGAAGAAGGAAGCGCCCGAAGATGGCAAGATAAAGCAGCCCCACCATCGCGATCGGAAGACCAACGGGCGTGATCTCGAAGATGCCGAAAGGTTCCAGCCCCGCCTGGCGGGCCACCCCGTCCACCACAAGGTTGGTGGAGGTGCCGACCAGCGTCATCGTTCCGCCCATGATCGACATATAGGAGAGCGGGATCAGCAGCTTCGACGGCGCGATCTTCATCGTCTGCGCCAGCTGGATGAAGACCGGAAGGAAAACCACCACCACGGGCGTGTTGTTCACGACCGCCGAAAGCGCGACGATGCCCACGCCCAGCACCGCCACCGTGTGTGCCGGGTGCGTGGTGACCCACTGGTTCGCGATCTGCGTGATGGTATCGAGCGTTCCCGTGCGAACCAGCGCCCCCACCACGATGAACATAAGCGCGATGGTCCACGGCGCGTTGTTCGACAGGATCGCCTTGGTATCGCTGATGGGCAGGATGCCCAGCACCACCATCAGCGCGGCGCCCCCGATGGCCGTAACCTCCACCGGAAAGACTTCTGTCACGAACAGCACCAGCATCACGAACAGGATCGCCAGCGCAGCCCATGGCATGATGGCCGCGGAAAGTTCAAACATCCGGAAGGGACTCCTGAAGACGACCGCCGGTGCGGATCATCACCACGCGGGTCGCGCGGCCGGTGCGGTCATCGGTTTCAACGTAAACGCCTGAAAGGGTGGCCGGTCCGCCAGCCGGTTCGAACCGCTCCTTGGGCATGCCGGTGATGAAGCGGCGAAGCGGCTCCAGCTTCTGCATGCCGATCACGCTGTCATAATCACCGCACATGCCCGCATCGGTCAGATAGGCGGTGCCGCCCGGCAGGATCTGTGCATCGCCGGTGGGAACATGGGTATGCGTGCCCACGACAAGGCTGGCACGCCCGTCGCACCAATGACCAAGGGCCATCTTCTCGCTTGTCGCTTCGCAGTGCACATCGACGATGCTGGCCTGCACCGCGCCGCCATGCGTTTTCAGCGCCGTGTCGATGGCCGAAAAGGGATCATCGAAGGGGCGCTTCATGAAAACCTGCCCCAGCACCTGCGCCACCAGCACCTTGCGCCCGTTGGTGGCGTTGAAGACCCGCGCCCCCTTGCCCGGCGCAACCTTCGAAAAGTTCAGCGGACGGATGACGCGCGGCTCGTTCTCGATGAATTGCAGCATGTCCTTCTGATCGAAGGCATGATCGCCCAGCGTCACGCAATCGGTGCCGGCATCGAGTAGCAGCTTTGCATGCCCCCCTGTCAGCCCCATGCCGCCGCTGGCATTCTCGCCATTGACCACAACAAAATCGAGCCCGAGATCGGCCCGAAGTTTCGGCAGCCGCTCGGCAATCGCCGATCGTCCCGCCCGCCCCATTACATCGCCAAGAAACATCATTTTCATGCCGCAAGCGTTAGGGAGCGCGCCGCAGGCAGGCAAGAGAATATTCATAATGCCTTCACTGCCGCCGCTGCCTGCCTATCTATGCAGCATGGATCTTCCCGCTTCGCTGTTTGACTGGTTCCTGTTGCGCGGCTGGTCGCTGCACCCCCACCAGCGCGCAATGCTGGCGGCGGCCGAAGCGCCGGCCAGCCTGCTGATCGCGCCCACAGGCGGCGGCAAGACGCTGGCCGGCTTTTTGCCGACCCTGGCCGAGGCTGCGGGCCACAAGGGTCTGCACACGCTTTACATTTCTCCGCTGAAGGCGCTGGCGGCGGATATCCGGCGCAACCTGACCGCGCCCATCGAAGGGGCACGTCTGGATATCCGGGTGGAGGACAGGACCGGCGACACCAGCCAGCACGCCCGCCGCCGCCAACGGGCCGATCCGCCGCAGATCCTGTTGACCACCCCTGAAAGCCTTGCCCTGCTGCTCAGCTATGAAGATGCGCCGCGCATCTTCGCGGGCCTGCAGCGCGTGATCGTCGACGAGATCCACGCTTTGGCCGAATCCAAGCGGGGGGACCAGTTGATGCTTGGCCTGTCGCGCCTTCAGACGCTGGCCCCCGCCATGCGGCGTGTCGGCCTTTCGGCCACGGTGGAAGATCCGCCCGCGCTTGCCCGCTTCCTTGCGCCGGAGGGCTGCCGGATCATCAACGCCGATCCCGGCCCCGATCCCGATATCGCCATGATGCACACGGATCGCAGCCCCCCTTGGGCGGGCGAAGGCGGACGCTATGCCATCCCCGATGTGCTGCGCGAGGTGAAGCGCCATAACACCACCCTCATCTTCCACAACACCCGCGCGCAGGCGGAGCTGTTCTTCCACGACCTGTGGCTGGCAAACGAAGATGCGCTGCCCATCGGCATCCATCACGGATCGCTGTCGCGCGAACAGCGCCAGCGGGTCGAAGGCGCAATGGCGGCGGGGGAATTGCGGGCCATCGTCTGCACCGGCAGCCTTGATCTGGGGATCGACTGGGGAGACGTTGATCTGGTGATCCAGGTGGGCGCGCCGAAGAACGTCAAGCGGCTGGTGCAGCGCATCGGGCGGGCGAACCACCGCTACAACGCGCCGTCAAAGGCGCTGCTTATCCCCGCCAACCGGTTCGAGGTGGTGGAATGCGTCGCCGCCCTGCAAGCCGTGAAAGCCCGCGATCTGGATGGCGAACCTCGCGGCCTTGGCCCCCGCGACGTGTTGTGCCAGCACATCCTTGCCACCGCCTGCGCGGGACCGTTCGATGCCGATGCCCTGTTCGCCGAGGTGCGCACCGCAGGACCCTATGCCGGCCTGACGCGCCGCGATTTTGACGATTGCCTCGAATTCTGCGCCACCGGGGGGTATGCGCTGGCCGCCTATGACCGCTGGCGGCGGCTGACGCAGCGGGACGGGCTGTGGCAGCTGCGCGATCCCCGCTCGGCGCTGGTGATCCGCCAGAATCTTGGCACCATCATCGACACGGAAAAGCTGAAGGTCCGCTTCAAGGGCCGCGGCGGCGCCCCGCTGGGAGAGGTGGAGGAAGGCTTCGCCGCCAGCCTGACGAAGAACGACACCTTCCTGCTGGCGGGCCAGATCGTCCGCTATGAAGGGCTGAACGAGCTGACGGTCGAAGTCTCCCGCTCCCCCGCGAAAGAGCCGCGCATCGCCATGTATGGCGGGGTGAAGGCTCCCACATCGGTCCTGCTGACGCATCGCATCCTGCAGATGTTCGAAAGCGGCGACTTCCGCGCCCTGCCCCGCCACACGGTGGAATGGCTGACGCTGCAGCAGGAGGTATCGCGCCTGCCCACCGAACACCGCCTGCTGATCGAGACGTTTCCCGATGCGGGCCGCGAATACATGTGCGTTTACGGCTTTGCGGGCCGCCACGCGATGCAAACGCTGGGGCTGCTGCTGACGCGGCGGATGGAGGTTTCGGGCCTTGCCCCGCTGGGCTTTGTCGCGACCGATTATGCCGTCCTGATCTGGGGGCTGGAAGAGGTGACCGATCCTGCCCCCCTGTTCGATCCCGCCGACCTGCGCGAAGGGCTGGAAGGCTGGCTGGCCGAGAATGCGGTGATGAAACGCACCTTCCGCAACTCTGCCGTGATCGCGGGGCTGATCGAACGCAGCCATCAGGGCCGGCGCAAGACGGGGCGGCAGGCGACGTTTTCCTCGGACATCCTGTATGACACGCTGCGCCGGTATGATCCGGATCACCTGATGCTTCAGGTCACGCGGGAAGAAGCCGAACGCGGACTGGTCGATTTCGGCCGGATCGAGGAGATGCTGGCCCGCGTGCATGGCCGGATCGACCTTGTGCGCCGTCCCCGCGTCACCCCGCTGGCCGCCCCCCTGATGCTGGAGCGCGGCCGCGTCCCTGTTGCCGGTGCCGCCCGCGAAAGGCTGATGGAGGAGGAGGCAGCGCGCCTGATGGCCGAAGCAGGCCTTTCGCCCGGCTGACCTATGGCCAGCGCGCCAGTGGCGGCAGGCTCATCAGGACGGCATTCGGATCATGACCCGATTCCAGCCCGAACTTGGTGCCGCGGTCATAGACGAGGTTATATTCGGCATAAAGCCCGCGGTGGATAAGCTGGGTTTCGCGGTCCGCTTCCGTGAAAGGGGTGTCGCGCCGCCGGTCACACAACGGCAGGAAGGCCAGCAGGAATTCGCGACCCACCTCTTGGGTGAAGGCGAAATCGGCTTCCCAGTTTCCGGTGTTCAGATCGTCATAAAAGATGCCGCCCACCCCCCGCGCGCGCTTGCGGTGGGGAATGAAGAAATACTCGTCCGCCCAAGCCTTGAAACGCGGGTAATAGCTTTTGTCATACCGGTCGCAGGCGCCCTGAAGCGTGTCGTGGAACTGTGCCGTGTCCTGAGCGTATTCGATGCAGGGGTTCAGGTCCGCGCCGCCGCCGAACCACCATGCGTTCGGCGTCCAGAACATGCGCGTGTTCATGTGCACGGCGGGGCAATGCGGGTTCTGCATATGCGCAACAAGGCTGACACCAGAGGCCCAGAAGCGCGGATCATCCTCGATCCCCGGCACGCCGCGCGAGGCCATGGACTTCGCCGCCCCTGCCGAAAGCGTGCCATGAACGGTGGACACGTTGACGCCCACCTTTTCGAACAGGCGTCCGCCGCGCATCACGCTCATCCTGCCGCCGCCGCCGCCTTCGGCGCGGATCGTCGGCGTCACTTCGAACCGTCCGGCGGGCGCATCCCCTGCCGAGGTATCCTCGGCCGCTTCGAATGCGGCGGTGATGGTGTCGCGAAGCTGGTTGAACCAGTCCGAGGCGCGGGTCTTCTGTTCTTCCATGGCGTGCACTCCTTCACTTGGCATCTAGCGCGCGGTGCAGGCCATTGGAAGCAGCACGGTGTCACGCTATATCCGCCGGAGTGGAGGATGATCATGAAAGCCCTGTTTGCCCTGCCCCTTATGGCCGCGCTGGCCGCCTGCGCCACCCCGCAGGAACGCTGCATCGATTCCGCCACGCGGGATCTGCGCGTCGTGGATCGTTTGATCGCACAGGGGGAACGGACATTATCCCGCGGCTATGGCATCGAACAATATCAGGTAACCCGCCCCACCTGGCGGCAATGCGGCTGGTATCCGGTGCGCACCAGCGACGGCCGGATCGTGCGCGGCGCCCCCCGCATGTGCTGGGAGGACGAGATCGAGACGCGGGAACGCGCCGTCGCCGTCAACCTTGACGAAGAGGCGCGGACCCTCAAAAGCCTGCGTGAAAAGCGGAACGAGCTGATCCGCCGCTCCAACGCCGCCGTGGCGCAGTGTCAGGCCAGCTTTCCTGAAACGCGCTGACGGATCGGCCCGTCGGCGCGGATGACGCGGAACGCCCCGTCGCCTGCGACATCCTCGTGGCGGCGGAAGCTCGCCTCCAGCACCTCGCGGTAAGGCAGGTGGCGGTTGGCCACCAGCCAAAGCGTTCCGTCCGGCACAAGCATCCCCGCCGCTGCCGCCACAAAGGCCATGCCGAGGCGGGGATCCGCCTCGCGCGTGGTATGGAAAGGCGGGTTGCAGATGACGTGATGGGCAAGCTGGTCGGGCCGGAAGCGCGTGGCATCGGCCCAATGGAAGCGCGCGCGCGGATCGGTCAGGTTCACGCGGGCGCAGGTGAGGGCATCGGCCTCCGCCTCCACCAGATCGACCTGTTTTGCGCCCTTTTCCAGCGCGGCATTGGCCAGATAGCCCCAGCCGGCACCAAGATCGATCACCCGACCCTTCAGCTGCGGCAGCGCCTGCGCCAACATAACAGACCCGCGATCCGCCCCATCGGCCGAGAAGATGCCGGGAAGCGTTTCGAACCCGTCAAAGGTGGTGGGGCGGACCGCCCAGTCGTCCAGCTTCGCGCGGAAGGTGGCCAGCTTGCCATGGGCCTTCGTGATGGGCTCCGAAACCTCGCCGCGCTTGCGAAGATCGCGCAGGATCGATTCGATCCCGTCGGTTTTCTGCCCGTCCACGATGGCCAGTTCCGCGTGGGACGCGCATTCCAGCAGCGCATGGGCATGGGCCTTGGCACGCGGCAGGCACACGATCACCGTTGCCGCATCGGCGGGGCAGTCCACGGCAACGCGCCAGCCCTGCGCCTCGAAGTGATCGTGATCGGGGCGGAAGCCGGTGACCACTGTCGTGCGGTCCCGCGGCAGGTCGGACAGATCATCGCCCATGCGGGGGCGCAGGATGGCAATCGGCCCTTCGGGCAGCGTCAGGGCGTCAAGGGCCAGTCCCAGCCTTGCGGCGCGCATTATTCTTCCTTTTCCATCGTGCATTGCAGCGGGTGCTGATGCCGGCGCGCGAAATCCATGACCTGCGCGACCTTGGTTTCGGCAACCTCGTGGCTGAACACCCCCACCACCGCCAGACCCTTCTTGTGCACGGTCAGCATGATCTGGAACGCCTGCGCATGATCCAGCCCGAAGAACCGTTCCAGCACATGCACCACGAATTCCATCGGGGTGTAATCGTCGTTCAGGATAAGAACCTTGTACAACGGCGGGCGTTGCGTACGGGTGTGCGTCTTAGTCAGGATGGATGTGTCGTCGCCCGGCTGGTCGGGCGATCCTGCCATGAAATGCGGAGTGATTGCCATGAAACGGGCCTTTGACGGGTCACGAAAGGGGATCAGTCGCAATATAACCCATTCGGCGGTCGGGAAAAGGGGGCGAATCTATCTGCCGGACAGATGGCCGGGCACCTGCGCCACGATTAGCGTCGCTGCCCCCGCCCGCCACAGCATGTTGATGTGGGGGGGCCTGCAGATGCCAATGACTTAAGGGTTCCGGCATGGGTGGTGCTGTGCTACCCTTCTTCTGCAAAAGCCCCTTCGCCGAATGAAAGGGGCCTTCCGAGGCAGGAACATAAGGGGACAGGCGATGCGATCGCTTCTGGGACAGTATGTCCGATTCTCGTTTCTTGCCGTCTTGATGGCCGTCGCACTGGCCGGGACCGCACGTGCGGCCCCTTACGCCGCCTTCGTGATGGACATGCGGACGGGCGAGACGCTTTATTCGCAAAATGCCGAGACGCGGCTTCATCCCGCGTCCCTGACAAAGATGCTGACGCTTTACATCGCGTTCCAGTCGATCCAGCAGGGCAAGATCACGCTGGACACGATGGTGACCGTTTCCAAGAATGCCGCATCGCAACCGCCGTCACGCCTTGGCCTGCGGGCGGGGCAGAAGATCGCGCTGCGCTACCTGATCCGCGCCGCTGCGGTGAAATCGGCCAATGATGCGGCTTCGGCCATCGGCGACGCGCTTGGCGGGAACGAGGAACAGTTCGCGGTCATGATGAACCGGACGGCAAAGGCGATCGGCATGCAGAACTCCTCGTTCGTGAATGCCAACGGTCTCACCCGCTCGGGGCACCTTTCCACCGCGCATGACATGACAACCCTTGGTCGCCGGTTGTTCTTCGACTTTCCGCAGTATTACAACCTTTTCTCGCGCCGGACGACGGATGCGGGCATGGCAACGGTGGCCAACACCAACCGTCGCTTCCTTGATGCCTATGAAGGGGCGGACGGGATCAAGACGGGCTATACCTCGGCTGCAGGCTTCAACCTGACGGCCTCGGCCCTGCGCGGCAACACGCGGATCATTGCGACGGTCATGGGCGGAAGTTCCACCGCCGACCGCAACGCCAAGATGGCGAAGCTGCTGGATATGGGGTTCGAAAAGGCCCCAGGAAACGCGCCGATCGTGCCGCCCGCCCCGCTGGATTATTCCGGCACCGCCTTGATTGCCAGCGCGGGAACCGCAGCCCCCACCGTGGTGTCCAGTTCCGGCCGCCCCCGCGTGCGGCCGGGTGTCAGCGCAACCGCCCTTGCCAGCGCCGTGGCCGGGATGGAGGACAGCATCGCCGGCGCGGTTCAGGCAGCCACGGCCACAACCGTCGCTGCGGCCCCTGTCCCCGAAGCGCGTCCTGCCGATTCCGGCGCGATCCACAACGCTGTGGCCGAAGCCCTCCCGTTCGAGGTGGTGCAGGAACGCATCGCCCAACCTCAACCGCAAGAGGTGGTCACCACCATGTCCACCTCGGGGGGGCGGCATTGGGGCGTGAATGTCGGACGCTTCAACTCCAGTTATGCGGCGGATCGTGCAATGACGCAGATCGCCCTGTCGGAAAGCGCGACGCTGAACGAAGGGTTGCGCAAGATCGTGCAACGGTCAAACGGCTATGACGCCAACATCATGGGCCTTTCCGAAGATCAGGCCAGCCTTGCCTGCCGCCGGTTGCGTGCCCGTGCGCAGGAATGCTTCGAGATCGGGCCGTAACGACCCGGTCACCCCTCCACGAGGGAGATCATGCGCGGAAGGCAGACGGTGTGAAGATCGTACCGGTCAACCACCGTCGCCCGCGCAGCGGCCCGAAGGGGCTTGAAGCGATCCGGCTGGGCCAATGCCTCGGTCAGCACCCTTGCCCAGCCGGGAATATCGAAGAAATCGACCAGCAAGCCGTTTTCGCCATGCCGGATCACCTCGCGCACCGGCGCGGTGTTCGATCCCACAACGAGCGCCCCTGCCGACATCGCCTCCAGCATCGACCATGACAGCACGAAGGGATAGGTCAGGTAGGCATGCACCCGCGTGACCTGCATCAGGCTGCGGAACGTGCCGTAATCAACATTTCCGAGGAAATGCAGGCGCGACAGATCCAGCCGGTCCCGAACCTCGTCCAGGAAAACATCTTTCCATTTGCCGCTAGTGGGCGCCTGCCCATAGCTGACGCCGTCACCGCCCACGATCACCACCTGCGCATCGGGGCGCGCGGCCATGATATCGGGCAGGGCGCGCATGAAGGTATGATACCCGCGATAGGGTTCCAGGTTGCGGTTCACCAGCGTCAGCACCTCGTCCCCCGCGCGCAGAACGCGGCCGTCGGGCAAGGTTACCGCGGCCTGCGGGTCCGGCGCCAACGCAGCGGTATCGACGCCGTCATGGATCACCTCGATCATGCGGCGCAGGGCGGGCGGGTGCGTATCGGCCTGCCAGTGCGTGGGCGATACGCCTGCATCAGCGTGAAGCAGCGCCTGCCCCAGATGCGTGGACCGCCCCTGCGCGATCATCACCTTGTCAAAGGTCAGCGGCCCGAATTCAGGATCGAAGCCCACATCCTGCCCGATGCCGCGATAATAGAACTCGGCATAGACGATCAGACGCGCCTCGGGCCAGACCTCTTTCAGGAACAGGGTTTCCCCCCAGCCGGAGTGACCGAAGATGACATCGGGAACGTAACCCTGCGCCCGCATCTTGCGTGCCGTCCGACCGACGATGACCCCGCGGTCGCTGTGCATCGTGTAATTGCGGCCCAGCCGCCCCGCCGCGGGATCGACAGTTGCCGGGTTGAAGGCATACCGCGTGACCGGTACCGGCGCGGTGCGCGGGTTTTTCGCATCGGTCAGGGCCTGCACCTCGTGCCCCCGCGCCGCCAATGCAGGCGCAAGGTGCAGAAACTGGCCGGGAAAGTTCTGGTGAACCAGCAGGATCTTCACGCAAGCGCCGCCTTCAGCAGGGCGCGGGTGTAATCGGTCTGCGGCGCCTCGAAAACCTGCGCCGCCTCCCCCGCCTCCACCACGTCACCGGCCCGCATGACCATGATCCGGTGCGACAGCGCACGCACCACCCGCAGATCGTGGCTGATGAACAGGTAGGCGAGGCCATATTTCCGCTGCAATCCTCGCAGCAAGTCAACGATCTGCACCTGCACCGTCATATCAAGCGCGGATGTCGGTTCATCCAGCACCACAAGCTTCGGACGAAGGATCATCGCGCGGGCGATGGCGATGCGCTGGCGCTGGCCGCCCGAAAATTCGTGCGGATAGCGCGACATCGTGGCAGGGTCGAGGCCGACCTCTGTCATGATCCGGGCCACCATCTCGCGCCGGTCGCCCTCGGTGCCGTGCACGCCCAAACCTTCGGCAATTATCTCCTCCACCGTCATGCGGGGGGACAGGCTGCCGAAGGGGTCCTGGAACACCACCTGCATATCCTTGCGGATGCCGCGCAGGGCACGGGTCCGCTGCCCCTGAACGTCGCGGCCCATGAACAGGACCGGTCCTTCGCTGTCGATCAGGCGCAGCACGGCCAGCGCCAGCGTCGTCTTGCCCGACCCGCTTTCGCCCACCACGCCCAAGGTCTCTCCCGCCCGGACGGACAGGCTGGCGGCGTTGACGGCCTTCACATGGCCCGTCACGCGGCGCAGGAAACCGCCATGGATCGGGAACCAGACCCGCAGATCATCGGTCCGCAGGATTTCGGGCGCATCCGCCGGCACCGGATCGGGAAGGCCCGTCGGTTCGGCCTCCAGCAGCTTGCGGGTATAGGGATGCTGCGGGTCCGCGAAGATATCCGCCGTGCGTCCCTGCTCCACGATCACGCCGTTCTGCATCACGCAAACACGGTCTGCGATACGGCGCACCACGCCCAGATCGTGGGTGATGAACAGCAGGCTCAGCCCTTCGCGCTTTTTCAGATCGGCCAGAAGGTCAAGGATCTGCGCCTGAATGGTGACATCCAGCGCGGTGGTAGGTTCATCCGCGATCAGCAGGTCCGGCCCGTTGGCCAGCGCCATCGCGATCATCACACGCTGGCGCTGCCCGCCGGAAAGCTGGTGTGGAAAGGCGCCCAGCCGGCTTTCGGCATCACGGATGCCCACCTTGTTCAACAGGTCGAGCACCTTCGCCCGCGCCTGCGGCCCGCGCAGGCCCTGATGCAGCGCGATGCTTTCGGTCAACTGCCGCTCAATCGTGTGAAGCGGGTTGAGCGATGTCATCGGCTCTTGGAAAATGAAGCTGATATCGTTGCCGCGCACGGCACGCAGATCGCGTTCGGACGCGCCCACCATCTCGCGCCCGGCATAGCGGACAGAGCCGGACACCTCGGCCGCATCGCCCAGAAGCTGCACGGTCGACAGCGCGGTGACGGATTTGCCCGATCCGCTTTCCCCCACCAGCGCCACGGTTTCACCCTTTTCCACCGTGAAGGACACGCCGCGCACCGCGTGATGCGTGGCACCTTCCTGGCGGAAGCGGATGTTCAGGTCGGTAACCTCCAGCACAGTCATTTGAAGGTCTTTCTGGGGTCGAAGGCGTCGCGAACACCTTCAAAGATGAAGACAAGCAGCGACAGCATGATGGCAAAGGTGAAGAAGGCGGTGAAGCCCAGCCACGGGGCCTGAAGGTTCTGCTTGGCCTGAAGCGTCAGCTCTCCCAGCGACGGCGCCGAGGACGGCAGCCCGAAACCAAGGAAATCAAGCGCCGCAAGGCTGCCGATCGCCCCCGCGATGATGAAGGGCAGCATGGTAACGGTGGCAACCATCGCGTTGGGCAGGACGTGGCGGAACATGATGCGCCCGTCCGAAACCCCCAGTGCCCGCGCCGCACGCACGTATTCGAAGTTGCGCGCCCGCAGGAATTCCGCCCGCACCACGCCCACCAGCGCCGTCCAGCCGAACAGCACCGACAGGATGACCAGCAGCCAGAATCCCATCTGCCAGATCGCGCCCACGATGATGATGACGTAAAGCATCGGGGTGGATGACCACAACTCGATCAGCCGCTGGAAGATCAGGTCCACCCAGCCGCCGAAATAGCCCTGGACCGCCCCTGCCGCGATGCCGATGACGGACGTGGCGAAGGTGACGATCAGCGCAAAGGCCACCGAAAGCCGGAAACCATAGATGACGCGCGCCAGCACGTCCCGCGCCGTGTCATCCGTGCCCAGCCAGTGCTGCGCGTCGGGCGGCGAAGGCGCGGCGCGCCCCAGATCGTTCACCGTATCATAGCTGTAGGGGATGGGCGGCCAAAGCATCCAGCCCTTCTGGATCGCCTCCCCTTCCACGGTGCCGCTGTCCTGCGCCTCGGCGATGTAGGCTTCGGGATCATCGAAGCACAGGTCCGATCCTCCGGTCACGATCAGGCACTGCACCTCGGGGGCCTTGTAATCGGCCTCGGTCCGGAAGTCGCCGTTGAAGGCGGTTTCGGGATAGAAGGTGGTGACCGGCATCATCCACTCGCCGCGATAGCTGACAAGAAGCGGCCGGTCATTGGCCACGAATTCCGCGATCAGGGAAAACCCGAACAGCAGCAAGAAAATCCACAAGGACCAGAAGGCCCGCCCGTTGCTGCGAAAGTTGCGCCAGCGGCGTTTGTTCAGCGGGCTCATCCACGGCTCCCGAAATCGATGCGCGGGTCGATCCAGACATACATCAGGTCGGACACCAGCCCCACGACCAGCCCGATCAGGCTGAACACGAACAACGTGCCGAACACGACCGGATAATCGCGCCCCACCGCCGCCTCGTAGGCCAGCCGCCCAAGCCCATCGAGAGAGAAGATCGTCTCGATGATCAGGCTGCCGCCAAAGAAGACCGACACGAACACCGCCGGAAAGCCCGCCACCACGATCAGCATGGCATTGCGGAACACGTGGCCGTAAAGCACGCGGCTTTCGGTCAGCCCCTTGGCGCGGGCGGTCATCACGTATTGCTTCTTGATTTCATCAAGGAAGCTGTTCTTGGTCAGCAGCGTCAGCGTGGCGAAACTGGCGATGGTGGAGGCGAGGACCGGCAGCGCGATATGCCAGAAGTAATCGGCGATCTTGGCGAAGAACCCAAGGCTTTCCCAGTTGTCCGAGGTCAGCCCGCGGATGGGGAACCACTGGAAATAGCTGCCCCCCGCGAACACCACCAGCAGCAGGATCGCGAACAAAAAGCCCGGAATGGCATAGGCCACGATGATCAGCGCCGAGGTCCAGGTATCAAAGCGCGTCCCGTCCCGCATCGCCTTGCGGATGCCCAGCGGGATCGACACCAGATAGGCGATCAGCGTGGACCAAAGGCCCAGCGAAATGGACACGGGCATCTTTTCCAGCACCAGATCCACAACCGAGATGGAGCGGAAATAGCTCGTCCCGAAATCGAGGCGCAGGTAATTGCCCATCATCATCAGGAACCGCTCCAGCGGCGGCTTGTCGAAACCGAACTCCCGTTCCAGCTGGGCGATGAATTCGGGCGGCAGACCGCGCGATCCGACATAGGTCGTCCCCGTTACCCCCGAGGTGACGTCGGACGGCAGGGCCGCATCGCCCTGCCCGCCGGTGATGCCCCGCATCACGTCGCCCTGCCCTTCCATGTTGGCGATGATCTGCTCGATCGGGCCGCCGGGCACGAACTGCACAAGGGAAAAGTTGATGACCATGATCCCGAACAGAACCGGCACGATCAGCAACAGGCGGCGAAGAATATAGGCTCCCATCACTCCGCCTTCGTGGACCACCAGAAATCCAGCTGGCCCAGCGCATAGGGCGGCAGCGGATCGGGACGGCCGAACTGCGCCCAATAGGCGACCCAGAACTTGCCCAGATACCACGTGGGCACCATGATCATCTCGTATCGCAGCAGGCGGTCGGCGGCACGCACGGCGGCGGCCATGTCCTCATGCGTCTGCGCCTCGATCACGCGGGTGATCAGGTGGTCAAGCGCGGCAGAGCCATAGCCAGCCGGATTGAACTCGCGGTCCTTGTCTTCGGACCCGAAGCGCTGGCCCATACCCGTGCCCTCCTCGGGGCCATTGGTATACCCGTCATAGATCATGTCCCAGTCGAAGCTGCGCTGGCGGCTGGTGTATTGCGCAGGATCCACGCGGCGGTAACCGGCATCCACGCCCAGCGCCTTGAGGTTGTCGATATAGGGGATCACGAAACGGTCCATCTGCGGGTCCTGCGTCAGGAACTCCACCTTCAGGGTCTGGCCGTCCTTCATCAGCTGTCCGGTTTCGTTCGGCATCCAGCCGGCATCCTGCATCAGCGCCAGCGCGGTGCGCAGGTTGCGGCGGTCCAGCTGCCGGTCGCCCGAAGTATGGGGAACCGTCACCTCCTCCGTCAGGATCGCGGCTGGGATCTGGTCGGCCACCTCCTGCAGCAGTTCCAGCTCCCTCCCCTCGGGGATGCCCTTGGCCTGAAGGTCGCTGTTCTGCCAGAAGCTTTCGCGCTGCTGGAACAGACCGTATTGCAGCGTGTCGTTCGTCCAGGTGAAGTTGTACATCAGCGCCAGCGCCTGACGCACGCGGCGGTCCTGCAATTGCGGACGGCGCAGGTTGAAAACGAAACCCGTCGCAGCGGGCAGCGAGGCGTTGGGCAGTTCCTCGCGCACCACGTCGCCGCGGTTCACGGCCGGAAAATCATATCCCGTCGCCCAGATGACGGAACTGTTTTCCTGCCGGAAGGTGTATTGGCCGGCCTTGAACGCCTCAAACGCGGCGGAACCGTCGGCGAAGAATTCGACACGGATGGAATCGAAATTAGCACGGCCCTTCATGATGGGCAGATCGCGCCCCCAGTAATCGGGATTGCGCTTCAGCGTGATCCGCCGGTTCACGTCCCAGCTGTCGATCATGTAGGGGCCCGAACCGGGGGAGGTTTCGAACCGGCTTTCATCCAGCCGCGCGCCGGTCTTTTCATACCAGGCCTTTGACCAGATCGGCGTGCCGCCCGCTTGGCTGATCAGGTTCTTCTTGGGCACCCCTTCGCCGAACACGAAGCGAACCGTGTGATCGTCGATCACCTCCACCACCGGAATGCTGACCTTCACCGACTGGGCGTAAGACGGCAGCCCCTGTTCCAGAAGCAGGTTGTGGCTGAAGGCCACATCATGCGCCGTGACGGGCGTGCCATCGGAAAACCGCGCTTCGGGGCGCATGTGGAAGATCACCCAGTCCTGCGTCTCGGGATACTCCAGTTCCCGCGCCACAAGGCCGTAGGAGGCGCTGACCTCGTCATCCACATCGGCCAGAAGGCTTTCATAAGGCAGCACAGAATAGGCGGGCGCACGCCCCACGCGTGCATAGGGGTTGAAACTGTCGAACGTGCCCTGCGCCCAGACCGAGATTTCGCCCCCCTTGGGCGCATCGGGATTGACGTAATCCAGATGTGGGAAATCGGGCGGGTATTTCAGATCGCCGAAGGTGGAGATGCCGTGGCTGCGCAGGATCGTGTTCGGATCGCCTGCGGGTTCCTGCGCACCTGCCGGTGCAGGGATCAGGTTCGGATAGGCCATGGCGAAGGCCGAGATGCCGAAGCCTCCAAGCAGTGCCCGCCGCGACATGTCTCCGGCTGATCTCATCCCCGTCTCCTTCTTTGCGCTTCCGGGGATCGTATCTGCGGGCGCGCACCCCCTCAAGTTGCGAATGCGTGAGAGGGCGGGATCAATGCGGCTGTGCCAGAAATGCGATCACGTCAGCACGGTCCTGCGCATTCGGCAGACCGGCAAAGGCCATTCGCGTTCCGGGGGCATAGCCACGGGGGTTTGCCAGAAAGGCATCCAGCTTTTCCGGCGTCCACGCCTCATCCGCCATGGCACGCAAGGCGCTGGAATAGTTGAAATCGGGCAGTGAGGCCTTTTGCCGGCCCACCACCCCGTCCAGATGCGGGCCCACCCCGTTGCTGCCATCCAGCCGGTGGCAAGCGCTGCACCGGGCAAAAACGGTGCGCCCCGCCTCTGCATCCACCACGACAGGCGCAGGTGCATCGGCCGGCGCGGCTTCAGGCGGAGGTGCGGGCGCGGGTTCCTCCGGCTCCTCCACCTCGACGATGGCATAGGCCAGCGGCACGCTGCGGGGGGCATAGATTTCCGTCGCGGCCCAGTTCAGGCAGGCCAGCACCAGCAGCACCCCTGCGCCCGCTGCGATCAGCCGTGTCAGCCCGCCCATGCAACCCCCTGTACCTGAACCCCCATCTAGCCGCTTCCCTCATCCTGCCGCAAGGTATAGGCAGGAACACGCTATGATGGAGGGGACATGACCGGACGCATCTCGTTCCAGGGCGAACTGGGCGCCTATTCCCACGCGGTGTGCCGCCAGATGCGGCCCGAGATGGAGGCGCAGCCCTGCCGCACCTTCGAGGACGCGATCGAGGCTTGCGTATCGGGCGAGGCCGATCTGGCCGTCCTGCCGGTGGAGAACACCACATACGGCCGCGTGGCTGACGTGCATGCGCTGCTGCCCAATTCCGGTCTGAAGATCATCGACGAGGCGTTTCTGCGCATCGGCATCGCGCTTCTGGGCGTGAAGGGCACCACGCTTGACCGCGTCACCCATGCGATGAGCCATACGGTCCTGCTGGGCCAGGTTCGCGGCTTCCTGCGCGACCACGGCATCGCATCAGTCACCGGCGCGGACACCGCGGGTTCGGCCAAGATCATTGCCGAAAAGGGCGATCCGGCACTGGCCGCGCTTGCCTCATCCTTCGCGGGCGAGATCTATGGCCTTGATGTGCTGGCCGACGGGATCGAGGATCAGTCCAACAACACGACCCGCTTCCTGCTTTGCGCGCGCGAAGCTGACCTGACGCGGCGGGCCGATCGGATGGTGACCACCTTCACCTTCCGCGTCCGCAACATTCCGGCCGCGCTTTACAAGGCGCTGGGCGGGTTCGCGACCAATGGCATCAACATGACGAAGCTGGAAAGCTACATGGTCGGCGGCAGCTTCGTTGCGACCGAGTTCTATGCCGATATCGAGGGGCATCCCGAAGATCCCGCGGTCAAGCGCGCGATGGAGGAACTGGCCCATTTCACCACGCACATCACCGTGCTGGGCACCTATCCCCGCCGCAGGAACTGACCGCCGCGCCTGCGGCCCGGTGCGCGAGGCCGCCCCGCCCGGGGCGGTGGAGCAAGCCGGTCACCGCGGGGCCGCCGCGCGCCGCAGCCGGTCGTTGATCGCGCGGCCAAGGCCTTCTTCCGGCACCGGGGCCACGGCGATGGTGCCGGCCTCCCCCGCCATCTCATCGGCTTGCCGCAGCATGTGGAACAGGTTCGCTGCTGCCTCCACCATATCCCCCGCAGGCGAAAGGTTCAGCGCTTCGTCCCCTGCCCCGAAGCCAATACCGACCTCCCCTGCAGCCGCGCGGCTGTTCAGCCGCACCCGCCCGCGCGGCGCATAATGGGATGAAAGCTGACCGGGCGCTGTGGGTTTGGCCGCATCGCCGCCGCTTTCCAGCCGGCCCAGAACCGCCTCCAGCGCTTCCGCAGGAAGCCCGCCCGGGCGAAGAAGACGCGGGCCGTCTGTCAGGCCAAGGATGGTCGATTCCACCCCTACGGCGCAGGGGCCGCCATCCAGAACCGCCTCGATCCGCCCTGACAGCCCGTCCAGCACATGCGCGGCGCGGGTTGGGCTGATCCGCCCCGAAGGGTTGGCCGAGGGGCCGGCCATCGGCCCGCCGAACGCCCGCAGCAGCGCCCGTGTCACCGGATGGGCGGGCACCCGCACGGCCACGCTGTCCAGCCCCGCCGTCACCAGCGGCGACAGGCCTGCATCCGGCCGCAGCGGCAGCACCAGCGTCAGCGGTCCGGGCCAGAAAGGTGCCACCCTGGCGAACCCCTCGGGCAGAACGGCAAAGCGCGCCACCTCCTCGGCGTCGGGCAGATGCACGATCAGCGGGTTGAAGCTGGGCCTTCCCTTCGCCTCGTAGATGCGGGCAACGGCACGGTCGTCGCGCGCATCGCCGCCAAGGCCATAGACCGTTTCCGAGGGGAACGCGACAAGCCCGCCCGCGCGCAGAATGGCGGCGGCACCGGCAATGCCGGCCTCATCGGCGTAAAACAGTCGGGTGTCCATCCTATGGCCTTCGCAACACAATCGTCGCTGTCCTTCATACTTGCGGGGACAGAAGGATGACAGCCCCCTCCCCGCGCGCTACACCCTTGGCATCCCGAGATGCCGGAGCCTTCATGCGTAATCTTTTCCTTTGCCTTCTTGCCTGCCTTGGCCTTGCCGCCTGCGCCGAGCCGAGATGGGCCCCCGACGATGCCGTCCAGCGTGCCGCCTATCGCAGCGACGAACCGCCCTCGATCACGCTGTTCACCGTCATCCGCAAATCGAACGGCAATGGCGGCCATTCCGGGCTGCTGATCAACGGCACGCAGCGCATCCTGTTCGATCCCGCCGGATCGTTCCAGCACCCGCAACTGCCCGAACGGAACGACGTCATCTATGGCATGAGCGACAAGATGGTGGATTTCTACATCGACTATCACGCGCGGGCTGAATGGGACGTGGTGGAACAGACCGTACCCGTTTCCGCCGAGGTGGCAGACATGGTCGCCCGCCGCGCGCAGGAATGGGGTGCGGTTTCCAAAGCCCATTGCGCCCGTGGCATCACCGGGGTTCTGGCGGGCGTTCCGGGCTTTGAAAGCATCGGACGGACGTGGTACCCGGCCAACCTGATGCGCAAGTTCCGCCAGTTGCCCGGCGTGCAGGAACAACGGATCACCGATGAAACGGCGGCCAAGGATTATGGCGTCATGCTGGTGCCGCCCGGCGATCCGCGGGCCCCGTTCCCCGCCTACTACAGCAGCCAGAGAAGGGTATAAAGCACGCCCGCCCCGCCAAGGATGCCCCACAGAACGTTGCGCGTCCAAAAGCCCACGGCCACCGTCACAAGGGCGGCGGCAAGGCGGGCGGGGTCGGTTTCCCCTCCGGTCGCGGCGGGCCAGATCACCATCGGGGCGACCAGCCCCGGCAGCACCGCCACGGGCGTGTAACGCAGCAGCCGCAGCGCCCAGTCCGGGAACTGCCGTGCGCCGCCGAAACCCAGAAATGAAAAACGCAGCAGGAACGTCCCCGCCCCAAGGATGAGGATGATCGCCCAGATCCCGTCCATCACGCCGCCCTTCCCGCTTGCCACATCTCTACCCGTGCGCCGACGATCATCGCCAGCAGCGCCGCCACCAGCAGCCCCGTGCCATAGGGCATGAAGGCCAGCGCCAGCGCCCCCACCACTGAAGTCAGGCAGGCCGCAACATGCGCCATCGTCCGTAACATCGGCGCCAGCATGGCAAGGAAGGTGATCGGCAGCGCGAAATCCAGCGCAAAGGCGGGCGGGATCGAACTGCCCGCCACTGCGCCGACCAGCGTGAACACATACCAAAGCCCCACCGTCGGAACGGACGTTCCGGCATAAAAGGCCACGAGGTGCGGCAACGGGCGCGGCTGGCGTTCCGCCGCATCAACCGTCAGCGCGAAGCTTTGATCGGTCAGCGAATAAGCGATCAAAAGGCGCTGCCACAGGCTTGCCTTGCCCACCAGCGGGGCCAGCGCAGCAGAATACATCACCAGCCGCAGGTTCACCGCCAATGCCGTTGCCAGAACGATCAGCGTTGGCGCATTCTCGGCCGAAAGTTGCAGCGCCACGAATTGTGCCGCACCCGCAACCATCAGGATCGAAAAGCCCATCGTCTGGGCAAGGGTCAGCCCCGCCTCGGTCGCGACGACGCCGAACAACAGGCCAAAGGGCGTCAGCACGAGGATGAAGGGCGCGGCGGCCTTCAGGCCAAGCAGGAACTGGCTTTGAATCGTCATAAGGGAACCTTCGTGCTTTACCGCAGGCTTTGGCTGGCATAGGCGCTTGAACAGGGCATTGCAACCGCAGGCGCAGGCATGGACGAACAGGCGGAAGTGACCATCGCATACGGCCTGCCAGCAACCCAGCGGAAGGCGGCGGCGCGCCTTTACTGGCAGGCTTTCGGCGGCAAACTGGGGCGCGTTCTGGGACCGGACCGCCGGGCGCTGGAATTCATCGCCGGCGCGATCCGCAGCGACCATGCGATCGTGGCCATGCAAGGCGGGCGGCTTCTGGGCATCTGCGGGTTCAAGACGGCGCGGGGGGCCTTCGTCGCCGCCGAGCCGGGGCAGATGCGCGACAGCTATGGCGCGGTAGGGGCGGCCTGGCGCCGCTATGCCCTTGGGCTTCTGGTTCAGGACACCGACAACGAACGTTTCCTGATCGACGGGCTATGCGTGGATGAAGGGGCGCGGGACCGGGGCATCGGCTCGGCCCTGGTTGAGGCGATCTGCGATCACGCACGCAATCGCGGCTATGCCGCGGTGCGGCTGGACGTGGTGGACACGAACCTGGCGGCGCGGCGCTTGTATGAACGGTTGGGCTTTCGCGCGGTGAAGCTTCACCCGCTGCGGACGGCGGCACCCTTGTTCGGGTTCCGGGCCACCGTCACCATGGTGCGGGAGGTTTAGTCGAAGGCCCCGCCTGCACGTGCCAGCAGCATGAAGGCCCGGGCGCTGCGTGTTTCGGCAAGGATCTCAAGCTCGGTATCGGTTGCGAATTCACCGAAAGCGGGCAGGCTGCGGTCGAAGGTCCGCATGAAGTGATGCGCCGCATCGCGGAACACCGCATCTTCACGCATCCGCGTGGCGGTGGCCGTCAGCGCCGCACGGTCGCGGATCGCACCCACACCGGCGGTGGCCGCCCCGCGTTCGCCGGCGGCGAAACGGCGCCACTGGTCCGGACGCGGCGGCTCGGGCACCAGATCGTCCATGATGATCCCGTCCTGCGCCAGAAGGGTCAGTACATCCTGGGCCGCACGCAGCAGACGCGCCGCCTCGTGATCGTTCAGCACACGTTGAAGCGCCTCGATCCCCTCGACGTCATCAGCCGAATCCGGAAAGTTCAGTGCGCGCAGGAAGTCTTCAATCGTCAGTTCCGCACCGTCGTCCGAAGCGTCCTCCAGCTCCAGGCTGGACTGGTGTTCGGCAGGGGCCGGATGCATAGGTTCGGACGGGGGTGCAGGACGCACAGGCACGGCCGTCGAGGCGGCACGCGCGGCATCCAGCGCATCGTGCAGCCGCGCCGTTTCGGCACGCACCTCGCGCAGTGTGCGCAAGGTGCTTACCAGCCCCGCGATCAGCGCCAGCGGCACCACGATCAGCAGCACCGCCACCAGAAGCCCCGGGCCCTGACCTTCGGGCTGGCTCAGCCACCAGCCAAGGATCGCGGCAACCCAGAGCACGGCACCGACCGCGCCGGCAACCTCTGCCTTCGGGCCTTCACCTGCAGCGTCGCGTCTGTCCAGTCCTGCCATGCAGCCCTCAGATATAACGCACGGCGAGGATCTCGTAGCCCCTATCGCCGCCCGGAGTTTTCACCTCGATGCTGTCGCCCGCTTCCTTGCCGATCAGCGCCCGTGCAAGCGGCGAGCGCATGTTCAGAAGGCCATTCTCGATATCGGCCTCCGCCTCGCCCACGATCTGGTAGGTCCGTTCCTCGTCGGTATCCTCGTCCACCAGCGTGACGGTGGCGCCGAACTTGATGGGGCCGGACAGCTTGGTCGGGTCAATCACCTCGGCCAGCGACAGCGTGCCCTCAAGCTCCTTGATGCGGCCTTCGATGAAGCTCTGCTTCTCGCGCGCAGAGTGGTACTCGGCGTTTTCGGAAAGATCGCCAAGTTCACGCGCCTCTGCGATGGCGCGGATCACGGACGGGCGTTCGACGGATTTCAGCGTCTTCAGTTCGTTGTCGAGCGCGGTAAACCCCGCGCGGGTCATCGGGATCTTGTCCATGGGCCTTTACCGTAAAAGCAAAGCCACGGCCTTGGGACGGGCCGTGACCTTGGCGTTCATCGGCGATCAGACTGCACAGAGGCGGATGCGAATTGCAAGCGCCGACCGGCGCGTTGCGCGGAACATCACGCATCCAATCCTGCTTTGTCACGTTGACGCGGGCGGGGGGCTGCGTCAAAAACGATCCTCAGCCCGGGCGCGCCCCAAGCCGGAGGACCTTCCATGACCGACCCGATCACCCGCGAATCAATGGAATACGACGTCGTCATCGTTGGCGGCGGCCCGGCGGGCCTGTCTGCCGCGATCCGGCTGAAGCAGGTGAACCCCGACCTTTCGGTGGTTTTGCTGGAAAAAGGCTCCGAAATCGGGGCGCACATCCTGTCGGGCGCGGTTCTGGATCCGGTCGGCCTTGATGCGCTGATCCCCGACTGGCGGGAAAAGGGTGCGCCGGTGACCGTTGGCGTGAAAGAGGACAACTTCTTCTTCCTGACGGAAACAGGCCAGAAGCGCGTGCCGAACTGGCCAATGCCCCGGCTGATGAACAATCACGGCAACTATATCGTAAGCATGGGCAATGTCTGCCGCTGGCTGGCCGAACAGGCCGAAGCGCTTGGGGTGGAGGTTTTCCCCGGCATGTCCTGCTCGGCCCTTGTGCATGGCGAGGATGGCGGCGTGAAGGGCGTGATCGCGGGCGAATTCGGCCTGAACGCCGACGGCACCCCCGGCCCCGCCTATGAACCGGGGATGGAGCTGCACGGCAAATACGTGATGCTGGCCGAAGGCGTGCGCGGTTCGCTGTCGAAAGAGGTGATTGCCACCTATGGGCTTTCGGCAGGGCACGAACCGCAGAAGTTCGGCATCGGCATGAAAGAGATCTGGGAAATCGACCCCGCCAAGCACCGGATCGGCACCGTCACCCACACGATGGGCTGGCCGCTGGACGAAAACGGTGGCGGCGGGTCCTTCATCTATCACGCTGAAAACAACCAGGTCCTGATCGGCTTCGTTGTCCATCTGGGATATGAGAACCCCTATCTTTACCCCTATGCCGAATTCCAGCGCTTCAAGCATCACCCGATGGTGGCGGACCTGCTGAAGGGCGGCAAACGCGTGTCCTATGGTGCGCGCGCGATCACCGAAGGGGGCTGGCAATCGCTGCCCAAGATGGTCGCACCGGGCGTGGCGCTTCTTGGCTGCTCGGCCGGGATGGTGAACCTGCCGCGCATCAAGGGCAACCACAACGCCATGCTGTCCGGCATCGCCGCTGCCGAGGCCGCCGCCGAAGCCATCGCCGCCGGACGTGCGGGGGACGAACTTGCCGCCTATGAAACCGCCGTCCGTGAGGGGGCGATCGGGCGTGACCTGAAAGCCGTGCGCAACGTCAAGCCGCTTTGGTCGCGCTTCGGGCTGAAGGGCTCCCTGATGCTTGGCGGCTTCGACATGTGGACAAACGAGGTTCTGGGGATGTCGTTTTTCGGCACGCTTGGCCACGGCAAGACGGATGCCGCCGCCACGCGCAAGGCCGCTGATTTCACCCCCATCGATTATCCCAAGCCCGATGGCGTGCTGTCCTTCGACCGGCTGACGAACGTCGCCTTCAGCTTCACCAACCACGAGGAAAGCCAGCCTTGCCACCTGAAGCTGAAGGATCCCTCGGTTCCGGTTTCCTTCACGCTGCCCACCTTTGCCGAACCGGCCCAACGCTATTGCCCCGCCGGCGTGTACGAGGTGGTGGAGGATGCCGATGGCCCGCGCTTCGTGATCAACTTCCAGAACTGCGTGCATTGCAAGACCTGCGACATCAAGGATCCGGCGCAGAACATCGTCTGGACCACGCCGCAGGGCGGTGACGGTCCGAACTATCCCAACATGTGACGGATTACATTCACGGCATCGGCCCGCAGCGGGGTTTGCGATCCGCCGCGATGCGCCCTATCGTCCACAGGTCGCAGCCGGAGGCCACATGCCCGACCAGTCCCTTTTCCGCCATGCCGCACTGGCACTTGCACTGATCTTGCCCGCAGGTGCCATGGCGCAGGATCCCGGCGCCTATCTGGCAGCCAAGATCGCGGCCGAGGAGGGCGACCATTCCACCGCCGCGGCATGGTTCGACCGCGCGCTGAAGGCGGATGCGGGCGATGCGCGGCTGCTGGAAAGCACCGTCATCGCACATATCGCATCGGGAAAGCTGGATCGCGCAGGCGCGGTGGCACAAACGATGGGCTCGCTGGGGCTGAACAGCCCGACCATGTATATCGCGCTGGTCGATCAGCTGGTGAAAGCCGGCGACTGGGCAGGCGTTATCGCGCTTCAGCCCGACCTTGATGCCGTGGGCAGCGTCATGAAGCAGCTGGTGGATGCATGGGCCGAGCTGGGGCGCGGCAATGCCGATGCCGCCATGGCAGGGTTCGACCGCGTAGCGCAGGCGCAGGGGCTGCAGGCTTTCGGGCTTTATCACAAGGCTCTGGCGCTGGCGCTGGCGGGGGATCTGGAAGGGGCGGATGCGATTCTTGCCGATCCCGACCATGCCGTGGCCAACACGCGGCGCGGCATCCTGGCCCGCGTTCAGGTCCTGTCGCAACTGGACCGCGCAGACGAAGCCCGCGTCGTGCTGGAGGACAGCTTCGCCGAAAGCGATCCTGCGCGCAGGATGCTGGTCGCCGCGCTTGAAAATGGCGAAACGCTGGACTGGGACATCGCCCGCAACGCGCAGGACGGCATAGCCGAGGTGCTTTATACCCTCGGCTCCGCCCTTGCGGCCGAGGCGGGGGACACCTTCACGCTGATCTATGCGCGTGTCGCGACGGACCTGCGCCCCGATCATGCCGAAGCGCAAATTCTGGTGGGCGACTTGCTGGCAGGGCAAGGGCAGACAGCCGATGCCCTTGCGGCCTATGACGCGGTTCCAGACACTGACCCCCTGCACGAAGCGGCACAGATTTCCCGCGCCGATGCGCTTTTCGCCGATGATCGCGGGGACGAGGCGGTGGCCACCCTGAGGGCACTGGCCGAGGCGCGGCCCGATGCGCTTGGCGTCAAGGTCGCGCTGGCCGATGCCCTTCGCCGGACCGGGGATTACACCGGCTCGATCGCGATCTATGACGAGGCGCTGGGGATGATCGGCTCGCCCTCGGCGCAATACTGGCCGGTGCTGTTCAGCCGCGGGATGAGCCACGAGCGGCTGGGTCAGAACGAGGAGGCCGAGGCCGACATGCGCGCAGCGCTGGATCTGGCGCCCGACCAGCCGGAAGTTCTGAACTACCTTGGCTACTCGCTGGTGGAACAGGGCCGCAAGCTGGACGAAGCGCTGGACATGATCGAACGCGCCGTTGCCGCGCACCCCGATTCCGGCGCGATCCAAGACAGCCTTGCCTGGGCGCTGTTCCGGCTTGGCCGCTTCGAAGAGGCTGTCGAGCCGATGGAAACTGCTGTCCTTCTGGAACCCGCCGATCCGATCCTGACCGACCACCTGGCCGACATCTACTGGGCTGTGGGCCGCCGCGAAGAAGCCCGTTTCCAGTGGCGTCGCGCCCTGATCTTCAACCCCGAACCCGACGAGGTGGAGCGGATCGAACGCAAGCTTGAACAGGGCCTTGATTCCGTCCTGATCGAGGAAGGACATGACGATCTGGCCGAAAAGATCGCTGGGCAGGCCGATGACGCGCGTTGATGCACTGGCGCGCGCCAAGGTGAACCTTGCGCTGCACGTCACCGGACGGCGCGAGGATGGATATCACCTGCTTGACAGCCTCGTGGTCTTTGCAGGGGTAGGCGACCGGCTTGAAGGACGAACCGCCGAAACCCTGACGCTGGAGGTGACGGGGCCGGAGGCAAGGTATCTGCAGGACGAACCCGACAATCTGGTGCTGCGCGCGGCGCGGCTGATGGGAACGGCGGACCTGCGGCTGGAAAAGGTGCTTCCCGTTGCTTCCGGCATCGGGGGCGGTTCGGCGGATGCGGCGGCCACGCTGAAGATCATGTCGGGCCTGACCGGCAAACCACTGCCCGCACCCGAACAGGTGCTGGCCCTTGGCGCGGATGTGCCCGTCTGCCTTGCCGGTACCCCCACAAGAATGAGCGGGATCGGGGAAAAGCTGTCCCCCGTTCGCCTGCCCAAGGCCTGGCTTGTTCTGGCAAACCCGCGCGTTCCCGTGCCGACGGGTCAGGTGTTCCGCGCCTTGGGCGGCTTTGGCAAGGCGCTGCCGCCGATGCCTGAACTCGCCACGGTGCTGGAACTGGTCCGCTGGCTGCGCACCACCCGCAACGATCTGGAAAAACCGGCCATCGCCGTTGCACCCGTGATCGCCGGGGTGCGGGATGCGCTGGCCGCGCTGCCAGGCTGCCTGCTGGCGCGGATGTCAGGTTCGGGCGCAACCTGCTTCGGCATTTTCGCCACTGAAGCGGAAGCGAAAGCCGGTGCCGCCGCCCTGCCCCCGGAATGGTGGGCCGCCGCCGCCCTAATGGAGCCTTAGCGGATACGCGCCACCACGAAATCGGCCAATGCGGTCAGCATGTCACGCAGATCATGCGGGGGCAGCGGGTCCAGCGCGGTCTTGGCGCGATCAGCCCATGCCAGCGCATCGGCACGGGCAGCCTCCATCGCGCCGTGCCGCGCCATGATGCCCTGCGCCCGTTCCAGATCGCCATCCTGCTGATCGCCCTGCGCGATGGTGCGATCCCAGAACGCACGCTCCTCTGCGTCGGCCTTTGCGACGGCCTTGATCACCGGCAGCGTCAGCTTGCGTTCGCGGAAATCGTCCCCGACGTTCTTGCCAATGGTGTCGGCGACGCCGCCGTAATCCAGCAGGTCATCCACGATCTGGAAGGCGATGCCCAGGGCATCGCCATAATCGCGCAAGCCTGCAACCTGATCGGGCGAAGCATCGGCGATCATGCCGCCCACCTCGGCCGCGGCGGCGAACAGGGCCGCCGTCTTGCCGCGCACCACCTGCAGATAGATGCCTTCGGTCGTCGAAAGATCCTGCGCGGCGGTCAGTTGCAGCACCTCGCCCTCGGCGATGGTGGCCGAAGCGTTGCACAGCACGTCCAGCACATCCATCCGTGCCGGTTCCACCATCAGCTGGAACGACCGCGCAAACAGGTAATCCCCTACCAGAACCGACGACTTGTTATCCCACAGCAGGTTCGCCGTGGGGCGCCCGCGCCGCTGGGCGCTTTCATCGACTACGTCATCATGCAGCAGCGTTGCGGTGTGGATGAATTCAACCGTGGCGGCCAGATGGACGTGGAACGGACCGTCATAGCCGCACATCCGCGCCGCGGCCAGCACCAGCATCGGGCGCAGGCGCTTGCCGCCCGCTTCCACCAGATGGGCCGTCACCTCGGGGATGCGGGGGGCGTGTTCCGAAGCCATCCGCTCGCGGATCAGGGCGTTCACACGCTCCATATCCGGGGCGAGCCATTGTCCAAGCTGGTCATGCGGCTTTTGCGAAACGTCGTCCACGTCGATCCTCGATCCTCGACAAACCTGCGTCTGCCGCATATCTGATTGTCATGAAAGAGCTTCTGCGCACCACCGATCCCACCGTGATCGCCTTTGCACAGGCGCTGCTTCAGGGCGAGGGTATAACTGCCTTTGTCATGGACGTCCACATGAGCATCCTTGACGGCGGAATCGGGGCCTTGCCGCGCCGCATGATGGTGCATGAGAAGGATCATTTCATGGCCAGCAGCATCCTGACCGATAACGGCCTGTCGCTGAGCTGATGAGCGATCTGACCGAAGACGGCTTTCTGGATGGCCGGCTGCGCATCCTGCAACCGAAGGGGGGATATCGCGCGGCGACGGACCCTGTTTTCCTTGCCGCCGCCGTTCCCGCCCAGCGCGGACAGGCAGTGCTGGAACTTGGCTGCGGCGTCGGCGTCGCCTCCCTTTGCCTTGCGCTGCGCACCGGTGCCATCATGACGGGGGTGGAACTTCAGCCCCCCTATGCCGCGCTTGCCCGCCGCAATGCCGAGGCCAATGGCCTGCCGCTGACAGTGATCGAGGGCGATCTGGACCAGCTTCGCCTGACAGGCAGCTTCGATCATGTCATCGCTAATCCTCCGTACTATTTCGGAGGCACAGCTGCCCAAGATTTAGGCCGCGACATCGCATTGCGCGAAGATCTTCCGCTGGCCCGCTGGATGGATGTGATGGCCCGCAGGCTGCGCCCGGGCGGCACGATGACGCTGATCCTCGGGGCGGACCGTCTGCCCGATGCCTTGCAGGGGCTGCCGGGTTCGGTGGGCTCCACCGTGGTTCTGCCCCTTGCTGCACGCGAAGGACGGGCGGCCAAAAGGTTGATTATTCAGACAAAGAAGGGGGGACGGGCGGCCTTCGTGCTTGCTGCACCGGCCATTCTTCATTCGGGTGCTGTTCATGACGGCGATGGTGACGATGCCAGTCCCCTTGCACGTTCCATCCTGCGCGAAGGTGGCGGATTTCCGCAGCCGTTATCGGCCAGCCCCCGCGCACGCAAGAATATTATCCAAAAAGAAACGTGACACGACTCAGGCTGCGTGTTGCAATTCTTTTACACGCAATCACACAGGAGACCGTCATGTCTGTCGCTTCGCACCTGCAAGAACTGCGCCGCAAGCACGCTTCGCTCTCGAACTCGGTCATTTGGGAACAGCGCCAACCTGCTGCCGATACCATCCGGATTGCCGAACTGAAAAAACAGAAGATGCGCCTGAAAGAGGAGATCACCCGCCTCGCGCGGATCTGACATCCAAACGAATTTGGCGGCGCCCCGTTGGCCGGAACGGGGCACCGCCGGTCATCACGCCCTTATGTCAGGCGGAAAGGGAAATACTGTCGCGCGGCCAGTCGGGCCGTGTTGTCGGCGCTCCGAACAGATAGCCCTGAAGGCAGTCCACGCCGATGGATCGCAGGAACTCTGCCTCTGCCACCGTTTCGACCGATTCCGCCACCGTGACCATCTCGAAGTGCCGCCCGATGGATTGCAGCGCCTGTGTCAGGACCTGGTTGTCGGTGCTGCTGTCGATGCCGCGGATGAACTGCCCGTCGATCTTGACCATATCGAAGAAGAAGTCCCTGAAATACCGGAAGGCCGTATATCCCGCACCGAAATCGTCCAAAGCGAAGGCGATGCCCTGCCGCTGAAGATCATCCATGAACGATGTGACAAGTTCCGGCACCAGCATGGCGGAACTCTCGGTGATTTCCAGGATCAACCGTTCGGCCACCGTCGGATCGCGTTTCAGCCCGCGGTGCAGCGCCCGCATCCATGGGGCATAGCCGATGGAGCGTGCGGACATGTTCACCGCCAGCCGAATCCCGGGATTCTGCGCAAGCGTCCAAAGCCCGATTTCCAGCGCTGCCACGTCGATGCGGCGGCCCGTCTCCTGCTCCTCGACCGAGGCCATGAAGTCTTTGGCGGGAATGATGCGGCCGGACGGGTCCATGATCCGGATCAGCCCTTCATGAAACGCGATCCGCGAAGGATCAGACCCCAGCACGACCGGCTGGAAAGCCAGCTTCACCCGCTTCTGGTCCAGCGCCTGCGAAACCATATCCAGCGTGCGGCGGTCATTTTCCGAGATGGCGAAGCCAAGCGGCGTGCCTTCGATGGCCGCCTTGCGCTTCTTCTCCGTCATTGCTTTCCCTCCGGCTTGCATGCTGGACAGAATGGGGACCGGAGAGTAAACAAACCCTGAAGATTGCACGTTATTTCTATTTTTAGGTAATTACTTCGGATGGACGGCCAGCGCTGCCACTGGTGCGGGACCGACCCGCTTTATGTCGCGTATCACGACACCGAATGGGGCATGCCCGAAACCGATCCGCGGGCGCTTTGGGAAAAGCTGATCCTTGACGGATTTCAGGCGGGGCTGTCGTGGATCACCATCCTGCGCCGCCGAGACGGGTTCCGTGAAGCGTTCGAAGGGTTCGAGCCCGCCACCATCGCGACCTGGGGCGAAGCGGAGGTTGCCCGCCTGCTGACCGATACCCGCATCATCCGCCACCGCGGCAAGATCGAGGCGACGATCCTGAACGCCCGCGCATGGCTGGAGATCGAGGATTTCAGCGCCTTCCTTTGGGATTACGTGGATGGCCGTCCGCTGGTGAACGCACCCGCGATCCCCGCCGACATTCCTGCCGCGACAGCGCTGTCGACCCGCATTTCCAAGGATCTGCGCAAGCGGGGCTTCCGGTTCTGCGGCCCGACCATCACCTATGCCTTCCTTCAGGCAACGGGGCTGGTGAACGACCACCTTGTGACCTGCCCCGCCCGCGCCCGCTGCCTGTCAGCCGGAAAGCGCATCGAACAGGGCAAGCGCATCGGGTGAATCCCATTCGGCGTCGCCCGTCAGGCGCCCGACGATCTGCCCCTCGGGATTCAGGATCAGCGTCACGGGAAGGCCGATCACCCCCACGCTGCGCGACAGCGCCATGTCGGGATCGCGAAGCGCCTGCAGATTGGTGATTCCCTCTTCCTCGAAGAACTCCCGGATCTTGGGGACGGCATTGCGCCCCGTGGCCACCGTCACCACCGCAAGATCGGGCCGCTGGGCCTGAAGCCGGTCCAGCGAGGGCATCTCGTGCCGGCAGGGCGGGCACCAGGTGGCCCAGAAGTTCAGAACCGTCCACTTGCCCGCGAGATCGCCCGTGGGCACCACCGCATCGTCCAGCGTCAGCAGATCCGCCTGCGGCAACGGACGCTCCTCGTCGAAGGCCAGCTTGCGCATGTCGCCGGCCTGCGCCGCCTTTGCAGCAGGAACGTCGGCCATCGCCACGTTTGCGCCAAGCGCCAAGGCGGTATAGACCATGAGAACCACACGCAGCATCAGACCCTCCGAAGGCTTTTCCATGACCGCATCCGACAAGACCTCTGCCAACGCCATGTGGGGCGGGCGCTTCGCCGCCGGTCCGGACGCGATCATGACGGCAATCAACGCCTCGATCGGGTTCGACCAGCGGATGGCGGCGCAGGACATCGCCGGATCGCGGGCCCATGCGGCAATGCTTGCCGCACAAGGTATCATCACGGATAACGATGCCGAGGCCATCGGCCAAGGCCTTCTCACGGTGTTGTCAGAGATTGAGGCCGGCACCTTCCCGTTCCGGGTGGAGCTTGAGGACATCCACATGAACGTGGAAGCCCGCCTGAAAGAGATCATCGGCGAGCCGGCAGGCCGCCTGCACACCGCCCGTTCGCGCAACGATCAGGTTGCGCTGGATTTCCGCATGTGGGTGCGCGACCAGTGCGATGCCGCGATCCAGGGGATCGAGGCGCTTCTGCGCGCATTCGTGGCGCAGGCCGAAGCGGGGGCGGACTGGGTCATGCCCGGCTTCACCCACCTGCAAACCGCGCAGCCGGTGACATGGGGCCACCACATGCTGGCCTATGCCGAGATGCTGGGCCGCGACCTGTCGCGCTTCCGCGATGCCCGCGCGCGGATGAACGAATGCCCGCTGGGTGCCGCCGCGCTGGCCGGAACCAGCTTCCCCATCGACCGGCACGCCACTGCAAAAGCGCTCGGATTTGACCGGCCAACGGCGAACAGCCTTGATTCCACCGCCGACCGCGATTTCGCGCTGGAGTTCCTGTCGGCCTCGTCGATCTGCGCGATGCACCTGTCGCGCTTTGCGGAAGAGCTGGTGATCTGGTCCTCCGCCCAGTTCCGCTTCGTGCGCCTTTCGGATCGCTGGACGACCGGATCGTCCATCATGCCGCAGAAGAAGAACCCCGATGCCGCCGAGTTGCTGCGCGCCAAGATCGGCCGCATCATGGGCGCGACGGTGGCGCTGTTCACCGTGATGAAGGGCCTGCCGCTGACCTATTCCAAGGACATGCAGGAAGATAAGGAACAGGTGTTCGACGCCGCCGACACGCTGATGCTGTGCCTGGCCGCGATGACGGGCATGGTTCAGGACATGCAGGCAAACGTGGCCGAACTGAAAACCGCCGCAGCCTCGGGTTTTTCCACCGCGACGGATCTGGCCGACTGGCTGGTGCGCGAACTGGGCCTGCCCTTCCGCGACGCCCATCACGTGACCGGCACGCTGGTCGCGCTGGCCGAAGCCAGGAACTGCGACCTGCCGGACCTGACGCTGGCCGACATGCAGGGCGTTCATGCGGGCATCCGTGCGGACGTGTTCGAGGTGCTGGGCGTGGAAAACTCCGTCCGTTCGCGCCAGTCCTATGGCGGCACGGCCCCCGACCAGGTGCGCGCACAGGTCGCCCGCTGGAAAGAGATTCTTGGATGAAGCCGCTCGCCGTCCTTGCCGTGCTGATGCTGTCTGCCTGCCAGACCGGCCCGTATCTGAATGCGGGCATCGGCATCGGGCCGGGCGGCGTGTATGTTGCCCCTTCCGTCAGCGGCCGCGTGGGCGGTGTCGGCGTGGCGGTCAGCCCCTGAGGACTTGATGAGCCATACCCTGCTTCTGGCCTGCACGCTGGCCCTTGCGACCTTTCTTGCCCTGTCGGGCTGCGGCGTTGACGGTGAACCTGTCGCGCCGAACGGAACCGACGTTTTCCCTGCCGATACCCAACCCGAGATCAACCGCTAGATGGACCACTTTCTCTACCGCTCCGGCACGCTGCATGCCGAGGATGTCGCACTGTCCGACATTGCGCAGGTGATCGGCACGCCGTTCTACTGCTATTCCACGGCGACGCTGACGCGCCATTACCAGCTGTTCACCGAGGCGCTTTCGCCCCTGCCGCACCTGGTCTGCTTTGCCATCAAGTCGCTGTCCAACGTGGCCGTGCTGAAAACGCTGGGCAACCTTGGCGCGGGCATGGACGTGGTATCCGCGGGCGAATACATGCGGGCCAAGGCCGCGGGCGTTCCGGGTGACAAGATTGTCTTTTCCGGCGTCGGCAAAACACGCGAGGAGATGCGGATCGCCCTTGAAGGCGGCATCCGCCAGTTCAACGTGGAATCCGAGCCCGAGATGCGGGCCCTGTCCGAAGTCGCCTCGTCGATGGGTGTCATCGCGCCCATCGCGATCCGCGTGAACCCCGATGTCGATGCCCGCACCCATGAAAAGATCGCGACCGGCAAATCGGAAAACAAGTTCGGCATCCCCATCGCCCGCGCGTCCGAGGTTTATGCCGAAGCGGCCCGCCTTCCGGGCCTTGATGTGGTTGGCATCGACGTGCACATCGGCAGCCAGCTGACCGAGCTTTCACCGTTCGAGCAGGCCTATCTGAAGGTGGCCGACCTGACCCACCGGCTGCGGGCCGAAGGGCATGACATCCGCCGTCTGGATCTGGGCGGCGGCCTCGGCATTCCTTATGCCCGCAACAACGAGGCGCCCCCGCTGCCCACCGATTACGGCGCGCTGATCAAGCGCACGGTCGGCGATCTGGGCTGCGAGATCGAGATCGAACCCGGGCGCCTGATTTCGGGCAATTCCGGCGTGCTGGTCAGCCGCGTGATCTATGTCAAGAACGGCGAAGGGCGGGATTTCCTGATCCTCGACGCGGCGATGAACGATCTGGTACGCCCGTCCATGTATGGCGCGCATCACGACATCGTCGCCGTGGAAGAACCCGCCGCCGGCACCGAACAGCAGCCCTATGACGTGGTGGGGCCGGTCTGCGAGACCGGCGACACCTTCGCCAAGGCCCGTCCCCTGCCCCCGTTGGCCGAAGGTGATCTGGTGGCCTTTCGTTCGGCCGGCGCTTATGGATCCGTCATGGCGTCGGAATACAACACCCGCCCGCTGATCCCCGAGGTGCTGGTGAAGGGCGATCACTATGCCGTCATCCGCGCGCGGCCGACATTTGAAGAAATTCTGGCCCGCGATACGGTGCCCGAGTGGTTGTAACCCCTGCGGCCATGACAGGCAGGTGGAATGTCCGGCGTTGAAGCGACCCTTCACCGCCTGCGCTGGCCGATCAGGCTGACGTGGGCGGGCCTTTGGGCAGAGCGGCTGGCACGGTCGTTCTGGCCCGTCTGGACGATCGCGCTTCTGTTATTCGCCGTTCTTGCCTTTGGCGTGCAGGACAGCCTTCCGCTTGAGGTGGCATGGGGCGCGATGGTTCTGGCCGTCGCGGGCGGTTTCGGCTTCACCATCCGCGGCATGCGCCGCTTCCGCCGCCCCCGCCGGGCCGAGGCCGTGGCGCGCCTTGACGCCTCGCTTCCCGGGCGGCCCATCTCCTCGCTGACCGATAGGCAGGCGATCGGCAGCAGCGATCCGGCATCCGCCGCCGTGTGGGAAGCGCATCGCCGCCAAATGGCCGCACGAACCGCAGGGGCCCGTGCGGTTGCCCCCAATCCCGATCTGGCCCGCCGCGACCCCTTCGCCCTGCGCTACGTCGCACTGACGGCGCTGGTCATGGCGCTTTTGTTCGGATCCGTCTGGCGCGTTGCGACGGTGGCCGGGCTTCCTTCCGGCTCTCAGGCGGCGACGGGGCCGATGTGGGAAGGCTGGATTCAGCCGCCGGCCTATACCGGCAAACCCTCGTTGTATCTTGCCGATCTGGACGGAACGGTGATGGCGCCCGAAGGCAGCCGGGTGCAGATCCGCCTTTACGGCGATGTGGGCGATCTGACCGTGTCCGAAACCGTCTCGGCCCGGACCGAGGCCGCGACCGCCTCCGCCCCCGAGCAGGAGTTCGAATTGCGCCAGTCCGGCACGCTGGCCATTTCCGGCAATGGCGGAAAGCAATGGACGGTTCAGGTCACCCCTGACGCGTCGCCGACGGTTTCAGGCGTCGAAGATCTTCAGCGCGAAGCGGATGGCGAAACCCGCCTGCCGTTCGAGGCGGGGGATGATTACGGCATCACCGGCGGCACCGTGCAGATCGCGCTGGACCTTGCCGCCGTTGATCGCCGCTATGGCCTGACGCCCGATCCCGAACCGAGGGAGCCGGTGGAGCTTTCCCTGCCGCTGCCCGTCACGGGTGACCGGCGCGAATTTTCCGAAACGGTTGCGCAGGATCTGTCGCAGCACCCCTTTGCCAACCTGCCCGTTTCGATCCGATTCACCGTCACCGATGCCGCAGGCCGCACCGGCGAAGATGTGGTTCATGCCGTTCTGCCTGCCCGCCGCTTCTTCGACCCGCTGGCCGCAGCCTTGGTGGAGATGCGCCGCGATCTGCTGTGGAACCGCAGCAATGCGGTTCGTGTCGATCAGGTTCTGAAGGCGGTTACCTATCGTCCGGAGGGGCTGTTTTCTGATGAACGCGCCTTCTTGCGCCTGCGCGTGCTGATGCGCGATCTGTCTGCCCATGCCGCCGATCTGGGCGCGGAGAAACGGGACGAGATCGCGGCGGGCCTTTGGGACATCGCACTGCTGCTGGAAGAGGGCGACGCCGGATCGGCGCAGGAGCGGATGCAGCGCGCGCAGGACCGGCTGGCGCAGGCGATGCGCGAAGGGGCCGACCCGTCCGAGATCGAGACCCTCATGCAGGACTTGCGCGAGGAGACGGAGGATTACATCGACGAACTGGGCCAGCAGTCGCAGAACGCCCCGCAGCCGCCGCAGGGCGAAACGCAGGAACTGTCCGAGGACCAGCTGCAGCAGATGATGGACCAGATCCAGTCGCTGATGGAACAGGGCCGCATGGCCGAGGCGCAGGCCCTGATGGAACAGTTGCGCCAGATGATGGAAAACCTGCAGGTGACCGAAGGCGAAGGCGAAGGCGGTCGGGGCAGCGGCGGAACCATGCGCGATCTTCAGGACGCGCTGCGCGACCAGCAGGACCTGTCGGATGAAGGCTTCCGCGGCATGCAGGACGGACAAACTGACCAAGGCAGCCTTGCGGATCGCCAGCGCGACCTGCGCGAACGGCTGGAGGGCATGCCCGATGCAGGGGAAGCGGGCCGGCAGGAACTGGACCGGGCAGGCCGCGCAATGGAAGATGCCGAACGCGCGCTGCGAAATGGCGACATGTCCGGCGCGCTTGATCGCCAGGCCGAGGCGATGGAAGCCCTGCGCGAAGGCATGCGAAACATCGGCGAGGCGCAGAATCCGCCCCCCTCGTCCGAGGACGGTTCCGATGAGGCGTCCCGTGATCCGTTGGGCCGCACGCCGGGGGATACGGGCCGCATCGGCTCGGACGAGAACATGCTTCAGGGGCAGGATCAGGCCCGTCAGCGGGCCGAACAGCTTCTGGATGAAATCCGCCGCCGCTCGGGCCAGCAGGACCGGCCGGAAGGAGAGCTTGATTACCTGCGCCGCCTGCTGGATTTCTTCTGATCAGCGGGACTGGAAGGGGGCCAGCTTGCCATCCAGCCAAAGGCGCAGCCCGTCCACCCCTGCCACGTAACGGTCCAGCGGGTCGGCAAGGGACGGAACCTCGCGTTCCAGCCAGGGGGCGCCAAGGTAAAGGGCGGCAAGGACCGCCAGCGGAAGCAGGGCCAGCACGAACCCGCGGATGAAGACACTCCGCCGCGACGTGTGCGGCGGCGGGGCCGGCGGCGGCGAAGGGGGCAACCCCTCGCGCCGGCGTTCGGCCGCTTCGCGCTCCGCTTCCTCGCGCAGGACGGTGCGGAAATCGGCCGGCGGACGCTTCACCGGCAGGGGTTTGTCATAATCGAGGGTTTCGACATGGGCATGCTGAAGCCACTTGTGGCCGCAGGCCGAACATTGCACTTCGCGCCCCTCGTCGGGGATGGCGGTAGCTTCGACCTCGTATTGCGCACCGCATTCCGCACAGCTGATCCGCATGACTTTCCCCTTCGCTTTCGGGTGTTGTAGCAAGGGCGGGAATGCTATCCAAGCCTATGGTGTTGCAAGCGCCGGGAAGCTTGGGCAACGTCGCGTCATGATGCAGGGGGAAAAGCCGGGTGATCGCCTTCGACAACGTCGCCTACAGTTATGGCGGAGGGGAACTTTTCTCAGCGATCAACCTGTCGCTGCAGCCCGGATCGTTCCACTTCCTGACGGGTCCGTCGGGGGCTGGAAAATCCACCTTCCTGAAGTTGTGCCACGGCGAGCTGTTTGCGACCGAAGGCACCGTGACCCTGTTCGACCGTGACATCCGCAGCGTGAACCGTGACGGGCTGGCACGGAT
Source organism: Falsirhodobacter deserti (assembly GCF_004015795.1). Lineage (GTDB taxonomy): Bacteria > Pseudomonadota > Alphaproteobacteria > Rhodobacterales > Rhodobacteraceae > Falsirhodobacter > Falsirhodobacter deserti. The sequence goes on along the minus strand of NZ_ML137218.1, from coordinate 152,067 downwards.
GCGGCGGCGCGTGGGCGTTGTGCAGCAGGATTGCCAGTTCCTTGACCATCTTCCCGTGGCCACCAACGTGACCCTCCCCCTCAGCGTGACGGGGCGCGAGGCCGACCCGCAGGATCTGGCGGATCTTCTGCACTGGGTGGGCCTGACACGGCATGCCAGTGCCTTTCCGCCGGAACTTTCGGGCGGCGAACGCCAGCGTGCGGCCGTTGCACGCGCCGTCATCATGTCGCCCGACCTGATGCTGGCGGATGAACCGACGGGCAATCTCGACTGGGAAATGTCGCTGCGCCTGCTGACATTGCTGGTGGAGCTGAACCGCATGGGCAAAACCATCCTGATCGCCACCCACGATCTGAACCTGATCCGCGCCGCCAAGACGCAGGTGCCGGCGCGGGTTCTGCGCATAAAGGGCGGGCGTGTCGAACTGGCGGGGGCGGAACTTTGATGGATATCCGCGGCATTCTTCGCGATCTGACCCGTCCCGATCCGGGGGCCGAACGTCTGGTCCCCCCGACCGGTACCGGCGCATGGCTGGCCATCTTCACCTCCGCAGTGATGGCGTTTCTTGCCGTCTTCGCGCTGTCACTTTCGCTGGCGGCGGGGCGCCTGGCGGATCGCTGGTCGGATGCGCTGGCCCGCACCTCCACCATCCGCATTTCCGCCCCGGCGGAACAGGCGCAGGGCCAGCTGGACACGGTCATGGCGATCCTGAACGCCACCCCCGGTATCGCCAGTGCCCGCGCCCTGAGCGAGGAGGAGGAGCGTGCCCTTCTGACCCCGTGGTTCGGGGCGGATCTGCCGCTCGGCTCCCTCCCCATTCCGCAACTGGTGGAGATTGCCGAGGAAGGCGCGGGATTTGATGCCGAAGGCCTGCGCCAACGCCTTGAGGCCGAGGCACCGGGCGCGGTGCTTGACGATCATGCCCGCTGGCGCCAGCCGCTGGCCGTGGCCGCAAGCCGTTTGCGCCTTCTGGGCTGGGGCTCGCTTCTGTTGATCCTTGGCACGACGGGGGCGGTGATCACGCTGGCGGCCAATGCCTCGCTGGCCGCCAACGCGCAGGTGCTGCGGGTGCTGCGGCAGATCGGGGCGCAGGACGGTTACATCGCACGGGCCTTCGTGCGCCGGTTCACCCTGCGCACGATGTCGGGATCGGCCGCGGGCGTTCTGGCAGCGATCCTTGCGATCTGGATCATGCCCTCGGCGCAGGCGGCGGGCGGGTTTCTGACGGGCCTTGGCTTTTCCGGTGCAAGCTGGCTGCTGCCATGGCTTCTGCCGCCGCTTTGTGCCGCCGTCGCCTTTGCCGCCACGCGCGCCGCCGCCTTCCGCAAACTGGCAGAGATGACATGATACGTTCAGCCCTCTTTGCCGCGCAGATGTATCTGGCAATGGGCGTGCTGGGTCTGGCCTTCGCGCCCGCGGCGCTTCTATCCCGCGACGGGGCGGTACGGGCCTGCAAGCTGTGGTGCGCCTGGGTTCGGTGGACGGCGCGCTGGATGCTGGGCCTGCGCACCGAAATCCGCGGAACGCCGCCCGAAGGCGCGGTTCTGGTGGCGGCCAAGCATCAGTCCTTTCTGGATGTGATCCTGATCTTTGCCGCCCTTCCCCGCCCCCGCTTCGTCATGAAGGCCGAGCTGATGCGAATGCCCGTCTTCGGCTGGTACGTTGCCCGCCTTGGCTGCATTCCCGTGCAGCGGGGCAAAAAGGGCGAGGCGGTGGCGAACCTGTTGCAGGCCGCCGGCAGCGGCGAAGGGCAGATCGCGATCTATCCGCAAGGAACGCGCGTACCGCCGGGGCAGGATGCACCCTACCGATACGGTGCGGCGGCGCTTTACGCCCATCTGGGCCAGCCCTGCATCCCCGTTGCCACCAATGCGGGATACCTTTGGCCGCTTGGGCTGCGCCGCCATTCCGGCCTTGCGATCGTGGAGTTTCTGCCCCCCATCGCCCCCGGCCTTGCCCCGGATGTTTTTCTTGCCACGCTGGAGGACCGGATCGAAACCGCCTCGGCCCGCCTTGCGGAGGAAACATGACCTTCATCGAAACGCTGGACGATCTGCAAAAGGTTTACGGCAAACCCGGCGATGCCGCGCAGAAGAAGGTGACGGACCGGCTGACGCCGTCCTATGCCGCCTTTATCGATCGAAGCCGCTTCTGCGTTCTGACGACGGTGGGGCCGGAAGGCACCGATGGCAGCCCGCGCGGAGATGACGGGCCCGTGGTGCGCATCCTTGATCCGCAAACGCTGGCCATGCCGGACTGGAAGGGCAACGACCGCGTCGATTCCCTCCGCAACATCGTGCGCGACGGGCGATGCAGCCTGATCTTCCTTGTCCACGGGTCCAACAACGCGATGCGGGTGAACGCACGGGCGCGGCTGACGGTGGATGACGATTTGCGGGCAAGGTTCGCACGGGGCGATCTGCGGCCCCGCTGCGTGATCCTGTTCCGGATCGAGGAGGTCTACAGCCAGTGCGCCCGCGCGCTGATGCGGTCCGGCCTGTGGTCGCGCGGGCCGGATGCGGACGGGCTGCCCACCGTTGGCGACATGCTGCGCGATGCAACGAACGGCGCCTTCGATGGCGCCACCTATGACGCGGACTGGTCCGCACGCGCCGCACGAACCATGTGGTAGATCAGCGGACGCGCAACGCCAGATCCGCCCCCACATGCATCCAGGCATAGCCGTTGGGGCCAAGCCGCAATTCCGTCACGTCCAGTTCGGCGTGATGATCGGGCCCGACGCTACCCTCCACGCCTTCGATTTGAAGGGTGACGGCTTCGTGGCCGAGGTTGAAGATGCACAACATCTCCTCCTTTCCCAGCCAGCGGATGAAAGCCAGGATCGGCTCTGGCAGGTCAAGAAACCGCGTCTGCCCGCGCCGCAACACCTTTTGCGCCCGCCGGAAGGCAAGGATGTCGCGATAGGCGTGCAGCACGGAATCGCGACGCGCCTCCTGTGCGGCAACGTGGCGAGCAGCCTGCGGCGGCTTCACCGGCAGCCAGGGCGTGCCGGTGGTGAAACCGCCGTGACGGCTTTCATCCCAGACCATCGGCGTCCGGCATCCGTCGCGGCCCTTTTCATCCGGCCAGAAACGCAGGCCCTTGGGGTCGGTCAGCTCGTGATACTCCAGCTCCGTATCGGTCTGGCCCAGTTCCTCCCCCTGATAAAGGCAGATCGACCCTTCGAGACTGAGCAGCAGCGCTGCCGACTGCTTGGCCACATCCTCGATCCTGCCGCGCCCCGTCCACCGGCCCGCATGGCGCGGCACATCGTGGTTCGAAAACGCCCAGCAGGGCCAGCCGTCGGGCGCACCGGCAAAGAAGCTTTCCACGGTCTTGCGGAAGAAGCGGGCGGAATGGGCATCGCCCAGCATCTCGAACGAATAGGCCATGTGCAGGCGCTTTTCGCCCTTGGTGTATTTGCCCATCACCTCGATCCCACGCAGGGCGTCGCCAACCTCGCCCACCATCATGCGGTCGGGATAGCTGTCGGTCAGCGCGCGCATCTTCTCCAGCCAGCCGATATTTTCGGGCTGCGTCTTGGTGTGGATCTGGTCCTGCATGTCATAAGGGTTGATGGGGGGCCGCGCCATCGGCAGCGCGGGATTCGACCGCAGCCTGACATCGTGGAAATAGTAGTTCACGGTATCCAGCCGGAACCCGTCCACCCCCCGGTCCAGCCAGAAGCGCAGCACATCAAGGAAGTATTCCTGCACCGCGGGATTGTGGAAGTTGAAGGTTGGCTGTCCGGCCAGGAAGTGGTGCATGTAGAACTGGCGGCGGCCGGCATCCCATGTCCATGCGGGGCCGCCGAACACTGAAAGCCAGTTGTTGGGCGGGGTGCCATCGGGCCTCGGATCGGCCCAGATGAACCAGTCGGCCTTGGCATTGGTGCGGTCGCGGCGGCTTTCCGCGAAAAGCGGATGCGTGATCGCGCAATGGCTGAGAACCTGATCGATGATGACCTTCAGGCCCAGATCATGCGCCACGCGCAGCATCTTGTCGAAATCGGCAAGGGTGCCGAAATCGGGATGCACGCCGCGATAATCCGAAACGTCATACCCCATGTCCAGCATGGGCGAGGGGAAGAACGGCGACAGCCAGATCGCATCCACCCCAAGCGAGGCAACATGCGGCAGCCGCCGCGTGATCCCCGGCAGATCCCCGATCCCGTCGCCGTTCGAATCTTGGAACGAACGGGGATAGATCTGATACGTCACCGATCCGCGCCACCAATCCCGCATCTTCCACCTCACTCTTTGCACCGAAGTTAACCGCCTGCGGCAACAAGGAAAGCGGATTTCTTCGCGCCTCACCCTATGTTCATCCCGGAAGCGAAATGAACGAGGACTCCAATGGAAGACGTTCTTCACGGCATCGGCTGGGCCGCACTGGTTCTGACGGTCATCATCGGCGCGCTGGCAGGCTGGATCGCGTCGAAAGTCGCAGGCGGCAACCGCGCACGTTACATCGTGACAGGCATCATCGCGGCTGTGGCCGTGCCGGTGGTGCTTGGCCTTCTTGGCCTCAGCCTGCTGGCGGCTGGCGGGCTGGTTGCCGTGGCACTGGTGGCACTGATCGGGGCCGCGATCGTGCTGGTCATCGCCAAGCTGGTGTTCGACTGAACGACAATCTAGGCAGGGCGCATGGAGATTCTGGTCATCGCCCCCAACCTGAAGCGGCGCCTGTCGGGCGTCACGGCCACCATCGCACGGCTGGTGCCGGTACAGGCCCGCAGCATCGGCATCGTGGCTACTGGCCCGGGCTTGCCTGCCGGTGTGCCGCATGTTCCGCTGTGGCGGGCTGCAACCCTTCCGCGCGACCGCTGGCGCGTCTGGCATGCCCGCCGAAACACAGAGATGTTGCTGGGCCTGATCCTGGCGCGGCTGCTGCGGCGCAGGTTCCGGCTGCTGTTCACCTCTGCCTCGCAGCGCAGCCACAGCGGCTGGACGAAGTGGCTGATCAGGCAGATGGACGGGGTTGTGGCCACCTCGGCCAAGGGTGCCGCCTATCTGGAGCGGGAGGCCGACGTGATCCTGCACGGCATCGACACCGCCACCTTCCGTCCGGCCGACAAGGCGGCCCTGCATGGGCGCCTGGGCCTGCCCCAAGGCCCGCTGATCGGCTGCTTCGGGCGCATCCGCGCCTCGAAGGGGACGGATCATTTCGTCGACGCGATGATCGACCTGCTGCCTGCACGCGCGGGAACGGCCATCGTCATGGGGCGGGCTGTGGACAAGGACCGCCCTTTTCTTGACGATCTGAAGGCGCGCGTCGCCGCCGCCGGTCTTGAAGCGCGCATCCTGTTCAAGCCCGAAGTGAGCGTGGACCGGATGCCCGACTGGTATGCCGCACTGGATCTTTATGTCGCCCCGCAGCGGTGGGAAGGCTTCGGCCTGACACCGCTGGAGGCGATGGCCTGCGGCGTTCCGGTGGTCGCCACCCGCGTAGGCGCGTTCGAGGAACTGGTGGGGCCGGAGGCAGGCCTTCTTGTTCCGCCCGACGATCTGCCCGCCCTGCGGGCAGCGATCGCGCAGATGCTGGACGATCCCTCCTTGCCGCGAATGGCCGAAGCCGCCCGCAGCCGCGTTGAAAACGGTTTCCGGATCGAGGATGAGGCCGAGGCGCTGATCGCCGTCTACCGCCGGATGCTGTCATGAACCAGCTGTCTTTCCTGATCGCGCGCACCCTGCGGAACGAGGCGGCCCTGTCTGCCCTTTCCACCCCGCAACCCGCCCTGCTGGATGAGTGGGCCGATCGCCGCGTGGCGCTGGTGGGCAATGCGCGGGCGCTGGCGCAGGCCGATCATGGCGCAAGCATCGAAGCGGCCCATATCGTAATTCGCATCAACCGTGCGCCCATGCCCGCGGCCAGATCCCATGGCACGCGAACCGACATCCTGGCGCTTGCGACCAGCATTAACGAAAAGGCGCTGGCGCAGCTTTCACCGCAGCGGGTGCTGTGGATGTCGCACAAGCGCAAGCGGCTGCCATGGAGCGTGGCGCAGCGGAAGGGCTTCTATCTGCACCCGCTGGCCGATTATGCCGCGCTGAAGGAACGGCTTGGCGCGCCCCCCACCACAGGCGCGATGATGATCGACCTTCTGGCGCGTTCGGATGCGAAACAGGTCGATCTTTACGGTTTCGATTTCTTTGCATCCCTGTCACTTTCCGGTCGTCGGGGGGCCGATCAGGTTCCACATGACTTTTCAGCCGAGGCGGAATGGGTGCAGGCCCTGATCGCGCAAGAATCGCGCTTTTTTCTGCATCCTCACGGATAAACCTTTCAACTTTTCGGTGTGTGCAGTAAGGGGACGCGTCCCTTGACGATAAAGGGATGTCCCTCTCAGACGAAAAGGAGGTCCATCGTGGGCTACAGGGTCGTCGTCGCGGGCGCCACGGGTAACGTGGGTCGCGAAATGCTGAACATCCTCGCCGAGCGCGAGTTTCCGATCGATGAAATCGTGGCGCTGGCGTCGCGCAAATCCATTGGCACCGAGGTCAGCTTTGGCGACAAGACACTGAAGACCAAGGATCTGGACACCTTCGACTTTGCCGGCTGGGACATGGCGCTTTTCGCCGTGGGTTCGGAAGCGACGAAAACCTATGCGCCCAAGGCTGCGGCAGCGGGCTGCGTCGTGATCGACAACTCCTCGCTTTACCGCTACGATCCGGCGGTGCCGCTGGTCGTTCCGGAAGTGAACGCCGAAGCCGTGGATGGCTACACCAAGAAGAACATCATTGCGAACCCCAACTGCTCCACCGCGCAGATGGTCGTCGCGCTGAAGCCGCTGCATGACCGCGCGAAGATCAAGCGCGTCGTGGTGTCCACCTACCAGTCTGTGTCGGGTGCCGGCAAGGAAGGCATCGACGAGCTTTGGGACCAGACCAAGGGCCTTTACGTTCCCGGTCAGGAAGTTGCACCGTCGAAATTCTCCAAGCAGATCGCCTTCAACGTGATCCCGCATATCGACGTCTTCCTTGACGACGGTTCCACCAAGGAAGAGTGGAAGATGGTCGCCGAAACGAAGAAGATCCTCGACAAGGACATCCGCGTGACCGCGACCTGCGTGCGCGTGCCCGTCTTTGTCGGCCATTCGGAATCCATCAACATCGAGTTCGAGGACTTCCTGGACGAGGCCGAGGCCCGCGACATCCTGCGCGAAGCCCCCGGCATCCTTGTCGTCGACAAGCGCGAGACCGGCGGCTACATCACCCCGATCGAAAGCGTGGGCGAATACGCCACCTACATCTCGCGCATCCGTCAGGACAGCACGATCGACAATGGCATCAACCTTTGGTGTGTGTCGGACAACCTGCGCAAGGGCGCGGCGCTGAACGCGGTGCAGATCGCCGAGGTTCTGGGCAAGCGCTGCCTGAAGAAAGGCTGACGGAAAGGGCGCCCTGCGGGGCGCCTTTTTCATTGCATCGGGCGCACCACGCGCCCAGAAACGCCGTCATGATAATTTGGAAGGTGTTTCCATGCTTGATACCCAACAGCAGATTCTGGTCGAACAGCGCGTCACGAACGAGGCGAAGTCCACCGCCGCGGCCTATCTTCTGTGGTTCTTTCTTGGCACCTTCGGTGTGCATCGCATCTATCTTGGCCATCTGAAGACGGGCCTTGCGATGCTGGTCCTGATGCTGCTGGGAATGCTGACCTTCGGCATCACATCGCTTGTGGTGCTGGTCTGGTGGGTCGTGGATCTGTTCCTTGTCCCCGGCATGATCGCAAGGGACAAGGACCGTGTGCGCGCCCGCCTGACGGCAGAGCTTTCCCGCTGATCAGACGGGGACGAAGGCGCGCTCGCGCCAATCGTAATGTTCCAGCCCGCCTTCGCCGATGTCGTTCCAGCACCCGTGCAGGGTCAGCAGGCCGCCGGCCACCGCATCACGCACGAAGGGGAAGGTCATCAGATTTTCAAGGCTGGTCATCACCGCCTCGTTTTCCAGCGCGCGCAGGGGATCGGCCGGGGCCGCTTCCTTCACACGCTGATAGCCGGGACGCAGGATGTCCATCCAGCGGCCCACGAACGAGGTTGATGCCTCGAGGTCCGGCGCACGGCCTTCGCACATGTCGTGGCACCCCTTCACGCCGCCGCAGCTGGAATGGCCAAGCACCACCAGATGCGCCACTTTCAGCGCCGTCACCGCATATTCCACGGCGGCCGAGGTGCCGTGATAATCCCCATCGGGATCATAGGGCGGCACAAGGTTGGCCACGTTGCGGTGGATGAACAGCTCTCCCGAATCGGCGCCGAAGATCTGGGCCACGTCCACGCGGCTGTCGCAGCAGGCGATGACCATCGCGCGGGGATGCTGCCCCTCGCCGGCCAGGCGGCGATACCATGCGTGATTGGCCGCATAGGTCGTGGCGCGCCATCCATGATAGCGCTGGATAAGGTAATGGGGCAGAGGGCGTGCGTCCTTCATCGGAACTCCTGTCGTTTGGACCGAGGGGCAAATGCCGGGTGACGGTCTTTTTACATGGAACCGGCGGCGACGAAATACTGTTCCGTCGCATCAAGGCCTGCAGCAGCGGAAAGGGCGAGCATTGATGGCAATAATCCATACCCTTACCCCGCAGGACGTCATCCGGCATGATCCGGGTCCTGTTGCGGGAATATACCGCGATCATGGCGGACAGGCGGCCCGTATCGTTCGCAAGCGCCTTGCTGCCCTTGCCTTGGAAACGGCAAAGGCGGCCGATCTGGAAAAGCAGCGCGATCTGGAGGCCCTGCCCGCGCGGCTTCGGCAGATCGCCGGGATGGCGGCGGATCTGGGCCTTTTATCGCTGGCGGACGCCGCCGCCGCGGCCGAACACCATCTGGGCGGCGTGGCCTTTCCGGCGCTTTGGGCCCGGGTTCTGCGCCTGACCGAGGCTGCGCTGAATCCCGCCAGTGACCTCCTTCAGGCGCAGCAATAGGCGCTTGCAGCGGTCCGGCAAAGGACTAGGCTCGGCCCGCTACAAGACCGGAGCCTGCCATGACCCTTGCCATTTCCGCACCCGACGCCACCTCGCGTCCACTGCACATCGTTTCCGCCGAAGCGCTGGAGGGGTGGCTGGCACAGCAGACCGCGCCCGTTTCGGCATGGCTGCGCGGCAGCGGCTTTGCGGCGGCACTTGGGGATCTGCGGCTTTTGCCCGGCATTGACGGGGCCCCTGCCGCAGCCGTCATCGGCCACGGAACGGCTGCCACCCGCCGCCGCGTGCGGTTCGGCCTTGCCCCCGCCGCCCGCCTGCCGGAAGGTGACTGGCATCTTGAGGGCGCGATGAGCGACGCCGACCGGGACGAGGCCGTGCTGGCCTTTCTGCTGGGCGGCTACCGCTTTGGCCGATATCGCAAGGGAACCACCATGGGCGCCCGGCTGAAGCTGCCCGACGGGTGCGAACGTCTGGTGCATATCGCCAAAGGCGAATGGCTGACGCGCGATCTGATCAACACCCCCGCTGCCGATATGGGCCCGGAGGAGCTTGAGGGGGTGGTCGCAGCCCTCGCCTCCCGCCACGGCGCGCAGCTTGAGGTGACAAAGGGGGAGGCGCTGGAAACCGGCTTTCCGATGATCCATGCCGTCGGTCAGGGATCGCACCGCGCGCCGCGCCTTCTGGACATGCGCTGGGGCACGGGCGGGCCGCAACTGACGCTGGTGGGCAAGGGGGTTTGCTTCGATACGGGCGGGCTGGACATCAAGCCTGCCGCCTCCATGCTGCTGATGAAAAAGGACATGGGCGGCGCAGCGGCGGTGCTGGGGCTGGCACAAACGATCATGGCGCTTGATCTGCCGATCCGTCTGCGCGTGCTGATCCCGGCGGTGGAGAATGCGGTATCCGAACGGGCGATGCGGCCGGGCGACATCCTGACCTCGCGCAAGGGCCTGACGGTGGAGGTGAACAACACCGATGCCGAGGGGCGTCTGGTTCTGGCCGATGCGCTGGCGCTTGCTGCGGAGGAGGAGGCCGATCTCACCATCTCCATGGCGACGCTGACGGGCGCGGCCCGCGTGGCGATGGGGCCGGATCTTGCGCCCTTCTTCACCGATGACGACGCGGCAGCAGCAGCCCTGCAACAGGCGGGAACGCAGGTGCGCGACCCGCTTTGGCGGCTTCCCTTCTGGGACCCTTATGAAACGATGATCGAACCGGCCATCGCCGATCTGGACAATGCGCCGGGCGGCGGCATGGCGGGCGCGATCACGGCGGCATTGTTCCTTCGGCGCTTCACCAAGGGGCGTTATGTCCATTTCGACATCTATGGCCACCAGCCCTCAGATGCGCCCGCACGCCCGAAAGGGGGCGTCGGCCAAGGGGCGCGGGCCATTCTTGCCGCCCTTCCCGATCTGCTGCGGGTGTGACCTCATGGACCGGCGCATGACCCCCGCAACCCGCCGCATTGCGCATGAAAGCCTGCGCGGCAAGATCGACGCCCCCGCCTTCACGGAGGGAGAGGCGCGGCAGATCTCCGTCCCGCTGGTCGACCTTCTGGCAGCCCCGCAAGGCGCGCGGGATCGTCAGCTTGTGATGGGCGAAAGCTTCACCGTGGTGGATCACGATCACCACTTCGCCTTCGGCTTTGCGACCAAGGACGGATATTGCGGCTGGCTTCCCACCACCGCGCTGGAACCGGCGCTGCCGCAGACGCACTGGCTCGCCTTTCCGGCCAGCCATCTTTATCCCGAACCGCGCGTTCAGGCGCGGGTGATCGACGTGCTGACCATGGGCGCGCGCCTGACGGTCATCGGCGAACAGGGGCCCTGGCTGGAAACCACCAAAGGCTTCATCTGGGGCGCGCATCTGCGCCCGCTGGGCAACTGGATGGCCGACCCCGTGGCCGTGGCCGAACGGTTTCTTGGCACGCCCTATCTTTGGGGCGGGAACAGCCGCGCCGGGATCGACTGTTCGGGTCTTGTGCAAATCTCGCAGCTGGCCTGCGGACGGCGCTGCCCGGGCGACAGCGATCTTCAGCAGTCCATCGGAACGGAAGTTGAAGGGCCGCTGCAGCGGGGCGATCTGCTGTTCTGGAAGGGCCATGTCGCCATGGCAATGGACGAAAGGCGCATGATCCACGCCACGGGCGCGTTCATGTCCACCGTGATCGAGGATATCGAGGTGGCCATCGACCGCATCGCGGCCGCGGGGCATCCGCTGGCCGCACGGCGCCGCCCCTAATCCACGGCGCGGATCGACTTTCGCTCCAGCACCCGCAGCACCTGTGCCAGATCGTGCCCCCGCCGCAGGATCTGGCCATCCATCCCCCCGACCGAATACATCCCCTGCCGCTGGCGCAGCTTCGACCGCTTCTCGATCCGGTAAAGCGGGAATTCGGCCGTGCGCCGAAAGACCGAAAACACCGCAAGTTCGCGCAGGCCGGAAATGCCGTAATCGCGCCATTCGCCCTGCGCCACCATCCGGCCGTAAAGCGACAGGATCAGGCCAAGCTCCTTCCGGTCGAAATGGACCTGTTCGGCAGCGGCGGGGGTGAAGGGGATCGTGGTGCTCATCCAGTTGATGTTGCCCCTCGGAACGGCGGTTTCAAGCTTGCGGGCGGCCATTGCCTCACAGATACGCGATGGCCTGCCAGATGGCCTTTGAAAGCGCGGGACTTTCACGGTATGAACGGTCATCGAGTTGAACGGGCCCGCGCCATTGAATCGCGCAAAGACGCAGGCCGGGCCGGAACGGAGAGGCTGGGACATGACATCGCTGAACGCGCGCCTGATCGGCGCGGCCATGCTGGCACTTGCCGCGACCGGCGCCGCTGCGCAGGAATCGACGAATCGGGTGGCCACCAAGACCGACTGGAGCGTGTTCACCGAGGACGGGCCGAAGGAATGTTGGGGCGTTTCCAGCCCGAAAAGTACCGTCAACACGCGCAACGGCCAGCCTGCCGAAGTGTCGCGCGGCGACATCCTGCTTTACGTCACCTTCCGTCCCGGTGCGGGCGCCAATGGTGCGGTTTCCTTCACGGGCGGCTATCCCTTCGCCGGCGGCTCCACCGTGGATATGGAAATCAACGGCCGCTCCTTCTCGCTGGTGACGGATGGCGACTGGGCGTGGCCGGCCGATAGCGCGGGCGATGCCGCCGTGCTGGCCGCGATGAAGGCCGGGTCCGAAGCGGTGCTGACGGCGCGGTCGGCCCGCGGCACGCAAACCAAAGATACCTTCTCGCTCATGGGGTTCACCGCCGCGATGACCGAGGCCGAGAACCGCTGCAAGTAAGCCATGCGGCAGATGCAAGGCGCCCCGGCAGGTTCCGGGGCGTTTTTGCATTTAATTTGCAGCCGGAATCGCTTATATACCTGCCTTCCCCACATCCTCGAGGACGCCATGAACGCCACCGCCCCCATCACGCAGGACGTGCTGACCCTTCCGCGCAAGCTGCCCGAGGGTGCGAAGACGAACATCATCGGCCTGACCCGCCCGCAGCTTCACGCCGCGCTGGTGGAAATGGGCACGCCCGATCGTCAGGCGAAGATGCGTGTCGGGCAGGTGTGGCAGTGGCTTTATCACTGGGGCGTGCGCGATTTTGCGGCAATGACCAACCTTGCCAAGGATTATCGCGCCAAGCTGGCCGATCATTTCGACATCGTCATCCCCGAGGTTGTCAGCCGCCAGATCTCGGAAGACGGGACGCGCAAGTACCTTGTCCGCATCGCCGGCGGGCACGAGGTCGAAACCGTCTACATCCCCGAAGAAGGCCGCGGCACCCTTTGCGTATCATCGCAGGTGGGCTGCACGCTGACCTGTTCCTTCTGCCATACCGGCACGCAAAAGCTGGTCCGCAACCTGACAGCCGGCGAAATCGTCGGCCAGCTGATGCTGGCACGCGATGATCTGGGCGAATGGCCGGAACAGGGCGCGCCCAAGGATGAACAGCGCCTTGTGTCCAACATCGTCCTGATGGGCATGGGGGAGCCGCTTTACAACTTCGACAACGTGCGCGACGCGATGAAGGTCGTGATGGATGGCGAGGGGCTGTCGCTGTCGCGCCGCCGCATCACGCTGTCCACTTCTGGCGTGGTGCCGGAAATCGCCAAGACCGCCGAGGAAATCGGCTGCCTGCTGGCGGTCAGCTTCCACGCCACCACCGACGAGGTGCGCGACAAGCTGGTCCCGATCAACAAGCGCTGGAACATCAAGACGCTGCTGGACGCGCTGCGTGATTATCCGCGCCTGTCGAATTCCGAACGGATCACCTTTGAATACGTGATGCTGAAGGGCGTGAACGATACGGATGCCGATGCCAAGCGGCTGGTGAAGCTGATCCAGGGCATTCCAGCCAAGATCAACCTGATCCCGTTCAACGAATGGCCCGGCAGCGCCTACCAGCGGTCGGACTGGGACCGGATCGAGAAGTTCGCCGACATCATCTATCATGCCGGCTATGCCTCCCCCATCCGCAAGCCGCGCGGCGAGGATATCATGGCCGCCTGCGGGCAGCTGAAATCGGCAACCGAACGCCAGCGCAAGTCGCGCGCGGAAATCGCGGCCGAAGCCGGCCTTTGACGGGAACGCCCTGCCCCTTTCGCGGTTGCCCCGCGAAAGGGAGATGCGGATGACACGATTCCACAAGGGCGACACGGTTCAATGGAACTGGGGCGGCAGCACGGCAAAGGCCGAGGTTGCCGATATCTTTACCCGCAAGGTACAACGCACCCTGAAGGGCAAGAAGGTGACCCGGAACGGATCAAAGAAATGCCCCGCCTACCTGCTGAAACAGGAAGACGGGGACAAGATCCTCAAGCTCCATTCAGAGCTGTCGAAGGTCTAGCGCACCAGCGGGCCAAGCGGCGGCGGCTCCCACGCGTCCAGCGCGGCAACGGCCTCTTCGGCCGTTTCGACATACTGGAACAGCTCCAGATCCGTGGCCGCGATGGTGCCGGACGCTTCCAGCGCCTCCCAGTTTATGATCGAATCCCAGAAGGCGCGTCCGAACAGCAGCACGGGGATGCGCTTCATGCGGCGGGTCTGGATCAGCGTCAGCGTTTCGAACATCTCGTCCAGCGTGCCGAAGCCGCCGGGGAAAACGCAAAGCGCCTCGGCCCGCATCAGGAAGTGCATCTTCCGCAATGCGAAATAGTGGAAGTTGAACGAAAGCTCCGGCGTCACAAAGGCATTCGGCGCCTGTTCGAAGGGCAGCACGATGTTCAGCCCGACAGAACGGCCGCCCGCTTCGGCCGCGCCGCGGTTGCCGGCTTCCATCACGCCCGGCCCGCCGCCGGTGCAGATGACGCCCGTCCGCCCGCCATTGGCAAGGCAGCGTTCCGTCATCAGGTGGGCGAAGCGACGCGCTTCATCATAGAAATGCGAAAGCTCGGCCAGTGCAGGGGTGCGGGCCGTGTCCTTCTTCGCGGGCTCGGGAATGCGCGCCCCGCCGAACAGGACGATGGTGCTGTCCACACCTTCTTCGTCCAGCGACATCTGCACCTTCAGTAGTTCCAGCTGCAGCCGGATCGGGCGCAGCTCCTCTCGCGTCAGGAAATCTTCATCCGCAAAGGCCAGACGATAGGCGGGCGATCGGCTCTGCGGCGTTTCGGGCACCCTGTCGGCGGTTTGGCGGTCTTGGGCCGAATGGCGCAGCGGGTGCTTGCGGGTCTCTTCGTTCATGTCCGTCCTTCGCGAGTTGCGGGGCATGCCCCCCGCGTTTATAGCCATTCCAGACCCAATTGAAAGGATGCCCCGTGACGAACGCCGCGCTGAAAACCGCCATCGAAGCCGCGTGGGAAGCCCGCGACACCATCACCCCCGCCACCACCGGCGAAACGCGCGATGCCATCGAAGCGACGCTGTCGGCGCTTGATGCCGGCACCCTGCGCGTGGCCGAAAAGCATGGCAACGACTGGCACGTCAACCAGTGGGCGAAGAAGGCGGTGCTTCTGGGCTTCCGCCTGAAGGACATGGAGATGCAGTCGGGCGGCCCGCAGGGCGGCGGCTGGTGGGACAAGGTGGACAGCAAGTTCGCCGGCTGGGGCGAGAGTGAATGGAAAGCCGCAGGCTTCCGTGCCGTTCCGAACTGCGTCGTCCGCCGGTCGGCCTTCATCGCCAAGGGCGTTGTGCTGATGCCGTCCTTCGTCAACCTTGGTGCATTCGTGGATGAAGGCACCATGGTCGATACCTGGGCCACCGTCGGATCCTGCGCCCAGATCGGCAAGAACGTCCACCTGTCGGGCGGTGTCGGAATCGGCGGCGTGCTGGAACCCATGCAGGCCGGCCCCACCATCATCGAGGATAACTGCTTCATCGGCGCCCGCTCCGAGGTGGTCGAGGGCGTGATCGTCCGCGAAGGCTCGGTCCTTGGCATGGGCGTCTATATCGGCCAGTCCACCAAGATCGTGGATCGCGAAACCGGCGAAGTGATGTATGGCGAAGTGCCGGCAGGTTCGGTCGTGGTGTCCGGTTCGCTGCCCTCCAAGAACGGCGTGCATCTTTACTGCGCCGTCATCGTGAAGAAGGTGGATGCCAAGACCCGTTCGAAAACGTCCATCAACGAACTTCTTCGGGACTGACCGGCGGAACCTTGCCGCCCGCAGTTGCGTTGCCCGCTTAACAGCAACCTACTGAAGGGACACGGACATGCAAGGACTTGGGTGGATCGCCGCCATCATCGTTGGCGCAATCGCAGGCTGGATCGCCGAGAAGCTGATGAAGTCCGACCACGGGCTTTTGATGAACATCATCCTGGGTATCCTCGGTGCTCTCATCATGAACTTCATCCTCGTCACGCTTCTGGGCGCGACGCTGGGCGGCTGGATCGGCCAGCTGGTCGTGGGTGTCATCGGTGCGTGCATCCTGATCGCACTGGGCCGCATGCTGCGCCGCAAGACCTGATCCGGGCGGCATATTCCGAACCGCACCCCGCGCAACCGCGCGGGGTGTTTTCGTTTGTTGCGCCCCGCCCGCGAACCTGCCAAACCAAGGCAAAAGGATAGGACCATGACCGAAAAGCGCCCCCAACAGGTCTTTACGCTGGTGATCGAGGTTGGCCGCAAGCCGGGCGACGGCCTGCCCGACAAGGCGACGGGCGCGGCGCTGATCTGCTATGCCTCGGGCGTGGACGAGGCAGAGGCCGTGCGCGAAACCGTCGCCATCCTGAAGCAGGCCGACCTCGCCCCGCTGGACGTGTCCGGCTATGGCACGCTGGATGAACGGCTGAAGAACGGCGACGAGATCGACGACGAGGAGCGCGAGCTGATGGAACGCGCGCTGGCCGAAAATTCGGTCGTCGTGGCCCAGATGACCCCTTTCTACGAGTGATCCCCATGACCGACCCCGTCGCGCTGACCGCCGAACTTGTCCGCTGCCCGTCCGTCACCCCGAACGAGGGCGGCGCGCTGGTACTGATGGAGCGTTTGCTGACCGAGGCCGGCTTTGCTTGCACGCGGGTGGATCGCGGCGGCATCTGCAACCTTTTCGCCCGCTGGGGACGGCAGGGCGCGAACCGCACCTTCGGCTTCAACGGCCATGTGGATGTGGTGCCGGAGGGCAATGTCGCCGACTGGACGCATGACCCCTTCGAGGCGGTGATCGAGGATGGCTGGCTGTACGGGCGCGGCGCGACCGACATGAAATCCGGCGTGGCGGCCTTTGCGGCGGCTGCGGTGGATTTCGTGAAGGACACGCCCCCCGACGGCGCCCTCATCCTTGCCCTGACTGGGGATGAGGAAGCCGATGCCGAACATGGCACGGTGGCGCTGCTGGACTGGATGGCCGCGCAGGGCGAAAAGATGGATGTCTGCCTTGTGGGCGAACCCACCTGCCCCGAGGTGATAGGCGACATGATGAAGATCGGCCGGCGCGGCTCGGTCACCGTGAAGTTCACCGCCAAGGGCTTGCAGGGCCATTCCGCCTATCCTCACCGCGCAAAAAATCCCGTTGCCGCGCTGGCCCGCCTGATCGCACGGCTGGAGGAAACCCCGCTGGACGAAGGCAATGCCCATTTCGACGCCTCGACCCTTGCCACGGTCACCTTTGACACCGGCAACCCTGCCACCAACGTCATCCCGGCGGAGGCGCGGGCCACCGTGAACATCCGCTTCAACGACGAACATTCCGGCCAAGGCCTGATCGAACGCCTTGGTGCCGAAGCCGCGAAGGTCGAGGCCGAGACCGGCGTGGTCATCACCCTGTCCGCAAAGATCAGCGGCGACAGCTTCGTCACCCCGCCCGGCGCGCTGACCGAACTTGTTGCCAGCGCGGTGATGGCGGAAACGGGACGCCACCCCGAACCGTCCACCTCGGGTGGAACATCAGATGCGCGTTTCGTGAAGGATCACTGCCCCGTGGTCGAATTCGGGCTGGTCGGCCACCGGATGCATGCGGTGGATGAACGCGTGCGGGTGCAAGACATCCACACGCTTAAGTCAATCTACACCCGCATCCTGCGCGATTATTTCGCCTGACCCTTCAGGCGAGGTCGCGCGCCAGAAGCTGACCGCCCTCGCCCATCACCACCTCGAACCGGCTGACCTTGCGCACGAGGTCCGACAGCTTGGCCGCGCCATAGGTGCGCGTGTCGAAGTCGGGATTGGCCTGTGTAATGTATTGGCCGATCTGGCCCAGCGAATACCACTCCCCCTCCGGATCGATGGCGCGCATGGCGGCGGCGATCAGGGGAATAGCGCTGGCGGGCGGCTCTTTCGCGGGGCGGGGGGTCGCGGGCTGCTCCGGCTCTGGCGTTTCGCGCGCGGTCAGGTTCTCGACATAGATGAAACGTTTGCAGGCCATGCGGAACGCTTCGGGCGTTTTCTTTTCCCCGATCCCGTAAACATCCAGCCCCTGTTCGCGGATCCGCGCCGCCAGCCGCGTGAAATCGCTGTCAGAGCTGACAAGCACGAAGCCATCGAACAGCCCGGAATGCAGGAAATCCATGGCTGAAATGACCAGCCCGATATCCGAGGCGTTCTTTCCGCGCGTGTTGGAAAACTGCTGGTCGGCCACAAGGCCAAGGCTTGCCACCTTTTCGGCCCAGTTCTTCAGCCGCAGCGCCGACCAGTCGCCATAGATGCGCCGGACCGAAGCCTCGCCTAGCGAGGCGATCTCCTCGAAAATGCTTTCGGCGTAATGTGCAGGCACGTTGTCCGCGTCGATCAGGACGCAAAGGCGGGGTGTGCGGTCATCGGGCATGAAGGCTCCTTTTCGTCGGTTGTAGCAGAGCCTGTGGCGCGCGCCAGTTCCCGTACTACCTCATACAATCATGGAGGACATCATGAAATACATCGCATTCATCGTCGCAGGTCTGACGCTCGCCGCTTGCGAGACCACGACCCGCACCACCGTCGTCGCCCCGGCCACCTGCGAGGCAGGACCTTACCAAACCTGGATCGGCAAGGATTCGGCCAGCCTGAGCGGGATGCAAACGCCCTACACGCTGCGCATCATCCGGCCGAACCAGCCGGTGACGCTGGACTTCAACCCCTCGCGCCTGAACGTGGAAACGGACGCGAAGGGTGTCATCACCGCCGTGCGCTGCGGTTAACGCAGGCGCGCCAGCAAAGAGGCGCTGGCATACCCGTCGGGGATCAACCCGGCCGAACGCTGATAGGCGGTGATCGCCGCCACGGTGTTCGGCCCCACGCGCCCGTCGGTGCCCTGCGTGTCAAAGCCGCGGCGCGTCAGCCTTTCCTGCAGCTCTTGCGTCTGGCTGCGGCTCAGCGGTGCTTCGGCATCGGACGGAATGTTGCGGATGGGCCCAAGGCCCTTCAGCCGGTCCGCCAGATGCCCCACGCCGATGACATAGCTGTCGGCGGCATTATACCGTTCGATCGCGCGGAAGTTCTGGAAGATCATAAAAGCCGCGCCTTTCGCCCCGCCCGGAAGCAGGATCGACGCATCCCCCTGCGGCAGGGCACGCCCGTCCGCAGACCGCACGCCTTGCGCCGCCCACGAGGCTGCAGCCATGCGGGTGCTTTTGCCGATCCGGCTGTAATCGAAGCCCTGCGGCAGCACGACCTCCATTCCCCAGATTCCGCCGGGCTGCCAGCCGGACCGCGCAAGATAGGCCGCGGTGGAAGCCAGCGCATCCGTCGGATCATCCGACCAGATATCGCGCCGCCCGTCGCCGTTGAAATCGACGGCATAACCAAGGAACGAGGACGGCATGAACTGCGTGTGCCCCATCGCGCCGGCCCAGCTTCCGGTCATGTTGGCGGGTGTCACATCGCCCGCCTGCACAATCTTCAGCGCGTCGATCAGCTGCGCTTCAAAGAAGGACGCGCGCCGCCCGTGATAGGCCAGTGTCGTCAGGCTTTCGATCAGGTGGAAGTTTCCGCGATTGGCGCCATAGTTTGATTCCATGCCCCAGACGGCGACGACGATTTCCTTGTCCACGCCATATTGCGCCTCGATCGCATCGAGGGTGGAGGCATAGCGGGCCAGCATCGCCCGCCCGTTCTCGATCCGGCTGGGGGAAACGGCGCTTTCCAGATACTGCCAGACGGTCTTGGTGAATTCCGACTGCCGCCCGTCAAGGCGCACCACCTCGGCGTTGTAACGGACATCGGCAAAAGCCCGGTTCAACGTGGCGGGGCTGATGCCCGCGCGTTCCGCCCGCGGGCGGAAGCCGGCGATCCAGGCACGCATGCCAGCCTCCGAGCCTGCATCGACAGGGGAGGCCGTAACCGGCCGGGGCGAGGTTGTCACGTTTCCGGGGCTGGCGCAGGCGCCAAGAAGGGTCAGCACGCTGGCCGTCAGAAGGATGTTCCGCATTGGTCTTCACCGCTCGATCTTATTGTTGGGGCCGAGTGTAGCCCCAACACGCGCGGTGGCAAAGGATTGCTTAATGGCGTGACCGGATGACGCGGCGTTTCCGCTCAACCTTGGCGGGTTTCCGCGGGCCGCCACGGCCGCGCTTTTGCTGCGGGCGGCGCGGCAGGGCGTCGCCCTCCAGTTCCAGCAGTTCCAGCATCAGTCCGCCGGTCACCGGCACGGCTTCCACCAGCCGCACAAGAACGCGCTGCCCGATGCCCAGAACAAGGCCGGAATTGCTGCCCGTCAGCACTTGGCTGTCGGCATCGAAGTGGAAGAACTCGTGCCCAAGGCTGCGGATCGGGATCAGCCCGTCCGCACCGGTTTCGTCCAGCTTCACGAACAGGCCGAAGCGCTGCACGCCAGCGATGCGTCCCGTAAACTCCGCCCCCACCCGGTCGGACAGCCACGCCGCCAGATAGCGGTCGTTCGTGTCGCGTTCGGCCATCATCGACCGGCGCTCCGTATCCGAGATTTGCTTTGCCGTGTCGGCCAGATTCTCGATATCGAACGGCGACAGCCCGTCCTTGCCCCAGCCATGCCCCGAAATCAGCGCGCGGTGCACGATCAGGTCCGAATACCGGCGGATCGGCGAGGTGAAATGCGCATAGTTCCGCAGCGCCAGCCCGAAATGGCCGAAATTCTCGGGGTAGTAATAGGCCTGCGTCATGGACCGCAGGGTCGTGACGTTGATCAGCTCGTCAAAATCGGTGCCGCCCGCCTGATCCAGAAGACGGTTCAGGTGGCTGGTCTGCAACACCTGCCCCCGCGCCAGCGTGAAGCCCGAAGCTTCGGCAATCTCGCGCAGCACGTCCAGCTTTTCGGGGCTGGGTTCTTCGTGAACACGGAACAGCAGGGGGCGGCGCAGGCGGATCAGTTCCTCGGCCGCCGAAACATTGGCAAGGATCATGAACTCTTCGATCAGGCGGTGCGCGTCCAGCCGTTCGCGGAACGCGACAGAGGCGACCTTGCCATCCTCGGTCAGTTCGATCCGCCGTTCCGGCAGGTCCAGATCCAGCGGCTGGCGACGGTCCCGCGCTGCCTTCGCCGCTTGATATGCACCATATAGCGGCGCGATGATGTCATCCATCAGCGGGGCCGTGCGGTCCGAAAGCTGGCCATCCTGCGCGGCCTGCACTTCGCCATAGGTCAAGCTGGCGGCAGAGCGCATCATCCCGCGCACGAAGCGATGGCCGATCTTGTTGCCATCGGCATCCAGATGCATCCGCACGGCAAGGCAGGGACGGTCCACGCCTTCATGCAGCGAACACAGATCACCCGAAAGCACGTCGGGCAGCATCGGCACCACGCGATCGGGGAAATAGGTGGAGTTGCCGCGCCGCCGCGCCTCGCGGTCTAGTTGCGAACCGGGCGTGACATAATGGGCCACATCCGCAATGGCGACCCAGACGATATGGCCCCCGTCCGGCGCAGCCTCGGCATAGACAGCATCGTCATGGTCGCGTGCATCCGCAGGGTCGATGGTGACCAGCGGCAGATCGCGCAGATCCTCGCGCCCGTCCATGGGCGCGGGTTTAGCAGCCTCCGCCTCGGCCACCACGGAATCGGGGAAATGATCAGGAATGCCGTGCTGGTGGATCGCGATCAGCGAGATGGCACGCGGGGCCGACGGATCGCCCAGCCGCGCCACGATCCGCGCACGCGGCAGGCCCATGCGCTTGGATCCGGCCTGCTCGGCCTCCACCAATTCGCCGTCGCGGGCATCGTTCGTATCCTCGCGCGCGACAAGCCATTCCTTGTCCTGCCCCTTGTCGATGGGCACGATGCGGCCGAAGTCCGCCCCCTTGCGGAAGATGCCCAGCACGCGCAGCGGGTTGGACCCGATCTTGCGGATCAGCCGACCCTCGTAAGTGTGATCCTCGTCCTCCACGGCCGTCAGGCGCGCCAGCACCTTGTCCCCCGCGCCAAGCGCATCGGACGGGGCAGTGCGCATCAGGATGCGCGGGGCATCGCCTTCGCCTTCCCATTCCAGAGGCAGCGCGAAAAGATCGCCCGAAGCGTCCGGCCCCTCGATCCGCAGGATCGAAACGGGCGGCAGGGTGGCGGCGTCACGATAGCTGCGCCGCTTGCGCTGCAGCGCGCCATCGGCCTCCATCTCTTTCAGCAGGCGCTTCAGTTCGATCCGAAGCGCACCCCCTTTGATGCCGAAGGCCTTGGCGATGTCGCGCTTGGCCGTCTGCGTCGGGTTATCGGTGATCCATTGAAGGATCTGCTCTTTCGAGGGCAATCTATCCATTACCTGCAGCTAGCACGCCGCAGGGGCCGCGTCACGCGGAGGTTTCGGCGCAGTGGCGGCGAAAAGCGCGTTTCAGCAGCTCCAGCTCCGCCCGCAGCAGATCGATTTCGGCCCGCAGGTCATCCTCCATCCCGTTGCCCGCGCCGATGGTGAAATGGCCCAGCACCCCGCCCGAGGTTTCGCGGATCACGAAGGTCTGGATGCCGTCGACCAGCACTTCGGGGGCGACGGGAACGGCGATGCGGTGGCGCTGCGTATCCTCGGTCGTGATGGTCACGCCGCTGACGGGTTCGCCATGCAGCAGCACCTCGATGTTTGGCGACTCGGTGTTCACCACCAGCCCATGCCAGGTTCCGGCCCGCAGGCCTTCGCGTATCAGCTGCACCATTGTCAGATCTCCGCCCGAGGTCTGCGGATCATGGTCAGGTCCCGCAGAACGATCCGATTCATCCGAGGATCCTCGAATATGAGGTCGAGCCAGATCTTCTCGGCCCGCGCCTCGTTCAACTTTGTATAGGCAAGGTCGAATTCGACCGTGCGGTCATCTCCGATCTCGGCCAGCAACTGTTCGGTATTGGGGCCGTGGCGCAGGTTCAACCGTGCGAAAACCCGCTGCGGGCGTTCGGCATCCATGGTCAGCGTCAGGCCGATCAGATGTTTCCGGCGGATGCCCTGAACAGCCTCGGCCGGCAGTTCGATGGCCAGCGACAGGAACCCGCCGCGGAATTCGAAAACGTCGATCTGCATCGCATGCGCCGTGCCCGACGCGGCATCGCGGTTGCGGATCTGCTGCACGCCAAGTTCGTTCAGGGTGCAATCGTGAAACAGCATCACGTCCTTGCATAGCACGGAACGATCGCTGGTCACGATGCCAGGCGACTGGATCTCGTTCCACAAGGACGGGCGCCAGAACCAGTCGGTGCCAAGGGGGCGCTCGATCGCAGGCTCGGGGCGCAGGCGGCTTTCGGTTTTCGCGATCAGGCGGTCCAGATGCGTACGCAGGGCCCAAGCCCGTTTGCGCAGGACTTTCAGGCGCAGAAGGTCCGTCCGGTCTGCGTGTTCGGCTTCATCCGCCCAATGGGCAAGACTGCGCCCGTAAAGCGCCCGCTCCAGCCAACTGCCTTGATCGCCTGCCACGCGGAAGCCCCCGTTCATGATGACCAAGAACGTTTTGGACCGGATTCCCCGATCGCGCAATCAAAGATTTACGCGCGTTAATAATGATTTGCCCGGCCCGCCTTTTCAGGCGAACCGGCAGGAACCGTTACATTCCGTGCTTACTGATCCATGTAGATGTGCTTTTCGGCCTTTGCACCCGGATGGGTCGTGGCCCCGTAACGCGCGCCGCCAACCAGCCGCGCATACTTCCAAAGCGCACCGGATTCGTATTCCGTCGGACGCGGACCTTTCCATGCCAGACGTCGGCGTTCCAGTTCCTCATCCGTCAGATCGACCGACAATTCGCCCGTCACGGCGTTCAGCGTGATCATGTCGCCGGTTTCCAGCAGCGCGATCGGCCCGCCATGCGCAGCCTCGGGGCCAACATGGCCGACGCAGAAGCCGCGCGTCGCACCCGAGAAGCGGCCGTCGGTGATCAGGGCCACCTTCTTGCCCATCCCCTGCCCCGAAAGCGCGGCGGTGGTGGACAGCATCTCGCGCATGCCCGGCCCGCCAGCGGGGCCTTCGTTGCGGATGACGATCACGTCGCCTTCGGCATATTCACGCTTCTGCACGGCCTCGAAAGCTTCTTCCTCGCATTCGAACACGCGGGCGGGGCCGCGGAACACCTGCTCGGCCTCGGACATGCCGGCAACCTTCACGATGGCGCCTTCCGGGGCAAGATTGCCCTTAAGGCCAACAACGCCACCGGTCTTGGTGATGGGCTTGTCGATGAAGTGGATCACTTTGCCGTCGGGTTCATGGGTGATGCGGCCCAGCGTCTCGCCCAGCTCCTCGCCAGACGCGGTCAGGCAATCAAGGTGCAGCAGCCCCGCGCGCGCCAGTTCCTTCATCACGACCGGTACGCCGCCCGCTTCGAACAGGTCCTTGGCGACGTAATCGCCGCCCGGCCGCAGGTTCACGAAATAAGGGGTGTCGCGGAAGATGTCGCACACGTCCATCAGGTCGAAATCGATCCCCGCCTCATGGGCGATGGCCGGCAGGTGCAGGCCGCCATTGGTCGAACCACCGGTGCAGGCCACGACGCGGGCCGCGTTTTCCAGCGCCTTGCGCGTCACGACATCGCGGGCGCGGATGTTCTTTTCCAGCAGGTTCATCACGGCCTGACCCGAATAATCGCCATACTGGTCGCGCGATTCATAAGGTGCCGGCGCCCCCGAGGAGTTCAGCAGCGCAAGACCGATGGCTTCCGATACGCAGGCCATGGTGTTGGCGGTGTACTGCCCGCCACAGGCCCCGGCCGAGGGGCAGGCCACCCGCTCAAGGATCTGAAGCTCGGCATCGGACATGGTGCCGGCGGCATGCTTGCCCACCGCCTCGAACACGTCCTGAACCACGACATCCTTGCCGTTCAGCTTGCCCGGCAGGATCGATCCACCGTACACGAAAACCGAAGGCACGTTCAGGCGAACCATCGCCATCATCATCCCCGGCAGCGACTTGTCGCAGCCCGCAAGGCCCACCAGCGCGTCATAGCAGTGGCCGCGCATCGTCAGCTCCACCGTGTCGGCGATCGCATCCCGCGAGGCGAGCGAGGAGCGCATCCCCTCATGCCCCATCGCGATGCCATCGGTCACGGTGATGGTGGTGAATTCGCGCGGGGTGCCGCCGCCCTTCTTCACGCCCATCTTCACCGACTGCGCCTGACGGTTCAGCGCGATGTTGCAGGGCGCGGCCTCGTTCCAGCAGGTGGCGACGCCAACCCAGGGCTGATGTATCTCTTCCTCGGAGATCCCCATCGCATAGAAATAGCTGCGGTGTGGGGCACGCGCCGGACCTTCGGTCACATGGCGGCTGGGAAGCTTCGACTTGTCGAAACGGGCATCGGACATCGGGAATCCTCCGGCTTTTGGCTGAGGAGCGTCATAAATTGCAAGAATGACAGCTTCAAGATGTTATTTTGTTGCGCCGCGCGCAGCGCTGCGGCAATGCGCGTGCAAGAATGGGCCAATGGTTTGCGAAAACCGTTCTGCTTCCTACATCCCGCCCATGACCGTCACAACACGCCGCAAGATTTATTCCCGATCCGAATGGCTCAGCGATGCAACGGTGCATGTGCTGGGAACGGTGCTGGCGCTTGTCTCGGTGCCGGTGCTGATCACGCTGACGGCGATCCTGCGCCCCGAGGCGCCGGCGCTGATCGGAACGGCAATCTATGGCACGACGCTGATCGGGATGCTCGTCTGCTCGGCGCTTTACAACATGGTGCCGCTGGCCGGATGGCATGGCGTGCTGCGGCGGCTGGATCATTCGGCCATCTATTTCAAGATCGCCGGAACCTATACGGTGTTCGTCTTGCTTTCGGGCCCAAGCCAGATGCCACTGGTCATCCTGTTATGGGGCGCGGCAGCAGCGGGCGTGACGCTGAAGGTAATCGCCCCAAACCGCTTTCAATGGTTGGGTTTCGGCCTTTACATCGCGATGGGCTGGGCCGGCGTCGTGGCCGGCTGGCCGCTTTTCGCCACGATGAGCCCGCCCGTGCTGTCGCTGATCGTCACCGGAGGCGTGATCTATACCGTCGGCACGCTGTTTTATCTTCGCCACCGGATGCCGTTTCACAAGACGATCTGGCATGTTTTCGTGCTGGCCGCGAGCGGGGTGTTCTTCGCGGCCGTGACCACTCACATGGTTGCTGGCGTCCACAGCACCGGCTGAACGGCATAGCCGATGTAAAGCGGATGCTTGGGATGCCCCGCGTTCGACAACCCCAGATGATACAGCGGCAGCCCCGTGGCGCGCAGCAGCGCTTCCACCTGCGGGCCGCGGTTCAGGAAGGCGCCATGCGTGCCCCATGCGCAGACGACGGTATCGGCCCAATGGGCGCTGTCCACGATCGCCTCGTCATTGCCCGCTCCCACGGGTTCGGGCGCAGCGCGCATCTTCTTGGGATCGGTATCGCGCCACGCGAAGATGTTGCAGACGCGGAACGCACCGAAGCCCAACGCCCGGGCACGGCGCTCGCACCTCTCGACGGTGGGATCGTTCTGGTATTCGGTCGCCGTCGAGGGGTTCAGCATGATGAACAGCGCCTTTTTCCCGCCTTCGTCCCATGTGCGGGTCAGCAGGAAACGATACCGCTCGCAATCGGAATAAACGGCGGTGGAGGGGGCATCCCCCTTCACATGCGTGCGCTGGATCATTCGACGAACACGCGCGACGGGTGCAACTCCCCGCCCTTGTAGATGCCGACGGCCACCGCCCGCCCTTGGTAAGAGGCCCATGCCTCGTCGCCGTATTCAGCGCCGGTCATGACCATGCCGGGGTTGCCGTTCTTCAGCCGTGCCGCACCTTCGGGCGTGGCCTGAAGCTGCGGCAGATCGGCCAGCCCCATTTCCAGCGGCTTCAGGTGGGCATCAAGTTCCGGCTGCTGGGCCAGGCGCTCGATCTCCTCGATCGAGATGCCTTCCTCGGCGGTGAAGGGGCCCGACCATGTGCGGCGCAGCCATTGCACAGGCCCATGACACCCGAGCGCCGCCCCCAGCTCCCGCGCGATGGAACGGACCTAGCCGCCCTTCCCGCCCACCATCTCCAGCTCCACATGGTCGACATCGGGGCGCGACAGAACGATCAGGCTTTCCACCCAAAGCGGGCGGGCGGCCAGATCCATCTCTTCGCCCGCACGGGCGATGTCATAGGCGCGCTCGCCCTCCACCTTCACGGCGGAAAACTGCGGCGGCACCTGCATGATGTCACCCCGGAAGGCAGCCAGTGCGGCTGCGATCGCCTCATCGGTGGGGCGGTCGGCAGATTCGGCGATGACAGTGCCCTCGGCATCGTCGGTCGTCGTCGCCTGACCCAGCCGCACCATGAAACGATA
Organism: Falsirhodobacter deserti; assembly: GCF_004015795.1. Lineage (GTDB taxonomy): Bacteria > Pseudomonadota > Alphaproteobacteria > Rhodobacterales > Rhodobacteraceae > Falsirhodobacter > Falsirhodobacter deserti. The sequence goes on along the minus strand of NZ_ML137218.1, from coordinate 125,074 downwards.
GCATTTCAGGGCATCTGTGATGTAGGGAACGGTCTTGGTCGCTTCGCCCAGCGCCACGGCCAGAACGCCCGTTGCCGCAGGGTCCAGCGTGCCCGCATGGCCGGCCTTCTGCGCGCCCAGCGCCCAGCGTACCTTGTTCACGACCGAAGTCGAGGTGATGCCTGCCGGCTTGTCCACGACCAGCCAGCCCGAAATCGCGCGGCCCTTGCGCTTGCGTCCCATGGATCACCTCCGTTGCGAAAGGCAGCCTGCTACACCAGCGGCGGCGCCCCGGTCAACGGGGCACGACCATCCCCACGATCGGCCCCAGCGGAAAGCCGATATCGTCCCGCCCCAGTTCAGGCGCATGCATGCGCGAGATGGAGCCGTCGAAGAACAGCGCATTCGGCACCTTCAGCGCGTCGCGGAACAGGCTTCCGAATTCGTGAAACGTCACCTCGTCCGCGGACATCACGAACCAGGCGGTCTGCCCGTCGGCACTGACCCCGACGCCGTTGCGGATATAGCGGCTGTCGCTGTTGGCCAGAAAACGCGGATGCAGATCCCCGTCGATCACCAGCATCGGCCCGGACTGGGTGGCAAAGCGGCATTCCGGCGGATCAGCTGCGAAGGCATGGGTTTCCACCACGCTGAACCGCTCGCCGATGCAAAAGACGCCGTTCGGCTCCAGCCCGAAATTGCCCGCGGACGGGCCGACGACCAGATCCTTGCGCGTCACGCCGTCCTCGATCATCAACCCCACGGGCGAGCGGTCGGGATGATACATCCCGGCATTCATCGCGAAGGCCAGCTTTTCGCCTTCACCCCGCAGGGCGTTGTTCACCCGCGTGAAGCTGCCGAAGGGGCGCCCGTCCGGCGCGGTCTGGAACACGCGCACGTCATCGGCGGCCCCCGCTTCGCAGATGGCATAGCCGTTGCCGCGAAACTCCATCGTTTCGCAGGCATGGCCAGCCACCGGCAGGAACAGGGCCGCCAGCGTTGCAAGCAGCCTATTCTTCATCATCATCCGCGCGCAGATCGCGCTGGACCTTTTCATCGGCGAACAGCCGGCGTGTCTCGTCCAGGCGGTCGAACGTCTCGTCCGGGCGGAAGCGCAGATCCGGCGCGTATTTCAGCGACATTTCCTTCGCGACACGGTGGCGAAGCTCGCCCTTGTTGCGGGCCAGTGCCGCGATAGCCGCCTTCACGTCACCACCGCCCAGCGGCATGACATAGACCGTCGCGACCTTCAGGTCGTTGGAAACCGAAACCTCGCCCACGGTGATCGAAACGCTGCTCAGGTCGGGGTCATGAACCTCGCCCCTGTTCAGCACGTCGGACATGACGCGGCGGATCAGTTCGCCCACGCGAAGCTGACGTTGAGAGGGGCCTGCGCCCGGAGTGTGGATGTTGCGTGCCATGTTTCCCGATGTAAGCCTTTCGCGCCCCCTTCGCAATCCGGCCTTTCCACGCTACGACCCCGAAAACGGAGGATGTGATGACAGAACTTCCCGGAATGGTGGTGACGGGTGCGGCGGGCCGGATGGGCCAGCTGCTGGTGCAGGCGGTTCTGGCCTCGGACAAGGCGCGGCTGGCGGGATGCGTGGTGCGTTCGGGGCATGCCTGGGCCGGCCAGGATGTGGGCGTGGCGATGGGCGGGGCGCCGGTGGGCGTGACCGTGACCGACGATCCGCTTGAGGCGTTCGCAAAAGCGCAGGGCGTGCTGGATTTCACCACGCCCGACGCCTCGGTCGATTTTGCCGGCCTTGCGGCGCAGGCCCGCGCCGTTCACGTCTGCGGCTCCACAGGGTTCGAGGCACATCACCTGACGAGAATCGAGGCTGCGGCCCGCCATGCCGTCATCATCCGGTCGGGCAATACCAGCCTTGGGCTGAACCTGCTGCTGGGGCTGACGCGGAAGGTTGCCGCCGCACTGGATGCCGACTGGGATATCGAGATCGTGGAGGCGCATCACCGCATGAAAGTCGATGCCCCCTCGGGTGCGGCGCTGATGCTGGGCGAGGCTGCGGCCGAAGGACGCGGCGTCGATCTTGACGCCGCGCGCGATTCCGGCCGCGACGGTATCACCGGCGCACGCACACGCGGGGCGATCGGCTTTTCCTCCATCCGCGGCGGAACCATCGTGGGCGAACATGACGTGATCTTTGCCGGCGAGGGGGAGCGTATCACGCTTGGCCACATCGCTTCGGATCGCGGCATCTTTGCGCGCGGCGGGTTGAAGGCGGCCCTTTGGGGGCAGGACAAGAAGCCCGGCATCTACTCCATGATGGACGTGCTGGGGCTATGATCCGGCGCCTGACGCCCGCCGGCTGGCAGACCTTCCGCGATCTGCGGCTGGAAGCGCTGCGGCTGGAACCCGCGGCCTATGCCAGCTCCCTCGCCGACTGGACCGGCCTGCCCGAAAGTGAATGGCGGGCAAGGCTGGAGGCGAACGCCGTGTTCTGTGCCTTCGACGGGCACATGCCTGCGGGGTTGGCCGGCCTGCGCCCCGACGGGGCCGTGATCATGGTTTACGTGCGCGCCGCCTGCCGCGGGCGCGGCATGGCGCAGGGCCTGATGGAAGCGGTTCGAAGCGAAGCGCAGGAACGCGGGCTGCCGCAGGTCTGGCTGCATGTCCACAAGGACAATGCCGCCGCCCTGCGGCTTTACGGCGCCCTCGGCTATGCCATCACGAACGAGGACGGGCCGGATATCGTGATGGCGCGCTACCCCTAGAAGTCGATGGCAAGGCCCTTCTTCTCCCAGTCTCCGTACCGGACAGGCTCGGGGCCGTCGCGGCCGCCAAGTTCGGTCGGCAGGTCCTGCACGGCCAGCTTGCGCCGTTCCTCGGCTTCGGCAAGGGCGCGCTGGGCGGCAGGGGGCAGTTCGGAACGCTCGGTCATGGCGCTCTCCTTGTCTAACGGGTGTGGCTGATATACCGCTGGGGTCCACGCTAACAAGGGGGCTGCATGGCGGTCGAGGGATTTCGCGCACGGCAGGCAGCAGTGCAGCTTCTGGGGACCGTTCTGGGGGAACGCCAACTTCTGGCGCAGGCCGCAAGCATTCCCAATGGCCCGCTGGAGGCTTTGCCCCCCTCTGAACGCGCTCGCGCGCAGCGGTTGGTCACGCTGGTGCTGCGCCATCTTGAACAGGCCGACCGCGTGCTGGAACCGCATGTCCGCCGCGCCCCGCCGCGCCTTGTGCAGAACGCCCTGCGCCTTGCCGTGGTGGAAATGGCCGAGGGCGGTGCCGCAGCGCACGGGGCGGTGAACGCGGCCGTGGATATCGTGCGCCATAACCGAAAAACGTCGCATCAGGCAGGGTTCACCAACGCCGTGCTGCGCAAGGTGGCCGATCTTCAGACCCCCTTTGCCGGGCTGCCGCCGCAGCGTCTGCCCCGCTGGCTGCGCCAGCCGCTGGTCCGCACATGGGGCCGCGATGCCGTGACCGCGATGGAAACCGTGCAGGCCCAGCAGCCGCCCATCGACATCACGCCCCGCAGTGGCGCGACCGATCTGCCCGAAGGCACCGCCCTTCCCACCGGAAGCCTGCGCCTGCCGCAGGGCGTTCAGGTTTCGGCCCTTGCGGGATACGAATCCGGGCAATGGTGGGTTCAGGACGCCGCCGCCGCGCTGGCCGTGCGCCTTCTGGCCCCGCAAAAGGGCGAACGCATCGCCGATCTTTGCGCCGCACCCGGCGGCAAGACGCTGCAACTGGCCGATGCCGGGGCGCAGGTGACGGCGGTCGACATCTCCGAACCCCGGCTGAAGCGCCTGCGCGAAAATCTTGCCCGCACCGGGCTTGCCGCCGATGTCGTGGCCGCCGATGTGCTGGATTGGCAGGCCGAACCCTTCGATGCGATCCTGCTGGATGCCCCCTGCTCGGCCACGGGGACCATCCGCCGCCATCCCGACCTGCCCTTCACCAAGACGGGCGAGGAAGCGGAAACGCTGGCCGCCCTGCAGGCGCGCATGATCGACCACGCGCTGACGCTGCTGAAACCGGGCGGGCGACTGGTGTTCTGCACCTGCTCGCTTCTGCCCGAAGAGGGCGAGGCGCAGCTTGACGCCGCGCTGGTGCGCCATCCGGACCTGCGCGTTCAGCCCCCCGAACTGGAGGGAATCGATCCGGCATGGATCACGCCGCAAGGCGGGCTTCGCCTGCGCCCCGACTTCTGGGCCGATCGCGGGGGGATGGACGGATTCTTCATGGTCAACCTTCGGCGGTGACAGGGGCGCTGCTGAACGGTATCCTCTGCAAACGATGACAAGCAAAAAAGCAGGGCTGAGGGACAAGATAGCAGCATGGCGCAGCCGGTCGGCATGCGTCCCCGATCTGTTGCACCCCCTGCCCCCGATGGCCCTGACCGGCGACCCCGTGCGGGCCGAGGCGTTGATCGCCGAAGGGCATCCCTGGCAACGGGCAGATGCGTGGACCTTCGGCTGGCTGGACGATCTGGCGGAACTTGGCGACGAACGCTCGGGCCGGTTCGCGGCGGGCATCATCGGCGACTGGGTTCTGCATTACGGCCGGGGCGAAGGCTGGACGCCCGAATCCACCGGCCCCCGCCTTCTGCACTGGCTGGCCCATGCCCGCTTCATCTATCCGCGCGGCGTGCCCCTTCCCGCGATGGAGGCACTGGCGCGGCAGGCCGAATTCCTGCGCCTGCGCTGGCGGGCGACGCGGGGGTGGGCGCGGGTTGCGGCACTGGCAGGGCTGTCGGCGGCCGCCCATGCACTGGATCGCCCCGCTTTGCGGCCTGCAGGGATCGTGCTTCCCGATCTTCCCCGCGATCCCGACGGGCTGGTTCGGGCGCTGGTCCTGATGCTGGCCTTGCGCGAAACCTGGCCAAACGCGCCGGTGCACGACGGCATCGCAAGCGCCGTGAACGCCTTGCGCGCCATGCGCCATGCCGACGGGCGCCTGACACGGCTGACAGGCGGGTCGGGCGGCGATCCTTTGCAACTGGACGCGGCGCTGGCCCTTGCGCACATCAGGCAGGCACCGCCGCCACAGGCAATGGGGCTGTCACGCCTTGCCCGTGGCGGCAGCACGGTCATCGCCGATCCGGACAGGTTCGAACTGGCAAGCCGCCATGGCCCCATCGTCACCGCCGGCGGCATCCTTACGGCCAATGGCGCGTCGCTGCCCGGCAAGCTTTCCCGCGTTTCGGTAACACAGGCCGCCATCACCACCCTGCACGATGGGACATTCCGGATTCGGCTTCCGCGCGAATGCCACCTTGCGCTTTCGGCGGATGGGGGCACCCTGCACGGAACCCATATCCTGACACCGAAGCGCCGCCGCTTCCGCGCCCCGCCGTTGTCTATCCGGTTCCTGCTGGACCCGCGCATCACCGTGCAGGCCGCGCCGGACCGCATCCTTCTGACCCTGCCCGAGGGCGAGCAGTGGGCCTTTACCGCCCCCGGCGCACAGATCGACACGGGCGGGATCGTGCTGCAGCCGCAGATCGGGGAATGGCCCGCGCGCTTTGACTGGACCTTTTCCCGATCCGGCGATACTCCGGCACGGACCCGCGATCTGCCCCACGACCCAGGAGCCATTGGATGACCGACCTCGTTTACATTGGACGCGCACTGCTGTCCGTTTCGGACAAGACGGGGCTTCTGGACCTTGCCCGCGCCTTGCATGGCCGCGGGATCGAGCTGATCTCCACCGGTGGCACGGCGAACGCGCTGCGCACCGCAGGCCTGCCCGTCAAGGACGTGGCGGACATCACCGGCTTCCCCGAAATGATGGACGGCCGCGTCAAGACGCTGCACCCCAACGTGCATGGCGGCCTGCTGGCGCTTCGTGACGATGACGAACATCTGCTGGCCATGGCTGCCCACGGGATCGAACCGATCGACCTGCTGGTCGTGAACCTTTACCCGTTCGAGGCGACGGTCGCGCGTGGCGGCAGCTATGACGACTGCATCGAGAATATCGACATCGGCGGCCCCGCCATGATCCGCGCCGCGTCCAAGAACCACCGCTTCGTGAACGTTGTCACGGATGTTCAGGACTATGCCGCCCTGCTGGACGAGATGGCGCGCAACGATGGCGCGACATCCTATGCGTTCCGCCAGCGGCTGGCGCTGACGGCCTATAGCCGCACCGCCGCCTATGATGCCGCCGTATCCGCATGGATGGCCGAAACGCTGGACGAGGTTCCGCGCCGCCGCACCTTCGCCGGCACCCTGTCATCCACCCTGCGGTATGGCGAGAACCCGCACCAGTCCGCCGCCTTCTATACCGACGGGTCGAACCGTCCGGGCGTGGCCACGGCCAAGCAGTGGCAAGGCAAGGAACTGTCCTACAACAACATCAACGACACCGACGCCGCCTTCGAACTGGTTGCGGAATTCGATCCGGCTGACGGCGCGGCCGTTGCGATCATCAAGCACGCCAACCCCTGTGGCGTGGCGCGCGGCGCAACGCTGGCCGAGGCTTATGCCCGCGCCTTCGACTGCGACCGCACCTCGGCATTTGGCGGGATCGTGGCGCTGAACCAGCCGCTGGATGGCCCCACCGCGGAAAAGATCTCCGAGATCTTCACCGAGGTGGTGATCGCCCCCGGCGCCGACGACGCCGCCAAGGAAGTATTCGCCCGCAAGAAGAACCTGCGCCTGTTGACCACCCTGCGCCTGCCCGACGCCAAGGCGGGCGGCCTTGCCTTCAAGCAGGTCGCGGGCGGCTTTCTGGGGCAGGACAAGGACACCGCGCCCCTCCCCGACCTGAAGGTCGTGACCAAGCGCCAGCCGACCGAGGCTGAGATGGCCGACGCGCTGATCGCGTGGAAGGTGGCCAAGCACGTCAAGTCCAACGCCATCGTTTACGTGAAGGACGCCGCCACCGTCGGCATCGGCGCAGGCCAGATGAGCCGGGTGGACAGCACCCGTATCGCCGCCCGCAAGGCCGAGGATGCGGCCGAGGTGATGGGCCTTTCCGAACCGCTGACCAAGGGCTGCGCCGCCGCCTCCGACGCCTTCTTCCCCTTCGCCGACGGGGTGGAGGTTCTGGCAAGCGTGGGCGCGACCTGCGTGATCCAGCCGGGCGGATCGATGCGCGACGCCGAGGTGATCGAGGCGGCCGACCGTCTGGGCCTTGCCATGATCTTCACCGGCCAGCGCCACTTCCGGCACTGACATGCGCGCCCTCGCCGTCACCGCCGCCGTCACCTTCGCGCTGGACCAGATGACCAAGCTGGCCGTGGTGCACGGGATGGGCCTGATCCATCGGGGGGAGATCGAGGTCGCCCCCCCGATCTTGACCTTCCGCATGGCGTGGAACCAGGGGATGAACTTCGGTTTGTTCGCGGGGGACGCGGCGTTCACCAAGTGGCTGCTGATCGGCATCGCCGTTATCATTTCGGTCTGGGTGGCATGGTGGATGCGCACGCCGGGGCATTCGCGGCTGGCCCAGATTTCGGCCGGGCTGCTGATCGGCGGGGCGATCGGAAACGTGGTGGACCGGCTGCTTTACGGCGCGGTGGCCGATTTCCTGAACATGTCCTGCTGCGGGATCGAGAATCCCTATGCCTTCAACGTGGCCGACATCGCGATCTTCGCTGGCGCGATCGGGCTTGTGCTGTTCACCGGGGATACGAAAAGCCCGAAGAAGGGTCGCAGAAAGACCTCGTGACCTGACGGGTTCCATAAGCTAGAACGGGCCGAACGACGAAGGAGGCGGAGAATGCGTGCAGCATTGGCACTGGCGGGCGGGGCGTTCCTGATGCTTTCGGCCTGTGGCGGGGATGATCCGAACCTGATCCGCCTGCGCTCGGCGGGCAACGGTCCGGACGAATTCTCGGTCGTACCGCAAAAACCGCTGCAAATGCCGCCTTCGCTGAACGCGCTGCCGCCCCCCACACCCGGCGGCGTGAACCGGACGGAACCGAACCCGCAGGCCGAAGCGATCACCGCCCTTGGCGGCAACCCCAATGCGGGCGCAGCCGGCGACGGCGCATTGCTGGCGGCCACGGGCCGTTACGGCACCGAAGCGGGCGTTCGCGGCCAGCTTGCCGCCGAGGATGAGGCGTTCCGCGCGGGCAACCGCGGCCGCCTTCTGGACCGTGTGCTGAACAACACGACCTATTATCAAGCTTATGGCGACGAGCTGCTTGATCCGCAGTCCGAAACCGTCCGCTGGCGCCAGCAGGGCCGCCGCACGCCCGCCGCCCCGCTGACCGGCCAGTGATCACAAGCGCGTAGGGCACGGCATGCGGCCTTGCCCGCCGTGCCCCCGCGGGCCACCTTGCCATCCGATCGCAAGGAGGAACCCCGATGCCCCATCGCCTGCCAGCCACCCTGCTGGCCCTTGGTCTTGGCGCCGCGCCCGCGCTGGCGCAGGACGTGACGGATTTCAAGCTGGAAAACGGCCTCGAAGTCGTCGTGATCGAGGATCACCGCGCGCCCATTGTCACGAACATGGTCTGGTACCGCACCGGATCCGCCGATGAAAAAGCCGGCGAATCCGGCGTTGCGCATTTCCTTGAACACCTGATGTTCCAAGGCACGCAGGACATGAAGCCGGGGGAGTTTTCCACCACGGTTTCGGCTCTTGGCGGATCGGACAATGCCTTCACTTCCTATGACTATACCGCCTATTTCGAGCGCGTGGCGGCGGACCGTCTGGATCTGATGATGCAGATGGAGGCGGACAGGATGGCCAACCTGAACCTGTCCCAGCCCATCGTGGACAATGAACGCAATGTCATCCTTGAAGAACGCAGCCAGCGGACCGACAGCAATCCTTCGGCGCAGTTCCAGGAACAGCTTGCCGCAACCCAGTTCCTCAACAGCCCCTATCGCCGCCCCGTGATCGGCTGGCGGGCCGAGATGGAGGAGCTTAGCCGCGAGGACGCGCTGGATCACTACACCACCTTCTATGCCCCCAACAACGCCGTGCTGGTCGTGGCCGGCGACGTGACGCCCGATCAGGTGCGCGACATGGCCGAAAGGCATTTCGGCGGGCTGGAGCCGTCCACGACGATCCCGCCGCGCCTGCGCCCGCAGGAACCGCCGCAGCTGGCCGAACGCAGGCTGACCTTCCGCGATCCGCGCGTGGCGCAGCCCTTCCTGCTGCGCAGCTATCTGGCACCCGAACGCAATCCGGGCGATCAGGCCAAGGCCGCCGCGCTGGAGGTGCTGGCCGCGCTTCTGGGCGGCGATCCCACCACCTCGGTCCTCGCGCAGCGGCTGCAATTCGGGGATGATCCGAAGGCCATCTACACCATGGCCGCCTATGACGGGGTGGCGGTTGATCCGTCGTCCTTCCGGCTGGGACTGGTTCCCGCCGAAGGCACCACCCTGCAAGAGGCCGAAGAGGCGCTGGACGCCGTTCTGGCCGACTTCATCCGCGATGGCGTCGACCCCGAGCAGATGGCGCGGATCAAGACCCAGCTGCGGGCCGACGATGTTTATTCGCGCGACGATGCGGGCGCGCTTGCCCGCCGCTATGGCGCGGCGCTGGCGGTGGGCCTGACGGTGCAGGATGTGCAGGACTGGCCCGGCATCCTTCAATCAGTCACCGCCGATCAGGTGATCGACGCGGCGAAAGAGGTGCTGGACAAGCGCGCCTCCGTCACCGGCTGGCTGGAACAAGAGGAGACGACGCAATGAAGATCCTGCGCTATGCCGCCGCCGTGATCTGCCTGGCCCTGCCTGCCCATGCGGCGGTGGATATCCAGAAGGTCACCTCCCCCGGCGGGATCACCGCGTGGCTGGTGGAAGAACATGCCATTCCCTTCACCGCGTTGGAATTGCGCTTCCTTGGCGGCACGTCCCTTGATCCCGAAGGCAAGCGAGGCGCGGTCAACCTGATGGCGGCCACGCTGGAAGAAGGCGCAGGTGATCTGGACGCACAGGGCTTTGCCGCCGCACGCGACAGGCTGGCCGCACGCTTCGGGTTTTCCTCGGATGCCGACGCCGTCAGCGTCTCGGCCCAATTCCTGACCGAAAACCGGGACGAGGCCGTGGACCTGCTGCGCCAGGCCATCATCCAGCCGCGCTTTGACGATTCCGCCATCGCGCGCGTGCGCGGGCAGGTTCTTTCGGGCATTGCCGCCGATGCGCAGGATCCCGACGCCATTGCCAACCGGACCTTCAGCAGCGATGTCTTTGGCAATCACCCCTATGGCAGCGACGCATCGGGCACCGCCGAAAGCGTGTCGGCGCTGACGCGCGACGATCTGGTTGCCGCGCACAAGGCGACAATGGCGCAGGACAATATCTATGTCGCCGCCGCCGGTGACATCACACCCACGGAGTTGGGAACCCTGCTGGATCGGCTTCTGGGCGATCTGCCCGCAAAAGCCGCCGAAGGCCCCGGCGATGCGGACTGGCAGGCGGACGGCGATACGCATGTGGTCGATTTTCCCACCCCTCAATCTGTTGTGCAGTTCGGCCAGCCCGCCCCTGCCGTGGACGATCCCGATTTCATGGCCGCCTTCACCCTGAACGAGATCGTGGGCGGCGGCCGCTTCACCGCCCGCCTGATGGACGAATTGCGCACAAAGCGCGGCCTGACCTATGGCGCCTATAGCCAGCTTGCCTCGATGGAGCATGGCAGCTTTCTGGCCGGCCGCTTCGCCTCGGACAATGCCAATGTGGGCGAGGCTGTCTCGCTGGTGCGCGAACAATGGGAAAAGCTGGCGCAGGATGGGGTCACGCAGCAGGAACTGGATGCTGCCAAAACTTATCTGACCGGCGCCTACCCGCTGCGCTTCGATGGCAACGGGCCGATCGCCAGCATCCTTGTCAGCATGCAGATGCAGGGCTTTCCTGTCGATTACCCGCAAAAACGCAACGAGATGATCGAGGCACTGACACTGGAGGATGTGAACCGCGTCGCACGCGAGCTTTACGACCCCGAGGCGCTGCATTTCGTGGTGGTCGGCCAGCCGAAGGGCCTGGAAAACTGATGCCGCGCGGGGCGGTGGCACGCCGCCCCGCGCCATGCTATTTTGTGGGCATGCGCGACACGTCTGATCCCCGCCCCGTCATCCGCCAGCTTGACGAATCCGCCATCAACCGCATCGCCGCGGGCGAGGTGGTGGAACGTCCCGCCTCTGCGGTGAAGGAACTGGTGGAAAACGCGCTGGACGCGGGCGCGCGCCGTATCTCGGTGGACTATGCCGATGGCGGCAAGACCCTGATCCGCGTGACCGATGACGGCTGCGGCATGACGGCGACCGATCTGCCGCTGGCACTGGCGCGGCATGCCACGTCCAAGATCGACGGCAGCGACCTTCTGGCCATCCGCTCTTTCGGGTTTCGGGGCGAGGCGCTGCCATCGCTGGGCGCCGTCGGGCGCCTGACCATCACCTCGCGCTGTGGCGGGGGCGAAGGGGCGGCCATCACCGTGACCGGCGGACGGATGGAGGCGGTGCGCCCCGCCGCCGCCAGCCCCGGCACGATGGTGGAGCTGCGCGATCTGTTCTATGCCACCCCCGCCCGCCTGAAGTTCCTGCGCACCGACCGCGCCGAGGCGCAGGCGATTGCCGACGTGATCCGCCGCCTTGCGATGGCCGAACCCTCGGTCGGGTTCACGCTGACGGATGCGGGAACCGCGCGGGTGATCTTCCGCACCGATCCTGAAAGAGGCGATCTGTTCGACGCGCTGGCCGGGAGGCTGGGTCGCATCCTTGGCCCGGATTTCGTGACCAACGCGCTGCCTGTTGATATCGAACGGGATGGGCTGCGGCTTTCGGGTTACGCCGCGCTGCCCACCTATTCGCGTGGATCGGGCGCGCAGCAATTCCTGTTCGTGAACGGCCGCCCCGTGCTGGACCGGATGCTGATGGGGGCACTGCGCGCGGCCTATATGGATGTGCTGTCGCGGGACCGGCATCCGGCGGCCGTGCTGCGCATCTCCTGCGATCCGCAGCTTGTGGATGTGAACGTGCATCCCGCCAAGGCAGAGGTGCGCTTTCGTGATCCGGCCACCGCGCGCGCGCTGATCGTTTCGGGGCTGCGGCAGGTGCTGGCGGGTGCGGGGCATCGCGCATCCTCCACCGTTGCCACCGAAACGCTTGAGGCGATGCGCCCCGAACCGCCGCGCGTTTACCAGATGGATCGCCCCTCGCAGCCTGTCCTGGCCCGCAGCACGACATGGCAGGCCCCGCTGGGTTTCGCTGAAGCCCCCTCGGCCCGGGTGGTGGAAGAACCGGTTCAGGCCGATGACACGCTGCCGCTGGGGGCCGCGCGCGGGCAGGTGCACGGAAACTACATCATCGCACAGACGGCGCGCGGGATGGTCATCGTGGATCAGCATGCCGCGCACGAACGGCTGGTTTACGAAAAACTGAAAGCGCAGCGCGATGCGGCGGGCGTGGCCGCCCAAGCCCTGCTGATCCCCGAGATCGTGGACCTTTCCGCGCCGGATGCCGCCCAGCTTCTGGATATGGCAGATGATCTGGCCCGCCTTGGGCTGACAATCGAACCGTTCGGCGCGGGGGCCATCGCCGTGCGCGAAACGCCCGCCATCCTTGGCCGCGTGGATGCGGCGGCGCTGCTGCGCGACATTCTGGACGAGCTGGCCGAAGGCGACAGCACCACCCTTCAGGCGCGCATGGACGCGATCCTGTCGCGCATGGCCTGCCACGGATCGGTCCGGTCAGGCCGCCAGATGCGTGCGGAGGAGATGAACGCCCTGCTGCGCGAGATGGAGGCGACGCCGAAATCGGGGCAGTGCAACCACGGCCGCCCCACCTATGTCGAACTGGCGCTGCACGATATCGAAAAGCTGTTCGGCCGCCGCTAGATGTGGCGGTCGAATTCGGCCTTCGCGCGCGCCCACACGCCCTGATCCAGCCGGTCCAGCGCCCGAAGCGAGGGCAGAAGCTGGATCGCATAATCCTCGGAGCTTTCGACCGGCAGAAGCGACGGCAGGTTGTCGATCGCGGTCACGTCCAGAACGGGCGCATCCGCCACCCGCAGGGCCGGACTGTCCCAATCCGTCGTGCGGTCGTAAACCTTGATGGGCGAATAGTCAGACGAGGGGTCGCAGGCAATATCCCCGATCACCCGCAGCGCCCGCTGCGCCGCCAGGGCCGAAACGGGCACGAAGACGGGGCAGCCCGGCCGCGCAAGGATGCAGTTCAGGAAGATGTCATGGGTCAGAACCTCGGGAAACGGGCCGCCGCTGGCGGTTTCTGCCATGTCCCAGCGGGTGACAGGTACCTCCAGCGCCGAGCAAAGGTCGTCGGCACCGGTGCCGACGCGGCCATTGGCACCGATGATCAGCACGCGCGGGCGCTGTGCATCCCCCAGTTCGTGCGCCAGATCCGAAAGCAGCGCGACACGGCCAGAAAACCGCGCCAAAGGCCCGCAGATCCCGCCAGCCTGCTGTGCCGCCCAGCACTTCAGCGCAACCGCCGCCCCGGCATAGCCTGCCCAGTATCCGAACGCCGCAACACGCCGCCCGCTTTCGTCCACCAAAGATTCCAGATCGTAAAGCGTGCCGCCACCCTGACGAAACCGCGCCAGCAGCAGCTGGCCGGCGCGTTGCCCCTTGAAGGCATGCCCGAACAGGATGTGGCGATGGATCAGGGGCGTACCATCCTCGGGCAGTTCCTTCAGACCGAAGATGATGGCATCGCGCGGGGCGACGGGCCAGCTTTCGGCCGGTGCGATCTGCGCCCCCGCCTCGGCGTAAACGGCCGTGGCGATGCAGCGGGTCGGACTGTCTTCGACCGTAACGCGGAAGCCTTGTGCCACAAGTGCGGCTACGCCTTCGGGCGTCAGGCCCGTCCGTTCCTCATGCGGGCGCTGTTCGTGCCGCATCCATAGATGTGTCGTCATCATGCCATCCCCTGCTTGCGCGGAAGACTATCAGATGCGCGACCCGGTGGAAGTGCCTTCACCGCACGACGAATTCGGCATGCAGCGCCCCGGCTGCGTTTATGCTTTTGAGGATATCGATCATGTCATAGGGCGCGACGCCAAGCGCATTTAGCCCCGCAACCACCTGGGACAGACTGGTGCTGCCCTCCAACTCGGCAAGGCCGGTACCGGGGTCCTGTTCGATCTCTGCCTCGGTGCGCGGCAGGACGATGGTCTGCCCCGGAGAGAAGGGATTGGGCTGCACCGCTTGCGGCGTTTCCTCGATCCGCAGGGTCAGGTTGCCTTGGGCAACAGCCACGCGGCTGATCCGCACGTCCTCCCCCATCACGATTGTTCCCGAACGCTGATCAACAACCACACGCGCCCGCGTTTCCGGCTCCACCGTCAGGTTTTCCAGACGTGCAAGAACATGTGCGGGCGATTGCCCCCGAAGGTTCAGTTCCACCGTGCCGGAATCCAGCATGGTCGCCATCCGGTTGCCGAAGCTGCGGTTCACGGCTGCTTCCACACGCGCGGCGGTGGTGAAATCGGGGTTGCGCAGCGCCAGCCGCATGGATTGGAGGCCGCCGAAGTCGAATTCCACCTCCCGCTCCACCCGCGCGCCACGGGGAACGGTGCCCGAGGTGGGAACGCCCTGCACGACACGCGCAGCCTCCCCTTCTGCTGAAATGCCCCCCGCGATGATCGTGCCTTGCGCCACGGCATAGATCTGGCCGTCCGCCCCGTTCAGCGGCGTCATCACCAGCGTTCCGCCCAGCAGGCTTTTCGCGTCACCGATGGCCGATATGGTCGCGTCGATCTGGCTGCCAGACCGCGCGAAGGGCGGCAGGCTGGCGGTGACAAGAACCGCCGCCACGTTCTTGGGGCGCAGCATCTCGCCCGTGACGTTCACGCCCAGCCGCTCCAGCAGGTTGGACATGATCTCCTCGGTGAAGGGAGAGTTGCGCAGCCCGTCGCCCGTGCCGTTCAGGCCGACAACAAGGCCATAGCCGACAAGATCGTTGCCCCGCACCCCGTCGAAATCGGCCAGATCCTTGATACGGATCGGTCCCGCCACAACAGGCAGCGCAAAGCAGATTAGAAAGACGACGAGCCGCCACATCACAGGAAGTCCGCCAAGCTCATCCGCGACAGGCGAGCGGTGACCGAATAAAGCGTTTCGATCTGCGTCTGCGTCGCCTCCAGCCGCACGGCGGACTCGTAGGGATCCACCGCAAGGATATCAAGCCGCGCCATCTTCAGCGCCGAGATCTGCGCGGTATCGCGGGTGCGGATGTCGGCCAGATGTTCCTGGCTTGCCCCAAGGCGGGCGGAAAGTTCGGTGCGGGCAGCGTCCGCCTCGGTAAGGGCGGTGCCGGTGATCCGTGCCAGCGCCCGACGTTCGTCATCCTGCCCCTCAAGCGCACCTTGCGAAAGCAGCGCGCCCATCGCAAGGGCCTGAACCGTTCGCATCAGCGCCGGATCGCCGGCAGTGACGGTGGCATCAACCCGATCATGATCGCCCACCGCCGACGGTGCGCGATCTGCCCCACCCTGATAGGCCTGATCCGACGCGAACCATGCGGCAACGCGGTCCGATACTTCCTGTGCCGTGGTGGCGCCTGCCGTCGCCTCCTGCAGCGCGGAAAGAATGGCGGACGCATCGGGAAGCGGCTGCACATTTGCGACACCGGCGAAAAGCAACTGCCCCGCAACCTGACTGTTCAGGGCAGCAACGGTTGCCTCGAAACTGCTGGCGGCGATTTCCGCCAGTGCCGCCAACGAGGTGGTATTGCCGGACGTCGTGGGATCCAGCATCTGTATGCCAAGGGACCCGGCAGAAACGTTGATCGTGTCCAGTGCGGACTGCGTGGCGCTGGCAACGGTTTCCGCCTGGGTCAACGTGCTGCCATAAGCGTTCAGGCGCGCAAGGCTGCTGTCGATGCCGGACAGGGCCGTGAAGTCACCGCCAAGGGCACGCCCCCTGTCAGCGACAAGCCCCGTGGTGCTTTCCGTCGAATGTTTGCGGACATCGGCCTGAAGCGATGTGTTCTGGCGGCGCAACGCGAAGTTTTGCGCCATGTCCGACAAAGAGATGCTAGTCATTTCAAAGCCCCAGAATGTCCTGCATCATCTTGTCCACCGCCTGGATCACGCGCGCATTCGCGGTATAGGCTTGCTGGATCGACAGGAGTTTCGTCATCTCGGCATCCGTATCAACACCGTCCGAAAGTTCGGCCATGCGCAGCGCGTCATGGCGGGCGGACGCGAAGGTCGCCCGATCCTCGGCCGCAACGCGGCTGGTGGAGATGCCCGACACAAGCGACGCCACGCTGCCGGATGCCCCCGCCCCTGCAGCCAACGACTTCAGAATCGCGTTCAGGCGCGATGCATCACCCGGTGCTGTTTCAGCCTCTGCGGACAGCCCTTCGCGCAGGCGGAAAGGTTCTTCCACAAGTCGAGGATCCACGCCGTATTGCCCGCCCGACACCTGCAGAAGGCCCGTGCCTTCAAGCCGGTCACCCAAGTCATCGGCAAAGGCATCCAGCCGCTTTTGCATATCAAGGCCAAGCGTGTCGCGAATGGTGAATTGTGCCGCAAGTTCGCCATTGCCCAAAGAGGTCAGATCCAGCGGGCGCCCGTTGATCGTCAGCCCCGCCCCTTCGACGCCGTCGGCCATGATATTGGCCGGTGCAAAGCCAAGCTGCGCTGCTTTACCATCAAGCAGCATCGTTCCGTCGGGCGTCATCAGTGCGATGCGCCCGTCGTCCCGCTCGATCTCCCTCAGCGGGATCTGGGCGGCAACAATGTCCACCAGCTGCTGACGTTGGTCCTGCAGGCTTGCCGCTTCCGCCCCCGTGGCCGAAACGATCCGGCCGTTCAGCTTTTCAAGCTGCAGCAGCGACGTGTTGATGGCCGCAACGCCTTTCGCGATCCCCTTGTCAGCGGCCAGCCGTGCGGCCTGCACCGTATCGGTCAGACCGTTCAGGCGCGAGGCAAGGGCATCGGCTGCCGTCACCGCGGCCCCCAGAACGCTCTCCGACTGCGGCTGCCCGCTTGCCGCAATCAAGGCCGCATCAAGTGCCAAAACCAATCCCCCGACCGACCCGGTGGAGCCGTCCGCGCCGACAGCATCCTCCATCCGGCGCAGGAAGTCGGCGATGCTTGCCGCGCCTCCATCCTCGGCCTGGGCGATGCGCCGGTCGGCAATGATGGCGCGATCGGCGAAGCGGGTGATTCCCTCCACCATCACGCCACCGGTCAAGCGGGTGCCAAGGGCCAGTTCGCGCCGCGCATACCCTTCGTTCAGGGCGTTTGCGACGTTCTGCGATGTCAGGTCTGCCGCGCGGGAAGTTGCGGACAAGCCGGTTTGTGCGATGGAAAGGGCCGAGCCAAGCGACATGATACCCTCAGCGCTTCAGGTTGGTGGTTTCTTGCAGCATCTCGTCCACCGTCTGGATGATCTTGGCGTTGGAGGAGTAGGCATGCTGCGTCTGGATCAGGGATGTCAGCTCTCGAGCGATATCGGTCGTGGATTCTTCGCGCGTATAGCCTTCGATGGTACCGGCGGGGCCTGTTCCGGCATCCCACAGGTAAAAGGCGCCGGCTTCATTCGTCAGGCCATAGGTCTGGTTATTCAGCGACTTCAGGCCGTTGGGGTTCGGCACGTCGACAACCGGCACCTGATAGATCACGCGGCTGAAGCCCTGATCATAGATTGCACGCACCATGCCGTCATCGTCCACCTCGACCGAGGTGAGGCTGCCGATGGCCGAGCCGTTCTTTTCGATCGAACCGGGGGTATAGGTGTCGGAAAGCTGCGTCATCCCGCTGATGGAGCCGTACTTCCCGATGTTGAAGGCGACGGTGCTTTCACCAAGATCCAGCTCGATGCTGCCGGTTTCTTCGTCATATTCGGCGCCCGACAGATTCTGCACATCGGACAGGGTTCCGCCGGCGGTGGCGCTGATGTCGAAGGTCAGAAGATAGCTTCCCTTCACCTCCCCCGAGGCTTCGTCGCGCAGTTCCATCGTCCACTGGTTGCTGGCAGCGGTGCCCGTCGCCTCCACCGGGGTGAAGCTGGCGGTAAGCTGGCTGGAGGTGCCGGTGGTGTCGAAATACTCCATCGTCTGCCGGAACGTCTTGGTTTCCGCCCCCGGCTGCGTGGCCGTGGCAGGCAGGTTCACGGACATCGACATCCGGGTGGTGGGGTTGGAGATGAACTGGTTCAGGCCAACCTTCACCGGCTCCAGCGCGGCCATGGATTCGCGCGCAGCGGCAGTTACGGTGCCATCGGGGCCAGCTTTCCAGCCC
The DNA here is from genome assembly GCF_004015795.1 of Falsirhodobacter deserti. Lineage (GTDB taxonomy): Bacteria > Pseudomonadota > Alphaproteobacteria > Rhodobacterales > Rhodobacteraceae > Falsirhodobacter > Falsirhodobacter deserti. The sequence continues at coordinate 106,955 of NZ_ML137218.1, read as the reverse complement.
ATCAGCGTAAGGCCCGCTTCCGTCACCAGCGTTCCGGTGGCATCCATCCGGAACGATCCCGTGGTGGCGAGCGATACGTTTTCGCCATCGGCAGAAACCGGAATGAAGCCACGCCCGCTGATCGAAAGATCGGTCGCATTGGACGTGCCGGTCAACGCGCCGCTTTCATTGACCAAGCGCGTGGATGTCGCCCGCACCCCGCCCGCCGAATACTTGTCGCCCGAGCTTCCCGCGCTGACCATGGCATAGAAATCGGTTTCCGCGCGCTTGTAGCCATAGGTTCCGGCATTGGCGATGTTGTCGGAAATCGAAGCAAGGCGCGAGGCATTGGCGTTCAAGCCGGCCACGCCAGCATTCATCGAGGAGGTAATCGTCATGTCGATTCGCGCCCTTCATTGGTTGGCTTTCAGATTCAGGTGTCGGGTTTAACAGCGGCCTAACGATCGCGGCGCAGCAGGATCACCTCGATCCTGTTGTTGCGCGTTGCCATCGGATTGGCGGTGACGGGGCGGCGGTCGGCATGACCTTCCACCCGCGACGAACGTTCTTGTGGCAGACCCATCTGGCCCAGCAAGGCACGCACGGCCTGTGCCCGATCCGCCGATAGATCCCATGCAGGGTTGTGCAGCATCATCAGGGGGTAATTTCGGACATGCCCCGATATGGCGAGGTTGTTGGCTGTCAGGGCCAGCACATCGGCCAGCAGCCGCGCGATGTCGCGCATGACGGATTGCGGCTCTGCCGTGTCGCCGATGAACAGGGGAACATCGGGCAGGTCGAAAACCTCGATCACCAGCCCTTCATCGGTCACCCGCGTGACCACGTGGCGAAGGGCCTGTTCCATTGTCATGCTTTCGCCGCCGCGCGCGCGCATCAACTCGTCAAGCTTTCGCCGCTCCTCCTCCAGGCCGGTTTTACCCTGCCCCATGTCACCACGCGCGCGCTTCGTTTCCGTCGGCAGCTTGTTCGTGGAACCGGCACCGCTTTGGACCAGCTGTTCTTCCGTAAAGATGCTGTCGCCGTTGAACAGTTCGGCACCACCGCCCGACGTGCGGTTGAGCGGCGTAGTCGGGTTGAAGAAGTCCGCCAAACCCTTGCGCTGCTTTTCCGTGGTGGCGTTCAGCAACCACATCAGCAGGAAGAACGCCATCAACGCCGTGACAAAGTCGGCATAGGCCACCTTCCATGCGCCACCGTGATGACCGCCAGCTTCCTTGATCTTCTTTCGCTTTATGATGAAAGGGCGGTTTTGCCTGTCCATGATCTGGCTCCTTCCGTGCCAGATTGCCCAACATTCCTGAATACGGGCTTAACAGGTTGCACAAGCACTACCGGGGGCAACCTAAAAGCTGACATTTTAGCATGGGATTTAAAATTGACTATTTTAGTCGTTAATCCTATAGCCCCCCAAAGGACATCTGATCGGAAGGGCCGGATTCATGACGGGCAAGCTTCACGCAGGGGGCATCCTGATTGCCACGATGCTTCTGGGATCGATCGCGGCAGCGCAGGACGCGCCGCCCCCCGTCACCCCGGAGGCACCGGCCGAACAATCCGCGCCCGCGGCACCCCAGGCGCAGCCAGATCTTGCCACCCCCCGGCCCAACGCTGCTGCCGCGCCGGAACCGGCCCCCGAACCCGCACCCGCAACGGAGGCGGCGCAGCCCGCTGCCGCCGCATCGCAAGCCGAAGCGCCGGTCCTGCCGCATGACCTTTCGGTTCTGGGCATGTATCATCAGGCCGACTGGGTCGTCAAAAGCGTCATGCTGATCCTGCTGGCGGCCTGCTTTGCCACATGGACGGTGTTCGTGTTCAAGCTGGTGGAATTTGCCGGCGCCAAGAACCGACTTCGCCGCGCCGCAAGCGTGATCCGCGACGGTGCGACGCTGAATGCGGTGGCGCAGGTGCTGGAAGGCCGCCGCGATCCTGCCAGTTTCATGGCTCAGGCCGCATTGGAAGAGGTGCGCAAATCCGATGCCGCGCTGGATTCCGCAGGTGTTGCAGGGGTGAAGGAACGCATCCGTTCAATCATCGAGCGGATAGAGGCGCAGGCCGGACGCCGCCGCCGCAAGGGTACGGGCATCCTCGCCTCCATCGGGTCGGTCGCGCCGTTCGTAGGGCTGTTCGGCACTGTCTGGGGCATCATGAATGCGTTCATCGGGATCGCGGAAAGCAACACCACGAACCTTGCCGTCGTGGCCCCCGGCATCGCCGAGGCGCTGCTGGCAACGGCCATCGGACTTGTTGCCGCCATTCCCGCGGTCGTGATCTATAACGCCTTCGCGCGGCAGATCGTCGCCTACAAGCAGGGCCTTGGCGATGCCGGCGCAGGGATCGAACGGCTGGTCAGCCGCGACCTGGATTTCCGCCACACCGCCCGCCGGGCCATGGCAGCGGAGTAGGCACATGGCCGGAGGTATCCGCGAAAGCAACGACGATCTGAACGAAGCGCATGAGATCAACGTCACGCCCTTCATCGACGTGATGCTGGTGCTGCTGATCATCTTCATGGTGGCCGCGCCGATGTCCACGGTGGATGTGCCCGTGGATCTGCCCGGGTCCAACGCCGCCCCGCAGCAGCGCCCGCAGGATCCCGTTTATCTGACCGTGCAGCAGGATCTGACGGTGACGCTGGGCAATGATCCTGTGGCGGATGATGCGCTGGCTGCCACGCTTGATGCGCAAACGGGCGGCGACAAGGAACAGCGCATCTTCCTGCGCGCCGATGAGGCCGTTCCTTATGGCGAACTGATGACGGTGATGAACCGCCTGCGCGATGCCGGCTACCTGAAGGTCGCGCTGGTCGGACTGGAAGCCGCGCCGACACCGCAGGCCGCGCCATGAAGACCCGCGGCGCCGACTGGCAGGCACAACTGACGCGCGCCGACCGGCGGCGCGAGCAATTGGGCTGGCTGGGTGCCGCCGCTGCGGTGGCGGGCGTTCTTGCCGCAACAACCGCCATCGCGATGCAGGCCCAGCGCGACGGGCACGAAGCCGGTCAGGTGATCGAGATCAACCTTGAGCCTCCGGCGGCCTCCCCTCCGGCACAGGCCATATCGGCGCCGGCACCCGACGTGCCGGAAACCGAAGCGCCCGAGCAGCCGGACCTGATCGAGGAAACGGCACCCCCGCCCGAACCGGTGGCCGAGGATGCGCCGCCGCCGGACGCCGAAGTGCCGGAAGATCTGCCCGAACCGCAGCCCGACGAACTGGCGCTGCCCGATGCGCCGCCTCCGCCCCCCAAACCGGCCGCCCGCCCGCCACAACGGCCCGAGCGCGTGGTGCAGGAAACACCCCGAAAGCAGGAACCGCGCCGCGAAGCCGCTGCGCCGCCGCCCTCGCAGGCCCGTCAGGCCGCGCCCTCCGATCAGGGGCAGGCACAGCGCGCGATGTCGGCCGGTCAGGTGCAGGAACTGCGGACGCGCTGGGGCCTTCAGATCCACCAGCGGGTGGAACGGCGGATTCGCGGCGGGCGCGATCGTGGCACCGTTACGGTGCAGCTTTCCGTCACGCCCGCTGGCCGCTTGGTCGGGCTGTCCCTTGCATCCTCCTCCGGAAACGCTGCGCTGGACAAGCGTACGCTGCAGGCGGTGCAGGCTGCATCCGGCAGCTTTCCCGCCGCACCGGCCGGGCTGAACGACCCAAGCTACATCTTCACCATCCCACTTGTTGTTCGATAGGCAGACCATGAAAAGCACCGCCACCATTCCGACGCCCAAGGCGTCCGGCTATCTTCAGCAGCTTTGCAAGCATTTCAGCCACAAGATCCCGGTCGAGTTCACGCCCGACACCGGCAGAATCACGTTCGAGATGGGTATGGCCACCCTGTCCGCCACTGACACGGTGCTGACGATGCATGCAGATGCCGAAACGCCCGAGCAGCTGGAGCGGCTGGAAGGCGTGATGGGGCGGCACCTGGAACGCTTCGCCTTCCGCGAACCGCTTGCCATCAACTGGGTGCGGAACTGAAAAGATGAAAAGGCCGCGCTGGCAGGCACGGCCTTTTCGGTTCAGATCGGGGGTTTGCCCCGTATGGCACGTGTCAGGGCCGTCGCTGCGAACAGGATCGTGAAGATCGCGAACAGGATCCTGCCGATCGTCGCCACGGGACCGTCTATGCCGCTGAACCCGAATGCGGCCGCAAGCAAAGCGCTTATGGCGAAGGTTAGCGTCCAGCCCAGCATGTCATCCTCCTTGGGGGCGGCTCGGGGCTGAACCGTCCCCTCGCGGAAATGTTCCCGCAGCCGGGCGGCAAGGCGGAACCATCGAAGCTTCCTCATCGTTTTCCAGTTGCAACAGGCCGTTGCAGATCAGCGCGGGCCTGACCGACAGAAAGGACGGGGCGTGATGAAAAGATCGAAGCATTCCCGCGATCGCGCCGAAAAGGATATCAAGGATGCCTTCCACCGTGCCGCCAAGGCGGCGCACCGCCGCAAGCGCAAGGCATCTGCCATGGCGGATCATGCCGCGGCAGATGTGCAGGCCGCGGCTGACCGGCTGCGCGCCCGCGCGATGAAAGCCGGAGGTGTCCCCCGCGAAGCCGCCGCAGCAGCCGACAGCTTTGTCCGGCGCAATCCGCTTCTGATTGCCGCAGGCGGATTGGTGGCAGGCGCGGTCCTGTCCAGCCTGTTCCGCCGCCGGAACGGCTGATGATGCGGAACCGCGAAACCGATAATGAGGAGAGACGAGACATGAGCCGCAAACGAGATCCCCGCGACTTCGAAGATGATCTGCACGCTGGTCGCGGCCAGTTCGGCTCGATCTTCGAAACGCTTCTGAATAACCCTACCGCCGACATGCTGATGCGGGAGGCGATGCACACGCTGCGCACCAATGGCGGAGCGCGTGAAACGGCCGAGGCGGTGATCCGCCGCAACCCGATGGCCGTCGGCGTGGTGGGCCTTGGCCTTGCATGGCTGGTTCTGGGCAACCGCAAGAAGGACGCACAGGAAGACGCCGGCGAACTGCGCGGCAAGGCCCGCCGGACCCGCGACGAGCTTGAGGACGAGATCGAGGCCGTGCAGCACGGTGCATGGGCTGACGAGCTGGACCGCCTGCGCGCCCGCGCCTCTATTCGCCTGCACGAACTTGAGGAGGACGCAGCCGCTTATCGCGAGGAGTTCGCCGCCGGGTTGTCGGAAAAGGTGGAAGAAGCTCGGGATTTCGTGGCTGAACGCGCGGCCATTCTTGCCGATCTGGCCGAGGACATGCGCGAGCGTCTTACCGAAGGGCTGGATGAATTTTCCAAAAGCGCCCGCGCCCGTATCATTGACGCGCGCGAAGAAGCTTATGCTGCACGACTGAAGGCGCAGGATGCCCTTGGCAAAAGCGGCCGCGAGGCGAAGCGGATGGTCGAGGATCATCCCATGGTGTCAGCCGCCGTCGCGCTGGCGCTTGGCGCTGCCATCAGCCGGGCCGTGCGCGGACGCCGCGGAAGCGTCGAGGATACGGACGGTGAGGCTGACGATCACCCGCGCCGCCGAAAGAAACGCCACTGAACCGGTAAAGGCCCGCCATCCCGGCGGGCCTTTTTCGTCGCGTCCCCCGGCCGGCCGGTGGAACCCCCGCGCCGGGCCGGCGTTGCATGTCGGGCAGGAGGCCCATCATGGACCGCATGGAACGACTGACACGTTACGCGGGGATTTTTCTGGGTGTCTTCGCGCTGTTCGCAGCGCTTCGGATCACGCAGGGGGTCACGGCACCGCTTGCGGTTGCCTTTGTCGTGGGGGTGATTCTTTCCCCCCTTTCGGATCGAACAGACCGCCTTGGCTTGCCGCATGTGGTGGGGGCGCTTCTGTCGCTGTTCGTCACACTTCTGGTGATCGGGATGATCGCCGCTTCTGCCCAGCCACTTATTGCGCAGCTGCTGGATGCAGCACCGCGCATCTGGATTGACGTGCAGAACGCGGTACAGATGTTCCAGCGGATGGTTGCCGGCTTCAGCCAGATGTCCGAGGGGCTGAGCGATGCGCTGTCCCCACCCGCCGATGCCTTTTCCTCCGATAGCGGCGGAGACGGCGGCGGCGGCGAGGAAGAGGAGGGGCTGGAAAGCATGGTGCCCACGATGGCAGATGCGCTGCTTTACGCCCCGTCAGTTGCGGGACAGGTGCTGATCTTCATCGGCGGGCTGTTCTTCTTCCTGCTGACGCGCGTGGACATCTATAACTGGGCGGCCCGTCGCCTTGCCATTCCGGAAGAACGGGCCGAACTTGCGATGCGCCTTCAGCGGGCCGAGAAACTGGTCGCGCGGTACTTCCTGACCATTACCGTCATCAACTTCTGCGAAGGCGCCCTTGTGGCGTTGCTGTTGCACGTCATCGGGATGCCAGGGGCGATCCTTTGGGGCTTCGCTGCATTCCTGCTGAACTATCTTCTTTATATCGGGCCAGCGATCCTTGCCGTGTCACTGATCTTTGGGGGATTTGCAGTGTTCTCGGACTGGCATGCCTTCCTGCCGCTGGCCGCCTATCTACTGGTGAACACAATGGAGGGGCAGTTCGTCACACCTTCGCTGATCGGGCGGCATACAGCGGTGAACCCACTTCTGGTCTTTCTGGCGCTGGTGTTCGGGATGTGGCTGTGGGGGCCGGTGGGCGGGATCGTAGCAATCCCTCTGCTGCTGTGGGTCCTGAAACTGAATGACGGGCGCCCCGTCGCACAGGCGCCGCGAAGCTGATCAAACCATCTCGTCCGGGACGGGGACGTTGATGCCGAACTCCTCGGCCGCGCGCAGATCATAAGGAAGGATGAACCCCCGGCGGTCTTCCGGTGCCCTGTTCTGATTTTGCAGGGCCAGTGTGGACCAGGCGCGGGCTGCGGTGCGCGGATCGAAGAAATGCGATCCTGCATCCACGGGAAGCCAGTGTGCCATCGTGCGGCGGCGCAACTCCTGCACATCGCGTGGGACGTTCAGATAAACGCCAGCCTCGCTGTCCCAGAACAGGCTGCGCCCGTTCAGGTTGGCCGAGGATACGATCGCCGCAGTATCGTCGAAGATGGAAACTTTCGCGTGGATATAGATCAGCGGCGCGCCCCGCAGCCGGTCACGATCCAGCCGCAGGCGTTTCTGCGCCCGCCGAGGCTGCGCCGCACCACCGATGAAGATACGGTTGCCAAAACCTGCACGAAGGATACGCAGCGCCCGCGCCTGAAGATATTCTCCGAACCGCACGTCGATCCCGGGCCTGTCGTCGAAGGCGACATCGTCGGGTGCGGCAGGCAGGATCAGGATCAGCGTAAGGTCCGGATTGTTCCGTGCGGCCGCCGCCAGATGACGCGCAAGCGGAAGGCTGCGGAAGAACTGCGTTTCTAGATAAATCAGCCGGCGCGCGCGACCGGCCAAAGCCTCGTGCGCCTGGTTCAGCTCGTGCGCGACGGTTTCGGGACCATAACGCCAGAACTCCACCCGCCGCCGGCGCGACAAGGTCCGCAGCAGGCGGCGCTGGGGCATCGGCTGCATCGTGCCTTCGGCAACATCAAGAAAGCTTTCCAGATGGGCCTGCGCTTCGGCCACCACTGGCCCTTCGATCATCACCTGCACATCGTGCCATGTTTCATCCGCCGGGCGATCATGGGTGGGGGTGTCATAGCGCCGTTCATCCAGATCCAGCCCCCCGATATACAGCTTGCGACGGTCGAACACGGCCAGTTTCTGGTGGTGAGTGGCCGGAAAAAGACGCGGAACATGAAGCCGGCGCGGACGGCACGTGCCATCAGCCCGGCGTTGCAGCCGCTGGCGCAGACCCGGCAGGTCACGCAAGGCGGCCTCGCGTTCGGCAGGGGCAAGGCTGTTCAGCCTGCGACAGATCCGGCCAAGGCGGTGTTGCACCGCAGGCCAGAACAAGAGCCGGATCAGCCACCCGCTTTGCGCAGGATGCATCGCCGCCACAACGTCCAGCTTCGCCGCCGGTCCCGCCAGTTCCTGCGCCGCCCGCAACATCCGCAGGCTGCGCCACGTTCCCTGATGCAGCGACGGGCGGGCAATGGGATCGAAATCGGTAATCGTAAGGTGCACGGCCACACCTTTGCGCAGCACATGCACGATCAGGTCGAACCAGGTGGCACCGACAGCCTGCCCTTCCTTGGACCGAAGGCGGGTGCGCGGATCGAAGATGCGGAAGCTGGCGCGAATCTGGCTTTGCGCCTCAAGGAAGGCGCGTTCCAGTTCGGGGAAGGCTTCGGCGCCGGTGATGAACACCTGCGTGGACGTCCGCCTCATCTCGCGCACCGCACCTGCCCGCATCACCGATTCCAATTCCCGACGCCTTGAATGACGCGAGAAAGCTTCCTACCCCTGCGGCACGTCTCCGCCCGAGATCCGTGCCTCTCCCTCGTTCAGGGGGCGCACTTCGAATGTGACGCGCAGGGTATAAATATCCTCTTCGGTGGAAATGTCGACACGGCCGCCGATCTGCTGAGAAAAAGCAGTCAGCAATTGAGCGCCCAGCCCCGTGCCGTCAACCGGACCGGGCGAGGCAGGCTTCGGCCCAAGGGTGTTGCGCACTTCCAGCACCGCCTGCGTTCCACCCTCGCGCCACATCGACACCCAAAGCTTCGGGCGCCCATCGTGCGAGCCTGCATATTTCAGTGCATTCGCCAGCGCTTCGGTCAGCAGAAGCGACAAGGGGACGGCCTGATCGGGGGTCAGGCGGATGTCGGGGAAACGATGCTCCAGCCGGATCTGGCGGCCGGGGCCCGGGGCGATCTGCACCACCTGACGCGTAAGCTCCACCAGCAGTTCATCCGCACGGATATCCGTCAGGCCGCTGGTCTGATACAGCCCGCGGTGGATGGTCGCCAGGCTCATGACCCGTTCCTGCAGGCCTTTCATCAGCGTCTTCGCCTCGGCCGAGCGGGCCTGGCGCATCTGCATGTTCATGATGGAGGCGATAAGCTGGAGGTTGTTCTTCACGCGGTGATGCACCTCGCGCAGAAGAACCTCCTTCTGGTGGATCATGTCCTCCATCTCCGCCTCGTCATGCAGGATGGTGTCGGTCATGTGTTCGAAGGTTTCGGCAAGTTCGCGAATCTCCGACGGTGCGGCCGCCATGTCCATCCGGCCGATGATGCGCTTGCCGTCGCCAAAACCCGACATAGCGCCGCGCAGCACGCGGACATGCCGCGTCACCAACCGCTCCACCGCAAGAAAGGCCACCAGAAGGCAAGCCATCCACATCACCAATGGCAGCGTGATCGAGGGCAACGCACGCAGATACCAGTTCCCGTCAGGCCCTGCCGGCCAGCTGCCCATGGCATAGATCAGGTCCGGCACGATCGGGATGACGGCAAAAGCCCGTGCGTCGCCTTGTGCCGTGCGCGCCGTGAAGGACAGATCGGACGAGCCCCGGCCCAAAACCTGCAGCGGGCGATTGCGCGGCAGGATATTCTCCAGATCGGCAAAGGAGACCGTTGATGTCAGCACCTCGCCATTACCGTTGAATGTCAAAAGCTCCGGCGTTGTGGGATCGGCCTCCAGCACGGCCCGCCGCGCCGTCAGGGCCTCGTGCGGCAGGGACAGCGACATGAAGCCCACGATTTCATCTGCGTCGTTCCGCACCGGTTCCACCACCAGGATGACCGCCTGACCCGACATCCTGCCGTTCGGGATCAGCAGAATGGCAGGTTCCATGTCCTCGATGATGGAGTTGAAGCCCTGCGTGTCGCTGATATCGGCCCCGGCCGAAGAGGAGGCACAGACCATCACGCCGTTCATGTTGGTGAAGGCGGCCAGTGAATACAGGCTTTCCTTGCGCACGAACGTGCGCAACATGGCCGAGCAGTTTACCGGATCATCGACCAGAGGCAGCACGGCTTCGCCAAGTGCCTTCACCGATCCGCGCGCCTGCTGCACCAGAAGAAGGTCGGACTGGGCGGCCCGCATCGTGTCGCCCAGAAGGGCGGCTTCAGAACGGGCACGCGTTTCCTTGACCATCGCCGCCGATTGAAGGGCGGACACCACGCCCAACGGAAGCAACGCCACCGCCAGAAGGAAAGCCAGACGAAATCCGAGCGTTGCCGTCACGCCCTCAAGCCTGGCCTTCCAGTTTGTCATGCAGCATTCACACCCGATTTGGACATCACAGCCAGCGTGGTGCCGTCCACATCGGAAAACACCTGTTCCCCATCGTCAAGATGAAGAAGCTCTGCCAAGCGGGTCCGTGCGCGGTTGGCGCGGCTTTTCACCGTGCCCACGGCAACGCCCATCATCTCGGCCGCATCCTCGTATGAAAAGCCCGAGGCCCCGACGAGGATCAGCACCTCGCGGTGTTCGGCCGTCAGCTTGTCGAACGCGGCGCTGAATTCGGCAAAGGCCATGCGCCCGTCATGATCGGGTTTGACGTAAAGGCTGGCTGCATGGGTTCCTTCGGGATCCGCCACCTCGCGTCGCGTCTTGCGCTTGTCGGAATAGAATGTGTTGCGCAGAATGGTGAAAAGCCACGCCCGAAGGTTGGTCCCCACGGTGAACTTGTCGAAATTCGTCCATGCCTTGACGATGGTGTCCTGCACCAGATCATCGGCCATGGAAACATTGCGGGTCAATGATATCGCAAAAGCCCGCAGGGCGGGCAGGTGATCGGGCAGTTCATCGCGCGGGTCGCGCACGCCTTCGGGCAAGTCCAGCGGGGCCTCCATCACCTGGACTCCTTTTCCCGCAGCTTTGCCAGCAGTTGGGTGAACCTGTCGGGCACGTCCTGCTCCAGCGCTTCCTCATAGACCCGCTTCAGGTTCTCATCTATCTGATGGAACGCGCCGGGCTTCTCGCGCTCTTTCGCCATCTGGTCCAATTCTCGCTACTTTCGATTTTACAATCTTGTATGGAACCGAACGCGATGACAAACGTTTGGTTCCCGAGAAAATGAGCTTGAAGGGACATTCAATGCCGTCGGACGCCACTTCCGATCTTTCCACCGTCATTGCGGCAAACCTTCCCTATCTGCGGCGGTACGCGCGCGCGCTGACCGGCAGCCAGACGACCGGCGACGCTTTCGCAGCCGCCACGCTGGAAGCGATCCTCGAGGATGCAAGCGTCTTCGAGCGGACCGTGAACGCCAAGGTTGCCCTGTTTCACGCCTATCACCTCGTCTGGGCCAGTGCCGGCGCCCCCCTGGGAGAGCCGGACACCCGCCTGTCGCAAAAAGCGCAGAACCACATGGCGCATCTGACGCCGAACACGCGTGAGGCGCTGCTTTTGCACGCCATCGAAGGGTTCACGCATGAAGAGATCGGCGCAATCATGCAGATCGAGCATGGCGAGGCTTCCGAACTGATCGAGATCGCGCAGCGCGAGATGGCCAATTCCGTCGCCGGAAAGGTCATGATCATCGAGGACGAGGCCATCATCGCGATGGACATCTCGGCCATCGTCAAGGAGATGGGGCACACCATTACCGGCATCGCCCGCACCCATTCCGAGGCCGTCGCCCTCGCCTCCTCGGACCGGCCGGACCTGATCCTTGCCGATATCCAACTGGCCGACAACTCCTCGGGGATCGATGCGGTCAACGACATTCTCAAGCAATTTGACGACGTACCGGTGATCTTCATCACGGCCTTCCCCGAGCGGCTGCTGACGGGCAAGAAACACGAGCCGGCTTTCCTGATCACCAAGCCCTATCACGAGGACCAGGTGCGTTCGGCCGTAAGCCAGGCCATGTTCTTTGCCTCGACCGAGACGCTGACGGTCTAGGGGCGGTCGGCGCGTCATGGCGTCATCTCCCTGTCGTATCGGATGGTCAACCTGCGGCAGCGGCAAGTGTTCCAGAGATCGGATGCAAAGGGGCGGGGCGGAACTCCCGCCCCTTTTCCGCGTTCAAGGGACACCGTCGCGGTCATCGCGACCCTTTCATGCGAGGATTTGAGATGCTATCGAAACTCCTGCCTTCTGCCGCGCTGGCCCTGCTTGTCGCGCTTCCCGCCCATGCCCAGCAATGGTTCGACAGCGTAGAAGTGGGCGTTGACCTGAATGAAATCACCAGCCCTGCGGCAGCCCAGCGTTATGCCACCGTCAGCGATGATCTGGCCAATGCCATTGCCCAGGAACTGACCGTCGCTTATCCGGATTCCGAACATGGTGGGGCTCGCGTCACCGTTGATCTGGACGAGGTATCTCTTGCCGCGCCCTTCACCGGCACGGCTGGAACAACCACCTCGGCCATGGCCGGGCGCGTCAGCGTGGAAGATCTTGGCAGCACGGGCAGCCAGCGCAGCTTCGACCTGGCTGTCTCCATGGACCAGATCACGCCCTACATCCCCGCCAACCAGAACGTGACGGTGATGGAACCGTCAAGCGACGCGGTCTACCAAGCGCTGCTGCAGACCTTTGCCGCAGCCGTGGTGCAGAACCTGAACGATTAAAGCCAGGACCGGATGGGCAGGTGCCCGACGATCCACGCGGCGATACGCAGCGCCGGCCCCGCCTCGGGGTCGGCGCTCATCTTTTCCGGAAGCCCCGGACGCTTCACCCTGAACACGTGGCGGTGCCCGTCGGGCAGAACGCGAATGGCGGCATCAGGGCTGATATGAGCATCAAATTCGGCCATCATGGCGGCGACCAGGGCCGGATCTTCCACCACGACGCCAAGCTCGGTGTTCATGTAGGCCGATCGCAGATCGAAGTTCACCGATCCGATCAGCGCCTTGCACCCGTCCACGATGAACAGCTTGGTGTGCAGCAGATCGCGCCGCCCGTCGGCACGGGGGATGGGACTGTATTCGAAAACCTCCACCCCCGCCTTCAGGAGCGCTTGGCGGTACCGGGCATACGCGCCATAGACGATGACGTTGTCGGTCGCGACCAGGGAATTCGTCAGCGTCTGCACCTGCACGCCGCGTTCGGGCAAACCGGTCAGATACTCCAGCCCCTCATCCCCCGGCACGAAATAGGGGGTGATGATCCTTACCTGCCGGGTTGCGGACGTGAAGAAGCCAGCAAAGTGATCGACCATCCACTCGCCTGTCCGATGGCCGTAAACCTTGTCGGGCGGATCGGCAATGAACCATGCCTTGTCGGTGAAATGGAACGGGCGGCGCAGCACCCCCTGCCGCACATGGCTGAGGAACAGCCGGCTTGCGCCACGCCGGTTGCGCCGCACGATCCGCCGCCGGAAGGCCCGCCCCGAAACGCGGAACTTCGGCCACAAGGTCAGGATCGGCAGCGACAGGGCAAGGTTCCAGAACATGTCGAAGCTGCGTTCGGCATCCTGCACCACCGGCCCCACGATCCCCACGTCGATATCGTGCGAGGTGCGGGTGATCCCGTCCGTCGCGCCGAAATAGGTATCGCCGATATTGCGCCCGCCGATGATGGCCAGCCGCCCGTCGGCGATCCACATCTTGCCATGCATCCGCCTGTTGAAGCGGGCAAGGCCCAGCATCAGCTCCATCATCCGCCGGATCACATGGCCGCGGTTGCGCAGCGGGTTGAACAGCCGCACCTCGATATTGGGATGCTGGTTCAGGGCAAGGAAAGTCCGGTCGAACCCCTGCACGTTCACATCGTCCAGCAGCAGGCGGACACGAACGCCGCGATCGGCCGCGCGCATCAACTCCTCGATCAGCAGCCATCCGGTCAGGTCGTTATACCAGATATAGGACATCACATCGAGGCTGCGCCCCGCCAGCCGCAACGATTCCACCCGCGCGGCATAGGCATCGTGGTTGCGCAGCAGAGGCAGGAACCCGCTTTGCGAAGGTGATGCCTGGGTAAGCGGCAGAACGTGATCGTCCAGCGCGGTGGCGGGACCGTCCAGCGGCAGGGCATATTGCACGGGCCCCCGCATCCGTGCCGCCCAGCGGCGATGGGATCGCCATGTCAGCGCCGAGGCGGCGGCCAGAAGTGCGAGCCCGGCAACCAGCCAGACCAGTATCCCGATCCCGCTTTGGATCATTCCGGCAGCACCAGCCGCGCCCTGACGGGAAGATGGTCCGAAGCGCGCCGCGACAGGGCAGACCGGTGGGGGGCGAAATCCTTCACGCTGCCACGGCTCAGCATGATGCGATCCAGCGGCAGGACGGGGAATGGCGCCGGAAAGCTGGGCGCGGTGGGGCTGCTAGGGAAGTGTGGCAAAAGGCCCTTCAGCGTCCAGTTTCCACGCCGCCATTCGTTCGTGTCGCCCATCAGGACGGTGGGCCGGTCGGCCAGCGCCGCCAGCCGGTCCAGCACCGCCGTGACCTGCCGGATGCGGGACGATCCCAGCAGCGCCAGATGCGTTCCGATGGCCCGCAGAGGTGTGCCGTACACGATCAGGTCGGCCACGATGGCACCACGCGGTTCCAGCCCCGGAAGGGGAATGCGCTCCACGTTCTCCACCTCCACGTCGCGGCGCACCAGCATGACATTGCCGTGCCAGCCATGCGAGCGTTCGCGCAGGCCCATCACCTCCACCCGCTTCAGGCCAAGATCTGCCAGCAGGTCCAGATCCAGAAGCCCCTGCCTGTCGCCGAACCGGGCATCGGCTTCCTGCAGCGCGACGACGTCAGCGCGCAGCTCTCCGATCACATCCGCGATGCGGGACAGGTCGCGCCGGCGGTCAACCCCGATCCCCTTGTGGATGTTATAGGAGGCGACGGTAATCTCGGGCATCCATGTTTCCCCTTCTGCATTCAAAGGATATGGGGTCCCGCGCCGCCCAGACCAGAGAGGTCAGGCCGCCGAAAGCCGCGCATAGCGCCCGCCCGAAGCTTCAAGCTGCGCATGGGTGCCCGCTTCCGTCACGCGGCCTTCCTCCATCACCACGATGCGGTCGGCATGGCGGATGGTGGCCAGACGGTGCGCGATGATCAGCGTGGTGCGGCCCACCGACAGCGCATCCAGCGCGGCCTGGATCTCCCGCTCGGTTTCGGTATCGAGGGCGGAGGTCGCCTCGTCCAGGATGAGGATCGGCGGGTTCTTCAGGAAGGCGCGGGCGATGGCGACGCGCTGCTTCTGCCCGCCCGACAGCATGACGCCCCGTTCGCCCACCACCGTGTCCAGCCCTTCGGGCAGAGCCGCGATCATCGGGGCCAGTTGCGCGCGGCGGGCAGCCTCGAGAATATCTTCCTCGGTCGCATCAAGCCGGCCATAGGCGATGTTCTCACGCAGCGTGCCGCCGAACAGGAAGACATCCTGGCTGACGATCCCGATCTGCCTGCGCAACGACGCCAGCGTCATTTCCTTCAGGTCCATGCCGTCGATGGTGATGCGGCCCGCAACCGGGTCATAGAAACGCGGCACCAGCGCCAGCAGCGTCGTCTTGCCTGCCCCCGAGGGGCCGACAAAGGCCAGCGTTTCGCCCGGGCGCACGGCGATATCCACCCCCTTCAGGATCTCGCGGCCGGCGTCATACCCGAAGTGCACATCCTCGAACCGGATCGCGCCTGTCAGATCGGGGGCGGGACGCGCAGCGGGCGCGTCGGCGATCTCCGGCTCGATATCCAGCAGCTCCTGATAGCGACGGAAGCCGGCGATGCCGCGCGGATAGATCTCGATCACGGAGGCGATTTTTTCCAGCGGGCGGAAGAACACGCCCACCAGCAGCAGGAAGGCCACGAAATCGCCCGCCGTCAGATCGCCCGACAGCACATAGGCCGCACCCGCCACCATGACGATCACCTGAATGGCCCGCATCCCCATGTAGTTGAGCGATGTGGACTGGGCCATCACCTTGTAGGCCGCCAGCTTCGTGTCGCGGTATTGCGCGTTATCCCTAGCGAACAGCGCCTTTTCGTGATCCTCGTTGGCAAAGGCCTTCACGACACGGATGCCGCCGACGTTCTCTTCCAGCCGCACGTTGAAATCGGCCACGCGGGAATAGATCCCGCGCCACGTCCTTGTCATGCGCCCGCCGAAATGGATCACGATGGCCATGGTCAGCGGCACGATCACCGCCGTCATCAGGGCCAGATCAAGATTGATCCATGCCATCAGGATGAACGCGCCGACGAAGGTCATGACGGCAATGAACAGATCCTCGGGGCCGTGATGGGCCACCTCGCCGATTTCTTCCAGATCACGGGTGACGCGGGCCACCAGCTTGCCTGTGCGCTGCCGGTCGAAATAGCTGAAGGACAGCTTTTGCAGATGCTCGAACGCGCGGCGGCGCATCTCCGTTTCGATGTTGATGCCAAGCATGTGGCCCCAATAGACCACAATGGCCATCAGGCCGGTGTTGAAGGCGTAAACCAGCAAAAGCCCCGCCGCTGCCAGCACTGTCAGGGTCAGGTCGCCCTGCGGCAGAAGGTGGTCGATGAAGCCGCGCACCGCCAGCGGGAAGGCCAGTTCCAGCAGGCCCGAAAGAACGGCGCAGCCGAAATCCACGCAGAACAGGAAGACCCACGGACGGTAATAGGAGAAGAACTCGCGCAGCATGGGGCCTCCGATCTTGCTGAACTTCACCTACGGTTTTGGTCACCATATGGCCATACCTATTCCCGTGTCAGCGCCTCCACCGGGTCAAGGCGCGATGCGGCGCGTGCGGGCAGAAAGCCGAAGGTCACCCCGATCACGCTGGAGGAGATCACCGCCACCACGATCGAAGTGGTGGAATAGATCAGCGACATTTGCGGCACGGCCATCGTCAACGCTTCGCCCAGGCCCAGGGCAAGCGCGATCCCGAGGATGCCGCCCAGCAGGCAGACCAGTACCGCCTCGATCAGGAACTGGGTGATGATGTCGGACCGGCGTGCGCCCACGGCGATGCGCACTCCGATTTCCTTTGTCCGCTCCGTCACCGAAACCAGCATGATGTTCATCACCCCCACGCCCCCGACAAGCAACGAGATGACGGCAATGCCCGAGATCAGAAGCGTCAGCGTCCGGGTGGTGGAGGTGATCGCCTCGCGGATCGTGTCGGTGTTGGTCAGGAAGAAATCCTGCTTGCCGTGGCGGGTGGTCAGGAGGCTGGTGATCAGCGCTTCTGCCGTGTCCATTCCGTAATCATCCGCAACCCGGACCGAAATCGAATCGACGTAATTCTGCCCCGAAAGGCGCGCCATCGCGGTGGTGAAGGGGATGAACAGGTTTAACGCCGAACGTGGCCCGAAACTGGTGCCCGAAGCTTCCACCACGCCAACGATGCGCACCGGCACGCGGCCCATCATCACCACCTGCCCCACGGGATCGGCCTCGCCGAAAAGCTCGGTCGCCCCGTCGGTGTCCACCACCGCTTCCTGCGCATGGGTCGCGACGGCGGCGCGGTCGAAGGTGACGCCGCTCATTGTCCTGAACGCCCGCGCGGCGAAGTATTCCACGCCCACGCCCGTCACACTTGCCGAAAGTTCCGTCGCGCCGTGGCGAATGGTGGCACTGGCCGAAACGGTGGGCGACACGCCCGCAGCATAGGGTTGCACCGACAGCGCCTCGGCATCCTCGGCCGTCAGGGCGCGGATGCGGTTCGCGCTCCGGTCTCCGAAGCCGGCACCGTTGCG
Organism: Falsirhodobacter deserti; assembly: GCF_004015795.1. Lineage (GTDB taxonomy): Bacteria > Pseudomonadota > Alphaproteobacteria > Rhodobacterales > Rhodobacteraceae > Falsirhodobacter > Falsirhodobacter deserti. Next base: position 89,552 of record NZ_ML137218.1, on the reverse strand, counting down.
GATGTCGATCGTATTGGACCCGATGGAGGAGATGTTCTGCAAGACCTGCTGCTGGGTGCCCTGCCCCAGCGCGACCACCGACACGACCGAGGCGATGCCGATGATGATACCAAGCATCGTCAGGAAACTGCGCATCCGGTGGGCCGTCATGGCCCGCACCGCCATCACGAACGCCTCACGCAGACGATCAAGGGCAGGGGCAAGCCCCTGCTTTGCCGGATCCCTCTGCGCCGTTTGCGCAACCGCACCCGTCTTGCTGTCCGAGATGATGACCCCGTCGCGCATTTCCACGATCCGGTCGCACATGGCCGCGATGCCCGGATCATGGGTCACGATGACGATGGTGTGCCCTTCGCCGTGCAGTTCCTGCAACAGCCGCATCAGTTCGGCCCCAGATGCGCTGTCGAGTGCGCCCGTCGGCTCGTCCGCGAGAATAACTTCGCCGCCATTCATCAAGGCGCGGGCCACCGAAACACGCTGCTGCTGCCCGCCCGAAAGCTCTCCCGGGCGGTGGTCCAGCCGGTCGCCAAGGCCAAGGCGGGTCAGCAGCGCCCGGGCCCGATCCCGCCGCGCCCCCCGCGCCATCCCCTTGTAGATGGCGGGAACCTCCACGTTCCCCACCGCGTCCAGATCGCCCAGCAGCTGATAACGCTGGAAGATGAAGCCGAAATGCTCGCGCCGCAATTCGGCCAGATCGTCGGGCGGCAGATCCGCGATGGCGCGCCCGGCAAAGCTGTAGGTGCCGGCAGTCGGGCGGTCCAGAAAGCCGAGGATGTTCATCAGCGTGGATTTGCCCGAACCGGACTGGCCCACGATCGCCACCATTTCGCCGGCATGGATATCAAGATCGATATCCTTCAGCACGGCGATGCGCTGGTCCCCCGCCGCGTATTCGCGCCGGATGCCCCGGATGCGGATCAGCGGCTCCATCAGAAGCCCATGGGTCCGCGGCGCCCGCCGCCCGGGGCACCGCCCGCCGCCGTGGCGCCCGAAACGAGGATGCGATCCCCTTCCTTCAGCCCCGAAACGATTTCAGCGGTGACATTGTTGTTCAGGCCCACCTCCACCTCTCGCGGCTCCACTCCCGATGCGGTCTGCACCTGCACGGTATAGCGACCGTCCGCCCCGCGCTGGCCCAGCGCCGAGGCCGGCAGCGTCAGCACGTCGCGTGCCGCATCCAGCAACACCTGAACCTCGGCCGTCATGCCGATGCGCAGCACACCATCCGTATTCTCTACATCGAACAGCCCGTTGTAGTAGATCGCCTCCTCGGTGGAGATGGTATCGCTGTCCTCGATCCCGGCAGGTGCGGGTTCGATCTGGCGCACCTGCGCGCTGAACTGCCGGTCGGGCGCGCCAAGGATGGTGAAGGTCACATCCTGCCCCGGTGCAACGCGCACCACGTCCGCCTCTGAAATCTCGGCATTCACGACCATATGTTCCAGATCAGCCAGCTTCACGATGGTCGGTGTGCTTTGATTGGCGTTGACGGTCTGACCGGCCTTGGTCACGATGGCAACGACGGTGCCGGTCATCGGGGCAGTGATCCGCGTGCGGTCCAGTTCCACCTCGGCAATGGACACAGCGATGCGGGCATCGTCGCGGCTTGCCTCAAGCTCTGCCAGCGCGGCCTTGGCAATGGCCAGATCGGCCGAGGCCTGTTCGAACGCTTCCACCGTCAGGCTGCCGCGCTGCGACAGGGTGCGGCTGCGGTCATAGGATTGTTGCGCCAGAACAAGGCTGGCCTCAGCCGAGGATATCTTCGCCTCGATTCCGGCCAGCGAGGCACGCGCCTGCGCCAGCGCGTTTTCCTGATCGCGGCTGTCGATGCGGGCGATCAGGTCTCCTTCCTGCACGGTCTGGCCCAGCGTCACAGCCAGTTCCTCAACCGTGCCGGATACCCGCGCCCCCACGCTGACCAGCGCCGCGCTTTCGATCTGCCCCGCGGCAAGAACGTTCACCGCAACGTCGCCGCGCTGCACCGCCAGCGTTGCCGGCGGAATCGTGGCATCGCTGCGCCCGTTCATCCAGAAATAGGCACCGCCAGTCAGGGCGATGGCGGCGACAAGGGCGAATATCCAGAACTTCCGGCGGGTCATGCGGGCCTTTCCGTGATGCGGGCGCAATATGGGTTCAAACGCGGCAGGTTGCCATATCCGTCGCGGGAACCGCGCGGCCGCCTTTGCGATTGACCTTCGAAGAATGGAGGACGTCATGGACATCAGCAGCGCGACCGACATCCTGAGCGCCGCCGATCACGGGGATCACATCGCGGCAGAGGGGTTGCCACAGGACGTGCTGACCTCGGCCTTCGTGGCGCTGGCCTTGTCGCATGACCGCCCCGACCGCGCCTGGACCGAACTTGAAACGGTGCTGGCGGCGCAATGGGCCGACGGGATGGTGCCGCACCTGATCTACCACAAGCCGTCCGAAGCCTTTCCGTCCAGCGGGCTGTGGGTGACGGGGCGTCCGGTCACGACATCGGGCCTGACGGCGATGCCTTTGCTGGGCAGTATCCTGCTGCGCCTGCACCAGCGGGCCCCTGACACAGTACGCGCCCGTGCCGCACTGAGGGCGATCGACCGCTGGCATGGCTGGTTCGGCACGCATCGCGATCCGCATGGCGAGGGGCTGGCCGCGATCCTGCACCCGTGGGAATCGGCGCGTCCGGATGCGCCGGATTGGGATGAACCCTTCGCCCGCGTCTCGACCGAGGGTGTTGCGCCTTACCTGCCCGCCGGTGCCCAGCCGACACAGGCGCGGGCCGTGTGGCTGATCGAACGCTTCCGCTCGCTGGGGTGGGAAACGCCGGAACTGCATGACGGATCCCCGTTCTGCGTGGTGGATCCGGGACTGAACGCGGTGCTGATCCGCAGCGCGCTTGATCTTGCCGCCCTTGCGGATTCGGTGGAAGAGCCGGAAATCGCCGAGGGCAACCGCATGATCGCGGAACGTGGGCAGGCGGCAATTATGGCCTTGTACCACGAAGGGCGCTACCTGCCGCTGGACCGCATCTCCGGGCAGCTGGTCATGACTTGGTCGGCGGGAACGATCCTTCCCGCATGGGCCGACCTTCCGGTGACGGCACAGGCCGAAGGGCCGGTTGAACCTTGGGTGGCCGCACTGACGGGCCACGCCGCCGGGGCGCATGAAACGATCATGGGCGCGGCGCTGTTCATCGAACAAGCCGTGCAGGCGCGCAGCACGCTGTCGCGCTGACTTGCATCTTGGCGCGGGGCAGGTCACGTTTCGGCCATGCCCACGCTTCTTGCCCTTGGCCACGGTTACACTGCCTCGGCCCTTGCGCGCCGCCTGCTGCCGCCGGGCTGGCGCATCATCGGGACCACCCGCGATCCCGCCAAACCCCTGCAAGAGGGGGTGGAGCGGCTGGTCTGGCCCGCCCCCATTCCGGACGGGGTCACGCACCTGCTTGCCTCTGCCGCGCCGGATGACGGAGGCGATCCGTTTCTTGCCACCCATGCGGACCAGATCGGCGCGCTGCGGCTGCACTGGGCAGGCTATCTTTCGACCACGGGCGTTTACGGCGATCACGCCGGTGGTTGGGTGGATGAAGAAACACCCCCTGCCCCCAGCACACGGCGCGGGGTCCTGCGGCTGAAGGCCGAACGCCAGTGGCAGGCGCTTCTGCCCATCCACATCTTCCGCCTTGCCGGCATCTATGGCCCCGGCCGCGGCCCCTTCGAAAAGGTGCAGGAGGGGACCGCGCGCCGGATCATCAAGGCCGGCCAGGTGTTCAGCCGCATCCATGTGGAAGACATCGCGCAGGTGCTGGAAGCTTCCATCCGCCAGCCGGCAACCGGCATCTTCAACGTCTGCGACGATGATCCCGCCCCGCCCGAGGATGTGATCGCCCATGCCGCGCAGCTTCTGGGCCTGTCCGTGCCCCCCGCCATCCCGTTCGAGAATGCCGAGATGACGCCGATGGCCCGCAGCTTCTATGCAGAATCCAAGCGCGTGCGGAATGACCGGATCAAGGCGCTTGGCGTACAGTTGCGCTTTCCCGATTACCGGGCGGGGCTGGCCGACCTTCTGGCATCGCGCAGCGTGACGGCAAAGCAGACGATCCCGGCCACAGACAGCAGCGCCCCCACATAACCCGACGCCTGATAGCCATAGCCTGCCCCGATCGCCGCAGCAGCCAGCGCCGGGCCGATGGCATTGGCCGTGTTGAAGGCGGAATGGTTCAGCGCCGCGGCAAGGGTCTGCGCTTCGCCTGCCACATCCATCAGGCGGCTTTGCAGCGGGATCGACAACGCGCCGGACATGCCGATGAAGAACACCAGCGGCAGCAGCGTGCCCAAGGCCGCCGCGGCGGGGGCGTAAAGCAGCATCAACGCGCCACTGGCCGCCATCACTACAAAGGGCGCCAGGTTCGGCCAGCGGTCAGCGAACCAGCCCACCACGATGGTGCCAACCACCATCCCAAGTCCGATCACGGACAACACCAGCGGCTCTGCCGCCTCTCCGGCCTGCGTCACCTCGCGCACGGTGGTGGTCAGATAGGCGTAAACCGCGAAAAACCCGCCAAAGCCCACAGCACCCGTCAGAAGCGTCAGCAACACCTGCCGGTTCCGCAGGGCCGAAAGCTCGGCGAGGGGGGAGGAGGTTCGCCGCACCTCGTTCCGCGGGGCATAGATCCAGATCATCGCGGCACAAAGCACCGCCAGCAGGGCCACAACCCCGAACCCCCAGCGCCAGCCGACCGTCTGCCCCAGCACGTTGGCAAACGGCACGCCCAGCACCGTGGCCACCGTCAGACCCGTCATCACCCGCGCCACCGCTTTCGACCGCTGACCGCGCGGCACCACGCTGGCTGCCAGAAGTGAAGCCACGCCGAAATAGGCCCCATGCGGCAGGCCCGAGGCAAAGCGATAGGCCAGCATCCCGTGATAGGTTTGCGCGAAGGCCGAAGCGACATGGGTCAACGCATAGATGATCATGAGCGCGATCAACAGGCTGCGGCGCTGCCACCGCGCGCCCAGCACCGCCAGCACCGGCGCACCCGCCACCACCCCCAGCGCATAAGCCGAAATGACATGACTGGCCGTCGTTTCCGCAATCTGAAGCGAGGGCGAGAAATACGGAATCAGCGCCATCGCCGCGAATTCCGACGTGCCGATGGCGAAACCACCCATGGCCAGCGCGAAGTGCAGGATGCCGGGACGGATTTCGACGGCCGTGGTGCTGATGGTGTCTGACATCGTCGATCCCTGTGGCTGCGTTCACAGCCCCGCATATGCTGCGCGCAGCACCTTCGCCAAGCCCTTGATCCGATAACGATGACTGCCATGCAATTGCTGCATGGCTATGACATCAGGCACGTTTCTGGATCGACGCGATTCCAAGCACTTCCAGCACCTTGGCCTCCACCTGCGGCGCATCAAGGCCGGCGATGTGATACATCGCGGCGGGGCTGGCCTGATCGATGAAGGTATCGGGCAGAACCATCGAGCGGAACTTCAGTCCGGCATCGAAAACGCCTTCATCGGCCAGAAGCTGCGCGACATGGCTGCCGAAGCCGCCAACCGCGCCTTCCTCTATCGTGATCAGCGCTTCGTGGTTCCGCGCAAGCGACAGGATCAGATCGCGGTCCAGCGGCTTGGCAAAGCGCGCATCGGCTACGGTGGTGGAAATGCCGCGGGCATTCAGCGCCTCGGCCGCTTTTTCCACTTCGAACAGGCGGGTGCCGAAGGACAAAAGCGCAACGCGTTCCCCTTCGCGGATCACGCGGCCCTTGCCGATCTCGATCGGGGTGCCGTGCAGGGGCAGCGGCACGCCCGTGCCCTCGCCCCGCGGATAGCGGAAGGCGATCGGCCCGGCATCATGCGCAGCGGCAGTGGCGACCATGTGAACCAGCTCCGCCTCGTCCGCGGCGGCCATGACCACGAAACCGGGAAGATTCGCCAGAAACGCCACGTCGAAGGAACCGGCATGCGTTGCACCATCGGCGCCCACAAGGCCCGCGCGGTCAATGGCAAAGCGCACCGGAAGGCGCTGGATGGCCACATCATGCACAACCTGATCATAGCCACGCTGCAGGAATGTCGAATAGATCGCGCAGAACGGCTTCATCCCGCCCGCAGCCATGCCTGCCGCAAAGGTGACAGCATGCTGTTCGGCAATTCCCACATCGAAACAGCGTTCGGGGAAACGGCCGTCGAAAAGATTAAGGCCGGTGCCATCGGGCATGGCTGCCGTGACGGCAACGATCTTCGAATCCCGCTCCGCCTCGTCCACCAGCGCCTCGGCGAAGACCCTGGTATAGCTGGGGGAGTTTGCCTTGGCCTTGGACTGAACGCCCGTCTGCACATCGAACTTGGCGGTGGCGTGGCCCTTGTCGGCTGCGCGTTCGGCGGGGGCATAGCCCTTGCCCTTCTTGGTGATCACGTGGATCAGCACAGGCCCCGTGGCCTTGGCCTTCACCGTCCGCAGCACGGGAAGCAGCGCATCCAGATCATGCCCGTCCACCGGGCCGATATAGGAAAAGCCCAGCTCCTCGAACAAGGTGCCGCCGAAAGCCATGCCCTTCAGCATTTCCTTCGCCCGCCGCGCGCCTTCCTGGAACGGTTCGGGCAGCAGGCTGACGGCGCCCTTGGCCGCCGATTTCAGCTCGTGGAACTTCGCGTTGCCATAAAGGCGCGACAGATAGGCCGACAGCGCACCCACCGGCGGGGCGATCGACATCTCGTTGTCGTTCAGGATCACGAACAGGCGCTTGTCCAGGTGGCCGGCATTGTTCATCGCTTCGAACGCCATGCCGGCGGACATTGACCCGTCGCCGATCACCGCGATGGCGTCGCCCGGCTGCCCCCCCAGATCGCGCGCCGCCGCAAAGCCCAGCGCCGCGCTGATGGAGGTGGAGGAATGTGCCGCGCCGAACGGATCGTATTCGCTTTCGCTGCGCTTGGTGAAGCCCGACAGTCCCCCCTCCTGCCGCAGGGTGCGGATGCGGTCGCGGCGGCCCGTCAGGATCTTGTGCGGATAACATTGGTGCCCGACATCCCAGACCAGCTTGTCCTTGGGCGTGTCGAACACTGCATGCAGTGCCACCGTCAGCTCCACGACGCCCAGACCTGCACCCAGATGCCCGCCCGTGACCGACACGGCCGAAATCGTTTCGGCCCGCAATTCATCGGCAAGCTGGCGAAGCTCCCGGTCCGTCAGCCGCTTCATGTCGGCGGGAATGGTCACACGGTCAAGGATCGGGGTATCGGGTTGTGTCATGTTCTCTCAGCTTTCCCGCGAGATGACGAAGCGCGCGGCTTCGCACAGGATGGCGGCGTCGTCACCGTAGAAGGAAAGCGCGGCCTCCGCCTCTTCCACCAGATCGGCAGCGCGCTTCTTCGCGCCCTCCAGCCCCAGCAGGGAAACGAAGGTGGCCTTGCGGGCCTCGGCATCCTTGTTCAGCCGCTTGCCCGCCTTCGCCGCGTCGCCTTCGACGTCCAAGATGTCGTCGGCGATCTGGAAGGCAAGGCCAACGGCCGCGGCATAGGCGGCAAGCGGCGCGGGATCGGCACCCGCGATCAAGGCGCCGGCCTGCGCCGAGAACCCGATCAGCGCCCCCGTCTTGCCGGCCTGAAGGCGTGTTATCTCCTCCAGCGTCAGGGGCCTGGCAGCGCTTTCGGCGGCAATATCCAGCGCCTGCCCCAGCACCATCCCTTCCGCGCCCGAGGCTTTGGCCAGCGCCGCAACCAGCGCGATCCGCCGGTCGGCCGTTCCGATGACGGGATCCGCCAGAAGCTCGAATGCCAGCGTTTGAAGCGCGTCGCCCGCAAGCACGGCCGTCGCCTCATCCCACTTCACATGAACGGTGGGCTGGCCGCGGCGCAGGTCGTCATCATCCATGCAGGGCAGGTCGTCATGCACAAGGCTGTAGGCGTGCAGCGCCTCGACCGAGGCGGCAACAGGCAGCGCCCGCTCCCCCACCCCGTGCAGGCGTGCCGATTCCAGCACCAGAAACGCCCGCAGGCGTTTTCCACCCCGAAGGGAATAGCGCATCGCCTCCACCACCGGCACATCGCCGCGCGCAGACAGCGCATTCATCAGATGCAGTTCGGTGGTGCGGGCGGCGTCGGCCAGGCGGGTCTGAAAGTTCACAGCCCCTCCGCGGGAGCGGTGCCGGTGGCACGGCCTTCCTGTGCGCGGATCATTTCCACCTTTTCCTCGGCAGATTTCAGCTTCGTGGCGCAATGGGCCTTCAGGGCCGCGCCGCGCTCATAAAGCGCGATGGATTGTTCCAGCGGCACGTCGCCCTTTTCCAGCGCTGCCACAACACGTTCCAGCTCGGCCATGGCGTCTTCGAAGCTCATCTCGGCGATCTGCATGGCTGCCTCCTTGTTCCTTGGGCGCGACCATAGCCGCAGGCGCGGCGCAAGGCCAGCCTCAGTCGGGGGCAAGCATGTAGCCCGCCCCGCGCACCGTTTGCAGGTAACGGGGCTGGCGCGGATCGGCCTCGATCTTGCGGCGCAAACGGGTGATCTGCACATCGACCGCGCGTTCCTGCGTTTCGCCATGATCGTCACCCGCCAGATCGCCGATCAGGCGGTCGCGGCCCACAGGCTCGTGCGGGCTGGCGGCGAACACGCGCATCAGGGCCGACTCGGTCGCTGTCAGGCGAACAAGATCGGTGCCGCGCCACAACTCCCCCCGCTCCATGTCATAGCGCACATACCCCAGATGAAGCACCTTGGGTCCGGCCTGCGGTTTCACATGCGGAACGCGGCGCAGGATGGCATTGATGCGCAGCAGCAGCTCCTTCGGCTCGAACGGCTTGGCCAGATAATCGTCCGCCCCCGCCTCCAACCCCTCGATCCGGCTTTGCGTCTCGCCCCGCGCGGTCAGCAGCAGGATCGGCGTCATCATCCGGTCGCGCAGATCGCGGGTAAGGGAAACGCCATCTTCCCCCGGCATCATCACGTCAAGAATCAGCATGTCGAATTCCAGCCCCGCAAGCAGCTTGCGCGCCTGCGCCGCATCGCGCGCGGCCGAAACCAGAAAGCCGTTGCGGACAAGAAATTTCTTCAGCAATCCGCGGATGCGTTCGTCGTCATCCACGACCAGAAGGTGCGGGGCGTCGTTCATCATCGTTTCTCCTTCAGCCCGTGATACTGACGAAGAAGCTCGGGGTCCATCATTGCCTCCAGCACCTGCCGGAAGCCCTGCACCGCGACCGGCCCTGCGGCGCGATAGGCGGCACGCATCCGCGCCTGCTGGGCATCCGACAGCTCCCGCTCCAGCGCCCTGCCCTTTTCGGTGAGGTGCAGGTTGCGTTCGCGCCGGTCGTGGCGGCCCACCTTCGCCTCCACCAGCCCATCCTCCAGCAAGACGCGCAGGATGCGGTTCAGGCTTTGCTTGGTCACCCCCAACACCGCCAGAAGGTTGCTGACAGTCGTGCCGGGGCTGCGATGGATGAAATGGATCGCACGGTGATGGGCACGGCCATAGCCGTATTCCTCCAGGATCCGGTCGGGATCGGCGGTGAACCCGCGATAGGCGAAGAACATCGCCTCCACCCCTTTCCGCAACTGCTCGTCGGTCAGAAACAGCAGTTGCTCGCCGCTTGTCGGTCCCTGCGCCATTGATCCTCCCATAATCGTCATAACCTTCTACGTCAGGGTTGTTGACATTCCAAGACACGACCGTTAGCGAAAGTGACATCACAGCGCAACAATATGACCGAAAGGCCGGATGTAGCGCAACGTTCAGCGCGAAGGAGAGAAAAGATGGCTGGTGCCTATGATGACCGCGACGGCAAGATCTGGATGGATGGCAAGCTGGTGGAATGGCGCGATGCCAAGGTCCACGTCCTGACGCACGCGCTGCATTACGCCTCGTCGGTCTTCGAGGGCGAGCGTTGCTACAACGGCAAGATCTTCAAGAGCCGCGAGCATTCGGAGCGTCTTCTGAAATCGGGCGAGCTGCTGGACATGCCGATCCCGTACACGGTCGACCAGATCGAGGAAGCCAAGTACGCCATGCTGAAGGCCAATGGCTGGACCGATGCCTATGTGCGCGCCGTGGCCTTCCGCGGGGCCGGCGATGACATGGGCGTTTCGGCCGCGCGCAACAAGGTGCAGCTGGTGGTCGCGGGCTGGGAATGGGGCGCCTATTACGGCGATGCCAAGATGCAGGGCGCAAAGCTGGGCATTTCCAAGTGGAAGCGCCCCTCGCCCGAAACGATCCCCAGCCAGGCAAAGGCTGCCGGCCTTTACATGATCTGCACCATGTCCAAGCACGAGGCCGAGGCCAAGGGCTTTTCCGACGCGATGATGTTCGACTATCGCGGCTATATCGCCGAGGCGACGGGCGCCAACATCTTCTTCGTGAAGAACGGAGAGGTTCATACGCCCAAGGCCGATTGCTTCCTGAACGGCATTACGCGCCAGACCGTGATCCAGATGCTTCGCGACTGGGGCGTGACCGTCCATGAGCGTCACATCGAAGCGCACGAGCTTGAAGGGTTCGAGCAGTGCTGGCTGACCGGCACGGCGGCAGAATGCACCCCCGTCAGCCAGATCGGCGATTACAGTTTCGAGGTGGGCCAACTGACACAGGACGTGACCAAGGCCTACGAAAAGCTGGTTCGCGCCTGATCACGATGGAAAAAGGGGGGCAGACGCCCCCCTTTTTCATGTCTCGCGGCCGCGCTGGATGCGCGCAAATTCCGCGATCCGGCGCCCGCTGTCGGGGGTTTCGGGGCGACGGTGCAGCGCGGCTGCGGCAGGATGACTGCCTTCGGGCTGCTGACGCTTCTCGATCTCGGTATACTGTTTAAGGCGGGTATCGTCTTTATGATCTTCGGTCATGGCGATGTCCTCCTGCCCCGCAATATAGGGCAAAAGGCGCGCCGGTTAACCCTTAGAAATCAAGATCGGCATAGTGTTCGGATGGCGGATGGCCCGGCACCTGATCGGCAAGGATGGTGCGGAAAGCCGGGCGCGACTTGATCTTGGCATACCAGTCCTTGATCACCGCATGCCGGTTCCAGTCCACGTCCGAGACGTAATCCAGCGACGACAGATGCGCGGCTGCCGCGAAGTCGGCCAGCGTCATCGAATCGCCGGCCAGCCAGCGGCGTTGATCCAGCAGCCATGCCATGTAATCGAGGTGATACTTGATCCGGCTGGAGCCGAACTTGATGTTCCGCGCATCCGGCGTGCGGCCACCGATCTTCAAACGCTCGTATACCAGGCGCGATGTGACCTCCTGGTGGAACTTGTCATCGAACCAGGCGCAAAGGCGGCGCACTTCGAAGCGGCTGTCTGGGTCGCGCGGCATCAAGGCAGGCTGGGGGAAGCTCTCCTCCAGCCATTCGCAGATGGCCTGGCTCTCGCTCAGGATGCGGCCGTCGATCCGCAGGACGGGCACCTTGCCGGCAGGGTTGCGGCGAAGGAAATCGGGGTTCTGCTCCCAATACCGCTCTTCCACCAGTTCCACCTCGACGCGCTTTTCGGCCAGCGTCAGGCGAACCTTGCGGCAGAAGGGCGAAAGGGCGAAATGGTACAGGCGATTCATGTCAGTCTTCCGATACTGCAAGCGTGTCCCTGAATGGCTTGCGCCACCGCGCAATGCAAGTCGGTCAGCCCTGAAAACAGCCTGCCCGGCCATCAGCGCGGATCGTTGCCGCCCCAGAAAGCGCTGCTTGGGAACGTCCGCGCACGAAGGTGGTCGGATTCACCGGATCGCGCTGCTTGGGGTTGGGCAGGATCGCCGCCAGCCGCGCCGCCTGAACCGCCGTCAAATTCGCCGCATCCACCCCGAAATAATGCCGCGCCGCCGCCTGCACGCCGAAGATTCCCTCCCCGAACTCTGCCACGTTCAGATAGACGTTCAGGATATGGCGCTTGGACCATGTGAGTTCCACGGCCGGGGTCAGCACTGCCTCCAACGCCTTGCGAACCCAGCTGCGCCCCTGCCACAGGAACACGTTCTTCACCACCTGCTGCGACAGGGTGGAGGCGCCGCGATTCGATCCCGCCGCCATCGCGCTGCGGATGGCCGACATGTCGAACCCCCAGTGGCGGCAGAAATTTGCATCCTCGGCCGCGACGACGCTGCGCGCCATGACGGGGGCGATGGCATTCATGGAAACGGTTTCGTGGGATATGCCGCCAAGGCGCATCCGCTCTGACATCATGTACGGGGTCATGGGCGGCGTGATGGCGGCAAACAGCAGAACCAGTGCAGCGGCAGCAGCCAGCGCCCCCAAGCCGATGCGGCGGCCCCATTTGCGCAGTGCTTCCCGCCCGGCGGGAAGCGCGCCCTTGCGCCGGGATCGTGATGATGAGCGTTTCGCGGCCATGCCCGTCTTTAGCCATGACGGGGCGCGTCCGGTCAATGAAAAAGGCCCGCTTTCGCGGGCCTTCCGGTCATTCGGCAGGCACGGCCTGCGCTTCGTTCGAAAGCGGATGCGGCAGGTGGATCAGCATCTCCTTCGGGCAGGCCTGAAGGAAGTTCGACCGTTCCGTTTCCCAGTGGCGCAGGATGCGGTTCGCCTTCTGGCTGTCCGTTTCGCGCGCGTGGCTTTCGATCAGGCCGCGCAGCTGCGCTTCCCAATGCGGATGCGTCACGGCGCAGGTCACCAGCGTTTCAAGGTTCATCATGTCTTCGGCCGCGCCGTCGGGATCGTAAAGATAGGCCATCCCCCCCGTCATCCCCGCGCCGAAGTTCGCCCCGATCGACCCGAGGATCACCGCCACACCGCCGGTCATGTATTCGCAACCGTTGGTGCCACAGCCCTCGATCACCACGCTTGCGCCCGAGTTGCGGACCGCAAAGCGTTCCCCCGCGCGCCCTGCGGCAAACAGGAAGCCGTCGGTCGCGCCGTAAAGAACGGTATTGCCGATGATCGTGTTGTCGGCCGCAACCAGCGGGCTTGCCATGGGCGGGCGCACCACGATGGTGCCCCCCGACAGACCCTTGCCGACATAGTCGTTTGCATCGCCCTGCACCTCGATCTTGAGGCCGCGCACCGCGAACGCCCCCAGCGACTGACCGGCATTGCCCGACAGTTTCAGCGACAGGTGATCTGCCTGCAGGGTGTTGCGCATGCCGAACTTCTTGACAATGTGGCTGGATGCCCGCGTGCCGATGGTGCGCAGCGTGTTGCGCACGGCATAGGACAGCTGCATCTTCTCACCCTCTTCGAAGAAGCGGGCACCGTCCTTCACGATTTCCGCGTCCAGCGTATCCATCACGTGGTTGCGGGGCTTGGAACGGTCATAGGTGATGCGGCTGGCACCATCCACCGTGATCAGCAGCGGGTTCAGGTCCAGATCGTCCAGATGCGCCGAACCCCGCGAAACCTGGCTCAGCAGGTCCGCCCGGCCGATGATCTCGTCCAGCGACCGTGCGCCGATGGAGGCAAGGATGTCCCGCACTTCCTGCGCATAGAAGGTGATCAGGTTCACCACCTTGTCCGCAGTGCCCGTGAACTTCTTGCGAAGCGCCTCGTCCTGCGTGCAGACGCCCACCGGGCAGGTGTTCGACTGGCACTGGCGCACCATGATGCAGCCCATGGCAATCAGGGCGGCGGTGCCGATGCCGTATTCCTCGGCACCCATCATCGCGGCCATGACCACGTCGCGCCCCGTGCGCAAACCGCCATCGGTGCGCAGGGTCACCCGCTCGCGCAGGTTGTTCATCGAAAGGACCTGATGCGCCTCGGTCAGGCCCATTTCCCACGGCAGACCCGCCTACTTGATCGAGGTGCCGGGCGATGCCCCTGTGCCGCCGTTATGACCCGAGATCAGGATCGTGTCGGCCTTCGCCTTCGCCACGCCCGCAGCGATCGTGCCCACGCCCGAGGACGAGACCAGCTTCACCGTGACCTTGGCGCGCGGGTTGATCTGCTTGAGGTCGTAGATCAGCTGGGCAAGATCCTCGATCGAATAGATGTCGTGGTGCGGCGGGGGAGAGATCAGCGTCACGCCCTTCGTGGAATGCCGCAGCCGCGCGATCAGTTCGGTCACCTTCATGCCCGGAAGCTGGCCGCCCTCGCCCGGTTTGGCACCTTGCGCGACCTTGATCTCCAGCTCCTCGCAGGCGTTCAGGTATTCGGCGGTGACGCCGAACCGGCCCGAGGCGACCTGCTTGATCTTGGCACTGGGGTTGTCGCCGTTTTCGTCCGGCAGGAAGTGCGCCGGATCCTCGCCGCCCTCGCCCGAGTCGGATTTCGCACCGATCCGGTTCATCGCGATGTTCAGCGTCTTGTGCGCCTCCGGCCCCAGCGCCCCCAGCGACATGCCGGGCGTGATGAAGCGCTTGCGGATGGAGGTGATGCTTTCCACCTCCTCGATCGGGACGGGCTTGCCCAGCGGCTTGATGTCCAGCAGATCGCGCAGATGGATGGGCGGGTTGGCCCGCAGCGCAGCCGAATACTGTTTCCAGATGTCATAGCTGGCGCGGTCGCAGGCCGCCTGCATCATGTGCATGGTCTGCGCTTCCCATGCGTGCTTTTCACCCGAACGGCGGGCCTTGTAGAAGCCGCCGATGGGCAGCACGTCCTGGCCTTGCAGCCAGCCGCGGGCATGCACCTCCTCGACCTTGCGCTGAAGGCCGGTCAGGCCGATGCCCGAGATGCGGGACTGCATGCCGGGGAAGAATTCCGCCACCAGCGCACGCGACAGACCCACCGCCTCGAAGTTCAGGCCACCGCGATAGGAGGAGATGACCGAAATCCCCATCTTCGCCATGATTTTCAGAAGGCCCGCATCGATGGCGGCGCAGTAACGGCGCATGGCGTCGGTCAGGTTGCCCTCGATCAGGCCCCGCTCGATCCGGTCAGCGATGGAATCCTGCGCCAGATACGGGTTCACCGTGGTGGCGCCGCAGCCGATCAGCACCGCGAAATAATGCGGATCGATACATTCGGCCGACCGCACGTTGATGGAACAGAACGTCCGCAGGCCCTTGCGCGTCAGCCACGAATGCACCGCGCTGGTGGCAAGGATCATCGGCATCGGCACCGCCGTTTCCGACTGGTGTTCATCCGTCAGCACCAGATGGCCCGCACCGGACCGCACAGCATCCTCCGCCTCGGCGCGGATGCGGGACAGCGCGTCGGCCATGTCGCCGCCTGCGGGGAAGGTGCAGTCGATCACCGCGACCTGATCGCCGAACTGCTTCAGCATCACCTCGAAGTCGGCATTGGCCACGAAGGGGCTTTCCAGCACAAGAATCTCGGTCTGGCCCGAGTTTTCGTCCAGCACGTTCTTGAGGTTGCCGAAACGGGTCTTCAGGCTCATCACCCGCGCCTCGCGGAGCGAGTCGATCGGCGGGTTCGTGACCTGGCTGAACGCCTGCCGGAAGAAGTGCGACAGCGGCCGATAAACCGAGGACAGCACCGCAGCCGGCGTGTCATCGCCCATCGAGGCGATCATTTCCTTGCCGTCTTCGGCCATCGGGGCCAGCACCTGCTCCAGCTCCTCCAGCGAATAGCCGGCGGCAATCTGGCGGCGGCGCAGTTCGGCGCCGGTGAAGCGGGCGGTTTCCGGCACGTCCTTCAGCAGGACGGACAGATCCACCACCTTTTCGATCCAATCGCCGAAGGGACGGTCGGCGGCAAGTTTGTCCTTCAGTTCCTGATCGTGATAAAGGCGCCCCTCGGCCATATCCACAGCGATCATCTGGCCCGGCCCCAACGCGCCCTTTTCGCGCACCGTAGCTTCGTCGATCGTGACCATGCCGACCTCGGATCCGGCGATCAGCAGCCCGTCACCCGTCACGACATAGCGCATCGGGCGCAGGCCGTTGCGGTCAAGGCCGCCGCACACCCAGCGGCCATCGGTCATGGCCAGCGCCGCAGGGCCGTCCCACGGCTCCATTACGGCGTTGCAATAGGCATACATGTCCGCCCATGCCTTCGGCATCTCGCCGGTCTGCTTGGACCATGCCTCGGGAACCAGCATCGTCTTGGTCATCGGCGCATTGCGACCGCCACGCACAAGAACCTCGAACACGGCATCCAGCGCGCCGGAATCCGACGTGCCCGCCGGAATGATCGGCTTGATGTCGCCCGCCGCATCGCCAAAGGTCGAAGACGCCATGCGGATTTCGTGGCTTTTCATCCAGTTGACGTTGCCCTTCAGCGTGTTGATCTCGCCGTTATGGGCAAGCATGCGGAAGGGCTGGGCCAGCGACCATTGCGGGAAGGTGTTCGTCGAATAGCGCTGGTGATAGATCGCAAAGGCGGACTCGAAACGCTCGTCCTCAAGATCCGGGTAGAAGACCGAAACCTGTTCGGCCAGCATCATGCCCTTGTAGATCACCGACCGGCAGGACAGCGAGCACAGGTAAAGGCTGGTGATGTTGGCTTCCAGCGCTGCTTTCTCGATCCGGCGGCGGATGATGTAAAGCTCGCGCTCGAACTGTTCTTCGTCGATGTCCTTGTCGCAGCGGATCAGGATCTGCTCGATCTCGGGGCGGGTCGCATTCGCCTTTTCGCCGAGAACCGAGATATCCACCGGCACGTGCCGCCAGCCATAGATGTAATGGCCCATGCGCAGCACTTCGGTTTCCACGATCGTGCGGCACCGTTCCTGCGCGGCGAAATCCGTGCGCGGCAGGAAGACCTGACCCACCGCGATGTGGTTGGTGGTGTCGGGTTCGTGCCCCGTGCGGCGCACCTGTTCATAAAAGAACGGCACCGGGATCTGCACATGGATGCCCGCGCCATCGCCCGTGCGGCCATCGGCGTCGACGGCGCCGCGGTGCCAGATGGCCTTCAGCGCCTCGATCCCGGCTTCCACGACGCGCCGCGCCGGCTTGCCGTTCAGCGACACCACAAGGCCGACGCCGCAAGAGGATTTCTCATCCTCGAAGCGGAACAGGCCGTTATCGTTCATCCACTGGCGCTTGGCTTCCTCGGCAGCAACCCAGTTTTCGTCATAGATGGTCATGGCTGGCCTCCTTCCGAGGAGCTTGCGATCATTTTGTAGAATTCATCGCCGGTCAGGCGGGGACGTTCGCCCGCAAGGGCATAGCCGGCAGGCTTGCGATCGATGAAAATCTCGTCCGCAAGGGCAAGTCCGGTCATATCGTCCAGCAGGCCGGGGGAAAGAAAGTACGGGCCGCCTTCGTTCAGGCGGAACCAAAGGTTGGTGCCGCAGGTGCCGCAAAAGGCACGATGCCCCCAGTCGGACGAGGCATAGGTGCGGATCGTGTCGCCGCTGATGGAGATTTCCCCCTCCGGCACCTGCACGGAAAAGCCGATCAGGCCCTGACGGCGGCAAATCTCGCAATGGCAGGCATGCATCTCGGCGGGGGCATCGGTCAGGGTGACGCGCACCGTGCCGCACAGGCAGTGTCCGGTAGTCATCTCGTTCTCCCTCACGAAATCACGGCGTCACAGTCGAAGATCGGTTGCCCGGCTTCGAACCCGTCCTCGCCCGGAAAGGCGAATGACATTGGGCTTCCATCCACGGCCAGGGCATTGCCACTGCCGTCATCATGTTCGGACGGACCTGCAAAGAAACTTCCAAGATCCTGGCTGACGAATTCGTTCCCGTGCGAATGGCGCAGGACGCGGCCCGTCTCGTCCATTTCGGTGAAGGCGAACTTGGTCTGCTGCAGGACCTGCCCGTCGATCGTGACAGCCCGTCCCGTCAGCACATCGCGGCCCGTCACATGGGTGCGGGTGCCCTGTTCATGGTTCAGCCAGAAATCGTATTCGTCCCGCCCTTCAGCGAAAAGCGTGCTGATGGAGGCGGGGTCGGCACGTTCGCCCATGATCCGCCGGCCGTTGGCATCAAGGCTTTCCAGCCACTCGCCCTCGGCATTGGTCAGGGTTGCGAAGAACGGCCCTTCCTGATCGGAATCGACGCGCCATGACGTTCCCGCCGGATCATTGCCGCAGGTATAGTAGTTCGAAACGCGGCATTGCTTGGACTGCACCGTCATCTTCGTGGTGCAGCCTTGTGGCGGGGTAAACCCCGCCGCTTGCGCCGAAACCGGCAGCGCCAGACAAATCAGCGCGGCGCGGATCATTCCGCCGCCACCTGTGCGGGCGCCGAAAGGTAGTCAAGGACCGACGCAGCCGCCTCGCGGCCGTCGCGGATTGCCCAAACCACCAGCGAGGCACCACGCACGATGTCGCCCACGGCGAACACGCCGGGAAGATTCGTCGCATGGCTGCGGAAATCGGCCTTCACCGTGCCCCAGCGGGTCGTGCCAAGATCGGGCGCGTTCCATTGCGTGGGCAGATCTTCGGGCTCGAAACCGAGGGCGGTGATGACCAGATCAGCAGGCTCGACATAATCGGCCCCCTCGATCAGTTCGGGGGACTGGCGGCCCGAGGCATCGGGCGGCCCGAGGCGCATCTTCTGCACGATCACGCCTTCGACGTGATCTGCGCCGGTGAAGCCGGTGGGCGCTGTCAGCCAGACGAACTCGACGCCCTCCTCCTCGGCATTTTGCGTTTCCCGCTTCGATCCGGGCATGTTGGCACGGTCGCGGCGGTAAAGGCACTTCACGCTGGTCGCGCCCTGCCGGATCGCCGTGCGCACACAGTCCATCGCCGTATCCCCGCCGCCGATCACCACGACGCGTTTGCCGGCCGCGTTCAGCTGGCCGTTGTCGTAGGCCTCCACATCATCGCCGAAGCTTTTACGGTTCGACGCGGTCAGATAGGATAGCGCCGGCACGATACCCGCCGCACCCAGACCGGAACCGGACAGGTCGCGCGCCTTGTAAACGCCCGTTGCGATGACAACAGCATCATGCTGCCCGCGGATCGCATCGAAGCTGATATCCACGCCCACGTTGCAGTTCAGCACGAACTGCACGCCTGCCGCTTCCAACTGCTCCACCCGCCGCATGACGACGTGCTTTTCCAGTTTGAAGCCGGGGATGCCATAGGTCATCAGCCCGCCGGCACGATCATAACGATCATAAACCGTGACCTGTACGCCCTGGCGGCGCAGCATGTCGGCCGCGGCCAGGCCGCCGGGGCCCGCGCCGATGATGCCCACGGATTCGGTACGCTCTGCCACCGGAAGGCCGGGCTTCACCCAGCCGCGGTCCCACGCGGTGTCGGTGATGTATTTCTCGATCGCGCCGATGGTCACCGTTTCATGGCCCGACTGTTCGATGACGCAATTGCCTTCGCACAAACGGTCCTGTGGGCAGATGCGGCCGCAAATCTCGGGGAAGGTATTGGTCAGCTGGCTGATGGCATAGGCCTCTTCCAGACGGCCCTCGGCGGTCATGCGCAGCCAGTCGGGAATGTTGTTGTGCAGCGGGCAGTGCGACTGGCAATAGGGCACGCCGCACTGGCTGCACCGGCTGGACTGTTCGGCAGCCTTGGCATCCGCGAATTCGCGGTAGATCTCGTCGAAATCGCGAGAGCGGAGGTCAGGCAGACGTTTCTCCGGCATCTCGCGCGAGGTCGAGACGAATTTCAGCATACGTTGCGTGGCCATGGCTGGGCAATCCTTGCAGAAAGGCGGTCACCGCCTTCTTACCACAAGCCAAAGCCATAAAAAGTCACTCACGCTGACCTATATGGAAGATTTATGGAGCGCTCGCTAACCATCCAGTCCAGATTGGAGAAAATTAGGTCAGCACAGTTTCCGCATCAGCCAAACGTAAGCCAGATCATCGCGATGGTTCCCACAATGATTCGCCACCAACCAAAGGCAGCGTAGCCCCGCCGCGCAACAAACCCGAGAAGCCACCGGACCACGCAAAGCCCCGAAACAAAGGCCGCGACAAAGCCGAGACCGATCAAGCCGAACTGCTCTGCATCCAGAACATCGCGGTTCTTCCAGAAATCATAGGTGAAGGCGCCCAGCATGGTCGGCATGGACAGGAAGAACGAAAACTCTGCCGCGGCGCGCTTGCTGCACCCCAGCGCAAGGGCGCCCACGATGGTTGCCCCCGAACGGGAAACGCCCGGAATCATCGCAAGGCACTGGATCACGCCGATGCGCAGCGCCGTCCATATCGGCAAACGCATGGCATCATCATGCTTGGGTGCAATGGCAAGGCGATCCACGAACAGCAACACGACGCCGCCCAGGATCAGCATCATCGCGATCAGGCGGGGGGTTTCGAACAGAACCGTCTTGATGATGTCATGCGCCATGACACCGATCACCACCGCAGGCGCAAAGGCAACCAGCACCGTCCAGACGAACCGCCGCGCCTCCGGATCATGCGGGGCCGCGCGCATCACGTTCCACAACCTGCCGGCATAGATCGACAGCACGGCCAGAACGGCACCCAACTGAACCATGACCGCGAAGGTGTTCCCCGCGCTTTCGAAGCCGATGAAGTGACCGATCAGAAGAAGGTGCCCGGTAGAGGAAACCGGAATGAACTCGGTCAATCCCTCGACCACGCCAAGGAAGAGGGCTTCAAGCGCTTCATGCATAAGGTATCAAGCCTTCAGATTTTTTTCGGTGGGCCGCATGCGGGCGTATTGTCCGTTCGGACGGAAGCGCCACAAGTATTCGGGGATGACTGCCTCGAACGCGAGGGAGTCGATTCCAAGTTCCGTGAAACCCCGCGCACCCGGTGCGACGATATTATCGCGGGCCAGAAGGCGCAGCTGGTCGCGCGTAAGCAGGGTGTTGGTGATAAGGCCGCCGCTGATCTTCTGCAAACCGTCCAGAACGGCCGCCATCGCACCGGCCAGCCCGACCGGCAGATCCACCAGCCGGCGCTTGCGCATGATGACGGTCAGCATCTGGCTCATCAGCTCGCGGAAGGTCTCGGTAGAGGGGCCGCCCAATTCGAACGTGCCGGTGGCAAGGCCGTTCACACCCATGACCGCCGCCTGCGCCACATCGTCCACATAGACAGGCTGAAATTTCGTGTCGCCATGCACGATCGGCAGGAACCGCGAGCGGCGTGCCATTTCGGCGAAGCGATTGAAGAAATCATCCTCGGGGCCGAAGATGATCGAAGGACGCAGGATCATCGCCTGTGGGAAAGCCGCCAGAACCGCAGCCTCGCCTTCCGCCTTCGTGCGGGCATATGCGCTGGCCGAACTGGCATCGGCGCCGATGGCCGAAAGATGGACCAGCCGGGTGACCCCCGCCTCTGCCGCAAGGCGCGCAATACGGCCCGCACCTTCGACCTGAACCGCAGCAAAGCTATTGGCGCCCCTGGCCTGTAGGATTCCGACGCAGTTCACGACCGCATCCGCCCCCTGAAGAACCGCCCGCACCGAAGCATCATCGCGGATATTGCAGAAAACCGGTTCCACCTGCCCCACATTGCCATAGGGTTTGAGGAACAGCGCCTCGTTCGGGCGGCGCACTGCGATACGGATACGCCAGCCTTCGCGGGCCAGGCGCCGCGCGATATAGCGTCCGACAAAGCCCGAACCACCAAAGATCGTGACCAGCTTGCTCATCCCCATTCCTCCCGGGTCTTGGCACATGCTGGAAATACGCGCCGAACAAGGGTCCGGCAAGTCTTGTCATCTTCCTGCAAAAAAGTTGCGTTTTGTCGTTGACACCCCTGATGCCAATAGGTAAACCCCCGCCACGACATCAGCCCAGATGGCGGAATTGGTAGACGCGCACGGTTCAGGTCCGTGTGCCGCAAGGCGTGGAGGTTCGAGTCCTCTTCTGGGCACCATACCACAAAAGAGCCCGCAGTCATCGACTGCGGGTTCTTTTGTATTCAAAAAAATGAAATCGCCCCGCCGAAGCAGGGCGCACCGATTTTGGCGTCACTTCGCCCAGTAAGCCAGCGCATGCACCTCGCCGCGTTTCAGCCCGATCTTCGCAGCATGTTCGCGCGCATCCGCGGCTTCGGCCTTTTCAGCCGCAAAATAAACGTAACGCGGCCCTTCGGGCACCTGCATCGACCGGAAGGCATCGATCAGCGTGTCGCCGTTTTTGCGGAAGATCCAGCGCAGGGTGATGCCTACAGGGCACTCCACCGCTTGAACATCGGCCTGTTCGGGAACCAGTATCACAGCCTCGCCCCGCGTTCCTTCGGGTGCGCCGCGAATCATGCGGATGATGGCGGGCAGCGCAGTTTCATCCCCCATCAGGCCGACCCACGCCGCTTCGGTCAGGCCGGTGCCGCCGGGGCCGGTCAGCGCGACCTCTTCGCCCGGGGTCAGGGCAGCGGCCCAGTCATTCACACGCCCGCCTTCGTGGCGGAAGATGTCGAACTCGATCCAGCGCCCCTCGGGGCAAATGTCGCGCACGGTATAGGCCGGGCGATGCCACACCTCCACGCCGCCGGGCCAGACGGTGCCGCCGGTTTCATCGGTCGAAGGCCAGCCAAGACCTGCCGGCCCCAGCAGCAGCCGGAAATGCAGCCCACCTCCCAGGAACCGAGTATAATCACCCGCCAGCCGCACCCGCGTGAAGTTGGGAGAGATCTGGGAGGCCCCGACCACGCGCCCCACTGCCATGTTGGCGGGGCTGGCACCGGCGCGCATCCGCGCCCATGTGATGCAATGGTTCAGGCCCTCCTGATCCAGATGCCATGTCAGCGTATCGCGCAGGTTCACAAGATGCGCACCATCGGTCGAGGTCAGTTCCACCGTGGTGCGGAGGCCGGTCTCGATCACTTCCAGCGTGCCATAGAACAGGTTCACGGACTTGCCGCGCGGGGTGTCCAGCACCTCCACCTCCAGCTCGGCTGCACGGCGGATCAGACCGGGCAGAAACGCCCCAACGGGAACATCCAGACAGGCCGTCGTTCTTTCCATCGCCACATCTCCTTCAGCGCGCCAACGCAACCGGAATGCCGGTCAATGGCTGGGCCAAGATATCCATACTATTTTCGTAAAGATTTTCCAAGCGGTCTTCCTTGGCAGGATGGCGCTGCCCTTTCCCGGCCACATCAGGCCGGCAAATTGCCCGCTGGGGCATCCCACATGGTGCCGCAAGAAGACAGAAGCTCACCACTTATAGGCAAGATCCGCCACAACAGTGCGGCCCGCGCCATAGGTGCAGCCGAACAGCCCGCAATTTGCCAGATACTCTTCATCCGCCAGGTTCTGGACGGTCAGGCTGGCCCTGAATGCCTCGCGCTCATAGCTGACAGAGGCATCCAGCAGGGTTTCGTCGCCCATGCGGAAGTTGTTGCTGGCATCCCCGAATCGTTCGCCGACATAGCGGACACCGCCGCCAAGGCCGAAACCGTCCAACCGGCTGCCCTCGCCGAAGGTGTAATCGACCCAAAGGCTCGCCACGTCCTGCGGCGTGTTCTCGGGCACGAGGCCGACATAATCGCCGCTGCGGGTTTCCGCGTCGGTATAGCTGTAGGCGGCACGAAGGGACCAGTTGTCGGTCAGATCCGCCACGCCCTCAAGCTCCAGACCCTTTGAGCGCACCTTGCCCCGCGGCCGGTCTGTCGGGGCCCCGGTTGCCGGATCAAGCACGCGGACGCTGACGTTCTTCTGTTCGATATCGAACAGCGTCGCCCTGAAGAAGCCGTCGAAGAAGGTCGGCTTGTACTTCACGCCAAGTTCCCACTGCTTTGCCGTGGTGGGCTCCAGGGTGTCGCCGGTCAGCGCATCCGTTCCCGTCAGCGGCTCGAACGTGGTGGCATAGCTGGCAAAGGGCGCGATCCCGTTTCCAAAAACATAGGACAGACCGGCACGGCCGGTCGTCTCGCTGCTGTTTTCAGAGATGTCGGTTTCCCCGGCAATATTGTTATAGGTGGTTCCTTCGCGGCTGGACCAGTCGTGACGCAGGCCAAGCGTGGCGCGCCAACGGCCAAGCGCAAGTTCGTCCTGCACGTAGATGCCGGTCTGGCGGAACGTCAGGTCGCTGTTGGCAACATACCACCAGTTCGGATCGATGGCCGCGCCGTATTGCGGGTCCGACATGGAAAGCGGCGGAACGCCATTCCCGAACTCGGTGCTCAACTTCTCATCGGACTTGCGGATATCAAGGCCGAAAAGCAGTTTATGCTCCACGGCACCGGTTGTTGCCCGCCCCGTCAGGCGCGTATCAAGGTTCAGCGACAAGGTTTCCTCGTGCTGACGGGTGGCCTGACGCTCCACCGTTCCATTCGCGCCAAAGGCATTGAGATACAGCCACTGGTAATCCCAGTCGAAGCTTTGGTAGCGGAAGGACTGGTTCAGCGACCAATCGCTGTTGAAGCGATGCTCCCACTCCAGCCCCAGATTGACCTGTTTGCGGTCGGAGCGGTTGTAGTCCTCCTCGCCCAGATAAAAGTCGCGGCCAAGCGGATCGCGCCCCGTTTGCAGCACCGAGGTGTCCCTGGCCGTGAGCTGTTCGGGATTGTCCCACTGATAGGAGGCAAGGAAGGTCAGCCTGTCCTGCCCGTTGATGTTCCATGTCAGCGCCGGGGCCAGATACACGCGATCGTCGTTGATCTGGTCGGCGTCGCCCTTCTGGTCACGCAGCAGGCCGGTGAAGCGATACGCCACGTCCGGGGTGATCATGCGGTTCAGGTCGAAGAAGGCGGCCACGCGCTGGTTCGTGCCAAAGGACAGCCCGGCCTCGTTGAAATCGGCGAACTGGGGCCGCTTCTGGATCTGGTTGATCACCCCGCCCGGATTACCCGCGCCATACAGCACGCCGGCGGGCCCGTGCAGTACCTCGATCCGCTCCAGTCCATAGGTTTCGATGGCGGGGGTTGTGAAGGTCCGCAGCACCTTCAGCCCGTTCAGGAATTGCGAGTTTCCGCCATCGAAGCCGCGCAGGCGCGGGCTGTCGCCGCGTGAATCGCTGCCGAACGGCTCTCCAAACGCACCTGCGGCATAGTTCAGCGCCTGACCCAGCGTTCTTGCGCCCTGCGCTTGCACCTGTTCGGCCGTGATGACGCTGTCGGATTGCTGCGTCTCTATCCGCGGGGTGCCGGTCTTGGTCGTGCTGGCCAGAGTGGCGGCGACAAACCCGCCCGCAGGTGCGGTGGGATCATCCTCCCGCTGCACCACAATGGTCGGAAGGGCCGTGACGGTTTCCTGCGCGACAGCCTGCGTGGCCAGCGTCATTACGCCGGCACCCAAAAGGAATGGGCGGGATAGGGACATTTCGCGATGCTCCGAAAGGACAAACGTGCACGCCTTACCAGCCGGGCAATTACCGCGCAAATTATTCCTATAAATTTAGTAAGAATTTCCGGAGGAGTTGCGGGCAAGGGCCCAGTGACGTTATCGGTAGGAATTGCCCCCGAAAGGAACCACCCGCATGCGCATGTCCGAAGTTGTCCTGAAACCGATGCACCCGGAAGGGTGGCGCTTTGTCGGCATCTTCGCCGTGATCACCCTCCTCCTGTTCTGGCTCTGGGAGCCGCTGGGATGGCTTGGTACGATCCTGACGATCTGGTGCTATTACTTCTTCCGCGATCCGGTGCGCCATGTTCCGCAAGGCGACGGCCTTGTCATCAGCCCCGCCGACGGCATCATCTCGTTGCTGCAGCCGGCAGCCCCGCCGCCCGAACTCGGGATGGACCCGACGCCGCGCATGCGCATCTCCATTTTCATGTCGGTGTTCGATGTGCACGTGAACCGCTCGCCCGTCACCGGCACGCTGGTGAAGATGGCCTACACCCCCGGCAAGTTCCTGAACGCCTCGCTGGACAAGGCTTCGGTGGATAACGAACGCAACGCCCTGCTGCTGCGGACGGATACGGGACAGGACATCGCCTGCGTGCAGATCGCAGGGCTGGTTGCCCGCCGCATCCTGCCTTTCGTGAAGGACGGCGCGCCCCTTCAGGCAGGCGAACGCTTCGGCCTGATCCGCTTCGGCTCCCGCCTTGATATCTATCTGCCCGAAGGGGTGGAACCGCTGGTCGCGGTTGGCCAGAAGATGGTCGCGGGTGAAACCGTCCTTGCCCGCCTGACGGGCGAGCAGGTTCCGCGCGCGGTGCGGAGTGACTGATGGACAAGCAGCCCCGCCGCCTTTCGCTGGCACAGCAGGTGCCCAACCTGATGACGCTGGCCGCCAGCTGCGCCGGCCTCACCTCCATCCGTTTCGCGGTTGAAGGGCGGCCCGATCAGGCGATTGCCCTGATCATCCTTGCCGCAATCCTTGACGGACTGGACGGGCGCGTGGCGCGCATGCTGCGCAGCGAAAGCGCCATCGGGGCTGAACTGGACAGCCTTGCCGACTTCCTGAACTTCGGCGCGGCAACCGGCATCCTTGTCTATCTGACGGTGTTCGGCAGCGGACATAGCCTTGGCTGGGTTGCGGTGCTGATCTACGTGATCTGCTGCGTGATGCGGCTGGCACGATTCAATGTGGACACCAAGGCACCCGACCCCGAGGCCGTTCCGGGCTGGTTCACGGGCGTCCCTTCGCCCGCCGGGGCAATGCTGGCGCTGATGCCCATCGCGCTGGACCGTACCGGCATCAGCCTGCCGCCCATCCTCATCGCGGTGTGGCTGGTTCTGGTCGGCTGGCTGCTGATCAGCAGGATCCGCACCCCGTCGCTGAAACTGGTGCGGCTGCGGTCCGACCGGATGCGCTTTGTCGTGGTTGGCGTCATCGCGGTCGGGGCAATCCTGTTCACATGGCCATGGCAGGCGCTGCTGGCACTGGATCTGGCCTATCTTCTGGTGGTCCTGTGGTCGCTGCGCCGCGGGATGCGCCATCGCAGGCGCACCACCGAGGCCGAGTGATCAGCCGATCACCACGCGGGGCGTCGGCACCCCGACCGCCGGTCGACCCTGCACGGTGACGCTGCCATGAAAGGTCATCCCCGCCTTCGGCTCGTCCCTGCGGGCCGCGGCATCCATGCCTTCCTGTGCTGTAGTCACGAACAACGTCGTCAGGTCCGGCCCACCGAAGGCGGGGCGGGAACTGCGCGCGGCGGGAACCTCCTCTGCCGTGATGAACTGCCCTGCGGGGCGGTAAACGGCCACCCGCCCCAATCCCCATGGCGCCGACCAGAAGCGCCCTTCAGAATCGACAGTGCCCCCGTCGGGACGCAGCCCTTCGTCCGACAGGTCCAGGAATACCCGCGACTCCCCCTCGGGCCAGCCGTCCTTGTCCAGCGTATAGGCCCAGACGGTATGGGTGGGCGTATCGCTGACATAGGCAAGCGAGCGGTCTGCATCGAAGGCTATGGCATTGGGGATGTTCATCTTCGTGCGAAGCACGCGCAGCTCGTTCCTGTACCAGCGGTAAAGGGTTCCGAGGCCCGTCTCGCCCTTCTTGCCCATGGTGCCAAGCCAGAACCCACCCCACGGATCGGGTCCGCCGTCATTGCTGCGGGTGCGGTCGTCGTCGGCCTCGATCGGCACCAGCCGTTCATGGCTGCCGTCGCGCAGGTCGAACCGCCACAGGCCCGTTTCCGAAGCGATCAGAAGATGGTCGTGGTCGATCCACCCCCCGGCAGAGATCATCTCGGGGAACTCCCATGACCGATGGCCTTCAGCGGTACGCGTGTGCAGCCGCTTGCGAGTGATGTCGAACCAGAAGACCTGACCCCGCTCGGGGTGCCAGAAGACCCCCTCGCCCAACTCGCACCGTGTTTCGTCGAAAATCTGCATGTTTCCTCCCACTCCTCCGCCAGACGATAGTGTGGGCGAAGGCGTCTGTCAGCGGGAACGAAGGCCGTTCAGCAACAGATCCTCCTCCGGCAGGAAACGGGCGGCAGCGCCCTGCGCCTGCAAGGCCCGCACCAGAAGCGCGGGAAGATCGCCTTCGCCTGCCACCAGAACCTCGCGGCCAAGCCACCACGGCTTGGTCGCGGCAAGTTCTGCGCCCAGCAATGCACCTGACAGCCGCGCACGGGCCTGGTCGGGCGCCGCCAGCGGGGCCGAGGCCAGTTGGGCCGCCAGCGTTTCGGGGCGCGACAGCGTGGCGCGCAGCGTTTCGTCGAACGCGGGCATGTCCAGCGGGCCGGGACGATCCAGCGAGGCAAAGAGTCGTCCCGTGACGGTGCTGCGCATGTCCGTCACCTCGCCCGCGCTGACAGAGGTCCAGACCGTGCGGGCGCCCGTGGTTACCAGCGTGCCATCGAACTGCGGATGAACGGCCAGAAGGCCCGCCACGGCGGCCGTTCCGGCTGTTGCGTCCGGCAGCGGGCGTTCCTGCGTCAGCCCCGGCAGGACCGTCATCCGCCCCTTTGCCACCGGTGCCGGAACGGCGCAGGGAACGGGCACCCACAGCCCCCAAAGATCGGCCGCCCCCGAAACGCGGACAGGGCCCGGCCAATCCGGCAGCGCGGCCAGCAGCGCATCCCTTGTTTCAGGGCGCGGGGCTTCGGCGCGATCCAGAACATCGGTGCCCGACATGCGCCAAAGGCGCAGGCGGGAGCTTCGGTCAACAGCAATCCAGTCCATCTCGCGCCAGATGGGCCGGGGCAAGGCCAAGGTCAATAGGTGACGGGGCGCAGCAGTTCGGCCACCCGCCGACGCAGTTCCGGCAAAACCTCGTCCTCGAACCAAGGGTTGCGGCGCATCCAGCCGGTGGATCGCCATGACGGATGTGGCAGCGGCAAGTGGTCCGGCAGGAAGGAACGGAAATCGCGCACCCTGTCGGTCATCGTGCCGGCGCCCAGAACATGCACCTGCGCATGGCTTCCGATCAGAAGCGTAAGCCGAATACCCTTGGCCTGCCGCAACAGGCGGTCCCGCCAAAGCGGTGCGCATTCGGGCCGGGGCGGCGCATCCCCGCCCGTTCTGCGACCGGGATAGCAAAGGCCCATCGGCAGAATGGCGAAGTTCGAAGAGTCATAGAATTGCGCTGGCGTCACCCCCAGCCATTCGCGCAGCCGCCGGCCCGAAGCGTCATCAAACGGAACCCCCGACAGATGCGCCTTCGTGCCGGGGGCCTGGCTGGCAATCAGGATGCGCGACCCGGCGGAAAGCTGAAGGATGGGGCGCGGGCCCAGCGGAAGATGGGCCGCGCAGGCGGTGCAGGACCGCGCCTGCGCCAGAAGGGTTTGAAGATCGTCCATCCCCTTCAGATATGCAGCCCCGCCCTTGCGATGAAGTGGCGGGGCCAGGCCGTTATTCGGCGGCGGCAACCTGCGTGGCCGCCGGGCGCGATCCGATACCCGCCCCTGCCGTTGCAACGCTGAGCGTGACGAAGTTGGCCGCCTGCTGCCGGATTGCCTGTGCAAGCGAATTGCGCGCCTCCAGCAAGGATCGTTCGGCATCCAGCACCGTGAAGAACTCCGTCTCGCCGATATCGAAGCTGGTGCGCGACAGGTTCACCGTTTCCTGTGCCGCCTCCACCAGGCGCCGCTGCGCTTCGATGTTGCGCGCATCGCGGTTATAGGCGGCAAGGGCGTTCTCCACCTCTTCGATCGCGCCCAGAACCGTTGTCTGCCATGTCAGCCGCGCCTGCACGGCCTGCGATTGCGCGACGGTCAGGTTGGCGTTGTTCTGCGCATTGAAGATCGGAAGGTTCAGCTGCGGGCCGAAGCTCCACGTCTTGAGGCTGCCCCCGCCCGAGATGTTTGTCGGGGTGACGGTGCCCGAAAGCGACAGCGACGGATAGAAAGCCGCGCGCGCCACGCCCACGTTGAATACCCTCGCCGCATATTGCCGTTCTGCCGCGATGACGTCGGGGCGGTTGCGGATGGCTTCGGCAGGAACGCCGACGCTGGCGCGGAAGCGCGGGCGGGGCTGGGGTGCGCCGCGCTGCAACTGCGCCTTCAGCGCTGCGGTGCGCTGGTTCGTCAACGAGGCAAGGCGGTTCACCGATTGGTCGAACCCGACCTCCAGCGCCGGAAGCTGCGCCTCGGCCTGCGCGACCAGCTGCTGGGCCTGCACAAGATCAAGGCGCGGGGCGCTGCCATATTCCACCTGGCTTTGCGTCAGGCCAAGCGACTCGCGGCGGCTGGCGATGCTTTGCCGCGTCAGCGCGATGCTTTCCTGGAAATAGCGCACGTCGATATAGGCCGAAGCGATGGCCTGCAGGATCGTCAGCCGTGCCACGTCCACCGACAAATAGGCCGCATCAAGCTGCGCCGAGGCCGCAGCCCGCGCATTGCGGTTGCGCCCGAACAGATCGATCGTCCACGAAACATTGGCCGTGGCCGCGGTCGTGTCGGTCACGTTTCCAACGCCGTCGCGGTCGCCGCGCGTGGCCGAAGCGCCCGCCGACACTTCGGGCAGGTCATTGGCACCGACCAGCCGCGCATTGGCGCGCGCTTCGTTGATCGCCTCGATCGCCTGTGCCACGTCAAGGTTGCGGGCAAGGCCGGCCTGCATCAGCGCGTTCAGTTGCGCATCGTTGAACGCGGTCCACCACAGCATGTTGCGCGTCGCGTCGCGTTCGGGCGCGGGGGCGCTGAAGCTGGCGGGAAGCTCGGCCGTCGGCGGGGTGTAATCGGCAAGGCCGCAACCGGCCATCATGACCGCCACGAGCGCCAGCGCCGTTCCGTTGCGGGCGACGCGAAGCAGGGAAAAGGGCATCTCGCTCATCATATCGATCTCACTCATGACGGGCGGGATGAGCCCGTTCCTCGGTTCCGTTTGCGCGATCCGTTACGGGTTCCGCCAAAACGGAACGTTCGTTCGGATACTTGTCATTGCTTACTTTGGCATCGGGGACGAGTAAACACCCGTTGGCACGCCCTGACAACGCGGGTGTCAGGGAAACTTCTCCTCGAAATGGCGGGTTACGGCTTCGGCGGCCGGATGTTCGAAGGCCAGATCCGCCGTACGGGCTTCCGCGTGGATGGGCGCGGCCCAGTAACCGGCAAAGGCGATCGCGATGGGCTGGCCATCGGCGGTGATCGCACGCACCATTTCGCAAATCGGCATGTGCAGGCCCAGACGTCGCGCCAGATCGGTCACGGTGATGGCGGCATGGCGCCCTTCCACCACGACGGGACGCCCCTCGAACACCTTGTCGTCGGGGATGCCCTGCCCCCGCTGCATGCCATAGGAGAAGTTTCGCGACTGCCGGGAGGAGCAGGTGAGGATCAGATCCCCCAGCCCGCCAAGCCCCGCCACGGTTTCGCGCCGCCCGCCAAGACGCACGGCGAGTTCCTTCATCTCGTCCAGGCCGCGCGTGATGATCGCGGCGCGGGAATTGTCCCCGAAGCCGGCACCGGCAAGAATCCCGCAAGCGATGGCGATGACGTTCTTGACGGCACCGCCAACCTCCACCCCTGCCATGTCATCCGAGACATAGGGACGGAAACTTCCGGTCGTCAGCGACATCGCCATGCGCGTGGCGGCCTGTTCGCTCGCGCTCAGCCCCGGGTCCGTGGTGCAGGCAACCGTCACCGCCGTGGGATGGCCGGCTGCGGTTTCGGCAGCGAAGGTGGGGCCGGTCACGGTGCCGACGGGGCGGCCCGGGGCAACCTCTTCCACAAGGGCCGACATCAGAAGGCCGGTTTCGGCTTCGATCCCCTTGGCACAAACGAAAATCGGAACGCCCGGCGCGGCAAGGCGTCCGATCTCGGCCGCGACAGCGCGGATGGTGACAGACGGCGTGACAAGCAGCACCGCCTCGGCATCCTTCAGCGCTGCGGCCATGTCCGTCATGGGGCGGATGGCATGGGGCAGGCCGATCTTGCCAAGATAGCGGCTGTTGCGATGCGTGGTCGCGATTTCCGAGGCCAGTTCGGCATCCCGCATCCACAGCCGCGTTTCCCGCCCTGCGCGGGCGGCAACACTGGCAAGGGCCGTGCCCCACGCCCCGCCGCCGATCACGGCGATGCGGTCAAAAGGGTGGGTGGTGCCAAGCGAGGTGATCTTCTTGTCCATGCCTTACCCCCCGAACGACGAACGGGCGGCGCCGCTGGCACCGAAACCGCCGCGCCGCATCACATCGGCCTGCGTCATCGGCGGACGCCCTGCCGTGGTGGGCGCCTTGTTGAACGCGGCGGTGTTCATCGCCCCACGGCCGGAGTTGGAGGCAACCTGCGCCCCGCCGGGCGTCGCATAGCGCCCGTTGGCAGTGTTCACCAGCGGCTGGCTCATGAAACCCCGGCCGCCCGACAGCATCTGCCCGATCATCATCCCCGCCAGCAGCGGCATGAAGGAAAAGCCGCCGCCCTGCTGCGCCTGCTGTTCGCAATTGCCTGCACCGTGCTGTTCCTCGCACACGGCCAGCGCGTCATATCGGGGGGCCGTCTCCTGGTGATCCGCCTGCGCCTGCGCGAAAGCCGCCTCGCAATCCTCGGCGGTGAAGGCCAGGCTGCCTTGATCGGCCTGCGCCCTGCACGAGGCGAGATCGGGAAAGGACGCAGCCTCCGTCTGGTCTTCCTTGCAGCCGGAAAGAACAAAGGCCGCCCCCATCAACGTGAGGGCCACAGTGGCTGAACGTTTGCGCATGGGACTCATCCTTCGATGAAATGGGGCTTGAAACGCGAAAGATCCTGCGTGATCCGGGCGCGGTCTTCGCGGATGCCAAGGCCGACACAGGTAGGGCCGACAACCCATGCGCCAAGGACGGGCCGGAAGCCGTCGAACACCGGCAGCGGTGCATAGGCCTGCACGATCTTCGGCTGGTTATCGTAACCGCGATCGGTTGCGACCTCCAGCGGGCGGCCGTTCTCGATGATGTCGATGGACGACCCCTCTCGCGAGAAGATCGGCTTGACCACGTGCGACTTCAGCGCATCGCGGGCCCGGTCGAACAAGGGAACGGACGGCGATCCGTCGCGCAGTGCGCCGCCCACATCATCAAGGAAGAACGCGGGCAGCAGGTTCGGGTGGCCCTCGAACATCTCCCACAACACGGGCAGGATGGCCTTGTTGGACACCAGCGCCTTCCACGGCGGCTCGATGAAGCGGCAGCCCGATGGCCCGATGGCCGCGCCGAATTCGTCATGGAAGATGTCTTCCCACGGATAAAGCTTGAACAGCGTGCCGATGACGCGATCCTCGGCATCAGAGAACTGACCTTCCTCCGTCAGGCCGATCTTTTCCAGATCGGTGTAATGTGCGCCCATTCCGCCTTCGCGCGCGGCCCATGCCATTGCCTCCACCGTGGCGTAATCTTCGGCATTGCCGCCGGCGGCCGCGAAATGCAGGTCGGTGTTCGGGGCGAAAAGCTCGGCAAAACGCTCGGCCAGTGCCTCGTGGATACGGTTGAACTGATCGGCCCCTTCGGGCAGCACGCCCGCCGCGATCTGGTCTTCAAGCCACTGCCACTGGAACGATGCCGCCTCGTAAAGCGAGGTCGGCGTGTCGGCGTTGTATTCCAGCAGCTTGGCATCCGTGCCGTCATAGGCAAGGTCCATGCGGCCATAAAGTTCCGGCTCTCCGTTCCGCCAGCTTTGGGCGACCATGTCGTGAAAGCCGGGCGGAATGCCCATCCGCTCCATCAACTCGTCCGAGGCGGTAATGCGGTCCACCGCCTCGCGGCACATTGCATGAAGTTCGGTCGCGGGATCCTCGATCCGCGTCTCGATCTCCTCCAGCGTGAAACGATAGGCGGAGGTTTCGTCCCAATAGGGCTCGCCATGCATTTCGGCAAAGGTGAAGCCGGTTTCTGCTTCGCGCTGATCCGCGCGGGGGGGGAGGCTGATCTTTTCCATGAACCCGTTTGGGGCAGAGCGAGAGCGTTGCGTCAAGAGCGAGATAGGACGCAGGGGCCCCTCGCGCAATGTTCATGGCCGTTTCCTTGCCATTCACTCCCGAAGCCGGTATGGCGCACCCGCCCCGGTCGCAGCCTACCCGGGTGATCAAAACAAGGGTTACACATGAAGATTATCGTCATCTGCTCCGGCGGACTGGATTCCGTTTCGCTGGCGCATGTTCTTGCCGATCGCGGCGAACTGGCCGCGCTTGTGTCGTTCGATTACGGCCAGCGCCACCGCAAGGAACTGGATTATGCCGCCCGTGCGGCAACGCGGCTGGGCGTGCCGCACCACCTGATCGACATGCGCGGCATCGGCGCGGCCCTGACGGGATCGGCGCTGACCGACGATGTGGATGTGCCCGACGGGCATTACGCCGAAGAAACCATGCGCATCACGGTCGTGCCGAACCGCAACGCGATCATGCTGACCATCGCCTTCGGCGTGGCGGCGGCGCAGGGGGCGGACGGTGTGGCCACGGCCGTGCACGGGGGGGATCACTTCATCTATCCCGATTGCCGCCCCGCCTTCACCGAAACGTTCCAGGCCATGCAGGATGCCGCGATGGACGGATATGCCGATGTGCGGCTCGTCACCCCCTATGTTCACCGCAGCAAGGCCGACATCGTGGCCGACGGCGCCCGCGTCGGCACGCCCTTTGCCGAAACGTGGTCCTGCTACAAGGGCGGGGATGTGCATTGCGGGCGCTGCGGCACCTGCGTCGAACGGCGCGAGGCGTTTCATCTGGCCGGCGTGGAAGATCCCACCGACTATGCCGATCCCGATTACTGGCAAGCCGCAGTGAAGGGACGCACCTGATGTTCCGGATCACCAAGGAATTTTCCTTCTCCGCCTCGCATCAGCTGATCGGCCTGCCCGAGGATCATCAATGCGCCCGGCTGCACGGGCACAACTATGTGGTCGTGATCGAGCTCGCCTCGGCGGAACTGAACGTCCACGGCTTCGTGCGCGATTATGGTGAACTGAAGCCGCTGAAGGAGTATATCGACGATACCTTCGACCACCGTCACCTGAACGACGTGATGGATGATGATTTGGTCACCGCCGAAAAGCTGGCGCGGCACTTTTATGAATGGTGTTCCGTGATGTGGCCCGAGGTCACCGCCGTGCGCGTTTCGGAAACCCCCAAGACATGGGCAGAATACCGTCCATGATCCGCGTTTCGGAAATCTTCGGGCCAACCATCCAGGGCGAGGGCGTGCTGATCGGCCTGCCCACCGTTTTCGTGCGCACGGGCGGCTGCGATTACCGCTGTTCATGGTGCGACAGCCTGCACGCGGTGGACAGTGCCTTCCGCCACACGTGGCAACCCATGACCGCCGAAGCGGTCATGGCGCGGATCAAGGAGTTGTCGGGCGGGCGCCCGCTTACAGTCTCGCTTTCGGGCGGCAACCCGGCGATCCAGCCCTTGGGCCCGCTGATCGCAGCGGGGCATGAAAAGGGCTATCGCTTCGCGCTGGAAACCCAAGGGTCTGTCAGCCAGCCGTGGTTCGCGGATCTGGATACGCTGGTTCTGTCGCCCAAGCCCCCCTCCAGCGGCGAGGAAACTGACTGGGACGCCTTTGCGCGCTGTCTGGCCGCGGGACCCGAAACGGTGATGAAGATCGTGATCTTCGACGATGCCGATTACGCCTTCGCGCAGGATGCGGCGGCGCGTTTTCCGCACCTGCCGCTTTATCTGCAACCGGGCAACCCGATGGTGGATGAGGCGAGGGCCGTGGACCAGAACGGTCTGGTGGACCGGATGCTGTGGCTGATCGACAAAACGGTGCAGGATGGCTGGTTCACGCCGCGCATCCTGCCGCAACTGCATGTCATCCTTTGGGGAAACAAAAGGGGCGTATGATGGAAGAGAATATCTATGCAGGGCTGAAGCAGCTTGGCGGCGCGACCGTCATGCCCCACTCGCCCGAGGAAGCGGTGCTGGAGCGGGTGAAGAACCCGCAGGACGTATCCTATCTGGTGCGTTTCACCGCGCCGGAGTTCACGTCGCTTTGCCCGATGACGGGGCAGCCCGACTTCGCGCACCTGATGATCGACTATGTCCCCGGCGATTGGCTGGTGGAGTCGAAATCGCTGAAGCTGTTCCTTGGCGCCTTCCGCAACCACGGCGCATTCCACGAGGATTGCTCGGTCATGATCGCGCGGCGGCTGGTGGAGTTTCTTGATCCGCAATGGCTGCGCATCGGCGCTTATTGGTATCCGCGTGGCGGCATCCCGATCGACGTGTTCTGGCAAACGGGAGAGCCGCCCAAGGGCGTGTGGATCCCTGAACAGGGCGTGCCCCCCTACCGTGGACGCGGGTAATTGATTTGCGCGAAGGGCGCGGGCGGGGTAGCCAAGGGCATGTTCCGCCGCGCCCTTGCCCTTGCCTGCCTTGCCGCCAGCCCCGTCGGGGCGCATCCGCATGTCTTCGTCGATGAATCGGTTGGCTTTCACATGGAAGGCGGCGATCTGACGGGGTTGCGGATCGTCTGGCTTTACGATGCTTTTTCCACCCTTGTTCTGTATGACCAGCTTTGGCTGGACGAAGATGGCGATGGCCTGCTGAACGAGGCGGATCTGGAAACAGTCGCGCGCGGCGAGACGGAGTGGGAGCCGGGTTACGAAGGCGACACCTATTTGTTCCGGAACGATGCGAAGGTGCCGTTGGGCAGGCCTGAAAATGCAACCGCAAGGATGGTGGGCGAACGGGTGGAGGTGACATTCGATCTGCCGCTGGCCGAACCGCTTCCGATGGCGGGGCAGCAGGCCGTGCTGAAGATGTATGCACCCGATTACTATTACGCATATACCGCGCAGGAGGTGCTGGAAACGCCCGAAGGCTGCCGCAGCCGGATCGAGCATTTCAAGCCCGACAGCGTAAGCCGCAAGCTGCAGGCCGAACTGGCGCAGCTGGGGGCCGAAGAGATGCCCGACGATCCCAATATCGGCGCCAAATTCGCCGAGGAAGTGCATCTGGAATGCGACTGATCCCTGCCCTTCTGGTGGCTGCACTGCTGGCGGCGGTTCTGGTCCTGCTGGGCGATCATTACGGAGTGCTGGCGCTTGGCTGGGCCTCGCAGGTGCAGTTCGGGGTGCAAACGCAAATGGCCGGCGTGATCCGCGCCATCAAGGCGGGCGATCCGGCGGCGATCTGGTCGCTTGTCGCGCTTTGCAGTGCTTACGGGTTTCTTCATGCGCTTGGCCCCGGCCATGGCAAGGTGCTGCTGGGCGGGGCGGCGCTGGGAACAGGCGTCAGCGCGTGGCGCATCTTTGCCATCGGCGCCGCGGCCAGCCTTGCGCAGGCACTGGCGGCGATCCTTCTGGTTCTGGTGGTGGTGAACATCTTCGCCCTTACCTCCACCGAGGCGTCGGCATTGGCTGAAGGCAGCCTTGCCACCGCAAGCCGCCTGGCGGTTGCGGCCATTGGCGCGGTACTGGTCTGGCGGGGCCTCCGCATTCTGCGCAAGACGCATCACCACCATCACGAAGGCTGCGGCTGCGGCCATTCCCACGGCCCCACCGCCGAGGAGGTGACGAACCTGTCTTCCTGGCGCGAGGGGGCGGCGCTGGTGGCCTCGGTCGCTGCGCGGCCCTGCACGGGGGCGATCTTCCTTCTGGTCATCGCGTGGCGCTTCGGCATTCCGGGCGCGGGCGTGCTGGGGGTGCTGGCGATGGGCCTTGGCACTGCCGCGCTGAACGCGCTGGCGATCGGGGGCGGGCTGGCGGGGCGGCGGCTGGCATGGCTGGGCGGGGCTGCGGGCGGCGTTGGCGCGGCCCGCACGGCAAGCGTTCTTCAGGTTGGGGCGGGGGCAGCGATTGTCGGGCTGTCCCTGCTGACACTGGCCTGAATGATGAACAACTGGCTGAACCTTGCCGGACGCCTTTTGATCGCGCTGCTGTTTCTGGGGGGCGCCGCGCAAAAATTCACCGATCCCGCGCCCGTGCAGCAGATGATCGCAGCGGTCGGCCTGCCCGTCAGTCTGGTCTGGCCGCTGGCGCTGTTCAACCTGCTGGCAAGTATCGCCCTGCTGACGGGGCCACGGGTGCGGACGGTTGCACTGGTGCTGGCGGCCTATTGCATCTTCACCAGCTGGTTCCACTGGCAACTGCGGGCAGACCCGTGGCAGGTAACCATCCTCGTAAAGAACTGGGCCGTGGCGGGCGGGCTTCTGGTGCTTGCCTCCGCCGGTCCGGGCCGGTTCGCGCGATAAGAAAGATCGTGCGCGGCGCGCGGCGCGGCTGTATGGCGGGACCCGGACCCGTGCCGTGCCCGGAGGCCGTCCGCATCACCAACCGGGCTGACGGAGGTGCATGTGAGCTTTTTCCCCCGCTGGACGCCCGCGAAAGGCCCGATGGTGCAACCCGAAGAACGGCTTGGCGGCGGCGCAACAGCCGCGCTGGGCCTTCAGCATCTGGTGGCAATGTCGGGCTCCACGATTCTTGCACCGCTGCTGATGGGATTCGATCCGAACCTTGCGATCCTGTTTTCGGGCATCGGCACGCTGATCTTCTTCGTGCTGACGCGCGGGCGGGTGCCCAGCTATCTCGGGTCCTCGTTCGCGTTCATCGCGGTCGTGATCGCGGCCACCGGCTATGCCGGGTCCGGCCCCAATCCCAATATCGGCGTGGCCTTGGGCGGGATCATCGCCTGCGGGGCGCTTTACACGCTGATCGGCGCGGTTGTGATGGCAACGGGCACTCGCTGGGTGGAGCGGCTGATGCCGCCCACGGTCACCGGCGCAGTGGGGGCGGCCATCGGCCTGAACCTTGCCCCCGTTGCCATTCAGGGCACCGAGGGCACGGGACCACACATGCTGGTGGCGCTGCTGACGATCCTGTCGGTCGGGCTGGTAGCGGTTTATGCCCCGCCCGCCATCCGCCGCGTGTCTATCCTTGCCGGCATCGTGGCGGGCTATGCCGCGGTTCTGGTGCTGGGCAATGGCATGGGGCTGCTGCCGGGGGTGGACTTCTCGGCCCTTGCCGCGGCTCCGTGGCTTGGCTGGCCCACCTTCCACGCGCCCGTCTTCAACGCCTCGGCGATGTGGCTGATCGCGCCCGTCGCCGTGATCCTCGTGGCCGAGAACCTTGGCCATATCAAGGCCATCGGCGCGATGACGGGGCGCCCGATGGATCGCTGGATCGGGCCGGGCTTCATCGGTGACGGCATCGCGACGATGGTTTCGGGTGCAGGCGGCGGCACTGGCGTGACCACCTATGCCGAGAATATGGGCGTCATGGCCGTGACGCGCGTCTTTTCCACGCTGGTCTTCGTGGTGGCGGCGGTGGTGGCGATCTGCCTTGGCTTCTCGCCGAAGTTCGGGGCGCTGCTTCAGACGATCCCGGCACCGGTTCTGGGCGGACTTTCGGTCGTGGTGTTCGGGCTGATCGCGGCGGCGATGGTGCGGCTGTGGGTGGATAACCGGGTGGATTTCTCCGATCCGCGCAACCTGATAACGGTGGGCGTCACGCTTGTGTTCGGTGCGGGCGATTTCAGCTTCACCATCGGCGGGTTCGCCGTGGGCGGGATCGGGACGGCCACGCTGGCCGCAATTGTCCTTTACCAGCTTCTGGGCCTGCGCCGCAGCGCCCGCGTCGTGATGCCGATGGACGAGGCGTCGGGCCGTTAAGGCCCGCGTCAGGAGGTTGCGGCAGGCCGGTAGATGAAGCCGTGGGTGGGATAAACACTGCCGAAGCTGTCATACTGGTTCTGCACGCGTACCTTCGACCAGTCGTTCGCCTCCGACACGTCGATCACCATCGTGTCGGTGGTGATGCGGTTGGTGACCCAGTTGGCCTGATCGACAAGGATCTGCCGCTCGTTCACCACCTGCGAAACGACGGCCACGTGGCCCAGCGGCATGCGGCCCGTGGCGCGGAACGTCAGAACGGATCCGGCAATCGGAATATGGCCCTTGGGATAGGCTTCTCCGGCCTGTCCCCACCATGTCCGGGCATCGCCGCGGATGTTGATGCCGGAAACCGCGCGCGCAAACGGCACGCACCAGATGCGGCGCAGGTGCTTCATTTCCTGTGCGGTGCGGTGCACGGCCACGCGCAGATCGTCCCGCGTCATGGTTTCCACGTAAACCTTCCGTGCCGCGCCATCGGCGGCAGCCATCTGCGGTGCGGTCAGCGACAGCGCAAGCAGCGCCGCCCCGCAAAAGCGACCGAATCCCATTGTCAGAACGTCCCCATGTCGTTGCGGCCCGAAGCCGCGGCGCCCACCCCGTGCCGGCGCCCTGTCCCGCTGTCCTTTCGCCACAAGGACAGGCCCTCCGGCAACCCTGTTGCGGGGTGCCGCAATGGCGGATGGCAGGAAACCGCCGAAAGCTTCCGGCCTTGACCTTGTGCCCGGACTGGCAGACTTACGATCATCATCGATGATAACAGCCCGCAAGGGCATGGGAGGGTAGATGAGGGATCATCGCGAAACAGGCATCCTGATCGCCATTTTGGCGCTGGTGCTGGGCGTCTTCGTCATCGATCTTATGGTTCCCTTGGGAACGGCGGTCTGGATCATCTATACGATCCCCGTGATCCTTGGCTATCTTGCGCGCCGCCCCACGGTGCCGCCCATCACTGCGGTGATCGTGTTCGCCGCGATGGTCGCGGGCCTTCTGCAGCGCAACGACGGGATCGACCCGCGGGTTGCCGCCACGAACCGCGCAATGGCCATCATCGTCGTCATGATCCTTGGCATCGCCGGATATTCCTTCGTGAAGAACCGGGTGCAGCTGCGCCGGTCCGAATGGCTGCAGGAAGGCCAGATTGCCGCCGTCCGCGCCGCCGAGGGGGAGGTGGACACACCCGTCATGGCGCAAAGCGTTCTGGCCGCGCTGGCGGGAAAGATGCAGGCGCGCGCGGCCGTCTTCTATCTGCGCGAAGGCAACAGCCTGCGCCGGATCGCGGGATGGGGCCTTCCGGCCGGCGATGCCGTGCCAGCCCATGTCGCCACTGGTGAAAGCCACCTGTGGCGCGCCGTCTCCGAACGCCGTGTCATCCTGCTGGAAGGGCTGGAGGAGGGGGCGCTTCCCTTCGGCTCCGCCCTTGTGCGCGGCAAGGCGGGCACCGTGATTCTTGCCCCCGTGATCGACGAAGGGCGGATCAACGGCGTGGTGGAACTTGGTTTCGATCGCCCTGTCATGCCCCGCTATCTTGAACTGATGGAACGCGTGGGCGATGCGATCGGCATCGCGCTGCGGTCCTCGGAAGACCGGATGCGCCTGCGCGCCCTGCTGGAGGAAAGCCGCAAGCAGGCCGAGGAACTGAAGGCCCATGGCGAGGAACTGGCTGCCAGCAACGAGGAACTGGCCGAGCAGACCCGCGCCCTGCAGGAGAGCCAAACCCGCCTTGAACACCAGCAGGCCGAGCTTGAGGAGCAGAACGCTCAGCTTGAAAGCCACTCGCAGGAACTTGCGCTTCATCGCGACCAGCTTGCCCTCTCGGAACGCCGGTTGGAGGAACAGGCCCGCCGCCTTGCCACCGAAAGCCGCTACAAGTCCGAATTCGTGGCAAACATGAGCCACGAGTTGCGCACCCCGCTGAACGCGCTGCTGATCATGGCGCGGCTTCTTGCCGACAATCGCCATGCCAACCTGACGGCGGAACAGGTGAACTGGGCCGAAACCATCGAAAGCTCGGGCAATGATCTGCTGGCGCTGATCAACGACATCCTGGATCTGGCCAAGATCGAATCCGGTAAGCTGGACATTTCCCCCGAAGAGGTGCGCCCCGCCGACGTTCTGCGGAAGCTGGAGCGGGCCTTCGGCGCACAAGCGGCCGAAAAGGACCTGAATCTGCGGACCGAGGTGCCGGACGATCTGCCGGTGCTGCACACCGATCCCGCCCGGATGGAGCAGGTGCTGCGCAACTTCCTCTCCAACGCCATCAAGTTCACCGAGCGTGGCGAGGTTGTCCTGTCCGCAAGGCGCGACGAAACCGGCATCGCCTTCTCCGTGCGCGACAGCGGCATCGGCATTGCCGAGGCCGATCATGAAACGGTGTTCGAAGCGTTCCGCCAGGCCGATGGGACGATCAATCGCCGGTTCGGCGGAACGGGCCTTGGCCTTTCCATCAGCCGCGAGCTGACCGAGATGCTGGGCGGCCACCTGTCGCTGGACAGCGCGCCCGGCAAGGGCAGCACCTTCACGCTGCATCTGCCTGCCCGCGCAGACGCCCCTGCCCCGGCGGAAGTGGCATTTCCCGCGCCCGCGCCCGTCGCCTTGGTGCCTGCAGTGACCGTTGCCGATGACCGCGAGGTTCTGAAGAACGACATGCGCCTGATCCTCGTGGTGGAGGACGACCCCGCCTTTGCCCGCATCCTTGTCGATCTGACGCATGAACTGGGCTTCCAGTGCATCGTGGCCGGCACGGCCGAGGATGGCGTTCTGGCCGCGCGGCAATACATGCCCAGCGCCATCGTTCTGGATGTGAACCTGCCCGACCATTCGGGCCTGTCGGTGCTGGACCGCATGAAGCGCGACACGCGCACGCGCCACATCCCCGTGCACATGGTCTCGGTCGAGGATTACACGCGCGAGGCGCTGGCGCAGGGGGCGCGCAGCTATATGCTCAAGCCCGTGAAGCGCGAGGAGCTGGCGCAGGCGCTGGACACCATCGAAACGCGCTTGGACCAGCGGATGCGCCGCGTCCTGATCGTGGAGGATGACCCCGCGCAGCTGGAAGGCCTGAAGGCGCTGCTGGGCGGCAAGGACGTGGAAACCATTGGCGCGGCCACCGCCGCCGAGGCGCGCGAGAAGATGGCGACTCAGTCCTTCGATTGCATGGTGATGGACATGACGCTGCCCGACGCCTCGGGCTTTGATCTGCTG
Organism: Falsirhodobacter deserti; assembly: GCF_004015795.1. GTDB lineage: Bacteria > Pseudomonadota > Alphaproteobacteria > Rhodobacterales > Rhodobacteraceae > Falsirhodobacter > Falsirhodobacter deserti. The sequence continues at coordinate 47,259 of NZ_ML137218.1, read as the reverse complement.
GAGGCGCTGGACGCCGATGCCGATGCGGCCTTCCCGCCCGTCATCGTCTATACCGCCCGCACCCTGTCCGAGGCGGAGGAGCTGCGCCTGCGCCGTTATTCCAAGTCCATCATCATCAAAGGCGCGAAATCGCCCGAACGGCTGATCGACGAGGTGACGCTGTTCCTGCACCAGGTCGTTTCGGACCTGCCCGAACGGCAGCAGAAGATGCTGGCCGCTTCGCTGAACCGCGACGCGATGCTGGAAGGCCGCCGGATTCTGGTGGTCGAGGATGACATCCGCAACGTCTATGCCCTGACGGCGGTGTTCGAGCCGCATGGCGCCGAGGTGAAGATCGCCCGCAACGGTCGCGAGGCGCTGGAAGCACTTGGCCGGGTGGCCGACAGCAGCGCCCCCGCCTTCGATCTGGTGCTGATGGATGTGATGATGCCGGAAATGGACGGGCTGACGGCCACGCGCGAAATCCGCGCGCAGGATCGCTGGAAGAACCTGCCCATCATCATGCTGACCGCCAAAGCCATGGCTGACGATCAGGAACAATGCCTTGCCGCGGGGGCGAACGATTACCTGCCCAAGCCGCTGGATGTCGACCGTCTTCTGTCGCTGACACGTGTCTGGATGCGCCGATGAGGGAAGGTGTTGGCAGTCAGCCGGTCGAGGAGATCGAGCTGGACCTGTTCCTTGAGGCGCTGCACCAGCGCTGGCACTATGACTTCCGTGCCTATTCGCGCGGCTCGTTGATGCGGCGTGCCCAGCTGGCGCGGGACAGGCTGCATTGTGCCACCCTGTCCGAGGTTCAGGCAAAGGTGCTGCACCAGCCCGATCTTCTGCCCGAGGTGATCGACTGCATGACCGTCCAGGTCAGCGAGATGTTCCGCGATCCGCCCTATTTCGCGATGTTGCGCAGCCACGTGATCCCGCATCTGCGCACCTTCCCGTCCCTGAAGGTCTGGGTGGCGGGGTGCAGCGAGGGCGAGGAGGTCTATTCCCTTGCCGCCATGTTCCGCGAGGAAGGGCTGTTCGACCGGACCATGTTCTATGCGACCGAGATCAACCGGCGCGCCCTGGCGCGGGCCGAAGCGGGGATCTATCCCGTGGAACGCATGGCGCTGTTCACCGCGAACCACCAGCGGTCGGGCGCGCGCAATTCGCTGACGGATCATTACACGGCGGCTTATGGCGCGGCGGCGATGGACCGGCAGCTTCGGTCGCGGATCGTGTTCGCCGAACACAGCCTTGCCACGGACCAGGTCTTTTCGGAAATGCACCTGATATCCTGCCGGAACGTCCTGATATATTTCGATACGGCTCTTCAGGACCGTGCCATTGGCCTGTTCCGCGATGCATTGGTGCGGGGCGGCTTTCTTGGCCTTGGTGCGCATGAAACCCTCCGGTTCTCGGTCCATGCCGAGGCCTTCACCCCCTTCGCGGAGCCCGAACGCATCTGGCGGCGCAATTCCAAGCGAGAGGAGCTGGCGCATGTCTGACACCGTGCACTTCCTGATGGTGGATGATCTTGACGAAAACCTGACGGCGCTTGAAGCCCTTCTGCGGCGCGACGGACTTGTGCTGCACCGTGCCCGCTCCGGCCCCGAGGCGCTGGAGGCGATGCTGCATCAGGACTTCGCGCTGGCCCTGCTGGATGTTCAGATGCCCGGCATGGACGGCTATGAACTGGCCGAGCTGATGCGCGGTATCGAACGGACCCGGAAGATCCCCATCATCTTCGTGACGGCCGCCGCGCTGGATGAGCGCCGCCGCTTCCGCGGATACGAGGCAGGGGCGGTGGATTACATCACCAAGCCGATCGATCCGATGATCCTGCGATCCAAGGCGCAGGTGTTCTTCGAGATTGGCCGTCAGGCCGCCGAACTGGCCCGCCAGCGCGACGAGATGCGCGCCGTGTCGCTGAACCTGACCACGGCCATGGCGCGGCTTACGGCGCATCTGGACAATTCGCCCCTGGCGGTGGTTGAAGTGGATGGCGATCTGGTTATTCGCCAATGGTCCAAGGGGGCCGAACGGATGTTCGGGTGGCCTGCCGCCACCATGATCGGCCAATGTGCCCGCTGCTGCGGCTGGCTGGCAGAGGAGGAAGCCTCCGAGGTGCAGGATCGCCTGCAGGCCATGCTGGACCCTGCAAGTGCCCATCGCGGCGCGCTGAATTTCCGCGCCAGGAACGCCGACGGGCGCATCGTGGATTGCGAAGGATATGGTTCTGTCATTCCGGCGGGAAGTGCCACCGGAAACTATGCGCCGCAAACGATGAACCTGCAGATCCTTGACGTGACCGAGCGGCGCCGCGCCGAGGAAATGCGATCCGTTCTGGTGGGGGAATTGAACCACCGGGTCAAGAACACGCTGGCCAATGTGCAGGCCATCGCGCGGCAAACGGCGCGTCATGTGCCCGATCCCGACAGGTTCGTGGAAACCTTCATGGGGCGGCTTCAGGCGCTGGCCAAAGCTCATTCCATCCTCAGCGACGAAACGTGGTCGGGTGCGGACCTCGAAGAGCTGGTCGCAGACCAGATGCGGCTTGGCGCCCTGACCGAGGACCGCGTCCACCTGTCCGGAGATCCGGTGCGCCTGTCGCCCGCGAACGCCCTGCGGATGGCGCTGACCCTGCACGAGCTGACGACGAACGCGGTAAAATACGGCGCCCTGTCTGTCCCCGGCGGACGTGTTTCGCTGGACTGGAAACAGGAGGGAGAGGTGCTGACCTTTCGCTGGGCCGAAAGCGGCGGTCCCGTTGTCACGCCCCCGGCGCGCAATGGCTTCGGCTCCACCCTCATCGCGGCGAATACCGGCAGTGAAGGGGGCGAGGCGCAGGCCGACTGGCGGCCCGAGGGTGTGGTCTGGACGCTGACGATGCAGGCCAATGCACCCGCCGAAGGGCCAGCCCGCACGGCAGCCCTCCCGGCCGAACAGCAGCAGGCACAGCCTGCGGGCGACCTGTCCGGCCATCGCGTTCTGGTGATCGAGGACGAGGTGCTGGTCTCCATGGAAGTGGCGACCGAGATCGAGGGCGCCGGCGGCACCGTCACCGGCACCGCGCATCGTGTTGACGAGGCGCTAACGATGATCCGCGATACGAAGGCCGATCTTGCGATCCTGGATGGCAACCTGCACGGCGAAACGGTGGAACACGTCGCACGCGCCCTGACGGATCGGGGCATCCCGTTCTGCTTCCTGTCAGGCTATGGGCGGGAGCATCTGCCGAAAGGGTTCGCGGCCTCTCCGGTGGTGGAAAAGCCGTTCAGCGCGTGCCAGCTTGTTCGCACGTTAAGTGGGCTCGCACGGCCTGCTCACGTAACGTCGAATTAACCTTTCTGCGCGACTTCTCTTTTCCAAGCCGCAGGCGACGCTGCGGCTGCATCCGGAAAAGAGAGGGAACGATGTATCGCCAAATCCTGTGCGCATTTGCCTGCACGCTTGCCGCTGCTTCTGCCTCGCAGGCGCAAGATCTGACGAAAGGCGGCCCGGCTGTCAGCCTTGGCACCTCCACGCTGGGCATTACGGTTGAGCCGTCCCTTCGGATCGGCGGGCATTGGGGCCTGCGCAGCCCTATCGGCACTGCCACCTTCAACCTTGAGGACGAAAGCAAGGGCAACACCTATTCGGGCAACATGGACATCGGCGGCCTTGGGCTGCTGGCGGACTGGTATCCGGTCGCATCCAGCGGCTTTCGCATTTCGGGCGGGGTGTTCTTCACCGATTACAAGGCGGACCTGACGGCCAGAAACGTCAGCATCGGCGGCTATGTCACGGATCTGAATGCGCGCATCCGGCAGGACAGCCGCATCCTGCCTGCGATCGCCATCGGCTATGACGGGCGGCTGGGTCGGCATGCGACGCTGTCCGTCAGCGTGGGCGGCATGTTCGGCAACGAGTTCACGGTGCAGGCAAGCGAAAGCAGCGGCCTTGTGCCGCAGGATCTGGTGGATGCCGAACTGGCCGATATCCGGGACGACCTGAAGGATTACGACGTCATTCCGTATATCCAGCTTGCGCTCGGGTTCCGCTTCTGACGGTCAGCGCAATGCTGCTGGCCAGACCTTCGCAAGGCATGGGTCGGCGGCATTGCGCCCGCGCAGGTTGATCCCCTGCCACACGATCCTACCATCAGCCGTCCACAGCCCTCCGGGAGAGAAGCCATGGACCGCCCCACATCGAAAGACGACAAGACCCTGACGAACCGGCAGGGCCACCCGATCACGAACAACCAGTCCCAGCGCACAGTGGGCCCGCGCGGTCCGGCCACGCTGGAAAACTATCACTTCCTTGAAAAGATCACCCATTTCGACCGCGAGCGCATCCCCGAGCGCGTGGTCCATGCGCGCGGCTTCGTCTGCTATGGCGAGTTTGAAGCCACTGGCATGATCGGCGATGAGCCGGCCTCGAAGTACACGCGCGCCAAGCTGTTCCAGGAAAAGGGCAAGAAGACGCCGCTGGCCATCCGCTTTTCCACCGTGATCGGCGGGCGCGACAGTTCTGAAGTCGCCCGCGATCCGCGCGGCTTTGCCGTGAAATTCTATACCGAGGACGGCAACTGGGATCTGGTCGGCAACAACCTTGCCGTCTTCTTCATCCGCGACGCGATCAAGTTCCCCGACGTGATCCATTCGCTGAAACCCGATCCGGTCACCTTCCGGCAGGAACCGAACCGCATCTTCGACTTCATGTCGCAGACGCCCGAATCCATGCATATGCTGACACACCTGTTCAGCCCGCGCGGCATTCCGGCCAGCTATCGCCACATGGAAGGCTTTGGCGTCAACACCTACAAGATGGTGAATGCCGAAGGCGGCACGGTGATCGTGAAGTACCACTTCCACCCGCGCCAGGGCATCGCCAGCCTGACACAGGCCGAGGCGGAGAAGGTGCAGGGCAAGGACTTCGGCTCTGCCTCCAAAGACCTGTTCACGGCGATCGAGAAGGGCGATTTTCCCAAGTGGGACATGTACGTCCAGATCATGGAGGATCACGACCATCCCGAACTGGACTGGGATCCGCTGGATGATACCAAGATCTGGCCCGAAAAGGACTTCCCGCTGCGCCATGTCGGCGTGATGACCCTGAACCGCAACGTCGAGAACTTTTTTGACGAGAACGAGCAGATCGCGATGGGCACGGGCGTGCTGGTCGACGGGCTGGACTTTTCCGACGACAAGATGCTGATCGGGCGGACCTTCTCCTATTCCGATACGCAACGTTACCGCGTCGGCACCAACTATCTGCAATTGCCGGTGAACCAGGCAAAGGGCGCTAGGGTCGCCACCAACTACGATGGTGGGCAGATGTCCTTCGGGCGCGACATTGCGCAGGGCCAGAACCCGCATGTGAATTACGAACCCTCCATCCATAATGGGTTGCAGGAAAGCCCGCGTGAACAGCCTAACAACCCGCCGGAGATTCATGGCCGCCTGACGCGCAGCGTGATCGAACGGCGCAACGATTATGTTCAGGCACGCGCCCGCTACTGCACCATGATGCAGTGGGAACGGGACGATCTGGTGCTGAACATGGGCACCCTGCTGGGCGACTGCGAGCGCGATGTGCAGGAACGGATGGTCTGGCACTTCCTTATGGTGCACGACGACTACGGCACCCGCGTGGGCGAGATGCTGGGCATCAGGCCTTCCGATGTTTCTGGCCTTCAGCCCCTGCCCGGCCAGGTGCTGACCGAGGAGGACGAGCGTCGCCGCGCCAGCCTCGGCTCCAACAATGACGAGATTGACGAAAACGTCTGGGGCCAGTGGACAAGCTCGGTCAAGAACTACCAGGCGAGCGCCGAGGAGGTCCTGGGCGGAACGGTCCGGACCGGCATGGACAAGGCAGCCGAATAAGGCACCGAAGGGCGGTCCCGCGGGGGCCGCCCATTCCATACGCGGAAAACCCCGCACCGCAGGAACCAAGGCCGGTCGGCATAAGTTTCCGCCATACGATTGCAACAGACAGACCCGGACGGCACGGCCGTTACCCCCCAGAAGCACTGGCGGGGACCTGTCCGCGCCTGCCGAATGATCAGGAGTCATCATGCAAAACGTCGCCACCGCAAACGAAGTTTTCATCACCGGCCTGAAGAACGCCCATGCGATGGAAAACCAGGCCCTGTCGATCATGAAGCCGCAACTGAAGCGGATCGAGCATTATCCCGAGGTCGCTGCGCAGCTGGACCTGCACATCACCGAGACTGAAGGCCAGATCCAGCGGATCGAGGAGATCCTCGATCGCCTTTCGGAGTCGGCCTCGGGGCTGAAGGATGCCGCGCTGTCCGCTTCCGGCGCGATGGCCGCGCTGAGCCATACCATGGCCAGCGACGAGATCCTGAAGAACAGCTTCGCCAATTTCGCCTTCGAGCATTTCGAGATCGCGGCCTACACCTCGCTGCTGACGGCAGGCGAGGAAAGCGGCGCTGCAGACCTGCCCCTTCTGCGCCAGAACCTTGATGAAGAACTGCGCATGGCCGAATGGCTCCAGGACAACCTTCCGGCCGTGACGCGCAGCTATAGCGCGCTGTCGGGTTCGGGCGAACGCGCTGACGTGTGAACCGGAGGTGGCGCGGCTTGCGCCACCTCAAAATCGCCCACCAACCCCACTGGAGATGACATGTTCTATACCGACAACCGCCTGCAACACCCCGTCCGCGTGGACAAGCCCGATCCATTGTTCGCCCGCGCCCTGCAGCAGGCGATCGGTGGCGTCGAGGGAGAGATCCGCGTCGCCATGCAGTACTTCTTCCAGGCCTGCGGTGCCCGCGGCAACACGAAATACCGCGACATGCTGATGAACACGGCTGCGGAAGAACTTGGCCATATCGAGATGCTGGCCACCGCCGTTGCCCTGAACCTTGAGGGCGCCCCGCTGAGCCTGAAGGAAGAGATGGCCAAGGATGCCGCCATCCACGCCGCAATGGGCGGGATCAACATGAAGAACCTGCTGTCCTCGGGCCTGTCGGCCATGCCGGTGGACAGCGACGGCGTGCCCTTCGACATGTCCCACATCTATGCAAGCGGCAACATCGCCGCCGACATGACGGCCAACATCGCGGCGGAATCCACCGGCCGCACGCTGGCGGTGCGCCTTTACAACATGACCGACGACAAGGGCATGAAGGACATGCTGTCCTATCTGATCGCGCGCGACACCATGCACCAGAACCAGTGGATGGCCGCGCTTGAGGAACTGGGCGGCGCTTCGGCCTTCCCCATTCCCAACAGCTTCCCGCAGGAAGACGAAAAGACCGAGTTCAGCTATGCCTACCTCGGTTTCCAGAACGACGGAAGCGAACCGGCCCCCGGCCGCTGGTCCGAAGGCCAGTCCATGGACGGCAAGGGCACCTTCACCACCAAGGTGATGGAACCGCTGGGCGAAAAGCCCGACCTCGGCAAGGCGAAGCCGAAATCGGGCGCACAGTCCGAACAGATGTAAGACAGGCGCTGCGGCAGGCTTCAAACCTGCCGCAGCGGGTGGACGGGTGCATCATCGGCCCTAGGATTTGAACGGATCGCCGCGAAGGATGCCAGATGGCCCCCACCCCTGCCGGACAAGCGCATGATACCCGCCGCTCTCTCCTTGCCGCGTTTTTGCTGGGGGCCGGGATCATGGCGGGCGTTGACGAGATCCTGTTCCACCAGATCCTGCGGTGGCACCATTTCTTCGACCGCTCCACCCCCGCCATCGCCATCATCTCGGACGGGCTTCTGCATTCGGCAGAGCTGATCCTGATGGTCCTTGGCTTTTTGATGTTCAACGACCTGCGCCGCAGAACCATGCTGTCGGCGGCACATGCAAAGGCCGGCTTCATGCTGGGCCTTGGCGCGTTCCAGTTGTTCGACGGCATCGTCAATCACAAGATCCTGCAACTGCACCAGGTGCGCTATGTCGATCCGGTCTGGGCCTATGATCTGGCGTGGAACGCGGTGGGCGCGGCGCTTCTGATTTGCGGACTGGCGCTTTTGCGGCGGGCACGGGGTTGATGCATCACGACCCGCCTTCGCTTTTCATCCTGCTTGTGGTGCTTCCGGCGGCGGCGCTGATGCTGTACCTGCTGGCCCTGCGGCATGAGTCGAACTGGCCACGCCACCGCATCATCGCCTTCGCAACCGGCATCACGCTGCTGATGCTGGCCGGAACGCCCCGGATCGCGGATTGGGCACATCATGATCTGCGCGGCCACATGATCCAGCACCTTCTGCTGGGCATGTTCGCGCCGCTTGGCCTTGTTCTGGGTGCACCCGGCACATTACTTTTGCGGCGGCTTCCGGTTCGTGCGGCACGGCGGGTGGCGGCGTTTTTCGGCACCATCCCGCTGCGCATCCTGACGCATCCCCTTACGGCGGCCCTGCTGGATATCGGCGGGATGTTCGTGCTGTATCTGACGCCCCTTTTCGCGATCAGCATGCAAGATCCGGTGCTGCACATCCTGCTGCATGTGCACTTCGTTCTGGCGGGCTATCTTTTCACGTGGTCGATCGCGGGTCCCGACCCTGCCCCGCATCGCCCCGGTCTGAAGATGCGGATGTTGGTGCTGTTCCTTGCCACGGCGGCGCATGGAATCCTGTCGAAGATCATGTACGGTTACGGCTTCCCCCATGGTACGCATGCCCCGCTGGCACAGGTGGAGGCAGCCGCCCTTTGGATGTATTACGGCGGCGATCTGGCAGAGGCGCTTCTGGCGGCAATGCTGCTTGTGATCTGGCTGCGCAGGCGTGGCGACATCGCCACGATGCGACCAGTTGCCGCCTGACTTGGCTGCGGGGTCGGGCGCCATATCTTCATCCTCATGTCGAGCCTGATGCGAACTCCGCCACCCGTCCTGCCCGCCGTGGCGGTGATCCTTGTGCTTCAAACCGCACTGCTGCTGTTGGTGGGGCGCAATTTCGGCTGCGATTGTGGCGGAACGCGGTTGTGGCAGGGCAGCATGGACCCCGCGCACAACTCCCAACACCTTTCGGATCCCTATTCGTTCCTGCATCTGGGATTCGGGATGGCGCTTTTGGCGTTCTTCTCGGCCATCCGGCCGCATTGGCGGCGGCGGCATCTGGCGCTTCTGGTTCTTGTCAGCTCTGCCATATGGGAGGTGATGGAGAACCAGCCCGTCATCATCGCCCTCTTCGGATATGACGCAGGCGACCCGTTGGCCTATGACGGCGATAGCATCGTGAATTCGCTGGGCGATACGGGGTTCACGATGATCGGTGCGCTGATTGCCCTGGGGCTGCCTCTCTGGGCGATCGTGGCCGTGGTGGCTGCGATCGAGCTGACGCTGAGCGTGACGATCGGCGACGGCTATGTCATTGCGCTGCTACGAGCGATTGGGCTCCTGTAAGCGCCGCCTCGATCCGGCTGACGGCAAGGGGAACGCCGGGGCCATGGCCGAAGGCGCGGGCCCGGTTGCGGAACCCCGGCTCCTCCAGCAGGCGCCGGATGGAGGTGGTAAGCGCGTCCGTCCGCAGCCAGTGGCGGGAATGGCGCAGCGCCACGCCGTGATGCACCAGCCGCGCCGCAACCCCCGGCTGATCGAACGCCACGGGAATGGCCAGCATCGGCACGCCCCGTGCCAGCGCCTCCATTGCAGTGTTCAGACCAGCATGCGTGATGCAAAGGTCGACACGATCCAGCACCGCCTCTTGCGGGACGTGATCGCGCACCCATGTGGCGCCAAGGCTGTCCGCTTCCTGCGCCGTCAGGCCGCCGGAATGAGAAACCAGAAGCTGTGCGCCCGCGGACCGGCAGGCGGCGGCAATCTTGCGCAGAATCCCCGCGCGATGACCCTGTACCGTTCCCAAGGAGGCATAAACGAATGGCCGCGCCGGATCGGGCTCGATGTCGGCGGGAAATTCCTGAAAGTCAGCCCTGCGCAACGGGCCGGTTTCCACCACCGATGAATGGCTGCGGGGAAAATCGAAGCCCGGCAGGGTTTGCGACAGGGTCAGAAACGGCGAAAGGCAATCTGCCATTCCGTTGCGCGGCCCGATGCCGAAGCAGCCCGCCCAGTGCGAGATTGCCGCGTTCTGGCGGTGCAGGATCAGACGGGCCACCCGCTCCCCCCCGCGGTTGCGTTTCAGGCCACGGGGGCTGGGATCATAGGGCCAACCAAGAAAGGGCAACGGGATGCCCGGCTCCGCCTCCAGCGGCAAGGCGCAGGCGACCGATACCAGCGGAAGGCCAAGATAAGCGGCGATCAGTCCGGCGGCAGGTTCCATCTGGTCGCCAAGGACGGCATCCACCGCCGGAACGCGCCCGGCATTGCGGCACAGCAGATCGGTCCGGTCGGCGCTGCGCGCGATGGCACGCCCCTGATCCCCGCCGCAGGATGACGTGATGCCCACATGGATTACCTCGACCCCCTGCCCCGTGCGCGGCAGGGGGCTGCCTTCGGGCAGCAGGAAGGTGACGCGGTGGCCGCGTGCCACAAGCCCCCCCGCCAGCGCCGAAAAGGCGTGCAGGTGGCTTGCATAGGGTGGGCAGAAGGCGGCGAAGTGCATGCGGCGTCCGGTCAGCAGGGCGATTACCCTGCCCCTTTTCCGCATCTAGTGTTATGCGCCGCCCCTGCCAGTCAGGTATCGGCTGGTAGCGGGAAGACCCAGTTCCCTAAACCTGTGCGCCAGAAGATCCAGCGCTGCCGTCATGTGCGGACCTGCCACGGCATGACCGTGACCTGCCACGATCAGGGCAGGATCCAGATCGCGCAGCCGCCGCACCGATGCCGCAGCCGCTTGCCAGTCGGAGGTGAAGTAGGCGGGAGGGCCATGAAGCTCCGGCATCTGCATCGCGGCACCACAGGCCGATTCCTGCCGCGTCGTCACGATGGCGTCACCCGAAAGAAGCACGCGCCGCCCCTCGTGCCAGAGCGACACGTGACCGGGGGCGTGACCGGGTGTGTGGATCCACGACCAGCCATCCAGATGGGGAATCGAGCCATGGACCGGCAGATCGTGCAGATGGTCCGAAACATCAACGGGGCTGCGCGGGAACACGGGGGAGGTGGTGGCCATCATGCCGCCGCCCACCTCGGGCGCGGCCGGGGGATAGGAACGGGTGCCATCAAGGAATGGGCGTTCCTGCGGGTGCGCGAAGACCGGCACCTGCCAATGATCCGCAAGCGTCCGCAGCGCGCCCACATGATCGAAGTGGCCATGCGTCATAAGGATGGCGCGGGGCGGCACGTTGCCGAAGCGCCGCCGTGCCGCGGAAAGGATGGCCCCTGCCGTTCCGGGCAGGCCGGCATCCACCAGAACCCAATCATCGGATGTGCCGATAAAGGCCACGTTGACGATGCCAAGGCGCAGATACGCAAGATCGGGCGCCAGTTCCCACACATCCCCCCTGCGCGTGGCAGGTGCCCATGCCGCGCGCGGCAACGGGACGCCCTTCGGCCCCTCGGGCGAGGTCAGCAGTGCGGCAGCGAACGAGAAAGCCGCATAGCCCATCATCGCCTGCCGGATTACCCGATCAGGTTCCGAAAGGGCCGTTCCTGCAACGGCAATGCCCTGGGCTGCATCCAGCACCCGGTGTTCAGCCAATGTCAGTGCGCCGGAACTGCCGCGACGATAGCGTGTGGCAAGGCTGTAAGCGGCAACACCCAGGCCTGCCAGGGCAAGCGGGCGAACGGCACGGCGGGGCCAGCCCAGAAGCGATGGCCCTGCAATCAGCGCGGCAACGGAAACGGCGTCCAACGTGGCGTGCAAACGTGGCGGGATCATATGACCTCCTCCGGCATCCTGAGGGGCAACGATCGTGCCACGCGCATGTTCCCGTTCAGTGAACTTCGGGCTTCGGCGCCACCCCGGGCGAGGTGGCGGCAGGAACCTGTGGCGGTGTTTCATCGATCAGGCGGGCACCGCGCTGGCGTGTCAGATAGCGCCAGACCCATTGGATCGTGACCAGAACCCGCTTTTCCGCGTTGATCAGAAGATAAACGTGAACCAGCGCCCAAAGATACCATGCCAAACGGCCCTTCATGCGCCGCTTGCCGAAATCGAAAACGGCCGCGTTGCGCCCCACCACGGCGGTGTTGCCGCGGTTGCGGAAGGTGAAAGCTGGCACAGGCTCCCCCCTCTCGATCAGGGCCCGCAGGGCGCGACCCAAATGTTCGCCCTGCTGCTTGGCCACCTGCGCAAGCGCCGGCAGCGGCTTGCCATCATCGGCGGGCATGGCTGCCGTGTCACCAAGGGCATAGATGCCGGGATAGCCTTCAACGGTCATGTCACGCGCGACGGGCATCCGGTTGCCGCGATGCGTCTGCACCCCCAGCCATTGCGCGGCAGGCGATCCGCGCACCCCCGCCCCCCAGACGACGGAACCGACCTGAATGGTCTCGCCGCCCATGGTCACCGAACTGTCCGTCATCGCCTCCACCGGGGTGTTGGTGACAACCTCGACCCCATGGCGCACCAGATAATCGCGCGCATAGTCGGAGAGTTCTTCGGGAAAAGCCGACAACAGACGCGGGCCGGCTTCGATCAGCATGACGCGCAGATCGGCAGGGCGAATGTTGCGGAAATCGCGCGGGATCATGTGACGGCCAAGTTCAACCATCGCGCCCGCCATCTCCACCCCGGTGGGGCCACCGCCGACCACGACATGGGTCAGAAGGGCACGCCGCAGGTCGGGATCATCCGTCGCTTCAGCCTGTTCATACGACAGAAGAAGCCGTTGGCGGATCACCCGTGCCTCGTTCACCGTTTTCAGGCCGGGGGCATGGGTGCGCCAATCATCATGCCCGAAATAGTCGTAGTCGGAGCCCGTCGCCAGCACGAGGTAGTCATAGCTGATCGGAGCCCCATCCTTCACCGTCACTTCGCGGGCGGCGCTGTCCACGCCGGTGACCTCGGCCATCTGCACGCGGATGTTCTTCCAGCGGCCAAGTGCCTTGCGAATGGGCTCTGCGATATCAGACGGGGAAAGAGCCGCCGTGGCAACCTGATACAGCAGCGGCGTGAACAGACTGTGGTTCCGGCGATCAAGAAGCAGAACATCCGCATCCGCGCCGCCCAGTTGCCGCGCACAAGCAATGCCGCCGAACCCGCCACCGACGATAACAATGCGTGGCCGCTTCCGCATCATCGCTGTCATCCCACATCTTCGTCCGGCGCAGGCTGACGAGCAACGCGCGCGAGGCTGAGCAGGCGAGAGACTTCCTCGGCAATAGCCAGTCCCGTCGCCACACCATCGGTGGGAACGGCACCCGGATCCTCCTGCCCGTCCCGAAGAACAGCACGATCCTCCAACCGGTCCGCCAATTGGTTATCATTCACTAGCGCGATCATCTGGGCCAGAACCTGACGATGCGCGATCAGCATACCCTCCAACCGGTCAATGCGGCCTTCCGAGCTGCTTTCGGGTGTCTCCCCCGCCATTGTCATTCTCCTTCCAAGGATGCCACGTGGATCTGCATGGCCGTTGGCAAGGCGGCGTTTCGACGCCTCCGGATCCCGAAAAAGGTCGGACCAACAGCACGATGAACCAGCTAGCTTGAAAGGCTGCCAAGGCTAGCCATGACCGAAAGGTTACACGTTTTCCCAATCTGTCAGGCTATGGCTCGAAGCGGAACTCCATTCTGCGGCTCTTGTCCGACCATATTTCGAGGCCGATCAAAGCTGACCGCTCTCAGTGCCACTGTCCCTTGGCGAGACGGATCGGCCAACGCCGCATACGACCCTTTCCGAAGGTCAGAAGAGGTGGCTCGCGGGGCAATAAGGGGTGACACGAAAGCCCCAAACCGGTCATTCAGGGCCTGTGTTGATGCTGCAGGTGCAGCAAGACAGGCTAATGACTTTTCACCTTCCAACTAGCTCTAGGACCGGGGCGACCAGCGCACGATGCGGTCTCCCCCATGACGTGGTCGCTGCATGCAACAAGTCTGCATGCACTATCCCCACATTCCCCTGATCCGCCAGCCAGCGTGTTCATGACGAGAAGCTTGGGATCACCTCCACACTTTAGCGCGGCTCCACGGGGCTTTTCGATGAGGTTGGTGGCAGAGAGACGTTCAGTGTGAATGATCATAACCCGCAGCATCTGGGATGCTGCGGGTCGCTTAGTCTCAGTCTCAGGCTAAGCCAAGAAGAGGCGGATGATCAGCCCTACAACCGTTACCGTGCCAACCCCCGCCAGCCAAAGGCCAACGAACCAAAGTCCTTTTCGAACTGCATCCGACATTAGTGATATCCTTCTTCCGGGTCGATCTTCCCGCGGAACACCCAGTAGGCGTAACCGGTATAGGCCAAAATTGTAGGGATGAGGACCGCCGCCCCTACAAGCAGGAAGGTCAGGGATTCGGTGGGTGCGGAAGCCTCCTGGATCGTAAGCGCACCCGGAACGATGTAAGGGTAGAAGCTGATCCCGAGACCAGTGAAACTCAGCAGGAAAAGGCCCAACGCCGCAAGGAACGGCTGCAGGTGTTTGTCGGTCTTTAGCCCATGCCAAAGCGCGTAACCGCAGATCAGCAGCAAGGCTGGCACCAGTGCCGAGAAGAAGGCCGTAGGCCAGCTGAACCAACGCTCGAAGTAGATCTCGTGAATGAACGGCGTCCAGATCGAGATGACGCCGATCAGCACGAACATCGCGGCACAGGACCAAAGCGCAAGCTTGTGAGCTTTCGCTTGCAGGTCACCCGAAGTCTTCAAGTTGAGCCAGGTCGCTCCCAAAAGAGTGTAACCGACAAGAACCGCGACGCCGGTCGTAAGGGAGAAGGGCGAAAGCCAGTCCCACGTTCCGCCCGCGAAAGCCCGATCTTCGACCGTGATACCCTGCACCAGCGCGCCTACAGCAATGCCTTGGGTGAACGCGGCAACGATGGAGCCGAGACAAAAGGCCCGGTCCCAGAAGCGGGATGTCGCGTGAGTCCGCCAGCGGAACTCGAATGCCACTCCCCGGAAGATCAGCGCCAGCAGCATGGCGATGATCGGCCCGTAAAGAGCCGGGAGGATCGTGGCGTAGGCGACGGGGAAGACGGCCATCAGGCCGCCGCCCCCAAGCACCAGCCAGGTTTCGTTTCCATCCCAGACCGGTGCGATCGAGTTCGTCATGACATCCCGGTCACGCCGCTCAGGGAAGAACGGGAAGAGGATGCCGACTCCGAGGTCGAAGCCATCCAAGACCACGTAGGCGAGGACCGCGAAAGCGATGATGGCAGCCCAAATTACCGAGTAATCAAACCACATGGCCGTCTCCTCCATCAGTTTCCTGTTGCGCGGGGCCGGGTGTGATGCCGGCCGTGCGGATAGGTCCCTTGTCCAACTCGTGATCCTCGATCATCACCGGCGGCCGCCGCATCAGCTTGATCAGGTAGACGGAACCGATGCCAAAGACCGCGAAGTAGACCAGGATGAACGCGATGAGCGACGTGCCGACAGACTGCGCCGACAGGGGCGAAATGCTGTCCGATGTTCTCATGAGACCGTAGATTGTGTAGGGCTGGCGGCCGACTTCGGTCGTATACCATCCCGCCAGAACGGCCACGAGACCAGACGGACCCATCAGCAGCGCTGCGCGGTGCAGCAACCGGTTCTTGTAGAGGGTCCCGCGCCAGCGACACCAGAGCGACCACATGCCAACGGCCAGCATCGCCATGCCGAGCGCGACCATGATGCGGAAGGTGAAGAACGGCATCAGGGCGGGTGGTCGATCTTCCCGGGAAAATTCTTTCAGACCTTTGATTTCAGCGTTCGGGTCATGCTTGAGGATTAGAGATCCAAGCTTCGGGATCTCGATCGCATAACGGGTGACCTCCGCCTCGTCATCCGGCAATCCGAAAAGGATCAGCGGGGCGCCGTTCGGGTGTGTTTCGTAGTGACCCTCCATCGCCGCGATCTTCGCGGGCTGATGTTCCAGCGTGTTCAGGCCGTGCATGTCTCCGACGAAGATCTGGACCGGCGTCATCAGCGCCGCCATCCACATGGCCATCGAGAACATGATCTTGGCCTGACGGTTCGTCCGGTCGCGCAGCAGGTGCCAGGCGCCGACACCCCCAACCACGAACGCCGTCGTGAGGAAAGCGGCCAGCACGGTGTGCACCATACGGTAGGGGAAGGACGGGTTGAAGACGATCGCCCACCAGTCCTCGGGATGGAATATTCCGTTCGCGTCGATAGAGTAGCCGACAGGCGTGTGCATCCAGCTGTTGGCCGAGGTGATCCAGGTGGCCGAGATCAGCGTGCCGATCGCGACCATCGCAACGGCGACCATGTGCATGCGCTCGCCGACGCGGTTTCGGCCGAAAAGGGCGATCCCGAGGAAGCCGGCTTCAAGGAAGAAGGCGGTCAGGACCTCGTAACCCATCAGCGGTCCGATGATCGACCCGGCCTTTTCCGAGAAAACGGACCAGTTCGTGCCGAATTGATAGCTCATCACGATGCCCGACACGACGCCCATGCCGAAGGTCACGGCGAAGATCGTCTTCCAGTATTCGAAGAGCTTCAGGTAGGACTCGTCGCGCTTCCAGAGCCACAGCGCATTCAGGACCGCGAGATAGCTCGCCGTCCCGATCGACATGGCGGGGAAGATGAAGTGGAACGAGATCGTGAAGCCGAACTGGATCCGTGCGAGAAGTTCGGCAGACAAACCGAAGAACGTCATGTCCGCCCCCCCCTTTTATCCCAAGGAGCAAGGATGTGCTCTGGTGAAGTTATGGCACATTGGGTCATGTGGGTATTGCCTCCTTGCCCAAGTCCTGCGCGTGTTGGCAGATAGTGAAAATGCACCGGCGGAAGGGTCAATTCTAACCGACCCTTGGTTGCATGGTGTTCCGCCGACGAACGAAGAACCGGATGATCAGCTGTGCCTCTGGGCACCCCATCGATCCTTCCGCCGCCAGCCCATCTCTGTGCCAAGCGCTTCGAGCGAATTGACAAGCGCGTCGATGTGATCGTCGGTGTGCTGCGGCGACGGCGTTAGCCTCAGGCGTTCTGTGCCGCGCGGCACGGTAGGGTAGTTGATCGGTTGGGCGTAGATGCCGGACACTTCCAGCAGCAGTTCGCTGGTGAGAGAGGCCTGCCGGGCGTCACCGATCATGACGGGAACGACCTGTGTTTCTCCGTCGAGGGTCGGGATGCCAGAGTAGTCAAGGCGATCACGTAGCTTCCGGATCTGCCGGAACATGCGTTCCCGCAGCAGATCGGCGCCTTTGATGATCTCCAACGAAGCCGACGCACCGGCCGCGATGTAGGCCGGCAACGACGAGGTGAAGATGAAGCTTTCCGCATAGGAGCGCACGGTGTCGACCGCAGCGCTGCTTCCGGCGATGTAGCCGCCGACAAGGCCGAAGGCCTTCGCAAGCGTCCCCTGGATCATGGTGATGCGATCGGCAACCCCGTCGCGCGCTGCCACACCTGCGCCAGCGGGACCATAGAGGCCGACCGCATGGACCTCGTCAAGGAAGGTAAAGGCGCCGTGCTGCTCGGCGAGATCACAGATCTCCCGGATCGGGGCGATCGAGCCGTCCATGCTGTAGACGCTTTCGAACGCGATCAGCTTGCTGTGGCCGGCCGACGTCTCGGCCAGAAGTTCGGCCAGGTGCTCGACATCATTGTGACGGAAGATCCGAACCGTGGCGCCAGATCGCTTCATCCCCTCGATCATCGAGTTGTGGTTCCCGGCATCCGAGAAGATGACGCAGTCGGGCAGGATCCGGCCCAGCGTGCCCAAGGCCGACAGGTTCGCCACCCAGCCGGACGAGAAGAGAAGCGCCGCTTCTTTGCCATGCCAAGCGGCAAGTCCACGCTCCAGCTGCAGGTGGGCGGGGTGCGTGCCGGAAATGTTGCGCGTCCCACCTACACCGGCTCCATACATCAATACGGCGTCGGTGACCGCTTCGAGGACCTTGGGGTGCTGCGAGAGGCCAAGATAGTCGTTCGAGCACCAGACGGTCACGTCGCGCGCTGTCCCACCAGGCTTCTCCCAAAGGGCTTCAGGACGGCTACCTTCCTTCATTCGGATGGAACGGAAGGTCCTGTAGCGCCGCTCGTCCCTCAGTTTCGACAGGGCGGCTTGAAATTCTGCATCGTATGTGGCCATGAGACTTGCGTCCTTGAGAGCTACGGCTGAATGACGAGGACGACAACGATGTATGTATGGGTTGACGTCACGATGTGCATATACTTACATGCAGCTAGACTTACAATAGACATACACCTACATGCAACAGGTGAAATCGCATGACAGCCGCGAAATCGAGCCACGCCTTGTCTTGGGTCCCGAACATCGATCGCGATGCCGGGGCGCTCTACCTGCTCATCGCTGAAGCCTTGGAGCGCGACATCCGGAGCGGGCAGCTCAAGAACGGCGCAAAGCTTCCGGCGCAGCGTGCTCTTGGGGATGCGTTAGGCGTGGACTTCACGACCGTCACCCGCGCCTATACCGAGGCGCGCCGCCGGGGCCTCATCGAAGGCCGTGCCGGTCAGGGCACCTTCGTGCGAAGACTGCAGCAGGATGAGGTGACGCGGGATCCGCAACCCGACAGCCTGACCGTCGACATGACCATGAACCTTCCACCACGTTTTGTGAACGACGCGGTATCACGGGCCATGTGGTCGGACATCTCATCCCTGTCCGGGGTCCGGCCGGACGGAGGCGACGGTCTCGACACGCTGTTGCACTACCATGTCCCCGGCGGCACGCTGGATGACCGCGAGACCGGTGCAAGATGGCTTGCACCGCGCATCCCCGGTATCGGTGCTGATGACGTGCTACTCTCTTCCGGAGCGCAGGGTGCAATCTTCGCTCTTCTGACGGCTCTCGTCCCTTCGGGCGGGACCGTCCTGTCGGCCGAGCTAACCTATCCCGGCATGATAACGGCGGCCGATCATCTCCGGATTCAACTGGTCGGCCTAAAGATGGACGGAGATGGCATCTGCCCGGAGGCGCTGGAGGCTGCATGCCGAAAACATCCAGACGCCGCGCTCTACTGCAACCCGACGCTCCACAACCCGACGACCCTTACCATGTCGCTCGGCCGCCGACAGGAGATCCTCCGGATCGCGCAGGCATACGGGATCGCAATTATCGAGGACGACGCCTATGGCGCGCTTGTTCCGGAGGCGCCGCCGCCCTTGCGCGCTCTTGCGCCCGAAATGGTCTTCTATGTCGCGGGCCTAGCCAAGTGCCTGTCCCCGGCCCTGCGCGTGGCCCACCTGGTTCTGCCGACCGGCCGCCTGCGCCATACTCGGGACGTGGGATCGGCCCTTCGCGCGACGGCGTCCGTGGTGTCATCGCTGACGGCCTCGGTTACGGCAAAGTGGATCCAGACGGGGACCGCTGAACACGTGGTGCAGGAGATCCGGAAGGAGACCCGGGCCCGCCATGAGATCGGGTGCGCAATCTTGCCTGAGGTCTTCGAAGCGCATCCACCGGAGTCGTTCCATGTCTGGCTCGAGTTGCCGCACGGAATGAAGCGCGCCGATTTCGCGACGCGCCTCGGATCCGTAGGGGTCGGTGTGGTGCAGGCAGATGCCTTTGCCTTGCGTGATGTGCCCGAAGCGGTGCGGCTCACGCTGGGGGCTGCCAGAACGCGGCAGGACCTTGAGCGGGGGCTGGGCCATGTCGCGGATGCCCTTGCCGGGCCGGCGCGTGCGAAGGCCTTCGTCGTGTGATGTGTGCCGTTTCAGCAGCTTGCACGTTAGGTGCCGGAGGTAGAATAATGGAATGGCCCTTCGGCCGTCCACTCAGTGGCGAATGCCTTCCAGCAAAGACGAGCGGGCCTCCCCGACATCACCCGAGGCCGATTGCGGATTCCATCCGGCCTTGTCGCCCTCGGCAGGGACGCGAACGACTCCACCCTCCTACCCCGAGTTCATGCGCTGCTGAAGAGTGAGGCTGCTCATCGAGAAAGAGCGTAGAGCCTGCCTTGACGGGGCGGATGATCAAGCCATTCAAGCCTTGACCGTCACTCCCATAGCTTCCGCGTTGCAGCGAACGGCCGCTCCGTCCCACCATCATCCCTGACGCCGCCACTCGGAGAGAACCGCAAGCCCTACTACATCGTTCTCTGAAGGCTTCGGACGTGGGACGCATGATCTGATCTCCGGGTTCCATGGTTGAATCCGCCGCTGACCGCTGAGGCCCGGCTGTCATTCATCCTTCACGCGATGGTCAGGTTTGTGTCGTCTCTGGCCGCTAGGTCTCCTGCAACTCCAATCGCACGAGGCTGCATCATGCTACCGAAACTGCACATCGCCGGGCTGGCCGCAGTCGCCGCCCTCCTCACATCCACCGCGGCGCAGGCGCAGGCGCAAGTGGACGTCACCTTCTGGCACAGCTTCGGCGGCAAGTCCGAAGAAGCGCTGAACACCATCGTGGAGCGGTTCGAGGCGACCAACCCCGACATCCACATCGAGCCGGAGCACATCGGCAACTACGAGGAGATCGTGACCCAGCTTCAGGCGGCGATCCCCGCCGGGCGCGGTCCGGATGCGGTCATCATGGAGGTCACGCGCTATGGCCTCTTCGCCGACCGCGGCGTGCTGATGGATCTCACGCCCTACATGGACGCCGATCCGCTGAAGCAGAACCTCTACCCCTTCGCGCAGGAGATCGGGATCTACAACGGCAAGAACTACATCGTGCCGTTCAACTCCTCGACGCCCGTCACCTATGTGAACCGCGACATCTTCAAGCGCGCGGGCTTCGACGAACTGCCGCCGCTGACCACCTTCGCCGAAATCACGGCCGCCGCAAAGCAGATCCAGGAGCGTCTGGGGGAGGACGGCATTCGCGGCATCGCGGCACCCGGCCAGTTTACCCGCTGGGGTCTCGTGATGGGCAACGGCAGCGACCTCGTGGACCGCACCACGAACGAGGTGATGCTGGATACTCCCAAGACGATCGACGCCTACAAGTGGATGGCCTCACTGGTGAAGGACGAGCACGTCGCCTCCGAGGACAATGTCACCGACGAGGACAGCGGCGGCGAGCAGTTCCTCGCGGGCAAAGTCGGGATCATCTTCAACTCCACCGGCAACTTCGGCGGAAACTACCGCGCGCTTGGGGACAATCTGAGGGTGCTGCCAATGCCCTGCAACGATGGCTGCTCGGTTCCGATCGGGGGCGCCGGGATCGGCATCCTCGACAGCGCGGACCAAGAGGTGAAGGACGCGGCCTACAAGTTCATCAGCTTCGCGGCGAGCCCGGAGTCGAACGCCCTCTGGTTCGCCACGACCGGCTACATGCCCATCAACCGGCTGACGGCGGAAGAACCGGTCGCGAAAGAGGCGATGGCCGGCCAGCCTGGGATCGACGTGGCGATCAAGCAGCTGGACGTGGCCCATGGCCGCGCCCGCCCGCCCTTCGTCACCTGGATGCGGACGCAGGAATACGACCTCTGGCAGGCGATGGCGCTTGGCCAGCGCGACGTGACCGAGGTCATGACTGAGTTCGCGGACCAGACCCGCGCCGAGGCTGCCCGCCTGTCGCAGTGACATCCTCCGCGCGGGCCGCATCCGGCCCGCGCCCCTTCGGACATCCGCCATGCCCCGCCTGACGCCCTACCTGCTGGTCGCGCCGCTGATCGCCTTCATCGCGGTCTTCACCTACATCCCGATCGTGACGAGCCTTGACCTCTCGTTCCGCGAATGGGATTTCCTGTCGCCGGAGAAACCGTGGGTGGGGCTTGCGAACTACCGCCAGCTCTTCGCCTCGCACTCCTTTTGGCAGGCGGTGTGGGTGACGGCCGTCTTCGTCGTCATCTCCGTGCCGATCCGGCTGGGGCTGGCGCTGGCCGTGGCAAACCTCCTGCTGCGGGAAACGCGGGGCAGCCGCATCCTGAGGGCCGCCCTGTTCCTGCCCTCCGTCACCTCCACCGTGTCGATCGCGGTCGTCTTCTCTTGGGTGTTCGCGACCGATGTCGGCCTAGCAAACGCGGCACTGGAGGCGGTGGGCCTGCCACGCCTGCGCTGGTTACAGGATCCGACGCTGGCGCTCGCGGTCATCATCATCGTCAACACCTGGAAGCAGCTCGGCTACGACATCATCATCTACATCGCCGGCCTTCAGGCCATCCCGACCGAGCTTTATGACGCCGCCTCCGTGGACGGGGGCCGGCGCTTCCACGTCTTCCGGCGGGTAACGGTGCCGCTGGTGATGCCCACGACCTACTTCCTGCTCGTCGTCTCGGTGATCGAGGCGTTCCAGATCTTCGCCATCGTCGACGTGATGACGCATGGCGGCCCCGCTGGCGCCACGAACATGTTGGTGGTGGAGCTCTACAAGATCGGCTTCTCGCTCTTCGACATCGGACAGGGGTCGGCGCTCGCGGTGCTGCTCTTCGTGCTGCTGGTGGCGCTGGCGATCTTCAAGGCGCGGGTGCTGGGGCGGAGGGTGCATTATGAGGCGTGACGCGCTTGCCCTGATCGCGGGGCTGATCTTCCTGTCGCCGGTGCTCTACTCCATCTGGATGTCGTTCCAGACCTCCGACGCCTACTACACCGGCGGGATGGAGTTCACGATCGACAACTATGTCCGCGCCATCGGGCAGTTCGGCTTCGCGCGATACCTCCTGAACAGCGTCATCGTGTCAGGCGTGGTCACGCTGGCGGGGCTGATGGTCGCGGTGATGGCAGCCTTCGCCTTTGCACGCTTTTCCTTCCGGGGCGGAAACCTCCTCTTCGGCGCGGTCGTCGCGACCTTGATGATCCCGAGCCACATCAGCCTGATCCCCAACTATCTGACGCTGGCGAAGGCGGGGCTTCTGGACAGCTATGCCGGGCTGATCCTGCCCGCGGTCGCCAACGGCTTTGCGGCCTTCTTCCTGCGCCAATACATCCGAGGCATCCCCGTGGCCTTGGACGAAGCCGCCTACATGGACGGCGCGACGCCCTTGCAGGTCCTGTGGCGCGTCATCGTGCCCATCGCGCGGCCCGCCATCCTGTCGATGGGTCTCTTCATCTTTATCGGCGAGTGGAACAACTACATCTGGCCGCTGATCGCCACGGGCGACAAGGACCTCTACACCCTGCAGGTCGGCCTTGCGCGGCTCTACCGCATCAACCCTGGCGAGGGGTTCCTCGACTGGCCGCTGATCATGGCGGCCTCCACCATCACCCTGCTGCCCGTGCTCGCCGGCTTCCTGCTGGTGGAACGGCATCTGGTGCGCGGCATCACCATGGGTGCCGTGAAATGAAGGACGCTCACATGACCCGCATCGCATCCCACCGTGGCGGCACGCTCGAATTTGGCGACAGCACGCCCGCCGGATTCAAGGCCACCGCCCGCATGGCGCTGGAGGAGGTGGAATTCGATCTTCACCCCACCGCCGACGGGGCCATTGTCGTCCATCATGACCCGACGCTGGACCGCACGACCGACCGCACCGGCGCCATCGCGGGCCTGCCGCTGGCTGAGGTCCAAGCCGCGACCATCGACTACGGCCAGAGCGGCCACCCGCTGACGTTGGCGGAATTCTGTGGTATCTTCGCCGGCAGCCCCGTCGCCTTTCGGTGCGAGATCAAGCCTGGTGCGGATGGCCGCGCCTATGACGGCTTTGTGCCAAAGGTGATCGTGGAACTCGCCACGCATGAGAGGCTGGAGGGGACGACCTTCTCCTCCTTCCTGCTGGACACCGTGGAGGCGCTTGCCCCCCATCCGCGCCTCTGGCTCGTCAGCGAGCCCGTGCTGCGGCAAGTGGGCACACGGGGCGTCATCGCGCTGGCGCAGGCGCGCGGCATCGCCGAGATCGGGGTTCATATCGACGAGGCGGACGCGGCCCTCATGGCCGAGGTGCAGGCCGCCGGCCTTGCCTTCGGCTGCTGGGCCGCTCATTCGGCGACGCAGATCAGCAAGGCGCTGGATCTGGGGGTAAAGGTCTTCACCACCGACCGCCCCAGCCTCGCCATCGCGATCCGGGACGCAAGATGAGCGCGATCACCTTGCGCGGCATCCGCAAGTCTTACCCGAACGGGCCGCAGATCCTGCACGGCATCGACCTGGACATCCGCGAGGGGGAGTTCATCGTGATCGTCGGCCCGTCGGGCTGCGGCAAATCCACCCTGCTGCGCCTGATTGCGGGGCTGGACCGGGAGGCGGAGGGCGATATCCTGATCAGCGACCGGCGCGTGAACGCCCTGCCGCCGCGCGACCGCGACATCGCGATGATCTTCCAGAACTACGCTCTCTACCCGCACATGACCGTGCGTGACAACATCGCCTTCGGGCTGGAGCTGCGCCGCATGCCGAAGGCGCAGCGTCGTGCCAAGGCCGAGGCGGTAGCCGAGGTGCTGCAACTCACGCCCTTCCTCGACCGCAAGCCGGGGGCCTTGTCGGGCGGGCAGCGCCAGCGGGTCGCGATGGGCCGGGCGATGGCGCGTGACACCTCCATCTTCCTGATGGACGAGCCGCTGTCGAACCTCGACAACGCTTTGCGCGTGGCGCTGCGGACCGAGATCAAGGACCTGCACCGCCAACTGGGCGCCACCATCGTCTACGTCACCCACGACCAGACGGAGGCGCTGTCGCTGGCGGACCGCATCGCGGTGCTGAAGGGCGGGCATCTCCAGCAGTTCGACACCCCCGATGCGATCTACGACCGACCCGCGAACATGTTCGTGGCAGGCTTCCTGGGCCAGCCCGCCATCAACTTCGTGCCGGGCGAGGCGCTTGGCCGCAGCCCTCACCTGACCGCCGGCCTGCGGCCCGAGATGCTGCGCCTTCATGCCAGCCAGCCAGACGGCACCTCCGTCCAGGGGCGGATCCTGATGTCCGAGATGTCGGGTGCGGAGGTCCTGATACGCTGCGAGACCACGCTTGGCACGATGTCCGTCACGTGCCCACGCAAGGCGCTGCCGCCGCATACGGCAAGCTTCTGGATTGGCTACGACGCGAATGACGCGCTCTGGTTCGACACCGCGACCGGCACGCGGGTCGCCGGATGAACAAGGTTCTGGGCGATCTCGTGGCGCAACATGCGGCGCGGCTAACGGGCGCTGACACGCGCCTGCTGGATGTGCTGATGCAGGACCCGATGCGCGCTGCGCTGGACACCGGCAAGGACATCTCCGCCCGCGCGGGGGTGCATCCGACCTCGGCCATACGCCTCGCACGCAAGCTCGGCTTTGCGGGCTATCCGGAGTTCCGCGCATTCCTTCAGGCCGCCATGGTGGAGGGGCACGACCTTGAGGATCCTGCTACCCGCATCGCCGCCCGATTGTTACGGGCCGAGGAAGGCGGGCTTCTGTCCTCTATCCTCGACAGCGAGATCGACGCCCTCCAACAGCTCCGCCATGCGGTGAGGGACCCTGACATTAGAGACTTCGCCCAAACGCTCCTCGGGGCACGGCGCATCTTCACCTTCGGGCTGGGCCACGCGGCGTCTCTGTCCGCCTTGATCACCCTGCGCCTTTGCCGCTCGGGCTACGACGCGGTAGACCTCGCGGCCCTCCCGCGCCTTGCCGAGTCTCTCAGCACATGGACCTCCGAAGACGTGCTGTGGCTCGTCTCGCTGCGCGGTCCTGGAGAGCGGGTCCGGGCGCTACGGGCGGTCGCTGCGGAGCGAGGTGTCCGCGTCTTGCTCCTTAGCGACGCAAGCGGCCTCCGGATTGAGCCACCGCCGCATCTCGGGATCACCATCTCGCGCGGAGAGGCGGGGCAGTCGCAGTCCTTGGTCGTGCCGATGACCGTGGCGAACGCCGTCATCCTCGACCTAGCCGCCATCGACGGCGGCCGGTCGCTGCGCGCCCTGACGACCTTCCGCAAGACGCGCGCGAGCCTGCCGGGGGCAATCGCAAGCTGATCAACTGCGGGTGGCTTTTTAAGGGCTTTTTCGGTCACGCTCCTGAGGTGGCGGTTGTAGCGACAACCGAACGCTCGAGCCCCGTAGCCGACACTCGCAGTTGGGCTGCCAGCACGGGCAAGACCCTCGCGTTCGGCCCATCGCCGTCTCGACCATCATTGAGCGCAGCGCTGCGAAGTAGCCACTCAACCGCACCGCACCACTGCGAGATGCGGTTGCATCTTTCTTGCGACATCGGCTTTAGTGTGGCTGAGACGGGCGCTTATACAGCGGTCTACCTGAAACCTTGGCGGTAGGCCTCTGAGCTGCGTGCCCTCCGCTGGAGTGTCGAAAAGGCCGCGCCCATTAGATAGCCGCCCGTTCCTCCTGAGGATGAACTTGGAAACGTGCTTGATGTTCTCTGAAGTTGCCCTTCCAATGCGGCGGCCTCTAGTATGATGTAGTAGCGCCGCAGACGGGAGCCGATGGTGGGTGTCAAAGAATTTCTAACGCATGTCCCTGAGCGTGAGAAGGGTGGACAAACTGCATTGGATCGGTTTGACTATCAGACCGCTTGGGGCGTTTCCCGGCTGTTGGATTTGCACGAGAAGGGGGCGAATTACGCTGGCGCCTTCGAATTCCACGATGACATCGTCGCGCTTGACAATGCAGATGAGAGGTGGTTCGGTTTGTCTGAACAGGTTCCGGGCGTTTTCTAAGTGATTTTCCGCCTCGGTTACGCCGCCACCGCTTCGGGCATCGGCTGGTTGAAGTAGGCCTGATCGGGCGTTTTCTCGTCAAGCGCGGAGTGTGGGCGGCGGCTGTTGTAAAAGCCGAGATAACGGCCTGTTAGTTAGGTTGGATCCTGTCGGCCATTGAGGACGGGATGTATGACCCATCGATGAAGACGCGGATGGAGGAGCTGAAGGTCGAGAAGGCGCGGTTGTCGTCCGAGCTGGCCGAGGCACCCAAGCCCCCTGCCCTGCGCCTGCATCCGGGACTGGCGGAGAGCTATCGCGCAAAGGTGGCCGATCTGGCGTCGGCCCTGTCGAACCCGGCGATCCAGCTTCAGGCGACCGAGGCACTGAGGGGCCTGATTTCGGAGGCGCGCCTGTTGCCTGACACGAATGCGCCTGACGGCCATCACATTGAGCTGGTGGGCGATCTTGCGTCCATCCTTGCATTGCAGGAGGTTCAAACGCAAAAAGCCCCGCGGGTTGCGGGGCCTGGTGTCGGCGGTGGAGCCGGTCTGCAATTAGAAGTGGTTGCGGGAGCTCGCAGCCGCCGTAACCTACCTAGGTTGTCCGTGCTGGTCTAATCCAACCACAGCGAACAAAGGTTGGCCAAGGTGCCAAGGCCCCAACTTAAGATATTGGAAGCAGCGGTGAGATGCTACGTTGGAATTGATCGACCGGCGGCCGTAACCGGCTTGCCCACCCCCTCAGCCTGCCGCCACCTCGGGCGCGAATTGGGCGAGGGCTAGTGCATATTGCCCCGGGGGCTGGCCGGTCTCGCGTGCAAAAGCCGTGTTGAAGGCGCTGGCCGAGCCGTAGCCCAACGCGGCGCCGATTTCGGCCAGAGTGCCGTCACCACGCCGAAGCCGGTCTTTGGCGACACTCATCCGCCAGCCGGTCAGATAGGCCATCGGCGACTGCCCGACCTCGCGCTCGAACCGCACAAAGAAGGCAGAGCGCGACAGGCCCGCCAAACTGGCGAGTTGCGCCACCGTCCAGGGCCGCGCCGGCTCTGTGTGCAGCGCCCGCAGCGCGGTGGACAGATGCTGATCGCTCAGGCCACGCAACAGCCCCCGGGGCGCGGTAATGCCGCTTGAAGCGCGGAATGCCTCGATCAGCAAGACCTCCAGCAACCGTTCCAGCACCGCCTCGCGCCCCGGCCGCGCGGCGCGCGCTTCATCCACTACCAGACGGATCAGCGTCGCCAGCCGCGCCTCGCCGCGGATGACTACCAGATCAGGCAGCAGGGTCAGCAACAGGGCTGCATCCCGTGCGGCAAAGGTGCAGTGACCGACCAGCTGCTGCGTCGTGACCGGCAGATCAGGATCGCCAATCCGGACCTGCCCGGGGGTGATCAGCACCGGCTCGGTGAACTGCCCCGGCGGCAGCACCGGGTCGGGGCTGGAGAGGGTGAAACATCGTGCGGCCGGTATGAGGGCGAAGTCGCCCTCACCCAGCGGGATTGGCGGGCGCCCGTCAACCTCCAGCAGTGCCTGACCGGTCAGGGTCAGGTTGTAGAACACGACGCTGTCCTCGTCCCGGCGCACCCGCCAAGCACCCGAGGCGCTGGCGATCTTGGCGTAAGGCGCGCCGGGGCGGAGGAGAGTCACGATCTGCGTAAGGGGATCGGTCATAGCGGGCTCGAATTTTGGACGGGCGATAACTCATCGCGGACTTCGGATTATAGGCAGTCGCTCGCATCGCCGCTAGATCAGGCAGGCAACAGCGAAAGGACATCGTCATGCCCACCATCCTAATCACCGGCTGCTCTTCAGGCTTCGGCCTTGAAACAGCACGGCACTTCCTTGCCCAAGGCTGGACCGTCATTGCCACGATGCGAAACCCGAAAGCAGATCTTCTCCCCGTTTCCGACCGGCTGACGATCCTGCCGCTCGACGTCACCGACCCTGAAAACATCGCCGCCGCCGTGGCAGCAGCCGGCGAAATCGACGTGCTGGTCAACAATGCGGGCATTGGCTGGCTGAACGCCGTCGAAAGCACCCCGATCGGCATCGTGCGCGACATCTTCGAAACCAACACCATCGGCACCATCGCGATGATCCAGGCGGTGCTGCCGCAGTTCCGCGACCGCCGCGCGGGGGTGATCATAAACGTGACCTCCAGCGTGACGCTGAAGGCATATGATCTGCTCTCGATCTATACCGCCAGCAAGGCCGCGGTGAATGCACTGACCGAAGTGATGGCGCTGGAACTTGCCCCCTTCGGCATCCGAAGCCATGTCGTTCTGCCCGGTCAGGCTCCGGGAACCTCATTCTCAGCCAATGCCCGCGAACGGCTGACGCAGGCGGGCGGCTTCTCGGAGCCCTATTCCGAGATGGTTCAGGAGGTCTTCGCGCGGCTCACCAGCGGTTCGGATGACGAAAAGACCAGACCGGAAGACGTGACAGCAGCGATCTGGCGCGTGGCAACCGATCCGACCGCACCGATGCGCGTCCCCGCGGGCGCGGATGCTGTAGCGTTGTTCAAAGGCTGAGGCAGCTTGAGTGGCGCAGCCGACCCCGTCGTGCTGCGCCCTCGTCAGCCGGTTGTTACCCGCCAAATCGATAGCACAGGGCCATATTTCGAGGCCGATCAAAGCTGACCGCTCTCAGTGACACTGTCCCTTGGCGAGACGGATCGGCCAACGCCGAATACGACCCTTTCCGAAGGTCAGAAGAGGTGGCTCGCGGGGCAATAAGGGGTGACGCGAAAGCCCCGAAGCGGACGTTCGTGACTTCGATATGCGCATCTGCAGCTACTTAGATGCAGCGCGGCTTCTAGATCGGCCGTCGAAGCGACTTTATTGATGAGCCGCGTTGGTTAGCACAGGGCCATATTCCGAGGCCGATCAAAGCTGACCGCTCTCAGTGACACTGTCCCTTGGCGAGACGGATCGGCCAACGCCGAATACGACCCTTTCCGAAGGTCAGAAGAGGTGGCTCGCGGGGCAATAAGGGGTGACGCGAAAGCCCCGAAGCGGACGTTCGTGACTTCGATATGCGCATCTGCAGCTACTTAGATGCAGCGCGGCTTCTAGATCGGCCGTCGAAGCGACTTTATTGATGAGCCGCGTTGAGCGCGATCAGCAGGTTGGCCAACATCGCCAGACGCGGGGGAATGCTCGGGACAAGCAGGTGCTCGTTGAAGGTGTGGGCATCGGCGCCGTCTGGACCGAGGCCGTCCAGCGTCGGGATGCCAAGAGCGGCCGTGAAGTTGCCGTCGGACCCGCCGCCGGAAGTCATCGTCACGAGCGGATAGCCCATCGCATCGGCGATCGGGCGTGCGGTTTCCAGAAGTGCCGAAGAGCCTGGATCCACCCCGAAGGCAGGCCGGGTGACGGTGCCGGAGATCTCGAAGCGGATATCCGCATCGGTGGGGCGCAGCGCTTCCAATGCCGTGATGACCTCATGCTGGGCGGCAAGGTCGGGCAGCCGCACATCTACGTCCAGCACGCAGAGCGCAGGCACCGTATTGCGCGTCGTCCCGCCTTGGATGACGCCCACGTTGACGCCGATCCCGCGAGCGGGATCGTTCATGGCTTCCAGCTCCAGCACCAGTTTCGCGGCGGCGCGAATCGCGCTGCGGCCATCCTGCGGGCGGGTGCCGGAATGGGCGGCGCGACCGTGCACCTCGATGCGGTAATTTGCGCTTCCCCGGCGTCCGGTGACGATCTTGCCGCCTTCGCGCGCCGGCTCCATCACCAGCACGGCCCGCGCCTTCAGCGCGGCAACTTCGATGGCCGCGCGGGTCGCGCGGGTGCCCGTCTCCTCATCCGGCACGAACATGATCGTGGCGGCCGCCCGGTCTCCCGCCAGCCGCAAAGCCTCCACCGCCATCAGCGCACCGCACTTCATGTCGTAGACGCCGGGACCAAAGAGGCGATCCTCCTCCTCGCGCCACGGCAGCGGCCCGGCGAGAGTGCCCTTGGCATGAACCGTGTCGAGATGTGTGAGGATCAGGACACGTTCCGCCTCCTGCTCTGGCCCTTGTCTCGCGATCAGGAGATCGCCCGTGCGCGCGTCAGTCATGTGGCGCGACACCGAGAGGCCAAGCGCCCGGGCATAGGCGGCAGCGTGGTCCACCATGGCGTTAACCGCGTCGCGGTCGGCGGTGGGACTTTCGATCGCGACCCAGTTCTTCAGTTCGGCCAGAAACGCGGAAAGGTTAATGTCGGCGGGACGGATGGGCCAGGTGTTCGGGGTCATGTCATGCTCCGGCGGGACGGTGTTGCAGCCAATGCGCGACCTGCGCGCGCTTCGATTCGAGGTGGCGTCGCAGCACGGCACCCAGATGGGCACCGTCGCGCGCGTTCAGGGCCACGAGCATCTCCTCGTGCTCGGCGATAGCGGTGGCCCACGCTTCGTCGCCGATCCGCGCCACGAAGCGCAGATTGACGATCCGGGTGTGGATGATCCGGCGCGTCGCAGCCAGCGTCTCGTTCCCGGCCGCGGCGAAGATCGCATCGTGGATGCCGCGGTTCCGGGCATAGTATCCGTCAAGATCTCCGGCCCGTCGGCAGTTAAGCATGGCCGCGTGCAACCCTCGGATCTCCTCTAGTTTCTCCGGTGTGATGCGCGGTGCGGCAAGTTCGCCCGCCAGCCCCTCGAGCGCACCCATCACGACGAAGGAATCGATGATCTGGTCGTGCGTGACAGTCGCAACCGAGGCGCCGCGGCTTGGCATCAGAACGACAAGCCCCTCGGCGGCGAGGGCCCTCACCGCCTCGCGGAAGGGGGTGCGGGACACGCCGAAGCTGTCGCACAGATCCTTCTCGACCAGCTTGGTGCCGGGGGTCAGCGTGCCTTCCGCGATTAGCGTGCGCAGCCGGTCCACCAGTTCCGAATGGAGGCTCCGTCTCACAATGGGTTCGATTTCAGTCAAAGCCTCGTCATCCCTGCCTCTAATTTGTCCGCAGCGTGTCTGGCCAGGCGTGCAGACCCTTTCGCGAGGGTGAGCGGCTTTACAGGATTAAGTATACAAAATTTCCTGCCCCCAAGGCAACGTCGATGCAACCGACCACGCCGCGAGCATAATTTATGACAGGGATGCACATGAAACGAACGCTTGCCATATCGACTGCGCTTGCCCTCGGCATGACTGCGCCGACGTGGGCGGGACCGGCCGACAACTCGCTGGTCTGGGCTTCAGACAGCATGCCGTCGAGCATCGACTTCTACACGCACACCATTCGTGAAGGTATCGTGCTAGGCCACCACATCTGGGACACGCTGATCTATCGCAACAACAAGACCAACCAGATCGAGCCGCATCTTGCGGAATCGTTCCGCTGGGTCGACGACACCACGCTCGAGTTCAAACTGCGTCAGGGGATCAAGTTCCACGACGGCAGCGACTTCACCGCCGATGACGTGGTCGGCACCATCGACTACGTCACCACCCACACGACTGTGCAGCCGATCTTCTTTCTGGAGAGTGCCGAGAAGATCGACGACTATACCGTCCGCCTGAAGACCAAGGGGATCTTTCCGGCCGTTCTGGAATATCTTGCCAACGTGGTGCCGATCTATCCGTCGGACTATTACGCCGAGGCCGGGCCCGACGGCATGTCGCGCCAGCCCATCGGCACCGGCCCCTACCGTGTGACGGAGGTTGTCGCCGGCGAAGGCGTGAAGATGGAAGCGTTCGCCGACTATTTTGGCGGCGTGAAAGGCAAGCCCTCGATCGAGAAGCTGGAGTTCCGCCGCGTCGCCGAGTTCAACACGCAGGCCATCGAGTTGATGACGGGCAACCTGGACTGGATCTGGCGCGTGCCCCCCGATGCGGTGCAGCAGTTCGAAGGGCAGCCGCAGCTGAAGGTCGAGTCCGGCGACACGCTGCGCGTGGGCTTCATCGGAATGGACGCCGCCGGCCGCACCAATCCCGAAGGCCCGCTGACCAAGGTCGAGGTTCGCCGCGCGATCAATCATGCGATCAACCGAGACGGTATTCGCGAGGCGATGGTCGGCCCGGGATCGCAGACCATCGACACCGCCTGCGCCCCCCCGCAGTTCGGCTGCATCGGCACCGGCGTCACGACCTACGATTACGATCCCGAAAAGGCCCGCGCGATCCTGGCCGAGGCGGGCTATCCCGACGGCTTCTCCATCGACTTCTTCGGCTATCGCGACCGTCCGGTGGTGGAGGCAATCATCGGCGATCTGGCCGCCGTCGGCATCGACGCCAACCTGACGATGCTGCAGGCGTCGGCCATCGCACAGGCGCGGACCGAAGGGCGCACGGCGATGTGGTTCCAGGCTTGGGGGTCGTCCTCGATCCTCGATGTCAGCGCGGGGCCGGGATACTGGTATGACGGGTCGGTCGTCGACTATGCCCGCGACGCCGAGACCACGGCCTTGCTAGAGGAAGGCAACACCACCATCGACCCCGAGGCCCGCAAGGCCGCCTATGCCAAGGCCCTCACCCGCATCTCGGACCAGGCCTACCAGGTGCCGATCTTCACCTACGCGCTGAACTACGTCTACAATGCGGACCTGAACTTCACCCCCGTTCCCGACGAGACCCCCCGCTTCTTCGAAGCGAGCTGGAACGAGTGATCGCCCGTCCCGCGCCGATTTGGCGCGGGACCCTCAAACTATCGGTGAAACATGCTGCGATACCTGATGCAGCGGATCGGTCTGGCGCTGCTTGTCTGCGTGGCCGTTTCGCTTCTGGCCTTTACCCTGTTAAACGCCTCAGGCGACGTTGCCATTGCGGTGGCGGGCGAAGAAGCGACCGCCGCCCAGATCGAGGCGATCCGCGAGGATCTGGGCCTGAACCGCCCGCTGGCCGTCCGCTATGGCGAATGGCTGGGCCACGCGGTGCAGGGTGATTTCGGCAACTCGCTGTTCTTCCGCCAGCCCGTGGCCGAGCTCATAGCCCACCGCCTGCCCAACACGCTGACGCTGGCGGTCATGGCGCTCGGCGTGATGCTGGTCCTGTCGGTCCCGCTGGGCGTGGCCGCCGCAGTCAAGCCCAACGGCATCCTCGACCGCGTCGCCATGTTGATCGCGGTGATGGGACAGGCCATGCCGAACTTCTGGTTCGCGCTGATCCTGATCGTCATCTTCTCGCTGACGCTGGGCATCGCGCCTCCTTCAGGATCGTCCACGCTGGGACATTTCGTGCTGCCGGCCATCGCGCTTGGCTACTATTCGACCCCGCCAATGATGCGCCTGATCCGACAGGGCATGATCGAAGCGCTGTCCTCGGACTACATCCGGACGGCGCGCGCCAAGGGGATCCCCACGTGGAAGGTCGTGTTCAAGCACGCCCTGCGCAACGCGGTCATCCCGGTCGTGTCGCTTTCGGCGGTCCAGTTCGGCAACATGCTGGGCGGGTCAGTGGTGATCGAGACGGTATTCGGAATCCAGGGCCTGGGCTTTCTCGCCTGGGAATCGATCTCGCGCATGGATCTACCGGTGGTGCAGGCCGTGCTGCTAATCGTCGCCATCTTCTACGTCATCATGGTCCTGCTGGCCGACTTCATCAACGCCTGGCTCGACCCGAGGATCCGCATCCAATGACCCCTCCGGACATCTCCCTTCCCGCCCCGCGTCGCAAGGGATTCACCGCCCGCGCGTTCGGCAATCCGGTATTCCTGTTCGGAGCCATCGTCTTCGGGCTGATCCTTTTCATGGCGGTCTTCGCGCCGTGGATCGCGCCCTATGATCCCCTGGCGCAAGACATGACGAACCGCACTGTCTCTCCCTTCTGGCTGGCGGGGGCGGACTGGGCGCATCCGCTGGGCACCGACGGGCTGGGCCGCGACTACCTGTCCCGGATCATCCACGGCGCGCGCATCTCGTTGCTGATCGGGGTGTTCACCGTAATCTGTTCGGGCATCATCGGAACGCTGATGGGCGTGCTGGCGGGCTATTTTGGCGGCAAAGTTGATCTGGTCATCAACTTCCTTATCATGACGCGGCTGACGTTGCCCGTGATCATGGTGGCGCTGGCGGTGGTCGCGATCTTCGGCGGATCGCTGATCGTGGTGGTGCTTGTGCTGGGATTGCTGCTGTGGGACCGGTTCGCCGTCGTCATGCGGTCTGCCGTCATGCAGATCCGCAACCAGGAATACATCCAAGCGGCGCAGTCGATGGGCTACTCCACGCCTAAGCTGCTGTTCAAGGAACTGCTACCCAACATCTTCGACCGTCTGGCCGTCATCGCCACGTTCGAGATGGCCCATGCGATCCTGCTGGAGGCGTCTTTGTCCTTTCTTGGCCTTGGCGTGCAGCCACCGACCCCGTCCTGGGGCCTGATGGTGGCCGAAGGGCGCCAATACCTGCTGTTCGACAGCTGGCTGATCCTGATCCCCGGTGCCGCGATCTGCGTGCTGGTGCTGGCGATCAACATGATGGGGGACGGCCTGCGCGACGCGCTCGCCCCCGAAAACCGGAATTGAAAGATCGCACATGACCCGTGACACCGTCATCAAAGCCGCCGGAACCTATGTGGAGGACGGCACCTTCCTGACCGAGATGCAGGCCCGGCTGGCGATCCGGTCCGAGTCCCCGCGCGAGGACAGCGCGCCGGACCACCTGCGCTATCTGAACGAACAGATGCGACCGCTGCTGGAAGGCATGGGATTTTCCTGCCAGATCCTGCCGAATACGAAGCTGGACCGCATCCCCGCCCTCTACGCCGAACGGATCGAGGGCCCGGACCTGCCGACCATCCTGACCTATGGCCATGGCGACGTGCTGTGGGGCATGGCGGGCGACTGGAAGGAAAACCGCAGCCCGTGGGAAGCGACGCTGGCGGGTGAACGGATCTATGGCCGCGGCATCGTGGACAACAAGGGCCAGCACAGCATCAACCTTGCCGCACTGCGGATCGTGCTGGCCGAACGGGGGCGCCTCGGCTTCAACACCAAGGTCCTGATCGAGATGGGGGAGGAGTCCGGCTCCCCCGGTCTGGCCGAAATGGCTGAGGATCACAAGGAGTTGCTGGCCGCCGATGTGCTGATCGCGTCCGATGGGCCGCGCGTGTCGACGCATGTGCCGACGGTGTTCCTTGGCGCGCGGGGCGGGCACGGGTTCCACCTGATCTGCGAGTTGCGCGAAGGCGCGCACCATTCGGGCAACTGGGGCGGGCTGCTGCCCAACGCGGGCATCCGTCTGGCGCACGCGCTGGCCACCATCACCGACGCCAAGGGCCGCATCGCAATCCGCGAATGGACGCCGGGCACCATTCCCGCGAACGTGCACGACGCCCTGAAGAAGATCGAGATGGAGTTCGGCTCCGACGACCCGCAGACCGACGACACGTGGGGCGAACCGGACCTGAAAGGTCCCGAACAGGTCTATGGCTGGTGCAACTTCGAGATTCTGGCCTATAAATGCGGGCGGCCCGAAGCGCCGGTGAACGCCATTCCCGGCAGCGCCAAGGCCACCTGCCAACTGCGCTATGTCGTGGGCGTGGACCGTGAACGCATCCTGCCCGCACTGCGCGAACATCTGGACGCCCACGGGTTCGACGACATCCGGATCGAGCCGATGGACCGCGGCTTCTTCCGCGCCACCCGCACAGACCCCGACAACGCGTGGACCCGTCTGGCCGTGGCCTCGATCCGGGAAACCACCGGCAAGGAACCCGCCGTGCAGCCGAACTTCGGCGGTTCCCTTCCGAACGAGGTGTTCGCCGAAACGCTGGGCCTGCCCACCGTGTGGATCCCCCATTCACACCCGTCCTGTTCGCAGCACGCGCCGGACGAACACATGATGGTCGCCGTGGCGAAAGAGGCGACCGAGATGATGGCCGGCCTGTTCTGGGACATCGGCGAAGGGCGGCTGCAATGACGTCGGTCCTGTCCGTTCGCAACCTGACGGTCGACCTGCCCAAGAGCGGCGATCGCCCCCATGCCGTGCAGGGCCTGTCCTTCGACATCCACCCGAACGAGATCGTCTGCGTCGTGGGCGAATCCGGGTCCGGCAAATCGGTGACGGCCTTCACCGCGATGGGGCTGCTTCCCAAGGCGCTGAAGCCTTCAGGCGGCGAGATGCTGTTTGAGGGCAAGGATCTTCTGAAGATGTCGCGCCGCGAACATGCCCGCCTGCGCGGCAACCGCATCGCGATGGTGTTCCAGGAACCGATGACGGCGCTGAACCCCTGCTTCACCGTGGGCGACCAGATCGAGGAGATCTTCAAGGCCCACACCCGCCTGTCGAAAGCCGAACGCAAGGCGAAGACCATGGCCCTGCTGGAGGAGGTCCGCCTTCCCGACCCGCCGCGGGTCTATGCGAGCTATCCCCACCAGCTTTCAGGCGGACAGCGCCAGCGCATCGTGATTGCCATCGCGCTGGCGATGGACCCCAAGCTCCTGATCGCGGACGAGCCGACGACTGCGCTCGACGTCACGACGCAGGCGCAGATCCTGTCGATGTTCAAGACGCTGAAGACGACGCACAACGCCGGCATCCTGTTCGTCACCCACGACTTCGACGTGGTGGCCGAAATCGCGGATCGCGTGGTGGTGATGCAGAAGGGCATCGTCGTCGAACAAGGCTCGGCCGAGGAGGTGCTGAACAACCCGCGGCATCCCTATACCCGCCAGCTGATCGCCGCCGTTCCCCGCAAGCGTGAGGGCGCCCCCCCTGCGCTGGACGACGAAATTGCCCTGCGCGTGCAGGGGCTGGCGAAGACCTACCCCGTCGCCCGCACCCTGACCACGAAGGCCCGCACGGTCCACGCGCTGCATCCAGCGGATTTCGCGGTCCGCAAGGGCGAGACGCTGGGCATCGTTGGCGAAAGCGGGTCGGGCAAGACAACGCTGGTGCGCTGCCTGATCCGGCTACTCGATCCGGACGACGGCGCGATCTGGATCGGCAACCGCAACTTCGCGCAAGGGTCCCGCGAAGGCCTCCGCGCGGCAAGAAAGGACATCCAGATCGTCTTCCAGGACCCCTACGGCTCGCTCAACCCCCGCCGCACGATCGGCGAGCAGTTGATCGGTGCGCCCATGAACTTCTGCGTCTCACGCGAGATCGCGTGGGAGCGGGCGAAACGCCTGATGAAAATCGTCCGGCTGGAGGAGGAGGCGCTCCACCGCTATCCCGCACAATTTTCCGGCGGGCAGCGCCAGCGCATCTGCATCGCCCGCGCGCTGATGGTTGAGCCGAAGATCCTGATCGCGGACGAGGCCGTGTCCGCTCTGGACGTGTCCGTGCAGAAGGAGGTCCTGCAACTTCTGGCCGACATCAAGCGCGACATGGGGCTGACGATCCTGTTCATCACCCATGACCTCCGGGTGGCGAGCCAGATCTGCGACAATCTCATCGTGATGAGCAAGGGACGCATCGTCGAACGCGGAACGGTCGATAAGGTGTTCGGCGACCCGCAGGATGCCTACACGCGGCAACTGCTGTCGGCGATGCCGGGACGAGGTTGGAATGGTCCCGATGTCGGTGCCGGGAGGGTGTAGAAGTCTACCCTGCTGGTCAGGATGTTCATGCTGCATTGCAGCGAAGGGCAAATTGTCCCATCCTCTGCTGCACGGCCCGCGCCTCCTCGTCGGGTGCGTCCATGAGGAAGGTGCGGAGAAGATCGTCGCGTATGGTGGCCTGATGCCTCGCACGAGACGGGCGGCGCATGTCGGAGAGATTTTTCTGCTCGTTCATGATGACTACACTGGACGCGGCTATGGCACCTGCATTCTGCAAGCCCTTCTTGACCTTGCCGACAACTGGTTGGGTCTGCGGCGCGTCGAATTGGAAGTGAACACCGACAACGCTCCCGCCATTCATCTATATATCCGACATGGCTTTGAGTTAGAGGGAACCAAGCGAGGAGATGCGTTGCGCGATGGCGTGCTGATCGACACGCATATCATGGGCAGATTGCGCGAAGCTCCGGTTCGGCAGACACCCACTTCCTGACGCTGAAGGTCTGCTTCGTCCCATCCTTGACATGAAGAGCGCTTATCATCTGCTCGCTCCTACAGCGATCGCGCAAGGCAGCGGACAGGCCGAGTTCCGGGATTGGCTTCTGACATTGCTTCCGTGATCTTTTCAAAGTCTTCCCGGCATGGTCTGTCACGACCGGTAGAAGCCAAGGGGGGAGTGCTTTCATGCGGATGTATCAGGTCGACGCGTTCACGGATCGGCTCTTCAAGGGAAACCCCGCCGCCGTTCTGGTGCTGGAGGAGTGGCTGGCCGAGGATCTGATGCTGGCCATCGCGCAGGAGAACAACCTCGCGGAAACCGCGTTCGTGAAAGCACGGCCCGACGGGACATGGGACCTTCGTTGGTTCGCGCCTGCGCATGAGGTGAATTTCTGCGGCCACGCGACCTTGGCGACGGCGCACATCCTGTTCACAAAGCTGGGCGCGCCAACGACGCTGGTGTTCCACACGCGGGTGGGCGAATTGCAGGTCGCGAAGGTGGCAGCGGGATACAGGCTTGACCTGCCACGTTTGGATCCGCAACCGCTGGCCACGCTTCCGGTCGAGATCGAGGGGATCTTCTCTTCACCACCCCCGCATATCTTCCGCAACTTCGAGAACATCTTCGTCGATCTGGGCAGCGCCGACGCAGTCCGCGCTTATGTGCCAGACCTTGCCGCCATTACGCTCCTCGGCTCCGTAGGTCTTGTCGTGACCGGTCAGGAAGCCGAGGGCAAGGACGCTGCGTTCGTGTCCCGTTATTTCGCACCCGGTGCCGGTATTCCCGAAGATCCAGTCACAGGGTCCATTCATGCGACCCTGGCGCCCTACTGGGCGGACAAGCTGGGTCGCGGCGACCTCCTCGCCTATCAGGCATCTCCGCGCGGGGGCTGGCTGAAGTGCGTCCTCACCGATGATCGGGTGCATCTGGAGGGCAACGCCGTCACGTTCATGGAGGCGGAGATCACGCTGCCTGATTGGGCCACACCGAAAGCCATGCTGGACGAAAGGACCGGAGCGGTCGAAGATGCAGGTCGGGTTGAAGTGGGACATTTAAGATGAACGTATTTCGGGGTCTTTCGGCCTTTCCTCTTACTCCGGCTGACGCCGATGGCCGCGTTGATACGGACGCCGTCAAAAAGCTTATCTCACGTCTGTCCGGGGGGGGCGTGGATTCGATCGGTCTTCTGGGCAGCACGGGCAGCTACGCGTATCTGTCGCGCGACGAACGTCGCCGGGCGCTCGATGCGGCGCTGGAAGAAGCAAGCCCCGGGATCCCCGTGATGGCGGGCGTCGCCGCCCTACGGACCAGCGATGCCGTCAAGCTTGCAAAAGATGCGAAAGACGCGGGTGCAAAGGCCGGGTTGTTGTCTGCCATGGCCTACCTGCCCCTCACTCAGGACGAGATGTTCGCCCATTTCGAAGCCGTGGCCGGGGAAAGCGGCCTGCCTCTCTGCATCTACGACAATCCGGGGGTGACGAACTTCCGCTTCGGGGACGAGTTGCTGCAACGGCTGGCGGAGGTGCCGGGGGTCGAGGCGATCAAGAACCCTACCTCCACGCCCGAGGCGATCGGAGCGCATCTGGCCCATCAGCGCGCTCTTTTGCCGCAGGGTTTCTCCATCGGGTATAGCGGCGACTGGAACTG
Organism: Falsirhodobacter deserti; assembly: GCF_004015795.1. GTDB lineage: Bacteria > Pseudomonadota > Alphaproteobacteria > Rhodobacterales > Rhodobacteraceae > Falsirhodobacter > Falsirhodobacter deserti. The sequence goes on along the minus strand of NZ_ML137218.1, from coordinate 7,294 downwards.
TCCTCAGGCGATGATCGCGGGCGGTGACGCCTGGTATAGCGTTCTTGCGGGCATCCTGCCGCGCCCGTGTCAGCAGATCATCGATGCCGTCAGGGCGGGCGATCACGCGGAAGCGGAACGCATCGACATCGCGCTTCAGCCGATCTGGCGCCTGTTCCGCGACCACACAAGCTTCAGGGTCGTTCACGAAATGGCCAGTCAGCTTGCGGGCCTCACTGTGGAGCCGCCCCGTCCGGTCCTGCCGGTCAGCGCGGCGGCAAAGGATGAGATTGCAACCGCGCTGCGCGCCTTGCCGGAGGACATGTTGGCTTGAGGGGGTCCGTCAGGATCCCAGCACAAGCTTGAGCGCGATCCCCCACATCACCAACGCAATCCCTCCTTCGAGGATGCGCCAGGCCGACGGGCGCGCAAACACCGGACGCAGCCGCGTGGCCCCGTAGCCCAACGCGAAGAAGAATAGGAACGAGCCGGTCATCGCCCCCGCCGCGAAAGCCGCCTTTTGTCCCTCGAACTGCGTCGAGATCGTGCCCAGAAGCACCACGGTGTCCAGATAGACGTGCGGGTTGAGCCATGTGAGGGCCAGACAGGTGAACAAGGCGCTTGCCAGACCGGTGCGATCTTCCTTGGCGGACGCCATGAGCACCTCGTTGGATCCGAGGGCGGAGTGCAGGCTCTTCACACCATACCAGACAAGGAACGCGGCCCCACCGTAACGCATGACGGGATCGACCCATGGCAGCCAGGCGGCGATCCTGCCGAAACTCGTGACGCCCAGCATGATCAGGATCGCATCCGACAGGGCACAGGTCAGGCAGATCCAGAAGACATGCTGACCCTTCAGGCCCTGCCGCAGGACGAACGCGTTTTGCGCCCCGATGGCGACGATCAGGCTGAGCCCCATCGTCATGCCGGTGATGAAGGTTGCCAGATCCATGCTCGTTCCGCCGTTGAGTTCGGTCTTGCGGTAGCCGAACCTTTCGGATTAGCCAAATTAAAGACACTAAACTCGGATTAGGACAGCTAATGCTGGATTATCCCGCGGCCCGGGGCGGTGATGCTCGTCGTGCAGACGGGCAGCTTCGAGGCTGCGGCGACCGCGCTCGGCGTCACACCGTCGGCCGTTTCGCAGCGGGTTCGGGGCCTGGAAGACCGTCTTGGCGTCATCCTTGTCGAACGTGGCAGCCCGTGCATCGCGACTGACGAGGGCGCATGGCTGTGCCGCCATATGGAACATGTCGGAATGTTGGAGGATCGGCTGATCGACCGCTTTCCACAAGCCCGGCTTCAAAACAGGGCCGTGCCCGTCACCCTGCGTATCGCCACCAACGCGGACAGCTTGGCAACCTGGTTTCTCCCGGCCGTCTCGTCCTTCGCAAGGGACAGCGGCCTCCTTCTCGACATTGCCGTGGACGATGAAGAACATACCGCGGAATGGCTGCGGCACGGGCGCGTCATGGCGGCCGTGACCGCCCTCGGAAGGCCGGTTCAAGGCTGTCAGGCAAAATCCCTTGGCAAGCTGCGCTACCATGCCACGGCCAGCCCAGATTATGTCCGCCGCCACTTTCCGGAAGGCGTCACAGCGCAAGCACTTGCGAAGGCACCGGCGTTGACCTTCAACCAGAAGGATCGCCTCCAGCAACAGTGGGTCCGGCGCTACGCAGGTTGGCAGGTCTCACTCCCGACACACTGGCTGCCCTCGTCATACGGCTTCGTTGAAGCGGCTCTGGCCGGTATGGGCTGGGGCCTGAACCCCAGACATCTGGTGCAGGAGCATCTCGCGTCAGGCCGCCTGGTCGAACTCGTGCCGCAGGCTACGCTGGATGTGCCCTTGTTCTGGCAAACCAGCCATCTTGCGGCCAGCAGCATCGCACCGCTGACGCGTGCTCTTGTCGAGCAGGCGACGCGAACGCTGGATTGAACATGATCTTTGGATTGCGAACAGCAGCCGGCACATACATATGTCCCAATCTTCGCCGTCAAAGGACCTGGAGAACGGCGGCACCTAGGTGTTCAGTCCCGGCATCTGGTGGATCGGATCGACGATGAATCTGTCTGGCTCGATTTCCACCCTCACGCCATTCACGCAGGCGGACGCGACAAGGGCGGACCCGGCCTCCGCACCCGATACAATCCCAGTTACTACGCGGGCTACATATTGGATGCCGATGGGAACAACATTAAGCTGTCTGCCAGAAGCCGGGACGGACCTTCAGCAAGATCTAGACATGGTTCTGGATCGACATCTGTCGTCGCCGCTGTTGAATGGAGTGCGGTTCACCAGAGGCGAATGGCCTTGATGAAAAGCCAGGCCAAGTCCTATCCATGCGCATGACCATGCCAGCGATCGGATGCGAGAATGCCCCCTATCAATGCCTCTTGCGGGCCCGCAGCAGCTGGTGTCGTCACGGCTGGAGTGATCGCGACGATGATTGCATTCGAATATACCGGGTGGCCGGGGTTCGGGACCGCAGCGGCAATGCTGGCCGTGCTGGCGGTGACGCTCTTCGTCCCTTCGGTGCGCCCGTCGCGGTTGGTCTTCGTGGCGGTGGCCGTGCTGCTGACTGGCTGGGCGACACTGACGCGTGACGACTGGCTGCTCGCGCTGGTGCGTGCGGCGCAGCTTGGGGCGACAATCATCTCGCTGTTCACGGCGCTGTCGGCGCTGCGCAACGCGGCGATGAGCTCCTCCGCGATCCTTGAATGCGGGCGCGTTCTGGCACGGCAGCGGCCCGGCCTACGCTATGTTGCGTTGACGCTAGGGGGGCACCTGTTCTCGCTTATCCTGCTTTACGGGTCGATCTCGCTTCTGGGATCGCTGGCAGTTGAAAGCAGCGCCAGGGATCCGAACCCTGTGGTGCGCACGCAGCGCACGCGCCGCATGATGATCGCGATCCAGCGCGGGTTCGCGTCGACGCTGTGCTGGTCGCCCCTCGGGTTTTCGATGGTCATTACCACCACCATCGTTCCGGGCGCGAACTGGGCGGCAGCGGCCTTGCCCTGCATTGTCAGCGCCATCCTGATGCTGGTCATCGGCTGGGGACTGGACGCGATCTACAAGCCGCCGGCGACGGGCACGGCTTGGGTCGGGGAAACAGAGCGATGGTCGGTCAAGCTTCGGCCCCTTCTGGTGCTGCTGGGCATCGTGATCGTCGGAGTGGCCGCGCTGCATGTCCTGACGGGGGTGGAGGTGATCGGCGCGGTGATGCTGTTCGTGCCGCTGCTTGCATTGGTCTGGATCTACCTCCAGCCGCCGCCTGCGGACATGCCCAAGGGCGAACATGCCCGCAGGCGGGCCAAGGACTTCATCGCCACCGAGCTTCCAAGCTACAACAACGAGATCCTCCTGCTGTTCATGGCGGGGTTCATCGGCAGCATCGGCGGGTTCCTTCTGGCCCCGATGGCGTCGGCCCATGGGCCGGACCTGACGGCCGTGCCGCCCTGGATGATCGTGGCCATGATGGTCTGGATCATCCCGATCACCGGCCAGCTCGGGATGAACCCGATCCTTGCCGTGTCGCTGCTTGTGCCGATCCTGCCGACGCCTGCCGAGATGGGCATCCCGCCGACGGCACTCGTCGCCGCGATCACCGGGGGCTGGGCGCTGAGCGGGACGACCTCGCCCTACACCGCCTCGGTCCTGCTGGCGGCAAAGCTGGGCGGCGTGTCGGCCGCACGCGCGGGGCTCGGGTGGAACGGGATCTACACGCTTGCCGCAGGGGCCGCCATGACGGGCTGGGGCGTCGCGCTGATCTACATTCTTTGAAGGGGGAAGAGCGGATCAGCCCCATGCCTGTCACTCGGCAGTCGCGTTGCCGTGACCCCCGGCGGGGGGCCGAAAGCCCCAACCCCGTCATTCGCGGTGTCGCTGCCGGCCAAGCTATGAGAGCTCGCGTTCGGCCCAAAGGAGACACTCGTTTTGTCATCCTCCGCTGCGGTGCAGCTACTCCAGACCAGCCATTCGAGCTGGCGCGCAACATCCGAAAAACGGTGGCTCTTAGATCACATTAACCTTGCTTTGAATTCCGGGCTGAGTGCTCACGCATCTTTACGAAAAATCGACGCACAGGTGTCCGGTTCGCGAGCTCTGCATGCAGGGTTGCCTCTTCGACATATTCGGCGGGGAGAGTCACAAAGGCTCCTTTTTCGCGCCCTCGCAACCAACATTCCTCCGGCAGCCAATTACCGGGCGGCCGTTTGTCGATTTTGAGCAAGATGAGAAATCCGCCAAGACAGAACCTTACGACGTTCACTCCTTTCTTCCTATCTGGCATGGGCGTGCGATAGTGATAACGTCGCCATCGAGTTCGATGATGCGCGCAATCGTGACATCAATAGCATTGGAAATTGGCCCGCCACTGAGCGCGACCATCCTAAGGATATCTTTGTAAGGGCCGATGTCGATACGTCCCCTGTCGGGAATTGTGACAGCATATTTTCAGGCAATACCTGAGGCAAAACGTACCAGCATATCTCCGTCCACGCCGTCCACGCCTATGATCTTCCCTGCGCTGACAGATTGCGTACGTATTTTCCGAAAGAGGTCGAATGCGTAGGATTCATAGCGCCCAAGTATGTTGTCACAATCTCCGCACAGAATATCTTTGTCGTAGACGCCAGTATGGCTAACCTTCGGATAAGGGTTGCCCTTGTGAACAATCAAGTGTTGCTCACCGCGATCAGCTTTCACCTCCATTACGAATGCTTTGGGGATCAGATGTGCTTCTATGGTCCTGGGTTTTCCGCAATTTAGGCAGGGCAAACTGCATCCTTCTCTCTTCAGACTCTTTTTTGCGGCCCATAGCGGACTCTCAGCACCCTGCTCGGATGACGCGGGCAGCCCACATTGCCGCCATTTGGTGCAACAGAACGGAGAGTGTCCGAGCTTCTGTGTATTCGTGATGTGGTCCATGCTTCCTGAGAGGAGCACGGCTGATGACGATTTCGACCGAATTGCTGGACGAGCTGCTGAAGGGCGGCAAGCGGCCTGACGCTCTGCTTGGCGAGGCCGGGCGGATGAAGGAGCTGAAGATCCGTCTGATGGAACGGATGCTCGGGGCCGAACGGACCGCGCATCTGGTCTATGAGGCCGGTGCCGAGGCCCCGCCGGAACAATCCAACCGCCGCAACGGGATTTCAACCAAGCGGGTCAAGGGTTCGGATGGCGAGGCGCCGCTGTCGGTTCCGCGCGACCGGGATGGCAGCTTTGAGCCTGAGCTGGTGAAGAAGGGTCAGACCCGGATCGACGGGGCGGATGACAAGATCATCGGGCTCTATGCCGCCGGTTTGTCGGTGCGCGACATCCAGTCCCATCTTGAGGATCTGTATGGCCTGCGGGTCTCGCCCGACCTGATCAGCCGCGTGACCGATGCAGTTCTGGACGAGGTGCGCGAGTGGCAGCACCGGGCGCTGGACCGGATGTATCCGATCGTCATTTTCGACGCGCTCAGGGTCAAGATCCGCGATGCCGACAGTCGGATGGTCAAGAACAAGGCGGTCTACATCGCCCTGGGTGTCACCAGGGATGGGGAGCGCGAGGTCCTCGGACTCTGGATCGCCGACAACGAGGGCGCCAAGTTCTGGCTGTCGGTGATGAACGAACTGCGCAACCGGGGGGTTCAGGACATCCTGATCGCGGTCGTGGACGGCCTGAAGGGCTTCCCGCAAGCCATCACAGCGGCCTTCCCGGATACCACAGTTCAGACCTGCATCGTTCACCTGATCCGGCATTCGATGAACTTCTGCAGCTGGACGGACCGCAAGGCCGTGGCCGCCGATCTGCGCCCGATCTACCAGGCCCCGACGGCGGAGGAGGCCGCCCGACAGTTGGACGGGTTCGAGGAGAAATGGGCCGGGAAATACCCCTCCATTGCCCCGGCCTGGTGCCGGGCCTGGGCCGAGGTGATCCCGTTCCTTGCCTTCAGCGCAGCGATCCGGAAGATCATCTACACCACCAACGCCGTGGAGTCGCTGAACCGGGTGCTGCGGAAGACGCTGAAGACCAAGGGCGCATTCCCCACCGAGGAGGCCGCGACCAAGCTGATCTCCCTGGCCATCCGCACCTGCGAGAAGGGCGGTCGTGCGGTTCGCGAATGGGTTGCGGCCCGCAAGCAGCTGGCCATAATGTTCGCCGGGTGCTTCGACGCCTGACTGTATCTGAACACCGTATGGGCCCCGTCAGATACCCAGAGTTTCAGACACTCCCACAGAACGCTTTGTAACCCCTCACGCCCACATTCCACAGAGAATCCGCCAGGCTTTGTGCGAGATTTCACTCGAATCGCTGTTCGCGTTCTACATCTCTTTGTCTGTCACGCACGCGTTCTCGTTCGCTTTCCATGGCCAGTCGCGCTGACACCGACTTAGCGGACTGAGCTATCTCTTCCCGCTCATGCTGTGTCAGTTCAGCAATGGCATTGGCCCTCGGCTGCATGACGTCTGCACGGCTCCCAGACCACGACGATGGGGTGACACGATCCGCGTAGGCGTGAAGGACTGGTTCGTGCTCTGGGGCGGCTTCAAGAAACTCAACAGCGGATGACGTTATGGAAGAGCCATCCCTATTGCCATCGCCTTTCTCCCAAAGCCTGATACCTGACGCGAAGGGGTCCGAAGCCCCGAGAACGGCAAGGGTGCCGGAACTTGGGGGCCCTCGACGATCTCCGGCAACTGGAAGCGCGGCACCGGCATCTTGAACAACGAGCTCTACATCGGACGGCTGGTGTGGAACCGGCAGCGGTTCGTGAAGGATCCGGCGACCGGCAGGCGCCAAGCGCGGCCGAACCCGCCCGAGGAGTGGGTCATCGAGGAGGTCGAGCACCTTCGGATCATTGATGACGAGCTTTGGCAGCGCGTGAAAGACCGCCAAGGATCGTTCCGCGAGGAGATGAACCCGGCGGGCGTTCAAGGCAGCGATCTGCGCCCCGAGCGGGCGCGCCGACCGACCTATCTGTTCTCCGGCCTCGTGGTCTGCGACTGTTGCGGGGCAACATACACCCTGATCAACAAAACCCGCTACGGCTGCAGCGGCGCGCGTAACAAAGGCAATGCGATCTGCACCAACCGGGCGACGATCGAACGCGACGAGGTCGAAGACCGTGTGCTCGGCGGCCTGAAGGATCGCCTGATGCATCCGGACCTCGTGGCGGTGTTCGTCGAGGAATATCGTCGGGCGTGGAACGAAGCGCAGGCCGGTCAGGTGGCCGCACGCGCCAAGACGGAACGCGACCTCGAACAGGTGGAGCGGAAGATCGCGGGCATCCTGTCGGCCATTGAGGACGGGATGTATGACCCATCG